>JABTVC010000002.1 GCA_015075005.1 Planctomycetia bacterium
TCCCCCAGGCCATCTTTGGAAGACACTTTCAAAAGATTTTATTTATAGGGTATTATCTGACAAATACAGCACTTATCACCTTGTTATTTATATCTCTTTCAAAGAAATGGTCTTCATTAGCATCATTACCCAGGAAGATTATCATGTATAGCCAGGCCGCTATAGGGATTGTCAATATCCCCGTTGTGATCTATGCGTATATTGAAAACATTGCCCCCAGACTTATGCAATTGCCTTACCATCACTGTATTTATTGCTTTATGGGAAATGGCCTGGTACCTGATGCCCCCATTATGCTTGGGTTATTTATCATTGGTACCTTTGCTATCGGTTGGATGGGTATGCTGCGTCTTCTTTGCATGGTTTCAGAAACACACATTGTAACAGAGAGGCTTTTGGTGAAGGTAAATAGCTTATCGGTCTTGTGCCTGCTTGCCTCCCTTGTGATGGTGACAATACATTTGATGCTTACATGACAAAATTTTTCACCGGGTGGCACGGATAAACAAGTTTGTCCGTGTGATTATGAATTGTCTGTATTTGCTTCAGTTAACTAATTGAATTCTCACATGACAAAAAAATTCTGGATCGGACTCATTATTATTTTCATCATTGCGCTCATAGGGGTATCTTATCAAAAATTCGTGAAGAACCCGCGTTGTGCTTACGATGGTTCAGCAGTCACACCCATCTATGAGGTTGATATTGTCCTTAAGGATCGGTCAACAAAAAAATTTTGTTCTATCTATTGTGCGGTGCAATGGTTCAAAAACAATGTCCACCGGATGGATCATGTTATCGTTACCGATGAAATGAGGGGGAATAAAATAGACTCATATATGGCCTATTTTGTAGAAAGTGAACTGGTCACAAATAAAACCAACGACAATCGCATCCATGTATTCCAGCAACGTCAGGACGCTATCACCCATGCCGAAAAGTTTCACGGCACGATGACAGACGACCCGTTTACCATGGACGAGTTTTGAAGCATCGCAATAAAAAGCAAGGCTTACCATATCGAACAAGGAATAATGAATGTCGAAGGATAAGAAAACTTCATAATTCGAAATTCCCTGCTCGTTATTCGTTATTCATTACACGGTTAAATTAATCCGTAATTTTAACTTAGCTCTTATGGGGAATGCAGACCACAAGGTGTAGGTGCCACGTTATTTGCTAAAATTTTGACAAATGCTTATATACCCCATTTTTTAGCAATCTCACTTAAGATATTCTTTGTCGTAAAACCATAGTGATCTGCTAATATTTTTGCTGGTGCCGAGGCACCATACCGATCGATTCCAATGACAAGACCATCGAATCCAACAAATTCATACCAGCTGCTTTTCCCGGCGGCTTCAATAGCCACTCGTTTCTTACAGGAAGGTGACAGTATGCTATTCTTGTACTCTTCAGATTGAGACCGAAACAGCTCAAAGCTAGGCACACTGACCAGCCTTGCCTGGACACCCTTCGCCTGCAATTGTAACGTGGCTTCAAGGGCAATAGAGACCTCTGAACCGGTTGCCATAAGGATAATCTCAGGGGGTTTTGTCGAATCCTTCAATTTATAAGCGCCATGTTTTAATTGACTTTGTGGTGGATAGATTGAGCGGTTAATTACCGGCACATCCTGGCGGGTCAGGATCAGAACCGTTGGGCCATCTTTATGATTGAGCGCCTCTACCCATGCTGCGGCGGTTTCTGTGGCATCTGATGGCCGTATTACAAGCATGTTTGGAATTGCACGCAGGGATGGTAGATGTTCGATGGGTTGATGGGTTGGCCCGTCTTCCCCGACAAAAATACTATCGTGGGTAAATACATAGATCACCTGAATCCCCATTAGGGCTGCAAGTCGAATGGAAGGCCTCATATAATCCGAGAACATCAGAAAGGTCGAACCAAAGGGGATAACACCTCCGTAAAGTGCCAATCCATTTAAAATACCACCCATGGCATGCTCCCTGACCCCAAAATGAATATTCTTCCCTGTAAATCTATTTTTGTCCAGAGAAGGGGCACTTTTGATGTACGTCTTTGTCGATGGGCAAAGATCAGCAGAGCCACCCAGAAAAGAGGGTATCCGCTGTGCAATTACCTGCATCATTTCTCCGGATGCTGAACGGGTAGCCATTGAATCTTTTTTTATGGTTTTGAGTAATTCGGATTCCAAATCTTCAGGAATCTCTTTTTTAAAGTAGGCATCCCATACCTGGGAAAGATTTGGGTCTTCTTTTTTCCCTGTATTAAACAGAGACTGCCAGTCCACATACTCTACCCGGAGTTCTGCAATACGGGTTTGACAAAGCTGTTTTACTTCATCCGGGATGTAGAATGCCGGGCTTTTAGGCCAGCCGAGGTTTTCTTTTGTTAATTCGAGTTCTTTCGCTCCCAGCGGCTCGCCATGAACTGATGCCGTATTCTGTTTATTGGGACTGCCTTTGCCAATGTGAGTCCTGGCAATAATCAAAGAAGGCTTCTCTTTTTCATTTCGTGCCGATTCGATAGCCCCGGCAATTTCATTATGGTCATGCCCGTCGATCTTGTATACGCGCCAGTTATAGGCCTCAAACCGTTTTGCAACATCTTCTGTAAAGGTAAGAGATGTATTTCCCTCAATAGAGATTTGGTTACTATCGTAAATATAAATAATACGGGAAAGTCCGAGATGTCCTGCGAATGAAGCTGCCTCTGATGTTATGCCTTCCATCAGTTCACCATCGCTCACAAGACCATAAATATGATGGTTAATAATAGTTCTGCCATCTTTGTTAAATCGGTCAGCTATCACCCGTTCAGCCAGCGCCATACCCACTCCGTTGGCAAATCCCTGACCGAGAGGTCCCGTAGTAACTTCTACCCCGGGGGTATGCCCATATTCAGGATGACCGGGAGTCTTGCTCCCAAATTGGCGGAATTGTTTTATTTCATCTAAGCTCAGATCGTAGCCAAAAAGATGTAACAAAGAATACAATAACATGGAGCCGTGCCCGGCAGACAGGATAAATCTGTCCCGGTTTGGCCATTGTGGGTCTTTTGGGTTAAATCGCAGGAATTGCATCCAGAGAACAAAAGCGATGTCCGCACATCCCATAGGGAGACCGGGATGACCTGATTGCGCCTTTTCAACAGCGTCTGCAGAAAGCATTCTTAAGGTGTTTGATGCCAGATCAATTTTGTGTTTATCTATTTTACTTATAAGCACGAATAACTCCTTTATACAGATTCCCTTTTAGAATAATTATTTGAAGCCCCTTTTTGAAGCACATCGTTACCCATATAGGATATACTGTAGAGTATGGTAATGTCGTTCACCCTCCTTGCGAAGCAGGGGATTAAGGTGAGTACTATAGTTTGCTATACTACACGATATTTATAGCGATTCACCCAATTTCTTCGATTTTAAGGTAGCAGCCTCAACAGCATGTATAACGGCCGATCTAAGTCCGCCGTCTTCTAATTTACTTATCCCTTCAATAGTTGTGCCCCCCGGTGAGGTCACGGCATCTTTCAACTGTGCAGGATGCTGCCCTGTTTCCAATACCATCTTTGCAGCTCCCAGTACAGTTTGTGCTGCCAGAGTGGTGGCCACATCCCTTGCCAACCCCATCTTGACGCCACCATCAGACAATGCCTCAATGAACATATACACGTATGCAGGACCACTTCCACTCAACCCCGTTACGGCATCAAGATACTTTTCATCAAGCTCAAATACCTTACCAACGGCGCTGAATATGGTGAACACCAACTGCCCGTCTGCATGTGTAGCGTACTTGCCAGGAGCAAAAGCAGTGGCTGATGCACCTGTCAGACATGGGGTATTGGGCATTACCCGGATTACTCTAACGTCTCCTTGTAACCGGGATTCAATAAAACGAATAGGTATACCGGCTGCAATTGACACTACTAAATGACGATGGGTAATATCATTTTTTAAATTGACGAGTACGTCGTTCATCAACTGCGGTTTTACCGCTAATATGATAATATCGGCAAAGGAAGTAACGTCCTTGTTGTTTTGAGTGGTCTTTATACCGTGTTCTTTTGTTAAAAGTCTGCATCGTTCTGCAACCACATCGCTTACCATAATATTGTCAGGTGTACTCAATTTGGCATTAATAATGCCATTGCTTAGTGCCTCGCCCATCTTTCCACCGCCAATAAATCCTATTTTTTCTTTTAGCATACTATGCTATCCCAAATAATTCGATTTTAATCCTTAGGAACTTCCATACCAAAGGGGTAGGACTGATAACCTTGTTTGTGCGTACACAAAGGAATTCAGCTTACAACTCAGGCACTGAAATAGAAGGTAAGAAAGTTTTTATACGAGACATTTTATGGTTTTTCCCGTTAATTACCCAAGTATCTTAACATTTTAATCCCTTCAAATTCTATATCTTTTTGTCTTTGCTTCATATTTTGTTTTTGGGGGGAATATTTTTCAAAGGTATGGTTGTAGAGCGAAGAGTCTCTTCGCTCTACATTAAAAAATAGCTGCAGGCCTAATTACATAGTGCTGAGTCAACGTGTTCCGCGCGAGTGGTGCGATCTGCGTGTCGATGCATCAGTCGTGTGCGAAACATGGGGGTGGCCAGGCTTCGTTGCCTTAGGGCGACCCTCCTTCGTTGTCTTTGTGGTTGATGCCTTTCGTGTCGTGGATCCGAAACTGGTTGATTTTTGTACCCCTGTCCGTCTTGTAGTAACTTGTTTATGACGGCGCTGCGGTTGATATCGTTCAGATGCTGACTTTTGCGCGGGCGCAGTGTAATTGAAGTCCTTCAGTGTCCGTCGCTCGAGCTTTACGTCAAGGGCGTTTTCTATGGTGCGCACCATAGATGCATCTTCCCGTGTGATAAGGGTAAACGCATCGCCGGTTTTGGCTGCACGGCCGGTACGACCGATGCGATGAGTGTAAGCCTCTGCGGTGTCAGGTATGTCGTAGTTAATTACGTGAGAAATCCGCGAAACATCGATCCCGCGAGCGGCAATATCGGTTGCTACCAGGATCTTGAACGAACCATCACGAAAGCCATCGAGAGCGGCCTGACGTTGGTTCTGCGATAGGTTACCCTGTAACGAAGTCGCGCAGTAGCCCGCTTTTTCGAGTTGCCGTGACACCTGCTTGGCACGATGCTTGGTGCGTGTAAAAATAAGTACCGATTCCGTATTTGTGTGGCGCAAAATCTCCGTCAGCATCGAAGTTTTGAGGTGCTGATCGACCGGATACAGTGCATGTGATACCGTGGTTAACGGTACCGTGTGGTCGATTTGTACCGTAACCGGGTCACGCAGAATATCGTGTGCAAGACGACGGATATCGGCGGGCATCGTGGCGGAGAAAAAGAGTGTCTGCCGCTGAGCGGGCAGGTGCTTTAATATCTTCCGCACATCAGGCAAAAAGCCCATGTCGAACATACGGTCAGCCTCGTCAAGCACGAGCACTTCTACCTGTGATACATTGATGGTGCCCTGTCTTAAATGATCGAGGAGACGGCCGGGGCAGGCTACGGCGATTTCTGTTCCGCGACGCAGTTTCTGAATTTGTGGGTTTATAGACACACCTCCATAAATGGTAACACTGCGTAAACCTGTTTGCTTGCCCAGTCCACCAATAGCCTCGTGTATTTGCTCTGCCAGCTCACGAGTTGGTGCAATTATGAGAGCGCGAAGTCGTTCGCGCGGCCCTTGCATCAGGCGCTGCAAAATCGGCAACACGAATGCTGCAGTTTTGCCCGTTCCGGTCTGGGCCAGTGCCATAACATCGCGACCTTGAAGAATTGACGGAATAGATTGAAGTTGTACCGGCGTGGGTGTAATGTACCCAAGCGCCTGCACGCCAGCCGCAATGTGCGGGTGGAAATTAAACGTTTTAAAATTCACTGAAACTCCTTATGGTTAAAATATGAGCCAGGTCACGTTAGTTAATGGCCCTCTGATAAATGATAATCCAATTGCCCTTTGTAGCATCCGGAATTACCTGACCAGAATTATTCAAAAGTTGAGAGGGAAAGATTTGAATGTGAGCCGTGAACCTGCATTGTGGGTCAGAGACTCTTGTCCGGTCTGATAGAATTAGGCAACTACAAATAGCCAATCACCTACTTCAGTTAGCGACTATTACGTAGTCCGCCTATACCATCGAACACGATGTCCGACTAGCATAAGATGTGAAAGGTTACGATGTTATATTTTATACGTAGCAGGTTATCTGAAACCTATATTACATACAACAATGCCGCTTAACGATTAAAGTATATTTATGATTATACAGAATATTTCCATTAATAAAACAAAATATTAATATTTATTTTGCTTGCACAAAATAATAACAATGCTAAAATTCCGGGCAATCAACTCAATCAAATACCTGTAAGGGTTGGAGGATGCTTGCTATGAAACCCATACTAACTTTTCTGTTCATCTGTTCACTTGTTAGTTGCTCTCATGTTTTTGACGGTACATACGCGACGGCAGCCTTGGATGAAAAGCACGTAACTTTTTACCCCACATACGGGTATAAGGAAGGGGATACCTGGGTAATCCCAATGCGCGTCTGGGTTCATGAACGTCGTGGCCTTGTTGAAAAAGTGTTGGCAAAAATGGCGGCATTTATGGGTAATCTGGATTCAAACGAAATCGATAACTTCCGTTTACGCATCCAGGATTTCATAGCGGATAGTGAATCTCACGAGATCGTTACCTTTAAATTTGACAATGACCCTGAGAATCAGGCATACCGTGTGCAGAACGGACATGAAACCTTCCCCAAAACAGACATGAATGGCCTCATAGAGGGCTTTATGGAAATCCCGGTAACGAAAGCCAGGGAGCTGTTAAGCCGGCAAGGTTCGCAGGATGGCTGGCTAACCTATCACGCTGTGGAAAAAGGGTACTCTGGCATAGGGCGAGTCCGTCTGATTGAATCCACCGGACTATCAGTGATTTCGGACATTGACGATACCGTGAAGATAACCGAAGTTCCCGCAGGTTTGAAAGTTGTGGTCAGAAATACATTCTTCCGTGACTTTATGGCCGCGCCTGGGATGGCGAAGATGTATCAGGAATGGCATAACGCCTCTTTTCATTACGTTTCAGGAAGCCCCTGGCAATTGTACGGGCCGCTTTCTCAATTTCTCTTTAGGGGAAAAGGGGGTTTCCCTGAAGGTACTTTCCATATGAAGTATGTGAGGAAGAATCCCCTGAGCGCAAATTCCTGGGAAGACCTTCAAGGACTGGTCACGAATGAGAACGCCACTTTTGAGCAAAAATTGGCGCAGATAAGTGAAATCATGCAAAAATTCCCGGAGAGGAAGTTTATTTTGGTAGGAGACTCCGGTGAGAAAGACCCTGAGGTTTACCGCGAGATAAAGAAGAGATTTTCTGATCAAGTGCAGGAAATCAGGATTCGTGACGTCGTCAATGACAGGGAGAAAAATAAAAGTCGATTGGAGGGTATGACCATCATTCAAGCCGCAACGGTGATCAGGGGTGCTGCTCATTTCGAAAACTAGCAAGCGTAGCATGAATGGAGTGAATCCCGAAGTGATGTCCATAATGTCAGGCATTCACAGTGCTACGTTATAGAATAAATGCTCCAAAGAATACTTGAGTCTCATAGCCAGCCAGTACTCAGCAAATGATTTAAATGCCCTCTCTGCTCTGAATTTCACACCACTACCAATCTAAATACTAACCTCGCCAGGTGGTTCCGTTGTAAAAAAAACTTTAATACCACCGACATAGCCATGCTCGGGACACACTCCTCTTTCCTCGATGCCGTCTATCTGCTCAAATCTGTTTTACCTCTATACCTTAATTCCACGTAATCTGAGAATCTCAGGGTCATTTAGGGTCATTTATTGTGGGGCTTAGCATCTTCGCACTCCTCATACATAAAACTACAGTAGATGCCCTTTTGATTTTCGACTACCTTTTCTTTGGTGGAGACGTTATGCGCTGCCCATTTCCCACTTCCGCGAGGGCATCTCACCTACCACCTTCCTTCTTCAGAACCAAGGAAATACTAACCACTGTCCCATGGTCATCAAATAACTTCGTCATTCTGGTGTTGATGGAAACAGGAGTTTGAGTGTTTGCCGGTAATATTTGAAAATCAGTAGTTTTCTCCCGGGTAGCCAGGAGAGTGTCTGCAGGGATAGATACGTTCATGCGGGACAGATGTGCTTGGAGGTCTATGTTTGTGATATCTGCTTCATGGATATTCAGGAGTTCTTTTGCTATTTGGTTTATGTGCGTAATTTTCCATTGTCCATCGGCAACAACCACGCCTTCTTCCAGCCCCGACAAGACTGATTCAAGGATATTCATCTCTTTCTCTTTTGAGGGCGTTTGTCTCATACGCAACAGTGATTTTATCCTCGCAAGGAGTTCTGCTTTGTTAAAGGGCTTGCTGATAAAGTCGTCAGCACCCGCTTCAATCCCTTTAATCCGGTCATCCTTTTCATGCAAGGCAGTAATCATTACGATAGGTATATCCTTCATCTTTTTATCTGCACGAATCTTCTGGCACACCTCGTATCCTGTTAACCCTGGCATCATAACGTCCAGTAATATTAAGTCAGGGTTTTCCGTTTTTGCCTTTTCTAGCGCTTCTTCACCGTTATATGCCTCAATTACATCATACTCAGATGCTGTTAGAATCACCCTGAGCAGTTTTACATTTTGTGTGATATCATCAGCCACTAATATTTTTGCCTTGTTCATATCTTATCTATTTTTTTATGTATTTTTCTATGATGAGTGGTAATTCCTGGGTATTAATAGGCTTGCTGACATAGGCATCGCAACCTGTTTCTAAGAATTTTTGTTCATCTCCCTTCATGGCATAAGCGGTTACGGCAATAATGGGGATATCTTTTGTAACTGCATCTGCCTTGATTTGTTTCACCAGGGTAAGACCGTCTATTCCCGGAAGTTGTATATCCATAAGGATAATGTTGGGTTTTTGATTCTTTAAAAGGTTTAATGCCTCCTCGCCAGTGGTTGCTTCGATCACATTATATCCCTTTGCCTTGAGCACCACGCGTACAAGTTTTCTATTTTTTTCATTGTCTTCGACAACCATTACATTATTGTCAGGCATACATTTTTTCCCTTAACGAAATAGGACTTATTATTCAATATTTAAACCCGGAGGCACAGGGGCACAGAAAAAGTTAAAACTACTCATTTCGAAATCTTATTTTAAAATACAAATACTCAATTTTCACCTGAAACTACGCTGACTGTTTATTACGTATCAGCCTTTTCCATATGTGATGCTTCTATCTTTTTAATCGCTGCAAGGAGGTCTTCATTTGTGTGGATACCCTTTTTAACCAGGGCTAAAATATGGCCATTTAATACCTTTTTGTCTTCTGGTGTAATGTCCTTTGCGGAACAGACGACAATGGGTATTCCCTTTGCTGTCGGGTGTGTCCTCAGCTTCTCGATCACGTCAAAGCCGCTGATATCCGGCATCATAAGGTCAAGTATCATAAGATCGGGATTATTATGAATGGCGAGGTTGATTCCGGCATTGCCACTATACGCCTTCAATACGTCAAAGCCTGCATCTTCGAGTACGGCGCTCATAAATTTAACGGCCTTTTCATCATCATCCACAATTAATATTTTCTTGGAATTGCCCTTGTTCCTTTCGTGGGACATGCAGCTATTTACGGTATCAAGGAATCTTACCCTGTCGATGGGTTTCATTAAATATTCTGCTGCGCCCAGGCTAAAACCGAGTTCTTTGTTGTCTATCATTGACAGTATAATTACGGGTATGTCGGCGACGTCAGGTGAATTTTTTAGTTCGGAAAGAACGTCCCATCCGTCTTTCTTTGGCAACATAATATCCAGGGTAATTAAAAATGGATGAAATTCCATAGCCTTTTTAATAGCCTCTTCTCCATCCACAGCTACGATAACATTATAGCCGGCATTTGTTAAGTATAAGGTAAGGATGTCCGACGCCATGCGGTCGTCTTCGACAACCAAAACAGTTTTTGCCTCTTTTCCACCCGGGGCTATTATCTGCCGGGGCATTGCCGCAGGCTCTTTTGGTTTTTTAGTCCTGGCCTGAGCCTTTAAGGGTAATGCGAAAGAAAAGACACTCCCCTTTCCATATTCGCTTTCAAACCAGATTTTCCCTCCATGCATCTCGACAATCCTTTTGGTCAGGGCAAGCCCTAATCCTGTTCCTTCGTACTTTCGGGCAATCGAGCTATCTGCCTGCCAGAATTCTTTAAATACCTTCTCCTGATCTTCTGATTTCATCCCAATTCCTGTGTCAGATACCGACACCTGCAACATGTCGTCCACAATGCCAGCCTCTAAGATTATCGTTCCTTTTTCGGGTGTAAATTTTATAGCGTTTGATAGCAGATTATATAAGATTTGTTTAAATTTAACACGATCTGCTTCAATACTCTTTACATCAGTCAGTATTGCCGTCTTTAATTCCAGGTGTTTCTTACTCGCAAGCCCCTTTAATATCGTATACACATCCACAATGGCCTCAGGCACAAGAAAAACCTCGGGCTGGAGTTCCATCCTGCCTGCCTCAATCTTGGATAAATCTAATATATCGTTAATCATTTGGAGGAGATGGCATCCACTGCTGTGAATATCATTAACG
Organism: Planctomycetia bacterium; assembly: GCA_015075005.1. GTDB lineage: Bacteria > Planctomycetota > Brocadiia > Brocadiales > Brocadiaceae > Brocadia. The sequence goes on from JABTVC010000002.1 coordinate 10,655, forward strand.
AAGTCCGTTTGTTCTTCGTTCAGGTCGCCGGCAATCTTATCCCGGAGTACCTCTGCAAAGCCAATTATGGCGTTAAGTGGTGTACGTAATTCGTGCGACATATTAGCCAGAAATTCCGACTTCATTTTATTCGCCCGTTCCAAGGCCAAAATAACCTGCTGCAAATGAGCAGTTTTCTCGGTAATTCGTTGCTCAAGTGTGACATACGTTGATTGCAATTTGGTAGACATATCATTAAATGCCCTGCCAAGTTGTCCCACCTCGTCCTTAGACGACACATCTACCTTTGTCGTAAGGTCACCTGTCTTTGTAATAGTGGCCACAGCAGCCGTTAATCTCTCGATTGGCTTCATAAATTTTCCTGTCGTTGGGAAAATAATAGCCACAATTAACAAGATGCTGATAGAACTGACGGTAATGAAAAAGGCAACATTAGCCGCAAATCGTTGTTCAGCTATCTCTTTTGGAATAATGACACTAATTGCCCCTCGTAATTCACCTACCTTATAATCGTAACCCACGTCATAATTTTTTTGTATAAACTCCGGGGCATGTTCTCTTTGCCCGTGGCAAAGGAGGCAATCCTCTTTTACGTATAAGGCATACAGATAACGCTCCACCCTTTTCCCATCTATGACATCGCTTTCCCAATATTCATGAAGACTGGTATCTTCCTCCATTTCCCTGAGTACCTTTTCTTCAAAGAGGTCAGGTTTATTGAACAAGTTTCGATACCTCATACTCGTTTGCTTAATAATATACCCTGTCTTTTCTGCAAATTTTACTCCAATAGCATGGCCAGAAACGGCAGGAATAAAAACTTTTGTCTGTTCAGTGATTTCCATTTTGGATGTTTGCAAAGCGGAAGCGAGATAACTTCTGGTGGTTTCTAATTCCGTAGCGATCAACTTAGCCTTTTCCCGAACCTCTTTGGTAAATTCGTGACGTGTTCGTTTGTAAATTGAAAAGGCAATTATGCCGTTCAAGGTGACCAGTAATACGACCAATAATATCACAAGTTTGTGTCTAATCTTCATGGTTCTTTTCTACCGTAATTGCCCCTACCGGGCAGCACTTTTCAAATCCTGACTTAATATCCCAATCTGTTGCCTTCCCGGCAATAATCTTTGCCTTGTCCTCGATCACATCCATGACTCCATTCGATTTCTCAACGCAGATTCCACAACCAACACACCGCTTCTGGTCCACACGGACACGAATACTGTCACTGCCTTTTTGCAGACTTATCTGGTCAAGGTACCGGATGTGTTCTTGGTCCAAAATTCCTTCTCCATGTGTTGGGGAATGTTTTTTTACCTGCTGCCGGCCTGCCCGGTCGTAACGGAACATCGACCGCCCGCATTGCCCGCAGGTATGTAATTCCTGCAATTTTTCAAGATAATCCATTACCGTTTGTACTACCGTAGCGTGGCTCCATGTCAGGGGAGAAACAGAAATAGGCACTCCGGTAAATGGATTTATCTGCTCTGCCAGCACACCGGAGGGTAATGCACGGGATACGGTCCATCGTAAATAATTTACCACGCGTTCGAGATCTTCAAAAGACCTGGCTGTTGATACATAGTATTGCGCTAACCACATCGTACAGATTATCCACGGATTTCCCGGAATTGTGTCATCATTTCCAACACGCTGGTATTGGTCATGCTCATACCGCGCAATGCCTCCTATGTTGGTTTTGACCCATAAGGACTCTTCGATTGCTTTCATCGTGTTTTGTATTTTGATGTCAGCAGGCTCATACACGCCAAAGGCGAACATCCCATACAAACTGGCATCAATGGTTGCATCGATTTCATATCCCCCGTCTTTCTTTGGATAGATCATTCGCAAAAATCTCTCGTGCTTCTCGCTGTAAAGATATTGATCTATTGCCTTTTTAATCTGTGCCGCAGTCTTTCTGTATAATGTTGACTTTTCCGTATGATAAAATATATCAGAAATATTTGCAGCTGCCATCAGTCCGCCATATACCGTAGCAGTTGTAAAAGAGAGAATACCGCGTCTTTCTTCCCACAGATCGTACGAAGGAAGCGGCAGTCCTGTTTGTTCATCCAGATAACTCACCAGAAAATCTGCTGCCTTTTCGATAAAGGAATGATAGAGGGGGCGTATTTCATCCACCCTTCGATACAGATAATAATATTGCCCTATTACCCAGAGAAGCAAGGCTGTTTCATCTTCCTGGATAGGCACATGTATTTCTTCGCCCTTCACCCACGGATGCCAGGAACTTCCAAAAGAACCGTCAGGGTTATATTTATGCAACAAAAAACCATCTTCCCCCATAACACTTGCGCAGAAATTGTACGGCGCAATAACATGTGCACAGAAATCAAAAAAATTCCGGCAGGTGGTGGTGTAACCTGCCTTCATCAGGGCATAGGATACCAAAGCGCCATCTCTCGGCCACATATAACTATAGGTATCTTTTGCAAATTGCTTGATATCAGAATCATTTGCTGCAATGATAGCGCCGCCACTATCTATTTGAGTCATAAGGGTTAACAGGCTTCTTTTAAAAAGGCCAACTACATCAGTTGGCAGGTTACCAAAATTGAATTCTTCTTTATTAACCCAATGGTACCAATAACTTGACGTCCTGTCGAGTATTGTTTGCGGTTTTTCGCTTAAGAGGATGTCGTTCAGGTCATCAATCTCACCGTAATTTTTGCCAGCTGCGATCCAATAATATACAACAGCTTCTCCAAGAGGTGGAATTTTCAGTGAAATGCCAATTGTCGAGTCAACGGAGCCCTGCGCTATGGGGTTTCCACCCAGGATTCCGTCCTCGGCATCCCGCCACGTCCCCTCAGCACCACGGAGTCTCTTAATCCCTGTTGCGTATTCTCTAACACCCCATACATCTCCGGCAGAACAATTTATTAAGAAATACCGGGGACCTTTGTAGTGAATAAGGCAATTCAGTTTGGCATCATAAAATACGGTATCACCAATCTCGTTCTCCATTACGCTCAGATCCTGATGAAAAAAAAGGCGAGCCTCTCTTTTTTGATTTTTAAGATTCAGAACTTTTACCTTACGCATATAGATGTTCTTCTCAAAATCAACAACATCATTGCAGACAAGCTGGAGACCCATTCTTTCATGAAATGCATGCACATCTGTCACAAGGGTTTCTTTTTGGTATCCCAGGTTGAGCTTCCATTCCCGTGCGTTGACCCACGAAAAGCATTCTTGTGTCCACACACCAAATCTGTTTGGATAGCCCAGGGTTTGATTTTCCTTCCCAATACGCGGATAATAAATATCCCTGATCGTATAGTCAGCATCAAATGCAACCAATAATGAACCGTTACCGACGGGAATATCTCTTGGCACCTTCGTATTCCTTCAAAAGTTTGTATTCCACTTTATTCTCAAAAAACATCATCTGAATAGATATTTGGTAACACAGACAAACCAGATTACTCGTGTCACCCTGTTTTAATTAATAGAGGGTTATTCCATCTTCCAGCCTTCTTTACCGATTAAGGGTACAAAGGTGCACTCCAGGATATCGCGGTCTCCCACGCCCTTTTCTGACTTTACCAGCTGATGTAGCACCTGATTATACGGATTACCAATGGGTATTATCAATCGCCCGTCGATTTCAAGCTGATCTATCAGGCTCTTTGGGATGTGAGGCGCACATGCTGTAACAATAATTCCCTGAAAAGGCGCTTTATCCGGCAATCCAAGACTTCCGTCTCCCGTGATTACATCCACGTTATTACATCCCGTCTCTTGCAAAACAAGTTTTGCTTTTAACGCAAGGGCTTCGTGTCTTTCGATGGTATAAACATGACCTGCGAGCCTGCTAAGGACGGCAGCCTGATAGCCTGATCCTGTGCCAATCTCTAATACCTTTTCTTTCCCTTTTAATTCAAGACATTGCGTCATAATAGCTACCATATAGGGTTGTGAGATAGTCTGTCCTTCACCTATGGGTAAAGGACAATCATCATATGCCGCGTGTCTGTACAATTCAGGCACAAACTCGTGCCTGGGTATCTCTGACATCACCTTCAATACCCGCTCGTCATAGATACCACGGTTCACCAGTTGGTATTGTACCATGTGAAACCTGCCTGCAGCATATGTATCGGTGTTTTGCGAAGTATTCAAAGCTCACCATCAAAAAAATAGATTACAGACTCTGGAATAGTCATCCTTTAATAACACATAACGGTTTTAACTGAACAATTTTCTTACTGATCCCGGCGCGTTCCACAATATTTACAACTTCGGTCACATCCTTATACGCCTCTGGTATCTCTTCGTCCATCGTTGCCCGGCTATCGGCACGGACAAGAATCCCTTTTTCTTTCAGCTCACGGGCAATGTTACGGCCCTTAGCCGTCCTTGTAGCCTGGCCCCTGCTCATAACCCTTCCTGCCCCATGACAGGTACTTCCAAAGGTATCTGCGTAGGCCTTCTCCGTGCCTACAAGCACATAGGAACAGCGTCCCATATCGCCTGGTATCAAAACGGGTTGACCCACCGATTTGTACGCATCCGGGATCTGTGGATGATATGGCGGGAATGCACGCGTTGCCCCTTTCCGGTGCACACACAACCGCTTCTTTTCCCCCCCTACAATATGTTCTTCAAATTTAGCAATATTATGACACACATCGTAAACGAGGGATATTTTTGACTCCTTTGGGCCTATATGTAATGCGTCTTCAAAGGACTCTCTCACCCAATGGGTAATCATTTGCCGGTTGGCGAAGGCATAGTTGGCTGCACAGGCCATCGTAGCGAGATATTCCTTTCCCTGCGGAGAATTAATGGGGGCGCAGCAGAGCTGCCGATCCGGCAATTCTATATTATATTTTCGTGATGCATCAATCATGACCCGTATAAAATCATCGCAAACCTGATAGCCCAATCCTCTGGAACCCGTATGTACAACGATAGTAATCCCATCCTGTTCGAGTCCCAGCACGCGGGCAATTTCCTCGTCATACACTTCCGATACATAGCCAACCTCAACAAAATGATTGCCAGAACCCAAGGTTCCCAATTGTGCCCGGCCTCGTTCTAAGGCTCGAGCTGAAACCAGTTCCGGGTCTGCTCCCGGAATGCAACCCTTTTCTTCAATATGTTCCAGGTCTTCTTTTGCGCCATAACCCTCTGAAACTGCCCATCGTGCCCCGTTCCTGAGCACGTTTTTTTCGTCCTGCTGCGAAAGTTTTAAATCCTTGCGGTGCGACCCCACTCCTGATGGAATATTGGTGAAGAGGGTATTCACGAGGGCATCCAATTTGTTGGTAATTTCTATACGGCTGAGCCCCGTCCTCAACAATCTTACCCGCAGTTGATATCGTACCCAACGCCACCAGGAGAGACTATCCCTCGTCAATATCAAATGCAGCCACTAATAGGAAATCCATATCCCCAGTGAATATCAGGCATCCCCAATGAATGTCCAATTATTCCCGGAAGACAAGAGACGTTGATCACCTGTTGCAGGCTTTCATCTTTCTGAATTTCTTCCATCATGTGCTCGTCGGCATATACAATGCCATCAACCCGCATCTTGCCTTCCCTTGGGATACGCCACCGATAATCGTCTATCTTTTGAATTTTATATTTGTTATCTGCCATAAAGCAAAACCCCTTTTCTGTATCCGTATGTGTTTAGCCATCGGCGGTCAGCATTCAGATGAGTGGATAAATGATGTAAGGGATAACGGCCGTTCTTCCCTGCTGCTTCCCTATAAATCAAATATAACCCGTGCCTTCCAGTGATGGTCTTCCTGAATAATGGATAAATTATGGTAAGTAACTGCCTTTATCTCTGTTTTAATCACATGCTTATTCTCGATAAATGCCTCACCTCGTACGACGGCATTGAGTTGATTATCGGTAATGTCTACAACATAAAAATTGCTGAACAGGAGATTTTTTACGTCATGCAAGTATAATAATTCACTTAACCAATTAACGAGTACTTGTTCTTTATCTATCCCGGAAATGCTTATTTTATATTCGTACTTACCTTCTACCCGTGATAAATCCGTGATGATGTCAAATAATGCAAACGCTGCATGAGAGAATAATTCTTGTAATGAGCTACCAAATACGTCTATCCCAATATCTGCCGTGTGGTCTACAAGTATATATTTAGTCATAAGTCTCCCTCGTAAGCGGACAGATATCAGCAGATACCTTTGAGTTTTTAAACAATCGCCAGAAACGATTGCAGTGCCAGGGCCATCCACCCGCAGGTATATGTGGCCATCCCCTGATCGCTGAAGGCTGATCCCTGAACCATGCACTACGGCATGACAAAATCGTGTTCAGGGTGCCTGATAGTAAGTACCGGACAGGGGGCCTTGCGTACGACCTTTTCTGCCACACTACCCATAATTGCATGGGATAGTCCCGTCCTGCCATGCGTGCCAAGCACAATTAAATCAATCTTGTAATCCTTTGCGGCCCTAATAATCTCGGCAAACGGAACCCCCTGGATAACAATGGCCTCAACCGATATTTTGTTTTTTGTGTCTTCATTTACACACTTGAGCAGTCTCTCTCTCAACTTATGAATAGTCTCTTCGTCGACGATATTGACATTATAGAGATCCGGATCATTAATATCGTAGACACGAATATCCAATACGTACACCAGATAGAGCTTTGCCTGGTATTTTTCAGCGAATTCGATTGCATACTTCAGGGCCATCTCTGAATAAACCGAGTAATCAATCGGACAGAGTATATTTCTTATGTTAACCATGTAATCCCCTCCTCTTTTTCTTATTTCTGAATAAGCACCGTATCTATGGCATCATCGACCTTTTGGATATAAACGCATTGGATCTTATCGCGGATTTCCTTGTCAATTTCCTCGTAATCCTCCCTGTTTTTTAAGGGTAGCACAATTATCTTCACCCCAGCCCTTATGGCTGCAAGCACCTTTTCTTTCACTCCTCCGACGGGCAACACGTTTCCCGTCAGTGTAATTTCTCCGGTAAGGGCTGCTTCTCTCCTTGCCAGCCTGTCCGTCAAAAGCGAAATCAGTGCCATACACATGGTAATACCTGCGGAAGGCCCGTCTTTCGGTATAGCACCGGAAGGGACATGGATATGGATTTCTGAGGTATCATAAAAGTTTTCGTCTATGCCGAGCCGTTTTGCATTACTTCTGACATAGCTGAGTGCAGCAATGGCTGATTCCTGCATGACGTCGCCCAATTGTCCCGTGAGAGTTAACTCTTTTTCTCCCTTCATCCGGGATACTTCTACAAAGATTATATCTCCGCCTGTCTCTGTCCAGGCAAGTCCGGTGGCTACTCCAACCCTGTCTTCTTCATCGGCAACCTGATAGAAATATTTTCTTGGACCGAGAAATTTTTCTACTATCTCCGGCAGTATTACCTTTGTGACCTGTCCGCCAGCAACTATCTCCTTGGCAATCTTCCTGCACACCGATGCAATTTCACGTTCAAGGTTCCTCAGCCCTGCTTCTCTCGTGTATTCCCGAATGATCTTATAGAGAGATTGATCCTGAAATATGACAGGGTGCTGTTCCAATCCGTTTTCTTTAATTTGCTTCGGAATCAGAAATTGATACGCTATCCTTAATTTCTCCTCTTCGCTGTACCCGGGGAGATATATGACCTCCATCCGGTCTCTCAGTGCCGTATGAACGGTATCAAGAATATTGGCCGTCGTGATGAATAACACGTGAGAAAGATCAAAAGCAATATCGAGATAGTGGTCAACAAAACTAACGTTTTGTTCAGGGTCCAGGACTTCCAGCAAGGCAGAAGCAGGATCTCCCCTGAAATCGGCACCAATTTTATCAATCTCGTCGAGCATGAATACGGAATTACAGGAGCCTGCACGGCAAATTTCCTGCATAATACGTCCAGGCAATGCACCTACATACGTACGTCTGTGCCCACGGATCTCTGCTTCGTCACGGATGCCCCCCAAAGAGATACGAATGAACTTTCTGCCCAAAGTACGCGCAATTGATTTCCCTAATGAGGTTTTACCCGTTCCCGGAGGACCGCAAAAACAGAGAATAGGGCCTTTCAGTTTTTCCTTTAATTTACGTACCGCCAGGAATTCAAGGATACGCGCCTTAACCTTCTCCAGACCGTAATGGTCTTCATCCAGGATACGCGCAGCCTGACCGATTTCCAGATTATCCATGGTCCTTTTGTTCCAGGGAATGTTAATGAGGTAATCCAGATATGTTCGGGAAACCGGATACTCAGCCGATGCCGGATTAATATCCCTCAGCCTCTCTAGTTCTTTAATAGCCACATCTTCTACCTCCTTGGGCATCTTCGCCTCTTTAATCTTTTCTTCCAGCTTATTGATTTCTTCCATGTGGGGGTATTCCTGTCCCAATTCTTTCCGGATAGCTCGTAACTGTTCCCTCAGGAAGTATTCTCGTTGGGTCTTTGACATCTCTTTCGCGACCTCTTCATCAATCTTTCCTCGAACCTGTTTCAACTGGACTTCTTTGTTCAGATAGTGGAATACAACCCTTAATCGTTTTTTGGGGTCAATCATCTCTAAGAGTTTCTGTTTTTCATGAACAGGTAATTCCAGATAAATCGCTGCCAAATCAGCCAATATCGATGGATTATTGATGGTATCAATCATAGAAATAACGTCTTTAGGCAATGTCTTTCCCAACATAGCGCTCAGTTTAAAGAGTGTGATAACACTTTGTATAAGGACGTCGATCGTTTCAGATTTTTCTGTAAATTCCCGAACCTCTTCAATCCGGGCTTTACAATAGGGTTCTGTTTGTACGTGATCTGTGACCTTGATCCGCACCACTCCTTCTATAAGGGTTTTTATGGTGTCTGGAGTAGATTCAAATACCCTGACAATCTTTGCGGCAGTTCCAAACTCATAAAAATCATCCGGTTTAGGTAAATCGACATCATACTTTAGTGCTACGACACCGATACATTCATTTCTGGAAACGGCTTCGTTTACCGCTTTTACCAATCCTTCTCCCGTTAAAAACAATGGAAGAATCGCGTGCGGGAAAATTACATCGTCCTTCAGCGGGACAACGGTAATACTTTCTGGCAGCGTCCCGTAGTTCATTTTGTGAAAAGAAAAATTTGTTTTTTCCATCGTTTCAATTCAGGGTTATGTAAAAGCCTTTTACACAAGCGTATTTTTCGCATCGGCCTTGTGAAGTTCTTCCAGAAGTTTTTTCAATGCTTCTCCCTCAATAACCTCTTGTTCCATAAGGGTCTTTGCCATCCCTTTCAGGATTTCCTTCTTTTCAGTCAATAATGCTTTTACGCGATGGAACGATTCATCGATAATCTTCTTAATCTCCAAATCTATTTCTCGTGCAGTTTCCTCACTGTATTCCTTAGTCGCGGCAAATCCTCCGCCCAAAAAAAGCGGTCTGTCTCCTTGCTCGAAGGTTACCAGGCCCATCTTATCACTCATGCCATATTCCTTGACCATCAGCTTGGCGATCTCTGTGGCCTTTTCTAAATCATTCTGTGCACCCGTTGATATTTCGTTAAAGATAATTTCCTCTGCAACCCGTCCACCGACTAATATGGCTATCCGATCCAGGAGTTCTGCCCTGGTCATAAGATATCTGTCCTCGGTAGGTTTTTGCAAGGTATATCCCAGCGCCCCAATTCCTCGCGGGATCATCGAAATTTTCCGGACCGGATCTGCATGCGGCACAGAACAAGCCACCAACGCATGACCCGATTCGTGATAAGCGACGATCTCCTTCTCCTTCATATTCATCAGGCGTTTTTTCTTCTCCAGCCCCGCCATAAGGCGGTCAATTGCCTCTTCAAACTCTGGCATGCCTACATCCTTTTTGTTCCTCCTTGCTGCAAGCAAGGCTGCTTCGTTTACAAGATTGGCAAGATCTGCACCGACAAATCCCGGAGTCATCGCAGCAACCGAATGCAAATTAATCTCTTTTTCCAATTTCACATCTTTTGCGTGCACTTTCAGTATTGCCTCACGGCCATGAAGATCTGGCCGGTCAACAACCACCTGACGATCAAATCTTCCAGGCCTCAACAACGCAGAGTCTAACATTTCAGGACGGTTGGTAGCGCCCATAATGATTACCCCCTTGTTGGAATCAAAACCATCCATTTCTACCAGCAATTGGTTTAGTGTCTGTTCGCGCTCATCGTGTCCACCCATAGGGTTTGCGCCACGAGCCTTGCCAAGGGCGTCAAGTTCGTCAATAAAGATAATACACGGCGCTTTCTGGTCTGCCTGATTAAACAAATCCCTTACCCGTGCAGCACCCACCCCAACAAACATCTCGACAAACTCTGAACCACTCATATTAAAAAATGGCACGCCGGCCTCACCTGCCACCGCTTTTGCCAGAAGGGTCTTTCCTGTCCCGGGAGCCCCAACAAGTAAAACACCCTTGGGTATTTTACCCCCCAGGGCGCGAAATTTCTCAGGCGTCTTTTAAAACTCAATAATTTCCTGCAGTTCCTCCTTCGCTTCATCGATTCCCGCCACGTCGTCAAAGGTTACATTCAGGTCTTCCTGGACATAGAGGCGACCTTTGCTTTTACCAAAGGTCATAATACTGCTGGCAGGACCAAATCGTTTAAATACAAAACGCCAGATCACGAACAAGATTAATAATGGCATTACCCATGAGAAAAAAAACGTCCTGAACCAAGGACTCTCATAATGCCCCGCGTACCTGACACCCATTGATTCCAAGTCTTTCACCAGGTCAGGATCATCCACGCGGGCCGTAATAAAGATCACATTTTTTGTTGTGCCACGTTCTATCTCCCGCAACTTACCGCGGATCATAGTATTGGTAATGTGGCATTCCAGGACAGTTCCTTCTTTGATCATTCTTTTAAAATCACTATAGGTAATATCCCGGACTCCAGGATTCATCAAATACATCTGCAGGAGTATAAAAAATCCGAAGGCAATAATAATATGCCAAACTGAAAATTTCTTTGGCATTTGAATCTTTATTTTTTTGAAATCCTTGAACATAACCACTCCTTAGATTGAAATCATACCATTAAATATTTAGGGATAATATCGAATTCTCCCTGCTTGGTGCAGAAAACCGCATCCTGCTCAGCGACCGATCTCTTTCAGATATTGTCCATGAAATAGGTCTAAAAATACTTTGCATAGAGAATCCCGATAATAATATTGATTATTTTAACAGAAAGAACTTAAACACTCAAAAGAACTTTATAACCATTCCTGTTTATTGTATATTCCCTGGAATAAACGGGGAATATTTAAGGAATCACGAATATTTTGTACAAATAGTTGTTGTAAAAAACAGCGTATTTCCCCTAAGCCAGTTTTATACTTGCGAATCGAGCTGTATATATGACTGGGTTGATTAAGTCCCTGCTAAATCAACAAGACGTCCGTACTATTCCCCATGTGGCACACTACAATCAGAAAAGACTTAATCAACAGGGTCATATAGTAAGACCAGAACATCATACATCATAAGTTACATCTTAAACAGTGGAAAAACTAAATTTTACTGTTTCGTCTAAACTTCATAACTCCGTCGTCAACGGGAGCATTCCCGATTCGCTCTCGTTTTTTTCAAAAAAACTCACGTGTTACAAAAATTTGGAAATACACCCATCGCCAACCTTAGTCGACAACATGCCTGACGCTTTCCAACACTTTGCCAGCACACGGATGAACTGTATCCACGTGACACGGGAAGGCCAAACACGCCGACAAAGAAACATGAAGTCCATCGCCGGGACTTCCTATACATTTAGCCACTTGCCAAATATTTCCTTGCCTTATAAGCCCTAAGACTTATATACTGCACATATTATGGTGAGGACTTATAATTCCGGGAGATGCCAGAAGGATATGGGTTATGAAAAATAGCGGGCTTTATGCCGTGGTGACCGGAGACATCGTTGGCTCTTCAAAACTCACAACTGGTCAGCGAGGCCGTTTATTATCGGTACTGAAATCTTCGTTCAATACTATCAAAGATATCCTGCCCGATGGAATACGCGCACCCTTTGAAATACATCGTGGTGATAGTTTTCAGGGCGTGTTATCCAGACCAGCGGCAGCTCTCCGGGTAGCTATCGTTATCCGCGCCAGTCTGCGCCACGGCGTTGAAACACAACAACGTCGCTACGCACTGGACGCACGGGTCGCGGTAGGTGTTGGGTCAATCGATTTTCTTCCTGCTGGCCGGGGGTCAGAAGGAGACGGAGAGGCATTTCGCCGTTCCGGGCCGGTTTTGGATATGATGAAGGGAGACCATCGGCTAATCATCCGGACTCCATGGCAAGCGGTTGATGCAGAACTTGCTACAGAATGTGCCTTACTCGATACCCTGATAAACAGATGGTCTGGCGAACAGGCCCAGGCGATACTTGGACAAATCCGTGGCTTAACACAAGAGATGGCTGCCGAGGAATTCGGCGTTTCCCAACCGGCGGTCCGCCAACGTTTAAAAAGTGCAGGTGGCTGGGCAATCGAAGAACTATGCCGCCGCTATGAACAGCTAATTCGCGAAAATGAAGCACAGGGGCTTATAATGAAGCAATATAAGGCCAGGAGCTTATAATGCACGACACATTGAGTCAAAACGATGTATTGCCACTCTTACGTCTTATCGTTGCCCACCTGATTGCAGACTTTTTATTTGAGAGAAATTTCCTGACAGGACAGCGGTCCAAGAAAAAATGGAGGTCTGGCTGGCTGTATATGCATGGGGCATTGGCTGGGGCACTCGCATTTACTCTTACAGGCTTCTGGAATGCACTTTGGCTCCCGTTCGTTATTTTTATTTCACACGTGTTACGTGATGGTTTGAAGTCTCAGGGAGAGGATACGGCCCGATTTTTCCTGCTTGATCAATTAGGACATTTGATCATTATTTTCGGATGCTGGATATTGCTGATCCATGGTTCTCTATCACACATCGTTACATTTCTGGCCTCACGTACATCAGATGTAAGGTTTTGGACCATAATCCTGTCCTATATTATAGTAATCTGGCCAGCCGGCGTGCTGACCGGCAAGATTACAAAACCGTGGCGACATGAAATAACAAAAGAAACACCATCCCTGGGTCTGGAGAAGGCAGGGCTGTGGATTGGACGTCTGGAACGCGTTTTAATACTGACTTTTGTTCTACTAAAACATTTTGATGCTGTTGGCTTCCTGATTGCCGCGAAATCAATCCTACGGTTCGGTGAGATTCGGACTCAAAACTGCCGAAAAGAGGCTGAATACATATTAATCGGTACCATGATTAGCTTTGCAATAGCAATCATTCTGGGGATATTTACGAGTTGGATGTTGCAATATCCATTAGTCCTGGAAAATAGCAATTCAGACAATATCGGCTATTGGGATTTATTTGAAATTTAGGCTTCGAGTTGACTTGATTAATAAATTCAAATCTCTTTAAACCGGTAAGACAGGAGGACGTCCTCAAGAAGATACAAGAAATGGTTGATACATAGTTGATACATATTGGAATGATGTTCAGAAAAAGGAGCCGACAAGGGCGTGAGATATCGCAACCATTCAGTTGAAGCCGGAGCTCAGAAAAAAGTTTCTTCGTTCCATCCTTCATCCCGACTCCCGTCTCCTGAATTCTGAACCATTAAGACCTATCTATATCTTCAAAATCAGCGGCTGTATTTGTTCTTTAAACAGCATTAAAGCATTGGCACGATGGCTGATCTTGTTTTTGATGAAAGGATTTAATTCGGCAAAGGTCTGATGGTAATCGGGCACATAAAAGATGGGATCGTAACCAAAGCCATACTTGCCCTTAGACTCTTCAGTAATAAACCCTTCACAACGACCTTCGACAGTAAAGAACAACCCATACGGACCAGCAAGGGCGATAGCACAGACAAACCTTGCCGTACGTCTTTTCTTCGGTACACCGATTAATTCTGATAATACCTTTATTCTATTTTCTTCATCGGTGGCATTGTTCCCCGCATACCTGCATGAATAGACACCAGGGCGTCCATGCAGGGCGTCAATCTCAAGTCCCGAATCGTCTGCCATTGCCCATGTATTGCAGACCTTTGCCAGGATGGTTGCCTTTTTTACGGCATTTTCCTGAAACGTAGTTCCGTCTTCTTCTACCTCTGGCAAAAAAGGAAAATAGTCCTGGCCCCGAAGCACTATGCCATGGACATCCTTAAGAATTTCCTTTATCTCCACCCTCTTTTTCTCGTTTTGTGTAGCTACCAAAATAGTCTTTGTATGTACCGTATTTACGAATGAAGTCATAGCTATTCTCTTGCTTGTAAAATGGATTCTGTTTTTTGAATTAATATCACACAAATTGGCTCTGCAGTCTGAATGAATTTTTTTATCGTATTCCAGCGGCTGTCCAAATATTCATGGGCAACTATGTTTCTGAGGACAGCCCATTGAGAAATATATTCACCATCCGTATAGGTTTTCCAATTGACCTTTGAGAATTTTGAAAAATCAGATATTTCTGGCTCCATATGTATATCTTTCAATCTGTGGTTACCAATGCTTTTTTGAATTTCCGTAATCTCACAAATGCCTTTTTGACATCTTTAACATCTCGGATAATTGGCCGTCGCTAAAAACGTACTCTTCTCCTGTGCCTTGTAATTCAACAAATTTACCATCTCCGGTCATTACAATATTCATGTCTACCTGTGCAGCAGCATCTTCTGCATAACAAAGGTCCAACAGAACAACACCATTCACAATCCCAACGCTTACCGCTGCGATACTATTAAGGACAGGGTTTACCTTAATCAGGTCTTTGCTCTTCAGCCATTGGATAGCATCCATCAATGCCACATAACTACCTGTAATAGCAGCCGTGCGCGTACCTCCATCTGCCTGAATAACATCACAGTCTATCCAGATGGTCCGTTCTTTCAGCAAGGCAAGATCTATGATGGAACGTAATGAACGACCAATAAGTCTTTGTATTTCATGGGTTCTTCCTGTTACTTTTCCTTTAGATGATTCCCTTGGAACCCGAACCGGTGTGGAGCCTGGTAGCAAGGAATATTCTGCTGTAATCCAACCTTCACCAGTGTTTTTGATATGGGGAGGCACACTTTCTTCAACCGAAGCGGTGCAGATGATCCTGGTATTGCCGGTCTCAACGAGTACAGAGCCCGCAGCATATTTCGTAAAATGCCTGTTAATAATTACTGGACGTAATTCATCGTGTGCACGATTATCGACTCTCATTATTTTATTTCCGCAAGAAAAGTTTTAAAAGTGCCTTTTCTACATGAAGCCTGTTTTCTGCCTGATCATAAACAACAGAGTGCGGCCCATCAATGACTTCGTCCGTGATCTCCTCTCCCCGATGGGCAGGCAGACAGTGCATTACCTTAACATCATTCTTTGCTAATTTCAAAATGTCGTTATTAATTTGAAAACCCCTGAAAGCCTCCTGGCGGGCATCTATTTCTGCCTCTTGTCCCATGCTGACCCATGTATCCGTATAGAGCACCTGTGCGCTTTCAGCTGCGTCTTTTGGGTCATGATACAGATGTATTAAATCATTTCCGCCTGCCATCTGCTTCGTTTTAGCAATAAAATCTGCTGTAAGTTCATACCCCTTTGGTGATGCAACATAAAAATGGAGACCCAGTTTTGCACAAATTTGCGCTAAAGATCGCGCAACGTTATTTCCATCCCCTATAAAGGCTATTTTTACATGAGCATAGGTGCCGAATTTCTCCTTGATGGTATACATGTCTGTAAGTGCCTGACAAGGATGGAGATAATCTGATAAGGCATTAATAACTGGTATGGATGCGTATCTGGCCAATTCCTGAATAGTGTCATGGCCAAACGTACGAATAACTATCCCCTCTACGTAACGTGAGAGTACCCGGGCACCGTCTTTTACCGCCTCTCTTTTGCCAAGATTTATATCATTTTGAGTCAGGTAAATGGCATGCCCTCCCAGCTGTAACATGGCCACTTCAAAGGAAACACGTGTACGCATAGAACTCTTTTCGAAAATCATCCCGAGAATTTTTCCATTCAGACACTTTTCGTCGTGCCCCTTGCTGTGCCTTTCTTTGAGTTCCCAGGTAACATCAAATATTTCCTCGATGTCCGCCAGTGAAAGATCTGCAATTGAAAGTAAATCCCTGCATTTCATAGGCATTCTCTCATAATTGGAGGTTTAGAAAGGATATCTTTTATAATCTTCAGGCCCTCATCGATGTGCTCTTTTTTAACATTAAGCGGAGGCATAAAGCGAATGACTTTGTCGTGAGTACAATTAAGGAACAGGCCTGCCTGGATACAATTTTTGATAAACTCTGCCCCCCCCACCGTAAGTTCAATTCCAATCATGAGGCCGGTACCACGCACCTCGTGTATAATTTTATATGTTTTTTGAAGTAATTTTAACTGTTCAACAGAATACCTGCCAATTTTTGCAACATTATCAAGCAGGCCTTCTTTTTCAATCGTTTCAAACACGGCCACCCCTGCTGCACATGCCAGAGGATTCCCGCCAAACGTAGACGCATGGCTGCCGGGGACAAGGCTCTTTGCGATTTCTTTTTTAGCCGTCATTGCACCGATGGCCACACCACCACCAAGCGCCTTTGCCAATGTCATAATATCAGGCTCAATATCATAGTGCTGATATGCAAAATATTTTCCGGACCTCCCCATACCGCATTGAACTTCATCGAGGATCATCAGCAATCCTCTTTCGTCACACAGCCTTCTTATCCCTTGCATAAATTCTTCGGTAGCGATATTAATACCCCCCTCACCCTGGATAGTCTCCAGCATGATAGCGCAGGTCTTATCGTCGATTGTTTTTTCCAGTGCCTCCAAATCATTAAATGGAACGTAAGAAAATCCTTCAACAAGCGGGGCAAATCCTTTTTGATATTTTGGTTGTGCAGTTGCGGTAACCGTGGCGATTGTCCTGCCATGGAACGAGTTTAAAAAAGTAATTATCTTATATCTGCCGGTATTTGAGTTATGGATACGGGCAAGTTTGATCGCTGCCTCATTGGCCTCTGCGCCACTGTTACAGAAAAAGCACTGACCACCAAAGGATTTTTCAGAAATGTACTTTGCCAGTAATCCCTGTGGCTCTGTATAATAGATATTTGGTGCATGCTGGAGTTTCGCAGCCTGGCTTTGAATGGCTGCAACGACATTTGGATGACAGTGCCCTAACAGACTCACCGCCCAACCTGAAAACAGGTCAAGGTAGCGCTTGTCCTCTGCGTCCCATATATTCACACCACTTCCTTTGACCAGCAAGATAGGATTCCTAATATAGTTGGGAATGACATAGCGATCATAAATTTCTTTAATCTCTTTTGTATTCATTCTTTTATTCCTTGAGTCTGACAGAAAATGCTCTTCATCTGTCTTGATTATTCTCATTTACACGATAATTTGCGTTCCGACACCTTTGTCGGTAAAAATTTCCAATAAAAGTGCATGCGGAATTAGCCCGTTGATAATATGCGCCTTCTTTACCCCTGCTTTCACGGCACGAATACAAGCCAATGCCTTAGGTAGCATTCCATCACTGATTATCTTTTTATCAATAAGCTCGTGAACTTCATCTTCGTGCAACGTAGAAGCAAATGACTTCTCGTCATTCGGTTTCGTCATAATGCCGTGCGTGTTGGAGAGAAAAACAAGCTTCTCTGCACCAAGCGATTCTGCTATAAACGCGGCAACATTATCTGCATTGACGTTATAAACATCCCCACTTATACCTCTTGCAATAGGCGGCACAATGGGAATCGTACATGAATTACATAAATTCAAAAACTTATCTTTATCAATAGCCGTAACTTTACCCACAAAACCAATATCGAGTTTTTTTAACTCCCCACGATCTGTCTTCGTTTCGACATAGTATTTTTCTGCCTTTACGGCGCAATCCCCATTTTCCCAAACACAGACAGCATCATTGCCCAAATCGGAAATCTTTTTTACTATAGCTGCGCTGATCTGATTGATCAGTACATCTTTTGCTATCTCCAGGGTCTCACGATCAGTAGTTCTATGCCCCTCGACAAATTTCGGACTCAATCCCCTCCTTGTCATTTCCTGGCTAATATGAGGGCCACCACCATGCACCAGTACGGGCAGGATTCCAACGGTCTTCATAAAGACAATGTCCTGAAGCACGCTAGTTAGCACTTCGTCGCTAGACATTGCCCCTCCACCAAACTTGATTACAACCACTTTATTTTTAAATGATCGTATATAAGGAAGGGCTTCGATGAGTATACTTGCCTTACGTATGGCATTTTCCATGAACGAATATACCTGTGCTACATACCAAAAGCCTAATGATAGTAAAAAGAAGTCCGAATTATAACAAAAGAGGGTTTCGTGTCAAGGGCAAACACAGGCGTTTCGCAATTTAAGAGGAAAAGTTGCACCAAACGATTTTGCCGCACGAGCAGGAATCTCCATACATTTGGGCATCTATGATAAATTTTTGGAAAGTACTCATTGTTGAATGGCTACAAAATCTTATGGGCTTCGATCTTTTCATACAGTACCTTTCGACTGATTCCCAGCAGTTCTGCGGCCTTGGACTTATTGCCTCCCGTTGATTTTAGTGCATCCATAATCATCTCAATTTCTAATTGCTTTTGGGCTTCGTAAAGAATTCCTGCAGATTTATATTTTTGCACCTCCACAGCAGATTTATTACAAATCTCTTGCGGCAACATCTCCACCCCAATCATACCATCATCAGGTGAAAGGGTGACAACCCTTTCGACAACATTCCTTAATTCCCGCACATTGCCAGGCCATCTATAATTTGAAAGAAATACCAATGCCTCCGGGGTAAAACCTTTGAAACGCTTACCAACATCGGCGCAAATCACCACCAAAAAATGTGCAATGAGCAAAGGGATATCCTCTTTGCGTTCACGCAGCGGTGGAATGTGGACGGGCACAACGTTTAACCGGTAAAAGAGGTCTTCCCGGAACCCCCCGCCAATCATAGCGGCCTTCAAATCTTTATTGGTTGCAGCAAGGATACGCACATCAACCTTAATTGTCCTGGTCCCGCCTACCCGTTGCAGTTCCTTCTCCTGCAAGACGCGCAGCAGTTTTGCCTGGGCCTGAACATGCATTTCTCCAATTTCATCAAGAAAAATTGTTCCCTTATCTGCCACCTCAAAAAGACCCTGCTTAGTCCCCATCGCACCCGTAAATGCCCCTTTTTCATAACCAAAGAGTTCGCTTTCGATTAAATCCCTTGGAATCGCAGCACAGTTTAAAACCACAAAGGGCTGGCCGGACCTCGAACTGTTGTAATGGATGGCCTTTGCGATTACCTCCTTTCCTGTACCGCTCTCGCCGGTAATAAGGATACTATAAGGAGAGTCAACAACCTTTTTCACCAATTCTACTGTTTCTTTGATCTTTAAACTCGTACCAATAATATCGTCGAAAGAAGAGGAAACCCTTTGCTGTTTTTTGAGATTTTTATTTTCAAATTCAACCCGCTCCTTGGCCTTTTTAAGGACATCAAGGAGTTCTGCATTATAAATTAACAATGCTACCTGAGACGCGATACCGGTAAAAAGATCCAAGTCTGCCTTAGAAAACTCGTAGTTTTTACTCTTGCTTTCTATTTGTAATATACCTAACGTCTTTTGAGGACATATGAGGGGAGCACACAGGATGGAATTAGCGCCAATTATCTTTATACTCACACTGACCCCGGAATCCATTTGTGTATCCATAATAAGTAAGGATTTTCGTTCCCTGATGGCACGCTGGGCAAGCGTCTGACTCAGGAGATTCTCTTCCGCTGGCAGAGTAGTGTCCCTTGTCTGAATTGTCCGAATGGTCAATGTATCCTCTCCGGGGTCTTGTGAAGCCACAAAGCATCGCCCGGCATGGGGAAACACGGCAAATATAATTTGTATAATCTCTTTCAGCAATACATCAATATCGAAAATATTATCGATTGCCTTAGTAATATCCTGGAAGATTTTTAAGCTTTTTTGTAATCGCTCAAATTCCTCTTTGCCAGCGGTCTCATGGCTTATTTTTTCACCAATAGTACCAATCGGTACAGGATCTTTTGATGCCATGATAATTTGTGTGTACTCGCTGGAAGGATATGCCGTGCAATCCGCATGTATGGATTCGGTATTTCTGAAGATGAGGGTATGCTGCCCGATACCTATCTGGCCACCGCCAGGAATGACTTGGGGAGTAATTATGCGTTCATTATTTAGGAAAACCCCATTCCGGCTGCACATATCCTCAATAAAATATCCTTCATCAGACTTGCTGATTTTTGCATGATGACGAGAAACCATGAGATCATCAAGCATGACATCGGTAGTGGGTGCACGACCAATAATGGTGATATCTTTTAAGGAATATTTTTTTTCCTGCCCCGGAATGGTTACATCGATTAGTTCGGCCATAGAAATAAAGGACAGAGCGTGAGGTCATTTGCTAAAGCGTCAGCAACCGCATGATGTCGTTCCGTGTAGCGTAAATGACCAGGGTAATAATAAGACCGAAACCTATATATTGAGCAATGGAAAGTGTTCTTTGACTCACAGGGGAACCCTTGATTCGTTCAATGGCTAAAAACAGCAGATGGCCGCCATCGAGCACGGGAACAGGTAAAATATTCAGCAGCGCGAGCTGGAGACTCAAGATACCGAGAAAATACACCAGTTTACCAAAACCCACCTTTGCAGATTCGTAAGATGCCTGAGCGATAAGAATAAATCCACCCACATTCTTTGTTGAAAGTCTTTGTGAGAAAAATCCCTTTACCGTGAGATATAATCTCTGCACATTGATAATAGCCTTTTCCGTGCCCACAAGACACGAACCAAACAGGCCATATTGCTTTATTACCGTTTTTTCCCGAAATTTTACTCCAATACTTCCCACGGCATTCTTTTCATCTTTTTGGGGTTCAATAGTAGATACAAATCGCTCATTTCCCCGCATCCACTCAATTACCATCGGTTTCCCCTGGCTCACCATCACCATCTGCAGGAGGGCATTCCAATCTTTTGTCTCTTTCTCGTCAAGCGAAATAATCCTGTCACCAGGTTTTAATCCAATCTTTTCTGCAGGGAACCCCTCAACAAGCGAATCCACCTTCAGTCCATACAAAGGGGTAATCCCGCCTATAAATTCTTCTTTTGCTTTTTCGTCATCAAACAATACATGAATGAGGGTTATCTTGTCATTCCTTTTAACGGTAAAGATACATGTCTTTTCCTCAGAGTCGATAACCTGCCTTCTTATGTCCGTAAAACCCATCACAGGCTGCGAATTCACCTCAACGATCTCATCACCTTTTACAAAACCTGCTTTGCTTGCAAGACTATTATTTTTTACACCATCAAGTATTGCCGTAGCACCGGAGAGGCCAAGCATCCATCTGGCAGACTTGAAAGGAGCCACGTTAAGCTCAACTTCTTTATTATCTCTCAGCACAGTAATCACCATCTCTTTCGCGGGACTTACGGCCTCAGCCTCACGAAACTCATCCTCTGTAGAAATCCGTTTGCCATTTACAGCAACCACGACATCCTTGACCTGTATACCTGCATTGCGAGCCGGGGAGTTGTTGTTTTCAAAGGCGAATATCTTATCAATTTCCAGGCTGGTAGCCGGCATAATTCCTATACGCTGGATGCCATGCTCTGCATCGTATCTAGGTACAACATTTACATCAAAGGTTTTATTGTCCCGTTCAACTTTGAGATTTACACCGTCAGACGGATTGCTCAGGGCAACAATCGTAAAAAGATCCTCAAAATCAGGGTCACTGCTTCCATCAATCGAAACTATTTTGTCCCCACGCTGAATTCCAGCCTCCCATGCTGGCCAACCCGGCACGACCTGCCCCACCTCTGATGTAATAAAAGGCACACCAATCTGAAAGGCAACAACAAAGGCAACAAATGCCAAAACCGCATTTAATCCAACCCCCGCCACCAGCACTGAGGCACGCTGTCCTACGCTCTTTGAGGAAAATTCCCAAGGAGAACCATCCTTCTCTTCTTCCGGACCTTCACCAGCCAGCTTGACATAGCCACCCAACGGAAACAAAGAGAGCCGATACTCAGTTTCTCCCCATTGTTTTTTAACTATTGCAGGTCCAAAGCCCAGGGAAAAGGCCAGCACACGGACACCTATCTTTTTTGCCATAAGGAAGTGCCCTAATTCATGAACAAAGATAAGCAGGCCGACACCGAGAATAACAAGAACAACATTGGTTGATACGTTTAAATAAGGCATTTTTTAACCTCCTGTCTTGCCCAGGTGTCTGCTGCCAGTATATCCCCGAGGCAAGGGTTTTTAATAAAATGATGATTATGTATCACCTTTTCTACATATGAAGCAATCTCTGTGAATTGAATTTTACCAACCAGAAACGCCTGCACCGCCACCTCATTGGCAGCATTAAGCGTAGCCCCCATCGTACCGCCCTCTTTAGCAGCCTGATAGCCAAGCCGCAAGGCCGGAAACTTCTCCATGTCTGGCTTCTTGAATGTGAGACTTCCTACACTCGATAAATCCAATGATTGTACCATGAGCGGGCTCCTTTCCGGATATGTTAAGGCATACTGGATGGGCACCTTCATATCCGGCATCCCCATTTGAGCTATAACCGACCCATCACAAAATTCCACCATAGAGTGGATGATTGATTGCGGATGTATCACAACATCGATTTGATCGATTCTCAGATCAAATAGCCATTTAGCCTCAATAATCTCCAATGCTTTATTCATCAGCGTTGCCGAATCTATGGTGATCTTCTGTCCCATCTGCCACGTAGGATGCTTGAGTGCCTGTGCGGGTGTCACATCAGAAAGTTTTTCCATCGGGTAATCATAAAAAGGCCCGCCAGATGCAGTAATAATGACCCGCTTAACCTCACATGGCTTACCGGAATGAAGAGACTGAAAAATTGCACTGTGTTCACTGTCTACCGGCAATATTTGATCTTTTCTGGCCAGCGGCATTACAATATGCCCGGCCATAACCAGCGATTCTTTATTGGCCAGAGCAAGCATCTTTCCTTGCTCTATGGTAGCAATAGCCGCAGGTAAGCCGACCGCACCCACAACGGCTGAAACTACAACGTCCACTTCTTCTCGTGAAACAATTTCCTTGAGACAATTGCTTCCGGTAAGTATATTTAGCTGATTTTTATGAAAGCGGCGCCTTAGCTTTTCGACAGACTCACAATCATTTAAGGCAACATATTCAGGCTTGAATTCCTCGACTTGCTCTGCAAGTAACTCCCACCGCGAGTTTGAAGATAAACCAACCACCCGAAATTTATCCTTTAAATTTCGAACAACTTCTAAAGTATTTTTACCAATAGAACCAGTAGAACCAAGGACAACAATATTTTTCATAGTCACGCCATGAGGGCAATTTCTTCTAAAAGCTCATCTACCATCCGGTCTTCCGGTATCTTTCGCACCTTC
This sequence comes from Planctomycetia bacterium, assembly GCA_015075005.1. Classification (GTDB taxonomy): domain Bacteria; phylum Planctomycetota; class Brocadiia; order Brocadiales; family Brocadiaceae; genus Brocadia. Next base: position 34,168 of record JABTVC010000002.1, read on the forward strand.
TCGCCCTTCTTAAAAAGGAACCCGAACCCCTTCCCGCCTGCTATGCCAATATCAACCTCACGCGCTTCTCCAGGCCCATTCACTACACACCCCATGATAGCAATCTGTAAATGCTTTTTATCAGCCGGCAAACGCTGCCTAACCTGCTCTACAATATTCACCAAATCTATTTCACAGCGTCCACACGTGGGGCAGGAAATAAGTTCTGCTCCCCGTCGTTTATAAAGGCCCAGGGCCTCAAGGATATCATAGCCCGCCTTTACCTCTAATTCCGATGCACCCGTGTAAGAGACACGCAAGGTGTCGCCAATACCTTCGGAGAGTAAGCCGCCGATACCAATAGCAGACTTAATCATCGCCAGGCTTGGTGGCCCTGCTGCTGTAACACCTAAGTGCAGCGGATAATCACATTGGATAGCTATTGATCTATAGGCATCCAGCGTTGAAGGGACATCAGAAGCCTTGAGTGACAATACGACATCTTTAAATCCGAGCGATTCAAAGTGTTCACAATACCTCAAGACAGTCTTTACCATCAACGTGGTTAGATTTTCATGTTCATCCCCTTCACCGCGCACGGAACCGGAATTAACTCCGATACGAATAGGAATACCCTTATTTTTAGCGGCAAGTATTACCTCTTCGAGCTTTTTCCTGTCCTTCATGTTTCCGGGATTGATTCGTATTTTATCAACTCCCTGAGCTATAGCCTCAAGAGCAAGATGATGTCCAAAATGAATGTCAGCAACAAGCGGAATACTTATCTGCCTTTTAATAGCACCAAGACACCTGGCCGTAACAATCGTGGGTACTGCCACACGGACAATGTGACATCCGATTGCCTCCAGTTCCTTAATCTGCCGGACAGTAGCATCTATATCCTCGGTATGGGTCTTGGTCATTGTCTGGATGGAAATGAGATTATCTCCCCCCATCAAAACACCACCAACATTAACCACCCGAGTTTTGCGCCTTTGAATCATAATTTTTGTTATTTAAGTAAACGCGACATAAAAATTGTACACTCAAGCGACACAAATGATCATGTCACCTTTTTTTAATCATTTTGTATACATCCCTGTATATTAGCACGGATACATTGAAAAATTTCGCATCAAAGAGACAAAAAATGAGGATTGTCCCTATTCCAAAACTTGCATACCAGCCAAGTCTTGCTGAATTTATCAAAATATTGATTATATGAATGTTTTGTTAATTTATCAATTGTTAATTTCACGGGAGAAGCCTTCACCAAAATTATAGTCATCGCTGGTCGTGTTTCAGCCATTTTTTGATCAAAAAAAATTCCAGTGAGATTTACGATCTCACTGGAATTATAAAAGCATACTTTCCGAAACAAAGGCATTTACTAACTTAAGCCACAAATCATCATCTTCTTCTCTTTAACTCAAAATTTGCAGTAGCGGCCTTTCCTGCCTCCACCGTAACGTCCTGTGATACCTCCTTGAGTTTCTCGTGCCATGTCTTTACTACATATTTGCCAGGCGGAACTCCTTCTATTGTATAGTTTCCGTCTTTATCCGTCATTGCAAAATAAGGATTTTCAAAAGAAACGGCGAAACCAGCCATTTCACTATGAACATTACAAAGGAGCGGCGTCTCACCTACAACATCAAAAACCACCTCTTTCACAACGCCTGTAGGATATGTCCCCAGGTTAAATTGCAAGGCTGCTGTGGGAGGAGAAAAGACATTGTGGCGAACTGCATCGCTGTTTGGAAAATCTGCCGTGGTGCCCTTCTGTATGGCTACAACACGGGGTACGTAAGTAAGATTTAACTGGTCAATAACCGCATGCTCTGTAGGAGGAGCAAACTTATTATCCCCAACTTTTTCAATAAAAACAATTGCATCTGCATTATTCCTCATCTTTTGACACGTTACAACACCTGTAATGGAACCGGCATTGTCTACCTTAGGTAAATTCCTGACCACTTTCTTTAATTTTTGCTGTGCTTCCTCAAGCTTCTTCGTTGCTTCGGCTGCTTCCTCAGAAGTCAAAGCCTTCTTCTCGTCGGCTTGAGCCCATACACGTGAGTTCGATGAAATTGCGATACATAAAATCGCAAGAATACCTGAAATAAGATATTTTTTCATAAATCTTTTCTCTCCTCCATCTTTGGTTTAAAATTTCTAAAATAAGCGAGCTAACAGACTTTTTTCATCTGTTAGCTCACTTTTATCTAACACGAGTATTATGCCTTTTCTACTTTTATCAACTCGCCGCTAATGTACTTCTTCATGAAATCGTTTTCGTTGCCGGTCGTATATCCGGTTTTTGCCGGATCCCATACTCCCTTACCGCCCATACCGCCATCCTCTGCCTTAGTTACCTTCACCAAGGTTTCTTTTGGAACAGTATTGATTCCATGATTATCACCCTCGAAGCCAAAAATAAACTTCATACCAATCTTTGCTTTGTGGAACAGGCTGTCCAACTGGTGCATCGGCATTGACCAATCCCTGGTAAGACTCTGCTGGGAACCATAACGGAAACTGGATTGATAACCGGTACCCGCTGATAATGCCCTGCCATCAGGTCTTGTTTCATGCGCCTTCACACTTCTTTCCGTTGCAATCCACGAAGAGTGCTTAATCATCGTTACCCCGTAAGGGTAAGATGAATTGTACTTTGCCCTCAGCATAAGCCTGGATACTTTATAGAAAGGATCATTCGGTTTCCAGCCTTCGTATGGCCTATCGGCCGGGTTAGCATCGACGTAAACGTAATCACCGTCATTGATACCCAAATCCTTAGCTGCCTGCGGGTTTATATTAATCTGATGTTCACCAACGCCTGGCATTCTCTTATCCATTCTGTATGGATCACCAAAGTTGTTATTCCAGATAAAATTCCAGTCTGTTACAGCCCATTGTGAATGCACCGTATGTCTGGATTTAGGCGTTACACAAAAGAACTTATATCCTTTTTCCCACAGGAAGTTCTTTGTTTGCTTTGTCTCAGCCCATGATTTCTTGATATTCCGTACCGTTCTGTCGTCCCAGTGCTCTGCATTCTCTGGAACTCCATAATCATCGGGACGGATATATGGATTAGTGCTTACAATTACATTTGGTAAGTACTGAGTTGCTTCAGGCCCCTCACGATGTACGATGAAATTTTCGCCATACTCAATGATTTCTGATTCATCATTGTAAGCCTGCAATCTTCCGGTTGGTGTATAGAATGGTATACTTTCGTGTACCTGTTCCCAGAATGGATGCCTTGGATAAGTCCTGTAATTTAATAAGGCAACACCAGGTTCACCGTATTTGCCATTTATGATATCATCAAAAGTATACCCTTTGCCGGTCGTACTACCATCCAGCAATCTGTTTATATAAACCTCAGGTCTGCCCTCCAAAGCAAATTTCCAGACGTCCCTGAATCTCATATCCCTGAGCAATTCACCCAGCTTAGCCGCCATGCCAGCAATGATCATCACATCGTCCTTGGAGTCATTAACTGGCCTTATACCACCCTTCCATATCTGGAAGAACGGATTTGAGCATGAACAGGTAATCTCGTGTGTCTCAAATTCCATCCATGAATTGGCAGGAAATGCAAAGTCTGCATACTCGATAGAACCCGTCATTTCAATATCAGTAGACATAATCTGCTCAATATTGGGGTTCACATTCTTCAGCATATGATACACATGCTTTGCATTATTGACCAGGTTTACATTGGTAAACCACATAACCTTGGTCGGTGTAGGCATATGTGTCTTCCCTGTAAAACATTTGCGCCCGTACTTGGGTGTGTTAACAATCAACGGCCTGTCACTATGATTCCAGTACGCCACTTCCTCGTCATATGCACGGCCTTTCACCTTCAAATCCATTGCTGATGCATCTGGATCGAGGTTTGGATTAAATACATCCTCAGCTACCCAACCATAAAAACCAGGGCCGCTCCATTTGGAAGCCTGGAAATTACCTGCTTTGTAATTACCTGCCCACGTATGTGAACCTGAACCCATATAACCAACGTTCCCGGTTAACATTAATGGTAAGTAGGTTGACCTATTCATTAATGTTGCATGAAACCAGTGATTAATACCTTCACCGTAATGGATCGCTACTGGTTTTATAGTCGCAATATCGTGCGCCAACCTTACGATTAACTCTTTTGGAGAATTGGTTATTTCGACTACGCTGTCGATATCATAATCTTTAAGGTGTATCTTATACATCTCAAAGAGCGGCATGACCTCGACATCTTTACCATCAACAGTTTTTACCATGAATGTACCATCGAGTGCAGGATCAATCCCTTTAGCCGCCAGTTTATCACCAACATCGTCCCTGGTGATCGGTTTTGGGCCATTCGTCTTTGCATCCCAAACTACAAAGTCCCCCAGAATTTCTCTCTGATCATCATGCAAACCATGAATCTTATAGCTGGCACCATGTGAAATATCTTCTAATTTGTAATCAGGAAATATATCCCTGGCCTGCAATCTTTTTAAGGTATCGGTTCTTACGAGTAAAGGGAAATCGGTAAACCTCTTTACATAATCTGCATCATACAGCTTTTCGTCCATTAAAATCTTCGTTAAGCCTAGGAAAAGTGCCGTGTCTGTATTACACTTTATCGGTATCCAGTAATCTGCTTTTTGGGCAGACGGACTATATTCTGGTGTAATAACAACAATTTTTCCGCCTCTTTCCATAACCTGGGTAACCCAGTGTGCCTCAGGCATTTTATTTTCGATCAGGTTTTTTCCCGTTTGGATAAGCAACTTCGAAAACCTTACATCATTCATATCAACATCAGATGTCTGCAAACCATGCGAGAAAGGATGACCAGGCGCCTGATCCCCATGCCACGTATAGTTCGACCAATTCCTTCCGCCTAATGCCTTATCAGGCCCAACGCCCCTGTTGTGGCTATCAACAAGAGACAGCATATTATTAAACCGGTACATCCCATATTTACCAATTACACCCAAAAGACCCATACCACCACGACCTTTGAAGGTACGTGTGCCGGCCCCTTTCATAGCATCCACCATTTCTTTCGGATATCCCTGTTCTATCAGCTTTTTAGCGCCTTCTTCACCACTGTACTTCTTGGTAATATGAATTATCCCCTTCGACGCATATGTCCAAGCCTCATCCCAGGATGCCTTTAAAAGCTCATCCTGACCCCTGGCATCAAACATATACTTTGATTTATTTTCCGGTGTCAATTCCGGAAACCCATCATCTGCCCACTGCTTCCAGCCTTTTCTGATAAGCGGATATCTCAACCTATATGGACCATAAACCCGGCGGTGAAATGTATAACCTTTCAAACACATCCTGGGATTCCAGTTCCTCGTCGCCTTATTTCCGTAAAGGTCTGAGTAATTCTGATGGTCGTAATTCTGTTCAACCCTCATAACCACTTCATTTCTTACAAACGCCCTTACCCTGCAGGCATGGGTGTCATTCGGCGAGCAAGTAAAGGTAAATGTTCGATCATACCTATACTGGTCACGATATACGCTTTCCCATGCACGGTCGGGATAGGCATCCAACGGATTTCCCACCTCAACTACAGGCTTCAACAACCTGAACGCCATTGCCTTATTAGCAAGGGTAAATGTCGCTCCTGCTGCACCTGCCACCTGTAGGAAAGCCCTTCTTGTAAGTTTCATATCTCCTACTCCTTTCCCAATATAAAACACTTTATATAAAAAGTTTATTCTAATTAAACAATATTAGCAAACAATACTTCTTACCTTGTAAGCCTCTATACATTGCCCACACACACCATCTCCCGGTTCCCAACCAGGAAAATCTTTTTTTATTGCATCCACAAGATGAACATCTTGTTCAATGTTTTCCACCCACCGATAAGTACGAAATTGGCATAGCGGGCATTGGGCACCTGGCAATATCGTTTTTTTCTTCTTTAGCGCGTGCTTTATGGGTAACCCTTCAGAAATTTTTATTACTTCATTCACATCTTTTGCCAGTCCCAGTATCTTATCATGTGTTAAATTCTCATCTTGCCACAGAACATCAAAAATAGCAATTTTCACTTCCTCAGGAATCTTTTTATAGAGAGACTCAAATTCTGCATATCTTCCCCCTTTGTCAGATAATGTTTCTTTCCTATTCCTGATTAATCGGCTATCGACGTAGATATCCCAAAAAGTACAATAGCGCTCCTTAACGATACTCTCTTCCATGGGATTACCACCGAGGCGTTCATCACGATAGCCGTATGATTCACTGAGCATATCAGATGCATGCATCAGTTCGTGCCTGACCAATTTTTTTAGATAAGGAATATCCAGGTAACGGTCTGGCAGTAATTTAATAACAATCTTTTTTTGACCAACCTCCTGGTTCATTCCTTTTGTAAGATAAGAGCCTTCATCAAAGTTGTTCACCGCCTTTGCAACCACTCCACCACAAGCTTTCTTTCCAAGCTCAGGAAACTCATCAAAGACCTCCTTTATTGCCTTTGGTAACTCGAGTTTTTTAAAGAAGTCCCATTCGATCTTTTTAAACTGCGAAGGCCTTTCATCTAAGGAAAAATTTTCGTAAACCGGATCAATACAAGAATGATATTCGGTGGTAAAAGAAAAATCACCCTTTCCCTCCTTTGTCTTTAATTCTCCAAATATTACTTCTTCAATCAGACTTGGGTCAAATTCCAGCTTCATATCATTCCTCATTGAAATCTTCAGAAGTCGCGCAGGATAAACACTCATCGGATGCCCCAGCCACCGCCTCCTGATTGAGATCGGACTCCTTGTATATCTCCGTCTTAATATCCATGTGTTTCATTTCTAACCTCAAGAACTCTTTTGTCAGAGCAGATACGGCATAGTAGAAACCTTCCCCAGCCTTCCTGCCAAAGAGAACCGAGAAAAGAGGCGCCCATTTCCCCAGATGCTCTTTCAAGAACTTCTTTTGCGCATCCACGCATATCTGCGCTTTTTCATCTCCATGGTTTTCCAGGGCGTAGGCTTGCTTATACAGCAAAAAGTGCATAAACTCTAACTCTACACTAATATGGTCGCATCGTTCTTTCTCTATATCGGAAATATCAACCCCAAAAGCCTTATAAAAGCCTTGAATATCACCCAACTCATGCACTTGCTGAAACACATGAGCTGCGCCATATTGAGTTTCGTACAAAGGACACTCTTTCGACATGGTGTGTCCAACGATGCGCTGATAGACGCCTTGTAAGGTTTCAATGGCTGTAACCCTGAACAATCCCCGGACCTCTTTCAAACATCTTTTTAACTCCGCACCCTCATCTATACCTCCGTAACAGAGCACCAACTCTTTCTCGTGTTCCTGGAAATCAGGACTTTTCAGCATTGACAGATTTTTCTCTGTTGGGTAAAGAAAACAGGCAGACAAAATTTGATACATTGCACTCCTTGCAAGCAAATCACTTACTCGCGGTGCAATTTTTTGATCTAAAAGACTACTTGTGTCTACTTCCATAAGAAACCTCAATTCTAAATTGAATTGTAATGTTTAGGGTCTCTGATGTAAACAGGCTCTTCTATCGTAGTTCTTACAATTTCCTGCCCATCTTCACCATACCCAATAACGGTATCGTTGAACATCTCAAACTTCTTGCCGTGAATCGTCGTCTCAAACACCTTTGGCCCTTCCTCAATCTTGTACTCAAATATAATAGCTTGCGCCATTCTGAATAAGGACATCACCGCAAGTCTTTCGCGAGAAGGCACCATAAATTTATCGATTGCTTCATCGACACCTGGACCGAACATCTGTCTTAAATATGGCCTTGGCGCCCACCTGGGAGGAATATAATAGATATTAGGCTCTGTTCCAAACTGAGGATACAGCGGCAACGCCAGCTTGTCATGCCGGATCAACCATGTAACCGGATTCTTTGGATTATCATCCAAAAATCCCTGTAAACGGATCTGTCCTACACAGGCCGCCATACACCTGGTCTCCATTGGACGTCCCTTCGTTATAGGATCTTTTCCCTCAACACGCGGATAACAGGCGATACACTTTTCGCTTACCCTTGTCAAACCTCTATACATGGGTTTTTTGTAAGGGCACTGTTCAACACATTTTCTATAACCCCGACATCTCTTCTGATCGATAAGAACAATTCCATCTTCTTTTCTCTTGTAGATAGCCTTCCTTGGGCAGGCAGCCAAACAACCCGGATACGTACAATGATTACAAAGTCTCTGTATATAGAAAAACCAACGGCTGTGTTCGGGCAACGAAGAGTATTCGTCCGCCTTATTACTTTTTGCAACATCTTCACCAATGTTTGGAGACCGCCATTCCTTATCTTCAGGGATATATCCAACGGCCCATTGATTTATATTCTTCTTTGAAGCAGCTTCAAATATGGTATCGCCTTCATACACACCATAAGGAGATGTTTTTTCATCTTTTTCATCTGTATACCAGGTATTTTCGCCATTATCAATTAATTTTAATGTTTTAATATCCCAAGACTGCGGATATCCGCCATAAGGTTTGGTTTCCACATTGTTCCACCACATGTGCTCCTGCCCCTTGTTATAACTCCACGCACTTTTGCAGGCCATAGTACATGTCTGACAGGCAATACACCTGTTCGTGTTAAATATTGCAGCAAACTGCCGCTTCGGTCTGGATTCGAAATAGGGATACTCCATCCGTCTCCCTAAATGCCAGTTATGCACCAATGTCATTTTTCAATCCTCCTTAACCATTATTTCCAAAATAGAGAAAACTACTGCCAAGCAACCCTTTCCAGTGTAGCAGGATGCCACTGAGTCGATATGTTCTTTTGACCATTCCTGTCTTGTTCACCACCATTCCATACCGCCATATTGAAATAGGTAGTCCCTCCAGGCACGAGCTGTACATCGTGCGGATCTACCGTAATTAATGAACGATACATAATTACCGTCCACACCCCGTCCTCATATTTACTGCATCCATTTACGTCCTGATGAGCTTGCGTGGTAAGCGTACCAAAACCCTCGGCATTTAAATCCTCTACCACTCTTCCCCTTCCAGGCTGAGAAAGCAGGTTATTAGCAGCCCTACCCCCCGACAAAACCTCTATACTAGTTATTAATTCCCGATGATAATATGCACTATAAGGATTAAAATTAAAATCATCATGCATATTCGGGTACTGTACTTCGACATCTTCCAACTCGCCCTTAACCAGCAAATCTGCCTCCCAGTCCGCCTTCCAATGCCAAAGATTTATTGGTTTTTCCCGATCTCCCATTCTGGGGCTGAAGTGTTCCGCCGGCGTTATCTCCACTGCCCCCAGAGGAAACATCAAAGCAACGGCATCTCTAAACTCCTGAACCGCAATTGCTCTGGCATTTTTCGTAGAATCACTCCAGGAAATCTTAAAATATATCGTTAGGCCGTCATGGATAGCTTTTACTTCTGCACTACTCACAGACCCACCGCCATTCGGAAAGGCCTTATCCTGTTTTTGGAGCGGAACCGTAACGGCTTTTGCATCCTTAAAAAAACCCTGTAACGAATCCACATCCAAATGATAAGGTCTGTCCATTTGTACAAACTTCACCTCTACCACCTCTTTCGCCGGAGTAAATTCTTCCTCACTTGCCTCTTTCACTCCAGGTGCTGTTTCCTCAGCAGCAAACAATGCACTACTAAGAAAAGCACAGCTTAAGAGGGCCACGCCATATCTTTTTAACAATAAGTAATTCTTCTTCATTTACATCCCCCCTTCCTTAATAATTTAAATACCGCAAGAAAAAGCCCCCTCCCAATTAATTCATACCTTAATTTTAAATCTAATACATATATGATAAGAAGTCAACCTCCTTCCCAAATACCCTGACTCCACCACGCATTACAAACTACAACCTTGTAGATATTCAAATTGGACTAATACGCAAATTGTACTCCATGAAATACTTACACTTCAAACAAAAAAAACATATCCTAATTTCCCAATTCATAACAGTTTACATAATTCATTTACTAATTTTAATTAATAGGTACAGCAACGATGGTATTTCTTTTATGAAATGCGCAATACACAATTGAAACCAAAATCAAACATCAATGACCTTCGGTCGCAATAACGAGAAAACCTCCTCTCTGACTGTAATTCTGTGCTTGGCGAGGACTATTCAAGATTTCCCCCTTCGATCGAAATGGCAATTACAGATGAATTAATTGCAGTGTGGAATATGGTTGATAAATACTCGACATTTCGCAAATGGAAGGTGATAAATCTTTACTATCTTCTGTCGGTAATTCTATGTACTTCATTAATAAAACATAATTTTAATGTTTCATGGAAGCGCGGCAACCCATAACTACAGCACTTCCTTTTGGCAGAGGAAATAGGAAAGCATACAATATTTCGTTATTCATATTTGTTGTGAAACGTATCTTTACCAATAAATAACCGCTTAGCCTCATCAACAATATTGACCGTTATTTCCTGATATCCTTTCTCTTGAGCATATTCTTCAATCTTTTTCCTAACCACGCCCCTAACAAACGAAGGTATTTTCTCGGTTTGAGTTTGTGCTTCCTGCGTCCAGACAGGCACCAGCCTTTTTATACCCGCCGTATTGCATTTTTTTTTATCGCTTTTAACCATTCCTAAGGAACCATTTTTATTAAGCTGGTATTCCTGGCTGTTTGCCGTAGAATCCTTTACGTTTACAGGCATCCGAAACGCAGAAAAATCAACCATATTGTCAGGCTTAGCCTCCAGATTACCTCCTGTAAGCAAAATATTACACGGTGACAATCTTAACAAATTTTCTGTAGTACTACCAATATCCAGCCCATTTGTGTTATGAATTCCTGTACGCCCTATTATTAAAGTTGAAGGGTTTTCTTTTTTGATGTAACTCAAAATTTTGTCGTACGGTTTACCGTCCATAAGAACCGTATCTAGCTCTACCCCAGCATCTTTTGCCATTCTATTTGCCCTATCCAGATGATTCTGGTATATCTTTGCCAAACCTTTGTCAATAATCTCCTCATGGAGGGTTTCCTGCTCTTTAAATCTGAAGACTTGCCCAGCCTCTTTGGAAAGTACATTCGCAATACTTTCAAAAGCAACACGATGGTAATGCGGATCAAAAACTGAAACTGCAACTAGTTTTGTATTGAGCGACTTTGCGAAATTAATAGCCGATTTAACTCCCGCAATCGACGACATACTTCCATCAACCGCAATCACAACCTTTCCCACCAGGCATCTATTCTTTACTACCAAGACATCCGTTTTGATACGCCTTACAACCCTTTCGCAAACACTTCCGATTACATTCTCATTAATAGCAGCCAGTCCTAGCGCACCCAGGATCACCAGATCATACCGATTTCGGTTAACTTCCTTAATAATTTCGTAATAATTTTTACCTTCCAACAAAAGACTTTCGTGTGGAACCGCTTGTTCACTGCACTTCTTCTTAAATACATCCAGATACGATTCAGAAATCAACTTGAGTCCCTGATTAATCAGTGTACTATGGAGATCGCGCTGTCGCTGCAGGACATTTTCGTCTTGGTACTGAGGTGGCAGCCCTTTTTCCATATCACGGAATCGCCTCTGATGTAATGATGCATCGTAGACATGACATCCTACCAGTGAGGAGCCAAACTTACGTGAAAGGTCTATACCTATCTCGATACAAAAATCGGAATGACGGGAATTATCAACAGCTATAAATATTTTTTTATACATATGAGTAACTCATGGTTTCTAACATTTCGACGATTCGTTCCTAAGCTTCTTCCACTCACTTATTGCTCCTCCCGCCAAAGCAAGGGTTATCATAACAACAAAAGCCCAACGCATTGAGGATCGAAGAGCACTTACTTTTTTATCTTCAACAGCAATCTCTTTAGCCACAACTACCGGTTTCTCCGCATCCTTCGCCGAAAACCCTCTAATAAGGGCTACCAGTTCTTTTATCCTTTTATCCGTAAGCGTCTTTCCCCATGGAGGACAGAGATTAGATTTTTCTACAGCTTTAGAACCTTCCGTAATTGACTTTACAAGTTGATCGTCCGTCCTTTTTTTCATGTAATCTGCATCGGTAAAGTTTCTAGGCTTCGGTTTCAAATCAATTGTAAAAAACGTACCATCACCTTTCCCTTTCGCCCCATGGCATGGAGAACAATAGTATTCAAAAGTTTTTTTGGGCGACAACAGAAAAACCTGATCTCGAGGGGAAACATCCCCCGCGTTCACAGCAGAATACCCGCTCACAACACCTGGCAAAAACAATAAGGTTATAATAATTTTCCTCACGAATGAAAAATATCTCATCATTTACCCTCTTTCTTCTGCACATGATCCACCAAGAAACCTAGCATCTGCTTCAACTCATCATCTGACAAACCAAAGTTTGGCTCTACACCCTGAGGATTTGCCAGTTGCGGGTTTTTCAAGTGATATAGAATATAAGAAGACCGCAATCTATCCCCAACAGTTGCAAGGTTAGGCCCAACAACTCCACCGCCTTTGGTACCTTCTGCATGACAAGTATTACAACCCTTTTCATAAAAAAGCTTCTCGCCCGACGCGACCACTTCCACAGATGGTGCGCCATCCTTATAAAAATCAGGAAGCGTCTCTTTAAAAAGAAGATTCTTTTCAATAAACTCCGTAGCGAACTTTGCGTCTTCTTCAGTCAAATTAAACTTTGGCATTTGCTGGCTTAACGGTCGAATTATGTCAGGTGCCTGCAAAAATACCCTCTCCCAGTCCATCTTGATCTTGCTGCCGGCAAACGTTAGATTCGGAGCATAAGATCCACCTTTATCCTGAATGCGGTGACAGGTCAGGCATTTAATTTCATAGAGAAGCTTTTCGAATCCGGCTAATACATCACGTTTTTTCTCAACCACCGGCATTATTTCGGAAATCCCTTTAATGTCATGACATACAAAACATCTTGCTTTTTCAACTATATTTTTACCGGTTTCAATAAGGGCACTATCTTGTCTCAGGCCAGCAAATTCTTTTTCAGATAAAACTTCAACTTCCTGCTCTACAGGTGCCACAGTTCCTTCGTCTTCTTCTTTTTCCTCCGGGATAAACTGCGTATCACGCATTACAAATTCTACAATGCCTCGAACATCATTATCAGTAAACCGATACTGAGCCATCATTGTATCAGGAAAGTGACTTTTGGTATTACTAAGCCAATCGTATAACCAATTTCTGTTTATCTTTGTTGTAATTTCCCCTAAGTCAGGACCAACTCCAACATTTCCACCGGATCCTTTTATCGGATGACATATCGTGCAACGCGCACGCCCCCACACACCCTTTCCGTTATTAAACACCTTGTCCATCTTCTCGTATTCTTCGTCAGAAAGCTCGTCCTCTTTTTTCAACAAAAAACCCTCCCATGTGACATCAGGAACGTCTTTTTCGGCAATACTATTCAGATAAACAATTACTGCCTTAATTTCATCAAAATTCAAACCAAGATTCGGCATCTTTGCATTCTGAACAGTTTTTTTTGGATTTGCTATCCACCTGGAAAGCCATCCAACGTTCGCCTTATGAATAACATTTACTAGTGGCGGCCCATTTTTTACTCTTTTGTAAGGATCTTCCAGCTCTATGGGAAGGACGGACCACTGCTCAGGAATACGATATTTCATGTCTAATTCGAGATAAAGGGTATCTATCTTTCGGTCCTGCCCAAATGAAATAGTACAAAAAACAGTTAATGGCATACAAACAACCGTCATTAATAATATTTTGTGTAAACTAATTATCGACTTTAACCTCATCAAATACTCCTTAACGTGATATGATTATATGTTATTCTTCTTCCACTTTTGGTGGGAACCTGCGCAATCTTGCAATAAACCACATTTCAACACTTCCGCCCATAATGATGGCAATCAGTACATAGACAAAAACCGTCTTTGGCACCTGCTTTTCAAGTGAAATATAATACCAGGACGAAACAGACTTTAGCCCCCCTACATCGCTATTCGAACCATCCCAGACAGCAAAGGCAATGGGGATGAGTTTCCCAATTTCGAATTGCATGTCTCCCTTTGTATCCTCAGTCACCAAGGTTCTTTTTAAAACAACCTTCCATCGCCCGTTTTGGTAAATACCCCTGCCTGCGACATTCTGGCTTTCTGGAGGTTGAATCGTAACGTTCTTAAATCCTTTTGCGTTCATTTCGCTCACACTACCCGACTCGTTTTCCGGTGCTTCCACAACCGCACCAAATCCTTCATTCCAATACGCCTTCCAGCTCCACAAATTTACCGCTCCACCAGAATCGCCCATTGCAAAATACGGTTTTTTCAGTGATTCAGGGATTTTTGTCGGGAATTGAAGTGATACCGCATCTCTAAAAACTTCCTCTTGTTTGTTTGTTGCATCATCCCATTCTAACAAAAATGCTATCTCATTTTTATTATACAGCGCCTTTACCATTATCGCATCTATGGACGGCGCCCATTGTCTGGGAGTTGCAATTATTTGACCTGCCAAAGGTATCTCAACCGCGGTAGCCTTACTCCAACTTTCATCCGAAGCATCTGATGGCAATTGGTCACCTTCCCATAATTTTACCTTTACAACAACGTCAGAGGCTATATCTTTCGCTAAACTTTTCACATAGTGGACAACATGCCAGCGATCTTCATCAGAAAGTTTTTCTAAATACGAACCCATGGGTGTTTCATTAAACCCTGTTGATATGGTTCGATAAATATCTTCAATTGTATTACCACCTTTAAAATTCCAGCTCTTCGTTAAATCCCTCGCCCGATAAGGCATATTCCACTCAGTTTGCAACGCTACAGTCAAAGGCCCATTGCCTCTGCCATCTTCGCCGTGACATTCGTAACATTTTGTTTCCTTAAAGAGCTCTTGCCCTCTATTTACACTTTCTGGTGTTGAAGCGATACTTATAACTGAAACGACCTGTGGCGTAGCGTCTTTCTTGAATTGCTCATTAAAGGTCTTGATATAATGAATGGCCTGCCATCTCTCTTTTTCGCTAATCGTATTCCAGAAAGGCATAGCCGTTCCTTCGATACCACTTGTAATTATCCTGAACAAATCTTCGTCCGTTGGCACAGAGCCAAACACTGTGGAGCGAACCTTATACTCATTTCTTGTAAAATTCCTGGGCTTTGGAAACATCGTTTTGGAGGCGGGGCCATCTCCTTTTCCCTCAATTCCATGACAGTACCAACATCTTTTCTCGTAAACCTTCTTGCCTTCTGCCACAGCCTCTGGTGTTTCTTGCAATTTTTGAGGTACCTCATGCTTATACGTTCTAAATAGAAGTGATGACTGCGCTGACACCTCGCCACAAATCCAGAGAAAACAACTGCCAATTCCGATTAATCCAAAACAAATTAATCCTTTTTTTAACGCTTTAATCATAATATTCCGTACTCTTCTTCCCTTGCTGTTTATGAATTAATTACTCAAACAGTGTATAACAACTCCATTTTAACGCCTTATATACCCTACTCTTGCTTTTCTCTTTGTCGTGGCATGACACCGGCGGTATCATATTCCCCCATAATAATCATCCAGATTTCATCATCCTTTAAGTCATCTTTCCATGATGGCATTGCAGAATCCCACGGAGTTGCTTCAGAGGGCAAACCAGGACCCCCTTCTTTAATACGCCAAAAAAGATAATTGTCTACCACCGTTGCAATTGTACCAGGATCTTGAAAATTAATTGGTCTCAAACGAAAAGAATTTGCAAACGGTCCGTTACCATCTGCCTTAGAACCATGACATGGTCGACAATATGTTTGGAAAAGTATCTTTCCCTCCTCTATGCTTTTCCGCTGAGCCTGGTCATCTTTTTGCCTGAACGGATTCTCAAGTTTTTCAAAGTCCTGTGGCAAGGTTGGATGCTGTATCCTCAATTCGACCGGCGACGCAGCTCCGGGGATTGACCATGTATATACAAACCAGCCGACAAGAACAGGAAAAGCCACGAACAGCATATTTCGCAAAAACGATTGTATTACATGTCCACTGCCGGGAAGTAAAAAACTCAAGAAATCTGCAAACTTCTGATTACTTGTAGTTGCATAAACCAACCCCGCTAAAACACCCATGATCATATACCACATCATTAGGGTGCTCGGTGTTGGCATAGGGTGATCCTTTGCCATTAACACCTGAAAAATTTTCGGTGAAGCATATTTAAGAAAGACAAACAAACAGCCAATGGCTGTGAGTATCCATATCAACAAAAATGTATTGCGCTTATTAGCCATTCATACGCTCCTAACTATTATTCCATTCGCATATATAGCAACATGATCTATTTCAAACTTTGTAAAAATGACACGATACCATAAAAATCTTTTACACTTAAAAGCTCGCCGATATTTCCAGGCATAATAGATACTTCCTGCTTTTTCATCTCGGCAACTTCTGATTTTGGTATAACAATCTCCTCAATTTCGCCGCTTTCTTCCTTCAATAACACGAGCTCTTCTTCTGTTTCACTTTTAATCAATCCATTGTACGGAATACCGTCCGAAGTTATCACGTACATCGTTTCATATCCTTTCACAATCTTTGCGCTTGGCTTAAGGATAGACTCGAGGAAATATTCAGGGGTTTGAATTGCGCCAATACCTGTCAGATCGGGCCCAACCTTCGTCCCTCTCCCATTTACAACATGGCATTTCCCACAGGTAACCGGACGAGTTTCATCAAAAAACACATTTTCTCCTTCTTTTGCATCCACCACAATCGGTGCTACCCATGGTTTAACTTTTTTCTTTGACGCCTCAGGTATCTTATCCTTGTACTTCATGATAGCACTAATATCCAGCTCACCACCCAGCGTTTGAAGAAAAGCCAAAACTGCCAATATCTTTTCGCGGGACAACATGATAGGCGGATCAAATACCTTGGGCATGATTTTGTCATACCCTTTTACCACATACTTTTCCGGTTCTACTATGGATTCAACAAGATAATCCAAACCTGTAGGCATATTCAATTCTTTTGCACGCTCTTCCGCTCTAGCCCACAATCCTTCCTGATCGGGACCTCTCGTAGCACTCCCACTGGTTCCAATCTTATGACAGGTACTACACTGTCCGTCACCCCAAAATATCTTCTCCCCAGCCTCAGGACTCACGCCGCTGGCAGTCTCACCACCGCCTGTACCGGAAAGCCCTGACACATAAATTGTAATATAGATATAAAATCCTATAACTGCAATTCCAAAAGCTGTAATTTTCAACATACTCTTATTCATAAGTTCTTTCTATGCAATCAATTTTACCATCTTAAATATTTTCACTTTATTAATCCTCACAAGCTTCCGTTCCCCAGCTATTCCGTGCACCAGTAAACCTCTTTTCTCACACAACTTTAGTGCGCATTCCCATAGTCATCTCCAGACACTTCATAATTATATCCTTTCGGCTTTGCCTCTTCTTTCTTCTCGCCTAAATTTGCCAGCCAAAACACAAAAGTAACCAAACCTAAGAAGAGCACAACAATTAAACCAACCACTCTTCCCATATACGACAAGGTCGGTGTGTACGCCCACGGAGAAGTGTCCTGCAAGACACCATATATGTGCCAATCCATTCTGAGACCGGAACGAATAAAGCCCATCAATCCCATCAGGATAACAATAACAATACACAGGAGAAGTAATGTATATTGCGACCTTACAGGCATCTTCCCCCATACAATCCCACCCACAAGCTTCGCCTTCCGGAACATAAAGACATCGATAATGGCGTTCATAATCAAACAACTCATCACGATCGCAACCTGAGTAACAGACAAGTATCTTAACACCAAGTTGGCCTTCTGCATGACCTGAAAACCGTAATACCAAAAATAGAGCACAGCAATGCCTGCAGTAACTGCAAACAACAGTGTCTGCCCCAGTTTCCCTTTGTTTTTAAAAGTCAAAAAAGCAGCCAGGCAAACCGCAAATGCCTGGATATAAAGTGCCCGTATAAGCGGATTCACAAAAACCTTAATATTAGCATCTAACTCCACAAAATTGAGCGAAACAGCATACGAAACAAGCATCAGCAAACAAAAGATCAGGGCAGAAAATATACCTATCTTACCCGCCTTACCTTGTTCAGAGAACGGAACCATCTCCCCTTTATTACTTCGCCGATAAATCAGGAAGGAAAAGAAGGTCGCCAAAATAATCAGATTGACCACGGCGTTTTTCGCAGCCATAACACCAAAATATTTTGAGAAAGGATGGTATTGCTCGCCGATCATCGCCCTCTCTTCACCGCTCAATGGCAGGTTATGAGGGGTAAGCCATACTGCAAAACACAAAAAAATAACAAAAATAAGATACTTAATAAATCTGGTGTATCGCTCCGAACCTTTAATCCTTCCCATCCCTAGCCACAAGTAGTAATTAACGCCAATGAAGAGCATACCAATCAAGATTGCTTGAATAATAAACGTCCAGGAAAATGCGCCACCCATCATAATATTCCCCATTACGGGACTGGCACTATACACCTCTCGCCCCAGCCAATATCCTGCAAACGGCAACGGGATCAGCGCACCAACACCTATAAAATTTCCAACGTAACCCATCCAGTCATAATGCGCCCTCTCTTCTTCCGTCTTTGCTCCCAGGAATTTGACTGCTGCATAAGCACCAACCACAAAGCCACCAAAACAGACATTAGCAATCAACCTATGAATGTTTACAGGCATCCATAGCAGGTTATACACAGCCTGATACATACTGAGGACTTTTCCTGTCGCTGGCACAATCCCGGCCGGACTCATCATATACGTCGCCCAGGAATTAGTTATAAACATAAGCCCTGTTCCAAAAAGATTAAGCATCACACCCAATGATATATGGAACCACTTCTTCGCTGCAGTGCCCTTAAGGATATCCCATGAATAATAATATCCATAGAGCGTAAACGCTTCACCGAAAAACAATAAAGCATACACATACATTGTCGGTGCAAAGACATTCGTCATATGCCCCATGAACTCAGGATACAGACCGAAAAGACAGAACGCAAGCAACCCGCCCAAGGAAGCAGTCGTAGCAAAGGCCGCAGACAGTAGCTTGGTAAACTCCTTCGCCATCTTGTCGTACTTTATATCACCACCCTTAAATCCCACAATCTCCACAATAACCGCGAAGATGGGAACGCCAAGCACAAAGGCAGCGAACATGAGATGCAACTCTGATACAATCCAAACCACCAAGCGGGAATCTATCCCAAAAAAAGTTCTGTACTGAACAGGCACTATTTCTTCTTCCTCTGCCGCTACAGCAGTTGTGGTACCAACATCTGTCGCTGGCTGTCCTTCAGAAGATTGTGACGACCCGGACACTTGTCCGCCCTCAAACTGAGGTAATTCCACACCAGAAACGGCGGCTTCCTGGGCCACCTGAGCCGGAGCTTCAGATGCAAATATTTTTTGGGAAAGCGTGAGAGGCAAAACAAACGAAAGAATAAACAACCACACAAACGCACTTTTCTTTGTAACCATAAGCAATATCTTCACGTTATTCATTAGCAGTACGCCTTCTTAATCGAGTAAATTATACATTCCATTATAAAGTATGATCACATTATTTCTTAGTATATACAAAGTCAACCGTAGTCTCTTCTTTAGGTTTTACGGTTACATCACCCGTCTTTTTCCCAAGCTTCTCCTGCCAGGCCTCAATCTTATAAGAACCCGCCGGCACATTTTCTATCCTAAACCGACCACTCTCATCCGTAACAGCAAAATAAGGATTTCCCTTTACCACGATAAAGGAACTCATCCATTTGTGGACATCACATGTTATCTTAACCACCTCAGGGAGATCAAACTTTTTTGTAAGTTTACCACCACCTGACACCCCTTCATTAAAACCTGCATTTTTGATAGACCAGGAGTGGAGGTTATGCATCACGTTATCGCTATTCAACAAATCCACACTAGCCCCAGCCGAAACCACAAGCACATGAGGAACAAACAGACATTCTTTCTGGTCTAGCACAGCATTCGTCATATCTGCCTTTTTGCCTGATGCAATATCAACTAAAGAAACCACGGCATTCTTAATACCCTTGGACTCCCCGTTAATTACCAACTCCTCCGACAATTTATCCTCATGTCCACAAGTTTGCTCATCCTTATTGACCTTTAATACTTTTGCGGTTGGGACGTCACCGTCAAACTTGACAATTCCGACTATCATCCCCCCATCTTTCACATCAACCTCATTATACGCATCTGCAATTGCAACTTGGCTCACCCACACCGCAGTACTCATCACACCAAATATCAAACCACCCACAAAAGCCACGCATCGAAAACTCTTTACCATCATTAACCTCCATTATTAATCTTCTAATTAACGCAAAAAGATTATCGTAAATTATGTACAAATTATCTAAAGGCGCGCATAATACATTCATAAAAAGAATTTGTCAACCGCAAAATTAGAGCAAGACAACCGCGGCCAACTAAATATCCCGTCGCATCTTAGAAAACTTAACAACATCAGAAACAACATAACAACATTCATTCCTTTTTTAAAAAAAAACAAAAAAAACTAAAATAAATTTGTAACTAATTAAATTACAAATTCTTAGTTTCTCTATGATAACACCAAAAACACCTTTTTTGTGTGTATTCGCCGAAATAATAAATTTCAACAATGAAATAAGAGTTTCAATAAAGTATTACAAAATTATTTAAGTATACTAAAATATTTTCACCTGAAAATAAAGCCGGTTGTCTAAAAGATAAACATTTTCATGACCCCTTGTGACCGTTAGGTCATGGATGTTTCATTTATCTCTCACCGGGACATAAACCATGCATCCCGACTCACAACTAATTTAATGTCCTCTTCAATGTTTCAATATCCTTGGGCTTGGTAAGCTTACCGGAATTTACTATCACATCGGGTTCCATCTTGAATCTTCTAACCCATGCAGTCTCTGAAGGAGGTTTCCAATATAACTTGTACTGCCCTGACGATATATTCATAAAACAATATGCACCATCTTTATCTGTTTGGGTTTCAATCTCCAGTGCACCTTCTACCGGATGATACCCCTTAGCTAAAAATCCACCCTTTTCTAACATTTGTAACTTTACCTGACAATCCGGAAGGGGTTTTCCGCTATGCAATATCCTCCCTTCAACCCTACCTAGATTCGGATCCTGGACAACGGGTTTTTCTTTCTTCATGCCTTCTTCACCTGCCTTTACACCCTCATTATCCGGTAATTCATTTGACATTTTTTGTTTCAACCCGGATGCTTCTGTAGCCACAACCCCCCTTTGTTCATTCACAGAAGATTCATTTGCATCTTCAGTCACCCCTTCCGTTTCAATCTTAGATAGCTCACCTTCCACCCCTAAACCATCCTCTTTCATCTTTTTCGTTCTTAACCGATAATTTTTCCCCTCGAGGACCTTCTCATCAGAGGAAATCCTTAGCTCATCAGCCTTCCCTTTTTCCCTCATATCATCAGCAAACTTGGGTGCCGGTCCCCGTTCTCCCATGTGCCCTGTTTTTACCCCTTCCACCACTACATCTCCGGCTCTTTGTTCACCTTCAACTGCACCTGAAACCAGAGATGCCTGTTTATCCTCTGAATGAAAAGACATCAGCAGGGATGAAATTGTGGATGTAGGGATTAGTACATGAATGGCCTCCTCTGTAGTGTCTTTGATCTTACACACCACGGACACATTTACACGATTCAATATAATCAGATCAGGGTAATCATTGGTATTTAAAAATTGCACCTTCAAGGATTTTATGTCTTTTTTTAATAGTATAGCTTTTACATATTCACCGGTAAAACCCGTTACCTTGAGATCGATATCTTTACCATCTTTCCTTAAAGTTATGGTGTCCCCGCGCACCGTTGTGAAGAAAGCCAGCACTATACACAGCACAATACCCACAAATTTCACCATGAACAACCACCCCTACAAGAGCTTAAAGTATATAAAATTTCCCCTATCTTGCTTAGTTTAACATCAGCAAGTCTTATATCAACCAAAAAAAAGGGGTGTCACGTCTTTCATGCGTAACACCCCCTATTTTCCAAAATTAATTATACAACCATCAACATCGTTATTTTATAACTTTACCGTTAACGTAAACAACGTAATTTCCGGCCGCGCACAAAATCTCACCGGAAAACTGGAAATTCCAATGCCTTTATTTACATACATCCACGTTTTCCCTTCACGAAACAGCCCCGCAGCATAACGAGCGCCAAATTTTGAGTAGACAACAGGGGTACCATAAAGAGGCAAACTTACCTGCCCGCCATGGGTATGACCTGCCATAACAAAATCGACATCAGTGGCCTTTATCATTTCAATTGCATCTGGATTATGGGCCAATAAAATTTTGGGTTTATCATCAGTGCCTTTCAGCGTCCTCTCTAAATTCATCTTCCCTCTCCACAAATCATCTACCCCTGCAATGAAAATATATTCCTTTCCCCTGTAAAGCGCGACATGCTCATCAATTAAAACATGGATACCACTTTCAGATAACGCACTGAAAGTACGGTCTTTATTATCGTGATTCCCCAATACGGCAAAGACCCCTTCCTTCGCCTTTAGTTCTGCCAATTCATCCGCTACGGGTAAAAGAAATGTGGATGCACGATAAGACGGGTCATAAACATAGTCTCCTGTCAACACAATAATATCCGGAGATAATGCATTCACCTTCCGAACACACCTTCTCACAAACTCCCTGGGAACATATTTGCAATGGTGAATATCCGACAATTGGGCAATAGTTATCCCCTCAAACCGGTGCGGCAAATCTTTGATCTTTATAGGAATGTGATTTAATTCAACCCAGCGCGGTTCGAAAAATCTGCCGTAACTTCCTGCAAACAGAACTCCGATTCCTGCCCCAAAGACACTCCGCATGAACATTCTTCTTGAAATCATTGTCCGCCGCTGGCAAATTCATCAGAAAATACGCTATTTTTATCAATAAGCATCATCGCTCGAGAGCACACGGCGACAGACAATCCACACAGATACCTTCTTCCCATTCTTCTCTAACAAATTCCATCCAATCTTCCGGGGTTTTGCGGCAGGACAAACAAATTCCGAGATCACAAAGCCCTTCGGTGGTATTGCATGCATCCTTTATTGCTGCACCACAGCAAGCGCATTGCCACGTAATCATATCGCTGCTTACATGCCCACCAACATCACACATGGAACACTCCTTTCTCCTTTGTACATAAAATCTCACTTCCTCTTTTTGCTCTCGTCCACAAAATATTGCAATACATCCGTCTCGGTAATCAAACCAACCAACACATCCTTGTCCCTAACGACCGGCAGCGCCCCGACCTTCTTATCAATCATCACCTGGGCAGCCTCTTCAATTGTTGCATCAGGGGCAACAGTAACCACATCTTTCGTCATTACTTCTGAAACCTTAATAGAATCCAGAAACTCCTTATTTTCCTTCCAATTCGTTAGAATAGAGGTTAATGAGGCACGATAGAGGTCTCTTTGTGTCAAGATACCAACAACACCCTCTCCTTTTACAACAGGTAAATGCCGTATCCGTCCCAAATACATAATATCAGTTGCAAATCCAAGCTTTGAATCAGCATTCAATGTTACCAGCTGTGTCTTCATCACATCTTTTACAAGCATCCTTTTCCTCCATTTCTATTGCATTTTTAAGCCTTATTTCCCAATCCTGTCCATAATGATTTTGAAGATTTTTCTCTATCTTTTCCTGCCATTCACGATATGCCTGCCTGATCGTACTGACGGGTTGATGCTTTCTTGACAAATACAGGATATTCTGTGTTTTTTTAGGTATGGGAATCAAAATATAGTCAAATTCTTCTCCATGAATAGTTAGCGTTGCGAGATGAACATCCTTTGTTTTTAATATTTTTTCCCTCGCACAGGTTGTATCAACGCTCGGGCATATATGTCCGAGCGCCCTTATATCATCCCGAATTGCATAAAAGGCCTGCCAATCTCGTTTGTATACAAGTTTCTTATAGTCACCGGAAGCAGCATATTCATTAAAGATACACGGGCCGGAGATTTTCTGATACACCGATTCTCCCGCCTCATCAGGATAACCCCTGCATTGCACGGGACGAGATTTATAAATACCACAGCGCAAGTCCATTGTGATGCGAGCATCGGTCGTGTCGCTGAAGATTGTGAAATCCAGAAATTTACAAGAATCATACAATTCGTTTTTATATCCCTCACTCGTCACCAGGAGTTTAACATGGGGATAACCTGTCCCCTTTTTCCAGAGAAATCTAAAAAAACCAATATGTTCATTCTTTGGGGGGATAACACAGGTAAAACAACACATCCCATCAGAACATTCACTCTTTGCAAAAGTTACGTTACCCTGATTTTCATTGAGTATACAACTACTATCCATATTTTCCTGCCGATCTCTTCCGTGTTCTTCCTGTTAGGAACTCAGCTTGAAGTACGTTCACTACTATTGTCAGTTAACAGGCCGATTATTCTCTATTTGGTTATAAGCATTTTTAAGTTCTCTTCTTCGGCCCCTGCTGGTAAGAAATGAAGAGACACAGAAATATAACGTATAGATAAATCTTTTCAAATGCAAGGAAAAAACTTTTTTACACTACTTTAACAGCACAGTTCATTTTGCGCAGTATTTTCAGAAAAATCTTGCTTTTTACCTGGCATTATTTTAGTGTTATATTGTTTTTGTCAGATGATTTTTATTGCCTTATTTTACCTCAGCATCTCCTAACTAGTCAGATTTACCTTCGCCAAATTGAAGCATAAAAATAGAATACTTTTTACTTGTCTCATAGCAATTGTGACTTTTTTGGTGCTGTTAGGGCTGTTAGCTTTAAAGATACTTGGGACAGCGCTCAGGAGTGAAGTTGAAAACCACCTGATTTCTGTTCTGGAAATAAAAAAAATGCAGATACAAAATTTTTTCTCTGAGAGATATGGAGATGTTAAAATCCTTTCCAGAAATCCGATTATTATACAAAGCCTTCCTTGTTTTTCCCATGCCTATAAGCATGGTGGATTCAGTGACCCAAGCTATAAACAAGTAGAAACCGAATTTACTCCTCTGTTCATACACTTTTTAACACAGCAAGGTTATCAAAACATACTCCTTGTAGATGAAGAAGGATATGTTGTGTATGGGGTAAAAAACGACGAAACTCTTGGAACAAATTTAAAAACCGGGAAATTCAGCACAGTTACGATTGGTGAGATATTTAAAGAAGGCCTAACAAATCTTATATTCTCTGATTTAACTAAAAGTGAAAAAACTAAAAACTTTATATGCCTGGGAGCTAGCCCTGTCTACGATCACTCAAACAAACTCATCGGGGTTGTTATCGTTGAAATTCCCTATTTCAAACTAGATGAAATCTTGTCGCAGAGGGACGGTTTGGGTAAAACTGGTGAAATTTATATCGTCGGTAGTGATAAATTGATGCGATCAAAATCACGATTCCTCAAGCAAAATACTATTCTGGAACTGAAGATTGACACAGAATCATCTCAGGATGCACTCCGTGGCAATACTTCTGTCCAACGTATACAGGATTATCGAAACATCCCTGTACTTAGCGCGTATACACCCCTTGACAAACTAAAGGATGTTCATTGGGTACTCTTGGTGGAAAAAGACGAAAAAGAGGTTTTGAATCATTCCCGTGTACTTGAAGCATACCTTGTCGTCATTGCCGCTGTGATCGCTACTATCTCGATTGCATATCTCCGCTTTACCAAAAAGAAAGATATTCCTTAATGCCTCAAAAAGTTCAAAACATGCACGGTCAGATACTTCTGCCCGTGCATGTGCTCGCGTCACATGAAACTTCAGCAATTATCTTCCCTGCTGAAAACATAAAATCACGAAAAATGCAGTTATAACCCTTCTCCGTCTTTTGCTACACACTATTTTCTCCATTATTTCCTGCATTTCCTACAAACAGATCAGAAAACTGCCCTTGCTCTTCAGATTTAGATAGAGATTTTGTGCTGTAAGGCAAGACGGCCTCAATATTTTCAACACAAACAATAGTAGTAATATGATATGGCAAAATCTGCTCGCGCAGGTATTCCAAAAGCCCTTCAGTTTTCTCAGTTTGAAGCAAGGCTTCTATCCGTATCAACGAATCAGCAGATGACAATGTTTCTGTTTCTGTTTCTGTTTCTGTCAATCTTCCTACAGGTTCTACCGTCATAAATTGGGCGATCCCAAGATTACAAAACCCGGTTCTCAATTGTTTCAAAAGGAGAGAATTTGCAATAATGGTAACACGCTTCCTCATAAGCAATTCTTGATCAAGCTTACGCGAAGAGTCCGGATGGCCAGACGCCTTTTTATGACCTTCCAAACCTATCACCTGCAAGGTAACATTGTTTTGTTCAAATTCCCGTTCTAATTCGTGTAACTTTTCCATTACGCTATGGTCAACCAGTTTTACCTTACTCATATTTACAATCACATTGTTGCGTTGAATAAGGCCTAATTGCTCTATTTTTCCTTTGAATGGGATCCAGTTGCTGAAGACGGCTGAATCTCTGACTATAATTGCTAACGTGTTCCTATCACGGATTTTGATATCTAAATAGGGCTTGAACAAAGAACGGAGCGGTACACCTTCGATTATATTTATTAATAAATTTACCCCGATACCGATAGCAATACCAATAACCAAGTCGGTAGCCAAAACCCCTATTACTGTCGACATAAAGATAATTAATTGCTCAACCCCGATCCTGTATGTATTAATATACTCACGGGGAGAGGTTAACTGAAAACCAGTAAATACAAGCATTGCTGCCAGGGCTGCCAAGGGTATCTGACAAAGCAGAAAGGGTATCAAGCCCACAAATAACAGTAAGAAGATTCCATGATACATACCCGCAAAGCGCGTACGCCCCCCGTTGTATATGTTTGCCTTGCTACGCACGATTTCTGAGATTACCGGCAAACCACCAATAAACGCACAGAAGGTATTTGCAATTCCAACAGCAAGTAAGTCACGGTTCAGATTGGTCTTGCGTTTCCAGGGATCAATGATGTCTATTGCCTTTGCGCTGAGCAGAGACTCGATACTTCCGATTAATGCAAACATTATCACCCATTTCCACCCAATAACTGTCTTTAATCCAGAAAAATCCGGATTGGTAATTGCCTTAAACATATTGCTGGGAACATCGACCAGGAATTTTTTGCCAAGTTCGAATTCATGGCCTTGGTATATATAAGTCTGTTCACGTGAAATACCCAGATACAAGCCAAGTGGTATGGCAAAAAACAGGACAAACATTGGGGCGGGTATCATCTGGATAAGCTTACTTCTCTGTTTTATATAGGGGAGACCAAACATAATCACCAAGCTTCCAAAACCTATAGCCGCAATATAGGGATTCATATGCATTATTATAGAAGGGACATGGGCAATCAGCTCAAAAGGCCCCCCCGCGGCACTGACGCCCAATGCTATGGGGAATTGTTTGAGTATAATAATTATACCGATTGCAGCTAGCATTCCATGAACGGCCGATAAGGGAAAGAAATCACCCAGTGAGCCAACGCGAAGCAAACCAAACAGGATCTGGATGCAACCCGCAGCAACTCCAACGCCCAAAGCCAGCCGGTACGCTTGAAAATCTGCCACAGGATCTCTTCCCCCGGTAAATCCAAAATCAATTACCGTACCTATTGCGATTACAATTAATCCGGCAGCAGGACCTTTTATTGTCAACTGAGAATTACTTATGAATGTCGTAACTATAGAACCAATAATTGCTGAAAATATACCTGCGATCGCTGGATAGCCACAAGCCAAAGATATTCCAAGGCAAAGTGGAAGTGCAATCAAAAAAACGAGAAAACCCGCCTTTAAATCGTATTGTAAATTTTGTGTCGGTCCGGCAAGGCCCATCTTTGGAACTTGCCCCTCAGGCAATTTAGACACTGTCATATACCTCCTCTTACAAAAACGTTAGGTGTTTACGGAACTTACTTAAAATGGCCTCCTTTTTGCCAATGCCACAAAACATAGCAAAAATATCATTTTCCCTTCGTATTCGGCTTAGCCCGACCTTCGCAATTCGAGGGGTATACGAGCCGCTAAGCCGGTAAATACAAGGGGTCATGTAAAAAGGTCGGCACTACAGACCCGTCTGTCCGGTGGCATAAACCTTGGGCGGCGGTTGACCGAGAAGCGTCAATCCCAGTTGCGCGAAAAGAAGAGAAACATCCTTTTCCAGTTGATGCCAGATGGGACGGATGGAAAGAGTCCCTTTCAAATCCTTAAAAGCTTGTTCAACGCGAGTCAATAGCAAATAAAATTCCCAGGCGATTTCAGGGAAAGCCGCCTGCATATGGGAACGAAGCAGAACTTTATTAAAAAACGCACATAAAAAAATATTTTAAGTCGTAAGTGGCGTCGGACACAACTTATTACTTTTCAATGCTTTGCGACTAATATTTGCCCTTGATTTGTCTCTTTATTCCTGTTCCACAAAAGACGGGCTTCTTGCCATCGATGACACGGGTTGCCCTCAACCCTTTGCAAAAAAGACCGAAGGCGCAAAATGGCAATATTGCGGACCTGTCAAGCGGGAAGAAGTCTGTAATGTCGGAGTCGGCGCTGCCTTCGTCTCACAAGCAAAGCACTTCCCTGTTGACATAATACCCTATCTCCCTGCCTCTGAATTCCCAAGAGAAAAAAGCAATTCTCAATTTAAAGACAAAATACAAATCGCTAGAGAACTTTTCGACCTCTGCTCACAAAGCTTCGGTTTCTCAGGCACAGCATTCGACTCATGGTATGCCGCAGCCAGGCTCTTTAAACACATCCATTATGTTCCGCATTTTCGATACGTGTTGTCAATAACTTTGAAATTCCTATAAACGTATCAAAAATTATTCCAAAAAGTGCTCTTCGTAAAAAAAACATAAGTGCTTGTTATTTATAGTGTGTATCGTCTGAAATAAAAAATGCAATACACAGGTGCATAGCCAGCGCATTACAAAATGAAACACTGTTTTCATTTTGCACCACTACAATTTGCAATTACATCCGATTATTAAGGAAAAATTCTTTATAAATCAAGGGTCGGTAGAGTAGAAACAGACGACGAGAACTTAGGCAGAAGTTTGTTTTCTCTGTTTGCTGGCTGGTTTCCCGCCAGTGCCACCATATCTCCGCCATATACTTATCATCTGCCCCCCTCGTCAAACCGTGCATGCGATTTTCCCGCACACGGCTTTCCGACAGTCTTCTTCTTAAGCTTTCACAGGTTGTCTGACAGGAACATATTTTGTTGGGTCTATTAGCCCATATCTATTGACTAATTCCTTAAACGCTCCTCGATTATAGAGCTTGCTCCTGCGCTGACTTTTCCTCTTATAATATCTCGTCAATCTCTTGAAAAGATAATATCGTAGGTCTCTTTTCGCCTTGTTTGGATACGTTACTCCCTCTATTGTGAAGTAATTTATCCATCCTATTGTTATTGCATTCAATTCATTAGCTACTTTTTCCGCCGCTTTATGCCCATTGCTCTTGAGGTAGTTTCCTATCTTTTCCCTAACCTTCTTTTGTGATTTCTTGCTTGGTTCTATGTTCCAGTATTTCTTGTGTTTCCTACCAAACAAATCTTCTGAGAAGGATATGGTATGTCCGAGAAAGTCAAAGCTCTCTTCTTCAGCTTTTACTATTTTACTCTTATCCTCGTTAAGACTCAGCTTTAACTTCTTTAACAACCTGTTGAGATAGTCTAATGCTTCACGAGGTATTCGCTTTGCCATCAATACCCAATCATCCGCATAACGTATGATTGTTATCCCATACTTATAGAAAACCCCATTCTCTCTATTGACTGCTTTGTCGAGCATGTGCAGATATATGTTTGCTAATAATGGTGATATTACGCTTCCCTGCGGTGTTCCTATCTTATTTTTCCTCCCGCCACCTGGTTTGCTTTCCTCTACCACCGGTGCTTTTAACCACATTTTTATCAAGTGCAGTACGTTCTTGTCGCTTATCCTCATCCCTATTAACAGTAACAATTCCTTGTGCGGTATCGTGTCAAAATAAGAACTAAGGTCTGCATCAAATACCTCTGTTTTCCCTTCTCGCAGTTTTTCTTTGATTTTCTTCACAGCATCGCCCGCTGAACGCCTCGGTCGGAATCCGTAGGAGCTATCTTCAAAGTCTGCTTCGAATATCGGCTCTATTACAAGCTTTACACTCATCTGCACTACCCTGTCTTTTATCACAGGGATTCCCAATGGTCGTGTCTTACCGTTGGTTTTAGGTATGTACACTCTCAGTACCGGCTGTGGTTCGTAGGTTTTGTTTTCAAGTTCCTCTATTATCTCTCCAAGAAACTTCTCCACCCCGTATGACTCCACATCTTCAAATGTAATCCCGTCTGCCCCGGCGCTTCCTCCATTGGCTTTGCAACGCTTGTACGCCTCTCTCAAAAAATGCAACATTCTCACCTTGTCATACAATACATAAAAGCGAAATCCTTCTTCCTGTTTGGCTTTTCGATATAGTTTACGCTGAAAGTCTCGGACTCTTTCCTCATCGCTCTTTTGCGATTTCGGTATTGCTTGTAGGTCTCCCAATACAATTTCCTCCTTTCTTTGTAAACGCTAACTGAAGTAATGCCCCTTCGCTACGGTGAAGTTATGTTGTCTTCACCATCTTCACTACTATGGGCATCTCCGACTTCTCATTATCCCGCTATACCCTTCGGCTTCCCTTATAGTATGCGTTTCGGTCATCAACCTGAACAATGAGACCTCCCAAGTTCATATATATACCTTTTACAATCATACCGTCACTCTCAACTCCGACGACACCGCATAGTTCTACCGTTTGTCTCTTTCTACTTATGCGATTACAGATTTCGCCCAATCCGGGAGGCTCATCTATCGTGTTTTTAGCGTAACGAAGCCTGCGTGTTCGCTTGCGCTACGGTCTGACTGCTCGCTACAGGGAACTCGAACGCATTCATCGCTGTTTACGTCCTCCCGTGAGGTTTTCTGCCTCTTTCACTACCGCCCGAACGGTCAATTGGCGGGTTGGATTTGCACCAACTGAATATATACGCTTCTTGGCGTACCGGGAATAGCGCTAAAAGCGTCTTTCAATCCGATGTTATGTTGTTTCAAAATATTTTTTATGTTCCCATTCGGTCACCTGTATCCTGTATTCATCCCATTCTGCCATTTTTGAATGAATGTATATCTGATACGTGTGTGAACCTAATGCCTGTTCCATTATTTTGTCCTTCTTTAATTCCCCAATGGCCTCACTTAAGCACCCAGGGAGGGTAGCAATATTTCGATATGCTAATTCATCCTTATTGAATTCATAAACATTCTCTTCTACAGGATCAGGCGGGGTAATACCTCTTTTAATACCATCAAGCCCTGCCTCCAACATTACCGCAAGGGCAAGGTAGGGATTATTACTGGGGTCAGGGCATCTTAATTCTGCCCTCACTGACTGCTCCCTCCCCAGGGAGAATCGTGGAATCCGTATCAGGGCAGAGCGATTCCTTTGCCCCCAACAGACGTATACCGGCGCTTCATACCCAGGTACTAACCTCTTATAAGAATTCACTGTTGGGGATAAGATAGCACTCATCGCACGAACATGCTGGAGTTGCCCTGCGACAAACTGTTTTGCCACCTTACTGAGTTTATATGCGTCCTTTTCATCAAAGAAGATATTTTTTCGCGTTTTCACATCGAAAAAACTTTGATGACAGTGCATTCCACTGCCACATACCCCAAAGATAGGTTTAGGCATAAACGTGGCATATAAATCGTGCTGATGCGCAATGGACTTTACTACCTGCTTAAAGGTCAAGGCATTTTCAGCCGTTTTCAATGCCTCAGCATATTTGAAGTCAATCTCATGTTGACCAGGAGCTACTTCATGGTGGCTCATTTCAACTTCGAGCCCCATTTTTTCCAGGGCAAAAATGATATCCCTTCTTACATTTCCCGCAAGGTCTCTTGGCGAAAAATCGAAATAACTTCCCACGTCGTGCGGCGTAGGCTCCACCTGCCCATTGTTTTTTGGTTTAAATAAGAAAAATTCCAGCTCTGGTCCCACATTGTATTCAAAGTTCATCGCCTGCGCATTTTTAATTGCCCTCTTCAGAATATAGCGTGGATCTCCCTCAAAGGGAGAGCCGTCGGGCATATAGACGTCACAAAAGAGCCTGGCAGTCGCTTCTTCTTTCTCCCATGGAAGCAAGGCATACGTGCTCGTATCAGGCTTTAGATACATGTCACTTTCGCAGATCCTCGTAAAACCCTCAATTGAAGACCCATCAAACCATATCCCCTTTTCAATGGATTCACGGAATCTCTCAACCGGTATCGTAACGGCCTTGATATTTCCGTTAATATCGGTAAATTGTAACTGGACAAGTTTTACATTTTCTTCTTTCGCGCGATTGATAATTGCCAAATCTATATGCTCATTAGTCATGTAACTTTTACCTTTCTATAGCATTACCCTATAAAAACTCCTTTTGTGTGTAAGTCCTTTGCCTCCCTTTCATCCCCTCCTTGAGAAGCAGGGAAAACAGAACAGGGGTGGTCATTTGGATGTGACCGTGCTTTGATATGCATTATACCTTAAAAAAAATAGAACGCATAAAAGCCTTTTGATTTTAATACTATTGCCACCAAAAAACAAGCAATTTATAACCAGACACGATATCGTCTTGACACGATAAACCCATCATGCTAAACTTTGCTTTTATAGGGCAAATTCCAGAATCTTACAAAATTTCTCTTTTCTATAAATACATTTATAGTGTCCGGAAAGAACGCCAGTCAATTGGAAAAACATTAGGAATGCTATCATGGGAAAGGTTGTTGCCGTCTGCATAAGTGAAAAAAAGGGTACCCAAAAGCGCGATGTCGGGACATGCAGACTGATTGAGCAATTTGGTTTAGAGGGAGATGCCCACGCAGGAAAGTGGCACCGTCAGACCAGCTTACTGGCCCGTGAAAGCGCAGACATTATGCGCGAAAAAGGATTAAAGATAAAAAACGGCGACTTTGGAGAAAATATCGTTACGGAAGGCATTGAACTAAAATCCCTTCCTATTGGAACCGTTTTAAAAATCGGTGATGGCATAACCATCCGGATAACCCAAATCGGCAAGCTATGCCACGATCGTTGCGCCATCTATTATACTGCCGGCGACTGTATTATGCCACGGGAAGGTATCTTTGCCGAAATCCTTACTGGCGGCACGATTAAAACAGGGGATGTAATTACACTACTCGAAAAAGCTACGGAGAGAGAAGCAAAGACATGATACGAGCGGCAATTCTAACGCTAAGCGACAAAGGTGCAAGGGGAGAACGGGAAGATAAGAGCGGCGAGGTGATCCGTGATATGCTAACGGGGATAGACGCCACGATCACGGCATACGAAGTCATCCCTGACGAAAAAGACCTTATAACAAAAAAACTCCTCGAATTCGCAGAAAAGGCAGACCTCGTTGTCACAACTGGCGGAACAGGCGTAGGCCCCAGAGACGTTACCCCTGAGGCAACACGGGCAGTCATTGGAAAGGAATTGCCCGGTTTTGGAGAAGCCATGCGCAGGGAGGGACTCAAACATACCCCAAGGGCTATGGGCTCAAGGGCTATTGCCGGAATTTACAAACAAACCCTCATTGTCAATCTTCCGGGCAGCCCAAAAGGCGTTGCGGAAAACCTGGCCGTTATCCTCCCGGTCATACCGCATACCATCGGCCTCATCAAGGGCAAGGTAAGCGACTGTGCAAAAGATCGCGAAAAACACACGGAAGCGAATCCACCAAAAACAAATCTATTCTAAATCCATTTCATTATAGACGACGGCTCTTTTGCTCACCAACCTCTCAGACATAATCCCTGCATTACGGCCCGCTGAAATGATCCGCAAGGCCAGTCCCCCAGGACTTTGAACATAGCCGTGCTTAATGGTCGATTCGCTCCATTCCATAACCTACAGGTTACATTATGTAGGGTGGCCTTCGTCGTGAGCGCTCAGTCGAACAATTAAAGCGCCGGTTTTTGTGCCGAATCCACCAACAACGTTTCAGGAAAAGATGGATTCGCTTACCAGACTGTGCCAAATGAACTTTATTGCTTAAAAAGTGGGGAAGAAATCTCACGAAAGAAGGTAAAATTGCCCATTTGGCACAGTCTGTACGCTTAATCCACCCTACTATATTACCAAACCGATCGAGTAATTCAGATTTGGATATATATTTAATTTTCGTTTAAAAAATGTCTTGTAATTCATGGTATAGTAACTGAGCTTGTCAAAGCGTGGCGGACGCAAGAAAAAGTAACCTTGGAGAAGATATGAATTTAGCACAACATAACATGATCGTAAACTTTATTTGGGGAATTGCGGATGACTGTCTGCGCGATGTCTATGTGCGCGGTAAATATCGCGATGTGATTCTTCCCATGACGGTAATCCGCAGAATTGACGCCTTGCTTGAACCTGCCAAACAGGCTGTTCTCAAGATGAAGGAACAGCTGGATAAAGCAAAGGTCACCAACCAGCATCCGGCGCTCTGCCAGGCTGCGGGTCAGGCTTTTTACAACACGAGTCCCTTTCTTCTGCGCGACTTAAAATCCCGCACCTCACAGCAAAAGTTAAAAACTGATTTTGAGACCTATCTCGATGGTTTCTCTCCGAATGTGCAGGAGATTCTGGAAAAGTTTAAGTTCAGGAATCAGATCCCCACCATGATTGAATCGGATATTCTCGGGTTGGTTATAGAGAAATTCACCAATACAGAAATTAACCTGAGCCCTAACCCGGTGCTTGATGTCGATGGCGATGTTCGCCTTCCTGCACTGGATAACCATTCTATGGGGATGATCTTTGAAGAGCTGATTCGCCGTTTCAACGAAGAAAACAACGAAGAGGCGGGAGAACATTTTACGCCCCGTGACGTTGTCAAACTGATGGCAAAACTCATCTTTCTGCCTGTTACAGAAAAAATCGAGTCCGGCACCTATTTGGTGTATGACGGCGCCTGCGGGACCGGCGGCATGCTTACCGTGGCGGAAGATACGCTCTTGCAGCTCGCAAAAGAGCATGGGAAAGAGGTGGCAATTCACCTTTACGGACAGGAATCACAGCCTGAAACGTACGCCATTCTCAAGGCTGACCTTCTATTGAAAGGTGAAGGCGCTGAAGCTGAAAACATGAAGTTCGGCTCGACTCTCTCCGCCGATGGCCATCCGTCAAGTGAATTTGATTTTATGCTCTCCAATCCACCTTACGGCAAAAGCTGGAAAACCGATCAGGAGCGCATGGGCGGCAAAGGGGAAATTAAAGACCACCGATTTGTGATCAACTATAACGGTGACCCTGAATACAAGATGATCACCCGTTCCAGCGACGGGCAGATGTTGTTTCTCGTAAACAAGCTATCAAAAATGAAAGACAATACTGCCCTTGGAAGCCGTATTGCCGAAGTTCATAACGGATCATCCCTTTTTACCGGAGATGCCGGACAGGGTGAAAGCAACATTCGCCGATGGATTATTGAAAACGACTGGCTGGAGGCAATTGTTGCCCTGCCGGAAAACATGTTCTACAACACAGGCATCGCCACTTATATATGGCTTTTGTCTAACCGAAAATCAGAAGAGCGCAAAGGCAAGGTGCAGTTGATTGACGCCAGCGGCTGGTTCGTGCCGCTTCGCAAAAACCTCGGCAAGAAAAACTGCGAGTTTTCCGAAGAGCAGATTCGGCAGATCGCCGATTTGATTGTAAATCCCAGAGAAACCGAGCAGTCCAAAATCTTCCCTAATGAAGCCTTTGGCTATCACAAAATTACGGTTGAACGCCCTTTGAGGCTGAAAGATATTGACCCAGAAAAAGCCTATTATCCAAAGGAAATAAAGGCGCTTGTTGCAGAAGGAAAAACTGATGAAAACGGCATTCCGGTAATCAGAAAAATCCACAAATCAGGCAAGGCTGATCCTCTGCATGGTCTGTTTGGGCGGACTATTGATGGTAAAAAATGCGTGGTAGAGTATGAGCCGGATACCAATCTTCGGGACACGGAACAGGTCCCCTTATTGGAAGATGGCGGCATAGAAGCATTTTTCAAGCGTGAAGTTCTTCCCTATGTGCCGGACGCATGGATTGACGAAAGCAAAACCCAGATCGGCTACGAAGTTTCCTTTACCAGGTACTTTTATAAACCAGTCCAGATGCGGACGCTTGATGAAATCATGAAGGATATTCGTGCCATTGAGAAAGAGACGGATGGACTGTTGAATGATATTGTGGGGGATGGAAAATGAAGAAAAAGAAACCGTCAGCACTTGAAAAAAATCAATTATCAACAGTCCAATCAGAACCTAACGCACTATTTCAGGATATTAGAAAACTGATTGAGGAAACCCGCCAAAATGTTGCTGTAACCGTCA
This sequence comes from Planctomycetia bacterium, assembly GCA_015075005.1. Classification (GTDB taxonomy): domain Bacteria; phylum Planctomycetota; class Brocadiia; order Brocadiales; family Brocadiaceae; genus Brocadia. The sequence continues at coordinate 70,680 of JABTVC010000002.1, forward strand.
ATGCCGGGCTGACCTTGTTGTACTGGAAAATCGGCAGCCGTATTAACCTTGAAATACTAAAAGGAGAACGGGCTGAATATGGCGCTGAGATTTTGCAGGCACTGTCTGCAAAATTAATTTTTGAATACGGGGAAGGATTTGCAGAAAAAACATTAGGAGAATGGTGCAACCTACGATTTATTTCCAAATGAACAAATTGTCGTGACACTGTCACGACAATTGAGTGGAGTCATTTCGTAACAGTGCTTCCGGTAAAAAATGCTCTCGCAAGGGAATTTTACACAGAAATGTGCCGATTGGAACGCTGGAGCGTTCGCACTCTGCGAAATAAAATTGATTCCATGCTGTTTGAACGCACTGCCCTTTCAACCAAACCGGAAGAACTGGCAAAACTTGAGCTTCAACAACTACGGAAGGAGGATAAGCTTACCCCCGACCTGGTGTTTCGCGACCCTTATTTTCTCGATTTTCTGGGGCTGAAAGAGACCTACCAGGAGAAAGACCTTGAATCTGCTATCCTGCGTGAAATGGAATCATTTATCCTTGAACTAGGTGTAGGTTTTGCTTTTCTCGATAGGCAAAAACGAATCACCATTGACGGAACCGACTACTATGTTGACCTTCTTTTTTATCACCGCCATTTACAAAGGCTGGTGGTTGTTGAGCTGAAACTCGGAGAATTTAAGCCCGCACACAAAGGGCAAATGGAACTCTACCTGCGATATTTAGACAAATACGAACGACGCACCAATGAAGAACCGCCGATAGGACTTATTCTCTGTGCCGGAAAAAAGCACGAAACCATTGAACTATTGGATCTGGAAAAAAGCGGTATCAAAGTCTCGTCCTACTGGACAGAAGCCTTGCCCAGAGAACAGCTCGAAAAGAAACTGCATGAAGCGGTGCGCCTGGCGCGTTTGCGGCTGGAAAATAAAGGAGCCACGGAATGACCTTAAAACCCAAACATAAAAACGTTAGCGATATTTTTGAAGATATTCGGAAGCTGATAACCTCAACCCGCTCTACGGTTGTCCGAAACGTAAATACACTCCAGGTACTTACTAATTTCAAGATCGGCCACAGGATTGTTGAAGAAGAACAAAAGGGATCAACAAGGGCAGAATACGGCAAACAGCTTTTACAAGAATTAGCAGAGAAATTATGTGCTGAATTTGGGGCAGGATTCTCAGAGCGCAATTTACGGAATATGCGTAAATTTTATCTAGTCTACAAAGATCGCCTGGATCAGATTCGGCAGACGACGTCTGCCAAATCTTTAGAAATGAGTCAACCCTTTCAAGTTAGCTGGTCACAATATGTTTTTCTGATCGGCATTAAAGATGCTGACGTCCGCAGATTTTATGAAATGGAAGCGGCAGAAAATAGCTGGACACTGCCGGAACTCACCCGTCAGTTTAACTCCGGTTTGTATGAACGATTGGCCTTAAGCCGTGACAAAGAGGGCGTTCGAAAACTTGCACGAGAAGGACAAGTAATTTCTAAACCGCAAGACCTGCTTAAAAATCCTTATGTGTTAGAATTCTTAGGGCTTGATGAAAAATCGAGATATTCCGAATCGGATTTGGAAACAGCCATTATTGATAAACTTGAGCATTTCCTGCTTGAGCTTGGCAAAGGGTTCCTGTTTGAAGCCCGCCAAAAAAGGTTTTCATTTGATGAAGATCATTTCTTTGTTGATCTGGTTTTTTACAACAGATTGCTTCACTGTTATGTTCTGATTGATTTAAAAATTGGCAAGCTGACCCATCAGGATATGGGGCAAATGCAAATGTATGTCAATTATTTTGACCGTTTTGTAAAAACCAAAGAGGAAAACCCAACGGTAGGAATTATTCTTTGTCAGAAAAACGAGATGCCCTGGTCGAAATTACCCTTCCAGCGGATGCCAATATCCACGCTAAAGAGTATCAGCTTTATTTGCCAGGTAAAGAAGAACTAAGGCAAAACTTATAGACTGGACAATAGAAGCCGAATAATGAACCTGAAACCCTACCCCGAATATAAAGACTCCGGCGTGCCGTGGCTGGGAAAAGTGCCGAGGCATTGGGAGGTATACAAAATCCGTAATGTTGCAAATCTAATAGTGAGCAACGTGGACAAGCATTCATTTGAAAACGAAAACAAAGTTTACTTATGCAATTATACTGATGTTTATAAAAATGAAAAAATAACTAACAAAATTAAATTTATGAAAGCGACAGCATCAGAAGAGGAAATAAGAAAATTCAAATTACGAATTAATGATGTAGTCATTACAAAAGATTCTGAATCTTGGAATGATATAGGGGTGCCAGCATTAGTGCTGTACGAAAATCAAGATTTCATTTGTGGTTATCACTTGGCAATTTTAAGAACACAAGAGAAACTAAGCGGGCAATATCTTTTCGTCTACTACAAGACAAAACACCTCTGCACAATTCCATATAATAGCCAACGGTGTAACCAGATATGGTCTGTCTCAAAATGCAATAAAAGATGTGAAAGTATTATTGCCACCCATCTCCGAACAACTCGCCATCGCTAGCGTGAGTTTATTACAAAGAAGGTCGAAAGTATTGTAACGTAAATGCAATCAATGTGTTAGGCATGCTATCAATTGTATACACGCAGGCCCTTGAAGTTTCAGTCGATATTTGTGAAAATCCATAATACCTAATGCATTCATCAACAGGGATTCTTCATCGGACATTTCTTCCAATTGGTAGGTAGCTTTGACCCTCCCCTGGACTTTGTCTCTTCGAGCAACGTGGAAAGTCTTATATTGTTTAGGGTGTCTAACAGGGTATCTAAGGTTCCTCTAAATTGTGCGTGCGCTTTTGCCTGATGCCACACGATCGATGCCAGGAGGTATCCGATGACACAAATAAAAATGCACCCTGATTTTCTGATCTGTCCAGTGAAATTGCGGTTTCAAAGCAAGGTGATAGGGGTTCTTGAGATTTCGAAAGGCGTGTTCAATCTTTGATTGCCCATAGTAGGCTTTTATAATGTCACCGGTATCCCAGTCGTGACGGTCTGTCATAAGAATCCTGAACCCCAGCTCCCTTCTATTTCTTCGAGTTTTCTGATTGACGGAAAAGTTCAATTGAAACTTGCCTGCAGATACCTCATGCAGCGACCAATCGATAATATCTTTTATAAATTGGCCTTTCACGACACTTCTTATCGTATTCTCAGACCCCTTTGTCCCTCGTCTTTCCCTTTGGATTACCCAGATGCTGTTGTAAGAGCTTTAACTGATGTTCTGCCTTTCCAGAGACTGATACATTCCCCTTACTTGCCCGGCCTTTAATTTCTCGGAAACAAAGACAACAACGGTTCTTTCCTGCCCCCAAATAACCCGTTTGTCCCGGTATAGCTGCATTTACAGCCGTCAACGTCATGTTCCCTGAAATTACACGGCATTCTCTACCAACTGCTTGTGGTGATACGGTGTAAGCGCTCAACGTAATGCAATGACAATCGCTCTACCATAGCCATATTGTCCCTGGAATTGTTTCCACGATCAAAACCATGGTGTGTGTGCTGCTGTCGAAGCCTAATCCGTTCATCCTGTCTCTTATCGTCTCAAGAACCGTGCTGAAAACCTTCGCGTCCGCCAGGTTTCCCTGATAGGTATGGTGAAATAACGGTATCATGTCGTTACGGGTGACAACCATCGCCAACCCGACCTGTCTGAGATCATATCGTTTTGTTTGTTTTCCCTCGCCGGGCAACCGTGCATCGCAGGTTGGTTGTGTCGATATATGTGAAGAAATTGGTTGTATCAAAAGAGGGTGTCGCTTTGAAGGTGATATGTTTTCAACGTCTTTTCAATCAACTCACGCTCAATTTCTGCAATGGATTCTTCGGGAAGCGCATCCATCAAATCCCAGAAATGCTGGCTGTCTATTTTACTCAAGCTGTGTCTGAGTAAATATTCAGCAGTAGTCGTCTTTGACCAATCCCACCATCCTCTTTTGCTGGTAGGCATACAAAACCCTTCTACAGCGCCCAACAAAAAGGGTGATTCCGGCAGTCAGGTTATTTCGAACAGGTTTTCTGCGCAATACGGACGTGACGACTTTATTTGCTTATTGATTATGGAAGGACGTCAGGGCATTAGCCACACTGAGTAATGCGGCTACCGCGCCATGCGAATAGGATTTGAGTCGCAATTTTCGGTAAGACCTTGCAGTCGTTTTAATAAATCGTCTGCCTTGCCAAGATAGGACAGGACAATGGGTCTGGGCTTGCCGTTAACGCGCCGCGATTCGACAATATACCAATATTTATAACCTCTGGAGTTTTCGATTGAATGGTGGCCATGGGCATCAGTTGTTGGTGTATACATATCAGTTTATACTGCGAATAATTATAGCACACACAAGTGATTTATGCAATATATATTTAATATTATTCAGTGTATACATGATTTTTACACAAAAAGTCGCAATCCACCGCAAATCAATGGATTACGACTTGCCACCTTTGCCTCAACTCCGTTTTTGTAATAAACTCACGCTAGATTCCTCGACTACAAAACCGCACAGATTGCCCGCTTCATAAAGGCCAAAAAGCGGATGATTGAACTCTTGAAAGAGCAGAAGCAGGTGATCATCAACGATGCAGTAACGGGTAAGATTGTTATAAAGGATGAAGGCGGAAGGCTAAAGGCGGAAAAAAGACCCGCCTCATCCTTCATCCCCCATCCTTCATCATTTCTTCAAACGGTGCCGGAAGGGTGGGAGGTGAGGAGGTTGCGAACAATTGCAACTGTCAAGCCAAGTGGTGTGGATAAAAAATCCCATGAGGGTGAATCACCGGTTCAACTTTGTAATTATGTTGATGTTTATAAAAATCAAGAAATCAATTCATCTCTCAATTTTATGAAGGCTACTGCAACAGAAGAAGAAATAAAGAATTTTACTCTTATCCCTGGTGATATTGTTATTACAAAAGACTCTGAAACATGGAAGGACATTGCCGTTCCTGCAATTGTTACAGAGAACATGAATGTTGTTTGTGCTTATCATTTAGCTTTAATACGAACAACAAAAGAAATAACCAGCAAATACTTATATAGAGCTATTACTGCCGATCCAATAGCTGACCATTTTCGTGTTTCCGCAGATGGAGTCACTCGTTTTGGATTATCACAAGGCGCAATCAAAGACGCAATAATTCCAGTTCCTACAATTGAAGAACAATCCCAAATCGTTTCCTACATCGAAACCAAATCCGATGCCCTCGACCTTACCATCTCCCGTACCGAGCGCGAAATCGCCTTGATAAAGGAATACCGCACACGCCTTATCTCCGATGTAGTAACCGGCAAAATTGATGTGCGAGACATTAAAATACCTGACATCGCCGACATTGATAATACAATTGATGAATCAATAGACGAACCCGAAGGCGAAGAAGAATCAGAAACAGCGGAGGGAGATGAATGAAAGACAAACCCGTTCAGCCCGCACCGCTCTATCAAAAAATCGTTGAGATTCTGGAAGAGACAAGAAAGACCGCTTATCGTTCCATAAATCGTGCCATGGTACATGCCTATTGGCGGGTCGGTCAGCAGATTGTGGAGCATGAACAGGCAGGAGAATCTCGGGCCGAATACGGCAAGGCGGTGCTGGAAGAGCTGTCCCAAAAATTGACAGCGCACTTCGGCAAAGGGTTTGATCCCTCCAATCTACGCTATATGCGCCTTTTTTATTTGCGCTTTTCCATTCGTGACGCAGTGCGTCACAAATCATTGGGTGCCGATTCCCTTCCAGAAATACGGGAAGAACTGAGTTGGACTCACTACCGATTACTTTTGAAAGTAGAAAACGATACCGCCCGACAGTGGTATTTAGCTGAGGCTTGCAAAGAACGATGGTCAACCCGTCAACTGGAAAGGCAAATCGCGACTCTCTATTTTGAACGGCTGGCACAAAGTCCTGATAAAGAACCGGTAAAGCTTGAAGCCGTTGAAAATTCGGCTCAACTGACTCCGTCTGATTTTATAAAAGACCCGTATGTTCTGGAATTTCTCAACCTGAAGGGCTATCCTTCTCTTACAGAAACAGCCGTAGAAAAAGCCATTCTCAATAATCTTCAGAACTTTCTACTGGAATTGGGAAGTGGTTTTGCCTTTATAGGGCGGCAGGTGCGGTTAACACTCGATGGGGATCATTTTTATCCTGATCTGGTCTTTTATCATGTCAGACTCAAATGTTATGTTATTATTGATCTGAAAGTCGGCAAACTGACACAGGGAGATATCGGTCAAATGCAGATGTATGTCAATTATTATGACCGGGAAATCAGGCAGAAGGATGACAGCCCTACAGTGGGACTGCTTTTATGCATGCAAAAAAATGACGCTATGGTGAAGTACATTCTTGGAGATGAAAACCGCCAGATTTTTGCAAGCCGTTACATTTTAGAACTACCCAGTGAAGATGTTTTGCGCAAAGAACTACAGCGCGAACATTTGTTGATTCAAAAGCTAAAGCAAGATCAGGAGATGGAATAATGCCAACTGACATGTCCGAAAAAGGTCTTGAAACCCTTATTGTTCATTCCTTAATAAATGAAGCCGGTTATGTGCAGGGTGATCCCAAAGACTACGACCGCGAACACGCTATTGACCTTGCCAAACTGTTGGAGTTTGTAAAGGCAACCCAGCCGAAAGCCTTTGAAGCGCTTTCTCTGGGTGAGGACACACCCAAACGCACGAAATTTCTGCATCGCTTGCAGGGTGAGATTGCCAGGCGGGGCGTGATTGATGTGTTAAGACTGGGCGTTAGCGACGGGCAGATAAAGTTGGAATTATTTTACGGAACGCCTTCTGAGCAAAACCCAAAGGCGCAGGAATTATACAAACGGAACATTTTCAGCGTTACACGCCAATTGCAATACAGTATGGATAATACGAAGCTTGCCCTGGATATGGCGATTTTTATTAACGGCCTGCCGGTAATCACTTTTGAGTTGAAAAACAAAATCACCAAGCAGACCGTGGAGGATGCGGTTCAGCAGTACAAGCGAGATCGGGATTCCCGCGAGCTTTTGTTTCAATTCAGGCGCTGTGCGGTGCATTTTGCCGTGGACGACCACGAAGTGCGGATGTGTACCCATCTGAAAGACAAGGCGTCATGGTTTCTGCCGTTCAATAAAGGTTACAACGATGGCGCCGGAAATCCTCCGAACCCCAACGGCATTGCCACTGATTATCTCTGGAAAGAAGCTTTGCAGAAAGACAGCCTTACCAATATCCTGGAAAACTACGCCCAGATCATAGAAAAGAAAGACGAGAAAACCGGCAGGAAAAAATATGAACAGATATTTCCGCGTTACCATCAGCTTGATGTGGTGCGAAAACTCCTTGCTTCGGCACCAGTTGATGGGGTCGGGAAGAGATACCTTATTCAGCATTCTGCCGGAAGCGGCAAGAGTAATTCCATAAGCTGGCTTGCGCATCAGCTTGTCGGACTAGAAAAAGAGGGCAAAGCCCTTTTTGATACGATTATTGTTGTTACCGACCGCCGGGTGCTGGACAAGCAGCTTCGCGATACTATCAAACGCTTTGCGCAGGTCTCATCCATTGTCGGCGCGGTTACAGAAGGCTCACAACAACTTCGCTCGTTTTTGGAGCAGGGAAAGAAGGTCATTATTACCACAGTTCAGAAATTCCCCTTTGTGCTGGATCAGATCGGCGACCATCATCGCAACAGTAAATTTGCCATTATTATAGACGAAGCCCATTCAAGTCAAGGCGGGCGCACTGCATCAAAAATGAATATGGTGCTGGCGGAATCGACTGCTCAATACGGCAAACCAGAACCAGAAGAGGATATTGAAGATACCATCAACAAGATTATTACCTCCCGCAAGATGCTTTCCAACGCAAGCTATTTTGCCTTCACCGCTACGCCCAAAAACAAGACCCTGGAGATATTCGGCGAACCCTATTCTGAAGGTGATACGGTCAAACACCGTCCGTTCCATGCCTACACCATGAAACAGGCGATTCAGGAAGGCTTTATTCTTGATGTGCTGCAGAACTATACACCGGTTGACAGCTATTACCGCTTGATAAAATCGATTGAAAACGATCCTGAGTTTGATACCAGGCGCGCCAGGAAGAAACTCCGCCGTTATGTAGAATCTCACAATTACGCTATTCGCCAGAAAGCGGAAATCATGATAGACCATTTCCATGATGAGGTGATTGCCCGCCATAAAATCGGTGGCAAGACCCGTGCCATGGTGGTGTGCAGCGGCATTGAACGGGCGATTCAGTATTACCATGCCTTTTGCAGTTATCTGACCGAACGGAAATCGCCGTATAAAGCAATCGTGGCCTTTTCCGGGGAATATGATTACGGCGGTAAGCATCTCACCGAATCGAATTTAAACGGTTTCCCAAACAATACTATTCCGGATACCTTTCAGAATGATCCCTATCGTTTTCTTATTGTTGCTGATAAATTTCAGACAGGTTATGACGAGCCGCTTTTGCATACCATGTATGTGGACAAACAGCTTTCCGGGATCAAGGCAGTTCAGACATTGTCGCGCCTGAACCGGGCGCATCCCCTTAAAACTGATACCTTTGTATTGGATTTCATGAATGATGCTGAAGTCATTCAATTTGCCTTTTCCGATTACTATAGAACGACCATACTAAGCAATGAAACTGACCCTAATAAACTGCATGATTTAAAGGCTGCTCTCGATGGGTATCAGGTGTACACGCAGTTTCAAATTAATGATGTTGTGTCGCCCTTCCTGAAGGGTGAAGCGAGAGAAAAAATTGATCCGATTCTCGATGCGTGTGTGGCTAATTACAATGCTGAACTTGACGAAGATGGGCAAGTGGATTTCAAGGGCAAAGCAAAGTCGTTTGTAAGAATGTATAACTTTCTCGCATCCATTCTCCCCTATGCCAATGCTCAATGGGAAAGGCTGTCGATATTCCTCAATTTTTTGATCCCAAAACTGCCTGCTCCAAAAGAAGATGATTTGTCCAAAGGAATCCTTGAAACTATAGATATGGATAGTTACCGCGTAGAGATACAAGCTGTTCATAAAATTCAGCTGGTCGGCGACAATGCAGAGATTGATCCCATTTTGATTGGCGGTGGTGGTAAAAAAGGAGAACCTGAACTGGACCGTTTGAGCAACATTATCAAGGCATTTAACGAACAATTTGGAAACATAGACTGGAAAGACGCCGATAAAATACGAAAAATAATTGCCGAAGAACTTCCGGGAAAGGTTTCTGCAGACAAAGCCTATCAAAACGCCATGAATCAAAATGATAAGCAAAACGCAAGAATCGAACACGACAAGGCTCTTGAGCGGGTCATTGTAGAGATGCTTACCGACCACACCGAGCTGTTCAAACAATTTATGGACAATCAGAGTTTCAAGAAATGGCTGGCAGATACAATATTCAATGAAACATACAAAAAGAAGTTGGCCTGATAGGGAAACGGGTTTAACAAGAAGCCCCACCAGACGAGGATTCCGCTACCGATTCATTTGCACCTCAATTCTTTTCCTGAGTAACTTCAAATCAAGGAGCCGCCAGATCGATTACCCCTGCAACGCGGATTAGGATTTCAACCTTTTCATGATAATATGCCTCTTCCATCGGGGATTGTCTGTTTCAGGATAATCGGAGCGGTGATGAACGCCACGTGATTCCGTGCGTTTACGGGCAGAGGCCACTATAAGCCTGGAAACCAGCAGCATATTTTGTAATTCCCATCCCGCTGGATTGGTAAATTCCTTGTCCATAACGTAACTACACCACATTTCAATCATATCTTCCGCCTCAAGCAAATGTTTTTCGTCCCGTTCTATCCCGGCATCTCTCCACATAAGACTTTTGAGAGAATTTCCAATATCGTTCAGATCCAGCCAGCTAATCTTTGATCCGCCCGCAAACTCCTGAATGGTATAGGGGAAGAGTTCATGCTTAGAACGCCGGATGGACTTACTCGCATCTGTTCCCGCCATATACCCTGTTACCAGCCCCTCAAGCAGAGAATTGCTGCCGAGCCGATTGGCCCCATGCATTCCCGTACAGGCTACTTCACCACAAGCATAGAGTTGTTTGATAGCGGTTCTGGAAAAACGATTGACCTTAACCCCCCCAATCATATAGTGGGCGCTGGGACGCACCGGAATAAGGTCTCTCGCAATGTCAATTCCAAAAGATGCACAAATTTCCCTGATCTTGGGGAAACGGGCATACAATCGTTCTTTTGGAATATGACGAACGTCGATATAGACGTGCGTGTGGCCGGTTTTTTGCATCTCTTTCAAGATATTCTGGCTCACTACGTCTCTTGGCGCCAGTTCTGCCTGCGGATGATACTTTGGCATAAATCTCTCTCCCTTTTTATTCCTTAATATCCCCCCCTCGCCCCGTACGGCTTCTGTAATGAGGAACCGTACTGCCCCCGCAATATAGAGTGTTGTTGGATGAAACTGCACGAACTCCATGTCCTGAAGGGCGGCGCCAGCCCGGTATGCCATTGCCAGTCCATCTCCCGTAGCTACGTCCGGATTCGTCGTTTCACGGTAGACCTGGCCGCATCCCCCTGTTGCAAGAATCGTTCGCTTTGCCCAGATCAACATGTTTCCTTTCTTTGTGTGCCAGGCAACTGCACCGTTACAAGTGGCATCTTTCGTAATGAGGTCGATTACAAAGGTATGGTCGAAGACCTTGATATTTTTGTTTTCTTTCACAACCCGAATCAGGGTTAGTTCTACTTCTTTTCCTGTCGAGTCCCCCCGTGCATGAATAACACGGGGAAAATGGTGCCCGCCTTCCTGTGTAAAGACCAGATGATTGTTTTCTTTGTCAAATGAAGCGCCCCACTCGATCAATTCGTTCACCCGCCGGGGACCTTCGCTAACTATGGTCTTTACTGTCGCGGCATCACTCAAGCCCTGACCCGCATCCAGCGTGTCTTTTATGTGTTTCGCTGTAGTATCCTTGTCAGACAGAACGACTGCAATCCCTCCCTGTGCATAGGCCGTATTATTTTCATCAATCTTTTCTTTTGTAACAATCAATACGGAGCCATGCTTTGCCGCCTGTATGGCGGCACTGAGTCCTGCCACTCCACTTCCAATTACCAGCACATCGGTAAAGACATGGGCAGTGGTATGACTATCAAAGGAGATCATGTATCTTTTGGGTTCTGTTTGTTTTTTCATAGAACGGATTCTATCTTTAATAAATTTATTTGTCAAAGAATTGGTCAAACGGTACAACTATCTATCGACAACAAACCCCAGCGCCTTTACCGCCTCAATTTCTTCTTTGCTGAAAATAGATAAGTCGTAGTTTTTATAACGCCCGTAGGATTTAGGAAATTTGGGCAATTTCTGTAATTCATCCATTTTTACGCCACGGGTATCCAACCCAAGAAAATCTATTAATAATTCTATTTCGCGTCCCGGATTCATGCATAACTTGTCAAAGTTAATTACGAGAAACCTTTCCTTCAGGAGTTTCCGGCCAAGGGTGAGTGCCCTCTTATTTGCCTCATGCCAATACCTAAGGGATCGTCTGGGAAGGGGAATCGATGGATCATGTGCGGCAATTCCAAACATTGCCCCCCAATTGAACAACTGGGATTGATTGTTACTGTATGCCATATCGATGCCATGTCGTATAAGATGTATATATTTAAGATTTTGAAAATATTTATTTAAATATTCAATGTACATGTGGGTGTTAGGTTCCTTCCAACCCCAACCGATGTAATTAGTATGATCACGTATTCTTGAACGGAACATAGTTATGCTTCTCTTTATTGGCCACAAACCACGACCCGCACCCAAATAGTCGTGCCCCCTGAACATCATTTCAACAACGGCGCCTGTGATAAAACTCAATTCTTCATAGTGGAACTGTAAATCAGCAGTCATGGCTTTTTCAAATATGGTGAGACCCTTGAAAATTTGCGATTCTTTTCTCACTGAATTTTTTAAAAACCAACGAGGCCTCTTAAAGAGAAGGGTAAACCATAAATTGTCACGAGCGGGGTTAAGGTCTTCTCCCAGGTAAAAGCCGAGTTGTATTAAAATTTCTGCGACAACCCTCGTGCCGCTCCCTCCCACTCCGCCAATCGCAAACGGGCCCAACCAGCTTGATTTATTACCATGAAATTTTTGTTGATACATTTTATGGATTATTTCAGCTTTCCATATCACCTGGCGCATCTCCTCGCCGGACTTTATTCCAGTGGGTCAAATCACGCCCCAACAGCTCGCTCAAACTTTTTACTTCCGGAGCAAACTCGTCTTGCAAGCGATTCCGTAGTTCAGGAGACAGTGGCTGCCGGGAAATATATTGTGTGTTTAATTTTCTAAGCCTGCTCAGGAGAGCTTCTCGTAATGATCGGGGGAAAAATAACTTGCCAATCATGCGCATTGTTGAAGAGGGTGCTAGTAAGAAGCGCTGAAGAGCTTTGCTGCGTACACGCTTATTTGGATTAATAATTTTGAACGTTGGCTGAAAATTTGTGTCAACGTTAAGAAACCTAAGCATCTCACGGTATACCCCTGCGATATCCCTTTTAAGGTCGTCATAAATTATTACATGGACATTGTTTCTGCCAAAGGTATCAAAATATCTCTTTACCTGTTCTGTGAACTTAACAACTTCGTGGTGGAGGAGTTTCTTCCCGATTCGTATGTGCGCAGGAATCATCTCGCCATTTCTTCTTTTCTCTTCTGCAGCAAGAGATGCTTCAAAATCCAAAATATCCTCATCGCCATTATAAACAAGTTGAGAATAACGCGAATAGAGCATATCAACGGGGTTCCTTAGCATGATAATGATTTTAGCATCCGGACGGAATGACTTTATGTTTAATGGCGCATTCTTTGAGAACAAATAGTAAACTGAAGCTTCTCCCACAACCTCTTTCTCTCCTGCCCCTGCAAAGAAAGAGAGATATTTTTCTCTGCTAAGAAAGGGATCGTCCGGTTTTAATAAGTCGTCCGCAAAATGATGGCTTTCTTTAAAAGACGGCATAAAGATGCCGGGGTGTTGTCTCAGATATTCTTGCATTGCGGTAGTGCCGCACTTAGGCGCACCCACGATAAAGAACATAGATTTCATCGTCATTTTCTCCGTATCGCAAATATTCCCAATGCCGTGGAATGGATTCCAAGCATTTTATATACCAGTACGGCCAGCAAAATATTACAGATAATCATGCTGCTTGCCGTAGCAGTTGCTGCGCCTGCCATACTCCATTTCGGGATCAATATGGCATTCATAATAATTTTTAACACCGCACTGATTCCTATACCAATGGCTGCGTTACGTTCATGTCTGGTCATAATGAGCAAGAGACATACAGAACCCATGAAAGCATTGGCAATTTGGCCCACGGATAAAATTGCAAGAGTTGTTCTGCCTTGTGTAAAGGCCTCTCCAAAAAGGAGCAGAAACCAGTGACCAAATAATATAAGAACGAGACAGATGGGCAAAGAAAATAACAAAATGAGACGTGCGCTCTTTGTAACGACATCCTGCAACTTCTTCATGTCTCTTGCTGCGAAGAGACTTGCTACGGTAGGAGCAAGCGAAGTATTGACAGCCAGCAAAACAAAGGTAATAAGTTCTGCCCCGCGATTGGCTACTGAGTAAATACCCGCCTCTTTTGGCCCTTTTATCGCACCAAGCATAATTATATCCATCCTGGCATTGATTATCTGTATACCCGTGAGTAACATCAAGGGTAAAGCACTCTGTATCCATTCTCGTATTGCATAGGAAGGATATGTTTCTCTGATAGGTTGCGGAAGGGTTTTGATCAACACCATTGCACCTACAAAGAAGGCGACTCCTGTAGCCGCAATGCTTATTCCCAATATCCAGGGTGCAGTTAAACTCCTTCCGAATGACACGTATGCAACGCCAATAAAACAAATAAAAAGAATTGGCTGGATGAGCATTTCCGGCACTTGTCCGGCTATTACCTTGTTAAGCCCTCTCAATACCGCCTGTCTTAGTCTGGTAAGTGTGACGAGGGGAAGTGAGGCCAGTGCTACCAAAAGGGAGATTAAGACCAACGAATCCCCGCGGCTCATTAAGAAGCAACTGATTAATGCAACCAATAAAGCTAATACGGACGAAACTATAAGTACCGCCTGATTAGACCAGCGCAAGAGACCTTTCATAAAACGCCATTCCGATTTGGCTTCGTAAATGGCAACTTCCCGAACAAGTAGTTTGTCCATTCCCAATGCACCAGGAACTGCAAGCAAACCTACCCATGACGTGGCATAGGCGTAAGCTCCGTAACCAGTCGTGCCTAACAATCGGGCGAGCAATAAACCAATAAGAAAGGATAACCCGGTAGAAATAATTCTGAGCCCAAAAGTGCCTGATGCAACCCTGGCAACGCTGCCTTTCATACCGGCACAGGTAAAAAGAATTTGATATAAGGATTTTATAGAGCAGCTTGCTTTGGCAGAAGTATTCATAATCCGAGTCGGGGGAAAACCGGTAAAAAGATATTGGGGCTTTTTGTTTTCCGGCTCAAAAATATTCCCCTTTCTTGTTCTCTGTATTCCGAGGCAGCATTGTTATCTGCATTTTCGGAAAAATGTCAACGCAAAAACGGAAAACATTCTACTTCTTTGCGTTGAGTTCTTCTAATGTTTCCTGAGCGAGTTCTCTGACAGAACCATCTTCATCGTTGAGGGCGTTTTTTATAAATTCAATAGCAGTCTCTCCACCAATTTCACCTAATGCCTCTACCGCACTTTCACGTACCCATGGATCCCGATCCTTGAGCGCTATAGAAAGGGGATCGACAATGCTAGTATCGCCGATGTCCAACAATGCATCAATAGCGCTTAATCGCACATCTTCCGTGGGGTCATTCGCAAGTGCCTTCGAGATGACTTCGATTGCTTTTTTGTCTTTGCTTTCTCCTAAGGCTATAATTGCATCCTCCCTCTTACCCGGATCTTCATTTTCTAATGCATCCTTTACGAGAGATTCAAAGGACTGCGGTTCTTTTTTTGGCTTGTCTTTTTTGGCAACGGGTAACACAGTTTTTTGAGGAAATTTCCTGGGAGGTTCTTCATTTACCTTCGTAAAGATTTCTTTAGATTTACTAGCACGCACGATGGAAAGTTTTCCCTCTCTTGCGTCCTGACGTGCGAAAACAAAGGCATAATTTTTATCCTTAAGCATCCTGCGAACTCCCTCTCCGATGGGTATATTTTTGAATTCTATGGTTACAGTTCCATCGATTGAATCGTTAAGCCATATCTTGGCACCACTCTGCGACATGACTTCTTTTAATACCTTTTCCAGGGGAGAGTTTTTCAGTTTTGCCGATAATTTCCCATTATTAAACTTGATATCAAGGCCTTCCTCACCTGGAAGTTGATCTGCCCACAGCACCTCATCCCTGCTGGTTGCAAAAACAGGGAAACAGACTATTGCTATAAACAGGCCTATTGGTACACACGGATTCATTCTATTGAAAAAAGCGGTCATACGTTTTTGTTTTGAATGATATTGATTAATGTCCTTTTCCCTTTCTCCAGGAGTTCTTGTGTTTTTCCCTCCACATTTAATCTGAGCAGGGGTTCGGTATTGGATTTTCTTACATTGAACCACCAATCATTGTATTCCACGGTTAGTCCATCCACATGATCCACCTTGCCATTTGAAAATATCTTAGCAATTTCTGCAATTTTCGCATCCTTATCCTCTACCTCAAAATTAATTTCACCCGTAGAACAATACCTCTTGAGCGGCGACACTATGTTTGAGAATGGAACGCGTTTTGCGCTTAAGATTTCCAAAACCATAAGGAAGGCAATCATTCCAGAATCAGAATGGTAATTATCTCTAAAGTAGTAGTGTCCTGAGAGTTCCCCGCCAAAAGTGGCCTTTTTTTCCCGCAGGGTCGCCTTCATGTAGGTGTGGCCAACACGCTCCCGGTAAGGTATACCACCGGCAGCCTTGATTTCTTCGGGAACAATCCAGCTTGAGCGGAGGTCATACAAAATCGTCGCTCCTTTTTCCCGTTCGAGAATCTGTCTTGCGATTAATGCTGTAATAATATCACATCCAATTATTCGTCCCATCTCATCCACAAAAACGCACCGGTCAGCATCTCCATCAAAAGCGACTCCCAGATGTGCCCTTGTCTCACGCACCTTTTTTTGTAAATCAACCATGTTTTCAGGTTTCAAGGGATTGGCTTCATGATTCGGAAAACTTCCATCCAGTTCAAAATAGAGCGGAATGATTTCAACGGGAAGCCCTTCAAAAACAACAGGGATCGTCTTACCGGCCATCCCATTTCCCGCATCGATTACTACACGAAGGTGCCTGAAGTTGCTGGCAAATTTCAGGACGTGCTTTTTATAATCAGCAATGATATCTCTTGCCATGACCTTACCAAGGTGCTCACCGCGCAGAGGATGATACTGCCTCGTCAGTTTCGAAATACGGTCTATCCCAGTCTCAAAACTGACCGGAATGGCCTGTTCCCTGCATATTTTAAATCCATTATATTCGGCCGGGTTATGAGAAGCCGTAACCATTACCCCGCCGTCGTACTTGTAATGGCCCACGGCAAAATAAGTCATTTCTGATGATACGACACCCACATTAATGACGTTGAGGCCTGCGGTACATAAGCCTTCTATCAAGGCATTGGCGAGCGACTTTGAGGAAAGTCTCATATCCCTCCCCACAACTATATTTTTCGCATTCGGATTTTTTTCCCTGAAAAACAAGGCTATGGATGTTCCGATCTTAAGGGCCGTCGCATCGTTGAGCTCTGAGGGATATATTCCACGGATATCATAACTCTTGAATATGTTTGGCGATAGTTTAGATTCTGTATGCGATTGAGCGCCCCCGCCTGGCTCAACCTTCTCAAGACATACATTACATTTGGGATAATTTACCCGCTGTCTTCCCCTACACACAGAATCGCTGATTGTGTAAGACTCACCAGGACAACGGTATTGTTTCCCTTCAGCTTTTTCTGTCATTGTTCCTTTTTTCATAGACCCAATTACTCTAAATTTTTGTGAAGTAACTGCTTGCCGGCATCATATGCCTGTTGTAATATCTCCTGTTTCTTGTATACAACACCTTTTTCTTCGAGTCCGGCACACAATATATCCCCCGCATATTTTGTATCTAAAACATGGAAAAAAGCCTTTATCGTTTTTACCGCACCGGCAAACAATTCTTCTCCATTGCTGCGCGCTGCAGTTGCGATAAAAAAACCGCGAGCCACACGTGCGTCTTCCCTGATAGGCTGATGCAAAACATATTTTCTGGCCCAAAAGGCCTGACAACGGTCAATAACTGCCTTTAATTGCGCACTCACACCCATAAAATAGACGGGAGATGCCACGACAATGATGTCCGCATCCACAAACCTGGAGTAAATTATTTGCATATCATCATCAATAACACACACCCCTTTTTCAAAACAGCCGCCGCAAGAATTGCATGGCGCAATGTGTAAATCACGGATTACGATCTTTTCAACAGCAACATCACCACACGTTTCGGCTCCTTGTATAGCATAATTAAGCAAAATATCGGAGTTGCCATCAGGACGGGGGCTGCCAAAGACACCAACCACCTTTTTCATATACTTTTCCCGCCGGAAGTTAACACATCTTTAAAATACGCCAAAGTCTTACGCAGCCCCTCTGCCCGTAAGACTTTTGGTTCCCAACCTAAAATACTCTTTGCCCTGGAGATGTCGGGTTGCCGAATCTTCGGGTCGTCAACGGGAATGGGTTTAAATATAATTTTACTTTTGCTGCCCGTAAGGGCAAGAATCTCTTTTGCCAACTGGTCTATGGTTATCTCTTCAGGATTTCCGATATTTACGGGATCATGCTCCGGCGAAAGGAGTAGCCGATAGATACCTTCTACAAGGTCAGAGACGTAGCAGAAACTCCTTGTCTGTAAGCCGTTCCCGAAAACTGTAATATCTTCGCCCCTGAGTGCCTGGCACATAAAGTTAGGCAGTGCACGACCGTCTTTGACACGCATCCGCGGCCCATAGGTATTGAATATTCTTACTATCCTGGTGTCTATATGATGGTATCGGTGATATGCCATTGCCATTGCTTCTGCAAACCGTTTTGCCTCGTCATAAACACCTCTGGGACCCACAGGATTCACATGTCCCCAGTAATCTTCCCGTTGAGGATGGATTTGTGGATCTCCATATACCTCAGAGGTTGATGCCAAAAGGAACTTTGCTTTCTTTGATTTGGCCAAACCCAGACTGTTTAAAGTGCCCAGGGAACCAACCTTTAAGGTTTGTATAGGAAATTCCAGATAATCTGAAGGGCTGGCTGGTGATGCAAAATGCAATACATTATCCACTTGTCCGTCCACATAAATGTAATCACTTACGTTGTGCTTAATAAAGCGGAATTGGCTATTCCCCATTAAGTGGACCACATTATCCATCTTGCCCGTCAACAAATTATCAATACATACAACCTCATGTCCCTTATTTATCAAATAATCGCACACATGTGAACCGAGAAATCCTGCCCCACCCGTAATCACCGTCCTCATATAGGAATACCCCTCACGAAATTGTAAATTGTTCTTCTTAAAAGAACTTAGGATGGATTCTACAACATTTCCATCAAAATGCAACCCAAATTCATCAAGGATGACCGTAGTTGCATGTCTTAAGGAATAACCAATCAAGGCGTCTTCCAGCCTTGTCAAGCTGTTCCCCGAACCGAGAGGCATTCTCTCCAACCTGATTAATCACCGCATCAATCACCATTGCCTCTCCCGTTGATATTTTTAATAAAGCCTGAATATTAAATTTTAAACTTGTCACAGGGTATGATACAATACTACTTCGCGAAAAAGATTTCCATAATCCTTCACAGATTCGCCACGCGCAAGTCTTTCCTGTGCCGGCAAGATTATTTCCTTGAACAACTATAAATTACCTATTATACTATTTCACCAGAAAGTTTACGACAGACAACATGCTTCAGAAGCGCCAATCATCACCTGTCTTTAGTTGATATCACTTTGTAAAACCTTTTTTTCCTGTAAGCATATTTGATTCGGCTCCGCCGTGTCAGGAATTTGTTCAACAAACCAAAAGACATAAACATTGTTGTGTTGACTAAGAGGAAGAAGTGTGTCATGAAACAAAGAGACACCTCAACTGCAACTGCTTTTTGTAATGAATAACAGGATTAAACAGAAAGCTATCCAAACATGTAAATAAATATGATTTATACAAAAGATTCATTAAGAGAGCTTATTTCGAACAAACTCAAGGATTATAAGCTTATTATCGTATCCAATCGCGAGCCATATAGTCATACGTATGCGGGTGAGGAAATTATATGCATTGTCCCTGCTAGCGGGATGGTCACAGCGCTGGACCCCATTATTCGGTCTGAAGGGGGTACCTGGATTGCTTATGGCAGTGGTGATGCCGATAAGGAGGTAGTAGATAGCAACGATCGTATTGCCGTTCCCCCGGATAACCCTCAATATATCCTTCGAAGGACCTGGCTTACCCATGAAGAAGAGGAACGGTTTTACTACGGATTTTCCAATGAGGCATTGTGGCCGCTTTGCCATATTGTGTACATCAAGCCCAAATTTAATGAGGCGGACTGGACAGTATACAAGGCAGTAAACCAGAAATTTGCCAATGTTGTTTTGGAAGAAGTCGGAAAAGATAAGGCATTTGTTTTCATTCAGGACTATCATTTTGCCTTGCTTCCCAGGATGCTGAAAGAAAGCAGACCAGATTTGCTTGTGGCTCAGTTTTGGCACATCCCCTGGCCAAACAGGGAGGCGTTCCGCATATGCCCCTGGGGGCAGGAAATTCTGGAAGGACTCCTCGGCAATGACCTCCTGGGATTTCATGTCCAGTACCACTGCAACAATTTCCTCGATACGGTAGACCGGAGTCTGGAATCCAGGGTCGATTATGGAAAATTTACTGCTACAAAAGGCGGAAAGACGACCCACGTCCGCCCATTTCCTATTAGTATTGATTTTGACGCTCTAACCTTGCAATCCCAGGGGAAAGACGTTGAGAATGAAATCGTGCGAATCAAGAAAGAACTTGGGCTAAAAGGTCAGATTATCGGCGTGGGATTAGACAGGGTGGATTACACCAAGGGCATTCCTGAAAGGTTCAGGGCCATTGACAGATTCCTTGAAAATAACCCTGCATACAGAAATAAGTTTACCTTCATACAGGCAGGCACCATAAGCAGAATTCACATTGAGGACTATCGCGATTATAACGACACGATATATGACCTCATGAACGAGATTAATCATAAATACCACAGCGGCAGGTGGACGCCCATACGATTATTAAAATCGCATTTTAACCGGGTCAGTGTACAAGCCTTATACCGATTGTCGGACATCTGTATCGTTAGCTCTTTACATGATGGGATGAATCTGGTTGCCAAGGAGTTCATTGCCACCCGCTTCGACGAGTGCGGCGTATTGATCCTTAGTCGTTTTACTGGTGCCGCAGAAGAACTCAATGGATGTATCCAGATAAATCCTTACGCCATCGATACCTTTGCGGAATCGATAAAGACCGCCATCGAAATGCCCCTTGACGAAAAGAAGAAAAGAATGCAACGGCTCAGGGAACAGGTACGTGAACATAATGTATACAACTGGGGACAAAGTATTGTAAATGAATTAATCAAATTACACCAATGAAATACGCATTCGACCATATCCATACTATCAACAAACTTCTCCAGGCACAGAAGAAAATAATTCTTTTGACGGATTTTGACGGTACTTTAGCGCCCATTCAGGAACATCCGGACCTTGCAGCCCTTCCGGAAGAAGCGCGTCGGGTTTTACTAAAAATTTCACAGAACAGGGCATTCTTTCTGGGCATAATAACGGGGCGTTCACTACGGCAGATAAAAAAGCTGGTTAATATTCCCGGGTTATTATATGCAGCCAATCATGGAATAGAACTGGAGGGACCTGGTGTACGGTTTAGCAGTTCAGAGGCCAAGAAGGCACGTTATAATCTCTGGCACATATACATGCGGCTCTTTAAATCCTTACATCATATCGAAGGGGTATACCTCGAGGATAAAGGCTATAGCGTTAGCCTGCACTATCGGTTGGTTAAAAAGGCAAAGGATGTGGAATTCATAGCGACGACACTTACCAGTATTACAAAACCGTATTTAGAAAGAAATGCACTGTCCCTGAGTACCGGGAAGATGGTTTACGAGATACGCCCGCCGGTAACCTGGAATAAGGCCACTACGATTCAATGGCTGCTGACCAACTATTTCCCTTTAAACTTTGGAGAAGACGCACTTCTTATTTATCTCGGCGATGATAAGGCAGATATAGAAGTATTTCATGCTTTGAAGGGCAAAGAACTGACAATCTTTGTGGGAAACCCATCGGATACGTCCGCAGCAGATTACTATGTCAACTCTCCGGAAGAGGTAACGGTATTTCTCGAACATCTTTATCAGCAAAAGAATACTGAAGGCAAAACGGACTTAAAATCGTCAAACAGCCTGGAATAAGCCAAAAAGCCTGGTGTAAATGTCCGTGAACACACCAGACAAAACTTCCTCCTTACCCGTCACGTAAAGAACTACATGCTTTTAATGTTAAGGGAGTAATCCGTAAATGCAGAAAGGCAGAGTATTATCGCGAGACGATATAACGAAGGAGATTAAAATCATCATGCCGAGTTTTTTCGGCGATACCGCAAAGGAGAAATTATGAAAACCCCCGACAGACCGATTTCATCAGAGACTGCCTATCATAACAAAATATTCCTGGATAGTAACGATGGCCGACCTCTTCGCATTCTTGCCGAGTACCTTGAACCACTTTACCGGTTTCAGCGGGAAGGGATTCATGACACAATCGTTTTCTTTGGATCAGCCAGGATGAAAGAAGACGGGCCATTAGGGCGGTACTATAAAGACGCCCGCTTGCTGGCACGACTTCTGACTGAGTGGTCCAGCGATCTGGCAGGCTCTAAAAGATTTGTAATCTGTTCAGGCGGAGGCGGAGGTATTATGGAAGCGGCAAATCGGGGTGCTATGGATGCCGGTGGGGTCACCATTGGTCTCAACATCGGCCTGCCTCACGAACAGCGCCCAAACCCCTACGTAACCCCATCGCTCTTATTTGAGTTTCACTACTTTTTTATGCGCAAACTATGGTTTACACATTTGGCACGGGCACTCATTGTTTTTCCCGGAGGGTTCGGAACGCTAGATGAGCTTATGGATATGCTGACACTGGCTCAGACGCAAAAGCTTGACCGGGACATCCTCATTCTTCTCTACGGCTCGGAATATTGGAAAGAAGTGATCAATTTCGATTCGCTCGTGAAGCACAGGATGATTGACACGAAAGACTTAAATCTTATTCATCGCGTAGACGATGTGCAAGCGGCATTTGAGCTGCTCAAAAATCGTCTGCCGAAAGAAAAAGAAGCGGTTTGCCCGGCGATTGCGAAGGCGAAGTTTTCAAAATGTTGAATTGCGGAGGCTGCACGATGATAGAACCAGAATTTATAGGTGCAGCGAAGACAATTACGGAGATTTCTAAGGAATTGAACAAGCCGCCTATTGAGACATTCTTTGATTTGCTCATAGAAGGTTTGACGGATTTACTATTTGGTTTTCGGGGAAATCAAAAGTGGTCAGCCGAAACCAAACTTCAGATTGAGTTCATGCAGCCTTCCATCATCAGCCAAAGTTAACTTTTTTGCCTCGGTGATAGCGCTTGTTCTGATTTCGACATGGATAATATAGGTGCTACTTCGGTGGCGATAATGGATCTTGAATTGTGACCAGTCAGGAGGTACGCAAGGCTTCAGCGTGAGTTCGTTCCCGGAAATTTGAAACCCCAATATGAACTCAACGCCGGCGCGATACATCCAGCCAGCGGCACCTGTGTACCAGCTCCAGCCGCCACGACCGGTATTTGGAGATTCAGAATACACATCGCCGGCCAAAACGTATGGCTCAATTTTATACCGATTCACTTCTGACAGAGAACTCGTGTGGTGAATCGGATTTAGAAACGAAAAGAGTTCATGAGCCTTTTTACCGTCACCAAGAAGAGCCGTCGCAATTACGACCCAACTGCCTGCATGTGTGTACTGACCTCCATTTTCGCGCACGCCCGGCAAGTACCCTTTAATGTAACCAGGATCTAAGGGTGTCTGGTCAAAAGGCGGAGTGAACAGCAAAATCATTTCATTATCTGGCTTTACGAGATGCTCGTATACTGAATGCATAGCGGTTTGCGCTCGCCCGGTTTGACCCGCACCCGAAATAACCGCCCAAGTCTGGGCCAACGAATCAATCTGGCATTCGGTACTTTTGGCTGTACCCATTGGCGTTCCGTCATCGAAGAAAGCCCTTCGATACCAAGCTCCATCCCAGGCGTTGTTCTCGACCGCCTCGATAAGAGATTTTGCGTGTTTTAACCAGGCCTCACATCGTTCCGCCTCGCCTGCCTCACGCGCCAGTGGTGCGAAGTTTTGTAAGTTTACCTGCAGAAACCATGCCAGCCATACGCTTTCGCCTTTGCCCCCGATCCCAACATGATTCATCCCGTCGTTCCAGTCTCCGCCTCCCATGAGTGGCAGGCCGTGCGAGCCCGTTTTCAAGCTGTAATCCAGAGCGCGGGCACAATGCTGGTAAAGAGAGGCCTCTTGAAGCGACACGCCTGGGGTGAAATAGGAATCTTCCTGATCGGGCCTGAGAAGGGGGCCGTCAAGAAAGGGAATGGACTCCTTCAATATGGAAAAATCTTGAGTCACACGTAAGTAGTGCGAAACAACATAGGGAAGCCATAAGAGATCATCTGAAAAACGGGTGCGCACACCCCGGCCGCCAGGGGGATGCCACCAGTGTTGCACATCACCTTCAATAAACTGGCGGCTTGCCGCCAGCAAAAGCTGTTTGCGTGCTATTTGTGGTGCAGATATCATCAATGCCATGACGTCTTGCAACTGATCTCTGAAGCCGAAGGCGCCGCCAGCCTGATAGAAAGCCGCACGGGCCCAGAGCCGGCAAACGATGGTTTGATAGAGATACCAGCGATTGATAACAAGATCAAAGCTACGATCCGGTGTTTCAACTTGAATTGTGCCAAGCATATCTTGCCAAAGTGTATGTATGCGTTCACATGCGTGAACAAGATTCATAGCGCGCAAGCGACTGATCAAATCCCGGGCAGCGGGACGATCTGAGGCTTGCCCCAGGATAAAAACAATTTCTACTTTTGTATCCGCTTTGAGCGTAATCTCAGTTTGCAGAACCGTGCAGGGGTCGAGCCCACCTCCAAATCTTCCCCGAAGAGGCTCTTTCCGTAAGAGGGCGGCTGGGTGAGTAAGGGCTGAGTTGCGTCCGATAAATTCAGTGCGATCACAGGTGAATGATGTCTGTCCACGCAAAAGGGCACTGAATGCTATTTTGTTTCCATGTTCAATGTTTCTTGGGTTGAATGCGAAGACGGCTTGTGAAGGCCCGTCAAATTCGGTGATTGTGGTTGGGGCCATGGAAGGGCGCGAAAAGCCAAGTACCCACTCGACATAACCAGAAATGGATAGGCGTCGTAACCCCATTGAGCGGTTTTCGAGCACAAGGCGGGAGATTTTAACCGGATGATCGGGGAGTACAAATTGATCCAGTTCAGAAGATATACCGTACGCATATGTCTCGAAACGACTGTATCCCTGGCCATGATGAGCCGTGTAGACGGCCTTGGGAAGCCGAATCGGAGCTGCCGTCGGACTCCATAGTGCGTCCGAGTCACGATCTCTGATGAAAAAGGCCTCGCCGGCGGGATCGCAAACAGGGTCGTTTGACCAGGGTGTGAGTTGGTTTTCCCGGCTATTCGATGACCATGTATAGCCCGCACCGCTTTCGGAAACTTGAAATCCAAATTCTGGATTTGCAATTATATTAATCCATGGAGCGGGGGTTGTTTCACCGGCCTTAAGAATAATGGTATATTCGTCGCCTTGGGCTGAGAACCCACCGTAGCCGTTAAAGAAATCCAAGTGAGGGAACGGTGTACTTGTGTGAGATTCAGCAATCTGTTTGATCGATTTCAATTTCACTGGGGGAAAGGGAAGCATCCTCGTACGTTTTACTTGATCAGATAAGCTCCCGTGACGCGTCGAAAGGATGACGCGTGCTTCACTTGCCAATAAAATGTGGTCGCTCTCCGATATCAAATCGCCACGAAGTACAAATGCCTTTCCACAAATGAGGGAAAGAGCTGAAGGTGTGTGGGCTGCTTGGGTCATATTTTCTAAAGTAGTTTGTAGCTCTTGAGTATAAGAGCTTCTTTTTTCGTTGAGAATGACGAGATCGGAAACGAATCCTTTCGTTGCAAGATAAATCTGTGCCTTGAGTAACTGCCGGATGAGATTCCGATCTTCAATATCATCGATTCTGACAAGGACAATGGGATGATCTCCTGAAATCCCCAAAGCCCACAGACCGGTCAGGTCTTTGGTGTTTTTTCTAAGGATTTCTGATGGCGCCCTTAAAGAAGAATCGGCATAAAGAAGGCGGGTTGTTAGCCTTTGGAATAGGTGAGCCTCATCTGGCTCGACTCCAAGGTGATGAAGTTTAACCTGAGCTTGTGTCCAGGCGAGATCACTGGCTCGCTCAAAGATAGATGGATCGTAAAATTTTTCAGCCATTATTTCGATCGCTTCCAGGGAATCCGCCACACCGGTAGAAAAAGTCAGGTGGGCCGCAACTCCAGGTTCGAGGCGCACCCGGGTGCGCAGGCTCAGGATGGGGTCCAGCACAGGACCTACTGTGCCGGATAGTTTTTCTTTATCAAAAATCGCGGCTGGATTTCTGGTGCTTCGTCCGCGTCCTATGAAAAGGGAACGATCCGTTTCGCACTGAATAGGTCCGGCCGAGTGACGATCAGCGCGCAAAACATGCATCAGCCAGAGACGTTTGTCTTTGTTTGATCTGGGCCTGCGGCTCGCGATTAATGTCGATAGCTCCGGCCTGAATTCAGTTTCTACAAAGAGGTTAGAAAAGGCTGGATGGGCCACGTCGGCCCCTTGCGAGTTCAAAACAACCTCGGAATATGAAGTGATTTCGATCTCGCGAACCGAAGAACCCTGGTTGCTGAGTGTCAACCTGCGAACTTCCGCGTTTTCTTCTGGCGAAACAAAAATCTCAAGCTCGCTTGTGATCTCATGATCTTCCCGTGTGATGCGGGCACGGTCCTCTGAAAACGAAACTTCGTAGTGATCGGCCTCAGCGCAGATTGGCTGATAGCCAGCGGACCAAACGTTCTGGGTGACGCAGTCTTTCAGGTAGATATAGTAACCATAATGATCCCGTGTCACATCCTCCCGCCAGCGGGTAACCGCCAGATCGCGAACGCGAC
The DNA here is from genome assembly GCA_015075005.1 of Planctomycetia bacterium. Classification (GTDB taxonomy): domain Bacteria; phylum Planctomycetota; class Brocadiia; order Brocadiales; family Brocadiaceae; genus Brocadia. The sequence continues at coordinate 97,165 of JABTVC010000002.1, forward strand.
TGAATCCTGAGCCGGCTGAAGTCACCATAACCGTGTAGTTGCCGTTAGACAAAAGCTGTGTTGTTGGGATGGGACGATTGGCCGTGTGGTAACGGCGGGAAACATGCTCAATGGGTTCTTTGACAACTTCGACTTGAATATTCTTATCTGCCGCCGGAAGTGTTCCGATCGTGCGTGGTGTACGTTCCTGCAGAAGAAGCTCTGTGGCCTGAACAGAAAGGTCCGAATGAAAACGACGTTGCATGGAAGAGTTCTTAAAAACATTTGCCAGAGCGACGAGGGCCATACCCTGGTGGTGTGCCATATAAGCCCTGACTATCACACTGGAACGTCCGTCAGGCAGACGGCTCGGTGTAAAATCAACCGCTTCGTAAAATCCATAAGGACCTAATGCGCCGCGCTCCTGAAGGTGGCGTAAATTTACAGCTGCCTGCGCGGGCTCGTAAAGTGCTGCCAGGAGAGAAGCATAAGGAGCTATCACCAGATCAGCACCCAGACCACGCTTAAGACCTAAATCAGGAAGGCCAAAGTTGGAGTATTGGTAGGTAAGGTAGATATCACGCTTGTTGTAGGCTGACTCTGAGATGCCCCAGGGCACATTCTTTTCACTGCCATACTCAATTTGGCGGGCGATCACGCGCCGACAGGTCTCATCGAGAAGACTACCTTCGGGCGAACGCATCACAAGGCAAGGCATAAGATACTCAAACATCGAGCCAGACCACGAAACCAATGCCGTACCCTGACCTACGTTAACTAAATTTCGACTCAAATGAAACCAGTGCGAAACCGGAACATCGCCCTTTGCAATCGCTATAAAACTGGTCAGACGGGCTTCCGATGCAAGTAAGTCGTAATAGCTCGGATCAAGCTGAGTTTCACTGACACGCATTCCGATTGAAAAGAGCTTACGACTCGGATCGTATAGCAGCCTGAAGTCCATTTCACGAATCAACTGACGAGAAATCGATCGTACATCCTTTATCGTTTGTACGAGTATTTTCGATTGGGAAATGGCCCGCCCAAGACAACCAAGCAAAGAATCAAGAAAGTCAGGCAAGACGTGCCGGGCGGATTTTTCACTCTTTTTAAACGCGACAATGTCATCAAGGACTCCGGAGCAAAAGAGCGACAAGTCCTCAAGAGTCACCTGCTGGCGGAGTGTCTGACGAATCCCTTCCCACCAATGACGACTTTCAATGTCTGAATCGGCAGAAAGTTTTTCGCACCAAAAATCAGACCAGCTGGCAAAAGAGAGAAAATCTCTGGCCGAACTCTGAATATCGTTTTGCAGTGCTTGTGTCCAATTCAAGACCTCGCTTTTTTCATGTTGAACGGGATCTCCCGCAAATAGCCGTGCCTGTTTCACCAGATAGGCGGACTGCGCGCGCAAGCTCTCCCAGTGGTGAGTCCAATCTTCAATCAGGTGATCAGGCGTCTGGAGGTGAGAGGACAATTCTGCAAAGACCTCAGAAACGTTTTTGAAAGCCTGGCCGGGTTCTAAATGCCTGGACTTAAAGCTGTTTAGCTCTTGATCTAAAAGTAAAACAGTATCAAGAATTCCGCGATTGAAACCCGGGGCTCCGATTGGCGTCTTTAAGAGTTCCGAGCAGCCTTGGGCTACGACGAAAAGGTGACCCGTGAGATTGCCATTATCGACAGAAGAAATATATCGAGGTTCGAGCGGCCGGCGGTCCTTAGTATCATACCAGTTGAAAAAGTGGCCCTCGTGCCGGGGAAGTTGCAAAAGACTGCGGAGTGTCGCCTCCATGCGCTCGACAGCATCGCTTATGCCAATCCAGCCGAAATCTCTCGCAGCAAGAATCGAAAGTAAATAAAGTCCAAAATTTGTTGGAGAACTGCGATGAGCCACCTCTGGTTTGGGATCTTCCTGGTAGTTATCGGGTGGCAAAAAGTTATCTTCGGTTGTTACAAATGTCGAAAAAAAGCGCCAAATTCTGCGCGCTGTCGAATGAAGAAGGATTATGTCTGCGGGCTTGACCGGTCGCTTAATTTGAACCCTTGATGGCAGGCTAAAATGGCGCGCGAGTGCCGGAGATGTCAACCAAAGAACGAACAATGGAAACAGGAAAGAATAAAATGTTGAATTGAACAAATACATCGAAATAAGGCCAACTGAGGTTAAGAAGAGTGCCCCCCGCATGCTGCGAATGAAGCTTCGCACATCGAGGTTTGCCGAACCTTTTACCTGAGCAGCCGTCGTCCATTCAAGAAGTTTTTTTCGGCTGATGTATATGCGATAGAGTACGCGAACTATGGCATCGAGAGACGTCCAGGCATTGTGTGGAAGTAAAACCAACGATAAGAATGCGTGCGCAAGGCCAGTCCGAAACTTTTCAGACGCAAGGAAAAGGTGTTGTACCAGAGACGTATGCCTGCGCCGGGGACAGAGATCAGACCAAAGAGTGATCAGTGCCGGGCTGAGTAAACTCATCACGAGCAGGGCAAACAAAGGATATGGACTGACTCCGGGCAAGATCCCGGATATAAAAAACAAGAAGAGACCCGCGGGAGCGACCAACGAGCGACGAAGGTTATCAAACATTTTCCAACGTCCGATGATTGAAATCGAACGTCCCCGCGATCCGAAAATCCAGGGTAAAAGTTGCCAATCCCCGCGTATCCAGCGGTGCGAGCGCAGCGTTGCGACTCCAATGTGTGATGGAAAATCTTCGAAAAGCTCAACGTCGCTTAGAAACCCGCAGCGTACAAAATTACCTTCAAGAAGATCGTGGCTCAGAATGGCATTTTCAGGAATTCGATTTTGCATGGTTCGTTCAAATGCGGCCAGATCATAAATACCCTTACCGGTGTAGGAGCCTTCTTCAAAAAGATCCTGATAGACGTCAGAAACGGCAGAAGCATAGGGATCAATCCCGGGCCGGCTCGCCGATAGTCTTCTGAAGATAGTGTTATCTTGCCGTGTTGGAAGAGTTGGGGTGATGCGTGGCTGAAGGATTCCGTAGCCCGAGACCACCCGGCCCGTGGTTTCGTCGAATCTGGGCTGATTGAGTTGATGAGCCATTGCGCCCACCAATTGAGCGACAGATCCACGGGGTAGCTTGGTGTCAGCATCCAGGGTGATCACATAGCGTATATCACCAGGAATACAAAGTTGCCGACCAAAGAAAGGCCAGTAAGTAGTATCTTTCGCGCCCAACAAAAGGCGATTGAATTCATGAAGCTTTCCGCGTTTGCGCTCCCAGCCCATCCAGCAACCTTCGTGTGAATTAAAAACTCTCCGGCGGTGATAAATCGAAAACCTTGGATGTTGGCCGGTTTTAACCGGATGCCGATCGTTCAACAGCTTAAGCTCATGAAATACCACCTCGATTAAACGATCATCACCATCTGAGTGTTCGTGAGTGGAATCGGCAAAGTCAGTCAATAGAGCAAGATAAATATTATCATCCTGGTTTGAAAGAAAATAAATTTCGATTTGTTCGAGTTGTTCCCTGATTTTGACTTCATCGGTAAGCATAGTCGGTACAACGATGAACGTTCTATACTTTTCAGAAATACCTTTTTCAAGGTTGAGCCGCGGTAGGTGTTTTGGGCCGAGCAAGGCAATAGTCCACCGGTTCACACAAGCAATCGCGACTTCAGAGGCGAGCAAAAATATCAAGGGGAAAATCGTGACTCGCGGGAGGCCTGTGAGCACTTCATTTGTCGCGAGACTTACAACCGGGAGAGAAATAAGAATTGACAAAATGAAAATCGATCCTAAATAAAGAATGACCCCGTTTTTTGTATACCACCGCAGAAACCTTGTGTGAACCCCGGCTTTAAAGCGAATTGATTTTTCAAATTCAAACCTGCCGTCGCCCAGGAGATGGTAGCCGGAATCAGCAACTACCTTCTGAGCAATTTCGATTTCGGAAAGAGGTGAGTGGCGGGCAAGTTCCTCTATTCTATGCCTATACCGGTCGCGTGTTGCAAAATCCATAGACGCAAAGTCGGAGCCTTCACGTAATATTTGATCAACCAAACTGGTTTGTTCAAAAAACTCTTGCCAATCAAATGCAGACATCAAGCGAGAGCTCGTGATGATGTTGCGAGCGGTGCTATTGGCCATCGACTGGTGATTGTGTTCGGCTGTGACACAAGTCTCAAAAACCTGGCCGTCAGCGGCTAATTTTTGGCCTAGATACTGAAGCAGGGATCCAACGTGCGCCTCCTGAAACCGTAGCCGTTGCAGAAGTTGAACCGCAAAGCTCCGGATGTTTGGCTGTTTTTGCAGAGAGCGAATCACTTCTTCAACCGTATGCTGTTTGGCGTCGCCAAGACCCAAAAGCGAATCTGCAATTTGATCAGCTTCAAACCGGGCTCTTTGTGCTCCTACAATTTGAGCAGCGATGCGCCGTAAGTTCTCGATAAGCATCAGCCGAAGTGTAATCGGAACAGCCCAGAGCTCCCCAATCGTTAGGGGCTGTACCTTCTGGTAAGCCGATAAGAAAATCTTCAAAAGGTCAGGATCAAAGCGGCTATCCGTGTGGGCAATAAAGGCCCAGGCAATTCCATAAACCCGTGGATACCCAGCGATTGTCCCCTCGGCGATTTTCGGCAATTCACGATAATATTCTGGCGGAAGGTGGTCGCGAATGTCTTTGAGCTGAGATCGCACAATGTGAAAGTTATCGATCAGCCATTCAGCGGCGGGGGTGATTGCGCGCTTTTTTTCAACAGCGTTCAAAATACTGTGGTAGGCCGCTTCCAGGACTTTACGATTTTCTCGAATTCGGGGTAACAAGTTCCGCCCGTGACGAGGATTGTCGGTAACTGTCTGTGTGTGAGCCAAGCTCTCGGCATGGCTCTCAAGACGAGTCGTACCGAAAATCTCGGCTCGAATCGGCTCCTCGAGCTCAAGAAAAACAGATTTGGGAAGGGAACGACTCAGCACATTTCTCATTATTTTTCACCTTGCAATTGGACACAGACCCCTTCCATGGACCATCCCGGCATTAAATCCTCTCCTAAAAACAACGAGTTGGCTTACGAACTCTTCGATGATCTGCCCGCGTAAATGGCACAGGCACAGGGTGGGTCAGGTTATGATGATCCTCTTGGTGACGTATTAAACTTTTCCTCACACCCCGCTACAGGACATTGGAATGGTCTTGAAGTGAGGTAAAGTTGTGGATAATAAAAAATTTTCTAAAGCAAGCCATCAACTTTAGGCATTTTGGTTGCCGCATAGCCGCACTAGGGATATAAGCCACGCAGCTTCTTCGCCTCTGCCACCCGCCCTATTCCCAGCATTAATGCTGCGGTGCGCATATCAATACCCTTTTTATTGGAAAGCGCCAGCACCCTGTTGAATGTGCTTACCATAACATCTTTGAGTTTCTTTTGAACATCTTCTTCGCTCCAGAAATAACACTGGATGTCCTGTACCCATTCAAAATACGAGACCGTCACGCCACCGGCATTGGCAAGGATATCCGGAACGAGAAACACCTTTTTGTCTTGCAATATCTTATCAGCCTCTGGTGTTGTCGGGCCATTGGCACCTTCCACGACAATTTTTGCCCTGACCTTATCGGCGTTCTTTTCCGTTATCTGCCCCTCTATGGCCGCGGGTACAATGACGTCGCAATCCAATTCAAAAAGCTCTTCATTTGTTATAGCGCTTGCTTCTTTCAACCCAACAACATGCTTATTTTCTTTAAGATGATGTATAAGGTACGGGACAAGGATGCCTTTGGGATTGTATGCCCCACCGCTGACATCACTCACTGCCACGATATTACAACCCTGCTCATAGAGAAGGCGGGCAGCCACAGACCCGACATTTCCCAATCCCTGAATCGCAACTCGCAGACCGCGAAGTTCTTTATATGAAACCCTCGCAGCCTCCATAACCATATAGGCAACACCCTGCCCTGTGCCTTCTGCCCTACCTAACGAACCGCCCAATAGCAATGGTTTGCCGGTAACGACACCCAGGACGGTATTACCTTGCTGCATACTGTAAGTATCCATCATCCAGGCCATAGTCTGTGAATTGGTATAAAGATCAGGGGCGGGAATATCTTTGTCCGGGCCTATGATTTGAACAATTTCAGTGGTGTAGCGACGGGTCATGCGTTCCAGTTCACCCTGAGACATTTCTTCAGGACTGCACTGAACGCCTCCTTTGGCGCCGCCATAGGGCATATGCATGAGTGCGCATTTCCATGTCATCAGCATGGCGAGTGCGGAAACTTCATGAAGATCTACATCGGGATGATAACGGATACCGCCTTTGGAAGGACCTAAGGTAATATCATGTTGTACCCGATAACCCTTAAATACCTTTACGTTTCCGTTATCCATTCTAACGGGTACTGAAACGATAAGGGATCGCTTCGGATACCTCATGCGTTCCCTTATTTCGTCGTCGAGATTAAGTATCTCAGCTACCGTATCAAACTGCTGCAGTGCTGTTTCGTATAGGATATTATTTGCATTCATCTCACGCCGTTGCCTCCTTGTTTAGATTACTGATTCCCAAACAGAATCACCGGGAAAATCAAATGACATTATAGTAACTTAAAACGAAGAATGCAAGCATTCGGGATATTTTTCCTACGTAGAAATTTTAAAATTCCTCACGAAAACTTATCATTCTACAAACTAAATGGTTTTATAATTGTACTGCAAATTTAACATAGAACAAGAAAAGTTAGTTGATTGTATTCCATAAAAGGTATAAAATGCCACAGAAATGTGTGGGTTTGCCCGAACTGATTTCACGAGTACGCAAGCACCGATGGGACAATATGGCGCGTTGGTTGCCTTTTCCGCTGACCATCAACTTCATCTCTGTGAATTTGCAACCTCTGATTTCCAGCCTGAATTAAAAACTGAAAATATAATGAGAAAGGCAGCCCAGCGGCGAGGATGCTAACTCAAGATGAAATGGATGAGCATCAACAAAACGTCAGCGGTGCGATGGAGTATCTTGGGCAGCATATGGAAAAGGTAGCAGGCCGTTCCAGTGAGGCGATACCGGACGTGCCGAAGTTTAACCCCAACCATTGAGTAATTGTAGGTGCGAACCAGATAAGCATGGATTGAACATATTCGCCTTTCGGGTGATCTCGCCAAGCAAACTAAAGAACTTCCCGATGGTGAAACAATCAGACTGAGTATGCCCGATTGAAAACGCATAACCCTTCGTTGCAGCGGGCGTGTCGCAAGCGGCACACCGCTGAACTCAAACGTTAGATGGCAAAATAAGAATCGCCCCAGGGAGAATCCATGAACCATAACAGCAACAATATCGAATCCCGGCTGTGGGACGCGGCAGATGAGCTGCGGGCCAATTCCAAGCTGAAGTCCTCGGAATACTCCGTACCGGTGCTGGGACTGGTCTTTCTGCGCTATGCCGACCACAAGTTCCAGGCGGCGGCGAAGCAACTGGCGGAGGCTGGCGGCGGACGGCGTAAGATCGGCCCGGCGGACTATCAGGCACGGGGCGTGCTCTACCTGCCAGAGGCGGCGCGCTTCTCGGCATTGATTCAACTGCCGGATGGGGACAACATCGGCGCGGCCATCAACGATGCCATGCGCGCCATCGAGGCGGAGAACCCCGACCTCAAGGACGTCCTGCCCAAGACCTACAACCGCTTCGAGAACGCCCTGCTCAAGGAACTGCTCAAGACCATGAACTCCGTCCCCATGGACATCGAAGGGGACGCCTTCGGCAAGATTTACGAATACTTCCTCGGTCACTTCGCCATGAGCGAAGGCCAGAAGGGCGGCGAGTTCTTCACCCCCACCGCTATCGTCAAGCTTCTTGTCAGCATCATTCAGCCATTCCATGGGCGCATTTTTGACATTGCCTCCGGCTCCTGTGGCATGTTTGTGCAGAGCGCCCATTTTGTCGAGGAACACAAAAAGAACCCCGGCGCTGAACTGAGCATCTACGGACAGGAAAAGGTGGCCGAGACCGTGAGGCTGGGAAAGATGAACCTCGCCGTGCATGGTCTGGCCGGCGATATCCGGCAGGGCAACGCCTACTACGAAGACCTGCACAAATCCACCGGCAAGTTCGATTTTGTCATGGCCAATCCGCCCTTCAACGTGGACCGGGTGGACAAGGACCGGCTCAAGGACGACCCGCGCTTTCCCTTCGGCCTGCCCCGCGCCGATAACGCCAACTACCTCTGGATTCAGCTTTTCTACAGCGCCCTGAACGATACCGGCCGGGCTGGGTTTGTTATGGCCAACTCCGCCTCCGACGCCCGCGGCTCGGAACTGGACATCCGCAAGCAGATCATCGAAGCCCATGCCGTGGATGTGATGGTGTCCGTCGGCTCCAACTTCTTCTATACCGTCACCCTGCCCTGCACATTGTGGTTTTTTGACAACGGTAAGCGGAAGAGTGCCGCACTGGGAAGCGGCGTTCCCGGGAGCGCCGCTCCCCAGAGCGGCGAATCATCTTCCTCCCGTGCCGATAAGGTGCTCTTTATAGATGCCCGCCACATCTACCGCCAGATTGACCGCGCCCACCGCGACTGGACCCCGGCACAGATCGAGTTTCTGGCCAACATCGCCCGGCTCTACCGGGGAGAAGCCGCAGAGAACCTGCACAACAGCGCTGACCTGCTAACCGAGCACTTCGGCAAGAAACCCAAATACGCCAACGTGGCGGGACTGTGCAAGGTGGCGACGCTAGCTGAGATTGAAGCCCAGGGCTGGAGCCTCAACCCCGGACGCTATGTGGGCGTGGCCGCCCGCGTCGAGGAAGATTTTGACTTCAAGGAGCGGCTGGAGGAGCAGAACGAGGAACTGGAAACCCTCAACGCCGAGGCCCGGGAACTGGAAGAGCGGATCGCCGAGAATGTGGTCAAGTTGCTGGAGGGGGAGTGATGGCAAAATTAAGCGAAGCGTCACTCGATGATGTCTGTTTGTTGGTCACTGATGGTACGCATGATACGCCTAAGCGAGTAAAAGACGGCTTTCCGTTGATTAAGGCTAAGGAAATTGGTGGGGAAAAAATCGATTTTGAAACTTGCGATCAAATCTCGGGAGAGGAACACTTACGGGTTATAGCAAGGTCGAAACCTGAATACGGGGATACTTTATTTGCACATATAGGCGCTTCGCTTGGCGAGGCCGCCTTCGTCAAGACACATCGTCCCTTTAGCATCAAAAACATCGCTTTGTTTAAGCCAAATCTCAAAATCATTGATGAACGTTATCTGTATTATTTGGTAATCAGTCCCGCTTTCCAAGGGCTGGCTAAACAGATCAAAACAGGCTCAGCTCAACCATTCCTCAGTCTCGGGCATTTAAGATCTCACCGCATCACATATCATGAGGCACTAAATGAGCAGCGGAAAATCGCAGCGATACTCTCGGCCTACGACGACCTGATCGAGAACAACCTGCGGCGGATCAAGATACTGGAGGAGATGGCGCAGAACCTCTACCGCGAGTGGTTCGTCAAGTTCCGCTTCCCCGGCCACCAGCAAGCCCGCTTCACCAATTCCCCCCTCGGCCTGATTCCGGAGGGGTGGGAGGTGTCAGTTCTGGGAGAGCACTTGATTGCGTTGGAAAGTGGGAAACGGCCCAAAGGTGGAGCGAAAGACTTGGCATTTGGCATACCCAGCGTTGGAGCAGAGAATATCTTTGGGATTGGCAGACATAAATATCAAAGCGAAAAATATGTATCGCGTGAATTTTTCAAGGGAATGAGACAAGGTGTTGTGAAAGACGGCGACGTTGCGCTTTACAAAGACGGTGCATACATCGGCAGGTCTGCATACTTCCGTGATAGTTTTCCTCACGCCCAGTTTTGCGTTAATGAGCACGTCTTTCTTCTGCGTACCACAGGAAAAAGGCTGACTCAAAATATTCTTTACCTGTGGCTACAAGAGACGGATACAGTTTCAGGGATACGAGCGACCAATGCAAACGCAGCACAGCCTGGTATCAACCAGAAAGGTGTAAATGGTGTATCTCTTATTGTACCGCCGTTGGACATTGCGGGTCGTTTCGACCAGTTGGCTGAGCCGAGCTTAGCTTTGATAGTCAGTTTGGCGAAGAGAAATGAAGCCCTCCGCCGCACCCGCGACCTGCTGTTGCCCCGGCTCATCTCCGGCGAGGTGGATGTGTCGGAACTGGACATCGCCGTTCCTGAGGAGGTCTTATGATGAACGAGTTCGCTGGGAGCGCCGCACCCCAGTGCGGCCTTTATGGCGCTTATGATAATAAAAGCATAGCAAACCGCACTGGGGTGCGGTGTTCCCAGCGCTCCTCGCGGGGGTGGTATTCGCGGGGATACCTTCCCCATTTCGATTCGCCTCATGTTATCCAACACATCACTTACCACCTGGCCGATTCGCTCCCCCACGCAGCGCTGGAACAAATGCATGCAGAGGTAGAGGCGTCAGTTCGGGATGATGAGAAACGCAAAGTTGAACTGCGCCAGCGGATTGAGACGCATCTTGACGCGGGACATGGTTCCTGTGTGTTACGGGAATCAGAGGTCGCTGCCTGTGTGGTGGATACATGGCTTCGATTTGACGAGGAGCGGTACCATCTGCTGGAGTGGGTTGTCATGCCTAACCATTGTCATATATTGATTGAACCGCTTGAGGGCGCTCCCCTGGAAAAGATCGTGCTATCGTGGAAGAACTATACGGCGCGGTTTATTAATGAATACAAGAACCGCGAGAGCCGCAAGGGCCGCACTCGGGTGCGGCGAGCCCAGGTGTGGCAGCGGGAGTATTGGGACCGTTTCATCCGCGATGAGCGCCACTTTGAGGCGATAAAGCGTTATATCAGAATGAATCCGGTGAAGGCTGGATTGGTGGCTCAGCCTGAAGATTGGTTATGGGGAAGCGCGAGATGGAGGTGAAAATAATGGGGAAAGATAGACGTCAGAGGAGGGCCGATGCCGCACTGGGGTGCGGCGATCCCGGAACGCCGCACCCCAGTGCGGCGCTTTCAGTATGGCGATTACAGGGGAGCTACAGCGAAGACGCCCTGATCGAACAACCGGCCATCGCCTTGCTGGCAAAACTTGGCTGGGAAACGGTCAACGCCTATCACGAGTTCGACCACGGCGCGAGCCCGCTGGGTCGCGAGACCCGGGCCGAGGTGATTCTCAAATCGCGTCTGCGCCTGGCCCTGCTGCCAATCAACCCGGAGGTGGCCGTCGAATCGATCCACCAAGCCATCGAAGAACTGACCCGCGACCGCTCGCGCATGAGCATGGCGGCCGCCAACAAGGAGGTCTACCACCTGCTCAAGAACGGCGTGCGCGTCCCCGTGCCCGACCCCGAAGGTGACGGCGAGACGGTGGAAGTGGTGCGGGTGGTGGATTGGGACACCCCGGCCAACAACGACTTTCTGCTCTGCTCGCAGTTCTGGGTCACGGGCGAGATGCACACCCGCCGCGCCGACCTGGTGGGTTTTGTCAACGGCTTGCCGTTGCTGTTTATCGAATTGAAGGCCGCCCACCGCCGCCTGGAGATTGCCTTCACCGGTAACCTGCGCGACTACAAGGACACCGTGCCGCAGCTTTTTTGGCCCAACGCCCTGATCGTCCTTTCCAATGGCAGCCAGAGCCGCGTGGGCAGCGTCACCGCCGGTTGGGAACACTTCGCCGAGTGGAAGAAGGTAGGCAGCGAGGATGAGGCGGGCCAGGTGTCATTGGAGACGATGCTGCGCGGCGTCTGCGACCCGGCGCGGCTATTGGACCTGGTGGAGAACTTTTGCCTGTTTCAGGAAGTACCCGGCGGACTGATCAAGCTGACGGCCAAGAATTACCAGTATCTGGGCGTCAATAATGCGCTGGATGCCCTGGCCGACATCCGGCAGCGAGAAGGCAAACTGGGCGTGTTCTGGCATACCCAGGGCAGCGGCAAGAGCGTGGCGATGATGTTCTTTGCCCAGAAGGTGCTGCGCAAGATACCGGGCAACTGGACCTTTGTGGTGGTTACCGACCGGCAGGAGCTGGACGGGCAGATCTACAAGCACTTCGCCTCGGCAGGGGTAGTGACCGAAGGCCGTGCCCAGGCGGAAAGCAGCAAGCACCTGCGGCAGTTGCTCACGGAGGATCACCGCTACGTCTTCACGCTGATCCACAAGTTCCGCACCGAAAAGGGCGAGGCGCACCCGGTGCTCTCCGAGCGGCGCGACATCATCGTCATCACCGACGAGGCGCACCGCAGCCAGTACGACACCCTGGCGCTGAACATGCGTACGGCCCTGCCCAACGCCGCTTTTCTGGCCTTTACCGGCACGCCGCTGATCGTGGGCGAGGAAAAAACGCGCCAGGTCTTCGGCGATTACATCAGCGTCTATGACTTCCAGCAGTCGGTGGCCGATGGCGCGACGGTGCCGCTCTACTACGAGAACCGCATCCCCGAACTGCAACTGGTCAACGACAACCTCAACGAGGACATGGAGCGTCTGCTGGAAGAGGCGGAACTGGACGAGGCGCAGGAGAAGAAGCTGGAACGGGAGTTCGCCCGCGAGTACCACCTGATTACCCGCGACGAGCGGCTGGAGGCGGTAGCAAAAGACCTGGTGACACATTTCACGGGGCGGGGCTTTCAGGGCAAGGCCATGATGATCTGTATCGACAAGGCCACAGCCATCCGCATGTACGACAAGGTGAAGAAGTACTGGGGCGAGATGATCGCGGCGTTGCAGGAAGAACGGGCTGGGGCGGACGGCGACGCCTGGCAGGACATCGAAGAGCGCATCGCCAGGATGAAAGAAACCGACATGGCGGTGGTGGTTTCGCAGGGGCAGAACGAGATCGCCGAGATGACCGACAAGGGCCTGGACATCCGTCCGCACCGCAAGCGCATGGTGGAGGAGGACATGGAGACCAAGTTCAAGAACCCGACCGACCCCTTCCGGCTGGTCTTTGTCTGCGCCATGTGGATGACCGGCTTCGATGTGCCGAGCTGTTCGACCCTCTACCTCGACAAGCCAATGCGCAACCACACACTGATGCAGACCATCGCCCGGGCCAACCGGGTCTATCCCGGCAAGGTGAGCGGCATGATCGTGGACTATGCCGGCGTGTTCCGCAATCTGGAGCGGGCGCTGGCCATTTACGGCGCGGGCGGCGGCGGCAAGCCGGTCGAAGACAAGTCTGCCCTCGTGGCGGCGTTGCGGCAGGCGTTGGGAGAAACCCGGGGCTTGTGTCAGGAGCATGGGGTGAATCTTGCGGCCATCCAGACCGCCCAGGGTTTTGCCCGCATCGGCCTGCTCGATGACGCCGTGGAGGCACTGGTGGTATCTGAAGAGACAAATCGCCGCTATATCGATCTGGCCAATACCGTGCAGCGGCTCTACAAAGCCGTGCTGCCCGACCCGGCCGCACGGGGGTTTGCCGCTGAGGCGACGCCCGTGCAGGTCATCGCCGATAAAATCCGCGCGCTGACACCGCCAGCCGACATCTCGCTGGTCATGCAGCAGGTAGTGGGACTGCTTGACCGCTCCATCGCTACAGAAGGCTACATCATCCGAGATGCAAGCGTGCCTGATGACGACGAGCATTGGATTGACCTGAGCAGAATTGATTTTGAGGCGCTGGCCAGGAAGTTCAAGACGGGCCGCAAGCGCACCATAAACGAGAAACTCAAGGGGACGGTGGCACAGCAGCTCATGGCCATGGTGCGGCTCAACCGCACGCGCATGGATTATCTGGAGCGATTCCAGGCAATGATCGACGCCTACAACGAGGGCAGCCTCAACGCCGAGGAGTTCTTCGGGCAACTGGTGGCCTTTGCCTGTAGCCTGAATGAAGAAGAGCAGCGTGGCGTAGGCGAACAACTGGATGAAGAGGAACTGGCGCTCTTTGACCTCTTGACCAAACCACAGATCGAAATGAGCAAGGCGGACAGGGACAAGGTGAAGGCCACGGCCCGGGAATTGTTAGCTACGCTCAAGGCGGGGAAACTGGTGCTGGATTGGCGCAAACGCCAGCAGTCCCGCGCCGAGGTGCGGGTGACCATCGAGAAGTTGCTGGACCAGGGCTTGCCAAGGATCTACACGCCGGAACTGTTCGAGCAAAAAACGACAGCTGTGTTCCAGCACGTCTATGACGCCTACTACGGCGCAGGACGCAGTGTGTACGCGGCGGCATGAAGAATCCATCTAACCGGACGGCACTTCCGCTGCGCTCCATTGCCGCCGGGGAGATTGGTCGTTAGGCATTTGTAAAGAAATTGATCAAGTATATAAAAGGGCAAGGAGATAGAAGAAATTCCCAGACATCAGAGATTCGCCGGAAGACCTTGCCTGGAAACAGTATTCAATAAGAAGACAGGAAGTAAGAGACGAGAAAGAAACATAAAAGTAGTAGATTCGGTTGAAAAGATGAGGGTCAAACCTTGATTTGTGATTAGCACTGTAAATCTGTATTAAAGTATTTATTGTTGACAAATATTGATAAAGCTAATAGAAATAGATAGAAATGATTAAATGTTTAATCCTAACGAATAGTATGCTTTACTTGTCATTGTAAAGTATTTTTGCGCAAGTAAAAAAATGATGAAATATGCTTATATTTGAATGAGATAAAAACAAAGCCAAAAAAAACATAAAAATTCATGGTATATCTTTTGGTGAAGCAAGCGCCAGTTTCAAAGATACCTGATCATTAACAATTTATGATCCTCTGCATTCTGATGAAGAGGATAGATTTGTTACAATTGGAAACTCATGTAAAAATCGGCTTTTGATAATAATTCATACTGTAAGAGAAATTAAAATCAAAATAATAAGCGCAAGAAAGGCAACAAAAAAGAAAGGAAGCGATATGAAGAAAATGCAAAAAGATCCAGACATGCTTGAAGAATATGATTTCAGCAATGGGGTTCAGGGGAAATATGCAGAAAAATTTGAAGAAGGAACAAATGTTGTTGTTATTGATCCAGATGTTGCAAAATTCTTCCCTGATCATGATTCTGTGAACCAAGCATTACGTTCATTGACCGAAATCATTAAAAGTCAAAAAAGCCTAACAAATCAGTAGAGCCAACCTCTCCGTCATTTGCGATTCGATTATTTTTAGATTCTTTGTTATCTTGTTTTTATCTATTATTTTATTTACCAAACGGAGTTGCTCACTTCAGTGTTAGGCCTCAAACCGAATCCGAGCCTTGCCATAGAGATCTTTTCATGACGCCCAAAGCCCGACGCATGCTCCAGTCCATCCTGTACGAGGTTTTCGCAATTGCCTTCGTCGGCCCTGTGCTGAGCATCACGTTTAACAAACCAGCTACCCCGACCATTGGTCTGGCTTTCGTTCTGTCCAGCATTGCGCTCGGATGGAACTATGTGTTCAACACCATCTTTGAGCGCTGGGAGTCGCGTCAATCTGTACGAGGCCGGTCACTTGTCCGGCGCCTGGCGCATGGCATAGGTTTCGAAGGAGGCCTTGCCGTCATACTGGTTCCGGTCATGACCCTCTGGCTGGATATTTCACCCCTGAATGCGTTTCTGGCGAATCTTAGTCTTATGGCATTCTTCTTCGTCTACTCCATTGCATTCACATGGATCTTCGATCGCGTCTTTGGCCTTCCGAAGTCCGCCGCGAAAGCATCGTGAGGCCTAACCTTTCCATCGAGAGGAACAGCTCCGGCAAGCCGGGCTCGGCATCTCATGACAAACGTTGAACGAAACCGCACCGCGGTAGCATATCATAGAGTAGAAATTCGATTGTTTGTTCTTTGAAAACGAGCATTTGAAGATTTCACCATTTAGATTTCCGATTATTTGCTGGACAAATAGAAACTCCCATACCAAGGTACTCTCGTATGAGATTATTAGAATAACTCAGAAATAACGGAAGTATGAAGATTATTATAAATCATGTGTTGCTCTTTCGTGGGGGTTGTGCAGGTTCTGACATCAATAACGTGGCCATCCTCTGTGTTCATGGTAGTTGTTACCCTTATGTGCGTAGCAAGGATATTGCGGATCGTATTCCACGTATGATGAATCCCCGCAGTTCTTAGTTTTTTAATATCCCGGCAAGCATGTGATAGGCCAATAATCCTTCTATGCAATTGGCAAGTTCCTTCCACTTCTCTTCCGGCAGAGAAAGCTGTCCAAGGTTCGACACTATGTGCTGTCGTGGTACTGAATGGGTACGAACGGATTCAATGAGCTGGTGCTGTAAATATCTCTTCCCGCCATTCGTTTTTTTGGTTTTTTCACGGATAAACATGACGGAAGTATACCATGGAAACACCGCGAAGGCAAGGGCAATAATTATATTCAGGCACTACATTGAAAATCTCAAAATTTGATGTTTAACCACATCAATGGCTTGCGACTTTTGCATACCCGTTTTTTGCCCATTTTCCACCCCTTTTGTGACGAATTTGTTGAACTTGGGTTGAGGCCGTGTTCTTACCGTTCAATCGCGCAGGCCCAGGCCGATGCCAATTTGGTAAGTTCGGTGGTTTAGACGGAATTCATCAACGAGTTGGAACTCCCGGAACTGTGAGGCGTATTTCTCGACGTTGTTGCCTTTTTTTACGACAACGCAGTCGTGGCCAATCCACTGATCCTTGTTTGTCCAGTACGCATAGCCAAGCCCCCGACCGCCCAGAATCCACTGGTTGGTCGTGAAGTCGCTAGCGCGCATCCTGTTCCAGCGGCGTCCGATAAACGCCAGCACACTGGCGAGGCGATATTTGTCCGCCACGATGATTAGAGGTTCGTGCGCCGACTGGGCTTGAGCTGGCACTCCACCGCTTCGACCTTTGCTGCCAGCTCGCGCCAGGGACCAAAAGCCGAAATCCAGCCTACTCGCGGTTGCAGGATTAGCAGATAGAGCAGCATCAGCACGTTTAGACCCAGGCACCCCACAATAATGGCAGGAGTGGTCCGCACCCAGGCAAACCCGACAAAGCCCCTGCGCACGCGACGCCACTGTGCCAAATCCAAATGCACGACAGCTGGAAGAGCGCTCAGGTACAAAGGCATCGTCCAATTCAAGTGGATGTCATATCGCAATGATTTGTAGCCCATCACCAGCAAAAGCGGGACGCTGAAACACCATGCCAATAACTGGCGCTGCGTCAGCAACCGCCGCCGATTCCGGAATGTTCTTACATAGAGCCATCCAAGCCCGATCAGCAGAGGCGGTGTCGCTACCGCCAGTTGCAGCAAGGCAAAGGACGTCAGGCTCGCGACGCTAAACGTCTTGCCGGCAAACCGGTCAGTGAACTGGAACCGAAAACTCGCCCACTCATGGTGCCCATTCCAGATCAGCACCGGGGTGAACATTGCGAAGGCGAGCAGCGACGCCGCGTAGGGATGGGCACTGCGCAAATGCCAACGCCAGGCCGGGTGTCCCAAAACGGCCAACAACGCGCCCAACCCCAGGAAAACTCCCGTGTACTTGCTCAGCATCGAGCCACCCAATCCGAGGCCGGCCAGATACCAACCCCAAGCCTGCTGCCGCAGCGCCACACTCACACCCAGCAGACACACCAACCAGAAAAATACGAGCGCTGAATCCATTGTCGCAATCAATCCCGATCCGAAATACACGGGCAATGCCTGGAGCAACAAGGCCGCCAGCAGTGCCGGTCCACGACCGAACCACATCCGACCAAACACATACATCACACCGCTAGCCGCCAGCATCAGCAAAGCCCCGCCAACCCGCACTCCGAATTCCGTGTTGCCGAACACTTGTGTCCCTGACCCGATCAGCCATGCCACCATCGAGGGATGATCGAAATAACTCAGGCTGGGATGCTGTGAATACATCCAGTAGTACGCTTCTTCCGGCGCCAACGGCACCATTGCCATCGCCACCACACGCAAACCCAACGCTGCGGCCAACAGGGCGACAATGACGATTCCCCAGCGCTGGGGAATCTGGCTCAACCTCAACCCATCCGTGAGCCGTTCCCTGCCGAGCGAAAGCCAGTTGAAGTACTCCCTGCTCGATTGTCCCCGGAAAGTCCACGTATGATTGAGACCAAAATTCAGGACCATGCCCGCCACGATGCCAATGAGATTGGAGATTCTATAGTTCAGCTTGAAAATCGACGTGAGGAGAACGAGCAGCAACCAGTTGGTGCTCATGGCCGTGAAGCCCGCCACTGCATGATACTTGATCAGACGTTCACCCAAAGGGGTCATTCTCCTGCCTGGCCACGTCCAGGCTCAGCAATTCAAGTTCATGCATCGAAGCCGAAGGGCTGCTCTGGTCTTCCGGGAATCCCCGGGTCGAACTTGCCATCACGGCCTGCAACCTCTTCACGTCAGCAAAGGGAAATGAAATAGATGATAGATGAATGATAAGAAATTGCTTATTTTTATCGTGTGGACACTATAGCAAAAACAAGGAAGTTTGCAAGTATTTTTATTTTATCCGCCCTACTGAACATACTAAGAAAAATACTTTTAGATGAACCATTTAACATTGAACCGGATACAAAACTCATCGTAACCGTTTTGCCGAAGCACATGGATGAAGACCGAGAAGGCTGGATGGTAATCTCTCAAAAAGGCTTGGAACAGGCCTATGGAAAAAATGAGCCAGAATATTCTACGAATTTAATAAAAGAGGCGAATCCTGATTATGAAGGAAAGTGATGTAATTCTTACTTCAATTTCACAGGCAGATAAGACAAAGAAAAACAGACCCGCGATAATTTTACGAGAATTGCCAATGTATGGTGATTTCCTTGTGTGTGGTGTAAGCACGCAACTTCAACATTTAATATCCAAAGGTTTCCAGGGTTTCTTTTGTTCTTTCCTTACCCACCCAGACTACCCGACCACTCAGATAGTCCAGAACAACGGTCAAATAGCGCTGTCCCTTCTTAACAGAGATTTCGTCTACTGCCAGTATGCGAAGATGCTGATAGTCAGTCTGCGCGTATTGTCGTTCCAGAAAAAGCCGTCGTTGAACGATCTTCGAAAGCACATCAAAAACGATAGATCGCAGCCGCGCCGGTTCGCGTTGGCATCCGTTCAGCCGGAACGATCACGACATCGCCGCGTGCCCGGAGCACGCTCTCGCCGAGATCATCGAGCACGTCGTCAACGTCCGGGTCGCTCAGGTCACCGCTCGTGATTCTGCCGCTTGAGACATCGATATTTCCTGGAATCAATCGATCGGCCTCGATCAACAGCGTTGCAATTCGCCCGGCGATGGCGGCTTTGGCAATGTCATCAAGCTCGTCCGCACCCCGGCCATTTGCCACGGCCGCACCAAATGCTTCAACCAGGCCGGCCAGCCGCTCGAGGTAATACGGCAGCACAAGTTGCCATGCACGTTCGCGCAGCGCAGCGAGCGGCAAGGCGTCCGGTTGAACGCCGATCGCCTCTTTCATCAAGAACGGGTTGCGGCTGACGGAACGAAACAGATGATGATGCTCGGGCAGCGCCACCAGTATCAGACGCATCTTCGAGGGTTGCGAACAATGCTGCAATACCGCCTGGTCGACCGCGCGGAAAAACTGTTCGGTGTCCCGGTCTACGGCATCCTGCTTGACATCGGTACCATGCCATGCCGCGTTCCCGGCAGGCCCATATGCGCGCCGTGCGCCTTCACGATCGCCGGCATCCTTGCCCAGCAGCTCGCCAGCCGTTTGCGGCACGCCTTCGATCGGCAGTATCTCGTCCAGTGCGTCGCGATTGCCTTCGAAAACCTTGAACCTGTCTCGGCTCAGAGCAAGGACCTGATAGCGGTCGGCCGACTGCGTGATGCGCATCAGAGGTTTGGTATGAAAACTGTCAGCGACAACCACCAGCTCGACGACCGGGCGCTGCAGTCTATAAACACGAAACAGTCCGGTCGCGCTCAGTACCGCGAGCCCGTCCGCGGTGTGATTCCAGAAAGCCCGATCTTTAGCCAGCACCCCGAACGGCTGCATAAGCGACCTGATTTCCCGCTTCGGGTATTTTTGACGCAATGACTCCTCCATCTTCTTTACGAGGTTGCGGAAGCGGATGGGATCCTGTGTATTGTCCGGATGGTGCCTGTGGGTAGGCTGATACAGGGATAGACAAGGTGGTTCGTGCCCGCCAGTCAGAATGTCCGGGTAATCTTGTGCAAGTGAATTCATGGTCGTGGTACCTCCAATAATGTTCTGTAGGGCATATCGCAAGCGCTGCGTCGCCGGTTCAATGACGGGACAACTGCGGATTGCGTTCGATGAACTTAGGAAATTGCTTTTTTCTATTGGAGTGGCCAGTTTAGCAAAAACTAAAGAAAATTACAAGTTTTTTTATTTTATCAGCCCTACTGAACATCATCTGAAAGTTTTTCTTGTTTTTGCGACGTTCTTCTCCCAATTAGTTTGCAAAAGCCTGTAATTTTTAACGAAAGTACCGTTCGTCGTCATGAAATCCATAAGCTTTTCTTTTGATAACCTTGATCTTATTATTAACCCCTTCGAGTTTACTCGTATGAATTTTATAGTCACAGTGATTCAAGATTCCATAGCTGTGTTTCATAAGCATGTTTGCAAACTTATGCACAACAGATTTTAAAGATTTTTAAGAGATATTAAAATTTCTCCCGCATCTATACATCTGCAGATAGGGCATTTTTCTTTTGAAATAATAGACCCTCGCTCTTTAAGCGGCATAAATGCCGCCTTAAAAGAACGAGACGTTATTTGCCAATTGCCTCCATATTCTTTCAGATTCCCGCAAGAACAATATACTACTGGCTCAAACATGGGTGTTCACCTCAAAATTATGGATATTCTGTTTGTAGCACAATAAAATTCAATAGGGTGAATAGCTCCGCAGGAGCGGCCTGTACGCGAGTGACAGGGAGACAGGTCGCTCCTAACGGAGCTCATATGTGCTATGGTGTCTTATCTTGCTACAAACAGGTTGATCCTCCGGAGCTTGTCGGTAATACGTTTTTCAAAAAACTAGAGTGTTACAAGAATTTTAACCCGGGTGCTGTCACGCGCCTGAATCCAAGACTGTTCGAACAGTTGTCGTAATCCGTATAGGGGAAGCCATCTTCGCTTATTCGTATTCTACTATAAAAAGTGATGATGACGCAATAGACTGTTTTCCGATTATTACCGCGAGCAATTGCTATGAAAAAACTAAACCGTTACAAATGTGATCCCGGCTTGTCCATGGTAGAGAATCAAATAATGTTAATGTTATTGGTGGCTATTATTCATATACGTTGACTTAACACAAGACTTTTGTTAAAATTTTTAGCTTATATAAAATAGATTACGAAGTCGTAGTATTGCTGCATAAGAACATCTTTTTTTGCAAGTTTTTTTACCCCCTCCCGTTATCCCCCTCCTTGCGAATGAGGGGAAACAGGGTGATTCATTTTGGCTGAGCCAAGGGTATTTTACGTATTATTGACAGTGTCCGCTGGCACGCGATGCAGGATTTGTTGAATACGTGCAGCCGTCTTCTCGCAGAATAAGGACTTACAAAATTGGGTAATTGTATTGTTGGTATTGACCTGGGTGGTACAAATTTAAAAGCCGGTATCGTTGATACAGAAGGGAAAATCCTCCATCGGCTTTCCGTAAAAACCCATTCTGACGCAGATTCACAAATCATATCGAATCAAATACTTGAACTGATTGCTGAAATTATCCGGAGCGCTCAGGTAAAGACATCTGATATAATAGGCATTGGGCTGGGATCGCCTGGTCTTGTCGATAAAAAAGGAGAAACGGTCCTCTTTTCTCCCAACCTGCCACGATGGCGGAATATTCCTATCAAACGTATAGTGGCGGAACGGTTTTCAAAACCCTGTGTGCTGGAAAATGATGCCAATGCTGCTGCATGGGGTGAGAAATGGGCTGGGGCAGGCAAGGAATCCGGCTCATTGGTAATGCTGACACTAGGCACGGGTGTTGGCGGGGGTATTGTTATCAATAATAAGATATGGCGGGGCGCCAACAATGTGGCGGCAGAGATTGGGCATATGGTAATCCAGATGGATGGGCCTCAATGCAATTGCGGCAATCGTGGCTGTGTCGAGGTATATGCGTCGGCTACGGGCATGGTGCGGCGTTTTAAGGAGTTATTACAGGAAGGTATGCCGTCGCTCATAAAAGTTTCCGGTGAAATTACGGCAAAGATGATTAATGAAGCAGCATTGCAGGGTGATAAGGTGTCGCTGGATGTTATTGATGAGACGGGTCGTTACCTGGGAATTGCCCTTATAAATATTATGCATGTATTAAACCCGGAGATGATTATATTGGCAGGTGGCATGATCGGCTCCGGAGAATTATTGATGAATCCCATCAGACGGGCAACTGCGCAAAGGGCATTTGAGGCATCATATAAAGATACGAAGATTGTGTTTTCGCAGCTTGGAAACGATGCAGGGATTATAGGAGCGGCTGGATGTCTACTGAAAGAATCAGAAACTTTTGCATAATTGCACACATTGACCACGGGAAGTCTACCCTGGCGGATCGTTTACTGGAAAAGACCCATACCATTACATCCAGGGAGTTCCGCAATCAGATGCTGGACGACATGGATCTGGAGCGTGAACGCGGTATTACCATCAAGGCTAGTGCGGTTGCATTGAATCTCACGCGGGATGGCAAGGAATATAATTTAAACCTCATAGATACTCCGGGTCATGTGGACTTTAGCTACGAGGTTTCCCGAAGCCTTGGCGCCTGCGAAGGTGCGCTGTTGCTGGTGGATGCTTCCCAGGGCGTGGAGGCGCAGACGGTAGCCAACGCCTATCTTGCCATGGAACACAATTTGGCGATTATTCCCGTCATTAGCAAGATAGACCTGCCACAATCCCGACCCTATGATGTGCTCACGGAAATGGAAAAGACCCTGGGGATTGACCCCAGCGAGGCACTCATGGTCAGCGCAAAGACAGGGGAAGGTGTTGATGAAATCTTCGGGGCTGTTATCAAGCGCATCCCGCCACCCACAGGCAACTCCCATGCACCCCTGAAATCTTTGATCTTTGATTCGGTGTATGATGAATATCGCGGTGTTATTGTGTATCTGCGTATCTTTGACGGCTCTGTTAAGGTAGGCGACGAGATCTATATGATGAAAACAAAGAGCTCTTTTAAGGTGGAAGAGGTCGGCGTTTTCAAACCCAAGATGGTAGTCAAAGACTGCCTCTTTGCGGGGGAGGTAGGTTACTGCATTGCCAATATAAAATCCATTCGTGATGTCAAGGTTGGAGATACTGTTACCCACAACAGGGAAAGGGCAGCAGAGGCGTTGCCCGGGTATCGGGCGCCGGTGCCTATGGTGTACTGCGGTATTTACCCTGCGGATAATGCCGATTTTCATCTTCTTCGGGAGGCATTGGAGCGTTTGAGTCTGAATGATTCGTCATTTACCTTTGAACCTGAAACATCACAGGCGCTTGGATTTGGATTCCGGTGCGGATTCCTCGGCCTCTTACACATGGAAATTGTCCAGGAACGACTGGAGCGCGAGAGCAATATTAATATTGTACAAACTGCTCCCAACGTAACCTATGAGATGTTAAAAACCAATAAAGAGGTGGTGAGGGTTGATAATCCGGAAAATGTTCCACCGGTGAATGAAATCGAAGAATTCCGTGAACCGGTGGTACGCGCCAGTTTTGTCTTGCCAACAGAATACGTAGGGACTATTATGCAGTTCGCTGAAGGGCGCAGGGGGAGATACAAGAGCACCGATTATCTCAGTGAAAAGCGTGCGATACTTACCTATGAATTACCATTAGCTGAGATTATCTTTGATTTTTTCGATAAGATGAAATCAGCCACAAGAGGTTATGGGACACTGGACTACGATTTCATAGGGTATGAGGCTGCAGAGCTCGTAAAACTGGACATCATGGTGTCAGGCAAGCGGGTAGATGCACTTTCGACAATTGTGCACAGGAAAGATGCAGAGATTAAGGGTAGGAGGCTTGTTAAAAAGCTCAAGAATGAAATTTCACGACACCTCTTTGAGGTCGTTATACAGGCGGCTATTGGGAGCAGGATTATTGCCAGGGAATCGATCCGTCCAATTGCGAAAAATGTGACAGCCAAGTGTTATGGCGGCGATATTACGCGAAAACGAAAACTTTTGGAAAAACAGAAAGAAGGTAAAAAAAGGATGAAGTCCGTTGGGAATGTAGAAATCCCACAAAAGGCATTCTTGTCTGTATTATCCGTTGATGAATGAGGTGAAGCGTGGCAGACATAAAAGAAAAACAAGCAATCCCCATGGTAAACGATAAGAAAAAAAAACATAAAGGAAAATTACGCGAAAATATTGAATCCATAGCCATCGCCATCGCACTAGCCTTCGCTATTCGCTATTTCGTGGTAGAGGCATTTAAAATTCCTACGGGCTCAATGGCTCCTACCTTATTGGGTGAGCACAAAGATGTTAAATGCCCAAATTGCGGCTGGTTTTTTTATGCTGACCGCCAAAGTGAGGGAGCTACGTGTCCAAATTGCCAATTCGAGATCGGCCTCTCTGCTTACTGTGACGTTTGCAACAGTAAAATCAAGTATAATTGGCCTGCGTGGTTATGGCGGAAGGGGCATTGCCCGCGATGTCAAACTGCAATCGCCTGGTCAAACCTGTCAAATCGGATTATCCATGGCGGAAACAGGATTGTGGTTAACAAATTCTGGTATAAGTTTAAAAAACCACAGCGATGGAACATCGTGGTATTTATCTACCCATTATATGATCTCACCTGTAAAAGTTGTTCCTCGCAACTTCCCGATACGGAATGGCACAAAGGTTTCCACTGTCCACGATGTGGCTCGACAAGATTTTCAAAGAAAAAAAAGAATTACATTAAACGGCTTGTTGGTTTACCTGGTGAAAAGCTTCAGATCGTTAATGGTGATATTTATATTAATGATAAGATACAACGAAAACCTGATTCTGTGCAGAACATGCTATGGCTGCCAGTCTATGACAGTAATTATTTAGTAAAAGAAGAGGATTTCCCAACATGGATAACTGACAGCAATGCCTGGAAGATTAATAGTGAGTCGCTTACCCTGGATACCCTGTCCCGGGAAGGTTCTGATGTATCTCTGGTGACATTTGGACGGAGTGTTTCCGACCAAAATGGTTACAATAACAGGGCAGGTCACAACGAAATGGGCGATATCAAGATTAGTTTTGATGTAACGCTCTTAAAAGGTTCTCAATCTTTGGAACTTGTCCTGGAGAAAAATGGCGATGTATTTACTGCTCGTATTCCCACAACTGATTCAGGCGGAAAAAGTCTCCTTATGAAAACCGGAACTATCGTTTTAGAAAAAGATGTCCATTTACAAACCGGACAACGACACAAGATCGAGTTCTCAAATGTGGATCATGTCATATCCCTTTCGATAAACGGTAATAAAGATTTCGTATTTGACTATGACGACGGGACGATACCTGATCCTCTCCCGTTTGACAAGGCCAAGATTCGTTTTGGCGGTATACAGGCAAATGCGACCTTTGAACATATTAAGATTTTTCATGATATTTATTATGCCAATCTCTCCGCTGGCACATGGGGAACAACCAAGCCGGTTCAATTGGGAGAGAAGGATTATTTTATGCTTGGAGACAATAGCAGAAACAGTAATGATAGCCGTGTATGGAAGTTTGTTCCGGAAAAAAATATTGTGGGTAAGGCATTTTTTGTATTCTGGCCTCCGAATACTATTAAGTTTATAAAATAATTTATGAATTTACTCAGAGCAGAGGGACTAACGAAGTCGTACGGTAAACGCACCGTTGTAAATCAGGTTAGCTTTGAGGTTAATGACGGAGAAATCGTGGGATTACTCGGCCAAAATGGTGCGGGCAAAAGTACTTCCTTCAATATGATTATTGGTGTTATTCGGCCGGATAGTGGCCGGGTAATCTTCCAGAACGAGGATATTACCGGCCTCCCCATTTACTTGCGTGCACGGAAAGGGATGGGTTACTTGTGCCAGGAAACATCGGTCTTCAGGCGTCTCACGGTGGAGGAAAACATCCTTGCCATTCTTGAGTCGCACCGATACAGTTCCGAAGAGAAATACAAACGCACGATCGAATTACTTACCGAATTTAACTTAAAATCTCTGGCAAAGAGCAAAGCATTTACCTTGTCAGGCGGAGAGAGAAGGCGTCTCGAAATTGCACGGGCGCTCGCCAGTTCCCCCTCCATGATCCTCCTTGACGAGCCGTTTACTGGCGTTGACCCCATTGCCGTCAGTGAGGTACAGGATATCCTCCTGAGACTCAAGAACAAGGGGATCGGTCTTCTGATCACAGATCACAATGTCCGTGAAGCCCTTAGCATCACAAATCACTCGTATATTATAAGCGAAGGCACGGTTGTTGCCAAAGGCACTACCCAGGAGATACTGAGCAATCCCATCGCCCGCCAATCCTATTTGGGGGATAATTTTCCTACCAGTGAACATAGGTTGGCAGACTTCAAAGACATCAATAGCCAAAAGCCGAAGGACGCAGACCGGAAACCCATCATTCGCAAAGATACTATTATCAAGTAATATTTTCCATCCTGTAATTTTTAAGAACACAGGGATTTCCAAAAGTCAATGGCCGTGTTCATCATTTCTCATATTCTTATAGTATTATTCTACAAAAACCTTTCAAAGCTAAAATTGGTTATTGAGATTTAGAAAATTGGAATTTATTTGTTATGTGATGCCTGGTATTTGTTATTTTATATAAGTTTCATTATTTGATTGCAGCTCCGCTGCGCTAGGCATCTTCGTCATGTGCGCTATGGACAAAGAAGAATTTTTCAGTGAAGACGTTTTGACAGGCAAAATATACGACAGGACAGTTATCAAAAAGCTGTTATCGTATGTACTGCGTTATAAAGTATCAGGTTTATTGTCTATTTTTGTGGTGCTCATTACTACCGTTTTGTTTTTGCTTGGTCCGTATCTCTTTGGATATGCAATTGATCACGGCATCAACAAGGGCGATAAGGCATTAATATACAGGACGGCATTGGCCATGCTTGGGATCGAAACATTACGGCTTATATTAGTGGTGGTGCAAAGTTATAATATTCAGATCATTGGTCAAAAGGTCATGCTGGATGTGCGCATGGAACTTTTTAGTCACGTCCAATCACTTCCCGTCTCTTTTTTTGATAAAAATCCCGTCGGGAGGGTCGTCACACGCCTGACCAACGATATTGCAGCCATCGGAGAACTCTTTTCAGCCGGTGTTATTGTGGTAATCGGAGACATCTTCATCATCATCGGGATATTTGTGGCTATGGTGATGCTCAACTGGAAGCTTGCCGTCATCACAATTTCTGTCTTTCCCATCATTATCGTGATTGCCCTCTGGTTCGGGAAGTATATGAAGAATTCGTTTCGGGAGATACGGCGCAAGCTGGCACGCATCAACGCCTATCTCAATGAAAATATCACAGGAATGAAGGTCATTCAGCTCTTCAATAGGGAGAAAAAGAATTATGCCAAATTTGATGAGATCAATGATGACTACTTAAAGGAACAGGTCAAATATATCCGCTATTTTGCAGTGTTCCAGCCGGCAATAAACCTGGTGAGTGCATTGGCGGTTGGCCTGGTACTCTGGTATGGCGCCGTGAGGTACATGCATGGTTTTCTCACCCTTGGCGTCTTAGTGGCATTCCTGGCGTACATTCATGACTTATTTGACCCTATCCGGGATATTGTAGAAAAATACAATGTTTTCCAGGGCGCTATGGCGTCATCCGAACGGGTATTCGGTCTCATGAGAGAGCCAGCCGAGGTAGATTATATTCTTTCCAATCCATCGAGGGAAGTTTCTCAGAGAGATTTTAAAGGAGAGATAGAATTCCGGCATATCTGGTTTGCTTACAATAATGATTATGTATTGAAAGACATTTCTTTTCACATAAGCCCCGGGCAGTCGGTTGCGCTGGTGGGGGTAACCGGCAGCGGGAAGACGTCGATTGCAAGCGTACTGACGCGGCTCTATGAAATCCAAAAGGGTACTATCCTGCTGGATCAGATTGATATCCGGAAAATAGAGAAGGTGGGACTGCGATACATCATTGGATTGGTAAGCCAGGATGTCTTTTTATTTGCAGGCACATTACGAGATAACATTACCCTATTCAACCCCATACCCAATGCAACAGTGTTAGAGACCATCGGGGCATTAGGGTTAATGCCCTTTATCGACCGCATGCCCAGGGGTCTTGATATGGAAATTGCCGAACGGGGTGCAAATCTCTCGGTAGGCGAACGCCAATTTATTTCTCTTTCCAGGATTATCCTTTCCGACCCGCGGGTGATAATCCTTGACGAGGCAACATCCAATATGGACCCTATCGCAGAGGTCTTGATCCAGAATGCCATTCAAAAGGTCACACAAGGCAGGACGTCCATCTTCATTGCCCATCGGTTATCCACCATCCTCCACTGTGATAAGATTATTGTATTAAACAAGGGCGAGAAGGTGGAAGAGGGCAGTCACGAAGAACTCCTGCGGTCAGGCGGTCTTTACAGCCAGTTATATAAGGTGTATATGAAGGAGGAGTTGATAGGGCATGGGTAATTATTCAAAATTATGGAGATTTTATAGTAAAATAAAATTAATTTAAATGTGACCTTTGCGCTTTACAGGATTCCCCAGGTTTTTAAAGATTTGAGTTAGGATCGGATGGAAACACGAAAATGCTGAAAAGAAAAAGGGAAATAAAAAAACTTGATTTTTTTAAAAATGTTGAGTATGTTATTGCTAGTATACCCACCGCGCCTCTGCTGAAAAGCACGCGAAATCCGGTGGGTTTTTGCTTTTATAGGGGGTTTGTTGTATGAGATACGATAAGTACCCTACATCTTTTTAAGCAGTTATTTATATCCTTACAGCCAAGCTAACGTTAATTTCAAACCCGGAACGACTTTTGAGCGAGTCTGGTGCCATTATGCATTTGATAGGCCATTGCATATTCTTGTACTTGTAATGGATGCTCTTGAGCGCATCGAAGTTAGCATCCGCACGCAGTTGATTTACCACCTTTCCCATCAGTATAGTGACTTTGACTATTGTGAGCATAAAAATTTTCCAAAATTGGACGCAGATCGTTTTGATAAGTGGATAAAATAATGACAGAAACGAGTAAGACAACCGGCATTAAGAGCTGGCCGAAGGATGATAGGCCGAGGGAAAAGTTACTAAAGAACGGCGAGCGGTCTTTAAGCAACTCCGAACTTTTAGCGATTTTGTTACGCACCGGCATCAAAGGCAACAGTGCGATTGATTTGGCCCGCCAGATTTTAGATAAGTTCGGCGCCTTTCGCAATATGAGCCATACCGATATACGCGAGTGGAAGGGTTTTAAGGGACTAGGTCTGGCAAAAATCGCTCAAATCAAGGCCGCGCTTGAGATCGGGCGTCGCTATCGTGAGGATGAAGTGACCACCGGGAAGCAAAAGGTTGCCTCAGCCAAAGATGTCGTTAGTATCGTTATGCCGCAAATGCGTGATTTAAAGACGGAAGTCTTTAAAGTGGTTTATCTCGATAGCAATAACAGGATTATTGCTATTACGGATGCGGCCTGCGGCACAGTTGACCATGCTATGCCGATTGTGCGGGAAATCATTCATTCAGCTTTGCAGAAGTTCTCGGCGTCGATCATTTGTGCGCATAATCATCCCTGCGCGAATATAACACCGAGTAATGAGGATAAAAAATTCACCAAGGAGTTATGTGATGCCGGAAAGCTGATGGAAATTAAGATTATCGATCACGTTATTATTGGCGACAACGAGTATTTTAGTTTCGCGGATGAAGGAATAATGGTTTAAGCATGTTTTCCCCTTGAGCTATAAAAGGAGGTAGTCGATGTCCCCTGATAAACATAAGGAAATGGTGAAGTTTATATGGAGTATTTGCAATCTGCTCCGTGGCCCCTATAAACGAAACGAATACAGAAAGGTTATTTTGCCGCTTACCGTTTTAAGGCGGTTTGACTGTGTCCTTGCCCCGACAAAAGAAAAAGTCTTAACTCGCCATAATGCATTAAAAGGCAAGTCGGAGAATATTATCCGGCCTGAACACTGCCGCATTACCAAAACGGAATTTTATAACCTTTCAAAACTTGATTTTAACCGTTTGCTCGACGACCCCAATCATATTGCCCAGAATCTTAATAGCTATATTAACGCCTTTTCACCCAATGTGCGTCAGATAATGGAACGCTTTGAATTTGGGCAGGAAGTCTTGAAGATGGCTGAGAAAAATCTGCTTTACGAAGTTGTCAAGGTTTTTTGCAGTGATAAGGTAGACCTTTCGCTTGAAAACGTGGATAACATGGGCATGGGATATGTTTTTGAGGAACTTATCCGAATCGGGGCTGAGCAGTCAAATGAGGAAGCCGGGGAGCATTTTACCCCCCGCGAAGTCATTGAACTTATGGTGAATCTTCTGCTTTCACCGGAAGAAGACCTTGCCAAAAGCCATGTAGTTAAAAAGATATATGACCCTGCCTGCGGAACGGGTGGCATGCTCTCAACCGCGGATAAATATATCCGCAAACACAATGCGGAGGCAAAGCCTATCTTGTACGGACAGGATTGGAATGACGGCGCCTATGCCGTGTGCAAGTCAGATATGTTGATTAACGGCTCTGACGCCGAAAACATAAAGCTTGGATGTGTCTTTACTCAGGACGGCTTTGAGCGGGAGAAGTTTGATTATATGCTTGCCAATCCCCCTTTTGGCGTCGAATGGAAACAGCAACAGCGTTTTATTGAGAAAGAGCGGGATTCATTAGGATATGAGGGCCGCTTTGGTGCGGGCATCCCGCGCATTAATGACGGCGCGCTTCTTTTTTTACAGCACATGATCTCAAAGATGAACCGGCCCCAGGAAGGCAGCTCTCGCATAGCGATTGTCTTTAACGGCTCACCCCTTTTACCGGTGATGCAGGAGGAGGCGAATCGGAAATCAGACGATGGATCATCGAAAACGACTGGCTGGAAGCGATTGTGTCACTCACGGAACAGCTTTTATAATACCGGCATATCAACCTACATCTGGATTCTTACCAACCGCAAAGAAAAGAAACGCAAGGGTAAAATTCAGCTTATTGACGCGCGGGAATTTTACTTAAACATGAAAAAGAGCCTGGGCAATAAACGCCGTGAAATCGGCAATGGCGAGGAAGGTAAGCCCAATCACATTGCGAACATTACAAAGATATATGACGAATTTAAGCAGAACGATAAAAAGAAGATAAAAACCGCCGATGGAGTCCTTAAGGAAATTATCGTCAGTAAAATATTTGATAACGAAGACTTTTATGGCAATGATATGATTATAGGTCGTGTTGGAGCAAAATGTGGAAATGTACATTTAGTAGAAGGTAAAAAATGGATCAGCGACAATGCACTGTTTTTATATAATGCAAAAGGGTTTGAATTGCAATATTTGAGCCTTATTTTACGTGTGTTAAACTTGAATCAATACGCTAATCAAAACGCTCAACCACTTATTACTGGATGGATTGTAAGGCAGCAAATAGTAACACTACCATCAATAAAAGAGCAAAAAAGTATTTCTGATTTCCTCGATAAAAAATCCGCACAAATCGATGATCTCATTCAGAAAAAAGAGGAGATTATCAATCTCCTCAAAGAAAAGCGCGCGGCAATCATTAACCAAGCCGTCACCAAAGGCCTCAATCCCTATGCCAAAATGAAGCCTTCGGGTATTGATTGGATTGGTGATATTCCTGAGGGGTGGAAAATAGAGAGGCTGAAATATTGGGTTGACTTGATAAATGAACCTGAAGAATCTGAGGACGAAAAGTTTTTAGTAGATTTAGACAACATCGAAAGTTTTACGGGGAAATTGTTGAATGAAATTGAAGGTGGCGGGAAGGGAATGAAAATGTTTGCTTCCGGTGATGTTTTGCTTAACAAATTACGTCCTTATTTAGCTAAAGTATTTTACGGGGGAAACTATGGGTGTTGTGGTGGGGAACTTTTAGTTTTACGCCCAAAAGACAAGATTGTTCCTAAATTTTTATTTTACCGAGTGTTATCAATTGATTTTATAAATCTAATAAATAATTCATCCTATGGTGTAAAAATGCCAAGAGCAAATTGGGATTACATAGGAAATGTTTTTCTTCCTTATTCAAATAAGCAAGAACAACAAGCAATAGTTCGCTATCTGGATAGGAAGACAGAAGAAATTGATAGTCTTATAAAGAAAATTGAAGCTGCTATTGCGAAACTTCGCGAATACCGCTCATCACTTATCACCGCGGCAGTGACAGGGAAGATAGATGTAAGAGGAAAATAGGAGGAACATATGGCCGAAAAATACTATGGTTCTTTAAATGATTTAAAGAAAATAATAAATGATTCAGGAATTGAAGGTTCGTGGAGTGAGGCTGGAGGAAAACACACTTTTCGATCAAAACGTGGAGGGATATTGCATTGGTGGGAATCGAATAACACGATTCAATTCCAGGGGAGTGTTGATGTTGATCAAATGCGAAATATAGTGCTGAAACCTTCTTTAGAAAAGAATGATCTTGAGTTCAGTAAGGGAAGACAACAGATATTTATAGTTCACGGACATGATACAGAAGCTCGGGACCAAATGGAGCTTGCTCTTCGCCGTTTAGGGCTAGAACCTTTCATTTTGATGAGTGCTTCTGGAGGAGGAAAAACAATAATTGAGGCATTAGAAGGAAAGATTGGAAAGAATTTCTCCTCAGATTTTGGAATTATTTTAATGACACCAGATGATATGGGGTATTCGATTAAAGATGGGAAAGAAAAGGAAGAGCCCAGAGCTCGGCAGAATGTAATTCTTGAGACAGGCATGTTGTTATCCTCTTTGACTAGGGAAAGGATCGCTATTGTTGTGAAAGGACACGTTGAATTGCCTTCTGATTTACAGGGAATAATACATTACGGGTATAACAACCATGTAAAAGAAATAATTCCGAAGTTATGCAAAAGATTTCAAGAAGCAGGTTTCGAGTTAGATACAGAGAAAATAATGCAGTTTGCTTAAATTGAACGATAAGGATCGAATATGAGCGACCAAACAACGGAAAAAGCCTTTGAATCTTATTTGGAAGAAACCTTGATTAATAAGTCCGGGTGGAAACACGGTTCGAATAAGGATTGGGATAAACAGTTGGCTCTGTTCCGTTCCGAGGTTGTTGCTTTTATTAAAGAAACGCAACCGGTCTTGTGGCAGGAGATGGAGGCTCTCTATGGTGAAATACTTCCTAATAAATAACAACTACGGTAGATGTAAGGGAGGATAATTCTTTATGAACTCGGAAAATCTATCAAAAGGACAGGTTATCGTTTATAAGAATAACGTAGAAGTCAGGCTGGAAAAGGAAACTGTTTGGCTGAGCCTGAATCAGATGGCGGATTTATTTGGCCGGGATAAATCTGTCATATCAAGACATCTACGCAATATATTTAAAACAAAGGAGTTAGACAATGGAGCAACTGTTGCATTTTTTGCAACAGTTCAAGAAGAGGGCGGTCGTATTGTTGAACGAAACATCGAATATTTTAATCTGGATGTCATTATTTCCGTCGGCTATAGAGTCAATTCAAAACAAGGTACGCAATTCCGTATCTGGGCAACGAATGTCTTGCGCAAACATCTGGTTGATGGATACACCATTAACGAAAAGCGGCTTAAAGCCGCAGCACACAAGTATCAGGAATTACAGAAAACATTGAAACTTTTGGCAACGTTATTCGTCTGTTTTTTGCAGAAAAACGGCATTCTCTTACGCAACGACGGGACAAAACGAATCGATGATAACGCCTTAGTTGCTTTGACGCTGATGATCGCGGTTAGCAAACCGCAGGAAAAAGATAGCATGATTAAAGTGATATTAAATTTATTGGCGTAATTCTGTTAAGGGAAAAATATGAGCGACCAAACAACGGAAAAAGCCTTTGAATCTTATTTGGAAGAAACCCTGATTAATAAATCCGGGTGGAAACAAGGTTCGAATAAGGATTGGGATAAGCAATTGGCTTTGTTCCGTTCCGAAGTTGTCGCTTTTATTAAAGATACGCAACTGACGTTGTGGCAGGAGATGGAAGCGCTACATGGTGAAGAACTTCCCAACAAATTAATAGCAACGCTCGCAAAAGAGCTTGATGTCAAGGGGACACTCCACGTATTGCGTTATGGTTTTAAGTTTTTTGGAAAAACGTTTCTCTTGGCTTACTTTAAGCCCTCACATGGCCTTAATCCGGATATTATAGGGCTTTATAATAAAAATCGCTTACGCATCACCCGCCAGGTTCCTTGCCATCCAGAGACAAATGAAACAATTGACCTTGTTTTTAGTATTAACGGCCTGCCTGTCGTGACATGTGAGCTAAAAAATCCCGGCACAGGCCAGACGTGGCATGACGCAGTTAAGCAATACCGCTACACGCGCAGTCCCAACGCCCCGCTTTTTTCTTTCAAGAAACGCGCGCTTGTGCATTTTGCCGCTGATGTGGATGAAGTCTATATGGCTACAGAGCTGAAAGGTGAAAAGACGTTCTTCCTGCCATTCAATCGCGGCAGTCATACGGGCGAGGTCAAATGCGGGGCGGGAAATCCGCCACACAAGTCAGGGTATCGGACAGGCTATTTCTGGGAAGAGGTTTTGCAGAAAGATTCATTTTTAGATATTGTCAGCTCTTTTATGTTTATTGAACGCAAAGAAGAAAAGGTAATGGACAGCCAGGGCAGATCACGTTTTGAGGTTAAGGAAACCATGATTTTCCCGCGCTACCATCAGCTTGATGCTGTGCGCACATTGATTACTACAACTAAAGGAGAAGGGGCAGGACAGAATTATTTAATCCAGCATTCCGCGGGAAGCGGAAAAACCAATAGTATTTCATGGTTAAGCCATCGCCTGGCGAGTTTGCATAACGCGCAGGATGAGAAAATATTTGATTGCGTGGTGGTCATTACGGACAGAAAAGTCTTAGACCGTCAGCTTCAGGATGCGATTTATCAGATTGAGCACGCACAAGGGGTTGTGCAGGCTATTGACGAAGATTCAAGGCAATTGGCCGAGTCTTTGGTAGATGGCACGAAAATAGTCATCACGACATTACAGAAGTTCCCCTTTGTTTTAAAGAGTCTTTTAAATATTGCCGGGCTATCAGAAAGCGCGCAGCAGAGCGAAGAAGAAGTGAAGAAAATCAGACAAAAAGTGGCCGGATGGAAAACCAGGATATCTGGCAGAAAGTATGCCGTTATTGTTGATGAGGCGCATTCAAGCCAAAGCGGAGAAACATCGCGCGAGTTAAAAGCAATTTTGGGCGCGGGCTCATCCAGCGACAGCGAAGAAGAAGATGAAGTGATAGATATCGTGGGTGAAGTAATGAGGTCGCGTGGCCGTCAGTCAAATTTGAGCTTTTTCGCCTTTACTGCCACGCCCAAGGGGAAAACAATCGAACTTTTTGGGAGAACCGGCGCGACCGGAAAACCAGAGGCATTTCACATTTATTCTATGCGTCAGGCGATTGAAGAGGAATTTATTCTTGATGTCCTGAAAAAATACACAACATATAAAACGTATTACAAGCTTATAAAGACCATTGAAGATGACCCCAAATTTCTTAAGAAAAAAGCGGCAAAACGGCTTTCCAAATTCCTTCATATTCACCCGGTAAATGTTCAGCAAAAAACGGAAGTGATTGTTGAACATTTCAGACGTCACGTCCTGCATTTGATTGGCGGCCAGGCGAAGGGCATGGTTGTGGCAGGGTCACGCATGCAGGCGGTGAAATACATGCAGGCATTTCAGCAATACCTTAAGGATCATGGTTATAATGATATTCGTCCTTTGGTCGCCTTTAGCGGAACAGTCAAGGATCCATACACGAAGGCTGAATTTACTGAGCCGGGGATGAATATTGATGTTGTTACCGGTAAGCATATCAGCGAAGCACAGCTTGCGGATAAGTTTGATACGAATGATTATCAGATTTTACTGGTGGCTAATAAATATCAGACGGGTTACGATCAGCCAAAATTATGCGCTATGTACGTTGATAAAAAACTTTCCGGTGTTCAAGCGGTGCAGACATTGTCGCGCCTTAATCGTATGTTTCCGGGAAAAAGCGAACCGTTTATCCTTGATTTCGTGAATGAACCGGAGATTATTTATCAATCGTTTAAGCCATATTATGACTCAACACAATTAGCGGGAGTGACCGACCCGCAAGGCATGGAGAAATTAAAGTACGAACTGGATCATTTTCAAGTTTACCATGGGGAAGAGGTTGAAGCTTTCGCGCGCATCTTTTATAAGCCGATTGAGAAGCAGACATTTAGCGACCATGCCCGTATGGAGAAGCACTTGCAGCCTTCCATTGATAGGTTCAAGGCCATTGAAGACGAGGAGCAGAGAGAATTGTTTCGTGATAAATTAAGCGCATATGTCAGATTGTACGCGTTTATGAGTCAGATTATCCCCTACGCGGATAGAGATTTAGAGATTCTCTACAGTTTCGGACGCTTTCTTTTGCCCCATTTGCCAAGCGATAAGACGACAACGGTTGTGAAGCCGGAAGACGATGTTGCGCTTTCGTATTATCGGTTAGAGAGATGTTTCTCAGGCATCATAGACCTGAATTCGGGCGAGAAAATTGATGTAAAAAGTCCAACAGACGTCGGGTCCCGGAAGGAAAAAGACAAAGAAGCGCCGTTATCCAGCATCATTGAAGTTTTAAATCAAAGGTTTCACACCGATTTTAAAGAAGAAGACAGATTGTTTTTCCAGCAGATTAAAGAAAAGGCATGCAACGATGATCGTGTTATTGAAACAGCCAAAGCCAATCCTCTGGATAAATTTGAGCTTGGAATCAAAAAGATGATAGAAGATTTCATGATTCAGCGCATGGCGGACAACGACAAGATTGTGACGCGGTATATGGATGACAAGGATTTTCAGTCAGCGGTATTTCCCTTGTTAGCAAAGGAAATATTCCTGAGTCTTCAGAAGAAAGAAAATGAATCGAAAGAAAAGGGTCTCGGAAAGAGGTCTGCCTGATGGTTCCTGGGCGCACCTTGATTGGTAACTTAACCCAAGTCCAACAAGTAAAAATCGTATCTCTTGCAACATCAATAAGTTACAATTTTAGCACTTCATTTTTCGGCACTACATCTTTGAGTTTTAATAGGTGATTTTATATATTTTCTGCCGAGCGGTGTATATTTCATATGAAGATTATTATAAATCATGTGTTGCTCTTTCGTGGGCGTTGTGCAGGTTCTGACGTCAATAACATGGCCATCCTCTGTGTTCATGGTGGTTGTTACCCTTATGTGCGTAGCAAGGATATTGCGGATCGTATTCCACGTATGATGAATCCCCGCGGTTCTTAGCTTTTTTAATATCCCGGCAAGCATGTGATAGGCCAATACCGTTATATGCACGTGGGCAATGGTTGGGGTATCCGTTTTTTAGATTTTTCACGGACAAACATACCGATTTTTATGTCGACCGTTACGTGAAACGGCCGGATGAAAATTCTTCCATATAAACCGTCAGGTATTGACTGGATTGGGGATATCCCGGAGGGGTTGGATATTAGTAAACTTAAATTTGCTGCGAGACTTGCATATGGAAACTCATTTTCGAACCAGGATTACATCACCAATCCCCATACATCTCTTAAGGGTGCCCACCCCTGTTTTGGAATATAACGATAATAAATTTTTTCCTCGGGATCAAAAGCTGTTAAATGCACCCATTCATTGTCGTAATAGTGCTGAAGGATCTGGTGTTTTCGTATAATCCGGCCTATTAACTCCCTTGGCGCTTCAATCAGGGTGAACAGACGCATGGGTTCATGATAAGGCATCTGTCCATCCATGACAGACTCCCTGGCGAGCCCGGTGCGCAGGTCGCTCTGTGGGCCAGACATAACCCCAAAACGACCTGTCACGTTATGGTAAACCTTACTCCCGCTGCCATAGACCTCGTTGTCCACGGTGGAAAAATAATGCTCTATGTTGATCCATTGACCTACCACCTGGGGTGCAGTCATCAGAGTATCGAGTAACCTACCTGTCGGATCTTGCCGATAATCGTATGATTGCAGGAATACCCGCCCCTCGAGGTCAATCCCACTGGTCAACTTGCGAGACGCTATGATAAAGGCTGCATTGTTTGCCAATCCCCACTCTGGACGAACCTGACTCCAGTCACAACTGCGATCACGCACAAATCGTGCAGCCTTGCAGGGCTTCATGGTGGCGACAACCTCAGGGAATCTGGTGCATCGTTCCTGGCTATTGTAGAGGCCTGCTTCTCTGAGGTCTTGGAGCAGTCTGAATAGATCCGCCTGATGGGTATGCGGTATATCCTCAAGATCGAATATCTGCACCTCATCCGTGGTGGTGTCGTGTTGTCCTGCAATGAAATAAATATCCTGGGGAATAGAAATATTATTCATGGCAAGCTGATCGCGTACCAACGGTTTATTGGCCATGTTGGCCAAGATACGTGCATTCGGACTTCCTACATTGCCACCACAGGCACCGCAGTCAAGGGCTGCTTCATATGGGTTATTTTCTGAGGAACTGCCGTGGGCGCAAAAGAGAACCAGGCGGGCAAAGTTTCGGACCAGCCCCATCGTCCGAAGGGCATTTTCCAACGTCAACACCTGGTCGCTGAAATTGATACCTGTTTTTATGATACGTCCCATACGCGCCAAGGTGTCAACCCGGTTAATCTGATAGTCACGGCGCAACTCTTCAAGAAATGCCTTCTCCTCTTCAACAGACAGGGCAAACGGAGGATTTGGTTCGTGCGGATGTTGTTGCTTGGCGCTGTTTTTTTCGCCCAATGCCCGTTGGCGCAGGGTTTCCAGCCAATCGTGGCAAATGTTCTGTCCGCGAGTGCCGAATCGTGTCTGAAGAACCTTGTGAATGGTAGCACGTTGCTCAGCCGCCAGTATCTCTTCAACTTCATAACCTGATAGTTGATCCACAGTCAGGGTAGTGGCTATTGGGGGTACAAATGCGTGCCGAAGCCAGTTCGCCAAACGCCTATAACAAGTTTTAAAAAAAGTCTTTCCAACTAACGGCAGGCTGTAAAACCAGCCAAGCGACTCAACCATGACATAAGGAGTAATCACATTTTCTTTAAGATCGTGCAAAAGCTTATGCCCAGCATAAACCAGCTTAACTCTGGCCATGTGTTTAGGAAGAAACTGTCCATGATAGGTTCGGGGAAGCTCATGTACTGTATTCTTTGCCTGCATAATTACGGGAAACTGATTCGTCTCGTGATGGCTGCTCAAGGCGCGGTAACGGATAAAGACTGAGAAAAATCCGGCGAAGCCAAATGTTTCGTAATTTCCTATCGCTTCCAGGTGCCGCCGAAACGGCTCAGACCGCGTATCAATGCAAAATATCACCTGAGCCTGAGGTCTCACCGCTCGTGGGATATTCTGAACAGCCGATTGCTGGTTGGAACTAAGCTTGCCAATGAGCTGTTCCTGATAACCGGTCTCAAACGCCTTTAGCCACACAGGGCCGTGGGCAGTTTCCGGAAAGTCATTTAGCCATTTCAGTAGCGTTTTCAAATCCTCCGGAGCTGTCTCCTTTAAGAGAGCAGGTGGAATCTCTAGTGCGTTAGCGAAAGAGAATAACTGCCAGACCGTAGCGTATTGTGTGGCAGAAGCACGTTGAGGAGTTAATTCTGCCACGCAGCGTTCCGCCAGGACTTTCCATTCATCATTTTGAGTATTCATGGTGCGAACACTCCCATAACGAAGTCTATCCACCTGATTGATGTAAGTGGCCGGCAAATGTCCGGCTGTCCTTTTTTCCATTAAAAAATAGAAATGTGGCCTCTTTTGTATGTCTGTTAAAATTGCGCCAAAATTTCCATCGATCCCGAGTTGTTCCCGGCAGGCCTTCTGTACCAGTTCCCGCTCATACCATACTCGCACCGCAAGGTACTGTATTAAATCCGCGGGATAGGCTTGCTGCCATTCGTTCCCGTCCTGCTCCGCTCTCCATTTGACAAAGCCTGTCCAGCCTGGCATGGCTGCAAGAAGAAGGGTGAGATAGTCCTGTCGGGCATCCAGCGGAATGTTGAGTGCGTTGAGGTTTTCGAGTAGCGCATCCGCCGGATGTTCCGGCAGGCGGACTATTTTCTCTTTACGATCCTTTATTGCACAGGAAGACCATTCCTGCCCTGCCAGAAATTTCCATGTCGCATAGAACCCCTTTTCCCTTCCTGGCATGGGCCATGCAGCATGTCCTTCGTCAAAAAAGGCCTCGCACCATTTGATCAATTCCTGATTGATCTGTTCT
This sequence comes from Planctomycetia bacterium, assembly GCA_015075005.1. Classification (GTDB taxonomy): domain Bacteria; phylum Planctomycetota; class Brocadiia; order Brocadiales; family Brocadiaceae; genus Brocadia. Next base: position 137,473 of record JABTVC010000002.1, read on the forward strand.
GCGATCTGTGTGCCGAGGATGCGGTCGCACCAAGTAGCCAGTGTGCAGTATCGGCCGAGGGATTTCTGCTCCTCTTGGACACTGGTTTCTATCGCATATGGAACCGTCTGAAGATCCAACGCAGACATTACATGGTCAGTTAGCGATTCTATAAGAAGCCGATCCGGATGGCAACAGATCAGTGTTTCCAGTGCCTCTTCTGCCGGGACTGAGATTCCCTGGAGCAACTGAACCCGAAGAAACTCAAGATGGGTAACCTTGCGCTTCCACAGCGTTACATGATTGTCGCGTACCAACGGCTTTAGGGCAGCGTTGATGTGACGAGGAAGAATCCTGCCGGAGCGGGCATATTCCCGAAAGATTTCGCAGGACAGATAACTTTTTCCTCCCAGGAGCTCATAACCTCGCCGCGCTGCATCCTCAAAAGGGAGATATTCCAGTCCATGCAACGGATTGTGGTGAACAAAGTTGCGCATGGGCCAATAATTGGCAATGATCCCGGCTGAGAGCAGTACGAGTTCTCTCATCTGTGTCCGCTGGTTTTCGCCGTAGGGGGCGGTTACTGATTGTTTCATTGGTCTAACCCCATTCAGTATAAGAAATTTATTACGTGCCTGTGTGCCTTAAAGAATCCGTATGGCATTATGCCAAGGGCAGCAAGAATCAAGATTACAATCATTAAGAAGGCGAACTCTGTAGGGCACAGATCCTTATAGAGTATGTCCTGGCGGCAGGGGCCGAAGAGTAGCCGCTGCATCAGCCTAAAGAAGCACCAGGATGCTGCAAACAAGGCAAGCAAAACAATAATCATATCCCAGGATATTGCAATGGATGGGTGGAGCAGCATCTCCACGTAACTGAAAAAAAAACCGAAGGGGGGAAGTCCCATGGCCGCCATTACCAACAGTGACAGCAAGACGGCAAACCGGGGCATAGGCCTTGCAAGCCCGCCGATCCTGTCCATGCTCATATTACCATACCGTACCTGTATACGATACAAAGCGAAGAACAATCCGCTGGTAACCAGAGCTACCGAGCCCGTGTAGGTAGCTGCTTGGGGTGTATAGGTTCCCGTGTTGGCCAGATACCACCATAGAACGGAAAATAAGGCAACATTCATATAAACCAAGGCATGAGTCACTCTGTACTGAATCAGGGCTTTGAGCGATCCATAGATAGCGCCAAACAATGCCAGTACGCTCACGCCTTTTAGTACTAACGCTGACATTATGGGAAGAAGATACGCCATCCCGTATAGCCCCATAACCGGCAGCAGGAATGAAAAAAATACGGGAAAATATCCCGGCAGACGTGTTAAGGTGGTTACATAAACTCCATGGAAGGGGAACAGTGGAAGCATGTGTGCACTAACAAAAAATATAATAATGTTTGCAGCCGACATGTCTCCCACCAATACCATCGTTGACAAAACCAAGCCAGCGGCAATCAGCGCCAAAACATACCGGCAGGGTGCACTCTTATCAAAGCGATGGATAATGCGCATAAACTCCCATTTGAAACGAAGAAAAAAGGCATCCAGATAAAGGCGGTTCATAAAGAGCAGATACAAGTGAACCTGCAGCACATTTAACCATTTTGGCATCCGAATCGTTTGCCCATGGGTTTTAGCATAGATGAATATCCAGCTCAGAGTAATGAACAGTGCCGTTGCTGCCACGAGGGAATCAAACAATCTGCCATGTAAGGCGGCGGCCTGGTAGTATTGATGCACTTCTCCCTCTGATGGATAGAGGAAGTAGGTAAATTTCTCTGCTGCCAGCAGATAGGTAAAGACAATCAGGAGCATGGTCAGGAGCATGATAGTCACCACTTCCCATGAGACGCTCCGTAAACGGTAAAGAGACATGATGGCCTGTGATGAAGTCACCCATGAAAAGAAGAGGAAGATCACGATACCGTGTGAATCTTTCACGGGTATTTTTAAGACTCCATGGGCAGCCAGAAGGATGACCAGGGGGATAACAAGAGTCGTGATAAATCCGGTAAGCCATGACCAGACAGAAAAACCCATTCGTTTCACCGTTTCTTCTTTAATAGGGAATCTTGGTTCCTGTCGTGCATCGTGGATTACATGGCCGCAGTTTAAAAAGATAGTGGCTTTAAAAAGTCCGTGTGCAATGAGATGAAATATCGCCAGGGAAAAGGCCCCCAGCCCGCACTCCATGATCATATAACCCATCTGCGCAATAGTGGAGTATCCCAGGGTTTTTTTAATAGAGTTCTGCGTCAGCATCATACTTGCCCCAAGAAGAGCCGTAAGCAGTCCAATGGAAAAGACTACATGCAGGGTGGTTGGGCTGAAGACATAGAGCGGTGCCAGCCGATTTAAGAGGAAACCGCCCGCATTGATGATTCCCGCATGCAGGAAGGCAGTGACCGGTGTTGGCGCGTATAGAAAGTCGGGAAGCCAAACATGCAAGGGAAATTGGACAGATTTACTCATGGCTCCGGCAAAGATCAGCAGGGTGATAACAGTTACGACGCTGATCTCAAGCCCCCCTCCTGGCAAGAGGGAAAAGGTGGCCGATACCTCGGCTGCCCTAGTGAAAAGTTCTCGAAAATCCAGGGTGCCGTACAAATGATATGCCAGGATGATACCTCCGAGAAAGGCAACATCTCCCGCCCGTAGTATGGTAAAGGTCTTAAAGGAACCTTTCGCGGTTGGCAGATGAGAATAATTGTGGATAAGAAGGGATAGCAGCCAACTCAGGAGTTGCCAGAAGATAAAAAGCATCAATAGGTTGGCGCTTGATACCATACAAAGAAGGGCAAAGGTGGCGATGTCCATCAGGGTGTAAAACCGGGAAAGTCCCCATTCACCCTGCATGTAACGTATAGAAAAAAGGGATACGAGGAGGTTAATACAGGAGACAAGTACCATCATAACGGCAGCAAGCCGGTCCACATGGAAGTCGAATTGCAGCAAACCGTTCCACGTTGAGGAGAAAACAGGAAGGTGGATTTCGCTATGCCCTGAGGTGGCAACCTCGCGAAGTACCTGAACGGAAATCGCCAGGGACACTATCTTGAACAGCACGCCGATCTTACAAGCTTTCTTGCCGAGTAGGTTTCCGGGAAGAGCTGTGATTAAGGCCGCTGCAAGGGGAAACAAGACTATCAGTATGGGGTAATACGCTATCATTTTTCCTCCAACTGATTATTATTCGATAAATTTCTTAGACACTTCTCTTCATGCTTTGCGAAAAACAATTTCCACTCTTTGAATGGCAAGAAAATATTTTTTTAATTTGAGCTATTATTTAAAACAACATTGAAGAAAATTGCAAGGATTTTTTAGTGATTTTTTACTTTTTTCGGCAAAATGAGAAATTAAATGAAACATCCATGACCTGACGGTCACAATGGACCATGAAAACGTTTATCTTTTAGACAACCGGCTTCATTTTCAGGTGAAAGAAAAATAGTTTGGCCCTTCACCCAAGTTCAACAAGCAAAATCATATCTCTTGTAACATAAATAAGTTACAATTTTAGCACTTCATTTTTCGGCACTACATCTTTGAGTTTTAATAGGTGATTTTATATATTTTCTGCCGAGCGGTGTATGTTTCATATGAAGATTATTATAAATCATGTGTTGCTCTTTCGTGGGCGTTGTGCATGTTCTGACATCAATAACGTGGCCATCCTCTGTGTTCATGGTAGTTGTTACCTTATGTGCGTAGCAAGGATATTGCGGATCGTATTCCACGTATGATGAATCCCCGCGGTTCTTAGCTTTTTAATATCCCGGCAAGGATATGATAATACCGTTATATGCACGTGGGCAATGGTTGGGGTATCCGTGTGATGGAAGTTTGGCCGTAAACCCGGATTGCCTTTCATCGTTTCAAACTTTTGCCTCCCTGTGGTATATATGCATCTTCTTTTGTTCGCACGAATTTCATATTGGAAAATCCCTCTTCATCTACGGTAAGGGATTTGGTGCTGTATATATCTCTTCCCGCCATTCGCCTTTTTAGATTTTTCACGGATAAACATACCGATATGTATACCGGGAAAGGACCGCAGTTGGGTTAAACTCAGGCTCTATCTCCATACTCTCCGGACAAACCGGCACCGGAAAATCCACCCTGCTCAAACTCTTCCTCTCAAATATATCCTCAAAAGAGACGTCCCTGTCTGAAAAAGCCCGTCAATTACAGAGAATAAAAAAGGCTTAATCCGTTTTCGGATTAAGCCTTTTTGTTGATTTTCTAAAAATGGGTACCCTTAAAAACTTATTCCGCCAGGCAATTTTCACCCTCATGCATACACTTAGACTTATCTACATCGCCGGGCTTTCTCTTCCAGCCCAAAAGCAGATCCGTATACTCGCCGTGTTTCCAGAAGTCGTATGCCTTATGCTGTATTCCCACCTTATCCTCAAGCGCCTTGATTCGTCTCAGGCGGCTCGCCTCACCCTTAATCTGGATAAGCCAACGGTCTTGCAGGAAGGCGCCCTTCCCATAGGTAGCACCATACATCGCCCCATGGGCCATGGCCTTGTATACGGCATTGGTTATATAGACCAGCATCTCAAAAGATGTACGTTCCAAGTCGGAAACGTTATACATCCTGCCCTCGCCACCAAGCAAGCTAAAGGTATAGTGCCCTGCGTAGTCAGGAGCCAGGTCGCTTGGCATGGGATCCAACATACCATCATTGTAAAGATCGACTACGATTTTCATGGCCTCGCGCCACTTGGTAAAGCTGATCTTTACGGCCTCATCCATAGCTTCAAACTGGTCTGTTGCAAATCTGGGCGAATGGCAACCCTTGCATGTATTAATCCAATTCTGCCTGGCTTCCTTAAATTTAGGCGCCCCCCGGTCTACGAGAGACGTACCCATATGGCTATTAATCGTCGACGCTTTTTGTGCATTATGTTCACCATCTTTCATATGACAATATGCACAGGTCGGGGTTTTATAATTTGCCGGCTTCAAAGGTTTAGTCCAATCCCACGTATGTTGCTCTGATTCATAGATCATTCCATGATAGGATTCCTTGTACATCTCATATTCATAGTGGTCGAGCCCCATGTGGCAGATACCACAGTTATTTGGTTTTCTCGCCTCTGCCAGGGAGAAGTCGTGCCTTGTATGGCACCCATCACACCTGTTTTCGGCTATGCCGTGGCATGTGGCACAGGCTGTTACCTCTGCAGCCGGCTTTGCTATTTGCCAGGGGGCTTCTATTACGCTTAAATGGAATGCATGCGTGTGCGAGCCTATCGAGCCGGCACGGTGGCCTCCCTGTTGTTCGGGATGACACTCTCCACAGTGCTTCCAGGAAGGCATGTAGAGCTGCTGGTGATTATTTCCATGGCACTTGTCGCACCCGACAACACCTTTTTCCGTGGATGAGTGTTTGCTCTTTTTCCATTGTGCAACAATACCAGGCGTCTGCACCGTATGACACATAACACACTCTTCGTGCTTAAACTCTCCGGAAACGTTCATGTTTGGTGTATAATAGTGATCAGGATCATACCATCTCATAAGAGGCAAAAACCCAAACAGTTTCCCAAATTTCCCCTCTCCCGGCAATAGCTCTTTCGGAGCTGTATAGCTTGCCGTTAAACCACCGTGATACAGGTCGCCGGAATTGTCAGCACCCATCTTTTCCCCTGTTATCTCAGAAATAATTTGCTGAATGGTCCTCTTGTCTTTTGGATGAGACGCTAATTCTTCCTCTTTTACCGGACAAGGGGCTTTTGTTTCTTTTTGTACTTCAGGAACAGAAGCCATTGGCTTCGCCTTTTCTTCTTCCGGCTTGACAGCAACAACTTCGGCCTTTTTAATACTCGCCTGTTCGCAACCAAGCTGGATACAGCCAAACAGGGCGAACATACCCACAGAGATCGCTAGTTTTACCCCCTTGCTCATACCCTTTCCTCCTTTTCTTCAACCATGTTCAATGAAAATAAACAGCACATTCAAAATCTACAGAACAATCCGTATCGGCACGTTATTTTTTTGTTATTTCTACCTTCCACATTTCCGGTCCTTGTTCCACGTATTTCCACTCCAATTGGCCACTCCGTTCCGCATCCAGCTGGTATTTTAAGGGTTTCGGATCATGATCATTTATCAGGACCATCATGTCTCCTTTTTTCAGGCCATCAAAGGTATTAAATATCTTTGGGTGCCTTTCCCTGGGCACAATGTTTCTAACATCCAGTATAACTGGTGGTGTCTTATCCATGCTTACTCCTTCCATTCAAAATTTTCAATACCAAAATACAAAGGCCACAGAGAGATTAAAGAAATTTTCACGTAAGCAAAAAACTTTTAAGCATTTCTCTGTGGCCTTTCTGATTTTCAATTCCCATTCATTTACCCCACGCTAATGGCCAGAACAACCATTCTTTCCACACATTTCATCCCCCTGGACGATCCCTCTGGTGCAATAATGATTGTATCCTTTTCCATATCAATCGTTTGATTATCGAGCGTAAAGATACCCTTCCCTTCTTTCACATAGAATATACCAACGCTAGCCCCCCCATGAGAAGGAATTTCCTGCCCAGGTTCCATACAAATAAGGGGCATCTTCACCTTTGGTGAAGCGTAAAGAATGTTTGGAATAAAGTGCTCCTTATTGAATTTTATCTTTTCTTTTAAACGTATCGGTTCCAAATTTATTTCTTAACCTCCTCCTGTTTTGCTGATTCGTTTAATTCTCTTACAAATTTATCAACATCAGTGTTATGCATCATACAAGCAAGATTTATATCCTCGGTACCAAAGGAAGGACAATCGAAACACCCTTTGCCAAAATACTTTGTGAAAACCGCTTTTGTTGCGGGATACTTCTTCGTCACTTCGCCCGTGCTCATTTTCTTTGTGATAAGAATTTCACTTCCCATATTTCTCCTCCTATAACGATAAAGGGACGCTGAAATAATAAAATACTTACGGATATCTGTTTGCTCTTTATATTCCGTAGCCCGGTACCCCTCATGATATTGTAAACATTCCCATTCACGGAACTAGCTTACGCCGGCAAGGGTGTTTTCCTGATCTACAAGTTCAATAGGTGAAATGTCTTCTATCCTTACTGGCAGCCGAACGTTTTTCGGGAGTGGATCAATATACTTTTTCCGGTATGCCTTGCTCTGCATGCGGCACGTGGGATATCTCTTGCTAAAATCTGGATGCGTCACCATCTTCTTCCATATTTCCTGAATAGACATCTCGCGTACATTCCCGAAGTTGATTGGGTTAAAATCACAAGGATTAATATCTCCGTATGCAGTCATATAGAATTGAGACTGAGCACCGTAACAACCCACCCCCCGTGGCGAATTGATGATTGACATACAATTTATTCCCATAGGATGATCCATCTCATGGTACTTTTTTGTTAGTGCAATCAATTGTTTCCGATCTTCCGCTGTTAATATTTTTGATGTATCTTTTAAGAATCGGCCAGATGGTATACAATCAAAGATCGTTACCTCAGAAAACCCTTGTTCCTGGGCAATCTTCAAGAGCTTTTCAACCTTTCCCGTTTTGATACTCTCGCTGGTTGCATACGTGGAAATTCCCGTCAGAATACCGGCATTTCTGCAACGTTCTGCCCCTTCAAACGCCTTTTGATAACACCCCGGCACAGCCCTGAACTCATTGTGCAGTTCCGGTTCACTGCTATCGATAGAGATATTTAAGGAAAACAATCCTGCCTTCGCAAGTTTTCTGACGTTTTCTTCTGTAAGGAGCAGTCCATTCGTAAATATCATAGAGATCGCCTTGGTTTTATCCACATACTGAATGAGATCGCAAAGGTCTTCCCGAATCAGCGGCTCCCCTCCCACATAAATAATAAGGCTTGCCCCAAGATCCATCGCCCCATCCACCACGGTCTTTATTTCCTCTACCGTAAGCTCTTTTTTGGCAGGATCAATAAAAGGATCGGCACTACAGTGGATACACTGACACTGGCATTTGTGCGTGATGGCTAAATTAGCTGTAACGGGAAATGCCATCTTATACAGCATCATTCGCAGCTTTCTCTCGAGAAATCGCATACCCGCCTGGCTGGGAAATGGCGGATTATAAAGGTTGTAGACGTGCATACCGTTAACTTTAGCAATCACCTTCAAGGCATTAATCTTCTCAAAAAACTGGTCCACGTAAGATTGCAACATCTTGCCCAGTACTCCTCCGGCATTTCCTACAACCTTACCTTCAACAATCCCGGCATTAATATGTAAAAAATCAAATGATGTCATAATTTATCCTCCATACCCAGTATTGTGGGCAAATTTGAGATTTTTTTCTATCTCGCATAAAATATCATTTGCAACCTCAATAGCCTTTAAGCCTTCCTCACCTGAAACAACAGGGTCTTTGTGCTTCACAATACAATCCACAAAAGATTCGAGTTCCTTTTTAAGCGGTTCATAATTGCCCATCGTTATATGCTCTACCTTTAAGAGATCGCCAAACGCATAACTTTTCAAATCCGCAATCGTCGAAGCATCCATCTCTGCAATATTTAATGCCTTCAATGTCAGCTTTGGCGATTTCTTATATATTAATGCATCCCTTTTCTGATAATCAATAGAAATATAAGAATCCTCAGAAAACAACCTCATCTTACGCATAGATGTAATTGATACCCGACTTGCGGTTAAGTTTGCCACACAGCCGTTCTGAAATTGAATACGGACATTTGCAATATCCTCTTTGTCTGAAATAACATTGACCCCAACGGCGTCGAATTTCTTTACCCTGGAACCCGTTATGTGCAGGACAATATCAATATCATGGATCATTAAATCCAGAACGACTCCAATATCCGCAGAACGAAAAGTAAACGGGCTTAAACGATGACATTCTATAAACCTGGGATTTATTGAAAGTTTTTTAATTGCATCTATCGCAGGATTAAAACGCTCAATGTATCCTGCCTGAAGCACGACCCTTTTTGCCTTGCTAATATCTATTAATTCTCTCGCCTCTGACACTGTCCCTGTCATGGGTTTTTCGATCATGACGTGAACTCCATTCAGAAGGAATTCTTTGGCTATAAGGTAATGCGATTTTGTAGGCACCGCAATGCTAACCGCTTCAACTTTGCCTATCGCCTCCTTATAATTTGAAAAGCATTGCGTGTTGTATTGCTGAGAGATCTTTTCTGCCTGTTCATGCTGTATATCAACTACCCCAACCAACTCTACTCCTGGCAATTCAGTGTAGACCCTCGCGTGCTCCTTCCCCAGATGACCAACACCAATCACAGCAACCCTTAAGTTAGACATATTTACTTTGCCGCCACTGTCGAGCAACGAAAAGACTCCCGATACCTTCCGAATTTACCCTTATCAATGTTCCTCAGAAAAGCGATCAGATACTTCACCTCCGGCGAACTGGCTTCCTTCCTTTCCATTTCTTCCACTATCTTGCTCTTATTCAATTCGCCAGAACGAAAAAGTTTCCGAAATGCCTCTTTAATTTCGTCAATTTGTGCTTTTGAAAAACCTTCCCTCTCTAATCCAACGACATTTACCTGTCGTAGCTTTGCAGGATGACCTTCGATAATTACATACGGTGGAACATCCTGAACAATCCGGGTATGACCTCCCACATAGGCGTATCGCCCAATAGTAACGAAGGGTTGTATACCAACGAGTCCCATCAACTTCGCACCCCGCTCTACCACAACATGTCCACCCAGTAACACCCCATTTGCCAAAAGGACATTGTCCTCTATGATGCAATCATGGGCAATATGACAACATGCCATAAAAAAATTGTTATCACCGATTACCGTCTTTTCTCCACCGCCTGCCGTACCGATATTAATGGTTACACCTTCTCGCACCACATTATTATCTCCCATTACCAGGAATGTACGCTCACCACGATATTTGAGGTCCTGAGGTTCTGCGCCCAAAACAGCGTTGGGATGGATAACATTACTTCTCCCCAGCATCGTATTTCCTACCACAGTAACGTTGTTCATAACAACAGTTCCCTCTCCAATCGCAACATCTTTCCCGATTACAGAAAAAGGACCAACTTCAACGTCTTTACCTAAAACAGCATTGGGGTGTACAATAGCTGATTTATGAATTTTCATCACACTTACCTTTTCTTTGCATGGTACCCATATTTTTACAACGGTGTCCTTCCTGCTATAATTCATTTGAGTCACGCAATATTTGCAATCTTTTCCGCTAGCTGCACATTCAGTGAATGCCCGGACATTTTTGCAATGATACGTCCCTGAATCAATACGTTCGCCAGGGAAAGATCGCCTACGATGTCCAAAATTTTATGCCTTACAAGCTCATTGGGAAATCTTAATTCAGCGGGCTTCATAGAAATTGGTTTTGTTATCTTTCCGTCTTCATGCACAATAATGCTATTATCATCCGTAACCCCTTTTCCTAAACCGAGCCTCTTGAACTCTTCAATATAGCTACTAAGACCAAAGGTTCTTGCCGGTGCAATCTCCCTGCAGAAATTTTCTTCCGTAAATTCGACATCATACGTTTGCTGTTGTGTAAATGCGCCGTGAAAATCCAACGTATACGAAAACATGAGCCCTTTTTCATACGGAACAGCCATAACACTTGCATTTCCATTACTAACTATAATGGGCATTTTTACGATAAAAACCTTTTTTTTGCCACCGAGATCAACAATCCCCGCATGCCTGAATATTTCTACAAACAGTTGAGCACTCCCGTCTCCCGCAGGAACTTCCTGTCCATTTATTTCAATTTCGATATTGTCTATCCCTAACCCTGCCATGGCCGCCATGAGATGCTCCACGCTCTCGATCTCGGCATCTTCATGCTTCAGCAATATGCGTTTGTAATTACCCGATAAGGCACGAACATGGGCAGGAACCCTCGGCCGGTTCGGCAAATCTACCCGGACAAAAGATATTCCAGAGTTTAACGGGGCCGGCTTAAAATGAAGACTTACAGTTCCTCCCCTAAACATACCTATGCCAGAGCATCCAATCTCACGCCCAATTGTTTTTTGTGTGCTGACCACCAACTACTTTCCCTTGCTTCCTTCTGAAAATCTTTTATTCAAATTATCAAGCACCTGACGGGTAATATCGACCGCATCGGAATTATAGAGGACTGTTTTGATCCCAACCTTAAACTGTAATTCAGAAATTCCACCGCTCTGCAACTCCGGCTCTTCCTTTTTAATAATCAGGTCATATTGCTCACGCTTACCTATATCTTCTATTTCTTTGCAGACTTCCGTGTAGAGACTTTCAAAATAATTCTTATACTTTTTCGTAAGGCTCTTTTCTGCATACTTTGCGTAGGATTCCAGCTCAAAATTCTTTTTTTCAAAGGACTCTTCGTCCTTTTTTCTGGCCTCACTCCCTAAATCCAACAATTGTATCTTCTCGCTGAGGCTGACAAGTTCTTTCTTTTTATCATTGACAATTTTCTGGTGTTGCTTTTCCTGTTCTTTCAGCTGAGCATCAAACACCTTCCTCTTCTCATACTTTTCAAACACACCATTGAGATCAACAACACCCACTTTCAGGCCTTTTGAAGACGCAGCAGCCGCTCCCGTTTCTTTGGCCTGTATACTCGGCAGCAAAAACAGGCACACACAGGCAAAACTCGCTATAAGTAAAAAAACAACCTTTATATTTTGCTCATTCTTCTTATACGTTTTTTCTGATTTCATAATTAAAAGCTATTGCCTCCTCCAAAATTAAATGTAAATGACTCGGTCTCATCCTCATCTTTTTTCATAATAGGTATACCATAATCAAGTGATATCGTTGAGCGACCAAGAAAAGGAATACTCAATCTTAATCCAACACCAGAAGACAATCTAAACCGGTCAAAATTAATATCGCCGACCGATTCATCTGCTTTTCCGCTGTCAACAAAGATTGCCCCACGAATCATATCCTTGTATATAGGCACAAGATATTCTGTGTTCATCAAAATCAACACATCTCCTCCAATCTGGTCACCTGTTTTACTATCAACAGGCGACACGCCCCTGTACCGAAACCCACGAAGTGAGCCATATCCTCCGGCGTAAAATCTTTCAAATATGGGCACCTCCTGTTTCGTGGTAGATTCTGCAACACCAAAACTACCTCCATAAGCAATGACGTGTTTTCCCCATTTTGGAATTTCAAAGAGTGTCTTGTATTTTGTTGCTTGAAATTTATATTTCGCTATATCCACATCCAACCCGGCAAATTCCACAGACGATTCTCCCTGATACCCTTTCGTTGGCGCAAAGAAGTTATCTGTTTTATTCATATTTGCTGACAAGGTAAGGCCTGCCTTCAACTGACCACCTTCAACATCCAGCACATCCTGCGGAGTATCTTCCTTATCATCCCGTCTTTTAATACCAATATGGCTAAACTCAGGACTCAATCTTACAAAAAAATCCCTCTGAATTTCACGTCCCAAAGAGACCCTTGAACCAAGGTCCTCTTCTTCATACAAATTATACGTTCTGAGAAAGTCAAACAAGCTGACTCCGGCGCTATAGGGAGAATCGAACACCGATGGATTAGTCAAAGATATCATAATTTCTGTTCTCTCAAAGCCGGGGCTAAATCGCAACGTCAATATCTCACCGGCGCCACGGAAGGCATTACCTTGTAAAAAATCATCCCAACTCTTTGGCAGATCGGTAACGTCAAAGTTCCTGTCGGTATACGAAACATCGCCGAACGCCCCGACGTTTGCCCCATAACCTCCACCGAACCGCAACATGCCCGTTCTTCCCTCCTTCACGTCCACCACAATATTTTGTCTATCTGCCGTGGAACCAGGCTCAAAATTAATACCGGCAGGCATACCCGACTCCATATCAAAATACCCTGTGTTAGAAAGACGCCGCTGGCTATCACGAATCTTTTCTGTATCCAGCTTTTCACCAGGATAAAACGTCAACTGCCGGCGGACAACATTATCTCTCGTTTTATCATTTCCCGTTATCTTGATCTTTTCGATATAATGCCTGTCTTTTTCCTCTATAGTAAAAGACACATTTACCTTTGCACCTTCAGCGCCAAAGGTGTGCTTTTCTTTAACAAGGGCTGTAATATACCCTTGCTCTCCGTACGTCAAACGAAGTTGGTAGGTATCTTTATCGACTGCATCCAAAAAGAAAGGACCTCCCGCCTGCAACTTCAATTTTTCCTTTAATTCATCCGCGGTAAACAGTGTCGATCCATCTATCGTTAAGCTTTCGACGTAATACCTTTCGCCCTCTTTTATATGGATCGTAATGTACATCTTTACGTCGGTACTATACTTTATTTCCCACCCAACATCGACATCTAACCATCCGTTATTCATGTAAAACTCTTTTACCTTTTCAACGTCGGATTCAAACTTTTTTTCGTCGAATCTGCCAGGAAAAATAAGGACAGGGAAATGTTTTTGTCTGGTTTCCATCTGCTTGAGAAGCTTTCTTCGCTTGAAGTTCTCATTCCCTTGAAATTCTATCTTGGCAATGCGAATCTTCTGGCCCTCATCAATGTTAAAGATTACTACCGTTTTCCCTTCAACTACCCTACCCTCAGCATGCACCTGTATTCTATTAAAACATTTTTTAATATAAAACTCTTTAATTTTATCTTCATCCAATTTTAATAAGTATCTCTTTAAATAATCCCCTGGTTTTATCTCAATTTGTTTCTCAAGTTTCTTGGTCTTAATCTTTTTATTCCCCTGAAACTGTATCTCATCAATTACCGACCGTTCAGTTACAGCAAAAATCAGCCGCAATCCTTCTCTCACCTCTTCAATCTCTACTTCGATATTATCAAAGAAACCCAACGACCAAATTGAATCTACGTCCTGGTTTACCAACAGCGGGTCATAACGGTCGCCTTCTTTTGCCCGGATACTACTTCTTATTGCGGCGGTACTAATCCGGTGATTTCCTTTAATTTCAATCTTTTTAATAATACGTTTTACCGTTTCCTGAGTATCAGCGCAAAAAATTGTAGCGCAACCAAAACACAAGGCTATAACAAGCACTACGACCAAACCTGTTGCCTGTACCAAAACCTTGCAAAATTTCATTTGTTACCCACAGAGGCTAAATTCTCAAAACGCATGTAGTGGGAAAGAAACGCTAATTTTACCACCCCGATAGGTCCATTACGTTGCTTGGCAATAATGAGTTCTGCAGTTCCATCCTTTTTATCAGGATCGAAATAATCCTCTCTGTGTAAGAGGATGACAACATCTGCATCCTGCTCGATTGATCCAGACTCACGCAAATCAGACATCCTTGGCCTGTGACCTTCTCGTGACTCCACAGACCTGTTGAGCTGCGAAACAACGATAACCGGAATAGACAATTCTCTGGCAAGGGATTTCAAACCACGGGAAATTACGGAAATCTCCTGTTGCCGATTTTCGGCACGTGAGGCTTCCATCAGCTGTAAATAATCCACTACAACTAATTCAATGTTGTATTGAGCTTTCAACCGGCGCGCCTTTGCACGCACTTCCAGCACGGTAAGACCAGGCGTGTCGTCTATAAAGATTGGAGACTCGGAAAGTGATCCCAGCCCGTACGAAAGGGCGCTCCATTGTTTATCCTCCAGAAAACCCTTCCTCAGCTTATGTGCATCAATCCTCGCATGAGAACACAACATGTTCTGTGCGACTTGCTGCGCAGACATTTCCAGGGAAAACAACACGGCGGGTTTTTTATCTACCACACCTACATGTTCGATTATGTTTAGCGCAAGACTCGTCTTGCCCATACTCGGTCTTGCCGCAACAATGATAAGTTCCGATGCCTGCAATCCACAGGTAAGGTCATCCAAATCATAAAAACCCGTTGATAATCCTGTTAATCTGTTTTGTCTGTCATGGAGGTTTTCAATGCGGGTAAATGTTTCCTTGAGAATTTCATTTATCTTTGTGGATAATGCATTAAATTTTTTTTGGGTAATATCAAAGATAGCCCTTTCTGAATTATCAAGCAGCTGACCCGTTTCACTGGACTCATCAAAGGCTTGTTTTTGTATACTTGCCGCGACCTCGATCAAATTTCTTTTTATCGCTTTTTCTCGTACGAGATTCGCATAAAATTCTACATTCCCTATCGTAGGAACCGATTCCTCAAGCGCCATTAAGTATTCTATGCCACCAACTTTTTCCAATAACGAACGCTTTTTCAGTTCTTCCCTGAGAACAACTAAGTCTACCACCTGTCCCTTATCGTAGACTTCTACTATAGTCTGATATAATTCCTGATGTGCAGTTTTGTAAAAGCTATTCTTGTTCAGTATGGGAATAACAAAACTAATAACCTCATTATCCAGGAGCATAGCACCCAGAACGCTCATTTCAGCCTCGACACTTTGAGGTAATGTGCGCTCAAGAATAGACTCAACAACCATCATCATTTCCTCAACGAAAAACTAGAGATTTTCTGGCTGACTCGTATCGTCTTTTCGTACCGACACCTTACACTTTGTCTGTAACTCTGAATTAAGCGCAATCGTCACATCAAACTCGCCACAGACTTTTATTGGGCTATCTAGTTTTATCGTCTCCTTGTCTACCGGGTATCCTTCTTTTGCCAACGCATCCGCTATTTGAGCAACCGTAACAGAACCAAAGAGCCTGCCTTCCTCGTTTGCCTTTGCATAAATCGTACAGGAGGCTGCAGAAATTTTTTCCAACACCACATTCAACCGCTCTCTTTCTTCCTTTAACTGCAACTCCATCTTGATTTTTTCTTTTTCTATCTGTTTTAAATTGGCAGGAGAAACGGTCGTCGCCAACCCCTTTGGTAACAAATAATTTCTAGCGTATCCCTTCTTCACCTTTACAACATCACCAATCATGCCAAGTTTGTCTACATTTCTCTTCAACAATAATTCCATTCTTATCTCCTCCTAGGTAACATATGGAAGCAACGACATAAATCTCGCCCTTTTAATAGAAGTCTTCACCGAATGCTGATGATGGGCACAATTCCCAGAACGCTTCCTCGAAAAAAGCTTTCCCTGCGACGTCGTAAGTTTCTGTAAATTTTGTATATCTTTATAGTCTACATCTTCAATTCCCATTCTACAAAACCGGCACTTGCTTGTTTTATTAAACTTCCTTTTGCTCATACCTCTTACCCTCGTATGTAAAAATTTTACAAAACTATCTAAAACGGTATCTCTTCATTATTAATATCAAGATTAACATCTTCTGGCATACCTTCCGGCTGCGTACCCGCTTTTGACGATTCACCAACACCATCTCCAGAACGCTTAGCCGTTCCGCCTATGAATTGAAAGTTATCCGCAACAACCCGAAGAGTGCTCCGTTTTTGACCATCTTTCGTTTCCCATTGATTAAACTGTAAACGCCCCTCGATAAAAATCGGATTTCCCTTACTAAAATATTCACCCACAACTTCCGCCCTACGCCCGAAGATATTGATATCAACAAAGCACACCTCTTCTTTTTGTTCACCGGTTTTGGCAGTCCATGCCCTATTAATTGCAATCCCAAAACTTGCTACCGCCAATCCCGCCGGCGTATATCTCAGTTCCGGGTCCCGAGTGAGATTTCCCATAAGAAAAACTTTATTGAGACTCGCCATACCGTTCTCCTTTTAGAAATGCACCATATAAACTTTTATCTCTGCCTTGTAAACCCATAAGTACGGCCTGTGGCACTGAAATTCTATATTTCATCTGCGACTTTAACAGGGACATCACTTGCTTCCAATAATACCGTTTCAGCTATTTCAGATATTTTGCTGTCATCATTTTCCACCGGCACTTCCGAGAGACCTATCTGAGATAACTCCTCTATCTTATCGTCTTTTACGATCAGCGAACGGATAATATGCTCAGAAAGCTGAAAATCCCTTCTGATCGCCGTAATAGCTGTATTTTTAGCATTAAAGTGGATCAAGAGATACGTCCCCCGCTTATGACTCTTAATCTTATATGCCAATTTTTTTTCACCCCATTTTTCTATTTTTAGGATCTCAGCCCCATTCTTTTGCAAAACATCCTGGATGTGTTTGACTACATTTTCCCACTCCATGCTGGCATGTGCATTATCGATCAAAAATAACCCTTCGTACATCCTCACATTCATTTCCTCCCACTCTTAATTTTTACTATAAAAACACAAACTCTTTTCATCCCTTTTTCCTCCGCGCGACAAAAATATTATTTAATTATACGCATTCATACACGCCTCAAGCCCCTGGAAAATCCACACTTTCAAAGCCTGGCAAGCCTTCTCAATACCTTCTGTTGCTATAACTTCTTCTTCTCTTGAAAATGGAGAAAGCACGTACATACCAGGATCTCCTGTTGCAGGGCGTCCTATCCCGATTCTTAGCCGGGCAAAACCGGTGGAACCCAAACATGCCGCAATTGACTCCATGCCCCGATGCCCCCCGCAGCCACCATTACTTCTCAACCGTATTTTCCCCAAAGGCAAATCCAAATCATCGCACACAACCATAAGATTTCCCAGCGCACATTTATACATATCCGCAGCTTCCTTTACCGCACCACCACTCAAATTCATAAATGTCTGCGGTTTCAATAGCAAAACCTCTTCGCCATCTACGGTCTTTTTGCAAAAAAAAGACTGGAATTTTTTTTGCACACACCCTGTTTCAATTTGCTGCGCAAACCGATCGATCACCATAAAACCACAATTGTGTCTCGTCTTTAAATACTTCTCTCCTGGATTGCCCAGCCCAACGATAATCTTCATTCACTAATACCACACTAAGCCTTCCCAGACTCCACGGCTTCCTCTCCCTCCTTTGGTTTCTTGGTAATAATTTCGGGTTCTGCCAGCAGCTCTTCTTCAGATACGGCTTCTTTCTCCACAATCTGATGCACCGACACAACAACCGATTCAGCGTCCTGTATATACTCGATACCTTCCAATACAGGTAGTTCTTTAACGTGAATCGCCTTACCCAGGCCCAATTCAGATATGTTTACTTTTATTGTTTCTGGTATTGCAACAGGAAGACATTCTATTTCGATATCCTTCAGGACGTGGGTTAACACACCGCCAGCCTTCACACCAACGGACTCTCCGGCTAACGTTATTGACACCCGGAGCTTTATCCTTTCGTCCAAATCAATACGCGAAAAATCCACGTGAAGTACACGGTCCACAACATTGTCGTACTGCACTTCCTTTATAAGTGCCGACTCTTTCTTGTTGTCATGGGTTAAACGAAGCATCCGCGTCCCGGTGCGCAATATGCGCGCAAATTCCTCTTCCTTCAGACAGAGCATAACATTGTCCTGCTTGTGCCCATACAGCATAGCCGGTATTTTCCCAACCATTCTCAACTTTCTTACTTCTTTACTCCCCGCAGTTGTCCTCTTTTCTGCTTTTAATTCTAAGATTTCCATCTATTCACTCCCAAAAACATAAATCTACTAAACAAAGAGAGAACTCACCGACTCATGACGGTGAATCCTCATTATCGCATCCCCCAAAAGTCCGGAAATAGACAATACTTTTATTTTACTATTTAATCCTCTTGCTTTGTCATTCAGGGGTATCGTATCAGTGACCACAATTTCCTTAATGGGCGCAGCAGACAATTTTTCTACCGCTGCCCCGCAAAATACGGGATGAGTAGCGCCAACATAAATATCCTTTGCTCCTCTTTCTTTCAAAACATTAGCTGCCTGAGCAATAGATCCCCCCGTAGCGATCAAATCATCGATCATGACCACATTTTTATCTGCTACGTCTCCTATTACAAATCCAACCTCCGTCTCTTCCGGCCCCACCCTCCGCTTATCAACAATCGCCATCTTTATTCCCAATTTCTTGGAATAATTTCTGGCTAATTTTATCCCGCCCACATCGGGTGTTACCACAACCATATCCCCCGTATTCAGCTGTTCGAAATATTTCGATAGCACAGGAAATGCAAGTAAATGGTCCACGGGAATATCAAAAAACCCTTGTATTTGAGCCGCATGCAAATCTACCGTCAACACACGATCGGCGCCCGATTCGGTAATAAGATTTGCCACCAATTTTGCCGTAATGGGTACCCGCCCCTCGTCTTTTCTGTCTTTTCTGGCATAGCCATAATATGGCAAAACTGCTGTAATACGTGCAGCTGATGCCCGTCTAAGGCAATCTATGAATACCAGCAGTTCTGTTAAATTCTCATTAACAGGATAGCATGTTGGTTGTACCAAAAATACGTCAGCGCCGCGAACATCTTCATTTACTTTCAGATCAATTTCTCCGTCAGGGAAACGACCTACATTAGCATTCCCAAGATGAATTGACAAATGTTCACAAATTTTCTTTGCCAGCGCCGGATTCGCATTTCCCGAGAAAATCTTTAGGTGATTTATTTCTTCCAGCCTTCTTTTTTTATCCATGTTATCCTCTATCGCTTACAGAAAAAAGCCTTACCTTTCTCCAGCATATGTGGGACACCTGCACCATCTTCTATCCTTGCGGCTTATCCAAACAGGCCGTTAATATGATATATCTGCACCCGCCTTCTCATTTACAGCAAGCACCCCTTTCAATTCCCGCAGCAAAAACAATCACCGTGCGTTTTCCCACTTTTTATTATTCAAGAAAAGACGTTGTTATCATAAAACCCGCTTCTTTCCTATAAAAATACAATGGCTACCCGGGGAGGACTCGAACCTCCAATGAGAGAACCAAAATCTCTAGTGTTACCATTACACCACCGGGTAGCATCTATAATTGGGTATTCTTACGCGCGCAAAAAACCCAGCAGGACTTCTCTATTCCGCCATGAGCACTGCCCCTTTGTCCGCAGAAGTTACACATTTTGCATATCTGGCCAATAAACCCTGCCTGATTTTCGGCTTGGGCGGCGTCCACCTTTCTTTGCGCTTCGCAAGCACCTCTTCCGTAACATTTAAATCTAATCTTCTCTTGGTAATATCTACAATTATCTCATCACCATCCTGCACCAATGCAATAGGACCACCAACCATTGCTTCCGGAGATACGTGTCCAATACAAGGCCCCTGGGTACCGCCTGAAAAGCGTCCGTCGGTAATTAATACTACAGATTCTCCAAGACCCATACCAATAAGCGCAGCGGTAGGTGATAGCATCTCCCGCATGCCCGGCCCTCCACGCGGCCCCTCGTATCGTATAACCACAACCGCGCCCTTGTCGATCCGGGTATTCATAATGGCCTCCATTGCAGCTTCTTCACTGTCAAACACCTTCGCCGTACCTTTAAATTGCATCATCTTCTCAGACACAGCGCTTTGTTTAACTACGGCGCCATCCGGGGACAAACTTCCATATAAAACAGCGATCCCGCCCTCCGCATGATAGGCCCTTTCCTTTGTCCTGATAACATCTTCGTCGTGAATTTCCGCAGCCTTTGCAATTTCCTTTGTACTCAAACCACTAACAGTAGCGCAGTCGTGCAAGTCGTCATGCAATCGCTTCATAACCGCAGGAATGCCACCTGCATAGTATAAGTCCTCCAGCAAATATTCACCCCCTGGCTGCATACTCGTTATATGCGGAGTTCTGGCGCTAATTGCGTCACACAACTTTAAATCGACTTCCACCCCTGCCTCTTTTGCAATAGCAGGGATATGCAGACATGAATTTGTAGACCCGCCAAGTGCCATGTCAACCACGATGGCATTCTCAAACGCTTTTTGGGTCATAATTTTTCTAGCCGTAATGCCTTTTCTTACTATTTCCACTATCTGCTGCCCACTTTTATAAGCAATGCGTTCCTTTTCAGACGAAACTGCCAGCGACGCGGCACATCTCGGCAACGACATCCCGAGCGCCTCTGAAACACAAGCCATGGTATTGGCTGTATATAGCCCCTGACACGAACCCGGTCCGGGACATGCCTCCATTTCAAGACAGGAAAGCTCTTCGTCACTAATCTCCCCCTTACGCCTCCTCCCCACCGCCTCAAAGGTATCTTTCACCAAAGAAAGCTTCTGCTTTCCGGAGCGGCCGGAAACCATTGGGCCGGCCGTCACAACAATCCCGGGGATATCCAGCCTGGCAGCCCCCATCAACATGCCCGGCGTGATCTTATCGCAGTTTGTCAGCATTACAAGCCCATCTAAGCAGTGGGCACTCACTACACACTCAATGATGTCAGCAATAAGGTCTCGCGAAGGAAGCGAATAATGCATGCCAGCGTGTCCCATCGCTATTCCATCACAAATACCAGGAACGCCAAAAATAAAGCTTATACCCCCTCCCGCATGAACTCCTTTTTCGATCGCCCTTTCAAGCGACCTCATGTGCACATGTCCTGGGATTAAATCTGTAAAGCTACTTGCAATCCCAATAAAAGGTTTGCCTAAATCCTCTCTGTTTAAGCCCGTTGCAAACAAGAGTGCCCGAGCCGGAACACGTTCAATGCCCTTGGTAATTTTATCACTACGCACGCCTGCATTTACCTTTCAAATAAAAACAACTTGTTTGTAATATTACACTATCAAGCCTTTCCATTATAGCGAAAAGCTTCTTGTTGTCAATTCAAAACTCTGCTTTCAGACCTTAGATTCCCCTTGACTTTTATTCAGTACTATGTTGAAATTTTCACTGTATCGTTTACCAGCCCTATCCAATGTCTTCACAAAAACTTCTTTTTTGGCTGGTATTTTAATTATTCGATTATATGTGTCGGCTGATCTTACTTTTTTGCAGCTTTATGAACAAATTCAATATGAAAATTTATATATGAAGGCGTCACACCCTCTATTCATTCTCTTTATTGCCTTATTATCCATTCCTTTGTTGCATGCTCAAACTGCATCACAGGAAGTGTGGGAGCCACAAGCAGCAGGACGTTTTTATCCGGGCAACGAAACTGCATTAAAAGATCAAATAAATACTTTTTTGAACAATATTCCCAAGCAGCCATTACAAGGAAGACCTATTGCCCTCATTTCACCTCATGCCGGATATCAGCACTCCGGCCAGATAGCGGCTTACGGATATAGTACAATCAGGGACTTCGAATTTAACAGAGTCGTCATCCTTGCATTTAAACATAAAATGTTTAAACGATTCAGGGGAGTCTCCATTTTAACAGCAAAAAATTTTAAAACACCCTTAGGTCTCATTCCCGTGGACATAGATGCATGCAATCAATTACTTAACACCCCTGTGAGCTCATCACAAAACACTTCAAGCAAATCTATAAAACTTTTCGGAACATTTGAAGATACCTTCCAGGAAGAACATTCTTTGGAAAATCAGCTACCTTTCTTACAAATGACACTTGGGGAATTCAAATTAGTTCCAATCATGGTTGGTATTTTAATGGATGATGACTTTGATAAAGTTGCAAATACCATCAAACCATTAATAGACGATAAAACACTTGTGGTAGTAAGTTCTGACTTTACTCATTACGGTGAAGGGTATGGCTACGTCCCTTTCAAAAAAGATATCGAAAAAAATATTCACGCATTAGATTATGGTGCATTTGATAAAATACTCTCTAAAGATTTTGACGGCATAAGGAATTACAGAAAATTAACAGGAATAAATGCTTGCGGTATATATCCAATCGAGTTGCTGCTAAAATTGTTACCTGACGAAGCACAAGGTGAAATTTTAAATTACGACACATCGGGACATCAACTCAATGATTTCGGACTTTCCGTTAGCTACGCATCTATTATATTTACAAAACCTTTGGAAACCAAGTCAGGTACCCATACACCAAAAGAGGAAACACACAATCCGGAGACCGATTTATGGTAGGCAAGAAAGATGCTATGGGATGTTATATTTTTATTGCAGATGTATTTCACGAAGGCGACAATTACCGAAAACGATTATTTTATTCGTTTTAATCATTGAGGCAGAAATACCCTTGGACGAGCAAGCAAAAAAAATTCTTTTAGACATTGCACGAAAGAGTATTCATGCTGCTATAACTGGTGGAGACAAGCCTCATTTTGCCTGTGATCTTCCTGATCTGATAAGAAAATCTGGTGTTTTCGTCACCCTGAAAACGCAAGGCCAACTTCGCGGTTGTATCGGTCGATTTGTCTCCGATATACCACTTTACGAGCTGGTCTCTGAGATGGCAATTTCTTCAGCAACCGAAGACCCCCGATTTGAGTTCAATCGAATCAAACCACTGGAATTAAATCAGCTAAAAATCGAAATCTCCGTGCTATCTCCTCTCATAAAGATATCCAATCCACTTGACTTCGAACTGGGAAAGCATGGTATTTATATAAAAAAAGACTTTCACGTCGGATGCTTTCTGCCTCAGGTAGCAACAGAAACTGGCTGGAGTAAGGAAGAATTTCTGTCTTTTTGTTGTTCGAGTAAGGCGGGATTGCCTGCCAACGCATGGAAAAACAAGGAGGTTGAAATTAGTATCTTTACAACAGAGATAATCGAAGAGGGAAAATAATCGTTTGTCCTGAAGATACAGTCCCCCTTACATATCGCAAAACTACTTACCTCTTTTTTCTACAATACGCCCTACATAAAAAACCATTCCACCAATGAACAACAAAAAGACCTCTATCTTCATTGAGTCCTTTCCGATACCAAAATAAAGGGCATTTAGTACTAAAATAATTCCGACTAACTGTACTATTTTAGCAAAATTCATCTTAAAAACCTCTAAAGTTCATCTCCGTAATATTCCGTGATTATTTTACCGTTATGGCAGTTCGGATTCAGAAGATACATGCATGACGAGAGTTACACCGACATTATTATTTTTGTGCTCCCCGAAATATACTTATCCTGTCATCTTTTCGGCGATTTCTATTGCCTTTAGCAATCCTTTTGCTTTATTCACAGTTTCTTCGTATTCCCGCTCTGGTACAGAATCTGCAACGATTCCTGCGCCCGCTTGAATATATGCATTGTCTCCTGTAATAAAATAGTCCGAATAGTAATACACGTGTTCATATTGCCGAAGAAATCAAAATACCCAACGGCCCCCCGTATGGACCCCGTTTCGTTGGCTCTATTTCATCAATAATTTGCATTGCCCTTATTTTAGGCGCTCCAGACAGAGTACCAGCCGGCAAACAAGCCTTTAATGATTCAAATGCAGTGTTACCCTCTTCCAATTCACCACAAACACTCGAAGTTATATGCATTACGTGTGAATATTTTTCAATCACCATCTTTTCATCAATATGTACACTGCCATACCGTGACACCCTTCCCAAATCGTTCCTTCCCAAATCCAAAAGCATGATATGCTCAGCCCTCTCTTTGGGATCGGCAATTAATTCCTCTGTAAACCGCGTATCCTCCGCATCGTCCTTTCCTCTGCGCCTTGTGCCTGCAATTGGCCTTACAACAACCCTCTTACCATCGACCTTCACCATAACTTCAGGAGATGACCCAATAAGCTTCAGGTTATTCATTTTAAGATAAAACATGTAAGGAGAGGGATTTATTACCCGCAAAACACGATAGATACTAAACGGGTCAGCATGCGTCTGCGTCTTAAATCGCTGAGAAATTACCACCTGAAACACATCTCCTGCCCGAATATATTCCTTGCATAGTTCTACTGCCTTAAGAAAATCAGTCTTTTTAAAATTTGATGAAAATGCAATACTAATTTCCTTTTCGGTCGTAATATCGTCGCTTAACGACATCACTGGCGTTCGCAAATCTTCAATCATCTGATCAATTTTATCCGTTGCCTCCTGGTATACTTTTTCCAAATGGTTTTCATCAATCTTAGCAGCACAAACGACCTTAATGGTTTTTGTCAAACCATCGAAAATAATCACGGAGTCGTAAAACATCATGTGGATATCTGGAAGTGATAAATCATCGGCAGGAATGTTGGGCAGTGACTCGTAACAACGTACCGTATCATATCCTATATAGCCTACCACACAGCTAAAAAAATCAGGCAAACCCTCCACATGAACAGGAATAAAAGACCTCATCTCTTTTTTTAAAACTTCTAAAGGATCTCGTGCATACAGTACCTCTTCCCTGGTATTTCCTCGTATTATTTCTATCCGATTACCACGTGAAGTAAATTCAATAAATGGATTAGCGCCAAGGAGAGAATATCGGGAAATCTTTTCTCCGCCCGCAGCACTTTCAAGCAAAAAGGCATATCTTGTATTTGAAATTTTTTGAAATGCCGATACTGGTGTGAGTGTATCTGCAAAAAGTTGCCGGTAAACAGGGACAAGATTCCCTTTTGTCGTCAACTTTTTAAACTCTTCAAAATCAGGATAATATCGTTTTGACATTTCAATTTCAGGTCACTGCAGAATACGTTTTTTCTCAGCAAAAATCAATATGAGCAAGCAAGCCCAAAGAAACAAGTTTTCCAAAAAAAATGGGTGTTGCCGTGGCAACACCCATTTTACCTAAACTAAAAACTCTTAAATAACTCATACCCATACTAAATAACGGGTAATTTTTTGCAGAATCAGAAGGTAACCGTGGTCTGTATATAACCCCAGTTGGTATCCATAGACTCAACGTTACTATTAATCCAACTCTGCGCGCCAAACCAGGAATACCCGGCAAGAACACCCACGTTCTTATATAATTGATAGCTTACCGTCAAGTCAATTTCCTGGGCCAGATTAGAACTTCCCGTTTCATATCCGCCAAGCGGACGAGAAGTAGCTAATGATCCATTAGCAAGATACCAACCATCTTCTGCTTCTGCCAGCAGAAAGTAATGGTAATCAACCTGACAAGTTAACTTGTTTGTGGGTACTATCTTGATATTCCCCCTAAAGTCATGCATGTTCTGCCATGAAACCAAATCGACAAATCCATAATTACCTTGCAGGTGGTTTGTCGGATATAGGTTATCAAAGGTTTCATGACTACTATCTGTTGGATCATCATCGCCGGAGGCATAATCATATTCAAAGCCAAAACGGGGTTTCCAGGCCAGGTCTTTAAATGTGTAACCAGCCCTACCTGCAAATGCCCACGCTCTCTGACTCATATCTCCATAGTCACCAAACTGACCATGGGACTCAAAAGTATAATCGATGGCCTCAAGGTTCGGTATCTTTCCATCAATCCTTGCACCAATGTCGTGGATTTCAATACCTGGCCTATTATCCGCACCGGCATATCCCGTTGCAGCCAATGTTGAATTTCCTGCAGAGGCATCCTGGTCATTCTTCTGAATATACATGAGCTCCAGCAGGGCGCCAGGAACGAGCTTTTTAAAAGCCAGCTGGGCAGCATATGCAGTTTCATCAGAATTGTTACTACCATCAACGCCAAAAAAACCATCCTCGTCAACCTTTGCTGCAAACACCTCAGCATGGATGTCATCGGTATCCCACATAAACCTTCCGGCATCAAACACACGCCCGACGTTTGACCATACGAAATTACCAATAACCCTGTGGTCGCCCCAGACAATCTCCTGACGTCCAACTCTTGCTGTTAAGGGCATATCGAACAGTTTCCTTATATCGAAATATCCCTGATGGAGATCGGTTATACTGTTTTCTGTGTTTGCATTAGCATATCCTACCGTAGTTCCAGCGGCACCAAACGTCCTCGCATCCTGGAGCTGAATAAATACCCTTAAATGCTCGTTGACATCTGCATCTGCCCAGAGCCGCGTCTGCTGCAAGACATAATCGTCATCAACTGAGCTTGAAGCATGACCAGCTTTCGACTGGTCTGGTGGCCTTGCTGCACCTGGCAATGTGCCATTGTTGGTGGGCACCTGATAATAACCATTGGCATACTCTGCCCTGGTTCTAATCTGTCCACCCAGCTTAACCTTCTTGGCAAATTCGGAATACACATTACCCGTAATATCTTCCGCCTTTAAAGCAGAGTCAGCCTGTGCTGCAACTCTCATCTCTTCTTTTAGCGAATTCACCTCATTCTTTAATGACTCAACATCCTCCTTTGTATCAGAAGCAGATGCCGTCACCGTTTTCTCCTGCCGTACCGTTTCAATCTGATCCGTCAAAGCAGAAACAGAAGCCCGCAACGCATTCAGTTCTCTTTCCATATCTTCTAACGACACAGCTTCACTACCAAATGATTGAGCGCTGGTCGTAACGCAAAAAACTGCAACCAAAAAGCTACCGAGATAAGTCCTCCACAACGCATGTTTCATCATTTTCACCTCCCACAATAATTAAGGACAACAGGAACACTACAACATAACACAATTTAACAAACAGACGAAAAAACAAACAATATCATCAATGCGAACTTTAAAGTAGCAAACTGCCTCCTTTCTCCTCCTCTTAGGCATTTACCAAAAAAAGTCAATTTCAAAACGATTGAGCGTGGTATATTAGCAAAAAAGCAAACAATGTCAAGAAAAATATATTACCACGCGGATCGATTGTTTCTTCGATCTTAAGTATATGCCGTAATTTTGTATTCACTGTATTAATGACATAATACCCATTGATTTACAACTAATAAAATAATCTGCCTATTTAATTAGCAAATATTTATTCAGCGGGCCATATATTTAAACAAAACAATTTATCCATTTGTTTAAAATTAAACCACTACTACCATTTTTATGCCTTAAAACCTATCATCTAAGCCAATGAGCAAACAACGTTCCAAAAACACGACAAACCACACAGCGTTCACTGACCCATACAAAACATACACTTACAACAAATACACGGCACGCAAAAGATGAAGCACAACAAAGAAGCACGTGTCCACATTACATCATTGAAACATGTCGTGCAAGTTGAAACCATTACATTCGGAAGAACGGCCACTCTGGCCGAATTTTCTTGGTACGTTTCGTTGTCTTAGGTATAAATTGAACACAAACAAACCATACAAAAACAAAACAAACCAATTCGAAATATTATTTTAATTTTTTATTGACGTTGAGAAATTATGTTTTTATAATCCACAATCTGTTTTCTATAAGGCGCATATTTTCATGATATACAAAATTCCTAATATACTACAATTAAACATCTTAAGCAAAAAGGGCAAGCATGGACAAGGGCTTTAAACCAAAAAACAAACCTTTTTACATGTACAAAAGGTTTGTCACTGTACTGATCATTATCGTAATAATAGTGGGTGGTATCTATGGTGGCAGGGAGCTCAGCTGGAAAGAGATCGCTGCCGACGAGGTGGCTGTGGTTGTAAACAATCTCACTGGCAGCATAAAACTCATAAATAGGGCTGGCGCTGTTCTTTATTATCCTTTTATTCAGGATATATACGTGCTGGACAAGCGTGTGCAAATTTTGAAAATGACAGCGGCGGAAATAGACGAGAAACACCCTCAGGGCAATCCATTGGCGGTGAAATCAATCGATGGCGGTGATGTGGTTTTGGACTTACAAATTCAGTATATGTTGAATCCTGACTATGCCGTTCATGTTGTTAAAAATACTGGAACAGGAGACATTTTTAAACAGAAATGGCTCTATGATTACGCACGCACCATTTGTAACTATTGTTATGGAGAATTAACGCTAGGCGAATTCCCGATAGCCTCCAATCGCGATATTAAGGTGCTAAAAGCACAAAAAGAGATCAATGAGATGCTGGAACCCCACGGTTTTACCGTTACATCCATAGACTTAACAGACTACCGATATTATAGAGAATATGCAGAGAAGATACAAGAACGCAGATTGGCAGACAAAGAGGTAGAAGAACAAAAAACCAGGGCGTCTGCTGCAAGAGAAAATCAGCGAAGGGTTATTGTTGAAGAAACAAAAAAACTAGAGGTAGAAGTAGCAAGGTTTAGGGGGGAAATGGATAAACGAATCATGGATGCGCGAGGTAGTTCTGAAGCAAAGAAACAGGACGCCGAAGCTTATCTTATTCGTACGCGGTTCGAAGCAGATGCTGAGTACGAAAGACTTGCAAGAGATGCAGAAGCGATTCTTGCCACAGTAAAAACCGAGTCTGAAGGCATTAGGTTGTTGCGTAATGCCCTGGAGGGAGATGGCGGGCGCAATCTGGTGAGGCTTGAATACGCCAAACGGCTAAAACAGGCAATTATTCGAAGTACACCAATTGTTAGGCAGGGCCTGGAGACACCACAAAGCATTCAGCGGTTTAAGTATATTGAAGATGCCCCAAAAATTGATTATATGTTTCCAGAACCCCCTGATGCAGCATTGGTTAGTCCTTTAAAGCCAGGGCCAGACAAGTCTCCCTAGTGAATTTAATCATTAAACACAATGTCTTTCATTTAATAAAGAGGTAAAAATGCACCTGGGTAAGCTAGCAACAAAATATATCATTCCTATTGCTATTTTCATATTTATTGCCCTATTTGCCATTGGCATTAAATTCGTTGTCATAAAAGTAGGTGTTGACCAGGTAGGCATAAGGACGATTGTTTGGGGTGTGAGGCGAGGTCTCGTACAAAAGGATTACAACCCTGGGTGGCACAGGGCGATTTCGAGCATTGATCAATGGGACCTTTATGATAGCACCGTACAGACCCTTGAATTTGCCAAACAACCTTCATACTTGGGGCACGACGAGCGACAGGAAGTTGCGCTTAGAACTGCAGATGACTATGATGTATCAGCGGACATTATCGTTAAATATCAGATAAAAAAAGGGCAAGCGTGGAAATTACGACAAGACATCGGTGTTGGTGAACGGTACAAAATTATCGTAGAAAATGAGGCGCGAGACAGTGCCAGGAGCGTGCTAGGCAAAATGGTGGAAAGAGACCTGTATAACCCCAGTGAAAAAAGAAAAAGGGCGGAAGAATTAAAAGTACAACTTACCGAAAGGCTTGAGACGCGTCACGTAGATGTAATCGACGTCCTCATTTTGGAAATGAGGTTTGACCCCCAACTGGAAAGAAAGATTAAGAATATTAAATTGGCGGAGCTTGACAATGTTTTAAACAAATCAAAGGCACTTGCTGCCGAACAAAGAGGTATTACACAAACCATCGATGCCGACACTGAGGCTGTTGCACAGAAAATTACCGGCGACAAGGAGCGATCGATTACGGTTCTTGATGCAGAAACCACAAAAAAGACCATCGAACTTCTTGCAGAGGCCGACAAATACCTTGTGCAAAAGAAGGCAGAAGGCGATCTCTACAAACAGCAGCGCAAGGCGGCGGGAAACCTGCTGATCAAACAATCACAGGCAGAGGGGGAAAGGCTTAGGAGAGAGGCTATCGCCGGCATGGGTGGTGATATTATTGTCGCTATGGAGGCCGCCCGTAACATGAATCTTGCTGATTTAAATCTATCAAGCCTCGATATTAACCTCCTTGATGTAGATGACATGGCCACACGACTCGGTGTTTCAGACATCAAAGGAAGGCTTAAAGTTGACCCAAGGACTTTTAAACAGATACAAGAGATGCTCAACCAGCCAAAGGGTACTGAGACCGCAAAATCAAAGTAACAAATTTGTCTTCTTTTCACAAAAGCGTGCTCGCAGAAAATAAATCTTCTCAGGATACCCCGAAACATGCAAGGCTTTCTAACGAAAAAACTCACCAGTGCGATGCACTGGTGATCACGTGTAACGATTTCCGGTTTACCACTGCCACGCAAGAATTCCTTAATAACAGATTAGGGTTAGAAGGCAAATACGATTACTTATCAATTCCTGGTTCTATTCGGAATCTCATGGATTCCAAAACAAGATATCTTGTTTTGGATAAATTTGATGTATCAGTTCGGCTACATCATGTAAACCGTATCATTATTTTTGCACATCAAGATTGTACTGACTATGGAGGATCCTCTGCTTATAAAGAGTCAACCGATGAATTTAAGGCAATCAGTAAAGATTTAAAAAAAGCGCGTTCTCTCGTAGGGAAAAACTTTCGTCACCTTAAGGTTTATTTATATTACGGATCAATTTCCTACAATAATCAAAAACGCATTTTTAATTTTACACAACCCGAACACATCAAAACTCCATTATAAACGGCTATTATTTTACTGTGCCTTTTCATTGTTTTTTTACATTTCTTCCGGTTGTGCTACCAGTAAATCAAACATATCCGATCGGTTATCAGATAACCAACAGATCGTTACTGAGGTTGGTTATGTCACAAAAAAATCTGACTGTGATACGTTAGTTATCACGTGCATCGACTATAGATTTGTATCCGGGAATCAGGGTTTTATAAACGAAACTTTAGGACTGAAAGATGACTACGACCATATTTCCATACCTGGCAGCATCCTTAATCTCTTAAATCCGGAAACCCGCGATCTGGTTTTAAGTAAATTCTCTCTTTCTGTAAGGCTTCATCTTGTGAAAAGAATTGTCATTATCAGCCATAAGGATTGCGGCGAATATGGCGGTTCAGCATCCTTTGCGTCAGAGCTTGCAGAACACGAAATCCTCTGTGCGGATTTAAGAAAAGCCAGATATCTCTTTTTAGAAAAATATCCAACATTAAAAGTGAGCTTATTTTTGGAATCTTCAGTACCAGAAGGGAATGAGACAAAAGTTCACTTTGAAAAAATACTCTTAGTTGTTCCTTTTCAGCAGGTTTGAATTTATCTAAGACCTCCTCCCGCTGCCCTGCTTATCTTTTCAGGCGTTTTTGCGCATCGAAATCCAATTTGTGGACTTTGCGTATACATCGGCACCCGATAACGCGCGGCACATCGTGCATAATGTCCAAAATAAAGAAATCCACCTCCGCGAATAACTTTTTGAAGACCGTCGTCGGGACCATTCGGGTTTTTTGCCGATGACAGAGAATAAAAATTTTGGTCGTAGTAATCATTGCACCACTCCCATACATTTCCTGCCATGTCGTAACACCCGTAAGGACTCTTGCCGTTTTCGTACGTTCCCACGGGCTTTGTCTCTCTAAGACCAGACTCTCCGGATTCCCACACATTGCATTTTGTTTTATCAAATTTATTTCCCCATGGCCATAGACGCCTATCCGTACCCCGCGACGCTTTTTCCCATTCGGCTTCAGTTGGCAAACGTTTCCCTGCCCACTTCGCATATGCAGTGGCATCATCCCACGTGATACCCACTACAGGCTGCTTAGGGCCATTAAATCTGGCATCGTTCCAGCATCGCGGCATACGTGAATCTGTTTCGTCGACAAATTTTTTATATTGCTCGTTAGTTACTTCATATTTGTCAATATAAAAGGCATCTAAATAGACCGTATGTTCAGGCCCATCATAAATATTGTATGCCAGCATAAAAGTCCAATTATAACGGGTATTTTCTCCCATCGTAAACTCACCGGCAGGCACCAAAACCATATCGGAATACTTTTCTTCTGCTGCTGAAACATCCTTTACCAATTGACTGACCAGAATGAGTATAATTAAAATCATACATCCTTTTTTAAACAATTTCAGTATCTCCTTTTTGTTAAAACTTCATACCTCGCAATCTCTATCGGCGCATAACCAGATATAATTTCACTAAAGGATCTAATTTCATCTCGCTTGAAGGTTTTGATCGAAAAATCCTGGGTGAATACAAGCATATTGGAAACATTGTAAACCTTGATCATAAAAGTAGCAATACTCCTGTCTCTGTCCGACAAATTCTTTATTTCGCCCTTAATCTGCGAAGACGATCCAAAGAGAAGCAGATTTACATTTCGCATATAAAATCCGTCTCCTATCTCTTTAAAGCCCTCTTCTTCAGGCGTTGGTATATGTTCCGTTGCGGTCACCGCCGTTCCAGTCCCCTCTGCTACCGTCACCGTCTCGGTTCCCTCTGACATTTTAGCAATTGATGAAGGTGGTACCGATGCTATCTCCGTTTTAGCAACACCAATACCTCCCTTTTCCAGTTTTTCCATCCGCATTTCCATATCTGAAACGGCCTTCGATTGTCCTTCAAAGATTTTTGCAGCCGAATCCAAAGAAGCCACACGTGTTTTAAAACTATCTTCAACCGTAGCAATCCTTTTCTCCTGTTCTCCCAATTTATCTTTCACTATCTTGTTCAAATCCTCGATAGCTTTTTTAATGGGATCCAAAGGTCTTTGTGCCTCCTGGTATCTTTTTTCGAGTACTGCTGTTTTCACTTCCTGATCTTCTACTCGTTTCGTAAGATCCGAAAGCAGTTTTTTTATAACATCCAGGGTCTTGCCAAAAGAATCCAGCATCAATCTAACCTCTCCTACCGATGTAGATTTCTCTATGCCTTCTAATCGCGAAACAATTGAATTCAACTTTCCTTCATTCCCTTTTATTGTCTTCTCGAATTCTTTTAAAGGGCTCAGACTATCACCCACACTTTTTTGAAGTGTGCTGAATTGTGATACCAGGCCATCAACATTCTTCATCCAGCCTGAAAGGGCCTTTTGAAAATCACCCAATTCCTTCAGGACTTGCTGTTCCCCGCCCTGATCCTCTGCATGCGTTGCGCCTGAAATGACAAGGAATAAAACCATGCTTATCAAGACCGAAATTATACCCTTCATGAATAATGCTCCATCGAAAAATGTGTAGTTTCTGTATTTTGTATCATGGTTAGTAGTTTAGCAAATAACTTTACACAGCGCAAATATTTCTCTGATCCACAAAAATAAAGACTTTGAAATTGATTTTAAAGGACAATATTGGTATAAATAGATTCATTTACATAACTCGAACTACGGTATCGCACGTTTCACGCAAACAGGTGAATGCCACTTCGATCATTTACAGAATATATAATCATTTTCAGAAAGGATGTTATGCAGGTT
Organism: Planctomycetia bacterium; assembly: GCA_015075005.1. Classification (GTDB taxonomy): domain Bacteria; phylum Planctomycetota; class Brocadiia; order Brocadiales; family Brocadiaceae; genus Brocadia. The sequence continues at coordinate 171,143 of JABTVC010000002.1, forward strand.
TTAATTGCTGATGAACTTCCAGATATATGCATCGAGATACTTGAAAAGTCAGGCCTCGAAGTACTAAATAAACCAGGTATTAAAGCAGATGAGTTAAAAACCATAATCGGCACCTGTGATGGAATTATCCTGCGCAGTGGAACAAAAATTACCGCCGCCCTCATGGAAAAGGCTGATAAACTCAAGGCCATTTGCCGCGCAGGGGTTGGAGTAGATAATGTGGACGTATCCGCCGCCACAAAAAAAGGCGTCGTGGTCATGAACACACCGGAAGGAAACATAACATCGACCGCCGAACTTGCTGTGGCATTACTCTTCTCTCTTTCGCGGTTTGTTCCTCAAGCCTGTGCATCAGTAAAGACAGGTAAATGGGAGAGGAAGAAGTTTACCGGTATTCAAATTGCGGGAAAGACAATCGGTATTATCGGCCTGGGCCGGGTTGGCAGGCAAGTTGCGAAACGCGCTGCGGCTTTAGAGATGAAAGTAATTGGGTATGACCCGTTTATATCTCCCGAGATTACTGCTCAATATAGCATACATGTTGCGAAAAATCTCAAGGAATTACTCTCGCAAGCCGATTACATAACGATTCATATCCCTTTTAACAGTGAGACAAGGAACCTTATAACACAGAAAGAATTTTCGATAATGAAACCTGGCGTTCGTATTATCAATTGTGCGCGGGGCGGGCTTATCTCCGAAGAAGATCTCTGCCTTGCCATTAAGGACGGACGGGTTGCAGGGGCCGCCATCGATGTCTTTGATGTAGAACCACCCGTCGGCAATAAACTCCTTGAGCTAGATCAAGTCATAGCAACGCCTCACCTGGGGGCATCCACAGAAGAGGCCCAATTTGCAGTTGCGATAGAGGCCGCCGAACAAATGGCCGACGCACTTACCGGAAAGGGCTTTCGGAATGCGGTAAACCTCCCTCCATATAATATTGAGGAATATAACCTTCTGAAGCCCTATATTATACTGGCAGAAAAGATGGGATCGCTCCTCACCCAGCTCACCGTCGGAGGCATACAAGCTGTAGACATTATTTATTCGGGAGAAATCACCAAGCGGAATATTTGCCTGGTTACGGACAGTCTCATGGTTGGACTGCTCAAACCCGCCCTCGAAGACGGTGTAAATTTGGTCAGTGCGCCCCATCTTATAGCAGAGCGTGGCATCAAGACCAATATCACCATCAGCAGCGGCTTGAGCAACTTTACGAGTCTCATTACCGCAAAAATACACACATCCTCTGGTGAAACCGTAATTTCCGGAACGGTCTTTGGTAAAAACGAGCCAAGACTTGTAGATATTAATGGTTATGGTGTAGAGGCCGTACTCGACGAGCACATGCTCGTCCTCTTTGGGAAGGATAAACCTGGTTTAATTGGAAATATCGGATGCGTGCTTGGCAACAAAAAGATTAATATAGCACACATGACTTTTGGCAGAAAGAAGAGCAGTGGTAATGCCATTACGATTATTAATGTTGACGCAGCTGTACCTCAAGAATGCCTTAACGAGATAGAACAACTTGACCACATGGAAGCAGCGCATCTCATTCATTTACAAAAATACTGACACAATGCCGCCCTTGCAGCATACCGAGGCCTTAAAATACTGTATAAGTTCCGTGAGTTTTCTCACCGGAATTTCAGGGCGGATGAACCTGTTTTTTCCCAGTAAGGCCGCTTTAGATGCAGGAGGAATCAATGTTAATACCTTACAACACGGCCGACGTACCGGCAGAACAATCTTCATCCCATTAAACGCATGGCATTTATTTGCGGCAACCCCGCCTTATAGATTTTATCCACGGCATCGTGGATATTGTATTTCACTCGCCTGATTTGTACAACCTTTTTTTTTGCATCATAAATAGCACACGATGCCCTGATGTCCCAATCTCGTGGCTGCCCCACGCTTCCTATGTTGATAAGCACCTTATCTGCGTTGCTCACATCAAAAGAGCCCCCCCGGTCCACACGAATATTCCCTCCCTCCAAAAAAATGGCCAAGGGCACATGCGTATGACCATAAAAACAAATCCGGGTATTGAGGATATCAAAGGTTAGTTGCGCATCAGCCCCTGTCGTTATATAATCAAAAAACTCGGGACGATTCAACGAGGCATGCACCAGGGTAATGTCTTCAAATTCTTCAACTAAGGGCAAATTCTTCAGGAACTCTACATAATCGTCAGAAAGCTGTTGGGCCGTCCATACAATTGCATTCCTTGCGTCAGCATGAAAATAACTCGCAGGAAATTTCCCCACCGCTGCATAATCATGATTTCCCGCCACAACGGTACACTTCAACTCGCTTATTACCTCGATACATGGCATTGGTTCGGCAGCATAGCCAATAATATCGCCCGTACATAATATCTTGTCGACGTGTTCCCCCCGCAATTCGTCCATTACCGCCTTTAAGGCGTCATAGTTACTATGAACGTCTCCAATCAAGCCGTAAATCAACAACAAGTCCTTTCCTGCACTATAGATACAACAACTATCAACACTCTTTTCTGTCGAATAATTCGCATGACAACAAGATAACAAAGGTTGTATAGAGCACGGCGTACACCATCAACAGCGCGACTTGATACAAACTCAGCGATCCAAATTTTTCACCAACAGCACTAAAGTCCTCAAGGTTTGGGAAAACCATAAAAAAAGGCACCAGACACCACGCAGGCCACTCCCCACCCATTCTGAGCGCACCCTGGAAATAACTCGTTAAATTCCCAAAGATATAGATAGCCATGCAACAGCACAGATTTGACACCATCCCCAGAAATATGGAGCCCGCAATCGCTATAGCACACAAAATGGCAATTGGAAAAAATGAAAATACCAGTTGAAAAACTGTCGGGTAGCCCACCTGGGCAAATGCTGCGGAAAAGCCGGTGTGGCCACCAAGAGACGCCTGCATGCACAGCGAACAGGTCAGGATCGCGCCCATGAGTACAAAAATTACGGAAACTGCAACAAGTATTCCAAAATATTTACCTACGACAACCGAGTTTTTGCCGACAGGCTTGGACAACAGCATCACGATAGTACCCCTTTCCAGTTCTCCGGAAATCGAATTTGCCGCACTCAATGACGCAAGAGCCAGGCAACACATCGTAATCGTGGATATGCCCATATCCCTTATCATCACCGACTCGTCTCCAAAGGCAAACAGGGTAAAGGAAAACGAACAGAGCACCAATGCTGCCCCGCCACCAGCAATAACGTAAAAGACCGTCTGCCGCATGACGTCCCGTGCAGTATTGCCTGCAATAGCAATCATGCCTCTATTCATAAAAACCCTTGCAAATCAAAAAAAATCTCATACACTACCTAGATATGTTTCACGTGAAACATCGATCCCTCGTGCAATGCATGACAGATGATAGCATTCCGGGATAGGAAATGCAATCGAAAAGCCACCAGAAAAGGAGTTCGTATCATGTCGAAAAAGGAGAAACTCAGCCGCAGCCTTCAGTCGCTCCTTGGAGGAGTTATTGGAATCGAAGCCGACGCAGGGCAAGACGTAATCATGAAGCTCAACCCGGAAGACATCCATCCAAACGACCAGCAACCGCGCCACTTTTTTAGCGAAGAAGAGATGCAAGGTCTCGCAGAATCCATCAAGAAGCACGGCATTTTGCAACCTGTTATCGTGAAGCCCCTCTCGCATGGATACATGCTGATTGCCGGAGAGCGACGCTGGCGGGCGGCAAGACATCTTGGACTGAAAGAGATACCTGCCATCGTCAGGCACTCCGATGGGGCAAACACCCTGGAGATCGCTCTCATAGAAAATATTCAACGGGAAGACCTCAGCCCCATAGAAAAAGCCATGGGATTCAAAGAACTCATAAACAAATTTGGACTCACCCAGGAACAGGTAGCAAAGGCCATGGGTAAAGACCGCAGCTCCGTGACCAACTATCTCCGGCTCCTTGACCTGCCACAGGAAATCCAGGACAATGTTTCACGTGGAACATTATCCATGGGACATGCACGGGCAATCCTTGTCATACAGAATCAAGAAGCACAGCTGGCGCTTTGCGAACGCATTACGAAGGACGGATTATCGGTTCGGGAGGTGGAGGAGATCGTTTCGATGGAAAAAAGACAAACAAGGCCAAAGGAATCGACCGCGGCAAGGGCCTCAGACCCTCACATCGAAGACCTGGAAGACCGGTTTCGCAGGTTTTTTGGAACAAAGGTTACCATCAAGGAAAGGAAGGGCAGGGGGAGGATCTTGATTGCATTTCATTCAAGCGAGGAATTTAGCAGGATTGCGAACGCCTTAGGGATTCGTCTATAATGCAGGTATTGACTAAATATCCAACAATAGTCGTCTTTGCCCAATTCCACCCACCACTTTTGTTGTTAGGCATGCAGGCCATTCCCATAGCGCCTGGCAAAAGAGTACCTCCGGCCTTCACGTTATTTAGACCAGGACAATTGGCCTCAGCTTTCCATTTACTCGCCTTGATTCAACAACACACCAATACGTATGACCCTGGAGTTTTTTGATTGAATGGTAGCCATAAGCGTTTGTAGTTAGTGCATACACAAATCGCCATGCAAAAATAGCCGCAACCCATTACCTCTGCACTGGTTGAGCAACATTGTTTGCGGCTTATTGCCTCCACACTACTTTGCGAAATCTTGCACGGGGACGAGCCGCGGGGCTGACCTCTGAAACCGTTTTGAATAAATTGTCGAACATTCAAATGATTGATGTTCATTTACCAGCCACCGATGGCCGTCACGTTGTCATGAGCCGCTATACTCAACCGGAAAAGGTGTTTCTCTTCTTTTAGCGTAACTGGGATTGACGCTTCCTGATCAACCGCCGCCTAAGGTTTATGCCACTGGACAGACGGGTCTGTAGTGCCGACCTTTTTATATGACCCCTTGTATTTACTGGCTTAGCGGCTCGTGTACCCCTCGAATTGCGAAGGTCGGGCTAAATCTTAAATAATTGGCGAGAAATGCTTATACTAACGCAATAGAAAATATCAATATTTATTATTTAAGATGCAACCCTCACTGGAACTCAATCTGCGCTGGTCAATTCCAAAACGATCTTCTGCGGAACAGGCACTACCCTGTCTATACTGCCCTTTCCATGGACAGTATTGTCGATCGTAATGTCCCAATCTGGAGAGCCGGATTTATCCAGTAACGCCATTCATCGTAACGTTTTCCAGCCGACAAATGAGGAACGGATAGCAGTGACGATGCTCGCAAAACTGATGCCTTGCGATCTTCATCCACCGGTGGGGACACCTCCGTTTGCTGTTGTATAGGAGTCCCTGTTTCCGATACGCGCTGCGGCTGTTGCATATCAGAAAGAGGGGGACATGTTGGCGTTATCACCTCATCATGTGACGAAGATACATGTTCCTTCCATAGTTGTGACTCAAAGAAGAGAGACAGTGCATGCGCTGCCTGCTTTTGCTGTTCGGGTGACTGATTCTTTTTTTGCAATTTTCCGATGAACAAACCTACCTGTTCCGATTGGGAATCAGGAAGCGGATACTTGCTTGGAAATCAAAATAATACCGAAGTCACTTCCTGTAGTCCGCGTAACGGCTAGAGGAATCGCCCGCTTCTTAATGGCGTCCTCATACTGAGCCAAAATATCATCTGGTATCAGTTGCATAGTATCTTATAAAATTATTTTTACATTTTCAGCAAAATATATTTTCACGAATAAGACTTGTCCTCATGAAAATGGGGAGAAGTAATCACACAGAGACACGAAGCCACAAAGAATGATGAATAATTAATGGGGATATACCATAAATCTTTGTGTCTTGGTGGCTTTGTGTGAGGAAACAGAAGGCCTTTCTTTTCCGACTCGTTCGGGTTATGAATAAGAGACGACTAATATCGGAAAGAGCGTATTAGTCATTTGAAAGGTATAAGATATAATGATATTCAGTAGACATGTCAGTATTTCTTTTAATAGTATTGAAAGAATAAATACTTTGTGCTACAGTCTTTAATGACTATCTAATAACTTGTTAGCCATCACAAAACGGGTTTCTTCAACTTGGCCAGAACGACAACAAGATATTTGAGCTTCGAGACGTTGCAAACGCAAGGCGGCAGCGCAAACACTGTCATCAAATTGATGATGGCCTGCAATGACCTTTCTCTGGCAAACCAATCGCTCTCCGAATGGAAAAGTGAATTGCCGATCGAGAGGAAGTTTCGCCAGACTGGCGCAGGAATGTACTTTGTAAGGGCACAGCTTGCCCACCTCCATGAAGGCTTGAAAGTCATCGAAGAAATCAAGAATGCCCCGGTTCTCATGGCGCTTGTTGCTCGCTGCGACAGTCAAACTCAACAATCATTCAAGGAGCTCGAGCAGTTCCTGCCCAAAGCTCTGAAGCGTTCCGAGTTTGAGCAACTCGTTGGTCGTGTCCGGCACAACTTGACGTTCCACTACGATGAAAGCGGAAAACTTATCGAGCAAGCGGTTTCAGATAGAGCCGCGCGACACGACGCGAGAATGTCGTCAATAACCAGAGGTGATACAGCTTACCACTGGTATTTCAAGGTTGCCGACGACGTTGTAGATAGCATAGTGGTTCGCCAAATCTGGAACATCCCGCGTGAACTGGATGTCCGCGTCGAAGCTGATCGAATAGCCGACCGAGTTCACCAAATATTTCTTTGGTTTGTCGATTTCTCTGGGGAGTTTATATGGAAATTCTGCGAAAAATGATGGCTAACCTAACGTTCAAGCGGGACTGCCGCGAAGCAGCCCGCGTCAGCCCCTCAACTTAACGTTATAAAAAAATGAGTCAGAGAGCATTTGTTTCTAATATTAGAGAATAATTCTCTCTAACCCTGTGTTCGGGGTTGGACAACCATTTTAAAGCCTGGAGGTAGAACATGCCGAATCCCAATGTAATCGTTTCAATCATAAAAGGTTTTGAACCTTCTGTAGCGCGTGCCTTGGCGGAAAAGCTGCGCGTTGAAGGCGGCGTCACGATACAACTGGAAGAGGGGCGCCAGGCGCGCCTGGACCCTGACAATCCTCGCTCCACGGGTTACTTGCAAGTCTTGGAGGGGCTGAGCAAGCAGCGGCTACCGGTCTATCTGGAGCTCGATCCACAAACGCAAACCATCACTCAATTGCTCATTCCGCATGTCACCCGTGTCGTCGGTTTAAAGCCGCTCGAAGGGGGATTGCTAGGAGTTGAACTGGAGTTCTCGCACGCACGCCACGTGTTGCGGCAGGACCAGGCGAACTATGGTGAGTTGGAAAAACAACTGCGCGAGGCTGAGGCCAGCGCCAAACCGGTCATCGTGTCCGAAGATGATTACCACAACATCATCGACGTACGCCCGTTTGTCCCGAGCCCTGACGGCCCCGAGGTGCCGTCTCGTCCCTTTCCACTGCTAGCTCCACGCATTAAGACGTCACCGCTGTATTGGCTAAAGGATTTCTCCTACAAGTTCTGGTACTGGTGCTGGTGGCCTTGGTGGTGGTTCAAGTGCCGCTGTATTTCGAAAAAGAAGGCACAGCAGGTGTTTAACACCATGAAGGCCACTAGTTGTGATCCGCTTACCGTACCTGCACCATGCATTCCGTTTCTTTATCCCGATGATGGCTGCTGGGCGCGGGCGCATGAGATGTGCCGTCTGATGATAAACATGGGACTGTCGCCGAAGAAGGTATGGATACAAGGCAGCCTACACGTCAATACCGCCAACAATCCAAACTGTGGGGTATTTTGGGGTTGGCATGTGGCGCCAATCTTATGCGTGCGCTCCTGCTTTTTTTTTACGAAGACCATGGTGATCGACCCGTCGCTGTTCGATACGCCGGTTACCAAGCCAGTGTGGAAGAGTATACAGGGCGATCCAGGCGCAAGCCTAACCGACAGCGCTGCCTCGATTTACTACCTGTGGGGCAACATCACTGATCCGAGTTATACGGAGACCAATTTCTATCTTAACTACTACAGGCTGCAGCTGCAGAACCGCGCAAACCAATACGGACCACCGCCATACGCAAATTGCCCGTAACTGAAAATAATTGGTATCGAAAAAACGAAAATCAAAAGGGGTCGGTGACAAATGATATTTAGTATCGTACTCAGTTGTTATCGACTTCTTTGTCCATGAATTAGATTACAGATATAGGTTATAACAATTCTCTCCAGCCGACGTCGGCGCTAACGCGCCACCTCGGCTGAGCTCGATCGTGAGAGCGCACGGGGAGGAATAGTGAAGCGCATTTTTGTACCAACTAAAACAGGCACTGATTGGCAGCATCTGCTTGGGAAACCCAAACTGCACTGGAAGAAGGGCCGATCTGCCATGTCCGCAGCAGCATGTTGGGAAGAAAGTCAGCCTCGGCTTCCAGCGGAGATCACGCAGGTTCTCGAGGCTGGAAAAGACCCATCACTATCGGAACTACAACTGTTGGTGGCAATCCCAGAATGGGAAGTAGAACTGCACGGTGGAAATAATGCTTCGCAGACCGACATCCTTGCCATAACGAGAAATCAGTCCGGCCTAGTAATTATCGGAGTCGAAGCAAAGGTAGATGAACCATTTGTACCTACACTTGAAGAAAAGAAAACTAAAGCCACTCAAAATCAGCTGAGCCGGATCGACTATCTTGAAAAAGAGCTGGGACGAACCGTACCATTCGGAAACCATATCCGGTATCAACTTTTACACAGGACCGTTTCCGTAATTTTAACCGCACGTGCATTTCATGCACCTATAGCAGTTATGATGGTTCATTCATTCAGCTCTTCCTCGAAATGGCGTGAAAACTTTGAGGCTTTTTGTCAAGAACTCGGTTGTACTTCCCTGTCGGAAGATTTGCGCGAAGTTCCGAACATTGAAGGGCAAAGACTGATTCTCGGCTGGTGTAAAGGTAATGAAAAATATTTAAACATCGAGTTGCCAGGTGCGCTATAACCAGGCGCTCCAGCCGACGCCAAAAAGTGGCGCGGCTGAGCGCAACGTTATGAGTAGGATGATAAGGAGGCAAGATGAATCAAATTAATATTCAATATTACAAGACCAGGATTGGAGATATAATATTAGGTTCTTTTGATGGGAGACTATGCTTGCTTGATTATAGGTATAGGAGAATGAGGGCAACAGTCGATAATCGAATCAAAAAGGGCCTAGCGGCTGATTTTGTAGAAAAAAATGATGATGTGTTGTCAAAAGCAAGAGTGCAACTTGATGAGTATCTTAATGGAGATAGAATAAGTTTTGATATCCCAGTATTAATGGTAGGGACTGATTTCCAGAAAAGGGTATGGGAAGCTTTAATGAAAATTCCTTACGGTAAGACTGCTTCTTATTTATATATAGCGAAGTTCATTAATAAAGAAAAAGCTGTGAGAGCCGTTGCAGGTGCAAATGGAGCAAATTCAATTAGCTTGATTATTCCTTGTCATCGAATAATAGGAAGTAAGGGGGAACTTGTTGGTTATGGTGGCGGGGTACCAGTAAAAAAACGGTTATTGAAGCTTGAGCAAAACAACTCAGGCTTAAGTGATAATGAGAAATACAATTTCATTGGAAGTAAAAACATAAAGTATGATGGTGTATTCTTTACCGCTGTAAAAACAACAGGTATATACTGCAAGCCATCTTGTAGTGCAAAAAAGCCCAATAGAGAAAATGTCATATTTTATGATACAAAAAAAGAGGCTACTGAAAATGGCTATAGACCCTGTAAGGTTTGTAAGCCATAAAAACTCATAACAAGCGCACGAAGTCAACCACCAATAACTATGCGATTTGGTATTTATCGAGGCTGCCGATTCAAGCTTATATTGCAAGTGTAACGCACAGATAGTGGTTGCTTATGCGTGTCGTTAGACAGGCAGGCCATCTATGGGATTTACGCCCGACAAAGTCGTGCCTTGGGGGCGTTCGTATAACGAATACGTCAGGGAGAAGCGAGAGGGCTACATCTTAAATAATAAATATTTCTTTATCTGTATTATTTTATTGCTCAATTTTTTATGCTGCACCAACTCGGCGTTCATTTAATTACATTTCATCGTAATTGCTGCGCCTGTTATTCCACCAAAAAATACGCCAAGATTCTTGCATGACATCCCGCTAAGGTCTCTGGCAATATAGATTGCAATTGTGCGTACCGTGTTGCCTTTCCGTCCCTTCCTCTGTATCTGTTCTTCGCTACACCCAAATTCATTAGAACGGCAAAAGGGGTCAGGTCTTTAATCTTGCTATTTATTATAAAAGAGGATTCTTTTTAACAGTCTGCTTACGGTTGAATAATGCAGCCACAGATAATCAGCCACTTCCCGCTGGCTATACCTGTACTTTTCAACCGAATCTACTACTTTTACGTTTCTTTCTCGTCTCTTACTTCCTGTCTTCTTATTGAATACTGTTTCCAGACAAGGTCTTCCAGCGAATCTCTGATGTCCTGGAATTTCTTCTATCTTGTTAGATTTTTTCTTTATCGAATATACGTTTTCCATGTATTACGGTAAGAATATGAATCTCATTTGCTTTGATTTCATAAACGATGCGATATTGGAAAACAAATAATTCTCTCGTAAATTCATTGCCAACTTCTGGCACGACTCTGCCTATTTTGGGGTGTTGGATTTGCGACTGAGGGGCTTCAAATATTTTTTGAATTGTAGATTCAGCATAAAACTCAGAATCTCTTGCGATAAACTCCCCAATTGCCTCTATATCTTCTAAAGCGTCAGGCGACCAAATTATTTCATAATCCATTTTGAAAGTCGAACTTTGGCTTCCTCGTTGGAAATACCTTTGCCGTCTTTTATGGATTCTTGGCCTTTTCTGATCTTTTCTAGTACATAAAGATGGTATTGGATGTCTTCCAGTGTGGAGTCTTCCGGCAAGTGATGAATCATTTTTGCAATGTTGTCTTTTAAAGTACTCATGTTAATATTATAGGAAGTTTCCCCTATAGGATGAAGTAAAATCTTACGATAGAATTCTGCGGCTGCTTTAGCCATCCGCAGGAATGATTTGTTAGATGCTCTCTATTCCCTTTTTTATTAAATCAAGGCTTCTCTTGCCATGAATTACAGCAATGATCACTATCTTTTTTCCCTCAACAAGATAAATGATTTTGTATGGGAATCTTTTAATGAGATGTTTTCTTGTCTCTTTGTATTCTATCGGATGGACATCAGGATTTCTTTTTATAAAGTTTATTCCCGCATCAACCTGCAAAAGGAAATCATATCCTAATCCTGTCCTGTCCTGTTATCTTCATACCAGGAAAAAGCTTCCTTTAAGTCATGTTCAGCTTCAGGTCTGACAATGACTCTATATTTCATTGTCTGTCTACAATCCTTTTATACACATCATCCCACGGAGAGCCTAATTCAGGGTTTTGGTGATATTTCTCCAATCGTGCATCAATTATTTTTTTCTCCTCTTCGGTTAGTTCAACAGAAGCTGCTTTTGCGATTATTGTATCCCAAATATCCTCTATCAATTGAATTCTTTCCGATATCGATAATTCAAGAGCATCCGTTGCAGCTATTTTTTTCATAGTTATTTCTCCTTTCATATTTGTATCTAACGCCCGGCATCACCTGCGGCGGGGTGAAGTCAGAACCAGCTTCTGGACTTGAGATAACCTTCTAAATCGCTGGAATCTATGGGCGGAAAGAATCCTCCGCCGTCAGGGTGCAAGCCAATGTTAGCGGGCTTTTGTATCTTCAGGACTTAATCTGCGGCCCATCTATACTCAAAATCTTCTATTCCCAAAGTTAGCGTCTGGTTCTGTGGACTAAAAACTCTGCTTTGTGGCTTGGGTTCCGGCCATAATCAAAGGCATATAGTAGCTTTCTGCAAATCAGGTTCATAATTCAGAGATGGGTTTTCTCTTTCGAGGGCAAGATCATATCTTCTGCGTATTTCATCTTTGTCAATTACCGATATTCTAGAAGACTGTATTTCCGTTTCCCCCAACAACGAGATCTGTCTCCGCAACCTTTGAATTCGTGACAAAATCGACACCATCAGGAACTTGCACTTCTTTCTCGCAAATCTTGAAGGGGTCTGTTAGTGTTGGACATGGATATGGCACTTTGACTTTCTTATAACGTACACGCGTGGTAAGGGGGTAAATTGCCGAATAAAAAGGTATGGTTGCTTGATAGGCGTTTTTTGCAGCATCTTTTACCTTCTGACCATTTAACCAGTTGTGTACGAAAAAGGTGGTCATTGGCTCCGGCATATAGTCATTCATTCTTGAGCCAACGGAGGCCTTTGCACCAATTGCAATCCAGTCATCATTTAATGTGGAGCCATAGCAGTTGCACATGTAGACCATTCGCAAGTTGAGTGCGTTAACACCCAGAGAATTCGCATCTGTTAGCAGACTTCTAATATTACCGCCAGAGCCGCCGCTTAAATTCGGTCGTTTTTTCATCACAAGATTCTCGCTTGATCCATGTCCAAGTACGATAAGATCAATTGTGCGATTCTTCTTCGTCTCAGTCACTAAAGCACTGAGTAGATTTGCGCGGGAGCAAAGATTGTCTGTAAGTAAGTGGACAACGTCATAGCGGTTGTTAGATTGAAGCGTTGTCTTTACATCCTCGAAGGTTACTGTCAATCCATCAATAACAGCGAAGATTGCATCTTGTAAGGGAGCAGGGACTACACCCGGCAACTCAACGCGACCCGAATTCTCTTGTAGAACTATTAACGCTTTGTTGGTGCTCATGTTGTTCTCCTTCTAAATGATATAGCGATCCCACCGCTCGCTGTCTAAATACTGAACGCCGGGGCCGCCATCTTCAATATGCCACCACTTTATAATTGTTTCTTTTTGCCTGATGACGAGCGCCGGCTTCTCTCCGACCATCTCGACCAGCCAGGTACCTTCGAAGGAACGCTTCTCCTCCGACGGGATGCTGTAGCCACCGCCCGATACCGAACGAAACTCCGTGGTGTCGAAGCGGAACGTGCCGTTCGCGAACAAAAATAGAGCGCGCTTTTTCTGGGATGACGAGAAGACGCCTGAAACACCGCCACCGACATTGGAGTCTGTCCGCCGTAACACCTTGCCCTCCAAGAGCTGCGTCAAGCGCTCCAACGTGCGCCTGCGCTCCAATACATCCTTTAGTTTGCGAAGTGGATCCTTATCCTGAGGCATCATCTCCCTCGTTCATTTAATGCCCGCCCCGTTTCACTGGCGAACGTATGCATAACCTGCGGGGCGAACTGGCGCGGGCCGTGCGCACGCACGGGCCGTGACAGGTCGAACCGTCAGGTTCATGCGCTGGTTAGCTGCTCATGTGCTTGTACCACACTCAATAAGGTTTGTAGACTATTTGCCGACACATTAACTAATTGGCATAACAATGTCAAGTTTTTAATGAGTAAAAACTCAACTGTCAAATGTAAAATATTACCAAGAAAGAGGGGTAATCTATGGACAAACCTAAATTACTGGATCAGGTGCGTGATGCAATCCGGGTAAAGCACTACAGTATGAGAACCGAAGAGGCGTATGTGCCTTGGATTAAACGATTTATCTTTCGCACTTGCAAAATAATATCCAAATGCCGAAAGGGAATTTGCCTGGCAATAGGTATTTCCTGTTTCCAATCGCTCTATTGACCCGATATCAGGGAGAGAACGCAGGCATCATATTTATGAAACAGTTTTACAAAAGGCGGTAAAGATGTACGGAGTCCTCTGGATGGTTTATAGCATTACTCTGCAAAAACTTCTTTTTTTTGCAAGTTTTTTTGTGTCATAAAAAATTAAAAGTGTCTAAAGTTATGGATAATAAATAATTTTTTAAAGTAAGCCATTAACTTTAGGCACTTTGGTTGCGGCATAGCCGCGTCAGGCATACACGGCCTGCCGCAGTGTTTCTCATGTTCCGTTAAAATATAATCACGGTCAAGCAGCAAGAGATTTTCGACTATTTCTTGCGATAGATGTTCATGCCGATCTTTTCTTCGCGGGCAGGAATGGTGACGTTTCCTTCCGTTGATGCAATAAGGATGCTCTTGCCAGACGAAGAAGGGCCGAATTCTTTTGATAGGTCTACCTTTATGGTAAGTATGTTTCCTTCTACAGAAAATTCTACGTTTTTCATATACGAAACCTTTCTCTCAAAAATTATGTATGAATAGTTTTGTAATAAATTAGGCACGAACACGGACAAACAAGGTTTGTCCGTGCCACCCTGAATCCCGCTTTTGAGACGTTTAGACAATGCCGGTTCGTCTGCTTTTTTGCCCTGTTACTGAGGACAGAATTGCTCCGTCATTTTGAAATCTAACCGCCGGCTGGTTTGTCGCCGGACATGTTCATTTGTGAAAGGTCGGCTATCTTTTCTGAGTATAATTCGTTAATCTTCTTTATAAGCGACAATCTATTGTTACGAACATTCTCCTCTTCAACATTTACGAATACCTTGTCAAAGAAGGTGTGGACTGGTTTTGCAAAGGCTGCATAATATGCACGAGAGGCCTCTTCGTATCTTTTTTCGTCTACCTGTTTTCTAATGGCCGCCTCATTCCCTTTATAGATATCCCACAAGGTACGTTCCTCCGCTTCTGTAAAGAGACGTTCGTCCACCGAACCACGGCTATTCGCCTTTTTGCCGATATTAAATGTCCTTTCGACGACGGTGATCAGATCCGGCCACCAGTCCTCTTTTGAAACACGAGAGATTGCCTTTAGCCTTTGGAAATAATCACCGATATCGTCAAATCCTGCATCTGCATTCAAGACGGCATTCACCAGGTCGTACCGGTGTCCTCTTTCTATATTTATCTGATATAGCCTATCTCTAAAAAATTCCTTTATGGCAGACACTGATTTTTCACGCATGATCGTGTGTTCGCCGGATATTTCTTTCTCTGAAAACAGGGGAAGCAGGGATAATGATTTACAAAGGAGTTCCTCAAGTTCTACCGTAAATCCATGCTCCCCGATGATACGGATTATACCATAGGCGTGTCGTCTCAGGGAGTAAGGGTCTTGCGAGCCTGTCGGAATTAAATTCAGGGCAAAGCAACTGCATATCGTATCGAGCTTGTCGGCCAGCCCCACAACTGCCCCAATCTTTGACGCAGGGATAGCATCAGCTGAAAAACGAGGCATATAATGTTCCGCTATCGCCAAGGCAACCGATGGTTCTTCGCCATCCCATTCGGCATATTCCCTGCCCATAATCCCCTGTAACGATGGGAATTCACCCACCATCTGGGTTAACAGGTCTGCCTTACACAAGAATGCAGCGCGTTCAACCAGGGTAACGTCTTCGGGAGACAGCATATTAAGGTTAATTAACCGGTGTGATAGAAAGCTGGAGAGTTTGGCTATCCTGTCTGTTCTGTCACGATAATTCCCCAATTTTTCCAGGAAGGCGAGGTTCTTTAAACCCTCCACCCGTTTTTCAAGGGGGACTTTTCTATCCTCTTTCCAGAAGAATCTGGCATCAGAGAGTCGTGCCTTTAATACACGCTCGTTACCCCGAACGGCCGTATCGGCGTTGCTTTCATTACGATTGAGAACGGCTATAAATTTATTCAAAAGCTTTCCGTTTCTTTTTTTGATGGGAAAATACCGCTGATGTTCTTTCATGGCCGTTTCTATAACATGGGCAGGGATGTCAAGGAATTCTTCATCAAAACCACATTCGATGGCATTGGGGTATTCCACCAGGTTTGTCACTTCATCCAGCAACGCTTCATCATCAATGGTTGTGCCATAAGGCGACATGAGTTGTGTTATTTTCGTTCTCAGCGTCTCGCGACGCTCTGCCATATCAGCTACAACATGCTCCTGCTTCAGTAATTGTTTGTATATATCCCAATCAGCTGTTGATATCTCAATTCTTTTGCCTGATAAGAAAGGATGGCCAAAGATAAATTTATCTGCCTTAATTCCATTGATTTCCATCGGAACAACCTTGTCCCCAAAGAGTGCAAGCAGTGAGCGTATGGGGCGGGCAAAGAATAAGGTGTTTCCTTTCCACTTCATCGATTTCGGGAATGAGATGTTCCTGATGATCTCCGGTAAAATTTCTGGTAAAATATGCAGCGTCTCCTGACCTTCCAGCCTTTTTACTGCAAAACAATAGTCCCCTTTAGGTGTCTTTTTATGAGAAGATTATTTATGTCATACCCTGAGACTCTGGCAAAGCCAAGACCTGCTCGCGTAGGATTTCCGGTCTTATCGAAGGCGATTGATGCCGCAGGTCCCTGGATCTCTTCCGTAATACTTTCCTGTCTTTGTGGCAGACCCTTTACAAACAAGGCCAGCCTTCTTGGCGTGCCGGTAACACAAAGAGCATGTGTCTCTAGCCGGTGTTTTTCTGCACGTTCTGCAAACAATACCTTTATCTGGTTGAGTGCAGGAGTAATGTAACTTGCGGGGATCTCTTCTGTGCCGATTTCAAAAGCAGGTCAGTCATTAGAGCCGCACGATATGTTTTCTTGTTAATACCCTTCAGGGCATTGCGGGTATCGACAATTATTTTGAGTTAGACAACTGATAATATAAGACATGTCAGGGTCTTTTGTCTTTGTCAGCGGCGTTGATACACAAATACTCATTGCATCTAACGTTGACAGGACACTGGCATCATCGGTTACACGGAAAAGCCCTTTTTCGATAAACTGTGTAATGCAACAGATATTAATCAGTTGAACCTCTGATTGCAATAAAAAAATACGGGATAACCACGTATACTCCTTGACATTACCTCATTCCTTGCGTAAAATCCTTTACATACAGGCGTCCTTCGTGATGACAAGGTATGCAGCCGCAGACTGAAGCCTGCGGCTACCAGCAGAACCGCGCATAAACACAATGAATATTCCTATGCAATTCATTGAAATGTACAGGGATTTCAAAGTTACAAGGTTCAAAGTTATAGGGCGGCACGGACAAACTTGTTTGCCCGTGCTTAATTTAACGGTAAATATTCTGCGATAGAGGGTCGGTTTCACCAGATTAAGCGGTTTTAATCGACACTACAAATGCCCAGAAAATATATATCCGGCCTGAAAACCGGAGAGTTTGTAGAAGAGGTATTTCTTGTTCTGAAAAAGGAAGTAAAGGAAACACGGGAAAAAAAACCGTATCTTAATCTGCAACTGGCCGACAAATCCGGTTCTGTTGAGGCACGGAAATGGGATGCACCTCCTCAACTTTGTGGCAGCTTCAGTAAAGATGCGTTCGTAAAGATAAAAGGCGTTGTCGAGACCTTCAACAACACCCTGCAAATCCGTGTTAACGAAATCTGTACCATAGAAGATGCGCAAGTACAGATGAGCGAATTCATACCAAGCACGGAAAAAGATATTTCCGTGATGATGAATGAACTCAAGCAGCTTATTAATACGATTCGGGATCCCTATCTTTTAAAGCTGTTACAGGCATTTTTTACCGATGAATCCTTTTGTAAAGTATTTTCCACCGCACCTGCCGCCACACAATATCACCATGCCTATTTGGGAGGGCTATTGGAACATATCCTTTCTGTTGCCAAACTGGCAGACAGCTTTTCAACTCAGTATCCTGCAATAAAAAGAGATTTGTTACTTACGGGCGTTATTATACACGACATTGGGAAAACACGGGAATTGTCCTGCGAACGCAGTTTTCAATATACGGATGAAGGACAACTTACAGGACACCTTATATCGGGCGTCCTTATGGTCTATGAAAAGGCCCACCAAATCGATGAATTTCCAGCGGATCTGCTCAACGTCCTTTTTCACCTTATATTAAGCCATCACGGGGAATATGAATGGGGTTCACCGGTAAAGCCGGGCACACCAGAGGCTATTGCCCTGCATCACCTTGATAATCTGGATGCAAAGGTACATGCAGCAACAAAGGCAATAACCGAGCATAAAGACACAAGCAGCTCCTGGACAGAATACGTTAAGATGTTTGAACGGAGACTTTATAAAAAGTAACTAAATTGCTACATAATTATACGATCATGACACAGCGGGTCTAAAATAAACGACAAATGTAAGGGGTAGTTTCCTCTGGTGAAATTTGGTTCAAGGTAGCAAAGAAGACAAGCTATTGTCAATAAAGCGCGGTTAAAATCAAAGATATGTGATATTTCTTCGGTGCTTATGAGGGGAATAAGGTATTTCAATGAACACCGCAATTACATCAAAATATTTCACAACGTACCCTTTCCTTCTGTTTCTTTCCATTTCACAATCCGTGTTCAGCGAAGACTTGAAATTTCCACAAAGGAAACAGAGTATCCAAAGGTCTGGGGATAGCACAACAACGGCACAACTAACAAATGGATGCCGCTATATGTCATTCGGAACGTATGGCCACAAGAATGCCACCGCCAATTGGGCAGATTTCGAGAGTTTCCAATGTGATATGAAAACTGATACTGATGGTAAAACATTTACAAAGCTTCTTCTTGTGATAACTGACGAATTGGGCAACAAGGGTAAGGCAGCAATTGGGATAAAATCATATAAAGATTTATTGAAAATTACTGACGGAAAATGGCAAACTCTTACCGTTCCACTCCACGGTGTTTTTTATGACTGGCGTTATCCGGAAGGCCAGAATGGTTCAAAGATACAGCTTGATCTAAGCCAAATAAAGCAAGTTGAGTTTGCCCCCTGGTATGGAAAAAATAAAAGATCTGGTGCCATTTATTTAGATAATCTTCGGGTAGTAAGAACCAGCAACAGGTGATGAGAGATAGAATTAGAGAACGTCAATGTCTTCTTTTTACTGAAATTTAAAATTACAAGGGTTATAGATTCAAATATTTCTGATCGTTTAGTCCTGATTTCTATTCAGTTATTTAACACAGTTAAAAATACACCCTGAAAGACGTTTTTGCAAGGTACACTAAGGAAAAGTCCTATGATCAATCCTATCGACATCTTCAAATTAATTCGTAGCAAAATATATCGCCCCATGACGGCCGCCGAGCTGGCAGAGCATTTTGAAATAGCCGATGCAGAATACCGTCAATTCTGTGACCTTTTGCAGGAATTGGAGTTTTCTGGCGAAATTGTAAAGATCAAGCAAAAACAGTACGCTGACCCGGAAAAGGTACACCTGCTGGTGGGCACCCTGGAATGCAATTCACGGGGATTTGGTTTTGTTGTTCCGGCTAAAAAAGACGGCGGTGAGGATATTTATGTCAATGAAGAAGGCATGGGGTCTGCCATGCATGGAGACCTCGTGGTGGTGCGGCTTCCCGCAAGGGTCCAAATTCCCAGAAAAAGGAAAGAAAAGGGAAGAAGCACAACGGGCCAAATTGTTAATATTTTGAGACACGCAAATGACTTCGTCGTAGGTTCCTTTGGAAAAACAAAACAATTGCGGTTTGTTGCCCCGGACAACCCCAAATTATTCAGAGATATCTATGTTGCGGAAGACGGTACAAAAGGTGCACAACCCGGCGATAAAGTAGTCGTTCGGGTCACAGCGTGGCCTTCCCGGCACCTCAATCCGGAAGGAGAGGTTACAGAAGTCTTAGGGAAGGAAGGAGATCCCAAGGTTGAACACCGTTCTATAATCTATCAATTTAAACTCCCTCACACGTTTGCCCAGAAAATAACAAAGGAAATGATGCATGTGCCCCATGCCGTTTCTCAAAAAGAAATTCAGGGCAGGCTCGACTTGCGCAACAAACTCATCATTACTATCGACCCGGATGATGCCAAAGATTTTGACGACGCAGTCTCTCTCGAAAAGGATAGCAATGGAGATTGGTATCTTGGCGTACATATAGCAGATGCTTCATACTATGTAAAACCTGATACAGCTATCGACAAAGAGGCAAGGTATCGGAGTACCAGCGTTTATTTACCCGGTGAAGTCATTCCCATGCTGCCCGAAATGTTATCAAACAATATCTGCAGCCTGAAAGAAGGCGAGGATCGCCTCACCAAAAGTGTTTTTATGACCCTCGACCCCAAAGGACGCCTTCTCAAAAAAGAGATCGGGTATTCGGTTATTAACGTTACCAAACGTTTGACATACAAACAAGCCTCCGCCATCCTTAATAATGAAACAGGCATAAACATATCTGACGAAGCGGCTGATATGCTCCGTACTATGGCACATCTTGCAGAATTGCTCTTTAAAAACCGGATGGAACGGGGCGCCATAGAGCTGGACCTCCCTGAAATCTCATTAATATTGGACGAACAGGGCTACATAAAGGATGTTGAAAAGGTTGAAAGGGATATGTCGCATAAATTAATAGAGGAATGTATGCTCCTGGCAAATGAAACGGTGGCAACGTTCATGTTTGAAAAAAAGATGCCGCTGTTGTGTCGTATCCACCCGGAACCAGATGAAGATAGCATGCAGGAATTTGCCGAGTTTGTCCGCGGACTCGAACATACCAGGATAGACCCCTTTAAAAGCAAGCACCTGCAGTCACTGCTCGACAAGGTGCGTGGAAGACCCGAGGCTTATACGGTAAATCTCGTACTGCTGAAATCGATGGAACAGGCAGTTTATGCGGCAGGCGAAGGAAGGCACTTTGCGCTGGCACTGGATCATTATACACACTTTACCTCTCCCATCCGCCGCTATCCGGACATGCTTGTCCATAGGATTTTAGACCAATATTTTTCTGGTGAGTTGTCGTCTCATTCTGTGCGAAATGCATGGATGAACTGTTTACCTGAATGGACAGGACATTGTTCGATGGCCGAACGCAGGGCAGATGAGGTAGAAAGGGAAATCACCAAACTCAAATTACTCCGGTTCCTTGAAAATGAAATTGGAAAGACATTCGAGGGGGTGATTACCGGTGTTCAGGAATTCGGCTTCTTTGTCCAGTTAAACAAGTATCTGCTGGAGGGTCTTGTCCACATCCGCACCCTGTCTGACGATATCTATCAGGTAGACAAAAAAAACATGGCACTTGTTGGCACGCGCCATAAAAAGATGTATAAGATTGGAGAGGTTGTAAAGGTAAAAATCTATAAGATCGACTTTTTAAAACGTGAAATTGATTTTATACACTGTGGCAATCGGGAGGAAAAAGGCAAAGGTGGAAAGTCGCCAAAGATTACAGAAGACGACTACAGTGAAATATAAGAGTTCCATTGTGCAGACTCATAAAACATGAGGGAATGACAGGTATGTTTCAATTCCATTGCTACAAACGTCCTGCTAGCATCAGCCGCCTGTCACCTTTAAACCTATGCCAAGCATGGTCATAATCAGAAACATATAGGCACTGATTTTTGCAAGGGGTGCTATTTGTATGGATGCGATCGTCTCATTCCTTTCCTTTTACAAATTCTTCCTCATAACGAATCTTTTGCGACAGTGTTTCTTGTAAATTACAAACCTTCTACTCAAATGCTATAGGGTAAGAATACACTACTCCAAGGGTTGAACAAAGGAGTATTCCTCCTATGACGAGCAGCGTAATCCGATACCTGGGGGATTCAATCTGTGTTGAGATACCGCCAAAGAACATGACTGATGCAAAGATTACCGTAAGCATAACGTAATGATCAGAATTCTCATTGGCTTGTCTCGCTTCATCAAACTTTTGCGCAGACTCTTCACTCAGGCGTTTTGCTTCCTGTTCGGATTCAAGATTATATTCCTCCATAACAAGAGGATGCAGAGGTGACTGAGGATTCTGGAATGGCTTGGTGGCGAGCCAGGCATCCATTGCCCGCTTTAATTCAGGCCGGAAACGATTGTAAAAAAAATTTGAAAGGGAATCCTTGTGGCTTTCTTTGCCTTTGAGGTATTCTATAAAGAGTATCCCATCCGTCGTGCGCATCTGTCCTGCGCGTATGGTTTGTTCTGCACTTTTACGACCCAGGGCATCCACCGCACTAAGCCGGAATGCCTGAATCCCGCTCCATAATGTAGCCTGGTACGTACACCATGCTGAAGCTATCGTTGACAGGGCAAGAATAATTGTTGTCGCTAATTCAATGGAATGTCTAAAGCGTTCCTTTTCATCGTGTATGTTTTCTTTTGCCATAAGCACCTCATCCTTTAACTACTTTGTGATGATCAAGATATCAATTTTTTGGTTCTACAGGAATAAGGGTGTGATTTTTCATTAGCATATTTCTGGATACAAATTTAACCCGCCGCAGTGGAAGAGTATATCGTTTTTAAATCTGATGTTGAACACTCCTGTAATACTGCTATCGCAAACCGCTCGAAAAGTTTTGTGAATCGTCCCTGGCATTCCGGACATGCCCACGTTGTATCCTTACTGCGGACTTCTACCTCTACCTCCTGCCTGACAACCTCTAATCTTACTCC
Organism: Planctomycetia bacterium; assembly: GCA_015075005.1. GTDB lineage: Bacteria > Planctomycetota > Brocadiia > Brocadiales > Brocadiaceae > Brocadia. The sequence goes on from JABTVC010000002.1 coordinate 193,447, forward strand.
CGCTACATACCACGGTTGATTCAATCCCAACAGCTCGTCATATAATGCCGTATCTTTCATACGGCCATTCTAATTTATCCCGCTTATTTTAGCACCCTTATTCCTGCAGAACCACTAATATTTCAGGAAGCAATATTTGAAAATGCTTAATATATTTGCTAGTATACGATGATGCCTGTTGCATTAACCTGAATCTCTTGTCAATCCAGACATGGTAGGAAGTTTTTCATATTTCTTTATATCCTGATCGGTAAACTTAAAATGGTTAAATATTTTTTTAACGACTTAATCCAGGCCTGCTTTAAAGATAAATTCCTTTTCCTGCTCATCTCTATATTGTGCCTGCTAGTCTTTGTCCCTATCTTTAGAGGCTTTGTAGAAATTCGTATCCTCACGAACATATTATTGACAACCACTTTGATATCCGGAGTCTATGCAGTCAATAAAAAGACATGTCCTGCTCACTGCTGTATTCCTTGCCATGCCCTTCCTTGCGTCAATGTGGACAGGCATTTTCTGAAAATTCCATCTCTTTTCTGGTGGGAGAGGTTTTGAATATTGTTTACGTGTTTTATCATAATCACCATCCTATCCATCCTGTTCGGAGAGCAAGAGGTTACAACGAATGTTATTTACGGATCGATTGTCGTTTACCTGCTCATTGCAATAATGTGGGCATTTATTTATTCAGTCCTGGATATTATTCAACCGGGATCCTTTGCCATAGGAGAACATCAAGTCGAAGCCGGCAGACTCCTTTTTATTTATTTCAGTTTTGTCACTATCACCACATTGGGCTACGGTGATATCACTCCCGTAACTGCCCCGGCAAACTCCTTTGCAATCCTTGAGGCTGTCATAGGTCAAATTTATCTTGTTGTAACGGTTGCAAGGTTGGTGGGTATAAACATCTCACAGTTTATGAATAGGAAATCCGGTTAGATCATCAATAATTCTGAACCAGATATTAGGATTTAATCCCATTGTGGCTGCCTTCCTGCGTGGATTTAGTGATGGTCAGGATATCGCTTTTCTGGTGATGACTATTCCGTTATTCTTCCGTTTTCAGAAGTCGATCTTCATCCGCACGCCCGCCACGACCGTCGTATCAACTCTGCCGCTGGCAGGTTCGATAACTTGCAGATCGGGTGTAATATGAAGCCATGGAGTTATGGCGATGTTGTAGTAAAGTTCCACGCCTTGTTCGTCCTGTGCCCGCCTTTCGATGACTCGGGGGAGTTTGTCACTAATGGCCAGGTAGTAATAACCGACTCCAAAACTGTCGTTGTCACGCCTTGGTACAAGTCCCTTCCCACCGAGTCCGATGCTGTAGATCTCCTGAACCGGGTTCACCTCACCATTGGTCAATCCGAATCGGCCAAACAGCCCAAATCCCCTGTCTTGCTTTCCGGGAACCACATAGAAGTACTGATCGAAGTCATATAAGAACGACCAGTCGTGACCCTTCCGTTCTAACCCTGCGGTTGATTCGGTGATGATGGCCCCGACAACCTCGCGGGAATTCTGCTCAAACTGGATGCGGCTCCTGTCGCTCCATGTCCAACCTATACGCTGGTGTCCTACAAGCCCAAGGGGTTTAATTTGAATTATTGCCTGCTGGTAAACGGTGGTACCTCTCTCGAAGACCGTGTCGAACCCGCTGTGGTCCGCCGTTCCTTCGGAATCGATCACCATCGTGGGGATGGTTATCCATTCGGCCGGCCGGAGGATGAGCCCTGCAGCCAGTGCATCTATCGGGAACGTGGTCGCCAGGGCGGCATTGAAGTTGAATGCGGTGTTCATGAATTGCTCAGTCTCGTTGCTGGCAAAGACGTTCGTCTCACGGAGGGACATTTTTCCGGCCACAACGCCGACCCAGGGAGCCAGGAATTGCAGATAATAGAGATCTGTCAGTGCAGTAAGGTCTCTTTCCGGTACCGGAAAGAGTGATACCGTATTGACGGGAAGCAGTGCCCCGGTATTGAGGTTGTTGCTGTTCCCGTACCGGGTTTCTCCGCGGGCAACGAACAGGCCGCCTGGCCACAAACCCGCCTTGCCCGTGTCAATCTGAAAGCCGTATCGCATATTCCCATGGTAAGGATAATCATAATCGGTTCCGCCTGCCCAGTTCCCCTGAAGGGTCTGGATGAGGCTTACATCAAATCGAATGCCCTTATCCATCAACTGCTGACGGGTGCCTCCCCAGTCTCCCGTCAGCCCCGCGCTGTGCCACAGACCGCCGGTATAATCTAGCCAGGGAACCAGTCGGGGCATTTCCCCGGCGGTCTGATTAGTCGCTGTTGCCGATTCCTGCGCATGCTCTTTGGGTACTTCCGCAGCAGACCGGGCTTCCTCCGCACCTGCGCCAGTAAACGTCATTATTGTAAGCGATGTTACAATTATCCATGATTTCCAAAATGTGTGCATAACAATTCTTCCTTTCATCTGATTATGGTAAATCCAGCGCTTTCAAGCGCACGGGCATTTGCCTTCTACATTGATAACCCCCTAATCCGTCCAGCACGCAGGGTATAGTTCCACAGGCAAGCCTCTGCTTTCGTCATTTTCTAACGCAGGTCGTTTGCAAACGGCTGCAACCATTTGCTGCAGGCGTAATTATCGGTTTCATCGGCCTTTGGTTTTTCCCGCATTGTTTTCGTGTTCCAGTCGACCCCCCTTCCCCCGCCAGCGGAGGACAGTGGTCTGCCACGTTCTTAGTCTTTTCCCTCAGATTTGACTCCCTGCCGGGCAGCTAAGGCAATCAATTGCTGCTCCAATTGCCGATAATCTTTATTATCCGGGTAATTCCTGATCAATTTTACAGCATACCTCAGTGCTCTTCCAAACTCGCCTCTGTCCCGGTGAATTGTTGCCAGAGAAACCATCAAATCCCTGTCGTAAGGATTTCGATTTAATGCCCTCCTGAGAACCGATACTGCCAGTCCAGACATTCCAAGCGAATTCAGCGTAACACCATAGACGTAGCTATATCGTGCATTCTCCGGTACAAGTATCGCGGCCTTACGCAAATAGTAGAAGGCTTTCTTGTGTTCCCCGGTGCGAATCATCAACAGTCCCATCGCGTGATGGGCAGGCGCTGATTCTGGCGCAATGCCGAGTGCATGAAGTAAGATGCCCATTCCTTTTTCATCCTGGTTCTGCGCGCGATAAACATCTGCGAGATTGATATATCCGGGGATAAAGACCGGTTCAATCTCGATCGCTTTTTTGTACGAGGCTGCAGCGCGATCATACTCGCCGCGATCCATACAAAGATTTCCCAGATTCATGTGTGCCGCCGGATAATCAGCATTGAGCATCTGTGACTCTTCGTATTCTTTGATAGCGGCATCTCTTTGTTGCAACGCTGATTTTGACAAAATGTCAGATGGTACGGCGCCTAATGAACGTGCCGCAAGGGTACGTACCAGCCGTACCTGATCCTGCAATACAGGGAGCAGGAATGGTAGCCGATCATTTGGCGTCAAGATATCCAAAGCAGTGACTGCCTCAGAACGAATGAGTGGATTGGCGGCTTGTAGCATTTTTCTGAGAGTAAGCACTGTGGATTCACAGGGATAGTTGCGCAGCAGGAAAACCGCTGTGGCACGCACCATCGGCGAATGCTGACTACCTTCAGCTAAACGAGAGAGATCGGCATCAGCACCGGGCATGCCGCGGCTGGCGTCACGGAATATCTCACCATAATGCTTTCCAGTCTTTGGTTGACCGTACCACTTCGCGAAATGTTCTGCTGCCCATGCCGGTGACTTGTCTGCATGGCAATTGTTACATCCATTCGGCACATCCAGTTTTATCGAAAGGTCGGGCCGCGGAACGCGGAAGCTGTGGTCCCGACGTGGATCGACTACCATGTATGTGCGGGACGGCATATGACATTCTATACATTGCGAGCCCAATGAATCCATTTTATGAAAATGGTGTTCGCTGGAACCATATTTTTCAGGCTGGTGGCACGAGTAGCACAATTCATTACCTTCCTTCCGGCGCCGGGTGCTATGTGCATCATGGCAATCCGTGCAAACGATGCCTGCCTGATACATCTTGCTCTGCAAGAATGAGCCATACTCATAGACCTCATCACGAATCTGCCCGTCCGGATAGTAGAGGTTTTCATCTAATACTTGCGGGTAGTGTGTGTCAAGCAACGGTTTTCCGTGCACATAGTCCTCACTGATGACTCCCCTGCGGCTGTGACATCGTGCGCACATTTCAACCTGCTTTTGCTTGCGCCGGGGATTACTTGGTTTGTACGTAGCCAACTTCTTGTCGAATACCCAGGTTACCTCTGCGTCCTCTTCGTCCTTTAAACGAATCAACAGTCCCATGTCTGCGTCATCCCAGACATCCTCACCACTTGCCTCGGCCTTTGCCCATGCAACATGTCCCGAGCCTGGTCCGTGGCATGCCTCACACGAAACATCGATCTCTGACCATGTGGTGTTGTAACGGTCTGCGGATGCATTGTAGTTTTTTTTCAGGTTAGTGGAATGACACTCTGCGCACATGTAGTTCCAGTTCTGAGAGATTCGCGTCCAGTAAAGAATATCATCAGGCCGAATGCGTTCTTTGTTGTAGATATGAAACCAGCGCTGCCCCCCCTGTTCCTTTGACCTCGTATCCCAGCACAGAGGGAGGGTTTGCACCCGGCCATCAGGGAACTCTACCAGATATTGCTGCAAAGGCCGCACTCCAAAGGTGTATTTTATGGTAAATTCCTGGAATTTACCGCCATGTCCCTCAGTGAAAACAAAATATTTACCATCTCTTTTGTAAAACGCAGACGTCATACCCAGATGATGAAACGAGGCGTTGTTGAAATCGCCAAGCACTGTCGCATCGGTTGCATAATCCATCGCAAGGTCGTGGTCAGAGCCTGTATACAGTGCATAAATATCATCATGGCATGATCTGCACGCCTCTCTGCCAACATAGTGAGCGCTCATCGTTGTTTGAGAGGAATTGCTATCTTGTGTTTTATGGCAGCCAATGCATATCAGGAGAGATATGCATACAATCACAATTCCAGTCATAGGGAAAAAGACACAAAGGCACTCAATTACCTGTTTGTAATAATAAGCATACATTTTCATTCGTTCATTGTAAAGATATTTTCAAAAGGTCAGGTAGTTTGTATTTACCTTCCCCAGTCTCCGTCCGCTTACGAAAGAGGAGACCGGGGAGGGATGAAAATTCCTTAACACCAAATTAATACAGTGCACCGAATCACTCGGGCGTGCGGGGAGCTTCCTTCCGGGCATCGTGCACCGCGTCGTTCACCTTGTCGCTCACGTCACGAACCTCTACTGTTACCTTCGGGATGTGACCGGTGAACTTCGACTTGATTCCGGAACCGATGGCCTCAACTACCGGCGTGGCCTGGTCAATACCCACATCAGCCGTCTCTTCGGCCGAGAAGACCATGGGCTGAGTGCGGTTGATATGGCCTTCAGCGACCTTCTGGTCGTTGACGAAGAGTGTACCCAAACCGCCCTTACCCAAACCACCACCGTCATAAGCAAACTCGAAGCGGATCGTTGCCTTACCTGGTTGGAGCGCTTCCTTCGCGGCGATGGTGGTCCTCTCCAGGCCGAGGAAGTTGTAATCATAGGCGGGTACGCCATCCTTGACGTAAAGCGCCCAGCCGCCAAAACGCCCGCCCTGTACAAGGATTGCGCCGTGCGCACCTTTTTCGGGCACTTCGACATCTGCGATAATGGTCTTTGACTTGTTCTTGATGTTGAGGAAGACATTCTCGGTCATGCCCGTCATGCCTTCGGCAAGTGTGAGCGAAGTGCGGCCGGCCATCAGGTCGGGACGCCCAACCAGTGCCGCATTCACACGCTCAAGGACCCGATCGTCAACAGGCAGCACATGGTTCCGCTCTGCCTCCTGCATGAACAGAGACTGCATCTCGGCGAGCTTCTGCGGTTGCCGCAGACCTAAATCGTTGATCAGGCTGAAGTCGGTGCGCACATCATAGAGTTCCCAGAGGTCGGCCTCAAGAGAACGGCGTGGTTTGGCCTCCCACGGTGCCCTATGAATCGTTCGTGCGAACCAGCCATCGTGGTAGATGGCACGGTTGCCGAACATCTCGAAATACTGAGTGACATGCCGATCCTTAGCACTGGCATCGTCGAAACTATAAAGCATGCTTACGCCGTCCATCGGCCTCTGTACCACACCGTTAACTTTTCTGGGCTCAGGCAGGCCGGCTGCTTCGAGAATGGCCGGAGTCACATCGATGACGTGGTGGAACTGGGTGCGCTGCTCCCCCCTGGCCTTGATGCCCTTGGGCCAGTGAACTGCCAGGCCGACCTTCGTACCGCCGTGGTCAGAAGCGATCTGCTTTGTCCACTTATAAGGAGTATCCATGGCAACCGCCCATCCTGCTGCCATGTGCGGGTAGGTTTCGTGCCCGCCCCACTGGTCATAATGCTTTAGCATTTCGGGAACAGTTTCCTGCACCCCGTTGAAGTAGGTCATCTCGCTGAACATACCGTTACGGCCACCCTCGGCGCTGGTGCCGTTGTCGCCGGCAACATAGAAGATTAGCGTGTTATCCAGTTGTCCGATATCTTCCACTGCCTGGATCAGGCGACCGACCTCGTGATCGGTCATTTCCAGGAAGGCCGCGAAGACTTCAAACTGCCGGGTGAAGAGCCGCTTTTCATCGGTGGTTAGTGTATCCCAATTCGGAATCGCCTCTGGCTTCGGCGCGAGCATGGTTCCTTCGGGCACAACACCGAGTTCGATCTGACGTGTCAGAATCTCATCGCGCAGCTTGTCCCAGCCCTGATCAAACTTCCCCTTCCAGTGCTCAATCCATTCCCTGGGAACATGGTGCGGCGCATGCACGGCGCCAGGCGCGAAGTAAATAAAGAATGGTTTCTGTGGTGTCAGCGCCTTCTGATACTTAACCCACGCAACCGACTGATCGGTCATGTCGGTGAGGAAGTGGTAGTTTGGGTCTTCGGGGATTTTGACCGGAGCAATGCCATCGTAAATGGATGGGGCCCAATGGTCAGTCTCGCCGCCAAGAAAACCGTAGAACTTGTCAAAGCCCTGGCGCGTGGGCCAGCGGTCGTAGGGACCTGAGACACTGGCCTCCCATACGGCGGTCTCATGCCACTTGCCGAATGCGGCCGTGCTGTAGCCGTTGAGACGCAACATTTCGGCGACCGGCGTAACATTGCCGGGGATCTGGCCGGTGTTGCCGGGAAAGGCTGTACCTGTCTCGATAATGCTACCCATGTTGTTGACATGATGATTACGCCCACTCTTGAGCGCCGCCCGCGTTGACGAGCAAACGGCGGTGGTGTGAAAATTGTTGTAGCGCAAGCCCTCACTGGCCAGACGGTCAAACGTTGGCGTAGGGATCGGTCCTCCAAATGCGCTGGTACCGGCAAAGCCAAGATCGTCGAGCAGGACAATGATGACATTCGGGGCACCTTCCGGGGCAACAACCTGGAACCTCGGCGGCGGCGTAGCGTTCCGAACATCCAATTCCGTGCAGACCGGTTGCTTTGGCTCCGGAATAGGCAGAACAGTGCGTTTGAAGTTACCAGGAGACTGCGTAGTAGCGGAGGCTGCCGTCTTTTTCTTTACTACCCCGGCAGAAACCTTCTTCTTTTTCTCCTGTGTAACTGATTCAGCGTCAGCCTCCTGCGTGTTCGCTGCTGCGGACAACTGGGTGCAGGGAATAGGGCCAACACCCAGCATCATCATGACGGCTATGGTCAACACTCCCGGCATCTCTTTTATGAGTTTTGTTCCTTTCGTTTTCATGATATTATAATCCCTCCGTTTTAAAGCAAGACAATTTGGTTGTGCCCGTCAGGGCAAAACAATCACTATGAAAAAGCTTCCATTCTTGTCAGAAAATACGCTATAAACACTCCTTCCTTTTTAAAAATTCTTAATAATAACGATATGTCGCGATTTAAAATAGGGGCGTATTGCAATACGCCCCTACCCTGCTGGAATTTTTCAAAAAAACCAAACTATTACGAAAAAAGATGTTTTTACAACGACTCCACGATACGTCGCTCCATATAAGAAAAGAAAGGGTTATACCGAAGACGCATCAGTTGATCGATCGGGACTTGCAAAACGCCCTTTTCCCCCCGCGGTTCAACCATCCCCAAAACAAAAACCCCTTTCTTTTTCAAGTCCTCCCGATCGCCATAGAGCGGGTCATCGGGGGAAAACGGGACAGCCACATGTGACAGAGAATAAATTCCTCTGGGCCATTCGAGGTTCAAAGGTTCATGGGTAATAGCACCCGAACCAGCATCCCGTGTCTCAGCAACAACCCGCAGGGTGCCTGATGTTTGGTTTGTGATGAGCGTCCATGTATAAGGAAGAACGGAGGCGTCTTTAAGATGACTTAAAAAAACATCATGCCGGTCTTTGATAAATGCCTCTAACGCGGAAAACCGATTCACATCGAAAAGGATGAGTTCGTGTCCGTTTGGCTTGAGCCGATCATAAAGATTTGTAATCAGCGAAGGGGTAAGCACCGTGGAATCAACCACGGAAGAAAACGTTTGAATGGGCGGAAGCTGCCCCAGTTTTCCCTCATTCTTAAGCTGGTCGATCTTTTTTTGTGTTATACGTGTTAACTGATACAGTTGATGACCAGCGATTTTTGGAAACGAATTGTACTTGAATGGGTCATACTCGGGCCCGATGGACTCCCATGCGATTTTTTTAAAGTATGGGATAAAACTAAGCGCCCGGTGCCAGCCTGAGAATGCAGCAAACCGGGTAATGCCAATGGCCGGTGAGAAAAGAAATACTTTTTGGGGCTTTATTTCTGATTCGTCATCGACCATGTTTAAGGCGTAATAAACAGCAATCAACCCTCCGTTGGAATAACCGCCAAGATAAAATGGTGCATCCGGACCTATCGCAGAACGGACATGATGCGCCGCCAAATCCGTCGCCGCCACCCAGTCCTTCCATGTGGGATTCTTCAACATGCCCGGAATTGTTCCATGTCCCGGCAACCGTGGAACCAGGACATAATACCCCTGCCGGTGAAAAATATTTGCCAGCGCTCTCATGGAGTAAGGACTGTCCGATAATCCGTGTAAAAGGAGAACGCCACCTTTGGGATGCTCAGGATGGAGTTCAAAGGTTCTGTTCCAATTCTTTTCCTGACGGTCGGGATTGCAAAATGCTTCTGTGTAGTACCTGTTGAATATTTGCTGATCTTCTTTCGCGATCCGTTGGTTAACAGATGCCTTTAAATTGTCAAAGAGCCGGTCTTCCAATTTGATATAGTCTTCAAATGTGAAGCCTGGTTTTATGTCGCCTGCTCTAAATTCGGGAGACAGATGGGCGGTATGCCATATCTTCAAGTCTGGCATGCGCCTGGCATCAAAACCGCGTATCAGGAGAATGGTGGCAAGAACCGCCACCAAACATCCGGCAAGCGTTAAGACCCATGTAAGAATTCGTTTGGCGAACTTAATTATGTTCATGCTTGTCCTCCGAAAACGAGATTGATGGAACCACCCTGGCGCCAAGGAGGTTATCGAAATGGTCGTCTTTATATTTCAATTAACAAATATGGGAAATAAATATTTGAGTTAAAAAGTCCCCTCCTGGGAGGTGAATTACAAATGATTGAAATTCCCAACCATTTTTCTGCCAATGCGGCCATTGTAGATAAAATGCATCCGGATTGCCACAGGAAATACGTCTTGACAAACCCATCCACCTTTTCTTACCATACCATACCAAACCATATCTTAGTCTAATCTAGACTGACCTTTATGATGGTAAATGCTGACATGGTAGCACCCAGCCCACCGGTATGAAAGCTATTACTGTTGAACCAAAAAAGCCTGGAACCGCGAGACTCATGGATATTCCGGAGCCGGATGCGATCGTTGAATGCGCCCGAAAGAAAACCTGATGATATAAAGGTGGTCATTCAGTTCTCCGAAGTATGATCAGGTAAGAGATACCGTTTGTATTATATAATCAGCGGGCTTGATTGTTAAAGTAATTTATGATTGTTGAAAAATGAAAAGGAGTCAATTTACATGGAACCTAAAGTTAAAAGTGCACCCATGAAAGTAATTATCGTTGGCGGAGTGGCCGGGGGTGCATCCTGTGCAGCCCGGCTTCGCAGGTTAGATGAAAAAGCAGAAATCCTTATGGTGGAACGCGGACCCTATGTTTCGTACGCCAACTGCGGACTGCCGTACTATATCGGAGGCTCGATTGAAAACGAGTCGAGTCTCCTGGTGGCAACGGAACAAATGTTTCGTTCCGTATTCGCGATCGATTGCAGAACCAATTGTGAGGCAATAGGAATATCCGCAGAGAAAAAAACTATTGAACTTAAAAATCATCTTACTGGTGAAGTAACTACTGAAAAATATGATAAACTCGTTTTATCTCCAGGAGCTGCACCTATTCGTCCGCCGCTTCCTGGTATCGATATTCCGGGAATATTTTCTGTCAGAACTGTGCCTGATGCAAGAAACATACGCGAATGGCTCGATCGTAATATGTTAAATACAGGAATGAATGAGTACGGCGGAACTAACATAATTGCAAAACCAAAGAATGCGGTTGTAGTTGGAGGTGGTTTTATTGGGCTTGAGATGGTCGAAAATTTAGTACATCGTGGACTTACTGTAACACTGATTGAAAAGCTGAATCAGGTTATGCCTCCGCTTGATCTTGAAATGGCACGTATCGCTAAACAGTATATGGAAAAACACGGTGTTAAAGTTGAACTTAATGACGGCGTTGCCGGATTTCGTCAGGCAAAAGAAGGAACGCTTGAAGTGCTTACAGAATCAGGTAAAGTTTATCCTGCAGAGGTTGTTATCCTTGCGATTGGTGTTAAGCCTGAAACTGCATTAGCAAAGATGGCAGGATTAGAAATTGGTAAGCGCGGAGGAATCAGAGTTGATGAGCAAATGCGTACTTCTCATACTGATATCTTCGCAGTTGGCGATGCTGTTGAAGTAAAAGACTTTGTAACAGGCGAATGGAATTTAATACCTCTTGCCGGGCCTGCAAACCGACAGGGAAGAATTGTGGCTGATGTTCTCTGTGGTCGTAATTCCCGATATCGCGGCACACAAGGTACATCAATCTGTAAACTATTTGATGCTGCAATCGCACAAACAGGCGTGAGTGAAAAGACTCTTAAAGGTCTTGGAGAAAGGGATTATGAAAAGATTTATACCTACCCGAATTCACACGCGGGATATTATCCTGGCGCAAAGATGCTTATCATAAAAACTTTATTCAGAAAATCGGATGGTAAATTACTTGGTGCGCAAGTACTCGGGGAAGATGGTGTGCCGAAGAGAATAGATTCGTTTTCAATGGCGATTCAAATGGGGTGCACCATTTACGATCTCGAAGAATCTGAATTATGCTATGCTCCACCTTATGGAAGTGCTAAAGATCCTGTAAACTTTGCAGGAATGGTCGCCGGAAATGTACTTCATGGAGATATGCCTATATGTCATTGGGATTCAATTGAAAATAGTTTCTTATTGGATGTAAGAAATCCGCAGGAACTTGAGGTAGAATCAGTAAAAGGTTCAGTTAATATTCCATTACCGCAATTACGTTCTCGTCTGGGTGAACTTCCACGCGATCGTGAAATTCATGTATTCTGTCGTTCAGCACAACGATCCTATTACGCTACGAGAATCCTGTTGCAAAACGGCTTTAAAGCAAGGAATATCTCAGGCGGAATGTTATCACGTTCACATAGTGCTGTTGGCCCTGTGGCTGTAGCAAGTTTAATGACTACACAAGACAAGAAATAACCCGATGTTTATCCGGGCGGATGGGCCTGTCTTTTGAGAAACCATCATCACCGCCAGTACGGTGATATGTGAGGTTACTAACCTAAAAAAGAAGATTATTCAGGAGTGCAGAGGTGCCGGTCGTGGTTATGCCGGCGGAAACACCACTCCCGCATGGAGAAAAACTACGGCCCCTGCCCGGCCTGATCATGGAGGCGATCCCCGGCCTTTACGTTTTTCCCTTCTGGTTGCTCGTGGTCTGGTCTGTAGCCGTGTGGGGGACGGCGCGGAAGAAACCGAAATGAAAGAGATATCTTGCAAACGACCCTGGCAGGCTGTCCGGGAATGGTTTTGTAGATCAAAGGCCATACTACCTATTGACTAATTATTACACTTTGATCAATAGTATCTCACAAAAAATATTTTTACATTTTTGGCAAAAATATGACTAAGATTAACCCTGTCAGGGTTTAGAACCCTGACAGGGTTGACTCTCTTCCGACTCATTCAGGTTAGGTAATATATGTTAATATCTGCAATCACGTTCCCGGACAACCTGCGAACCGCTGCCCCTTGAATCTGGATTATAAATTTTATTTCATGCCGCAGTTGCCCCATCCGTCAGGTTCTATGTGCCCAGCATACCCTGTTTAAGTGCAGCGGAAACAGGTTTTCCCCCTAACCAGATGGCAAACAGGGCCTTTTTAAAATCAAGCCCGCTGACTGTTCCCAGAAGTTTTTCTTTACGATATACACGTACGCCATCTTCCGGAGTGTAGATGATGTCATAGATGTCCCCTTTTCTGGCTTCTTCTGTGAAGAACGAATTAAAGGTATCTATTCTTTCCTGGATAGGCCTGAGATCCCCCGTGGTGGCGTTATCAGCAAATCCTTCATTCCAGGCTTCAACCAGCTTTTTACTGGAAACTCCATCATAAATAAAATGCATCCGGATTGCCATAGGTTCATCGGCATTGATAATCTTTTGCGCATCACCTTCTTTTTTTCTGAGATAAAGCCCTCCTGCATAAACCTTCACGAAGAGTTTTTTACGCAGCTCTGCCCCGTTTAAAATAAGCTGTTCCTTACCTGCCATGATCGTGTCTGGCAGGTTCATGCCGCTGATTTCTTTCGCCTGGACCGGCGTTATTACTGACAAGGCAAAAAATATTCCTATGAGTATCTTTCTCATTATAATCAATTCCTTTCCTGGGAGAGTTAAGGATGCAGTTCCTACTTGTCAAGTTTCGTGATTTTTGTGCCCTGCAGACCAATGCCGCCCATCAATCCCTTCTGATTGAAGAAAAACGCATATATCTGTGATTGCAAGGTTGTGGTTGTTGCCGCCCCAGATACGCCAACGTCCACAACTACGATGGTCGGGCCGACACCTAGCTCCCAACCGTCACTTTTGTCGAGCCAGTTCATCGCGGACTCGTTCATAAAAAACAGCGCGTACCCATATTTCTGCAAGCCGGCTTGCAACCCATACGAAAGCTGCACGGTATTGTAATATCCGGCAGTTCTCCCCTGTTTAAGGAGGGCGCCTTCACCATATTGTCCACCAAGAATAAAGCCACCTTTGACGATCCCCGGAAAGACAAGGATGCCACTTGCCTTTTCTCCCAGTGCCTTAGCTGCGGGAGATTTCACATACAGTTTCTCCAGTGTGCTCCTTGCATCACGGTCAATTTCCTCCGCACTAGCCGCCCAGGCGGTATGTGCACCCACGAAGATGCCAGCACTGAATGCGAGCATAAATACCATGACTTTCAAATGAACGTATTTCATCGTTGTATTCTCCTTTTTAAATGATTATTTACCTGTTTGTATGAGAGGTATGCTTGCAGCAAATTCATAATCCAGCGCTGCCTGTATCTTGTTCTCGATTTGGTAGTAGCGCACTACCTTAACCTCCGGCAATACTTCGCGAAACTTTGAAAGATAAGCCTTGCGGAGCTTCAGTGTCAATGACTCGATGGTCATATATTCATTAAGCAGTTTCCTGGCAATATCCTCAGTCATATTTCCATAGGCATCCCTATAATCCCCGATCAGCTTCGCGGTACGGACACGAATAAGGAACAATTCGTCCTGATACCGGGTATAGACAGGCCAGAAGGCCTTCGATTCAGTCTCCGTAAGCTGCATGTTGTCCGCAACAAGGAGCTTTTTGTCAGCACGTACCTTTTCGACGACCAGTTGCATGTTGTCCGCCGGCTTGTCCTGCGCGGTCGCAGTAGTTGCACATGCCATGATCGCTACGAATCCCACCCAAATAAGTTTGTGTTTCCTTTTTGTATTCATGAGTTTCCTCCCTTTGTCATTTCTTAATATAAAATTTCCAGTTCCACCCCATAAGGTACTTCATGTCATAACTGCACCTCGCTGTTCTGCACAACCCACTGGTTTGCTATAAATTTATGTGATCCCCTGCCTAACCCAGGCACCAGGAAACTGTGTTATCTTCTCAAGCATGTACTAGTATAACGTTTTGTTAAAATATATACATCAACAATAAGGGATCGGCGCTACCTTTTTCAAAGAACTAAATTGTTACACAAGTTTTTATTTTTGTCTTTTCTTCGGAAACAGCAACTGGAATTGGACGCGCAGCGCCCAGTCATCAGGCCCAATTGACGGACTCTCCAGGTAATGAAATACCTGCACCTGGGCATTCATCGCCTGCTTGCCTATCTTAAAAATCTTCCCAGCGCCGCCCCCCACAGGAACGACCCACTGCTCAGTATGTTCCGCCTCCCAGTTTGCTGTGATGATCGGGGCGGTCGTGAGATACCAGCCTTTACGTAAATTGTAGTTAAAGAAGGGCTGCAAGAGCATCTGGTTAACCTGGGGTTTATCGATGTTGCCTGCACTGGCAAAGGACCATACATTGTTTGCGAGAGCGCCGAAGACCATGGGTCCCCTCATGGCCAGGAGCACTCCGGTAGGTCCGGCGCACCATTTGTCCTGACCAAGTATGTTATTTGTTGCGGTGGGAAGTTGAAAGGCAGGACCTATGCCCCAGATCAACTTACCAGACTTAGCGGGTGAAAAAAACATGCTCTGAAAGGTGTCTCCAAGTCCGAACGTTTCTCCTGCATCAGGTATAAGCTCCCGGCATATGGATTAAGGGCAGAATAGTTCGGGAAATGAGATTCCATTCCTGATTCAGTTTAAAAGGAATCACAGGCTGAATATTTAGAATATTCTGTTCTTTATTATCTGGTCCGAAGTCGAAGTTCGTAGTATTTTGAAACGGCAGACTGATCAGGTCGCTCACGGGATTTTGAGTTTTCCTTTGCAGTTCAGCAGTCTGAGCATCGTCCGACTGGCTTTGCGCAGGAGAAGTGCGAAGAGCACAAATACTAGTAACGATCGATATGCACATGCACGAAATTAATAGCATTCGCAACCTAAATCCTCCGTTTATGCAGATTTTAAGAATTATTTCACTACAAAAACTAGTCTCACGTATATCTGAGTGAAGCATCTGTTTTATCGTTACTTTTTCCCGAAGGGATAAACAACTTTCCCGTCTTTTTTAACGTTGAAACATATTCAATTAATGCCGGGTTGATGATGGGATCATCGGGCGTGGTGAAGAACGCGGCCGAATCTCCGCTTTCCGCCGTGAACGGGGCCACGGCGGCAATCAGATCCTGTTGCAGCTTGAGTAATTCAGTGGTCGGCTTCGCGGCAATACCTGCGAGGCCAATGGCCTTGTCCGTGACGTAGTAGTATTTGAAGGCCTCCAGCTTCATAGTCTTCACTTTAGCGCCGGCGAACACCTTGCCGGCGGCGGCATATACCTTGTCGAGATCAGCAGTGCGTACGAAACGCTGAATCAGTGTGATGTGCGGACGGTGCGTCGCGTCCAGGGCGAAACTTTCCGGGAAGACCCTGAGCAATCGGTCATTGACGACTTCGGCATGCCGGAGCATCGTGGCGTCCGGCTTCAGCAAGATGTCGATGGCTGTGACCGGGGACTACTCGAACGCGAAGACCTGTTTCCAATCATCCTTCATGCTGACGACGGTCCAGCCATCCTTCTTCGCCTGCACGTAAAGCGCCGGCGTGAAGGCGCCCAGCTGGACGTCCGGCAATCCTCTTGCCGGACCGTAGGCGTATTCGCGCGCCGCATCATCGTGCAGCACCAGCAACATGAACCGCGCGCCGCTGCCGCCCTGTGTGTATTCCAACATCTGCTTGTCGCCAACGGAATTTCCGAACGCCATAATGGGCCGGCGGCCGATGTACTGGTTGATGGCGACGGGTTTGCCGGCTTTGTCATCGTTGAAATTCATCTCCGGCAGACGCACGAGGACGGGCTTGCCGTCACGTATTTCAAACTGTGTCCTGATGCTGCTGCCGATGACCTGTTCCGGAGGGATGCCATAAACCTGCTCCGTCCACGCTCGCATGAACCCGATGCCACCGCCGGAGACCATGAAGTTCTTGAAACCGTTCTCCCGCAAATAGGCAAGCACTTCAAGCATCGGCTGATAAACACACTCGGTGTAAGGCTTTTTATATTTCGGATGTTTCGCGGTGGCGAGCCAGTCCCTGACGATCTGCTCGAATTCCATCGTGGTCATGCCCGCGTGCGTGGCCATGACGATTTCGAGGAGCGCGTGATCACCGCCGGCGAGCGCGGCTTTCAAATCGCCCTTGAGCAGCGAGGCGAACGGTTCCTTGTTCTTCCATTCGGGATGCTGCGGTGCGAGCGCCTTCACGCGGTCGAGCGCAAAGAACAATTGAACGGGCACCGGCTGCTCTCACCAGAGAGTGCCGTCATTGTCAAACGTGGCGATGCGTTCCGGTACCGGCACAAAATCCGGAGAACCTGGCTTGGTGACCTTCTCGACGAAGGCGACGATGGATTGTTTGGCCGGGCCGTCGTTCCACGATAAAAGTGCATCAGCGGCGTGAGCGATGGTTGTGGTGAAAGCCAGTACACCAACGAGCGCGGCGACCATCAGGTTTCGTATGTGTGTGGTTTTCATGATTGTGTCCTTTCTGTTTTTTATTGGTTTTTTCATTTCATTTCGACGGCATGTAAGGGTCGGATGTGCCCATCGGAATGAGCGGATGCTGTTTCACGCCCTGTCCGAACGCGCCCACGATTTCCAGAACCGGACCGCCCGCTTTGAGTATCCAGAGTCTTACTTCGATCCGTGGCTTTCCTTTAGTTTTTCCATTACTTCATCCAAATTAAAGCTGGCCGCCTTCTGCCGCTGCGGGTAGTCCCTGAAGGTCATCAGGAACTGCCCCACGAACGCCTGCGCAGGCACCAGCGTGAACACGTGATCAATCAACCAGTCGTAGTAGGTGTTCGATGTGATGTCGGCGCGCTCGTACGGATCCGTGCGGAGATTGAAGATCTTCGGAAACCGCAAGGTAACGAACGGCTCCGCCCAGATGCGCAGCGTGCCCTGGACCCGCTGCTCCATGAACACGAACTTCCAGTTGTCATAGCGCAGACCGGTCAGTTGCTGGTCGTCGTTGATGTACAGGAACGACTCCCGCGGGCTCTTCACGGCCTGGCCGGTCAGGTAAGGGACGAGGTTGTCACCGTCGAGGTGAACCTTATAGGTCATGTCGCCCACCTTATAACCCTTGAGCAACTTTTCCTTCACCTGCGTGTCGCCGGCCATGGCCAGAAAGGTGGGTAGCCAGTCGTGGTGAGCAACCATGTCGTTGGACACCTGGCCTGGCTTGATCTTGCCCGGCCAGCGGACCATGGCAGGCACACGGTAAGCGCCTTCCCAGTTCGAGTTCTTCTCGTTGCGGAACGGCGTCATCGCTCCGTCCGGCCAGCTGTTCATGTGCGGACCATTGTCGGTCGAATACATGACGAAAGTATTATCGGCGATGCCGAAGTCATCGAGCGCCTTGAGGATCTGGCCGACGTTCTTATCGTGGTCAATCATGGTGTCGTGGTACGGGCTCTGCCAGCGTCCCGCCTGGCCAATACTCTCCGGCTTGGTGTGGGTGCGGAAGTGCATGTGGGTAAAGTTTACCCAGACGAAGAAGGGCTTATCAGCATTCTTCTGACGCTGGATGAAATCCACTGCCCGTTTGGCGATATCATCATCGATTGTTTCCATCCGCTTTTTGGTGAGGGGGCCGGTGTCATTGCACACCTGCTTACCGACCTTGCCGAAGCGCGGGTCCACCGTCTGATCGTCCGTGCTCGAGGCCTTACAGTCCATTACGCCACGGGGGCCAAATTTTGCACGGAACGCCGGATCTTTCGGGTAGTCAGGCAGTTCCGGCTCTTCCTCGGCGTTGAGGTGGTACAGGTTGCCGTAGAACTCGTCAAACCCGTGCACGGTGGGCAGGAACTCGTTGCGGTCGCCCAGGTGATTCTTGCCGAATTGGCCGGTGGCATAGCCTTGCGCCTTTAACAGCCCGGCAATCGTCGGGTCTTCCTTTTGCAACCCTGCCGTAGCGCCCGGCAAACCAACCTTGGTCAGGCCGGTGCGCAAGCCGGACTGGCCGGTGATGAAGGACGCCCGTCCTGCCGTGCAGCTCTGCTCGGCATAGTAGTCGGTAAACATCATGCCTTCCTTCGCTACACGGTCGATGTTGGGCGTCTTGTAGCCCATCACGCCGTGCGAGTAGGCGCTGATATTGGACTGGCCGATGTCGTCACCCCAGATGATGACGATGTTGGGTAGTTTTTTCTCCTGACCAGGTGCGGATGATCCTGCACCTGGTTGAACCTGTCCTGTGGTTGTTCCTGCTGTCTTTGGTTGTGCAAGGCATGTACCTTCCGCCAGCGCAATAATACAAGTAATTACAAGTACAAAGTATGTATTCATGGTATGCATCTCCTATCACCCATTGCTTAAATAGGAACAGGACAAAACCTCTTCCCGGCATATTGGGTTGTTTTATGGGAATCAATAACAGCCCGCATCCTTCTCCCGCACAGCGTGTGCGGGAGAATGATAAAAGGCACACGGTGTGTACCTGCTACATCGCGAATGTTACCAGGGTTTTAACGTGAAGAATGAACGGTCTTTTACCTGGTAGTCTTTAGGCGTTTTCGCGAGTTCTACGCACTCCTCTGCCCAGTACTTTATGATGTCCTTTGCATGTCCCCACCAGGTGACTGCACTCAGGTCAATGATGCGCATCTGGGCCTCCTGGCGATCGGCGAACATAAAGAGCGTCTCGCCGGTTACTCCGTCTTTCAGCCGTCCTTCGATTGCCACGCTTGGCCGTCCTCCTGCCGCCGCCGATCCGGCTCCAACCGCTATCCCCGCAGGACCAAAAACAGGGGCAGCCAGCCTGAGCGCTCCAAATGCAGCCTTGCTCGGCACCAGTTCTACGATAGCCAATTCAATTACTACCGTTCGTGGTCCTGTCAGGTTCGCTACTTTCCAGCCTGGCCTCTCGTCTTTTTGGAATGCCTCGCGAAACTTTTCTTCCGTATATTCAGCCAACTCGACGGCGCTTTCCTCAAGCTTGATATTGCCAGGATTGGCGGCCTTCCAGCCGGTTTTTTCCATGAGGTACTCTGTGTTGACGGGGGCGATTACAACGTAGTCGTAATTGTCCTTCTCTACACCGGGTTTTACCCAGACCCTATCAAAGGGAAACCGCTCCGTCTCCGGAGCCATACGTTCCGGCTGCTGTAAAAATCCGGTATCCGGCGCAGGCGCTGTTTTGCATCCCAATGGGAGAGTCAGAAGTATTCCTCCCAGAAGAAGCAATGTGCAGTTCGTGGTAATACGTGAAGCAATTTCTTTTCTTATATTCACAACACTATTCTCCTTTCTTCTCTATTTCTTTTTTCTTAAATACTTAGTACCAGATAAAAACATCTTTGTTAAGCCAGTTATCTACCTCTCCTTTCTTTGCTTTCATTGTTACGGTTGGGATTGCCTCGCAATCGTTTGCAATGACAATACATCTGTATTCGGGAGGAAAAACAAAAGACGAAAACTCCTTAACGCGTAACTTTTTTCCCCGATTGATTGGCAACGGCCTGAGTAGCCAGTTTCACCATTTCAGGGTCTCCGAGGTAATACCTGCGTCCGGGAGTGAGATTATCCTCAAGTTCGTAAACCAGGGGAATACCGGTGGGGATATTGAGCTCAGCAATTTCTTTGTCAGGAATATTGTCCAAATATTTCACCAATGCCCGAAGACTGTTGCCGTGAGCAGCAATAATCACTCTCTCTCCGGAACGAATTGCAGGAGCAATCAGCTCATGCCAGCAGGGGAGAAAACGTTCTACGGTATCTTTCAGACATTCCGTGAAGGGAATCTGCTCCTTTGTCAGTTTCTTGTAACGCGGATCGTTGGCCGGGCTCCTCGGATCGTTCATTTCCAGTGCGGGTGGCCGAATATCATAGCTGCGTCTCCAAAGCTTGACTTGTTGTTCTCCGTACTTCTGTGTTGTTTCCGTTTTGTTCAGACCCTGCAGGGCGCCATAGTGCCGTTCATTAAGCCGCCAGTCTCTCTTAACCGGTATCCACATAAGATCCATTTCATCCAGAGTGATCCACAACGTCCGTATCGCCCGTTTCAGCACCGAGGTAAAAGCGACATCAAAGGTATAGCCCTCCTTCTTAAGGGTTTGCCCTGCCTGTCTGGCTTCTTCAGCACCCTTCTCTGAAAGGTCGACATCGGTCCAGCCGGTAAATAAATTGTCCCTGTTCCAAATGCTTTCCCCGTGTCTCACCAATACAAGTTTATACATAATTTAGGCTCCTCACTCCCCGCAATGATATTTTTGTGCTTGCTTATTATACTTGCATGAAATCGTCATATGAAACGTTCACCAAAAAACCCGAAACTCTTCTATCGAAACATTCGCTATGCGTGATTCTATATACCTTTATTTTAAATCCGCTAAAAGCTGCTGGAATTCATCTGACCCGGCAAGTATTCGATGGGCGGCATCACGCAGATCATCGACTTGCTTATCAGACAATTTGAACGATGTGGGCATCCTCTTGAAATAGTGACGTTCGGCCTCATCTTTTAATGCGTCAAACTTGACCTCAACGAGATAAAATTTGATATCTCCGCATCCGCCTGGTTCCGTTGATATCGGGCCGTCCCCGCACCTGTTTTTCTGAATTTCTTCAGTCCATCTGCGGAAACTCTCCCTCAGCAACATAACGGTCTCGTAATTATATCTCGTAACAGATACTGACGAATATGCGCCAAACATTGCGGATATCGTAGGGGCCGTCCCCAGGAGACTCCAACTGCTGCTCACTTCGGTCTCTGCATTAACAACAACAAAAACCACCTTATGGATATTTTCTTGTTTGAAATATTTAAGCGTATTCCACAAATTCCCTAATAAAAGTACCCTGTCAAGCGCATTCCTCAATCCAAGATTGTCAGAAACTCCACCATCAACGAGATGGATATATTTATGCTTTTCAGCATCCATATAGGGTGTTAAATTGCTCACCTGATGAAATGACCGTGACGAAATATCATGCTCCCTTCGAATCCTCTCTATTTCTTCAGGGAGTTTAAAACCGCAATCGTTGGAGTAATTACGAATGGTAATGGGCGTAAGGACAACGGGTACCGCAGATGATGCGGTTACTGCGCGCGCAACAGGAAAACTGGATAAATCAGAACAGATCAAATCAAACAAATCCTGACTAAATCCAACCCGTATGCCCGTTACCATATCTGTTGCGTTAATATTGATCATAGGGCCTTTAGTTGCTGCCATATCACGAAAGGTTTTCTCCTCAAAAAGAAGCTTATCGTAATACTCCGAGGCTAGGTCGCTCCGTTGAAAAAATGGCGAGGAGAGTCGCACCCAGTTGTCTGGCCTTAATAACATCCTGCGAACAAGACCGCCCTGCACATTTTTTTTCAGAAATTTTTGCTCGAAATCGTCAAAGATACGTTCACCAAAGAGGCCGTAGTACGCAGCCGTGAAACTACCTCCCGATACGCCAGAAATAGCATCAACCTGATTGAGAAGCATCTGTTTTTGGCCGTTTATGGTTACCTCTGTATTTCTCAGCTCTTCAAGGACCCCATAAGAGAAGGCAGAAGCCCGTGTGCCGCCACCTGAGAATGTGAGGTATATGAGCAGTTCATCAGAATTTCCAGGCTCACGATCCTTAAGCTTTCCACGATAACCACTGTTAGGATCGATGGTGGTGAGGGGCTTATTCACGGGATAATGCATGCAACCCGAAGTAAAAATAATAGCAGCAATAATACTCGCGCCTGCGGGGAAAAGACGAAATTTCTTACCCATTACTATTCTCCTGTGATTTAGTTGTTATAATATTTTTTGGACTGTTTGGTTCATATCGTAATAAATATATCTTGACAATTTTAACAAAATCTACTCAGCGTTCTTCAAGATCAAATATTCTCTTATCTTTCGACATTCCTTATTCGATATTCGATATTGAACTTTATGGAAAAAATATCAAAAACAACTTAGCGCTTGTGGGGATATCCACCCCTAACTCCATACAGGTTAATTTATGGAATTAATAATCACCATCAACCTCTTATTCGTGTTGAATCTGCCATGTCCCCCGCCGGCGGGGGACAGTGGTCAGCCACGTTTCTGGTGGATTTTGTGCTGTTTTGTGTCACAAGAAAGGCACGGATAAACAAAGCCTGCCTGTGCGGAACACGCAGAAAGGTTTGTCCTTGCCACCCAACCCAATCGCTTAACTTAACACGTATGCCCTTTAACCCTTCCTCTTGCGAAGGGAGGGGTTAAAGGGATGTTTGTAAATTCACTATTCTAACGGAGCAGACAGGCACCAAAAATGACAAAGCCTGCGTCATCACCTGATGCCGTTAATACAGCCATGCCCGTCTCCTCTGAAATTGCCACCGTCCAGCCAACACCATCTCGTATGTCCTCTAAGCCATCATCTGCCCCCTGCAAGATTAATTTCCCATCGATATGTTCCATACGCTTGATTATGGTATCCCGCCTGCCTGCAATCGGAGGCAGAGGGCTAACGGTCATTTTCTTGCAATCAATGATAAAAAACTGCGGCATTCCCATCTCCTCTGTCGTAACCATCTGTGATTTGCCGTTCGGCGCACATTCAAGAATGGTTTTTACCGAAAAAAGGAGTGGCCTGGATCCATCAAAATCACCCGCATACAAAACAGGTGAAACAAGGCATGCAAATACAAAAGTTATTATACTTAGTTTTATCGATTTCATAGTTCTCTCCCTTCTCTATTTTACCGTATACCCTTTGGCTTCAAGACATGCGCTGTATGCGCGGTTATATTCGTTAATCTTCTGATTCGTTTGGGATACCTGCTGCTGTTGTACCTGCTCTGCCTGCTTTCTCTGATTCCGGCTCCTTAAGCCGCCCATGGCGCCACCGGAGGCCGCGCCAATCGCAGCACCTTTGCCTGCATTTCCCGCAATAGCGCCAATACCGACGCCAACCACTGCGCCTTTCGCCGCTCCTTTTACTACCCCTCCGCCAGTGTCCTGACTCGCAGCCGATTGCTGGGAAGCCGCGGATGCAACCATAGGGTCAACGCCCGTCTGTTGTTTTGCCCAGGAATAACAGTCAAATTTATCCTTCTCCATCTGCTCCTGGCTCTGACCTTTTGCAGGGTAGACTATCACATTCTGGGCAAAGGCTGATACCATAGTGCATGATGCTATGAATAGCATACCCCATGCATACATCATTCTCTTCATAGCTTTCTCCTTTCAGAAAACTTTTTTACCTGTATTACCTACAATTCAGAAATTGTACATTCAAAATCTTTTAAATGCCACGATAAACTGTATAGATATTTCCAAAACACTATTGAAATTTTTTGATCTCTGATGCGATTTCCTGACTTAATTTTTCAAATGTCCGGCTCATGGCTGCTGCCATCATATCATAACTGTTTTCACGTAATTTTTCGGTAAATTCCGAGGCGCGTGTTATAAGCTCTTTTTTACCATGATCGCCTGATATTGCCCAACGCGCCTTCATGGTAACCGTATCGCCAGGTATGGCGTCCAAACGGATTATTTCAACATGGATACAGTAATCGACAGAATCGGCGGGAATCCAGCGATGGACAAAGACACGGTCGGTCGGGAGCAGGAGAGAGAGGTTTTCGGCGAGAACTAAGGATATATTCTCTTTGAGAGAGCCTGCCCACCGGTTAAATTCGTCAACCTTCAATTCGCTGTGGCTGCTCCGGGTTACCATTTGTGACCTGTCTAAATAGTCAGGGATTTCAATGGTAACAATCTCTATTGCAACATCCCGCATAGTATCTGCACCCTTTTGTTGTGCCTCCGGCTTTTCTATGGGATTCAGGACATAAAACTTTGATGGCTGCGTACTCGCACAACCCATACTTACAGCAAGGGCGCCGATCATAGTGAAACGGGCAAAAAATGAAACAGGGTGATATTTCATCGGAAAACTCCTTCTTCTAAAACTATAACAGTATCATCGTGGTTTACCCTTGATGATGGAATCGGGATGCTGCTCAAGATATTCTGACAATGACCTCACAGACCGGGCCGCTGCCGATAATTCACTGATCATCGCATTCATTTCGTATACCATGCGTGAATCTCCTGAAAAGGTAGTAAGGGTTTTCTCCGTTTGTTTCAAAACGGCTTGCATACCCTCAAGGGTACCTTGTGCCATCTCTGACGTTTTTGAGACATTCGATACCAGCGGATCAATCTTTTTATCTATGTGCTGGATGAGCTTTCTCACCGAATTTAAGGTAAGATTCAGTTTCTTTACGATTTCCTTAATAGGAAGATTCTGGATCGTCTTTGTTAATTCCTCAAAGGCGGTGGGAACTGTTGGAATTTCGGGATATTTTTTTATGAAACCGACATATCTGGCAGACTTATCAGGAAAAAAATCAAGCGCTATCACGAGCTGACCGGTAACTATACTCTGCATCTGAAGTTGTGCCTTCAGGCCCTTTTCTATAAGCAGTTTTACATTTTTCTCCGGCCGCCGTTCAGCTACGTCAGTCCTTTCGATTTTTTCTGGCTCAAGCTCGATGATCACCGGTATCCGGAGAGAGTCATAGGCGGCATCGTAAAACACACGGATGTCTTTCACAGAACCGATCTTCACCCCTTTGAAAATAACAGGAGCGCCTTCATTGAGGCCCTTAATTGAACCCTCAAAGAACACTACTGCATGAAACGACTTTTTCAGAAACTTTCCCGAGCCAAAAACAAGAACTGCCATAACCAGTAAGGCTACAGCCCCTATCACAAACGCACCAATAAGTGTCTTATTTGCCGGCTTACTCATCTTTCTCCCCTCGTTAAAAAATTAATCACTTTCGGGTCTTTCGATTCTGCAAGCAGTCTTTTCGGGTTGCCTGATGCAATGATCGTCTTTGTATCAGGATCGAGAAATACCGAGTTGTTTCCGATTGCGAAGATGCTTTGCAGCTCATGGGTAACGACTACTACAGTAGCGCCAAGACTATCACGAAGTTCCCTGATAAGATCATCAAGAAGCCGGGCGCTCACCGGATCGAGACCTGCAGAAGGTTCATCAAAAAAGAGGATATCGGGATCAAGCGCCATTGCCCGTGCAAGTCCTGCCCTCTTTCGCATCCCCCCACTTATTTCCGAGGGATAAAATTCTTCAAATCCTGCGAGTCCTACCAACGCCAGTTTTAACGATACCAACTCGCGGATATAGCCCTTGCTGAGGTCTGTATATTGTTCAAGCGGAAGTGCAACATTTTCAGCCAGGGTCATGGAACTCCATAATGCACTGCTCTGGTAGAGGACGCCAATCTTCCTCATAATACGGGCTTTTTGCTGGGGGTCTCCTTCCCAGAAACTCACACCATCATAAAAAACCTGTCCGTGCAAAGGCTCCAGAAGTCCTACGATCACCTTCAAAAGCGTGCTTTTCCCGCAGCCGCTCCCGCCCATAATAATAAAAATGTCTCCCTTGCTGACCGTAAAGTTCATGCCACTCATCAGCACAAAACTGCCATATCCCATGTCGAGGTCGCGCACCACTATCTTTGCTTCCGGTACCGTACTTCCTCTTTTTTCGCTCATATTTAAATACCGATCACTTCACAAACAATGGTAATAATTGCCGTTGAGACTATAATACTTACAATGCCCGTCACTACCGCTGATGTTGTCGCAGACCCGACAGCGGACGCACTTCGGCCGCACTGCATTCCTCTCAGACATCCGGAGAGTGCGATGAGCACGCCAAACACCGCACTGTGAAAAAGCCCCACCCAGAGATGGGTGAGGGCAACTGCCGATTTTGTCTGATAATAGTATTCCATAAAATCAAGATCGAGCATAAACACGCCCACAATCATCCCGCCTATGATACCCATGAGGTCTGCATACAGGCAAAGGAGCGGCATCATAAGGACAAGGGCAAGCATTCTGGGCAGCACCAGGAACTCCATCGGTGATATACCCAGTGTTTTGAGCGCATCAACCTCTTCGTTCACCTGCATTGTTCCAATCTGAGCGGCAAACGAAGCGCCTGTCCGCCCTGCCATGATGATGCCGGTCATAATCGCCCCCATGACCCTTACCATGGCTATTCCCACGATATTTGCAACGTAAATCTGCGCACCAAACAGTTTCAATTGCAAAGCACCTACAAATGCAAAGATCAAACCCACCAGCAAACTGATCAGTGAAACAATGGGGATCGCCTGCGCGCCGCTCTCCTGGATAACATTCATAAGGTCTGTGCGGCGGAAATTTGCCCTGCCACAGAGTAATTTTCCGAAGGCAAGCACTGCCTCGCCAATGAACGCAAGCATGTCCTTCGACGTCTGTATGAAATCAAACGTTGTATCAGCCACCCTTATGAGAAAAGATTCTTTCCCTGCCTTCCCGGTTATCCCTTTCCTCTGGCGTTTCGATGATGCAAGATCGAGAAGCTTCTGTACCCCCTGGGGAAGGCCTTCCATTCGGATACGGATGTTATATTTTGTACAGACATCAAAGACCTTTGATAAGAATATGAGCAGGTTGCTATCCCAGATGGTAAGATTGCTTGCATCGAAATTGACCGTACGGACTGTCGCGGTCAATTGTATCTCATGTTCAAGCAGTTCAACAGAAGGAAGCGGTGTTTCCAAAAGCCAGTTTCCGCCAAGATGAACAACAAGGGTCTCTTGTGATGGATGGCTGAAATATAACTTAGAATCATTCTGCTTTTTTGTAT
This sequence comes from Planctomycetia bacterium, assembly GCA_015075005.1. Lineage (GTDB taxonomy): Bacteria > Planctomycetota > Brocadiia > Brocadiales > Brocadiaceae > Brocadia. The sequence continues at coordinate 220,448 of JABTVC010000002.1, forward strand.
GCATAAGAAATCTCGGATGTATCCAATATTTTAGACAAACTATTCTACATTTATGGATTTTTTTTGTTTTTAGTCCCTATCCAATTTCCTTAATAATGATTTAAAAAAATCATTTCTCTCATAATTAAGAACTCTTACAGAAATCCATTTGCCATTAACGCATATACAAATCCAATGCTTATGCTCGTAATTTAAATACGACGAGCAAGAATAATGCCAATAGATTCACGTTACAACTTTCCATGGTTTGGTCTCCTGGCCCGAACGGGCCGGAAGCGTAAATTTAACATTTCGTAATATAACTCGCATATAACCCGCAAAGGTAATTTTGAATTTTTCAATTTACCTTTTCCATTTTGCACAGGTTTTTTGCTAAAATTGGCAAAAGAGTTTTTGATGTGCGCCTAAAAAATATTTTTATTACACACTATGAGGGTGATGACCGTGGCAATAACGACACAAAGGACGCCGTGGGTACTGGGAATAACGATGATAATTTTGTTCATTCTTCAAGGTTGCAGTGCCATACAACGATTAATAGCGCCCCGGCCGGATCCGCAGCTGGCTACAATTCGCACGGAAGTTATAAACTTTGCCGATATCTTTTCTGATAAGGTTGCGGACGCAACTTACATGGTGTCAGGCCTTGCTGGTACACCGCAGGCACGTGTAGATACCACCCTTTGGCGCATACACTATTGTACCAATGCAATTCAGATCGCCACGGGGCCAAATCCAAAAGCCAATTTAATTGACATGGTGACCATGGTATCCCTTGGCCGCATGGCAATGGAAGCCGATACCATTGAGCGCGTGCTTGGTACTCACACCCAAATTTTGCGAAACACGTTCCGCCGTATGGAACAACAGGGGTGGGAGATTGCACGCCGCTATCTTACCCAGGAGCAATTGAGCGAGCTCAGGGAATACATTCACATACGTCATGAAGAGTATCCGAAAAGCATTCTCGTAGGCAATGTACGTCTGGCAGAATATGCAAATATTCGTACAAAATCCGAAAGGCAAAAGGGCTTAAGTTCTGATTTGATAAGCGTCTTAATCTTTGATCCCTTCAGCGGCCTTGATCCTGCAGTACGGGAGGTAGAGGCGCTTCGTGATTTTGCCGACCGTAGTATGTTCCAGCTGGAACGGTTTCCCGTTCTCATGCGATGGCAGATGGAAATGCTGTACAACCGCATGCTCCAGGAACCTGAGAGTCAAAGTCTCTTTGAAGATATTTCACGCTTCAGCAAGTCAACTGAGCGGTTTTCTCAGGCAGTCGCCATGCTGCCAGACCGCATTACTGAAGAACGGAAGGGGTTCTTCCATGATCTTGATGGCGAGATGTCAAGAATCAACAGCCTCCTGGGTCAAATAGAGCAGACGGCAACCCGCGTGAGGCAGGAGGGAGACGCTATCGTTACGAAGCTGTTTCGCACAGGCGCTCTTTTGATAGGGGTTTTTTTTATTGGATTGGTTATCTCTCTGGTGGCATACCGTCTGATCTCGCAGCGGATTATACCTGCTTCAAAACAATAAATATCTGCTAAAAATTAAAAAACTTGCATTTTTGTGCATTTTTTGATTCATTGACACTAACTATAGGATCGAGAATCTTTTCTTACCTGAATCCATGCGCTTCGAAACAGCGTGGCTGACCACTGTCCCCCGCTGGCGGGGGTAGGGGGCGGACTGGAACACGAAAACAATGCGTGAAAAACCAAAAGCCGGTGAAACCAATAATTACACCTACAACAAATGGTTGCAACCATTTGTAAATAACCTGCGTAAGAAAATGACGAAAGCAGAGGCTTGCATGGGGAAATATGCCCTGCGTACCGGACGGATTAAGGGTTGTCAATTCAGAAGGCAAAGGCCCGCGCGCTTGAAAGCACTGGATTTACCATTTCTCGTTCAAAAACTTAACATGTATGGGATAAAGAGGGAGGTGTTATTCATTCCACGGTCAAATTAATTTGCAATATTAAATCGATAAATAGCTGGAATATGGCTATTTGCAAGGCTTTTCAAGCCGTGCAGACACTCAGATAAACTTGGGGAGGGTGCAATGGAAAATCCATTAAGCAACAAAGAGCTGGAACTGATAAACGCGTATTGGCGGGCGTGCAATTACCTTTCGGTAGGCATGATCTATCTCAAGGACAACCCGCTGCTCAGGAGGCCCCTGAAACCTGAAGATGTGAAGCACCGGCTGCTCGGCCACTGGGGAGCGAGCCCTGCGCTATCTTTCGTCTGGATACATCTTAACCGGATGATCGTCAAGCACGACCTCAACGTAATCTTCGTGGCCGGGCCTGGCCATGGCGCGCCGGGGGTGCTTGGGCCGGCGTATCTCGAAGGTACGTATTCCGAGATATATACGGACAAGAGCGAGGATGCGGAAGGAATGCAGAAATTTTTCAAACAGTTCTCCTTCCCCGGCCATATCGGGAGTCACGTCACTCCGGAAACCCCCGGCTCCATCCACGAAGGCGGGGAACTTGGCTACAGCCTCTCGCACGCTTACGGCATGGCGCTCGACAACCCGGATATCATCGTTTCCTGTGTGGTGGGCGATGGGGAGGCGGAAACCGGGCCACTTGCTACCGCATGGCATTCCAACAAGTTTATTAACCCGGTGCACGACGGCGCGGTGCTGCCGATCCTGAACCTTAATGGCTACAAGATCGCCAACCCAACGATCCTTGCACGGATCAGCCACCAGGAGTTGGAAGCCTTGTTTGTCGGTTACGGCTACAAGCCATATTTTGTGGAAGGGAGCGATCCTGTGCAGATGCATCAGAAGATGGCGGCCACCCTGGAAGAGGCAATCGGCGAGATCCGTGCCCATCAGAAAAAGGCACGGGAATCAAACAATTCCTTCCGGCCGCGCTGGCCCATGATCGTGCTGCGTTCTCCCAAGGGCTGGACCGGCCCGAAGGAGATAAAAGGACACAAGGTAGAGGGTTCCTGGCGCTCGCATCAGGTACCCTTTGCCGACGTGCGCAACAATCCGGCGAACTTAAAGCTCCTGGAAGACTGGATGCACAGCTACAAGCCCGAAGAGCTGTTTGATGCAAGCGGCAAGCTCATACCCGAACTCAAGGCATTGGCTCCCAAGGGAAGTCGGCGTATAAGCGCCAACCCGCATGCCAACGGCGGGCTCCTGCGCAAAGAACTCAATCTTCCTGATTTTCGCAAATACGCTGTAGACGTTCCTGCCCGCGGTACGGTGGAATACGAGAACACCAAACCTCTCGGCGAGTACCTGCGCGACGTGATGAAGAACAACATGACGAGCTTCCGCGTCTTCGGACCGGACGAAACCGCCTCAAACCGGCTCCAGGCTATCTACGAGGTGAGCAAGAAGACATGGATGGCGGATATGTTGCCGGAGGATGCCGACGGCGGCGAGCTTGCTCGTGATGGCCGCGTTATGGAGATGCTTTCCGAGCACACACTCATCGGCTGGCTGGAAGGGTATCTCCTTACGGGCCGCCACGGGTTTTTTCATACGTATGAGGCCTTTGCCCACGTTATCGATTCCATGTTCAATCAGCACGCCAAATGGCTGGACATCTGTAAGAACCATGTACCATGGCGGGCCTCGGTCGCTTCCGAGAACATCCTGCTGTCGTCCACGGTCTGGCGCCAGGATCTCTACGGCGTCTCTCATCAGGCTCCCGGATTCATTGATCTTGTTACCAACAAGGGCCCGTCGGTTACGCGTATCTATCTGCCTCCCGACGCCAATACGCTGCTGTCAGTGGCCGACCACTGCCTGCGCAGCACAGACTACATTAACGTCATCGTTGCCGACAAGCAGAAACATCTGCAGTTTACCACCATAGACGAGGCGATCGTTCACTGCACCAAGGGCCTTGGCATTTGGGAGAGGGCAAGCACTGATGCGGGCGAGGAGCCTGACGTGATTTTGGCTTCCTGCGGCGACGTCGCTACCATGGAGGCATTGGCAGCAGCCGCCATCTTGCGCGAGCGGACGCCTGATCTGAAGCTACGCTTCGTCAACGTGGTGGATCTGTTTAAGCTGCAGCCAGCATCTGAGCATCCACACGGGTCAACGGAGCGCGAGTTCGACAGCCTGTTCACCACGGACAAGCCGATCATCTTTAACTTCCACGGCTATCCGTGGCTTATCCACAAACTCTCGTACCGATTCAAGGGGCACAATAACATGCACGTGCGTGGCTACAAGGAAAAGGGTAACATCAATACTCCGCTCGAACTGGCGATGCTGAACGAAACCTCGCGTTTTCATCTGGTCATCGAAATAATCGACCGGGTACCGAAGTTGCGCACGAAGGCCGCACATGTAAAAGAGCAAATGAAGAATGCCCTCATAGACAACCTGAACTATGCGCACGAGCATGGCATCGACCGGCCGGAGATCGTCAACTGGACATGGCCGTATTAATGTTCGTGTTGCAGGTTGCGGGCTATTAATCGCACAGTTAAGTCCGGTCTTCGGCGGCTTTTTATCTGTAGAGCGACGAGTCTTGTCGCTCTACAGCTGCAGATTTGAAATTCCTATATATTAAGGAGAAAACCGGTGAAGATATATTTCCATGGCGCAACGGGCGACGTAACTGGTTCTGCCTATCACGTGAAAACGAAGCACGCGAGCGTGCTGGTTGATTGCGGATTGTTCCAGGGCGACAAGAAAGAGCGGGCGAAGAATCGCCAACGGGCCAGGCTCGAAAGCGGCAGGCTCGATGCAGTGGTGCTTACCCACGCACATCTTGACCATGTGGGCCGCTTGCCATTGCTCACCCAGCGGGGGTATCAGGGCCCGATCTATGCCACTCAGGCGACGTTCGATGTGGCGAGGTTGATTCTCCGCGATGCGTTTTATCTCCAAAAAGCGGATATTGAGCGTGAAAACCGAAAAAGAGTGCGCTCTGGGCTGGCCCCACTCGAGCCTCTTTACGAAGAGAAAGATGTGCTTCGCCTGAAGCCTTTGATCAAGGCGATTGCCTACAATCAGCTGGTTCAAGTCGCGCCGGGTGTTCAGGTACGTTTATTTGATGCCGGGCATGTGATTGGCTCGGCCAGTGTAGAGCTGACCGTGGAGGAAAACAATAAAAAGAAGGTCGTGGTTTTCTCCGGAGACTTAGGGCCGCGCGGGGCGCCGCTGCTTAACGATCCCGTTCCCTTTGATCATGCCGATGCGGTTATCATGGAGTCTACTTATGGAGGTCGAAATCATCGGTCGCTGCACGACACCGCTATCGAGGCACGAAAAATTGTCGCAAAAGCGATCGAATCGAAGGCTAAAATTCTCGTTCCCGTATTTGCCGTAGGGCGGACACAATTGCTGCTCTATCTCCTGGCATCGGCATTCCGTAACAAAACGCTGCCGCGGTTTCCGATTTATCTCGACAGCCCGCTTGCGATCGAAGCAACGAAAATTTACGGGAAACACAACGAGCTGTTCGACCAGGAGGCTCAGGTCATGGTCAAATCCGGCGATCTGAGCGAGAACCTTCAGAGCGTGCGGTTCTGTCCAACCGGCCAGGATTCCAAAGTACTCAATGATGTGAAAGGGCCATGCATGATCATGGCCGGCAGCGGCATGTGCACTGGCGGGAGGATCATGCACCATCTGCGGCACAATTTGCACCGGCCGGAGACGGCCGTCCTGATCGTGGGATTTCAATCGCCCGGCACCCTTGGGCGACAACTTGTGGACGGCGCAAAGTCGGTCTCTATCTTTGACGAGAAAATTGGCGTGCGCGCATCGATCCACACCATGGGAGGATTCAGCGCCCATGCCGGACAAGACGATCTTCTGAACTGGTTCTCCGCCGTCGCACCTTCACGGCCCCGAATGATAATCACCCATGGGGAAAACCAGGCGCGAAAAGCATTTTCAGAACTTATCCGTTCACAGCATGACTTGCAGCCGGAAAGTCCCAATCTGGGCGATATGATAGAAATTTGAATTAGAGCGGTGAAGAGAGGATATGAAAATGATGAATAAGACAATCGATGAGTTGTGCGTTAACACCATCCGTACGCTGGCGATGGATGCCGTGCAGCAGGCAAACTCAGGCCATCCGGGAACGCCGATGGCGATGGCGCCGGTGGTTTATTGTCTGTGGCAACACTTTTTGCGCTTTGATCCCAGCCATCCAATCTGGCCCGACCGTGACCGCTTCGTGTTGTCGGTCGGTCACGCTTCCATGCTGCTCTACGCCATGCTCCACTTGACCGGGGCGAAAACGGTCAACCCAAAATATGAAACTCTCGGACATTTATCCGTGACGCTGGAGGACATCAAGCGCTTTCGGCAACTTGACAGCAAATGCCCAGGCCACCCGGAATACCGCTGGACTTCTGGTGTTGAGACGACCACGGGTCCACTGGGACAAGGGGTCGCGACGAGTGTCGGTATGGCCATCGCCGAGCGCTGGCTTGCCAGCTACTTCAATCGCCCTGGGTTTCGCCTGTTCGACTATGACATTTATGCCCTGTGCGGCGACGGCTGCATGATGGAAGGGATCTCCGGCGAGGCCGCATCATTGGCAGGGCACCTCAAGCTCGCCAACCTGTGTTGGATCTACGACAACAACCACATCACCATAGAGGGAAGCACGGCGTTGGCTTACAGCGATGACGTGGCCACGCGCTTTATCGGTTACGGCTGGAACATCACGCGGGTGGGTGACGCCAACGATTTGGAGATGCTTGATCGCGCTTTTACAACATTCAAAAATACGACCGATCGGCCGACCTTGATTATCGTCGATAGCCACATCGCCTACGGCTCTCCTAATAAACAAGATACCAGCACCGCCCATGGGGAACCGTTGGGCAAGGAAGAAATCAAGCTGGCCAAGCGCCATTACGGCTGGCCGGAAGACGCTGACTTCCTCGTCCCAGAAGGGGTGCGCGAGCATTTCCAGGCGGGCATCGGCGCACGCGGACAGGCGCTGCGTGACGACTGGTGGGCCATGTTTGAAGAGTATCGACGCCAGTTTCCGGAACTCGCCGATCATGCGTACCGTATGCTGCGGCGCGAACTGCCGGAAGGCTGGAACAAAGGATTGCCGGTGTTTCCCGCGGACAGTAAAGGTGTTGCAACCCGGGACGCGTCGGGCCAGGCGCTGAACGTGCTTGCCAGGAACCTGCCCTGGATGCTTGGCGGTTCGGCGGATCTCGGGCCCTCATGCAAGACGCGCCTGACCTTTGAAGGCGCTGGGGATTTCAGTGCTGAGAATCCCGCCGGACGGAATCTCCACTTTGGTATCCGGGAGCATGCCATGGGCGCTATTCTCAATGGTTTGTCCCTGTCGAAGATTCGACCATATGGATCGGGGTTCTTGATCTTCAGCGACTATGCTCGACCGGCCATTCGTTTGAGCGCGCTGATGGAATTACCGGTGACCCATATTTTCACGCATGATTCGATCGGAGTGGGGGAAGACGGGCCAACACACCAACCGGTGGAACAGCTAACGTCCCTGCGCGCCATCCCCGGGTTAGTCACCCTGAGACCGGCCGACGCCAACGAGACGGTTGAAGCCTGGCACGTGATCATGCAATTCCGCCATAAACCGGTAGCCTTGATTTTATCCCGGCAAGCGCTTCCCGACGCTGGACCGCGCGAAATACGCTGCCGCGGAGGGCGTGCGGCGCGGTGCGTATGTTCTCGCGGATGCCGATGACGGTAACCCTGAAGTGCTGTTGTTGGCCACCGGCAGTGAAGTCTCGATCTGCATAGAGGCGTATGAAAGCTCAAAGCCCAGGGGACCAAAGCCCGGGTGGTGAGCATGCCGTCCTGGGAAATTTTCGAGCACTATTGTTGCGAACATCCTGAGTATCGCGAGCAGGTTCTGCCGGAGTCGGTCACTGCGCGTGTCTCGGTGGAAAAGGCGTCGACCCTTGGCTGGGCACGCTATGTTGGCAGCAGCGGCCATAGCATCGGCATGAAGACTTTCGGGGCGTCGGCGCCGCTTAAAGAATTGCAGAAGAAGTTCGGCTTTACCCCAGAAAACATTATCGTGGCAGCCAAGGAGCAAATCGCTAAAGCGAGGTGAACTATGCGTGTTGTGATAGGTTCAGATCATGCTGGATTCGAGCTGAAGGAGGCGTTGAAAGCCTTTTTGGCCGAGAAACATTACGAGGTACTCGATGTGGGCACCTACAGCAAAGACCCCGTGGACTATTCCGATTACGCCGAAGCCGTCGGCACAGCCCTGCGTGAATACCGGGTCGAGCGCGGCATCCTCCTCTGCGGCAGCGGCGTCGGGGCATCGATGGCCGCGAACAGGATTCCCGGGATTCGCGCAGGGCTGTGCCATGACACGTACTCGGCGCACCAGGGAGTGGAGCACGACGGTATGAATGTGCTGGTGCTCGGAGGTCGTGTGGTGGGCATTGAACTCGCACGCGAGCTGATTAGCGCGTTCTTAAACGCCAAATTCACAGAGGAAGGGCGTCATCTGCGCCGGCTTGCCAAGATGACGGCGCTGGAGAACCGGCTGCGCGCACTGCAAGTCTTCGGTCAGTCGGTTTGGCTCGATTATATACGCCGCAGCTTGATCACGAGCGGTGAGTTGCGTCACCTGATCGATGAAGATGGTTTACGGGGCGTGACCTCTAATCCGGCGATTTTCGAAAAAGCCGTCGCAGGCAGCACCGATTACCGGGAGGTTTTCGAAACACCTGAGGCGCGGATGGCGGACGCAAAGACGCTCTATGAAAAAATCGCAGTCCGCGATATTCAAGACACCGCAGATGAGCTGCGCCCCGTGTACGAGGAGACCATGAGGCGCGACGGGTATGTAAGTTTGGAGGTATCGCCATTCCTTGCACACGACACGGCGGGTACCCTGGACGAAGCCAGGCGATTATGGAAGGCGGTGGGGCGTGATAATCTGATGATTAAAATTCCTGCTACAACGAAGGGAATTCCCGCTATCTATCAACTTATCAGCGAGGGCATCAATGTCAATGTGACGCTGCTTTTTGCTTTGGAGGTTTACGAGCAGGTGGCGGAAGCGTACATGGCGGGGCTGGAGAACTTTGCCTCCCGCGGCGGTGATCTGAAGCGGGTGGCCAGCGTTGCCAGTTTCTTTATTAGCCGGATTGATACTGCAATCGATACGCTCATTGCAGCACAGTTGCAGGCAACGAAGAATGCAAGAGAGGAGGGCCTCCTGCGTGGTCTTACCGGCAAGGTGGCGATTGCTAATGCCAAGCTTACTTATCAGCGTTACCAGGAACTTTTCAGCGGCCCGCGCTGGCAAGCGCTGGCCGGCAAGGGCGCACAAACGCAGCGTTTGTTATGGGCCAGCACGAGCGCAAAGAATCCTAACTATCGCGATGTGTTATACGTAGAAGAGCTTATCGGGCCCGATACCGTTAACACGATTCCGCCCGCGACCTTTGAGGCGTTTCGCGACCACGGACGTCCCCGCGCGAGCCTCACGGAAGACGTCGATTGCGCCGTTGATGTTATGTCCACGCTCGCCGAAGCCGGAATTTCCATGAAAGACACGGCTAACACGTTGCTTGCGGAGGGGGTGCAGATCTTTTCGGATGCCTTCGACAAGTTGCTGGCAGCGGTAAAAAAGCAAAGCAAGGAGGCGGGAGCGGGAAAAATCAATCGGCTGACTTACCAACTGCCCGAGCCCCTGGCCGTTGCGGTGAAAGTTTCGTTGGCGGAGTGGAGCGCGCAGGGCAAGGTGAGAAAGCTCTGGGGCCGGGACGCGTCGTTGTGGACCGGTAAAGACGAAGCGCAGTGGCTCGGCTGGCTCGGCATCACCAACGACCAGTTAGCCCATATCCAGCGCTTGATCCAAATTACCGAAGTAGCCAAGAGCGCCGGCTTCTCCCATGTCCTCTTGTTAGGCATGGGCGGTTCGAGCCTCTGTTCTGAAGTGATGAAGATGACCTTTGGTCATATCAGCGGGTTTCCGGAACTTCACGTGCTCGATTCGATCGACCCCGCCCAAGTGAAAGCCTTCGAATACAAAGTCGATCTGAAAAACACGCTTTTTATCGTATCGAGTAAATCGGGCTCGACCATCGAGCCCAATATGTTTAAGCAGTATTTCTTCGACCTGGTCACGCAACTCGTTGGCGCGAAAGAAGCCGGCAGGCGCTTTCTTGCCATCACCGATCCCGGCTCCAGGATGCAGCAGGTTGCCGAAAGCGATGGCTTTCGGCACGTCTTCTTCGGCTGGCCGAATATCGGCGGGCGCTACTCGGCGCTCTCCGACTTTGGGTTAGTTCCTGCAGCCATTATGGGAGTGGATGTGGCGAAGTTTTTGGACAGGACAGAGGAGATGGTCTATGCCTGCATGCCGTCGGTTCCGGTTGCAGAAAATCCCGGTGTCGTGCTCGGCACCATCCTCGGTGTAGCTGCGAATAGATTCGGCCGGGACAAAGTTACGATTATTACTTCGCCGGACATTTACGATCTTGGCGCATGGTTGGAGCAACTGCTGGCTGCATCAACGGGGAAAGAGGGTAAAGGGTTGATACCTATCGATCGCGAGGGGCCCGGCAAGCCCGATGTGTATGGCAGCGACCGCCTGTTTGTCTCTGTGAGACTGCTGTCGGCGCCGGGTGCGGCGCAGGACCAATCGGTGGAAGAGCTGGAAAAGGCCGGACACCCTGTTGTGCGCATCACGTTAGACGATCCTTACGACCTGGGAGAGGAATTTTTCCGCTGGGAGATAGCGACCGCAGTGGCCGGTTCCATCCTCGGCATTAACCCGTTTGATCAACCGGATGTGGAAGCGGGCAAGGCCGCAACGCGAAAGTTGGCCGTCGAGTACGAAAGAAACGGGACGTTGCCCGAAGAGATACCGATCTTTACAGGAGAGGGAATTAAGCTATTTACGGACGAGAAGAATGCAGGCGTATTAACGAAGACAGTGAACGATGATCAAACGTTGGCGGGGTATCTCAGGGCGCATCTGAACCGGCTCGGAGCGGGCGACTATTTTGCGCTTCTCGCCTATATAGAGATGAACGAAACGTACGACCGGGCGTTACAGGCGATGCGTCAGGGCGTTCGCGATGCCAAGCGCATCGCCACGTGCCTGCAATTTGGACCGCGATTCCTCCACTCGACAGGGCAGGCATACAAGGGTGGGCCGAATACGGGTGTTTTCCTGCAGATCACGTGCGATGACGCTGTCGATCTGCCCGTGCCGGGACAGAAATATACGTTTGGTGTCATCAAGGCTGCCCAGGCACGAGGTGATTTTCAGGTACTGGTGGAGCGAGATCGCCGCGCCTTGCACGCTCATCTTGGAGCGGATGTCATCTCTGGCCTGGCTACGTTGCAAAAAGCTGTTAATGAGGCGCTGGTGTCGTAACGGGGGGTGCATTCCCGGTTTTTTGTAAATCGGGTTACCTGGGTTGGGTGGGAATCGCCCGCCAAACAGCACGAACTCGTTCGCGTTGCCTGTTTTTTGGCGGGCGATGCCCACCCTACTCCATATGGCGAGACACGTCTTGCCGTCACAATTTTATAAGATGAACTCATTTTTTATCTGCAGAGCGACGCTGCTCGCCGTTCTGCAACTGCAGCTTTGGAATCCCTTAACATCGGTTGGGTTCGCAGGGACACGGCGCTCCGTGTCCCAACGATGTATGAGAATTCCACTATCGAATATCGAACATGGAATATTGACAGGAAGGAGATACGAATCGAAATGAGTAAAATTAAATCCACTGAGAAGAAATCCGATTTGATCAGTCTGGCCGATGAGGAAGGAGTGAAGCAAGTTCTCGCGAGCACACTCCTCGGCCTTTGGGACGTCGTCAACAATCTTACACGGCTCAAGCCATCCCGGCGCGACCACTACCGTGTGACGATCTTTGGCTCAGCTCGCGCAAAGGCGGGAACGTTTGGCTACCAGGAGACCAAACGGCTGGCCGCCGCCCTAGCCGAAATGGGCTGCGATATTATAACCGGTGGCGGTCCAGGGCTGATGCAGGCTGCCAACGAAGGAGCGGCTACATCGCCGGAACGTGCCAAGTCCGTTGGTATCCGGGTTGAGTTACCCTTTGAACAGGAAGTCAATGCGTTCGTTACCCAGGCATTTGAGCATCGGACCTTTTTTACGCGCCTGCACCAGTTTGTGCTCACCTCCGACGCTTTTATCGTCGCGCCGGGAGGAATAGGCACGGTACTGGAAACTATGATGATTTGGCAGCTGCTGCAGGTCCGTCATCTTGAGAACACACCTTTGATTCTCGTGGGTAAAATGTGGCCCGGCCTCATCGAATGGGCACGCAGCTCCATGCTCTCTGCCGACACCCCTCTGGCTAACGCCGATGACATGACGATCCCGCGCTGCGTGGCGAATGCCGATGAAGCAATCGCACTCGTCCGCGAATATCATCAGGTTTGGCTGTCTGGACAACATGGGTGATATGAGCCCTGCGTCTGAACCTGCGAAGGATAAACGTGTGGCAAGCGATGCCCCCGCCAAGCCTCTGTTTTCTTCGGTGCCAATGAAATCTTTCCTTATCTCCCTAACCCGAACGGGTTGGAAAAGACAAAATCAGAAGCTCGAAATTCGTGAGGTAACCCTGTCAGGGTTACCTATGAAAATATTAAAAATACTTGATTCCTTTTCATTTTTGCATTACTATCGCTTCAACGTGAAAAAGTAATTTTCTATCATGTGTACCTGCGTAATCGCTCGCACGATGTTTTTGTTTGCAACCATCGCGTCCGGGCAATCTCCCGAACCCGGCAAAATTGCCGCGATTACTGAAACAAACAAGAGGACATAGTCATGGGCAGAACCAAACCCGAAATAATCCAGCATCTCAAATCCAGTATCCCGTTGTTTGCAGGATTTACGGATGAGCTGTTGGGCAAACTCGTGAACAGCTCGCGTGTCATGTCATACGAGCCGAACGAGGCCATCGTTCATAGCGGAGCTGAGGCTACTCACCTTGGCGTGATCCTGGCTGGTACAGTAACGGCGTCGGCGATTGCCGACGGTGGCAAGATGCTGGAGTTGGGGAGGCTCGAAGCGGGCAGCACGTTCGGAGAACAAGCGCTCATGACGGGCGAGAAGACACTGGCCGAACTCATTGCCTCAACGCGGTGTGAGGTGTTGCTCATACCGGTCTCGGTATTTCAATCGATCATCGTCGCAGAACCGCAGGCAGTGCAGCACATTTCCCGGACAATTTCCGAGCGGTTCAAGATGCTGGCTGCTGACCCTGCGAAAGCCGCGGCGGCGCTTCGGCAAGGCGATGATCCTTACGGTTTCAAGCTCAAGGGCGAACAGCAGGAACACATTCTCGTGATCAACTGCGGTTCGTCGTCGCTGAAATACACCTATTATGACACTGAGGACGACACCCGGCACGTGCGTGGCCAGGTCGAGCGGATCGGGCTTGACGGCACACGCCATGTTCATCGCGGGTCAAAGGGTGAAGTCACGCGCGAGTTGCCCAAGTCCGGGTTTGCCGAGGCGATGGCGGCGATGGTGGAGTCGTTGCGGGGAGAACCTGAAGTGAGCGTCACCGCGCATCGCGTGGTGCACGGCGGAGAGCAGTTCACTGAGGCGGCGCTCATCACAGACGACGTGCTCGCACAGCTCGATGCACTGAGTCCGATCGCACCGTTACACAATCCCGTCAATATCGCCGGCATCCGTGAGATGCGCCGGCTGTTACCGTCTGTGCCGCACGTGGCGGTGTTCGATACCGCTTTTCATCACACGTTGCCGTCGTATGCGTATCTGTACGGGCTGCCTTACGAGCTCTACGAGAAGCAGGGCGTGCGCCGGTACGGTTTTCACGGCATGTCACACTCGTACGTCTCTCTCCGAGCAGCGCAGTACCTCGGGCGGAGGCCGAACGAACTCGAAATCATAAGCTGCCATCTTGGCAATGGTTCGTCGTTGTGCGCCGTGGACCATGGACGCTCGGTGGACACAACGATGGGGTTCACGCCGGTTGAGGGGCTTATTATGGGAACACGCTGCGGGGATGTGGATGCAGGTGCGATCACCTTCCTCGAACGGACAGCAGGCCTTAGCGTTCCGCAGATTGATGAACTGATTAATAAAAAGAGCGGACTGCTTGGGCTTTCTGGTATTTCCAGCGATATGCGTGAAATCCTTAAGGCATCAGAGGCGGGAGAGCCGCGCGCGTTGGTGGCGCTGAAGACTTACTGCTACCGCATTCGCAAATACATCGGCGCGTACGTTGCCGCTATGGGAGGACTGGACGCTGTGATCTTTACAGGAGGGGTTGGACAAGGCAGCGCCATGGTGCGCGCACTCGCCTTGCAGGGGCTGGATTGCATGGGTATCCGTCTCGACGAACAATGTAACAGCGATGCGCAAGGATTCGATAAAGTGTGCCGCATCTCGACGAACGATTCGAAAGTTGCCGTGCTGGTCGTGCCAACCGATGAAGAGCGGATGATGGCACGCGAGGCATTGCGGGCTTTGAGCCGGTCGTACATCACGTGCGCTCTCAAAGCGAGGCGGCAAGAACCAATCATGGTTGAGGTGTCAGCCCATCACATTCATCTCACCCAGGAACATGTTGAGGCGTTGTTCGGCAAGGGACATCAGCTCACACCGGACACCGACCTGTCGCAGCCTGGTCAGTTCGCCAGCAAAGAGCACGTCACGCTCGTCGGGCCGAAAGGGCGCATCGAGCGAGTCCGTGTGCTCGGCCCGGTCCGCAAGGTCACGCAGGTCGAAATCGCGATGACCGAACAATTCAAGCTCGGCGTTCATCCGCCGATTCGTGAGAGCGGCGACATAAGGGACACGCCTGGCTGCACGCTCGAAGGCACAGCCGGGAGTGTGAAACTGGAGCGGGGAGTCATCTGCGCCTGGCGACACATCCACATGACGCCCAGCGACGCGCTCCGCTACGGTGTACGCGACAAGTCGGTCGTGCGCATACGCATAACCGGCGACCGTGAATTGGAGTTTGGCGACGTGCTGGTACGGGTTTCTCCGAGTTACCGGCTGGCGATGCACCTTGACACCGATGAAGGAAACGCCGCCAACGTCCGGACCGGTGCGCAGGGATTCATCACGGGAATTCAGAGCCAATGAGGAAAGAAAGCATCGCGAAAAGCACAAATCCGTGGGGACATGACAGATGCCCTGTTCTTCGTCGACGTATGCCGGAGCAAGGACGGGCAAAGGCAGGCGTCAGCATTCCAAATTCTCTGTCGGCCCTCCGCTGTTCATGAAACCGCCATCATTAAATTGGGCATTCGACGACTTTTTATCTGTAGAGCGACACCCGAATGAGCCGGAAGAGACAAAATCTGAATCACGAAACTTGGTCAACCCTGTCAGGGTTTTAAACCCTGACAGGGTTAATCGTTTTTGGATTTTTGGAAGATACTATACTCTGAAGTTAATCGGTGGATGTATTCCGCCATAGGACGACCACAGAGTGTGATGCTGCCCGATAGGTATGATTTGAAACCGGCGGCGATGCCTGCCATTCGAAGATATCATGCGGGGAATCGAGTGAAGTGTCTATCCACCGACGCCAGGGATTCTTTCCCCCGTTCTCTGCCGGTGGCAGTTCAAAGTCGAGCTGCTCCCGGTATGCGTTCATGATCATGTGGAAGTGCAACCTTTCTTTTTTTATCTCCGCAGTAATTGCTATGCTGTGCGAATGATCCCCCCAGTCCGGCTGATCAAGTTTCGTGCCATGCCATGCCTTGTTGGCCTCATGGAGCATCTGGTTCAGACTTACGCGCCGGTGTTCGTCCGCTACGTCCCTCAATCTCCTTCGTGCAATAAGTAATTTCACAAATCGGTGCAGTCCGGCATGTTTTTTGATCAGCGTCCAGTCGAACCAACTGGTATCGTTGTCTAAACAATAGGCGTTATTATTGCCATTCTGGGTACGCCGTACTTCGTCGCCCATCAGAATCATAGGAACACCGAGCGACAGCATCGTGACAGTCAAAAAGTTTTTTATCTGACGGTTTCGCAGTTTTTCCACTGCCGGATCATCCGTCGGTCCCTCGACGCCGCAGTTCCAGCTCAGGTTGTCATTCGAGCCATCACGATTGTCTTCCCCGTTGGATTCATTGTGTTTGCTGTTATAGGAAACAAGGTCATTGAGCGTAAAACCATCGTGACAGGCCACAAAGTTGACACTTTGTTCCGCCTCGCGGTTCTCATGACCATATATTTGGGGGCTACCCACCAGCCTGTCGGCAAAGCACGTTACCGAACCATCCTGGCCACGGAAGAAGCTGCGAACATCATCGCGAAATCGTCCATTCCATTCTTTCCAACTGTCTCCAACAAAACCGCCCACCTGATACAGGCCGGCAGCATCCCATGCCTCGGCGATGATCTTTATGCCTGCAAGAGCCGGATCCGACTCAATATCCCAGAGCAATGGTGGGTTTGGCATCGGGCACCCTGACGCGTCGCGTGCAAGGATCGATGCGAGGTCGAAGCGAAAGCCGTCTACGTGCATCTCCCCGACCCAATAGCGGAGACTATCCACAATCATGCGGCGCACGATAGGATTATTCGCATTGAGTGTGTTTCCCGTTCCGCTATAGTTGGCGTAACGAGAGCGATCTTGTTCGAGGATGTAGTATATGTTATTGTCCAATCCCCGGAAACTCAGCGTTGGCCCGGTATGGCCGCCTTCGGCGGTATGATTGAACACGACATCGAGAATGACTTCAATGTCTACCCGGTGCAGCGCCTTGACCATATCGCGAAATTCATCCGTCGGACCAAGCGGGTCCTGCCGCGAGCTGTATGCCTGATGCGGGGCAAAGAAAGATACCGGTGCATAGCCCCAGTAATTGACAAGTCCCGGCGGGCAATCCTGTGCATCGAACTGGAAAACAGGGAGTAATTCGACCGCAGTAACACCGAGTTCCTGAAGATACGGAATCTTCTCAATCAAACCGGCGTAAGTGCCGCGTGTCTTTTCGGAGACGCCTGAACTGGGATGGCGGGTAAAACCCCGCACATGCATCTCATAAATGATCGTGCGCGATGACGCCCTTTTTATTGGCGTGTCACCTTCCCAATGATACTTGCGAATGTCGACCACGACGCTTTTCATCGCCGCAGCGGCGTTATCACCCTCTCTGCTGGCAGCGTCACGGCTGTAATTCCTGGGAACAACGACACCGCGGCCATAGGGATCGAGCAGAACTTTGGCGGGATCGAATCTCATCCCCTTCTCAGGTTCATACGGTCCGCGTACCCGATATCCGTAAAGTTGTCCGGCCCGTATACCTGGTACAAAGAGATGCCAGTAATGATATGTGCGGCCTGACCAGGGATCAATTTGTATAATGCGTGCAGGCTTTTTGTCATCTTCGCGGTCAAAGAACAACAATTCTACGCCTGTGGCGTTACGGGAAAAAACACTAAAGTTTACGCCGTCTTCGTAAACGGTTGCGCCGAGTGGTGAGCTTTGACTCGTTGTGTCAACGTGCGTCATGTATTCTCCTTTCTCCAATATATCATGGCCGCTGAGTACCGTATCTCCTCAAAAGTAATAAGGAAAAGCCTTATTGCGGCACTGTTTTTTATTATACAATTTTCAACCACGATTGCAAATGCTCTTTGTCGTATATTTTATAGGCGTATGCATTTGTTTGGGAATATATGTCCGGTTGTTTTTTGCTTGACAGATATGTATGTATAATGTTACTTTGCTAAATTGCATAGGCACATAAAATTAAAAATATTCCGATAAAGGCAAACCCTGAGCAATCAGGGGGCGCAAAGTAAAGGGTCTTACTAAGCCGTTGAAACAGTTTAAACGGCTTAAGCGGTTTTTCAAAAAGACAGCCTTACTACCGAAGATATTTTAGATACATATTCTTTGGAGTAAGGCTTTTTTGTTTTACAGGCAATAAAAGCGTGATTTTACGGCAATGCATGGCGTGGGATGGCATATCAAACGGAAAAAACAAAATTGATAAGCCGGAAAGCTACCCGTGGAAATGGCCATTTTAAGATGAAGGAGATTATGAAATCATGAGTGAAGAGCTTCCTGTCATTTATCTCGCCAGACATGGTGAAACAGACTGGAGCCTGACGGGGCAGTATACGGGTCTTACCGATTTACCGTTGACCGAGCTCGGCGAGCGGAATGCGCGCCGGCTTAGGGAACGTCTGAAAGGTATAGTTTTTGCCAAGGTATTTACCAGTCCGCTGCAGCGAGCTGCGCGGACATGTGAGCTGGCCGGTTTTGGGGCTGCGGCGGTGGTCGATCATGACCTTGTCGAATGGAACTATGGCGAATATGAAGGTCGCCTCTCCAGTGAGGTACATGCACAACATCCGGATTGGCAGCTCTTCCGTGACGGCTGTCCCGGAGGAGAATCACCGGCTCAGGTCTCGGCGCGGGCTGATCGGGTGATAGACAGAGTGCGCAAGATTAAGGGGAATGTGCTGATTTTTTCAAGTGGACATTTTATCAGAGTTCTTGCAGTCCGATGGCTCGGACTTGAGACATCGGTTTCCTGCGCGTATTTCCTGCTAAGCACAGCGAGCCTGAGCGTACTGGGTTATAAACATGATCTTTCACATCCGGTGATACGGCTGTGGAATGACGATCATCACGTCGGTACGTGATATATCTGGTTGCCGGTGCCCAAGGGTAAAAAAAAGAAGGTAACTTCAGAAAGGATATTGAGATGAGTGATAAAAGTAAGGCGGCGCCTACCGTGGTATCGGCGGGGCAGGTTGCTAAGTCGGAGCTCCTCAGACAATATGGGTGCGGGCAGATTCAGTTTGCCGGGACGGATAACGGATTATACGAACGGCACCTCATTTTTGACAACGTTATCGATCTGAAAGTGACCGGCGCACGTGAGCACTTTGAAGCTTTTGCCCGTTCAGTGCGGGATATTCTTTCGCAGCGATGGATATGTACTGAAGATACGTATAATCGTGTAAATCCGAAACGCATTTATTATCTTTCCATGGAGTTTCTCATTGGCCGTTCTCTGGCCAACAATATTACGAATCTTCTGCTTGATGATCTTGCCAAACAAGTCGTTGCGCAGAAGCATATCAACATGATCGGGCTGATCGAACAGGAACCTGACGCCGGGCTGGGTAACGGCGGACTTGGGCGATTAGCGGCGTGCTTTCTGGATTCGATGGCCACGATGCAGCTTCCAGCTATGGGCTACGGCCTTCGTTATGAGTATGGCATCTTCAGGCAGTCTATTAAGGATGGCTGGCAGTACGAACAGCCGGACAACTGGCTTCGCCGGCCAGACCCGTGGGAAGTCTCCCGGCTGCAGGATATGGTTGAGGTCAAGCTGAACTGCTCATTTGAGATGCACGGCGGTTCACTGCGTGCAATTGCCGGCCAGCCTTCCAGTCTGCTCGGTATTCCGTTTGACCGCCCCGTAGTAGGCTATGGCGGTAAGACGATCAACACGCTTCGGCTCTGGGCCGCTGCCGCTCCGGATTATTTTGATTTTCAGCGATTTAGCAGCGGTGACTTTGTCGGCGCTTTGGCAGAGACGCTGACGGCCGAATCCCTTACACGGGTACTCTATCCCGACGACTCCACGAGTATGGGACAGGGCTTGCGCTTTTTCCAGGAGTATTTTCTTGTTGCCTGCTCGCTGGCAGATATTGTGCGCCGATTCCAGCGCAGCAATGCCGATTGGAATACGCTTCCTGAGAAAGCTGCCCTGCAGCTTAACGACACGCATCCGTCGATGGCGGTACCTGAGCTGATGCGCATTCTGCTTGATGAAGCGCATCTCGGATGGGACCAGGCGTGGGATATCACACAAAAGACTTTGGCGTATACGAATCACACGCTGTTGCCGGAAGCCCTTGAAAAATGGCCGCTCGTGTGGTTTGAAAAGATGCTTCCACGCCTGTTAGAAATAATTCTTGAAATAAATCGCCGCCTGCTTGATGATGTTCGGGCTCAGTTTGCCGGCGATGAGGGACGTGTCGCCCGTATGAGTATTATCGAGGAAGGCGCCTCACGTAAGATTCGCATGGCCAATCTGGCCATAGTCGGTTCGCATAGTACCAATGGTGTGGCCGCGATTCACTCCGGACTTTTACGTACGATGACGGTCGGTGATTTTGCTGAAATGTTTCCGGGGCGTTTCAATAACAAAACCAACGGCGTTACGCCGCGGAGGTGGCTGCTGCTGGCTAATCCTGTGCTTGCCAATACGATCACCGGGGCTATCGGTAACGGCTGGATCACTGACCTTGATCAACTAACCAGACTAAAACCGCTTGCGGATGACAAGGGTTTTTGCGATGCCTTCCGCAAGGCCAAACGTGCAGCCAAGGTGCAGTTTGCCGACTGGCTAAAATCGGCCAGTGGTCAGGCGGTTGACCCGGACAGCATCTTCGATTGCCAGGTCAAGCGTATCCACGAATACAAACGGCAATTGCTCAATGCGCTGCGCATCGTGGTGCTTTACAACAGGTTGCGCGCAAATCCTGGTTTGGACATGGAGCCACGAACGTTTTTCTTTGCCGGCAAAGCAGCGCCTGCCTACCACCTGGCAAAGGTCATTATCAAATTCATTAACAACCTTGCCGGTACCATCGATGGCGACCCTGCGATGCGCGGACGGCTCAAAGTTCTGTTTCTGCCGGAATATTGCGTTTCACTTGCGGAGCGACTCATACCTGCCAGTGATGTTTCCAATCAAATCTCAACGGCAGGCTATGAAGCCAGCGGCACGAGCAACATGAAATTTATGATGAACGGTGCGCTGACAATCGGCACCCGCGACGGCGCGACTATCGAAATGGCAGAGGAAGCGGGCGAGGAAAACTTTTTCCTGTTTGGACTGACTGCTCAGCAGGTAGCCGACAGCCGCAGCTGGTACAATCCGCACTGGCATTATGATAATGATGCAGAGACACGTGAGGCACTGGACTTGATTTTTTCTGACCATTTCAGCAGAAATGAGCCAGGCGTATTTGCGCCGCTGCGCGATACCCTTTTGACCCGCGGTGACCATTATATGCATTTGGCAGACATCAAGTCCTATCTTGAGGCGGATCGGCAGCTCTGTGAGTTGTATGCCGACCAGCAGGGTTGGGCACGCAAGGCCATTCTGAATGTGGCTGGTTCAGGAAAATTTTCAAGTGACCGCACGATTGCAGAGTATGCTGCCGATATCTGGAAAGTGAAGCCGTGCCCGGTGTAATGAAGCAGCAGGCGTTCGGCTGAGCTCACGGCGAAGCATCTGGGATTTGGATTGCTTCGCGGAGTTTGTGCGGAGTAAGGCGAATGTGCTCGCGACGATACTTTCTTTCTACGTTCACGAGATAAATCTGGTGCCTTTGGTTGCGACTTTATAGCTCCCCTCTAAAAAGCTTACTGTTGGACAATTATTTTGCTGGACAAAATGAAGTAGCAATGGCATACTATGGTACATGAAGCCAAAAGTAAGTCAAAGCGAAGAAGTTGGAGATGGAAGATGTAAGGGAGAAAGCAGATGCCAGGAGTACGAGCTGTGGGAATTGGCAGAGACCGGGGTGGTGTTGGTAAGGGGGAGAAATGATTGCAACTATAGTATATGGAAGGAGATGTTGGAAGAGCATCATTATTTGCATGCAGCAAAACTGTACGGTCAGCAGATAAAATATTTAGTAAGGAGTTCTGAGATTGGGTGGATAGGAGCGATGTCATTTTCATCGTCGGCATGGCGAGTAAGGGTGCGGGATGAGCGATTGGGATGGGATGAAGAGGCGCGGAAAAATGGTTTAAGGAGAGTAGTAAGCAACAGTCGATTTTTGATAGTTCCGTGGTTGCGGGTGAAAAACCTGGCATCTCATGTGATGTCAAAGGCACTCAAGAGGCTGCCCGGTGATTGGGAAGAGGCGTATAAGGTAACGCCAGTGCTGGTGGAAACCTATGTGGAGAAAGGGCGTTATGAGGGTACCTGTTATAAGGCGTCGAATTGGGAGTATTTGGGTGAGACACAAGGACGGGGGAGGAACGACAGATATCATCAGAACAGACTTTCCAGGAAGCATGTGTTTGCCTATGAGTTAGAAGAGGGCATATTGGATGCGGGAAGGGAAGAGAGAGAGTATAAGGACTGGGTAGAAGAAGAATTACAGGATGTGAGACTTCCCAACCTAGCGAAGAAAAAAAGGGTGATGAGTATAGCGCGGGATTTTTTTGCAAGTCCGGCATCACCAATACCCATGGCATGCAACACGGGGGCGAAGTTGAAGGGGGCATACAGGTTTTTTGGG
This sequence comes from Planctomycetia bacterium, assembly GCA_015075005.1. Lineage (GTDB taxonomy): Bacteria > Planctomycetota > Brocadiia > Brocadiales > Brocadiaceae > Brocadia. Next base: position 242,689 of record JABTVC010000002.1, read on the forward strand.
GATGAGGGGGTGAACCCTGCGGATATATTACATTCGCATAGAAAGCAGACACTCAAGCGGGCAGAAGAGTATAACGTGGTACTTTCGGTAAATGACACGACAAGCATGAATTTGTCTACCCATAAAGCGACGAAGGGGCTTGGGTGTTTGTCAACAGAGCAAGGTGAGGACGGGTATTTTCTGCACGATACCGTGGTCTTTACCACAGCCGGGATACCTTTGGGAGTATTGGATGCGCAGACATGGGCAAGAGACCCTAAGGAACACGGGAAAAAGGCAAAGAGGAAGCAAAAGCCAATCGGGGAGAAGGAGAGCTATAAGTGGTTAAGGAGTCTGCAGGCGACAGCCGAAGCCATGAAAGAGGCATCCGGAGTGGACTGGGTAAGTGTGGGGGACAGGGAAGCGGATATCTATGAATTATTTGAACTGGCAAGCCAACAGGAGGTTTCGTTCCTGGTGCGCTCTTTTCACAACAGGAGGGTGTGTGAGGATACAAAGGTATGGGAAGTCGTGGACAGAGAGGTGCCTGTTGGCAGGATGATGGTGTTTGTGAAAGGGAAAGACAAGAGAGAAAGAGAGGCGGAGTTAGAGATACGGTTTCGGGAGGTGAGGATACGGCATCCCAGGGGGGAAAAAGAGGAGGTAAGGCTGTGGGCAATACGAGCGAAAGAGGTATCACCGCTGAAAGGAGAAGAGGGACTTGATTGGAAATTGTTAACGAATAGAGAAGTCAGAGACTTTGAGCAGGCATGTGAAAAGGTGCAGTGGTATACGGTACGATTTCGCATAGAGGTGTTTCATAAGATATTGAAGAGTGGCCGCAGGAGCGAGGACAGGAGGCTGGGGAGTCTGGACAGGCTGGAGAGATGCTTAACGATAGATATGATAACGGCATGGAGATTGATGTATTTAACCATGCAAGGCAGAACGACACCGGAGGTTGCAAGTGATTTGTTTTTTAGCGAGCAGGAAATAGAAGTTTTAAAACTGATCAAATACCGTGGAGAATATGCAGCAAATAAGGATAAGAGTTTGTCATTGCGTGACGCAATTCTTATTATTGCAATGCTTGGGGGATTTATAAAGGGCAAAGGTAGAGAGCCTGGCGTGGAAATAATGTGGCGGGGGATGCGAAGGCTTGCTGATATTTTGACAGGTGTTTCTCTGACAACGAATGTTCATAAACCTGACTATGGATAATTTGTCCAGCAAAAAAATTGTCCAACAGTAAGCTAAAAAGAGGGGTTGGGGGGTGTTGTGGCCGATCTGCACACCCCTGTATCCCTTCTTTTTAGAGGGGAAGTTACCGGTTTGAAATTCCTGTACATGAACCTGGCACAGCATAGCACAACCAAATTGACCACCCCTCAATCCTCTTCGCAGGGCGGGAAGAAAGGGGACGTAAGAAACTTACAAAAAAAAGTGTTTACAGAGTAATACTATAGAAAACAAACAGGGGATGAATTATGACTGCACGCCGTAAAACGCTCACGAAAAGTCCGGCATGGGAAGCCCTTAACGGGCACTACAAGAAAGTTCAATTGCTGCATCTTCGCACACTTTTCGCCGATGACCCAAAACGCGGCGAGCGTATGACCGCCGAGGCGGCAGGCATTTACTTAGATTACTCGAAAAATCGCATTACCGATGAAACCCTCAGGCTCCTTGTCCAATTGGCTGAGGAATCCGGACTGCGAGAGCAAATCGACGCTATGTTTTGCGGAGAGAAGATAAACATCACGGAGAACCGGGCCGTTTTGCATGTGGCACTGCGAGCCCCACGGGGAACGTCTATTCTCGCAGATGGTAAAAATGTGGTACCGCAGGTCCACGCGGTACTCGACAAGATGGCTGACTTTTCCAACCGCATCCGGCAAGGCACGTGGAAAGGCCATACGGGCAAATCCATACGCAACATCATCAATATCGGCATCGGAGGCTCTGACCTCGGACCGGTAATGGCCTATGAGGCGCTCAAGCATTACAGCGACCGCCGTATGACGTTCCGGTTTGTTTCAAACATCGACGGTACTGATTTCGCGGAAGCAGTTCAAGGCCTTGATCCTGAACAGACCCTTTTTATCGTTTCTTCAAAAACATTTACCACATTAGAGACAATGACGAATGCCCACACAGCCCGTGCGTGGTTGCTGAAAGGGCTTGGTGGCGATGAAAAGTCCATAGCGAAGCATTTTGTCGCTGTTTCGGCGAACGAGACCGAAGTGGCGAAGTTTGGCATCGATACTGTTAATATGTTCGGATTCTGGGATTGGGTTGGCGGGCGGTATTCGATGGACTCTGCGATCGGCCTTTCGACGATGCTTGCCATTGGTCCGGACAACTTCAGCGCAATGCTGGACGGATTCCATCAGATGGATGAGCATTTTCGCATCACGCCGTTTGACCGCAATCTGCCTGTGCTTATGGCTTTACTTACCATCTGGTATACCAATTTTTTTGATGCGCATGCTATTGCGGTCTTACCCTACGAGCAGTATCTCAAACGTTTTCCGGCATATCTTCAGCAATTGACCATGGAGAGTAATGGCAAATATATTACGCTTGATGGGATTAAGGTTGACTATCAGACCAGCCCGGTCTACTGGGGCGAACCGGGCACCAACGGACAGCACTCTTTCTATCAGTTGATTCATCAGGGGACACGACTTATTCCCTGTGATTTCATAGCATTCAATACATCGCTTAATCCGCTTGGCCGGCACCACGATATATTGATGGCAAATGTTTTTGCACAGGCCGAAGCGCTGGCCTTCGGTAAGACGGCGGAACAGGTACAGGCCGATGGCACACCGAACTGGCTTGTGCCGCACCGGGTCTTTGAGGGCAATCGGCCGTCGAATATAATCATGGCGGGTAGTCTCACGCCGGAAATACTGGGCAAGCTCGTTGCCCTCTATGAGCATTGTGTCTTTACACAGGGTGTTATCTGGCAGATTGACTCATTTGACCAGTGGGGTGTCGAGCTGGGCAAGGTGTTGGCTCAACGCATTATCCCTGAGCTTGAGAGCAAACCGGAGCCGGAGCTTGCCCATGACAGTTCGACAAACAATCTGATACGTCGCTATCGCAGGAGTAAATCGTAAACGGTAGGGGGAAGGTTGGATGTTGGAATGTTTGTATACTCAACGTATTCATTACCTGTGATTTTTTAAAAATATGAAAACAAGAACCCTGAAGAGGTAAAATGATTAATGATTATAGATGAAAAAAACCAAAAACAACGCCCAATCCCCAGGGGATGACATAATGGGCACTTCACAGAAAAACGATTATATCACCCCTCCTGGGTTTATCGTCGGGGTTTTATGCTATCGTCTATAATCATTTCATCCTTACGGGATTCATAGCGCGGCGTAGCCCAACCAAATAGACCACCCTTCAATTCCCTTGTTCGCAAGGAGGGGAAGAAAGGGGAGGTAAAGAAATAATCTCTTTCCGATTTCCTCCTTCACAATGAGAGGATAAAGGAGAGATAAAAACTTACACACAAAAGAAGTTTTTACAGGGCAATATCATAGTTTAAGGAAAGGAGTTTGTATGGCACTTGTTTCATCAAAGAAAATGTTTCAGATGGCCTACAAGAACGGCTACGCCATCGGTGCGTTTAATGTCAACAATATGGAGATTATTCAGGGCATCATAGCGGCCGTCAGGGAAGAAAAGGCGCCTGTTATTCTCCAGATTTCAAAAGGGGCGCGTGAATACGCCAGCATAAGTTATCTGAGGGCTATTATTGATGTCGCTGTAAAGGAAAATCCCGATATTCCTGTCTGCATGCACCTTGACCACGGCGACACCTTTGAACTTTGCAAGCAGTGTGTTGATGATGGTTATACTTCCGTCATGGTTGATGCCTCTCATTTTTCTTTTGAGGAGAATGTCAGGCTTACCAAAAAAGTCGCTGAATATGCCCACGCCCGCGGAGTGGTAGTTGAGGCCGAATTAGGTCAGCTCGGTGGTATCGAAGATCAAGTTGTCGGCGTAAGCGCTGATGATGTATTAAAGCATCTGACCGACCCAAATCAGGTTGTCGAATTTGTTGAAAAGACCGGTTGCGATTCCCTTGCCATTGCCTGCGGTACAAGTCACGGCGCATACAAGTTCAAATCAGAACCGAAACTCGCTTTTGACGTAATTGAGGCTGTCGGCAAAAAGCTTCCCGGTTTTCCGTTGGTAATGCACGGGGCAAGCAGTGTGCTCCCTGAGTTCAGGGACTTGATCAACAAATACGGCGGCAAGATGCCTGATGCAATGGGCGTGCCGGAGAGCGCTATCTCCAGGGCGGTAAAAATGGCGGTCTGTAAGGTCAATATCGACACAGACCTGCGTATGGCAATGACTGCCAGCATACGGCAGATTTTTGCCGAAAAGCCTGGCGAGTTTGATCCCCGCAAGTATCTTGGGCCTGCCAGAGAAGCTATTGCGGGCATGGTAAAGCATAAACTTCATGTTTTGGGTTGTGCAGGGAAAGCCGCAGAGTGCAGTTAAAAATCCTTTCCAGAGAAAGGTTTATACTTCGCGAATTTACGAGCAAAGGATAATTGTGTTGCAGGTATATGTATTCACGCTATTTGGCAGTAAACAGATTTTTTAAATCAGGCCTTTGGCAACTTGCCGGTTCAATCGTCCTCGATTTAACCGGCCTTGGAATGTTGGACTAAATTCTCTTGTAATAATGTATTTTGTATTTATAATTGCGATCTCATTCGCAAGAGAATACTTCAATCGGGAGTTTTTAAAAATGACTACAGAAACTGAATTGAAAATAAAAACAGTTCCTGAAAAAAATATAACCGTGAAATCAAAGGAGTCTTCTATGTCCAAAATTATCTCCAAAAAGTCTCTGGTGTGGATCATTCCAGTAGTCGTTATCGCGGGTGGTGCATTCTTCGGCTATCAGTATTGGAAGGCGAAGAAATTCGCGCTGCCCGAGGGGATCGCCTCGGGTAACGGCCGAATCGAGGGCAAGCTGGTCGATGTAGCCGCCAAGGAACCGCTTAGGGTCAGGGAAATACTCGTCGACGAAGGAGACCTCGTCGAGCCGGGTCAGGTGCTGGTAAGGCTGGACACTATAACTATGGATGCCGAACTGGCCGCGGCCAGGGCAAACGTTGCAGCCACGCAGGAACGCCTGGCAATCGCCAATGCCGCCATCGTCAGGCGGAAAAGTGAAATAGAACTTGCCAATATCGAGGTCGAACGCACCCGAAAACTCGTCGAAGAACGCGCCGGCACGCAGCGGGAGTATGACGTCCGCAAGACGGTATTGCAAACAACCACGGCCTCACTCGCAGAAGAGGAAGCGAGGCTGCAAACCGCCAGGCAAGAGGTCGAAGTCGCACAGGCAAACGTAGCAACGATCCAGACCCGCATCGACGATGCGACGCTCAAGGCGCCAGTACACGGAAGAGTGCTTTATCGCCTGGCCGAAGTTGGCGAGGTTCTGGCTCCGGGCGGGAAAGCGCTGACATTAGTGAACTTGAAAGACATCTATATGGAGATATTCCTCCCCTCACAACAGGCAGCCAAAGTGAAGATTGGCGCCGAAGGCCGGATCACCCTTGACCATGCCCCTGGCCTCGCAGCCGCCGGATATGTCAGCTTCGTGTCTCCGGAAGCGCAGTTCACTCCCAAACAGGTTGAGACGCGCAGCGAGCGCGATAAGCTTATGTTCCGCGTCAAGATCCGGTTGCCTGAAGAGATGGCCGCGGCTTACATAGGGCACGTCAAGACGGGTGTCCGTGGCGTCGGGTATGTCAGGGTGGATGAATCCGCTCTCTGGCCATACTGGCTGCAGAATCTCCTGGCCTTGCCCCCAAAGAAAGATGAACAGCCCAGGGAGGTGCCTTGATGTTCAACCATAACGATGCAAAACAGGCGATGTACGGAAGGCATTGGGCCATTGCAGGTACGGTTTCACTGATGAGCGTGGTGTTAGCACTGAACGGATGTGCGGTGGGTCCTGACTTTGTGAAGCCTGAGGCCAAAATTCAGGAAAACTGGAGTGAGAAAGGTGACTCACGGGTCGTAACTCAGACTGCCATTGACAGTCAGTGGTGGAGATCATTTGACGACACGACATTCGATCAATTAATCAAGCTTGCCTACCAGCAAAATCTGCCGTTGCAGATCACCGGTCTGAGAATTTTGGAGGCCCGTGCCCGGTTAGGTATTGCCATCGGCCGGCAGTATCCCCAGCAACAAGATATATTTGCCCGTGGAGCAGCGGTGGGTGTTAGTGACAATGGGCCCAACAAAGCCTTTCTCAACCAAGATTTTAAGGATTATCAGATGGGCTTTGACGCTGTCTGGGAATTGGATTTCTGGGGTAAGTTTCGGCGGGACGTGCAAGCAGCCCACGCCAGCCTGATTGTCTCGGAGGCTGACTACGATGACGCCCTTGTCTCGCTCACAGCGGAAGTCGCCCGCACCTATACGGTGATTCGAACCTTTGAGGTACTCATTGAACTAACCCGTGAAAACGTAAAACTTCAGGAGGAGGGTCTCAAGATTGCCGAGTCTCGTTTCCGCAATGGTGTCATCACGGAATTGGATGTGGCCCAGGCTCGCACGTTATTAGAAAGCACCCGGGCTTCCATACCCCAGCTGCAAAGCGGACTGAGGCAGGCGCAAAACGCCTTGAGTACGCTGCTAGGGCAACCTCCAGGTGCCATCCAGATATTACTGGATGGGCATAAAGGGATTCCGACGGCGCCTGCAGACGTGGCTATTAGCGTACCGGCTGAATTACTGCGGAGGCGTCCGGATATCCGCAGCGCCGAGCTTTCTGCCGCTGCACAGTGTGCCCGCATTGGCATTGCCAAAGCGGATCTCTATCCCAGATTTTCGCTTTTTGGCGAGATCGGGTTTCAAAGCAGCAGTGAAGGTGGAATGCGGTCGAACAATGCACACTTTGACAATTTATTTGACGCAAGCAGTTTCTTCTATTCCTTTGGCCCTCAGGTTCAGTTCCCCATTTTCAATTATGGCCGTATAGAGAACAATATACGCGTCCAGGACGCGCGGTTTCAGCAATTTATCGTCAATTACAAAAACACCGTGCTCAGGGCAGCCCAGGAATCGGAAGACGCCTTGATTGGCTTTCTCAAAGCCCAGGAATCTACAGTTTTTACGCAAAACTCTGTAAATGCGGCCCAGCGGTCGGTGGAGATAGCCTTGGTGCAATATCGGGAAGGTTCCGTGGATTATCAGCGCGTGTTAGATACGCAACGCGCTTTATTACAGGAGGAAATTCGTTTGGCGGAGACGCGTTCATCGATTGCCACGAATTTGATTGCCCTTTACAAGGCGTTGGGCGGAGGTTGGGAGTTGCGCCAGGGCCAACCAATTATAGCAGAAAGTATGCAAGCCGAGATGCGAAAACGGACCAACTGGGGTCGTATGTTACCGCCGCCGTCACCGAAGCCTGAAAATTTAAACCCGCTGCCGGCCCGAGACGTACCGGTTTTCAAAAAGCCCTATTGGTAAATACTTCCGCAAAAAAAGAAGTTTTTATAGAGTAATGCAATAGTTGACATTCTATATATATGCTAAGGAATTTCAATCTTGTACGATTCCCCTCTGAAAAGAGGGGATACAGGGGTGTGTAAGTTTGCCGTAACACCCCCCCCAGCCCCTCTTTCCGGAGGGGAGAGTAAAAGTAGCTGCCGAAGGCCTAGTTAAAGGAGGAGATATAATCCATGTTGCCCCCCGCGTCTCAATCCGCTAGCACGCCGGTGGTCTCCATTAAGGACGTCACCCATCGCTATCGGAGCGTTGTGGCGCTCGATGGAATTTCCCTCGATATTCCAAGCGGCCGTATGGTCGGTATCATTGGCCCTGACGGTGTCGGCAAGTCGACGCTCATGTCCCTGATCGCCGGATCCAAGAAGATGCAGCAGGGGAAAGTGATTGTCCTGGATGGGGACATCGCCGATGCCCGGCATCGGGGCACCGTATGCCCGAAGATCGCTTACATGCCACAGGGTTTGGGCAAGAACCTCTATCTGGAGCTCAGCGTTTATGAGAACGTCGACTTCATGGCGAGACTCTTCGGACTATCCGCCACGGAGCGCCCTATCCGTGTCAAAGAACTGCTCGATGCCACCGGACTTGGCCCGTTTCCCGAACGTCCTGCCGGCAAGCTCTCGGGCGGAATGAAGCAAAAGGTTGGGCTTTGCGGAGCGTTGGTACACGAACCTGATCTTCTCATTCTCGATGAGCCTACTACCGGGGTCGATCCGCTCTCACGGCGGCAATTCTGGACGCTCATTGACGATATTCGCAAGGGCCGCCCCAGCATGAGTGTCGTTATTTCCACGGCTTACATGGACGAGGCGCAACAATGGGACTGGATCGTTGCGATGGATGCCGGACGTGTACTGGCGACAGGAACGCCGGCTGAGCTGATGGAACGGACAGGTACGAAAGATTTGGAGAAATGCTTCATTGCCCTGTTACCGGAGGAAAAACGCAGCGGCCACAAGGAGCTGACCATCCCGCCTCGTACTGCCGCCAAATCGGAAATCGCCATTGATGCCAAGGGTCTGACTCGCCGCTTCGGCAGCTTCACCGCTGTAGATCACGTCAGTCTGTCGATCGAGCGGGGAGAGATATTCGGTTTCCTCGGCTCCAACGGCTGCGGCAAGTCCACCACCATGAAGATGTTGACGGGATTGCTGCCTCCTACCGAAGGGACCGCGACGCTCTTCGGCCAATCGGTTGAGGCCGGAAGTCTTGAAGTGCGCAAGAACCTCGGCTATATGACGCAAGCGTTCTCACTTTACGGTGAACTAACGGTTCGCCAGAACCTTGTACTGGATGCCCGCCTCTATCACATTCCATCAGAAAAGGCGAAAGCACGCATCAAGGAGCTGGTCGAAAAATTCGGCCTTGGTCCGTATCTCGATTCGTTGGCCTCGGACCTGCCGTTGGGTATGCGTCAGCGGCTTTCGCTGGCGGTCGCCGTTCTGCATGAACCGGAAATGCTGATTCTGGATGAACCAACGTCGGGAGTCGATCCGGTCGCCCGGGACAGCTTCTGGGAACTGTTGATCGATCTTTCGCGACGGCAGGGTGTTACGATTTTTGTGACCACACATTTTATGAATGAGGGGATGCGCTGTGACCGGATTTCGCTGATGAACGCAGGGAAGGTGCTGGCGTGTGATGTTCCGCAGAAACTTATAGATGAGCGTGGCGCCGCCAGTCTTGAGGATGCCTTCATCGGCTACATGGAGGATGCGATTGCCGGCGCCTCGCCCAACGGAGAAAGCAAGGACAAGGCGGCAACCAGCACACCCTCTGCCGGGCAGTCTGCGGCCCCGCCAACTCCATTGGAGCATCGCGCAGGCCGTTTCAGCCTTGGCCGCATGCTCGCATACACCGCTAATGAAACCATGCAAATCCGTCGCGACCCTATTCGATTGGCCTTCGCCTTCATTGGTTCGTTATTGTTGATGCTCGTCTTTGGTTTTGGAATTACTACCGACGTCGAACATATTCGCTATGCCTCGTTCGACCTCGATCAGTCACCGGAAAGCCGCACGTATCTCGAGCAGTTCGCCGGATCGAATCGTTACTTTACGGAGACTACTCCGGTCTACTCTGCCGACGAAGCCCTCATGCGACTGCAATCGAATGACGTTGCGCTGGTCATTGAGGTTCCTCCGGATTTCGGCAGGGATTTCTGCAGAGGCTCCAAACCGGATGTCTCGGCGCAGGTCGACGGCGCCAACCCATTCCGTGGGGAGACTGTTGCGCAGTATGCTCAGGGGGTCAACGATACCATGCTGCGCGACCCCGCCAGCGGACTATACACCGGCCCCAACAAATACACTGCCAGTATCCAGGAGCGTTATATGTACAATCCCACGTTCGAAAGCATCTACTCGATCGTGCCAAGCATTCCTGCCCTGCTGCTGGTCCTGATACCGGCGATTCTCATGGCGGTCAGCGTTGTGCGCGAAAAGGAACTGGGTTCAATCATTAACTTCTATGTTACGCCAACAGGGAAGATGGAGTACCTCCTGGGAAAACAGATACCCTACATTGTGATCGGCATGATCAATTTTTTCATTTTGGCCCTCATGGCGCGGGTCGTCTTTGGCGTCCCGATCAAGGGAAGCTTTCTGACGCTGACGTTGTGCACGCTGCTTTATCTCGCTGCGACAACCGGCATCGGCATGATGACTTCGACCTTCACCAGCAGCCAGGTCGCGGCCGTCTTCGTCACCGCGATCATAACCATTGTACCAACCATCCAGTTCTCCGGTTTATTACAGCCGGTCTCAACACTTGAGGGTAACGCCAGAATCTTTGGTTTGATCTGGCCAACAACATACTACATGCACTCCAGTGTGGGTGCGTATACCAAGGGGCTCGGACCTGCCCTCATGATACCGGACATTATCTTTCTGTCCTGCTGCATCCCAATTTTCTGGGCAGTTAGCTTTGCCGGCCTGAGAAAGCAGGAGAAATAACGATGACTACACTCCTGAACATTCTTTGGCTTGGGCTCAAGGAAATTCGCAGTCTGGCAAGCGATCTGGTTATGATCATGTTCGTCATCTATGCATTCACTATGGCGATCTACGTCCAGGCAACGGGCACTTCGAGTGAGGTCAACAACGCATCGATTGCTTTTGTGGACGAGGACGGTTCTGCCCTATCCAAGGAACTGTTTAATGCCTTCTATCCGCCGCGTTTTCAGGTGCCTGAAGCTATTACCGCCAGCGAAGTCGAAGACGCTATGGACAAAGGACGGTTCATTTTCGTCGTTGCGATCCCGAATAGGTTCGAATCAGACCTTCGCGCCGGTCGTCATCCGGATATCCAGGTGAACATCGATGCTACCGCCATGCAACAGGCTGGTATAGGCGCTAACTACATCAAGAACATCATCAACCAGCGCATCGCAACCTTTCTCAAACGCACGGATGAAATGGTACGTGAGCCCGTCAACCTGGTTGTTCGCATGCTGTTCAATCCGAACGGAGAATCCGCCTGGTTTAAGAGTGTAGTGGCCATCATCAATCAGGTGACTCTGTTGACAATTGTTTTATGTGGCGCCGCAGTGATTCGCGAACGCGAGCACGGGACGCTTGAACACCTGCTCGTAATGCCACTGACCGCCTTCGAGATTGCAATAGCGAAGGTTTGGGCCAACGGTCTGGTGATTCTCATCGCGACGGGGGCTTCCCTCTTCCTGATTGTCCAGATGGCGCTGAAGGTGCCGTTTAATGGTTCGGTCATCCTGTGGTTCGTTGGCGTCGTGCTTTATCTGTTCTTCACAACGGCACTTGGGATATTTTTGGGTACGAGTTCGCGTTCGATGGCGCAGTTCGCGCTTTTGATCATTCTGGTGGTCGTCGTGTTGCAGCTTCTTTCTGGCGGGTCAACACCTGTTGAGAGCCAGCCACAATGGCTGCAGTATATCACATTCTTCCTGCCTTCACGGCATTTTGTCAGCTTTTCGCAGGTGATTATTTATCGTGGGGGCGGCATTCGTGCGGTCTGGCCTAATTTTTTGATGGTAGGTGCAATCGGTCTTGGGTTCTTTGTATACAGCCTGGTGCTCTTCCGGAAGTCAATCGCGGTGACGAAGTAGATTCCCGACACGCAAATCCTGCCCGCAGATCGGGACATTATCCGACCTCATATATAATAACCTGGCGCAGCTACGCCGCAACCAAAGTGCCTGAAGTCCATGGCCTCCTTTGTTCCCATTCCAGGCAATAGGACGATTATGCCGGGTCAGGAAATTATTAAGCAACACTATGCAAAAGCATGGGAAATAATAGGGTTATCGTAAAATTACGTAATAAATTTTATTTGAATTCCTGGCGTGTGTTTGTTAAACTCTGACATCCAAAAATTATCAACTTTGATAATTCAAGAGTATATTTTTAAGAAGTAATGGAGGTTAAACAATAAATGATTACAGAAGTCGCTGATCTGGATATTGATAAAATCTTAGAAGTAGAAACATTGTCGAGGGAAGCCGTTGCCCATTTCAAGGAGCAGGTATACAGCCTTAAAGAAAATAGGGAAAAGCTGGATGCAAAGATTAATTCGATGAGGGCTCATTTAAAAAAGGAACATGATGGCGCCAGGGCAAAGGATTTAACTCTTTTGCTGGGAATATGCGAGTGGGTCGTTGGAAATGTAGAAGAGGCATCAGTACTTCTGAAAGAGGTTAAATCGAGAAAGATTGGTTCATATTATCTGGGAAAATGTTATCAGGAGTTAGGCGATTATGCCGAGGCCATGGAATGTTTTGAACGCGCTAAAAAAGCGGATGCTGAAGAATTTGATATTTGCATGAATATTGCGGAGACAAAAAGGATGGCCGGTAATATCGAAGATGCATTAGAAATTATTAAAAAGTTTTCGAAATCACATCGCGATAGTGCAGAATTGCATTATCAGTGGGGGTATTGTTTGGACACCCTCGGAGAATACGATGAGGCGTTTAGTCATTATGAACAGTCCCTTCAAATAGACCAAAACTATGCGAGGTCTCTTTTCCGTTGTGCGTTTAATTATGATCTGAATGGGGAAGATGAAAAGGCTATCGAGTACTACGAGAGGTGTATAAATTTATGTCCCAGCCATATAAACGCATATAGTAATCTGGGATTATTGTATGAAGATAAAGGCAATTATGACGATGCGGTATATTGTTTCGAAACAATCCTGGATGCGGAACCTACCAATCAGCGGGCCTTATTGTTTTTAAAAGATGCCAGGTCCTCTGGCGCTATGTATTATGATGAGGAGATTTCAAAGAAGCAAGGGAAGGAAAGCGAGGTGTTGAATATTCCAATTTCTGATTTTGAACTCTCGGTAAGAAGCAAAAATTGCCTGGAAAAAATGAATATCTATACTTTGCGGGATCTTACAAGAATTACAGAAGCGGACTTGCTCTCATTTAAAAATTTTGGCGAAACCTCGCTGAATGAAATTAAGGTCATTTTATCTCAAAAAGGATTACGTTTGGGACACTCATTGGAAAGTGGCAGCGAGACTGAGTTGTTTACGAACAAAAGCTCAGAAAAAAAGATGCAGATATTTGATGCCATTTCGGAACTTGAATTCTCCACTCATTGCAAAAATATCCTTAGCATGCTCGGTATTGAAACAGTTGAAGACCTCGTAGAAAATACAGAATTGGAGTTGAACCAAAAAGGTGTGAATCAAGATTATATTAATGAGATAAAAGACGTACTCTCCAAGATTGGCATGAATCTAAAAACAAACAGAAATTCTGCGGCGGATTTGGAAGACAACGATGCAGAATGGCCGGTGTAAAAAAATACTCTGATGACATCCGTGCGATATCTGGGGACAGGCATACATGTTAGATTACATCCGGGGGCGGGTAACCAGTAAGTCTCCCGCCAGACTTGTCCTGGAAGTGGCAGGCATTGGTTATCTACTACACATTCCGCTATCTACCTTCGAGAATATCCCCAGCCAGGGAGAGGTTACAATTCTTACCCAGTTGTTTATAAGGGAAGAGCAGATAAAGATTTTTGGTTTTGCAACAGTAGATGAAAGGGATTTGTTTCAATCGCTGCTTTCCGTGAATGGCATCGGACCTACTTTGGCAATCACCATACTCTCTGGCAGCACGGTGGAAGATATCAAATATGCGGTCTCCCATGAAGATGCAAAGGCATTGGAAAAAATCAAAGGAGTTGGGAAGAAGACGGCCGAGAGGATTATCCTGGAAATCAAGGGCATGTTAAAGGATATTACACCAACTATACCTCCTGGCATTACCCGGCAAAGGGCGCTGGTATCTGATGCTGTTATGGCACTGGTTTCTTTAGGTTATGGACGACCCGTGGCTGAAAACGCAGTAAGTGAAGCGGTAAGAAAATTACAAACAATTGATGATGTTGAGGTACTTGTAAGGGAAGCACTAAAATATAAGGTTTAATTAATTCTGGCGTGTAATTTCAAGCCTCACGGTAGGATATACGGTATGATAAAAGAAGATATTTTATCTTCCACGATAATCGTGGAAGATAAAAATCTGGATCTTACGCTCAGGCCAAAACGGTTCAGTGATTTTATTGGACAAGATCGCTTAAAAGAGAATATGCTCATTTACATCGAAGCTGCAAAGAAACGGGGAGAACCCTTAGACCACATCTTGTTTTCCGGCCCTCCTGGTTTGGGAAAAACAACCTTGTCGCAAATTATTGCCAACGAAATTAATACGTCAATGAAGACAACGTCTGGTCCCATCCTGGACAAACCTATGGACCTTGCAGGCATTCTTACAAATTTACAATACGGGGATATCCTGTTTATTGACGAAATTCATCGGTTGAATACAACGGTTGAAGAGTATCTGTATTCAGCAATGGAGGATTTTTATATTGATATTCTTATTGATCAGGGACCCAAGGCCAGGTCGGTAAAAATCAAGCTGCCGAAGTTTACGCTTGTTGGATCGACTACGAGAAGGATTGCTTACTGCCCTTCGCTCGCGGTTTGAGATGTAGAAGCTGGAGTTCTATCCGTGGGAAGACCTGTATAATATTGTATGTAATTCTGCCCGCATTCTCTCTATTCAAATAGATGAAAAAGGGGCTGAAATTATAGCGAAAAGATCCCGTGGCACCCCAAGGATAGCCAATAGATTTTTAAGACGTATTCGGGATGTTGCTCAGGTACGTGGCAACGACCTCATTAATGAAGAAGTAGCCTACAGGGGATTGGAGATGTTGGGCGTGGATGAGAATGGCCTGGGAGATATGGATCGTAAAATACTGGAAACCGTCATTCGGTACGGCGGCGGCCCTGTCGGCTTGAAAACTATTGCAGTTTCGGTAAGTGAAGAAGAAGATACCGTCGAAGAGGTATATGAATCATTTCTGATCCAGAGGGGATATCTGGACAAAACACCAAGGGGAAGGGTTGCGACCAAACTTGCTTATGAACACCTGGGATATCAATTTCACGCAGAGGCCGGACTCCAAAAAAGGCTATTTTAGAGGGGTTCTCTTATGAAGCTGTTGTTACATATTTGCTGTGCATGTTGTTTATGCGCACCGCTCGATGAGCTGAGAAAAGAAGGTTTCAGGGTAACCGGGCTCTTTTACAATCCAAATATACATCCATTGCTTGAGTTTAGGCGAAGATTGAAGGCCTTGCGCGTATTCCAGGAAAGTGACCCTATCCCCGTAATTTATCACGAAGACTATGGCTTAAGGGAATATTTGAGGGGCGTCAATTATGAAGGGGATGACCGGTGTGCGGATTGTTATGCCATGAGACTGAAATTTGCGGTGAGTTATGCCCGGCAAAATGGATTTGACTCCTTTACGTCGACCATGTTGTTCAGTGTATACCAGAATCACGAACAGTTAAAAATCATTTCAGAAAATTTATCACAGGAACACGGAATTCATTTTGTTTATCGTGATTATCGTTCCTTGTCTGAGTGTAGTCAGGATATCGCCAGGAAAAAGATGCTTTACCGGCAGGGCTACTGCGGATGCGTCTTTAGCGAATATGAGAGATACAAAGACACTACCCGGGAAATGTACAAAGGCAACAATTCCCACGGCAAAGTAACGGAAACCGTTACAAAACAGGTACCTATCAAAAATGGATTGCAAAGGTGTGACTGTCTTGGTTAGAGGTCGATTGATTATATTCGATAATTATAAATACAAAACGTATGGGTAGGGTATTTTCCTTGATGATTGCCGTGTTATTGCCAACGCTGTCCGCGGGAATACCTTTTTCGTGCCAGAGGGATGCCCTGGTAGTTCAAGATGGTGTCAATGATTATGGACCCCTTCTCGATAAACCGCCTATCATGCGGGTGCTCCTGATACGTGACGCCCGGGAAGCGCAGGTGTCTGTTTATGGGAGTTATCAAATTACCGGCAGCCTGACGAATATTATCGATCAGGGGCAAGGTTTACAAAAGGCAAAAATATCAGTAACGAATAGCGCTATCAATATCGGAAATAAGCGCTATGACACGAGTGAACTAAGAATTACAAGTCACCAGGATGGGGATATTGAGTTAAACAACCTGCGATATCGCGGTGAAATCAGGATATTGCAGCAATTTAACAATAAATTCTCCGTAATTGAAGAAATTGACATGGAAAGTTTTATTGCCGGTGTCCTTGGCAGTGAAATGCCGCAGTCATGGAATGATGATGCCTTGCGTGCCCAGGCAGTAACCGCAAGGACATATGCGATGTATAAAAAAAAGATACGGCGGGATGAAATCTATCACCTGGAAATGATAGAGCTTGCATATCGCGGTATAGCCGGCGAAACGCCCCGGCTTAATAAAATTATTCAGGAAACCAAAGGCGTAGTCATGGTATACAATTGGAATATTTTTCCTGCATATTTCCATAGCACGTGTGGGGGACATACGGAAGATGCTCTCCATGTATTCGGGAAAGATAGCATACCACCCTTAACTGGAGTAGTTTGTGGTTACTGTGATAACTCGAAACACTCCAGCTGGAGCAAGGACATTAGGAAGTCCGACATAGAAAAGAAATTACGGGAAGCCAATATTTACATTTCAAATATTAGTGCCGTAAAAAACGTAAATCCGGGCGCCGGCAATCATGGTTCGAAAGTCGAAATTGCTTCTCTTCAGGGAAACAAAGAAATGAATGCAAATGATTTTCGTTTGCTTGTCGGTCCGAATATTTTGTTGAGTACGGCCTTTAATTCCAGGAGTAATGGAAACTGTATTACCTTTTCAGGAAAGGGGTGGGGGCATGGTGTGGGTTTATGCCAATATGGCGCTCAAGCCATGGCAGAAAAGGGTTCTCCGTGGATAGCTATTTTAAAGCATTACTATCCGGAGATAGAATTGGTTCGGCTTTATTAATACCTCTTTGCGGAGGTAGTGTTGATTTTTAGAACTGTCGCGGTTGATAAGCAAACAAAGGCCAGGTGCGGAGAACTCAAATTAGCTCAACAGGGTATTCTTACACCAGTTTTTATGCCTGTTGGCACACAAGGGACGGTCAAGACCTTAACGCCAGTACATCTAAAAGCGACCGACACCAGGATCATTTTGTCGAATGCGTATCATCTCTGTTTGAGACCGGGTGAGAAAGTTATTAAACAATTGGGAGGTCTCCATAAGTTTATGGGATGGGATGGGGCAATTATTACCGATAGTGGCGGATATCAGGTTTTTTCACTTACTGGCCTGACAAAGGTTTCGGACAATGGAGTAGAATTTCAATCCCCGGTTGATGGAACACGGTTTTTCTTTACCCCCGAGAGGATGACGCAAATACAAAACGACATCGGGGCAGATATTCTTATGGCGTTTGATGAATGTGTGCCCTATCCTTGTGAACAGGATATGGCTGGTGTGGCCGTAAAAAGGACGCTGAAATGGGCAGAACGTTGTTTACATGCGCACAAGAACACGCAGCAGACGCTCTTTGGTATTGTGCAGGGAAGTGTATTCAGGGAACTTCGCATTGAATGCGCAAGAAGCCTTGTGGATATGAATTTCGAGGGATACGCAATTGGTGGATTAAGTGTCGGTGAGGGGTCACTCCTCATGAATGAAGTGCTGGATTATACGGTAGACTATTTGCCTGATGATAAACCGCGGTATTTGATGGGTGTTGGCTTTCCTGTTGATATCCTCAATGCCGTAGAGCGGGGAATCGATATGTTTGATTGTGTTGTCCCCACACGCAACGGAAGGAACGGGTGCGCCTTTACCAGCACGGGTAGAGTAAAAATACTCAATAGTCAATATAAAGAAGATGCGGGCCCTTTGGATAAGGCGTGTAGTTGTTATACATGCCAAAACTTTTCGAGGGCATATCTGCGGCATCTCTTTCTGGCACGCGAAATCTTGGGGTTGACCTTACTCTCATTGCACAATATCTTTTATTTTCAGAATCTGATGCAGCTGATAAGGGAATCCATTGCAAAGGGAGAATTCAAGGATTTTAAGTCTGATTTTTTGTTAAAGCAGTCTGAGTGACAAGCGCTTGAAATGCAACTCAGATCGGGAAATATTATCTATTTTCAAGTAAATATTTTTTATTACGGTTAGGAGGAAGAGAATGCTTTTTTTATTGCAAGCGGCCGGAAAACAGTCATCACCAAGTGGGATGCTGTCCATGTTACTTCCGTTTATACTTATGTTTGTTGTGATGTATTTCTTGATATTGAGACCACAAAAAAGAAAGGAAAGAGAGCGTAAGGCGCTGTTGTCCAGGGTTAAAAAGAACGACCGGGTCGTAACCGGCGGCGGGATACATGGGCTCGTTACGTCTGTCAGAGAGAATGAGGTTATCCTTCGTGTGGATGATGCCAAGGATGTGAAACTCAAGGTCGACAGGAGTGCCATTGTCGCGGTATCAGAGGTTTCTCACGATGATGATACAGAAACGGCAAGAGAATCTACAAAAGAGAGTAAAGATATAAAATAACCTTTTATTCTATATTACGGGTATGCATTTGCAGTTTATTAAGGACAACGGAAAAGGAGCCTGTTGAGGAGAAATACATGACTAAAAACTTAAGGTGGCGGATACCACTCATTGCGGTAGTTATTGCTATTGGTACCATGATTTTATATCCCCCATCAGAAAAGATATTACAGAGGGAGCACGTTAAAGAGATTGATGGGAAGATAGTAGAGCGCACTTCTTTGGAAAAATCATGGACACGGTTTTTCATAACGAATCCTGTTATTCGCGAAACGATTGTTAGTGAAGAAACAGACAAAGATGGCAAAAACGTCCGCAACAAGGTTGTTGAGTATGTATCAAAGGGTAAAATTAAGCTTGGATTAGACCTCAAAGGGGGCTCTGAATTACTTTATAAAGTACGGGTGGATGAAAAGGAAGATCGACCCGGGATTACAAAAGAAATTATTGAGGTATTGAAAAAGAGGATCGATCCCCAGGGCGTTATAGAATATAGGATACAAGAACAGGGTAGTCATCGAATACTTATTCAGGTCCCGGGCGCTACCAAGACGGAAACAGAAGGACTGAAGACCCGCATTACACGCCTTGGCAAGCTTGAATTCAGGCTGGCAGCCAGCGGAGACAGCCCGGAATATAAAGAGGCGATGGAGGGGAAAACAGTCCCCGGCTACTATAAACACTGGTTAAGAAAGAAAAAAGGAGAAGAAGGGGAGGCTGGTAAGTGGTACCTTGTACGAAACAAGACGGAGATTTCAGGAGAACATTTGTCCCGCATATATGCCGACCGCAAAGGGATTGAACCCGTCGTGGGTTTTGAGTTTGATGCAATTGGTAAATCAAAATTTGGGCAGGTTACCGAACGTAATATTGGGAAACCGCTGGCAATTATCCTGGATGGTACTTTATATTCAGCACCTGTGATACGTGACCGCATTCCGGGAGCAGGTATTATTGAAGGAAATTTCAAACAAGATGAGGTCAACGAACTCATTGCCATAATGCGGGCAGGAAGCCTCCCGGCAGACCTTGAACTTGAAATGGAAACCATGGTAGGTCCCAGCCTGGGAAGAGATTCAATCCGTAAAGGAGTACTGGCAGGTGTTATTGGGGGTATCTTTGCTATCCTCTTTGTTGGTATTTACTATATGGGGGTAGGCTGGGTCGCTAACTTTGCAAATGCCTTAAATATCTTCTTTATCGTTGGAATGATGGCGCTGCTCAACGCCACCTTAACGCTTCCGGGTATTGCGGGATTGGTGCTCATGATTGGTATGGGCATTGATTCAAACGTGTTAATTTTCGAAAGGATCCGTGAAGAAAAAGCCAAGGGGAAACCTTTGCGGGCAGCTGTAAAGGCAGGATACGAAAAGGCATTTTCTGCCATTTTCGATTCTCATATTACAACGTTAATAACGGGCGTGATACTTGCGTCAGTGGGTACCGGACCTGTAAAAGGGTTTGCATGGACACTAATTTTGGGCTTGATCATCAATCTTTTTACCGCTGTTTTTGTAACAAGGGTTATATATACTTTGTTCATGGATTTAGGCTGGATCAGGAATTTCTCCATGTTTAAACTGATTGGTGTTCCCCATGTTAAATTTATTAATTATCGTTTTGTCCTCATTGCAGTTTCGGGCGCTTGTATTGTTGGTGGTTTGACGACATTTGTCCTTCGTGGGAATAAAAAATACGACATCGACTTTACCGGTGGTACCCTGGTTCATTTACACCTCAATAATCCAACGCAACCTGGTTTTGTAAGGACGGCCTTAGCTGATACAGGTTATGAAGAAGCTGAGGTACAGAGTATCTGGTCTGGCGAGAATCTAACCCAATTTATATCAACAGCAAATGAATTTGGCATCCGTATAAAAGAGCTTAATGATGAAAAAATAAAACAAAAATTGACAGAAGATATTAAGGGTGTCATGGATACGTCGGGTCTGTTTGCCGGAATCGATTTTGTGGAACCAACGGTTTTCAATCTTAAGCTACAGAGACCAATAGACGAGATCGCACTTCAAAATATTCTCAAATCCGCAGGGTATAGCGAAGAAGATGTGGTGTCGTTAACCTCTGTTAATCAGCCCGCGAAAGAGTATTTAGTGAATATTGCCGGCCTCGAAGACGTGAAAAAACGTCCGCAATTGATTGGTGAAGTTGTTAACAGGCTAAAAAACAACATAGTTTTTCATGATATTAAAATAACGATGGGTGATATTGTTGAAACATTGCAGGTACAGGATGTAAACATGCAGACAACGAAACCTTTCGTGGAGGTGGAGGTTAGTGAACCAATAGACCCCATCGCCCTTACGCTTGAGTTGAATAAGCAGGGGTTTGGTGGTGTTTCCGTAACAGCGCAATCAAAAGAATCGGCAATGGTGCGTATAAGTAAGCTAAGAATTGAAGGTACGAGAACGATCCTGCAGGATATTAAACAGGCCATACGTGAAACGATTTCTGTTCCTGGTGTTTATAGCTTTGGGAGTGAAGCAATCCAGGTAGAATTAAAAGAAAGCCTCAGTAAGGAAGATTTTGTGAAGATGGTGGGTAGAATTAATTCCATTAAGCGTATTTACGCAATGAACGCCCCTGCGCAATTATTTGCGATTCGCGTGAAACCTCTCAGCGCCGGTAAAGTACAGGAGAAAATCAAGGAGGATGTTGTTAATATATTCAAAGCTAATTTGTATAAAGAAAAAATTGACGTCTCTTTCGAATTGATTAAAGATGTTTCTGAAGGCACCGGAATAAACAAAGCTAATCAAGAAAAGGAACCGAACCGGGCACAATTTCGTATGGCATTGTCAAAACCCTTAAAAATGCACGTTATTGAAGAGGTGCTGACCTCTGCAGGATACCCCAATGTTCTTGAGCAGGATTTGGAGGAAGGAAGAGAATATCAAACTGTTAATATAGTGCTCAATCTTCAAAATGCAGAAGCCATAGAAAAGACTATCAAGAGTGCATTTGAAATACCGAATCCACTGAAAAGGGTAGTAAGCATTGGTGCTACTGTTGCAGGCGAGATGAAGAGTCGTGCCATACTGGCGGTAATCTTTTCCTGTGTTGCAACGATATTTTATGTGTGGTTTCGCTTTGGAGATTTTAAATTCGGCTCTTCTGCAATTATCGCAGTTATCCATGACATCCTGCTTACTTTGGGTGCCGTGGCTGTTGCGGATTATTTGTTTGGAAATATGAAAATTGACAGCTCCATGGTGGCTGCATTTCTCACGGTAATCGGTTACTCCCTGAATGATACGATTGTTATATTTGATAGGATTAGGGAGAATATGGGTGGTCGGGGTAATATGCTTACGCCGCACGTGGTGAATGATAGTATTAATCAGACCCTAAGTCGTACCCTTTTGACCGGAGTCACTACGATTGGTGTCTTGTTAGCATTGTTTTTCCTGGGTGGGCCAGAAATCCATGGATTTGCATTTGTAATGTTAGTGGGAATCGTTGTGGGTACGTATTCGACAATATTCGTTGCTTGTCCCATGTTACTCAAGTGGAGGGGGCTTCCTGTTACAGGTCAAGTATCACTGAGACAAAATTCCTCAGTTCGGGGAAAGGAGGCAACAATCAAATAGTCATAATGGACAATGACGTATAAAGTCCTTCGAGGAATACCTGAAATAAGAGATGGATTTGTTTTTTTGAGAAAAATCACGTAGGTATTAACGTGTCAATCGGCATGAAAGAGGCATGATTATGTATAATTTGGATTCTTCATTCCTATAAAACCTATGAAAGGAATTAAAAGCGATGAAAAGAGATGTGCAAGTTGGCGTAACGTTAGGAGTGATTATTCTGGCAATTATTGGTGTTTTTCTGAGCACGAGAACCACGGTCAAAGAACCGACTATTCCTATTCCGGAATTGGAAGAAGAAACACTTGTTGGTGCATTAGATATACATGAATTATCACCTGAGCCTCAAAATGCATCTCGGGAGTCTTTTGAAGCAGTAACTACGGAAGTACAAAGTCCGAAACAAAAGGCAGCAGACGTCACAAGCACAGATAAAATTGCTGAAATATCTCCCGAAAATGAGGAAGGCGTTATTGAGGGAGTATGGAAGAAGGCAAAGGATAAAGAACCGATACTTACAGACGCACATGATACAAAGGCATCTGTTATGTCAGATTCTGAAGATTGGAAAGACGTCCCTTCCGTTACTGATAAAAAGGTCACTGCACAATTTAAGACACACAGGGTGAAATATAACGATAGCCTTCGCAAAATCGCAAACAAATACTATGGTGATGAATCGAAGTGGTTACTCATTTTTACTGCAAATCAAAATAAAATCCAGGATCGAAACAGCCTCAGAATTGGCACGGAGCTTGTTATCCCCGAAGAAAAAATACTGTCACAAAAGATAAAGGGAAAAACTACAAAGGAAACAACCACCCCATCACTTTCTCAAGTAGTCGAAGTGGAAAACGCAAAATCGACTGTACATAAACATACGGTTCGACCGGGCGATACCCTGTATACGTTGGCAGCGAAGTATTATAATAACGGTGCGAGATGGAATAAAATATATGATGTAAACAAAAAAGCCCTCAAGGATCACAAATCCTTGAAAATTGGACAAGAACTCGTTATTCCAGATCTTTAATGCTTTTCAGGAGTGCAATGAATGAAATTCAAATTTGTTTTCCCATCTGTGACAACTCATTTCTTTTATGTAACAACGATTACCATCTTAGCATTCGGAATATCGATTGCTTCCGCCAGTTACGCCCAAGACACAGGGAGCGCATTCCCCCTGTACCGGCATAATTTGCAAAGGACAGGCAGGGTACCCTTTGCAGGGCCATCGAACAACAATTTTGCATGGAATATTTCCAGTTCTGGTGAAATATGGTCGTCGCCTGTAGTAGATGCAGATGGGATAATTTATGTAGGAAGTACGGATGGTAATTTGTTATCTATAACTCCGAAGGGAAAGGTTTTATGGGCGTTTAAAAGTGATGCTGAGATATATGGTTCTCCGGCAATTGGCGCAGATGGAGTTATTTTGTTTGGTTCTGTAAGCGGGAGACTGTATGCGCTCAATCCAGATGGAAAAATAAAGTGGAAGTTTCAGACAGCCGGGGCTATTCATTCTGCTCCAGCAATTGACGACAATGGAAATGTTTATTGTGGTTCTTTTGATGGAAAACTTTACGCAATCAGCGCTAAGGGAAAACTTTTATGGAGTTATAAAACCGGGGCATCTATCATGGTTTCTTCTCCTGCCGTTGGCAAGGATAATACGATTTATATCGGTTCGTGGGATAAGCATTTGTACGCCTTAAATCAGGATGGTACATTACAGTGGAGCCTGGAAACCGAAAATAAAATAGATTCCACACCTGCCGTTAGTAATAGCTCTGTTTATGTTGTGGATATGAATGGAAAACTCTACGCCGTAAATTTGGATGGAACTTTAAAGTGGGGGTTTGATTTAGGTGGCCGTTCACACTCTTCTCCAGCAGTAGACACAGATGAAACGGTCTATATTGGTGCACAAAATGGCAAACTATACGCAGTAAAAAAAGATGGTACGTTGAAATGGGAATTTAAAACGGGAGATGCTATTACGGCATCGCCTACCATTGATGCAAATGGTGTTATATATATAGGCTCGTGGGATGGTAATTTGTATGCTATACATGCCGATGGCAGTCTCAAATGGACTGCAAAAACTGGCGGTCCATTACTTTCTTCTCCGGCAATTGATTCCAAAGGTATGCTTTATGTTGGTTGTGAAGACTGGAAACTCTATGCAATAGGACAATAAGTTTTTAGAGTCGAAAAATGTTTTTTGCTAAACAACCATTTTAAGGTATAATCAGGAACATGCGAATTACTTGCACTTTAACATTCAGAGGGATGCAGGTTTAATTAAATTATTTTATTATAATTGTACCTGTGGTTAGCAACCACAGGTTACTTGAGTACGCATACTTGTGCAGGAGATGTAGATATGATTGGCATATCAAAATTATACTGTGGTACGGTAGAACCATCAGATGCTTTGCGTTACGGGAGAGAGTCCAAAAAACTGCCATCCCATTTATTGCAATTTTCCAAAGATAAAAAACCCGTTGTAGTTTGGAATGTAGGGCAACGCTGCAACCTGAAATGTGTCCATTGCTATTCTCAGTCAAAGGATATTATATACCCCAATGAACTGACTACAAGTGAGGCAAAGTCCATGTTGGATGACCTCGCAGATTATGGTGCGCCTGTGATTCTGTTTTCTGGCGGAGAACCTCTTATGAGGCCTGACCTTCTTGAATTAATTGGCTACGCTAAAGAGAAGGGTTTGCGGGCAGTTATCAGTACGAATGGCACCTTGATTACCCGGGAGAAGGCAAATGAATTGAAAACGTTCGGGCTTTCCTATGTTGGAATCAGTCTTGATGGCCTGAAGGAAACAAATGACCGTTTTCGTGGTATTCCTGGTGCATTTGATGCGGCATTGGCTGGTATTCGGAATTGCATGTCGGTTGGTATTAAAGTAGGCCTGCGTTTTACCATTAACAAGCGAAATGCACATGATATTTCCGGCATATTTCAACTCATTGAAAAAGAAAATATTCCAAGGGTCTGCTTCTATCACCTGGTTTATTCAGGCAGGGGTTCCAACTTAATCGAGGAAGATCTTTCTCACAAAGAAACCCGTGAGGTTGTTGACCTTATTATCAACAAGACCAGAGAAGCACATGACAGGGGCAGGAAAATAGAGGTGCTCACTGTGGATAATCATGCTGACGGGGCGTATGTATATTTACGACTCCTGAAGGAAGATCCCAGGAGGGCAAAAGAGGTATATGAACTTCTCCAGATGAACGAGGGAAATAGTTCTGGCAAAGGGCTTGCCTGTATCAGCTGGGATGGAGAGGTGCATGCCGACCAGTTTTGGAGACAATACTCTTTTGGAAACATCAGGAAAAGAAAGTTTAGCGAGATATGGGAGGATACTTCCAATGAATTAATGGCTAAACTGAAAAACAAAAATCCTTACATAAAGGGACGTTGTGCAAAATGCAGATGGCTTAATATCTGTAGCGGAAACTTCAGGGCCAGGGCAGAGGCATATTATGGCGATATATGGGAACACGACCCTGCCTGCTATCTTACCGATGAAGAGATTGGGATCGAGTCTGCGTCACCCAAAAAAACAAGAGAAAAGGTGACTGTTTAAAAATCTAGCGTGGTCTTATAGCCTCCAGGATCGATACCTAACCCAATTGTTGCATGGGCCTGTGGATCAAAGTCACTTTTTCCCTTCCATGGCGAGACCAGCCGCAAGATTTATCGTAGTCGCGGCTTAACCGACATCGCCATTTGTTTTCTTGATCTGCAAGGAAGGGTGTTTGGAGTTTTGTCTTAATAGCCGGAATTGTTTTTGTATTCTCTTTTTCATATGTCAGAAACAATTAACCCTGCCATTTTATTTTTTCCCCTTTTCTCTTTTTTCATCGTCTTCTCGTTGCCGTTCAAGCTCTTCTGGTGGGAAATTTGCCATCGGTATATTATGCTCGGCCATTAAATCAAAAAGCGTGTTTCTGTCTATTCCCAGAAGCCCCGCTGCTTTGCCCTGGGATATTTCTCTCTTTCACAAAAGTTCCAAAATCATTGATTCTTTCGCTTTTCTTAAAGCCTCTTTGTCCTGAACACTTTTCCCCGGAAACTCAACTGGAAATTCCAAAACCATTTGCTTTGGCATGGTTAACCCCCTTTCTTTAGTTGTTAATATAGACTGTTTCATAAAATAACCATTCTCCGGATGAGCATAATGATTAATAATTCCCTGTCAACCTAAAAGGCAATCGGAGGCTTATCTTTGAAATAGGGCGGAGGCTTCAATTCTGTCCTTATATATGACTCTGTTGAAAAACCCTGTTTTTCGAAAAACACTAAAATTAAAGATTTATTCTTTGTGAAATTTTGAGAAAGCAACATTCCGTGTAACAAGGCTGTTTTTTCAGTTTAAAGACAAAAGATACGCTGAAAAATCCCTTTACAAAAGAAAAAGCACGGGAAAAATACGTTTTTACGGGTAGGATGTATCCGTAAAGAATACCATGCCTGATAAATCTCTTCACATTACAGGCAATAGAGGCAAAGAGTAATTGCAATCGTGTCCTGCCTTCCGTTCGATACCTCGACCTTCGGACTCCGTGTACGCGAACCATTTCGCTCACGGTCGCCTCCACCCCAGTACCAATCTTTACCGGGCATCTCGTATTTACCTTGCACTCCCTACACACTGAAGCGTCAAAATGTACAAGGGTCTTTCCCGTCTTCTCGCTTTGCACATGGTCTACCGGCGCTTGTTTTCCCGGACAGGCAAGCACGGACACTGCCTTGTTCTTCTCATCAACGCACACTTCAAAATCCGCTGTGTCGAGTGGTCTATCCCCCGCTTGATACTTCTCGAATGATTGGGAACGACCTGAACTCGGGCCTTCCAGCAATATGCCTCTCTCATTTGAATCCACTATGGTCTGGCCATTCACAAATCCAGCATCCGAATATTGTTCCTCCGGTTTCATCTTTCCTTCTTCCAACCTTTTCTGGATACCGGGAAGCTCTTTGCTTATCTCCTCATACAAGCCAAGCTTTTGCTTGCGTAAGTTTTGCAGAAATACCCGTAGCGTCTCTTTAAATAATCCATAACGGGACAGAATTTGCAACCACCCATGCATAAAAAATGAGTCTGTTCTCTGCTTCTTCTCAGAGGTTCCACACGCCCCTATAAACCGTACCGTTAATTTCTCAAATAACTTCCTCGCTGCACAACTTGTCTCCATACGAAGGAAAAACTTAAACAACGTCGTGTGGTCTATCGGCTCTTCCCCTATTGGTGTTCGCGTAGCTATTAACCAGTCAAGCCTCCTTGTCTGCAGAAACTCTGCTCCTCGCCACGTATGTCTTTCCATATCCATAAAGATAAGGATCGATACCGCTTTCTTTATCTGCGTGTTTGGCCTTCCCGTTTCACTTGGATACAGCTCACGGGAAAGGTCTTCATCTATGTGCGGATATACTTGATCACGGTACAGGTAACACCAGTCTTCTTGTGGCAAGGCATTAGGGGAAAACATTTTTCACATCAAACAGGGATAATTGGGGACTTGTTTTGCAAAACATGAAGGATTCCTAATATTTGTTAGGACTCAGGAAAAACCATGGCAGAATTCTGCAATAGGCATCCAATCCTTGTACTTCTCTTTCTTTTCTGGCTTTCAGGCGCTGTCGTGCGCTTCATTTTGCTTTTCGGCGCGGCCGTGTGGCGTCTTCTGACCAGAAACTCCTTGCGCAATCGCAATCTGTGGCTAATTGGTTTTGAAGTTGATTGGGTTGGCGGCCTTCTTCGTGAAAAAGAACCGGGCGAGAACCCATGGAAGGACCAAGTTTCCCTTCTTTGGTTTCTCGCCTTTATGGCCGCGATTGATTCCGCGCTAAGCTGGATCGGAGTTCTTATAACTCTGATCGCAACGCTAGTGGTCTTTTACAAGTGGCTTACTACTCCAGCAAAGATACGAGAGATGTCCTGGCGAGCCGGTAATATTGAATATCGATGTGCTGAAGACTTTCTGCAATTGGCACAGGAAGGCTATCTGCCTGGCTCAACAGGCCCGTCTAGTCAGAACCTCGCCGAAGCGAGAGCTCAAGTCGAAAGAATTGCGCGAAAGTATGCAGATCGGGTCTTTCCTGATGATCCCGAAATGGCCGATAAATATGTGGAACTTGCAGGCAGCCTTTCAGAAAAACGATTCGGGTCGAAAGTAATCCATCCGCAATTTTGGATGATTCCATTTACGAAGGCTGCGGCTGAGCACATCACCGGCTTCAGATTTTCTTCTCTTTCAAAGACGCGCGAGGACTAAACGATCGTCCTCTAACCATCTGCTTGAACCAACACGCACACAAAGGAGTTCCAATAGCGCGCGGCTCAACGGCGGCGCTATTAATTTCCTGCCAAACCCAAAAGACTTTGTCCTCAAGTCTAAAGGCTGGTATTTATACCAGCCTTTATTTTTTGCGATATGTTTTTTCGTTCCTGATAAGAATCCCTGAAATTTCAATAATACGCCCATGGTGATACGGAATGAAAATAATCCGATAACTACAACTTTCCGGAATCGGCCTTGCCATTCCTTCTCTTTTAATTGAATGACGTTGCCACGAAACGGGTATTCTTGCATTCCTTCAATGACTTCAAAAATACTTCTCTGGCGATCTTTGGGAAGTCTTTCAAATTGTTTTTCTGCTTCTTTAGAAAGTCGAATAATCCACGCCATAGATAGCGCTGTTAGCCTTTTATCCTCTTTTTGAGATCATCCCACAACACATATTCACCTCTCTTTAATTGCGCCTCCCCTTTTTTATCATAGTTTCTTCTTCGGGTATCAGAATATCATCCGAATCAACCAGCTTTTTTGGTTTGATAAGCACAAAACCCCTGCTTTCTTTTATCTCAACAAAATCCCTTTCTTTAAGGCCTACGTCTTCGCATATCTCTTTAGGAATAACAACCTGGCGACGTTGGCCAACCTTGCTAATAGCCATTGCTTCTTCTCTCTTAATAGATGGTGTGTAAACTTTAGTATTCATACCATCAGACTATCAGATAATGGGAAATAATCAAGGATAGGCACTATTTTTTAGTCTGCCCTTTATACGATTGTTACCCTTACCATAAATAAAGCCAACCGTTATGGTTGGCTTAGGCAGAATAAATACCCTTCCGGATTTATTTAAAGACTACCAAATAATTATAGTCCTAAAGCTACGCGCAGCCTCTTGTCTACTTCGGATAAGTCTGCATCTGTCAAATTACCTGGCCTGGTTTTCGTACCAGTAAGATCAGCGAAAGGAAAAGGAATTAAAACAATATCACCTCTTTTGTACATGATAGAGATCCTTCCAATTGTCATAAATTGCGTCTTTCTCATTGTTCCAATCGCTAGCGAAACTGCTCATCGCCAAGTTACCCCATTCCCTATCTCTTTGTTCTTCTTCGTAAAGAAATTCTTTGGTAAGCGTTTCAGATATGGTAATAGTAATTTCTTTACCTTCCGGCATCTCTACTTTTTCCAAAGGTTCAATTACACCGTGCGAAAATCTAGCTCTGATTGTTCTAGCCATGTCTGGCCCTCCTTTTTTAGTTGTTAATAAGGCCTGTTTCATAAAATAACTAATCTACTCATTAAGCATAATGATTAAAAATTCCCTGTCAACCTAAAAGGCAATCGGAGGCTTATCTTTGAAATAGGGCGGAGGCTTCAATTCTGTCCTTATATATCGAACTGACACTTCTGCAACACGTGAACTCCTGAGGCGCTGGTCATCAAAGATTTCGAAAACATCCGCCTCCCGATCCATTACACACATGAACGATGTATGAGATATCAGGTGTTTTATATCCATACAATCGCGCACCCCCTCAATCCAAATGAAGGTATTCTTCTCCTCTGCCAGGATTGCCGGGAGGGGGCGATCGTCTTCCTCAGACCTCTGATCCCGGGCAGTACACTCAGCCCGGAGTACTCCCAGGGGAAGGCCGCTGCTTGTTACCACAAAGGTCGAATGCAGATGCAATCCCTTACTCTGCCTGCCAGTCTGGTTTGTGCCTACAAACCCCAAACCCTCACATCTTTCCAACGGGGAATAATTCAGATCACTGCCATCTTGAATGCAAAGCACGGTCTTCTGTGCCTTCATCTGCTGTATCGTACGCTCCCGATGCGGCTTGAGTATCGCTGGCATGGTTACCTCCGAATTGTCCGGTTTGTCAATAAACCGATAATAGCCCTTGACCTTTGGCCACTCTCTTCGGGAAGTCACATTTTCATACGAAAATGCTCCTCAAGGGGATACACATAAATATCTTTTATGCTTTCCCCCATCTTCCTGAAAACATCCTGCCTGCCTCGACCTTTGGTACGACCAACATTATACAAGGGTGGATGAGACGAAGGGCATCCACCAAAAATAATAACACCGCAAAAGCGCAAATGACGCAATGAAAAGGGAAGAAGTATATGGTGAATAGGGCGATACAAGACAATCGCCTTAATCCACCCGCTATTTGAGAAATCTCAATTGCTACATTTTCTCTCTTTTATCTCAAGGATCCTTTTTGCAGCCTCATCTAAATCCATATCATAAAGCTCCACTGCTTCCATTTCATCTAAATGCATATCAAGGGACTTTTCTATATCATGGATCTGTTTGGTATCTTCGATGGTATCAGGGGGATTAACCGTTGACCACATACAACACATTTGATGTGAGTCCGGGTTATGTTTGTATGCCTTCTGGTACTTTTTGTAAATTTGATATAATTTTGCGTATATTTCGCTATATTCGGCTTTCATGACGCATCAGAAATATCAGCCTCATATCGATTGACTTTCATACCAACCAAGTGAGCCATGCAGTTTATAAAGGTGGATATTCCCCTGAATTATACTAAATTGCCTTCCTTTCCAAGAGCGACGCACAACTCCAATACGGTGTTGGAACATTGTTGAGTCATAACATGAATACCTCCATCATCAAGAAGATCCAAAGCAGCTTCTAAACCGTCTACCCCTTCATCTAATTTAGCTTGAATATCTTCTCTCTCATTAACAGGAATTCCCTCATTAATCAAACTCCAAAGATTTGTCATTAGCGGGTACCCATTACCATTTAAATATGAAGAACCAGCACCTAATAGATAGCCCACACGCTGACTAGGCAATTGCATAGACACTTTCTGTTCAAGTTTTTTTTGAAAGCCAGTCATTTCTTTAATTCACATGCCGTTTCTTTTATTATCCTCTTGCGAAACAAATTTGCCGGAGAAGGCTTTTTTGAGAATAGATTGGCGAAGACGATCATTGCTATAGTACCAAATGAGGAACATATCCTTTTTGGAATCTACATTTATATAAAAAGAATATTTCTCAGGTATGTAAAAGATCGGTATCCCAATTGAAAATTCGTTTGAGAAAAAACCCTATTTGCGAATGATCGTCTTCTTGCCCCGACTGCCGGGAACAATGAATCAGGTATTTAAGAAATGCAATGAAAACCCTGTTCTTCAAAATGGGAATCAAAGGTAAAAATAGTTTTAATTCCTGAATTGCGCATAATTTCGAAACTTATACAATCAACAAAAATTCTCATTTACCGAATGCCTCTGCAATAGATAGATGCCGGGATAATACAATTTTTTTTAATGCCTTTACCTGTTCTTCTGTCAATTGAATTTGAGTCCGTACCATATTAGCCTCCGGTGATAACAGTTTTGGCTCGATGATAGCCGATTTAACCAGGCATGTCAAAAGGGTATATTGTTACTTTTAAAAAGTAAACGGGCGCTAACTTTTTCGCCACGAAGTTACAAAAAAAAACCTTAGTCGCATAGTGTCTTTGTGGCAACTTTAAAATGGGACATCAAGCTAAGCACGGACAAACAAGTTTGTCCATGCCACCCTAAAACCAGCTTAATTATCGTGGAAATTCATATTTAATTACTCATCTTCCTTCAGCGAAGCAAACTTAATCTCTTCTTTTTTCAGCTCGGGGCTCTTTAATGCCGCGAAATAATATTCCAGATCATCCTTCAGTTCCTCTAAAGTTTCACCTTCAGGCACAATTGGGTCTTCGGAAATGGCTGTTATATCACCGGCATCGTTGTAGTAAACTTCATGAATTCTGAATATTTCTTTATCCTCTATTACTCTATAATTCCATGTCATAATCATTAATCCTCAAGCAGTCCAGTCCACAACCTTTAAACTCTTTATACGCTTAAATTCTCTATAATTTCCTCGGACCGGCGTTTGATAAGATAAACACAGATTGCCGATAGCATTAACTTGCTATAGTCTCAATCTCCTGCACAACTTCTTTCGTGAGTTCATAATCAAATATTTTTAAATCTTCTTTCATATGCTGTTCGTCTGTAGTGCCTGTAAGTGGCAATATTCCAATGTGCGCCGCAAACCGGAATATTACCTGTGCTACGGTCATTCCCCGCTGTTTGGCAATTGTTTTTACCTTGCTGTTTTGCAATACAAATCTATTTGCCGTTAAAAGAGAAAAACCCTGGTAAATAATATCGTGAGTAAGGCAAAATTCTCTTACCGTTCTGTCCCAGCCTTGATTTGCAAAACACCGGTTTTGAACTATCATGGGCCTGATTTCTGCTTTTGTGGTCAGAATTTCCAATTGCTCCCTGCTAACGTTGCAGATACCGATCATCCTTGCATGCCCTGACCGGTAAATGTGCTCAATAGCCTTCCATACCTCCCAGTCTGGTTTTCCCAGTCCGAAAGTGGAATACGGCCCGTGCAGCAGGTACGAATCTACATAATGCGTATGTAAATTTTCCAGAGAATTTGCAAATGATTGTTTTACCTGTGTGGCAAGGTCAGCTGTCCTGTCATAGGGAATTCTGTGGTCATGGCCGTCCACAGGGGTAAATTTGGTTTGAAGAAATAAAGCTTCACGCTTGATTCCACCGTCGAAGATGGACTGTAATGCCGCGCCGACAAGAGGTTCCTGGTAATGTCTTGGCTGATTCGCAGTGTCAACTGCGTTAAATCCTGCAGAAATTGCTGCTTTTACAAGATCAGCGGTTGCATCTTCCTTCCAGGCAGTTCCATAAATTAGTGATGGTGTTTTCAAGACTGTTTTCCTGTAACTGGTTAAACGAGATTCTTTGTTCCTTATATAAAACCTGGATATATTTTGAGTTTTTTTTATATCACCAGTAAATCATAAAATAGCAAAGTACGATTGGCAACCTGTGACCACATGGCAAAAAGGGGCATAACTTTTGTAATTATACCTTATTTAAGTTAAAGTAAAATGACATTAGTGTTTTCTATAGATAGATCTACAATAAGGACATTAAGAACGCGCTTATTTCGTACCCTAAATAGAAAGTATCAAAACAAACGGAAACACGTCAACAAGGGAGATGTCTGAAACACCTTGAATATTCAAGCAAAATCGAAGAAGATACAAAAGGTGAAACCCGGCATAAATATCATGGTATCCCCGCGACTATTTCCTTGATAAACATTTCCTATCTTTTTATACTTACAATTTATTATAAATTATTCTTAAGCCAAAAGGAATGACGCATGAAATCAAAATTTACATCGAGCTATTTGAGGATTTTACTCTTTGCCTTATTTTCTACCTCCTTCTCTTTTATAAACTTTACGGAAACCTTTGGACTGGAACCTCGCTTTGAAAAGCGGACAGAAAAAGAGGATCATAACTACAAGTTTCGCTTGCCGGGGATTGTTAGTTCTTATGTCAACAGGCTGTATGTGGATCCCGAACGTATCAAAACAGCAGAGATGCTTAAAGAGGCCCTTTCGTGGGAAGAAAGGATTATCCCCGAGGTGTTAACCGACTTTTCAGAAGTTACCAATACCGAAACGGTAATGGTGGACGATGTCTCCAAAACATTTGACCTGTCCAAAATTCACCGTTCTAAAGACATGGTCGAAATCCTCCACGATGCACTTACCTTTATCAATACACACCGGCAACCATCAGAAATCATTACTGCCAGCGATATTGAATACGCGGCAATCAATGGCATGCTCACGCAACTGGATCCACACTCTATCATTCTGCCACCGAAGGAGTTTGGCGAATTTAAGATTGGTACTACCGGCAAATTCGGTGGCCTGGGCATGGTCGTTGGCTCGCGAGAGGGCATACTTACCGTTATATCGCCGATTGATGGCACTCCTGCCGCGAGGGCTGGCATGAAGGCGGGGGACAGGATTATTGAGATCGATGGGGAATCCACGGTCAACATGAATCTTACGGAAGCCGTCGGGAAATTGCGAGGGGATCCGGGAACTACGGTTATGCTCTCAGTTCTGACCGACAAGGTGGCCCAATCTAAGCTGGTCACGCTAAAGCGGGAAATTATTGTTATCCCAACAGTGGAATCCGCATCTTTGGAAGGTAATTTGGGCTATATAAAAATAAGAAACTTTCAGGACGACACCGCACAAAGCCTGAATGAGCACTTAAAGCGATTGAAAATGTCAACTGATAAACTCAAGGGACTGATTGTTGATTTGAGAAATAACTCCGGGGGACTGTTAGATCAGGCCATAGAGGTTGCAGACAAATTTCTCGAGAGAGGTAATATCGTCATCACCGTTGGTCCGGGTGGCCATCCAAGAGAGATAGCAGAAGCCAGAAAAACCGATACAGACGAAGCCTTGTATCCGATTGTAGTACTTGTCGATGCGGGAAGTGCTTCAGGGGCAGAAATTGTTGCCGGAGCACTCAAGGAAAATGACCGGGCTATCATTGTGGGTGACAGAAGTTTTGGCAAGGGTTCTGTACAACAACTCATTGAACTCATGGATGGTTCGGCATTAAAATTAACCATTGCCAAATATCTTACCCCTTTATCCACGGATATTCAATCGGTTGGTATTACTCCTGATATTAAACTCATTCCTGTGACCGTTACCAAGGACAATATTAATCTTTTCCGGGGCGTTGCTGCCCTTCGTGAGGAAGACCTCAAGCAGCATCTTGACGAGCATCGTAAAGATGAAACGCCGTTTGCCATACTCAAATATTATTTGGAAATTAAGGAAAAGGACACAGACAAGGACAAAACCGAAGAACCAGAAGAAGAGGCAGGAGACCCATACAAACTGCCAGATTTTAATACTGATTTTCATGTCGTCTTTGCCAGGAAATTACTCACCAAAACAACTGCCTGGCAGCGGGAAAACTTTCTGCAAAACTCTTCACCCGTTATAGAAGAAGCTGCCCGGTCAGAAGAAAAGAAAATTGCCCTGGCGCTTCAGAAATTAGATGTTGATTGGTCCGCGGGCACAGGTACGGGAACGGCAAAAACGAATGTCTCTTTTTCCGCAAATCCTGTAAACAGGCGGGTGAAGGCTGGCGATAAGATTGCCCTTACCATACAGGTAGCATATGTTGGAGAGTCGCCCTTGTACCAGGTGCGGGGCATATCTTCGAGTAAAAACGGACTTTTTGACAAACTCGAGTTTATCTTTGGGAAAATAGGCGCAGGAAGCACAAAATCATATTCAGCAACGATAGAAATTCCTAAAAGTTCGCTTGACAGGGAAGACGAAGTTACTATCACGTTTGAAGAATTGAATCATCATAGTCCGAGGGATATTAAACTTAATATTATTACCGAGGCATTACCGAGGCCGATTTTTGCTTATTCATATCAGATACTTGATCCCGGAAAGGGCTCCTCGAAAAACAACGAAGACGGGTTAATACAGGCAGGAGAGGATATCGATCTGCTCATATCAGTAAAAAACGTTGGGGATGGTGCAGCAGAAAAAAATGTAGTTTCTGTAAAGGATTTGAGTAATAAAGAAATTTTTGTTAAAAATGGCAGGGCCGAAATCGGACATTTAGATCCGGGAGAAAAGAAGGAGATAAAACTATCCTTCTTTGTAAAAGAAACGGTGACGTCAGATAAATTCAGCATGGATATGATCATCTCTGATATGGTTTTCGGGACGTTTCTGACGAATAAACTGAGTTTTCCTATTGTATCAACGAAATCGAAAATGTTACAGACTTCTGGTCTTTTACAGGTCAGGAGAAATCACGTACCCCTCTATGGAGGGATGTCTTTTGATTCGGTGGTATTATCCATGATGAAGGGTGGAACTGTTTTGGCAGCCAATGCGAAAAATTCAGATTGGTTTCGCACAACTTTGCCAGAAAACCGGCATGGCTGGGTGTCTGCAAAAGATGTTTTGGTATTGAATGATGTTCAGCGTAAACCAGACACTTTAGAACTTTTTATACAACGGATACCGCCGACAATTACCTTGGGTAAATCTTTGTCACATGTTTTGTTCGGAAACGAGCAGCTACCGCTGTCTGCCGTTATAGAAGATGATATATGTGTAAAACATGTCTACGTCATGATCAATAACGATAAGGTCTTTTTTAAATCCAATAAGGTTGCCTCTCCGAAAGAGCAGACCCGATTTGAAATCAACACAAATTTTCTTTTAAAGGAAGGTCCGAATGTTGTGACGATAGTTGCGCGTGATGACCAGGACTTGGTTACGGTCAAATCCTTTGTTGCAACGAGGGGTATTACTGTTGCAAAGGGACTGTAATGGGGAAAAAGGCTTTACACAGGAACACGATACATGGCAGGGGCGAAGCATGTGTTGCAAGAGTAAGAACTTGCCCACATTGACTTAAACACATACTTCGCCCCCTGCAATGCTGTAATTTTTCTATAAACGAAACGAACGACCTTATTAACCTTATTTTAATTTCTGATAATATTCACTTAATACGGTCGCGACCTCCGGCCTTGTGAAAGTGGGCGGTGGGGCCTGGCCTGCGCCCAGCATCTTCCGGACTTCTGTGCCGCTCAAAATGACATGATTGGAAGAATCATGCGGGCATGTCTTGTAAGAAGCCATACCATTGCATGATTTACAGTAGAACGTATGATCAAAAAATAATGGGGTAATTCCTATCTCCTGGGGGTCAAATTCATCAAAGATAAAGTGGGCATCAAACGTACCGTAATAGCTGCCTACGCCAGCATGGTCTCGTCCTACTATGAAATGCGTACAGCCATAATTTTTCCTCACGATGGCGTGAAAGATTGCCTCTCTCGGTCCTGCATACCTCATGGCTGCCGGGAAAACGGACAGCATGGCCCTGTCCTTTGGATAGTATTTCTCTAAAAGAACTTCGTAACTCGTAATTCTCACATCGGCAGGAACATCATCGCTTTTTGTTTCTCCTACGAGGGGGTGCAAAAGGATGGCGTCCACTATCTCCAGGGCGCATTTCTGAATATATTCATGGGCGCGATGAACGGGATTGCGGGTTTGGAAACCAACCACGCGCCTCCAACCCTTTTTTACAAATACCTCCCTTGTTTCAGCGGGGTCCAGCCGATATGATAAAAAATCGGACGGCTTTGCCCGGTTGACCACACTAACCTTACCCCCCAGCAGATATTCCCCCATCTTGAAAACATAATCCACGCCAGGATGTTTTCTGTCATCTGCACCATAGACCTCCAGGGATTCTTTTTGTTTGTCGTGGTGAAAGATCTCTTCCAGGTGTAAAACAGCAACCACCTCATTTGCATTATCCACAAGGGCAACATCCTTGCCTGGTTTGAGCCCTTCGATCTCTTCTTTTGTTGCAGAGAGAACAATTGGTATTGACCATGGCAAACCATTCGATAACCGCATGTTGTCCACAACATTATCGTAATCTGCTTTGCACATAAATCCCTCGAGAGGACTCATCGCCCCAACCGCAATCATATCAAGATCAGACATCTCACGGGTATTCAGCTGAATTTTTTTCATATCATAATGGGTGGCCTTATCCAGCATTATTTCCCGTTCTTCCGCCGATGCAATCCTGTTGACAAGCTTGTCCCCATGTGGCGCAATATTTTTAACCATCTTTTCTTTAATCTCCTTTCAAACACCTTGCCTGAATAAAAAATTCCTCCTGATGCCCTTCGGCATCCCAGACTGTCCAAATCGTTTTGTCGCGCCTCAGCCGGACCTTTAAAGAAGAGTCTTTCGTGCAAATCTGGAAAGGTAGTTTCAACTCAATTGCCTGCACAGGACATTCCTTCACACAGCAGGCACAGGTCCAGCAGGCCGACTGGTCACGAATCGCGGCCTTTAGGTTTTCCTTACGGTAGCATAGATCACCGGGACAGATGCGTTCACATCGCGCATCAGGCAATCCTTTGCAGCCGTTACAAATATTTTCATCAATAAAGATGCTCATGCGCTCAACGGCCTTTCTATCATCTTTATTTCGTCTGTATTCGGATTATAGATAGAATTAACAAACGTAAGCCATCGGCCATTATCCTTTTCCGGATAATCCAGGCGGGTCTGGTAGCATGCCCATCGTGTCTCTTTGCGATAGATCAGATGTTCTACTAATATCCTTGCAACATCAATTTGGTCAATACACTCCAGCGCCTCAACCAAAGTATAATTATTTATGGCGGCTACGTCTCTCAAGCGGTCTTTGAGATCTTTTAAGAGTCGTCTTGCCTCCAGCAGCCGTTCTTCGTGAAGTGCATAATTCATGGAAATGCCGCCAGCGTATTCATCCATAATCTTCTGTAGTCGTTCCCTCGCCATTGCCGGCGATATACCCGCTTTTTTGACAAAGGTGAACACCCTGGTTTTTTCCCTTGAAATTGCCTCAGCATCTGTATCTTTTAACACAACCCCTTTGATATCTTCAAGCGCCGTTATTGCAGCAATACGTGCCTCAACCCAACTCCCGCTTACGTATTTTTTTGGTGCGCCGCCTGCCACCTCTCCGGCAGCATAGAGACCTGGGATCGTTGTCCTTCTCTCCGTATCAATCCAATATCCTGCCTGGCAATGTCCACCCACAATAAAGGGCTCCGTACCCTGGATTTCCACAGGTTTCTTTCGGGGACATACCTCCCTGTTTGCCCACAAAAGGACAATTTGGGGATTCATATTCAAAAAATCCTCTTTTAGTCTTCTTTCTTCTGCCTCACTCAAAGTGGTCGTATCCAAATAACAAGGACCCCGGCCTAGCTTTTTCTCCTCTACCGTTGCCAGAAGCCTGTGGTGTGTCAGACATTTGTTTCCGCCCAAATGCTGGTAATAGAGTTCCAGATAGTCTTCTCCGCGGGCATTAATCTGTTTCGAACGTACCCCCACAGCGATAGTGCCTGTTGGCGCATTCACGTCCTTTACCCGCAAAGCAACAAACCGGTTCTCAAAACTCGTCATTTCTGCTCCGGCGCGTATTCCCATAGCATACCCGGTTCCTACATTCCAGGGACAATACCACAGCAGATTTCGCGCCTCCCCGGTATTATGGGGTCTGTATATGCCAGAAGCTCCTCCGGTGGCCACAATAACGGCCTTTGCACTGATTACATAAAACACGCCATTTCTGGCCCCAAATCCAAAAGCCCCGCAGACACGGTTGCCATCGTAGATAAAATTTGTCGCCACAACACGATTTAATACCTGGGCTGGGGTTCTTTGTACGGCCTCCGCCAGGATGGGTTTCAACCGTTCTCCAAAAATACGGATGCTGCGTTTTCCTCGCATCTTGTACGCGCCATCCTCATTCTTTTCAATGGGAAGCCCCATCTCTTCTACATCCCTGACAGCATCATTGAGCCCTTGTACTATACTGTAAACAAGGTCCCTTCTGATAATCCCCTCAAAGTGCCGTTCAACAAACGAAACATAAGAATCGGGAGTTTGTCCTGCGTGTAAATAAGCATTGATGGCATTTAACCCCATGGCCAGGCAGCCGCTGCGCTCGATATGTGCCTTTTCCATAACAACCACCTTACAGGTGGGCGCTCTTTTGTAAATATCCACCGCAGCAAAACATCCTGCCGCTCCGCCGCCAATGATTAATATATCAGTCTCTAAATATGAAATACCCATACAGGCAACATTGTTGCAATAAGACAAAGAAGGTTTTGCCGGATAAACTCATTGATTACAACCAATAACTCCGATATAATCTAACAAATTATTCCGCAGGTTTTTTAATTTTACTTCCTTTTAAACGTGTAATACTGTACACCGTTAAAGAAAATATTTCAAGTTTTTAAATTTATGATACATTCGGTAAGTTCAAAAAATTTTGACTGGCTGCTGTTCCCCATAATCTGTCTCCTTCTGACGGTAGGAATATTTTTTATCTGGAGTGCATCCTCTGAGAGGTTTTTGTTTAGGCAGCTCGTCTGGGTTTTCATGGGGTTCACCCTTTTTTTTACCCTTCTTTATTTTGACTACCTTTCTTTTGCCACCTATGCTTATATCATCTACACATGCGTCCTCTTTCTTTTACTCCTGCTGCTAGGCCTCGGAAGTTCTGTAAAAGGCTCACAGCGCTGGCTTTCCATCGGCTCTTTTTCCCTCCAGCCCTCGGAATTCATGAAAATCACCCTGGTACTCACCCTGGCACGATTTCTTCGATACAAGAAGTATGGTCTCGGTTTATTTGATATCGCGATTTCCCTGTTCTTACCATGCATACCCATGGCGCTCATAGTGAAACAGCCGGACCTTGGTACGGCGCTCGTTATGGTACCTATCTTACTTTCTATCTTAT
The DNA here is from genome assembly GCA_015075005.1 of Planctomycetia bacterium. Classification (GTDB taxonomy): domain Bacteria; phylum Planctomycetota; class Brocadiia; order Brocadiales; family Brocadiaceae; genus Brocadia. Next base: position 283,361 of record JABTVC010000002.1, read on the forward strand.
ACGCTGCCGGTATCCGACTCTACCAACTCACGCTCTTCTTTGGTTGCGGAGTAGCCCTATCCCCTTTCGTCTGGCTGTTTGTGTTAAAACCTTACCAAAAATTAAGGGTCATCAGCTTTCTTTGGCCTGAAAAGACTGCCGACTGGGGAGCAGGCTATCACAGACTTCAGTCCCTCATTGCCGTTGGTTCCGGTGGTTTGTTTGGATCCGGATGGGGCAATGGCACGCAGAATCAGCTTAAATTTCTGCCGGAGCGGCATACAGATTTTATCTTCGCTGTGATTGCTGAAGAGTGGGGATTTTTGCGGACATGTGGTGTCTTGCTCCTCTATATCGTTTTTATTACGTGCGGCATAGGCATTGCGAGGAGCACCCGGGAACCCTGCGGGCGGCTCATTGTCGTGGGACTTGTCACTATGTTTGCAACTCAAATCGTGGTCAATATTTGTATGACCCTGGGAATAGCGCCTATTGTAGGAATCACGCTCCCCTTTCTTAGTTACGGTGGCTCTTCTCTGCTCACATCGTTTATTGCCCTTTCAATTATCTTTAATGTTAAGATGCGTTCGAAGATCGACCTTGCCGCCGGAGGCCTCCACGAGATACGATAAAGATTTTGGGTAAGAAGCCCATCTGTTATGTAAAGAACAATCGGATTTGTCAGGAAAATGAATTTCATTGCATTGAAAATGCTTGTTGGTAATCGCGCCAAATATGTGGGCATTGTCGTCGGCCTGACATTTGCTTCGCTGCTCATTACCCAGCAGTCAGCCATCTTCCTGGGTCTTATGACGCGCACGTTTGGTTTCCTCACAGACACGGCACTTCCCGACATCTGGGTAATGGATCCGAAGGTGCAGTACATCGATGACCTCAAACCCCTGAAAGAAACGGAATCGCTTCGTGTCCGGAGCGTGCAGGGGGTAGCATGGGCGGTCCCCCTGTACAAAGGATTGCTGAAGGCCCGGCTTCCCAACTGGACATTCCAGGCATGCAAGGACGTCGGGCTTGACGACGAAACACTCATCGGAGCCCCCAATAATGCTGCAAGGCAGCTGGCAAATCTCCGCGGCAGTGACGCAATCATCATCGACATCGTTGGCGCCAAAAGCAAGCTGGCCAGGATCCTGCCAGACGGAAGACGCGTCCCCATGAAAATTGGCGACACCATGGAGCTTAACGACCATCGCGCCGTTGTCGTGGGGATTTGCCGGGTACAGCGAACGTTTCAATCACAGCCAGTCATTTACACCACCTTCTCACGGGCGACTGTCTTTGCGCCACGAGAACGCAAACTAATGTCTTTCGTACTGGTAAAGGCGAAGCCGGGCCAGAACCTCCACACGCTATGTCAACGTATTCGCAGGGCAACTGGTCTTGCCGCCTATACGGGAGATGAATTCAAGACACTTACAATCCGCTATTACATGAAATACACCGGTATTCCCATCAATTTTGGGACTACCGTAGTGCTTGGTTTCATTGTCGGAGTTGCCATCGCGGGACAGACTTTCTACAGTTTTACCCTGGACAACATTCGTTATTTCGGAACACTCAAGGCAATGGGAGCTTCGAATTTTATGTTATTACGGATGATCTTGCTTCAAGCATCAACGGTTGGAGCCATTGGATACGGACTCGGGGTAGGGACCGCCTCTGCCTTAGGTCTCCTGACGGGCAGCACCGAACTCTCTTTCCGGCTGCCGTGGCAGCTCCTGCTTTTCTGTGCAATAGCAATCATGCTGATCTGCGCTATCTCTGCCGCACTTAGCATGTGGAAGGTGGTACGACTGGAACCGGCAATTGTCTTTAAGAGTTAGCCGGGCATTCTCGCAGGGGGATAACTAAATTTGAAACCATGCAATCTTTTTTTTCGGTAACGGTTTAGTTTTTGAAAATTTCATTCATTTTTCAGATAATTCGTATATAAAGTATTTAACGCTATGTCTACGAAGGATACTCTTGCGGTACAGTGCACGGGCTTGACCAAAAGCTATGGGAGCGGCAGTAGCCGGGTGCATGCCCTGTGCGGCGTGGACCTGGAAGTGCACACCGGCGAGCTGATGATGCTGGTCGGTCCCTCGGGCAGTGGCAAGACTACCTTAATTTCCGTCATTGCCGGCGTCTTGGACCGCGACGGTGGCGAATGTCAGGTATTTGGTCGCGATTTCAACCACATGAACTCCCGCGAGAAAACGCAGTATCGCGGAGAGAATATTGGGTTCGTTTTCCAGATGTTTAATCTGATTCCTTCGCTAACGGCAGCTGAAAACGTTGCCGTTCCCCTCATAATCAATGGAGTCAAACGCCGCGAGGCAACAGGCAGGGCTCGTGACATCCTCAGCCGCGTTGGACTGAGCGAGCGAACGTTCTCACTCCCTGCGGAACTGTCTGGCGGCCAGCAGCAGCGCGTCGCCATAGCACGGGCAATGTTGCACAACCCGAAACTCATCGTGTGCGATGAACCAACCAGTGCACTCGACCATGAGACCGGCCGCAAGGTCATGGAACTGCTACGCGAAGTAGCAGTCGGCACAGACCGTGCGTTGATTGTTGTTACCCACGATGCGCGCATTTTCGAATTTGCAGATCGCATAGCCAAAATGGACGACGGTTACATTACGGGTGTGGAAAACTTGCGTACCGATATATAGTATTGACACGAAAACAGGCTCAAATTTCTAAAAAATAAGCATTTTTATTTTACGCTTCCGACGTGTTCGGACCAGGAGGACTTGTTATTAGACCATACATACTCCCTATCCTATCCGCCCTGGGCATCGGGTTCGCTATTTTGACGGTTATTAACGGCAGCAAAACCCTTCCTCCGTCTCCGCCTGTTGTGGAACCGGGCGCACCACCTTTTACAACATCCGTGGCTGGTGCCGGCATCGTGGAGGCAAACACAGAAAACATAGCCATCGGTACGCTCGTTGCTGGCGTTGTTTCTGAAATATACGTCTCTGTAGGCGACACACTTAAGGCCGGCGATCCGCTGTTCAAAATTGACGACCGGGAATTAAAGGCACAATTGGCGATACGACAGACAGCCCTGAGGGTAGCCAAGGCAAATGCCAAGGTGGAAAAGGCACAATTAGACGATCTGGAAAATCAACTTGAAAGGGCAAAAATACTGTCTCGTAAACAGGTTATTAGTGTTGACGATTTTGACCGGAGACGTTATGCAGTTCAGACCGCCGAGGCAAAGGTGGCTCATGCCAGGGCGGAAATAGCTTCCGCTCAGGCACAGGCAAAAGAAACGGAGACCAACCTTGACCGAATTATCGTACGGGCGCCCTGCGATGGCAAAGTCTTACAGGCAAAGATTCGTCGCGGCGAGTTTGCCCCGGCTGGTATCACCCAAACACCGCTTATGCTTTTTGGCAACACAAGCCCCCTGAACGTTCGCGTTGATGTGGATGAAAACGACGCGTGGCGGGTACAACCGGCAGCGTCTGCAGTAGCCTTTCTGCGCGGCAACCGGCAAATTAAAACACCTTTGGAATTTGTGCGTTTTGAACCGTATGTCGTTCCCAAAAAGTCACTCACCGGCGACAGCACAGAACGTGTCGACACACGAGTACTGCAGGTTATTTACCGCATCAAAGATAGCGATCTGCCGGTCTTTGCCGGTCAGCAGATGGACGTATTCATTGAAACACCAAACCCAATTGCGTCCCCGGATTCACCCCTGCAAGCCATACAGGAAGAGGCAGATGTGACGCAACGGTAAACAATAGCAGAGGCGTACCTGCAATGCACATCTCCCGTCTTAAACCAGGCCTTTGGGGGCTTGTATTTAATTACCCGTCCCGTGTTCTCTTTTCTGGCATACAAGCTGGCTGGCCAAGGGGGAATCACGCAATTCTGAAATTCCTTAACATCAAGGCTTGATTAATGCCCTATTTAATATTATCATAACTTAACCCGAACGAGTCGGATTTATAATTTTTATTTTGTATGGTTTTTTTGCTAACGGTACATTGCGACTAAAGAGTCTCAATGGTGAAACCACAGACAATAAAATGACGAATACGCTAAAACTTTTTGTAACAGAAAAGATATTACCCCTCGTGGAAATGCCAGGGCAGTATATTGGTGGTGAATGGAATTCCGTTGTCAAGAACCATGCCGATACTGACATAAAAATTGCATTGGCATTCCCTGATACGTATAGTATTGGTATGTCTCACCTGGGCATTCAAATTCTTTATGGACTGCTCAACGAGCGAACAGATACTGCCTGCGAAAGGGTCTTTGCGCCTTTAGCTGATATGGAAGCGCTGATGAGAAAGCACAAGATTCCGCTCTTTTCCCTCGAAACCTATACACCTTTAAAGGAATTCGACATAATAGGTTTTTCGCTTCAGTACGAGCTATCATATACCAATATCTTAAATATGATAGACCTCTCAGAGATTTCTGTTATGGCATCCGGACGTAGCGAAACGGAGCCTCTCATCATTGCGGGAGGGCCTACTGCCATTTCCCCGGAACCATTAGCAGATTTCGTTGACATCTTTCTTGTCGGGGATGGGGAAGAGAGCCTGCCACAACTCATTGAATTGTATAAAGGGATGAAGCAGAAAAAACTCTCCCGCAAGGAAAAAATCGTTTCTCTCGCCCAATCCCTGAAAAATGCTTATGCACCATCGTTATATGAAGTCCTGTATCATCAGGACAACACCATACAAGAAATACGACCACGGATATCTGGTCTGCCATCACCCATACGATCCGCTTCCGTAAAGGACCTGAATAAAACCTATTTCCCAACGAAACCTATCATACCTTTTGTAAAAACCATCCATGACCGGATCACGATTGAGGTCATGCGCGGCTGCACGCAGGGATGCCGGTTTTGCCAGTCAGGCATGAGTAAACGCCCTACCCGGCCTCGCACGGTAGAGAACATCGTAAACCTGGCTGAGCTTTGTTATGCAAATACGGGGCATAACGAAATTTCCCTGGCTTCGCTTTCTATCAGCGATTATCCGTCCTTAAAACGTTTAATGGAAGAGATGAACCGCATCTTTATTCCAAGGCATGTAAATATCTCTTTCCCTTCCCTGCGGGTGAATGAACAACTTATCTTTTTACCTTCCCTGCTGAACACCGTTCGTAAATCAGGACTTACCCTTGCGCCTGAAGCAGCAACCCAGAGTTTGAGAAAAATCATTAATAAAAACATCAGCGATGAAGATCTTTACTCGGGCGTGGGGGAGGCATTTAAGCAGGGCTGGAATTTAGTGAAGCTTTATTTTATGGTTGGACTTCCTACTGAGACGGATGACGACATCGATGCTATAGCAAGACTTGCCTATAATGTTTCTGACCTGAAAAAGGGCATCAGCGGCAATTTTGGGCAAGTGAATATCAGCATTGCGCCCTTTGTGCCCAAGGCACACACCCCCTTTCAATGGCATCCGATGGTTACCCTTCAACGGATAAAAGAGATCCGAAACAGATTGTTTGATAGAATCCGCCGCAAATGCATTCATATCAAATTCCACAATGCAGAACGTAGTATCCTGGAAGGTATTTTTGCAAGAGGCGACAGAAGGCTGGGAAAGGTCATTTATCAGGCATGGAAGGATGGATGTACGTTTGATGCATGGGAAGAACATTTCCACTTTCAAAAATGGATTGATGCATTTCAAAAGGCCGCGGTAGATTGGACATTTTATGTACACCGCCAAAGGAACGACGACGAAGTCTTCCCCTGGGAGCACATCAGTTGCGGGGTTGCAAAGCCATTTCTCGTGAACGAAAGACAGAAATCTTTCCACGAGGGAATTACACCAGATTGTCGTATAGATGCATGTCCGGAATGTGGAAGCTGTGCACGTTCCAAGAATTTTTGTGCAGTATAAGAGCAGGAACCACATCGAAAATAAAATTTGGAAAGATTAGTTATGGTGCATGTTTATATTGGTCTCGGCTCAAATTTGGGTGACAGGGAAAGAAACTTACGCTCTGCTTACGGCCATATTACTACGATAAAGGATATGCAGCCGGTAAGACTTTCTCGGTTTTACGAAACTGCACCCTCAGGCGGGCCACCGCAGCCAATGTTTTTGAACGCCGTCATTGACATGAAAACCCTGTTATCGCCCCATCAATTGCTTGAAAGATTTCAACATATCGAGAATCTCATGGGCAGGGTCCGTACCGTAAAATGGGGACCGCGGACTATTGACATTGATATCCTGCTCTACGCCGGTATAATCATTGATGATGAGCAACTGAAAATACCGCACCCCCTGATGCATCTGCGATTATTTGTTTTGGAGCCGTTCGCTGAGATTGCGCCCGATGTTGTTCATCCCGTTTTAAAAAAACCTATTGTTCAATTATATAAAGAGCTCCGTACCTCATTAACGATTCCGGCATAAAAGTATGTTTTCCCGACTGGACAATTATATAATAAAGGCTTTTATCCCCACATTCTTCATGTGCCTCATTAGCATTTGCGGCATTTATATCGTTGTCGACCTCCTTCAAAAACTGGGAGAATTTGTGGATATGGGGGGGGAGGCCTTCAACACGGGACTACGTTACTATACATATCTCTTTCCTGTCATTATTTTTCAATTTTTTCCCGCCGTTACCCTGATTGCAGTGAGCTTGGTTCTGGTAAGACTAGCCAAAAACCGGGAACTCCTGGCAATGCAGGTTGCCGGTATTTCACTGTACCGGATATTGCTCCCTATCTTTATCATTACGGTGTTTCTGTCCTTTGCCTCATTCGGGGATCAGGAATGGATTATCCCGCGGTTTGCAGAAAGGCTGGAAACCTTACAGCAGACCTCATTCAGTGACAATACCCAGCGAAATCTTCTTTTGGATGATAAAGAAAACAACACGCTCCTTCGTATCTGGAAATATAACAACAAAACGCAAATTATGCAGTCGGTATTTATCCTGGGGAGATATGAAAACAGAAAAAAGAAATTTACCATCAGTGCCGAGGAAGGCAGGTGGCTGGGAAATGGCATATGGTTGCTGAGCAAGGCAACAAAACATGTTTACAATGAGCAGGGAAAATGGATTGCACCCATACAACAACTTGAAAGTTTGGAGTTTAACTCAGCGATAACCCCCCTGGAGCTGGGAAAAATAAAACTGGACCCCAGTTTGTTAAATTTTGAGCAGTTGAAAGAATTGTGCAAAAACGAACCAGACAATCCAAGAAACAGCGTGTTATTTCATTCCAGAATTACTTATACCCTTACCCACTTTGTACTACTCCTGCTCGGCATACCACTCGTAGTCGGATTCGAACGATTGAGCAGAAATTTATTTTTACGTATGGGGCTCTGTATTCTTCTCTGCGGCATTTTTTATGCTTTGACTTTTCTCTGTTCCAATCTCGGTAACACAGGAATGATTCATCCCCTGTTAGCAGCATGGTTGCCTGTTATTATTTTTGGATCTGCAGGATTATTATTCTTTGATATGTTGCAAATGTAACCTATGGCTATTGGTGAATACGTACATGTCTTTTTAGATCTCTTCTATTCCCGATCCTGTCTCCATTGCAACCTCAATTTAAACAATTCGTACGAACTTTATCTTTGTGTGGATTGTAAAAAAGAAATCCCCTATGTTAACGATGCTCGCTGCATCCGATGCGGCGCTGCCCTGGGCACTTACATCATTTCGACAGAGAAAGAAGGCTGCCCCTCATGTAAGGGGAAATATCTCCCCTTCAACACCCTGACATCCATTACCCATTACGAAGGTGTCATAAAAACATTGATACATACGTTTAAATACTCGAGACAAAAATTCCTCTTCAGGGTACTGAATGACATTATGTTAGCGCAAGAAAACCTGAAAGAGGTTGTTCCGAACGTCGATGTCGTAGTTCCGGTGCCTCTTCATTGGCTAAAAAAAATGCGCAGAGGTTTCAACCAATCAGAACTTCTGGCACGGGGAATTCAAAAATATTTTTCAAAACCCCTGTCGGCAAACAACCTTTGCCGTATTAAAAACACCTCGTCGCAGACACAATTATCGAAAAGTCAGAGACAGCGGAACATCCGCAATGCATTTTTTGTAGACGATCCAGCCTCGTTTAAAGGAAAAAAGATATTACTTATTGATGATGTGTTAACTACAGGAGTAACGGCAATGGAGTGCTCTAAAAAACTAAAAGAAGCCGGCGCCAAATCTGTCCATTTACTCATTTTGGCAACCGCCAGATAATGTGCCGGAGTCAAACCCCCACATTCTGATGTTTCTTAATTTCCTTGACTGACAATTTCATTATAAGTAAAATGGGACATTTGGGTATATTGAGAAACTTTTACTTTATATTAGAAAGGATTCTCCCTTGGAAAATATTACCATCGTTGCAAGGCATTTGAACATAACGGAAGCTATTAAAAATTACGCCATACAAAAGGCCGAAAAGGTAAAAAAGTTTTTTGAGTGGATATTACAGATACAAATTACCTTAGATATTGGCGGCGACAATAGCCACATTGCAGAAATGATCGTTTCGGTCTCGAGAGGACCTACGATGGTTGCAGCGGCATCAAGTTCAGACATGTACCGGGCAATTGATCTCGTAGTTGATAAGATCGAGGCCCAACTGAAAAAGCATAAGGGCAAGATCCGATCCAGAATCACCCGCAGGGAAAAACCCGGAAGTACTGAAATGGAAGGCTTTGAAGGTATGCCAGAAGCGTGATGGATAACAAATCTATTGGAGGAGTTTTAAAGGATGAAATTAACTGATTTTATCGTGGAGGATGCTATTATCACAGAAATTAAAGCCACTGAAAAGGAGGCTGTAATTCGGGAAATGGTATGCTCACTGAAAGATGCACAAAAAATCGACTCAAAGGATGTTGAAAACATACTGAAATCCCTTATGAAAAGGGAGGAATTGGGAAGTACTGGTATAGGAAAAGGCGTGGCGGTTCCTCATACAAAACATGATTGCATAAAAAAGATTATGGGAACGATTGCACGGTCAGCGAACGGCGTTGATTTCAATGCCCTTGATGGAGAATCTGTGTATCTTTTCTTTCTGTTGCTTTCCCCAAACGATTCTGCAGGATCACACCTTGCTGCACTGGAAAGGATATCAACTGTTATACGAGATAACGATTTCCGCCGCTTCATGCGCGTAGCAAATGGTAAAGATGGTATGATTGAAATATTGCGCGAGGTTGACGGTATCCAGGTTTAACCCGGGAACATTCACAATCCCTCCTTATTTCGCAAGAGCGTAAGAAGGCGTGCCTGATCGAATCAAAAACAGGCTAGGACAAAACCTTCTTCCCCTATTATAGTATTCCGGAAAACGTGCAGTTTTGTACAAAATGTAAGAAAGCTATTTATAGTACAATATGGATATTCCCGCTAGAAATTCTCAACTATTAGAACGAAAGGTGAAAATCTCGAATTCCAATGGGATGCATGCACGACCTGCTACCAAATTCGCAGAAATTGCTAATAAATATACTTCAGAAATCCGTGTAAAAACAAAAAATAAAGAGGTCGATGGCAAGAGCATCATAGATCTCCTGACATTGGGCGCGGAAAACGGCACAGAAATCATAATTTATGCAAAAGGGACCGATGCAACCGAGGCGATGGACGCCCTGGAAGGGCTGGTAAAAAGCAGGTTCGAAGAAGAATTCATGGAAATTAGAAAGGGAATTGCCGTTTCCCCGGGTGTAGTCATCGGGGCGGCCTTCATGTTTGAGTGTGAAGGATACCGCATTCCCCGCCATATTATCAGAAAAGAAGAGGTAGAAGGAGAAATCCAGAGACTTGAAAAGGCCATCGAAGATTCAAAAAAAGAAATTTATGATTTAGAACAGAAGGTTTCAGACAACCTCGGTTCAGAAGTTGGATCAATATTTGGTACACACCGGATGTTATTGCAGGACGTAAAGCTGAAAAACGAGATTATTGACAAAATAAAAAAAACCAATTTTACGCCAGAATTTGCCGTATCCTTGGCCTTGCGTGTTTACATCAGAAAATTTCAGAACATCGACGATTCATATCTCACAGAAAGAGTAGGTGATATATTCGATATCGAACGGCGCCTTTTGCGAAATTTATTAGGAGAAAAGAGAGAGGAGCTTAAAAACCTTACCGAAGAAGTAATCCTGGTTGCCCATGACCTTACCCCATCCCAAACAGCATCACTTGATACCGAAAAAGTCAAAGGCTTTGCTACCGATGTAGGCGGAAGGACATCCCATACCGCTATCGTTGCCCGGGCATTGGGCATTCCTGCCGTAGTAGGACTTGGAACCCTCACAACAGAGGTCTTTGGGGGCGACACCGTAATTATAGATGGCAATAGCGGTATTGTTATCGTCAGGCCAGACGATAAGACTTTGGCGGCATACCGAAGCAAGGCCGAAAATATCCACGTCTTCGAGGAGAAACTAGCCACAGAGTTAAAAGATCAACCATCCACAACGAGGGACGGTAAACATATTTTCATTTTTGGCAATATCGAATTTCCGAAAGAAATTAACATAAATGTAAGGTACGGCGCAGAGGGAATTGGCCTTTATAGAACAGAATTTCTTTACTTAGGTGCGCCCAGGCCTCCCACAGAAGAGGAACATTTAGAGGCATACACCACGGTCGTTCGAGAATTCAAGGATAAACCAATTATCATCAGAACCCTTGACCTTGGCGCTGACAAATTTGATTATTTAGATGACAGAAAAGAAGGAAACCCTTTTCTGGGATGTCGTTCTATCCGCTATTGCTTTGAAAATCCTTCCCTGTTTAAGATACAATTGCGGGCAATCCTACGGGCTTCTGCTTTAGGTAACGTAAAAATCTTATTTCCTCTGATTTCTTCCCTCCAGGAACTGCGACGCGCAAAACAAATGGTTTGGGAAACTATGGAAGAGTTGGATAAGGAAAATATCCCGTTTAACAAAAAAATAGCTATGGGAATAATGCTCGAAGTGCCTTCTGCCGTTATAATTTCGGATATCCTGGCAAAAGAGTGTGATTTCTTCAGCATTGGCACAAATGATCTCATTCAGTACTCTCTGGCCGTTGATAGAAATAATGAACGAGTAGCTTATTTATATTGCCCTGTACATCCAGCCATTCTTAGACTTTTAAAACTTGCTATTAAATCCGCGCAAGACAATAATATTCCCGTGGGTATATGCGGGCAAATGGGAAGTGAGATCGAATACACCGCACCGCTTGTAGGTATGGGACTCACCGAGTTCAGCGTGGCACCAGCAACAATTATACCGGAAGTGAAAAAAATTGTGCGATCGATTACCTTCGAAAAGGCACAAGAGATAGCAGAAACTGCTTGCCAGTTTGAAGACCCGGAAAAAACGATCAGTTATCTCCGAAGTATTGCCATGGAAATCCTGCCGGAGGTATTTAACGGCCAAAATTATCCTTGACAGTGAGAAATATCCTTATTAGAATTTGACATAACTGTTTTATTTAATTATATTTGAAGTCTTTCAAAAGGTTGATTCATTATATCAAGAATACGTATTCGATTTAATAAATTAGGAGACCTTCGCTTTATCTCTCATCATGATTTGATGAGGCTCTTTGAGAGAGCTATGAGAAGAGCTAGCATACCTATAGTGATGTCCAAAGGTTTCAATCCTCACCCGAAATTTTCTATTCCCCTGGCGCTGAGCGTTGGAATATCCGGTAAAGATGAAGTCCTGGAACTGGAATTGCTTGGATCGATACCACCTGAAATGGTGGTTCAAAGTTTACGCCGGCAACTACCGAAAGGTATTCATATTCTTTCAGGCGTGTCCATGCCGGACACCGAGAAGGGTTCGGCCTGCGACGTAGTCTATGAGGTTATTTTTAAAGATCGGGCTATTTTAAAGACCATACAGATTGGCGAATTTCTGCAACAGCCATCCATCACGGTACATCGCATAAAAGATGGACAGCAAAAACTTTTTAATATTCGACCATCTATTCAGGAAATCTCGGTAGAGCCCGATCGTTTAATCTTGTTTATAAAAATGGGACCGGCGGGCATGGCGAGACCAGAAGAGGTGGTTCATTCATTATTGAAAATGAGAAAAGAGAGCTCTTTGAAATTATTAGAACAAAAGTCAACCTGTCTTCTTCTGCCTGACTAAGGGAAATAACATGGACAAGAGGATGCTTATTAACGCCGTCGAACCTGAAGAATGCCGAATTGCCCTTTTAGAAAATAATGTTTTAGAGGAACTTTACATTGAAAGAAGTTCCCGGGAACAGATTGCAGGGAATATTTACAAAGGAAGGGTTGTTAATATTGAACCCAGTATTGAAGCGGCTTTTGTTGAGATTGGTCTAAAAAAAAATGGATTTCTCCATGCATCGGACATCTTAATTCCAACAGAAAACGGGAATCTGCCATCAGATGCCGATGCCCCTGCTAAACATCATCGCACATTTCATAAGATACGGGATGTTTTGCATACAGGACAAGAAGTGTTGGTTCAGGTAACAAAAGAGAGCATTGGCACAAAGGGTCCGAGCTTAACCACGTACATTAGCCTGCCAGGAAGATTCCTGGTTTTAATGCCTGGCGTACACCGTCATGGAGTTTCCAGGAAAATTGCAAGCGACGAAGAGCGACAACGGCTCAAAAAGATACTCGAAGGATTAAGTCCTCCGCCAGATATCGGTTTCATTATTCGGACTGCAGGGGCACTGCAGACCAAAAAAGAAATCCACAAGGACTTTCATTATCTCTTAAAACTTTGGAAAAATGTTGAAAGGCGTGCAAAAGATGTAAATTCACCTGAAACCATTTACCAGGAAAGCGACTTGGTTATTCGAGCCATTCGGGATATCTTTTCCACTGACATACAAGAAATCATAGTAGATACAGAAGCCGTTTTTGAAAGAACCCGTGATTTTCTTCGTATGATTATGCCCAAATCCGAAAACCTTTTAACTCTCTATAGCGAGAATAAGCCATTATTCCACAAATATAACATCGAGAATGAGATTGAAGATATAAACTGTAAAAAAATCCGCTTGCCGCGTGGCGGCTCTATCATAATAGAACAGACCGAGGCGCTGGTTGCAATTGATGTCAATAGTGGTAAATTTAAAGAGGAGTGCGACCCGGAAGAAACCGCCTTTAAGACAAATCTCAAAGCGGCGAGGGAAATTGCGCGTCAAATCCGGCTACGAGACCTGGGCGGTGTAATTGTAATCGACTTTATTGATATGAGGACAGAATCCCATATTCACGCCGTCGAAAAGGTCATTACAGACGCCCTGAAAAGGGATAAGGCGAGAACAAAGATGCTGAGGATGTCAAAGTTTGGTACTATTGAACTTACCCGGCAAAGGGTACGATCAAGCCTGCGGGATGTTCTTTTTGAAGAATGCAAGCATTGCGGCGGCACCGGATACGCGAAAACGATTGAAAGTCTTTGTTTAAATGCCATGAGAGACCTCAAATTTGCTATCCATTCGCCGCAAATTGCAAAAATCGAAATCATTGCAAATCCCGAGGTTGCAAATTACCTGCAAAATCAAAAGAGAAAACAAATGATAGAAATTGAGGAATCCTATGCTAAAAAAATACTTATCTTTAGCGTACCGAATCACGAATACGGTAAGATTGATATCCGCTATTTAAATCAGAGAGATGAACCCGTTATAATGTAATCAAGGAAAGGAGAAAGTAAACAATGTATGCAATAGTAAAAGACAGAGGCAAGCAATACAAGGTAAGGGCTGGCGAGCGCCATCTTATCGATCTGAAAGCTGATGCTCAAATCGGGCAAATTTTGGAATTTAATGATGTGTTGGTTTGCTCAAACGAAGAAGGTACAACGACTTTTGGGACTCCGGCCGGTAATAATGCAAAGGTCATCGCAGAAGTCGAGGGTATAAAAAAAGGTGTGAAGTCCATGACCATAAAATTCCGCAGAAGGAAAGAGTCGATGACCAGAAAAGGGCACAGGGAAAAATATACCCGGATAAAGATTAAAGAAATTATTTGTGGCTAGAGTTAAATTCACGGTAAAGAATTTTTTAACACCAAAGGGTGGCATGGACAAACTTTGTTTGTCCGTGTCTATCTTAACTTGATCGGCATTTCTCAATTCTTAATATAATTTTCTGAAACGGAGGTTAGTAACATGGCACATAAAAAAGGGCAAGGTTCTTCAAAGAACGGAAGAGACAGTAATCCACAAATGCGTGGGGTAAAAAGATTCGGCGGACAATTTGTAACTGCTGGCTCTATAATCGTCCGCCAGTGTGGAACTAAGTTCAAGCCTGGAATTAACGTCGGGCTTGGGAGAGACTATACGCTATTTTCTATGATAGACGGAACGGTAAAGTTTGAAACAAGACGCCGTGTAAGTGTTTATACAACGCCCTCGTCTTAAAATCTCTTCGCATTCGTCGTTGTTTCTTTGGTAAAAATATTTAAATTATGTTTGTCGATGAAGCCGTTATATTTGTAAAAGGAGGCGATGGGGGAAACGGATGTGTCAGTTTCCGAAGGGAGAAATACATTCCCCACGGAGGACCAGACGGGGGAAACGGAGGCAAAGGCGGAGATGTTATCCTGCGTGTCTGCAAGAAGATAGACACATTGCTTGATCTTACTTCCCGCGTAAAACATATTGCGGGAAGTGGGGCACATGGAAAAGGAACTAACAAAAAAGGCAAAGACGGTAAGGACCTTACGATAGATTTACCCCGAGGTACTGTAATCAAAGACAGAGAGAGCGGGCTCATCTTGAAAGACATGAGTACCGTCGAGGAAAGCATCGTGATTGCACGGGGAGGAAGAGGAGGCAGGGGAAATAAATGCTTTGCGACTTCCACCAATCAGGTTCCAAGGCAGGCGGAACCGGGGAAACCAGGTGAAGAACGATGGTTGATCCTTGAACTAAAGCTACTTGCTGATGTCGGCCTCATCGGAATGCCCAATGCCGGAAAGTCGACGTTACTCTCCCGGATATCTGCGGCCAAACCCAAAATTTCCGGTTATCCGTTCACCACACTACAACCTCAATTAGGAATTGTAGAGATAGAAAACCACCGAAGATTTGTTGTTGCTGACATCCCGGGGCTTATTGAAGGGGCACATCGGGGAATAGGGCTTGGAGATGAATTTCTCCGTCACATTGAGAGAACAAAATTATTGGTCCACCTTCTGGATGTTTCACCTTTTGCACACGTAGCTCCTTTGGACGCATATCGCATTGTTCGGAATGAATTAAGGCAATACAATCCTGGCCTTGCTGAAAAAACAGAAATTGTTATTGCGAACAAAATGGATCTTCTCGATACAGAAACCGGTATAAAATGTATTCAGACCCTGGAAAAACAAATATGTAAACCTGTCTGCCCTGTCTCTACGGCTACGGGAAAAAATATCGGAGTATTGTTAAATTTAATCGCAACCACACTCCATGAGGACCAGTCCCGTGTAAGCGAATCTCTATGCAGTTAGCAATTGACATTGGCAATACCAATATCCATGTTGGAATATTCGAAGAAGGCGTTTTGCAATCTGCCCATACGATAAGAAATGAATACCCGCTTCCTGCAAATTTTACAACAGTCCTTCATACAGTCACCCCCTCTACAATACAAGCTGTTATTCTCGCATCAGTCCATCCACAGGGAGAGGTTGACGTCATTGAATATATCAAAAAACATCTCCTGATAAAACCCCTCCGAATCGGAAAAGATATTCCAGTCCCTGCCCTGATTCTGACCGAATGTCCGGAAAAAGTTGGGGCAGACCGATTGGTAAATGCACTTGCCGCATTTGAAAGGACAAAAGATTGGACAATCGTCATTGACGCAGGTACCGCAATAACTATTGACGGAATAAACAACAAAGGTGCTTTTTTAGGGGGAATTATCACTCCGGGGATAGACGCCTGTTCAAAAGCGCTACACCATTCTACAGCACTTTTACCTCAGATATCTATCAGCAAACCGAAACATGTCCTTGGGAAAAACACAGAAGAGGCAATAAAATCTGGTATTTATTGGGGGGTTATCGGAATGATAAACCATCTGATAAGCATGATTTGCGATGAACTGAAATGCAGGCCAACGGTAATTGCAACGGGTGGAAATGCACAGATGTTAGCAGCAGAAATCCCCCTCATTGCTGAGGTAATCCCCTATTTGACGTTGGAGGGAATCTATGTAGCTTACAAAAAAACTCTTGCTTCTCGTAAGCACTATTAGCATTCCTTCATTTTTTCAATCAACTTCTGATAACGATCATCTTTCTTGAGAGAAACCAGATCTTTATCTCTTTCCAGATGATACATATCTTTATACCCTACGGTGATTGCCATTTCCAAGGCTTCAAATGCCGCATCGATATTTTTTAGCAATGCATAACTACAAGCGAGGTTGTAGTGCACGAGAGGGTCCGTTGGCCTGAGACGGCTTAACTTTTGGTCTATCAGAAGACCTTTTTCATACATACCCTGCGTCGTATATGCATTGCCTAAATACATAAGACAATCCGTATAATTTGGATTCTTTTCAAGGATGCCCTCAAAAAACCAAATAGTAAAATCTTCCCCTTCTTTTTTAAACTCGGGGGAGTTAATGGTAAAATCGTAATTCGGCAGCATGATCGCGTCGAGAAATCTGTCTTTTGCTTTGGTTTTCATTGTCTGTTTATGTATTATGGCAGTTTATAGTTGTTGCTCTTCTTTAAATATATTTATAAAATATGCAATTGTCAAGTCAAAGAATAAGTATTTTGTTTTTTAAACCAACAAATCGGAAAAGGTTCACATACACTCGAGGCATTTGCTGATTTAGTATATAAATATTATTGTCAAAAGACAAGCTAATACGGTACTTAATAATTATACTATAGAAGGGAGCCCACTGATGACAAAGAATTATCCCTGCATTCGCACAAAACTACCCGGGCCACATGCAATTCAGTACCTGGAGAAGGAAAAAATATTTGTCTCACCATCTTCAACCAAGAGCTACCCATTAGTGGTAAAAAGCGCAAAGGGCATGGTTGTTACGGACGTCGATAATAATACCTTTCTTGATTTTACCGCTGGTGTCGCTGTTTGCAACACCGGACACAACCACGACCAGATTATATCGGCAATTAAAAGTCAGTCAGACACCCTTATTCATATGTCAGGCGCAGATTTTTATAACCCCTTGCACATCGTGCTGGCCGAAAAGCTTTCTGCAATCTGTCCAGGACCACACGCAAAAAAGGTTTTCTTTGGCAATTCCGGCGCAGAGTCTGTAGAGGCTGCATTTAAATTGGCACGCTACCACACAAGACGTACTATCGTTATTGCCTTTTACCATGCCTTCCATGGAAGAACCATGGGAGCACTTTCTCTGACCAACAGCAAATTAAATCAGCGCAGACATTTCCTTCCCCTCGTCCCTGAGGTTATTCATATCCCCTATGCCTATTGTTATAGATGCCATTACGGCTTGACACCAGATACCTGCAATATGTACTGTGTTAGCTGGATACGGGAAGAATTATTCAAGACAAAGGTACCGCCTGAGGATGTCGCCGCTATTTTTGTTGAAATTATACAAGGGGAAGGTGGATACGTTGTGCCTCCAAAAGAGTTTCACCGGGCACTCTATCAACTTACCCGTGATTTTGACATCCTTTATGTTGCCGATGAGGTACAATCGGGCATGGGCCGCACGGGAAAAATGTTTGCTTCTAATCATTTTGACATAGTCCCTGATATTATTACTGTTGCCAAAGGTATTGCCTCGGGACTTCCATTATCTGCCACAGTTGCATCAGAGAAAATAATGAACTGGGCTCCCGGCAGCCATGCAAGCACATTTGGAGGGAATCCCGTTAGTTGCCAGGCTGCACTGACGACGATCAAACTCCTTGAGGATGGGCTCATAGACAATGCGGCGAAACAAGGCACGTATATGATACATGAATTGAAGAAATTAGAACGCACCTACCCCATCATTGGAGATGCCAGAGGTCTTGGACTCATGCTTGCCATCGAGATTGTAAAGGATAAGGAAACCAGAGAATACGCACCAGAGGAGCGAGACAGTATTATCCAAAAGGCATTTTCAAAAGGGCTTTTGCTATTAAGTTGCGGACGCAGCACCATCCGATTCTGCCCACCTTTGATACTTTCGAAAGACGACGCGGACATTGCACTATCTATAGTGGAAGAGTGTTTGAAAGAAACAATACAGAGCAAGCTATAGATAGATTGATGACCTCTGCTTCTGTAAAATTGATCGGGGCGAGAGGATTTGAACCTCCGACCTCGACGTCCCGAACGTCGCGCTCTAGCCAAGCTGAGCCACGCCCCGTACCATTTTTGATAGTTGTTCACCGCAAATCTGCGTTCATATCGTCTCTGTGATGAGCCGCATTGGTATTATTTTTATCCGTTTTCCTGCCTCCTGTCAAATAGAATCTTCAGCTAGCTGTCCACATCTGCAGAAAATGGTGTCCCGATTATTTTACCTCGATCAGCACCTTTTCAATCCCAATATTCCCTTCACTATCAAAGGCATTGATGATGAGGGTATAATTGCCCGGCATAAGGGGACTGGTAGTAATTTGAAATGATTCCTCAAGGCTATCGAAGACCCCATCCACAGGGTAAGCCGATATCCATTCCTGCCCATCAATAGTATATTGTACCTTTACAACGTTGCTGTAATCGTCTCTTGCTGTCCCGGAAATAACATATTTTCCCTCGGTTCCAGCTGTAGCACCCAGAGGCTTGATGTTCGGTCTCGAATTATCAATAACAATGGATTGTATCGTGTTTTCTGTAATGAAAGCGGTCTCGGGCGGGTTATCAGTGCCATCGCTGACTGTCAGTTTTACCTGGTATTTCCCATCGGGCAGGCGTAAGGTATCCCATAGGTAAGAACCCTTTTTTTGCGTGTTTTTATCGAGGACTTTCCATGCCTTTTCGTCTACACCCTTGTAATGAATCGTCAATTGCAGGGTGTCGTTATTCGGGTCTTCTGCCTCCCATTGGATATTCTTCTGTGCTATTTGATGATGTGGTTTCTGACTGACAGCCGTCTGTGGCTTCGATTCTGCCTTGCTGTCAGTTTTTGTCTCCGGATGTTTTTGTGGCGCAGGAGAAGATTCCTTTTCTACCAAAAAACTGGTTATTCCGGGAGGCTGATTTTTGGGAAGATAGGATAGCGATACCGTATGTAAGACAGGAGTTGAATCGGCATTCGTTGTCTGCAGGGAGGCCTTATATTGTATAAAACGAGCAGGCGGGGTTATTATTCTTTCTCCAGACGATAGGTATGGGGTTGACCACCAGCTCCATGTAGAGTCCGGTTTTTCCCAATTTCCTGAACGGGTCGCCAGGGTGAGATTAGTGCCTTCTGGTTGCATGTCAGTCCAGTAAATACACCCCCAATTCGACAACGCCGTGGTATCAAGTACGTTAGATATGAAAGTGCCTTCTTCATGAAAAGACGGCGATATCTTATACACCTTTCCACCATTGCCCGTGCCAAAATAGAGTTCATCGCTGCTTGTGTTAAGACAACAAAGCGCCTGAACCTCTTCGATGCTTGCAAGGCTGCATGAAGATTCATCCCCGGAAACTTTATACACCCCAGAGGCATTTCCTGTAACGATATACAGGTTATCCCGGGTGTCAAAAGACATGCCAAGGATAAAAGCCTGACTGGTTTCCATAATTTTTGTATGAGGCCGTCTGGCGTGATCTTATAAACGTAGTTTGGCGCAGTTGGAAAGCCCGTGGTCTTCGGCGGTGTCTCAATCCCCTTTGATATCACCTTTTGTTGCTGCATGGATGCAGATTGCGCCATGGGCAATTCTTCCGGGAGATTTAAATCCCAGGACTTTTCTTCCTTAAAGACAGCCGTAGTAATTCCCATTTGTACCGGTGGCTGTGGCGCCGGAGCCATCGGTACTTGTACTTGTGCACCAGAAGCCGTTCCCGCATAAATATTACCGGCAGAATCCATGGAAAGGCAATGAATTTCGCCTTCACTTGCATCAAACAATACCTGTGCCTGCCCTGCCGGCGTAATCTTATATACCAAACCGTTTGGTTCCGTGCTAACATACATATTGTCATATCGATCGATTAATAGATCTAAGAGATTTGTCTCCGGAGAATCAAAAAACACGACCGGTATTCCATCTGGGGATATCTTGTACAGGATACCCTCGTTTCCCGTTACGGCAAAGAGATTGGAATTGTTGTCTACGGACATGTCCCAAATATAAGGAGCAGGCAAGCTGCAAAATACTGTCGCTTCTCCCGTGTTGCTTATTTTGTAGATAATCCCCCTTGGCGCAGTTCCCGCATAGAGATTTCCATGATTATCCGCGGTAAGACTCTGGATGTATAATTCAGGCGATTTAAAGACTTCTACGGCCTCCGAACCATCCTTTATAAGATAAACCGTTCCCGGATCGCCCGTACCAACAAATATCCGATTTTGTAAGTCTGCAGCCATTGACCAAACAAAGGCACCCTTGATTCCCGGAATCGCTTCTATTTTTGGAGAAAGCCGTATTTCACCCTTATCATTAATAGATACCGCATGGGTAATGCCTTTGTTGAAGTCCGACTCTGACGATTGCGTCCACATGTTCGTTGCCGTACCATAGGCACAAGAAGACAGGGCGACCAGGAAAGACATCGCAGCGCAGCATATTTGTGGCCAAGATGCCGTCCTTACTGCCCCCCTTCGCAAGGGAGAGGAAAAAACTTGCCAGCAAAAGAAGCTTTTCCTGGATGATACTACAAATACCTTTAGCAATGAAAGACCTTTCATGATTATTCCTTTTGCCTTATTTAACCAGTATCGGGATCGTCTGATTCCCATTCAGCACATAGTTCGTTGGAACACGGGATACGACTTCGTCAAAGAGAGTACCAACCCCGCTTTGATTGGAAAAACTCATAATGGAAAGCATCGATGCCGGGAGCGATGGAAATCCCTCTCCCTTATAAGTAATTCCTTTTTTTGCTAACAGGACTCGTACCATGAGATTATTATTTCGCTCCATATTCTCGACATACTGTATAAGCTGTTCAAAATTCGTGGGCAAGTACTTCCCTGCGGACCTCCCACGATTCAATGCCTGACCATATATAGCATCACAGGCCGTAACATTTAATGTACTTCCCGGAAGGGCGTCCTCTGGTATGCGCATCATTACCGTCTGAGAAAAGCTTTCTCCCGTGAATGGTTTAAGGCTTACGTCTACCTGTAATATATCCCCTGGCTTTACTTGTTTTTTGTCCACCTTAATGGACTCTATATATGCTGTTTTTCGGGTGTCCAATATCTTGATGTGAAGATCAATCCTGTTTATACGCACTTCCTGGAATTGATTATTGATAATCATGGCAAAAGGCTGGACGATATGGTTAAGGGAAAGCCAGGATTGATCGAGTTCATAAAAGACGTTTTCTGTTACCACGGGTCTTTCATATCCTTCAATGAGAGCCGACAGTTTTATGCTTACCGATTTTTCCCCTACCTTTCTTTCTGTGGACAACACGGCGCTTTGGGCGGCCATCAAAATAAAGGCTTGGTGTTAAAGTTTATTGTCTACGACCTCAAAATCATATATAAGCTTTTGCGAACCTTCCACTTCGATATGGCAGGGTATCATGGGGGAGGATTCTCCAAGAATCCCAGCAATCCCGGACTTCCTGTCTTGACGTATTCGGCCAACTATTTCTACCGGAGAAGCCATTTTCACAGAATTCGATTGGCTGCTGAGTACCGTATAAACATATGCAGATGCCATGGGAAGGTCTGCCGTTCCTGTTTGTAAAAAAGGATGTCCAAAGGCAAGGACATTCTTTCCTTCTACATATGTTACTGTGCCAACAACGGCGGCGCTGAGGTCGCCCTTCACCAGGATGGCAGCCACCGATGCCCCGGGAACAAGCTTGTTCGTCCCTGAGGTTGCCGGGCAAGAAACATAACTCCCTCCCTGTACAGGATATAATCCACAGGCATGAAAGAGCGGTTGCATCCTTTGTAAGGCTTCGCTGTCAACGCCCGATATTACTAAGGGAGAAAGAATGGGTGTAAGCGCAATTTTACCTGAATCATGGTTCGTCACTTCTTGTGGCATTATGGAAGTGTTCGCCGATCTTTTAAAAAGATCGTCTTGCGGAATAGATGGGAGTTCCCACTCTGCAACAGCCAGCGAATCGCTTTTTTCCCGTGTTGGTATGTTGAGCAGGGTTCTTTTCATTTCATGAATCGGGGTAACACCCGCAATTGCCTCTTTTGCAAAGCTCCATCCATAGGCAACGGCTCCAACGAGCCGGTTGCTGATATAAACAGGACTGCCGCTCATACCTGCAATGATACCGGTTTTTTCCAAAGGCCCACCCGACATCCTGATCAGAATCATGTTGCTCTTTGCTTCCCAGTTTCTTATAATACCCAGGACTTCAACGTTGAATATTTCTATTCGTTCACCCGTAAAAACAGTTTTACCATATCCTTTCATGCCGGGCACAATCTCATCGACGTCCATAATATTTTCGACAGCAAGGAGAGGCCGGTTGCTCTGGGAAATAAAGACGGGGAAAATACTGAAAAGCATGAATAGATACGGTAGTTTGAATGTCTTGAGTTCCATGTTGCAAACTCTACCAAATTTAGCAATTTATTGTCAAGGCATAAAAGAAGTTGCAATGCGGATGTTTAGAATTTAAACTATTCCTGGTTATGATGTGCCCCGGGAATTTCAAATGTACCAGAAATTCCAAAATAAACTTTGTTTTTTACCTTTGAAGTGGCGAATGATGTTGATGCGTTCTTCATAACAGCTGTTTCTAAGATACTAGCGATGGAAACGATCGTATTAAATCTAAAAGATCAAAATCTTTATCTGAAACACATAGAATTGGCCGCTCAGGCATTAATGAGTGGCGAGCTTGTCGCCTTTCCCACAGAGACGGTGTATGGCTTGGGTTGTCACAGAGAGAATGCGAAAGCCATTCAGCGTATCTATAAGGTTAAGAAAAGAGTAGAAGAAAAACAGCTTACCCTGATGATTGCCGACCCCTGTGATGCGAAAAAGCATGTCGATCATTTTTCTAACACCGCAAAGAGATTGATGAAACTTTTCTGGCCAGGGGCATTAGCTATTATTTTCCCCTTAAAGGATGGGTCAGACATCAGTATACGCCTTCCGGATAATACCATGACAAGGGATTTAATCCGTGCCGCAAAAGTCCCTGTTGTCACTACGAGTGCGAATATTTCCGGATATCCCCCCTCTACGGATGCACAGCAGGTGCTGATGGACTTTAGAGGAAAGATCCACATGATCCTTGATGGCGGTTCGACACGGTTTCGTTCTCCTTCTACGGTTATTAGGCTGAAGGATGAGACCTTTGAGATTATTCGCCAGGGTATTATTTCTGAGACCATGATACGAAGTTGTCTTGAAAACAACTTGGTAAAAGTATAATATTTTTAAGAAGAATATCTCAGATAAATTACGATAGTAGCTCGTTCGTAAATACAGATTTTATGCTTATGTGAAATAAATCAGTATTATTGCAGGTATACATGTGTTTTTTGTTTTTTAACTCAAAGAAAATATTTAAGAAGATAGAATCACAATGAAGATTGCATTAGCATCAGACCACAGAGGTTTTGATTTTAAGAAGCGTATAGCATCTCTGATTATACAAATGGGTCACACTGCGAAGGATTTTGGTACAGATAAAAACAACGAATCCGTGGACTATCCTGACTTTGGATTAAAAGCAGCGCGTGCAGTTGGGTCAGGAGAGTGCGAGCGGGGGATTCTTGTTTGTGGCACGGGGATCGGGATGTCGTTAGTGGCAAACAAGGTGAGGGGCGTGCGGGCCGCATGTTGCCATAATCTTTATACGGTAGAAATGAGCCGGAGACACAATGATTCTAACGTGTTATGTATTGGCGCCGATGTAATAAACGAAGAGCTTCTTGAGCAAAAGATTAAACTGTGGCTAGAAACCCCCTTTGATGGGGGAAGACATGCCCGCCGCGTGGAAAAGGTCATGGAGGTTGAAAATGGAGGCGGTATTTAGTCCAAATCTCCTCTTCAGGGCAAATCCGCATTTTTTTCCCATCGGCGTCATTCGCCTTTCGTCTTGTTTCATGCCTCACTGCAGGATTTTTCTCAAAAATTTATTCACTCGTTTCCACGATGACCCAATTTTGTTCTTGGATGAACGTTCAAAAATAGATGGATTATATCCCTGATAAAGCTGACTCTTCGGTATGCCCGTCTTTTGGTGAAACACGCGCAGTGCTCTTGATCTTTCGTAATACTGATCGACTATTCTCAAGGCTTGATTTTCGTTTCCGCACCAGCATGAGGTGAAAGGGCAACGCGTGTCGTCAGCCTGCATCACAATCTTGCCAGCGAGTATATTTCCCATCTTCTTCGATGGTTCGAGTTGGGCCGTGTTTCCACAGGGAAAGACGTTACCGCGATGATCAATATAAAGGTAATTTCGACCTGCCGAACAAGCCATTCCCTTTGTGTTACAGGCACGAAGCAACATCATGTAGCTGTGCGGCGTATCCCAAACCTCTTTGAGCGCAGCTAATTCAGCTGAAGTGTAATCTTGCGGATATTCCAATGAGTGATCAGCACCATCTACGCCGTGGAGTTTCCCGATAAGACCGTTCATGGCCAAAGGAATTCCCAGCTGATCGCACCTCTTTTTGTATGCTGGAATTAAGTTTATCTTTTGAGGGATGGCTACATAGCCAACGTAAACTTCTACGCCGGACTTCTTAATTTTGGAAGCCTTGTCGAAAAATTCATCGACATCCTTAATGACGGTGTCATGCAAAGTACAACCCATACCTAACTTTCCCGTGTCAAGTGACGAAAGGAACGGCCCGATGATCTGGTCCCAACTGGCTACCAGGTTTGTTGAAAAACTGACACCGAAGATGTTCGTATTGAAATTGCAGATATTTCTCACTTCTTCCATAAGCTCAGGGCATGTGAAAAACTCGCCGCCTACACCGATTCGCAAGCTGATTCGATACGGCAGCTGTTTCAGCTTGCTGACCACCTGGCGGAAGGTCTCTGCATCGAAAACGTTCTCCCGCTCTTTCCATCCGGCGATGCAATATGGGCAGGCCAGGTTGCACTTGTGATACTTCACCTGATATCGAACCCCCAGGTAAGGAAGGGCGCCTGTATCCGTCATAATATCATGTCCTTTTTTTAAGGGCTTAAAGAAGCCTTTAGCAGAATCCGAAAAAACATCCTTGAGTCACCTTGAGATGCCGGATAAATCAAAGAATGCCGGAAAAGATAAAAAAACAAGAAAGACCTGGAATTTAGTTCAGGGTTATTATTTGTACCTCATTAGGTATCGTGAGGGTAAACAGCTTTGGATCGAGGATACCGTTTACGGCAATATTTGAAAACGTTATACTCAGGGTAGTATTATATGACGGCCAGCGAACATCAATCCTTTGAGGCATCCTGCACTCCTGCTGAGTTGTATAATCGGTAAATATTGCTTGTAATCGTACAGAGCCATCCGGATTAAACAATTCACACCGAAAAATCTCTGCATTCACCCTGTCAATCAACAGGTTTCCTTTCAGATTTATATCCTCTTTCTCAATATCTAACACATGAACAAGCCAATAGGCAGGCCAGGTTTCCAGCGAAGGTTTTTTCCCTTCCAAAATGTCCCTGTAATTGAATAGGCTCGCCATATCTCCCGGAAAGATGTTGATCCCAAGCGCCTCAATCCTGTGAAAGGTATTGGAAGCACCTGTGTAAGCAGTATTTTCCATGGGAATATGTAACCAGAACCTATTACCGTCAGAAGACATATCAAATAGTGTTGCTGCAAACTTTGAACCTAAAGCCCGAAAACTCCTGGGGCTCTGGTATACAATCAATCCGGTACAACGGATGGGGCCTTTGGCGTCCGGCGTTGTAAGGGTCATCTCCACATTTGCACGGAAGGTGTTGAGTTTGGCGTTGTTTGAGATTAGGATATCCCGTATCTGTTGTAGCGAGAGGTTCTGTATTTCACCCTGAATATTCCTCAAAATGGCCGAAGTGTCCTCCCAAATAGGCCTTTGTAATGCCGATGTCTTATAGGTTGCACAACCAGACACGAGAATTCCATACAAAAAGATGCCAAAAATTACGTATGTCTTCATCACAAAATTCATATAATTCTGATTTTTAAAAATGTATAATAAAATAGATCATCCTGTCAACAAGCATCTAACATTAATAGCTTTTTATTTTACTTCAAATGCCTCATATGTTGCGTATTTTTCTGATAAATAGGTAAATTGACCAATAAATACAGGTAAGATCAGGCAAGTATCACTCAAAAAGCCTGAAAAATAAGGATCAAGAACAGCATAAAATATGGTATCCTTACTGAGCATTGTAGTTTTGTGTTTTCATTGCTAAAAAATTCTGAAATTCTTCATTATTTTTGGTTTGCCATAGTTCTTCTGCGTCCTGCAATTGAAATATGAAGGGTGTTCTTGTGCCCTGTCTATGTGCGAGCGGAGTGAGCCTCATGGACTGTTTCAAGAATCAACTCAGCTATCAGTTCATCATCTTGTTTCAAGTTATATATTCCGCTGTGAGAGGGATCATCTATTAAGGGGTCATGGATTACTTCAAGATTCCGTCCATCTGGACTTTCTGTAAGTACTTTTTGGCGAACTTCGCCAACATTTAAGATAGCTATTTTTGCATGTAATCCAATGTTCAATTTTTTAGAATAAATTTTTCGAACCTCAGTAATTTCGCTTTCTCTGCTTGAACAGTTGAGAAATTCCAACCAATTTACAGATAAACTTTCTTCCCCTACTCTCAACATAAAAGCAGTGGCCTGAATTCGTCCATCTGAGACTTGCGTAGGTTTGCAATATCGGGCAATGTGGTTTTGGTCAGGTATCTTATCGCTTTTCATTATGATATCCAATCACATACATGATATGATGTCACAGTTTCCATCAGAATATCGGTTGTTACTGCCCCGGAAATCCTAATTTGTCGTTCCGGATGCCTAACATTCGGTATGAATATAACAAAGCGAGCGTCCCCATTTGGCAAAAAATGCACGCTGAAAATTCGCTTCTGCTCGCCCCGCCATGAAGCATAGATATTATCTTCAGGTGTTAGAGAAATAGTTGGACATTTTAGATTGGTATGCAACCGAAGGAAATTATAAAAATTGCAAAGCGATCCAGCCGATATCCCAAGACTAGCAGGGTTTTCTTCCTTTGCATCATTAAACAAAGCGAGAAGTCTATTTGCCAAACTTTGCGGATGGGGAATAGATTTCGATCTTCTAATACGGAAAATTAATTCTTTTACCTGATCTTCTTCGCTATCAAGTAAATCCTCTTGAGTGCAGGTGTCTTTTTTCTCAATCCAAGGTCTTATAAAAACCTTGCGACTCTCTTGGCTTACGTCTATCGAAAAATATATGTCCTTAGAAGCTTTTCGAGATTTTTGGGACAAGCGATCTCCTCGATTCCACACTTCAGCATCTGACTCACCGATTGAGGAATAGTCTATAAGAGATTTATTCCCATATGCTATGGTAGCTTCTTGTACTGCCTCCTCATATAAATGCAGCTCAGACATTATCTTCTCGCTCCCAAATTTTTTGAATTTCAGGGGTTGTTAGATCAGTAAAACCTCGGACTATCCATTCATGTGCTAAGTCAAACCATTCACGAACAGCTTCTTTACTCGCCGATTCACCAATTGCCCGCGTCTTCAATTCGAGAACAAGCAAAGGAACTTTGTCTTCAGTTCGTGTAGCTTGTTTTAAATTTACGATCAGATGCCCTTTCTTTTCCTGAAAGGGAAACTCTGTCTGCCAGGCAACTTTCTCAGGATTCGATAAAAAACGTGCCTTTGTTTGCTTCCAAACAAAATCCGAAAATATTCTTGGAAGGTCATCAATCGTATTCCATCCTTGCCCCTTTGGAATATGGTTGATATAGCTAAGTTCATATTCGATTGGTTTAAGCTCGCCTAACTCAAATTCTCCAAAAAAATTTACGATATTATTCAGCACACTCTCGAAATTCCTGATGACGTGGTCATATCGGGGGTAATTGCTTTGTCTGCGTCGCCAATTGAAATAAAACCGATCGATCTGAAATTGTACCAACTGATCATCCGATTTGTTTATAAACCATACTCTTGGTAAGGGCATCCCTGTTGCTTCATCTACCAAAATTTCACCTTTAACTGATGCTAACGGTGAGGCATGTTGGATAATCGGATAATCAGCGCGAAGTTTATCCCAAAGAAAACCGATATGGGGGATACGAAGCTTATCAGGAACTTGAAATCGCATCCCACAAACAACTTCGTTAACAGGCGGGTTCTTATAACTTGGAAGAGCGCCTGGTAAAAAGGAACTTTCGATTGGGTGAGTCATAAAAAATATTACCCCTTAATTTATGAAATCTATATAGAATATCCCTTTACTTCATTCTTACTATTACGGCTATCATGAAAATTAATTAGGTTTTCATTAGCAAAATCTTCGTGTCGTAACCCCTGCTTCTTCATCAGCAAGAATAGAGGCATCTCTTAAATCCCCGCAATACGCGTCCTTTGTAATTCCTTTTGACTGCTGACCCCTTTCATAAATGCCTCGTGCTTCCAACATATACCTTACCTTAACTAACCCATTCTACCTTTTTCCCTCCACAATTGCAATCTCCTCTGGCGCCGGGTTGTAAAGTTTTTTAACAACCCCCTTGACCTCCCTTTGATAAGGGGATTTGGTTGCGGCTTGCCGTGCTATGGTTTTAAATTTACGATATTTTCAAATTAGAATGAATCAACAAATCTATAATCCAAGGCTATATCTTGCGGCATTTTCAATCTTCCTCATTATTTCATCTGAAACATTACCAGCGGGTTGTTTCGGAAACCTGGCTTGGTCTATCGAACGTATTTGAAAACAAAGGAAGATTGTTTCTATTGGCAAGCCACCCTCTGATGGTGATACACGAAGATTGGTGGGATAATCATGGGAAATGTTTTCGCCTTTTGTCCCGACAACTACGGTTACCACAAGGGGTAGTTTGTTAATAGCATCTATGGATAAGACCAAAACCGGTCGTGTCCCTATCTGTTCTTTCCCTTTTGCAGGGTTTAAATCTACAAAGTATATTTCCCCTCTCTTAACAACCATTAGACCTTTACTAACCCATCCAATTCAGTACCAGTAAATTCAGAATTAATCTTTCTTATCTCAAGCTGAATCTCTGGATCAAATGCCATTGCAGTAAGTTGGGCTTCTATAGTTTTTTGTTTATTTAATGCATCACCTCTAAGTTGATGAGCAAGCCGTTCGAACAAACATAATTGCTCAGACCGGGATAATTGCTTAATCTTTTTTTCAATGTCTTCAATAGTAGATGTTGCCATAACTATTTTTCTCCTTCTTTAAATAAGTATTGTTTATATTGAGATTTTTCAAAAAACTACATTGTTATCAATATTCAACAATTAATTGTTTTTTAATACTACACTACAATTTCTCTGTTCTTCGCGCTACTCATTATTTTTGGTCTGACATAGTTCTTCTGCATCCTGTAATTGAAATATGCGGTTCTGACCCTGGACTTCATGCGGTCAGGTTGAGCTGGTTATTATGCTCAATTATTTCTTGACGGTCATCTAGTTTCATAGGCAACTCGTCCCACGTTCTGCCTTCTAATAGTCTTCCGGTTTTCTTTTTATTGATTCCACCCCATTGCTTGAAAAAGAACGGTACGTTTTGTTCAATACATTGTTCTTTAACCTGTATTACCCATTCCTTTCTCATTAACCTGGCCCCTGGCCCTGATTCTCCTCCAACAATTACCCAATCAATATTGTCCAATTCAAGAGATGGAAGAGACCCAAGCAATGGTTCTAATGATAAAAATTTAATAGAGGCGGGTACCCACCTTAGATCATCAATCCGGAATTCTGTCGCTTCATTCTCTACGCTGACACCTATCCAAACATTTTGAGACCAATCGATCTTTGAAGATAGTTTTTTCAAACGAGTGGACCGTTTAGTGAGAATTTGAAATTGATGCCAGTAGGCTTGTTTCATAATATCAAAAATTCTAAATATAAAAGCATCCGGAACTTGTTCGTGGAACAAGTCGCTCATGGAATTGACAAATATGGTCTGCGGCTTTTTCCAGCCTAAAGGATATTCAAGAACATGTTCATGAAGAGTAACCTGAAAACCGTTGGCATAATTCAGTTTGCCCCATCATTTTAATCTTTTCGCCATACGTTCGGCATAACAGTTTTCACATCCCAAACTGATCCTTGTACATCCAGTAACGGGATTCCATGTGGATTCCGTCCATTCTATTTTGCTTATGGCCATTTTTCCTCCTACTCTGGGAAAGTTACTATAATTTCATCACTAAATGTACCTCTGCGTGTTGGAAATGTTCAAGTGTATTCATATAAAACACGTCCCTGAAATGCTTTCATATTAATTTTCTTTCCAAATTTTAATAGTTTAACTTCACGTGTTTGTTCTGGCATTTTTTTCAGAGTTATAACATGAATTATACTGCCCATAAGCATTCTTGTATTACGACTGTCGTGAAAATTTCTATTGTAAATGTATAAAAAAATAGATTAACCTGTCAACAAGCATCTAATATTAGTAGTTTTTTATTTCACTTGAAATGCCTCATACTCAACCGCACTCATCGCAAACTCAGGTTCTATTATTTTTACTTCTTCGTAGGTTAGTCCGTAGAGTTTGTAAACCATCTGGTCAATCTGCCTTTCCAGCGCCGACGTGTCGGCATCGGGGTCTTTTTGTTTTGCGGCGAGGATTTGGTCAACGAGGGTGATTATAGGTTTTCTTTCTTTATCAACAATTAAAGGAACTCTGAATTTTAGTAAGTGAAATATTTTTGTTTCAATAAAAGTCGAACCCAATCTGGGAGCTGCAAATGTTCTAATGAAATATTGAGCAGGCTTTGAAAGGATAAAAGGAAGAATAAATTTTAGTAGCTGGCTTTCATTTTTTGAATAATCAATATGTTGAAGCGAAAAGAAATTATTAGAAGCATAAGTGTTTTCATCATAGAAAGCTTTGTAAGGATTACCTGTTCTTGTGATGTATATTTTAGGAAACTTAAATATTCGTTCATCTCTTAAAGAAGCATAATACCCCTTTGATTTATCGATTAGTTCTGCCCGGTAGTCAACAAACCAACCCGATGTTCTACTCACATAGTTTTGTATTGTATCACCCGCGCCTCCGCCATAATATAATAGATGACAATGCTTATTTTTTTGTTTTTCCAAAAATAGAATCTCCCTGCTGTTGCCTGTATGAATTCCTTCATGGCATTGCATAAAGTTGTCCAATTTTTCGAATTTTGAAATCTTTTTTAAGATTTTGAAATCTCTATCTTGAGCAATTAGATTAAACATAAATTCAAATTCTTCTAAAATTATTATGCTTTTATCTTTAATATACTTTAATTCTATTAACTGATTTTGGCTTCTATCGAACCTACACAGAGAATATTTCAGCATTTCGCATTTTCTTTTAAAAATATTCATAACACAAACATCGTGGTCAATATATACGAAAGGTCTGTGTTCCTCTGGAATACCTGTATTCTCATACCAAATAATTTCAGAAATATTATCCTTAATATAAGCTCTTGTTTTCGCAAAATCTTTAATAAGTATGCTATCAGGCAAAACATAAGAAATCACGCCTTTATAATTTTTAAATGCCCAACCAATAAAATATGAAAATGTATTTGGTGTTGAAGAATCAATTTTTGGATATGTTATTTTAAATATATCCTTTTCTTCCGATGTAAGTTTGCTTTTAAGGCGGATTACCTATCACCACATCAAATCCATCTTCCACTTCGGGGAAAATATATTTGATTTCAAAGAAACCTACGCTTTCGTGTTTGAACAGGTTATTGTAACTCTTCCATAATTTAGCGTCGTTTTTCTTTTGTTCAATAATTGCCTTGTTCTTTTCAGCAAGATGCTTGCTAAAGCGTTCATCGGCATGTGTGCTCAGGCGTTGTATTTCATCTACTTTTTCCTGTACCTTGCCGCTGACAAGATTTTTAATCTTTTAGTGAGCCTCTTTTTCTGTCGGTTCGTAGGCTCCAAAATACCGTCCGGTAAGTTTATTGAAGGTGTTAAAGAATTCGTCTTGTGCAAAAGGCAACCGACCATAATTCTCTGGCGTCTGATCAATGTGTTCGCAGATACGAGCTTGAAATCGAGATTAGGCAAAGGAAACAACCCCAAATTGTTCTGTTCATTTCCTTTAATGTCCTGGTCAACAAGCAATGATATAAAGAAGGTAACTTTGCAATTTGTATGGCTATTGGCTGAATGTCCACCCCATAAACAGATTGCTGAACGATACCGAGCTTCCGGAGATAATCCCAGTTTTCTCCTTCCAGTTTTTCCGCATTTCGGCTGTGCGTATGTGGGCAAGCGTTTGATTATGCTTTCAAACCAAATCTTGTTTTAGGGTCAACCTTACGAAGTATCCAAACCAGCTTATGCAAAATACCCATTGGGAAAGCGCCAGAACCGCAAGCAGGGTCAAGAACCTTCAGATTTTCTAATGCCTGAATGACGACATTGGTTTCCTTTTCCGCAAACGGATTTTCGGTTTCATTGTAGCTGATTAAATTACGCAGTCGCAGTTCAACATTTTCCGTAATCCCTGCATTGCTCAATTTTTGCTGGAAAGCCGCAATCAGCGATTCATCAACCATGTAATTTACAATTTCACGCGGCGTAAAGCTGCCTGTCTGCTTTCGTGCATTCGCCTTTGTATCAGGATTGTAATAAGCCAGCAAACTTTCAAACACCTTGCCAAGCAGTTCAGGGTCAAGAGCAATATCTTCTTCCAACGGCGTGTTTTCTTCAATGGTGAATTTGTATGAATTCAGGATGTCAATAACGCCATGGACAGTTTCATTTTTCTTTCGTGGATTGTCCAATTCCTCACTCAGATCAATTCCATTGTGCTCATCCAAAAAATATAATCAGGAACAAATGCCCGCTTCTCTTCTTTTGATGAAAATCCATCCAGACGGATTTCCTTTTCATCGTCATTCTCCGGAACCTCATCCAGACATTCAAACAAACCGCCATTAAGAAAAGGAATGTCTTTGAACAACTTCAGATTTTCTTTTGCATCGGCAAACTCACTCTGATAACGATAGACATATTGGTTGCCATAATCCTTGTTCTTCCCCTGAAAAGATTCACGGATATATTTCCTGTTTTTGATGGGAACGTTCAAAGTAGGGTTCTTCTCCAAATTAGTCAATAGAAATTGAGGAGAAATTTCATTAAATCATTGAAAAGAGTGGACATTTGGTGTTTCCTATATACCGATATATATAACTTATTTACAGGAGGCCAGCATGTCCACGTTACATATATTACCATATTTTCCTTTTCAGTGGGTAAGAATTACAAAGCAAACTGTTTTTCTGATGCTGAGATATCCCAGCTTATTGCAGTGCCCGATGAACGATTTCACCCAATATCATGTCATGTGGCAGCAAAGCACAGCGCATTTATCGTCACGACAAACGAGCTTTGCGGGATATGAATCTTGGTTCCGTTCGCGTATGGATAAATTGTTCGTATCGTAAGATAGCCTGTGAGTCATGCAATCGAATCGTAGTTGAAGACTTAGGTTTTTTTCAACCTTACAGTCGTGTTACGCATCGTTTAGCAGCGTATATTCACGAACTGTGTAAAATGTTAACCATTACCGAGTTGGTAAAACATTTTGAATGAACTGGAAAACAGTAAAAGCAATCGATAAGTTTTTTCTGGAACGACAATACGCGCAGACTGACTATCAGCATCTTCGCATACTGGCAGTAGACGAAATCTCTGTTAAGAAGGGACAGCGCTATTTGACCGTTGTTCTGGACTATCTGAGTGGTCGGGTAGTCTGGTGGGTAAGGAAAGAACAAAAGAAACCCTGGAAACCTTCTTTGCCGGTATGACAGAGGAGGAAAGACAGTCTCTTGAGGCCATTGCCATGGATATGTGGACCTTATATTCTTGCGGTAAAAAGCATGTGCCGCATGTCAAGATAGTCTTTGACCTGTTTCGTATGGTATCAGGTTTTGGTAAAGTTATTGACAAGGTACGAAATGCTGAATACCAAAAGCGTCGAAAGAGGACAAGGACGTCTTCAAGGGTTCAAAATATCTTTGTTAAAAACAAACGAAATATTCGCAGGAAAAACACTGGGAACATCTCAAACAGCTCTTGTCACTCAATGAAACAATAAATACCGTTCTGATTCTTAAAGACAAACTCAAACATATTTGGACTTATACCACGGACGTGGGCGAGAAAGCCATTGACGAATGGGTGTTTTAGCGAAAACGATAAACCATTCTGTTGTGCATAAGTTTGCAAACATGCTTATGAAACATAGCTATGGAATCTTGAATCACTGTGACTATAAAATTCATACGAGTAAACCTGAAGGGGTTAATAATAAGATCAAGGTTATCAAAAGAAAAGCTTATGGATTTCATGACGAACGGTACTTTCATTAAAATTATACAAGCTTTTGCAAACTAATTTGGAGAAGACCCAAAGTAGCAAAAATAAATTCTGAAGTATAGCCCTGTAGAAAACAGAACTCTTTTCATTTTCAGGCGAAAAATCAATTAGGATTTTTGCAACTTCTTTTTTATCAAATAAAAACTCAGGAATCAATTCCTGCTTCTCTTTCATGAACCAGCAAAAGAGTAAACGAGTAAGCAATCTAATTACACTCTCGCTTTGATGGGCTTCATCAGGGATTAAATCCTCTTTAGGTCGTATCTGGTGAAAATTTAACTTTCTTGACGGCCCATAGATACCAATAGAAAAGTTCTTCATAAAACCTTTGTTGAGTTCTTTGATATCAAGCGTTTTCTGCCAAGCCTCGTGCAGTTCCACAAAATTGGTGAAGCCGTGTTTGTTTTAAGTTCATCAAAGGAAAGGTCGAAGATGATTTCTCTGTGTGCCTGGTGGGTGACAACCCCTGACCCCTTTGATAATGGGGATTTCAGATGACTTTATCATAGGAATTTGATGTCTTTGATGAGGGTGACTTTTCCAGGACATCTTTTGATTCATCCCGTTTGTGTAAGCGCCTGTTTATTATGGAGAGTGTCAGCGTGTTGCCATGTTTGAACAGGATCATTACCGGCATGGGGAAAAGTTTATTTACCTCACGGGTGATTTGTGAAAGCATTCCTCTGGTGTAGTGTTCATTTTTCAATTCAATTGCCACGAAAGAGTATGATTGATATTCATTCGGGTGGTATCGATTTACTGAAAAAAGGGATTTCTGCCGTGAGATTTCATCTTCAGTTAATTGAAAGAGATAGTCAACGGAAAGCCAGTCGTCAAAGAATGCCTTTTGCATATTTGCCCCAGAAAGTTCGGCAGACAGTCCTTTAAATGTGCTCTTGTCGAGGGTTATTCGTTTGTTACTTTCGTAACCCAATTCTTTTAACAATGCAAGGGCGTTATCAGCAAAGCGGCCTGTGGCAAAGGCATTTATTCGTTGTTGAATGCGTTCTTTACGTTCTTTTGACATTAGATAAGTTTCTGTAGGTCATCTATCGTAAGACCAGCTTTTTTTATTATATTGTTGAGTGTCCCTTTCTTCAGTTCTTTCTTGTTCGGAACTATCACAGAGATATTTTTATCAAGATTGTGCAGGAAGATATGGCTACCGCGCTGATGGTCAACAACAAAACCGCATCGCCGAAGCGCCTTAACTACCTGCCGCCCTGAAAAGGTTTTGCTCACACAGTTACCTCTATTTCTCTAACGGTTACACCAGGCTTTAGTTTTATCTCATTCAGCTTTTCCAGTCCCTCAAGATAGCATGCTATCGCCTCTCTTGCGTTTTCAAGGGCTTCTTCTATCGTTTCTCCCTGAGTAAAGCACCCCTCCAGCGCAGGGACTGTTACAATAAAACCACCTTCTTCTGCGGGTTCTATTACCACATTAAATTTCATATTTTATAGCCTCCTACCTACATGTTAATTCCAGATGAAATCCTGGCTGATTTACTACCAGTTTCTTTTTTGTTATAGAGGCAATCTTTGCCAATAATTCAATACTGGGCAGGCGATTGTCTTTTAACCCCTCCAGACGGCCTATCATGGGCTGGCTTATGCCGAGTGCATCTGCGAGTTCTGATTGTGAGAGTCCTGCTTCCTCTCTGGCGATTTTAATTTGTCTTGCAATTGCAATCCTCAATCTGGCTTTGTCCAGCAGGATTTTACATTCACGGTCTTTTTCCTGTTTGTTAATAGCATCTTCCAGGCGATAAATATCTTTCACGTGAGTATGGGTTTTCATAGAAATCTTCCAGGACAGCATAAATTATGGCACGTTGCTCTTTTGGTAATGTATCTATATAATCGCTAACCTGCCTGAATAATTTGATTACCATTTAAAATAACCTGTTGGTTATGGGCATGTCAAGAAAAATGGGGCATTTATTTTATCACTAACCATGTAATCAATTCAAAATCTGTTGTCTCTGATACCTGAGATTGCTGGTCGGGTAGTATGGCGTTTCTTCCAGAAAATAAATGGTTCATGACCCTTTTTTTGAACGTGCCTATAATGGCATCCACGGCCTTCCCAAGCAGGTTGCTATATTCCTGCATATTATGGCCATTGTTGGTCTGCTCGTCAAATAAACGCCATAGCGTTTCATACGGAGATGTCTTGCCTGAGCAAAGCAGGCGATACATGTCCAGTATCTGTTTTGGCTGGGTAAATGTATACCGAACAACGCCGTCGTCTCTTACATAGACCAGGAAATACGGCTGTAATGGGTTTACCTTCTCGCAACCAGAACCTTCCCCCTTTTGTCTGAGGCAAAAAACCACCCCTTTGCTTGTAAGGTCTTTTGTTGTCTTCTCCAATCTGGAATAATCTGCAAGACGTGCATTTTCACCCGAAGGAGAGGGAACCACTGCGTACAAGCCCAGCGGGGCGTCTTCCAATACTTTCCTGTTTGCCTCGATGTATTTGCTGAGTTCAATCCTGAAATCGTCCAGGGTAAATTCGTTTAGGGTGACGCTCTCGCCCAGGTCTTCGAGGTCGAGCACTTCGTCCTTCAATCTTAGCAATTGCTTATCCCGGTATTTTAAGTCGTCTTTGATCAATTCCCTGATTGCCTCTGTGTTCAGGATATTATCCTCCGTTGTAGCTGCAATGTCCACCAGGGCCATTCGGGCTTCTACGCGATTTTTAAGGTTAATATACTTGTTTAAGTCATCTGTAGGCCAGAAATTGACCAATTGGACTGCTTTGTTGATAGAACCAATGCGGTCAATCCTGCCGAAACGCTGAATTATTTTTACAGGATTCCAGTGTATATCATAGTTGACAAGGTAATCACAATCCTGCAAATTCTGTCCTTCTGAAATACAATCGGTGGCGATTAGGATATCAATTTCTTCATCTTGCGGCATCGAAGCGATTTTGTTTCGCTTTTTGGAAACCGGCGAGAAATTCGTTAGTATGTGGTTAAACTCTGTTTGCGCCTTGTAACTTTTGGGCATGAAGGTAGTTTTGCAATTGTTGGCGCCGCCTGTTACTAAAGCGATATGCACCTTTAACTCATTGAAAACCCAATCTTTTAAGGCATCATAAAGATACTCGGCGGTATCGGCAAAGGCAGTAAATACAAGCACTTTTATATTGGGTTTACCATCTTTGGTAAAGGTGGGGGTTTTAACTTTATTTTCTATAAGTATCTTTAATTCTTTGAGTTTGGCGTCTCTTTCTGTATTTATATCCAGTGCAGTTGAGTGTAAAATACTCAACTGTGCCTTGTCTTTTTGTAAGTCTACAAGCCATTCGTCTAATTTTAAATGCGCTAGTTTGTAAGTTAGCTTCTTACCTACTTCCATTGCCTCTTTTAATTCTTCATCTTCAATATCAGTAATGGTTAAATCATCAAAATCCAGATCAGGATTTTCGCTTTGAAATTGTTTAAACCTTCGAATCATGTCCTCCAAATCATCAATTTTACTGATAGTCCTGCCCATGGTTATTGCAAAAGACCTGATAGAACTTTCAATCCGCTTCATGAAATTTACCTTCATCATACCGATTAAATAGTGTTCACGTTCAGACTGGGTAAAAGGAAAGAGAGAAAGCTGTTTTACTTTTTTTGTTCCAGCCCTTTCTTCGTAGAAATCCTTATACTCATCTTTTACATATTTTGAAGGGTTGAATAAGGAAAGCTGATAATTGGATATCTCGTCGTTCAGCTTGTCATAGGACATAAACCGGCCTTTCGTGTCTATCTGAGGTGATGTTGGAATAGGCTTTAATCTCTCCGGAAACGACCCAATCTTGTTCATCTCCTCTTTGTAATAAGTTTGTATATGTTTGCGGGAGCGGGCAATGGTCAGTTCATCAAGGAGCTTGAAAAATGAGGAGGGTAATTTTTCCAGCAGGTCTTTTACATTTCTTTTAGGATTTTTCTTGTGGTCTGCCCAATGTGTAAACTCACGCTGGGCTACCGCAATAGTTTCTTTCAGGCTATGAATACCCATAGATTGTTTGAAGGCGTCGTCTTTGTCTTCCGTTATAAAGTAAATTTGATTCCTTAAGTCACGCAGATTTATATTAACGGGCGTTGCAGAGATTAATAAAACCTTTGTTTTTATTCCTGCCTTGATAATATCATCCATTAACCGCTCATAACGGCTTTTGCGGATGATGTTGTTATCTTCGTCTCTTCTTCCCGTAGTATTATTGCGGAAATTATGGGATTCATCTATTACAACAAGGTCATAGTTGCCCCAGTTGATGGTAGCGAGGTCAATATCTCCAGACCTACCTCCATCCCTACTCAAATCCGTATGGCATAGCACGGCGTAATTAAACCTATCGTTTATAAAGGGATTTAGTTCACTGCCGATATAAGACTGGTAAACAGTCCAGTTCTCCTTTAATTTTTTAGGACAGAGCACTAAAACCCTATAATTCAGCAATTCAAAATATTTGATAATTGCCAGCGCCTCGAAGGTTTTACCCAAGCCAACGCTATCAGCAATGATGCATCCGTTGTGTGCGAGTATTTTATTGATTGCGCCTTTAACGCCGTCTTTCTGAAATTCAAATAATGTCTTCCAGATCTCTGTTTCTGTTAATTGAGTCTTTTCGGTAGATAATCCTCCTTTGGATTGGTCAGCAAGAAATATTTCAAATAAATGATAAAGCGTCTTATAATAAATAAATTCCGGACAGTGGTTTGTATAAAGCTGTTCTAAATACGCCAACACTTCATCCTTTACGTCCTCCACAATTTCGTCATTATTCCAGATTTCACAGAACCATTCTTTTAAATCGTTCCTGTCTCGCTTGCTATCTACTTCCAGATTTAATTCAATATTATTGTTAGAGGCCAAACCGAGTCCTTTTATCGTAAAATTCGAGCTTCCCATAATGGCCTCTTCCACGCCATTATTATCAATGTGATATAATTTACCGTGGAGTAAATTGGCATGTTTTATAGATTTTATCTGAACTTTTTGCTTAATCCATTCGGCGCATTCTTTAGCAATTCTGTTCTGTTCGAGTCTATTGCTGAGTTTTATCTCTTCGTCTTCTATCTTAAAGGATTTTTTATCGGTTTTGTTTGGGTCCAGGGACTTGATGAATCTCGGCTCACCAAAGAGAAAATGAAGGTGTTCTATCTGGTTTAAGTGATTTTTCAATGCCTCGTATGCATAGATGGTAAAATAGGCAGAAACCGCTAGTAATTTTGAGCCTGGCAGGATTTTATCCGTTAAAAATTCACCTACAGAGCCTCTATGCCTGTTGTCTCTAATGCCGGATTTTAAGGTTTTGGCGAATTCTTTATTCATCGTATATGAAAAGGGATAGTAACCAATCGGACAAAAAGTTCTCAGGAAATTTAATTGCTGAACTATTCAGCAATTAGTGTTGGATGGTTTTACTTGTTTAATATCCACTCCCCTGTAAACACCTCCGTTGCCGGACCTGTCATGTAAACATTACCATCTTCTGCCCATTCCAGTTCCAAGTCGCCTCCAGGCAGATGGGCTAGGATTTTACGTTCGGTCTTTTTATTGAGCACACCTGCAACGCATACCGCAGAGGCGCCCGTTCCGCAGGCCATGGTTATCCCAGAACCGCGCTCCCATGTCTTCATAGTAACCTCTTTGGGGTTATGGATCTGGGCAAAGTGGACATTTATCCGTTCGGGAAATGAATGATGCCTCTCAATTTCGGCGCCATGGTACGGCAGGTCGATTTTATCAAAATTGTCAACAAAGATAACGCAATGGGGATTTCCCATTGAGACGCAGGTGATCTGGAAGGACGCCTTCTTATCAATCGTTAGTATCTCATCGACCACCTGCGTTTCTTTGCCGAGCATGGGGATTTCTGATCGCATGAGCCTGGGTTTCCCCATATTGACCCTTGCACTAGACACCCTCCCATTTTCTGTAAAAAGCCGGATCGTCTTATTCCCTGACAGTGTCTCTACCGTAAGCGGATTCTTTTGGGTAATTTTATGGTCGTACACATATTTTGCCACACAGCGGACACCGTTTCCGCACATCTGCGCCTCGCTGCCATCGGCATTAAAGATACGCATCTTGCAGTCCGCTACTATCGATGGCAAGATAAGAATAAGCCCATCAGACCCCACGCCAAAATGTCTGTCGCTTATGATCGGGGCCAGCTGTGCAGGATCTTTAATCTCCTCCTCAAAGCAGTTTATATAAACATAGTCATTGCCAATACCGTGCATTTTTGTAAATTTCATAAGAGCGTCTCAAAGGTTTTACGGGTGTTTTGCAAATTTTTCACAGTATAATTTTATCGGTAATTTCAAACGATTCAAGTCCATGTTATGATTATTTACTTTTATGTATTCCTGCCGTCTTTTATAATAATGAATAATTATAGCAAATTTAGATGCAAGTAATGTCTTGCAAAATATATTTTTACATTTTCGGTAAAAATGTAGCGTATACTCCTTGTGGTCGGCTTTTGGCTGGGGATATGCACCCCTTACCCCCGCCAGCGGGGGATAACGCCCTCGCCATGCATTCCAACGTGTTCGGATTAGGGATGCTCACCAAAGATTATGGTTTCTTAAAAATGCCTAAAATATCTGTTATTATTCCCAACTATAACGGCAGGCGATTCCTGGAAACCTGCCTGTCTGCTCTCAGGAAACAAACCTATCCCGATTTTGAAACAATTCTCGTGGACGACGCCTCTGCCGATGAATCGCTGTCCTTCGTTCAAACGTATTATCCCGACACAAGAATTATTGGACTAAAAAAGAATGTTGGGTTTGCATCAGCGGTAAATGAGGGGATACGGCAGGCAAGGGGGCAATACATCGCCCTCCTTAACAATGATACAGAGACTGATACCAATTGGCTCATGGAATTGAATCAGGCGCTGGACAATAATAAAGACGCCGGTTTTTGTGCTTCCCTCATGATTAATTACAACAATCGAACCCTTGTTGATTGCGCAGGAATTGGTTTTTCCTCCTGGGGCAGGGCTTATAAACGGGGCGAAGGAGAGGGCATTGATCACTACAAACAACCGTCATTCATCTTTGGTGCATCTGCAGGTGCGGCTATGTATCGCAAGGTGTTGCTGGAAAAGATTGGACTGTTTGACGAGGACTTTTGGGCATTTTTTGAGGATGTTGACCTAAGTTTCCGGGCACAACTGGCAGGCTTTCGGTGTCGCTACGTCCCAACTGCTATTGTGTATCACATCGGGACCGCCAGCCATAGCAAGAAGAGTTTAAAGCTCCGCTACACAGGCTACCGCAACAAGCAATGGGTGATATTAAAAAATTATCCGGCATACTACCTGTTCAAATATTATTTCAAATACAGTCTCAGTGAAATCAAAATGGTACTGACAGACTTTAAAGACGGCTTTTTTTTATCCCCCTTCATTGCCAATTGGCTTATCTGCAAGGATATTCCGAAGCTATTCAGAAAAAGAATCAGGGGCACAGAGGTTGAGGACGGTGAGTCTTCGGTATCTGGATAGCATTATTGATAAATCGTATGATAAACTCCATACCACCCGTATCCGGTTATAATAAGCAATCCGGCATTGCTAACAATGAGAGGGAGATACGGCTTTAGCATTACCCGGAAGTTGTTGGCATTTATCTTGACTGAAATCCACAAATCTGATATGAAATACAAATATTTATTTTCGAATGTTCATTTATCAAAAAGGGCAAAAGAACCATGACCGAATTAATCAGCAAGCTTGAATTAAAAAAGATCAATCATTTTGTGCAAAAGGTTCAACAAGTAGCACAGAAAATAGATATATTCTGCTCCGCAATCCTGCTGCAGACACGGCGGAGGTTTTATTATGTTTTCAATAAACTGGAAATCGATACTTCGCTAAAAAAACGAACGGGGAATTGCCTGCGGTGTGGACGATGCTGTCATGCATCTTTTAAATGTCAATACCTTGAATACGACAAAAATGGGCTTTCCTTGTGCAAAGTATACGACCGAAAGCCACTCATGTGCTCTCTCTATCCTTATAATGAAAGTGATTATTTTTACCATCTTAAATCTACCTGTGGTTACAGATACAACGATGAATAATAGCATCTGCGAATTATGAAGAAAACCCCTCTTTATGACGCCCACCTCAAACTCCACGCACGAATGGTGTCTTTTCACGACTATCTCATGCCCATCCAATACGACACTATCACCAACGAACATCACTGTGTAAGAAAAAAGGCTGGTCTTTTCGATATATCTCACATGGGAAGATTCGAGGTTTCAGGAAACATGGCACTTCCCTTTATCCAATACATTATTACCAATGATGCCGCGAAACTTGCAGATAAGCAGGTTCAATATACCCCCATCTGCAACGAACAGGGTGGGATTCTTGACGACATCCTCGTCTACAAATGGCACCAAAAACATTTCACCCTTGTAGGCAACTGCTCTAATAGAGAAAAAGACCTTGCATGGTTGCAAAAGCAGGCCGCCGCCTATCAACCCATAGAAATAAGGGATTTGACTGACGGCACATCTCTCATTGCATTGCAGGGACCCCTGTCCCTGGATATCCTCGAAGATACATTCAAGGGTAAATTTGGTCACCTGAAGAGATTTTCCTTTGATGATTTTCTCTGGGATGGCATACGAATAACAATTTCCAGAACGGGATATACAGGCGAGGAAGGTTTTGAAATATTCGCGGACACAACTTCCGTTACGAAATTATGGGATCTGCTCCTTGACAACAACAAGCAGGACGGCTTGGCGCCTGTTGGCCTCGGAGCGCGGGACACCCTCCGGTTAGAAGCAGGCCTTTTATTATATGGAAACGAGATGAATGAAACAATAACCCCCCTTGAGACGACCATTGGCTGGACAGTGAAATTCGGCAAGGATAGCTTTATTGGGAAAGAATCCTTGTTAAGGCAGAAGGCACAAGGGGTTGACAGAAAACTGGCCGGTTTTGAAATGATAGACCGGGGTATCCCCCGTCAGGGTTATCCTGTTTTGCAGGAAAACGAAATCATTGGGAACGTTACCAGCGGGTCCTTTAGTCCTACTATGAATGCGAACATCGGTTTGGGCCTTATAAAATCTCAATATGCCCATCCGGGGGAGAGATTACAAATCCAA
The DNA here is from genome assembly GCA_015075005.1 of Planctomycetia bacterium. Taxonomy (GTDB): domain Bacteria; phylum Planctomycetota; class Brocadiia; order Brocadiales; family Brocadiaceae; genus Brocadia. The sequence continues at coordinate 327,152 of JABTVC010000002.1, forward strand.
ATCAGGGGCAATAATTATAATGCACGTGTTGTAAAGACCCCGTTTTACCAAAGGGAGATCAGACAATGAACATACCAGACGAACTACTTTACACAAAGACGCATGAATGGGTGAAGAAAATTAATCCAAAGGAAGTGGTTGTGGGCATCACGGACCCTGCACAACAGCAACTGAAGGATATCGTCTTTGTTGAATTACCGTCAATAGGAAAAGACCTGAGGGCTGGTGTGGCCTGTGCAGTTGTAGAATCGGTAAAGGCCGCTTACGATATTTTCGCTCCATTATCGGGAACAGTCATGAAGGTTAATCAAAAGATTCAGGAAAAACCAGAACTTGTAAACAACGATCCTTATGGCGAGGGATGGTTTTTGCACATTGAAATATCCAATCCAAACGAACTCAACAACCTTTTAAACCCCGCCCAGTACCGAATCATCGGTGAATCTATGCATTGACGTAAACAAAGAATTTAACTCCCTAACGAAGACACAGCATATCGTCTTTGTGAATGATGCGGAATAACGGTTTTTGCTGGTTTTCATTTTACAACCATGGTAGCATCATTTTTTATTCCCTCTCTTATGCTTATTTTCATCTCGCTTATTTTACAAATTTACAATCCCCGTGCTTGCCCGGTTCCTCTTGTTTTATAAGGAATTTTTATGTTTATTAGTTTAGATATAACCGATATAATTATTATAATTCCATGTCAAAAGAAAAGATTCTTGTTGTAGATGATGAGCAAGACCTTGTAAAATTAATCCGTTATCACCTTGAAAAAGACGGCTATAAAGTAATATCTGCCTGTAGCGGTGACGATGCGTTGTTCCTAACCAGAAAAGAACGGCCGGAGCTTATTATATTAGACCTCATGTTGCCCGGGATTGACGGTTTGGAGGTGTGCAGAAAATTAAAGGCAGACCCGGCACTCGCACCGACTGCGATTATCATGTTAACTGCAAAAGGGGAGGAGGCGGATATAACGATGGGGCTAAAACTGGGTGCCGACGACTATATGACGAAGCCCTTTAGCCCAAAGGAACTCATAGCGCGTGCACAGGCGGTCCTCAGGCGAACACAAGGCGTTTTGATAGCAAAAGATTTTATTGAAATAGACGGACTCCTTACGATCGATTTATATAAACATGAGGTAACCATACAGGATAAAGCCATCCCATTAACCCTCACAGAATTCAGGCTTGCATCAACTTGCCAGCAGGCCGGGACGGTATTTACCCGCGATCAATTACTTGATGCTATTTCTGGACCTGAAACCTTTGTCATTGACCGGACAATAGATGTACACATCGCCTCTCTCAGGAAAAAACTAAAGGCCTTCGCCAGCCACATAATCACAATACGGGGAATTGGTTATAAATTTAAGGAATAATTCATGATTAAAAACAAACTTTTCTGGAAGATTTTTACAAGTTATATTGCCCTTTTATGTCTCTGTCTGTCCCTCACAGGATATTTCGTAAGTAAGGTTATAAACGGATACTACCGGAACCCGTTAACCAGAACCCTGGAATCGGATATGAAAACAATTATTTTATATATACTCCTTACCTTTGCGATAACCCTGGTTGTTGGCTTTATCATTATGAAAATAAACACATCCCCCTTATCAACTATTACGCAAATAGCGCAAAACTTTGCACGCGGCAACTTCGCACGCAAGGCAGAGATTGCTTCTTCGGACGACATGGGAGACCTTGCAAACGCAATTAATATTATGGGCACCGAGCTCCAATCTAAGATGCAAACCATTCTGGACGACAAAAACAGACTGGATGCTATTATGGCAAACATGAATGATGCCATTATTACAACAGACTTACAGGAACGAATTATCCTTATTAATAATGCAGCAAAAACCATGTTTGGCATATCAAACGTTACTTTAAACAAAGACTATTTGTGGGAAAAAGTAAGAAACGAGAAGCTATGCAATCTGGTAAGAGAGATAATTCTGTCCCCGGCCACGATCGGTGACAAAACCCAGGCGACCAGGACAACAGAAATCGAGATTCCTTCACCGGAAAAGAGATTACTGCAAACACACCTGTCCCCTATTCAGATTGATAAAAATACATACGGAATTCTCATGGTTTTTCATGATATCACAGAATTGCGGAAGCTGGAAAACACACGGAGGGAGTTTGTTGCCAATGTATCACATGAACTGAGAACGCCCCTTGCTTCTATTAAGGGGTATGTAGAAACATTACTCGAAAATACTGCACTCGGGCCTGACAACGATACACAGGAATTTCTCGGTATTATCATGAAACACTCACAGAGACTCGATAACCTTATCAAGGATATTTTAGAATTATCCAAATTGGATTCTCATGATTTAAAGATAGAACTTACCAATATGGACATACGTCCCTGTATAGAAAATATTTTTTTGCAGTATAAAGAACACTGCTCGGGAAAAAATCAAACCCATGCACTAGACATAACCCATACTATACTAAAGATGGAAACAAACGAATATCTCCTGCGTCAGCTACTGACCAATTTGCTTGATAACGCTATAAAATACAGCCCCAATGAGGGACGGATAGACTTGAAGGTTGTCCCCGTCAATAAATCCATTCAGTTTGAAATTTCAGATACAGGCATCGGCATTCCACAAGAACACAGTCCCCGTATTTTCGAGAGATTTTTCCGTGTTGATCCCGCCCGTTCCCGGGAAATGGGAGGAACAGGGCTGGGACTTGCCATCGTCAAGCATATTGTTCATCTGCATCACGGATACATCAAAGTCGAAAGCACGGTAAACACGGGAAGTAAATTCATCATTACCATACCCCTGCAACAACCAAAGTATACTGCATCGGATAAATTATAGTTTTGAGAATACCTATTTTCGATGCACGACTTCCAGAAAACGAGGAATTCATTTCAAGTCGGCATTGTCAGGTACGCAACAACGTAATGGAGTTTACGATCACACGCATTTTGGATTTAATACATGGAACTTATACTCGATACGATTGAAGGGATGCTCTATATCCACGGAGAGGTGTTTTGGCTTAAAGAATGTCTCACTGTATTCAAATCAGCCTTAATTTTTCTTTTTTTTTTGTGGGTAATACGTTGGGAGTCAAGGCGGGCAGTGCTCTTATTTCTGTCTACCGTTATCGGCGTTGCCTGTATTTTTTTGGGTGATATCGGATATTTTAGCGACAACGATATCCTTAAGCTCATTGCCCCGATTTCTTTCTTCCTTCTTGTCAGCAGCAAGGATCAGGAAAACAAGGCACTCTTGTTTATGTTTCTTGTCCCTTACTTAGTTACCTCCTACGAATTTTACCGGAGTTCCTTTGCAGTAATAGAATCCATAGTGTCACACTCAATAGTGATCTTTTGCATTACCCTTGTTAAAGAAAACAGGTATCTTTCTTTGGTTGTCAGCACTATAATTGGTGTACTTATCAATTACACCGGCTATCATACCCCGCCCGGCACTAACGATATCTTAATGAATCCTGCGCTCATTACTCTTATCGTAAAATGGCTTGAATATTATACAAAAAATAAGAAATACACCTCTTTTTTAAAATCCTTCTGGGCTACGCTCTTGTGCTTTGCCTTTTTCGGCAGCTGGATCTTTCACCACATAAAACCGATTTTTCCGTTATACTTTACTCATTAAAGCAAGGGGAGAAATACTTTGCAAATAAAGACCTGTCAGCCGGTATCGACAGACAGGCAAAGATACATTTTCCCCTTATCTTCTCAGCTTGTGACGCGAGCATGAATTGCCTTGCATTTACCTTGACATGCCACAACTCCTTACCTATAATTCAAACAAGCATATCTCCGGATAATAAACACAAAATTATTAATTATGGGCGCCGTTTCCAATAACCGTATAGAAATCACACCTGTTCACTCCTTCAAACCCAGCATTCAACAGCACTGGTTTATCTATACCATTTCTTTATTTTCTATTCTCCTGGCATTTACAAAATTTGGTGTACATGCTATTACAGGAATATGCCTGTTGTCGACCAGCGGTCTCCTTATTGTCTATTGTATTCTCTCCGTTTACACAACGAAGTATATAATCACGCATCAGGGAATTATGGTGAGAAAAGGCCCCTTTTTCAGAAAATTCAAGGAACTAACGTACGGAGACATCAACAATATCTCCGTGAGACAAGGAAGCATGCAAAAACGTTTGAAGGTCGGCAACCTTGTAATAAACACCAACCAATGCCGTCGTATCTTGCGGGGGATAAAAAATCCCCAAAAGATTAAGGAGCTTATCAACAAAGAAAAATCTTCTGCGTATGAAAGGCGTACCTCGTTGAGAAAAATATTATAACTTAACGTGCCATACACTATGTACCGACTATACCGATATATAAGAGCGTATCATTGCTGCAAACCTGTTTATCCTTTTATGCCCGCAAGTCTGCCCGCGGGGATAAAGAGCCAAATAAAGAAAATGCTATTTTTACCGGGTATTGCCCTCCGGTATTTTCTTTTCATTATTCTTGGTTTCTCGTTCTTTTTGTCTTTTAAAATTGGAGCTTCTTCGCCTGCAGAATCCGGCGATATTCCCGATAAGGAAATAATAAAAAAATATCAGAAAATAATACTGCAAGAACCATCCCATCTTAATGCACACTTTAATCTCGGTATCCTTTACTATAAAAATATGCACCTTGACGAAGCCCTTCGTGAGTTTAATAAAGTGCTTGAAATCAATCCGAACGACTCAGAAGCCTATTATAACCTTGGAAATATTTTTAGTAAAAAGGGTCTTTTTGATGATGCTATCGCTTCATACAAAAAGGCCTTAGCCATACATCCGCGGGATGCCGAAGTACTTCATAATCTGGGAAACGCCTGCGCCAATAAAGGAATGATTGACGACGCCATCTCCGCTTACCGGAAGGCCGTCGAGATAAACCCAGGCCTGGCAGAAAGCCACAAGAGCATCGCATACCTTTACAAGAAAAAAGGGCAAACATCCGAATCCATTTCCTCTTTTGAAAAGGCCACCTCTTTCCATCCCAAAGACACCACCCTGCTTTTTGATCTGGCCTCCTCGTATGAATCAAACGGGTTGCAAGACAATGCCATTCTTACCTATAAAAAGTTGTTGTCCATAGAACCAACCCATAAAGAAGCAAAAAACAGCCTTGCTATACTTTATAACAGCAAAGGGGTATCACTCGCATTACAAGGAAAAAAAGATGCGATTGCCGCATATAAAGAAGCCTTGCAAAATAAAGAAGATTTTAAAGAGGTATATAATAATCTCGGTGCCGCTTATGTTGACAAAGGAATGATTGACGATGCAATTGCTGCCTATAAAAAAGCGCTTGAAATCAGCCCGAACTTCGGAGAGGTTTATAATAACCTGGGGGTGGCTTATACAAAAAAAAAGGCTTATGATGAGGCTATCTCTGTATTCCAAAAGACACTGTCGTTAAACAAAAACCATGCGGGCGCACATTTTAATCTGGGAGTTATTTATTCTGAAAAAGGAATGAGGCCTGAAGCCCTGAAAGAATATAATGAGGTTTTAAGGCTTACCCCAAACGATCTTTTGGCGCTTTACAATCGTGGGATACTTTATTTAGAAAGTGGCCAGTTAAACGACGCCTCTGCAGACATGAAAAAAATAATTGCAACCAACCCAAAGCTTGCAGCTCCCCATCAGAAACTTGGAGATATTTATCAAAAGCAGGGGCAGGCCGACGATGCAATCGCCGAATATAAGCAGGCATTAGAAATATCGCCCGAACTGAAAGAGGCATTACACAGCATGGAAGATGCCTACCGAAGAAAAGAACAACAAGCCAAAAGGCCAGAAATGGATAACCACAAGTAAAAGGCACGTGTTAACTCAAAAAAAATCACACGCACGTTTATTTTCCGCCTCCAAAGAGAACTACTTTTATCGTCTTCAACAACACCACGAGATCCAGAATAAAAGACATATTTTTAATGTAATAAAGATCGTATTGTAATTTTTCCTCTGTCTGTTCAACTGAAGATGCATAGGGATATTTTACCTGAGCCCAACCCGTTAAGCCTGGTCTGACCGCAAGCCGCTGGGTATAAAAAGGTATCTTTTCCTCAAATTCCTTTATAAAGACAGCCCTTTCCGGACGTGGCCCAATTAAACCCATCTCTCCCTTAATTACGTTGAGCAATTGGGGGGTCTCGTCCAATCGCCACTTTCTCAGAAACCTTCCCACCTTTGTAATCCTGGGATCATTATCTGCCGTATAAACCGCACCGGTATGTGATTCGGCGTTTTCCACCATAGTGCGGAATTTAATAATGGTAAATTCTCTCCCGTCTTTCCCGACACGCACTTGTGTATAAAAAACCCGGCCCCTTGAACTCATTTTTATCAACACCGCTATAATTATCAGCGCGGGTATCAAAAACACAAATAACATCAATGCAAAAATTGCTTCCATAAGGGGTTTTACCAGCTTACCATACAATTTAGGTTTACTAATAACCACATGTAACATCCACATATTGTTGATATGTTTGAAAGGTATCTTACCCGTAAGTTGTTCGTAGATAGTAGGCATATCAACGATTTCTATTCCATTCCACGAACAATTTATCAATGTCTTAATGAGGTCTGCATGCTTTTCATGAGTAATGGCATTTACGATCAGGCCAACATCATTTTGATGAATAGCCGGAAGTAATGTATATCTGTCCCCAAATACAGGAACACCTTCAACATCTTTGCCCTGTTTTGATGGATCATCGTCAATAAAACCCGCCACCCTTAATCCTGATTTTCTGGACCTGTTTATTTCGTGTAAAATTGTTTTTCCTGCCCAGCCAGCGCCAAGAATTAAGACATTCTTTTTAAAAATCGGCTGATCCAAAAGATAACTGTATAAAACCCGCCACCCGATAATAAAAAGGGTAATTAATATGCCATTTATTATGAATACCCCCCGTCCTATCCGCAGCGACCAGCTTATGTAAAACAAAAACGTTGTGATGACACAGGCACTGGTGGATGCAAAAGTAACGGCCATAATATTCCCAATAGACTTGAAGTCCTTTCGGCTATCATAAAGTTCTGTAAAAAAGAACGTAAAAATAAATACTAAACCTGTTAATACAAATGATGCGGGATTGTTTCTTATATACTCCCATCCACCGCTCAAACCTAAACGAATTACCGCCGATAAGAAGAGCGAGCCATTTACAATCAGCAGGTCTCCCATAATGAGCAATATCAGTCGTTTAGCGATGGGATAATTAAAAATCTTGATTGTCATAATATGCTTTTATGCTTTTTGATAATTTTATTTTTCATTTACCGCTACCGTAGCCATCCTAAAAATTTTTCAATGTCGTTAAAAAAAATCCTGGGATTGTGTAAGTAGATATTGCTTCTGGCCTTTGCTCTTTCAAGGATACGCATAACACCTTTATTATAATCATGAAAGGCATCTTTTACTTCGTTTTCCAGTGTTATAAAATCCTCCTGGTTCATGGTATCGACCCTGCGATGGATATCCTTAAGATAATAATCGCTGGGTATACGGGCAAAGAAATCTTCGTATACCATTTCCTTATTCACGAGCCCATGTTCAACACCGACGTCAAAGAGTTTTGTCCCTGGAAATGGCTCATAGACGCCAACAGAGGCAAAGCTGGGTCTTATTTTATACAATAAATCCAGGGTCTTTTTGACATCTTCTTTGGTCTCTGTAGGTATACCCATCATAAAATATGCCGTCCAATGAATTCCTGCCTCCCGGAAAAGCCGCGCCGCCTCTTTTACGCGTTCCAGGGTAATACCTTTGTCCATTAGCTTTAATATCCTTTCACTCCCAGATTCAATCCCCACCTTTATACTGTTACAACCAGCCTTTTTCATCGCCCTTAACAGCTCCGGATCCACTAAATCCACCCGTGTATTGCAATCCCAATTGGCCTTTATACCGGTATCAATAAATTTATTACAAAATTCCATGACCCTTGTTCTATTAACCGTAAAAGAATCATCCTTAAAGGTAAACTGGCGGGTTCGGTAATGATGGTATACGTACCTGATCTCCTCCAAAATATTTGCCAGAGAGCGATACCGTACCTTTCGTGTCCATATCTGTGTTGCGCAATAAGAACAACGATAAGGGCAACCACGGCTTCCCATGAGTAAACCCATATCCTCGGATGTGTACGTATCGGAACCCAGCAGGGTTTCTCTGTCTGGAAACGGCAGGCAATCTAAATCGTCAATAAAACTTCTCATGGTGTTGTGAATATATTTATCTCCCTGCCGGTAAGAAAGACCTTGTATCGTACTGAAATTGTTACCTTTTGCATGTAATACATTTACCAATTCAAGCAGTACGGCCTCCCCTTCTCCACTTAGAACAAAATCGACATCACGGGTATTTTTCAATATCTCGTCTGCTTTTAACGTCGCATGAGGACCACCAAAGACAACGGAACAGCCTTTGTTATATTTTTTTGCCAGGGAGGCTATAGTAAAAGCAGAAGCCGCCTTCGGCGTCATAACTGTTATCCCAACGATATCCGGCTGATATTTAATGAAGGTCTCAGATATCTCTTTTATGATGGGGTTTTCCAGATTCTTTAATTCCTTCAAATAGATAAGATATTTTTCAGGTAATCTCGTATAATCCATCCCCTTTGAATTTTTATTACAATCGGCATCATAGATAGTCACCTGATGCCCCGCCTTTTTAAGCGTGGAAGACAGATAACTCAATCCCAAAGGGAAATATCGATTGTAATAATTGAAAAACCGATAAAAGGGTGGGTCTATGAGGAGGATGTTCATTTATACCTATTCACTATGTATTGCTATGCAGTTCCCCTGTGCCTGGAATTATCCGTACCGGTATACTTTTTGTGCTATCCTAAAAGTTTCCGATTGCCTAAAAATTCATTTTAATGCCAAAAGGTCCTGTAATCAACCTTAAAACTCTTAGTAAAACATATTCGCAAAGGAATGATTAATTTCGGCTTGCGGCGAGTTTGGTCAACAAGGGGGATGAAGGGCTGCTTGTATTCTATGTCAATTCCCATACTGGTTTGACGATAGATGAGTGAAGTTGTAAAGGTCCTAGACATTCTGGTCAACCCTGTTAGATAGTAAACATCTAACGGGGTTAATCTGTTTTTCCAAATCATGGACTTTGGCTTGTTTATCAGGGTTTTGCAGATAATCCCTGTCTTTGATGATAGCAAAGAGGCTCTGTTAAACCTGTCCCTTCTAAGATACGATCCCTTACGCCTTTTTTGAAATCGTAAAAATTACTCTTTTCCGGAGGTGTATGTCTTGGCGGCATTAAATAATTCATCAATGCTTTTATCCTTCCATAGATCGCGCTGCCATTCTGTGTAATCAAAGCTTTCTCTGAGAATAAGACTGATAAACCGTTCAGCCTCTACAATGCCCAGTTTCTCGCGAAGGGCTTTCATGCCCTCGTATCGTATCATGTGGTATCTGTTTTCATTTTTCCTCCCAAATATTGTCTTGTATATAAAGTTTTGTTTCTGCTTCAAGACTGATTGCTTTGAATGACCGATCATCATACGGACGATTATAACAACAGTTGTCCAGGTATATTCGTGTTTTATTCATCTTTTCCCCTCAACAAGTTAATTTCTTCCGCTGTCAATCCATAGAATTTACAGACAAGCTGGTCAACTTGTTTTCACAAACATGCTTGAGCGCGGCGTGTCTGAGTACGAACACATACAGGCAGGCGCGCAGGCAAGTCGTGGACTTTGGCTTGTTTATCAAGGCTTCGCAAGCAATCCTCGCCCTTCATGCTAGCAAAGATACGCCCTTGAACTTTTCCCTTCGGATATAATTTCGACCACTTATACCTTCTTTGGTAAATATAAAGGTGACGTCTTGCTATTTCTATCAGATAGTGGGTTGGACTGTTATTAGTAGATGATAGCATTTGAATTACATGCTGAAACCACATTCTCGAAGAAAAGTAAAAGTATCTATATGCCTTACATTAAACTCGCGACAAACATTTGGAATAGGAATCTTTCTCTTTATATTCGCATTGAAAGTCTCTTGTGAAATGACAGTTAATCTATTTGAAAGTGCAAAAGCAATCACCCAGGCATCGGCTTCATTATATTGTGCAAATTCTGCTTTAGCATTATCTGTAAATTGGGTATTAAAAGAACTCCAGCTAATCCCAGCTAATCAGCGACTGATAGTTTTTTAGTACTTCAGAAGAGTTATCTGTATTACAGAAAATTTGCGAAGGCAACTTCTGTTGTACCCATTTATACAAATCATCCTTTCCTCTCTCTATTTCGTCATAAACTTTATCGACGCTCGTAATTATTCCTTGATTAGCCAACCGAATCAAATAGTCCCAAAAGCTTCGTGCAATATCAAAGGCATAATAACTTCTATATGCCTGCGTAAAAAGACTAGTATCAAGTATATATCTGTGGGGTAAAACTGAAGTCATATTTTGTTGAAAAATTCACTCTCGAAGTGGGAGAAAGTTTTTCCATAGAGACCTGTCAGTTTGTAAGCATCAGTGTACAGAAGTTTTCCTTCTTTGGCAGCGGTGCGAACTTGCTGGAAGAAAAGTTTTCCTACCCGGTAATTTTGCGTGTTGTAAAAATCTCCTCCCGGTTTTTTCGTTTTTTGGGATGCCTGCCATCTGGTTTGGTAATCATTGTAAAATTCGAAAAATTGTTTGTGAAATCCTTGCCATTAATAAAAATGCAAGGTGCATAGTTATCTGTAAGGACAAAGCCGCGAAATTCATCGGGATTTAACGGACGATGTGTGTTATTCTCAACCACACCACTAATAGTTAAATAAATGCCCGCTTCTTCTGCTTTATCTAAAAGATACTTTAAGGCACTTTCCCAGTTGGGCATACTACCTGCCCAGTCATCCAATAACTGCAATGTTTTTCTTATCTCCTGCGCTACAACAAAAGGATTGTCCCTTTCATTAAAAGAGTTTACAAACGGAAGTGGTGTCGCCCCTTCATTCAACAGATATTCTTTTAGCCATTCCTGACGGCTTTGGATGATGCGTATAGTGTCTCTGAGTTCGTCGCTGTAATTTTCAGATGGTAGGGCTTCTTCGGTGCGGAAAAGAGGGATACCTGTTTTTAATTCTGGCAACTTATCTAGAAAGAAATATCCAAAAGGGATATGCACTGCCTTGGCAAATTTAGCCAGTTGCTTTACGGTTGGGTAGGGACCCCCGCTCAACCAATCTGCCAATTTTGGAAACTCGGCAGTGATGTTGCCACCAATTCTTTCAGCAGCCAGCTTGAGTATTTCCCTATTAAAGTTTATTACGCGCGGCATGATTCTTTAAAGGCTCTTCAGGCAAGTGGTGGGTAAAATAAGCCATGAAGTGACTGCAACATAGCATAGAACAAGGGAAAAGGAGTTTTATATGAGCAAAAAACTGTATGATAATTAAATGGAAAAAGAGACGACTGCTGGACGAATATCGGTTTCGGTTTGTTCCGAGAGCAGAAATTAAGGGGATATTTGGAGACTCAAATGCCCGCGATATAAGACTTAAGCGGACACAAAAAACGGTATGCGGGTGTTGTGGAAAGATTCATTGGAGTCAATACGACAAGAAGGAGCGTCGGGTACAGGATTTATCCTGTGGAGATGCACGGATTTACCTGGAAGTGGAGGTACGGCAGTATTATGTCGGAAGTGCGGAAAGGTGAAGCAGGAAAAACTGGAATGGCTTGCGGACAATCCCTTTTACACGAAGCGATTTGCCTGTTCTGTGGGACGGAAAGTGCAGGACTATGACCGTAAAGGATGTGGCGAAGGATTTCAGGCTGGACTGGGATACGGTGAAGACATTAGACAAAGAATACATGAAGAAACAACTCGAGGTATCCAGTAGCAGCACCTCGTGTAATTGGTATGAACGAAATATCTATAAGGAAAGGGCATACCTATCGGATAGTGGTAAGCGATTTGGAGCGTGGAAGGCCGATTTGGTTTGGAGGAAAGGATAGGTCAAAGAGAGTCTTGATCTATTTTACCAGTGGCTTGGTGCAAGAAGGTAAAGAAGCTACGGTTGGCAGTAATGGATATGTGGAAGGCATTTGAGAAGTCAACGAGTGAGAATGCGTTTCATGCTGCGATTCTTTATGACAAGTTTCATGTAATGAGGCATCTTGGGAAGCGTTGGACAAAGTGCGGAAGATGGAATATGCACGGCTTTCAGGTAAAGAACGTTCGTATATCAAAGGTCAGAAATATACGCTTCTATCGAACAGAGAGAACCTCACCCTTGATGGACGCAAGTCGTTAAAGAAGCTACTCATGGCAAACAAACGGCTCAACACTGCCTATCTGTTGAGGAATCCTTTGGACAGTTATGGAGCTATAAGACAGAGGGATGGTCAGGAAGTTTTCGATAACTGGAAGGAATCGTTGAAGTGGCAACGGTTAAAGCCTTACGAGAAGTTTGCAGAAATGATAGAGAAACACTGGGATGGCATTGCAGCATACAGCAGACCTGAGAACAAAGGTACCTTTAGGCTTTGTCGAAGGTCTTAATAACAAGATTCGGGTGATACAGAGAAGGGCATACGGTCTGAGAGATGAGGAATATCTTCGGCTGAAAATTCTTACTTGCATGCTACCGGGGATATAAAAATGCAAAAATTTACCCACTCACTTGCCTGAAGACCCTCTTTAAAAAGCAATATTAGATTTTATTGCAGAAAGCAAATATATCATCTTGTAGACCATTTCGTCAATCTGACGCTCAAGGGCGGAGGTATTGGCGTTGGGGTCTCTTTTCTTTGTCATAACAATCTTCCTTACAAGTTCTACAAAAGGCCGTTGTTTTGGTTTTGATATATTTTCAAAGGTATAACTCGAAGCTGTGGTGCTTGGAATTGATAATAACCACCGCTCATCTTTAGTGATCCAAAGAATAATTCGTAAATGAACATAAATAGCTTTGAGTTACAAAATGCACCTACAAATTCCAATTCTGTTTCAGAATTTGGACCATAGAAACAGTTCGTACTGAGAGATTCTTGCAGTATTGTTTATGAAATCCCGAAATGCTGAACCGTATTTTGCTGATAAATATTTATTTGGTGTAATAAAAGTTAGCAATCCTCTTTGCTTAAAATTTTAACTCCTTTTTCCATAAATAAAATATAGATGTCATAGGTACCTCTCTCTGACGCATAAGTGCGATTCAAGATTTATTGTATCCGTTTTATCGTAATCACCTCATAGATGACCCTGTTGATTAAGTCTCAGCCAACTCAATATACATACTATTAGTTGTAAATTAATAAGATGTATATACTATATATGGTATGCTGAGTTCTCAAAAAGAGAGTTAATCAACAGAGTCATAGATGGCCTTAAAAAGGGCATTCACTTCCACAAGCCCCTATCCAGGCTTCGGTATTGTATTGCCTCGGATATGTGCTCCACTTTTATCTGTTCGCTTTCTTCCAGATCGGCTACGGTACGCGCCACTTTTAAAACCTTGCTGTGTCCGCGTGCAGAAAGTCCCAATTCCGTCATTGCCTGATAGAGCATCGCTTCTGCTGATTTGTCCAGGGCACAATACTTTTTCGTTTGTTTTGAAGACATATGCGCATTTACCATAGGTACCTGGTCTTTAAAACGTTCTTTTTGCATTGCGCGGCCTACTAACACCTTTCCCCGTATGTCTGCCGATGATTGTACCTCTTTGTCGGAAACAAGCTCCTGGTATCGTACAGATGGCACCTCTATTTGAATATCTATCCTATCCAATAATGGACCAGAAATCTTTGACATGTAACTCTGAATTTGATGCGGTGTGCAATGACATTCCTTCGTCCTGTCGGTGAAGTAGCCGCAAGGACAGGGGTTTATAGAAATGGCCATCATGAACCTTGCCGGATACGTAACAGAATTCGTGGCGCGAGAAATTGTCACATAGCCAGTTTCCAGTGGCTGCCGAAGCACTTCTATTGTTTTTCGTTCAAATTCGGGAAGTTCGTCCAAAAAGAGCACGCCATTATGCGAAAGGCTGATTTCGCCAGGCCTGGGAAAAGAACCCCCTCCAATCAAACCAGCGGTGCTGATGGTATGGTGAGGGGCACGAAAGGGTCTTGCGGCAATGAGTGATTGTCCAGGACTAAGGAGGCCTACTACGCTATAAATCTTTGTTGTTTCTAAAGCCTCCTCTAGGGTAAGCAATGGCATAATCGTAGGAATCCGTTGCGCGAGCATTGTCTTGCCTGATCCCGGTGGCCCTATCATAATTATATTGTGGTTTCCGGCAACGGCAACGGTCAGCGCCCTTTTGGCATGCTCCTGGCCTCGTACATCAGCATAGTCAATATCGTAGCCAGAAGATTCCCTGAATACGTCTTCAGGGTTAATCTTCTGAGAAACAGCCGAAATAGATTTCGTAAGAATCCCTACGGTCTCTTCAAGGGTTTTAACAGGGATGACATCAATTCCATCAACAATCGCGGCCTCAGATGCATTTTCCGAGGGGACCAGGAATCTTTTTATCCCCAGTTCCTTACACTTGAGCACCATTGACAGGCACCCTTTAACGGGGCGTAACTTGCCATCCAGAGATAGCTCTCCCACGATGGCATAATCCTGTATATCTGGAATCTCGATTTGGTTTGTCGCTATAAGTATCCCGACGGCTATGGGTAATTCAAAAACCGGGCCTTCTTTCTTGCGGTCTGCCGGTGCGAGATTTATTATCATGGGGTTATAGGGAAACCGGTAGCCGCTGTTATTGACCGCCGCCTTTACCCTATCGCGGCTCTCCTTGACCGCTGTGTCTGGTAATCCAACGATGGCAATGTAAGGCATATCACCTGTGGCGATATAAACTTCAACATCTAACAGATAAGCATCTATGCCAGAAACGGCAACACTCTTGACTTTCGCCAGCATGAATTATAATACCAAACTATTTGCTTGTTGCTAATGCGACTTTATTTAAGGCCTCCATCAAAGCATCTATGTCTACCTCGCTCATTGCCGCTGTTTTTTCAATACTCCCCGCACCGCCACAGCAGGAATCTACCTTAAATTTGCTAAAAACAGAAATCGTTTTTGGATATTTTTTAATAACATCATTAATAACCATATTCTTTGTAATACCCTGCTTTTCTTCCATAATTACCTCCAATAATTGTTTTGCTTATACGGACAAACAAGGTTTGTCCGTACCACCTTATTATCAGATTAAAATTCACATTTTATGAGTATCCTGAGTATATCAATTAAGGCACGTTCATAGTAAAGCAAAATATAATCAAAAAGCAATGTATTTTATTCCCATGGGTATCATGCTGCGAAAAAATCCGGAATCAGTTTCTCTCTTAATGGAAAGCAAGACTTTTTTCAATAAACAATCAGTTCTTTTTAAAGTCTGGTAATTTTCTTGAAAAAATCTCAGGATAGGCTATCATGTTTACCTCTTTTTCATGGTTCCTTGTTTCCTTCGTTTGATTTTTTATTTGAATATGGCTAAGGGGTGAAGTGCAACCTACTGTATTGTTAATTATAACGTTTGTATTCTTAATCGCTTCTGCGGTCAGTTATTTTTTTGCCAAACCAAGGATATTGTTTTTCACCCTCTTCCTGTTTTATACGTGCAATACCATTCTTTCTTCCATACTATTTCACAACCATCCCATTATTTTTTGCATAATAGGCATCTTCTTTGTCGCCTTGCCGGTTATTTGCCTTATCCTCTTTGCCCTTGATACACAGTATGCCTTGTTTTGTACAGATTCCTCTTTTGTCTTCGTGATAGTTTGGCCATTCATAGCCATGTTTTTTTTCATAAACCTTATTTGGTATCTCTTTCATGTCATCCAGGCCTAATGTCTCCAAAGTATTTATCAGTGCAGGCGATTCATCAGGTGATATTCACGGCGCGAACCTTATGTCCTGGATGATAAAAAAGTCGCCGGGTATAACATTTTACGGCCTGGGAAAAGAAAATATGAAACGGGCAGGCTTACACTGTCTCCACGATATGTCTGCCAAGTCCTTAATGTGGCTCCATGTTCTGGCAGAGTTAACAGCATTCCGGCAGATGAAAAAAGATTGTATCCGTTTCTTTCAACAGGAGCGGCCCAGTGCTGTTATCTTAATTGATTACTGCGGCTTTAATTTCCACCTGGCCAGGGCAGCCAAAAAACTGAAAATTCCTGTTATCTATTATATTTGCCCACAGCTCTGGGCACATGGACCATGGCGTGTAAAAAAGATGAAAAAAATGGTAGATAAGCTCATTGTAATTTATCCTTTCGAAAAACCTTTTTATGACGCAGCAGGTATTCCCGTTACTTATGTGGGGCATCCGTTATTCGATGAAATTCACCAGGAGGGTTTTAATGAAGGGATTGTCTCAGAACTAAAAAAACAGGGGAAAACCATTGTCTCTTTTCTTCCCGGCAGCCGCAAACAGGAAATTGTTCAAATACTTCCGCTGTTGCTGCAATCAGCAGTACGGATACAGCAAACAATCCCTTCTGCAAAATTTCTTATCTCCTGCAGTAATGAACAACATTTTGGTCTCATGCAAACCATTACAAAAAAGTCTAAAATCGATTGTAAGATTATTGTAAGAAACGTCCATGAATTGATCCAGGCATCAGATCTTTGCCTGGCTGGCGCAGGCACGATTACATTGCAGATCGCTCACTATCTCAAACCGATGATTATCGTTTACAAAATATCTCCCTTCTCCTATTTTATAGCCAGGCCATTCCTTACTACTCCTTATATTGGCCTGGTGAATACCCTCGCCCGCAAGATGATTGTTCCGGAACTCCTCATGTTCAGAAAAAACTACTCCTGGCTGGCCAATGAGGCCATACAATTACTCAGGGACAAACAAAAGAGACAAGCCTGTATCGATGAATTAACCCTTTTGAATCACAAGATTGGAAAGACCGGGGCTTCTGAACGCGCAGCGGACGAGATACTAAATTTACTAAAAATTATTTAACAGGCCATGGGAATTCTGTAAAGACATGAGTGAATCTGTTCGGGGTGAAAGACCATGTGGCCGGGACGGTCGTAATGCCAGTCTTTCCCGTCAGGAACATGATCCTCCAGATATGGCCACTTGCGAAAAAGATCAACACCTAATGCCTGGATAAGTTTTTGGTTACTCATGGTGACATTTCCTGCCCTTGGCGGCATGGGCCCTGCCTCTTTACGCATACACCCCTTAAGCAGATCCGGGGTATAACCACCCACCTTATTAACAATTTGTCCGATTTGATACAGGCTGAGATGCCGGTGAGAACCGAGATGATGAATACCCTTTATGATGTTTCCCAGGGTTATCTCTACAACCTCATTAAAATCTTCACAATAAAAAGGCGATCTTAATTCGTCAAAGTATAATGTAGCCGGATTATTCTTTTTAAAACGGGAGAGTATCCAGTCAATAGCCCCGGCATGCCCGTTAACACTAATTCCCATGGGTAACGAAATACGAAAAATTGCCGCAGACGGATACCGGAGCATAATAATTTCTTCGGCTATAGCCATGGCCTTGCCATAGATCGTAACGGGCGACACGGGGTCTCTTTCTGTATACAATCCGTCTGTCTTCCCGGGAAATACCAGATCCGTTGAAAGGTGAATCAGTCGCACATCACGACTTCCTATCATCTCCAGTACATTTAAGACTGATTGCACATTCACACGATAGGCAAGTACGGCATTCATTTCACAGGATTTCAATGCGCAGGAACCGGCTCCGTTCAAAACTGATTTGAACTGCTTTCGTTTCATCAATTCCGCAAGCCCTTTGCGGTCTTCGATATCGAGAGGGATAATACCCTCCCCACGAAGCGGCCAATATCGAACAGGACGGATGGCAGTGACGTGGTTCGGATATTTTGCATGAAAATACTGAAAGACGCTATAGCCAGGCACCCCGGTTACACCGGTAATAAGAAGTGGCAAGAAAGATGGCAACAACATCGTATTCCTTTGGTTATAAAAACGTGACGATTCTCTATGTTTCTTCCGAAAAAAGAATGGTAAACAGGGAAGCGGCTATTCCATACAAATACCTGAGGACTTCTGATTTGCCGGGCTTAAATATATATTATTTCAATGCCCTTTTTAAAATCTTGCCGGTGGGGCCATGGGGTAATTCTTTGCGGAATTCAAAATATTTAGGTACCTTGTAGTGGGGTAATCGTTGATTACAATAATTCCTGATTTCCTCTTCTGTACACGTTACCTGCTCATGTAAGGCAACAAATGCCCTGGGTACTTCACCACGAACTTTGTCTGCAACCCCGACCACGGCTACCTCAAAGACCTTCTCGTGCCCGCTGATAACTTGTTCAATTTCATTTGGGGATACGTTTTCTCCACTGATAATAATTAATTCCTTTTTCCTTCCTGTAATCCACAGGAATCCTTCTTCATCGAGTTTGCCATAATCTCCCGTTTTAAGCCACAGGTCTGATGTAATAGCTTCTGCCGTTTCTTTGGGCAAGTTATAATATCCCCTCATTATATTCGGTCCTTTTACCCATATCTCACCCTCTTTGTTTACAGGCTGGCTCAGACCATTATCATTCACGATCTTCACCTCGAGGTTATCCAGGGGAGGACCAATGCTGCCCGGCTTACATTTTTTTGGCAGATTTACCGAAACGATTGCCGTGGCTTCAGTCAGTCCATAACCTTCAATTAAAGGAACCGGAAATGTCTTGCGGAACGCATCCAAAACATCACCTGGCAGAGGTTCTCCTCCAGATGTACAGAGCCTCAACGTACTTAAATTATGCTTTGTTGATTCGGCGGTCCGCAAAAGCACCCTGTACATGGACGGTATGGCAAACAACGATGTGATTTTATATTTTTCAATCATTTCCAGGACCTTTGGTCCTGAAAACCGTGCCAGATAAATAACCGTTGCACCCACACAGATAGGTAATATCAGGGTTGTAGTTAGTGCATAGGTGTGAAAAAGCGGAAGGACACCAAGTAGTGTATCTTTTTCTGTAAAATCAAAGGCATGTATACACCCATCAAGGTTGCTCATAAAATTTTTATGCGTTAATATTACGCCTTTTGGATTGGCGTTCGTGCCAGAAGTATACAGCAACGCAGCCTGTTCTTCTTCATCTCCTTGCTTCATATTTTCTTCGTTATGTGATGTACACGGGTATTTCTCTTCTGTCAAAAGGATATTTTTTATGTGATTTCCAAGCATGGGTAAAAAAAAGTCATTTGTAAAAACGGTATCTATACCTGCATCGCGGATCACATAAAGCAATTGTGCCGGCGAGAGCAAGTAATTTAATGGAACAGGTGTTTTCCCCGCCATAAGAGTTCCGTAAAATGCAATTACAAATTCTTTTCCATTAGGAAGGAGTATTCCGATATTTTTCCTGGTATCTCCTGATAATAAACGATCTGCACACCCTATAGCTTTCTGCCGGAGGTCTTCGTAAGTAATCTCGCCATTGTGATCCGTAACAGCAGTTTTCCGTGCGTATTTTTTGCAGGTATGTAAAAATGTTTCAACTAAGGTCATCGGTCTGAAATCTCTTTAGTTTTAGTTTCTGTGGTCATCATATTCAAGTTCTGTTATTTTCTTTCGCGTATATTTTTTGCCTGTCTCGTCTGCTTCATTGTTTTCTGGTCTGTTTACTATATCTTCCCGCTCGTATCGCGCCTGGGCAGTTTTCCCATCGTATACCCTTTCCTCTTCCTCCTTACAACTCACACAAAGCGTTGCAAATGGGATTGCCTTGAGCCGGGCTTTTTTTATCATTTCACCACACTGTTCGCAAGCTCCGTAATGACCGGCTTTTATCCGTTCAAGGGCATCTTCTATCTGTTTTAATTCCCTTGAGTCTTCTTCCGCAACAGCTATTTCCAGCATCTCATTTGAAGAACTGGATGCGATCTCAGCAATGTCTGTTAACTTTTCGCTGCTGCTGTCCCGATATTTTCTGAGCCTCTCCTCAAATTCCTGCAATAATATATTTTTTCTGCTCAAAAGCAGATTTTCTATATACCTTAATTCTTTCTTCTGCATGAAATCACTGTAACCCCTATTCCCAAAAAACTAAATATCCAAATTCCTTACTTCCAGTGCGTGTTTCTCTATAAACTCTCTTCTTCGCTGAACATCTTTCCCTGCCAAAGTACTGAAGATTGCGTCTGCCTTTACTGCATCTTCTACCTTTACTCTTAATAGTGTTCTGGTATTCACACTCATCGTAGTCTCTGCCAGTTCTTCTGCATTCATTTCTCCCAAACCTTTATACCGCTGTATTTCCAATCCTTTTCTTCCAATCTCACGTATTTTTGACAGAACATCGCTGAGAGACTGAGCAAGCATTTCGTTATCTCCGGAGATCAATTTATATCCCTGCTTTTCACTGTCGTTGCTGATGAGGTAATCGTCTATTGATAAACCGTACTCCTCTATCTCCCGTATAATTTTTTCGATCTCCCTGCTTTCGTGATACTCTATAACCTCAATTGCACTTTCTTTTTTTTCCTGTTTGGGATCAACTACATCCTCTTCTTCAACGATCTCCAATTCCCTTCCCTCTTCTGCTTGTTTCTCTTTTAGACAGTTCTCCAGTTCTTCTTCTGAATAAATATAAAAAATCTCACCTTTATAAGATATCTTGTATAGGGGAAAATTTCTGTTCTTTTTGTGCCGTAGCCCCAAAAATTTTTCCAGAGATATTCCCTTTTTCCTCAATATTTTTACATACTCTTCCATTTGCATCAGGAGTTGCAGTAGCTTGCTCAGTTTTGAATTATTCAAACTCTCTTTCTTCGTGCCGCTAATTTCCATAACCGTTCCATCAACTCCAAGCGTAATGAGTTTCTTTTGTAATTCTCTGTCATCATAAATATATTCTTGCCTCTTATTTTTTGTTACCTTATATAAGGGTGGCTGAGCGACATAAATATGTCCTTTATCTATCAATTCTATCATTTGCCTGAAAAAAAATGTCAGTAAAAGAGTCCTGATATGTGCTCCATCAATATCCGCATCTGTCATGATAATGATTTTTGCATATCGTAGATTACTCACATTAAACTCATCCATTCCTATGCCAGTCCCAAGGGCAGATATCAGGGTACGAATCTCTTCATTGCTCAGCATCTTGTCAATACGCGCCTTTTCTACATTTATAATCACACCTTTTAACGGCAGGATTGCCTGAAATGTACGATCCCTTCCCTGTTTTGCCGTGCCACCTGCAGAGATACCTTCTACAAGAAACAGCTCTGAGGTCTCAAAATCACGGGAAGAACAATCTGCCAATTTTCCGGGAAGATTCGAATTACCAAGAGCACCCTTTCTTCTCGTCAGGTCTCTGGCCTTTCTCGCAGCTTCCCTTGCCCTGGATGCATCGACCCCCTTGTTAATAATTGCCTTTGCCGTTGAAGGCGTCTCTTCACAATACGTCCCTAATTGCTCATTTATCGCTGCTTCTACCAAACTCTGTACTTCGCGGTTACCAAGCTTCGTTTTTGTTTGTCCTTCAAACTGAGGATCCGGCAGTTTAATACTTATAACAACGGTAAGTCCTTCTTTGTAATCGTCTCCCGTAGGCGCCTTTTCCTCGCTGAGAAGTCCCTTATTTTTTGCATAACCATTCAGGGTTCTTGTTAGGGCGGCCCTGAAGCCACTCAGGTGAGTACCACCTTCTACTGTGTTAATATTATTTGCAAAAGAATATACATTTTCGCTATATCCATCATTATACTGCATGGCCACTTCTATAATCGTTCCATTACATTCCTTTTCAAAGTATATGATATCCTTATGGATTACCTCTTTTCCCTCATTAAGCTCCTTAATAAATGCCTTTATACCGCCTTCATATTGGTACGTCTCAGTTCTATCGGTCTTCTCATCGGCTAATACTATTTTTATTCCCTTATTCAGAAATGCATATTCCCTTATTCTTTTCGATATAATCTCAAAGCAAAACGACGTATCCTCGAATATTTCCCGATCTGGCTTAAAAACTACCTTAGTCCCCCTCTTTTTGGTAACTCCCCTTACCTCTACCGGTGACTTTACTTCCCCCTTTTCATACCGCTGAAAATATACATGTCCATCCCTTTTAACCTCTACCTCCATCCATTCACTCAGTGCATTTACAACCGACACCCCAACCCCATGCAAACCACCAGATATCTTATAGCTCTTATGCTCAAATTTCCCCCCCGCATGAAGCACTGTCATAACCACTTCCAGAGCAGACCTGTTTGTTTCCTTGTGCAGATCAACAGGAATGCCCCTGCCATCATCCACCACGGTAACACTTCCATCTATATTTAGTTTTACGCTTATATTTTCACAGAAACCTGCAACGGCTTCGTCAACACTGTTGCAAATAACTTCCTCCACAAGGTGATGCAGTCCTCTGGATGTTGTATCCCCGATATACATAGCAGGCCTTTTCCTGACAGCCTCAATACCACCAAGCACCTTTATCGATGTAGAGTCGTACGCGTCCTGATTTAACGCCAAATCACTTTCTTCTGCCATTATTTACCATTCCCGCCTTAAAGCGAATATCCTGTACGTATTGTGTACTCATCAATTCATTAATCCCGGAGATTATAGCATCCTTCTCAAAGTTAGTCAAATGGTGAATCAACGGCGCCGATTCAACAGTAACATACAATACCCCCTTTTTAAGGCCTGTAATTTCCGTACACTGACAAACCTCTTCACCAACAACAGATCTCCACGCCTCATTCACCTTATGACAAGTCTTATCTGCCCCATGTCCTTTTGGAAACACTTCCTTTAATAGCTGACCAATACTCAAAACCTTTCTTCTATTATAAAAGTATCTCTCCGGCATTTCCTCTAACATATAAAATTACTCCCATAACTAAAAAAACTATTTCATCTCAAGAGGCATTACAACATCAAACTGTTCATAGCCAGTTCTAATAAGCACTGCACTATCACCAACACCAAATTCCATAATTACGGTATCATCATCCGAGACCTTCAGGGCGTCTGCAATATATACCGGGTCAAAATTTATTTCAAAATCAGGCCCCTCATACTTAATGGCAACCTCTAACTCAGCCTCCCCGACATCAGCAGTTCTTGCTGAGAGTACTAACTTCCCCTGCTTAAAAATAAATTTCACCATCCGATATTCCTCGTTCGTCATAAACGAAGCCATTCTCACACCAGAGAGTAATTCATTTCTACCAACCTCCACCCTTTTGTCACTCCCTGCCGGTATAAAATCTTCATATT
This sequence comes from Planctomycetia bacterium, assembly GCA_015075005.1. GTDB lineage: Bacteria > Planctomycetota > Brocadiia > Brocadiales > Brocadiaceae > Brocadia. The sequence continues at coordinate 350,466 of JABTVC010000002.1, forward strand.
TCGGATACCGGCCTTCCACCAACTGTGACACAATCTCACCCTTTTCACCTGCAAAGCATACCTGCGACTCACCTATCCCCAATTTCAAAATCCCCTTACACTCTGATAAAAAACGTTGTAAAAATGTCAAACACTTTACCGCAACGATCCCATCCATGGTAATTCCCGCGGGATTGCTTAATTTACGCTTTATACTAGACATTCGATTTCCATCTGCAGCCACCATAATAAGATCATCTCCCAGAACCCGCACAAAGACGCCACACAATATACTCCTTGCCTTCAATGTTGATGCTGAATGAATAACCCTCCCAACCATATCGTTTATAACATCACCATCAATCTCGATAAAACCACTGACATTCACCGTAGCTATCTCAGGAAATTGCCTGAAATCTTCCCCTGATATCTTAAAGTACCCACCCCGCGACCTTAGTATACAGTTACCACCTTCGATAGACACTACTACCTCATCGTTTCCAGCCCATTCCCTCAGCACATTATTAACACGGGCAGCTGGAATTACGATACCGCCCTCTTCCTCACTCCCCTTAGCTGATAATACGTATTTAACCAGCACCTCAAGGTCTGTTGCAGTTAATTCTACCCGATTATTTTTAACCTCAACTTTAACCCCTTTTAATATACTCTTCATTGCAGTAGAAGGCACTATACCAGCTACCAGATTAAATCCACCAGACAACTCTTTTCCGGAAAAATTTAGTTCCATAATTTTTTACTCACTTCTCTTATATTATATTTTAAAGATATATAAACCGTATTCCTATTATAGTATGCTCATGACTCATTCAAAATACTTCAACCACATTAACAACAAATACATACATCAAATCGTAGTATGAAGAAATCTTGTAGAAAAAACAATCTATAAAAACCACATAGTGTGGACAATTTCACCATTGTACACAAACTATGTTTAGTAATACCTCAAAAATGTTTAATCTTTCTACATGTTATCTACATACCTACTAACTATTTTAGTAATTCACTTTCCAGTTTCTGTAAAATGAGATGGAGGTTTTTATCTTTCATGGACATCTTTGATATTTTTTCGTCTGCATAGATAACGGTAGAGTGGTCCCTTCCGCCTATGTATCCTCCAATTTCCATAAGGGACATATTTGTTAATTTTCTTGATATGTGCATTGCTATTTGTCTGGGAAGTGTCAAACTCCTCGTCTTGCTTTTTGATTGCAGTTGTGATACACTTATATTGAATCTCTTTGAAACTGCTTCAATAACATCTTCAATATTAATATGCTTTCTGTTTCCGGACAGTTCCCGAACTATTTTTTTGATGAGGTCGATCGTAATATTGTTCTTTGTTATCTTTTCCTCACTGCTTAGTCTTGCGATAGCACCCTCAAGTTCCCGAATGTTGCTGGATATGTTTTCTGCAAGACACGAGGCGGCTTCGTGGGATAGGTTGATGCCCCATAATAGGGCTTTTTTTTCGGCAATTGCAATGCGTGTTTCTATCGTTGTGTTGTCTATACCGCAAAGAAGACCCCACTTGAATCGTGAAATAAGCCTTTCTTCCAGGGAAACGATGGACTGTGGCGGGCAATCACTCGTAATAACAATTTGCTTTTTTGCATTATAGAGTGTGTTGAATGTATGGAAGAACTCTTCACGACTTTCCTGTGAGTTTTCAAATAGTTGTATGTCGTCTATAAGGAGTGCGTCTACATTTCTGTATAGTTCTCTAAATGAGTCCCAGCTGTTTGATCGTATTGTGGAGATATAGTGGTTTACAAAACGTTCGCAAGACAAGTACATGGCCTTCATTTTATGCTTGGCCATCAATACATTATTAATGGCGTGTAAGAGATGAGTTTTTCCAAGGCCGGGAGCGCCATAAATGAACAACGGGTTATACGCATTGCCTGGAGACTCAGAAACAGCAACCGCTGCGGCATGTGCTAATCTATTGCACGGGCCTACAACAAAATTCTCAAAACTGTAATACTTGTTTATCGGTACGGTATAATTTTCATCTTTGAAACTCAATACCTTATTGTTCTTCTTAATAAGTGGGATAGCGGATGAAGGTCCTGATATTTCATCTTCCGTGTAAAATATGACTTCCCTTGATGAATTTAAAATCTTATAAACGGTGCTTGAAAAAAGGTCATTATAATGATTATGAAGCCATTCCCTGATAAAACTGTTTGGCGCAACAAAGATAATACTATTATTTGAAATTGAAAATATCTTAAGACAAGAAAACCAGATATCATATTGCTGTGCAGAAACCACTTTTTTTATTACTGCCAGTACTCCTTTTAAGATGAAGTCCTTTTCTGTATCAGAAACCGCATTCTTTTTTTTATATGTCTCTGGCATGGTGCGAATATGAGAAAAATAGTATTATACCTCTGTCGTATTAGTTAACAAATACGACGAAAAACGGTCAGAATGATACCAAGAAAAAAACGGCAAGTCAAAGGATAATACTAATCAACCGTACAATGATGGGCACGAAATACAAGGTTATATAAGTTCTGTAAGTACAAAAAATTTAATTTTTTTATTGACTGCGCTTCGTTTGCATGCTATATTCCCCTGACCGACTATAGCCTATGTTACGATTTTATATTACCTTTTGTTAAAATCATCTTGTATGTTAGTCTTGGAAAGGAGGAACTATAGGAAAAACAATAGTTGATTCGCTTGAAAATACCAGGTATTTTTTAAAAAGGATTAAGGCCTGGTGTTTGCCATCCAAAAGTCCTGATTTTCTGTGAATGTTGGGTGGTTAGGGGTTCGATGTTGATTGGGAGATTTTTAGCGTTTTCAGATGGTTCTGTTAGGTTTTTTAAAGAATAGGGAAAGTTCTTTATACAAGGTTTAGGTTTGCTTCTAGTCCTGGCTCGTGGTCTTATATAGAAAAAGGAGATTTGAAAAATATGAAAAGACCAAAAATAAAAAATAGTAATAAAGGAATTTTGTTTGGTTTACCCAGCATGTTATTGCTGGTATTTGTTTTTACCTTGAGCATGGTCTCGAATGCCATAGCAGCATCGGGAAGTTTTGATAGAGAAAGTTATGTGCCGTCTTTCGGTGATTCAAACGATTTTGACCGTGCCTGGATTTCTGTAGTTGACTCTACTGCAAATACAAGCAGCGGCCTTGACACGATAACTGTTACGGTAAAACAAGTACAAATGCATCGTCTTTCGTGTTAAAGGAAACAGGAACGAATACCGGTGTCTTCACCAGTAATGCTGGTACACAGTCTGTTACTTATCCCGTTGGAACAACTTCCGGTTATGTGGAAGACTTCAACACGGGTAGTCATAACTTCCCGGCACTTGGTTCAAGTATTACAGGTTTGAATTTAAAACACCTTTCGGCCAATACGGGTGGTAACGCCGGATCTGCCTTGAATGGTGAGATTACGGTGGAAAGTGGAGACACCCTGGAATTATTGTATGCCGGCAGCACCCTGGACACGGCTTCCGTTAAAACGAACAGCGGTGTAATTGTTTTCTCACCGAGTTCTGTATCTGCAGTCGATGCAGATTCGCTTACTAACGCTAATGTTATTATCACCATCACTGATCCTGATGAAAATTTAAATCCTGTAGCAAGGGATGTGATTGGTTTTGCGGATGGATCTGTTTTGTTATCTGGTAGTCCTGGCACAGGATCATCAAGGGTACAGCTATCAGCTATAGATCAGACCACAGGTACGACGTTATCTATTGGAGGAACTCAGGTTATCGCAAGCAATATTATGCTTGTGGAAAACGGGAACAACACTGGGGTTTTTGTTGCAAGTGGTAAGGTGTTTGGTTCCACAACGGCTACCGTAAATGGAAATGTAATAATCGGTACAAGTACATCAAGTACTTATACAGGTGGTAATATTACCTTAGGTAGTTCACCTGCTGCAACATTTAAAATTATTGAGACAAACGCATCTGGTAAGATTGGTTTATATTTTGCGGATACGAATTTGCCGGTGCTCGGTTTTGTAAGTCCATCATCTAAGTCTTTCCCAGGCACATCATCATTAAGCCTCAGCAGCGTAGTTGCTCTGGGCAAAAACACTAGTCTTTTTGGTGAACTTGCCGATGATAACCAGGGAACAAGTTCTTCTGGTTTAATTAAGTTGATTGATGGCACTAACTATTGTTTGGTTGCTATCGATTCTTTAGATACCTCTGGAACTGCGGATGCGGGATCTATAACGGCCTCTGCAACGATCTCGTTGGATAGTTTCCAGCTTGCAGGACCAAGAAAAGGTGATACCTTAAGGGTGTCTTATCTTGATGAGCTTAATAACGGTGGTATATCAGGTACGGTAACAGGTACAGCGGCATATGGTGTATCTGGAGTGACTGGAACAGTTGCACAGGATAATTCAGCACCTGATATAAATGATTATTTAACTGTTACTGTTGTTGATGAAAACCTAAATACGAGCACCTCTACAAAGGAAAGTGTCTCCGCTAGTGGAAGTCTCTGGAATGGTACGACCACCAATAATAGGGGAGATATTTTAAAAGTAAAATCGTATAGCTCCAAGACTATTGGTGTTTCTCACCCGGACGGTTCTGGTGTGGGTACGCAGTCGGTCAGGATTTCAAATACCGATAATTCTTTTGTATGGGTTGTGCCCACATCTGCAGGTACATTCTCAGATCCTTTGTCTTCAGGTGTTACGACTTTTTCTTTAGGTACGGAAACAGTAAGTGCTATCCCGCTGGTGAAAGGTGTGTCTGCCGATGCAGATTCGTTCCTCTCGTCTGCTAACACTTCATCGTTTGTTGCAACCCTTGATGGAACGAATAATAGTGTTGAAATATCTCCTGACGGGACACGTTGGGTTTCTGTTCCGATCTATGAAACAGGGGCAAACTCATCAACATTTGTGGGAACGGTTGGTTTTGATTATACGGCTGTACGCTTAACTACAAATACCTCAAAATCAATAACTACTCTTATCTCGGACTTTACCGGTACATCATCTATACTTTTTGATGGAACATTAGATACGAGTGCATCTAATGTGATTGGTACGGGTTCTGTGGTTAGAATTCTTGATGGGTCAAGTCAGGAATTTGCCGAGGTATGTAGTGTTGGTACAAGTTCCGTTTCTGTCACAAAACTTGCTAATTCCACAGCCTTTATCCCAAGTAGGACATGGGTGCAGGTGATTGGAAACGATATGGCCAGGCTGGATACCCTTACCGACGGCACAGTAATCAGCCGAATCGGAGGTATTTGTAATGGAACGTATCGTGTCAGGTATAATGACGCCCTTGGTTCTGGAAATGTATACATGGCGGGGAATACCCTTGCAGTTACGGCTTCAAACTTTGGCTTTGTCACCTATGATGCTACTTTGTCGACGAATGTAACTGGTAATACAGGACCTGATACATTTATTGTTGCAACGCTGGTTGATCAGGACCTTAATACTTCAGTCGGAAGTATACAAACAACATCAGAAGATGATAATGCTTCAGGAAAGAAGATATCTAATCAAGATGGACTTGGAGTCCCTTCCGTTGCTTCTGGTTCCAACACCACGTTTATAAATGGTGGTACTAGCAAGATAATATATGCAAGTACGCTTGGTTCTCTGGGTAGTTCTAGTTTAGATATTGGTGTAAATACCATCGATTTCCCTCTCACAGAAACCGCTAAGAACTCGGGGACATTTAAAGGTAGTTTCCAGCTTTCTAGCAGTTCATCTACCAGCAATGGCGGCAATATTTTAAAGGTTTCTAACGGGGATAGTGTTTTTGTTAGTTACATCGATGGACCTAACGGAAGTTGTGATACCTTTAATGTTGTTACTGACCCAATTTCAATTGTTACAGAGTTGGGCGTTTTAAGTCTTAGTAAAGATTCAGCATATCTCTCTGGAGATACGATAGTGGCTTCTGTCGTTGATTCTGACAGAAACACTACAGGAGCAGCAGATACTTTGACAACAGCGATTAAGGTGTCTGGCGCAAATTACGATATCGGTGATGATGTATACCTGAATCTTACAGAAACAGGTGTTAATACGGGTTCATTTGTTGCCACATTCACAACTAGTGGTATTGTTAATACCTCAGGCAGTGCCATAAAGACAATTCAAGGCGGCATTTTGAATGTTGTTTATACTGACAATAAGCCTCAAAATACAACGGCTACAAAACAGCTTGGTTTGAGTTCTTGCGACGCAGAGATGGCGTTTGATGCAGATGCGTTTGGTCTGAATTCTTTCGCTACGCTGACTCTGTCTGATTGCGAGAGAAATTCCAACAGTAGTAATGCTCAAACGCTTTTGAATGACGTATTCATTACCTCTTCGTCAGGTGCTAACACAAAGGTGAGAATGGCGGAAACGGGTAATGACACAGGTGTTTTCACTGGCTCTATTAAGCTTGTTTCTACTAGTGGTACCGTAGAGTTTAGTCAAATCCAGGTTGCTGTTGGTGATACCTTGACGATTTCTTATTTTGACACAATTACTGTCGATGGCACAACCAAGCAAGTAACCGACACCGCAACGGTCAGTGATGTTGTTGTTGGAAACATCACGGGGCGTGTTACAAACTCTGTAACAGGAGTGGGTATTAACGGTGCGTCAGTCACTGTTCAAGGTACAGGCCTGCAAGGTACGACGGGTAATATTCAGGGACAAGATGGTATTTACGTGATACAAAACGTGCCTACGGGAGCGCAAACGTTGGCGGTTGCTGCAAATGGTTTTGCTTCAACTACCAAGGGCGTAACGGTAGAAGCAGGTAACCCAAATCCGCAGACAGGTGCAAATATATTTAACTTTGCATTGGTTGTAACTGGAGAAACACCAACACCAACAGGTTCTCCAACCCCAACACCGACACCAGAGGTTGGTAATATTGCCGGCCAGGTAACAGACGCTGATACCGGCGCTGGTATAAACGGTGCGAAGGTCACTGTTGTAGGCACAGGCCTGTCAGGAACTACAGCAAGTGTTCAGGGACAAGATGGTGTTTATGCGATACCGAATGTACCTGTCGGGGCACAAACGCTGGTCTCAGAAGCGGCAGGATATGTATCATCTGCACAGGATGTGACGGTAGCAGCAGGCAACCCGGATCCGCAAACAGGTGCAAATATATTTAGGTTCGCACTGAATACGGAAGGAACTCCGACACCGACGCCAACACCAACACCTGAGCCATGCGTTCCTGTTAAAATGAAGGCTTCGCCAAAGCCGTTGAAGATTGTGAAAGAGACAAGTGCAGAAGAGACAATCACAGTGTTTTGCGGTGACAATTCAGGATCTGTTAACAGATTGGTGCAAGCGACGATAACGGGTGGAAAGAATCGTATAACGGTATCGCCTGCAAGTGTACTGACAGATGCTAACGGTGAGGCTAAATTTACCATTACTGCTTTATCGAAAACGGGTAATGCAAAGGTTAAATTCGAGGATGCAGGAAGGAAAAAAGTGAAGGTCAATGTAAGCGTAAGAATAAAAAATAAGTAATCTTTCTGTTGTAATTCATAGCGGGAAGAGTAGATTTGAAAAAGGGGCAAACGATAAGTTTGCCCCTTTTTTTTTCACCTGTAATTGCTAGTTCTTTGCATGTGTATATAGTATTATGAGAATAAGTTGATATTATTTCATAAGATTTCTTTAACAGACGCTCAAATGAAATTTTTGCCCGTGTGTATACGCATGCATAGAAAAAGAGGCTTTACTCTTATTGAGTTGATTGTTGTCCTGATAATTATTGGTATTATTGCCGGTGTGGCAGTTCCCAGATTCGCAGGTTCACTGGATACTATAAGATTCAAAAAAACGGTATCAGAGCTTGTATATTTTCTTAGAGAAGCCAGAATCAGGGCCTTATCAGCAGGGAAGAGGTATCATGTCACTGTTGATCTCCATAGGGGCTACTATTGGAACGATGATAAAAAGGTACTGAAACTACCAGAAAATGTAGAAATATTTACCGACAAAATAGAAGCTTTGGACGATAAAGTGAAGGTTTTTACCTTTTACCCGAATGGGACTGCGTTAGATGAAAAGGTGGGCATTGCATGTGATAAGATGGTAGCTGTGTTACATGTAGAGCCTTTGGGTGGATTGGCCTATTATAAAATGGGTGAGGAGATGGAACAAGTCGTGCGATATACGAGGGATAATGAAGAACTGAGTGAAGAGGACATCAAAAAATATATTGATAAATTGAAGAATTTTGATACAGTAACGGAATATGTTCCTGGCGATGATGAAGGAGATACTAACTATAATGCTGATGATGCGAAGTATGAAGACGGAGATGGGATTGAATCGGATGATGAATCTGAATCTTTTGATGCAGACGATTAAGATGAGGAGATTGAGTAGCACGACGGAGGGTTTATAATATTACTGAATACATAGGAGAGTAACCTTTTATACGATTATATGGAGTGATTGAAAATGAGAAAAAAGTTGTCGTTGCAATTGTTGAGACGCGGTGGCTTTACTTTGCTGGAACTGCTTATCGTTATGATTATCATTGGATTGCTTGCTGCATTAATAGGCCCAAAAATGATTGGTCGTGTTGGTGAGTCGCGACAAACTGTTGCAAAGCAACAGATAGAGGGTTTTTCAAGTGCTTTGGAGATGTATAAACTTGACACCACGAAATATCCTGCGCAGGAACAGGGGTTAGAGGCATTAGTAACAGAACCTCAAGGTATTACTAATTGGAAAGGCCCGTATTTAAAGAAGAAATTTGTCCCGAAAGACCCATGGGGCAATAATTATGTGTATACATATCCAGGGGAACATGGTGACTATGACATTGTCTCTTACGGTTCAGATGGGAACAGCGGAGGAGACGGAGAGGCTAAAGATGTGGCAAGTTGGGAGTAACGGTCGCAGTGTTGACGATTGATTGAAATTCTTAAACGGTAAATTATGAATCAAATTGCTATTAACAATATCGGGGATGTGTTATTTGAAATAGGCAAAGTAAGCCGGGCCGATTTGGATCGTGCTATGGAGGTTCGAAGGCAAACAAGGCAAAAGCTCGGACGCATCCTGATTGATTTAGGAACAGTTTCCGAAGAGGACCTCCGGCTTGCTTACAGTAAATTACTGCAGATACCAATTTGGGAGAAAAGGAAGGACGACAGGTATCCCGTGGTGGAAAATATGCCCAAGGTCTTTCTGATGGCAAATCGTGTGCTTCCCTTGTGTCTGCATGATGGGATATTGGACATCGCCCTTGCAGATCCTCAGGATTCGCTGCTGGCAGAGACGATTTCAATAGCAACAAATAGAGAAATACAGATCTTTGCCGGGTGTGAAAAAGATATTTTGGCTTCACTTGAAAGCATGTATGAGGGTGAGCTGAAAGAAGAAGATACGGCGGCTTCCAGTATAGAAGTAATGGATGATGTGGAGCATTTACGGGATATGGCCTCAGAGGCTCCCGTTATACGTCTTGTAAATAGTGTGCTGACAAAGGCAATTGAGATAGGGGCGAGCGATGTACACCTGGAACTTTTTGAGAGAACTGCCCGATTGCGGTATCGCGTGGACGGTGTTTTGCAGGAACTTGCACCTCCGCCCCGCGAGATATACCATGCCATTATTTCCCGTATTAAGATACTGGCGAAGCTGAATATTGCCGAGAAGCGCCTGCCTCAGGATGGAAGGATCAAGATGCGGGTGGCAGGTAAAGAGGTAGACCTAAGGGTTTCGATTATCCCTATGAGTTATGGCGAAGGGGTTGTAATGAGGATTTTAGACCGTACAGCGGTTACCCTCGATTTAGAAAAACTGGGATTTGGTAAGGAATTTTTACTAAAATTTCGCCGTATGGTTAGTAAACCTGAGGGTATGTTGCTCGTGACAGGGCCAACCGGAAGTGGAAAAACGACAACATTGTACGCCGTGCTCAAGGAACTCGTTTCTCCGGAGACAAAGATCATAACGGTAGAAGATCCGGTGGAATATAGTATGGATGGGGTAAATCAGATACAAGTGAATCCCCAGATTGACTTGACCTTTGCCTCAGGGTTGCGTTCCGTTTTAAGACACGATCCCGATATCATTCTCATCGGGGAAATCAGGGATCGTGAAACGGCCTCGATTGCCATACAGTCCGCCTTAACGGGACACCTTGTTTTGTCGACGCTCCACACAAATGATTCAGCCTCGGCATTTACCCGTTTGATGGATATGGGGATGGAAGACTACCTGCTCTCTTCATGTATCATTGGTGTGCTTGCACAGCGGCTGGTGCGAAAGATATGCGAAAAGTGCCGTGAGGCATATGTGCCTGAGGAGAATTTACGTAAGACAACACGGTTACAGGAAGGAGATTATTTATATAAAGCCGGGGGCTGTGATGAGTGCAATAATACGGGATTTAAAGGGCGAAAATGTATCGCCGAGTTTTTGGTCGTGGATGAAGCCATACGCCGGCTCGTTCTTGCCCATAAAGATTCCAGTGAGATCATGAGGCAGGCGGCTAAGACCGGGACAAAGAATTTGTGGGAGGATGGACTCGAATCTGTTCGCAGGGGGGAAACGACGCTGGAAGAGTTGTTGCGGGTATCTTCAGATACATAAAAAAGAAGTTGCGGTAATTTGTGTCATAGGGTTGTTTTTGTTAAATTAAACATTGTTTATACCGATACTTTGCAATACGGAAGCAATAATCGCACGGGAATGGAGAATTTTAACAATAATAATTTAAGGAAGAATAATTATGCATAATAAATTTTTGGAATCTATCGGTGTTAATGGAATAGATTTAAAAAAATATCCAACGGAACACATCCCACGCATACTCCACCTCAGTATGATTATCAAAAATACCTGCTTTTGGATGAATGAGGCCGTTGTGCCTTACCGTTTGTTACCTACAGATGAACAAACGAAGATACTTGAAGAATACGTACAATGCATCATATCCTTTTCAACAAAAGGGGGCTTGACGTAGCATTGTAAAATATGCCTGCACCAGGCGTCGGATATCTGCACTTCTGGTGATGTTGTATTTGCTTAAGCCCGTCTGATCGTAACCCTCACAAATTGATCTCTTCCAAACCACTCGTCTGTATCTTCCCGGAGAAAATGCCTGTTGTTATTTGGTCTTTTGTAGTATGGTTCAAATGCACAGGGCATGCTCGGTAATTATTGCATTGACATGCCTGACTTATTAATGCTAGATTTATAGCTTTGATCAGGAGGTTTTACGATAAGTACCGTCCGTGGTGAAGGTGTATTGTTGGTGCAATCATCCTAGGGTGCCGGGGGTAACCCGATAAGTGAGTTTAGAAAGGACAGGCATGAATATTCACATTAAAATTGGAATTGCCGAAAAAGAAAGTGCAGAGATACTGGTTTTTTATTTGTATGAGGATACCAAGGCTGTTGGTGCGGCGCTTGCATATTGCAATAAGGCGTTGAACAATGGTGTCTCTGATTTAATAAAGGGAAAAGGATTTGTCGCCAGGCTGAACAAAACAATTATCCTGCCTACGTATGGAAAAATTTCAGCAAGGCGGATCATGTTGGTTGGATTGGGAAAGAAAAAAGATATTACCCTGGACAAAATCAGGCAAGTGGCAGGCACAACAACGAGTACTATCTGCAGTATGGGCGTGAGTGATGGTGTCAGTGTTATGGACTCAATTGACGTCCTTCTTCCCTTAAGTGAGTGGTATCAGGCGTATGCAGAAGGTGCCCTGCTCTCCCTTTATAAGTACCAGAGATACAAAAGTGTTCCACCGGAAGAGCAGCAGGAACTCAAGGAGTTAACCCTTCTTTTGTCTAACAGGGAGATGTCAAAACCAGCTCATGATGCCGTTCGGCGTGGGCAAATTATTGCAGATGCCGTTTGTTTTACCCGCGACCTTATTAACACGCCTTCGCAGGATAAGACTCCCGCAATTATGGCGGAAGGCGCCAAAAAGATAGCCAGAGAACCGGGCATTCACTGTAAAGTATTGTCCTTTCCGGAACTGAAAAAACTCGGAATGGGTGGTTTGCTTGGTGTTGCGCAAGGGAGTATCCAGCCGCCTAAATTTATCATACTCGAATATAACGCCCGCGTTAAAAACCAGGATACGATTGTATTTGTTGGGAAAGGTATTACCTTTGACTCGGGTGGAATCTGCTTAAAACAGTCAAAAGATATGGATCTGATGAAGAGTGATATGTCTGGCGCTGCAGCGGTTATGGGGGCCATGAAAGCAATAGCTAAAATGAAGTTGCCCCAGCATATCGTGGGGCTCATACCATGCACAGAGAATATGCCGGGTGGTTCTGCACTGAAACCGTGAGATATCGTTAGATGCTATTCCGGCAAGACTGCCGAGGTTGTAAACACGGATGCCGAAGGGCGTTTAATTTTAGCGGATGCCCTGGCGTATGCGGAAAACTATAAACCAGTCGCCGTGATTGATCTTGCTACCCTGACGGGGTCCTGCGTGGTAGCACTGGGTACTGTTGTTACCGGCATGATGGGAAACAACGAAGAATTGAAAAAAAGGGTTAAAATTGCCGGCGAGACATCATGGGAAAGGGTCTGGGAGCTTCCCCTGTGGGAAGAATATCAGGAACAAATCAAGAGTGACATTGCAGATATCAAAAATGTGGGCGGCCCTTATGCAGGAGCTATTACTGCAGCCTGTTTTTTGAGCAAATTTACAGAAAAATATCCCTGGGTACACCTCGATATTGCCGGCACTTCCTGGTGTGAAAAAAACAATGCGTATACTCAAAAAGGGGCATCAGGCATGGGAGTTCGATTGCTTGTGCAATTAGTCAGGAATTGGACTCGATTCCCGGAGAAAAATTCTCCGCAGGTATCTGAGGTGAATGTATAATTTAAGTAATAATGACCAGGGAAAGTAATAATCAAAGTAATGCTATTATCGTCAGGGGCGCTAGGGAACATAATTTAAAAAGTATCAATGTAGATATTCCACGAGATCGGATCACTGTTATTACGGGTGTCAGTGGTTCCGGTAAATCATCTCTTGCCTTTGATACAATTTATGCAGAGGGGCAACGCCGTTATATTGAAAGTCTTTCAACATACGCGCGGCAGTTTTTAGATCAGATACAAAAACCAGATGTAGAACTCATTGAAGGACTTCCTCCCACGATTGCCATTGAACAACGCACTTGTCCGCACAGTCCGCGTTCAACAGTAGCAACCGTAACGGAAATTTATGACTATTTGCGTTTATTATACGCAAGAATTGGCACGCCCTATTGCTATCAATGCAAATGTATCATCTCCCGTCAAACCATTGACCAAATCATACAAAGAATATTGGAAATCCCCCGGGGAAGCAAGATTACTCTGCTTGCGCCTCTCATTAAAGGAAAAAAGGGAGAACACCGGGAGGTGTTTCAAACGATAGTACAAAAGGGCTTTGTCCGTGCCCGTGTCGACAACGTTATTCTAGACCTCAAAACTATTCCAAAGTTGGCACGTTACAAAACGCACGAAATTGATGTGGTCGTTGATCGTTTAGTTATAAAAGATGATATCCGGACGCGCCTGTACAACTCTGTTGAAGCATGCCTTAAAATAGGGGAAGGAGTAATACTGGTAAGTCGGGAGCATGAAAAATCGCGGGCTGACCTGATCCTCAGCGAACGATACGCCTGTCCTAACTGCGGAAGTGGTTACGAGGAATTGACGCCGCGTATGTTTTCGTTTAACAGTCCTTATGGTGCTTGTCCTGGTTGCAATGGGCTGGGGCATGTCCTTGATTTTGATCCGGAGTTAGTTGTTCCCGATAAACACATCAACATCAGAGACGGGGCCATTGATGCATGGCGAGACTGGGGATCATTGACTCAAGCTCACTATGATAATCAGGTAAAGATATTTTCAAAAACCTTTTCTGTCTCTCTGCATACGCCTTTCATAAAACTACCGGAAAAAGCTGCGAATGCCCTGCTTTTTGGAACAAAGGACTTTGAAGGGGTAATCCCCAACCTTAAACGTATCTATGAAAAAACGGCCAGCGAACGCATCCTGAAACGCCTTTCCAGCTATATGAGCTACAGGGTATGTGCTACCTGTAACGGGGCGCGGCTGCGGCCCGGGACCCTGTCGGTAAAAATTGATAATAAATCAATTCACGAGATTATGGGTCTGACTATAGAAGAAAACATCGAATTTTTTGCCACGCTGAAATTGGGGGGAAACCAGGCAGTTATTTCCAGACCAATCCTGAAAGAAATTCAAAACAGGCTTCGTTTTATGGTCGATGTCGGATTGCACTATTTAACCCTGGGACGAAGTAGCGACACCCTGTCCGGAGGCGAAGCACAGAGAACAAGACTTGCCACACAAGTCGGTTCGGGCCTCGTCGGGGTTTGTTATGTCCTGGATGAACCCACGATAGGGCTTCACCCGAGAGATAATGAACGGCTTTTGCGAACTTTAAAAACGCTTCGGGATAATGGCAATACCGTCATCCTTGTAGAGCATGACGAACACACCATTCGTCATGCAGATTATATCATAGACCTTGGCCCGGGGGCAGGTGTACGTGGTGGCAGCGTCGTCGCCAGTGGTACTGTAAAAGAAATTTCAGATAATCCCCATTCACTAACCGCGCAATACCTCAACCAAACGCATAAAATCGAACTTCCTGGTAAAAGACGAAAGGGTGATTTGAAGAATTCTCTGGAAATAAAGGGGGCACGTGCCCATAACCTGAAATCGATCAATGTAAAAATCCCTTTAAAAACTCTTTGTTGTATTACCGGGGTATCCGGTTCCGGGAAAAGCACACTCGTCAATGATATCTTGCATCGGGCACTGGCCAGGGTCTTTTCTGGCAGTCACGAGGCGCCCGGAGAGCATGATAAAATTCTTGGCGTGGAACATATTGATAAAGTTATAGAAATTGATCAATCGCCCATCGGACGCACTCCGCGCTCGAATCCTGCAACATACACAAAGGCATTCGATGTGATCCGCTCTCTTTTTGCGCAGACGCAGGAGGCAAAGGTTAGGGGTTACACCGCAGGAAGATACAGCTTCAATGTCAGCAGTGGACGATGTGAGGGCTGTAAAGGTCAAGGAATCAAAAAAGTAGAAATGCATTTTTTGCCCGATATGTACGTTCTGTGTGAGGAGTGCAAGGGGAAGAGGTATAATAAAGCAACCCTGGAAGTTACTTATAAGGACAAAAGTATTTCAGATGTGCTGGATATGCGGATCGAAGAGGCACATCAGTTTTTCAAAAATATTCCAAAGATTGAACGTGTCTTGTGCACACTCAACGATGTCGGGCTGGGATATATTACCTTGGGACAATCAAGCACCACCCTGTCCGGAGGAGAATCGCAAAGGATCAAACTTGCTGCGGAGCTCTCTCGTCATGCGACGGGCAAAACGCTTTACATCCTGGATGAACCTACCACGGGCCTTCATTTTGCAGATATACACCAGCTTCTGAAAATATTACACAGATTAGTCGATCTGGGTAATACCGTCCTGGTCATAGAGCACAACCTGGAGGTTATTAAAACGGCAGACCACATCATCGATTTAGGTCCGGAAGGCGGGGTACATGGTGGCGAAGTTGTGGTAGCAGGCACCCCTGAACAGGTTGCGAAAAATGAACGGTCCTATACGGGAAAGTTTTTGAGAAAAGTCCTTCGTGGGAGTCGCAATGCCGCGGGCAATGCTTGACAATCCATGTATAAAAGAATATATTTTATGATACTTAAGAATTACAACGAGCAAAAAGACCAAAGTTTTAAAACTCCTGGGATTCAGTTAAGAAAGGAATAAAGGATGTGGGATTATTCGGAGAAGGTTAAAGATCATTTCTTTCATCCAAGGAATGTCGGTGAAATTGAAAATCCAGACGCCGTGGGTGAAGTAGGTAGTTTGGCCTGCGGCGATGCGTTAAAATTGATGTTAAAACTGGATAAATCGGGGCGTATTGCGGATGCAAAATTTAAGACCTTTGGATGCGGAAGTGCTATTGCTTCTGCGAGCGCATTGACTGAGATGGTAAAAGGAAAGACGCTGGATGAGGCGGGAACGCTTACCGACAACGACATCGCACAGTATCTTGATGGCTTGCCAGAACAAAAAATGCATTGTTCTGTGATGGGCCGTGAGGCCCTGGAAGCAGCTATCGCAAATTACCGGGGGATGAAAATAGAAAAACCGGTTGACGAAGGGAAGATCGTCTGTAAATGCTTTGGCGTTACAGACAATAAAATTATCCATGAGGTGCGGGAGCATAAATTAACTACCATTGATCAGGTAACAAATTACTGTAAGGCGGGCGGTGGGTGTCGTTCTTCACCCGCAAATCCAGGCTATTATAGAGATGGTATGGCAAAAGAAAAAGAGAAGGCAGAGGTTGGGAAGACGGGGACCCGGTAAAAATTGACAAATATTCAAAGATGATGTTGATACAGGAAACTATAGAGAGAGATATCCGGCCAATCCTCCAGTCAGATGGGGGCGACATTGAATTGCTTGACATAGATGGTGACCGTGTTATGGTTTCGTTCCGTGGCAGTTGTGTGGAATGTCCCAGTTCCGGAGTTACCATTAAATCTACGGTGGAGGCGAAGTTACGGGAATTTGTTACCGATACACTTATTGTTGAGGAGGTGGCTTCATGAAGGTTGTATACGCAGATAATAATGCTACGACGAAGGTTGCTCCTGAGGTCGTAGAGGCGATGTTGCCTTATTTTACAGAATACTATGGAAATCCTTCAAGTATGCATACCTTTAGGTAGGTAGCAAAAAATTGATGTTGCAAGACAGCAGGTAGCAGATCTTGTTGGCGCAGACTCAGGCGAGATTGTGTTTATGAGCTGTGGTACGGAAAGTGATAATGCGGCAATTTGGGGGATACTGCATGCAAATCCTCATAAGAGGCATATTGTGACTACCAGGGTTGAGCACCCGGCTGTATATAATTTGGGTAAATATTTAGCTCTGAATGGTTATCACGTGACAGAACTGGGTGTAGATAGCAGCGGGATGCTTAATTTGCAGGAATTGACCGATGCAATAAGGGAAGATACGGCGATTGTGTCAATTATGTATGCAAATAATGAGACCGGTGTGATTTTTCCAGTAGAGGAGATTGGGCACATTGTGAAGGAAAAAGGTTCAATATTGCATACCGATGCTGTGCAAGCCGTAGGGAAGATACCTTTAAATCTTTCAAAAAGTACGATAGACTTATTAACTCTCTCGGGGCACAAATTACATGCCCCCAAAGGAGTGGGTGCCTTATTTATTCGAAAGGGAATTACGTTTACACCTTTTATTATCGGGGGTCATCAGGAAAAGAATCGCCGGGGTGGTACGGAAAATGTTCCTTCGATTATCGGACTTGGCAAGGCGTGTGAATTAGCAAAAAAATATATGAGCGAAGAACAGACCCGCGTGAAACAATTACGGGATAAGGCCGAAGACGAGATACTGAAAAAGGCTCCTGATACCAGGGTGAATGGACATAAAACGAAACGTCTTCCAAATACGACTAATTTGAGTTTTGAATTTGTGGAGGGAGAGGCCATTCTGTTGCTGCTGAACGAAAAAGGGATTTGTGCCTCGTCAGGCTCCGCCTGTACATCTGGTTCTTTGGAGCCATCGCATGTATTAAGGGCCATGGGCGTTCCTTTTACCGCGGTACACGGTTCTATAAGGCTAAGCTTGAGCCGATATAATACCATCGAAGATGTTGATTATGTTATCGAACATCTTCCGCCGATTATTAGAAGATTAAGAGAAATATCACCTTATAGCAAAGAAACAAAGGTGAAGGAGCAAGCCGGCAAAATATCGGCAAGGGTATAGAGCATAGGAGCATTGAGGATGGAGGAATTTTCCTTCCTGCTTGCCATTGATTTTGATGATAAACGGTAAATAAAAAAATAGGGGCGATCTTTATGATCGCCCCTAAAGCAAAAATTGAAAATTGCATTTGCGAACAGCACGTTAAAAACTACTTTTCTTTAGTTTTGATAATAACATATCGTGAAAAGCCACCGCGTTTTATTAGCACCAGAACGCCTTTTTCTTTATCTGCTTCACTCAATGCCTTCTTAAAATCTGTTACGTTACTAATTTTTTTCCGGTTTACTTCCTTAATAAGGTCGCCTTCTCGTATTTCCGACATAGCGGCTGGGCTTCCAGGTTGGACCTCTGAGACGATTACCCCGCTATCTTCTTCAATACCAAGGCTTTTGGCAAGTTCTTTTGTGAGGTTTTGCACGGTCATTCCAAGATCTTTTCCGCCGGACGGTGCCGCGCCTGGTCCCGCAGCGAATAAATCAGAGGGTTGTTCCCCGATCTTTACGCTCAATTCTTTCTCTTTGCCATCCCGCAAGACTTTCACCCTTGCTTTTTTGCCTACCTCCGTTTGGGCAACGCAGTTACGGAGGTGGTTCACATCCCGGATGAGTTTTCCTTCATATTCAATTACAATGTCACCACGTTCAAAGCCCGCTTCTTTTGCCGGAGAATTATCTTGAATATCACTGACAAGGACACCTTCTGT
This sequence comes from Planctomycetia bacterium, assembly GCA_015075005.1. GTDB lineage: Bacteria > Planctomycetota > Brocadiia > Brocadiales > Brocadiaceae > Brocadia. Next base: position 369,005 of record JABTVC010000002.1, read on the forward strand.
AACGGTAACATCAAATGACTTTGCTAAGGCAGGATCGATGTCTTGAATCACAACCCCAAGCCAGCCGCGTGTGACCTTGCCTTTTTCGACAAGGTCTTTCATGATGATTTTTACCATATTGATAGGGATGGCAAATCCGATGCCCTGATAACCACCGCTCCGGGTAAATATAGCGGTATTAATGCCAACAATTTCCCCTTTAATATTGACGAGCGGTCCTCCACTATTGCCCGGATTGATGGCGGCGTCTGTCTGGATCATATCTTCATACGCCGCAACGCCCACATTGGCCCTGCCTGTGGCGCTAATAACACCAATTGAAACTGTTTGTGACAAGCCAAATGGGCTTCCAATTGCGATGGCCCATTGTCCCACCCGAATAGTATCTGAATCACCCATCTTTGCTGAGGGCAGATTTTTTGCTTCAATTTTTACCACGGCAATATCTGTTTGCGGGTCTGTGCCGACAATCTTGCCATCAAATTCTCTTTTGTCTCCCAAGGTAATCTTGAGTTCGTCGGCATCTTCTACAACATGATTGTTTGTTATAATATAACCTTTTTCACTGTCTATGATTATACCCGATCCGAGCCCCTGTATTTTGTATTCGCCTTCAGGAAAGCGGGATTTGAAAAACTTGTCAAAAAAATCGTCGCCAAAAAAATCTCTGAACTGCTGGAATTGATCTTCGCCTTGCTCCTGGTCTGGTTCTGGTCTTTGCTGAGGATGAAATCGGTCGCTTGGCATTTGTCGTTGTTTTTGCTTGCTACGCTTAAAGGTCTTTACGGAAGTGATGGAAACAACGGCAGGTTTAACCTGATTAACCACAGTTTCAAATACATGTTCAAAGTGCATGGCTGTATTTAAAGCTTCTGCATCGGAATCGTTTGTCTGTTTGTTTGCTGCGGAGACCCATGTTTCCTGAGGTAAGCAAATGCTTATTCCAACAAACACGCTCAAAATAAACAGAAAACGCAAATACAATTTTTCTCCCTTGTGAACCATAATAACCTCCTACGAAAAGTGTTGATCAGTAAGTATACCTGCGGATTCTATGCTAGATATAACTTTTTGTCAAATTAAAAGTTGAGTAAGACTTCCATATTGCTTGCATTCTCTCTTTAGCGTTGATAAAATTACAAAATTGTGCCAGGTTCGTTTTACAGATATTAACCTATACGCCGCTGGCAGGGTTTGGCCCGGTGGTGATTATTCTTGTGAGAAGACGCGTGCTGCGTCTTTCTCAACGCATTTAAATTATTTACGCAAACGTTTCTTATTAAACAGGAATCAAGGCGTATTTGTTCCAAAGAAACATCGCGAAAAGGGGAATTATGCATTACAAAAAGATGTGTGTATCTGTCATCGCTGCAATTTTATGTGTATTTTCTTATATGCACAAAGGAGCCATTGCTTCAGATGTGTATTTTACACCTCAGGAGATTAAAGGGCACATTATCCGTGCAATAGAAGGGTGCAGTGAATCTGTGGATATTGCGGTTTTCGATATCACCTCACATGATATCCTGAATGCCCTGGTCAGGACACAGAAACGGGGAGTGCATGTCAGGATTGTGGTTGATAAAAAACGCGCCGTAATGAAAGGGCCATTGTCGGGCCTTTGCAAGGATAAGACGCTCTTGATTAAGATTTTGAAACAAAAAGGACAAAGGCGCAATAATTTCGCCATCTTCGATTCTAAATTGCTGTCAACCGGATCGTATTCCTGGAATGAAAATGTTGGTAACTATAGCCGGTATGACACCATTTTTACAGACGAGACAAAATTGGTGGTGAAGTATCAAAAGGAATTTGATCGGCTATTTCAGGAGGGAATAACCACGAACGGAAAAGGGTATGCGCTTGGTGCAGAAAAAAAATCCGAAAAGCTTGTACGTGAGCTGTCGGTTGTTACACCAAAAACCTCAGATACGGGGGGCCAGATTGTTGCGTCGAACTATGGGGTTGTTATAAAAGAGAATTCGCAAGGCTATATCAATATGAGTTTTGAAGAGTTTGATAATGTCTTTGGTGTGGCAAGTGGGTTATCCGAAGAGCAAAAAGAGAGTTTGTGGAGTCGGTGTGCGGGCAAAAAGATCAAGTGGGATGGAAAGGTGACGTATATTGGATGGGGACTGATTACAGGATGGATGATGAGTGCAACCCATGGTGATACCAGCGTGGAGATAAAGTTAAACCCTGCCAATAAGGATCATTTTTCTCGGGTGAAATATGGCAATACAGTGACCTATACCGGGAAGCTTGATTCGCGGGTAACAAAAATATTTCCGTATAAACTGGAAGATGGTGATGTGCTTGAAATTGAGAATACCCTTCCCAAACCATTGACTGTCAGTGAATTAGCCGAGAGTCCTGATATAGTACCTATCTCCCAGGGGCCAAAAAAAATATTTCTCATAGAATCATTTGATGATCTGAACAATATCTTTGGCAAAGAGAGTAAGTTGTCAGAAGCACAAAAGGATACAACGTGGGAAAAATACAAAGGGAAATATATCAGTTGGATGGGACAGATTGTTTATAAAAATTTAAATGTTGCATCAGGCTTGCGAATTGGAATAATGCAACAGGATAAAGGCGATGTAGAGTTAAAGGTCGGTTTGGTAAAAAAGGACAAGGTGTTACAATTCCAGGATGGTGAAACGATACTCTATACAGGCAAATTAGTAGAAAGATGCGGCGGCAGTTCTCCCTATATCCTGGAAGACGGCGATATCGTAACGATAAAAGAAACGACTATGGGGTTGCGTGGTATGTGATAGTGTGCAGGACATCCGCCATATCTGGCTTAAAGCGGAAGGAGGTGGCCATGGTGAAAAGAATGATGAGGGTGCTACGTGTTGTTTTTGTTACATTTGGTGGTTTGCATGGAATATTAATCGCTGCAGAAAGTTATGAGACGGCCCTGAATGAGGGGAACGTCTTCGTTCTCAAGCAGATGCATAAAGAGGCGCTCAATGCATACGAGAGCGCTATTCTATTAAAACCAGGTGCCCATGAGGCCTGGTACAATAAGGCTGTTGTGCTTGATTACCTTGGCAAATATGCGGAGTCTGTGGAATCGTTTGAAAAGGCGATTCAATACAAGACTGATTACTACGAAGCATGGTATATGAAGGGGAGGGCCCTGGATCATGCAGGTAAATATGATGAGGCTGTTCGTGCCTTTGATAAGGCACTGGAGATCAGGCCTGATTATATTGAGGCCTTATACAACAAAGGAAATGTGTTAGACCATCTGGGGATATTGATGCCGCAGCTAAAACCTATGACCGCGTTATCCAGATAAAACCCGATGCGTATGAGGCGTGGAATAATAAAGGCCTGGCCCTGGCAAGGATTCCTGCGAGTCGAAATGAGGCATTAGAGGCATACGACAAGGCTATTGCGATTAATCCATCATATTATGAGGCATGGATAATAATAAATTGTTTTGTTCGGTTACGCAGATACCAGGAAGCTATTCAGGCCTATGATAAAGCCATTGAGATAAAGCCCACAGAGCACGCTTCGTGGGCAGATAAGGGATTTACTCTTGCTGATCTTGGGAAACACGAGGAGGCCGTGAACGCCTTCAATAAGGCCATTGAACTGAAACCCGATTCATATACGCCTCCTGGAATGGGAAAGGGCTTGCGCTGGACGCTTTGGGTCGATACGAGGATGCCCTTGTGGCATACGAAAAGACGATCGAGATTCAGCCAGATTCTTATGGGGCATGGACGAATAAAGGGCTCACCCTGTCACGTCTCGGAAAGCATGCAGAGGCAGTTGTGGCTTATGAAAAGGCACTCCAGATACAGCCTGATTCTTACGAAACCATGACAAATAAAGGGGGGAACTGTTTCACCTGGGAAGATATGAAGAGGCTGTTAAGGCATTTGATAGGGCTATAGAGCTAAGACCGGATTATCCTCAAGTTTGGAATAGCAAGGGATGGGCCCTCTTGCGATTGGGAAAGTATACGGCGGCCGTAAAGGCCTTTGATAAAGTAGCCCAGATAATTACCGATGACGAAGCTGCGGGTATACCGCGTTTGGCAAAGATTAAATACGAAGCCCTCAGCAACAAAGGTCTTGCGTTGGTACAGCTCCAGAACTATCAGGAAGCCGTTAAGGCGTTTGACAAGGCAATCAGCATAAAGGCAGATGTATTTAGCTTGTGGATAAATAAAGGACTTGCCCTCCAGGAATTACATGAACACCAGGAAGCCCTGGATGCCTTTAGCAAGGCAACAACATTGAGTGGCAATGTACACGAGGCTTGGAATTATAAAGGCTACGTGTTTGAAGAAATAGGGAAACAGCAGGAGGCGCTCGATGCATACGACAAGGCAATTCAGATCAAGCCTGACTTTGTTATAGCATTCAACAATAAAGGCCTCTTGCAGGATGCCATGGGAAATCACAGCGAAGCAATTGAGACTTACAACAAGGCACTGGCAATAAAACCCGATTTAGATATAGCATGGTTTAATAAGGCCTGCGCAGAGGCCTTGCTTTCAAATAAAGAAGGCGCCTTGTCTTCGTTAAAGAAAGCTATTGAACTGAATCAGGGCTTTAAGCGGATAGCAAGAACGAACCCCGATTTTTCGAAAATCAAAGACGATCCCGATTTTATAAATGTGGTAGGGAATTAATATGGAATGATAATTCCCTTTTTTCTGAGGAGGCGTACAGAAACCCAAAGAGAAACACATACACAGGTATGGCGGGCAGTATCATGGTCCTATCCTGGACGATAAGGCATTGGTGAGACGATCAATCTCGTCGGCTAGTTCCTGAAGACTTTTCGTGATTATTTTTGCATGGTTGTTTGCCTTTGTAATATAGGGATTTAGCGATACAACTCCTGTTGTGGTAAGATCGTTGCCAATCGCTGTTTTTATATCTGTCAGATCGATTATGAAAGGTTGATACGCAGTCTGGAATTCTTCTGCCAGATTTGCAATACGATTAAAGGTCTTGCTTAGTTCTCCGCGCCGTTCTTCTCCCTTTGAGCGCAAGTCTGAATTTATGACGTTTGATAACTCTTTTTCCCAGGTATCGAAATATTGTCTCCCTTTTACGGCCATATCTTTGGCGTGCTTGCGCAGGCTCTGTGAATTGTCTGCTGTACGGTTTAGTTGTTTTACGAAATTTTTATAAGGCTTGTAAAGGTCACCTTCCCCGGTTTTTGCAATATGGTTCAGTGCTGCAAGTGTTTCGGTTACCTGGTTTAGATTTTTCATCAGGTCTTTGTGGAATTCTTCAATGCTCGCTACGGCCTTTTGTTTATTTTTTGGGCCAGCCGAAGCATAACCAGAAAAGAAAGACGGAGCACTCCACATAACAATGAAGAGGGTTGCAAGACCAAGCGCATGCCATGCAATAGTACCTTTTCCTGTTTATATTTTTGTCCGTGTATGCATTTTTCCCATCACATCCTGTGCTCCTGTCCTGTTAACCCTGTCAGGGTTGACTCACGAATTTCGTGCTTCGGATTTTTGTATGTTCCGACACGTTCGGGTTAGGGATACGAACCTTTAATTTCTACCGTCCAGGTTATAAGGGTGGATTAAGGCGTTGATTTTTACGCCGAATCCACCAATACTATTTCTAATAAATCTTTTAAAATTATACCCTTTTTGATGCGTATGGCAATACATTTTATCTTTTGGGACTCTTTGGCATTTCCGGACGCTTATAAATGCACTTATTTTATAGAGTCATGTTTGTGTTCGGGAAATTCAACGCGACCCATTCCCCCCTGTGACTCCCTCATTGATGGGTTCACACGGGGAGGAGAGACCAGGAATTTTTATGTGTTTGGTGTTTTAGTGACACAAAAAGTTAATAATTAAGTACTCATGAAAAATCGTATTTATTTTTTCTTGACAGAGATGTGACTATATTGTATTTTCGCCGCACTAACACACGAAATACCTTCGATAAGGGCAAACCCTGGGTGACCAGGGGACGCAAAGTAACAGGGTCTTTTTTAGCCGCTTAAACGGTTTAAACTGTTTTAACGGTTTTCTGGAAGATAGCCTTACTGCCGAAGATGTTTTTTCCAAAAGACATTTTTGCAGTAGGGCTTTTTTGTTTTCAAAAAACAACCTCGATGTTAAGGAATTTCAAACACCCCCCATAATCCCCCCGTTTACGGGGGGAGACAGGGGGGTAAAAGTCGCCGAAGGCCTAATTAAATGTATAGGAATTTCAATCTTTTGTAATTCCCCTCTAGAAAGAGGGGATTAAGGGGTGTGTACATAATGTTATAACACACCCCCGGCCCCTCTTTCTAGAGGGGAGATTTAAAGTCGTTGCCAAACCCAACCTAATTTAATCTACAAAGGCAGAAAAGGAGAACATCCCATGCTCAGAAACTGGTACATACGTGAAAATGTAAAATACGTTTCTATCCTTCTCATCGTATCACTCTTCTACTCGATGTTTTTTCCTCCTTTTGTCCGGGCAAACACGGCAACGGCAACAGAACAATTAAAGAGAGACACGGGGAAAGGGGCATGGGGATTTCAAGACAATCCCCAAAAAAGGTCCGCGAATGTGATAAAGAAACAACGGATATCTGCCGCTCCGCCCGCTGGCGCCGGTCACTTTCCTGGATTTGCCGTAGACCCGGCACAAAGAACGGTCAAGGCAATAAAGAAAAGACGCACAAGCGTCAGCAAATCTGCCACCCAATCCGCCTCTTCCTCCGGTTCATGCACGATCGGGAACCTGTGTGTGCCCGAAGATCGGGCGCGGATGCTGCGTGCCCTGCACGGAGGAGGCAGAGTCCAATTGCAGCGAAGATACGGAACTGTGGATGGCGAGCTATGCGTATGCATTTCAAGATAATAACTATTTAGAGATCAGGGCATCATACAAGAACGTAACAAACGACGAGACCTTTCACCAAACCCTTTGTTTCGCGGTGAATGAGGAGACGACGTTAGGGCAGATAGAGTCCATAACATTGCCAGCTCCTGAATCGCTTTCCGATGCCTTTGGCGCGGATGGAATTTTATATCCTGGAGAGACGACGACCGTCCTGACTTTCAGGGTAAAGCATAAGGGCAGGGCATTTAGTTTCTTTGTGGACGCAAACGCCGTGGTTGAGGAAATCACGACACCAAGTCCTACGCCAAGCACGATCCCTTCGCCAAGCCCTACCTCTTTCGATACCCCAACACCGACCCCGAATTTGACACCGGGTCCGACAGTTGGACCGACACCAAGTCCGATACCGACAGCAACACCAACCGTGGTACCGTCTCCAACTCTTACGGCAACGCCGAAACCAACGCCCGAACCGACACCGAATCCAACAGCATCGCCTACACCAACCGTTACGCCAACGGTAACTCCAGCGCCAACTTCCATTCCAACCCCAACACCAGTCGTTACTCCGGCGCCAACGGTAACGATCGGTGCAAGTCCTGGCACAATTACGCAGGGAGAAAAGGCAACCCTGGCCTGGAGTTCAACCAATGCGACCAGCGCGGAGATCGACCAGGGCATTGGCGCTGTTGCGGTAAACGGCTCCCTGGAGGTCTCTCCGGTGGTAACAACGATGTACACCATAACGGCAAGGGGTAATGGGGGTGTAGCGATGGCATTTGTTGCCCTTACTGTTAACAATAAGGTAATAATGCCGCCTGACCCGGCTACCGTGGCGCCCGAACTTGATTTAACCATTGCAACCACGATGGGTTCGGCTACGGCATTCCTCTATACCGGCAAAAATCCCATCCAGACGGGTGTGGGTACGGATACCATCAAGGCATACCGGTGCGCCGTGTTGCGTGGCAAGGTTTTGGATAAAGAAAATCAGCCGCTCACGGGTGTTGCCATTACCATCCTGAACCACCCAGAATTTGGCCAGACACTGAGCCGTGCGGATGGCATGTTTGACATGGCCGTTAACGGTGGTGGTCTCCTTACGGTAAATTATCAGAAAGAAGGTTATTTATCCGCGCAGAGACAGGTGGATGCGCCGTGGGAGGACTATGCCTGGCTGCCGGACGTGGTTATGATTCCGGTAGATACCAGGGTTACTGCCATAGACCTTTCTGCCAGCGTTGAGATGCAGGTGGCGGTGGGCAGTACGGTGGAAGATGATGATGGCGTACGCACCGCGGCAATACTCTTTCCGGAGGAACAACCGCCGAAATGGTGCTCCCTGACGGCACGACGCAGGAATTAACCTCAATGAACGTAAGGGCAACGGAATATACGGTGGGGGAGAATGGACCGGAAAATATGCCCGCACCACTGCCGCCCCAGGTCGGTTACACCTACTGTGTAGAGATGAGTGTGGACGAGGCGTTATCCGCCGGCGCTACCGACGCGGTTCAACCAGCCGTTGTACTTTTACGTGGACAATTTTCTCGGCTTCCCCGTGGGCATGGCGGTGCCGGCGGGTTATTATGACAGGGGAAAGGGGCAATGGATACCATCCGATAATGGGCGTATCATTGAAATCTTAAGTATTACCAGCGGTTTGGCTGAGATAGATACCGATGGTGACGGTGTGGCGGACAACGACAGCGACCTGGGGATTACCAATGCAGAACGAGAACAGCTTGGGTTACTCTACGCGACTGGACAAAGCCTGTGGCGTGTCCCCATCACGCACTTTACTCCATGGGATTGCAACTGGCCTTTTGGCCCTCCCGATGATGCAACTGGTCCAGATCAGGAGCCGCCAGAGGAGGACAAGCAACCAGAGTGCTTAGTGCCGGGTTCCATCATCGGGGTTCAGAATCAAACACTGGGTGAAGAGCATGTTATTACCGGTACGCCATTCAGCCTCCATTATCAGAGTAAGTGCGTGCCTGGCCGTAGGGCAGACTATTCGTTAGATATCTCGCTCAGCGGGACAAGTACCCCGGCAAGCCTCAGACGCATTGAACTGGAGGTGACTGTTGCGGGGCGTATGTTTAATGAGAGCTTCGTGCCTGCGCCAAACCTGACGCACCTCTTTACTTGGGACGGCATGGATGCCTATGGGCGCACCTTGCAAGGGCCTCAAGACATCTGGGTAAGAATTGGATATACGTATCCGGCGGTTTATCAGGCACCAGCAAACTTTGGGCGAAGTTTTGCAGCCCTTTCCGGCGTACCGATAACGGGGAGCAGAGCACGACAGAATTAACCCTCTGGCAGGAATGGGAAGGATTAATCGGTACTAGGCACAATCTATCTGATGGACTGGGTTGTTGGAGTCTGGACGTTCACCATGCCTACTTTCCTTCAGACGGTACAATCAATTACGGCGACGGTACAAGCCACAACACACAAACCGCATTCGGAGATACTATCACTACATTTGTAGGGGCGACAGCCGGGCTTGGTAGAGTTCGAAGGATTAGTGGTAGGAGCGCAGTCTGTATATTGCTGATAGTTGGAACCATCGCATCCTCCGGGAAGCCCTGATGGCATCGATACCACTACCTTGCAGGTGGTGTTGGAGACGGTGGTCTGGCGACAGAGGCAGGACTTATTATCCCTCTGGGGTAGCGGTAGGAGTGACGGCAGTATCTATATTGCTGAGTCAGGAACCATCGCATCCGCCGTGTAGGCACAGACGGCATCATTACCACCGTGGCAGGAAATGGAGAAATGGGTTATGGCGGAGATGGGGGTCAGGCGACAATGGCGGCAAGGCTTTATTCTCCAGCATGGGGTAGCGGTAGGTAGGTGACGGCAGTATCTATATTGCTGATTCCAGGAACCATCGTATCCGCCGTGTAGGCACCAGACGGCATCATTACCACCGTGGCAGGAAATGGAGGAGGGGTTTGGGCGGAGATAGAGGGGTCAGGCGACAGAGACAAGTCTTTATTATCCCTCTGGGGTAGCGGTAGGAAGTGACGGCAGTATCTATATTGCTGATACCGACAACCATCGCATCCGCCGTGTAGGCACAGACGGCATCATTACCACCGTGGCAGGAAATGGAGAAATGGGTTATGGCGGAGATGGGGGTCAGGCGACTGAGACAAGTCTTTCTTTGGGGTAGCGGTAGGAAGTGACGGCGGTATCTATATTGCTGATTCACGAACTATCGCATCCGCCGTGCAGGCACAGACGGTATCATCACCACCGTGGCATGGCGCTAATCAACCCCAGGGGTAGCGATAGGGAGCGACGGCAGTATCTATATTGCTGATACCTATGACCATCGCATCCGCCGTGTAGGGCACAGACGGCATCATTACCACTGTGGCGGGAAACGGAGGACAGGCTTTAGCGGAGATGGGGTCAGGCGACAGAGACAAGTCTTTATTATCCCAATGGGGTAGCGGTAGGAAGTGACGGCAGTATCTATATTGCTGATACCGACAACCATCGCATCCGCCGTGTAGGCACAGACGGCATCATTACCACCGTGGCAGGAAATGGAGAAATGGGTTATGGCGGAGATGGGGGTCAGGCGACGACGGCAAGGCTTTATTATCCCTCTGGGGTAGCGGTAGGGAGCGACGGCAGTATCTATATTGCTGATTCCAGTAACCATTGCATCCGTCGTGTAGGCACAGACGGCATCATTACCACCGTGGCGGGAAACGGTACAGTGGGTTTTAGCGGAGACGGTGGTCAGGCGACGACGGCAAGGCTTTTATTATCCCTCCAGCGGTAGGGAACGACAGTATCTATATTGCTGATTCCAGTAACCATTGCATAGGAACAGACGGCATCATTACCACCGTGGCGGAAATACTATGGGTTTTAGCGGAGACGGTGGTCAGGCGATGGCCTTTCTTCTCCCAATGGGGTAGCGGTAGGAATGACGGCAGTATCTATATTGCTGATACCTATGACCATCGCATCCGCCGTGTAGGCACAGACGGCATCATTACCACCGTGGCGGGAAACGGTACAGTGGGTTTTAGCGGAGACGGTGGTCAGGCGACGACGGCAAGCCTTTATTATCCCTCTGGGGTAGCGGTAGGAGCGACAGCAGTATCTATATTGCTGATTCAGTAACCATCGCATCCGTCGTGTGAGCACAGACGGCATCATTACCACCGTGGCGGGAAACGGTACAGTGGGTTTAGGAGACGGTGGTCAGGCGACGACAATGCTCTTCTTCTCCCAATGGGGTAGCGGTAGGAAGTGACGGCGGTATCTATAGTACGGATGGTTCATATTCCATTAGAAAAGTATCTTTGGCTTCATCGCTTATATATTCAGCATATGAAATTGCCGTTCCCTCAGAAGATGGGAGTGAGGTCTTTGTCTTTAACCTCTCAGGTCGGCATCTGCGCACCCTGAATGCCCTTACCAATGCGGTAATATATGCATTTCAATACGACAGTAACGGATACCTCACAAGCATCACGGACGGCGATGGCAATGTAACCACCATTGAACGGAACGGCGACGGCAATCCCACGGCGATTATAGCTCCCTTTGGTCAACGCACCACTTTGGCACTGAATACCGATGGGTACCTCACAACGATTACCAACCCCGCTGGCGAGTCGATGCAACTGGGCTATTCCCCTGATGGCCTCCTCACAAGCCTTACCGACGCACGGGGAAATACCAAGAGCTACACCTATGATGCTCTGGGAAGATTAATCAGGGACGAAGACCCCGAAGGCGGTTTTCTCACCCTGAACCGCACCACGACCGGAAATGACTACGAGGTGACAACCACCTCGGCAGAGGGCATTGTAAAAACGTATCAGGTGGAACACCTCTCCACCGGAGAGGAGAGGCGAACCAACAGCCTCTGCTGCGGAAACTCCGTTGTGACCGTGACCGGCACAGACGGATCGACACAGACCACCTATCCTGACGGCACGATCGTAAGTACCCTCATGGGTCCTGACCCCAGGTTTGGCATGCAATCGCCCGTACTCCTGAGCGAAACGACGACGACACCAGGCGGCCTTGTACAATCCACCACAGGCGCACGGATGATGACGCTTTCTGACGAGAATGACCCGTTCAGCCTTCAGACCAAAACGGATACCCTCACCATTAACGGCCGGGTGTATAAAAATGTCTATGACGCAGCGACGAAGACGCTCACCTCTACCACACCCATGGGCAGGGTGGTCACGTCGACCATAGATAATCAGGGGCGTGTAACAAAAGTCGCGGTAGCTGGACTCGAATCAGTAACCTAGAGTTACGACGCGGGCCGTTTGATCGTAACCACTGTTGGCGCTGGTGCGAGCGTGCGTATTAACAGGTTCAACTATAACAGTTTGGGTTACCTTGATACCATGAGTAATCCACTTTCGCTAGATACCCGCATTGAGTACGATCAGGCGGGGCGTAGGACCAGGAAAATTTTAACAGATTCAAGGGAGATTGGTTTTGGTTACGATGCCAATGGGAATATGACCTCCATCACGCCGCCAGGAAAACCTGACCACACCTTCTCGTTCACGAAAGTCAACCTGGAAACGGTTTACAACCCGCCTGTGCTTAGCCTGGTGACCACGCCTACCGTGCGTGAGTATAATCTTGATAAACGATTGTACACGATAACAAGGCCGGATGGGAAGACCATTCAGCTTGACTATAACAGTAAAGGGAAGCCGGAACTCGTCACGCTGCCGGATAAGAAGACTATTGCCTATACGTATGATGATGCCAAGGGACGTCTTGCCACAGTAACAGCGCCGGATGGAGAGACCCTGTCATATAGCTACGACGGCTCATTACCCTTAAGCACCACGTGGACAGGCACCATAAATGGCAGCGTGAGCCAGACGTATGATAACAACTACTGGATTACGTCGCATAGGGTAAATGGCGGCTCAACGATTACCTACCAGTATGACAACGACGGCCTGCTCACCAGTGCAGGAACCCTCGGTATCAGCAGAAATACACAGAATGGCATGATTACCGGCACCACCTTGGGCGGCGTAAGTGACCTATTGGGCTATAACGGCTTTGGTGAGCTCGTAAATTACACCGCATCCCATAATACCAACGAAATCTTTTCCACGCTCTTTGAACGGGATAAACTGGGGAGGATTATCACAAAGACAGAGACGGTGGATGGCATCACCCATGTGTACCGGTACGGGTATGACCTGACAGGGCGTTTGACTACCGCGGAAAGGGATGGGGCGCTTATCTCCCAATATACCTATGATAGCAATGGCAACAGGCTCGGCCATAACACCACCACAGGTACGTATGATGCGCAGGACCGGCTAATCACGTACGGCAGCAATTCATACACCTATACCCTGCATGGTGAGTTACTTACCAGGACGAATACTTCAACCAGCGAGACTACCTCGTATGGGTATGATGTCCTGGGTAACCTGGTCTCAGTGAACTTACCAGACGGCAGGCAGCTTGAGTATGTCATTGATGGTCAAAACAGGCGCATTGGGAAGAAGGTCAATGGTGTGCTGGTGCAGGGATTCCTGTATCAGGATCAACTCAAGCCCATTGCAGAAATAGACAATACCGGCGCTATCATCAGCCGCTTTGTGTATGCCAAACGTATCAATGTGCCTGACTACATGATCAGGGATGGCGTGACCTATCGCATCATCACCGACCACCTGGGCAGTCCAAGAGTGGTTATCAACTCCTCCACCGGACAGATCGTCCAGCGGATGGACTACGACGAATTTGGCAACGTCACCAGCGACACCAATCCCGGCTTCCAGCCCTTCGGCTTTGCGGGCGGCCTGTATGACAACGACACCAGGCTTGTCCGTTTTGGCTTCAGAGACTACGACCCGGAAACTGGGCGATGGACAGCGAAGGACCCGATCGGGTTTGCTGGTGGTGATAGTAATCTTTTTCGGTATGTGGGAAATAATCCTGTAAGATGGATTGACCCTTTGGGACTAGAAGTTTGGCGTTGCGCCGAACCTACTGAACTGTTGTGGGGATTAGCTAATCATGAATGGATTAAAACAAGTACTAAAGAAATGGGCATGGGATCAGCAGGTGAAGGTGGGGGTACTAAAATAACAGATCACAGAGGTAGGAGTCTTAAAAAAACAGCAACATGCGAAAAAGTTGAAAATGTCGATGAAGAAAAAGTGAATAAGCAATTAGTCGAAGATATACCATTAGGAGATTGGAACTTATTAACGAATAATTGTCAGCAATTTGTTAATGAAGTATTATCTAATGCTTCAACTATACCGCACACTAATGCGTATCCCAAAATTAAAGAATATATTGGAAATCTGCCTGCCAATTGACAAAATCGATTGGTTGGCAAAAGCAAGCCGGGTAGACATTCTATGTCAAGCTCTTTTTTTTCTTTTATAAAAAGAGCTAAAAAATCTTTTAAAATTAAGGATTACAAGGCCATAGCCCAGGGGACATGTTTTGCTTTGAGGTTTTGAATATGCAACGCTTCATCATAGGTAGTTCCCTGAGACCAAAGAGCAAAAAGAATTTTGATCCATTTTTTGCCGAGGTTGCGCAGGATGGTAGAATGATTTTGGTTTCTCTGCTTGTGGTAATCGTAGAATGCCCGTGCCCAGCGTGAGTGGCTGATACTGGTAAAAGCCCAATCACGAAATGTCCTTCTGAGGGGTTTTACACAGGCGTAACGCAGAGATACCGTTCTCCATTTTCCGCTTTCCCTGACAACCGGCACACAACCGGAGAGTTTTGCAATTTCCGCAGTCGGGTAGGTTGGGTTGAATGAAATGAAACCCAACGGATTTTTCAATGCTATGAATTGTTGATGTTGGGTTTCACTGATGTTTTTGCCCAACCTTAAACAACTACCGTATTCTATATCCCTGTTTAGATAACACGACAAGCCTTCCCTGAATGTGTTGGTATGGTAGTTCTTGAAGAGGTTATCTATGCAAAAAGGATATCTTCTAATAGAGGAGGATGAATCCGTATAAGGATGATACCGAATAAATTCTGTGGGGGATACCTGAGAATATCACCAAAATGTTTATCAAAGGTGATGATGGTTCTTTCTTCTTTTATTGCCAAATCAACAATCGTATCATCTGTTGCTCCTGGAAGGCCATATTTCTGAATAGCTTTAACATCATGTCCGGATTTGAGAAGATGCGATATAAGAAGGGGAAATATATTCTCATCCGCCAGAAATCTCAATGTTGTGTTGCCTCTTCAAATGGAATATATTCCTGATCCTTAATAAGTGAAGCGGCATAATGTAAACATTGTTTTATATCGTCCATTGTTATCTGTGGGTAATAATCCTTTATAATGTCATCGGGTGTTAAACCAGCTTCGAGAAGTTCGATAATGATATATACCATAATCCTTGTCCCCTTTATACATGGTTGACCATGACATATATCCGGATTTACTTCTATACGGTTGTTCATAAGAGATATTTTCTTTCTTGTTTTAAAAAAAGATGCGGAGAAATGCTTTTTCAAAAATATAGCACAGAAAAAGACAAAAAACCAAGAGGATTTTTTCCTGCGTACTTAATTTGGCAATTTCAGGAATATCACTTATACCCACGGTTACCTCCTTTTTGTAAATTTTCCTAACAACTTTTTGTCTCTATTTTATGCATTTTAGCGGAAGGAATCAACCTGATTTTCTTTTTAGCCGGGTAGCCGGGTAGGGTAGGCATCGCCTACCATTTGATTCGGGCACATGCGGTGAATTTGCGCAAATGTGGAAAGAAGTGGTTGTCACAATCTTGATATGGAACGGATTCTTGCAATGGTGAGGCCATGCTTGCATTTCATCATATTGATGGGGTTGATTTGGCAGGCGATGCCATGCCCTACAAACATCGCATGGGTGGAAATATACAAACATGTCTAACTATCGGAGGGTACGGATACCTGGTGTAACCTATTTCTTTACGGTTGTCACCTACAAACGGCTAAAAATCCTGACGATGCCGGAGAGCCGGCAAATTCTGCGTGCCATAATTAACGAGGTTCAGCCGGGTAGGGTAGCCGGGTAGGGTAGGCATCGCCTACCATTTTTTCTGAACGGATTATGGTAATGGTGGGAGCATTTTGTCTTGCATCATGTTGACGGGGTTGATGTGGCAGGCGGTGCCATGCCCTACAAACATCGCATGGGTGGAAATATACAAACATGCCTAACTATCGGAGGGTGCGGATACCTGGTGTAACCTATTTCTTTACGGTTGTCACCTACAAGCGGCGAAAAATCCTGACGATGCCGGATGGCCGTCAAATTCTGTGTGCCATAATTAACGAGGTGCGACAACAATATCCATTCACGATTCGTGGTTGGGTGCTGCTGCCTGAACATATCCATTGTATATGGACACTTCCGGAAAACGACGGCGATTATTCCAAACGCTGGGGCTTGATTAAGGCAGGATTTTCAAAAGGGCTAAAACTTGTTTCACCGTGAAGAATGGATGACCGGTTCAAAACAAAAATACCGGGAAGAAACGATCTGGCAACGGCGTTTTTGGGAACATATGATTCGTGATGAAAACGATCTCAGGCGACACCTGGACTATCTGCATTTTAATCCGGTAAAAGCATGGGTTGGTGAAATGCGTCAGGGATTGGCCGTATTCTACGTTTCACCGGTTTGTGAAGAACGGGCTTTATCCGCCAGATTGGGGTGGTGACAAAACAGACGAGACAACCGATGCAGATTTTGGTGAATGAGTGGCCCACCATTGAAATCTAAGGCGACTTGGAATCGGGGTAGGGTGGGCATCGCCTACCATTTTCTGGCGCATGGTGGATAATTTGTGCTGATACGGGATAAATTGAATGGATGTGAATGGTTTGACATGGAAAGGATTATGGTAATGGTGGGGTCATGCTTGTCTTGCATCGTTTTGTGCGATTTGATGTGGCAGGCGGTGCCATGCCCTACGTAAAGATTGCATGGATGGAAATATACAAACATGCCTAACTATCGGAGGGTGCGGATACCTGGTGTAACCTATTTCTTTACGGTTGTCACCTACAAACGGCGAAAAATCCTGACGATGCCGGAGAGCCGGCAAATTCTGCGTGCCATAATTAACGAGGTTCGGCAACAATGTCCATTCACGATTTGTGGATGGGTGCTGTTGCCTGAACATATCCACTGTATATGGGCTCTTCCGGAAAACGACGGCGATTATTCCAAACGCTGGGGCTTGATTAAGGCAGGCTTTTCAAAAAGGGCTAAGAATTTGTTTCACCGTGACGAATGGATGACCGATTCAAAACAAAAATACCGGGAAGAAACGATCTGGCAACGGCGTTTTTGGGAACATATGATTCGTGATGAAAACGATCTCAGCCTGGTAGGGTAGGCATCGCCTACCACGTATTTCGGATGTACGCGGGCAACTTGTTCGGATGTGGAATGAATGAAATGGATGGAGAAGTATTTGGGGTCTGACCTTGAAAACAGCAATATGATGAAGTTTGATTTGGCAGGCGATGCCTTGCCCTACATAAAAATTGCATGGATGGAAATATACAAACATGCCTAACTATCGGTGGGTAGGATACCATTCGGGTTGGGTTGAGTATGATTTCACGTTCTTTGTTTGTCTTAATACCCTGGAGTAATTCAGCAATGATTATCCCAACACCAGCTACAAGGTTATTAGAGATAAGGTCTCTCAGGCGGTTTGAGATTTCTGATTTTGTCCGAAAGAATTCAACCCAGATACACGTGTCCGCAATAACTTTTGGATTGTTTTTTGTCTTCATATTCCATCATTTTCCATCATTTCTTCTTCCTCTAGTTGCTGCCAGTTGTCTTGTATGTCAACTGAGCCCTGGTAAGATAGAATTTTTTTAATCTGTTTCTTTTTGAGGTAGTCTTTAATGGCGATAGTGATTGCCCTGGTTTTTGATTTTTCATGAGTAGCCTCAAGAAGCTGTTTTATTAAAAGGCCGTCAATATTTAACGTAGTACGCATATGTTGCCTCCTTGTTGATATGCTTACAAAATATGTCATAATTGTATGACATTGTGATATGCATGTCAATTGGCTTTAAGGGGTATTCTCAAAGTCTATACCTCACGACTTTTGCCTGTCAGCCGGGTAGGGTAGGCATCGCCTGCCATTTTTTCTTTTCCCTGTTTAGCAACTGGTGTTGGGTTTCACTGACGTTCTACCCAACCTACCTTTCTGGTTTTCGGATATGCCCAATTGTCCTGGTCTAGGCTGTAATCCTGAACTCATATTTTCATGGGGTGAACTTGTTACGGTTGTCAGAAATAGTCCCTGGTCCAGCATTAAATACGTGTTCATGAAAGGGTAAAAACAGTCTTTTGGTAACTCAAAAATATCTACCTTGTCATATTCCTTCGTAGATGCCACAATAAAGAAATCCCCCCCTTTATTCAAATCAAAGTACAAGGCAAAAGGGCTGAAATGGTCTTCATGAGCCTCCAAGCCACGTTCGAGTTTTTTCGGATATTCCATATTTTTATACCAAAAGGAAGCGTTGTTTATTGAGTGAGCATTATGAAAAAGATACATGGGAGGAAGCGTATCGTAAGGTTGTAAGCACATCCCATTGGTCAAGATTTTGCAATCATTTTTCAAAGACAGATTCTCGTGGGTAACGCTGTGATAGTCACGAAATGCAACCATAACCCTCACCTTTAAAAATTCGGTATCGATGACACGTTGGGTTGTCTGTACCTGATACAAAATTACGGTCGTGTTTTCCCCATGAATCATGAATACGGTTTTTTTTATAGATATTCCATTTATAGAATAATCGAAGGCGGGAAAAGGATTCAAGCTGAACTGGACAAGATTTTTATATCCTTCCGGATAGATTGCGTTAGGATAGATATTTGTAGAAAGAGGGGTTTCTTTTCCTTCAAGGCAGAGGAACTCTTCGAGCTTCGAGACAGGAATTTTTTAATTCCTATGGAAGGTTAGTTTTAAGAATTTCCTGGTATTGGGAGTAACCTTTACCTTGTTATCAATACATATTCCTATAACCCAGATCGGTTGATTGTTCATTGCGACAATAGGGGTAGTATCACGTTCTTTCACAGGGATTTTTTTATCAATAAAGATGTCTTTTAGTTTTTTGTGACCGTTGGTGCCCAGGGGAGATATTTTATCTCCCTTCTTCCTCCCCCTTACCGTGATGGGCATTTCTATACTTTGTATATTAAAGATTTCTTCGTTTTTTGTCTTGTTTTTTTTGTATGCTTCCATCGAAAAGTTTTGCATGTCAACTATTTCAGATACTAAGTGTCCCAAAGGATAAACGGGTGTATTTCCTGGTATCTTGACCGTGGTTTCAGATAATGCTATGCATGGCTTATGGAAAAGGTCTTTTTGGAAATGGAACATTCCGTGTTCATGCCACAATGAAAGTTTCCCGGGCAGTTGGAAGTGCCGTCCCTTTCCTTCCCTGGTTATTTCATCAAGTATCTTTGTGTAATGCTTATAGGTAATCTCGTTTAATGGTATCTGCAGGATATTCAATATCTCTCGTAATGCGAAATATTGCAATATCTTCGGCTGTTTTGCCAGCAAATGAGTATCAATAATATACGTGCATTCCCTTTCTTCTTTTGTGACGGCTTTTACTATATTCTTTGCTTCTGAGATCAGATACTCATTGTTTATGTTGAGGATTTGACCTAGCTGCATGAGTAAGTTTTTGATATTGGGGTTGTATTGGTTTTCCAGCAACGGGATTAATTCGAGTCGTATCTTATTCCGGAGATATATGGGCTCGTAATTGGAGGCATCTGTTCGGTACACACATTCTTTTTCTCTCAGGTATTCGATAACTTCTTTTCTCCAGGTAAAGAGAAGGGGGCGGATAAGTTGTATTGCGGAACCGCTGACTAATGGACGCTTTATGGGTATTCCCTCAAGGCCTAACGTCCCGGTTCCCCGGAGTATACGATGAAGAATGGTCTCTGTGTTATCATCTGCCGTGTGTCCAACTGCAACGGCACAGGCGTTGTATTTTTGGGCTGATTCCATAAAGAACGTGTATCTTTCTCTGCGGGCTGTTTCTTCTATCGAACGTTTGGTTTGGTCTGCAATCTTTTGAATGTCTACACTTTTCAGAAGAAAGTGCAGAGAGAGGTTTTTCGATAAATTTTTGACAAATTGCGCATCCTCTTCAGAGGATTTTCCACGAAGCTGATGGTTGAGATGGGCTACAAACAAGCTAAGGTTAAGATTCTTGCCCGAGTTAATGGAGTTGAGGATTGTAATAAGGGCAACGGAATCAGGCCCGCCAGATACCGCAACAATGATTGTATCGTGAGGTTGAATAAGAAGGTGTTTCTGTACGGTAGTAAGGACTTCGCAAGGTAGTTTGTCTAACCGCATGATCAGAACTATATCCGGTTATTTTGAGTAAGTCAAGTTTAGAAATAGGTTGACATTATTTTCAGGGTGCGTAAAATATTTATCGCCTTGTAATTTTTATAGAGAAGGGTGGCGTGGACGTGGGGAAGGAACAGAAGTATTTTCTTATAGTGCTTTTCATTTGTGTGTGGCTCATATATAATGGTTGCCTGGGGACTTGTCCTGGTGAGGCAAAAAGAAATAAAGTATTACCAATAAGCGTGGCTGGAATCGAGCTGGAAGTTGAGGTGGCAATTACGCCCGAAGAGCAAATTTTGGGTTTGATGTATCGGGATACATTGGGTGACAATGAAGGGATGCTCTTTGTTTTTCCTAAAGAGAAACAGCTGTCCTTTTGGATGAAGGATACGCGCATTCCTCTTTCTATAGCTTTTATTAAGGCAGATGGCCGAATAATACAAATAGAATCAATGAGGCCTTATAGTTTGGATACTCACGTTTCAAGAGAAAAGGTCAGCTATGCACTGGAGATGAAGAGCGGCTGGTTTAAGGCACGCAACATAAAAGAGGGCGATACAGTAAAGATACCACGGGCGAATATTGGCAGGGAAGAGACAAGGGTTGAAAGATAAATTTGTGATACTTCGTTAAGAAAAGGGAGCGCGTTGAGTGAATACAAAGTGGGCGGGAATACTAGGTGTAAGCGGTTTGTTTTTCCTCGTCACGTCGTCTGGCTTGCCAGGGTGTAAGAAAGAGTCGCCACGGGCACATGTGGAAAAAACCGTACTGTCGGATAGTGAAACACAAAAAGGGCATAAAGAAATCGGTTTGGCGCTTTATGAGAAAGGGGAAAATGCCGGGGCAATTGAAGAATTCAAAAAAGCAATTACGAATAATACAGCAGATGTTGCGGTCTATTTCGCGCTTGCATCTGCCTATTCTGATGAAGAGATGGTACGTGAAGCAATCGGTGCATATACAAAGGTCGTTGAATTAGAACCAAATCATATCGAGGCGCATTATAATTTAGGCTTTATTCTTTTAGACGAAGGTTCCTGCGAAGAAGGTATTAAGGAGTTAAAAAAGGTTTCGGAGATAGACCCGACATATGAAGACGTTTTGTATAGTCTGGGTGATGCGTATTATGGTTGTAAAAAAATTGATGATGCGATAGAGACATGGAAAACACTCCTCCTGAATGACCCTGACGACAGTGTGCTCCATTATAACCTTAGCCTTGCTTATCGGGACAAGGGACAACGGGAGCTTGCGATGTCTGAGGCAGAAAAGGCAATTGCGTGTAATCCGAAAAACGAGGATGCAAAAAAATTATTTCAGCAGCTGACCAGGAAAAAGAGAAGAGTCGAAAGATCAGGCAACGTTAAAAATAAGAAAAGAACAGAGGATAAAAATAAATAATCGTAACCCTTTTCTTTGCTATAGGTGAGAGAATCATGACGCAATTGGTAAGCATTATTAATAAGACAGACGACTCGGAAATGGTCCTTGTTCCGTCAGGTGAATTTGTAATGGGCGAGGAAAGAAGGGTTGTTTATATTGAAGCTTTTTATATCGATAAGTTTCCCATAACCAATTCTCAGTATAAAAAGTTTGTCGAAGAAACAGGAGGCAGGAAACCTTTGTTTTGGAATAACGAGCGATTTAACAAGCCATCCCAACCGGTTGTGGGCGTTAGCTGGGACGAGGCTATTGCATATGCCAAATGGGCAGGCAAACGGCTTCCCAGGGAAATGGAATGGGAAAAAGCAGCGCGCGGGACCGATGGAAGAGAGTATCCGTGGGGAAATATACAACCGGATATTAAAAAAGCGGTTTACAATCTGGATCCAAACACCGGCGCCCCGGCACCAGTTGGCGAACGGAAAGAAGGCGCTAGTCCTTATGGTTGTTTTGACATGGCTGGAAATGTTTGGGAATGGTGTGAAGATTGGTACGAAGAAGGAAAATTTCGCGTGGTGCGGGGTGGCTCATGGGTAAACCATCATTATATTCTGAGGAGTGCCTACCGGAGTTGCAGTTTTCCTGATGGTAAGGATAATAATGTAGGGTTCCGCTGTGTGAAAGATGAGCAGTAATTATCTTTTCTTGATACCCAGGGCATGTAATGATAAGTGGATATCGTATTTCCCATCGAACTTGAATCCTTCCTCAAAGACTTTCTTAAGATCGTAAGTATTTTTAAAGTCATCGGGTGAATCGGTTTCCGTTTTTCCCATAAGACCGTTTTCCACCAGGTTAAAGACGATATTTCCAAAATCTGCATCCTGATGTATGCCCCATTGTTTAAATACGGTTAAAGCCATAAAACCGAATTGCTTTAATGCATATTTCCTGACGCCCTCCATGAGTTGTTTCCCGGTAACATGACGATCCCGGTCGGTTGTTTTATGTTGATTTTTGCCAAGCATATTTGTGGTGTAGTCAAGGGCCTCAAATACAAATTGGTAAGCTTGCAGGGAATAGCGAGGATCTTTTTTAATAATATCCTTTATCTTGTTCCATGCCTTTGTCATATATATTTCTCCAGGTGGTGATAATGGTTTACGCAGATTCAATTTTTGGGAATAAGGGTTTACCTTTTCGCACGACAGTGCCTTCCTTGAGTTTTTGCTGGAATTCCAGGCACAGAGGTTGGTTGTTTTCCATCGCGCCGAGTTGTCGTTGTATTTCCACTGCGGTTTTTGGCATAAAAGGATAAATAAAAACAGAAATATCCTTGATGGCCATGGCTAAGGTACCAAGGACTGTGGCGAGCTGTGGTCTTGTATCGGTTGTTTTGGCCAGCAACCAGGGCTTTTTATCTTCTATGAATTTATTGACGCGGGCTATAAATTCCCAAATAACCTCAAGCGCCCTGCTAAATTGGAGTTTATCCATTTCATTACACATGGTATCATGGGTAACGTGTGATGCGCCTTTTAGTTCATCGTAATCACTGGCGAACTCAGGACGATTCCCTGAAAATATTTTTCGATCATGGTCAATGTGCGCTGCAATAGATTGCCAAGGTCGTTACCGAGGTCGGAATTTATCCTATGGATGAGAGCGCTATACGAGAAATTTCCATCTCCCCCAAAGGGAACTTCTCTCAGTAAAAAATATCTATAGGCATCAGCGCCATAAGATTGGATAATGCTGACCGGGTCTATTGCATTGCCCAAAGATTTTGATATCTTTTTGCCTTCAATAGTCCACCATCCGTGCGCAAAGATTTGAAGGGTAAATCAATTTTTAATGACATGAGTATAGCCGGCCAGATAACCCCATGAAACCACAAGATTTCTTTTCCAATGATATGAACGTTTGCAGGCCAGTATTTTTGAAATTTTTGTATGTCGTCGTCGTAACCGAGAGCGGTAATATAGTTCAGAAGCGCATCAATCCAGACATAAATAGTATGAGTTTGGTCTGTAGGGACCTGGATACCCCATTCTATGGCAGAGCGGCTGATACTGATGTCTTCTACGGGGGATTTAATCCTCTGCAGTAATTCATTTCTTCTCGATTCCGGCTGGATGAAGTGAGGATGCTTTTCGTGAAATTCAAGAAGGCTTTTCTGGTATTTTGATAAGCGGAAAAAATAATTTTTTTCCTTTACTTTTTCAACGGCCCGATTACATTCGGGGCATTTCTTTTCTTTCAGTTGTGATTCAATCCAGAAACTCTCGCAGGGGATACAATACCATCCTTCGTATTCTCCCAGATAGATATCGCCATTTTCCTGGATTTGCTGAAAGATTTTTTTTACGCGGCTGCAATGCCGGTCCTCGGTTGTCCGGATGAAATCATCATAAGAGATGTTGAGGTCGTTCCATAAGGTTTTGAATGTATCTACCACGCCATTAACAAATTCTATGGGGGATTTATCGCAGACTTGCGCTGCTTTTTGGATTTTTTGCCCATGTTCATCTGTTCCCGTCAGGAAGAACACATCGAGGTTTTTTGCCCTTTTGTATCGAGCCAGTGCGTCGGCAGCTATGGTAGTATATGAGTGGCCGATATGTGGTATGTCATTAACATAATAAATGGGTGTTGTAAGATAAAAGGTATGTTTACTCACGACTGCAATCCTTTTCACAGGGGTGGTCGCAAGATGTTTCTGTTTGTCGCGCGGGTTCCCTTACCCTGTCAATAATATCAGACACTGATGCATGTACCCTGCTTCCGTTCTCTAATTCAATGGTAACTTGTTGTTGTAATACATCGCAATTAACAATTTCACCAATTCCTTTTGCAGTTTTGACGACAGAGCCTTTTCTTGGTAACGTGTGTCTTAAGTCTTCATAGACCTTATCTTCGTACCGTAAACAGCACATAAGCCGGCCACATCGCCCGGAGATCTTGGATGGATCTAGTGTGGCTTTCTGATTTTTTGCCATTTTCATGGTAACGGGTTCGAGGTTTTGAGGAAAGATCTGCAACACAACTCCCGCCCGCAGTGTTCATAATCAGCTAAAAGCCTTGCTTCATCCCGAACCCCGATTTGCTTCATTTCTATGCGGGCCTGGTATTCTTTTGCCAGATCCTTTACAAGTTCCCTAAAATCTACGCGGCCATTGGCGAGATAATAGAAAATAATTTTTTTGGTTCCCAAATAAGTGTTCAACACTAGCCAGTTTCATGAGGAGTTTGTGCTCTCTTATCTTTTTTTGGCAATATTTGAATTCGAAAGGAATCAACTCGTCGTATATTTTTTTTTGTTTTTCCTTGTCTTCAGGGGTGGCTTTCCGTAAAATTTCTCCAAGATTTTCGATGGGGATGTCGTCGGCGATTTCTTTGACCCTGGCGATGACCTCGCCAAACTCTACGCCCCGGTGTGAACGAATTATAACCGGATCGCCCTCTTTGAGTGAGTTAAATGCAGCGTAGAAATCGGATGTATTTTTCAGAACACCGTATCGGATAGTCAGAACGTGTCGCATGAAGGTGTATTGCAAAAGAGGTGCATGCCGCTATGGTATAGACAATACTCGTATCATCATAGCAATTATATTACGCCTTGTCAAGTTTCACGGTCTTTGGAGTTGTTATGATTGTGTGTAATTGTTTTATTGGATTACACGTGCACTGATCGTTTATAGTGTGACAATACCGCCTTGTGAAAAGCAGGTGTTATTGCTCACAAAGTGGAGATAAAATATTTCAGGATTTAGGATATGAAGCGGGCAACAAGAAAATTTTTGGTCTGTTTGGTGGTAGTAATAATTCCTATGATACTGGCGGAAAGTTCTTTATTCGCACAAGATGTGTCTAATAAATTAAATATGCTGGAGATCGTTATTTCAAATCTTATCGCAAGGGTTGAGGCTTTAGAAAAACGGGTGAATACATTAGAAAAAAATCTTTCTGCAGGAGTCTCGAAGGCGCCAAAAAGAGAGATGCCTGCTAAAGAGACCGCCGGACCTTCTTTCGCGGGTGGATTTGAAGATATTGGAAATGGATTTTTTTTAAAAAATGTGCGGTTTAATCCATTTGGCGATAACGTGCTTTTTGCCGGTGAGATAGCGAATAGATCTGAAAAAAATTATCGCTTTGCAAAATTTAAAATAGAAATATATGATGATCGTAATTTGCTTGTTAAAACAGAAGAATTTACCATACCAGATAGTCCGAAAGACAGCGTAAAACCCTTCGAGGCCATGCTTTTTGGCATAGATGCAGACCTTGTTAGCCGGTATGTGATTCGTGCGGCTGATTAAGGAATACATACCAAATGGCCGGGCTTATTACGGAAGAAGAAACGCCTTCATTAAACGATAAAGTACATAAGAGAAAAGACCTAATACGGAAAAGAGGATGATAACTTCTATAAAGACAATTTTATCCCTTTTCTTCATCATTTCTTGAACTTTTCTTATATCCTGCGAACTAAGCCATATTCCTTCCCATGGGTATATTCCCTGTGCCTTGTGTTTTTCAAATTCCTTTATGATCCCCCCCTGTACCTTTTCCTTTGCTTTCTCTCTCAATTCCCGGATCTTCAGGGTAAGGGCGTCATCTTTTTTCGTTTTGGTCATAGCATTAGAACTGCAGGTGTAAAAGGAAAACAAAAAGTAAAAAATTAAAAACCAAAATAAAGACACCCAAAAATATACCGAAAAGAATACCGCCCATATATTGTAAAGGGCAAGACATCTTCTTTAGGAAAAGAAAGGGCATGGGTGGAATATGTCCTTCATCTTCGGCCTGATTCTGGATCTGTTCAAAAAACCTCTTTCGCTCTTTTTTTTCAAGGATAGCCTGTATTTCTTCATCTACCATTATGCCTCACCCCTGTATTGCTTTTAAGATATTCCACAGTCTATATATCCTTTTCTCGCGGGTATCATCCAGATAATTCACAAAAAAGCAATACAATACACCTCCCGCAAGACCAGCCAGAGAGGCTATTGCCATATTCAACCAGAGAATGGGAAAGGAAGGTCTTTCGGTGGGGTTGCTTCGTCCACAAGAACGGCTACCTGGGGTGCCATTCTCTCCTGGGCCTTCACCTCTGCCAGATTTACCCTGAGTAACTCGACGAGCTTTCTATACCGCTCTGTTTCTGTGATAAGGGTATCGAGTTGGTACTTTAGCTTCGGTATTTCAAGAATCCTTCCCTCAATGCCCTTTAACGTCTTTTTGTTGCCTCGTATGGCGGCCTTTATACCCTCTCCATCAACATAAAGAATGGTTGCTTGTCTTCTCAAATTTTCGTAAAAGGTGTCAGGTGCTTTGACCTGACTCTTTATGACAACCTCAATTTCTTTATTGATATTTTTTGCAACCTCTTCGTAATTTTCTTTTAAGATCATATAATCAGGGTGGGTCTCTTTTATTTCCACCCTGAGTGCAGCCATCTTGGACTCTATATCTACTAATTGCGCCCGTAATTTTTCCAAAAGGGGACTTGTAATTATAAGTTCGGAGGCATTAAAAGCAACGGACTCATCTTTTAATTTCCTTTTTGTTGTCAAAATTTTGTTCTTATTCTCATTGTATAAAGCTTGAGACGTCTCCAGTTGAGACTCAAAGGTTGTCTTCATCGTGATGAGTTGTTTTATTTCCTCATCTAAGTTCGCCGTCCTGTTTTTTTGCTGGAAGACCTTTAATATCCCCTTTGCCCTTGAAAGGCTTTTTTGATACCTGGCTATATCTTCTTCGAGTGTTGCCTGTCTTTCTGATTGGGATTTCAGAGAATATTCTCCCATAAGTTGCTTGAAATATTTTACATAGGCGTTAGCAATATCAGCCGCCATGCGGGGGTTTTTATCTCTGGCGTAGACCTCGAGCATATACTCGTCACTTAAGACAAAATCCATATCCCTCCTCATTAAAGCTTCGGCTGTTTTGTGGGGGAAGTCTTTTTGGACAAGGCTGGCTATAGTTTGACTTTTAAGGATACCGATATACGGTCCATGTGGCTCCTCGTTGCTTGAAGGCATAAGGGGAGACCTGGCCATGATTTCTCCCGGAGATGTGAAAAAGGTCGTGACATCTGGTTCTTTCGGGACAAAGAATACAGCCTTTGCCTCATAGACAGGGGAAAGGATCTTCGACAACACCCCAGCGGTTATCATGGCGGAAAGGGTTATGGTGAGTATTATCAATTTCCTTTTATATAATATAAACCAGTATTCTAATAAGGTTTTATCCGCCATGAGTCCTTGATCTATAAGGGTGCTTCAGAGGGTTGTTCTATAAGAAGATTGTTTAAAACCAGGTAATCCACCTTTGTCTTCAGGAAGCATGCTACGGCATCTTTTGGGGAACATACGATAGGTTCCTGGACGTTGAATGAGGTATTTAGCAGAACTGGTACTCCGGTGCGATTTTCAAATTCCTTAATGAGATTCCAATAGAGCGGGTTTGCCTCTTTACTCACGGTCTGAGGCCTTGCCGTTCCATCCACATGGGTTACTGCGGGGATCTCCTTCCGTCTGTCTGGGTTTACCTTAAAGGCAAAAAGCATAAAGGGGGATGGGATAGGATTTCCAAAATAGCTGTAGCTCTTTTCCTCCAAAACAGATGGGGCAAAGGGTCTGAATAGCTCCCGTTGTTTTACCTTGAGGTTTATCATATCTCTTATCTCTGCTCTTCGGGGATCAGCGAGGAGGCTCCGATTCCCTAATGCCCGGGGTCCCCATTCCATACGGCCCTGAAACCAGAAAATGAGTTTTCCCTCTGACAAGAAGGTGGCGATTCTACTGCATAACTCTTCTCTTGTCAATTCTTTATAAGAAAGGTTGAACTCATTGAGTGTATCAATACACCGCTGATTAGAATAGGAAGGGCCCAAATATGCGTCTTTCATCTGATATCTCCTGGGTTTACGAGTATACCGATGATAAACATGAAGGGCGGCGCCCATGGATGTTCCTGCATCCCCCGCCGCAGGCTGGATAAATATCTGGCGAAAGGGCATATTGTCAAGTAATTTCCCATTTGCTACACAGTTTAAAGCAACCCCTCCGGCCAGGCAAAGCGTATCGGATCTTGTTTCTCTATGCAGGTGATTTACCAGGTGAATGAGTACCTCTTCAAGGACTATCTGGGCACTTTTGGCAATATCCATATGGTGATTCGTAATCTCTTCGTCTGGCAAACGGTTTTTCCCTAACAACTGGATGGTTTCCTTTAGGAACATGCCCTGCCTGGCAAGATGGTAGTCAAGGAAACGGGTATTGACCCTGAATGTACCGTCCTTTCGAAAATCGAATACTTCATTTCTAAAGAAATCAACAAACGTAGGTTTTCCATACGATGCCATTCCCATGACTTTATATTCATCGGACTGTACCTTAAAACCGAGGAATCCGGTTATCGCTGCATAGAACTGGCCAAGAGAATGGGGAATTTTTATCGATGCCAGGCGTTTTATTTCTGTGCCATCGCAAGTCCAAAAGACCGTTGTGTCCTCTTCCCCTGCCCCGTCTACGGTAAGTGCTGCAGCCTTTTCAAATGGGGAGACATAAAAGGCGCTCACTGCATGGCAGAGATGGTGGTCAATATAATGAAGCCTGAAGTTTGCCTTTCCAAATTGCCTCTCAATAAGGCGTCTCATGGTAAAGAGCTGGTACCATTCATTCCCCATTTGACCCATGCCGCGATTTGCCTTGGCCTTAAAGGCTCTTTTTGAAAAAGAAGCGGACTTCAGGGCGTTAAAGATTCTTGTCTTCAACACCCAAGGTCTCCAGGATAAAGCCACGGCATCGAGGTCCTTAATGGTTATGCCTGCTTCATCGAGACAATACCTAATGGCACTAGCGGGAAAGCCGATATGATGTTTATGCCTGCTGAATCTCTCTTCCTCTGCTGCGGCTACCACTTTACCATC
This sequence comes from Planctomycetia bacterium, assembly GCA_015075005.1. Lineage (GTDB taxonomy): Bacteria > Planctomycetota > Brocadiia > Brocadiales > Brocadiaceae > Brocadia. The sequence continues at coordinate 398,592 of JABTVC010000002.1, forward strand.
CATAACAATAGCCGCCGAGGCATCGTGCATATTGTTTATACCAAGAACTATCACGGGACTTTTTATTCTTGCCTTCCTTTCAGATTTCAAATTAAGATAGGCATGGGCAAACAATTTTGCCCATGCCACCATGAAAACCCGCTTACATAAAAAGAAACTTTCTATATCAAAGGATATAGCGAGAAAATGAAGAAATTCCAGTAACTATTACATATCCTCTTCTTGCAGCGTCTCTTCTACTTTTTCTTCTTCCTTTTGTGGGTGTTTTAATTCGTCTCCCGTTATAAATCCGTCTCCGTTTTTATCCATTTTTTGGAATAGTTTCGTGGCCCTTTCCTCAGCTTTTTTTTGAATAAAGGCAATTGCTTCATCCTTTGAAATCTTGCCGTCTTTGTTGGTGTCGACATCGTCAAAACGAACCTTTGTTTTATTTTTCCCTTTGAGTTCTTCCTTTGATAAGCACTTATCCCCGTTGGTATCTAATCTTCCGGCCTTTTCGATAATCTTTTCTTCGGCTTTCTTTACAACAAATGCAACCAGCTCATCCTTTGAGACTTTCATATCCTGGTTAGCATCAGCAGCAGCAAGCCTGGGTGGCAATGCCGGCATTTCAGCATGTGGTGCAGACGAAGGTAAGTCTGGTGCTGTTGTGGGCGCTGTCGCCGTTACCTGGCTTTCTGCATAACACAGCGTAACAAGGAAGGGTAAAAATAGTGTAGAACTTAATAGTGCTTTTATCATTTTCATATTTTTCTCACTTTCTGATTTTAAAATGTTAAGAAATAGTGCGCTACATTTTTAGTTGAAAATGTCCTCCTTCCTATTTGGTTTTCGTATTAATTATCCAGGGTTTGCGGCAAGGTTATTTCAATCAGGAAAACAGCATAGGGCTGCAGGGTTATTACCTCTTGATATGAACCATTCGTTATATGGATCTGTTTTGTTTGTTTTGAACCTTCCAGGGAGATATGTGGATCGGTGTTTATCTTGTCAATCCACGTCGAAACGTTCATTGTCTGGCCCGACAGGCCTGTATGGTTGCCGGAGAAATAAAGATCGTCATAGGCGTTGTGATATGCCGCATGGAAGTCTGTAACATCCCGTTCAAATACATCACAGTCTGGTGGATAACTTCCTGAGTCAACGACCTGAGCACAGGTTGATTCCAGCGAAGGACTAATGCAGTCTTTAAAAACGGCGGCTCTGTCTATTTCTAAACATTTATCAAGCTGTCTCATAATGATCTCTGTCTGTCTTTCTGTATACCCCCTATACCTTAGGAAATAGTTGGCTTCCAATAAGGCTTTTCCCTGAGACTCGTTCTTTGCCTGCATAACCAATTTATCTACTATTCCCTTATCGCCGCAGGGAGAGTCTGATTGTACCTCTTCTGTTTTTTTGTTATATCTGCAGGAATTTGAATGATTCTTATCTATAAGATACGTTGTCATCACTGCGTTTCCTGAGAAAGGAACATGGGCAAGGTTCAAGGATATTTTTGTTGGAATTACCCTGTGTTTTAAAGCGTATGGATAAGTTTTTGGCGGAAACCCATTCTTAAGCATTGCTGCATGCGGAATATAGTTAGAGATCAGTATTCTTATCACGCGGTTATTTTTTGTCTGAGATGCAATTGCTGCAAGAAAACAATCATCACCACCAATGTCTACTTTAAGTCTATTTGTGATTTCATCTTCGGGTTCTCCCTGTAAGATAGCAAGCGCCTTAAATGCATTATAAACAGGTTTAATAACACCTTCGTTGCTCATTATACCCGTGCTGCCGGAAAATAATGAGTTATGTTCAAAATCGACGAAGTTAAAGAAGGCTTGTTTATCAATACCTGTTTCGAGCATATTAAAAACGGCATAAACGGCGTACGCACTATTCTGCTCAGTGTTATGATCTTCTAAATCATTGAGGTTTGCATTACTGTTCCATTCATTAATTATGAGAGGGGTATTTTCATCGTAGCCATACTGTTTCAGCCATTTTCTGATAGTATCCGACATTTCTCTGTATTCTGATTTTGTCCCCCAAAAATTATTCCATCCAGCGTACATATGCCAGGTTATAAAATCGATGGGCAGGTTGTTTGTGGCCGCATATTTTATAAACTCCTCAATCGCCCCATTATCCCATACAGAACTGGCAGGTCCTCCTATCTTCACATGAGGGTCTGCTTCAAGAGCTCCTTTAACACTGTATTTATATAATTTAAAGTACTCTTCCTGACTTCCAAACCAGAAGTCTGTATTGGAAAAGAGATACCCCTGATCTGGTTCATTCCATATTTCATACCACAAATCCAGGCCCAATTTATATTTATAATAACTCACTATTCCCTTAACATGTTCTGCCCAGGCATCATAATCAGTGGGCGGTGTTGCGCCCCAATTCGGTCCGCATATATATTTCCCGTCCCTGTTTTTTACACATCTTTTACTCAGCCACTTAGGCATACCATAAACGGTAAAGATAAGATCCACTCCCTCTTTCTTATATAACAATGTTGTATTATTAAAATCATTGAGGTGATCCATATATTTTTGAATGTCATTGGATAAATCAGAAACATGATATCTCAGATTCAGTCCTGTTCGATAGATACTCCCTGCATTTTCAATGTCTTCTTCGTATTTTTTCCGAAAATAAGACTTGTAGAAATCATTTCCCCATTGAGAAAGTTCCACTCCTCCTGCTGCGATACCCGGCATTTGGCCGAGGTTCTGTGAAACATCCACGGTTATTTCTGTGCTGCCTGATGCCTCTCCTGTTTTTGTGCAGAGAGAAACCGTCAACGGTATCAGAATAATTGCTATTCCTACAGTCAGGTATAATATTTTTTTCATGTTTATTATACTGCCCCGCCCCCGTCACGTGTTCGTGAATTTATTGTGTGACTTTAGCATCGTTTCCGTCAACCCTATAACACATATCGGATCTTAGCACTTTCTTTCTGCTAATTATTACATAAGCATTGACGATGCCCATATATAACCAGGTAAATCTTTCATAAAAAAATGGGTGAAATTGTATGGTTACTAGATAGGCAATAAAACCCGAGAATAATCCCCGGCTTATCCAGATATCTTCAACCGACTGAGCAATCAGGGTAACTTTGATGAGATTGTAAAACGTATATCCTAATAATACAATATAAAAAAATAAACCCGATATCCCCACAGCGCCTGCTGCTTCAATAAAGGCATTATGAGGTGCCCAGTGTAGGTAATGTGAGGTATATCTGAAGATATTGCTAACCCCGACGCCAATAAAAGGATGTCTATATAAAAACCCGAGAATCCCTTCTCTTGCCAACTGTAACCGTATCCTATACTCACCCCAATGATAGTCTGTGAAGATTGCCTTGGAAATATCATCCAGAAAACCCATAAGGTACAGGGCGATGCCTGCTATCAAGGTACAGGCGATACCATGCAGGATGAATTTTTTCCATCTCAGAAAGATAGAAAAGGTCAATCCAATAAAAAGGGAGAGTATTCCATCTTTGGAAAAAGTCAAAAAGAGTGCGATAACCATTAAAAAGAAAGAAAAAGTAAGGATCGCCCGTTTTTTAAAAGGGAATGGCCTGTTATAAATGAAGTAATTGAAAACGATGAGGATTGCAGTATTTAAGAAAAAGGTAAAAGGCTTATATGTCCCAAAAAAAGCCGGGATTCTGAGAAACGTTCCCTGTGATGTAATTTCAAACATAAGTGATATATTTTTTTTGTCCACAAGACCAATAAGAAGCGCCCCAGTTGTCTTAAAGACAAGTTCTTGCCCAATTCCAATAAAGGAAGAGATACACGTCAGGACTATAATGCATTTTAAAGAAAAAACGAAAAGCTCTTTATTGTAAACGAAGTTTAAAAGCAGAAATAGCATGAGCATGAATTTTACCAACGTAGGGGCATATATAACAAAGGAAATAATCCCGGTATTCATGAATGAAATAAGCACGGCTGCAACAAAGGCCAGATTTAAAACATCAATGAGTGATAGGGTAAACGGCGTATCTTTGACGATAGATTTTAAAAACAATGCCAAGAAAGAGACCAGCATTACAAGTTCACTCAGATCTATTTTGACGAGGGTAGTCAAACTGGTAGTATGCATACCACCGAAAAAAAATATAATAAATACCCTTTCAGGATGTGCTCTCGTTAAGAGAATGAGCTTTTTTGTAAAAGGTAAAAATAACGAAAGAAGAAAAACCAGGGAAGTGGTTTCATATGGGTAGAGTTTTAAAATATTTGTTCCCCCTATTGAAAAATCGAGCATACCTGCAAGAACATTCGTTAAGAAGGGGTCTAAAACTAAAAAAGCGCCTGCGGATATACCCAAAAACAGGGGGAACAAAGGTCTGCTACGGGAAAGAGACAAAGCAAAGATGCTCATTTTCTATTCTTTGTTAAGGATAACGAGGTGTACAGAATTGGGTTCCATGGTAATATTCAAGGTACCGCTATTTTTTGTTACCTTGACGGCTTCGATCCTCTCCGAACCCTCCAGAGATATTTCTTTCCATGCGTTAATTTTATCAATCTGCTCCCGGAGGTGGTTTTCTCTAACGGTTTTTAATCTTTTCAAACCCAGCATGATATCTTTTTTTTGGAACCCTTTTTTTGTTAGCTGGTTGAGAAGTTGTTTCAAATTTCCTTGTTTTTTTGCGGTTTGAATTTTTTCTCTGACAAGTTCTAAATCTTTTGCGCTGTAACCTTTCGACGAAAGAAAATCTTCCAATTTTTTTTGGGCATAGGTATTTGCATCGGCATTTGCCTGCCACACAGCCTTGTCGACCATTCCCCCAATACCGCAGAGCGTGTCCGTGGAAGAAGACTCCGTTTTCTTGTTCAGTCTGCAGGCATTACTATGATTACTGTCAATGGTGTATACGGTTGCCTGGTTAGATGGTGAAAACGAAAGATTAGCGAAATCAACCGTAAGTGATTTATTGGAAGACGTCCTTTTTAGTGCGTCCGAAAGCGCTGAAGCAATTATCTTTGTTTGAGGGTATTTTACATTTGATGAAACCTCTCCGATATGTGTTAAAACGCCCTGAATGGATGGATTGTTGTGTAAATAAGAATACATATTGGCAAGAAATTCAACTATCTCTGCTTTTTGGTTGTCTTTTACCCGGGCAATAAACTGCTCTTTGCAAGAAAACAAGGTGTCTTTTCTCTTGCTTTTCTTTCCTTCCTGGATGCATTCCTTCAGCCAGCTGATTTCTTCAGCAGAAAATCCCGATTTTTCTAAAAGCAATTTTGTAATAGAGGCGCGTAATCTTGCCTGTCCCGGCACAAAATTGCTCAAAAGCAGATAAATACCATCATCTTTCATGGTGGATATAGCTACAATGTCATCCGTGGAAGATTCTACCTTCAATAATTCAGGAGTCCTGCCACCTGTTGGCTTTGTAGCGATAGTTAATGCCTTAAACGAATTATAGATAGGTTTGATTATGCCATGTTTGGTAAAAAGAGGCCAATCGCCAACAAATTCCGCATTTCGCCTTTCTTTCCGCCTGCTATTTTCATGCGCGTCAACCTGGATATCAAAATCATGTCCATGCCAATCAACACCGCCCTTCCACATAGAGAAAAGTGCAGTTATGGCTTCAGAAGCAGTTTCTTCTGTATCAAGATAATCGTCAGGATAAGGCCATCCAGCCCAATAAGCCCAATCAGAAATATAAATCCTGACATTATCGAGGTTCTTTTCCTTTAACCACTGAGAAACCGTTTTGCCATCGCTTACAAACTGATATGAATTGTGGGTAAAAGAATGCCAATTGATAAAATCCAGCGGGACATTATTTTTCGAGACATATTCGATGAAACTTTTGAGAAGAGGATATCCTTTCGGGTTTTTCCATCCGCCGTCCTTTTTCACTAACTCGCCGATGGCGGGAGTAATGCCTTCAAAGTCAGCGCCTTCCTTTTTGGCCGTTAAACTCCAGGGGCCGAGGCCGCCAACCTTTATCTCACTGCTCACGCTTTTTGCCGCCCTTGCAGCAGCCTCATAATATTTAAAGAGGCTCTCCTCCGATCCCATCCAGAGCCAGTTCGGTTCATGGCCTACGTAAAAACCCAACTTTTTTACCCCGAGTTCGTTTCGTAAAAAACTGAGTGCAAAACTCACCACCTCCCCCCAGCGTTTGAAGTCTCGCGGAGGTGATAATTGCTCGATTGTCCACCAGCTTTCATGGGTAAATGCCGGTCTGTTGTCGCCTTGTCTTGAGGAAAGCCAGGCAGGTATGGTGAAGGGATCGAAACCTACGATTAATTCTGCTTCCGCCTCTTTTGCCTTTTGGACGATGAGATAGGGTATGCCCGATGGGTGAAAGAACTCGTTCTTGAATTTCTGCTTGTAATCCTCAAGGCTCTTGGTCTTCGGGAGGAAGAGGTCGAAGGTAAATTGTATCGTCTTTGGATGGTTTTCTTTAAAGAAGCGTTCTATATTATACCGGTTGTTTGCCTTAACGATCCATATGCTGCTGCTGAAAATGTCAGGAACCGGCCCTAATCCCTTTGCGGCATCCACATTGACTTCTATCGGTTCTGACAGAATATATGCGGGCTTGACTACTATAAAAATCAGAACGGTCAAGAGAGCCAGAAATATCTTCATCGTGTCCTCCTTTTTAAAAGATCAAAATGTTTTAAATAAAACCTTGCGTATGATTTAAAATGAGAAAAAAGCAATTGAATGCCTATCTTACTCAGGAGTTTTTTGCGCGTTATTCCGCTGACATAATGTTTAATTGTATATGCGGGATAATAGATCACCTTGTAACCGGCCTTTTTTAACCGTGCACAATAGTCAGCGTCTTCGAAACCGTAGAACATGGTTTCGTCCAGAAGGCCTACAAGGCTAAATATATCTCTTCTGATAAGCTGAATGTCGCCAATGACATATTCCACCTCCACAGGCCTATCATGATCATGTAATAATAAATGGTGTGCTTTCATGTGTCTGCTATTTCTTATGAAACCAAGAAACGCCAGTCTTCTCAACACGATATCCCGGATAAGGGGAAATGTCCTCGATGCCGGATAAGGCTGATTATTAAATGTTATCTGTTGTACACCCAGCAAGGCAACCTGAGGGGTTGAGTCCATGTATTTTATAATATCAATAAAGTTTTTTGAAACGAATTCTGTGTCTGCGTCCAGGAGGAGGATGTAACGTCCTGTAGAACGCCGGATAGACTGGTTCCGTGCAGGTGCGACACCAGCATTTCTGGCATTTTCTATTAACAGGACATCAGGAAACCCTTTTTTTATCATATCAGCAGTTCTATCCTGAGATGCGTTGTCGACTATGATAATCTCGAATTTTATATCCTTTATCTGCTTGTAAATTGAAATGAGACAATTCCTGAGAAAGTCTCTGTTATTGTAGGTACAGATATTAATCGATAGATCCATAGATGTTATACGAAAAATAATCTTAATTTATTTAAATTGAGTAAAATCAAGGCAAATAAGTCGTAAATGACTGAAACCATATTTTGATTTTCATAAGGCTCTTTGCGTCCCTGGTATATCAGGCGGTAGATTTTCAGTATTTGCTAATTTTTTGTATATTGCCAACGTTTTCCGGGCAGTATTCTCCCACGAAAAATCCTTAACCCGTTCTGAACATTTCATGATTAGGGATTTTCTCATCGCATCATCCAACAGTACCTTGCTCATTGCGTCCCTGAGAGCAGCACTATCATATGGGTCGACAAGTATGGCTGCATCTCCTGCAACCTCTGATATTACGGGGATATCAGATGCAATGACAGGGATTCCGTGCCCCATCGCCTCCAGGACAGGCAAACCGAACCCTTCAATAAGAGATGGAAAAACAAATACCCTTGCCCTTTTATAAAGATATTTTAAATCACAGTCTTGAACGTATCCCAGAAAAAAAACCTTTTCTTCTAATTTACAATCATGGATAGCTGACTTTACATCTTCATATGCATTTCCCTTGTTACCGGCAATCACAATGGCATAATTCTTTTGTAAAGAATCGTCGAGGAGAGAAAACGCCCTTACGATAGATTCAACCTGTTTTGTTTTTTCAATAACACCTACATAGAGCATATAATTTCTGGGCAGGTGATACTTTTCGAAAATATATTCACCATCGTTGTTATCAACGGATAAATTCCCAGAGACACCTTCCAGGGTTACATCGATAGATTCAGGAGGAAAATCTAATAGGTCAAGAATTGCCTTTTTCGTGGTATCTGATACGGTTATTATAAAATTGGCTTTCTTTACACACAGGGAAACGAAAAGGCGTTTTGCATAACTTTTGAGTGCCCCATATTTTGCTGGTTGAATGAATTCAGCAAGGTCGTGGATGGTTACTGCAATAGGACAGTGTCGTTTCAGAATCGGTATGGGATTGGTGTAATGAAGCACATGGAGTTTATACTTTTTTACTACTTTGGGGAATATCAATGCCTGCCAGAATGCTCTTAATAGGGTTCCTTTTGGTGGAAACATTTGGACAAACTGAAAGTTCGGGGCCGTGAGTGGCTTTATGAATCTTTGCCAGTGTGCATAGAAGATAAGGTACTGATTCGTAGTGTCCATTTTGGAGAGTTGATAGAGTATTTCTGTGATGTACCTGTCGGTACCTCTTAAGGTTTCGTTAGAGGTGATCATATTGATACCAATATTCAGTCTATTCTTCACTGTTGATCCTGCTTATCATCATAATCAGGATATTCCTTCATGAAAATTGTCTGACAATACCTTCTTTACCGCATGGAATACTTCGTCTACAGTAATTTCGTTCAAACACCGAAAATCCTTACAGTCCGGCCTGTAGTCATGTTGATGCACATAGCAAGGCGAACACGCCAAATTTTTTCTCATCGCAACACACCTTTCGTGTTGACCAATAACCTGCTCTGGTGAAGTTGAACCAAAGATGGCCACGGAAGGTATTTTTAAGGCCAGTGCGATATGCAGTGGTCCTGAGTCATTACCTAAAAACAAGTTGGAAACCTTAATAAGAGCAGCCATCTGTGCAAGCGTAGTCTTACCCATCACACTTATAATCGCTGGGCTTTCAACTTCTTTGAGGATTCTTTTGCCTGCTGTTTCCATATCCCCCGTATTTCCGATTATGATAACTTTTAGTTGTAGCTCTTTTATCAGTCTCTTTATAAGAGCAATATAGTTTTCAAGCGGCCAACACCGGTATCCGGCATTCCACGATGCCCCGGGTTGGATGGTAATGAAAGGTGCAGTGTTTCCCTGAATAAGTTGCTTTATCAGGAGTTTCGCTTCAAGAAGGTCCTTTTCTGGTATGCGGAGATCTATTTCTTCCTTTGTTACTTGTAATCCGGCATGCCGTAAAATGTCCAGGTTTTGCTTTACTATCGGGACGTTTTCTTCGAGTTCAATCTTTATGGTATTTAAGGAACCTGCTCTGCCGTTTTGGAAACCTAACCGGTGAGGGACTCCGGTGAGAAAGTTCATGAGAACTTCTTCTCTCATGCCTTCTCCCCTGTCCGGGGCATAGATAAGATCAAAATGCTTTTTTCTTAAAGAGAGAATAAGAAAGAGTTTATTAAGAAAACCCCTGTGCCTGCTCTTGAGGTCGTAGTCGATTACCTCGGACACGATATCCTTTTTCGAGAAGAGGGATAAAATTTCATTTGCCTCAGGAGATGCCAGAACAGAAATAGAAGCGGCAGGGAAATTATCTTTCAGGCATTCTATGGCTGGCAATACGCGTATAAGGTCTCCTATTCCTCCGCCTTCGGCAACAAGTATCTTTCTCATCTTTGAATGAACTATGGGCTTATTGTTTCTGTCGGAGGAAAACGCAAATTTTTCTAAAATTGAGAAAAAAATATTTTTTATACGCGCCTTTAGGCTTAAAATACTACGCATGTTTTCTATGATATTACTTTACAAAAACCTCTTTTTTTTGATAAGTTTTTTACAGCCACCTTCACCCCCTTTTTTAAGAGGGATTTGGTTGCGGTCATGTTGTGTGAAGGCTATTGTTTGTTAGGTTGTGTTTTTAAAGTGTTGATAATAATCTCAGAAGCCTTTTCCAACCGGCCTTCCCATGTCCATCCCTGTGATGCCTGAATATATTTCCGTATCATTTCTTCTTTTTCCCCCTCCGCCAAAGCGGCTTCGATATTTTGTATAAATTCTCCGGAAGTCCTTGATAGACGAATGATTTCCTGATAATCTTCCAGCTCAGGAATCCATGAGGAAACTACAGGTTTACCAGAAGCCAGATACTCAAATGCCTTGGTTGGCTGGCATGCCCTTAAAAAATCCTCTCCCTGGTAAGGAATCAGGCAGGCATCAAAACCTTTGAGGTAAGAAGGTAAAAGATTTTGCGCCCTGGTTCCCACAAAGAGAATGTTTTTTTGCTGTACAATATAGGACGGAGGGTTCTCGACACAGGGCCCAACGAAGACAAAATTCCACTGTGGTTTTGTGACTGCGGCCTCCCGTATCCATTCCCAATGCATCTTGGAGTTGACCATACCACCAACAAAACCAATCACCGGACGGGGAATACCTTCCAGTTCTGGTGCAACCTTACAGGCCGGGGATTGGGCTTGTTGGAAGAGTTCGCTGTCAACACCGGACGGAAGATAATGGGTATTGGGGTTTTGTTCCTTCCGGATTCGATAGAGATATTTGGATGTGGCAAAGACGACATCAGCCCTTTTTGCCAGACTCGCCTCCATATCTGACAATCGGTTCCTCTTGTTGAAATGGTAACAAAAGAAAAACCCAACGTCGTCATTGCAATCATAACAAACCAATTTTTCACCAAACTCTTCCTTGGGGTTGATAGCATAGGGATGGTATATCCATACGATTGGGTCTGTAAAACCCAGACGTTTGGCTGTTTTTGCAATTGCGGATGTTATGAGTGACTGATTTAGGCTATCGACATTTTTAACGTGTCCATACTGTAATAACAGTGGAGGTGGATAATAAACATACATGTTGTTGTTTACCTGGCGCACTCCGCGCAACCACAGAAATGTTTTTTTCAGGCGGTCTTTCCACAGTGAAGGGCGGATGACCAGATTGCTATATGCCACGGGCGGATCTACAAACAAGACCCTGTTGTTCCTTGCCAGCCTGGTCATCATCTGGTGCATCACAAGGGGGATTGAATCCCATACCAGCCAGGAAACGCAAATTATGTTTTCGTCTTTTAACATTTAATTCTTTTTTAGAAATTTACAGGAGAACCTCTTCCATAAAGACGGGGTATCCATATGCACCATGCAGCATTTTTGGCATATAGGAGGAAGATCTTTACTGAGAAGCCTTCGTACGGTCCTGGCACGGTTATTATTCCATATTTCACGAAAGGTAGTTTCGCCCAGATTACCCATTTTGTAATTTGTAAACATAGCGCAAGGTACTACATCGCCCACGGGAGTAATCATAGCAGACCGCCAGGGGAGATTGCATCTCGAGACAGGGAACGTGCCTTTCAATAAAAGGTCTTTATTCCTGCTGAGCAGTGCGGGGTCTAAAGCACACGTAATTTCAGAGCCCCCTCTTTTCTTTATGTTTTCTATCACAATCTCCAATTGGTCAATGTGCTCTTTCTGGAGCAAATAATCTGGACTAACATCTGAAAAAGTATGAGAACTAACAATTTTTTCCCCCATTGTCTGATTGGTAAGTGCGACGGTACTATGATCTATGACCGAAAGATAATTGAAGTTTATCCGTCGGACAGCAAGAGACTTCGCCAGGTCTACTATCTCAGGTAAGACAAAAAAATTTTTTGAAGAAATTGTAGAATTTATAAAAACATCGGGCAAATGAGTATTGTACTCCCTCTGCCGTTGCTTGATTAAACGTATTCCTTCAGCGGCATGGTCAAAAGCCCCTTTCATCCCTCTTATCTCATCATGAAGTTCCTTGTCAGCGCTATCGATAGAAATTCCCATGGAATCTATCCCTGAAGTGACTATTTGTTTAGCCAAATCTTCGTTGATTAAATATCCATTTGAAATAGTAGAACAATACAGCCCTTTAGACTTACCATATTTGACAATATCTAAAAAATCCTTTCTTAAAAAGGGTTCACCACCACAGAAGTATATGGACTTAACTCCCATAGAGCAAAGCTCCGCAATAATTCCTTCTATTGCGCAGTTCGACAAGACTTTGTTGTTTCCTATGCGGGAAGTCTTAAAATCTTTGGTCCACATCTGGCACATCTTGCATCGAAACATACAGCTATAGTCAACCTCTATGGTGACTGATTCCGGAGGTGGAGCGTATCCCAGTCTTAAATGGTATGAAAGCTCTCTTTTTAACGTCTTAAATGGCTGCATCATAAAATGAAGTTAAATCTTATATACAGTTTCTTTTTCATCGAATAATATCCTGTTTACAACTTCTATTCCCTGCATTACCGAATGGTCCATATTGCCAACCTCGTATTTCCAACCTCCAAACCGTCCCCGTGAATAGATGTTACGTTCTGATAGAAAGGATTGAATATTCTTTATAGCACGGTCTCTCCCTATGAAAGGGATAGGAAAAGAGTGCGGTACATCAAGGAGAAAAGTTGAAACGATCAGAGACCTGTCTTCCTCTTTTAAGAGTTTTGAGTTGATCAATCCCTGAATGGTTTCCTCTATGACTGTTTCTTTTGACACAGCCTTAAATCGTGAGTAAGAGATCTCGGCCAGAAAAGAAAAAAACTCTCCTGCGGGTGTCATATTTGGGGAATAATTGGAGAGATAGGTAACTCTATAAAAAGGTGAATCGTTTTCGGGAAAATACATCCAGTTTTTATTGCTGGGACAGGGTTTCTTGATGCCAATGCCTACCATGTATCCTCTATTCCACACGAATTCTTCCGCAGACCTTCCTATTCCTTCGGGTTTATCCTTCATCTTATCAATAAGCTCGGTGAGAGGGATTGTGGAGATTAATAGGTCATAAGAAGTCTTTTCTCCGTCTTCAAAAACAACCTCCTTTCTTTCAGGGTCTATTCGCACGGCATATTTGTTGAGGCAAAGGCGACCGCGGCTATATGGTAAAAACTTATGAAACAAGCCACCAGTGCCCCCAAATAGGGGATATCGGAATGTATTATTAGGTCCCCATTCACTGTCTTCCTGTCGAAAGACGATATTTTTAAGAATCTTCCTGAAGTCTATAATACTGACTCTTTCGGCTATCCAATTATAATCCATCCTGTTTAAAGGGCATGCCCACACCTTATTATTGTATGGAATCATAAAATATCTGGCAATTCCTTCTCCAAAGAAATGGCAGATCCATTCCTCGAAGTTTTTATATTGGCCTTTTTTATCAAGGTTCTCAAATAGTCCTGAAACGCATTCAAACACAAGTTCCTTATCCGGATGCATGTGAAAATTGTTCTGAAAAGGGTATTTAATAAAACTATCCTTAAGCCATATCCAACTCTCTCTCTTAAAAGTAAGCATATCGTTGTGAGATAAATCATCTACTAGCCGGTTGAATCGGTCGTTGTTTGAAAATAGTATATGCCCTCCGGCGTCCCAGGTAAAACCCTGTTTATCTTTAAAACTGGCGGAAAGACCACCGACATAATTGTTTTTTTCATAGATATTCCAGTTCTTATATCCGATTTCATGGAGTCTGCAAGTGGCCCCGAGACCGGTAGGGCCAGCGCCTAAAATAATAATTCTTTTCATATGCTCTTTCATTAAAATCTTTATCTGTGGTTTATCTTTACAAATGAGTCAAATTGCTAAGAATAGTTGTAAAATTTAAGTTGTAGGCTGAAAACTTAATTCTTACAACTTACAACTGTGTTTTGCCGGTCAGAGGCTTTGCCTCACAGATGACGTTTCTTCTATTTTATCCAGGATCAACTTTTCCATTTTCTCCGCTGTGTCCTCCCAGGATTTATTCTCTGTAAAGTGTATTCTTCTTTGTTTCATTGACGCATCATCTTCTTCCATGCACCTCATTACTGCCATTCCAAACTCATCCGGACCATCCGCAATCCTGACCATGCCATGATAAAACCTTACAACATCAGTTATGGGAGTAGAAACTACAGGCTTGCCGGTGGCAAGGTATTCCAGTGTTTTTGTCGGACTAAGGAATATTCCCTCCCTTGACAAGACAAAGGGAATCAGACAGACATCAAATGCCTTTGCATAATTGGGGAGTAAAGAATAGTCCTTTGGCCCCAACCAAAAGATGTTTTTGCTCTCATGCAGATAAGATATGTCTCCAACTTTGTGCCTAACAATGGGTCCTAACAGCACAATCGACCACTCAGGGTGTTTCATTGCCAGTCTTTGTAGCAATTCATGATCCACCCTCTCATCAATTGCCCCCCAATAGCCTAGAATCGGGTGTGGAATATCCGTAATATCATCCGGCATCGCCAGGTTGTCTGAAAGGGCCTTCTTGAAATGATCTACCTCAACAGCCGATGGGAATACATGGATACGCTCCCTTGAATCTCTTTTGAGATCTGCTATGCTATAGCCTCCCGCAAAAATCATGTCTGCTTTCTTCAAAAGCGCTCTTTCGTCCCCGGCATTTCTTTCCCTGTCTTCATAATCGGAAAGGAGTGACGTAAAATCGTCCATGCAGTCATAAACAATGAATCCCTCTTTAAATTTTCCAATCGTATCGACGTACCTTGGGTGATATATCCACAGAATCGGGTTTTTAAATTTTAGTTTTTTAAGCCTTCTTTTAATCAGAAACGACAACAGAATTTTATTCAGACGTATTGTTATAGAAAACCGCTTTTGCATGGTGGGTAGCGCAAAAGGTGAATACACTGCAAGGGTATCCGTGACAGGGTAACTATGGGTTTTTTCCCTATGAAACAGATCTATAAAAAATTGCCGGAATGAATAACCGCTGACGTAAAGGACATTAAATCTTTTGAAAACCTTAACATCAATTGCTGTGGGCGCTGAAAGAGATTTGATCCCAGGCTAGATGAGAAAAGCAGATAATTGTCTGCCGGTCTTTCTGCATGTCGCTATTTCCTCACGGTTATTCTTGAATGATATAAATAAAATGTAATTTACCGCCAACCTACCTGTTTGCTATTAAGGTAGAATAGATTCGATTCAAGGTATCTGCAATAATATCCCAATTATATTTAGTTTGTATTTTCTGTTTTCCCCACATGCCCATTTTTTGTGCAGTATCTTTATGCCCGATTAATTCAATAATCTTTTCGGCAATCTCCTCTGGTACTAAATCTACCAAATAACCACCCTTCCCATTTTCAGTCAATTCTTTTATGGGTGGAATGCCGCATCCAATAATTGGTTTCTCAAACATCCATGCCTCTAAAAATACGCCTCCAAAACTTTCATGTATCGAGGGCATACAGAACACATCGCACGCAGACAAAAAATCAGTCTTTTCTTCGAGACTTACTTCATCTACCTCTATAATTCTTGTATCTCGATATTTTACCAGAATATCACCGGATTTCCCTTCCTTCGGGCCCACAAAAAAGAAAATTGTCTTTGGATGCTTATGCCACACCAACCGGGCAGCCATGCAAAGCTCCTCAATCCCTTTTAGCTCATGATTCCGTCCAACGAAGAGAACGATTGTTTGGTTACAGGAGATTTTGTATTTTTCCCTAATCCTTAAGGGGTCTGGCTTATCCGATACAACGGGTCCCACCCCTATATGATGGACCTTATGTGGACTTATTTTGAGTGAGGAAATGAAAAATTCTCTTTCATATTCTGTCATGGTAATAAGTGCATCGGCTTTTTTACATGTCTCTAACCAGTATCTGTCATGATAAAACATGGGGGAGAAATGTAGTTTGGGTTCGTATTCAAATTTCTTTCCTGTGTTTTCATGGTTACCTGGATTTTTTTGCCACGATTCATAAAACAGATGGAGTAGTGGAGTAAATACAAAGGGAATATTTTTTTTCATGGAAAGCTTAAGAGCTGCATAACTCAAGAATGATAAGCCACCAAAAATGGAATGCACCAAAGATCCATCGAATAGCAAAGGGGCTATTTTATGCTGAAATAGCTGAGTAAGAATCATCATGGACAAAGATTCTGTTCTTTGATACAACCGTGCAGATCTCATGAAGGGATACAGGAATGCCTTCCATGGGAGTGTAAGCGATATTTTATGTACCTCTGCCCCTTCGTCCGTGTACAACTGGTTAATTCCGGATGCGTAAATAGTTGCGGCCTTCCAGAGACTGTCAGCCCGCAACTTCTCTTTTTGACTGTTGATAAGGGTAATAACTTTAACTTGATTGCCCTTGGTCATTCTTCTGACCACCTCTCTTGTATGGATCTCACAGCCACCAATGGCAGGCCAGTATACGGGCAATATATAGGTTATTTTCAATGGCTCCATTTTATTTTTCCTGCTCAGCCTCGATGCTTTCCATAAGTAAGGTTTGCTTAATTTTAAGTCTAAAGTTATAGCGGTTCAAGATATTAAAAATTTGTAACACTTTAGTTTTTTGAAAAATTCATGGGGGACATAAAAACCAATGTAACCCCGTTAGGGGCGGTCTGTTTGTAGCACAATAAAATTCAATAGGGTAAATAGCTCCGTAGGAGCGGCCTGTATGCGAGTGACAGGGAGACAGGCCGCTCCTGACGGAGCTCATATGTGCTATGGTGTCCTATCTTACTACAAACAGGTTGCTCCTCCGGAGCTTATCAGTAATACGTTTTTCAAAAGATTAAAGTGTTACAAAATTTTCCGGAATGCCGAATCTGGCAAAATTTTAGGTAACATCGCCTTTTCTCCAGTCTTTCTGCCTTCTTGTTTCTAGTGCTTCTTCATAAATCGTGAGAAGCCTTTTAAGATGTATCTCTTTACGATAGCGCCTGTTTACCCGTCTCTGGCCTTCAAGCCCCATCTGCTTTGCCAGGGAAGCGTCTTCCAGGAATTGATTGATCCTTAAGGAGAGCCCTTTTACGTCTCCTCGCTTAACAAGAAACCCTGTTTTCTCATCTACAAGCCATTCCCGCGGACCGCCAACGTCAAAGGCAACAACGGGCCTTCCAAAACTCATGGCCTCTATTCCCACAAGGCCAAAAGATTCCGGACTCATGGAAGGAAACACAACGACCGATGCCCTTTGATAATATTTATCCAGATCGGCATAATCAAGGTTGTTTAAAAACATAATCCTCGCTTTAATTCCCATATCCTGTGCCATCTTTTCGTATTCATTTAGGTCATCACCGATTCCCAAAATATATGCTTTCCATGTTTTCTCTTTTATGAGATTTAAGGCGGCGATCAGTTCGTGAATGCCTTTTAAAGGATCGGTTCTTCCCATAAAGAGGATGGAGCTACCTTCTGGTTCAACGTATTTATTCTGTAGGTTTTTTTCTGTGAAATGAGGGATAACCGCTACTTTTTCTGAGGCGATACCGTTCCTGACGGCCTCCTCTTTTATATAAAGCGATGGCACTACCACCCGATCTGCTTTTGCTGTAACCCACTTCCTCCACAGCATATTTAAAGCTAAGCGCAAATTGATCTCTGGCAGGCAACCATTAGTAATACACTTGAACCCCATTGCATAGAAGCAAATATCGCGGTTGGGTAATATCTTTGTGGTCTTGGGACAAAAGTAAAATGCCGTGTGGAGTGTCTGTATCGTTGGCTTAAGCCTCATTAATCTCCTGAGGATGAAAGGGCTGAGGAAGGCAAGGGTTTCATGGAAATGGATAAGGTGGGGGTTTTCCAGACGGACAATATCTCTGACCACCTTCCACATCTTCAATCCCGACTTAAGACCAAAGGAACCATCGATAAAATATTCCTTTCTCCCTTTGATATGATAATTCTGCGGATGACGGGAAGAGACAATAACCGTTCCATGTCCACTTTCTTCCAGGATATTACACAGATCAAGAAGATATCGTTCTCCGCCCCCAAAAGGTCTATAAAGGTGGTTAATTTGCAATATATTCACTTATTAAAACCCGAGAGTATCTCCATTGACACCCAATTAATCGTCCGTACCGTAATTTCTTAATGCACGATTGTTTCTTTTTTATGACGTCTGTTGTAAAATATTTCTCTACCACCCAACGGCCGCTGCAAGTCTTTGATATTCATGTGAAGAACAGGCAATATATACCTCTGCCCAACCCACTTTTTTATTATCCTTAATACCGGAAACAACCGCATGATATCTCGACAGACTAAAAACGCCTCCAACGAAATCAATTATCTCCGTCTGAGACATGTGTGCCGCTAAAGCATTTCTCTTTAAATCAGCAAAAGAAGTAATGTCTACTGCTACATTAAAGCATGGCAATGGTGTCCATATCCCCCAAGTATAACACATGACAGGGGGTAGGGATTTTATGGCTGCAAGAAATATCTGAATTGTAGCCGCATGATCAGGATGGTCATCCATAATAAAAGGGAGAAATACGGCTTCTGGCTGGATTTCCTTAAGTACTTTGGATAATTCAGCCACGGTCTTTGATGAGACAGACAGTTCGCCGTCTCTGTTATCAAAAAATATCAACTTCTGAATGCCGATTATATCCGCTGCTGTTTGTGCTTCCTGTCTCCGAATAGAAACAAGTTCCTCTTCTCCATAACGCGGGTTTCCTTTTCGGCCATCAGTCATATATACGGATGTAATCTCAGCACCCCTTCCGCGATAATTTTGAAGCGTTCCTCCGCAGCCAATAATATCATCATCCGGGTGGGGAGAGAGCACCAGTACATTTTTCTCGTCTAATCCTTCAACACGTTCCATGCGAAGATGTTTAAAAATATCAATAGACATCTTTATCCGTGCAGGCAAAAGTGTTTTATAGGCGAATCTTATAGTCTGTCTTATCATAGGAAAATAATCCCATACCAAATAAATCTTTCAATTTGTGCAATTAAAATGGTGATCACCCAGTGCTCCTTTATTGTTGGGAATGGGTTCGATTACATTGTCCGTCTATAAGCCCTTTGTCGGTAGATAAAGTGATTTTTCCGGAGTAATATAAAGATCGTAAGCATGATCTATAATATGTACCGTGATAGATTTCTTCTTTATCGATGACTTCGTCTTCAGTTGCAGGGTCTTTTAGCAATTAAATCTCCTCTTTTATGTGAATAAGAAGTTGATCGTATTCTACCGTCTCCACTATTCCAGAACCCGAGCGAGTCGGAAGAATAGAGAAAGAAAAACCTAGGTGGGTTAGGCGTCATACGCATCAACCTAACTTTTTACTAAAAACGAGCAGTTAGAGCAAAGGAGAAGTAAAAATAGTAAATTTTCAATGGAGATTAATTTTTAAATAAACACATCTTTTTCGCACACGGAGGAATTTTTTTGCTATAAAGTAAATATCATAGCATAAATAATTTTAGTAAATCAAAAATACACAATACGAACCAAAGCGTGTCTCAACCAAAGACTTAAAGAAATCACAGAAAAATATATAAAGTGTTTTGATGAGGACAATTTGAATAAAATTGCCCAGTGAGACATTCTCTTTGTACAACGTTCAACCAATAAAGTATCCGGCAGAGACCTTTGTAGAACTGACGTCTGTAGAGCATTTGATAGTGGAATAATTTCTTTGGAAGGATTATGATATTCTTCCCTACAGGAAGTCTCGAGTCAGATATAACCCCACAGGCATTGAGTAAAAAGATAAATAGCAAGAACGCGGTAGCATTTTAGAACGTACGTTAGAGGCCATATACAAAGAACAGGTAGCGCCTAAATTAAAGAAGATGCCTTTAGAGGTATTAGAGCAATTTTCAAATGTGTATCTCAGGATAGTACCCAAATAGAGCCCCAATGAGCATTTATCGGAAGAATTCAGAGGATAGGCGGCAGTGCGAGTAAATCCTCCTTAAAGATAGATTTATTATATGAGGCAACACGTCATATATTGAAAAAAGTTTTCATTACGGGAAGGATCTCATCCGGATCCAGAAAATGGAGCAAGAGTATTGGATCAGATACGGAAGGGATTTGATAATCAGGGATTTAGGATATTTTGATCTTCCGTATTAGAGATATCGGGAAAAAGAGCCCATTATTTAAGTCGCTTATTCAAGAGCACCAAAGTCTATTAAGCTCAAATCCGGTGCGGAAGCCGTAGACCTTGCGTCATATGTAAAACAAATTGGTAATAGGGTTTAATAGATATGAAAGTTTATCTTGAGAAGCCAGATCATGCAGCCGCCTGATAGCGCATCGCACACCGGAGCATATAATAAATGACCGCCGACGTAAAGCCAAAAGATCAGCACAAAGAAAAGGAAGACCTTGTCCCGTGAATATTTAGAATGGTTAGACTATAGCTTCTTCATCACCAATGTAGAGACAAAACCTGGCCGCCGGAAATAGTAGCAACCATATACCGAATGAGGTGGCAGATAGAGTTGATATTTAAACAATGGAAGCAATTATCCCGAATTGATGTAATGAAGGGAAGCCGATGCAGAAAGGATTCGCTGTCTCTTATACGGCCGATTGATAATGATACACATCGTGACCTCAGATATATGCATTTAGCGCAGGGCATTGTCATTGTACCATGGGTCGTGAGGTTAGCGCAGCAAAGCTGATTCAATGGCTACAGAGGAAAGGCCGTCTATGCCAATCCATTATAAACAACAGGCTTTCAACACTTATGGAAGAATTACACAAATAGTCTCCAGAGGACTTTTAAAACAAAAGCGACAGCGTAAAACAACTTTTGAATTAATAAGCGGCCAGATTGAATTTTTTAGAAAGTCATCATGATGACAGGAGACGACAGCCAACCAAAAAGAAGCATTGTTCTCAAAGAGCCGAAACTAATCAAGTCGGTTCGCTATTGTGGGCGTGACTTTACCAGGAAGAAATGAGTTATTAGTGAAATAGTCACGACAAAAGGTTTGGGCAGAACGGCTATTTCTGAGAAGATATGTGAACAATTTCTATGGCTAAAAGCAGATGGCAAGCTAAAAGATATGAGTTGCCGTGTAGCGCTGTTGCGCATGGAAAGGGACATATTGGTCTTGCCGCCCCTTTGAGACGAAATGGCAATGGCAAACAGTACAAACACCGTACCATGTTAAATGATAAGCAACCTTTGCTCAATCTGTCCGCCGGAAAGATTCAAGATATAAGTTTGATATAGTAAAACCCCAAACAATCCCTGAATATGGAACGAAATGATTCATCGTTGGCATTATTTAGGATATAAAAAATTGGTTCCCCCAACTTCGCTATCTGATAAATAGCCGTTCCGGCATACTTGGATCATTAGGTTTCGGTGCATCAGCCTGAATGTGCAGGCGAGAAGGTTTTATAGGTTGAGTCGTCAAATCTGGGAACAAAATTCCATCTGATAGTAAATAATTCCCGTTTTTTGATTTTGCCGTGGATAAAATCAAGGAACCTTGCATCAAGAGTATTGCAATTAATGAAGTCGCCAAAAACTTCCAAATGATTGGGAACAACGTTACAAATATCGGCCTGAATGCTAGAAACGTTTGTAGAAAAACGTTTCAGGGTACTGCATATAAGGCGGCAAATTGATTTGCTTAGGAGAAACGAAGCGAAGGGGGAAATTGGGAGACTATTCCAAACTTTACGAAATGTAAAATTAATAATGGTATATCCCTGTGCAAAGAATTCCGTTCTGTATTACAACAATTGCCAATAAGTTCTAGCTCGTTTTTAGTAAAAGCTAGGTTGATGCGTATGGGTTAGGCGCCCCGTTTGTCCCATCCATTTCATGGTATATTGAATTGCGAATATCGAACAAGGAATTTCAAATTATGAGTTTTGTTATCTGCCTTGCATCAGTCATAACATTACTTTGTTAAAAATCACACGTTAAAAAATATTTTTAAGTCGTAAGTAGAGTCGGACACAACTTATGACTTTCAATGCTTTATGACTAATATTTGCCCTTGATTTGCCTCTTTTATTCCTGTTATTAATTGCACTTGTGAACTTTCTGAGCAACCAACAACAGGGGCAAAGGATTTGAGTATTTTTGGCACAAACATTTCTCTCCTTAATAAATTTCTTAAACACTTCTCCACGTGTTTTAGCAAAAAACAAATGGCCATGTTTGCCCTTGTCATTTATGCCTTGTTCAAAGACTACAAAAGAAACTCCCTTGATGCAATGGCAAAAGCCACCATACTGATTATCAGAAGTTTCAATACTTCTTCTCAGATTCAAAATGGGATATCCAGGCAATCAAACGCACACGACTGGAAATCATTCAACAGCAAAGAACTACCGCTTCCACAAAAGACGGGCTTCTTGCCATCGATGACACAGGTTGCCCTAAACCCTTTGCAAAAAAGACCGAGGGAGCAAAGTGGCAATATTGCGGACCACTCAAAAGGGAAGAAGTCTGCAATGTCGGCGTTGGCGCTGTCTTCGTCTCACAAGCAAAGCACTTCCCTCTCGACATAATACCCTATCTCCCTGCCTCTGAATTCTCAAGAGGAAAAAACAATTCTCAATTTAAAGACAAAATACAAATCGCCATAGAACTTTTCGACCTCTACTCGCAAAGCTTCGGTTTCTCAGGCACAGTATTCGACTCATGGTATGCTGCAGCCAAGTTCCTCAAACACATCCATGGAAAAGGCAAATTATTCTACTCAGAAATGAAATCCAACAGAAACATCTTCATGTACCATCCGGTAAAAAAAACACACTGTTGCATCAAACCAGATGAGCTCGTTACCCTCATCAAAAAACATTATTGCGATAAGATCAAATACGTTACATTCAAAACTACGGATGGCTCTGAAGTTTCACATAAAACCTATTCGTTCGAGGCAAAGCTGAAGGATTGTGATGTTCCCATCAAGTTTGTGGTCATTCTTGGCAAATGGAATAAGGACGACGATAACAAGTATCATATCCTTATTACCAACAATCTCCGTGCCTCTGCCAAAATGGTAATCACAAACTATTTGCTCCGTTGGGGTATTGAAAACTGTTTCAAGGAATTAAAGGACACCTTCTACTTCGATCACTACCAAGTCAGACATATCAACAAGATTGACAAATACTGGAATCTATGTCTTGTTGCATGGACTCTCACCTATTGGATCAAACAAAATGCCTATCTTACGAAAATCCTTGAAACGAAACCTACTACCTTCAACGAAATCAAACAGGCGGTCAATTCCTTACTCGAATTTGCCTCTACCAACGCCTTATCAAAGAACGAAAAACTTGCCAATGACTATTTTAAAATTAAATCCAAACGACTTAAAAAGAAATTGGTCGCTTAATTTTTAACAAAGTAATGTCATAAATTAACGCGAATGCTTTTCTTTGCTTCGGGTTTATTCGCGTTCATTGGCGTGCATTGGAGGTTGCCGGGGTTTTCTCAATCAAATATTCTTTTATCCTTCGGCATACCGTTGCGTTAATTCTTCCCGATATTACCTCACAAATTACCTTACCACACGATAGATCAATCGAAACACCTTAAGCACCCTTGAGATAAAAAAACTGCACAATAGCTGCAAAACGATACAACCTTTCTTCGGTATGAGCGATGCGACTTTACGCACCGGACGACTTGCTATCATGCGCAGGACAGGCGTGGGAAAGCGTCGCCTTAACGAAGGATGATTAGCCAGAAATACTGCAAGCCAAATCAGTAAAGTCTCGTAATTATTCTGGTACGATAGTACCCACCTCGTGCCACAAAAACGTTTCATGTTTTCTAAAGGCGATTCGACAACAATGCCATCCTTGACTGCCCTGTCGTAAATGGGGCTACCGGGGAAAAAGGCTAATAAAAAAGCGCGTATTTTCACAAACCGGGGAACGGCAATTATATATTTGTATGTCTGAATGATATCGTCCTTTGTTTCATAAGGATTATCAATAATGAAATCAAGAAGAACGTTAAACCGGTATTTATCAAAATAAGGGGTGAGTAGAGAAAGAACCTCCTTTGTTTTTGATACTTTTATTTTGCGTTGAAATACCTCATCTAGTACCCGCTGACTTCCTGATTGAACACCCATCTCAACCATTCTGAGTAAACCGGTATCTAAAAGTATTTCCATCTTTTCTCTGCGAAAGGTAGGTGCGCTTATGCAAGATCCAAACGGCAGGCCAATCCTCTCTTTGTATTGCCGTGCAAAATCATCTAACTGTTTTTTGTCTCTTACAAGAAAATCATCATCAGCAAAAGCCACGTCTTTAATAAAGCTGAAACGCCTGATGGTATATTCCAATTCGTCAATAATCCGCTTAACGCTCATAAAGCGCATAGGAATATGACCATACATGCCAATATGCCTAGCGTTGGTACAATATGAGCAAGCGAATGGACAGCCTCTGGAGGTTAATATGGTGCAAGTAGGTTCGCCAAATGGATATTTCGAGAAGTATCTCTTGCTCGTTTCCCATGTCACAGGGGACAGTTTGTCGTCAAATACAAAATAATCGTTTAAATCATAATCGTAGTAAGGGAGGCTATCCATGTCGTGTAATGGTGGTAATACCTTGTTCTTCTTATAGTTCCCATTCACTTTAAATGCCATGTTCGGCGTATTTTCGTAATCCGAACCTCGTTCCACACTGTTCACAAGTTCCACGACTGCCACGTCTCCTTCGGCAAAACAAACTCCATCGGCGTAGCGAAGGCTTGTTTCCGGTGCGGCTATACAATGCGGTCCACCCCAGATTACCTTTATGCCGAGATGTTTTGTGTGAATAAATTCAGTAATTTGCGCAGATATGGCAGCCCTTTTGGAATAGACCGCAAACATGGCAAAATCGCATTCCTTCAATGTCTCAGACAAACATGCCAGGTCACTTGCCTGATAGGGAATGTTTTCGTTTCGAGTCAGCAAGACGTTTTTTACAGAATGACCTGCTCTTTTCAGCAAGGCAGAGATGAGACGGGCGCCGTCGCATGATATCATTCCGGTGGTATTAAAAAGCACAATTCTCATTGCAAATACCTATTCTCTCAAAAAACATGGATTAAGAATTAACCAAAAATGGAAGTAAAAGCAAATTTTTAGGTATCCTGCAGTCCTATTGCTTATATGACTTCTTCTATAGTAATTCCATCAACGTAATTTAGCATATTTAATTTACATTTTAAATAATAATAGATACTATATACAAGACTGAATACGTGACTTCGTAAAAAATATTTTTGCCGAATGTGTCTTTGTTTTTATTCGCTTGGTTACGATAGATAGCCCAACCCTTTTAGACTATTTCTAATACTTTCTTCGTCCTCTTGAGAATAAGGATCGCTCTTACCACCATGAGACCAGGACTCGACCCGTTTAATCGGGTGTGATTTGAGATAGGATGGTTCAATAACTTCTTCTAGTACCCTTCCGTCCATTTCTTCCAGCATGGGAAGACCCATAAGATATAAAATCGTTGGAGAGATATCTATTATTCTCGGCTTAAAGGTGTTGTTTTTACGACAGAAGGGACCGCTCATAATAAATATACCATTTTCACGATGCATGCCGGTGCCTCCCGAAACCGAACAGTTGCCAAACATTTCCTCTCCGTCTATCCTGGTGTTTTGCAAATAGGATCTGTTGTTTACCGAAAAATAGAGATCCGCTGCTTCCTTTACAAAAGGCCCGCGATAAATTTCTTCCTTTCTCGTAATCCAATCTGCGATTTTACCGTTTGGCTCTGATTCATCTCTCAATTCACGGAACTGTTCCTGAATAAACGTTAGCAAATCTGAAGCGTCCTTTTCGGTTTCTACGATACCATGTGGTTCTCTCCCCCGGAGGTTTATATTAATGCCACACTCATTAAGATAAGCCTGTGTTTTTTGCCAGTCTATAAGTTCATCCATGTCCCGTGCGATAATCCGTGGTATTGGTATCGCTATCTTTTTGGCCCAATCAGGTACGTGAATGCCTGGAATAAGCTTAGATACAATTTTATATAAAGTAGGCATCGTTAATATAATCTTTTTTGAACGTACATCTTTTCTTGTTTTTAGTAAACCTATCTTCTCCAACCATTTATTTACAAAGAAGTCCTTGTTTAAAGGGCCAAACCCATGGTCTGAGGATATAATAACCGTACAATCTTTTCCGGCAGTTTCTAAAATCTCTCCAACCGCACGATCTATCTGTTTGTAACCTTCATAGATAACCTTGCTATATTGAGAGAAGGGTTCATTCTTCCGGCCATCACCCGTATGATTCAGAGATTTCCAAAATACGTGTTGAAGGCGATCTATAGAGGTGAAGACAACCATGGCAAAATCCCAACGATTTTCTTTTAATAATAGCAGGGTTGCCTTTTTTCTCTCTTCGGTCATTCGAGACACGGCCTCAGCAATCTTATTATAATATAAATGGATATTTCCCAGATCAGCGCCCACTACCTTTGGATCCCAATCATCTATTTCATATCTCCCAATTTTCTTTACAATATCCGAATAGATGTTGGAAGGGAAACTAACTACTTCGGCGTTTGGAGGAACGAGCATGCCAGAGATCATAACACCATTTACCTCCATAGGTGGATAGGTAAATGGCACATTTACAAATACCACCTCTTTTTTATTTTTGCTGAGTATCGACCATAGGGGAGGGAACCGGATATCCTGCGACCCCAATGTCCTTCCTCCTCTATAATTATTATGAAGATCACCCTGAAAAAAGAATATTCCATGTTTTCCCGGGTTTACCCCCGTCATCATGGAGACCCACGCAGGGCCAGTGTCGGGTGGTATCGTTGACTGGAGGTCTCCCCATGCACCCGTATTCATTAAAGAAGACAGAACGGGCAACTCACCCTGTTTAATCATAGGGAGGATAACATCAAAAGTCCCACCATCTATTCCTATTACGATAACTTTTTTATTATTCATATTTTTTCGTTCTTGCTATTCAAAAGATTTAAAATTTTAATCCAGATACCCAAGTCCGCGCAAGCCTTCCATAATTTTCTGTTGCTCTTCATCGCTAAAGGCATCAGATTCAACTTCCGCCTGGTACCTCTCCCCGGCTTTATCATATTTCGGAGAGTTGTCTTTCGAAAACATATCATCAAATATATCTATCAATACCTTGCCATCCATCTCGTTCGGAATTGGATATCCCAGAGAGTGAAGCAGGGTTGGCGCAATATCGACTATCTCTGCGCCTCTTATATTAATTCCTTTTTTGATTACTTCGCCTGAAACTATAAATATGCCCTCCATTCGGTGATTTCCTTCTTTTTTAGGGGCAAAAAGCTGCTTAAAATTAAAGGTATTATTCTGAATGTAAAGAAAATCCTTGAAACTATACATTAAGTCCGGTCCATATTTAGAGAGGGGACCCTGATATATTTTTTCATTCAGAAAAATCTCATCAATAATTTTTTCACCTGACACGGGATCTCTTAACTCCTTCAATCGGGTAATAATTTTCTCTCTTACATCGTGATAATCAGAACTATCAATAATCCCCAGGTTTTCACGCCCTTTTTGGTTAATATAAATCCCCCAATTATGGGCATACGCAACCGTATTGTGCCAATCAACCAGATAAAAGGGCGATTTATTAGTAACTCTTAATACGGGAATATTAAAAGTATTTATTTTCTGAGGCATTATCCTCGATAGGCTGCCAATACCAAACCTTCGGAGAATCCTTTCAACGGGAACCATTTTCTTGTGTAACTTTAAACGTCTCAGAAATGAGAAGCACTCGGGTTTCCTTAGTCTAAGGAAACCTTCATCATACAACCACTTATTCATAGATATAGACTTCTCAGTTGGGCCAAAACCATGATCAGACATAACATACACGAGCGTATCTTTTTCAGTAAATTTCAATAACTCACCAATCATCTCATCTACCCTTATATATGCCCGTTCTACTGCAGCGGCAAACCCTTCATCTATGCCCTGTACATGTTGTTCGTGCCAAAATAAATGAGATATCCTATCCGTAACACTATATACAACCATAAAGACCTCCCAGGGATGTTTTCGGAGCAATTGGAGTGTTACTTTATGTCGTCTCTCCTCGATATCAAAAAATCTCTCAAGCCAAAGCTTTCTATCTTTAATGACATCATGTATGTTTGGTGTTTTATCAACTTTATAGCCCATCCCGACTATTTCTTGCTTCAGATTTTCAGGATAAATAAAATCAGAGGATTCATCTGGCGCCAAAAGTCCGGATATCATAATACCGTTAATCTGGAAAGCCGGATAGGTAATGGGTATATTTACGAGAAGCATCTTGTTCCCCTGGTCACCCAGGATATGCCACAGAGTTTGAGTCTTGACTGATTTAGAAGTCACAAGATTTCTGTCAAACTCCCTCGTTAAGTCAAAAGTGTGGGAGGTAAAATTATAAATGCCATGCTTGCCCGGGCACTGTCCTGTCATAAAAGAAACCCATGCAGGTGGGGTCACGGGGGGAACTGAAGATCTAAGGTCTCCCCATGCACCGTTATTGATCAATTTTGCAAAATTAGGCAATTTGCCCTTCTTTATGAGCGGCGATATAACGGCGAACGTGCCCCCATCTATCCCTATCATCATTACCTTTTTAATTTTCATAAACTTGAATATGCCTCCTCGTCAGAATCTGTGCGTTGCTTTTTGTGGTAAATAATCCTATGCAACAAATATGGCGGTATTCTTTAACAACGCTGAATAAGAATTACTATGCAGCGTCACAGTCCCCAAAGGATACGTGCCACCGGGAAGTATCACAGAGAACGGAATCCTCAACATGAGATGAATATCGTACATATACAATATGAGAATCCCATACACCCTCTTTCGGGGAAAAACCTTTTTTATAAAAGGCGCGCTTAACCGGGTCAGAAGAGGATACTCGTGCAAGCACAAAATCTACTTTGTTTCGGGAAAGAAACATCAGTCCCCTTTTCAGGAGACTATCTAAAACCGCAGAATCTTTAATAGCAAGGGACTCCATGATAAAACCAATCCTGGCATTCTCATAGTCCTGGTATTTTACTATTATTCGCCGGCGATACTACGATTAAGTTCAGCCTGAGAATATGGTATTTATTGTCAGGCTTTCTGCAATATTCCAACCAGTTCAGGTAGCTAAAATCCCTCTTCAACATAATCGTATATTGATTCTTAACTTTTCCCAGAACAGATTAATGCTTTCATCAAAAGTGTTAACCAGGTATATTTAACACCTGCTACGGATTTTCCCCCGATGGCGAGAAAAAATCTTATGACAAGGCTGCTTATCCACCCCGCAAAGTCGGGCAGGAAGCTCCACTTCACCCTCCTTTTTAAAGCGGATCTCCAACTCAATCTCTTAAAGAGTACCTCTGTCTGAATTAAATCCTTGTGGTTAAACAACCGCTTGCCAATTATATAGCCTGTTCTGTTGGGAAATCCAAAACCTACAGCAACTCCATTTTCTATTGCGGTCTTTTCTGCCTTCTGAAATAACTTGGTATGAACACCTCCCACTCCACCCCTGTAATCGTTATGGACAAAGTTGTCTACACCTTGAACTGCCTTAACTAGCCTATCTTTGATATTTTCAACCACAGAGAAATACAGGCATGTTGTCCAATGATTTTACCGCTACGCCTTGCCAGAATAATAAAGGGTCGTGAATCTATGGGCGATTCCTTAAATTTCCACTCCCATTCCCTGAGACTGCGATTTTGAGAAAAAATGTCACAAAATAGATTGTTTAACTCTTCCTGGTCATTATCCTTGTATACATCTATCGTTATATTGTCTAAACTTCCCGCCATATTTTAAACAGTCTCTATTGAATGTGCCCTTTTCAAGGGGAAAAAATGTTTTAAGCCAATACATTCAATCCATTAAAGATCGTATTTGTAACCTTCTTCTCGTGTATGCAATTGTTCCCCCAACGACAACGATTTAATTACGCTTACATGGGTTCGTGTTGGGTTCGTGTAACGAATTTAAGGCAAAGGTTTTTATATTTATTATCGTGAAGAAGAAACTCTAAATTAGACAGGCTCAGGTATATGTTCCTCCTCATCCCAAAACCTTTAGCAATGGAAAAGCTGATCCTGAGAACACAATGTAGTTCCACTGTTGTGCGCGAGTTTATTTACGAGATTTGTAATGCAGAATTGCATACCATATTCAGTACGGACGCAAACAAAGAAAAGAAATACCATTATAAGAATTCACTATGCAGCGTCGCAGTCCCCAAAGGATACGTGCCACAGGGAAGTATCACAGAGAGCGGAATCCTCAACATGAGATGAATATCGTACATATACAATATGAGAATTCCATACATCCTCTTTCGGGGAAAAGCCTTTTTTATAAAAGGCGCGCTTAACCGGGTCAGAAGAAGATACTCGTGCAAGCACAAAATCTACTTTGTTTCGGGAAAGAAACATCAGTCCCCTTTTCAGGAGACTATCTAAAACCGCAGAATCTTTAATAGCAAGGGACTCCATGATAAAACCAATCCTGGCATCCTCATAGTCCTTGTATCTTACTATTACTAAGCCGACTATACTACCATCAAGTTCGGCACGGAGAATATGGTATGCATTGTCGGGCTTTCTACAATATCGCCAGTTTAAGTAGACGAAGTCCCTCTGCAGCATAATCGTATATTGATTCTTGACTTTTTCCCAGAACAGATTAATACTTTCATCAAAACTACTAACCCATGTATATTTGATACCCGCGATAGATTTTCCCTTAATAGCAAGAAAAAATCTCACAACAAGGCTACTTATCCACCCCGCAAAGTCAGGCAGGAAACTCCACTTCACCCTCCTTTTTAAAGCGGATCTCCAACTCAATCTCTTAAAGAGGACTTCTATCTTAATTAAATCCTTGTGGTTAAACAACCTCTGCCAATCATATAGCCTGTCCTGTTGGGAAATCCAAAACCTACATCAACCCCATTTTCTATGGCATCAACCATTAGACTTCTGCATTAACTTAGCCTGAATGACCTTCACTCCACCCCTGTAATTGTTATGAACAAAGTTGTCCACGGGCTGAAGGGTCTTAACTAGTTTATCCTGATATTTCAACCACAACGAAATACAGGCATATTGTCCAACGATCTTACTTTCACTCCTTGCCAGAATAATAAAAGGTCGTGAATCTATGGGTGATTCCTTAAATTTCCACTCCCATTCCCTGAGACTGCGATTTTGAGAAAAAACGTCACAAAACAGATTGTTTAACTCTTCCTGATCACCATCCTTGTATACATCTATCGTTATATTATCTAGTACGCTTTTTTTATTCATTCTGTAATATGCCTATGCCTCCTTTCATATTTTAACACTCTCAATATCTCAAGACGATATCTTCTGCGGAAAGAGCAACCACCAGTTTATTCGGTGTATCAAAGTAATCAAAGGGGACCTCTTCGTCTGAATTCATTGACGAAAGCAACAAACCGCTGACGAAAGTCTTTCATTAAGCATAAAAAAACAATATACAATATCGAGGTTACTATGAAAAGTCTAAAAGAACGTATTGAACCAAGATAAGCCAGGAGTAGTACGACAAATATAATAGTCATAGGCAATACTATTTTCACCAATTTTTTTATCTCCAGCCTTTTTATGCCCCAGATGGTACGTAAGAGATAATTTCTGAAGATGGTTTCAATTACCTTTGTTACGAGAAAGGCTATTGCAGCGCCGATGAAGCTGTAATACAAGATCAATGGTACAGCCAGGAGAACGTTTATGCCGAACAAGAGGATAACCCATGGAATAAATTTCTTTATTTCCCTCGTTGCAGCAAGGGTTACATTAACCGGTGTATTAAAGACCTGAAAGGCGTAGGCCCAACCCAGGATGGTCAGGGCATGGGCTGATGGTAAGTATTCCTTTCCAAATGCAATGGTTATTATCTCTTTTGGAAAAAACGTAGTCATCAGAATCAAGGGAAAGATTATCATAATGAGGAGAACATAGGTAGACTTGTCTATAATCCCCTTAACCATTTCCAGATTTTCAGCATGTGATGCTACCCTTGGAAGAGTCGCCTGCCTGAGACTATCGGGAAGCATTAAGGCTGTCCTGCATATTGATGCGGCAGGATTATAGTATCCTATGGCTATCTCTCCGGGGAATAGTCCGGGGAGTTTAGAAAGAAGAATGGTATTCATTTGCATAGTGGCTTGTTGAAAGAATGAAAGAATGGCAAAAGGTAAGGACTGCGACATTAAATCATTCCAAAGTGAGGAATTAAAGGCAAACCTGTATTTAAAAAATCTTGCCCTTACCCATAGGCCTGAAATCACTGCACCTAGTAGACCTTCGAATAATGAGACCCAGATTATACCCTTCAAGCCGTAGCCAAGGTAAAGAACAAGAACGTAAGAGGTATTACTCAAAAAGGATACGAGTATGGAGACGAGGGAGGGCACCTTAAATCTCTCAAAGGCAATATAGAGAATCCCTAAAGAACCAGAAAATGTAGCAAATATAGTGGATAATCCGGCAATATAGATAAGGCCTTTAACGTCTTTTCGATATCCGAGAAGATTAACTACTAACAAAAGAAAGGGATAGCTCAAAATAACAAGGGCCATTTTAAGGGAAAGGATATGATTAAATAGTTCGTGTGCCTTATGCTTGTTTCTGGATATCTCTCTTATGGCCATCGGCCCTATGCCCAGATTACCAAAATAGGAAAACAGAAACGTCACGGTACCAATAAGGGCGTACAAACCAAAATCCCCGGGACCAAGAACCCTTGCAGCATAGGCGATGAAAAAGAAGGAGAAGAGTTTGGTGGTTATCCCGGAAACGAAGACAAAGCCTGTATTTTTTACCAGCCTGCTACCAATGCTCAATGGGCGACCTCAATTATATGGTTGATCTGTGTGATACCTTGGTGGTGGGAAATATGTGATAGGCATATGCATATTGATGTTAAAATAGTAACCCTAAGGTGGTGTAATTACAATTTGTGTCTGTTGAAGCGTTCTCTGCCCCGATAAGACTTCTACGTCAATCCGTTTACCCAATAAAATGCCCTGTTCCATATACATGAGGGGCCGAACAATATTCTCGAGATGCTTAAAGAATCTATCAACATCGGAAATAAATGTCCGTGGGACATACACGACATCCCCGGTTTTCAAGAGGACATTTTGTGACAAATCCCCCTGCGCGAAGGTCTTTTTTAAATCAAGCCTCTTCAAATAAGATTTCTCAGGTCCACCTCGGACTAATACGACACTGCTATACTTTCCATCCAGGGTATATCCACCTGCTTTAGCGATTGCTTCAATTATGGTTGTTGGTGTATCAATCTGATAAACTCCGGGATTATTGACCTCGCCCAGGATAAATATCTTATGGCCTTTGAAGGAAGAGACCTCCAGGCTTATCTGGGGATCTACTAAATAACCCGAAAGGGCCTCCGTAATTTTTTCCTGAAGTTGGTGTATACTCACCCCATTTGTCTGTATTTTGCCGATGAGGGGAAAAGTATTAAAACCACCAGATGGTATACGGGCTTTTTTGTTTAGGTCGTCGTGCCGGTATACCGTTAATTCAATCTCGTCGCCGACACCTAAAATAAATTCAGATACCACGAGTTCTTTTTCCTGGCTTGTAACGGAGGCATCTGCTTCAGGTGTTTCCCGTGTTTCTGCCGGTTTTTGTGTAGTAGAACACGAAAGAGTAATAAACGCGGTTGTACAAATGAATAGTGGAATGATGAATAACTGCCAAACGGGTAGACTATTTTTCATGTTCGCCCATGCAACCAGATATCTTTGTCGTCGGGATGTGAAGTTTTTTTTGCATTGTATTAAACGCTAATTCTTAGTCAGGTGTTTTGTAATAATTCAGTTTTTTGAAAGACATCTTTCAACTGCTCGCACCCAAACTCCTGTTTGTGAGTGTAATGAGCGAGAAACTCAGTTTCTCTGCAAATGAGTTCATTGTACAATATATCTTAGATTTTTCTATAGCAAATATCAAACACAAATTCTAATCCAACAATATTGTTAGCTGGGGTTTCATCCTCAAATAGTGTTTGACTTATCTTATAATTTTGATTAGATTGGTAAAAATTTATTCCATACTTTTAATAAATATGAAAATTTTATTAAGGTGGGAAGATTAATACTGTTTTGAATAATTACGCAGTTAGAACAGAAGGACTTACCAAGGTCTACAGGGATTTCTGGAGACGCAAAAGTTCCTCCGCTTTAACAAATCTTAATCTAACTGTCGAGAGGGGAGAAATATTTGGGTTGCTTGGTCCCAATGGTTCGGGCAAAACGACCACGGTAAAATTATTGCTCGGCCTCCTCTTTCCCACGAGCGGCAAATCCTGGTTGTTGGGGAATCCTTCCAGTGATTTAACGGTTAAAAGGAAGATAGGCTTTCTCCCCGAGGAGTCGTATTTATATAAATTCCTTAATGCGGAAGAAATTCTGGATTTTTACGCAAAGCTCTTTGATATTCCAAAAAAAGAAAGAAAAAGACGGGTTGATAGCTTAATCAAGGATGTGGGATTAATTCCCTATCGTAAGCGGCCATTAAGCCAATATTCAAAGGGGATGTTGCGAAGAATTGGGCTGGCGCAGGCCATTATAAACGACCCGGAGTTAGTAATATTGGATGAGCCCACAAGCGGCCTCGATCCTATCGGGAGTCGTGAGATGAAAGACCTTATACTCGAATTTAAACGACAGGGAAAGACAGTCGTCCTCTGCTCACACCTGCTGGCCGATGTGCAAGATATTTGCGATCGGATTGCCATCCTGAATAAGGGTGTTTTGCAGGTAATGGGCGGCGTTAAAGAATTGCTTTCTCAAAGAGATGTCATTGAATTTATGGTAAAGAATCTTTCGGAGATTGACATTCAGGCAGTGAAGTCTTTTATTGAGGAGAGAAATGGTGATGTGGTATCTATTAACCATCCCTCCTCTACGCTGGAAGAATTATTTGTAAATATTATTCAACATCACCGATAAACAGTTCTTTCCTTTACAGGACAATGACATTAACCATTGCCATCAATACCCTTCGGGAGGCGCTTCGAAAGAAAACACTCCACGTCCTGATTGGACTTGGCCTTCTGGTTATGCTTATTTTGCCCGCTATCCCAACGACCGACGAGCCGGATGCACAGGTGAAGATGATGTTGGTGATCTTTTTCCAGGTAGTGGTGCTTTTGTGCATAACAGGAGTTATTTTTCTTTCTGCCACATCACTGCCCTGTGAAATAGAAGACAGGACGATCTACGGTATCTTGTCAAAACCTATAGCAAGGCAGAAGGTTGTTATGGGTAAAATGCTGGGCTTTGCCTTGTTATCTGCCATGCTGCTGGCAATTTTTGGCCTGCTAAATATGGTGGTTATTCAACGCCTTGCGTCAAATTTACCGGAAGAGTATAGAGGCATAGTAAAAGCAAGGACCGGGTTTGCGGCGTCACAGTTTGATATTCAGGGCAAATTGCACCACACCCGTGAGGGAATTGCATGGGTTGAGGGGGGCAGGGCCGGGATTGCACGATGGACCTTTTCCGGTCTCCGGAAAAATCCCGCAAACAAAGCTATCTTTGAAGCAGAGTTTAACCTAAAGATAGAAAGTAGCCGGGGGTTTGCTGACACGATTCCGCTATTTGTGAGTGTTGAGGATGCCAATCGCCACCAATGGAAAACTGAAGTTTTGCCGGCAAGGGCAGATAAACCATTCATAGTAAAGCTAGGCGCTGAAGGGGTTCAGGAAAATAGTATCTTGCATATTACGGTTTTCCCTGTACATCCGGCTGACTACATTGGTGTAACAGCGAAGGATGTTAAGATGTTTTCGGTACAAAAAGGTTTTGTGACAAATTATGCAAAGGCGGTTGTTGTAACCTTTTTAAAATTTTTGTTGATCGTAGTTATTGCTGTAATGGGATCCACCTATCTGTCTGCACCGGTTAGTATAGTATCCGCCTTCGTAGTTTTCTTGTGTGGACACACATTAGAATATATCAAGGATTTCTCTTTGCTCATTCAGTGCCACGATATGCATGAACATGCCTTGCCGGCTATGCTGAAAAAACCCAACACACTTCTTGTCTATATGGATTATCTTCTGAAAAAGCCCCTGGAATGGATTTCGTTTGTTTTGCCTGATTTTAAAAGATTTGACAGTTTGAAATTTCTCCTGAAAGGCATAGATATCCCTTTAGAAACCGTTGGGGTTTCTTTCGGATATACCGCTCTATATGCCGGTATTTGCCTCTTTATATCTGCGATCATATTTAAAAAAAGAGAGTTTTTCTAACCATTGAGAAACCGGAAGAAGAGGATTGGTTTTTTATTCATACTCCTGTGCGGTATTTTTTTTATACAAACAAGGGTTATTTCGTTCCGCAATACACCGGGGACAGATGCATTACGCTATGACCCAACGGAAAGTATTCCGCTGCTTCTCCTGGGGGGATTCAGGGGGATTGCGGTAGATTTTCTCTGGGCAAGGGCCATTGCCCGATACGAAGAAAAAAAATATTATGAGCTGTTAACTATAAACAATCTTATCGCTAAGTTACAACCGAACTTTCCGGCAGTTTGGATTTTCCAATCGTGGAATATGGCATATAATATTGCCCATGACTGGGATGCACCGCAGAACAAGTGGAAATGGATATATACGGGATTAAACTTTGCAAAGAAAGGGGCTATAAAAAATCCCGATAATGGCGATCTTTTCTTTGAGCTGGGATATATGTATTTGCATCTATTCGACCAGCGTTTTTTTAAATACGCGCCTTATTATAGGGAACAATTAAAGAAAGATGCGGGAGAAGACAATTACGAGGAAGCACTCTCCTGGTTAAGGAAGTCTCTTTTCCATGCCCCTAAATTACATAATAGAATGGCCATAGAGAGAACAGTTTGCCACGCCTTATGGCATGCGGCGCTGTGTGCCGAAAAGGAAGGGAGCTTTGACAGGGCGCTCCACTATACAGAGTCAGCCTCGAAGGAATGGGAAACGTATCGTGCTAATCATCCGGAGGATACTTCAGCGCAGGTAAGTGAATTTGTCAGTATGCTTGAAAAGAAGAGGGAGTTTTTGCAAGTACGCCGTTTCCAGAAGGAAGACGTGTGGGAGTAAAATTGCGGGTAATGTTCTGATAAATGCAATGAAATCGTTAGAAAACAGAAAGGAGAATGATGTAAGTTGATGAATAAATTTTTGCGTAAACTTTTTTTTAGAAATAACCGTCTTAGCATTGTTATGATACTCTTGATGCTAACGACCCTGATCTTTGGGGTATCACGGTCGGGATTATTTTCTCACAACGTCCAGGCGCAGACTGCGCCAAAGACGAGTGAAGAGAAACCCGTGTTCGAGCTTGGAGAATCCACTCAAAAGGACAGGCCGTTGTTTGAACTGGAAGGTACTGTGCATACGGTAACGGGAGAGACATCGCATACAATACCAAGATTGTGGTGGATTGCACCGATTGGCGCACTGTGCGCTCTTTTTTTTGCCCGAAAATTTTACAAGGAGGTCATGAAGGCGCCCGAATGTAATGACAAAATGAAATCGATCGCCGGGCACGTCAGAGAGGGTGCTTACGCCTACTTGAAACAACAATACAAAGTTGTGAGTATATTTTTTGCCGGTGCCTTTCTTGTACTGCTTTTGATCTCCTTTGGATTACATGCCCAGTCTACCGTAGTTCCTTTTGCGTTCCTATCCAGTGGTTTCTTGTCTGGACTTGCTGGTTTTCTGGGAATGAAGACAGCCACCAGTGCGAGTTCAAGGACTGCAGAAGGTGCACGAAAATCGTTGAATCAGGGTCTCCAGGTTGCATTCAGAAGTGGTGCCGTAATGGGGTTAATCGTGGTAGGCGTGGGGCATTTAGACGTTTCTTTGTGGTTTTTTGTGTTCCGTAAATTTACCAATGTGTCGTTGCTTGATATGGCAATGATGCTGCCGTGCTTTGGTATCGGCGCCAGTTCTCAGGCCTTGTTTGCGAGGGTGGGCGGCGGGATATTCACAAAGGCTGCCGATGTGGGGGCTGATTTGGTGGGTAAAGTAGAGGCGGGCATTCCCGAAGACGATCCAAGAAATCCTGCTACCATTGCAGATAACGTTGGAGACAACGTCGGCGACGTGGCAGGTATGGGCGCAGATTTATATGAATCGTATTATAATTCCATGCTGGCTTGCGCAGCGTTGGGGGTAACCGCTGGTCTTGGTATCGCCGGAATGGTTGTGCCAATGATTTTGGCAGGGCTGGGTATCTTCCTCTCCATTATAGGAATTTACGCGGTTAAGACAAAGGAAGAGGCCTCCCAAAAAGAACTCCTGAAGGCATTGGGAAAGGGAATCAACCTCAGTTCAATCCTGATCTTAATTACCTCCGCTGCAATTATTAAGTATATGCTGCCTCAAAACTTTGGCGTTTGGGGCTCGATCGTGACAGGATTGATAGCAGGGGTTATCATCGGTAAGGGTACAGAATATTATACCTCTTCCAATTATTCTCCGACAAAGGGTATTGCTGCACAAGCAAAGACGGGTCCCGCAACGGTGATTATTGATGGCATTGCCACGGGTATGATGTCTACGATTATCCCCGTTATTACTATTTCTGTTGCGATCTTATTAAGTTATGTCTTTGCGGGCGGTTTTTCAAATATTTCACTTGGCCTTTACGGGATCGCCATTGCGGCAGTTGGTATGCTTTCTACCTTGGGGCTAACCCTGGCAACGGATGCTTATGGGCCCATTGCTGATAATGCCGGCGGTAATGCGGAAATGAGTGGTCTTGAGCCCTTCGTAAGGGAAAGAACGGATGCGCTCGATGCATTAGGAAATACAACGGCTGCAACAGGAAAGGGCTTTGCTATTGGTTCTGCCGCACTTACGGCGATGGCGTTGATTGCCTCATTTGTTGAACAAATAAAGGTAGGGTTAGAAAAGTCGGGGGTTACGGTCATTCAGGTTGCCGGAACCTCCATGGATTTAGCTAGTGCAAAATTATCAGATCTTATGTATTATTTAGATGTTACCTTGATTAATCCAAAGGTGTTAATAGGCTTGTTCGTAGGTGGCCTGTCATCGTTTATCTTCAGTGCTATGACAATGAAGGCCGTAGGCCGTGCCGCAGGAAGCATGGTAGAGGAAGTCAGGAGGCAATTCAGAGAAATTGCGGGAATTATGGATGGAACAGGAAAACCCGATTATGCTGCGTGTGTGGCGATTAGTACGAAAGGGGCACAGAGAGAAATGCTCCTTCCTTCTCTCCTGGCCTTATTGGTGCCTATTGTAACGGGTTTAATGCTGGGTGTACCAGGCGTCATAGGGCTTTTGGCCGGCAGCTTAACCACGGGGTTCCTGCTGGCGGTTTTTATGGCCAATGCGGGGGGAGCCTGGGATAATGCCAAAAAATATATTGAGAGCGGAGTGTATGGAGGAAAGGGTTCTCCGGCGCACAAGGCCGCTGTCGTGGGTGATACAGTAGGGGACCCCTTCAAAGATACATCCGGCCCTTCTTTGAACATACTGCTGAAACTTATGTCAATTGTATCCGTTGTCTTTGCCGGAATTATTATTAAATTTTCACCAAAAATAGGCGCCCTTTTGCACCTTCAGTAAAAGGGAAAAAAACACAGAGGATTTGTAAGGGCGAACGGTCGTTCGCCCTTACATGCAAGGCTGTGTCCAATCCGAAAGTACCCTTAAAAATGGGAGATAGGTATGTCTGATATGATAATTACAGATAGGGATGACAGAATATGCCCGAATACAAATTGTCAATACGACAATCATGTAAAAGGTGCAAATTTCTGTGTCCTCTGCGGCACGCTTTTGTATCACCGGTGTGAAAATTGCCTTGATGTAAACCCCCGATACGCAAGATTTTGTTACTATTGTGGAAGCAGTTTGTCAGAAGTAAAACCCGCAGTCCAATACGATGCCGATTTTGGTGAAAATTTTGGCACAAAGCAGCGATAAACTTTCGGGAGGAATAACAACGTTAGATTCAAAAGAGATTGCAGGTCTTTGCGCGAGAATTGCAGACGATAAGAAAGCGGAAGATATTCTCATATTTGATGTGAAGAATTTGACTTCTATTGCAGACTTCTTTGTTATTTGCAGCGGTTTAAATAAGCGACAATTACAGAGTATCGCAGACGAGATAGAATTACAGTTGCATAGTTATGGTATCCATTGGGTAGGTACTGAAGGATATTCCGATGCCCGATGGATACTCATGGACTATGGCGATGTGATTGTGCATCTTTTCGACAAAGATATGCGGCATTTTTACGATTTGGAATTCTTGTGGGGTGATGCACGAAAAGTGCCGTGGAAAGCCAATACCTAAAATGATGAATATTTAGAATACGTATTCTTTTGAGTGCGCGCAGGACTTGCCAGACCAGAAATACCTAATTTTTGGGATCTTTTAATATTTTTAATCCTCCGGCTTTCTTCGCGTCGTTTTTTTTCCGAAGGTTTTTCAAAATACGCTATACGCTTTGCTTGATTGATAATACCTTCTTTATCGCACATTTTCTTAAATCTTCTTAATGCTTCTCGTATATTTTCGTCTGAGGTTATTTGCATTTTCGCCATAAATAGACCACGAATCCTTTCTGTAAAGTATTTTTAGAATTTAGAAAAGTAGCATTATAATTTATATCGTATTCTACGTCAAGCGAAAAACTTCTGTTTGCATCAGGCATGTTGATAAAAGAAGCCATCTCCAGGTTAGTAAACAACCAGCATCTCAGTCTTGAAGAAAGCCGGACTGTAATGACGCAAATCATGGAAGGCGCCGCCAGCGAAGCACAGATTGCCTCTTTCATTACAGCCTTGCGTATGAAGGGGGAAACTGTCGAAGAAATAACAGGATGTACTATAGCCATGCGAAAAAAGGCTATCAGGATAGATGCTGGTGAGGGCATTATCGTTGATACCTGTGGAACGGGTGGAGATGCCAGAAACACATTTAATATCTCTACTGCAACTGCCTTTGTCGCTGCTGGTGCTGGTCTGAAGGTGGCAAAACACGGTAATAAGGCATCTTCCAGCCCGTGCGGAAGTGCAGACGTATTAAAACGGTTAGGCGTCAATATTGAAGCTGATGTCAAGACGGTAGAAAAATGCATTGCAATAGCCAGTATTGGATTTCTCTTTGCTCCTTTGTTGCACCAGGCAATGAAATACGCTATTGGTACTCGAAAAGAAATCAGGATTCGCACCATATTCAACATCATTGGTCCTTTAGCAAATCCTGCCGGGGCCATCCATCGTATCCTTGGTGTTTATAGTGAGCACATGACCCTCGTTATGGCGGAGGCATTGAAAATGCTGGGAGACACCCATGCATTTGTTGTGCATGGATTAGATGGTTTAGACGAAATAACAATAACGGACAAGACCAAGGTTTGTGAGCTCGCCGGGAATACCATAAAAAGTTATTATTTAAATCCGGAAGACTTTGGTATAAAAAAGGCAAGGCTTTCTGAATTGACGGTAAATACCCCGGATGAAAGTGCCATGGCCATCAGAGAGGTCTT
Source organism: Planctomycetia bacterium (assembly GCA_015075005.1). Classification (GTDB taxonomy): domain Bacteria; phylum Planctomycetota; class Brocadiia; order Brocadiales; family Brocadiaceae; genus Brocadia. Next base: position 440,106 of record JABTVC010000002.1, read on the forward strand.
GAATGGTATTCGCGGCCCGAAAAGAGACGTAGTACTTTTAAACGCAGCGGCTGCAATCATTGCTGGAGGACTGGCAGACGATTTTAAAGAAGGACTGGAAATCGGTGCGCAATCTATCGATTCTGGTAATGCAAAAGGCACACTCAAAAAGTTAATGGAAATCAGCTGGCTATAATGTGCCCCAAAAACAGCGAGAATTTAGGGCCAGGTCTTTACTCCTGACATAGGGTTGTGCGTGTGATAAATGGCTGTTTTTCATATTTAGTAATTAAAATACGAAGGTCTGACCCACCAGGCTCCATTCTGCATTCCGAACACGCCAGTCTAAACTCTTAATTCAGTATGTCGATTGTCTTTGGTGGCTTGCGCAAGGAGTCGTCTGAGAGTCAACTTGGATTTAGTAGCGGCCCTCTATAACAAGCCTTTCATCTTCCGGCGATACTTCAACCGGTGAATCCTGTTCTATCCCTGCCTCATTAGCGAATGATTTTGGAATTCGCAATGCAAGGTTAAATTGAAAAAATAATTAAAGACAGACACTATTTGTTTGTGCTTTTCTTTCTATAGCAGCATAGTAAAGATGGGCGGTTTGTGTGTAATTGAAATCCGCTCAATCTGCAGATTATAGACAGGTTTTTCATACGTTATCAAAAAAACTTTTAAAGAAACCAGGTATCTCAGCCTCAAAGGTTAGTTCTTTGCCGCTGTGTGGATGCCGAAATGTTAGATAGTGTGAATGGAGGGCCAGGCGGCTCTTCAGCTCGCCTTTTTTACCATATTTCGTATCACCAACGAGGGGATGTCCTTTCTCAGAGAAATGAACCCGTATCTGGTTTTTTTTACCCGTTAATAATTCAATTTCAAGTAAACTAAATTTTTTCGCTTCTTTTAGCACTTTATAACGGGTTTTCGCTAATTCCCCTTTTCTCGAATCCTTGACCGAAGAAACTTCATAATTATCGTTTTCGGCTAAATACGAAGTGATCGTGCCGGTTTTTTCAGGTAATATTCCATGAACTACTGCCACATATTTTTTCTTAACACCTTTCCATTGAAGTTTAAGGTTTTCTTTGGCTTCAAAACTCTTGGCAAACACAAGCACACCAGAAGTATCACGGTCCAATCGATGCACAGCAAAGAGTTGTTTTTTTGATTTAAGGCTGCCCTTCCGTATATAGTTGGTTAAAATATGATGAGCTGTTTTTTCTTTTTCATACGTTGCTTCTACCGTCAATAAGCCAGAGCTCTTGTCGATAACGACAATATGCTGGTCTTCGTAGAGGATCGTTAGGCCCTTGGGTCTGTGTCTATAAGGTATAGGCTTCATTTCTTTCATAGTACGAATATAATCGGGTTAGCGGGACGTGTCAACGAAAATGATAAATCCGGTCCATGCGTTTGTTTATTTCCAAACGGAATATTCCATGTCTGGGTTGATTAATCCAGGGTGATATCGGCAATCTCCTTTGAAGCGGTTAGTTCAAATACCCGACCTCTCCGGTGCTGCCCTCCCGAACGCCCCTGTGAATAATCAGGTTTTTCCCTTGAAATACCCCTGAATTATAGGCATCCTGACATGTTTTGGAATACCTGGAAGTGGCCCGGGTACGCCGGGGATTTCTTTGGTGATAAAATTCCTTGAGCCGGGGGTCTCCCTTCCATACCAGTTTCCGGGATACATTTTCCGTCACCCTGCATTCCAGTTTGTGATAAAAACCTTCTAAAAGTCCGTAGATAAAAGTCCTTCGGTGCCTGTTCCCGTTGATAGTATTTTTCTCCTTGTACTCCATCCATAAAAATTCGGAGATGTTTTGAAGATAATAATAGACATATTCTGCCATTTCGACATTTTCCGGTGTCCCATAAATTTCCAAAATCCGGCCACGCTGGTTTCTATGTTGGTCGTACCCGAACGTCCAGATGGCCTCTACAAAAAAATATTTGCAAAGTATCGCGCTGATTGTGGACTTCGCAGGGTCTCTCCGTCCCATTTCACCAACGTGCTTATGAACGTAGTTCCATTTCGTCTGAGTATCCAGGAGCGACAGGTTATGTCTTAACAGCAACTCATGGGCCTTTGCCATGGCAGTCTGGGCCTCGTGTTCGTTGGGGCTTTGGGCTAATGCCAGCAGTTTATGAACCTTATCCAGGATCTGGTGGTTTTCCGAACTTGCGGTGAATCTGTTTTTGCGTTTCTCCATCCAGACTTGAATATCGCCCGTAGCCGTTGGATCAATTCCCTTTTCCCGGCAAACCCTCCTGAATGCCTCTCCGTGAGGAATTTCCTCACGGATCCCTAAGACCTCCTCCACGTACTGGTGCGCCATTTCATGGCAAAGAACCTCTTGTACGCATTCCCAGGCGTACGTCTTGATCAGGATAATGCTGATGGAAAGACACCGGTGACAACCGCCTTTCCACCTGCCCAATGCCACTGCTGAATACGATAGTTCATAGTTTGGGGGGCGCATAGAGTCTTTAAAGTAAAGGAAATTTGCCGTTTTCCAGTCTTCATTTAATTGTTTAATCCATGCGGTTTTTATCTTGTCGTTTATATCAGTCATGGGATAAAAAGAGGGAGGCTTTCTCTAGTATTAAAAAAGGACACCTCTCTCATATTTCCCCGTTGAGTTATATGGCGGGGATGATCTATGGCACATATCCTTGGTATTCCGGGCATAAAGTGAGATTATCCCTATTATGGCTTGCATGTCAATGGAAATATAGGAATCTCCGGAATTACGTATCCTGGGTTATCCGTTATGTTAGAGAGTAATTCTGTAATGGGTGAAATGAATTTGAACAGTAGAGACAAATTTATAAAAGGGGTGGAGTTTATCAATGGGAACGGCAAGTTCAGTTATGATTATTGTAGGAAAAATCTCAGGCAAGTTCCGTTGTTCCATAAAGTCTACCAGCCGAACTGCTTGCCAACCTCCTCTGCTGTTTCACGCTTTCTGGCAACGGTGATAACACCATTTTGAGCTACGATCTTGGCTGGCGAGGAGAGCAGGCAGTGGTGCGCGGCTAGTGCATCCTGGTAAGCCCCTGTATCGAAGAACGCAATGTAAAGTGATTGATCGTCTTCTCTTAGGTCTTCTAATCTTGGCAAAGGCACGTAATTGCAGTTGCCTGTATACTTATCATCTGAATCGCATGACGATCCGGCAAGCCATACGCGGGATAAACGCTCGGTATTAAGATAGTTTACGGGCACGACATGCCATTTTTGGTGGATTGCCCACGTATCGAGAAGATCGTTTATAAAGCTACCATCAATGATGTACCACGATGAAGCAGTTGACTTTGGTATGGGTTTTTGAGAGATGATCCTGTAAATAGTGATTTGTGCAGGTGCCACGATATACCTTCCCCACTCAACGATAATATTTGGGTGTGGAATTCCGCGTCGGTCTGCTATATCCTTCAGGGTTTTGAGAACGCGTTTGACAATACTCTCTGCTGAATACATTTTGCGCTTTACATAGGGAACGGCAAAACCACCGCCGAGGTTAATGGTATCGAGCGTGGGGCTCATAGCCTTAAGCTTAATATAAACATCCATTACCTTCTTTAAGGGGGAAATCATATCTTCTAACTTAATGATCTGCGATCCAATATGGTAATGGAGTATTTTGAGATTACGGATGCGCCCAAGGTCTAAAAGCTCCCGGCCGGGGAAACCGAAGCGGTCGATACGTTTGTCCCAGTGTGATTGTACTTTGATCTCCGGGTCTATACGAATGCCAAGTTCCCCTTTGTATTCTTTCAGAGAGTCAAGCTCACGCCGGTCTTCAATGATAGGGACAATATCAAGCCCCTTTTGTTTCAACTCGTATATGAGCCCAAGGTACTTATTAGTCTTGGGGCCGTTGCAGATAACCTTTATTTGCCGCGAGAACTGTTCCTGCTCCCACATTCGTTTGACTATCCATAGCTCATTAACCGACCCTACCTCAATGTGGGCGCCTTCAGAAACAATTGGTAAGACAAACTCCTTGTTTTGATTTACCTTCATGGGGTAATGGAAATAGAATTTGCCGCGGTATTTTTTGAGCCGGATGTAATATTTGAAGGTGTTGATGAGTTCGTTTAAACGTTCTTCAATCACAAAAGGAAACACAATCTCAAGTGGTGTACCAAATCGCTTCACAAGATCGTGGATATTGTACTGATAGTTACCCTCACGCACGATGAGTTCTGAGTTTGAGGAGACATCGAAATGCTTCGTGGCAAGCTCATCAACGCCCAACTTCCATTTGTGTCGTATATTATGTTTTTTAGTTTTTGCTTTACCTTTGGCCATGTATAGTAAAAGGGCAATCTGCTCTTTTGATAGGGATTATGCATAAAGGCAAGCTGTATAATTGAGCGTGCTTTCGCGGTCTTAAAGTTAAGAGTCTCTCCGTAGCGAATCCTCTTAAAGAGTGCAATTTAGATTTGACCAAAATAGTTATGGCGACTAAATTACGGTATTTCTGCACGAGGCGTTTCTTTGACAATATAAATTGCTAAAGTGATATAGGAAAAAGTTTCTCAATATCATAATACCGTAAAAATATAATGTCATGTAATCTTAACAAATTTAAGGGATTAAATAACACAAAAATTTGACAAATACAAATATATTTTTTAAATTTTTACAAAACATAATTATCCCGCTCAATAAGTTTACATGCGAGTGTCATTTGAATGGTGCTAACCCAAAGCAATCTCAGCGGTTTTGTTTCATAATTCGGGTATTAAAATTCTATTGAAATCCTTGGGGCAATTTGGTTCACTAAGCAACCGGTATTTGTCTATGTATTATGTTTTTTACACTTTTGCGGGGACAATCATGTATGATGATACCAAGGTTGGTATTTTTTACCAAAGGTGTTGGAAGGTACAAAGACAAGGTTTTTATTGGTTTTGGATTTCATCGGCATGCCCCCTGCTGAGCTGGCATGCAGGAAAGGGGATATTGTGACGTGGAAGTGATAACGACAGGGTGCATTGTTGCCCCGAAGGGATTTAAGGCGGGGACTACCTATTGTGGCATAAAAATCGCAAAAGATAGTCTCGACTTAGGAATTATATTTTCAGAATATCCGGCAACTGGCGCTGCTTTGTTCACAACGAACCAGATCTACGCAGCGCCGGTTGGGCTTAGCAGAAAAATCGTTCAAGGGGGACGCATACGGGCATTTATTATCAACAGCGGTAACGCCAATGCATGCACCGGCGAACAGGGTTATAAGGATGCCGGGGAAATGCTAAGGATTGCTGCAAAATGCCTGAAAATTTCCGAGGATGAACTCCTGGTCGCCTCCACGGGAATTATTGGAAGGACACTTCCCATGGATAAGATAGCTGCGGGCATCAAGGCCGCTGCGGCATCTCTGGGAAATGCCACGGAGCATGGCAATGCCATGGCGCGGGCCATCATGACAACGGATACGAAACAAAAGGATATTGCCGTCAGGCTAAAGATAAACAACAAAGATGTAACGATTGGTGGAATTACGAAAGGGGCAGGGATGATTGCACCAAATCTTGCAACTATGCTGTGTTTTCTTACGACAGACGTCTCCATGCCAACCTCACTGTTGAATGAATGCCTCAGAAAATCCACAGAATCCTCTTTTAATCGCATTACTATCGATGGGCATATGAGCACCAATGATACCATTGCCATTATTGCAAATGGCGCATCAGGGATAAATATCTCTGCCAACAATACCGATTTGCAGGTCTTTCAACAAGGGCTGGATTATGTAACCAACTATCTGGCAAAGGCCATTGTGATGGATGGGGAAGGTGCAACAAAATTTGTACAGATTGATGTGGTTGGTGCGAGGTTGCGGAGTGATGCAGTAAAGATTGCCAGGTCAATCGCAGATTCACCCCTGGTAAAGACGGCACTTAACGGAGAAGACCCTAACTGGGGACGCATCGTCTCTGCCGCTGGTTATGCGGGTGTGGAACTGGATGAAACAAAGACCAGTCTTTATATTAACGATATCCTGATCTTTGCGAAGGGAATGCCTACCCAGTGTGACCTCACTACCCTGAGCACCTCGATGAAGGGCAGGAATATTACGATCCGCCTGGAACTGGGACAGGGAGACGGTAAAGACACCGTCTGGACGTGTGACCTCTCGCACGAATATGTTACCATTAATGCCGAGTACCATACGTAAGTTTGTATAATATCTCGTACCAATAAAACCTCCGGAGGAAAAAAACATGAGAAAAACGATTTCAATCCTTTTTGTTTCCATAATTGGCTTAACTGGGGCTTGTTATGCCAAAGACCCTCCAAAGGTAGTAATAGAGAAATACCTTAATGCGGTAAGGAACAACGACTACGATAGGGCCTATTCCTTCATCTCCAAAACCGATACTACCATCATCGATTGGCTGGAACTTATCAAGTATATAAAAAAGATAACCCCGCCAAAGCTAACCAGGGTTATTGATCTTGCCCATAGGGCAGTCCGGCAGGAGATCGCAAGCACATCAGTAGGCGGTAACACCGCTATAGTAAAAATCCACTCCAGGATTCCGGATATGGAAGAAGCCCTGAAGGTTACCCAAAATCCTGAAGATATAAAATCCCTTTTAGATCGCGGTGAGTTACCTATGAAAGAACGGTTCGGGGAGTGCACGTTGGTGGTAGAGGATGATACCTGGAAGATTTCTAAGGTTAAGGGGATTTCTTCGGATCAGGCTGCAGAACTTGCCACGGACTTTGCCGAGCGCATTTTGGGCAAGGACGAGGCTAAGAGGTTAAGTAAGGAAATCAGCGAATTTGCGAAGAGGCAGGAAAGGGGCGTTTAACCTCTCCTCTGCCACAGTCATAACACCACGACCCTTCGTACCGTTTCCTGGCAAAATAACAAGCACCTTGGAGTCTGAGAGCGCATCTGCCCTATAGAACGCCTTCTTCTGCAGCAAATATTTGCTGTTTATGTAGCGCGACTTTCAAGTCGCTTATTTCTCACCATTCTTGCTGCTTCAGGCGAGATGAATCTCGCTTTAAAGTTATTTTTAACTCTTCTATTCCACATTTGCATAATAACTCCATTTCCAGTCCTCTGCATTTTTGACCAACCCTGCCTTAACGGGATTGTTTATGGTATACCAAATAATACGATTCAGTTCCTTTTCATCACGAACCACACGATCATAGCTTTCGTGCTGCCAGAGTGTACCAGTGCGGTTGAGAATTTTATTTGCTTCCCGCGCAGTCGATCCTTTTATTAAGCGCAGAATATCAGTCATAATATAGGGCGATGTTGTACTTGTAGCGCGAGATTCAGCTCGCATGGATGTAATAAAATCGTGTCTGACAGTAAACACCAGGTGAACATGATTGGGCATGATGCAGTATGAAAGCAAATCATATTCTTTTTTATCATGAAGACGTATTATATCTGCAACCACCCTTGCTATTCGTTCATCCTTCAACCAGTTCTGACCACTCGTGGCCTTGTCGAGTATTTCGTCAAATTTGCCAAAATACAATTTACGCTGGTCGTCGATTTTCTTTTTTCGTTCCGTTACATCTTTTACTTTATAGAGGAGTCTTTCGTTCTTCGATTGTTCTTCTTTTAATCGAAGCACCACTTCTTTAGGGAGAGAACCTGCCAGGCGAAATGTTACAAAAAATGTTGCACCGCTTGGCAGTATATGAGGCATATTCCGTCGGTAATATATCGTGTCGTTCTCCATAACTTTCGCATTCTCAAAAACGAAACTCTAAAGGCAAGAAGGATATCGTGTTACACACTTCCTGTAACACGCTTTTAAGTCGCCTATTTCTGTTGCCTGCTTACATTTTCTGATGTTACAGGCGAGATAAATCTCGCGCTACAAATACAACTCCCCGCGAAATGCACGCTGCATTAAACTGTTGAATAGCGTTTCCAGTTCCTGCTCCGATTGACGCTGTCTGGTGCGCAACACCTCAACCTTCTCGACCAGTGCGGCAGATTTTTGCTGAAGGTCAAATGGTGGACTTGGAACTTCCAAATTCATAAGAATTTCCAGATTAATGTTCTTTTGTGCGGACATTGGCGCAGTATCCTCAAGGTTTTTCTGAACGAAGAAAAACCACTGTTGAATGAATGCCGTATTTGTTCTGTGATTCGGTACAAAACCCACTATGCTATCTGGAAAACAAGCATCAAAAGTCAAAATACCTGTTTCTGCAATATTTGCGGCAATAGTAATGCATAATGTTCCCTTGGGCCACAACTTGCCTTGTTTTAAACCTACACTCGAATAGGTTTGTTTATATTCCTTGATATATCCGAAAGAGTTTGCAACATCTCCAGTCTGAATCCTTCGTTGTTAAGTATTGGAACAACTGCTTGATTTGCCTTTTGGCTGAGTTTATACGAATTTTTAACAAACCAATAAAAAGCATAGTTTACATCAATAAAATCTTTAAACTTAATTCCCGTGATTTGTTGATTAGCAGAACTATTCTGGCAGAGAATGCCTATTCGCCCAATATTTCCAATACATGTAATTAATAGAGTGCCTGATGGAAAGATTACAGCCGATCTGTCTTCTACCGCTTTGTTTGTTAAAGTACGAATTGATTTTTTGAGGTATTTATTCAAACCAATATCAGGAGGAGTAAACCATTGGACATTACCATTGAAGTAGTTTGCATTTTTTGTAGGCGGTGTTTTGCCTGTAATAACAAACTCCGCGATCTCCCCAATTTTCAATTTTCTCCAGGTATTCATTTGAATATGTACTGAATTTCCACAACGTTACTTGTAATATCATTTTCCAGCTTGAATATCCTTTTGTAATTTTATTCGGCTTTTCGTATTCAACTTTATTATATTATACTTGCGAGCTGAAGCTCACACCACATGAGTAGCGCGACATTCATGTCGCTGTTTTGTATCATTGCCAACGAGCTAAAGCTCGTGCTACAGTTATAACATTGTCTGAATTTCTTCAATGTCCTTTGCGATTTCCTTTTCCAACTTCAACATCTTTTTCATAATCACGTCGGGCTTCTCGTATTCAATCTCTTTATGCTCAATCGGTTTATAGCGCGAGATGGAGAGGTCGTACTTATTTGCCCGTATCTCATCCACCGATACAAGTTGGGGGTCGATATAATTATATCGGGTTTTGGCCTCGCCTATTCTGAGAGGTGTCATTTTGATTTATGCTTGCCAGGATTTCTCGATTCAGTTTACATAAATAAAATGCATGCTATACAATTATATTGGCAGTGAACAGATGATTCTTCTTACCCCCTGGTTTTTTCTTTTATAAATCTACCTTTTTCTCCGAGAAGACGTTTTATATCTTCCATGTCGTTTTGAATAATCTGGTAAGACTGTCGACGCAACTTACAAAACAAAGTCTCTCTCCATCACTGTTTTGCGGCCATCCGTTTTTGCCTTCTCGATTGCCTGATCACACAAACGGCGAACGGCATCAGACAATACCTCCGCAACATTACCCGCTGTATTCATGCCAGAGGCAGAACGTATGTAGTTCTTGAGTTTAGATACAACTAACAATATTTCTTTTTCACTCATGGTGATTTTCCTTTCTGTTGTTTATCAATAAATGAAGTCCTTTTTTGGAATGTACACGATTCTATAAAATCTGTGATAAAATGTAACGCAATTCAACCAATATGTGCAACTAAAAAATTTTCAAATTACTCAAATACGCTATACGCCCTTCCAAAGGCATCAGCAACGGCCTTGTTTGTGACCCTTCCCTTTACTATGTTTATGCCTCCCCCTATAGCAGGGTTTTCGCGGGCTGCACGCTCATAGCCCTTACTGGCAATCTCCAGGGCATATGGCAGCGTCACATTAGTTAGGGCACGGGTTGACGTGCAGGCCACGGCGCCAGGAATATTAGTCACGCAGTAATGGATAACACCATATTCCACATAGATAGGATTGCTGTGGGTTGTCGGTTTGCTGGTTTCCACACACCCCCCCTGGTCTATGGCCACGTCGATAATCACCGATCCCGGCTTCATCGTTTGAACCATTTCCTGTGTCACAATACACGGTGCCCGTGCCCCTTCAATCAGCACGGCACCAATGAGTAAATCTGCATGCCGGATATTTTCCCTGATGTTTTGTGCGTTAGACATGAGCGTAATTACATTTTTTGGCATGATATCATCCAAATATCGCAATCGATTTATATTGATATCAAGGATAGTGACTCGTGCCCCAAGCCCCGCAGCGACCTTGGCGGCATTGGTACCTACAACGCCGCCACCTACGATGACCACGTCGGCGGGGGCTACGCCCGGCACTCCTCCAAGAAGTATTCCACGTCCAAGCATGGGTTTTTCCAGATATTTTGCGCCCTCCTGTACAGACATCCGCCCTGCAACCTCGCTCATGGGTGTCAGGATAGGGTGTTGTCCGTGCTTATCCCGGATCGTTTCATAAGCAAGGGCTATTCCGCCCGCCTTTAATACAGCGTCCGTTAATATTTTGGAGGCAGCAAAGTGGAAAAATGTAAAAACGACCTGGTCGTCTTTCAGGAAGGGATATTCTTCGGGTAGTGGTTCTTTAACCTTTATCACGAGTTGTGCTCTATCATAAATTTCCCCTGGATCATCGACGAGCCTGGCTCCCGCCTTTTTATATTCCTGGTCATAGATGCCGCTTCCTAAACCAGCGCCCTTTTCTACAAGCACATCGTTCCCGCGTTTCACCATCTCCTCTACCCCGACCGGCATAAGAGATACCCGATATTCGTCCGATTTGATTTCTTTAGGTACACCAACAATCATCTGGATTTTTTCTTCAAAAAGTTTGTATGGTTTGATAAAATCCCTTGTAGCTTATCTGTCGACAGTAGTGTACATCGACGGTAATACTTGTCAAGTATTTTATATTTGGATACTATTATAAATCCCGTTACAAACATGAAGACGTGCGCCTTTATCACGCTAGGATGCAAGGTCAATCAATATGAGACTCAGGCCATCCGGGAATCTCTCGCGGCTAAGGGGTTTTTAGAAACCGCGCCCGAACAAGCTGCCGACCTTTATGTAATCAACACGTGTACGGTCACTTCAGCCAGCGATGAGAAATCACGTCAACACATCAAAAAGGTGAGGCAAAAAAATCCAGGGGCAACAGTGGTTGTTACCGGGTGTTACGCAGGGGCGGATGCGGAAACCATTAAAAAAATGGAAGGGGTAGATTATGTGATTACCAAGGCAGAAGAGGGACGTCTGGCTGAAATCGTAAGCAGGGGCATGGCAATTTTCCCCGCTCGTGATGGGGCAGGTAAGGAGGAGGGCGAAAAGGGGTCTCCCGGGAGAATATCTGCCCCTGGTCTGAACGAGGAGACCATTTACAATCTCAAGATAAGTCGTTTTGCAGGTCACACGAGGGCATTCCTGAAAGTCGAAGATGGGTGTGACATGTACTGTTCTTATTGCATTATCCCCTACGTTCGGGGTGGTGTCAAAAGCCGCAGGCCGGAGGATATCTTAGAAGAAGCAAAACGACTGATCCAGAATGGCTACAAGGAAATCATTTTGACCGGTATTCATTTGGGGGCTTACGGCAGGGATAGTCGGGAAAATTACCAATTATTGGATATTGTTCACACGTTAAGTACTTTGCCAGGTCTGGAGAGACTCCGATTGAGCTCAATTGAGATCAATGAAATAGCCCATGATTTAATCGACCTTGCTGCGCACACAAAAAAAGTATGTCCGCACTTCCACATTCCTTTGCAAAGCGGAGATGATTTTATTCTGAAGCGGATGAACAGAAAGTATACCCCATCACAATATTTAGAGATACTGGATAGTATCCGGTCAAGGATTGATTTACCATCAATTACCACAGATGTTATCGTGGGTTTTCCTGGAGAAAAGGATGTACACTTTGAAAATACGGTTAATCTCTGCAAAATAGCTGGCTTTAGCCGGATGCATATATTCCCTTTTAGCGCACGGGAAGGTACGCCAGCGGCAAAGATGTCTGACCATTGTCAACCTCAAATTATTAAGCAAAGAAAAAAAATTCTGGAAGCTACAGCAGACATCATTGCTTTTAATTACAAAAAAAAATTTTTACATAGGCATGCAGAGATACTCGTGGAGGCACAAAGGGATCTCGAAACGGGTAAATTGTGTGGTTACTCTGAACGCTATATCAAGGTTTTATTTGACGGCAAGGATATGGTTAAAAATACGGTTGTTGCTGTACACATAGACGAACTTACCCCTTCCCGAGTAACAGGGACTTTACAATAAATCGAAATTTTGAACTATTTTATGCAATACCTTAAACACATACCAAAGAAATTATTCGTCGCGGTTGTTTTCGTTTTTTGTGTCTTTTTCAGCCCTTCTTCTTTCGGCCTGCCTGCCGAAGATGTCATACCATTGGTGGACGGTGACTATTATCCACAGGTACATCAGGCGTTGAATACTGCAAAAAAATCCATCATGTGCGTAATGTATATGGCCGACATCAATCCTAAGTATAACCGGGGGTGGGAATATAATTTGGTCAACGATCTTATAAGTGCCCATCGGCGTGGGCTGGAAGTAATTGTTATCTTTGATCAAAATATCATGTTTTGGGAAACAGGGAAAAAGGGGAAAAAGCTGGAAAGGAAAAGCGACACTGCATACGAACTGCTGAGGAAAAGCGGTGTTCCGGTATATTATGATAGTGATGACCGTGTTACCCATAGTAAGATAGTGGTCGTAGATGGTTATATCACCATTTTGGGCAGTACGAACTGGACATATAGCGCACTCAAGAAAAACCATGAGGCGTCGGTCTTGATAAAATCGCACCGTGTGGCAGAGGTATTCCTTGAGCGGCTTAAGACAATTTCAAAATATCAGCCAAAATAATGGGCAGAATAAATTAGGTTGGGTTTTAAAAGACAAAAACCCAACCTAATTTATTGACAAACTGTTATTTAGACGTATAATGACGTAAAATTAATTGGTGCTGTACTAATTGCAAATGAGCAATACTATTGGGTTATTCAAAGAAACTTTTTACAGGGAGGATGCATAATGGCAGCAAGGGAGATTGTAGCAAAAGATATTATGACTAAAACTCTTACCGCAGCGAAAAGGGAGGCAACAGGCAGGCATCTGGCCGAAAAGATGTTATCCGGATCGTTTAGCGGGATGCCCGTGGTTGATGAAAATAACAAATTAATTGGTGTTATTAGCGAGTTTGATCTTATCAAGGCTATGGATTTTGGAAAACCTCTGGATAAGGTATCGGCGGAAGAGATCATGACAAAGAAACCCATCTCCGTATCAGAGGATACACCTGTGGAAGATATCATTCGTGTCATGACAAAACAAAATATCATGCGGGTTCCTGTCGTAAAAAATGATATTCCAATAGGGATAGTATCGAGGTGTGATGTTTTGAAATGTGTGTATGGTGTTTTAAAACCGGAATTTGTGACGATCAGCAGCGAACGTGGGGATGTCGAATTTTTTACAGAAATTCCAACTTCGGAAAAGGATACTTAGGCATAAACTTCTGTAAAAGGAGTTATGCCTGCACAAGTGGTATTTTCAATCACTCAGGTATTTCATGCCTCAAGGCATGACACGACCTTTGAACAAGGTATAGATTAAAAAGGGCAAACTGCCGTTCGCCCAACGGTAAGGCAATCGCCGGCTTAATTATTTTGTAATGTTCCGACGATAATGTCAGTTGACCAGTCTTTTGTTTGAAACGGTTTTCCTTCTTCGTAAAAAGCTTGCCCAATATCATAAATTGAATTGTCGAATTTAAAAGGAACCCTAAACCCTTCCTCATGAATATCCGTAACAACTATCTTGCAAATAGTCCCAAAAGCTCCAAATGCAAGGTTGTAACGGCTATCTGTTTTATCAGGAGACGTCAGACTATACCAACCGTCAGTTTCTTTGTTTAACGTCCAATTCTGGCAAAGCCCCCCATCGTATGATGACGTAGGCACCACGTTATAAGGTTTGTCTGTGCCTATCCAAAAACGAAATTTATTAATGTATCTTGGCGCATGTTCACACCACATAAATATTTCAGCCTGATTGTACCTTATTTCGGAAGGAGCAGAAAACCGCACTACGCCCTCAATAGTTTTCCTGAAAATAGAAGATGGGTCTATTTCGCTGTAGAGTAAGGGTGTGCCGGTAACGCCCTTATACGTAATCTCGCTTTCCACGACAAAGCGGCCATCCTCTGGTTTTTTTGGGGTAATATACTTTATCTTATACTGACCTTTTACGTCTTTGATTATTTGTTTAAATCTTTCACGTAAGACGTTTATACTCTCTGCATAAACATACGTGCCTCCTGTTTGAAGAGCAATGGTTTCCAGCACTTTTTCCCCGCTGCCGTGCCCTATCCCCAGGACGTATATGTGAACGTCCCTTTCTTTCGCTAAAGCAATAACGTCATCCGGGGTGTTAAAACTGCTATTATCAAATCCGTCTGACAAGAATACGAGCGTCTTGAAAAGATTGGGGTCAGGCCTTTCGGGAAATTGCTTTAAACCCTTTTGCACGGCATCCCAACAGCTTGAAAAATCACGGTAAATCTTACCATAACTAAAATTATCAATAGCCTCTTTTGCCGCATTTTTATACGTGGTGAACGGTTGTAAAATCGCTGGTGGTTCATCTGGACGATGGAATTCTACCACCCCGGTCTGATGTGTTTCGTTAAGACTGTCAATTAGGTCTTTAGCGCTCAATGTCATCTTATCACTGTCTTTGTTCGTCTCATACATTGACGCAGAAAAATCTAACACAAGCATTACTTGCAACTGGAAATCATCCTGCGTATAGAGAAGCGCATGACTTTCCAAATAATCGATCTCGCTCTTATTTTCCCAAATTTTTATGTTTTTCCAGTCAACCTGATCAGAATCAAATAGAATAGCGTGATTATTCTGGTCTCTTAAAGAAAAAATAAATTGAACTGCGCTGGGGAACTGATGGTCCGTTGTCTGATTTAACACCTTAATTCCACGAAGTGGCTGGATAATCTTTATTGGGCTGATTACGTCAAACAATTTGGGATCATTCGCATCCTCAATCCTAATAGCATAGTCATTTCCTTCCCTGATAAAATCATCTACTTCCCAGCTAAATGAGCCTTGGGCAGCCCCTTCTTTCTTGAAAATATAATTTTCTGCAATCGGTCCGATGTTTACTTCATTCGAAAATAGAAAAATGTTTACACTTTCACTAACTCCGGCAGTCGCCGTCCATTCTATAGTCTTTTTATCGCCAACAAAAACTGACGTTCCCGTTGATGGAGATATCAGAGTCAATTTCTCCTCATCTTTTTGCACTAATATTCGGACAACGCCATTTTCTGCCTGAGTTAGAATCTTTAGTTCTTCAAGAGAACTGCCATAAGGAAGGATGTCCCTGTTAACTTTCAGGCTAATTTTTACAGGTTCTTTTAATACAGATCCTGTGGTAGGTTTGACGATAAACCAGCCTGGGAGACCTCTGGTATCAATCTCAAACTCTAAGTGTTTAACGCCGGGCCTGAAAAATCCCCCAGCCTTTGCCACATTTTTAAGGGTGAACTCCATCTCCGTCGCTTTATTTCCAAAATTCAAACTTGCCGGAGATATTTCAAGGATTGGCAAGGCATCCCTGCGCAGGAGAAAAATAATCAATATCGTTATAAAGAGGAGAATAAGAGGAATTATGATAATTTTTCTCTTCTTCTTTTCTGGAACATAACCAGCCTTTTTGCTCTGGTCTGTTTCCTTATTTACATTTTTCCCGGTATTTTCAGGTGAATCCTCATCCTTAAGTGACATTTTTTCAGACTCCTAATTTCTTGTATCGTTTGCCAAAAACAACCAGTCGGTTGAAATATACTCAGAATATTATATATTTATTTCAACGATAAAACAACTTTTTATCCGTTAACAAGAAATTTTCAAGCCTGCCTCTCCTGGTAAAAACTTCTCATTTTCCACCTATCTTGCAGATGGATATTCTCAGACAACAGTTACTCTTCTGAGTGATCACTTCTATATTTATTTGATGCAGTGCTGCGCACCAGATCATCGAACAATCAGTGATTTCTGTAAAAATAATCTCAAAGCTCAAAGGCAATGCATCAGCAAAGCGGAGTTTAAGCTGATGTGTATTGGCTGGAACTTAAAAAAGATGCTGGAAATGGGAATAAAACCTGTCAGGATATAAGAACGAAATGGTAAAGAAGTCCTATGTGCCGCCTGAACTTATAGCCGTCCCCCTTCCCCCTTCTTCGCAAGGAGAAGAAAGAGGGACAGTGCCTTCCATAGACTATTTATCATAGTGGTTATGGACACGAAAACCGTATAAATAAAATAAAAATTCTATACAACCTTGATACAAAACGTCTTCTATTTACTTACCCTGATTCTGTATGAACCGGTACCACCGACGCTATTGTAGTGGCGTACCTGGACATAGTAAGTACCGGGCGTAAGGTCAGTGGCAATTTTCGCGTTCCGGTCAGTGCCGCTGTCATCATCTTCGGTAATAAGCTTCGTTTGACTATCAGGGCTGTAAAGCGACATCACAATATCCGTTGGACCTTCGGTCTCAATCGTATAACGACCGGCAGTACTTGCAGTGAATTTAAAGAGGTCTTGCTCCCCAGGCTGACCAATTCCGGCCTCAGTAGCCTTCGCCTCTATAACGGAAAGTTCTACAGCGCCACCACCCTGAAACGGATAATTTGCCGGAGCCCCAATAAACGTCTTATCGGTTCCCGACAGTACCTCATTCGGCTGAGATTGGAAGCCATCCAGTGTCCATGTTACTGGGATGGCGTAAAGCATTATAGATTTCTTGTCAAGCGAAGTTCCATTTATCAGTTCCTGATCATATTTTTTGAACATATTGTGTTCAATTGTTACCGGGTCCCAGTTGTTCGGTGGACCTGAGAGATCCCGAATTACATTGGGTTTGTTCCACTTTATCCCTCCTGGCGGGTTATAGTTATTTTGATCCCAGACGTCAATGCCATACGGGTCAGGATATATCTTTTGTTTCATAACGCCCCCGGCACCAAGGCCCATCGATTGCGCCATCATAGAACCCGGTTCTGGTCTGGCAAAACGGACTGAACCGGTCTCCTGCTCTACCGGCGGTTTTTCTGGAAACAGTGGGAACATACCGAGACCCGGAGGCAAAGGGTATGTCCGGCCATCGTCGGGAATGCGAAGCGTGCGATGGAAGGGAGACAGCGAAGCGCTGTCCGATCCGTATCGCATACTCCTCAATGATTACAGCAAGCATTATCTGTCCTCCCCGATAAAGATAGTATGAATTTTCTTTATTTGACTCTCAATTACCCGCAGAGGCCAGACACTATTATCTTTCCTCCTTAACTTAATCAGGTTTTCCTTTCTGAAACAACCCAAGGAGTTTAAAGACCGCAGGGAGTGCCGCAGTAAATGCCGAAACAATTGCTATTGTTGAATTAAATACTTCCCGTTGTGTTATAAATATGAATAATGCTATGCCGATCAGTATGGTCAAGAAGGGAGTTTTTGTCGTATTCCAGGTACTCCGTGCCTCCTTCTTCCAGGCAACAATATCTATCGATGTGCTTTTCGCAAGAATGAATTTATGAAAAGTGACGTTCATAACACGAAGTTCTGGATTTCGTACTATAATGTTTCGCATCATCAGGTGTAGAATATCTGGATTCTCGGAGCTAATAAATCCATCTTTTACAACATAATAGAGGGCAAATTTTTCGCTCTGAGAAAACGTATTCCACAGGGCATGATAATATCGCTGCGCTCTATCAGATAGTATTTGCATGATCTGTCCTGAAGCATACTTTTCAAGAGTATCGTTTTTACCCATCTCTCTTTGAAAGGCCTCCGGGTCACCTGGTTCCTGTGAATAAACAACCGGCAATGATTTAAAGATACCTTCCCACCGCTCCGTAACAGGGAAAGATAAAACATGCCCATGTTCACCCTTACTCACCTTAGATTGAGCTTCGGTGGAATTTTCTGCAGAAAATTCAAGATTGAAATTATCAGGATGAACGTGTGAAACAATAATGACCGCCTTATTATCCATAAATAGTCTCTCAAGAAACTGCAATTTTTCTTCATTATGTTGCGGATTATTCCATTGGTAATCAAAATTATCAATTACCACAATCTCGCGGTTACGCAGATATTCTTCAGACATAAATTTCGTATACCATTTCTCTGTTTTTGCCTCCTCTCTTAAGTCAATGGGATGATGGTTTGGAGGGAACTCTTTTTTTGCATAAGATGTGCCCAGTATCAGATACGAGAAACCCTCTTCCAATCCCTCAACATAAAGCGGAGAAGGCACTTTTACATCGAAGAGAAAAACTCGTTGAAACACAAATCTCACCATAAAAAACAGGGCAAGAAAAAGAAATATCAACAAAATCCATATCCACCAAAAATGGGTTAGGGGAATTTCTAAGGTAGGCACAAGAGAACTGACGTGCAGAACTCCCTCTTTTTTCCCCACATGTTTATATCCATTTTTGTGAAAGACTAATTTTCCAGAGCCGTCTTTTTCCCAATGCCATACGTTATCATCCGATATATTGTTCACCAAACCATTGATTTCAGTACATACTGGTTTATAATGTGGTCTGAGTATGGTAAGAAATTGATTAAGAAATCTGTTGCCGACGCTTGAAGTACAGGTAACGTCGTATTTAACACCTGTGTCTGTATCAAAGAAAAAAGAATCATAAACATCCCAATTCCTGAAATCCAGTCTCTTAGCTAAAAATTCTTTCTTTTCGTCTTCACTCCCGAAGTTTATTTTTAAATATTGCAATTTTACCTTCTCTTCCCGTGCCTCTAAAGATGAAGCAAGTTTTATTTGTCCATGTTTGACAAAGAGCTCCATTTCTTTATTATATGCAAATTTAAAAAATGCACAGGAAGGGAGGACTACAAGAAGTATCACAGAAGATACTATTACCAGTAGATATCCTGTACGGTATCGATCCTTAAAAATCCCTGGAAACATGCCTGCCTTTAGAAATTTCAGGTCTTTTTTTAGCCCTGGGTAAATCAAAAATACCCCCAAAAGATATAAAGGAACAGTACTTCGGATAAGATCCCAACCCTGGAAATATATAATTCCACAAGAGAAATCAACGCATAAGAAAAGGTGACAAAATATTATTTGGCCGTATTTTTCACCCCATGACTCATTCGGCCATAGCCAATAGATTCGACCATGATAAATGGAGGAAGCGGGCATTCGTCTGGACATCATCCGCCAGGTAAACCTTCCCAGGTAGTACAAACCGAAAATAACTAACGGTACAAAAAAAAGGAACATGAGGAATATTGAAGAAACCGTAAGCATCTCAAGATTGGCAGTACGGGAGAGTTCCTTATTGCTAAATACTATAAGATACCCCAGGAAAGTATCATAATTGAATGGGCTAACATAAAGCCGGTGTCCTTTCCCTTCGTATTGTGCGTTAAGAAAAGCACATACGTGCCCAAAGACTGCCGAACGAAGCGTATGATTGTTGTCGCATTCTTCAAAGAAATTTTCTCGTAGATTCTTTGTTTCATCTGAATGAAACAGTACCTTTCCGGTTTCATTGATAACACAATAACCAAAACCCGGCGGCAACACGGTTTGATAAAACGTCAAAAGTCGTGTTTCAATGCTTGTCACCCATTTTGTATGGGTATCTGTTATCAGCTTGGAAGAAATAAAAGAGGTGTTTTCTCCCGTATTCCACGAATATACAGGGTCTAACCAAACCATGGATTTGCCTGCTTCTTTATCAAAAGGCCAATCCTCATGGGGTTTTTTGAAGTATTCCCTCATTGATACATTTATAAAAGGGGTTGTGCGATCCTTAACCGTCCACTTAATGCGCTGTTGTCCAATATCATCAATCCAGATTGCCATAGTAAAGTAAGGATACGGGTCATGGTACTTAACCAAATCCTCCTTGAAGATATCTGCCTTTTCTTGTGTCTTTTTTTCTTCTTTTTCTCCGTTGCTTAGCTCCCTGATGGCACGTTTCAGCTTTTCATCCTTATTTAACGTATCTAATTCATGGCGAATGCATTTTATTTCTTCCTGAAAATTCTTACCTATTTTTTCGGAAAATGACTTAAGTTGACCATCCAGCGTATCTCTCGCTTTAAAATATGAATAGGTATCTATAAGTACAATAGTCAAAATCGCACTTACCGTAACAAGGGAAAAAACCAGAAAACAAACATCTGATATCTCCAGCCTGTCTCTCTGGCCCATCAGCAACAACTTAAAGATTGGCCAACTGAAGGCTATAATAAGGACAAGGAGTATAACCTTTATCAAAAAATTGGTGGAAATAGTCCTGCAATCAGAGTTAAAACGATTAGACTTCACCATTCCACAAACGACCCATTTTGCAAATATTTGATCATCAGGTTTATCGTCTTTGGATGGTATCAATATAGGAATTTGAATGGGCTGTAAATATATATGGTAATAAGTGTCAGCCAGATGTATGTTCAATGTGCTTGCGGGCGGGTTGATAGAGTCTAATTTAATCTCCTTGCCGTCTTTATCTGTCAGCGTTTTAAGTGATGTAATTTTTAATATTGATGGTGTACCTTGGAAAATCACCCTTCCGTCTTGTTGTTGAACTACCAGAATTTCGTCAAAATCCTTCTGGTTGACAAACGGTTTAATAAGTTCATTCAAATCACTTTTTGCCCGGATTTTTGCATATGAACCGGTATAATCAAAATGTAACCAAAAGGTATTCCAATCCTGCCGGATATCCAGACGAATCTTTGGGGCAAGATCACCACCATCATAAGAACTATCTTTTAACTCGAAACCTATTAACTCAAGATTTGGAATATGGCCTAAGACGCTAGGTTCCCGCCCTGTTTCTCCATCTTTTTTTGCAATATTTGCTGCATTGTGCAAGGCATTACTCAGATTCTCAATCTTTAAACTAATCTGCTCACTCATACCCGCAAGCAAGCGAAAATTACGAGTTGTGAGGTATTTCTTCTGAGCAGAAACGTACAAAAGGTAATATGCACAAAAAGGTATGAGCGCTATAAGTACGGTAATTATCAAAATTTGGAATTGCTTTGATTGAGGACGCATATTTCGTTTTTTCCTATAAAATACGACACCGGTAAGTCCGTTTATCGTGAGTAACGCGCATCCATAAACAAGACCAAGTCTCGATCATTAGTAAGAATATCCCTTCTCTTATTACGCCACACCATAAGACGTGGTAGCAAGCACCTTCAAATTCTATGCGCCATTGCCTTGCCATACAAGGAGGGCAGCAGTAATCTTTGCTTGACGTACAATGGGCGTCCCCTTCCTTCCCATGGTATTTTATTGACAAATTTTCCACCTTACCGTATTGTCTTATTGTAAGGAATGCAGTATAGCACAAATTATTAAATGTAGGGAGAAGTCTTATGAAGTCTAAAATTACCTCAAAATTCCAAATTACCATACCAAGAGAAATTCGTGATAGACTTAATTTGCGTGTTTCAGATGCAATCGAATGGAAAATTAAGAAAAACAGGATATTCGTTGAGCCAGTAAACAGGCCATTTCTCAAGTATAAAGGATCCATTAAAATCGATGCCGGCGATATTAAAGAGGATATCCTGAAGGCAAGAAGAATGTGGATATTGAAGAACAAATGAACTCCTTTCTTATAGATACAAATTGTCTGATTTCTTATACCACAACCAGGAATAAGATTCAATTTGATAAACCATTTTCTAAACAGCTATCACTTATAAACATACCACACAAACTTCTGTAATAATTTTCAATATTTACAATAATTTTTAAAAATATTACCGCGTCTACGTCAAGACCGGGCAGAGCAATTTGCCCGCCATGCCAGAAGAAGTCGGTACGATGGTCGGTGAATCCTTACCCGGTGAAAATTTTGGAGTTGGCGACGCCATCTTCGTCACTCCACAAAAGGCATAGAGTTTTACTCTGGTATTTTATTGACAAATTTTTCACCTATCTTTATTGTATTGTTGCAAGGAATACAGTATGGTACAAAGTATTAAATAACGCGTATAATTAATGCAAAAAAGAAGTTTTTACAGGGCGATATTATAACAGGGAGCGCTTTTGAATTTCAAGAAACCCGTTTATGTCACACAACCATATATGCCTCCTTTGGAGGAATTCGTTCCTTACCTTGAGCAGATATGGGACAGTAAGTGGTTGACCAACAATGGGCCTTATCACCGGCAACTGGAGAAAGAGTTGTGCGAATACCTGGAGGTGCCTTATGTTTCTCTCTTCTGCAATGGCACGCTTGCCCTGATGGTGGCGCTGCAAGTCCTGCGCATCACAGACGAGGTTATAACTACACCTTACAGCTTTGTTGCTACGGCCCATTCCCTGCATTGGAGCAATATTCAGCCTGTTTTTGTGGATATAGAGCCGGTTACCTTCGCCATTGATCCCCAAAAGATAGAGGCGGCTATTACCCCCAGAACTACTGCAATAGTACCGGTTCATGTCTATGGCAACCCATGCTACGTGGACGAGATTCAGCGCATTGCTGATACTCACAGCCTCAAGGTGATTTACGATGCCGCTCACGCCTTCGGGGTTCAATGCAATGGAAAGTCGGTACTTAACTACGGCGATCTGTCCGTTCTAAGCTTTCACGCCACAAAGATTTTCACCACCATTGAGGGTGGCGCCATTGTCTGCCATGATGAGGAGATGAAACGCCGCATCGATTCCCTAAAGAATTTCGGTTTTGCTGACGAGGTCACCGTTGTCGTTCCTGGTATTAATGCCAAGATGAATGAATTTCAGGCTGCATTTGGATTGCTACAACTCAAGCATATTAATCACATCCTTTCGCGCTCTGCAGAGATCG
The DNA here is from genome assembly GCA_015075005.1 of Planctomycetia bacterium. Taxonomy (GTDB): domain Bacteria; phylum Planctomycetota; class Brocadiia; order Brocadiales; family Brocadiaceae; genus Brocadia. The sequence continues at coordinate 463,019 of JABTVC010000002.1, forward strand.
ACTGTCGCTATCGTGAAGAACTCAAAGGTATACCGGGTATTCGCCTGCTGCATCGACCCGCAGAGAGCCATCAGAATTACTCGTATTTTCCCATACTCGTAGAACCGGATTACCCTCTGAGCCGGGATGCGTTGTATCAGTATTTTCGTGATCAAGGTATTTACGCCCGCCGCTACTTTTACCCCATCATCAGCGACTTTCCGATGTATCGTGGGCTTCCTTCGGCAGCGGCTGCCAATTTGCCGGTCGCGAAGTCGGTATCGGAGCGGGTGCTTTGTTTGCCGATTTATCCAGATTTGGCAAAAGATGATCAAAGCAAAATCATAGAAATTATAAAGAGTAACTTATGATGACCATTGCCATAATGCAACCCTATTTCTTCCCCTATATCGGCTACTGGCAATTAATCCATGCCGTGGACCGCTTCATCATGTGCGACGATGTGAATTACATCAAGGGAGGATGGATCAACCGTAATCGCATACTGATCAATGGCGAGCCTGCCTATATCACGGTGCCGCTGCAGCAGTCCTCCCAAAACAGGCGTATTTGTGACATAGCCTTGCAACCTTCGCCTGCCTGGCGCGGCAAACTAGTCAAAATGGTTGAAACCACCTACCGAAAAGCCCCCTGTTTTGCCGAGGTGTTTCCAGTAGTAGAAAGGTTAATTCGACATGAAGCTGAGAATCTGTCGGATTATCTGGCGCACCAAGTGCAAACGATGGCCGCATTCATGGGCATCAACGCCGAATTCGTGGTGACCAGTCGTTGTTATAAAAATGACCACTTATCCGGTCAGGCACGAGTATTAGACACCTGCAAACGAGAAGGAGCGACTACATATATCAACCCGCAAGGCGGACAAGCTCTGTACGATACCGAAACCTTCCGCAGCGCAGGCTTAGATCTGCGTTTCATCGTTATGCGCCCTTTGCCTTACAAACAAAGAGTCTCCGGGTTTGTTCCTTATCTTTCGATCATTGACGCACTGATGGAGATCGGGCCGGTTGAGATCAAGCAACACCTTGATGAGTTTGATTTGATTGAAACAGCCTTTCCTGTTTCATCGATCTAATTTGCTCATGAGTTTGGAAATTAAGCATATCAACGACGACACCCACAATCAAACTATTGGTGGATATTTAAAATTGGAGCTGTAGCTGACGAGCCCGGTGGTCAAATGGAATGTTTCAGACGAGGGCTAAGTCTGTCTTGAAAGGAGGCATATAATGACCAGGAGAGTTATAGTGAATTTTACGCCTACGGGTATGATCCCGACGAAGCAGATGACGCCACATGTACCCATTTCCGTTCAGGAGATTGTAGAGGATGTGCATAGGGCAGTTGAAATAGGTATCACAATGGTTCACCTGCATGCACGCGATGAAGACACGGGTGTTCCGGCCTTCAAGGCCACTGTTTATGAGAAAATCATTACCGGCATACGTGCCTTTTCAAAAGACGTAATTATTTGCGCATCTCTTAGCGGTCGAGACTTTAGCGAATTTGAGAAACGAAGTGAAGCACTCAGGCTCGACGGGAATGCCAAACCAGACATGGGCAGTCTCACTCTTAGCTCGCTGAATTTCAATCAACAGGCGAGCATCAATAGTCCGGATATGATCAAAGCCCTTGCTTCAGAGATGTTATCACGCGGAATAATGCCGGAACTGGAGGTGTTTGACGCCGGGATGATTAATTACGCCCGGTATCTCAGTCACAAGGGCTGTTACGCCCCCCTTTCTATTTTAATTTGATTATTGGCAACATCGCCTGTGCCCAGGCGGATCTGTTGCATGTGGGGGTAATGCTCCGGGATCTGCCGGACGACTCCCTGTGGAGCATCGGAGGAGTGGGCAATGCCCAGTTGTCTATGAACACTCTGGCTATCGCAATGGGAGGGGGTGTACGCGTAGGACTTGAGGATAACATTTGGTTTGACATGCAGCGGACTAAACTCGCCAGCAATGCAGATTTGTTGAGGCGCATACACAATATTATTGCGGCAAGCGATCGTGAACTGATGCTCGCATCAGAAATGCGAAAGATACTGCACATGGAGCCGGGTAACGGGCGATACGGACGCATTATGGGCTACGGGCAGCGAAAGGACAACATACAATGAATACAAACCAAGTTATAATCTTCGGAAATCAACCTCTTGCCAGTTTGGCCTGGTATTGCCTGACCCACGATAGTCCCTGGCAGGTGGTTGCCTTCACGGTGGATAGGGCATATATAAATGCCAAAATCCATGAAGGGCTGCCCATGCTGCCGTTTGAACGGTTAGAAGAGACACACGACCCGGCGCGCATACGGCTACTGATTCCGTTGGGCTATCGCCATATCAACGGCCTGCGTATGCAGAAATTCAATGAGGCGCGGCAGCGCGGATACCAATTCGTCTCCTATATCTCATCCCGTGCCAGCGTATGGCCTGATTTGCAGATTGGTGAGAACTGCATGGTATATGAACATGCTATTATACAACCATTTGCTCATATAGGGGACAATGTTATTATACGAAGTGGTGTGCATGTTGGACATCATAACGTAGTTGATGATCACTGCTTTATCGGAGCTGAAGCCACGCTGGCCGGCAACGTACAGTTAGGGGAACGTTGCTTTGTTGGTGTGAATGCGACGGTGATAGACAACTTGCGTATAGCGGAACGTACCTTCGTCGGGGCCGGGGCGGTCGTGATAAAGAATACGGAGCCAGATGGCGTCTATGCGGGCAATCCGGCGCGAAAGCTGGAGCATTCTTCGCTTGAAGCGACATCTCGTTAGCCAAAGAGACATATAATTTCCGGAGGATCCGACACTTTAATGGCTTCACTGAGAAGTAAAGCGGGAAAAGCTTTAGGCTGGGACCTGATTGGTAATTACTCAGGCCAAATAACAGGCCTTATAATATCCATATTGCTGGCGCGATTACTGGATCCTTCAGAGTTTGGCATTGTGGGTATGTCATTGGTGTTTATTAATGTACTGAATATTTTCGTAGATTTAGGTTTTGCCTCTGCTTTAGTACAAAATAAAAATAACACCTCACTCACGTATTCCTCCGTATTTTATATCAACATCCTGGCTGGTTTTGCGCTGGCAGGAGCTATTTTTCTTGCTGCTCCCCTGGTTGGTAAGTTTTATGGAAATGAGCAAGTAACTACGTTAGTACGCTTTTTCTCCATCACTTTTGTAGTGAATTCCTTTGACATCGTTCAGCGTACCATTCTGAGGCGAAAGCTCGATTTTAGAGCATTAAGCATCCGGGCGTTAACTTCCCAGATTATCGCTGGTATTGCTGCTATTACTTTTGCTTTCAAAGGGTTTGGTGTATATGCCCTGGTTATTCAAAATATTTTGGCGGCTGTTATTAATACTCTCATTCTTTGGAAGGTGACGGAGTGGTATCCGAAACTGGAATTCTCCTGGAAGGAAGTGAAAAAGCTCACTTCTTTTTCAGCCTATGTTTTTGCTGAAAGTTCTTTAAGCCAGTTAATACAGCAGGCGGATACTTTAGTGGTTGGGAAACTCTTTAGTCCGGCTACCTTGGGATTTTTTAGCCGGGCCAATAGCCTCAATTCCCTGATCAATAAAAATAGTGCACAAAGCATTACCAAAGTATTTTTCCCTGTACTCAGCGCCATTCAGGATGATGATGTAAGGTTTAAGCAGGTTTATTTAAAAGCCGTAAATATTATAGCAGGAATTTCCATCTTTCTGACGGGCATATTCTTTTTATGTGGCGAAGAAGTGATCATTACCTTGTTCGGAGAAAAGTGGGAACCTTCGGTTTTCATTTTTAAGTTGTTAATTATAACGGGATTTGCCTATCCCATTAGTTTGATGATCGTCAATGCCTTTTTGGCCAAAGGGAAATCTAAGGAGAATTTTAAATACGGGAATATTCGCAAAATATTACGGTTAATGCCTTTTATTCCAGCATTTTTATATGGTTTTGAGGAGTATTTGTATGCTTTAGTAGGAATAAGTTTTATTAATTGGCTGTTAAATAATTACTTTGTAACCCGCTCGCTAGGTGTTTCTTTCGTGGAACAGGCCAAAGCCGTGCTGCCCTATCTATTGACGGCAGGGGCTATAGTATCAGGAATTCATCTGATTGTTCCTCGAGAAAGATCAATCATTTTCGCCTGTATTCGTATAAGCTTATTTGTGACTTCGTTCTCTTTGTACTGTTACTTGTTTAATACATTGATGTATAGCGAATTTATGCTGTATAGGAGTAAATTATGGGAAAAATTAAAGCGGGCTTAAAATTCGAGAGAGGCGTTCGTAAGTTCGTAGTTAATAACATATTCAATAAAATCAGGGCTTACAATAAACAGAAGATATTCTGTATTGGCAGAAATAAAACCGGCACCACTTCTTTAAATAAGGCTTTTTCAGACTTGGGCTTTATTGTTGGAGATCAGAGGACGGCGGAGCAGATGACTCCTCATTATTTCGAAGGAAATTTTCAGCCGATAATCCGATATTGTCGGACTGCGCAAGTCTTTCAGGATGTTCCCTTTAGTTACCCGGAAACTTTCAAACATTTGGACAGAGCTTTTCCAGGGAGCAAATTCATCCTGACTATAAGAAATAGTTCTGAGCAGTGGTATGAATCACTTATTAGGTTCCATTCAAAAAAATTTGGTAATGGTGGTATTCCAACTGCAGAGCAATTAAAAAACGCAGATTATGTGTGGAAAGGCTGGGTGTATCAACTCCTTAAGCTATATAACACGACTGAAGATAACCCTTACGATAAAAACACATTAATAAATCATTACAATGAACATAATAATGCAATTCTTAAATACTTCGAAAAAAGACCAAACGATTTACTTTTTATTAACTTGGCCGAGAAAGGATCATACTATAAATTCTGCAAATTTTTAGGAATTGACTCGCCATATGATGAGTTTCCCTGGGAAAACAGAACGAGCAAAATTAAATAATGTATCCTTAAACAGACCATACTGCTCTATTTTCTTGGAAGACTCAAAAGTGTAGCCGTGATATAATAGAGAGCACTTTTGGAAAGGACTGAGATGATAAGAGAGGAACCACTTGTAAGTATTTGCTGCATTACCTATAATCACGAACCATACATAAGGGATGCCATAGAAGGCTTTTTAATGCAGGAAGCTGGCTTCCCGTTTGAAATAATTATTCACGACGATGCCTCTACAGATAAAACGGCAGAAATCATCAGAGAATACGAACAAAAGCATCCAGATATTATTAAGCCTATATATCAGACAGAAAATCAGTATTCTAAAGGTGTTAAGCCTAATCCGGCCTACAATTTCCCAAGGGCACGTGGCAAATATATTGCGCTCTGTGAAGGGGATGATTATTGGACTGATCCGAAGAAGTTGCAGAAGCAAGTGGACGTAATGGAAGCTAACCCTGAATGCACTATGTCTTCTCACGCGTCTAAATTAAAATATGAAGGCAGGAATATATCTGAAGGTTTATTGAGGCCAAAATGGAAAAGCAGTGTATTTACTACAGATGAAATAATATTGGGTGGGGGAGGTTTTTTCGCTACTAACTCCATGGTATTTAAAAAAAATATTATAAAAAATCTACCGCGATTCTATTTAGAAGCACCGGTGGGAGATACTCCACTTGTTTTGCTTTGTGCTACAGAAGGTTCTGTTTTTTATATTGATGAATGCATGTCGGTATATCGAAAAAATGTGCCTGGATCGTGGAATGAAAGAGTCCTACATGATAGAGATAAATCGAAAGAGCATCTGATAAAAATGCTTCAAATGTATGAACAATTTGATGTATATACAATACAAAAATACTCACCTTCTATTCGTCATCAAATAAGTAAAAGAATAAGGTACCATTTGACATATTATAGCGATTGCCATGGATTTAGTAGAGTCCAATTGAATAATATGTTAGACAAATTGACAATTAAAGATAAGATGTCTGTTCTTATTAAAATGTATTTACCAATTATAGATATATCCTTAAAGAAATTAAAAAACTGGTTCTTCTCCCAATTATAGCCCTATTCATAAAATTTGCAATATACGATGGAATATTGCTGATAAACGTGTATACCGGACACTGTGGAGCCAGCAAAATATTCAACATACGATGTTCGTATTAGAGCCGTCAAAGCTATTCTCGCAGGCCAACGAAAAATAGATGTGGCTAAGGCGTATCAAATTGATTATGCGACACTCTGCAAATGGTGCAAGCGTCATAACAACAGTGAAAATTTTTCTGGTGGTGCAAGCGTCATAACAACAGTGAAAATTTTTCTGGTTTACAGCGCCAATCTGGTAGCGGCCGTTCTCATATACTAGGCTTAGAGAGCCGCGATCGATTAATGGATATTGTTATGCAACCAGCATCACATTTTGGATACGAGACTGATTTTTGGACATGTTTTTTATTTACCACCCTATTCACCGGATTTTAATCCCGATGAACAAGTCTGGAATTATCTCAAACATGAGGAACTCAAAAGTCATCAAGCAAGAACGAAAGATCAGCTCAATACACAAGTGTGCCATGACACACTTGTTATCGCGAATTTAGAATTCACTATTCTTCTTCAAAATATTCCTAGAATTTGACGAAAGATACTGCTAAACTAGATAACCGATCTGCCAATGCCTTGTTTTTTAAATTCTGGTAAAAATATTTATCAAAGGAACTTTCCCGGGCATCTGATAAGCAGTAAATTCCAAGCATCAAAATTAAAACAGTTATTAAAATTTCCATAACCATTTTTTCTTCTAGTACGGGGGGATTAAAAAGGTCGCGTGTCTGAAGAAAAGACTCAAAAGCGAAAAGGGATCGTGCATATTAATCATGAATATTGCAAACGCTGCGGTATCTGTGTAAACTTCTGCCCGGTTAAAAATCTGGAAATTCGGCAACAGAAGTTAATGGAATTAGAAAGATGTATCGCTTGCAGGATGTGCCAGCGATATTGTCCGGATATGGCTATTGAAATTGAGGCGATAGATGCCAAAGAAGTTACTACAGGGAAATGAGGCCATCGTAATGGCGGCTGAAGTTGCCGGATTAAAGTTCTTCGCGGGTTATCCCATTACGCCGGCATCTGAGATTATTCATGCGCTGGTCAACAAGAAGCATATAAAGGTACTGCAAATGGAGGACGAGATTGCCTCCATTAACGCTATTATCGGCGCATCGCTGGCTGGGCTCAAGGCAATGACAGCGACCTCGGGACCGGGGTTTTCCCTGATGCAGGAAAGTATCGGACTTGCCCACATGATGGAAGTGCCTCTCGTTATTGTCAATGTTCAAAGGGTGGGACCAAGTACCGGCATGCCCACCTTGCCGGCCCAGGGGGATATTCTCCAATGCATACACGGCAGTCACGGCGATTACTTTCCCATCGTATTCTATCCCAACTCTGTTTCTGAACTCTATCAATACACTATTGCGGCATTTAATGCAGCTGAAGAATCCATGAGTCCGGTTATCCTCCTGAGTGATGGATATATCAGCCACCTTTATGAAACCATTATTCCCCACAGGGATTTTACCATCAAAGCAAGAAGCCGCCCGCCTTTAGGCACAGGGAATCGGCATTTTACCGGATTATCTCACGAGGACTCTGTGCCAAAGACTTCGGATGTTGATAATTACCGGCGACTGATCACCCGCTTTCGCGAAAAACAACAAGTGACCGCCCAACGATATAACTTCTATGAATATATGGAATGCAGTAAGGAGACTGACACGCTTCTTATATCTTGCGGGGCGCTCTCCCGCATCGCCTATTATTTTAAAAATGATTTCGCACTGTACCGCCCCATACGCATGTTCCCTCTTGTTGAAGAGATCAAAATTATCGCCGCCCGATATAAACGAATACTCATTATGGAGATGAATATGGGACAATATGCCCAGGAGATTGAGCGCATACTGCATCGTGAAGTAGAGTTTATACCAATCCTGGGCGGCCGTATCGACCTGAAAGAGATAAAGCAAAAAATATATGGACAAAAATAGCCATTTTAAACGTTACCTAAAACTTGATTTACTGCCGACAGCCTGGTGTCCCGGCTGTGGAAACGGGATTGCCCTGAAAACCATATGCCAGGCATTTGACGAACTTGACTTGCCGAAGCAAGGGACCGTGGTCGTTTCGGGAATTGGCTGCTCAGGCAGGAGCGCCGGATTTTTTGACTTAGATTCAGTCCACTCAGTTCATGGCAGGGCGATTCCTGTAGCCGAAGGCATTAAGTATGCTAACGATGCGCTTAACGTTGTTGTGGTAAGCGGCGATGGTGACCTGCTTGGCATCGGAGGCAACCACTTGTTACACGCCATACGCCGAAACACGAATATAACCGTTATATGCTACGCAAATGAAATTTATGGTATGACGGGCGGTCAGGTCTCCCCTATTACACCTCACAGCACAAAGACCCTTACAACACCCAATGGCAATCCGGATTACCCAGCCGATGTGCAGTCTCTCTTTAAACATCATAATAGCTTTTTTGCCCGTACTACGGCTTATCACCTGGATCACATGAAGAAGTGTTTTCTGGAGGCGTTGAAATTCAAGGGCTTTTCTTTTGTAGAGGCACGAACAATGTGTATCGTCAATTACGGTCGACGCCTGGGTTACAAGAACTCCAATGAGATGCTCATGCACTACAAGGAGTTTTATAAAATTAATGACTACACAGAAGAGTTGGCGCAAAATGAGATTGGAATCATAAACCGATGTCTGTAGGCTGCATACTAAACAGGGTGGTTCCGTAGGCGTCTGCTGGAGCGCTTTGTTAGACGAGAATCTCGCCGATTTAGCCATTTCTTATCAGACAAGCCAGAATTTTGCAATCTTGTCGTCACGTTTAACAGGTAGATGGATCGGTTCGCGTGCATGCCCGATTTTTGTAAATCGGGTTAACTGGGTAGAGTGGGCATCGCCCACTCTACTCCATATGGCAAGGCGCGTCTTGCCGTTACAATTTTATAAGAGGTATTCAGTCATACCGCTCGTTCATTTTTCGGCAAAGATCAACATAGTGGGCCCGAAGATCAAAACCGACTGCATTTCTATTTAAGTCCCTTGCAGCAATAAGAGTTGTGCCGCTTCCTACAAACGGGTCCAAAACGAGCTCTCCTTCATGTGTAAATAACTCAATTATTTTCCTCGCAAGAGAAATTGGGAATGTCGCAGGATGAACCTTTTTATCTCTTACATCTCTGCCTTTATAATAAAACTGCCATACCCCAACCTGACTTTTTAACCACTCTTTTGCGGTCACGCAATTTATATGGCTATTTTGACAATTACATATTCTCCTAAACCCAATATCTAGCTTTTTGGTGGGAGATGTGGTTGCATCTGGCACAATTCTGCAGAATTGCGGCAAAATTTATATTGTCTCTTTGATCAACATACGTTTTAAATATCCATAAACGTTTGTTATCTGTATGCTTTTTCAGAAGCAATCTTCTAACTGCCCAAAAATTTCTCAAACCGGTCTATCCCTTTTTCAATATTCGCCATAGATGTTGCATAGGAAATCCTGATGTAATCATCGGCCCCAAAAGGGGCGCCTGGGACAAAGGCGACAAAGGCCTTTTCGAGCAAAAGGTTTACCAGGTCGAAAGAATTTGTCACTGCCTGACCAGCGATCTTTCTCTGATAAAGATCGGACACCCTGGGGAATGCGTAAAATGCGCCATGCGGAAGCAAGCAGGAAACTCCTTTGATCTTGTTCAGCCGTTCAACGATATACCTGCGCCGTTTATCAAATTCTTTTACCATAAAATTCACCGAGTCCTGATTGCCTTTTAATGCCTCGACGCCGGCCTTTTGTGTAACGGAATTTGCTCCGGATGTTGTGTGGTCCTGGATATTCGTTGCCGCCTTGATGATCTCTGCAGCGCCGGCTGCATAACCAAGACGCCAACCCGTCATGGCGTATACCTTTGAAAAACCATTTACCGTAATTACCTTTTTATAGCATTCGTCACTAAAGGTAGCGGGACTGACGTGCTTTACCCCGTCATACAAAATCTTTTCATAGATCTCATCGGAGATAACGTAAAGTCCTTTTTCAACCGCAAAACATACAATTTCCCTTAGCTCTTTTTCCGTATAGACCATACCCGTCGGGTTGGCCGGACTGTTCATGAAGAGCAATTTCGTCCTGGGTGTGACCGTTTTGGCAAGAGATTCTTTGGTTATCTTGAAATTTTCTTTGTCTGTGGTATCCAGAAATACCGGTTTTGCTCCGGCCATGATGACCATTTCAGGGTAGCTTACCCAGTACGGTGAGGGGATAATGGCCTCATCTCCTGTGTCACAAAGGACAAGGACAACATTAAGGATGGATTGTTTCGCTCCCGCAGACACCAGGATTTGGGAAGGGGTATATTTCAACTGATTGTCCTTAAGAAGCTTTTCACAAATAGCCTCTTTTAGTTCCGGTGAACCAGATGTGGGTGTATATTTGTTGTAGCCGTCTTTGATGGCCTTGATTGCAGCATTTTTTACGTTTTCTGGTACGTCAAAATCGGGTTCTCCTGCGCCAAAACCGATTACATCAACACCTTTTGCCGCTAGTTGTTTTGCCTTTGCCGTAATGGCAAGCGTTGCCGATGTCTTTACCTCCCGAGCAATTCTTGATAACGACATATACAAACATCTCCTTTTTTAGTTATAAATTAAAACAGCAGGAATTGGATAAAAAAATGCAACACAGGTAAAATACTTTATTTTAAAAAGTATTTTACCTTAAATGCTTGAGAACGGGTCTTTACAAATTTCAAATAGATAAATCCTTTCTTTAAACATAGCTTTAGCTAAAGTTAATGAACCTTTTCTTTGGATGCTTGAAAGAGTTATATAAAACCGTTATACGAGCACTCCTATTTACTGCTCATCAGTTTCGTTTTTATTCTCAATATCCTCCCGTATTTTCTTCTTCTTGCGTTCTGGTTGCTGCACAAGATTAATCTCTCGCCGAATCCACCGCCAAGCGAATGCTTGTTGATCAGGCAAGAATCCGCACATGTCCATCTCTGCTTGCACCTTAGTAGTTTCCACTTGTTCAAAGCGTGACACGAAAATCCAGCGCATACGATCAAACAAAGAAATTTTACCCATTTTGATATCCTCAATCGGGCTTGTTTTGATTATCTGTAAAAGGTCTTTCCGTTGACCCGCTTCCAACATTGCAGCGAATAAAGCAAAAATGCCAAAAAGGGTATCATTATCTAAGTCCGATGGTTCTTCCACTTTCTCACTGCTAAATTGATTTTTGATGTATAAAGGTGGGAAAAGAAAATGTTTTTCTTTAATCCACGGTGGTGGATAAGAAAGCAAAATATGACTTACCTCTTTTAATGGTATGATGTAATTCCAAAGGCGTTTCTCTACCTTCGGTAGATACGAGGCCCGAAAGACACTATGTAGAATTAATTCAGCAGGAGCTGCAAACAACATATTTGGAAACAAACTAAATCCACAGTGACGGAAGAGACCTTCGAAACTGTACCATTTTATAAGGTTGCCAATCGAAACTTTTCCAAGCCGAAAAGCTTCAAGGCAAAGTCTAAAATACTTCGGGCACAATGTCTCTATTCGGAGTAAACAGGCATCATAAATGCGGTCTTGAGCATTTGTCCAGAATTCTAATTTTTCTTGCTGTGGTGATCGCTCAGCTGCCCAGTGACAAAGAGTTCCCAAATTGAGACCAATTTCTAGGAACAGAAGTGCTTCTGGTTCGTTCGCACTATTGATTAGTTCAACAAGTCGTTTTTCAAGACTGTCTGCTATTGGTGCACGATTTTCAGTTGCAGCATTGAGCAGAGCATAGAAAATTTCCGCTGGTTCGCTATACAATCGACGCCTATAGCTGCGAGGGGAGAATTCCTCTTTATTAATTTGCTTAAGACCCCAAGACGGGCAGTGTTCAATAATTGTCGTAGTAATATTCCGAGTCACTTTTGGGCTTGGAACCATAAATTCCAAACATCGTGACACGAAGGATAACAAGTTCCACACCTTTCCATTTTTAGCTTTTCGAGCTTGATCTATAAGTGTGGCAAGCAATTCGTCTCCTGCACCTTCAACATTCTTGTTTTGAAGTTGAAACGCCAATTGTGCAACGACATCCCATTCCCTCTTTTCGATCTTAGGTAACAGAATTTCTCCTAATTTATTAGGAATAGGATGCGTTCTGACCAAATGGGCAGCTGTAAAATATTCCAGAAAAGTCCTGTGTGTAAACTGGTAAAGCCTCTCTCCTTCCTTTGTTGTTCCTGTATCGGTAAATACCCACGCACGGCCTCGACAGAATTCGATGAACTCATGCGCCGCTTTTTCAGCCTCGTCACGATCCTCAAAACGTCTTGGGCATAAATATTCTGTAGCTTTAGCAACAAGATTCTCTTCTGTTGCACCACCTTGTAACTTCTCGTCAGAATAAATCCAGTGTGCCAGATATTTCATCGCTGGGCTAATATGGGCTTCAATTGGGAGGGTAACATGGATACCTCGAGTTTTGTCCCATCGTTCAAAAAGCATCACGGCACACTTTTCATACACGTCTGGACGGTTTCCAGGTATGTAGTTTTCTCCGCGATAGAGGTTGCACATCAACGCCAGCATGAGAGGGTTGGAACGGAGATCCGATACAATTCGGCTTTCAACGAGGAATGCTTCGGCTTTTTGCTTTTGTTGATCTGATGTCAAGTCTGTATCTGCTGCGAACCATTTTGTCACGTACTCCTTAACTTGGTTCTCATCAAATGGAGATAAACGAAAGTTTTCAAACTTCTTTTCATCAAGGGGCGCTTGCTCATATCCTACCTCTCGGGATGTAACCAATACTGGAACAGATGGATAGCGAGTACAGAAAGATTCTATATCACTACTAATTTCTCGACGGTAACTGGTGTCAAGCAGTTCATCCAAACCATCGAAAATAACCACAGCACGGCTGTTCAAGAGCATATATTCAAATGCGCCGGCTGGCGGTTGAACCTGATATTTAGAGTTTGCAATTATCTCGATGAATTTGAGGATTGAGTAATTATGTGTTTTCTTCTCAGCCCCATAGTCACGCAGAACTACAAGGATAGGAGTAACCAATCTTCCTGCAAAGAGTCGTGCTGAGTATTGAGTCACGAGATCATTGCATAGTTTGGATGCAAAAGTTGATTTTCCACCGCCAGGGTTACCTAGAAGTACAGCGCGATAGATGACAAAAAGAAATTCTAACGTATTCAGTAATTGTGCCTCTTCACCCTTTTCCTTAGGAGTAGTCACGAAATTGGGGCTCACGTAGAGCGTGTCAATAGGCAGCTTGCGAGCCGTATCAAAATGGGGAGGAGTAATGTATCCATGACGAGCTGCAACCTGATTGCGGTATTGTTTCTCGAATTCAAGAATTTGTTGAATACTTTGTTTCTGTTGACAAGTAAGAAAATCAAGATTTCTTTGGATAGTCACGAGTTCATCGAGAATCATCTGGTGCCGGAATGCAGCTTTGGCTTCATGAGCCGAGAGTATTCCATCATCAATAGCCATATTAAAAGCATGTTCGCATCCCTCTATTAGGGCATCGAAGAGGAGACTTGCTGAATTTACAAGTTTGTTTTCATCTATTCCAACGTAGAGTGAAAAAGAGGTGAGAAATTCTTTTTTGATTTGTTCAAAACTGCGCTGATGTCTCCCTTCAGAGTGTTTTACTGAATATATTTGTCGAACAACTGCTTCAACTTCAGGTGAAGTTAGAAACAAGCAAACTTCTTCCAATCTTGAAGGGCCATTCCATTCTATCTTTTCAGCTACTTCATCAGCAGCGTTTTTGAGAAGTGACAGAAAATCAGTATTTTTTTGGCCTATTTTTTCACCAAAAAGAAACTTTCTCCCCTTATGGCCTAAATGTGCAATAATTGCAGTGAGACCATTTGCGATTACACCTAAAATGATGTTTTCTATGCCAGAGTTCATATTATTTACCTTCGAGTAAAATATTTTTGTGAATTTCTTTGTGCTACTATGTCTCGGTGGTTTAAAAAGTTTTTTTATTACAAAAACATTTTCCCGGGATTCAATATGCCCTTGGGGTCCAACAGGTGTTTAATATCCTTCATAATTTCCAATTCTCTTGGTGGAATTTCAAGGGACAGAAAGGCCGATTTAACATTCCCAATACCGTGTTCTCCGGAAAGTGTTCCACCCACTTCCACGGTGTTGCGGAGGATTTCATCAATCATCCTCTCTGCCAATGCCCTTTGCTGTTCCCCCTTATCATACATGACATTTACATGGATATTGCCATCGCCGATATGCCCAAAGCTGGCAACCTTTAAGGAAGGATACCGTTTGTGAATGTTGGAGATCCTGTCTAATATCTCTAATATCCTGCTCCGTGGAACGCAGATGTCTTCGTTGATTTTATAAGGGGCTATATTATAGAGTGCAGGGGAAATGGCGCGTCTTACCTCCCAGAGTGCGTCGCGTTCTTTAGGGCTTTTTGCAGGGATAACGGTGAGTGCGCAGTTTTCTAAAACTATTTTTTCAATCAGAGACGCTTCCGCTTTAACGCTGGTCTCTCTTCCATCAATATCTATAAGCAGCACGGCATTCACCTCTGCGGGAATTTGAATCTCCTGATTGTATCCTTTCATACAGGTGATGCTGGATTTGTCAATAAATTCAAGCGCACGGGGCAAGATGTTGTTGAAAATAATCTGACTCGCCGATTTTACGGCATCCTGAGGTGTTGCAAAAAAGACCAGAAGGGTTTCGATCTTTTCCGGGAGTGGCAGCAGTTTTGTGGTGATCTGTGTGAAGACGCCCAGTGTGCCCTCGGACCCAACAAGCAGACGCGTAAGGTCGTAGCCCGTGACACTCTTCAACGTCTTGCGACCGGTGTGGATGATACTTCCGTCGGCAAGGACAACTTCCAGCGACAGGATATAATCTCGCGTAACCCCGTATTTCAAACCCGTGATCCCGCCAGAACATTCAGCTACATTGCCGCCTATCGTAGAGAATGGGGCGCTGGCAGGGTCTGGTGGATAAAACAGCTTGTGTTTTGCAACCTCAATTTGTAGTGT
This sequence comes from Planctomycetia bacterium, assembly GCA_015075005.1. GTDB lineage: Bacteria > Planctomycetota > Brocadiia > Brocadiales > Brocadiaceae > Brocadia. Next base: position 478,127 of record JABTVC010000002.1, read on the forward strand.
TTGGGTGACAACTCCTGGTTCAACCGTGGCTGTAAGGTCTTCCGGAATGATCTCTCGTATGCGATTCATTTGGGTGAAATCTAATACGATGCCACCTTTTACCGGTACAGCGCCACCGGTAAGTCCAGAACCTGCGCCTCGGGGATAGACGGGTATTTCATGCTCGTGTGCAAACTGTAATATGGTGGAGACATGCTGCGTAGATTGTGGTCGTACAACAACATCCGGCAGGTATTTTTGTTTAGAGCCATCATATGAATAACATATCCGGTCCTCGAGTATGTGGAGCACGTTTTCTTTCCCGATGAGACGACTCAATTCACGGGCCAATCCGTCTGTTTTTGATTTTTTGTTGACAGTAGTATTCATAGTGCAACGTAGCCGCGGATAAACTAACCCTCTCCTTACCTCACCTGTAATGGAAAATATAGTAACACTTTAGCTTTTTGAAAATATCTTTACATTGCTCACTCCCAAACTCCTGTTTGGGAGTGTAATGGACGAGAAACTCAGTTTCTCTGCAATTGTGTTCCCAAACGCCTGTTTGGGAACAAGCTGTGGTGGTTTATTTAAAGGCAATTTTTCAAACAGCTAAAATGTTACAAAATATGTAATTTCCTATTTTATTAAAATTTTTTCCGTGAAAGCTAAAGGCTTAGGGACGATTACTTTAGTAAATTGTGATAGAGAAGTCAAATCCTTTTCCACTCCGCCGGGAATGTCTTCGTGATGTTTTTAGGCGGGAATCAACTTTGTCGGTTTTCAGGTTGTCCGGTGACTTAAAAATTGATTTGAGGGTATGATAAGGGAGGTTTCGGGTGAGGCTAGAAAGTTTTCCCGTTTTTTCTCTCAATCCATCCCCCTCCTACGACAGTGTCGTTATCATAAAAAACGACTGCCTGCCCCGGAGTAATAGCCCTTTGTGGCTCATGGAATACGACACGCACGTTGTGTATTCCGCAGGGATATATAGTAGCGGGTGTCGGAATATGGTTATATCGAATCTTTGCCTGCACTTCTATTGGTGAGTGTATGGTATCGAGAGAAATCCAATTGAGTGTGGATGCTACCAATTCGTCTTCCATGAGTTCGCTGTCTGTGCCGATAACGACGGTATTTTCCTGTGGGCTTATATCAACCACATATCTTGGTGTACCCAGCGCAACGCCAAGTCCTTTGCGCTGTCCAATGGTAAAGAAAGGCACCCCGGGATGTCTCCCTAAAATATTCCCCTGTGTGTCTTTGAGAATGCCCGGTGTTATCAAATTTCCGAACCTTTCGTGTAAAAGAGAGTGATAATTGTTGTCGAGCACAAAACAAATGTCCTGGCTTTCTGGTTTATCCTTGGTTTTTAAATTTAAGTTCCTGGCCACTTCGCGGACAGTCTCCTTGTCTGTTGTACCTAAGGGAAAGAGTGTTCTTGAGAGTTGATCCTGATTTAATGAGAACAACACATAAGATTGATCTTTACGCGAATCAGCACCTTTTTTAAGGAGATACCGCTCCTTTGACTTTTCCACCCTTGCGTAGTGTCCGGTTGCGATAAAATCAGCGTTCAGCATCCTGGCAAAATCCAGTAACCGGCCAAATTTTAATTCCTGATTACAGAGGATGCAGGGATTAGGTGTTCTGCCATTGAGGTACTCAGTGCAAAAGGTGTCAATAATACTATTAAATGCCTCTTTGAAGTTTAAAACATGGAACTGGATGCCAAGCTGATCTGCTACCGTGCGGGCATCGTTCGCATCCTCCAGGCTGCAGCAGACTTTTGTCCTGGTTGTCGAGTCGGCTTTGTCGATACCCAGACGCATGAATAAACCAATGACTTCATAGCCCTGTTCTACGAGCAAATGTGCGGCAACACTACTATCAACGCCGCCGCTCATGGCAATAACAACTTTGGTCTTCATAAGATTAAAGATAACTTTTAGCCATAGGGGATCGCAATGGTATAAAGAAATTCGTTTCGTTCCCTCAATGAGCTTGTCTTCTGCAAAATTAATAAACAGTGCTCATTGAAGTCCTGTACTTTTAAGATACGATGGTGGCCAGGCGTTTATTGCAATTAAAGTTTAAGTGGTACGGGGGTAAAGGATATTAAAAATATGATAAAGAGGATAACGCCCAGTATCCTGCGCTTGCGGTCGAGTCTGATTGCTTCGTCTATTGGGGCAGGGTGTTTGAATCCAAAAATGAGGAGCAATATGGCAAATACCATCCAGCCTGGATACAAGAGAATCGCAATTGCACAAAAGACAAAAATGCCTATCCGATATACAATACTACTTTTTTTACCTAGTAATGCATACAATATGTGTCCGCCATCGAGCTGTCCAATGGGAAGCAGATTGAGTGCGGTTACAAAGAGTCCTGCCCAGCCTGCAAAGGCAACCGGGTGGAGATAGATATCCATACCATCGGGTAGTTGTCCGACTACGAGTTTGGAGATACATGAAAATAGTATAGGCTCTCCAAGCCCCAGGTATTGGGACGTATCGCTGGGTACAGGACGCACGTCTGAGAGAATTAAGCCGATAATGATAGCGGGAATGGCAAAAACGAGTCCCATGATCGGGCCTGTGGCACCTATATCAAATAAAGCCCTTTTGTCCGGTATGTGTCCCTTCATCTTGATCACTGCGCCAAAGGTGCCAAAGGGGGGAAAGGGAAGAGGAAGAAAGTAGGGCATAGTGGCTGCAACGTGATACTTTCGGCACATAAAAAAGTGTCCTAATTCATGAGCAAGCAGAATCATCATTATGGTAATGGCGTACCACGGCCCATTAACATAGTAAGTGGTCAAAAACGTTGCAATAAAAAGCAAGATATGGATGCGTGCCTTGCTAAGGAAATTTAATGAATGAAAAGATTCCATAGTTTAAAAATGGGTAAGAATTGGTTTTCCTATCGGATAAACGTTAAAACCAATTTCATGGATTTTCTGATGATCTAAAATGTTGCGACCGTCAAAAAGAAAGGCCGGTTTTTCCATGTTCTCAAAAATCTTCTTATAATCCAATGTCTTATACAACTCCCATTCCGTCATAATCGCAATAGCATGTGCATGCTGCGCTGCCTTATACGGGTCGGCTTCGAACTCAATATATTCCCGCAGGTCTTTTAAGTCTTGCTCTGCATTGTGTAATGCTTCAGGATCGCTTATAACAACATGGGCATGTTCTTCAACTAATTTCCTGACAACATAAATAGCTGGTGATTCCCGCGTATCACCAGTATTTGCTTTAAAGGCGAAACCAAAAAGAGTGATACGCTTATGAGCAATGGTATTGAACATTGCATGGAGCATTTTTTGCACAAAGCGGTCCTCCTGGTACTCATTAATCTTTACGACATTTTCCCAATATTGTGCAACTTCGTGAAGGCCATAACGCTCACAAATATAAACTAAATTGAGGATGTCCTTCCGGAAACAAGACCCGCCGAACCCAACACTCGCGTTAAGAAATTTCGATCCAATCCGGGAATCCATGCCAATCGCATGGGCTACTTTTTTGATGTCTGCCTCTGTCCTTTCGCATAGGGCGGAGATGCTGTTAATGGAGGAGATTCTTTGCGCTAAAAATGCATTTGCTACCAGCTTTGAGAGTTCTGCACTCCAGACATCGCAAGTGAGAATCCGGTCTCTTTGAACCCAATTGGCATAGATTTCAACAAGCTCATTCCTTGCCTTACGTCCTTTTTCTGTTTCCCGAGATCCGATAAGTACACGATCTGGATTTTCCAGATCAGCAATGGCGGTTCCTTCGGCTAAAAATTCCGGGTTAGAGAGCACATCGAAATGGATTCCTTTGTTCTTTGCATTGAGAATTCGTTCCATAGCCTCGGCAGTCCGAACAGGCAATGTGCTTTTCTCAACAATGATTTTGTCTGACTCTGCAATACGGACAATGTCTCTTGCGGTTTTTTCCCAATACTGCAGGTCGGCGGTTTTGCCGGCCCCCCCACCATACGTTTTCGTTGGTGTGTTGATAGAAACAAAAATAATATCAGCCTTTTTTATGCCTTCTTCGATATTGGTAGAAAAGAACAAATTCCTGCCCAGAGATTTCTTGACAACCTCCAATAAACCCGGCTCATAAATGGGCAAATTTTCCGTTTGCCATGCCATAATCTTTTGTGCGTTTATATCAGCCACTGTCACTTTATATTGTGGACATTTAGCTGCAATCATGGCCATTGTAGGCCCGCCGACATATCCTGCACCAATGCAAAGGATATTTTTGTTGAATTTTTTATCAGACATATCTTTGAGTTCTCCCAATGTACCTCAGAGAATATTTAAAACATTGCAACAGCTCCACCCTTATGGCTTCGCTCATTAAAGGAGAGGAGACGTTTTCCCCCGACTCTAACCTGCGCCCTGGCCGAGTGTTGTCATTAAACTAAATATTATAGTATTTTTATCGAAGATTTCAAAGTTATATTTATTTTACAGGGAGTATTTGCGCCAGTCATTGCATTTTGAAAATCATTTGATTGTTACCTCCTGTCTGATATAATTTCATTTTGAAATAGTACGAATAAACCTTGGGGGATTTATATTCATGTCAGAGCAACGGAAAAAGGTGGTATTGGCCTATTCGGGCGGCTTGGATACCTCTGTGGCAATTAAGTGGATTTCCGAAAAATATAATATGGACGTCATTACCGTGACCATTGACCTCGGTGCGGTAAAGGATTTGGATGCTATTCGGGAGAAGGCTTTAAAGATCGGGGCGAAAAAGGCGATTGTTGTTGATGCAAAGGATACTTTTGTTAATTATTTTATATTCCCTGCTTTGCAGGCAGGGGCATTGTATGAAGGGGTTTACCCGCTGGCGACGGCCCTGGGCCGGCCGCTGATTGCAAAATTATTAGCAGATGTTGCGCATGAGGAGAAGGCAGATGCTGTGGCTCACGGATGCACAGGGAAAGGAAACGACCAGGTGCGCCTGGACGTATCCTTGCAGGTACTGAATCCCAGGCTTCAGATTATTGCGCCCGTAAGGGAGTGGAAGATGGCACGCGACGAAGAGATTCGATATGCTGAGGAGCATAATATCCCGGTAGAAGCAAAGATCAAGAGTCCATACAGTACGGATGAAAATCTCTGGGGCAGAAGTATTGAGTGCGGGATATTAGAAGATCCCTGGGTTGAACCGCCAGAGGAGGTCTACAAGTGGACAAAAAACGCACAGGACGCTCCGGATGAACCTGAATACCTTGAGATTCATTTTGAAAAGGGTATCCCCGTTGCTATGAACGACGAAGAGATGGATGGGGTTACCCTTATTAATACCTTAAATGCGAGGGGCGGAAAGCATGGTGTTGGTCGCATTGACCACCTGGAGAATCGCCTTATAGGCATTAAGTCCAGGGAAATTTATGAGTCCCCTGCCGCCGTCATGTTGCATACTGCTCACAGGGCACTGGAAGGTATGATTATGACAAAAGATGCCCTGCGTTTTAAAGATATCGTTTCGGTACACTATGCCGATTTGATTTACAATGGGCTTTGGTTTTCTGCCTTTCATCAGGACCTGGTAGCATACATATTGAGTAGTCAGCGTCTTATGAAGGGGACGATACGCGTAAAATTATCAAAAGGGACGTGTACGGTAGTGGGGCGCAAATCACCCCTATCCCTCTATAGTGAAAAATTGGCAACCTATCAAAAGGAAGACTCCTTTGATCACAGCGCATCCCTTGGGTTTATCAAGATATACGGTTTGCCTGTAAAGATACAAGCCCAAAAGCAAATGGATGTACTGGCGGGAAGGGATGTGTTGCATCTGGACTCGATCATGCCTCCGAAGGTTAAATCTCTTGGGCAAGCAGAGGGAGGACAAAAAAAGGTGAAGTAATGAAAGTGCTCTTGCTATTCCCACCATCGTGGCACCCTTCGCAACCCTACCTCAGCCTGCCTTCTTTGACGGCATTTTTGCGACAAAATGGTGTTCGCGATGTCGTACAGAGAGACGTAAATATTGAGTTGCTGGACATACTCCTGACGAAAAAGACATGCGGTGAATTTTATCAAAGGATTGTCGATACATTAAGGTCTGTGGATATGCCAGGAGAGGCGTCCCGCCGGGGTGCTTCCCGTGATTATCAGGAAAAACGCCAGGCATTGATGAATGCACTGGAACTGATTCCTTCAGTAATTGATAAGGTGGAACCCGCAAAAAACACCTTGAGGTCGGAAGGTTTTTATGACCTCGAAAGATACATGGAGAGTGTCAATACGGTAAACGAGACACTTGGAATCCTGTCTGCCGTGTATTATCCATCGTCGATGACGGCGCTGAATAATGACATGAGGTATTCTGTATATTCCTCCCGGGAGATTTTTAAAGCGCTGGACGATGCGGAAGAAAACATCTTCCTCGAACTGTATAAAGACCACATTCTTTCTTCCATCCTGGAATTTTCCCCAAAGGTGTTGGGTATCTCCATAACCAGTACTTCTCAGATCATCCCAGGGCTTACCCTTGCAAAATTGATAAAGGATCGAAACAAAGAGATTCATATTACCATCGGCGGAAGTGTTTTTACCAAGCTTATTGAAAATGTAAAAAAAGCGGATGGGTTGTTTTCGGTTGTTGATAGTGTTGTTGTTTTTGAAGGTGAGCATGCCCTACTGAGACTTGTAGAACAGGTGGGGGGGAAGAGGGATTTTGCAAAAGTGCCAAACCTGATTTATCGGGAGAACAATGTTACCAGGATGAATGAGCCGTTTTTTGCAGAGGATTTGAACAGGTTGCCTACGCCTGACTTTGATGGGTTTCCCCTCGGGCTATACCTCTCTCCTGCATCCGTCTTGCCAGTGCAGACATCCAGGGGATGTTATTACAGGAAATGTGCCTTTTGCAACTTACATCTGGACCACAGGAATTTTCGTTTGCGTCAGCCGGAATTGATCCTGGAGGACATTCATAAGCTTTCTCAAAAATATAATACCCCGTATTTTTTCTTTACCGACGAGTCTGTTCCCATGAATCAGTTACGGAAGATATCACAGGGTATATTAAAAAACCAATGGGATATAAAATGGATGGGTGGGGTGCGATTTGAGAGTGCCCTTACGGGTGACGTGCTTGGGATGCTACATGCATCCGGATGTCAAAAATTGGTTTTTGGTCTAGAATCGTACAACCAGCGGATGCTGGATTTGATGAAAAAGGGGACGAAGGTAGATGTCGTGAAAAAGGTATTGGATGAATGCTTGCAAGCAGGCATATCGTTTCATCTCTATATAATCATTGGGTTTCCCACAGAGACTGAAAATGAAGCATTAGAGACAATCGGTTTTGTACTGAATAAAGAATATCTGGATTCCCCTGGCTTTTCCTGTTTGCCGTCCCTTTTTGGAATGGAGAAGGATTCCCCGATTACCCAAAATCCTTCAGAATATGGGTTAAGAAGTATAATGTCACCCAAAGGTGAGGACCTGGGCTTAGGGTATTTTTATGAGGTGGAACAGGGGATGTCCCCGGAAGAAGCCGGGAGGATGTATCATTACGCCATAAGTCAATTAAGTGAGAAATTGTGCCCGTTCCCCTATAATTATTCAATGTCTGACGGATTGTTGTATATTGCACATATGAAAAAAGCGATAAGTCAGAAACTTAACACGTATGGGGTACAGGGGGGGTAAAGAAAAATGGTTTTATTCAGATCTATTAAAAACAGGCTCGTCCTGATACTTTTGCTCTGTTCATTTCTGCCATTGTTGTTGTTGCGTTTTGTGGCGTTTCCCAAGGCGCAAATGGATTTGGAAGAAGCTTTAATACGAAATCTGGAGGGCGTGAAGCAAAAACAGGCAGAAATTGTAAAGATGTGGTTTAATGAAAGGCGGCATGACGCAAAGGTTGTCAGCAGGAATATCTCTGGCTTAATGGAGCGTAGTGTGGATGATAAGCTTAAGGGTTACCCAAGATTGTACGATTATATTGATATGGTCAGGACAGAATATGGATATAAAACGGTATATATAATTTCATGCGATGGAACGGTGCTTGTGGCCACAGAACGGCAACTGACAGGGTCCAATATGCTGAGTTACGATTATTGCAGAGAGGGGTTAAATGGAAGTATTTGTATATCAGAGATTCAATGTCTTGATCAGGGTGAAGGTAAGAGCAAGAAGAGCGATAGTGACGGCCCGATGATGCATATATCTGCCCCACTCATTGATTCTGATAATCGTACGATAGGGGCTGTCGTTCTCAAGGTAAATACCTTGCCCCTCAGCGAGATTATGAAGAGTACAAAACTGGGAAAAACCGGGGAAACTTTTCTTATCAACCGGGAGGGCTTTATGCTGACGGAGTCACGGTTTGCCGATGAGATGAGAAAGGCCGGGTTGATTCAGCAAAGGACAGCACTGGTGTTAAAGGTGATAAATCCACATACAGGAAAGCTTACTGTTGGGGCACAAAAATGTCTGAGCGGCAAGGATGGTTACGATTCAGATGGCTACAAGAATTACGACGGCAGGAAGGTCCTGGGTGCGTGGTGCTGGATTTCTGAGCATGACTGCGGTTTGCTTGCACAGATTGCTATCCAGGAAGGGTATGGGGCGGCATACAGTTTGAAAAATTTCGTTCTTTCAATGTTGCTGGTATTGGCCTTTCCTTTAGCATTGGCTGCATTCTATTTTGGGAAACGAATTTCCGCACCCATTTTAAATATAACAGAGGTAACGAGAAAGATTACCGGCGGCGACCTGGGGCAACGAGTGAATGACAGTGGTAAAAAAGATGAAATTAGCGAACTGGCGCAGGCGTTCAACGTTATGGCTGAATCCCTGGAGGAAAAAACGGTTGCCTTGAGAAATTATACGGCCGATTTAGAGAATATTGTTAAAGAGAGAACCCTTAAACTCCAGGAAATGACGAATTTTTTACATAGTATTTTGGCGGGTTCTACGGAATATTCGATCATTGCAGAAGATTTGAATGGCAATATCCTCGCATTTAATAAGGGGGCAAGCCTGATCTATGGCTACCGGCAAGAAGAGGTGACTGGCGTGGCGAATGTACGGATACTGCATACCGAGGAAGATGTAAAATCGGGGAAGGTCGATCGTATTTTAGAGTTGGCGCGCAAAACGGGTCGATATGAGGGAGAAGTAACAAGAAAGAAGAAGAGTGGCGAAATCTTTCCCGTTCATGTTACGTTTACCTTGCGACGCGACGAAAAAGGACAACCCATTGGTTTTGTGGTGATCTCCAAAGACATCACAGAAGAGAAATTAGTGACACTCGAAAAAGAGATTGTAAATAATATCAACAAGATTATTGCATCTGGTCTTGACATTAAAGAAGTGTACAAGAATATTTATCACGAATTGAAACGCAGAATTGACTTTACCTGGTTAGGTGTGGCATGTCTCATCGATGGGACAGAAATTGCTGAAGATTCTCATATTGTTGATGGGGTATTGTTATCCACTGATTGGTTACATTGCTACCGGTCTCTCTTGCATGAAACGGCACAGAATGTCTCTGTTAAAAAGGGTGTTCCCGTTTTTGTTATGGATACCCATAAAGGAGGTTATCAGTTTGACCGGCAATTACATGAGAAGGGCATACGTTCTTATATCTGCTTTCCCTTGAAATCGAAAGGAATTACCATTGGAACTATAACACTCGGGAGTCGGCAGAAAGATGCTTTTGCCGATGCGCATTTTGGATTGTTAAATCAAATCATTCCTCAACTGGCCATTGCTATTGAGAATGCGAGGCTTTTTATGTCAATAAGGGAATCGGAAAAAAAATATCGGGATCTCGTGGAAAATGCCCCGGAAATGATTCACGAGATCAGTCTTAAAGGAAATTTTATTAATGTAAACAAGACAGAATTATATAAATTAGGCTATTCCCTCGAAGAAATGAGGCGAATGATGCTTGAAGACATCGTGCCAGGCGGATATCGGGAGGAAATAAAGAGACATATTAAACGGATTAAAGAAACCGGATGCAGTGAGCTGGAAACCGTGTTTCTGACAAAGGCAGGAAAGGAAATCAACGTCGAGATTAACGGAACAGGTCTTTGTAATGTCAAAACGGGGGAATGTGTTTGTGTGAGGGCGTTTGTGAGGGACATCACAGAAAGAAAAAGGATGGAGGAGCAAGTGCGGCGGTCTGAAAAATTGGCCTCGATGGGTGAGCTCGCTGCTGCGATTGCGCATGAGATTCGAAATCCCCTGGGCGCAATATGCAATTCCGTGGGTATTTTGGACGCCCATCTGAAATTAACAGGTCAGGACAAAGATTTATTGGAAATGATTGTAGATCAGTCCGAAAGGTTAGACAGGATTATCAGTAATTTTTTGACTTTTGCACATCCCCGGGAGCCTTCCTTTTCTTTGCAGGATATCCGGGAGGTGATTAAAAATACCCTCTTTCTGCTGGAACAGGATAGCCGTTTTACCGATCAGGTAGAGCTGAAAGAGGTATACGAGAGTATATTGCCGAAAGTTTACATTGATACAGATCTTATTCACCAGGTGTTATGGAACCTATTGATAAATTCCCTCGAAGCAATGCCTCATGGCGGACAAATTAAGGTAATGGTAAGAAAAACCAATCTTTTTTTACGAGACGCTGTGGAAATAGTGATATCAGATTCGGGATTAGGTATACCAGATCACGAACTGTACAAGATATTTGAACCTTTTTATACGACAAAAACAGAAGGAACGGGATTGGGTCTCTCGGTAGTTCAGCGTATTATTGATGACCATGGGGGGACAATTGATGCTAAAAGCAAAAAAGACAAAGGTGTGGCCTTTTATATTAAGCTCCCTGTCGGGAATGAGAAATTAGCAATCCAGGATAATCTTTTCGTGGGATAATGTAAGAATTATGGAAAACGGCAAAATACTTGTTGTGGAGGATCAAGACGCCATGAGAGAATCCCTCATGATTGCTTTTAAGGATGAGGGATATCAGGTTGAGGGCGCTGTGAGTGGCGAAGAAGCCATGCACAAATTCGATAATCAAAATGGGTACGACCTGGTGGTTACAGATTTAAAGATGAAAAAAGTCGATGGTTTGGAGGTGCTCAGGGCTGTGAAGTCTGCGAATCCATCCGCCGAGGTTGTTCTGATTACGGCGTATGGCACCATTAGTACGGCAGTTCAGGCAATTCGGGATGGGGCATATGACTATGTGACCAAACCTTTCCGCCATCAGGAAATCCTGAAAGTTGCAAAAAAGGCGCTTGAAAAAAAAAGCCTGAGAGACAGAGTCAGGTATCTCGAAGGGGAAATTAGAGATAAATACAGATTTGAAGGCATTGTGGGTAATTCTAATGCCATGCTGGAGGTACTAAAAATAACGTCACATGTATGCCGTACCGAAAGCACCGTTCTGATTACAGGGGAGAGTGGAACAGGAAAAGAGCTGATTGCGCGGGCTATCCATTATAATAGTCTTCGAAAAGATGGGCCATTCGTTGTGATTAATTGTGGCGCATTGCCTGAAAATTTGCAGGAAAGCGAACTGTTCGGGCACATGAGGGGTGCATTTACCGGGGCCATTAAGGACAAGATTGGGTTGTTCCAGCAGGCGCAAAAAGGAACGATTTTACTGGATGAAATCGGCGAAACTGCGCAATCTACGCAAGTAAAACTCTTGCGGTTTTTGCAGGATGGTGAGATTCGTCCGGTTGGTGGGAACAAGACGATATGCGTCGATGCGAGAATCATTGCTGCTACAAATGAAAATCTGGAAAAAGCCGTTGAGTTTGGAAAATTCAGAAAAGATCTTTTTTACCGAATTAATGTAATCCGTATTCATCTTCCTCCCTTAAGAGAACGAAGGGAAGATATTCCGCTTTTAGTGGAATATTTTTTGGAAAAGATTTTGGAAAAGGTAAGGAAGGGAAAACGGGTATTTTCCAAAGAATCGATGAAGGCATTAATGAATTACCATTGGCCTGGCAATATTAGAGAGATTCAGAATGCAATAGAGAGTGCAGTCACCTTGTCTAAGAACGAGACCATTTCTGCGGAAGAACTTCCGCTTTCTGTGGAGAAATTTTCCGAGTTTAACGAGGATATGCGCGAAGATCAGAAGAGGAAATCGTTTATTGTGACATCTCTTGCAGAACAGGAAAAGAATGCAATTGTTGAGGCTTTAAATAAATATGGCGGTAATCAAACAAAGGTTGCTCAGGTACTTGGGATATCCACAACAACCCTTTGGAGGAAGATAAAGAAATACGGGATTAGACCACAACACGAAATTTCAGATAAGGGTGAGAAATAATTTCATACTGAAACCACTGTTGCATAATGGAATGTATTCGTGAATGAATAAGCCCCGGTGTGTAATGATATAAAAATACGTTGGTTTTTAATAAGATGTTGATTCAGTGCCACTTATGTGAAACATATGTGGCATTTTGTTTTTTGGCTGTGGTTGGTATATCTTTCGTTAAGCTGATATGAGTAATTGGAAAGAGTTTATTCTGTGCGGTTGCGGAGAGAAAACGGATGCCTGTCGATGTTTAAAAGGAGAAAAGTCGCTGAGGTTAAAAAAGTTATCGATGTTAAGTTTGAGGTAAAAGAAGATTTTGAGACAGATAAAGAGAGTTTTTCTGCTCGTTTAATAGGAGGTTTTAAAAGGGCTTCTACAGGGGGGAATAGAAAAATGCCGGTATTGGAAGGGATAAATAAGATTAGTGCGTATGTTAAAAAGTTGCCCAGAGCGCCACAACCCGTACTTACTACAAGGGAGACGTGGCTTTCTCTCTGGGGAACGCTTCTTGGGATAGGGGTAACGGCGTTGCTGGCCTTTACATGGAAGTGCCCGATGTTATTAGGATCTTTAGGATCTACCGCACCATTGCTTTATTGTGCGTATAAGGCGCCCCTGGCACAGCCAAGGAATGTCATGCTGGGGCATTTTCTTGGCGCAAGTATCGGGGTGGTTGTCCATGATTTCTTTGGCGTGACGTGGTGGTCGCTTGCGCTTGGCGTTTCCCTTGCTGTTGTTCTTATGTTTGTGACGTACTCGATCCATCCCCCTGCGGGCGCTACGGCATATGTAGCTATTCAAACGGGAGGGTTGGGTGTCGGGTATCTTTTTATGCTGAATCCCACCGTTCTGGGAGTGTTTATCATGCTAGTGATAGCGGTTATCTTTAATAAGGCTACGAAAAGGGATTATCCAACGCACTGGTGGTAAACGAGTATCGCAATCGTAAAAGAGTTCCTTGTTCTTGGATTTGGTTGAGCATTTGTTAAATTACGGAGAAAATTATGTATATCTCGATTAAAAATCGAATTGTTTTTTTGCTGATAGTGTTTACGTTACTGCCATTTGTCTTGTTACGAATTGTTGCTTATCCGAGGATACAGGCCGACCTTCAGGAGGTACTCATAAGGGACCTCGATGGTATTGGGCATAAACAGGCGGATCTGGTCAATAATTGGGTGCATGAGCGGATAAGGAATGCCCGTGTAGTTGCAAATAATCCCTTGATGATCAGGAGCACAAAAGTTACAGGGAGTGATAAGGATTACCCTGATATTGTCCAATATTTGGAGGTGGTAAAAAGTGTGTATGGTTATAAAGGCGTCTTCGTATGTAATGACAGCGGTATGATAACCGTTGGCACCGTTGGAGAGGCCGTGGGAGCCGACGTTTCGCAAATGGATTATTTCAAGAAGTCTATAGAGGGGAGTACTTATGCGTCAAATGTGATTCCATCAGAAATCCCGTTAATAAATGAATTCGGAGAGAAAGAATTGGGTTTGCCTACCATGTTTGTTTCGGCACCGCTTAAGAGTCGGGACGGGGCTGCGGTAGGTGTTGTTGCCCTTCGGGTAGACGCGAACGCCTTGAACGACTTGATGTTGAGCCTTAATTTGGGTAAGACAGGAGAAACATATCTCGTAAACAAGGATGGCTTCATGGTTACGGAGTCAAGATTTGCTGCACACCTTAAAGAAATGGGGTTGGTAAAAAGGAGGTGCGCGCTAAGCCTGAAATTGGTTAATCCGGAAACTGGCGAATTGACCGATGGGGTTAAGCAGTGTGTTGCCGGAGAAAATGGGTTTGATGCGAAAGGCTATAAAGATTACAGCGGCCTGTTGGTGTTGGGCGTATGGCGTTGGTTGCCAGAGTTTAATTGGGGTGTTATTGCAGAAATCGACAGAGATGAAGGGTATGGGCCTGCTTATAATCTTAATTATATTGTGAGTTCTGTGTTGCTGGTGATGGCCTTTCCTATTGTAATAGTTGCGTACTTTATTGGGAGAAGGACTTCAGTACCGATTCTTAAATTAACTGAAGTGACCAAAAAGATGGCCTCTGGGGATTTGACTCAAAGAGTAGGTATAAAGAGGGAAGATGAGATTGGCGAATTGGCAAACTCCGTTAATGCAATGGCTAAGTCTTTGGATGAGAAAACAAAACAGGTAGTAGAGTCGGAGAAGCGCTACAGAGGATTGTTTGAATCCTTAAAGGAAGGGGTGTATCAATCGGAGCCAGGCGCTGAGGGGGTGTTTACCTTTATTAACAAGGCTGGGGCTGAGATGTTCGGGTACAGTACTCCGGAAGAGGTAATAGGAACAAAAGTGAAAAACATCTACATAGATCCTGAAGACAGAAGACGTCTCTGTGAGAAACTTGAAAAGGATGGGATATGGAGGGAATTTGTATCTCTCTGCAAGAAAAAGGGTGGGGAAGCCTTTTATGCAGAACGTACAAGTAGTTTAGTTCGGGATGAGAAGGGAAACCCGGGTGCTATCTATGGGGTTATAAGAGATATTTCGGAGAGGAAAAAAACAGAACATGCAATTGCCGAATCGGAAAAGAGATATCGATTGTTGTTCGATTCGCTAAAAGACGGCGTTTATCAATCTGAGCCAGAGGAGGAAGGTTCCTTTATATGGATTAATAGTGCAGGCGCTGAAATCCTCGGTTATAAATCTCCTGAAGAAGTAATTGGAATGAAAGTAAAGGATATTTATGTGAATCCGGATGATCGCATACAAATTACTGAAAAACTTTCCAAGGAAGGGGTCTGGAAAGGTTTTGTATCTTTTTGTAAGAGGAAAAATGGTGAACGTTTTTATATGGAGCGGACGTCCAATCTGGTGTCTGATGAGAATGGGAAGTCTGTCCGTATAGATGGAATATTCAGGGATATTACTGAACGGAAGAAATTTGAGGATGAATTACATGAGTCAGAAAGACACCACAGGCAGTTATTGGATTCATTAAAAGAAGGTATATATCAGTGTGAGCCTACTGAAGAAGGAGTGTTTACCTGGATTAATCAGGCGGGTGCTGAAATACTTGGTTACAATTCTCCGGAAGAAGTTATTGGGACACGGGTAAAAGACGTGTATGTGAATCCGGATGATAGAAAGGAGCTCGTTGAAAAATTGGAGAAAGAGGAGGTATGGCGGGATTTTACATCATATTGTAAGAGGAAAAACGGGGAACGGTTTATTTCAGAGCGGACATGTAACCTTGTGCGGGATGAAAACGGTAAGTCGATACGGATTGAAGGTGTATTTAGGGATATAACAGAAAGATAAAGGGTATATTTTAAAAAGAATTCAAATACACTGAAATTTAGGAGTGGAAATTATGGGAAATGGCGATGTAAAGGGTTTATCGGTAAATGCAAAGACCCTTATTATGATATTGTTGTTTGTAAATGTTGGATTTGCGTCCAAGATGATAAATAAATACTATGCTATGAAGGAAGCGGGATACATTAGGGAAAAGACATTTCATGGCCAACTCGAGAAAAGGGTAATGAAGGCCTTTGGTTCTATGGAAGAGTTGAACAAGATGGTTGATGACATTACGCGACAAAAGGCGGACGCAGAAAAGATGGCGGATTCTTTTAAGGTGCAAGGTGAACAATTGAAGAATGTGAATAAAAACCTTGAGGATGCAAAGGCAAAGCTGGAGGAGGAGAAGGCGCGGTTACAAAAACAAATATGGGAATTAGAAGACTCGCTGTCGCTTGCAAAGAAGACGTTGAACAATAAAGATTTAGCTATTCAAGAACTCATGAATAATGCTGAAATACTTGAAAAGGAAAGGGATGTACTGAAAAAACAAGTTGAAGAGACTTTGAAGTCACCAGGGGCGTGGAGTATCCCCAAGCAGTAAACCTTGTATGTAATATGTGTGAAAGATTTTATGGCACGGATTTTAATTGTAGAAGAGCAGGTGAAGGTATGCAGGTCATTGGTGAGTATCTTAGAGAAAGAGGGTTTGGGAACATGTGACGGAATAGGATGGGAGGGTGTGGCGCAGGTATGTGGGGAAAATGTCTATGACCTTATCATTGCCGATTTAGATGTAAAGCCTTCTCTGGGTTATGAAATACTAAAGAAGATTAATTTTTCCAGTTTGAATACTGAAATTGTGGTAATCGCCAATCCGAATACGTATGATACTGCTCGAATGAATAGCTATGGGGTGTATGATTGTATAATGAGACCATTCAGGTTGAAAGAGATAGTTGATATGGTAAAGAAGGCGCTAGAGAAAAAAAAGTTGGTTGATAAGGTTCGCAATTTGGAGCAAATTATGGATATGAATAAAATAACTTTTAAAAAATAAGGGAAGGAGGTGTTATTAAAATAAGTATAGAAAAGTATATGGGATGTTAGATGTTGGAAGTGTTTATTCGGGAGTATGGGTGTAATAAAAATAAAAGGGGTGTTGTTTTGAGATAATATTCACAACAACATTTTAGAGGAGAACAATTAATGTTATATACTGCAAACGTAGATGCAATTGCTGCGGTGTCTTTAAAGAAAGCCACTGCAATGAAGCACAGCCTGACGGGCTTTTTGACACTTTCTGTGATGGCTGGTTTTTTTATTGGATTCGGTGTTCTCATGATGGTTATTTGTGCTGCGCCTATTGCAGCGCTAAATCCTGGAATCGGTAAAATAGTTGGAGGTGCAGCATTTGGTGTTGCATTGGTATTTGTAGTTATCGGTGGAGCTGAGTTGTTTACCGGATATAACCTCCTGATGTTGAAGGGAACACTTAGGGGTACGGTACCGCTTGGCGATTGCCTGGTGGGTTGGTTTTGGACATACTTAGGCAACTTGGGCGGGTCGATGATTTTTGCGCTTTTAATTTATATGGCTGGAGTATTTGCCCCTGATCCATGGCATACCTTTCTGAACAAGGTGGCAACCTACAAGATGAATGCGCCATGGTGGGAACTATTCTTCAGAGGTATCTTTTGTAACTGGCTTGTCTGTCTGGGAATATGGTGCGCTTTTAGAGTCACAAGTGATACGGCCAAGATAATTATGTGTTGGTGGGTTTTATTCATTTTCGTTACAACGGGCATGGAGCACAGTATAGCGAATATGACGTTTTTAACGATTGCGAATTTATTACCTCATGACCCGGCAGTGATTTCATGGGGCAAGATGTTTGGCCACAACCTTGTCCCTGTTACCCTTGGCAACATGGTGGGTGGTGGCTTTTTTGTTGCATTCCTCTATTGGTTTGCAAGTGCCATGGATGAACGAGGAGCCAGGACGATGGATGCTTTGAAAGGGGGTTCTGGAAGTGCAGGTCTTCCTCGGGCTGGTGGGTCACCTGAAGAGATTAGAGATATTAAGGTGAAGATGAAATAGAAGTCAGACAATAAAAAGTTTCAGGAGTAATTAACTATAAAGGGCCAGTTTTTATACTGGCCCTTTTTTATTAGCGTGCAATTAAAAGGAAAGTTGAATTTTCAAATGGTTTGTTACGGTGTGAGGTTTTAAAACTAATCGTTGATGGATACTTCTCCTATGGCGTAAAGTTTTCCGTCGTTAGAACCGATGTAAAGGGTGCCTTTGGCATCAATAGAAGGTTATGATTCTATAGCATCGCCTGTTTCAAATACCCACTTCAAACTTCCGTCAGAATTTAAGGCATACACTTTTTTGTCTCTGGAACCAACATAGATGGTGCCGTCTGCCCCAATAGCAGGAGAAGAGATAACGGAGCCGCCAGTTTCAAAACGCCACTTCAGTTTCCCCGTGGATGTACAGGCATAAATACTATTGTTCCCTGAACAAAAGTACACGGTTCCGTCCGTATCTATAGCAGCAGAAGAATCAATATCATATACGGTATCAAACGTCCATTTTGCCTGTCCGTCAGGCTGCAAGGCGTAGAATTTGGCATCCTCAGAACCAATGTAGATATCCCCATTGGATGCAATTAAAGGCGACGCATCGAGAAGATATCTGGTGCCAAAACTCCATATGGCCTTACCTTCTGGTTTCATAGCAAACAAATAGTAGTCTCCGGAGCCGAAATAGATTATGCCATCTGGTGCTATGGCAGGAGACGAGACAATGTGATCGGCGGTCTTTTGTGTCCATTTTAAGTTACCATCCTGTGTAATAGCGTGGAGTTTTTTATCCCAGGATCCAACATAAATCGTACCATCATTCGCAACAGCAGGAGAAGAAATAATTCCGCCTTCAGTTTTATATTTCCATCGTATACTGCCATCAGGATTTACTGCATATAGGTGGCTATCCCACGACCCAAAAAGGATGGTGCCGTCCTTTCTGATGGCGGGCGACGAATCAACTTCCCCTTGTGTCTCAAATGCCCATTTAAGGCTGCCGTTACGATTAATGGCGTATAGTTTTGTATCTTTTGAGCCAAAGTAAATTGTGCCATCTTCCCCAATAGCAGGAGAGGAAAAGATGGGTCCCTGCGTTTGAAAAGCCCACTTGAGAACAGGTTTTTGAATGCTCAGATATGGACTTCTTCCCGTATGTTGTATGTCGTGTCTGAACATAGGCCATGGGGTGTCGGCGAGTTGGGCATAAAGTGTGGTTGACAGGAAGATAATAAAAGGTACGAAAAGGGCGAACATCGGGAGAGCGAAATATTTAAAGAACTGCTTTATCATGCGGAAATCCTCTTCTAAAATAATGTTTGGGCTTTTCAGGCGGATGCATTAGAGCACCCCCTTCGTTGATGGGACATCTTTTACGCGCTCATCTGTCCTAACAGCATCATTCAAGGCCTTGGCCAGTCCCTTAAATATTGCTTCTGCTATATGATGTGCGTTGTTGCCGTATGGAACGTTCACGTGCAAGTTTATCCCTGCATTTGCACTGAAGGCCTCTAAAAATTCTTCTATAAGTTCTACATCGAAATTTCCAATCTTCTCTGTGTGGAAGGTAACATTAAATACCAAGGCAGGCCTGCCACTGATGTCTATGGCGATATTGGCAAGGGCTTCCTGCATCGGGACGCTTGAATTTGAAAAGCGCCGTATCCCCTTTTTATTACCCAATGCATCTTTTATTCCCTGTCCAAAGCATATTCCCACATCTTCGACTGTGTGATGGTCATCCACCCTGTGATCTCCAATTGCCTTAATATCCAAGTCAAACAGGCCATGTTTGGCAAGTATATCGAGCATATGATCTAAGAAGCCCACACCTGTACAAATGTGGCTATTTCCTTCTCCGTCGATATTAACGGCCAGATCGATCTCTGTTTCTTTTGTCTTCCTCTGAATTGTGGCTATTCTTTTGTTCATATAGATTGATACCCGGGGCATTGTCGCGCCGTTGTTAAAGACAGCAGGCATCTCTTTTTTTTGAATGTCTGGTCTCTATAAACTCTTTAAGATTTTTTAGTAAAATATCGACTTCTTCCCTTGTGCCAATAGTGATACGCAGGCAATCGTCTAGTCGTCTCAGATTAAAATACCGTACGAGTACCTTTCGTGATTTTAACGTCTGATATAACGTGTGTGCAGAGACTCCATTCATACATTGGACCAGTACAAAGTTGGTTTGAGAGGGATAAACGAAAAACCCCATATCCCGTAAAGACTCTGTAAGATAGTGCCTTGTATCTTTTATTCTCCCAACGTTTGCCTTCATGCTTTTTTGATCATCAAGAGCGGCAACGACAGCGGCAATGCTGAGTCGGTCAACGTTGTACGAATCCTTTACCTTCATCATTCCCTGAATAAGAGACTCCTGGGCAATACAAAAACCCAATCTGATACCAGCCAGTGAATATGATTTTGAAAGTGTGCGCAGGATAAGGATATTATCGTGTTTTTCTACCAGGGAGAGGCAGTTATCGTCAGCAAAGTCAGCATACGCTTCGTCGACGACAAGTACTCCATCCATCTCAGAGGCAATCCTTGATATTTCCTGAGATGATACCATGGTACCTGAGGGTGAGTTCGGATTTGCGATAAATGTGACCTTTGCCCCTTGTACAATAAAATCTTTGGGAAGAGAATACGTTTCTGTAAAGTCTATGGCGCATGCAACCCCATCTTGCAGTTCTGCCAGTGTTTTGTAAAGCATATAAGAGGGGTAAGGGAAAACGACCTTGTCCCCTTGTCCTGCAAAACTCCGTACGATTATGGATAACAGGTCGTCGGAACCGTTGCCTGCCATAATACGTTCCGGTTTTGTACCTAATATTTCCGCTATTTTTATCCTGGCTGATGTTGCGACCGGATCAGGATAAAGACGCAGGTTTTCGTTCGCCGCATCTTTAATGGCATTCAATACCTTTGAAGAAGGCGGATAGGGATTTTCATTTGTGTTGAGTTTTATGTAGATACCGTCTTTTGGTTGCTCGCCAGGCGTATATCCTGACATTCTTTCAATATTAGTTCGGAAATAGCTCAACGGCATACTCCTTTAAAATTTGGATTTAGTCTGATTTGAGCAGACCAGGTATGTGCATCCAAACCCTCTGCCCTTGAAATTTCTGCTAAATCGTTATATGCTGCCTTAAGTGCCGATTTGGAATACGTTATTACACTACACCTCTTTAAGAAATCATTTACCGATAATCCAGAGGAAAAACGGGCTGTTCCTCCTGTTGGAAGTACATGAGATGGTCCTGCAATATAATCTCCCAATGCTACCGGGGTGTATGCCCCCAAAAAGATTGCTCCCGCATGTTTGATACCAGAAAGTAAAGTCCTTGGATTGTGTGTCATAATCTGTAAATGTTCCGGGGCTAATCTGTTGGCGATATCGACACACTCATCAATATTTTTTGTCAATAGAATAACACCAAATTTTTTGAGGCATTTTTTTGTGTCAGCATGTCGTTTGAGTTTGGTCATTTGTTGGTTCAGTTCCGAGAGTACTTGTTCCACCAATAATTCAGAGAAAGTGACCAGTATTGAGATACCGGGTGTGTGTTCCGCCTGAGATAACAAGTCAGCTGCCACAAACGAAGGGTTTGCGTGGTCATCTGCTATAATTAATACTTCGCTGGGCCCGGCCAGCATATCAATACCGGCATATCCAAAGATTTCTTTTTTTGCAAGTGCAACGAAGACGTTTCCTGGCCCTACGATCTTATCTACCTTTGGAACGGTCTCTGTGCCAAAGGCAAGGGCTGCAATAGCCTGCGCGCCACCTATCCTGTATATCTCATGAACACCTGCTTCCTTTGCAGCAATCAGTCTTTCGGGCGGAATAGTTCCGTCCTTAGCGGGAGGTGTAGTCATGATTATCTTGTTAACGCCTGCTACACGTGCCGGTATGGTGTTCATCAGCACCGTGGAGGGATACGATGCGGCACCACCCGGAACATACACCCCAACGCTTTCTACAGGAGAATACAGGGTATCAAGCACAATGCCGTTCGCCTTTAGCGGGCCAACGGTGCGGATTCGTATATGTTCCTGGTATGTCCATATATTCGTGATAGCTTGTTGTATGGACTTTACAAAGGGGGGCGATATTTTTCTGTATGCCTCTTCAATTTCATTATCTGTTACCAGAAAATCCTTAGGTGAAAGAAAAACCTTATCATAAAGTTTGCCATATTTTACAAGTGCCTTATCCTTTTGTTTCTTAACATCACGGATGATTTTAAGTACCGTTGTTCTGTGAGCGGAAAAGCCGTCTAAAATATTTAATTGTTGTTTGAGTTTTAAAATTTCCTTATCAATATTACCTTCCCATGTCCTGAGTATCCGCATCATTGCATTCTCAAAAATAAACGAGGCCTAAGCCTCGCTCTATGCAAAATATTATCTATTAACGTAAAACGTACAAAAAGAGAATTATATTTTTAACTGAGAATATTGTCAAGGAAAATGGAAGGGGAGAAATAGGGGAAGACCAAAATAAATACATGGTGTATCACAAGAGACCGTTGTGCGATTTTAGACAATGTCCCCTGCAGAGATATCGTAGACCCATGGAAGGTCTGCCGGATCGTATTCGAAAAGTTCTCCCTTATGAAAAAAGATGCCGATTTCTCTTTCGGCAGAGGCAGGAGAATCTGAGCCGTGAATCAGGTTAAAACGGTTGCTGACGGCATAATCTCCGCGAATGGTACCAGGTTCTGCCCTGAAACCGAAGGTTGTGCCCATCATCTTGCGGGCAATTTCTACGACGTTCTTGCCTTTCAGTACTATGACGAGCACAGGTGCAGAAGTTGTGTATCTAACCAGGGGTTCAAAAAAATCCTTACCTTCATGTTCTGCATAGTGTCTCCTTGCCAGGGTTTCTGAGATGCGGGTCATTTTAAGTCCTATTATTTGAAATCCTTTTTCCTCAAACCGCGAGATGATTTTCCCCAACAAATGGCGTTGGACGGCATCTGGTTTTAATATAATCAAGGTCTTTTCCATAAGATAGTATTCCTTTTTAACCTTTCTGCATTTTGATATAGTTGTCCAGGTATCAGGATAAATTTTGCGGTATTTTATAAACTCCTCTTTTGGAGTTTTTTAACATAAATCTCCCTTACCCTGAGGAATAAGTTTTGGTAGCCGGAACTTTTGTAGTCAGGAAACGTCCACGGAAAAGATTCGTATCCGCCCTTGCGATACTTGAGGGTTACTTCCGCATAAATACCATCTCGCAGGTAGATGCGGTGGGAGAAGTCTTTTGTTGAAGTGAGAATAAGCCTGCTCTCATTTATGTAGCCAGGATCAATATTGACGGGACGTTGCACTGCATATATTTTTGATGAGGTAACGGATTCCTCTATGTGATTGGTTTGTACCTTTATACCAGCTATTTCATCAGGCATGATCAGGTCTTCAAAACTATAAAATTGTCTCAGGATACCCCGGCCCATCTCCTCATTGTAATAATCGGTAAAGTTAAAGGAGAGGATGTCACTTCGAAGGTCGATGTGACCAAAATACCCCTCCAGTTTTTTGTCTATCTGACTAAGAAGTGAGGGAATACTTGTCAGTACGCCAATAATTAAATTTACTGGTTTTGGTTTTGAAATTTGGCCCAAGATAGTTATAAGTTGTTTTTTTTGTTTTTAGATTGTGTTTTTGTGTCTCAGTACACGGTGGTTTAGATTAAACCATGTATTCTTCCGCAAAATTCTTATACGTATGGTTTCGACAGTATTTCAAACAGATATTTAATCTTTGATTGAATTTGCTCCGGTGGTGTAAGGAATGTCTCGCCACTTTTCCTTAATTTTATTTCCAGTTCTTTTGTCTCAGTAAATTTCTTACCGATCACAATTTTTATTGGGATGCCAATCAGGTCAGCATCTTTGAACTTGACACCGGGTCTCTGGTCTCTGTCGTCAAGCAATACTTCAATGCCTGCACTATTGGTAAGGTCTTCGTAAATGCGATTTGCTACTTCCATAGTGGTGGCATCATTGACATTGACGGGAATTACAATGACCTTATACGGAGACAGGGAAAGTGGCCATATAATGCCATTTTCATCGTGAGACCTTTCGATGAGAGAGGCAATGATACGATTGACCCCAATACCGTAACATCCCATGATCATAGATTTTTCTTTGCCGTTAGTATCCAGGAACTTTGCCTTGAGGGCATCGCTGTATTTTGTGCCCAGTTTGAAGACATGTCCGACTTCAATGCCTTGTGAGATGTCTATCCCGGCATTGCATTTTGGGCATTTATCACCCTTGGTTACATAACGGATATCGGCAATACGGTCAATTTTAAAGTCACGTTCAGTATTTACGTTTAATAAATGAGTATCTGATTTGTTGGCGCCCGTAACAAAATTGCAAAGGACTGACACGGCCTGATCTGCTATGATTTTTATCTTCAGTCCCGTGGGGCCCGCAAACCCCACACGCGCACCTGTGACGTTTTCGATAATGGTGTGGTCAGCCAGCGCAACAGCGTCCTGGCCAAGCAGCTTGGCCAATTTTGTTTCATTAACCTCGTGGTCGCCGCGCAAGAGCACCGCTACTGGTTGTCCGTTTGAGGTAAAAATCATGGTTTTGACCATCTGACTTGATTGTACCTTCAAAAAGTTGCTAACTTCCTGTATGGTATGCTTGTCGGGAGTAAGAACTTCCTTCAGCGGCTGAAGGGTTGCATGATCTTCCCGCGGAATGGGGGCAGATTCTGCCCGTTCACGGTTGGCGCTGTAGCCACATTCCATACATCGGATGATAACATCCTCGCCCACAGGACTGGGAACCATGAACTCATGAGAAACGTCCCCGCCCATGGCGCCTGAATCCGCCTCAACAACAATATAATCAAGCCCGCATCGGTCAAATATGCGGCAGTAGGCATCGTACATGGACTTATAACTCTTGTTGAGTCCCTCATAAGCCACATCAAAACTATAAGCATCCTTCATGATAAATTCCTTGCTGCGCAAGACTCCGAACCGGGGCCTCGTTTCATCGCGGAATTTGGTTTGAATTTGGTAGAGTGTGATGGGAAGCTGCCGGTAGGAATTAATCTCGTTTCTTACGATATCCGTAATGATTTCTTCGTGGGTAGGGCCGAGTGCGGTAGTTTTACCGTGCCGGTCTTTAAAGGTGATTAAGTCGTCGCCGAATATGTTTAGGCGGCCGCTTTCTTCTAAGAGATCCAGGGGTTGAAGTGCGGGGAGGAATACCTCAACTGCCCCTGCCCGATTCATTTCTTCCCGCACAATGGTAATAACTTTATTCAGTACCAGCGTTCCTAAAG
Source organism: Planctomycetia bacterium (assembly GCA_015075005.1). Lineage (GTDB taxonomy): Bacteria > Planctomycetota > Brocadiia > Brocadiales > Brocadiaceae > Brocadia. Next base: position 503,084 of record JABTVC010000002.1, read on the forward strand.
GCAAATATGCGTAAGCACCTGCCGTGATCCGCCGGATAAGCCCGGCACGGATCATGAGTTTGTGGCTATCGATTTCTGCCTCTGACGGGCTTTCCTTCAGTGTGGGGATCAGTGTTTGTGTCCATTTCATCGTTTTTGTTTTCCTTGAAAACTCTACAAGATACTTACTCTCGTAAGCGAAAGAAATATTATAATTTTTTGTATTCTGCTTTCAAGGATTAAAATATATTTATCGTTTCAGTTCAAAATGCATAAACAGTTGTTATTTATTTTTCATATTCCATATCCCATTCCAATCCGGATTGGATGGGTTCTTTGAAAGGATATCACATCTTTTTGCCATAACCGATCCTATGCCTAAGCCATATTCCTGGTAAATTTTCTGGAAGAGTTCCGCTGCCGTTCCCCATTCTCTTCTGCAATACCTCGAATACGCCTCTGAGTACTCTTTCATGGAGCTTTTTTTGATCTCAAATCTGGGGTCATTGTCAATAAGTAGTTCAAATAGGGTAATGGGTTCCCTGAAGCCCTTTAGTATAACCCGGTCAATGAAACGATAAGAGAACCTCTGGTCAGTATAAATGTACCCTTCGGCAAATTTAAAAAAACGGTCAGAAATCAGAACCCTGGCATCATACAATCTCGATATTTCCTCAATTCTGGCTGCCTCATGAACACATCTGCCTACGGGATGATGGCGTTTGTCCAGTGGGTAATAAATAAACGAAACCTCGCCTGCCGTAATGCCGAAACCGATATCGATTCTGGGTTTAAAGACGCTCATACTTGGAGAATCATTATAGGTACGCATACGTTTTGTCAGCCTATAAATGTTTTCTAAAAGGTATTTTGCATTATCTTCTGGGAATATTCCCATCACACCATCGCCATATATTTCTGCATAGGTGTTTTCATGCCCTAAATAGAGTTCTTTATAGGACGTTTCATGGACATCCATAATAAATTCCGCATAGGTAAAGGCTTTTCTTTCTGTGCTTTCAATGCCAGAGTAGATACCGTGTTCAAAATCCATCAATATGTCCGTTGAATTCCGCAAATCACAGAACAGAACAATCCGCTTCGCCTTGCCAGGGAGAAATTTAACAGTATTGTTTTCCATGCACCTTTCCTGTTTTTGAGTTTATGCCAGCTCTTAAATCTATGGCATAGGAAAACAAACAGGCTGTCCAAGAACGAGTGTCTTACCGGACAGCCTGTTTTGTTTGCTTTTTTCAAGTTTTTGAGGCTTAATCGCGCCGATTCAAGAGGATTACTTTAACATCCATTACCTTTCCTGACATCTTACATTTGAAAAGCTTTTGTTTCATGCATGTTCATGCTCATTTTTGAATCAAAGTCGTAGATAATGAATCGATAGTCCGTGCGGCTTCGTCCAGTTGCGCCATGAGTTTTATACTTCCGTCTATAGCCGAAATAAAACGTTTGCTTGCACGACCCACCACCTCGCGCAAGAGTTCCGGCATGTTTTCAACCTCTTTCTCAAAAAGCCTGGGATCAAGCATCCGCCCTTTGATATCTGATATCTCACGCAAACAATTCGTTAAACGGTGATAGGCATCGTTAAGGTATAAGAGGTCTTGTGTCATCTTGTCGAGTTTGACACGTGCGTCTTTCGGGAGTTTATTAACGGCTTCCATAAAGGTGTCTTTGGTGATCATTCCTACTACCACATCACCGTCTGCCGTTACCGAGGCGGTTCTCTTTGCCATACCAAAGAAACTCATTTCCCCGAAAATATCTCCTTCCTTTAATGTGCCAACAAGCACCGGTTTGTTATTGATGTTTTTCCAAACCTTGGCCCTGCCGGATTGTAAAACGTAAGCGTAGTAGGCCCAACTACCTTCTTCCAGAATGGTACTGCCATCCTTCATCTTCTCAGTTCTGCTAATAAACTGTTCCATAAGATTCCCTTCAATTGTTTTGAAATAAATGTTTTACCCGCTCGGGATTGGGTTTGTTCTCAGTACGACCGTCTCTTTTCCTCTCCATCGTTTTGGTGCAATTATAATGTAATTACATATAAAAATCAATTGTCAGGAGAATATTTTTAACTTTTTGATGCCGCTTTCTTTGTGGTGCGCTTAGGTCTTGCAGGTGAACTGACAGCACCGTACTTTGAGCGTATCTGCTGAATTTTATCTCGCAGCTCAGCTGCCCGTTCAAACTCCAATGCCTCTGCCGCCTTGAGCATCTCCGCCTCCAGTTCGTTAACGAACTCCTGGGTGATATATTCTTCCTCGCTTTCTGCGACGGTTTCATAAACGATCTTGTGCGACGAGACCTCGTCTTCGATGCCCTTCCTGATCTCTTTTTGTATAGTGGTCGGGGTGATGTTGTGCTCTTTGTTATATGCTGCCTGGATGGACCGGCGGCGGTTGGTTTCATCGATAGCCCGCTGCATGGAATTTGTTGTCTCATCGGCATATAAGATCACCTCGGCATTCACATTCCTTGCCGTTCGTCCGATAGTTTGTATCAATGATGTTTCGGAACGCAGGAATCCTTCCTTGTCAGCGTCCAGGATTGCTACCAGCGAGACTTCTGGTAAATCCAGCCCTTCTCTGAGCAGATTTACACCCACCAGCACGTCGAATTTTCCCAAACGCAAATCCCTTAATATGGTTACCCGTTCTATGGCAGTTATCTCGGAATGGATGTACATGCCTTTGAATCCCTCTTCCTTGATATACTCACTCAGGTCTTCTGCGAGCCGTTTTGTTAACGTAGTTACCAGTACCCGCTCTTTTTTCTGCACCCGCTTCTTAATTTGATTCAGTAAGTCCTCTACCTGGGTTTTTGCTGGTTTCACATAAATTATAGGATCGACGAGACCCGTTGGACGAATAATTTGCTCGACTATCCCGCCAGGGCATTTTTTTAACTCATACGTGGCTGGTGTTGCTGAAACGAACAGTATCTGATTGATCCTTGCTTCCCATTCGTCAAATCGCAAAGGACGGTTGTCCAATGCGGAAGGTAAACGGAAACCGTATTCGACCAGTGTCTCTTTGCGTGCCCTGTCTCCGTGGTACATGCCGGCAATCTGGGGAATAGAGACATGGGATTCGTCCACGATGAGGAAAAAGTCTTTGGGGAAGTAATCGAAAAGGGTATATGGTGTTTCGCCGGGTGCGCGGCCACTCAGATGCCTTGAATAGTTTTCGATGCCATGACAACATCCCACCTCAAGAAGCATTTCCATATCATAGCGGGTCCGTGCCTCCAGGCGCTGAGCTTCGGAAAATTTCCCCTTTGAACGGAGATCCTTCAGGCGATCGTATAATTCATATTCGATGGACTTAACTACCCCTTCAATCTTTCCCTCTTGCATGACAAAGTGTTTGGCCGGGTAAATGGATACCTCCTTTACCTCTCGCACGGTATTTCCCGTTGTGGGATTGATGACGGAAATCCTATCGACTTCATCTCCAAACAATTCTATGCGATAGGCGGTTTCTTCATAGGCAGGGAAGACCTCCACAACGTCCCCGCGCACACGCAATGTGCCGCGGACGAACTGTATATCATTCCGGTCGTATTGTATGCTGATGAGTTTTTTTAAAAGTTTGTTCCGCTCTATCGAATCGCCCTTGCAGAGATGTACGTACATTTCCTGATACTCCTCAGGTGAGCCAAGCCCGTAGATACAGGAGACGCTGGCGACAATAATGACGTCTCTGCGTGACATGAGGTTGCTTGTGGCAGCCAGGCGCAGACGGTCTATCTCCTGATTGATAGTGGATTCCTTCTCAATATAAATGTCCCTCTGCGGAATATACGCCTCGGGTTGATAATAATCGTAATAACTGACAAAATATCCCACGGCATTTTCCGGGAAGAAGCTCTTGAATTCACTGTAAAGTTGGGCTGCGAGGGTCTTGTTGTGAGTCATAACCAAGGTTGGTTTTTCCAGGATGGCAATCAGATTCGCCATGGTAAAGGTCTTGCCGGAACCCGTTACGCCCAATAAAGTTTGATGGTTGATGTTTTTTTTGTAACCTGCTGCCAGTTGTTGTATGGCGCGGGGCTGATCACCTTGTGGTGTAAAAGGAGATACTAATTTGAAAAGTGGCATAGCGTTTTAGTTGTAAAATTTCTTATTTCCGGATTGCCTGGGTTGTGGCATCTTTTCCTGGTGATATTTCGCGGCGTTCGTGGGTAATCTTTTATCCTTTATAATACTGAGAAGACTTATATTTTGAAAGGAACTCGTCAGTAAATACTTTTACCGTGGATGCAATCGGTACGGCAAGCAACAACCCTAAAAATCCAAACAACTGACTACATATCAGAATAGAGAGGATCACCATGACGGGACTTAAACCTAATCCTTTCCCCATGATCCGGGGTGTTATTACGGTTCCCTCAAGCAATTGCCCAACACCAAAAGTTATAAGGATATACACTATGTGTTTGAGATCGTGAAATTGGAAGAGTGCCAGGGTGGAAGCCAGCATTATCCCTGTCCCTGTACCAACGTAGGGAATCAAATTGCCAAAACCACCGACAAACCCGATAAGAAATGATAAAGGAATCCCGGCACATGTTAAACCAATGCTATAGACGAGAGAAAGGATAAGGCAGACGATGAGCTGTCCCCGCAGAAAATATCTGAGATTGTCATTCACTTTAGATAAGACCTGCATTACGTGGTCTCTTTTCGACAAAGGGATGAGGGTCTTTATACCCTGGGCTATGACGTTGAAGTCCTTGAGTAGGTAAATAGACACGACACCGAAAATGATAAAATTTATAAAGATGCCGAAGAGCCCAAAGGTACTGTAAAAGAGGTTTTTGGTGATGCTCAGTAAAAAACCGACGGCCTGTGGGATGTATTTTTTGAATCTTAATGCTGTTTCTGCCAGGCGCCTTTTTTGTAAACGGGTTTCTTTTTCTGTGTCAGTTTCCCGGAAAGATGAAATATCCTGCTTGTTGCGTTCATTTGTACCCATTTCTTTCTCCGAAGCGGAATCCGAAGGTTTCATCTCTTCGCTATGGTGTTTGAAGACGGGCTCAATACGTTCTTTTAGTGCTAACTCAAGTGACTTGGCAAGTTCTGTGCTCTCGTATTTTTCAATCCAAGCCCTGGCGATGGGTTCATATTTTGGATATTGTTTTATAATCGTGCTTCCTACCTGGTAAATTCCGCTGGTTGTCTTGGGAATTACGTATGTCAAAAATCCAGCCGTAGCCAGGAGGACGATAATGATAATCAAAACGATGCCAAATCCGCGAGGTATGTGTTTATGGGTAAATGGCCAGTATCTTCGTTCAAAGAAATCAACTGCGGGATCAAAGACGTAGGCTACAATAAATGCAAGAAGGAGGGAGACTAGCGTTCCTCTCAGGAAATAACACAGCGCTAAAAAAATAATAATTGAAATACCTGCGAGTATTACGCGTACCCATAAGTTGTTCAATATTTTCTGTCGTTCGTTTTTCATAAATTCTATTCGTGATTGCTGGCGCTTGCCGTGTCTGATCCAATCTTTATATGATCTCTTATTGCCTCTATGATAGATGTCCCTATGCCATGTACCCTTGATAGATCATCCAGGGTCTTAAAATTGCCGTGTTTTTCGCGATGAGTGACGATTGCCTTTGCTTTCACCTCCCCCAATTTTGGCAATAAAACCAGTTCGTACCAGGGGGCATTATTAATGTCGAGTTTGATTTTTATGTCTTCGGGTTTAAGATTGCTGATAATTTCTGTTTCCGGTAGCCACCAATGGCGGTCCATGCCTGCTTTTATTATCGTGCCAACAAATAACATAGTTGCCAAAAAGTAAATGACAATAAGCTGCTTTTTGTTAGGGGAGAAATCACCGGACGGTTTCTGCGATATGGGCATAATACTCACAAGGTTTCCGTCAGCCTTAGATATAATTACGCTTTTCTACTTCACTTATTTTAGCAGTAATTTCACATGATTCAAGACAATGTTGTTTTTTTTGTCTTTATTCGGCAAGCATTTTTAAAGATTTTTTCGCCTGCGAATGATTTGGATTGAGTGCCAGTACGGCTTGCCATGATTTCATGGCCTTTTCTTTATATCCCTGCCGGTAATAAATAGTTCCCATACAAAAAAGTGCTTCACTGTGCGAAGGGGCTAATTTTAGCGTGATTTCAAATTCCTTCCGCGCATTGTCCATATTACCCTTTTGTAGATAGGTATACCCAATATTAAAGTGGAAATCGGGTTGGTTCGGCAGTAAATCCACGGCTTTTTGAAATGCAGTCAGTGCATTATCCACGTCCCCTTTTTTGGTAAGAGAGGCACCCAGATTGTTATAAGAATACGGGTACACTGGATCGAGCCGTATCGCATGCTTATATTCCCCTATGGCATCTTCCAAAAGTCCTTTTTTGTCATAAATAGTACCCAGATTGTTGTGGACATAAACGTGTGCCGGATCGGCCTTCAGGGCTGCTTGATATGTTTCTAAAGCAAGATCGTACTGTTTTCTTGCCTCGTAAATGTTGCCCAGATTATAATACGCATCGCCATAGCGGGGGTCAAACGACAGGGCTTTTTTGTATGCATCTATAGCATCCTCTTGCCTGCCGAGTTTGTTGTACAAGACGCCGAGATTGTTGTATGCATAAGCAAAAGCGGGGTCGATCATGATGGCTGCGTTGTATTCACCAAGTGCATCGTCGTATTGCCCCAGAGTAAAATAAATTTTTCCCAGGTTGTTGTGCGCCTGTTTATAGTCAGGTTTTATCTGAATTGCCTTTTTGTAAGCACCAATGGCCATATCCGGCAACTTCTTTTTCTCGTAAGCGTTTCCTATGTTGTAGTGTACGGCTGCATACCGGGTAAATCCCACCTCTTGTGCCTTTTGTAAGGCTTTTTGGTAACAGTTTAATGCCGCGTCAGGGTACCCCTTTTTGTTATACTGAGTACCGAGGTTGTTGTAAGTCGTAAAACTGCAAAATGGGCTTTGAGAGGCCTTGTGCCAAAGCGTGAATTCGTCCCGCCATATGTTGTTTCTGGCAACCGTTATAATAAGATAAAATACTATTAAAGAAACGATTACGGGATACTTTGTTTTTCTGCCCGAAGGTGTTAATGTCGTTGAAAGGAATAAGCAAAACCCAATAAGGGGTAAATAGAGGTAACGGTCCGCCATGATATTGGCTAACGGAATAATGTTCAGCACGGGGATGACGCAGATAAAAAACCAAAGTATGGCAAATAGCTGTTTGCCTCGAAGGGTAAACGTGTTGTCCTGACGAGAATGGAGAGGTGGGGAAGTCGCTTTTGTCCTCAGTCGGATTGCAATGATGGCAATGGAAATGAGGGTGAAAGCCGGGATGATAAAGGATAACGTTAACGGCGTTTTAAGATAAAGGACATGGTAATCTGCATTAAGATGTAATGGCAGGAAAATATTGGCTATATATCTCCCTAAAACCTTTGTTGCTGTGATCATATTGATCAAAAAACTGCCCTTGGGATAGGCAATCTTTTCTTCGGGATTATGCAGAATGAAAAACCGGATGATGAGATATATGACGCTTATTCCTGCATATCCAGGGAGAGGGGGGGATCGCATGATTTTTGAGACAGATTTGCAAAGAGAAAAAAATAGGGCAGGACGTCCGTTTTTCCATACGCTTGCCCCGGATAGCAGATAGAAGAAAAAAATCAGGGCGGGTAGTGCAATGGCTGATTCTTTGGAGAGCAGGGCAAGAAAATAGGTAGTAAGGGCAGCTGTGTAAAAGAAAATAGCGCCTTTGCGGAAGGGTGTTGCAATGGGAAATTCCATAGAATCCTCATTCAGGGGGATTTCTCTTTCACGGTAAAGTAAAAAGAACAAGAATGACGTAATCAGGAATGCCGTTGCAATCAGGTCTTCTCTGTAACTAATCATATTGACGACCTCACTGACAATTGGATGCACAGCAAAAAGCATACACGTCAGAAATGAAAGGCGAATGCGGAATGGAAGGTTATTTGTAATCTCTAATTCTCCTTTGGCATCTCCTTGTGAAGCAGGTGAACGGGGGGGAGGAATTTGGTTGCGGCTGTATTGCATTTTATATGCGTCATTTTGCCGGAATAACAAAATCACGAAAAAATACAATAGCGTCGTATTTATAGTATGCAATACAACATTAACGACGTGATACCCCACGGGGTTTGTGTGCCAAAGGTAATAATCAATGAAGTAGGAAAGTGTAACAAGGGGGCGGTAGGTAAGTTCCCCCGAATATTTGAAATAATCGGGGGTAAATAGGGTAAAGAATTTCTCCTAATTCCTGATAAGCCGATTCTCTGTAATGGTAGATATGTCATCGTAAACGAACTGGTTTGGCAGACAATTAAGATACGCGGTTATCGTGAGTGCTACAAGTATAGAGATTGCAACACTATGAAGATAGAGTTTGTTTGGGTGCGTCTTGTTCATAGTTTGTGAGCGGTCTTTTGAAAAAACTGACGGCCGTTCTCTCCGGGTTTTTTTCTCAAGGTGTTACCAAAGCTGCTATGTATTAAAGATAAAAAAGGTGTTTTTTACAATGTAAAACTAAATAGATGTGTTACCATTCAGCGTTTTTCGAGCGTATGCAATTTCAGAATTAATCTCTCGTTTTGTCATTACCCCGAGTTTTTATATTGCCAACAGAATGCCTGCTATGTTACATTGTGTATCGTTTTGTCGAAATTCAGGGCAGATGTGGACAAAACAATCTCTGTCCAAAGTATATACCAAGGCCTGTATGTGCCTACGCCATAGCTGATGAACGGGCGCTGTCTGTTAACGGAGCATCTTTTTAGGGGAAAAGCTCATGGAAACCAATGAAAAGAATCTGGTTGAAATATCGGTTATCGGTGAGGTCTCCAGCCCTCAAAGCGGTTCATCCCCTTACAGTATAACACCTGAGGGAAAGCCTAAAGTGCTGCCCGGTATAGGAGGAATTACCTATAATGTCAAAGTAGGTGACAATGCAGTCCAATGGGAGGCTGATCACGTAGAGCCATGCGTGTCTGTTAAAAATAAAGACAAAGACGAGAATGGTGCATTAAACTTACTGTCCTGTATTGGAAATACTGCCAGGGTGATAACCGGTGATGCAAAAGACAGCACGGGTGTTGTAACCGGAAAACATGGTGGTATTGAAAATGTACTGGTTGATTTTGACGATAAGGCATTAGAAAAACTTGCCATCGGAGACAAGATACAAATTCGGGGTGTTGGTGTAGGTCTTTCTTTTACGGAATATTCGCATGTTAAACCACTGAACATGTCTCCTGATCTCCTGAAGGTATTACCCATTCGCATGGATAAAGCGAAGAATACCATGCATATCCCTGTGACGCATGTTGTTCCTGCGGCTATCATGGGCTCTGGTCTTGGGTCGCAGCATTGTTACCGCGGGGATTACGATATACAACTTTTTGATAAGCAAAACGTAGAAAGATATCGTTTGCAAACGTTGCGTTTTGGCGATATCGTGGCGATCATGGATGCCGATCACACCTATGGAAGGATTTTTAGAACAGGAGCGGTGAGCATAGGGATAATTGTTCACAGTAATTGTGTAACTGCAGGACACGGCCCTGGTGTAACAACATTGCTAACATCTGCAGAAGGTAAGATCGTTCCGTATCTTGATACTTCCGCGAATATTGGCATGTATTTGAAAATTGGGCGGTTTAGAAAAAAATCTGCAAAGAAAAAGTAGCGGGCATTTTTTTTGCGATCGTGCTCGGGGTAAAATAAACTTGACATTTCATCAATAAGTAATATAATTTTAGACTTTCTAAAATATTTATATTTTCAGTTCTACTAAAATAAGCGCGAGAGGAGATTATTTGTCTACGGTAAGTATTCAGGATTTGGTTGATGCAGGATTTCATTTCGGTCATAGGACAAGTAAGTGGAATCCCAAAATGAAGCCTTTTATCTTTGGTAAGAGAAATCTCATTCATATTATTAATTTGCGTGAGACGGTAAAGGGGCTTATAACTGCAGGTAAGTTTTTAACTAACCTTGTCCAGGCAAAAAAAGATGTGCTCTTTGTTGGCACAAAATGGCAGGCCCGTGATATCACAGTTCGCGAGGCCCAACGTTGCGGGATGCATTACGTGAGCGAACGTTGGCTTGGAGGGACATTAACAAATTTTGATACCATTCGGAAGCGACTGGAACGTCTGGAGGAGCTGGAAAACCTGGAAGAAACCGGAGGGATTAATCAGTTTAGCAAGAAGGCAATCTCTTCTCTTAATCGGGAACGTAAAAAGATACTTAAAAACCTCGAAGGTATTCGCAATATGACTTCACTTCCCGGGTTGCTTGTGATTGTCGATCCGAAGCATGAGCACAACGCGGCCATGGAAGCAAAAAAGCTTGGAATTCCAACGATATGTCTTGCTGATACGGATTGTGATCCCGGTATGGTGGACATTTGTGTCCCGGGAAATGATGATGCCATACGGTCAATTGATCTCTTTTTGACGAAGACGGCCGATGCTGTTTTGGCCGGAAAAGAGCGCATGATCACTATGGCGAAGGTTTGATGTGGATGCTGAAGAATTAAGAGGAAATCATTGCACTTCTGTAAAGGATAAGCATTTTTTAGGCCACACATTGCAAGTCTGACTACTGCCTTCAAGTACATTTCGTATGGATTCTGCTCTTGGGTTGTTTTCGTACGACCGAAATTGCCGTAGGTGGGGTGTTCTATGCTATACTACAAGTATATAAATGGGGGGGGATGATGGCAGATACAGCGAGTATCACGAAGTTGAGAGAGCAAACGGGGGCAGGAATATTGGAATGTAAAAATGCCCTGGATGATGTTCAGGGGGACTTAGAAAAAGCCCTGGAAATTATTAAAAAGAAAGGTGTTGCTAAAGCTGCAAAAAAAGAGCAGCGGGTAACTACGGAAGGTAGAATTGGTACCTATATTCATACAAATGGGAAATTAGGGGTAATGGTAGAACTTAATTGTGAGACAGATTTTGTAGCGAAAAATGAGATCTTTCAGCAACTATTAAAGGATGTTTGCATGCAGGCAGCTGCCACAAAACCGATAGCTATAAGAAGAGAAGACATCCCTGCTCACACCGTAGAAGAACAAAAAAAGGTATTTATGGAAGAGGCAAAGGGGAAGCCTGCTCATATCGTGGAAAAGATTACGAGTGGAAAGATGGATAGTTTTTATAAAGAGAGATGCCTCCTGGAACAACCCTTCATAAAAGATAACACGCAAACGATTCAGGATTTATTGGTTGCAAGTATTGCTAAAATAGGGGAAAATATAAAAATTAATCGTTTTGTTCGATTTGAAGTTGGTGAATGCTAGGCAATAGCAGGATATGAGATTACCTCCGCTTCCATGAAAAGCAATATCAAGTATAAACGAGTATTGTTGAAAGTAAGTGGCGAAGGTTTTGGTAATAAAAGTGGGCTTGGCCTCGAGACAGAGCGATTTGATACGTTAGCGGAAGAGATCAAGAAAGTTTCTGTGTCTGGAGTTGAGCTGGCTGTCGTTGTTGGTGGTGGTAATATACTTCGTGGTGCAAAATTTAGCAGCACAGGCAAGTCAAGGGTGCAGGCAGATCAGATAGGGATGATCGCTACAGTGGTTAATGCGCTGCTCCTGCAAGGTACGCTGGAGGGGTTTGGTGTCGATGTCCGTGTTGTAAGCGCCATTGAAATTAAAAATATAACAGAACCTTTTGTACTGAGAAATTGCCTGCGGTATTTAAAGGAAAAAAATGTTGTTATCTTTGCCGGAGGAACTGGAAACCCATTTTTTACAACTGATACAGCAGCAGCCCTTCGTGCGATTGAGATCAACGCAGATGTCATGTTAAAGGCAACGCAGGTTGATGGTGTATATTCGGATGACCCCAGGAAAAACACATCTGCAAAATTGTATAGAAAATTAACGTATATGGACGTTTTGAGTAATCGGTTGGGGGTAATGGACCTAACGGCGATTTCCTTAAGTATGGAGAATAAATTACCGATTGTTGTTTTCAATATAAATAAACGTGAAAATATTGGAAAGGTAATTTCTGGAAAACCTGTTGGAACATATATCGGGGAATAGCTGACCATGTCAAAAGAATCAATATGCAAAGAGGCAAGAGCGAAGATGGAAAAGGTCATTGCGCGCTTGCAGGAAGAACTGAGAGGTTTGAGAACCGGCAGAGCAAGCACGGGGTTGGTGGAAAATATAAAGGTAGAGTGCTATGGAGAATTATCACCTTTAAAACAGATAGCGGTCATTTCAACGCCTGATGCACAATCTATCGTGATTAAACCCTATGATGTTTCTATAATTTCTAATATTGAGAAGGCCATATTGCAGTCTGATATCGGATTAGTGCCTTCGGCAGATGGTAAGGCATTGCGTATCGTGATTCCTCCGCTCACCGAAGAGCGGCGAAAGAAACTTTCCGCACATGCAAAAGAGTCCGGAGAAGCAGCAAAGATTTCTTTGAGGAATGTAAGGCACGAAGCGAATAAGCAGGCAGACAAAGAAGAGAAAGATGATATTTTGACCGAAGATGATGTTAAGCGAGCGAAGGAAGATATACAAAAAATTATCTACGAATATGAAGGTAAGCTTAACGATCTGATTAAAAAGAAGATAGAAGAAATTCTTAAGGTATAAACTGAGATGTAATGCCAGAAAAGGAGTTGTTTAATTGCAGGTAACGAGGATTTTCTCTGGTATACGGTTTTCGCGTGAAATTAGGAATGGAAAAGATATAATAGGGGGCATAGCTCAGTTGGTAGAGCACCGCCCTTTTAAGGCGGGTGTCGATGGTTCGAGTCCATCTGCCCTCACCATTTAGTTTATAAATGGCCCCATCGTCTAGCCTGGTCTAGGACAACAGATTTTCGATCTGTGAACTGGGGTTCAAATCCCCATGGGGTCAGATTTTGTCGGTGAAAAGCCATGAGATTGGAAAAATCTCATGGCTTCTTTGTTTAATAGTATTACTCTCTAAAAACTTCTTTTTTGGAAAGTTTTTAAGCAATTCTTTTCATGAACTAATAGCGCTTAACTATAGCAAAAGTCGCGATTGCTATACTCCCCTCTGTCAAGAGGACTATTGATAGAAGGCAAGCAATTCATTGCCTGTATGTAAGAAGGGACAGAAGCAAACAGGTCCTCATGTAAATGGGGATAGGCCAAACCAAAACCACTACGACAGTTTCCTACTCTACCCTAAATAACCCCAAGGCTATCAACGGGGAAGTTCTGCAGGGTCCTGCTGATAATAGAGTTTTAATTCCTCATAAAGTTCCGGGTGCTTTCGCTTAAGTTGTACAGCTTTTTCGAAGAAACATTCCGTCGCCACAGCAAAAAACTCCGCGGGATTTGTGGCGCCATACTTATCTAATACCGTCCGCCGACCGTGGACGGCATCTTGTTGTAAATGCACATACTCCGTGCCAAGCACACGCGCCCACGCAATATACATCGAACGTCGAGGTAAAATAGGTGAACCGTGGGCTTCGCCACCCTCCTGATCCAGCTGATGGGCAAACTCGTGAAGTACAACGTTGTGGCCGTCATGGATATCGGATGCCCCGCGCAACACATCATCCCATGATAATACAACCGCTCCGTGATGCCACGACTCGCCAAGCCGAACCGAATCACTCTCTATCACCATTCCATTACCCATCGACTCGCGCACATGTGCTATATATATGCTGGGGTAGACCAATACTGATTTCATTGTCGGATAGTAGTCTGTGTCACGGTGGAGCAGGAGCAGGCACGCTTGCGCAGCAATGGTAACCCTGATCTCATCAGTCACTTGCAAACCCCGGCAGCCTTCAAAATGCTTCTCGTCAAGGAAGACCTGGACGTGGCCTTGAAGCTCCCGCTGATCAGCTTCAGGCAAGCAACGATAGAAGGGAACATTACACTCGATGATTTTGAGCCATGATTGGGATAATGGAATGGCGCGCAAACGATCACGCCGTCGCCGTTTAAAACTGAACATACTTAAATTCCCCAATTCCCATATTTCTTTCAGAATTCGGCAAAATTTCGTCTATCTTAAACTGCATATTAACTTATTCCGGTACAGATACCAGTCTTTCACGAGACAATTCGGCAGCATAGGATATGGCTGCTTTAATATCTTCAGATTTTAGCGAAGGATAACTCTTTAAAATTTCTCCCTCATTAATGCCTTCTGCCAGGTTGTCCAGTATAACCGATACCATAATACGAGTCCCTTTGATACAGGCTTTCCCATGGCATACAAGCGGATCAACGGATATTCTTTCTCTCCAATTCATGTTACACCTCCTTTCAACTATAAAATATTATAATTCAAATTGTTTTGCTGGGCTTCCTTCCTCAACCCAACATAAACTTCCGCTATTTTCCAATCTCAATAATAAAGCAGCGGTACGGAGCGACAACAAACATTAATCGAAAATAATTGAAGCGCAATAAGCTAGTGTTTACTTGCAAAAATAAGTTAAATATAGTAAACTTCGGTTTATTTCATATAAAGGGGGTTTACAATGGCAAGAAAAGCTCGAATACCTTATTGCTCCGAGAATGACCGGCAGACTCTTTCTGAATGGGTCAATAGTCGTAGTATGGAGTGGCGGCTTGTTGAACGCGCTAGAATCATTAACAAGTTACTTGACGGGGAACAGGTGCAGAAGGTAGCCAGAGATATTGAGACATCGCAAAATACTGTTATTGAGTGGCGGGATCGCTTTATCACAAACGGGATCAAAGGTTTGTATGATCTGCCACGCTCTGGCAAGCCCCCGAAATATGATAAGGAGTTCCGTAATCTGGTCTTGAAAACATTAGAGCTTCCGCCGCCAAAAGGACAATCAAACTGGGATGGCCCCTCTCTTTCGCGACACTTGGGAGCATCAGACGACGCGGTCTGGCGCGTTCTTCGCAAGGAAGGCATTTGTCTTGCTCGGCAAAGAAGCTGGTGTGTCAGCACTGACCCTGAGTTTGCGCCCAAAGCGGCTGATATAGTTGGCTTATACCTGGCCCCTCCAGAAAATGCTCTGGTGATTTCCGTTGACGAAAAGCCAAGCATTCAGGCCTTGGAGCGGACTACGGGTTATGTATGCACAAGTAATAGGAAAATTGTGCATGGCCTTAAAAGTACCTATAAGCGTCATGGAACACTGAACCTGTTTGCAGCACTGAATGTAGCAACAGGGACTATTCATACACAAACAACAGAATTAAAAAGACGAGTGGAATTTTTGACATTTATGGATCAACTACTTTTGGATTTGCCGGATAGCAATAAGAAAGAAATCCATGTCATCCTCGACAACTACTGTATTCACAAGCGAAATGATGGGTGGCTGGCAGCACACCCGAATGTTAAATTCCACTTTACTCCGACTTCTGCAAGTTGGCTCAATCAGGTGGAGATATGGTTTGGCATTCTTTCCAGAAAAGCTTTGAAGAACGCAAGCTTCAAAAGTGTAGAGCAATTGAAGTCTGCAATAGCGGAATTCATTGAAGTTTATCAGCCTAATGCTAAACCTTTCATATGGCGTAAAAGGGAAGTTCGGGGTTCGCAATTAAGAAATACTATAAGAAATTTATGCAATTAGACACTAGGTGTTAGCTGATATTGCAGATATTTTTAATAGAACCATTCTATTTTTTAATTATTTTTTCCTCTTTATCTGTTCTTCGTAATATTTAATTAATTCAATAATCTTGGACACATCCTTTTGTGCATTCTTATATTGTTCTCCAATACCTTTGAGAATATTTAAAACAGTTTCATCTGTAATATATCTAAAAAGTCCAGATGCCCAAAGGATAAGATTGTCATCGCCTGCATTTTTATAGTAGTCCCAAAATTTTACTTTAACTTGATCATAATCAATTTCTATGGATTTTGTTTTATCTCCGAAGATTTTAGTTTCTTCACCTGGATCATCAATGACACTTTTAATAAATAAGCACCCAATTATTAATCTGTCTTTTTCGTCAGCGCCCGGAGGTCTGGTTGTTAAGATCGCCATTCTTCCATGCCTTACACTGTGTATATGCCTTGGTTGTTGTCTCTCACCTGTATGATCCCAGCCTGCACCAAAATACATTTCTTTCAGAGCTATACTTTCATAACAAGGGTGGTACTGCAAAGACACTTCATTAGTGAACTCTCTACACTTGCATAAAGGGGAACTACACCATGCCCTCCCTTGTAGTAAATTGTAATTATAAGCCTGTAAACTGCAGGGTGCCTTATAATGTTTATCATTCCAATTACATTTGAGAGCTATATTCCCATCCTCTTTTTTCCCAAGCTCTCTTTTTGACAATATTTCATCAACATTTTTCGCTAAAGATTCAAGTTGGTATATACGCTTCAATACTATCCTATTTTGAATTTCACCTTCAGACATTTCTTTAAGCTGCGTTAGCAATTTATTAGCCTTTTCAATACGCTTCGTAGATTCTAAAATAGATTTCTGTTTAATAAATGACTTAATTTCATCAATTAAAGAATCTATATTTTCTCTTAATTCTTTATAATCTATCATTTTTTTAAATACTTTTTAAAAATGGGATAGTTGTATTTTTAATAATTCACCTTCTTGTAATACCGGTAATGATCAACTGGCTGATTTGTAGGGCGTAAAGAGTTGCACCATAAATAATAAATATTGATATTTTCTATTGCATTATATTGTTTATTTGACTTGTCTTTTCGCTTCAAATTAACAGAAGGGATGGGCTTTGTAAACTGGAATTTTTCGAAGGTATACCCGGTGCAGCAATTACTATGAAATATAACCAGATGAATGTTGAGTTGGTGTGGAATAAAAAACTGAGGGATACGATAATAAATTTGAAGAAATAATTATTTAATATTTAAGATGCGGCCCTTTCTTCTTCTTCTTCTTCTTCTTCTTCTTCTTCTTCTTCTCTCTTTTAATGTTCAATATAGCAGATAAAACAAAATACCTTGCAATTTTCCTTTTTTTCTAAACTGAATTCCTAATGGGAAAAAACAATTTCCTATCATCTTTATAAGCACCCGTTTCTTTCTCTATGTCGCTATATTTATATCGTGGCTTTCTCTAATCGTTCTTTCCTTTTTTCCCAGTCCGGCATATATTTCGATAGCAGATTGTAATATCGATCATTATGCGTGTGAAATTTCAAGTGGCAGAGCTCATGCATGATTACATAATCTATGCAATACAAAGGGGCCTTAACAAGATTGATATTCAATAAAATGCCTCTGGCCTTACTACAACTACCCCACCTTTTGGCCATCCTTCTTAACTGAATTTCAGGAAACGGTACATGCAATTTCTTTGCGGTTTCATAACATATTGCTAAACGTCGGGCGAATACCGAATAAGCGTGTTTCTTGTACCAATCTTCAAAGAGGTCTTTTATTTTTTTAGTACAATTGGGATCAGGGGTCATTACAGAGAAATACGCCCCCTTTAATTTCACGGCACTTTCTTTCTGCTTTTTTATCTGCAGTCTGTATTGCCGGCCAAGAAACAGGTGGGTTTCTCCGCCTACGTAACACCGGGAAGGAGTGCGTGGTTCAAACTTACGAAAGTAATTAATTTGTTTTATGATCCATCGGGCGCGCCTTACCATTCGGCACTGAATGGCTTTCGGATTTGTGCCTTTCGGCGCCTTCACTATTACCTGTGCATCCGGGTGAACAGCGATCTCCAGGGTTTTCCGGTCAACATATAAAACAGTAAAAGCGATGCTCTCCTTGCCATACGTAATACTGCTGCTGAAATTGGTCATAACGACGTCCTGTGTCGCGCAAGTTGCATTGACCGCTCTATAATTTCATCCATCTGCCCGGTTGTAAGTTCAATACCTCGTGTTCCCTTTATTTCGTCGTAAAGAAAATCATCAATATCGTTAATAGTCCTCTTCTGGGCATCGGCATCATCCTAGAAATGTACTTTCCAATTACGTTTCAAAATATCCTGGATAGCGAGCGCGGCGTCTGCTGATACTTTCTCACATACCATTGCATCAAGCTCGTGTACTTTAAAATAAGGTTTAAGCACGCCATAAAACGCTTGAGCATCCTCGTTCTTATCCAGTTTCTCAGGCACGTCGTCATGCTCCCGAGTGACTACCTTGTTGCGGATATCCGTTACTTTCTTCAAGTATTCAAGAACTGAAATTCGTTTGGCCCTGTATTCATCAATTGCCTGCTGGATGAGCTTTGAGAAATTTTCATAAAAAGCAGGATACTCTCCCATCTTCTCGGTAATGGCCTTCTTTGTTGCATGCGCAATTGCATCCGCCCGGGCGGCGGTTGTTTTCTTGCCATAAACGCTCTGTTCCTCTTTTACCTGCCCAAACATCTTTTCATCAAAAATATTCACCGGATAATTGAGCTGGACAACCTCATTCGCCTGGATATGGGTATCAAGAAGCTTCTTGATACTCGGCTCATAATCACGGTAGTCAATTGACTCTGCATAGCGAAGTTTCACAGATGCTTTCAGGTTATGAAACCGCTTGAGGTCATTCCTGTACCGGGTAAGTTTTGCCTCCGGGGTGTTCATGATGAATTGCTCAGTCGAGAGCGCCATAGCAAAAGTCTTGCTGAAATCAGTCAATCGCTGATAAAACTCCACCCTCAATGCATCGTCCCCCAACAAAACCTCATAGGCCTCTTCGTCATGCTGGTTTTTAACTTCCTTGAAGAGTTCCCAAAGATCTGAGTAGCGCTGTGGAAGCTTTGCCACTTCCTCATATATTGATGTAAGTGTACCCCGCAGGTCTTCATCATCAAAATCCTCCAGCCCAGCCTCAGCGTACATGTTCAGCGCCTTATCTAACTCGCCAAGGATGCTTGAGTAGTCCACGATGTAACCAAATTCTTTTTCCGCTCCCAACGTCTCGTTTTCATAAAGACGGTTTACCCTGGCAATGGCTTGAAGAAGTGAATGCTCACGAAGTGTGCGACACAAGTACATAACGGTATTACGCGGCGCATCAAAGCCGGTGATAAGCTTACTCACAACTATCAGGATTTCCGGTTCATCGCCATACAAAAATCGACTCGTAATCTGAGCGTTGTACGCTTCTTCAGACCCGTAACGTTTCATCATCTTCTGCCAAAACCGGACAACCTCATCTGACGTCTCGGCATCCACCTCGTCATAACCTTCACGGCTATCGGGCGGTGAAATGATTACCTCAGAGGTAACATGTCCGAAATCATTCAGGAATTCATGATACTGTAATGCCGCCAACGTACCCGGCGCTACCAATTGGGCCTTAAATGGGGTTCCCTGCCAGTTCTGCCGATAGTGTTCGCTGATATCAAAGGCACGCATGTAAATGACTTTCTCTGACTTGTTCAGCATCTCCGCGCGGGCGTATTTCTTTTTCAGGTCTGCCTTCTGCTCCTTGGTCAGCCCCTGTGTATGACGGTCAAACCAAAGATCAATCGCCTCCTTGTTCTGTACCATCTCCACATGCCGCCCCTCATACAGGAGAGGCACAACCTGCTTGTCCTGAACCACCTGTTTAATAGAGTAGTGAGGCTCAATCAGACTTCCGAACTTGATGAAATTGTTCTTTTCCTTCTTCATAAGCGGCGTACCCGTAAAGCCGAGGTAACATGCCTTCGGAAACATCTGACGCATTCTGGCATGCAAATTTTTGAATTGTGTGCGATGAGCCTCATCAACCAGCATAAAAATGTCGGTTGATTCTTCCTGGTGCTTCTTTACGTTAAGGGCCTTATCAAATTTATGAATTAACGTCGTGACAATGGTCGCCTTCTTCTCCGAAACCAACTCCAGGATATCCCGTCCGGTTTTTGCCCTATGTTTATCAAGGCCGCAGGCGGTAAAGGTATTGCCAAGCTGCTTATCCAGATCAACCCGGTCGGTCACGAGTACAATACGCGGGTTAGGAATATCCGAATCCAGTGCAAGGTTTCTGGCAAGCCAGATCATAGTGAGTGACTTCCCCGATCCCTGTGTATGCCAGATAATACCGCCCTTGCGTCGTTTCTGGTTATCAAACTGTTTTACCCGCTCAAGGGTAGATTTAACGACAAAATACTGCTGATAGCGTGCAATCTTTTTAATGCCTGTATCAAAGATAGTAAATTTGTAGGCAAGCTCCAGAAGCCGCTCAGGCTCAGTCACCTGCCGTTCACCTTCGTTTTTCTGGGCGTCAAAGAATTTTCGTGCAACGGCAAAATCACCGGAAAAAAAGGGTGTCTTTCACCTTGGATTGTATTTTATTGTTAACGGAAGCCTCGACATCCTTTGCCCTGTCCCGCATCTCCTGCCATACGCCCCAGAATTTCCGGGCTGTCCCGGCTGTTGCATACATAGCAGCATTCTTATTGACTCCCATGACGAGCTGCACGAAAGAGAAGAGCTTAGGTATGTACTCATCCTGCTGGTTACGAATGCATTGGGAGACAGCCTGCGCCACTTCAATCGTGGGCGACTTGCACTCTATCACGGCAAAAGGGATTCCGTTTACAAAGATCACAATATCCGGACGGGCTATCTCATCGCTTCTGGCGCGTTCGACTCTGAATTCTGCGGTAACATGAAATATATTGTTATCCCAATTTTTCCAGTCTATATAGCGAAGGGTAAAGCTTTTGGTGTCGTCTTCAACAGATTGCTCCAATGCCGTTCCCAGAGTCAGCAAGTCATAAACCGCTTCGTTGGTTTTATGTGGTCCATCCCATGTAATGTTTTTTAATTTCTGAATAGCGGTCTGGACGTTCTCCTCGCTGAATAAGTATTCCCGTCCCCGATATTGGATGTGGTTTATCTCTTTCAGTTGTTTGCGCAAAAATTCTTCCAACAGCACGTTGCTGAACTTGCCCTGTCGCTCCACAACCGCCTGCTCAGGAGGGAGGTACTTAAACCTCAGAGCAATGAGTTGCTGTAGCGCCGGGATTTGGGAGAGATATTTATCGTTAAAACAGAAGCTTTTCATGTGCGTTTCCTCGTCTGAATGCGTGTCTTATACAGGCGTTCTGTAAAGCCGCCGTCTTTTTCAAATGCTGCCGCCTGTGCCGCCAATTGGCGGTCCAGCAGGCTGCAGGCAACTGCGATCAACACAAGCGCTGCATTAGCCGCGATTTCAGGAAAGGTGGACGAAGGAAAACCCGTGGACTGAGTGGACTTTGTGGACAATGTGGACTTTTTTGCTTGTCCATTCTGTTGTCCACCCTGTCCGTGTCGTCCACTTTCTTTTACCCATTCCGCAACTGCATCCACCGTTGCCGGTCGCCGGGCGATCAGTTCAGCGCGGCGTGGATCTTCCCGATTCCAGAGCGGCAAACTCCGCTGACGCAAAAAATCCTCATAATCCAGGCGTAGCTCTTCCAGGCTGGCGCGTGCCACGTTCGTCAGTTTCAACTCGGTTTTTTTCGATGTGCCGGAGGCCTGACTGCCTTCGGCAATGTTCTGGACACCACTTCGTGCCGCCTGGACCATTTGGTCATGCGTCCGTGAACGCTTCTCAATATACCGATCACAAAACCGCACCGTCACATCATAAACAAGCTGCGCAAGCTGAAAACTCTTTAATTTTCTGTAGCCGTCATGCTTTGGAATCAACCCTTCTTGCTTATCCATATTTCATGATCCTTTCTTGTCCATTGTGTCCATGTAGTCCAAAATAGTCTGCTACGCTGAATTTTGTTGTTTCATAACACTTTGTTATTTGCCGTCTTTATACATCGCTTCATCTAGCCAACATATAGCCCTGCGCAAATTATCTGCCAGAGAGCCTTGAGCAGATGCGTAGTGTTTATTGAACCAGTTTTTCAATAACCCGCCTAGATGTTTTGAGTGGTGGGACACTTCTTTTTGGTGGAAGAGGAAAAGGGATTGCACCAAGGTCTGTAAAACTTACGGTTTCGCGCACACTGCCTTACGCGCTCCTGCGGATACGCGCCTTTGCTTCGTGTGACGACAACCAATGAAGGAAGAAGCTGTCTGTTCTTTTTTAGGAACCAGAAATATTGGCAAGTTAGAAATAATCTCGGTGTTGAGATTAAGCATTGTTTGTCCAAGCGCATTGCTCTCAAGCCACCGCTTTACTAGAGCAAGTTGAACATATTGGAGAATATAGTTGGTATCTATAATATTTTTGAGGCGAGCCCTTAAACAACCTGAGCCACAAATCCAACCTTCATTTTCTTTTGTTGCAACCCCAATACGCCCAAGATTGCCGCGCCGTGGAAACAGAATATCCCCAGGTACGATTCTATGTTTAGCGTGTTTCTTAGCTTTATCTTCAGGGACTCGTGCGATTCCGCTCGATAGAATCTTTCCATCGCAAATATCCTTCGGCATAATTACCGGCACGTCATACTCCGTATACTCTTCGGCTTTGAGCTGACTACCAAAGGGACCAGTTTGTAGTCTTTTGGGAGCAACAATAGCGCCCAACGCAACCATTGATCTACTCATCCTTCCCTTCCTCCAGCTTCTTTGGCAGTTCCGCGCTCCTGATCAACCTTTTCTCATTAGACTTAACCCTGCGTTCCAGCTTTTTCAGGTCTTCCTCCGGGGGCAGTTCCTCTGGCTTGATCCCGCGCTTAACCAGCACGTTGCGTATGCCCTGATTGTTCTGCACATGCTCGTCAGTAATGGATGGTTCACCTTGTAAATCATTCTGCTTCACATTATGATTGGTGATTTCAGCGGCAAGGTTCTTAGCCGTGATGGTGATCGTTGGAAGAAAGTCAGCAAGCGGACGAGTTTCAGGAACTCCAAGCTTACTTTTCATTGTCAGGGTGGATTTGCCGCCGAAGAGAGCGGCGTCGCCCTTGTATCTGATACGCCCGAAGCCCTGGTCGTCCACGCCTCGCTCATCGATGTTCTTGGAAAGTTCGATTTCGGACTCACGTAGTTTCCGGCGGGCATGGAGGCGTTCCTGCAACTGAATACGCTCCTCAATAATCTCCTGCTTTCGTGTCTGAATGGCAAAGTAGCTTTGGGCAAAGGCAATCTGATCTTTTCGGGGATCGCCATTCTGGGCAATCAGATAGCAGGCATAGCGGGTCAGTATGATGTCATCAACCTGACGTTCCGCGTCAGAACCAATTTTGACCATTTTGCTGACGTCAGCAAAATGGTTAAGGGCATTCACTCCTGAATTTTCACAGGCCGTTTTCGCCTTATCAATAACTTCCAGGAAATTTCTCCACTGCACATACCCCAACATATTCGGCAAATCCCTGGCATACCAAAACTCCACTTCGGAGTCAGACCAGACATTGGCAATATCGTCAAATTGTTTGTGTAGTTGGTTTATCAGTTCCTTTTTCATCGGCCCCCCCTGTTTCTCCATACGTGTTAAGTTAAGAAATTGAGAATACCCATTCCGTCCGTTTAATTCAAGCCTTTTCAGACAGACAATACCATGCAAGATTACCACCGTTTCTTTAGCCCCGATGGGGCGACCTGTTTGTAGTATTAAATACAAACCAAGGTATTTAGCTCCGTAGGAGCGGCCTGTTATTTTTGCCAAACACGCAATCGCATAGTTTTCTGAAAGCATATATCAGGCCGCTCCTACAGAGCTTTTATGATGTTTCAATTCCGTTGCTACAAACAGATCGCCCCTCCGGGGCTATATTCATTCATATCCGGTGGCATTCGTACCGTTGTAAACCCCGTGCCTGCACACTCATCAGTACTGATTCTCCGGGTTGTGCCGCCCTTGCGGGGATAAAACAATAGGGATATCTCTTTACCCACCGCTTACGCAGTGGTCTACGGTTGTTACGCCCCGAAGGGGTGTTTTTGTCATGCCCCGTTAGGGGCAACACAATAGTAGCCCACTGCGTAAGCGGTGGGAAAGCTATTGTAAGAAGATATCAAGCCCCGGAGGGGCGACACAAATATCAAAACATTCAAATATTCTTTTGTACAACACCAAAAATAGTTGTCAAAGACCTTATTTAATAGATGGTTCAAGGTAATCATTGATTTCTTAACTTAACACGTATGCCCATTTCCCCGGCCATAGCGAGGACGTTCCCATATTGGCCGCTTCATATTTTTTACGCGACCGCCAACTATTCGGAATTTCCGAATAGTTCAAGCAAGTTATCACAACCATTCCGAGGGTATCCTTGATATGGTCTCATTTCACCCTCAAATCCTCAAGATATTTCTTCATCTTGCCCCTTACCTCGACAAGTTCACCCTCCAGTTGATCTATTTCCTTCTGCACCGCGATTACATCTATTTCCTCTTCTTCCTCAAAGGTATCTACATAACGAGGAATGTTAAGGTTGAAGTCGTTCTCCTTGATTTCATCGAATGATACTATGTGGGCATATTTATCCACATCCTTGCGGATCTTGTACGTGGCGACGATTTTTTCAATATGCTCTGCCAGTAAAAGATTCCGGGTCTTGGCCGACTGATAATCCCGGCTTGCATCTATGAACAACACATCACGACGGTTCTCTTTGACACCACCTTCTTCCCGTGACCTGTCAAAAACGAGAATAGCGACGGGGATTGAGGTTGTAGGAAACAAGTTCGCAGGAAGCCCTATGACCGCATCAAGCAGATTATCTTCAATGAGTTTCTGGCGG
This sequence comes from Planctomycetia bacterium, assembly GCA_015075005.1. Taxonomy (GTDB): domain Bacteria; phylum Planctomycetota; class Brocadiia; order Brocadiales; family Brocadiaceae; genus Brocadia. Next base: position 527,688 of record JABTVC010000002.1, read on the forward strand.
ATACGCCCCTCAGCGCCTCCACGGAAAAGTACGCCGTGCGGCACTACAACAGCCACGCGGCCTTCTTTTTCCAGCGCCGCTTCTACCATGTGACTTATAAATGCATAGTCACCCATACTCTTTGGAGGTATCCCACGCCAGAAAAGGATATAATTTTTTATGGGAAATAGGGTTGTTTTGGGAGTAAAACAATGCATTTTGATAAGGAGTAATTTTTATGTAAGTAACGATTTTACTAAAGATAGCACGAAAAAGCGGTCTTAATGATGATTCCATTAAAACAAGGATTGAAACACTGTATCTATCCCAAGTGCCTGGAATATCATCCACGTATCACCGGATCGGGTTCGATCAAGCGGTTCAATGCATCCAGAAGCTGCCAGACGTTTGCAAATTTGTTAATTGACAACAAATACAGTTATGATATACTCCCACAAATCGGTTTGAAGATGTTTAATATATCAGGTGAGTCTAGTTCTTGTTCCGGGAGATAAAACATGTGCATGTGTTTGAAGGGGAAAATGTATCTTTGCCTGTTTTTTCTTACCATGATATATTTGTCTGGTTGCTATACGCCACCTGCTTTTAAGCCAATAACAACGATACCCGTGAAACCACCCAAAAAGGAAGTGCCTTATATTGGAAATCAACTGGACCGCTACTTTGTCCGATCCTGGAAGTATATTGTTGTTCATCACAGCGCCTCGGCATCGGGCTGTGCCGCTGAGTTTGACAGATTCCACCGGGAGAAAAGAGGTTGGGAAAATGGACTGGGATACCACTTTGTAATAGGTAACGGGAATGGCTCCGCCGATGGACAGATTGAAATTGGCAATCGATGGGTAAATCAGATAGACGGTGCCCACGCCGGTGTACAGGAATACAATCATTATGGCATTGGGATATGTCTGGTGGGAAACTTCAACAACTCATATCCAACAGCATCGCAAATGGCCTCACTTTCATCGTTGGTAGACTATCTCCAGGAACGTTGCCATATCCCTTCGGAGAACATTATCATGCACAGACATTTCAGGGAAACAGAATGCCCTGGCAGGAATTTTCCCTATTATAAATTACTTGCAAAAACTGCCCGACGGTAATTCCCGATATAACGCATAATCTTAACGCGTAGGAAGTGTACCAAATCCAACATCTTTGGGTTCATTTTTATTTTTTCAATTTACGTTATCTGAATTCCTTGTTTTGGTGCAAGGCTAAATGATACCTATCCGCGATCGAAATCCTTCGGGAATCTTCCCCTTTGTTACGATTGGTATTATCCTTGTAAATGTTGTGGTTTTTTTCGTTGAACTTTCGTTAGGTACTCAATTAGATTCCTTTCTGTTTCAGTTCGGTATCGTTCCTGTCAAGGTAACCTATTCGGCGGATATTCCGGGCGCTACTTTTGCGAATACCTATTTTCCCTTTCTGAGCTACATGTTTCTTCACGGTGGGTTTATTCATCTTATAGGGAATATGTGGTATCTGTGGATTTTTGGGGATAATATTGAAGACCGACTCGGACGTGTCGGATTCATGTTGTTTTATCTCCTCTGCGGGATTGGGTCTGCACTTGTGCATGTATACTTTAACAGTCAATCGGGAGTCCCTTGTGTAGGGGCCAGTGGGGCAATTGCGGGTGTACTGGGCGCTTATATGGTGACCTTTCCAAAGGCGCGGGTGCTTGTCCTTATTCCATTGTTTATTATATGGGAATTTATTGAGTTGCCCGCTATTGTCGTGTTGGGTTTTTGGTTCCTTATTCAGTTTCTTAGCGGGGCAGCAACTTTTTCCTCTGCACATGGAGGGGGTGTGGCTTGGTGGGCGCATATCGGTGGGTTTGTTTTAGGAATAATTTTCATAAAAATATTTCCGAAACCATAGAAACACATGAAAAAGCCATAGGATTTATTACCTGTAAATTACAATTTATTGCCAAAGTGGTTAAACAATTTTGGTTCAATTTGCACGATTGAACCGTCGTTTGGGGCAGTATCCACTTTTCTTTAAACTATTTATGGGAAAGTGTCTAACAATTATTGACATGGAGGGCGGCTGTAGTATAGTATAGCAAAGCAGACAACCTATTTTAATACAGGCAGAGGAAGTTATTACTGGGTATAGAATTATAATGCGGGTTTAAGGTTTGAAGCAAAAACAGAAATGAAAAGAAGTTCGTATACGTTAGAATAAAAATGTCTTTACGAGGGGAGAGAATATGCACTGTCTGCCACTTCTTATGATATCTACAAGTACCTCCATATTTTTGTTTGTCTTGCTCTTCTTTTTTATCTGTACATGTTCCTTTGTGTTTTTCAAATATGGACGGCTCTATATTAAGGCCATCACATCAGATGCCCATATATCCCTCATGGAAATGATCAACATGACCCTGCGGAACGTTGATGTGCGATCCATTGTGGAGTACCGTGTTATGGCAAAAAAGGCCGGAATCGACATCTCAGCGAAGTCTCTGGAATCTCATTCCCTGGCCGGTGGAAATGTTCAGGGGGTTGTTCGTGCCCTTATTGCTGCCAGGAAAGCTAATATTGCGCTTGGCTTTGATCATTCCTGTGCCATAGATCTCGCGGGAAGAGATGTGTTTGATGCCGTGAAAACGTGTATTAATCCCAAGGTAATTGAGTGTCCTGATCCTGCCAAAGGTTGCGCCACCATCGATGCCATCACAAAAGACGGTATTCAACTTAAGATAAAGGCACGGGTGACCATCCGTACCAACATTGAAAAATTAGCCGGCGGGGCAACAGAAGAGACTGTCCTGGCACGGGTTGGAGAAGGCATTATTACCGCCATTGGCTCATTTGAGACATACAAAAAAGCGATTGAAAGTCCTGATGCGATATCAAGGCTTCTTATGGAGAAGAAATATGACAATGATACCGCCTATCAAATCCTTTCGATTAACATCACCAATATCACCATTGGTGAAAATATTGTTGCGAAACTGCAAGCCGATCAGGCCGAAACAGAGAAACGGATAACACAGGCAGACACTGAGAAACGAAGGGATATGGCTATCGTGCGCGAGCAGGAGATGAGGGTGCTTACAGAAGAAAACGTGGCTAAAATACTAGCGGCTGAAGCGGAAGTGCAAAAGGCCATTGCCCAGGCATTTCGTGAGGGAAATTTAGGGATTATGGATTACTATCATCTGAAAAACATCCAGGCAGATACTGAGATGAGGGCTTCGTCTGCAGCGAAAACCGGAACACCACCTCTACCTCCTCCTCCTCTTACAACAAAACAATGAAATTTTCTTTGATTATTGTAAATAAAATATTATACTAAATAATTATTATGCCAGAGTGGTGGAATTGGCAGACACGCCAGACTCAAAATCTGGTCCCCGTCACAGGGGGTAAGGGTTCAACTCCCTTCTCTGGCATTTATTAAAGACAAGATTATTCTTTCGACAGTTACCAGCCAGCCAAACAAAACGAACAAAGGTAATAATTTAGTTTTTTGAAAAATTCCAACAATTATCATGTTAGCCACGCATTTCAGTCATATGAAGCGGCACTGGCCTTTCTTTATAAAGCAATCGATTATGAAAAATTGATTGGCTATCAGTATAATGCGTCGACATTCAGTTTGGACAGAATGGAAAAACTGTTGGCGTTTGTGGGAAATCCCCAGAAAGGACTTCCGTGTATTCATATAACTGGTACAAAGGGGAAAGGTTCTACGGCCATTATGATAGCCACCATCCTGGAACATGGTGGTCTTACAACGGGACTTTTTACCTCACCACATCTCGTTGATCTCAGGGAGCGTATTCAGATAGATCACCAAAAGATATCTGAGTCCGAGTTTATCTCTATCCTAAATGAGCTACGACCTTATATCCAATATTTGAGGGAAACAGAACTATCCACGTCTCCTACATTTTTTGAAATACTTACTGCTGTCGGCATGCTCCATTTTAAAAAGAAGCAGATAGCAATGGCAGTTTTGGAAGTAGGATTAGGCGGACGTCTTGACTCTACGAATGTGGTAATACCGCAGGTATCAATCATTACGAATATCGGCTTTGACCATACGGCCATCCTGGGTAATACCCTCCCGGATATTGCATACGAAAAGGCCGGGATTATTAAGCAAGGTGTCCCTGTTGTCTCAGGCGTAGAGGATGCAGATGCCCTTTCGGTAGTAGAGAAAATCTGTAGAGAGAAAGATGCCCCCTTGTATTTATTGGGGAGGAATTTATGGGTTGAAGAAGTGCAAGGTTTCGAGAGGAATGGTACGAGGGGAATGATATGTAAAATAAAAACCTGGAGACAGACCTATGGCGACATCTTTTTGCCCCTTGTTGGCTTTCATCAGGCAAAAAACTGTGCACTGGTTCTGGGTGCACTGGAAGTTTTGAGGGAACGAGGGATTATTACTGTTGATCATAAGATTATTCAGAAAGCCCTTACCTCTCTGCATTGTCCCGCAAGGATCGAAGTGGTTGCGAAAAATCCATTCATTCTCTTAGATTTTGCTCATACCGTAGATTCCATGCGATTTCTTAAAAAGGCATTGGTGGAAAATTTCAAATTCAGGAAATTGATTTTGATTCTTGGTTTATCGCAGGACAAGGACTTAGACAATATTCTGAAGGAAATTGTTGCGGAGGCAAATACTATTATTACGACCAGAAGTAAAAATCCCCGTGCTGCCACACCTGCGGATTTGAGCCAGCGGATAGAAAATCTCTGTGGTAAACGATCGGAAAAAGCGGATAACGTTCAGGATGCCATAATTGCCGCAAAACAGATAGCTTCCCCTGAAGATTTGATCTGTATTACCGGTTCGGCATATGTGGCTGGCGAAGCAAGGCAGGTGTTACCTTTGTAGGAGCGACTTCCTTGTCATGGAAAAGTAAGCCATTAACTTTAGGCGCTTTGGTTGCTGCGTAGCCACGCTAGATATTAACAGTTCTGGTAATAATCCTGAGAATTACGAGGATCATACCAATAGAAAAGAAAAAGATAGCTATAAAAGTGAGTGGGATACTGGGATTGTTTTTTACGCTGGCAACGACACCAGGAACTGAATTAATGTCACCAAAAATGATCTTTGCCCCATTGATCTCTTTTGCGTTATTCTCACCGATGGGTAAAAAGAGTTGTTGTTCTTTATTGTTTTCGACATTGAAAATGAGTTTTACCACGGGGTAGCGATATTGCGGCGGCATATAGAGGTCGTCAACACGCACTTGTGTGCCGTTTGCATTACATGTTTCGCCGATTTTTAAATCACACGTGCGATTATCGACGTTAAGGATAACGCCCGATGCTATCCAGCCATAATCATGCATAAGGATTTCGAGCACGCCGTGTTGCAAAAGAACAGGGTTATTGTAACCAAGGGTATCTGAAAATTCAATACCGTCCTTTCTGACGGCAACGGATGCCACAATTTTTTTAGGCATGCCATTCGGGTACGAACTTGTTTTAAGATCTGTAACTTTCATTTCAACTCCACCCAGATCTGTCCAGTCCTCTGCAACGGATACAGGACGCTCTGTGGACGAATAAAGTCCGCCAATCAGGTGTGCAATCAGGGTGATTACAAATCCGATATGCACAAAGGATGCTCCATACAGAGCGGCCTTTCTTACGCCGCCTTTCATCTTCCTTATAATTGAATCAAGAGTACATAAAAAGGTATTAATGCCGTAAAGAATGCAGGCGAGAAATAGGAGATAGAACCACAAGTGGATCGGTTTCTTGTTAGCGAAAAAAAAGGAAATATCCTCACCGGAAAGTCCTGTATATTGGCGGGGAATGAAGTTCATGATCAGGCTGCCAATAATTAGCAGTCCGGTGACCGTAAATCCAACGATAATGCCCAGTTTTTGCGATTTAAATATGTCGTAAATTTTTTTCACTTTAGCGTTATCCTGAAATTAAAACTTCAGCATGGATTTTTGTTTATCTGAAGCTGTGGGAACTGCCGATAAGAAAACTGGTGCCTACATACGTCATTAAAAGTATGATAAATCCTAAAATAGCCATAGGTGGCTTGTATCGTTTTGCCTCTTGCCAGTAATCCAGATGCAGGCATGTAGCATAAAAAAACCAGATGATGACAGACCAGACGACTTTGGCATCCCAGAGGAAATATGATCCCCACGCTACGTATCCCCATAGCCCGCCAAAAATCATCGAAATGGAAAAGATGACAAGCCCATATTGAAAACCTGAGTCAATAATTTGGTCAAACAATTTCTTTTCTTTTGGTATGAAATAACGCGCAACTGCTGCAGCCATAGCGCTGACCCACATAGCATAACAAAAGAAGGAAAGGGGAACATGTAATATATACCAAATGGTGAGCATCAACGGCGGGGCGTAACTTAATCCTTTGGGGAAAAGTGCAGCTGCTGCAAAAAAGACGTATCCAACCCCAAAAAGAGACATACGATAGATACGGCTTTCAATTTTGGAATACATGAGCAATACAATAAAGGTAGCAATAGAAAAACCGTTGAAGGATTCGAATTTGTTGGTTAAGGGAAAATACCCTATTGATATGCCACGCACCGTTATAGCTGCACCGTGAAGAACTACCATCCCAAGTAAAACAGGGAAGCGGAGTTTCCATCGCGTGAATCCTGTACCCCAGTAAGCGGAGTAAACGATGAAGCAAAGCCAGTATAAAACAACGGACGTTTGGTTGAGAAGGTGTGCAGTATCCATTTATTCCAGGGTAATCTCAATCTTTGCTTTTTCCCGCAGATTATTAACAAGATTGTTCATTTCCATTGCAACCAACTCCTCCCGTACCTTGTCCTTTACTTGGCTGAAACTAACATCTTTGGGAGGAGTCTTTGCGGTAACCTTTATTACGTGATATCCAAATTCCGTCTTAACAGGATCACTCACCTTGCCTACTTCTGTGACAAAAGCAACCTTTGCAAAATCTTCTACCATAGCGCCATGACGGGGAAAAGAGCCTAATTCTCCGCCGGTTTTTCCTGTTGGACAGTCAGAATATTTCTTTGCTAATTCGGCGAAATCAGCGCCCTCATCGAGTTCTTTTTTGATGGATTCTATCTTTGCTTTTGCCTTATCTAGCTCTTCTTGCGCTGTTTTCCCTTTGGTATCGACTAGTATGTGACTTGCTGTAGCGGTTTCGCCATTAAACTTACTGATATTTTTCATAAAATAATCTTCTATTTTTTTGTCATCGACATCTTTGGATACGTAACTTTCAATTGCCGCGGACATATTAATTGCTGTTTTTAATTCATTAATATTGCTGCCTTGAAATTCCAGAAACTGTTCCAATGTTTTGTCTTTCGTTGACGGGTTGTTTTTGATATTATCCCGCATTTTGGCAATTTCTTTATCTACTACCTCGCCTGGCACTGTTAATTTATTTTCTTCAACGAATTGTCTTAACAAACTCTGCGTTACAAGTTGTTCAGTAATCTGCTGTTCCATAGAAGTTATTGCAGCAGGATTTACATGGCCTTTAAACCGGTCTAGTATCTTATCGAGATCCTTCCGCAGTATTTTTTCATTATTAACGGTCGCAATCACTTTATTGGGGTCGGCCTTTTCCTTCTTGCCATGGACACTACTCATACCATGTCCACCGTACGCGCTGTCTTCCGAAATCGCTCCTGCCGAATGCATTTTTTCTTTGTCTTTCTGATCGAAATTAACATCCTTGTGTATCTTGGCAAAATCCTGTTCTGCAGACTGACTACTTAATTGCGGATTATTCGATTCGTTTTTTCCGCAGCCACAGACAGACAAAGCAAATAAACTTATAAAAACTAAGAAAACAGTGGTTCCTTTTATCATGACTACTCCTTAATTAAGATAATTTTGATCAGAAACAACAAAAACTACAGAGAAGGTGAGGTGTGCGTTCTTCCATAATACTCTGTGATAAGCTTCAGGAGGTCTTCTTCCTTCAGATTTGAGATGTAGTCTAATGCAATATCAATGAGAAGATCGACTGAAAGCCGCGGATTTTTTGCAGTAATCTGTTGGAATGCCTCAAAAATTGAGGGACTGATCTCAATTGCTGTTTTTGGTTTAAACACGTGATACTTTAGCAACTTGATATTATTCATGTTTTTTAAAACAATTCATAAGTTAAATTAGTTCCAGAATTATACAGGTTTTTTTAACGAAAGTATCCCGACACAATTTTATGAAAAATCTTCATATGGGCGAGGTGGGAGTCGAACCCACACAACCTTTTATGGTCAAAGGATTTTAAGTCCTTCGTGTCTGCCATTCCACCACTCGCCCAATGATATATTGGGTTATCGTTCAGCCACGAATTTACACGAATAGGCACGAATGAAAGGAAAAAGGACGCAGGTCATTTCTGAAATATTTTCTGTTTGTTCCTGATTCTCTATTCGAATAAATTCGCGTCTATTCGCGACTTGTATTTTTTTAAAATAGGCGGCTCTGGGATTCGAACCCAGGATAACGGTTTTGCAAACCGTGGCCTTAGTCCACTTGGCGAAGCCGCCATCTTTATCATACCATATCATACCATCTAAAAAAAGGGGAAGGTACAAACCTTCCCCTTTATAAGTCATCTACAACGCCCCATGAAAATCCATGGTACTTTCTATCTTAAATTTTTCAGGGCCTTTTCCATTCTGGAGAGTAATATGCTTACCTCATCAAGTGCTATTTGTGGTGAGGTAACTCTTTCCCGTAATAAAGCAAAAGCCTTGTCTAACTCTTCTGCTGAAGGACTCCCTGAGCCCGTGAGAGGGAAATGGGGAGTGGACGTAGAAGAAGTTTCCGGTGTCACCGATGGACCTTCTTGCTTAATCTTTGCCAATTCTGTCTCTAAAGCCTCTTTTGTCTTTTGAAGCTCGGTGATTGCCTTCTGTTTTTCTGCAAGTTCCTGGTCAGCAATTTTCTTTGCCTCTGTATAATAAATGAGCTGATTTTTAATTTCGTCCTTACTCCTTTTTACGTCAGCAACTTGTAATTCAAATTTTTCAGACATACCCTTACCCGCTGCTTCAGCAGCACTAAACTCTGCTGCTAATTTGTTTCTTGTGTCCTCTAATTCGTTAAGTTTATTTTGCTGTTCCTGGATTGTCTTTTGTAGACCATTTATCTGAACCCCAACAGCCACCTTGATGGCGCCGAAGGTATCAATCTCTTTTTGCAATGCGGCCACCTTTGTAGCCAAACCTTCTTTTTCCGCAGCGCAGGCAGTAAACTTATCTTCAATTTCCTTCTTTGCAATCTGGGTCTTGTCTAAACTTTCCATCATTTCAGGAACTTTTAAGACTTCTTTACGCCCGGCACTCAGCTGCCTTTCAAGACCGTGCACCCGCTCCTTTTGCAACCGGTATTTTTCGGTAACGGAAACTCCAAAACCAACACACAGCAGTCCAAAAAGACCTACCAATACTACCATAATTGCCTTTGCTTTCGTGTTGCAACTTGACATACAATACCCCCTTTTGGTGTACTTTGGTTAAGTTTTTAAATTTTGTTTATGCTTTAATTAAGAATATTCAAAAGATATTTTAGAAAACTTAAGACGTATAAATAATAGCAAAATATAAATTTAGTTTCAAGTAAAATTGTTGTTGTCGGGTTGTTATAAAGAATTGACCTTGATTTTTTGAAAGATATGTTACAATTCACCATTATCATAATCATATTACACTGTAAAAACATCTTTTTTTGAAAATTTCTGAAAATGAGCACAGATACATTTATTCACCTTCACGTGCACAGTGAGTACAGCCTTCTTGATGGCGCTTGCAAGATTAGTGATCTCGTTGATAAAGCCATTCAGCTGAACATGCCTGCCCTTGCCCTGACAGACCACGGAAACATGTTTGGCGCTGTGGAATTTTATGAGGCGGCAAAGTCCAGGGGAATAAAGCCCATTTTAGGCTATGAAGCATATGTGGCGCAGGGCAGTCGTTTGGATAAAGAGTCGAAAAACGGAAAGGAAACGATCAGCCATATTACCCTCCTGGCAGAAAATAACGAAGGTTATCGCAATCTTTTAAAGCTTACGACATCAGCATACCTGGATGGCTTTTACTATAAACCGAGGATCGATAAGGCGCTTCTCAAGACACATTCCGGAGGTCTTATTTGTCTCAGTGGCTGTATGACCTCGGAAATCAATCGTTATTTGGTAAAAAATCGCTTAGAAGAGGCAGAGAAGGTCGCAAAGGAGTACAGGGATATTTTCGGTACTGATCGTTTTTATTTAGAAATCCAAAACAATGGGATCGACCAGCAATCAAGATTGGTATCAGAGGCATCGGAGATAGGGAGGAAATTAGGCATCCCTCTTGTCGCGACGAATGACATACATTACATGAATATGGATGATGCCACTGCTCACGATGCACTCCTGTGTATCAATACGGGAAAGCACCTGTCAGACGTCCAAAGGATGCGCTTCGGAACAAATGAATTTTATTTTAAGAATTTCCAGGAAATGCATACCGTTTTTCAGCACATACCGGAAGCCCTTGAAAATACTTTGAAAATTGCCGCACGCTGTAACGTAGAAATGTCCTTTGGAAAGATGCACCTGCCAAAATTCACGGCACCAGAAGACCTGTCCAATAGCACCTATCTGAGAAAGCTTTGCGAAGAGGGGGTAATTCAAAAATATGGTGCAATCACACAAAAGATTCGCGAGCGTCTTGATTATGAGCTTAAGGTTATCGAGAGCACGGGCTTTGTGGATTATTTTTTGATTGTCTGGGACTTTATTCATTTTGCTGTGCAACAACGTATCCCTGCCACGGGTCGTGGTTCAGGGGCAGGCAGCCTGGTTGCTTACGTATTACACATTACGAATATTGACCCGATTGAAAATGATTTGCTGTTTGAAAGATTTCTGAATGCAGAGAGAATCTCTATGCCCGATCTGGATATTGATTTCTGTGCGGAAGGCCGTGAAAAGGTTATCCAGTATGTCAGGGAAAAGTACGGAGGCAACAGTAACGTTGCCCAGATTATTACCTTTGGAACAATGAAGGCAAAGGCCGTCATCCGTGATGTGGGACGGGTGATGAATATACCTCTTTCTGAAGTGAACAAGGTGGCTAAGCTTATTCCCAACACGCTTAATATAACCTTAAAACAGGCACTGGAGCAGGAACCTGCATTGAAGGCCTTATATGAAAACGAAAAACATATCCATGAATTGTTTGATATTTCCAAAAAGCTTGAGGGATTATGTCGTCACGCCTCAGTGCATGCGGCAGGTATCGTAATTTCAGACGAACCGTTAACCGAGTATGTCCCGTTGGCAAAAAGTGGAGACGTGGTTACAACACAATTTTATGATGAAATATTAGTAGATAAACTCGGGTTGCTGAAGGCCGATTTCCTTGGTGTCCGGAAATTAACCGTCATCGATAAAGCCCTTAAGTTGATTCGGGAAACTACGGGAGAGGATATCGATCTCACAAAGATTCCCATGGACGACAGGAAAACTTATGAATTGTTATCCCGTGGGGATGTGAAAGGGGTCTTTCAGGTAGAAACCAGCCGGGGATTTAAGGAGTTGTTAAAAAAACTAAAACCAGACACATTTGCAGACATCTTGCCGCTGGTGGCCTTATACAGACCTGGTCCATTGCAAAGCGGAATGGTAGATTCCTTTATTAACAGGAAACACGGGAGAGAAGAGGTCGCCTATCTTCATCCTTCCCTTGAGCCAATCCTGAGAGAGACCTACGGAGTGATCTTGTATCAGGAGCAGGTCATGCGTATTGCCAATCGTTTAGCTGGATTTTCCCTGAATCAGGCAGACAACCTTCGTAAGGCAATGGGAAAAAAGAAGCCGGAGATTATGGCAAAATTCAAAGACCAGTTTATCAACGGTGCCACGGCCAATGGAATCCCAAAAGAGAGTGCCACGAGTATATTCGAGTTAATGGAATACTTTGCAGGATATGGTTTTAATAAGTCCCACTCCGCTGCTTACGCGGTAATCACATACCAAACGGCTTATCTGAAGACAAATTATCCGGTTCAGTACATGGTTGCACAGCTCAGTTGTGAAAAACAAAACATGGATAAGATTGTAGACTATATTGAAGATTGCCGTCACATGGACATTGCCGTGATTCCGCCCGATGTGAATGAGAGCCAAAACGACTTTACCATTTCCCAGGAAAACAAGATACGGTTTGGGTTGGGGGCTATCAAAAATGTAGGTGATAAAGCCATCGAGTCCATCATACAATCCCGGGAAAAAGGAGGCAAGTACACTTCAGTCCTGGATTTATGTAAACGGGTTGATTTGCGTGTCGTCAATAAGCAGGTCATCGAGTCTTTAATCAAATCCGGGTCGCTGGACTCATTGCATGACAATAGGGCAAAGCTGCTTGCCGGACTCGATATGGCTATGCAATTAGGGGGTATCGCAAGCAAAGAAAGGCGGAAAGGCCAAAAATCCCTGTTTGATCTGGGCAGCGAACTGGATACCACAGGGAAAGGAGATATGGGGACAGAGATTGCCGTGGACCGATGGTCTGAAAAGGAGATACTCCAGGCAGAGAAGGAAAGCCTGGGTTTCTATTTGAGTTCGCATCCCCTGAATGCCTTTAAGCAAAAGATTAAACAGTTGTCTACCGCGTCTTCCGCAGACATATCCGAACACGCGGATGGTGAAGAAGTAATAATAGGGGGTATCATCACTAACCTGAAGCCAAGTGTGACGAAGCGGGGCGATCCCATGATGTATATTACCCTGGAAGACTTGAAAGGTGCGGCTGAATGTGTTGTATTTAGCAAGGAAATAAAGGCATATCAGGCACTCTTAACTATAGACGAGGTTGTCTTTGTAAAGGGACAGATCGGTTTCCAGGGTACTGCCCCATCCATCCGGATAAAAGAGGTTATAGCAGAAAGGGATGCATTAAAGCGTTTGACCAAATGCGTAACGATACGATGTAATGCATCTGATTTTGACGAATCAAAATTAATACAGCTTAAGGAAGCTATCAAGAAACACAGCGGTACCTGCCCAATTTTCCTGGAAATTTCCACACCTAACCAGGGCAACGTTTACATCAAAATCTCCAGTCAATATTTCGTGTCCGCAAAAGATGATTTTTTGTCATGTGCGAAAGAACTCTTTGGTTCAGAGGCGCTCAGGCTTAATCAAACAGAAATACTTGTAATGGTTTAAAAGGCTCTCATTGGTCGTACTTGCGTAACTATCTGGTGGTTTCCTGAATAGTTTCCCCTCGTTTTGAAGTGCGGACATGAGGTTAGGGTAAAAAAACGAGAAAATTACAGGAAAAGAAAAAAATTTAAATTTCCTTGAAAGACTTACAAATCCAAGTAAAATGGATAACGCCTCATGTGATTGTTCAAGGTTAAGTTTTATATCGTGTACTATTGTATTTTTCTCATAAGCAAAGCACGCCATGATAAAAAGGTGGGTATTTCCCCCTCCTAATAAGCCTCTCCAGACAGAGATTGCCAGCAAACTCAAAATATCACACGTGCTGGCTCAGGTTCTTATCAATCGCGGGATTACAGATGTTGCATCCGCCAGAAGCTTTCTCCAGCCACAAATTGGGGCACTGGGAGACCCCTCTCTTCTCCCCGGCATTGAAAAAGCATCTATTCGTATCAACGAGGCCATACGCAGGGGAGAAAGGATCGTCATCTATGGGGATTATGATGTTGATGGCCTGTCGGCTACAGCGCTTATGTACCGGTGTTTAAAATTGGTAGGGGCACAGGTAAGTTACTATATCCCTGAGAGGCTGGAAGAGGGGTATGGTTTAAATGCGGACGCAATTAAAAAACTGAAGGAAGCAGGGGCAGACGTTATTCTGACGGTAGACTGTGGTATCAATGCCTGCCGTGAGGCAGATATTGCCCGTACGTATGGCATTGACCTGATTATTACCGACCATCATCGCCCCGGCCAGGAAATACCCAATGCTTTTGCCGTAATCAATCCAAAATTACATGCATCACACCATGTTTTTCGTGATCTCTCCGGTGTCGGTATTGCCTTTAAGCTGGCGTGGGCTATCGGGCAGCATTTTTCACCACAGAAGAAGGTATCTGCTGTGTTCAAGGATTTCCTGTTGAGCGCAGTCGGATTGGTTGCGCTGGGGACGATTGCTGATGTGGTACCGCTCCTGGGTGAAAACCGTATCATTACCAAATATGGGCTAAGCGCATTGCAATATACCGAAATTCCCGGATTGCGTGCGCTTCTCGATGGGGCAGATATTTCCCATGTAAATCTGGATGCCTTTCACGTAGGGTATCGTTTGGGACCTCGGCTAAACGCCCCGGGGCGCATGGGGAAAGCAGGCATTGTCGTTGAACTGTTGACTACCACCTGCAAGGAAAGAGCGGTAGAAATTGCTAATTTTCTGGAACAGGAGAATAAAAGAAGACAGGAGGTTCAAGTTGATATCCTGGCTTCCGCCAGGAAAAAAGTGATGCATGAAATAAATCTGGATGAAACTGCGGCCATTGTGTTGGCTGATCAGGCATGGCATCCGGGGATTGTTGGGATTATTGCCTCAAAAATTGTAGAGGAATTTAACCGCCCTACGGTAATGATTGCGATTGCTGATGCTATTGGTCATGGTTCTGCGCGTTCCATTCCTTCATTCCATATCCTGGAGGCACTGGAAAGTTGCAAGAACAGGTTACTTTCTGTGGGTGGGCATGCACAGGCTGCAGGTTTAAAGATACACCCTGACAATATCAACGAATTTCGCGAGATGCTCAATAGTGCGACATCTCAAAGGTTGTGCAAGACGGATTTGATACCCGTCTTGAATATTGATGCCGAGGTTCCGTTCTCTATGTTATCGAAAGCGTTGGTGACGGAGCTGGCACGCCTGTCACCTCACGGTGAAGGGAACCCCCTCCCTTTATTTGCAGCCACGAATCTAAAGATTGCCGGACAGCCGCGCCGCATTGGTTCGAAGGGACAGCATCTGAGCTTCTATGCCAAGCAGGGAGACTTTGCTATCAGGGCGGTTGCCTTTGGTATGGGAGATCACATAGACAGGCTAAGGCAAAACGGAAGAACGTGTTCCCTTGCCTTTGCGGTAAAAATAAATAATTGGATGGATAATGCGCAGTTGGAGCTTGAGGTTAAAGACGTAAAATTTAAAGATGAAGAATGAATACTATCGATATCCCAAAGGAGTGGGATCTGGTCGCTGAGCGCATAAAGCAGACAAAACTATTATTTGTGGTCAGCAAAACTCTTCCTGGTCTTTCGCAGCAACGGTGTGATAGCCACAGTCTTCAGCCTGCACTGGCCGCTCGGTATTCAGGAATTACATGGAAATGCTTCTTTTTCCCGGAATGCTTTCGACACCTTTTTTGTTGGGAGTATTCCCGATTTTTTACATATTCATCTAAGGTCAACTGTTCCTTAGCATTCGAAAAAGTTCATCCTTCAGGAAAAGCCGCCGTTTTTTAAGTTCCTCTGTCGCCTCGTCTGACCTTGGTTCAATATTATTTTCAACCCGATAAACTTCTTTGTCAAGATTATGGTAGTCGTCAAAAAGCTTTTTAAAGTGACCATCAGTCATCTTCAGGTTATGAATCTTTTCACGATATTCGGGAAATTCATGAACAAGGCCGTGATGTTCGTTTTGCATAGAGTGTCTCCTTATATAAGACGAGAGGATAATAGTTCTTACTATAAATTATCATGAGAAATAACAGAAGGGCATTATACAGGGCATTGTCAGTTTTTCCAAATTATTTCCTTCGTGAAAATTAAATTGGGTGTATTGATTGTTAGTCATGCTTGTTTCTTATTCAGTTACCTTGTCAAATAGAGAACGAAGCACTTTTTAATTGAATATCTGGCCAGGTTTTTCAATAATTGTTATGCCTGCTTTTGCAATTCCGCTTTCTACCAAATCCAAATCCAGTCCGGCTCTATATGAAACATTCACAATCCTGTCTGTTGTACTGGAAAAACGGTCTATAACAATCACTTCAACGTTTCTGTTATTCACCAGGCTGGTAATTAATATCTTTGTTCCAAATGGCAACGACGGATGAGCAGCTGTCATTCTGTTTCTATCACATCGGACGCTGCTTGCAGTCATTTTACCATCGTATTCATCTGAAATGAATGAAGCAATGCCGGTTTCATGATAAAGATTGGATTGCTTGTTACCGGTGTCTTTCGTCTCGGTTTTTTTGATGTCAGTTGATTTGATATCAGTTTTTCTGACGTTAGTATTTCCGCAGCCGGGTAATCATCACCGCCGACTTCCTTCTCTCTGCAAATGCCTTTGTGGGTCTTCCATCCCACAGGTTCACCCCTGGCCGGTTCATCCTTGCTAAAGTCCGTAATAGAGAAAAAATCCTGAGAATACAACCGGAAAACAGAGGTGTAAGGAGGTGTCAATAAATAAAGGTTGCAACTTTGACTTGGAATGGTTATGGCTATGGCTTGGGATTATGTCATTCGGCCAAAACCAAAACTCCTGACTTGATACCTTTATTTTTTGACACCGCCTAAGAGCAGAAAAATAAGAGGGATGAAATCATGAATCGCATAATAAATCCTTCCACTGACAAACATTATTTAAAATCGCCTGGTCCTGAGGTATTAATGTGAAGGTGCAGTATATTGTTCGAGGAATTCCAGATACGTGCGCGCTTCTTCGGAGGTTCTTCCGCACATCCCTTCCAATGGTCGAAGGCTCAGGCAAACCGCAGGCCTTTCCGGCTTGCCAAAGATGAGGCATTGATTATCAGGGCTGAGTTGCAGACAACGGACACCGGCCGGCTTTCCGGTTGGCATTCCAGGGATTGGAGACGAAATCGACAGTGCAATACAACAAGCCCCGCACCCTATTCTGCATTTCAAGCGATAATCTCCTATCTTCCCCACTTACCATGCATTTCAATAACATCCAATCTCAAAATCCCCAAATTTCTGTAAATAATATCATTCGACAGAGATTCCTGCTTTATTTTATCAGGATTTTCCTCCAGGTGCTCCAGGAGGATGTCCATCCCATATTTCTTTTCCTCTAACGTTTCGACGAAAGACATTTTTCCCCGGATGATTACAGACCGAAATTCGTGTGCACAATCATTCATGATATATCCTTTGTCTTCAATAATCGTAGCGCATACATGGGGGTTATCTTTAATAAATTCACACTTCAATCCTCTCAATCTGCTGTGGAAATAGAAGGCATTTTTCCTTTCATCATAACCGCAGCTGAGTGTCACAATATAAGGTTCGTTATTTCTGCATAGCGCAATTGTCAGGTATTTTCCGGTTTTTATTATGCTCAATATTTCCTTCTGGTTATTTATTTCTCTTTCTTTTTTCTGCAGATGATATCGTGGCATCATGTTTCAGACCTCTGAATCTCTTGCTTTTTTAAACAACAACTTTTATTTGGCAATAAATCTTACCATTTTATATATTGGTATAAGGATCGGGTTGAATGGCGAGGAGCGAAGACCACACGTTCAGAAATGCGTAACAATTCAGTTATCAGTGGTGAACTATTACCCGTTTTTAAAATAAAACAAAACCGGAGAGATACATCGTTTTTCAAGCAACCTTTTTTTCGATCTCTTCAAATTTAACAGCCACCTTCATGGATACTCCAGGCTCTTGCATGGTTATTCCGTACATCACATCGGCAGCGCCCATGGTAACCTTGTTGTGGGTAATAACGAGGTGCGTGTCCTTGGTAAATTCCTTCAGAATATGGGTAAATCTATTGATGTTGCTTTCGTCAAGGGCTGCATCCGCTTCGTCCAGGATGCAGAATGGGCTTGGTTTTGATTGGAATACAGCGAAAAGCAGCGCTACGGTGGTCATTACCTTTTCGCCACCTGAGGAGGGTGTAATTGAACGAAGTTCTTTATTGAGGTGGTTGCGCAATGATCTCAATTCCTGCCTCCAGGATGTCCACATTTTCCTCCAGGATTACATCGGCCTTACCTCCGCCAAACAATTTCCTGAACATCACCTGGAAATTCTGACGAATGTCGCTGAAAACCTTCTCAAATAATTCCCGGCTGGTGTGGTTGATCTTTTTATCAGGTTCTGCAATGCATCATGGGATTTTTCGAGGTCTTCCTTCTGATTTACCAGGAATGTCTCACGGATCTCAAGGTCGTCCTGCTCTTTGATGGCCTCCAGATTCACGTTCCCCAGCCTTCCTATCTTTCCTTGCAATTCCTCGATTTCTTTGGAAACCGCCTCCCAGAAATCAATCTGGGGATGGGACGTATCGGCAGATTCTGCCTGCGAAGTGAACAATTCCAGGGTAATTTCACCGGTGGTGGCATCTAAGCTTGACAGATCGAGTTGGTATTCCTCACGGACACGTTCCTCCATGTTTGCTATACGGATTTGGTACTCATTTTCTTTCAGTTTTAGTTCCTGCAGTTGGTGTTCAAGATGTTTCTGTTCTGTTCGTGTTTCTTCAAGATGTGACTTTAATTCTTCGGCTTTACCATGGTGATTATCTTGCTCTGTCTTGAGAGATTTCACCGACCCTTCTACAGCGACCTTTTTAGTATTCAGTTCGTTCACGAGCAGTTCCAGGTGCTTAATCTCTTCTTCGGCTTCCCGTTTTTTTTGTTGGCAGCTCTGGCTCTCTTGCATGCTATGCTTAATCTGCCCCTGTGTTTCCTGTAAGTCTGCATCGAGTTTATTCAATGCCTTACTCAGCCCATCTTTCTTTTCTTGTCTTTGCGCGAGACCCACCTTTAGCGACGTTATTTCGTCCTGAACACTCCTTTTTATATGCTCCTTTTCTTCTACCAGCATGGAGGCCTCTTCTACCTGCTGTTCCAACTGCTTATGTTGCTGGCTGAGCTGCATGAATTCTTCCTGCAAACTTTTTTCTCGTTCACCGGCATTTTCCACTTCCGCATCAATCTCTTCCATCTCGTTCTTGTTGATCTTTTGCTCTGCAGTCAGTTCGTCCTGTTTCAGTTCGTTCTGTGAAAGTTCATTATCCTTGGAAATTTTCAGGATATTTACCTGATCTATTCTCTTTGTCAACTGGGCGGTCTCTGTTTCAAGTCCTGAAAGTTCCTCAACGTGGTTATGCTTGTCTTGTTCCAACGTTCCAAGGACTTGCTGAATATGAATCAGTTCTTCTTCAATTTTTTTCAGCTCACTCTTCCGGGAGATAATCCCTACTTGCCCCTGCTTCTTGCCACCACTGAGCACGCCCTCTGGTTCTAATAATACACCGTCAAGCGTAACGCACCGGACGGTACGGTTATCGCTGTTCATGGCAATCGCAGTGCTGAGATCCTTTGCAACGACGGTATTGTTCAGGAATCTATCAATAACCTTACCAACCTCTTCATTGCTCGTAACAAGTGTGGATGCAATACCCACGACATCAGGTTTTTGCAGGATTTCCTCAAGAAAGGAAGACTGGCCATCCATTCTATCCAGCGGGAAAAAGATCGCATGGCCACTTTGACTCTTTTGCAAAAATGCGATGGCCTGGACGGCATCATCTGTTGTATCGGTAACAATCCCCTGAACCCTTTCACCCAGCGCAGTTTCGATAGCTAACGCATACGGGAGATCGACTTTTAACTGGTCAGCAATCATGCCCCGTATACCTTTTATAGAAGCGTGGTCTTTTTTCGCTTCTTCTAAGATGGCCTTTGCGCCGGACTCTACCCCTTCCGACCGCATTTCGAAGTCCATGAGCACTTCGTGCCGGGAGGTTTTGCTGCTCTTCAATTGCTTTTGCTGATTAATTTGTTCATCTAAAGACCGTATCATAATCACCAGTTCTTGTATACGGCCTTTTGAATCGGATAATTTCTGGTCCAGGCCATTAGATTCTTCGATCATCGCATTTTTTTCTTTCACCGACTCATGATGTTTAGAAATCAAGGCTTCCACGAACGCACCAATCTCCTCTTGCCTCTTTGAAAGCCGCAATTTCCGGCTTCTTAAGGCATCTTTTTCCATTGTGAGACTGCCAATTTCATTCTGCAGGCTCGACTCTTGCTGAAGGATAGAAATGACTTCTGACTTCTTTTCGTCTATACCCTGGTACAACAAATCACACTCAAAACTGAGTTGTTTTTGGGTCGTCTCTTTTGCCTTTTGGGCATCCGTGAACTTGATAATTTCCTGCTCTAACACACTCAACAGTTCTTTCGTTTCTGTAACCTTGTTGTTTATCTCGGATATCTTATTTTCCAAGCCCTTTTGTTGTTCAGTATATTTTTCCCTGAGAATTTCCAATTCCTTAATACGTTCATAATCATAATTTACTTTATCCTGGCTTTTGGATATTTGTGTCTCCAGATTTGTTTTTTCGGTCTGCAGTTGTGATAATTGCTTCTCTAGTTGACTTATCATGCCTTCAAGTGCATTGATCTGCACATCGAGTTCGTTCATTTCTGCAACTACCCTTTTGCTTTGCTCTTCAACCTGATTAACCTGATCTGAAACGGTTATTTTTTTTCCATTGAGATCGCGGTAGTTTCTCAGTGAAAGTCCAACCTTTAATTTTTTCAATTGTTCCACATATTCCTGATATTTTCTCGCCTTGGATGCCTGGAGTTTTACCGAACGAAGCTGTTTCTGTAACTCCTCGACAATATCACCAACCCGAAGCAAGTTCTGCTCCACATGTTCAAGCTTACCTAAGGCAGCCTTCTTTCGTAACTTAAACTTACTGATTCCTGCAGCCTCCTCAAATAAGAGACGTCTCTCACGGGAGTCCGCCTGTAGCATAGCTTCTACGTTACCCTGTTCAATCACGGAATAGGCGTTTGCGCCAAAACCGGTATCCAGAAAAAGCTCCCGAATGTCCTTTAATCTGCTTGCCTGTTTATTGAGGAGGTATTCTGATTCACCCGAAGTATACAGACGACGGGTTATACAGACCTCGGTGTATTCGAGAGGTAAAAGCCCTTTATTGTTTTGGATAGTGAGGGATACCTCAGCATAGCCCAGGGATGGACGCTTCTCTGTTCCGTTAAAGATTACATCCGCCATCTCGTTGCCCCTCAAAGATTTCACGCTTTGCTCGCCGAGTACCCACTTGATGGCATCGATGACATTGCTTTTTCCACATCCATTGGGACCTACAATGACGGTTATTCCATCCTCAAAGATGATTTCGGTCTTTTCTGCAAAAGACTTAAATCCAAATAATTCTAGTTTTTTGAGTTTCATAATGCGAATTTAAAGTTTAAGCAATGCCTGATTTGTAAAAAGGGGTGTTTCGTCAAAGCGAAACACCCCCCCTTTTCATCATACACGCAGCATTTGGTCTCTTACATGCAATATACAACCTCTTTACACAGTAATATTTATTACATACCACGGCACAAAAAACCTTGAACATACCCGAGACAATAAACCTTCAAGCCTAAAAACACCTTAAAAGATTATTAAAATACCATACGAACAATACTATTACTTATTTATTTCTTTGCTGGCTTCTTTGCAACCTTCTTTTCTGGTCCTTTTGATGTCTTTGCAGGACTTCCACACTTCTTCACTGCCATATACAATCACCTCCTTTCTCGGATTTTAAATGAGACCAAACGGTATAATGAAATCACCAATTCCTCTGCAAAACCCTTCCCACTTCACCGCGCACACAGCAGTAATCAACATATTTGCCGGCGCATGCAGCGAAACCCTTCAGGGTTTCTACAGGATACGGTTCAATTTTTAACATCTTTGAGTCCAAACAATGATTCGGCCTGAAACCCTGCAGTATATACCGGCTAGCACCCTCAATAGTCCTGGAGATTTCCTCGACATCGTCTCCGTCCAGTTGTGATGGGCATACCGTAGTGCGGAATTCGTATTCAATACCGCTTTCCATAATAATACGAATACTTTTTTTGATATCTTCTATGTTGCAGGGTACGCCTGAAACCAGCTCATACTTTGCCTTCTGAAGAGGGGCCTTGATGTCCATGGCGATACAATCCAGAAGTTTTCTGGCTAGTAAATCCTTTAGTGTCTGAGGATTTGTGCCGTTCGTATCCAGTCGCACCACAATTCCTGTGTCTTTTAATAACGCAAGGAATGCATCAAGTTGTTTGTGTGATGTTGGCTCACCACCCGTGACGACAACGCCATCCACCCAGCCGAGATTCTGCCGTATCTTGCCAACCACGGCATCGACAGGGATGGATTCCAGTTCATTTGGCGTTTGAACTAAATGCGGGGCATGACAGTAAGGACAACGAAGGTTACAGGATGGCAAAAAGATTATAGAAACAATCTTCCCTTCCCATTCGATAAGGCTATTTTCTATAAATCCTTTGATTGGTATGATCACGCTATAACATCATAATTAAAGGAGGATGGTCGAAGCGTACCCATCCGAAGCAGTTTAAATGGTTTAAGCTGTTTGTTGAGTGCGCTTCGATTCACCCAACCTTACTAAAATCACAAAGAATCAAGAGGTTTGGGGACTGAAAAGTTACACTTTCCAGCCCCATGCTCTTACTTTTCAGTCATTTTCTCAGCTTTAACACTTCGTTACACACGATTCTGCAAATACTTGCTCCTCTTTGGGTAAGAAATCATCTACACGGTAATTTCCCTTATGCCTGTCTGCCAGCTCACCAATCTTGGACTTGTTCCAGTTATTGATGCGGCTGAAGTACCCGACTATCCGTGAAACACCATACACATTTATGGAACCGCAGTGTCCGCAGATATCGGTAAGTCTTTGGGTAACCTTCTTGCAATCATTGCAAATCGTAAATTCCGGAGAGATGGTAACCTGGGCAGCCTGGGTATTTTTAAAGGTCTTTTTGACCAGATTCATGATGCTGGATGCCGGCGGTCTTTCCTCGCCCACAAAGGCATGGATAATGGCACCCGACTCAATCATCGTGTGAAACTTACTCTGGAGGAATATTCTGGTAATCATGTCTACCGGAGCATCAGGACGCAGATGCACACTATTGGTGTAGTAGAATTCATCTCTTTCGATGCTCCCCTTTACCATCTCTGCCGCTTCCGGATAGTTCCTCACATCCACCTTTGCAAGTCTCCTGCTTGCACTTTCTGCCGGGGATTCTTCCAGAGAAAATTTTAGCTTATATTTTTTTCCCGCCTCCTTAACACGCATATACATGTGAGAAACGACCCGCAGTCCCTGCTTGATCATATCATCACCCTCGTGTAATTCCCTCCCTGTCATAAATTGCAGGCACTCGTTTAAGCCTAAGATACCTACAATATATGTTGAGGTCTCAAGATCCACATAAGGACGACCATCCTTTGCCGTCTTACCAACCTCCCAGAGGGGCATCTCCGGACTTGCCATCAATTTCGCAGCAAACGCCTTTTTCTGGAGATGGGCCTTTATGGCAATTTCGATGCCCTTGTCGATTTCTTTGTAGAGTTCATCCCAATTGCCTCTGCCAGCCCGATACGATGCCTGGGGAAGATTGATCGTAATATTCTGAAATCCGCAGAATCGCATACTCTCGGGATGCTTGATCATGTAGTTGTCGTCTATCGTGGTACGTAAACGACAGCAGGCCGAGAGGGTAATTTCATCCCTGTCAAAGATGAAATAAGGAACGCCATTCTCACTGGCAATCTGACAAGCATATTCCAGGATTTCGTATTGCTTGGGATCGTTGAGGGTATCCTCGTTAATATGGAAATCACATTTCGGAAAGGCAAAGACATGTCCGTAACAATCCCCTTCACGCCATACGTCCAGCATGGCTAATGTGAACTGACGGGCTGTTTCCTCGTAATCCCCGTAGGTCTTGCCGGTTGGTTTTCCACCAGGCCCTATGGCGGGAATATTTCTTAAATATCTCGGAATGCCGGTATGGACATTAAAATCCAGGAATAATGTCTGCCCGCCGCGGGAAAAAGCGCTCTGGGAACAACTAAAGATAAGATGCTGCGCCTCTTGTTTCATTTCTCCATAGCTCATCCCTTCCAGATAAGGGGCATACATAATATTGACATACGCCACACCAAGTGCTCCTGCATAATAGGCCTGCATGGAGGCCAGGAACGTATTTAAATGCCCCGTCAGGGTGCGCGAATGCTTTGCTGGCGCGGATTCCGTATCCAGATTTTGGAGTGACAATCCATACTTTTTCAAATACTCAAGGGAGTGAGAAGAGCAATACACCCGCGTCGGATAACCAAGGTCGTGGATGTGTACCATACCATTCAAATGGGCTTCTGCCACATCCTTTGAAAATACCTCCTGGAGGGCAAACTGCTTTAACGTGTTTTCGGCGATCGCAAGATTAATTGCCTCAGGATTATTCGTGGCAATATTGCTGTTTTCCTTGTTTTTTGACATGATCAGCTCTTCGAGATCGTACTTAGGCATGCCGATTACGACCTGCCTTTCGAGCTTCTTATCATAGCCCCTCTCGAAGAGTTCGTTGTCTACCAGTTCACGAATCAATGTCGAAGAAATGCGGTTTAATCCTGACGAAAAAACCCTTTGCTCTACAATGCCGGCAATTTCTGATGCAATCTCTTCAGAAAGATCGGCCTCCTTTTCCAGCGCCTTCGCAATCTTTCTTTTGTCCCATGGAAAGGTCTCGTCTTTTGTCTCTGTATTTACCATAAGAGAAACGTCGGTTGTATCTGTGCGTTTCCTGGTTTGTTTCCGGACACGAAGAGATTCCCTGCTCCTTGCCCGTTTGTCACGGTAGAGTATGTAAGCCTTGGCTGTCTTGGCATGTCCGGTCTCAATAAGCACTTTTTCTACAACATCCTGTATGTCTTCAATACCCGGGTGCTGTCCTGCGTATTTTTTTTCTAAAAACATGGCAACTACAACCGCCAGTTCGTCTGCCAGGGCACGGTCATCACCCCCCACCGCCTGCGCTGCCTTAAAGATAGCATCGGCAATCTTTTTTTCGTTAAAAGGCGCTAATCTTCCATCACGCTTTACTACATGCTCTACTACTGTTGCTGTGCTCATTTCCCTTCCCCTTCGGTCTAATGTTGAAGAGATATACTGCGGGAGTCGTTACTCCCGTCCTTTTTTTTCTTTGGTACATTCGTCATTAATGGCTTTAGTTCGTCAATAAATTCTGAGATATCTTTGAATTCCCGATATACCGATGCGAATCTGACGTAAGCCACTGCGTCAAGAATCTTTAATTTCTGCATCACGAGCGACCCTAAAAAACCCGAGGTCACTTCCCGGTCAAATTTGTCGTAAACCTCTCGTTCCATTTCACTTACTATATTCTCCAGCGTGTCGGTAGAAACCGGCCTTTTTTCACACGCCCTCTCCAATCCCTTCAGTATTTTCCTGCGATCAAAAGCCTCCCGTGTCCCATCCTTCTTCACGACCCGCAAAGGACTTTCTTCAATCCGCTCATATGTTGTATATCGGCGACCACAGCCCAGACATTCCCGCCTGCGCTTAATGCTCAGACCATCCAATGATGTCCTGGAGTTAATAACTTTGTCGTTGTCTACTTTGCAAAACAAACACTGCATAATTTTTAACAGGAAATGCCCGTTGGGCTAAACATATTCAATACTGCGCGACCAGGAAAGAGTATCTATATATGACAGGATCGAATATATATCATACAACATATAGGATGTCAAGCGCCTTTTTGGAAAAGGGGAAAAATCCCCACGATTCAACAGTTTCTGATAGATGTCAGCGACAAATTTAAAATCTTTCCTGTTAGTTTTTCACGGTCCCGCGCTAAAAGAAATGTGATATTGACGCTTTCTTACTCCATCATCAAAAGGGACTCAAAATCCCTTGCTTACACATCAAGCTTTACAATGTCTACTTTAATATTTGCCATCGTGAGCATCTCTTTAGCAAGGGCGTCGGGATAATCGGTAAGGGTAACAATGCGAATGATACCTGCATTCACGAGCATCTTGGCACACAAAGAACAAGGGTACGTAGTACTGTATAATGTTGCACCAGAAATTTTTATGCCATAGTGTGCCGCCTGGAGCAGTGCGTTCATCTCAGCGTGGAGTCCGCGGCAGAGTTCGTGCCGTTCCCCGGGGGGCACTTTAAGTTGCTCCCGCAAGCAGCCAATCTCTAAACAGTGCTGAAGCCCGCTCGGCGCGCCATTATACCCCGTTGTCAGGATGTGTTTTTCCATTACCAGGAGCGCCCCCACCTGTCTCCGCAGGCACGTTGAGCGCTGAGCTACCTCCCGGGTAATTCGCAAAAAATATTCATCCCACGAGGGCCTCTTGGACATCTTACTTTCCAATGCAAAATTCAGAAAATATTTTATCTAAAATATCTTCTGTCGTAACCTCTCCCACAACCTCGCCAAGGGTATCTACTGCTGTACGCAAGTCTAATGCTATGAATTCATAGCTTTCGTTGTTTCTTGCCAGTTCCATGGCTTGCTGTATGGACTGAATAAAACGATGAAATGCGTCTTTTTGGCGCATATTCAGTACAGGAAGAATCGTTGAAGTATGTATCTTCCCACTCAGGACTATTTCTGCCATCATTCTTTTCAGTCTTTCCAATCCCTCGCCAGTCAGCGCGGATGTGTACACCAGGGGATATTTTTTGAGTTCTGCCGGCAAATCGCACAGAGAACGCTCTTTTTGGAGATCGGATTTATTGATGACAATGATCATGTTGTCCGTCAGACCGTCCCGATGCGTTTGCATGAATTGTTCGCTCAAATCGGCGCTGCCATCAAAGACAAGCACTATCACCTGCGCCCTCTTTACGGCCGATTGCACCTTTTCCATTGCCCTTGCCATAACAGTGCCTTGCGTGTCATTCACCCCTGCCATATCCGTCAACTTGAAACGAATTCCCCCTGTTTCCAGAATGTCGGTAACAATATCCCTTGTTGTTCCTGGTATTTCGCTAACAAGAGACCTTTTCTTTCCCAGGAGGGCGTTAATCAGGCTCGATTTCCCGACATTAGGTCTACCATACAAAACTGTATCGATTCCTTCCGGAGAAACCCTGCCGGTTTCCGATTGACTTATAAAATGAGAAATGTTTGTCTTTATTGCCTCCAGCCGACGCATAATTTCTGCCGTGGATATCAGTTCAATATCCTGGTCAGAAAAATCAATAGCTGCTTCTATTAGTGCGCAAAGGGAGACTACTTCGTTTTGTATGCGCTTGATCTGCCGCAAAACGTTCCCTGTCAGTTGCTCAACCGCCGCCTTTAATTCGAGGTCTGTCTGTGCACGGATGATGCGCATAGTAGCCTCGGCCTGCATGAGGTCTATTCGTCCATGCAAAAAGGCACGTTTTGTAAATTCGCCCGGCTGTGAAAGCCGGATGCATTTTCCCGTTTGAATTTCCTGTGATAAAATGATATCTAAGACCATCTCTACTAACGGCGTGGAGCCGACGGTATGGATTTCCACAACATCCTCTTTCGTGTAAGAGCAGGGTTTTTTCATAATATACAAAAGCACGGGAATATTGACACATTCCTGCGGGGAATGCATGTGTCCCTTTACGGAGTTGTATGTACGAACAACCTCTAAATCGATATTCGTAGCTGGGACAAAAAGGTTTTTAATACAGGGAATGGCTTCAGTACCGCTCATCCTGATGATTGCATCAAGCGACTTTCCCGCCGACGTGGAAATAGCGACGATAGTATCCTGAATTCCTGGGTACATAAAAGAATAAAGGGGTTATTAGTTTTTTATCTTCTTGATAGTCTTTCGGATTATTATACCTTCAATAATACTGAATATGGTGCTCGTTGTCCAGTAAACCGTGAGCCCTGAGGGCATATGATATAATATGAATGCAAACATGATAGGCATAAATGACATCATCTTTTGTTGCATCTGTGCCTGAGGATCTATGGCTGGGGCTTTTGGAGTAACCTTCATTTGAACAAAGGAAGCGCACGTCATGATTAACGGTAAGATATTAAGGGCATTTCCGAGAAAGGGAATGCTAAAGGGAAGCAATAACAAGGTATCCGGCATTGAAAGATCGTTTATCCAAAACACGAAGGGTGCCTGCCTCATTTCAAAAGACAGCTGCAATGTGCGGAAGAGCGCAAAAAATACCGGGAGTTGCAATACCATCGGCAAACAGCCGCTCATGGGATTGGCCCCGTATTTTTTAAAGAGCAGCATCTGTTCCTTTCCCATTCTTTGTTTGTCATGCTTATACTTTTCTTTAAGCTGAGTAATCATCGGCTGCAGCTGCTGCATTCTAAACATGGATACCTGACTTTTTCTTGTAAGAGGAAAAAGAATGGCCTTAATGATGATGGTTAATAAAATAATAGATACGCCATAATTGGGAATGACATGGTAGACGGCGTTCAAAAAAGCCAAAAGCAGCTTGCTTATTACAGTAAACCAACCATAGTTTAGAAGAATATCTAAGGTTTCATATTGCTCCAGGACTTGCTCCTTTTTCGGCCCTGTAAAATAGATATAACTATGCTTGACAGCCTCATGCGATGGAATCCGGAACCTGTTTGTTTGTAAAGTG
The DNA here is from genome assembly GCA_015075005.1 of Planctomycetia bacterium. Classification (GTDB taxonomy): domain Bacteria; phylum Planctomycetota; class Brocadiia; order Brocadiales; family Brocadiaceae; genus Brocadia. The sequence goes on from JABTVC010000002.1 coordinate 556,150, forward strand.
ACCATAAAGTCGCCCTGATCTGTCTTTTCATTTGTGAGCATCCCCTGGGCATCGAACGCCTGCGCGTTCATGGATGCAATCCAATCGCTGGATGCCGGCTTCAAAATTGTGGAAAAATATTTATTCATTGACCCAGCCCAAACAATGCCTACCGATTCATTCCTGGAAGGAAATTCCTTGGGTGCCATATGCACTAATTTCGTCCTTTTATTTCCCATATCTATACCAGCTACAGCGGCCATGTCCGTAGACGGTATACCTTCGTGTGTAATCATAGAGGCTGCAACAATGCTGTATGACGCTGAGACTTCGGCATTCGTATCATTTTTCAGGGTAATGTCCATGTTTATATTATATTTACCAGGTGGCAAGGATATCGTTTTGATCAGATTAATTCCGTCTTCCACCCTGGTGGTAAATACGACCCTGCTTCCGCTTTGTTCAAGAATAGTATAACGTTGCCCCTGAAAGTTTGTTTTTTGAAGGATAGTATCTATAGCCAGAGGACGATATTGCGTCTGAACATCCTCCCTGACTAAATCAAGAGTGTTCCTTGATTCTGTATTTTTGAATTGTTTAAGTTGAATGGACCTGAGCGCCGCCCCTTCATTTGTCCATGCGATTTTCACGAATTCGTTTTCAATAACGACTTCTTGCAGCGGAATATCCATTTGTGGCTGCATCTCAGGTTGGGTTGGCTGAACAGGCAAGGGGGCATAAGCTTCCGCACCCATTTTTCCCTGGGGTTTTTCTGAAACAATCGCTTCTTGTGCCTCTTCGGTAATTTTATTCTTTTTGGGTGAGAGCAGGGGTAGTATGAAGGGATAATACAGCATCATGATCACCCCGCAAGCAACCATAGCGATAAGTGCCTTTCTATCCATCAATTTCTTTTTGGTCCCTCCGGTAATTCTGCCTCATCAATAAGCATAACAGGAATATCGTCTCGTATGGGATAGTGTCGTCCACACTTTACACACACAATCCTATCTCCTTCCAACCGGACATCTGTCTTGCAAAGCGGACAGGCGAGAATATCTAATAATTCCTTCGTGATCATACTCTATGGTAAAATCTAAAAACCGCGTTATACAACTTCAGGATTACACATCTGGCAAAATTACGGCAAGGTTAGAATGCTAACAAACTAACTCACTAATTTCAAATTAAAACTAAGATTCATACATGAAAGCCTGATTCTTTCGATAATTTCATTGCTCTCTAGCAATTTACCTCATGAGAATACAGGCATATCTGGATATCCGCATAGTTTTCGGGTTGTTCGATCTTTATCCTGTTGAGACGAACCAGCTCCAGCAAGGCCAGGAAAAACCCAATAATCCTCCGCCTTTCCTTTATCCCTGCAAAAAGGTTTGTAAAAGATACCGCGGCATGGAGATGGAGCCTTTCTAAAACCTCATCCATATATTCCTGTATTGGCGTATCATCGTAAGTTACTTTGGTGGATACGTCAAACAGCGTTTGCTTCATGAGTTGGGAAAATCTTTGCAAAAGATCCCACACACTCATACCCTCAAGTGGCAACACCTCGCCTTCCTTGTCGGGTGTTTCGATGAAAAACTCCCTGTGTGTTCGGGTGCATTTTTTTTCCCACTCGGCAGCCCGCGCAGACAAAATGAACGTACTTTCCTTATACCGTTTATATTCCAGCAATTGTTTCACCAGTGATGTACGCGGGTCTTCCACTGCATCTTCGTCATCCCTTGACTCTGTGCGGGGAAGAAGCATATACGACTTAATATACATAAGCGTGGCAGCCATCACCAAAAAATCCCCGATAACATTCATGTCCAGGGATTGCAACGCCTCCACGTATTGTAGGTACTGATCTGTAATCCGGGCAATGGGGATATCGTAGACATTAACTTCTTCCCTGCGGATCAAATACAGGAGCAAGTCAAGTGGTCCATTATACATATCCAAGTCTACTTTATATTCGTCAGGTTCGTTTGCGTTTGCCATCTCTTTTTTACCATGGAGAAAAAAGGAATAGGGGGTTCTATTTTCCGGCAATCCACGAAATCAGGCCATCTGCCAAACAAAGGTTACTCCTCTCCCCTTTGTTCGGATGGGCCAAGGGGGACGGATATCCATATGCCTTCATTTCCGTAATATTCGGAGAAATAACCTATCGCGTATTATGACAATTAAGCTCCAGGAGAGCTGATAGTTTGAAAATACCTTACAATAAAATTATAAACCCGTGAACAACCTGAGAAAATATTGTATTGGTGGTCCGAGTATTATACTTAAAATTGAGATGTTTCCATAATTCCCCAGGATGATTAGTCCCAGCAGGATAAATGGGCCGTAGCGTTCGGTCTCTTTATATTTCTGCGCCATTGAATAGGGCAACAAACCCTCCAGGATATGAGAGCCGTCCAGGGGAAATAAAGGTATCATATTAAAAAATGCCAGCGAGAGGTTCATCATAATTCCAAATATGAGCAAATTATATAAAATGGTGGATACGTTCACCGGTATAAACGGCGCATTACGCAACAGTTGAAAAATCACACCGAACGCAAGTGCGGAAACAAAATTGGCGGCGGGACCTGCAAAAGATACAAGCACGTTATCCCTGCGAGGATTCTTGAAATTGTGAGGATTTATGGGGACAGGTTTGCCCCATCCAAAATGGGCAAAGACAAAACACAAAGCTCCAAGAATATCAATATGGGCAAGTGGATTTAACGTCAAACGTCCCTGTAGTTTTGCCGTAGGATCGCCAAATTTATTGGCTGTCCAGCCATGGAAATACTCATGAATGGTCAGTGCATAGAGTATTGCTGGAATTGTTATGATTAAATTATTTATGTTCACAAATACGTATATTCTCCTTTTCTATATTTAATTGGGGGGCATCTTAACACAACGGAAATAAGTTGTCAAGTCCAGAACACTTAATTAAAATCCTTATCGAGGGCTTGTCTTCACAAACCTGTCCTCGTAAAAACGGGGATGAGTTAAGTTCTCAATTAGGCCGCCATACGGGCTTTCCATCGAGCACCTTTACCGGCAAAATAAGATAATTGCTAATGTTGTGCTTGCTTTCCCTTGCCTTATCTGTTAATTTATCGCACCGAAATTTTCAAAAAACGTATGAACTGCCACCGAACTTATTGAATAGTGAAAACGTCTCCAACATCCTGGTTTTTATGCTTCATGTATCGGTTATCATTGTGAACTGGAATACTCAAGACCTATTAATACATTGTCTCGATTCGCTGTATAAAAATACAAATATCCCTTTTGAACTCTTTGTTATCGATAACAACTCTGCAATACAACAAACAAGAATCCAAATACCTCCCCTTTTACAAGACAAGCACGAACGGAGTGCAAAAAAAATCACTAAGTCGTGCCTTACAGACAAGAAATCCCTCATTAATAATAGCGGGGGAATAAATACCCTATTTGGATACATTGCTACAAAATATAAAAATGTTCATTTTATTAAAAATGTGAAAAACATGGGGTTTGCACATGCCATAAACCAGGGAACACTAAAGTCTACAGGGGAATATATTCTCACCCTTAATCCCGATGTGATAGTAACGGAAGGCTATATCGACACATTACTTGAAAAAATAAAAGCTGATAATAAATTAGGTGCAATTACTGGAAAATTGCTTAACATGGAAAATAGAAAAATGTTGGATAGTACCGGGCAGACCATGTATAAAAACCGCTTTGCCAGAGATCGCGGTCATCACGAAATTGACATCAATCAATATCAGGAAGGTTGTGTATTTGGAACATGTGCAGCGGCAACTTTGTATCGAAGAGAGATGCTTCTTGATGTCAAACTTAATAATGAATTTTTCGACAACGACTTTTTGCATACCTCGAAGATGTGGATCTCGCATGGAGGGCACAAACAAGGGGTGGAAATTCTATTTTGTACCTGGTGCATAGCCTATCATCAGAGGGCAGTTTCAAGCAGGGCTTTACTAAAAAAAAAAAACGGAAATTCTGGGGATGGCGGAATCGGTACTTAATGATTATAAAAATGATTCCTTGTTGAGTGTAATAATGAATGTCCCCTTTCTGATACTATGCCCCATAAAATCTATAAAAATGTTAAGGAAAAGACGCTTTATTCAAAAAGAAGATTGGTGAAACATCGTGAAGTCGCAAAGTGGTTTGTACCTTATCTGCTGCATGCGAAACAAAATGCACATATCAAAGATAGATGTATCTTTTATCGTTGTTGACTATAATGCCTTTCTGCCTTTGCAAAGGTTAATAGATACCATCCGGGAAAAACGAAGGATATTAGTTATGAAATCATTGTTGTAGACAATAGCAAACATACCAGACAATCTTTTTCCCAAAAAACTATCCCGACATCAAATATATACTCAATAGCAAGAACCTTGGATTCAGTAAGGCTGTAAATATTGGCATCAGGCACAGTAAGGGAAGGTATGTTCTACTCTTAAATCCGATACCAGGTTAAAAATAATGTGGCACTGCTGCTTGCCCAGTTTTAGACCATCATCAGAATGTGGGTATTGTGGGAGGTAAAATACTAAATGACGACGGCCCATTCAATTCTCATGTCGTAGCTTCCCATCTTACAAGACAGCCTTTTTTAATGGATATTCATTATTGACCCGAATATTTCCAAAAAACAAATATTCAACAGAATACATAAATCCAATTAATTCTTACAATGAGAGCGCCGAGGTTGATTGGTTGTCGGGTTCGGGTATGATGGTTAGAAAGCAGGCATTGGAGACATTAGGCCTCTTTGATGAAAATTTTTTTATGTACTGCGAAGACGTGGATGTATGCCATAGAATGAAACTTCTGGGATGGAAGGTAGCCTATTATCCAGAATCGGTAATATATCATACTATTGGGGAAAGTTCGTCGCATAATAAAATTAAGGCTATCGTAGAAAGACATAAAAGTATGTGGACCTATTACAAGAAATACTTCAATCGACGCAAAGCGACAGATACCATTATCTGGCTTGGTATAGTAAGCAGATGTATTTTCCATTTGATTATTGCATTGTTTCAGTATCCTTTTGTAAAATAGTTTTAAATTATGGGTATACAGTTTTATTTATTTACTGCCTATATATTCGTTTTGACCTTTGCCATATCATTTTTCATGATACCGCTCTTAATACGATTGGCAAAGAGATTCGATATTATTGATTACCCCAAACATCGGAAGATTCATACCATTCCAACTCCGCTATTAGGAGGGGTAGCCATTGGGGCCGCCTTTACCATCACCCTTGCCACACACGCATCCCTGGTTGTATTCCTTAAGGATTTCATAACCAGCAACACCCTATTCTCATCACAACTTCAATTCTATGCAAATAATGCGACTTATATAACAAACCAGATATTTGCTGTACTGATAGGCGGTTTAATCATTGTAATTGTAGGAATAATAGATGACATAAGGGGGCTATCCATATTGATAAGATTACTCACAGAAACAGCAGTTGCTTTTATAATGGTATGGATGGGATTCAGATTAAATATATTTTTACCAGGAATTACTACATGGATAATTACAATATTTTGGATCATAGGTATTACCAACGCCTTTAATCTGCTGGATGGCGCTGATGGGCTTGCCAGTGGTGTAGGTATCATATCGGCGCTCATACTTGCAGGTATTATGTTCTTTGGAAATCAGCCATTGGTGGGGTTATTACTCTTGACCCTTACTGCTGCAATAGGTGGTTTTTTAAGGTATAACTTACCCCCTGCGAGGGTATTTATGGGAAGCTCCGGAAGCATGTTTATAGGATATATATTGTCTATTACAACGATATTGGCTACCTTCGTCATCAATAATGCTTGTACAAATTATGTGATTGCATTACCTATAATTATCTTGAGTATACCCCTTTACGATACCCTTTCTGTCATATTTTTGAGAAGTATAAAAAAAGTATCCATAACCAAAGGAGATTTGAATCACCTCGTTCATAGACTGATGCGCGCAGGATTTTCACAGAAAAAGGCTGTATTCCTCATTTATTTGATATCGTTTGTTATAGGAATATTAGGTATTCTTTTAATATGGACTACGGTAGTGCAGAGTATTATGGTGTTAAGTTTTATCGGAGTACTTTTTGTAGGTATCTTCTTTTCCGAATATTTTCTTGTAAAACAGAATCACAAGAAAATATCTTAACTACCGGTGATCTTTCATACACAGATTTGCGCAGATAGATAAGCCGTTTAAACGGCTTAAACAGTTTAAACCGTTTTTGATTTGTGTTCATCTGGGTAATCTGTGGATTACCTGTATACGGTAAAACTAAAAAAACTTGATAACTATGCAAAGCAGACGCAGTAATAGTGGCAAAAGCACCCCGTTGAGAGTCGATAATATAGTAATAGGGCTGATATTATTTCTCCTGTGCGCACTACCACTCGCCATTGATCTTCATCTCGTAAAACCTTTTAGTTTATGCAAACTCGTTTTATTTTATGGAACGGTACTCTTCATTATTTCAGTTTGGTTAATTAAACTTGTCTCTGTACATTTTAAACAGAGAACAATATCAATTTCTGCAGAAAATTCTACATCATCTCGCAATATCCACAGACAAGGCACATTTCACTCCTCCTTAATAAATGGAGAACAACCCCCTAAGTCCCCGACAAAGGGGAAACAATTACATAAGTTTCCCTTAATAAAGGGGGATTCATGGGGTTGTTCTTTTTTTCGCCATACACCATTAACATATCCGGTACTTGCCTATATAACGGCCGTCATTTTTAGTACCATATTTTCCCTCAATAAAACGATAAGTGTATTTGGCTACTACGTGCATTACGAGGGGTTACTGACAACCTTTGGATATAGTATCCTTTTTTTTGCTGTTCTTACCTATTTTAAAAGGCAGCATGTTTTTTATAGTATTATCGCTGTAGCTCTTGCCTGTTTTCTATCTTCTATTTATGGTATTATTCAATTCCTTGATTATGACCCTATTTCATGGGCAAATGTAGACGAAAGGCTTAAAATTATGTCCACATTTGGAAACCCTGTCTTCTTTTCCGGATATCTCGTTTCCGCATTTCCTCTGATACTTGTAGGATTTTTGTCACAATTGAAAAGCCTTTCATCTGTTAACATCCCTCACCCCGTCCCACTGCCACAAGGGGAGGGGGAGCTTTCTCCTGCCATTGGCAGTCATATATCCACTTCCCCAGCAGCTGGCAGTCGTAAGGCTACTTCCCCTCTCCCGATGGAGGGGGTAAGGGGAGGGCCTAAACCTTCACCCGCCTCCACGAACCAAAGATTCACGACCATTTTTACCAAAAAACCACTCTTCGGGAAATGTTTTCTCGTATTCCTATTTGTTGTCCTGATACTCATGCTGTTTAATCTATACATCACAAAGACGCGCGGGGCGTGGGTGGGATTTATTTTTAGCATTTTATGCCTAATGGTATTACTATACGTTGAATTTATTGTCAAACATAGAATCAAATTCATTGTTTCAACGGGCTGTTTTATTGTAATTTTTGGGGTATTCGTGGGTTGTAAGCATAAACACCCAATAAATCAATTGCTGTATCTCTTAAAACAAAAAGGGGACGTTGCTGTAGCCTTGACGGATGCAAATAAAGGCGACCCGATTGGTCGTTCCTACTTTATAAATACCCGTGGGGGGCAATCGATATTTTATCGCATCATTCAATATAAATCAGCCTTAGATATGATTCGCGACCATCCTCTGACAGGAATTGGCCCTGATTTATTCGGTTCCCTGTTGCCACGATACGCCTTTAATCATTACAGGCAATTACCATCTACCCCTGAATTTGAAAATGTCCTGGGCGTTCACAACGACATCCTCGATAAGGCAACTACGTGCGGCATTTTTGGGCTAGGAACTTATTTGTGGATTTTTGGCTCATTTATACTATTCATGAAAAGACATTTCCTGCGTAGTGAAAAGGTAGCCGTTTACCCCCACCATCCCCCTTTCTCCCCATCGCCGATAGGGGCAGGGGGAGGAATGCAAGGGGACAATGAGTATTCCCCGCCCCTGGTGGGAGGGATTAGGGGAGGGGGGGAACTGTTACACAATAGATTAATCCTTTCCGGTTTACTAGCATGCCTTGTGGGATATCTCGTGCAGCAGCAATTTAACGTTATCGAATATACCATTACCTTGCACTTCTGGATCTTCTTAGCGACAAGTATAGCATTATTGAATCCTATTGAAGAAAAAAATTCATTTGCAAGGAGCGGGACAAAAGAACAAGTATCTCAAAAAAAGCCCAATACAAGAACCATCAAATGTGCCTTACCTGTCCCCGTTTTTTATTTATGTTATTTGTCTATCGGCGGGATTTTGGTATATGGCCTTTGCTATTTAATCAATATATACAAGGCAGACGTAATACACAAAAAAGGTTCTGATTATTTAACCTATGCTACAACACATCAGGAATCAGGAATTGAGCTTAATAAGAATCTATATTGGAGAAAAGGATTAGAATATTATAAGGACAGTATTTTATACAATCCCAGACAGGCCATTTACCGTTATCAATTATGCGATGCCTACCTTTTTATGTTGAGAAAAGACTTGGGTAATATAGACCTTATCAATCAAGTGATAAGAGAGTCTGAAGAAATTATCAGGATTGATCCCAATGAGGATTTTGCCTTAAGTTATCTGGCAAATGCATACGATTTATTAGAACATAATACAAAAAAAGATTATAGCGATAAAATCATCTCGGCCTGTGAAAAGGCAATCGCGATTAATCCATATAAACTAACCTATTATGATTCCCTCGGTACCTATTATATTAAAAATAGCCTTTATGAAAAAGCCATTCCGATTTATAAACAAATATTTCATATGAAATCCGATTACCCAAGAATAGCCGAAAAACTTACCAATACATATAAACCTTTCATTCAATACCTCATTGGACAGGGGCGATTGGATGATGCCGAGCGCCTGTTATACGAGATACAGTCAATGCCTCACCAGGACGATATCTATCTGGAAAAACTCAAGACACTCCTCCACGACAAGAGAGGACAGTAGGAAAACGTAATTCGGGAATCTAAAGAAATTTTATCTCTAAAATCGGACGACATAGATGCGCGGCAGAACATCACAACAGCCTATTATGTTCTGAAGAAATACGATGATGTAAAAAAAATCCTTGAAAAGATGTTACAGTAATCGTCTAATAACAAAATTGCAAATGACTTATTGCAAAAAATAAATCAACTTCAAGATATAAAAAATGCCGCTCATCAATAGAAAAATTTCTGTAATTATGCCTGCCCATAATGAAGGTGCCAGAATATATGGAAATTTGATAAAAACACACAAGGTGCTCAAAAGGACATTTGTTTCCCATGAAATAATCCTGGTAAACGATGGAAGTCATGATAACACGGCTGCAGAGGCCAGGCGGGCCAGCGCAGTTGCGGATACGATAAAGGTTGTGAATTATGCCAGCAATGCGGGGAAAGGCAACGCCCTGAAAACCGGGTTTTCTCATGCAAGCGGCAAACTGGTCGCATTTCTCGATGCAGACCTTGATATACATCCAAGACAAATCCAGACCTTGTTCCACATCATGGATAAGACACATGCCGATGTCGTTATCGGTTCAAAATACCATTCTGCATCAAAAGTAAACACCCCAAAGAGACGCAAACTGATTAGCCTTATTTACAAAATTATACTCTTTGTACTCTTCCGATTGCCCTTGCGGGATACACAAGCAGGACTAAAGCTTTTTAAAACTGAGGTGCTGGAAAAGGTATTTCCAAAGATTGTCTGTAAACAGTTTGCCTTTGATGTTGAGCTGTTAGCAAACGCACATCGTATAGGCTACAAGATTTCTGAATGCCCCATCGTATTGAAGTTTCGCAGGGAAATGCGCTGGGGAAATGTCAAGTTTGAGACACTTTATTATACGGGGATGGATACCCTGGCCATATTCTACCGCATGTATATTTTACGTTACTATGACAGCACATCCCAGCGCATTTAGCAATCTTTAAAAAACTTTAAAAAAAAGAGGTTTTTACAGACTAATACCATATAACAAAAGTCATGGGTTAATAATCCCTGATGCAATTATTGCCGCCACTGCACTAGCTGAAAACTGAATACTTGTAACAAGCAATGGCAGACATTTCAACACGATAGAAAAATTAAGCATCCAAGAACCATGTTAAATTTTAGCCATGTGGGCGCTGCCTACCCAAAAATGATTGTTGGACAAAATTTTGGTGGGCAAAACAGTTACTCTGAACGATAGTCATTGAAATTCATAAACAATAAACTCATCAAAAGTGGTTTCTATCTGTTCGTTGCGTCTCTGGCGGGCAACGTTTCTGCCTACTTCTTTCAATTTTACATGAGCAGGAAGTTAAGCGTGGCAGACTTTGGCGTGTTGAACTCCTTGCTGTCATTATCTGCCATCATATCCGTTCCTGCTGGTACCGTATTGGTGGTAATGGCCAGATATGTATCAAAATTCAATGCCCTCCGTGCTGTCGGAAAGATAAAACATCTGTTTTACCATGCCTATATCAAATTGTTCTTGGCAGGCATGCTGGGTGTCGGTATTTTTGTTTCGTTAAGCGGGCGTATTGGTGATTACCTGCACATAAATTCACAGCTTTCTCTTATCCTCATCGGTATTTCCTTACTCGTTTCGTTACTGTTGCCGATAAATTTGGGCATTTTGCAAGGGTTACAAAAATTTGGTTACCTGGGATTAAATGGTACCCTTTCTGGTGTGCTGCGATTAGCATGCGGGGTATTATTAATATCTTGCGGTCTCGGTGTGAATGGCGCAATAGTTGCGGGGATTCTCCCCTCAGTAGCGATGCTTTTTATAACGTTTTATCCAATCAGATTTTTGTTTAATAAAGCCGTACATAACGATAATGAGCGATACACAAAGGAAATCCTCCTTTACAGTTTGCCGGTAACAGTGTCTGCCCTTTGTTTTACGTGCCTCTTCAATATTGACCTGGTATTGGTAAAACATTTTTTCAGTCCTGAAGAAGCAGGTAATTATGCAGCGGTTGCCATATTGGGCAGGTCTATATTTTATCTGCCAGGCGCTATAATACTGGCCATGTTTCCCATGGTATCCGAGTCGCATACCCTAAACAGAGACACCTATGGATTGCTCAACAAGGCGCTCCTCCTTACCCTTTTATTATCAGGAGTGGGGCTTATCCTCTTTTTCATCTTTCCATCGCAACTTATGGGTTTGCTCATGGGGAAAAAGTTTATAGCAACAGCGCCGTTACTGCGGGTATTTGGTCTGGCCATGATGCCATTTGCCCTGCTTAATATAGTGATCAACTTCAATCTCGCCAAACACAGTACAAAATTTGTATATACGTTGGTATTTGGTTGTCTGTTAGAGGTGTTTTTGATGTACCTCTATCACAACACGCTTATGCAGGTGTTATACATTATGATGGGGAGTGGCACACTCGTGCTCCTAATTAACTTCTTTTTGATTATCAGAGAAAAGTCTAGCCAGGCGTATCAGTATCCACAGATTGCACAGACTAACGCAGATTAAAAACGGTTTAAACCGTTTAAACGGCGTACCTGCCTGTGTAAATCTGCGTAATTTGCGGATAAAAACCCATTGACTTATCTCTCTCCTTGATTATAATACGTAGACATCTTTAACCAATAAATCGCGATGATCTTTTACCCTATAGCCTTATACGCAACTAATGATTGAGTTTGAAAACATTAGCTATAAAACTTTAAAAATTACAAACCAAGTAAAAGTCGACATCATAATTCCCGTAAAAGAAATTAATAACTATATTTACGAATCCGTTTCGGAAATATTAAATCTTGATTATGAAAACTTTGGGATCATCATCTTCCCTGACACCTTTGACGGCGATGAGTACCTAACAAAACTAATTCAGCAAATTCAACACTCAACACCAGTCACTCAGAACTCAATCAGAAAAACGAATAAATTAAGAATTATTTCAACCGGTAATATCGGTCCCGCACAAAAAAGAGATTTAGCATTACGACACTCAAATGCAGACATATTTGCATTTATGGATGACGATGCCTATCCAAAAAGAGATTGGCTGAAAAATGCTGTAAAACATTTTGAAAATGCCGATATCGCTGCAGTTGGTGGACCGGCAATTACTCCCCCAAACAATTCCTTTTATCAAAGGGTCTCAGGTGCGGTCTTTTTAAGCAAAATAAGCGGTGGAAATCCTGAAAGATATTGGCCGATAGGGAAGATAAGGGGGGTTGACGACTGGCCGTCAGTAAACTTATTAGTTCGCAGGGATATATTTGAAAAAATCGGCGGTTTCAATTCAGCATATTGGCCGGGGGAAGATACAAAGCTCTGCCTCGATATTGTGAAATTGGGGAAAGAAATACTCTATGACCCTGACGTCATCGCATGGCATCACAGGAGAGAAGGTCTCAAAAGTCACCTCCGGCAGATTGGCCGTTATGGTCTTCACCGTGGTTTCTTTGCAAAAAAATTTCCGGAAACGTCAAGGAGGCTTAAACATTTTATCCCATCCATTTTTGTACATTACTTTGTTAAAAAATGCGTCTGAAAAAATATTTTTAAGTCGTAAGTTGAATCGGCAACAACTTATGACTTAGCAATGCTTTGCGACAAATATTTACTCTTGATTTTGCTCGTTATTTCCGGTATTAATTGCACTTGTAAATTTTTTACACAATCAATTAAAGGGAGAGGACAAAAAATATCATATCCTTCTTTAATGAATTCAAAAAAGCAATCAATTCCCTGCTTGAATTCTCATCAACAAACGCTTTATCAAAGAACGAAAAACTCTCTCAAGAATATTTTAAAATTAAATCCGCTCGCTTTAAGAAAAAAAACACCGCTTAATTTTTAACAAAGTAATGTTATTAATTCGTCAGATAGAGAGAAAATGGGGCAGGTTACAACCAAATATTGGAGAACGTTTGAATAAAATAAATACGTTAGAAGAATTGGAGGCATTAGGAGAAAGAGTTATCACCGCCGAATGTGTCGAAGAATTATTTAGAAACAAATAAAGTTTCCAAATCCACAGATTAAAAACGGTTTAAACCGTTTAAACAGCTTACCTACGTCCTCTTCTCTCTAGCTGCTTAGTATTACACTGCAGACTAAAAGTGCTTTTTCTGTAAAACAAGGCGTAAATAAACGCTCGTAAGCATAGCGAGATTGGATTTTTTGTACTAAAAAAAGAAAAATATCTTAGAGTGGATCGAAGTTTCCGGGTGCCGCTTTAGCGGCATAATGAGTCCGGATAAAAAAGGTTTATTAGGAGGTTGAAAGTGGTACAAACATATTTTTCTAAAATATGGGAGTTTTTTCGAGAGTACCGGATACCATGGATGATTCTCGGCTTTTATTAGAAGAACATGCGAACTGGTTTACTAAGACTGGATTAAAGAAAGAATCAATAATAAAAACTGAGAAAATAACAGTAGTTCACAATTCAATTGTGAGAAAAGAAATTGGGAAATTACCTGCTAATATTCTAGTAGAAGTCAGGGAAAAATTGCGAAAAACTTTGTGTATCTGAAAGCGGGATCAGCAACTAATCAATAATCCTCGGCTTATGCAAATGAATTGGGAAAAAAATTAAAAATCTGAGGTTCAAAGCCATTTATATGTGACAATGGATCAAGGTTACATTCAAAAAGAGGATTTTGAAAGGATGTATGAATCTTTTGGAAAGATTCAAAGGTAAATTTCAAACTTTATCAAATACCTAAAGAGTTTATCGTATTTTTCGGGTTTATAGCGTTAACGACTAAACCCAACAAGCGCAATAAACTCAATGAACTTTATTAAAAATCCCCTTGCTTCCCTTTATAAAAATTGATAACTTGCCGACCTTAAAAAAACTAATTAAATCCATGGATTCGCTTTAGTATCGTAATGAAGATATTTTATAAGGAGAAAGGGGAAAATGGAGAAGTGGGGAAAAGAAGAATTAACAGAAAAAATCATAAAAGCTTGTATTAACGTTCATAAAAAGCAGGCTTGTTAGTTAACTTTGCAGATTTTGCAATTGATGTAAGAAGGGTGGAACGAGAAAGAAAATAATTAAAAAGGTGTTTTCTCCAATTCCCCTTTTTCCCCTTTCTCCTTATTGAATTATTTAAAAGCAACAGGATTTAAAGTAGGTCTCTTAGTCAATTTTGGCGACAAAACATTAGAATACAAAAGATTTGTTTATAGTTATTAATCTGTGTTAATCGCTCGACGGAGCTCACGACGAAGTCTGCGTCATCTGTGGACCATTTACAAGGCATGTTAGTATCCGTAATCGTAACGACAAAAAACGAAGAAAGAAACATTGGGCATTGCATGAAAAGCATTAAATTCCAATCGTATGAAAATAGAGAGATTATAGTCATAGACAATTTTTCGACGGATAAAACGAAGGAAATCGCATTAAAATATATAAACAAAGTATATGATAAAGGCCCTGAGCGTTCAGCACAGAGAAACTTTGGAATGATAAATATTGCCAAAGGTAAATATGTCATGTTTGTTGACGCAGACATGATACTCTCTCCCCGTCTGGTTGAAAGTTGTGTGAAGGAAATGGAAAAAGATTGTCAATCTTTAACATCCAACTTTCAAACGCAACCCTTAAAACCCGAAACTCAAAACTTGCAACTTATAACTCAACACCAAGTACCCAAAATTTAAATTTAAGATTGCGCCATGAATAACACCTTAAACCCAACAAATAAACATAGCAAAGTTACATATACCCACAAACTAAAGATATGGTTCTTAAATAATCTCTTGAATAAAGAATACTGTTCCCATTGTGGCTACAATTTGAAAGATGTAAAAATTGACGGTTTTGACGAACTTGAACACCGTGGTACGGGACAAAGAAAATGGTGTCCCGAATGTGGTAAGCCATTTTTTGTGTAAAACGTTGGAAAATATTTAATCCATGCTTATAGGAGTTATCTCTAAATTTCCACCCAAGGGAGAAAAACATACAGCAACGGGTGGAGTAGCGGGCTATACAAAAAACTTGGTTACTAATCTTTCTGCCAAAAATAAGGTAATAGTTTATGCTGATAAATTAGAGCCATCAGATATTGACTATTTCGAAGATGGTTCTCTCATCATTCGTATATGGAACAAAGGGGTTATATACCCTTTTAAAATATTGGCAAAGATTTCAAAACACAAGCCAGACATTGTCCATATACAGCATGAATTTTTTCTATATGGAGGCGCAGCCTCAAGCGTTGTTTTTTTGTTGCTTTTATTAGTATTAAAATTTTTGAATATACCAAGTGTTACAACCATTCATGGTATAGTACCCCTATCCTCTATTGATATAAATTTTGTAAAAGAAAACAAATCCAATCTCCCACCTTTTATTGCCAAACTTGGATTTCTCATTCTAACCAAATGTATTAATTTTCTATCATCGGTAATAATCGTTCATGAAAAAAAGTTTATTGATTTACTCCAAAACGAATATAATTGCCGTCATTCAAAATGTAAAGTAATCCACCATGGAATTGAAGTAAAAAACGATAGTATTCCAAAGCTTGATGCTAAGCACGAATTGGGATTAGAAAATAAAAAGGTTATTTTATTCTTTGGATATATTACTGGTTATAAAGGCATTGAATTATTAATAGATGCATTTGAAATATTAGCAAAAACTAACGATGATTACGTCTTACTTCTGGCCGGCGGAGAACATCCTCGTTTTTTAAATGTTCCATCGCATAAGGAATATGTTAATAACTTAAAAAATAGAACCAATAACATTTCTTCACAAATAATCTTTACTGGTTTTGTCCCTGAAAATAAAATACCCATTTATTTTTCATCAGCGGACGTTGTCGTGTTTCCTTACACAGTTGGCATGGCAAGTAGCGGTTCCATGTCATTTGCAATTGCATACAATAAACCTTTTCTTGTCTCTGAAGCATTCGGTGACATAGTAGGCGTAAAAGAAGCGGTATTTAATAAGAATCCGGAAGACCTGGCTGATAAAATGAGAACGTGTTTGAGTAGCGAGGCAATTCAAAATAAATTAATCTCCTTAAGCTCAAAGTTGAAGGAAGAACGTTCTTGGGATAAGGCAGGAGAATCTACTAACAATCTCTATCATGAGATATTATCATTGCAGAGGCAGAACATCTGATGCTTACCACTACTCATGCCATATGGAGTTATATCATTTTTCGTAATCTTTCAAGGTCAAAAATCGAAACCTTTGCGATAGTGCTAGCGTCAACTCTGCCTGATATGGAAATACTTTTCTGGACAGGAATGGGTCTATTTGATAAATTGTTCAAATTGAACCCGCTAGGCATTGACTATAATGACTTGTTATATGGGTCAGGAATTTCATTTTGGTACTGGTCATTAACCCTCATTACTAATTCAATTCTTACAACTGCGGTAATAGCTATAGCATTAAGCTTATTATTGAAAAATACGAAAATTTATATAACCTGTTGGCTGGTTGTTCTGTTTCACATTTTACTTGATGCCTTTACCCATAAAGCAGGCAATATGTTATTTTGGCCTTTATCGATAAAAAAATATCTTGGTCTCTTTGAGTTTAATGCCCTTCCCATTAAGATAATATTATTCGAACAATTTTTTTCTTTTGGAGTGCTTTTTTTGTTCATCTCTTATAAAAATAAAATGAAGAGAGTCTTGGTTGAAAGGTAAGTTAGAAAGTATACTTATAGTTCATCCCCATCTGACAATTTATGGTGGTGCAGAAATACTCCTAAGTCATTTAACAGAAGAATTGATAAAATCGGGGATAGAAATCTCTTTAGTTACACTTTCTTTAAATGCCGAGGTTGAAACTCATTTTAATAACCGAATAAAATTTATACTTCCTCAGAAGCATTTAAAATACAAACTGCGTAGCACATGCTTTATGAACGCATTAGGCATTTTGCCAGAAATATGGCAACTGAAAAAACTTATACAAGGGGAATTACCCTTTATTGATGCGATTAACATACATAATTTTCCAACAACATGGGCTGTCAGCAAGAGATTTAACAAACCTGTAGTATGGACTTGCAACGAACCACCAGCATTATGGAACAATCCCAGTCCATCATACATTCTTAAAGCAACTAGAAAATTTGGAGGTTATATCGATACGTGGAAAATAAGGAATTGTATTGACAAGGTAATCGTTTCCGATGAAGTTAATGCTGCAAGGGTTACAAATCTGTATAGAATTATACCGGAAATAATTAACTACGGAATTGATTATGATTTTTTTGCAAAAAAAGTTGAAACTGATACCAAAAAGAAACTTTCTCTTGAGGAGTCAGTGGTTCTTCTTCATGTGGGTCTTTTTAGTCCTCAGAAAAATCAGTTAGAAAGTGTAAAAGTCTTAGATAAATTGCAAAATATAATTCCGCATATAAAATTATTGTTTGCAGGCAAAGGGGATAATGCGTATGAGAAAGAAGTGAGAAAATTCGTTAAAGAACATTTGTTAGTGGACAGAGTCTTATTTTTGGGACACGTAAACAGAGAAAGGATTCGAGAACTCTATCAAATAGCAGACATTGCCTTATTTCCAACCAAATCACAAGGTGGATGGCTTTCCCCTTTTGAGGCTATAGCAAGTAGTATCCCCGTGATTGTAAGCCCCGAACTCACAGCTTCATCTCTTATAAAGAGTAATAAACTGGGTTACGTTTCTGAAGAATTTACTTCTAATATTATTGAAATAATTAAGAATTTAGAAGCAGAAGGCAAAAAGGCAAAAATTGCTCAGCAATGGGTTCGGAGTAACCTATCATGGGAAGAATATTCGAGAAAAATGGCCGATGTATTTAATCAGGTTATAAATTTAAAGGAATTGTGTTAAATGTTCAAAAACAACCAAAACCAAAATGAAAAAACTAACATTTTTTCTAGGTTAATTAAATTTCTAATACCCGGAGCGATTCAAAGTTCTGGTAAATTTATGGGTTCGTTTGAAACGACCAAGATGCTTTTTTTGATGCTTTTTGGATATTGTAAAGATTTTGTTTGGTTATTAAAAAAAAGAGGTTTTAGATCGGCAAGGAACTTTGCAAATGTAAAAGTATTTGTACCATGCGGTGAAGGTGCCGGGGGTATTTTTTATTTCTTTTTTGGTTGGATCATTAGAAAATTTCCTTCTCTGGCACCTTACCCTAGGTATATAGAACTTGAGGTAACAACTATTTGTAATAAAAGATGCATAATATGTGAATATGTTTATTGGCCAAAAGGAACACAGGAAAGAAGGCACTTGTCTTTTGATGAATTTGTTAAGCTTGTAGATCAATTTCCTAAGCTTACATGGACAAATTTGACAGGAGAGGGTTCGTCATTTCTCAATAAAGAATACATAGAGATGATACGATATGTTAAGCAAAAAGATATACCTGTCTTTCTTGTTGACCATTTTGACGAAATGGACATTGAACTTGCTGAAGAGCTTATTAAAATGCCCATTGAAGGGATATATATCTCTTTTGATGCTGCAACGAAAGAAACGTATGAAAAAATCAAAGTTGGATGCAACTTCGACAAGGTTATTGATAACATCAGGAAATTTCTTGCGCTTAAAAAGAAATACAATTCACCTTTTCCAGAAATAAATTATCGTTATGTAATAACCAAGTTGAATGTTCAAGAAATTCCATTATTTCTTGATCTCGTTGCCTCTTTGGGTGGCAGGAAAACCCATGGTTACTCATCAAGAGTCGATTTTTGTGGCCTTTTAAGTTTTCCAGACATAGAGCACCTTGTAACACAAGTACCTGGCGAAATAATTCAACAAGTTCTTAGAAAGAGAAAAGAACATGATCTATTTGTAACTCTTTCCCACATGGAGCTAGAAAAAAATGTGCCAATAGAATGTTGTATTGCCTGGCAGGAGCCTTACTTTATGATGGGTGGATATGCATTACCATGTTGCCAGGTAATGATGTCAAATAAGCGTGTGTGGCTACGTGAGCATACATTTGGTAACGTTTATCAGGAATCTTTTAAGGAAATATGGAATAGTGCACGATATAGAAGATTTAGAAAAACAGTAAATAATAAAAAAGCTCCGGTTCCTCTATTTTGCAAAGATTGCAGGGCCTTTTCTACAAAACAAAGAGAATTAAAATACGGAGTTGATGAAACGCTTTAACTTATTGATGGGAAATACAATAGAGACTTAAGGAAAAAATATTATGAAAGTTCTAGTAACGGGTGGATGTGGTTTTTTAGGATCGCATGTGTGTGAATTTTACGCTGAAAAGGGAGACACTGTAATTTCCTACGATAACATGACAAAACACGAACTAGCAAGAACTGGTTTTGCAGCCGAAGCATCAAGGGATTACAACTGGGACTATCTTAAAAATCTTGGTATAAAAATGGTAAAGGCAGATGTCAGAAATTTTGATGAATTAATCGATAATGCTCAGGGTTGCGATTACATAATTCATACCGCTGCTCAGCCCGCCATGACAATAAGCTGGGAAGACCCTTTTCTGGATATTACAACAAATGTCATAGGAACATTTAATGTATTAGAGGTAGCAAGAAAATTAAAAATTCCAATAGCGTCTTGCGCATCAGTTCACGTCTACGGGAATAAAATTAATGATACCCTAAAAGAAGGCAAAAAACGATACATGAGAGAACCTGAAGGAATTGACGAAAATCATCCGACACTGGAGGGAACTCTTACTCCACTACATGCCTCAAAGGCTGCCGGTGATATCTACACTAAAGTTTATATTGACACATACAAGGTAGAAGCAGCGAGTTTTCGACTTACAGGTATATATGGAACTCGCCAGTTTGGAGGTGAAGACCATGGCTGGGTGGCAAATTTTTCAATCCGGAGTGTTCTAGAATGGCCAATTACAATATTTGGCACGGGAAAGCAGGTAAGGGATATTATCTATGCAACCGATGTATGTGAAGCATTCGATGCCTTTTATAAAACAAGAAAATCAGGGACTTACAATATAGGTGGTGGCTCAAAAACTGCTATATCCCTTCTGGAGTGCATGGATATTTTACAAGATATAGCGGGTAAAAAACCTGAGGTTCGATTTGCACCTGGTAGGCACGGAGACTTGAGGTATTTTATTTGTGATATAAATAGAGCAAAAATAGAACTCTGCTGGGAGCCTAAAATTATACCAAGAGATGGTATTGAAAAACTGGTGAACTGGATTAAAGACAATAAGGACAAATTTATACAAAAGCAAAAATGATTATGAAGGTACTAATCTTAGCGGGGGGCAGGGGTAAACGGTTAGGACAAACCACAGAAAATCAAAATAAATGTATGCTAAATGTAGCAGGTACACCACTGATTGAATACAGTCTCAACTGTGCAGTCAATTTAGATATATCAGAGATCGTAATTGTTGTTGGATATAAAGCAGAAGAAATAATAAATAAGCATGGTAATGAATATAAGCAAACACCTATAAAGTACGTTATACAACAAGAACAAAAGGGCTTGGTTCATGCAATAGAATGTAGTAAAAATACCATAGGAAATGATGACTTTATGCTTATGCTTGGAGACGAGGTGATGGTAAATCCAAGGCATAAAGAAATGCTATTAAAATTCCAAGAGGAAGATTTATTTTCTATTTGTGGAACAGTAGCAGTTAAAGATAAAACCTTAATTAGCAAGACTTATTCTATTATTCAGGGGGAAGATGACAGAATTTATAGATTAATAGAAAAACCTAAAAATCCTTTAAATAATATAATGGGTACAGGAAATTGTGTTTTTAGGAATGAAATATTTTCTTACATTGAGCAGACCCCTATTAACCAAAAAAGGGGAGAAAAGGAACTTCCTGATCTTATACAGTGCGCTATAGACGATGGACAGATTGTAAAATCACTTTGTATTTGTGATAGTTATAGTAACGTAAATTCCGAAATCGAGCTAAAAGAAGCTTTATCCTGTTTTTCTCATTTATAATTCAGAAGATTTTGATTTCATCGAAAATTTATTCCAGAAGTATACCTTCATAGTCTAGGAAAAGTCTGAAAAATGCGTAAAATCGTACTTTTTAATTCGCCAATTTTATTTGAAAAAAATATAGACATCTTTGAGACTACACCAAAGTTTATCCGCTTAGGTATTGCCAGTTTAGCTGGATTTTTAAGGAAAAATGGAATAGATGTCAAGATTATTGAACCTTATACGCAATCAGTTGCAGATATTATCGTGGGTAATCAGAAAATTCCTCCTCAAAATTATTCTGGGTTACAATAACGCCAATGAAAATATTAATAGTGGATGGTTTGCCAATTTCATTTAAAACATATAGAACTGATCCAAAATATCTCTCCGATAAAGGATACCAATGTACTGTTATTTGTCCACAGCCGAAGGTATTTGATAAAGAATTTTTTAAAGGTTATCGAAATACAAAATTTTTCTTTTGTTATGAACTTAAGTATATAGGCACAAATTCATACACCTTGATATTTAATAGATTAATGCAAGTTTTTTCGATGATTCGAAATATTAGAAAGATTCTAAAAAAAGATAATTATGACTTAATTCGCTCAGTTGGCTTTTTACCGACATTCTGTTCAATTATAGCAACAAGAAGCAAAAATAATTTTAATCAAATTCCTATAGTATTTACATGTACCGATTTTTATAGTGATTTGTATAAACAATTTAATTTGCCTTTTTTTTCAGTTATTTCTGGATTTTTGAAAAAGTTAGAATGTTATATTGCGAAAAATGCCAATGTCCTTATAGTTGATACCCCAATCCAAAGAAGACATTGGGGAAAGTTGGGATTCAATGAAAAAAAATGTGTTGTAATTCCGCATGGTTACGAAGATAGTTTGGTACAAAAACAACACAATTTATCAAAAATAAGATACCTCTATGGAATTGGCGAAGATACTAAAATAGTTTTTTATTGCGGTGACATTAGTACATTGGACGGGATAGACATTCTTATAAAATCGGCTCCATCTGTTTTACGAGAACTTAATGTTATGTTTATGATTGTGGGGAACGGGTTAAAGAAGTATCTTGATTTTCTAAAGAGCTTAGCTAGAAAATTGAACATAGATAAACATATAATATTCGTTGGTCAGGTAAGCTATAGCGATATGCCAAGCTATATAACTTCAGCTGATGTATGTGTTGCACCTTTTAGATTATCACCTACTTCCGATACAGCACAATGTTATAAAGTTTTAGCGTATGTAATTTTGAAAAAACCTGCGATAGTAACTTCTGGAAAAGGAGTACAAGAGCTTTTTGGCAATATCATTAACTATATCCCACCTGAAAATCCTGATATCCTTGCAACAACATTAATTAAGGTATTGCAACAAGGACCGTTGTCTCCTGAAATAAAAGGGAAAATTGATATTTTGGCAAAAAGATTTAATTGGGGGGCAATTTGGGAACAAGAGGAGAAAATTTTTCAAGCAGTAGTAAATCATATAGATAATTTTCAAATATTTGATTTTTTTAAATGATAGAATCTATCTAAGAGAGGCCAACTTGATTAAGAGAATCTCAAATCTTTTAAAAAGCAAAAAATATACGTACTTAATAGTTGATCTTCTATTTATCATAATAATAATACTTATAGTATATTTATTTATTGATTATCAATTTAATAAATATCTACAAACAGGAGATTTCAGGTTACATCTAGATAAGGATGTGATAGGTGACCAGTTTCTAAATTTAATTAGTAAAAGATATTCAAATAATAACTTTCCTTTTTTGTCATTTTATTCAGTATTTTATTTCCTTCAGTTTGTACCGTATCATT
Source organism: Planctomycetia bacterium (assembly GCA_015075005.1). Classification (GTDB taxonomy): domain Bacteria; phylum Planctomycetota; class Brocadiia; order Brocadiales; family Brocadiaceae; genus Brocadia. Next base: position 579,029 of record JABTVC010000002.1, read on the forward strand.
TTGCTATTATATATATATGGTTTGGTATCCCAACGCTTCTTTTTCTCTCATTGAAGCATACCTTGCTAAGAATAATACACTTCAAAGATGATAAGATTATAATCTATATATTTGCTGCTTCTTTGTCTTTTTATTTTGCAATAAACCCGCTCTTTTTTCAAAGAATTGGTCACTGGACAATCCTACATGGTACAATTTTTTTACCAACATATGTGCTGTTTCTTTCTCAATACTTAAAAAACAAATTCATTATTAACAGAAATCTATGGATATTGCCAATTCTGCTTTATCTTGGAGCTGTAACACCTCAATTAATAGTCTTCTACTTTATAAGCAGTATAGTTATATATATAGCAGTATCCTTGATATCTAAAAACATCTCTGGAAATTATTTTTTTAGAGGTTTTGTGGTTTTATTTATCTCATTTTTTCCCTTCTCACACATAGTATACCCAATATTAATAGGATATGGACAAACGAGGGCAGCTTGGGAGGGTACAACCACTGGCAATGTCTTATATTCTCTTTCGAGAAATAGTAACATCCTTACCGCTATTAGTGGAACAAACTTTTTCGAAAATAGCATAAAATTCCCTCTGGGAATCGGTACCGGTTTCTTAATATTTTTTGTGTGCATGACATTTTATCTTAGAAAAAAAATAATTGATAAACTAAATATTATTCTAATGTTATGTATATTGTTCCTTTTGGTCTTGTCAACAGGCTATAGATCTTTTAGCTCACTCTATGATGCAATGAGTATCACTTTTATTCGAAATTTTCTTTGGGTATTAAAAGATCCCACAAATACATACTGGCTTTTTTTGATTCCCCTCTTTATTCTTTTTTCTAGACTTATTGCATTTAGTAACACAAAGAATATATATGTTTTTTTTATTTCTTTGTTAATTGTTTTATCTAATATATCCTTTTTGTATTTTTGTGATAAAAACTATTATAAAAGATCGTTTTATCGCTTTGTGGATATTCCAAAAGAATATTTTATGGTAAGAGATATTCTTAAAGATGATAATGGACGAAATTTGTGGTTGCCATATGAGATATATAGAAATAAATTCTTCTCAAAAGGACTGATTTATTTTCCTTCTCCTTTTCATTGGTTGACTAAAAATAAAGAGCTTACTGATTCAACAAAAGATTACAGAAATTTAATATCAATAATTGAATCGGAGATTTTTGATTATAACGGTAAAAATACTTACTTTTTAAATTGGATTATCGAATCTCAAAATTTAAATATTATCATAGACGAAAATTCTATTCGTAACCCAACAGTTTCTGAAAATGTAAAACGAAAATTAAAGATAGCAAAAAGATGTATGGATTCATTGCCTAATGTATATAAGTATTTCGAAAATGGTGGTATAATCATATATAAATCTAATTTGATTTTGAATGATAAATATTATGTTATTTATAAAGGACAACCAAATTCCTGTTTTTTAAATGAATTACTCCGGTATAATCCATGTCATGTTATATTTACGGACGAAGAAGGTGGAGAAACAAACAAAAGTTTTATGATAAAGAATATTGAATCTGATGGATTTTTTACAATTCTTAATGAATCGTTTGATGAAAATTGGTTAAACTTCTCACATGTTGGACCGAAATGTAAAGTTAATTTTGCATCAATGCTGTTTGAGGGAGAAAATAAAGGTTTTTATTATCGCGGAGAAATGGGGTTTAAGATAATTGTCACTATTCAAAAGATAATATTGCTGGGCTTTTTTATTGTTTATATTTTGCATCAAACGCTCTTTGGACAGGATAAAAGGAAAAGAGTATGATAACCTAGAAGCTATCCCAAAACCTATTTTTGCATTGAAAACTCCTTATAAATGCTGGGATTCCGTGTTTATAGATGATAAATGACTCTGTTGATTAAGTCCCAGCCAACTCAATATACATACTATTAGTTGTAAATTAACAAAATATATGTATTGTATATGGTATGCTGCGATCTCAAAAAGAGAGTTAATCAACAGAGTCATAAATTGGGGTTTTGGGATAGCTTCTAGGACTTTTGATTAATGAGAAGCTGATTTAAACATACCAAAAATCAGACACCTTCACTCTTTTTAGACGTAATAGTATGAACCCATACGGACCAAATAGAGTCAAGATAACCATATAAAAGGAATTAAAGAGAATTAAATAATGCAAAGTAAAAAGCTTTGGGAGGAACAGAATTATTATAAATGGAGTGATGAGTCTTTTTTCACCGACCGTATTAAAAAGCTTGTATTTGAGTTAATAAATCATTTAAATACAAAAATAGCCAAAAATGTGTTGGATGTTGGGTCGGGTACTGGCGACTTAATTTATAGACTAGCAAAAAAATATACTAACAATTCATACTTTGGCTGTGATATATCAGAAAGTGTTATTAAACAAAACATTATAAGCAAACCTGAAATTACATGGTCAGTAAAAGATTTAAATAATGCAACCGATTTTAAATCTGACTTTTTTGATATTATAATTGCGGGAGAAATCATAGAGCATTTATATAATTCTGATTTATTTATTCTTGAAATGAGCAGGATTTTGAAACCTAGTGGATTATTATTTATAACTACACCAAACCTTGCTTCATGGCTAGACAGAGTAACTCTTTTGTTTGGCTTACAACCTTTTTGTACAGAAGTTTCTAATATTTCTAGAAAATTTGGAAGAGAAAATTTTTACAAACTACTCAGAAGTAATGCAGATAGCCCGAGTGTTGGCCATATACGATGTTTCACAAGAAGTGCACTTTTATCTTTCTTAAGATATTACAAATTTACCGTAGTTAAGGAAATCCCTTGTTATCATCATGAATTTTTATTAAACAAATTTATTACCAAAATTCTCCCCAGCTTAGCACAACAATTGTTTGTTATAGCCAGAAAAAAACATGATAATTTCTAGTGATATCAAAACAAAAATTTGTAAATTTTGTGAATCAAGTCTAGAAAATAATGTTTGTCATAAGTGTGGATGCATAACACCTGAACGTAAGGTAGTACACGATGATATTAATAAAACTTTTACAGATTACTGTTATAATAACTATAAAGGAATCAGATACAGCATATATTTGCTATGGATAAAATTTAGAGTTTATTTATTTGTTACAAATATAAAATGGCTTTGGTGATAGTTTGAATATTTTCTTTAATATATTAACAGGAGGCAGGCCAAGGTTAAATTTAAACAGTAATGAGAAATTTATCGATGTTGGATGTGGAAAAGGACATTTTATGCAATATCTACCAAAATCATGGCTTGTTCATGGATGTGATATTGTTAATTACGGTATTCAAAAGCCTAATATATGGGTAGGTAACTTTGAAAAATTAGAATTTAAAAATAAATACTCGATAGTAAGAGCTTCACATTCTTTAGAACATTCTACTAACCCTAAGAAGTTTATTGATAAATTGATACAAATTACAGAAGACAATGGATTAATAATTATATATTCACCTAATTCTGATTCGATTGCTTATAAAATTTTTAAAAGAAATTGGGATACACTCACAGTTGAAAGTCATTTCTGCATATTAAATATATCTACACTTACTAAATATCTAGAGGATCATGGTTGTAAAATTCTATACACGAATACCTACACTTTATTTTCATCTGCAACTTCTTTAATAAATTATTTCAAAATAAGAAAAAGTTCATCTGTCTTTGTATTATTTGCCATATTACTTTTGCCTTTAACACTTATAGAATATTTTATTAAGAAATCAGATTCTTTTGTTATATATGCTAGGGGAGGGAGAGGAAAGGGTCACCCATTAGAAGGCTTTGTCAAGCGAAAAGATTTTCCATAGCAAAAAAATCGCAGATTTTTGCCTTATCAAATGAAAAAATTATAATGTCCAAAAGCATCTATCCCAATGACCGCACCTGTATTTTCAGATTTTTTAGTTACGGATTATAGAAATTCGCACCAGTCACCCATCCGGTTCAAGGCATTGTTTCGAGGTCGTCTTTTTGTGATCGATCTCGTTGCCCCTAACAAGTATCTGCCCCAGAAAATCGTTGGTGCCATACTGTGTCCAATTGTTTGTCACAAACCTGTGGCTCTACGGCCAACCCTTTGTGGCTCGCAGCATAGGCGGACTTTGATGATAATGCCTTTCAGACTTGTTTTATGAATGGAACAGTTTCCCAATCACATCTCATGGATTGATTACCAACCCTTATACCGGTTTACTGTCCCATTCTTTCACTCCTTTACATACCTCTACTTCCTCTTCCTTCATCTCTTTGATCCTGCACTCCTCTCTTCTTGCAATTTTTTCCTTTGCCTTTGCTCCTCATACTCCCCGTTAAACATATCTTTTTCGGGTGTTGAATAACCATGAATGGCTTTTTTTCAATCTGCTTTTAACCGATTTTTTAACAGGAAAATCTTTCACCACCTCCTCTCTTCCCATTCCTGATAAAAGTATCATTGCTCTTTTTCCCTTACTCCTTTTCTGGTGGTGGAACAGTTTCCATGTTGTTTGGGTTTTATAAACCACTTTGTACCTCTTTGGTTCCCTGCTCCACCCACCGTTCTATTGAAATAATTTCTTGGGATCAAATGGCTTTTGGTCTTTTATGATAAAGTAACACGCCCTGGCTATCTTGTTACTCAATGCCTTGATTGCTACGATTTTGTTCGTCTTCGATGCCTTGCGTTGATACCATTTTCTGGCGGGTTCACTATATCTCACCATAAAATTTGCCGCCTCTACATACGCCCATGCCAAATACTTATTCCCGTTCTTTTTGTTTCCCTCTCCTTTCTTCTTCCCGTTTGATACCTTCTTGGACGATACACACCTACAATATGAGGAATAGTCTGATACCGTGGGAAACCGGTTGATATCTCCGGTCTCAAGCATGATCGTTATCCCTAATATCTTGCCTATCCCCGGCACCGTGAGCAGTTCTTCATACGGATATCGTAATTTTACCTCTTTCAGTACGGCCTTTTCTATCCGGTCTATCTGTTCATGGAAAAAGTCTATGACTGCCTTGTCGCTCTGCACTGCCATTTTGTGGTGTTCATCCGTTAACTGCTCGTTTATTTTTCTTCGCTCAGTCTCTTCGCATCGTTGACATTCTACTTTTCTTCCGGTATTGCGATTCACCATGCTTTGCAGGCTTAATATGTGCGCCGTCCTGTGCTGTACCAACATCGTTCGCTTTCTCAATAAATCCCTTACCGGCCGTATTTCTTTCGGATAGATATAGCCAGTATACCTAATCGCAGCAGATGTGCCAGCCAATAGAAATCCCACGTATCATCCGTATACTTCATGCCAGAGTACTGCTGCATTTCCGCAGGATTGGCCAGGTGTACTTTGTATTTGCCTCCTGTAATCCAGATCCACCAACCAATACCAGTTGTACGTCGACTCTACCACGATCCCTTGTATCTCCTTCTAAACGGCTTCATTTCCTTTAATATCACGCCAAGGTCATTGGGGAGTTTCTTCCCAAATATCCGACTGTCTTTCTTATCTATCACCTATATATAACTATTATCCGAATGTAAATCTATTCCTACATAATAACTCATACATGCTCCTCCTGTTCATCAGCTTTAATAGTTTATTTCACGATGCCTTTATGATACCATTTGGCATCTGATTGTTAAGGAGCCTTCTATATGATTATCACATCTTAAAAGTTAAATAATCACATAACTCTTTAAGATGTGACCTCTAAACGACTCTTTCGTTTCTTTTCGGAGATTGTTAACAATACCCATTCTCGGAACAAAGTTTGTGAATGAGTTTACGCATTAAAATTGTGGATCATCTCCCTGTGCAGAAAAGGTTATCCTTGACATTTAACGTTAGGCGTTATACCATATTCATGCAATATGATTAAATCGTTCAGGTACAAAGAAACGGAGAAGATATTTCACCGGGAATTTTCTCTTAAATTGCCACATGATATTCAACGGGTCGCTTTCCGTAAATTGCGTATGTTAAACAGAGCAATCTCATTAAACGATTTAAGGATTCTGCCCGCCAATTGTTTGGAAAAACTAAGCGGTAATCGCAAAGGGCAGTATAGTATTCGCATTAACGACAAATGGCGTATCTGTTTTGAATGGAAAGAAAACAATGCGCTTAATGTAGAAATAGTCGATTATCACTAGGAAGGAACATATTATGAACAAACAAAAAATCAAACCAGTGCATCCGGGTGAAATTCTCTTAGAGGAATTTCTAAAGCCAATGGGGATTAGTCAAAATAAGTTGGCTGTTGATATTGGTGTGCCTCCACGCCGTATAAATGAGATTGTGCATGGAAAACGCAGAATTACAGCAGACACCGCTTTGCGTTTCAGGCGTTATTTTGGAATATCCGCACAGTTCTGGCTGGGATTACAGATGGATTATGATCTTGATATGGAAGAGGACAGACTGGGCGATCAATTAAAACAAAATGTTCGAGAATGTGCTATTCTAAAATAGTTGGAACAAAAGGCTTGGGGTCACACCACGGCAACGTCAAAGTCACCCTAGGGAGGGGAAAAGGGTCACCCATTAGAAGGCTTTTGTCAAGCGAAAAGATTTTCCATAGCAAAATCGCAGATTTTTGCCTTATCAAATGAAAAATTATAATGTCCAAAAGCATCTATCCAATGACTGCACCTGTATTTTCAGATTTTTAGTTACGGATTATAGAAATTCGCACCAGTCACCCATCCGGTTCAAGGCATTGTTTCGAGGTCGTCTTTTGTGATCGATCTCGTTGCCCTTTGCAAGTATCTGCCCCAGAAAATCGTTGGTGCCATGCTGTGTCCAATTGTTTGTCACAAACCTGTGGCTCTACGGCCAACCCTTTGTGGCTCGCAGCATAGGCGGACTTTGATGATAATGCCTTTCAGACTCCGTTTTATGAATGGAACAGTTTCCCAATCACATCTCATGGATTGATTACCAACCCTTATACCGGTTTACTGTCCCATTCTTTCACCTTTACATACCTCTACTTCCTCTTCCTTCATCTCTTTGATCCTGCCCTCCTCTTCTTGCAATTTTTCCTTTGCCTTTGCTCCTCGGATTATACTCCCCCGTTAAACATATCTTTTTTTCGGGTGTTGAATAACCCATGAATGGCTTTTTCAATCTGCTTTTAACCGATTTCTTTTAACCCAAGTTCAACAAGTAAAAATCATATCTCTTGTAACATCAATAAGTTGCAATTTTAGCACTTCATTTTTCGGCACTACATCTTTGAGTTTTAATAGGTGATTTTATATATTTTCTGCCGAGCGGTGTATGTTTCATATGAAGATTGTTATAAATCACGCGTTGCTCTTTCGTGGGCGTTGTGCAGGTTCTGACATCAATAACGTGGCCATCCTCTGTGTTCATGGTAGTTATTACTTTTATATGTGCGTAGCAAGGATATTACGGATCGTATTCCACGTATGATGAATCCTCGCGGTTCTTAGCTTTTTAATATCCCGGCAAGCATGTGATAGGCTAATACCGTTATATGCACGTGGGCAATGGTTGGGATATCCGTGTGATGGAAGTTTGGCCGTAAACCCAAGTCACCTTTCATCGTTTCAAAACTTTCCTCTATGGTAGTCAGCGACCTATGGAGCTTTGATATCTCTTTCCCCGCCAAGATCAAGCCGGTTTGTCCGTAATACATACGTGCCTGTCGCATCCTCCTTTGCTTGTGCTCTGATCATTTTTCAAACTGGATACCGGTCGCTTTTCCATCAGCCTGTTCCACTTTGACCGTATATAAATTGCCCACCTTATAACGTTCTTTTTAGCCGTCTATGCGTTCGATAGTCTTGTCGTACTTTTTTTGCCTTTTCACCTTCGCTAATTCTTTATTGCCAGAGTCCCTGTTCAAATCTCTGCTCTTTCTGGAAAGGATGGCCTTCCCTTTTGCCTCTTTTGCCTCGCTGTGGCATAAAAGAAATGCCTCTTCTTCTGTTCGCATGAATTTCATACTCAACGTTGTTTTTCCGTCTGATAAAGCAATCTTCTCCTCATCTGCTTTTGACCAAAAAGCGTCTTCATACGATCTCTTGCGTGAGACGGCCACATAGGTGTAACCACTCTTTTTTATCAATGCAATGTTGTCTTCTGTTGCAATCCCGGCATCCATAATAATCGTTCTCTCACTTGAAAACAGGCCGTCTTTCCTTTTTCAATCCTGACAATATCTTTCAAGTGTCAGGTCAGACACATTGCCCTCAAAACCTTGCTCTGTTTGGGAAATCCTTCTTCGTCTACGGTAAGGGATAGCGTAAGTATTGGACAATCATTACGCCTCTCTTTCGATTTGCCATGCCTGGCTACTTTACTCCCCCTCTTGCTCCCCTCAAAATACGTGTTGGTGAGATCATATAAAATCACCGTTTCTTTGAGCGAAAATATCTCGTGCCTGTTTTGATAACTCCTGCTCTATCGCTTCATGATTCTCCCACAACAATACCGCCGTGCGATGTAACGCCATATCATATGGCTTGACCCTGTTGCCTAAGAGCTCTCCCACCCCGCTTGTCTCTGAAAGCCATCGCACGGTTTCCCGCTCGCTGGCCGGATGCACCATTCTTCCCACGATGAGCATCCTGGCATACGTGATTTGTTCCCCGGTAAATCCAAGACCTTTTCCTATCGTATCAAATCCGTATTTATCCATTTTGATTGGCTAATAATCCTTCTATGCAATTGGCAAGTTCCTTCCACTTCTCTTCCGGCAGGGAAAGCTGTCCAAGGTTCAACACGATGTGCTGTCGTGGTCCAGAAGGGGTACGAACGGATTCAATGAGTTGGTGCTGTAGATATCTCTTACCGCCATTCGCCTTTTTAGATTTTTCACGGATAAACATAACGTTTGTATACCATGGAAAGACCGCAAAGGCAAGGACAATAATTATATTCAGGCACTACAATTGAAATCCTAAAATTAGAGATCTAGCAATATCAACGACTTACGACTTTTGCATACCCGATTTTTGCCCATTTCCACCCCTTTTTGTGACGAATTTGTTGAACTTGGGTCAAGAGAAAAACTTATTGCCTTTTTATGCCTTGAATGCATTGTTTATTTATGGTAACATCTTTCCTTTTATATATTTATAATATATACGTTAAACAAAACGACCCCCTCTTTATTCCCATGCCATAAAAGATGATTAATATAAAAAAGATAAATATTTTTGGTCTTTATTTCCTTTTCTTTTTATTTGCGTTGAGTGGCTTTATTTCTGGCAGCACGAAGCACCTTGGCGCTGAAGAGAATGAGGTCGACGGGAAACCAGAATACTTGCCTCCTCAGCCCACCCTTATCGCTGGTGATATTGAAAGTCTTATACCTCTTGCAGAAACAAACTACCTTGACGGAAAACCCGTCTTGTTGTTCTCAGGCGCAAACCAGGCAAGGAATCCTGCATCGCTTCTGGAGTTTTCTAACTCGGTGGTCTTCCATCAAGAAGGGTTCATGGAATTAGCACTGGGATTATTTCCGGAAACAGGCACAGTGACCTCAAGTAACGAAATCCACGGAAAGGCGCAGGAAAACTCAAGATATAGATTTGCAATGGGAAAAGAGCCTCTGGCGCTGAATATATCACAAGAGGGTCATTATGAGGTATTTGCAAAACTGAGAAAGGAGACACACAGCGGCCCGGCCATGGTTACTGTGGATTCCGAAGCATTAATACCCTCCGGAAACATTCCCCTTACCCATGGAGATATAACACGCTGGCAGGGTTTTGCGAGAACTTATTTATCGAAAGGAAAACATACCTTTGCGGTAAACCAGGCAGTGGAAGAATTAATTATAGTACCCCATGAAATATTTCAACGTTATATCGAGTACGCCAAAAGCGCTTTGCAAAAAAGACAGGTGTCTTACCTCTTCTCAAATAACGAAAAGGCTGAAACTCCCGTTGGCACAGAAACGATACGCGCAAAAACAACCGAATTCGTGGTGGCAAACCCGGGTACATATCAACTATGGGTATACGTCTCTCCCGTAAATGAGGAAATAAGTTTCCGCAACGTAGGCATGAAACTTTCCGGACCGGACTTCATGTCCAATGCCGAAATTATAAAAGATACGGCAGGAAATGAAACTGCCATCATTCCTCTTTCTCAGCACAATCTTGATATAGAGGAGTACCCAAATTTAAAAATCATCTATGAGCTGGCAGATCCTGCCAGAAATAAATTGGGATTTATTCTGGAATTGGATACGGATGATGACGAGGCGGTTGATACTCTGTGCTATGCCGGAAACATGAAATACGAATTAAAGCCATTTCTGACAGTTGATATGACGGGTATTAATCTGAAAGAGAAGGATTTTTGGTATAAAGTCAACCGGGAACTGGGACGCACAAAAGATACGGGCTTACATCAGTGGTATTATGATGCTCAAGGCTCAGGGTTTAGTAGGAATATTGAGGGAAACGCCCTTGCGGTGAGTTCTGATTTTTCAAAATCGAACCACTTCGTTATTACCAAAAATTTTAAATCAATCAATCTTAAGGAAAATCCGATGGTTAGCCTGGACTATAAACTGGATAACCCTGAGACGCAAAGACTCAAGATAAATTTTCGAATAGATACCGACGGCAATGGAAGGCCTGATAAGATCATCGAGACTGATTATGGCGTGGAATCCCTGAAGACAAAGGATGGTTATATGCGTCAAAATATTAATGTCCTTTCCCGCAGCGAGATCAGCCCAAACGATGAAAAATCCGTGTGTAACCTTGTAGAGGTTATCCTGCTCTGCAGCGGTAGTGGGAAATTTTATCTGAGAAGTTTTAGCATAGGAAACCAACAAAGTATCATTCCCGAAGAAATCAAAAGAAACATCAGTGAACGAACGAAAATCTTCAACCAGAAAAGAACGGAGGATGAAAATTCCTGGATAAACAGACGGAAAAATAAAAACCTTGTTCCCCTGAATATTGTCCTGCTGAACGGTGAAGAAAAGAAAGAAAAGGGAGAGTCGGTTTTAACCATCAATAATATCCTCCAACAGATACAAAACACATTAAAAAATACCTATTATTGCAAATTAAAAGGTTTCATTCCCATCCTTTATCGTGATAGGGGATTGCCTGGAAAGGTATCCCTTTGGAAGGGCAACCTGAAAGAGACGCTCAAAGGGATTGAATTTTTTAATTACGAAACAATCGAAGTCCCCAGATTTATTGCAGAGACAAAGACAAAAAAGGAATGGGAGCAAAGGTTTGAAGAAGAAACGCTGCGATACGGTCTTGAAAAGACCGTATACAGAAGGGACTGGGGAAATGACCGGTATGATATAGAAGAGTATGCCGTAGACGAATGGTTTGGTGTGGACAATATTAAGGACACCATGATTGCCCAATCTGAAATTAATCACTGGAAGATACAAGGTATACAGAGCACGTTTAATCTTACCCGTTTTTTAGACGGCATCGAGACGGCATTTTACCTGGACGGCGGTAAGGAAGAAGCCGAAAGGGTACTCTTTATCCCTAAAGCAGTAGATTATCAAGGACTTGATTTAAAGGAAGAAATTTCTTTTGACGTCTCTTACGAACTATCCGATCCCGATACAACGGAGTTGGCTTTATACTTGGGAGTTGATTTTGACGGTGATAAAAAAGAAGATGCCACCTTGAGACTTACGCCCTCCTCTGTAGATGACAGGGATATAACGGGAACGGGAAGGAAAATAAAGGTTGCCCACTTTGATGCGAAACAGGTACTGAAACTTTACCCTGAAAAGGGGAAACCATGCCTCTCATTCTTTTTACTCTCTGTAGAAAAGAAACATGGGCACAATTTTCTTGGCACAGAGAGCGCCACAAAAAAAGTCTTTTTCCATGAGGTAAAGATTAAGAAAAAAAGAGCAGACGAGGATGACGGCGTCCAGCTCGTTGTATATGCTGATAAAAATGGCAAACCATTGCTAAAATCCTTACCAAATGCAGAAACGCTCTATACCTTAAATTTTTCAACTGAAACACCCCTCGAATCCAGCGCCCTCCTTAAAAACGGATGGAGTTGAACGCTAAAAATACAGCGTATCGATTATCATACAATACAGAAGGCTTGAACATACAGGGACTCTCTTTACTCCAGCGGTCAGGAGCGGTATTTAAGATTCAAAAAATATCTCAATGGCATTGACCTGCAGAAATACCTTCCCTATATGAGATTCCCGTTACAGGTCGTGGAATCGGATTCTCTGGATTTTTGTAGATGAATTTATGATGGTTTCACTATTGATGCCTTGTGTTGGGCAATAAATGAAGACGGATATGGTATAACATTCAAGGAATCGGATAACTCAATTAAAAGATTAAATGAGCTTTTACGAGTTTCTAATTTCTACGATATTTGGAATAAAAAAGGCAAACCTGTTAACTTAACCGAATATGCTTATAAGCTTATTTCTGAGACGAGAGAATATCGCAGCAGGAGTTTTTCAGAATTATCTGAAGTTCAACAAAAAAATATTTTAAACTTAAATAGACTTATTATAGAAACTACTTATCAACAGACTTGTCCTAGTAATCTGGACATAATAGATACCAACCAGGAAAAACTGTGGATTGAATTTCGGGGCAGGTGCGGTTCCAATAGAAATTTCATCCAGCGATTGGGAGGAAGCAGATTTAAGGAAGATCAGGGTTATCGTGTTAACCTGCTAAAGGAGTTAAAAAAGGTATATCCCGATAGCAACAACTTCACGCTGGACGATATCGCTGTTAACATAGACCCTACGTTGGGAAAGTTTGATGAGAGATTGCTCGCATACAGTTCAGACCAATGGACAAGCGATAAGGAGTGCCAAATATTCATCAAGGCATTACAGATATTTGGTGTAAAAGAAAAAGACATCGGGGGTATGCTCAAAAAGACAGTCGCCCGGGAATTCGAAACTCCCCACACTATCTTCGTTAACGATATTGCGTGGACATCAGAGGCTATTGCGAATACCCAATTTCAACACAAATCCTTTGGCGACGAGCAATACATACGGGCACATTTCAAAGATGATGGACTAAAGGAAGAAGGGGTGATATTAAAGGCTGTCTTTGAGCAGCCGCTTGAATTACACCATATACAGACACTTGATTTTGATTATTCTTTAGATAATCCCGGTGTTCAAGGTATCGTGATAGTCCCGGAATTCGACGCAGCTTATCGACCATCTTCAATATCATTCTTGAATTTATCCGAAAAAGATGGGCATCTTTCGTGTAATATTGCAGAAAAAATAAAGGGCGCATCCAGGGAAAACGAAAGCGCCTCTGCAAAACTAACCTCATTACTCTTTTTCCTGGTGAAGAGACCTGGAACAAACTGCATGGAAAACGACCTTACCGATGCCTACACCTTTTCCATAAAAAATATCAGTATCAGTACCAGTATCAGTACCAGTACGGTCTATGAGCAGCTTCTCTCTGTACCTCTTGTGGAATTTAATGGTAAGAGATATTCTTTTGGAGATGGGCTTAAGATGGGAAACAGAGGCGTTGCCCTGAATAAAGAGACGTGCGAGATACCAATCACAAGACAAGGCCAAGCCATGAGTCAATTTGTAAGCTCAGGCAGAATGCCTTTCTGTCTGGGCAACGTTGAAGTCGCTGATGAAGATTGCAGAATTGATATATATCCCCCATCAAAATACCTTAAGGTGGAAATGGTGGAAGTAACGAAACCCGTTTCAGCAGATTTGAAAAAGAAAATTAGCGAAGGTCATACTCAAGATGTACATGCAAAAGAACCCGAGATTACCTTCAAAAAGATTAATCCAACGCGTTATGTTGTAGATGTTAAGGCCGAAAGGCCATTCTGGCTGGTCTTCTCGGAAAGTTTCCATACCGGCTGGAAGGCATATGGGAGGAAAAAGAAAGAAGGCAGAAGGCAGAAGGCAGAAGATGAGACAGAGAAGATAGGTATCCGGGAACAGGGTTCAGGGGCTAGAGGTCAGAGGTTGGAGGGTGGATACCGGAGGCCGGAAGTAAATGAGGAAAACAAAGAACATTGGTCAGCGTTGGTGAGTGCGTGGAGGGATAAGGACAAGAGGATTGAATTGACAGAGCATCAGATGGTCAATGGTTACGCAAATGGGTGGTATGTGCCGGTGGGGCGGAAGCCAGAAGACAGAAGACAGAAGACAGAGGAAGAAAAGTTAACGGGGGATTTTCAGATTGTGCTAGAGTACAAGCCTCAGCGGTTGTTTGAGATCGGTATATTGATATCCGGTGTTACATTTGTATCATGTATAGGATACTTATGTTGGAGTGGTATACGAGGAATGAGCAGATATCAAAATGTCAAATAGACAAAATTATATAAAAATTATTAAAGAGAACTTCGCGGGATTAAAGGGCACAACCGCTCGTATTATCAAAAAGTGGACACAATCTAAGGGATGGCCATGGTGCTGGTATTCCTTCTGGGCTTTATTACTCACAATTTCTCTGTTTAGCGGACTGAAGAAGTCTGCAAAGGGATTACCGGAAGGGGCATATATTATTATCATGATTATTATCGTTTCCATCGTGAGAAGGGTTAGACCCCGTCTGATCAGGAAATGGCGTTATTTCCAGGAAAAACCATCGGCGCCTTACATCATGCTTTTTATGATACTGCTGCTTTTCTGCGCCTTTCTCCTCACTATCAAATTGGAACCCGTTGCGGAACAGGTTGCCAATATTGCCTATTTCTTGCTCGTTGTGGGCGTGGGAATAGAGTTCTATCAAGTGATGAAAGAGAAAAAGAGCGAAAAAAACGAGACTCCAGAAAGACAAACAACAGAGAACCAAGAGAAAACATAAGAAAATTGACCATAAATATTTTATTTAAATACCTCTCATTTCTTCCCGTACTTGCTTTAGGTCTTGCCCTTTTGTATTCAAAATATTCCCCGCTAAAAAGAAGTTTCTTTTCCCTTGATAATGATTTGGATACGGCCCGAAGCCAAAAACTCTTTTGGATAATTACCGGGGCTTACCTGTTTATCTTTGGTTCCATGTCCTGCCTCCGTTATATATCGCTTCACAGCACCATCGCAGACCTGGGTTTTTATGAAAACAGGATATGGCAGATTGCTCATAATGGTAAATACGAATATCTTATTAATGGCCATTTCTCTCCCATCCTGTTCATGCACGCCCTTATTTACAAGGTTGTTCCATCAACATTTACCCTCTTAATCTTACAAACCGTTACCATTGTCCTGGCATCGATCCCATTATATTGTTTATCCAATCACCATTTAAAGAACAACAAATCGTCCCTTTTTGTTGTAATAATATTTTGTCTGTTTACCGCAGTGGAATACAACAATCTCTTTGATTTCCATCCTGACCATGTATTCATAGCGCTCATACTTTTATGCTTTTATTTTTTGGAAACGAATAAAAAAGGATGGTTCCTTTTTACTGCGGTATTATCTTCATTGGTTAAAGAGCCGTTTCTCTTTGGAGTAGCAGCGCTGGGTGTCTACACAGCAATACGATATAAATGGTATAAAACAGGATTCTGTGTATCAACACTTAGTGTAATGCTTTTTTTTATTCATGCAAAGATAATACTTCCTCACTATTACGAGGGAATAAACCCTGTGATTCAGTCACAGGGTGGCAGTTACTCTTATCTTGGCAATAGCTTTTCTGGCATAATAAAGACCTTTATCGGGAATCCATTGATTGTTATCAAAGAACTCATGAACCTGAAGAAGTTTTTGTTTATTTATGTATTATTTGCCCCGCTGTTATTTATGCCTTTTCTCAGCCCTTCAACACTAGCTTTGACCGTACCCTCTTTTGCCATCCAGCTTTTGTCAGCATGTCCGTTACATTATGCTATCAATAATCATTACTCGGCATCTATAATACCTTTTATCTTTATATCGTTTGTTTATGGTTTAAAAAAATTAAGTGCAAAAAAACTTAGTATTGCAATAAGTAGCGTGTGTATTGTTTCTGTCTGGTTTAACATTACTATTGGGGCATCACCTATTTCGTACCTATTTTGGGAGTACACAAAAACGGTTAACCCGTATTCCTTCAAAAATTATATGGTGTCCTCGCATAGCAGGAAAATAAATACTGCAATAAGCATGATTCCGAAAGGTGTTTCCGTTTGCGCGCAAAATTCTGTCTATACAAGCCGTCTGGCAAAGAGAGATATATTCTATGTGTTTCCCTATGAGTATGAACAAGCCGACTATATTATTTTAGATGAAAAACGATTGAAATATGTTGGTGATCATATAGATAATGAAAAATATGACATTTTGCTTAAAGAAATTCCTAAAACACACACCATCGTTTTCCAAGACGATGGGATATATCTTTTCAAGAAAAAGGCTCTATTATCCTTAATTCCTGATAAAAACAACCCTGAGTTTTGAGGAAACCCCACGAATTAGATTGCCTTGAGTTAAGGCATGGAGAAGGATATAAAGTTATAAAATCTAATGGATACCACTACTAAAACAAGGATAGTACAAAATACCGTATTTGTCCTTATTGCACAGATAACTAACATTTTCCTTCAGATGGTTTACCTCGTCGTTGCAGCGCGATATCTTGGAAATGTACAATTCGGTAAGTTATCCTTTGCTATGGCTTTTACCCAGATGTTCCTTGCCGTTACAGACCTTGGGTTATTTAATTATGCTGTTAAGGAGATATCCAGGAAAAAGGAGGCAGCCCATCGGTATTTTATAAATCTTTTTGTATTAAAATTACTCTTAGGAATCTGTGTTTTAACTATCATAGCTTTTATAATATCAATTTTAAATTATCCCCGCGATACAATAATTACTACTTATCTTTTAAGTCTTGGTCTTTGTTTGTTCTCTTTAAATACTACATTTCATGCCGTTTTCCAATCTTATGAAAGGCTAGAATACATTAGCATGACGATGATACTGTTTTTTGTTATAAATGTATCACTGGCTATTATTGCCTTGTTTATGGGTAAAAATATTATCACGCTTGCATGTATAAATTGTATTGCGGGAATTGTTGTATTTATTACGAATCTCTTTATCCTCTGTAAGAAATTTTTTATTCCAAAATTAACGATAGATCTTCCTTTTTGTAAGGAAATGTTGTTCTACTCATTGCCCATTGGAATCGGTGCTGTTTGCTGGTCATTTTACAATAGGATCGATGTCTCACTTCTTTCCTTTATGAAAGGGGATGTTTCCGTAGGAGAATATACAGCCGCTTATCGATTGACAAATACATTGGCCTTTATACCAAGCGCATATATGAGTGCAATATTTCCCATCATGGCAAAACAATATATTGATACACCTACTCCTTTGTTAAATACTTTATGCCAAAAAAGCTGTAAATTGATGATTATTATTGCGCTTCCTGTTGCTATGACATTAACCTTACGTGCTCCTGCAATTATTAATCTACTTTATGGAAAAGCCTATGGTAATGCAGTAAATTCGTTACGGATACTTTCATGGACTATCTTATTTACCTTTATCAGTAATATCTTTAGTTACTTATTGATTTCAACCTTTAAAACGAGTAAGGAATATACCCTCTATGCCGTAATGGGTCTTGTGCTCAATGTTGCGTGCAATTGTCTTTTCATTCCAATGTTTGATTTGAATGGGGCCGCCATCAGTACGGTAATTACAGAGGCCTTTATCTTTATGTTATATTATAGAAGTATTAAAAAGAAAGGATTTTGTATTCCCCTATTCAAACTAGCAATCAGGCCATTCGCGGCATCACTTCCAATAATATGGATTTTATATTTTTGGGATACAAAAAATATATTCGTGACGGTATCAGTATCAATTATAGTATATTTCTCAATACTCATTATGATTAAGGGTATTAAGCGGGATGAGACAAAAGAAGTGTGGGGTATTTTAAAAAATTTCCATGCGTATCGGCATTGATATTCGACCACTACAAAAAACATCGAGATATAGAGGAATTGGTTCGTACCTTCGTAATCTTGTTAACGTATTAACGCTTAATGATTATGAAAATGAATACACTTTTTATTCCCTCCGAAATGGTGCACCATTAAATTTCAGAGAATATTACCCCCATTTGTATGAAGATAAAATCAAAAAATGGGCAGAGCATCCTTTGTATAGACCCAAAAAACCAGAGAGGCTTCACTGGTTTTGGGATAGGTTGTTTTTACATAAGGCATTGAATAAAGACAATATTGACTTATTCCATGCCAACGAAATAACCAGTTGGCCATCTCACTTGTCGGCTAAGCGGTATAAATATGTTGTTACTGTGCACGATATGATCCCTTTTGTCTTTTGGAATTCCTATAAAAATACCTATTCCTTTGACTACCGTTTTGCGCTTAAGCAGGGAATTAAGATGCTCAACAGGGTGGACATGATTATCTCTCCCTCAGAAACAACTAAGAGGGATATTTTAAGATATGTGGGTATGCCGCCCAATCATATTAAGGTCATTTATGAAGGGGTACAGCATAATCTTCTTCCGTTAGATAAACCAGAGGCGCGAAGGATAATAGAAAAAGAATACGGCATTAAAGACAACTACATCCTGTACATAGGGGGTGCAGATTTCAGGAAAAATATCCATAATCTATTAGTTGGCTTTGGTAGATTTTTAGAAAGGTATCATACCATGCATTCGCTGGTGTTAGCCGGAGAGGTCTTTGGGAGAACTTATTTAAGCGAGGTAAAGGCTGTGTTTGAATCCATAGAAAAACTGGGATTAGAAAAACATGTAAAAATTATAGGATTTATTCCTGGCCAACACATTAATTATTTATACAGCGGTGCAGATCTTTTTGTATTGCCTTCCCTTTACGAAGGATTTGGCCTGCCTGTATTGGAAGCCATGGCATGTGGCACACCTGTGGTTACCTCTCATGTATCTTCTCTCCCAGAAATCGCTGGAAATGCAGCGCTTTTAGTAGATCCCCTTGATGTAGACAATATAGCAAATGCAATATATAATGTTTTAGCCGATAATGGGCTAAGGAAAGACTTGATTCGCAAAGGATTGGAAAGAGCGAAGCAGTTTACGTGGGAAAAGACGGCAAGAGAGACACTGGCTGTTTATGAGGGTCTTGTCCAGTAATGTCAAAAGTTTCGTAGAATATTTTTCCGTATTTTTGCGGCAAATAACCGAGTTTGAAAAGGGCAATTGATTGAAAATAGGCATAGATTGCCGTTGTTTGGAAGGGGAAAAAACGGGGGTTGGCGTATACTTATCCAACCTGATACAGCATGTTCTTGAATTGGCAAATCAATCCAGCACGTTTATTTGTTATTTTGAAGAACAAATACCTCCATTGCCCTGGTTAGAAGATTCAAGGGTAGAAAAAAGAGTAGTAAGGATTCCCATTAAGAACAACTTTTTATGGAGTACCCTTTGTTTACCTTTCAAACTCATGAAAGATAACGTTGATGTCTTTCATGCACCGTCATATACGACACCTTTTCTAAAGATTAAAAACACCATTGTCACGATCCACGACATCAGTTACGCAGTAAATCCAGAATGGTACTCATACAAATCTGATTTTATTCGTAGATACTATTATTACAAATCAGCAAGAAATGCAGATATCATCCTCACCGTATCAGAATTTTCGAAAGCTGAAATCGTAAAATACTATCGGATAAACCCTGATAAGATCCGTGTAATATATCATGGGATAAACAGGAGTTTTTTAGAAGATATAGATGTCAATAACATAACGACTGTATTAAATAAATATAATATAAAGGGAGACTACATATTATCCATTGGAAGCCTTCATCCCAGAAGAAACCTTGGGCGTTTAATAGAAGCATTTATAAAACTAAAAAACGAAAATAAAGATTGTCACCAGCTAAAATTAGTTCTGGTGGGAAAGGATGAGGGTTCGTCAAAACAATTATTATCACTTTGTGGCACGCGAAACGATCTTGTAATTACCGGTTATATACCGGAAAAAGACATAATCCCTTTGTATAGAGGTGCGAAATGTTTTGCCTTTCTGTCGTTTTACGAGGGATTTGGCTTTCCTATTCTTGAGGCAATGGCATGTGGCTTACCAACACTAATCTCTGATATCCAGGTTTTCAAAGAAATATTTAAAGACAATAGTTTATTTGTTAACCCTTATAATGTGGATGAAATCAAAAATAATATGTTTAGAATACTTACTAATGAAGGGTTGCAAAAAGATTTATCGAATAAAGGCAAGAGGCACGCTTCTTCATTTATGTGGAAAACAACGGCAAAAAAGACATTGGATATATACAACTGTTTCTCTTGAGGATTTTAAAATCTTTATTGATGGTTTGTCTTCACAATGAGTCAACCAGTTTTAAAAGCAACGTAGATTTGGCAATCTGTGACGTCAAATGTTTTTTTTCATAGCTCAGAAGCGCGTTACACGCGTCTTCATCTCGGACAACCCATCCTTTTCTCTTGAATATAAGAGAGATGCCCACTATAATCAATCACAACACTTGAAGATCCGTCAACTCCATTTCTAAAGATACGGAACTTATTTACATGCAAAAACAACCGATACAAGAAAAATTTTTGGCCGATATTGCCTTTGCCAAAGACGTATTATTACTCGAATCGGAAGCAATTAAAAATTTGATCGACCGTCTGGATCATAATTTTCAGAAGGCCATCGATTTAATCTTTACCTGCAAAGGCCGGGTGGTAGTTACGGGCATTGGAAAGACAGGAATTGTTGGCCAAAAGATTTCGGCAACACTGGCTAGTACGGGAACCCCTTCATATTGGATTCACTCGACAGAGGCGAGGCATGGCGATCTTGGGCGTGTCGTTGCAGATGACATAGTTTTGGCACTTTCTAACAGCGGAGAGACAGAGGTTGTTACCCTCTTGCCCTTTGTAAAACAGATCGGGGTAAAGGTAATTGCAATTACAGGAAATTACGAATCTTCTCTGGCCAGGCATAGTGACGTTGTTCTCAACATCGGAAAGATAGAGGAGCCGTGCCATTTAGGTCTTGCCCCATCGGCAAGCTCAACTGTTATGCTTGCTCTTGGTGACGCATTGGCTCTGACGATATTTAAAAAGCGGGATATGCGGAAAGAGAATTATGCCTTCTACCACCCCGGCGGTGAACTTGGCAGGAAATTGCTTACCGTAAAAATGGTCATGCGCAAGAATGAAGAGAATCCCATTGCCGATGAAGATATGCCTTTATTAGATATTCTTACGATTATGACAGAAACAGCAGGGAAACCCGGTGCGGTGAGTATTGTTGATAAACAGAATAAACTCGTAGGGTTTTTTACTGATGGCGATCTGAGAAGACATTTGCAAAATGGCATATCAGTTTTGCATTGCAGCGCGAAAGAGGTTATGACACGGTCGCCCAAGGTTATCCATGCCCACTGTTTAGTTGCCGAGGCGTATAAGATACTAAAAGACCACAAAATCGATCAAATTCCCGTGGTAGACGATTCCAATAAACCCATCGGGATCATAGATGTACAGGATTTGCTGGAGGTTGGATTTTAAAATTTACCATGATAAATAATATAAAGTTCGTCATTGTTGATGTCGACGGTGTTTTAACGGATGCACCCATTTATGTTGATTCCCAGGGGTGTGAAACAAAGGCATTCAGCGTGTTAGACGGCACCGGCATCTCGTACCTCCATCGTGTTGGTATAAAAACCGCGATTATTAGTGGAAGAGACTGTAATGCGGTAATCCATCGGGCAAAAGAACTCGGCATTAAGGATGTATACCAGGGGGTTAAGAACAAAATAGATGCCTACGAGCAGTTGCTGAAAAAATACGCACTCCGGGACGAAGAAATATGTTATATCGGTGATGACCTTATAGACCTGCCCATACTTTACCGCGTGGGTTTTTCTGTTGCCGTTGCCAACGCCTCGCCAATCGTTAAATGCCAATCTGACTATGTTACAGAGGCAAGAGGTGGATATGGCGCCGTACGAGAGGTTGCAGAAAAGATACTCAGATTTCAGGATACCTGGCACCTCATCATGGAACGATATCAAAAACCTCATATACACGGAGAAAAAATGTGAGTTACCAAAATTTAGAAAATGAAGATTTATCTGAATTTGGTTTAGCATCTAATCCAACAATGAAGCCCTAAAAGTAAATAAAGCTATCGATTGGACAGAGAGGAGATATTTATAAGTAAACATTCTTTCGTGTTAAGTTTGTAAATGAAAAATAGCGCTGTTTATTTAGATAACAATGCAACTACTCAGGCAGATAAAAGGGTACCAGCTGAAATGTTACCCTATAGAGAAACTACTGGTACAAGCCTATGGAAGCGACAAGAAATAATATTACTTTTTCACGCACCATGTAATAATCCCGCGGAAAAATTCCATTCAGAGAACGATACATACCCGGCTATAGTAACTGGTCTTGCAGGATTACTTCAAAAACCATCTGCTAAAATAATAAAAATGTAGTTTAAACAACGGAAAGGTGTTTTTTATATCATTATGACTATACGAAGATACATACTCATTGGCATTCCTGCAGCCTGTATACTCTCCATCATCGTATCACTGGTTATATCCAAACCAAAAAGAGAGGCAGGGAGACAAAAGGAAAATTCCTCTTCAATAAAACAGGTACGTAATGCAAATATCCATGGCACAGATACGGTAACACAAACGGTGCAGGGTTTAATCATGCCGAATTACGATGAACAGGGGAAAGAGGTTGTAGTTATGCGTGGAGCGGAGACTTTCTTGTTGAACGATAATGTCTACAAAATCGTTTCCCCTGAAATTGAAGTCATGGACTCTGCAAATGCTGAGAGTGGAACGCAATCTGTCTTGATTACATCCGAGAGCGGTGAGATGAATAAGACCTCAGACGAAGGGCATCTCTCTGATAATGTAGTTGTTCGTCTCGATCCCGAAACTCAGCTTAACACGGACTACCTGAGGTATTTACCCGAAAAAAAGTTTGTGGATACGGACAATACCGTCATTATCACCAGGGAAGGCATCAAAATTACAGGACAAGGGTGTGAGATAGACCTTATCAACAAAAAGATGTGGATCAAAAAAGACGCGGAGATGGAGATGGACGGCGTGAAAAATGACCTCTTTTTCCTGTCCAAGGATAGCACTTCACAAGCTGCGCAAAATCCGGAGGAAAACGTACTTTCTCCCGGCAAAGCCCGTACGAAAGAAGCATCGTCTGAAAAAACCTTTATTCGCTCGAATGGACAACTCGTATTCGACAGACAACCCGACGCAGATATCATGACCTTTAATGACAATGTCGAGGTTAAAAAGGGTAGTTCGTCCGTTTTTTCTGATAAACTCGTCGTTTTTCTTGATCCTCAGACGAAACAAACAAAGCAGGCCATTGCCAGCGGAAATGTGCTCGCATCACAAGGGACGAAAATTGCCAAGGGAGGTTTTCTGACATGGGACGTCAACACCCAGAGTGCCATTTTGGAGGATATTCAAAAGGCTGAATTTGTCAAAGACGACCTCAGTATTGATGCGCTAAAAATGATTTTCTACAAAGACGCCGGCAAAATAGATGTCCCAAGTTCCGGCAGTTTGAGGGTAAAGCGTAAGGAAAAGACCGGCAATAAAGGGCCACGAGCTGATGCAGACGAAACCGCTAATAATATTGACGTAACATGGGAAGGGAAGATGAATTTTCAGGATGACACGAGGGTAGCCAGCTTTGAAAAAAATATCGAAGTAAGGAAGAATAATTCCACCCTCCTATGCGATAATCTCAATGTAACGTTCAACGACCATGATTTTAATATACAGACTTTAAAGGCCACAGATAAAATCCATATCATAGACAAAAAGGACAGCTTATTCAGCGAAGCTGTTGGCGACCGGGCCACATGGGATGCAAAAAACAAAGTTACCGTTTTAACAGGACAACCCTTTTCACTCCTGAAGCAGGGAGACAAAAGACAAATTCTCACACCCAGGGTTGTATTTTACGAAGATGGACATACTATATTGTGTGAAGGGAAGGGAACTTTATACGAAAAAGGCAATGAAAAACTTCCAGATCAGGGTACCGGAGAAACCGACATAAAAGTCAGCTGGACTAAAAAAATGCTTTACAATGATGTGCTGAAAAAGGTGAGTTTTTTTGAAGAGGCACAATCTACGCGGGGGGGACAAAAACTGAACGGCGACCAGATTGATGCATATCTGGACAACAACCAGAACATACATAAAATTATCGGCACGGGTAATGTATATTTTTTTAGTAAAAACCTGGAGAACAGCGAGGGATTTGGATCTCTTCTCACCTGGGACTTGGTGAATAATATTGCAATATTAACTGGCAATCCAAAGGCAGAATTACGGAAAGAAGGCTCACGGACATTTTCGGACAAGGTATATTTTAATATGACGGAAAATCGGGTGACATGGGAAGGCAGACCACACTGGCAATTTATCAGCAAAGAAGCAACGGGATCAGGGAAATAAAAGACATGCGTTATATTACAATCACTATTTCATTCCTGGTATTCCTCTTGCCTCTGGCTATTTTTGCAGAGGACACAAATCGGGTTGAAATCTTTGCACATCATGGTGTGTTGGAGGATGTTCCGGAAAACACCTTCGCCGCATTAAGGCGGGTCGCTGAGTCAGGCATCGATGGGATTGAAATTGACATCCAACAAACAAAGGACAATCAGCTTGTGTTGATGTGTGATGAAACGATCGACAGAACAACCGATGGGAAAGGACGCGTTGACCAGTTATTATATGCCGAGATACAACAATATGATGCTGGTTCATGGCGTGGCACTGAGTTTCGGAAAGAACGAGTCCCTCTTTTTTCCGATGTACTAAAATTTTGTAAAATAAACAACCTGAAATTGATCTTGAATGTCAGGCAGACCTGTTTGGAAAAGCCGGTACTGGAACTCGTCAGAAAATACGAAATGTCTTCGCAGGTATATCTGTGGGGGACGTTGAGAAACTTAAATACGGAGGATGCAGAATCCTATGGCAAGGAACTTGTTTTTCTATCCCCGGAAGAGATGACAAAAGAGAAAGTTAATAGCATACATGAACAAAAGAAAAACGCACTCTCGGTTATGCTTGAAAGCGATAACAGGAAGGCTATAAAGGATCGCATCAGGATGGGAGTGGATATTATCCTGGTCGATTATCCCTGTGTTGCCATGGATGTACTGAATATCAAAAGCCAGGTAAGTACTCACAAGAAGCAGCAAAGCAAAGAAATGGATAGTCCGCGTCACGAAGCAAATGATAATGCCGCATACATTCAGGAACAAGTAACAAGTTTGATAAAAACCATAGAAAAAAGTGACTATGATAAGGCAAGAACTGCCGCAATGGCGCTCATGGTATTGCCGCAGAGATACACTGCACCACCACTCTTAAAGCTCCTCAGAGATAGCAATCCGTTCGTAAAACAAAACGCTGTTTGGACACTTGGATTTTGCGGCGACGATAGCATGGCAGCAAACATAAAATCCCTTCTGAAAGATAGAAACGTTGAAGTACGGCGGGAGGCGGTGCTTGCCCTGAAAAGGCTGAACGTTTCGCAATCAGTTCCGGCGCTTATGGAAACGCTCAAGACCGAAACCGATCAGGGTGTTAAATATGATGTTGCAAGAACATTAGGGACATCTGGAGACCGGAGTGCTGTTTTCACACTGATACATATGCTCACGAAAGAAAAAAGCTGGCAAGTTAAAAGCGGCTGCGTGGAGGCGCTGGGTAACATCGGTGGCGATACAGCTATGAATGCCCTTGCCAAAATCCTGGTTACTGCTGCCGGAGAAGATGCCGGATGGACGCGTACAAAAGCCGCATGGGCGTTAACTGCAATTGGCCCAAAATCCATCCCCCTGTTAATCCAGGCCTTGAATGAGAAAGAGGAAAAAACCAGGCGCAGGGCGGGGTGGGCGCTGATAAAGATCGGCCCTCCTGCAGTAAAGTCACTGATCAGTTCGTTGCGTGAAATTAATACCTATACGAGAGAACGCGCTGCCCAAACCCTTGGATGGATTGGTGATGAAAGCGCCGTTACTTCACTTATATGGGCATTAAAGGATAAAGAACCCTCTGTGGTAAGTTCTGCGGCTTGGGCATTGGGACGGATTGGTAGTCCAAAGGCACGTGCTGCACTCCAGGAACTGGTTAACAATGAAAATATCGATGTCAGAGAAAATGCGGCTGAGGCCATCGAAAGAATTGTGTCAAAGAAAGAAAAAACGGCCTATAAGTAAAGTGAGTTCACGGCAATCCTGACGGGGCATAAACGCAACAATATCCTTTAATAAACTAAGGGATGAAGGGGGTTGTAAAAAAACTTACCAAATTTTGTCCTTATGAAAACGTTTTGTGCACGAACACAATAAAACATGATTGATTAATGCAGGAATTTTCAATATGATATCGTTTTCCTGGTTAAAGAGGATGCAGATTTTTACCGATGTACACAGATACTACGTTTGGCTATCTGCGTCTGTCTGTGTTTATCCGCCTCCAAATGAATTTTCTCTATAATCAACACATTGAATAAATCATAGAAAGGTCTTATCTTAATGAAACGCAGCCTTGTATATCTTGTGGGTGCAGGTCCGGGCGACCCAAGACTTATTACCGTAAAAGGCCTGGAATGTATTAAAAAAGCAGATGTACTCATTTACGATTATCTGGTAAATGTCGACCTTCTCAAAGTTGCTAGGCCCAATGCCGAATTTATCTATGTCGGTAAACAGGGGGGGGCGCATACACTTGAACAGGAAGAGATTAATGATCTGATTGTAAAAAAGGCGATGGAAGATAAAATCGTAACCAGACTAAAGGGGGGAGATCCGTATGTCTTTGGACGTGGCGGGGAAGAGGCACTGGTGCTTTATGAAAACCACATCCCTTTTGAGGTAGTCCCCGGCATTACCGCAGCCATTGCAACCCCGAATTATGCCGGTATTCCTGTTACCCACCGTGACTTTACCTCTACCTTTGGATTGATTACCGGGCACGAAGACCCCACAAAAGACACAAGCTCCATTGATTGGGCAAAGATCAGTACCGGAATTGGTACCCTTGCCTTTTATATGGGGATCAAGAATCTCCCGCACATTACTGAGCAGCTCATAAAACACGGCCGTTCCAAAGACACCCCTGTTGCTGTAATCCGTTGGGGAACCACGCCACAGCAAAAAACGGTGACCGGGACGTTGGATACGATTGTACAAAAGGCAAAAGATATAAAACCGCCGGCGATCACTATTGTTGGTGAAGTAGTAAAACTCCGGGATCAACTCAACTGGTTTGAGACCAAACCGTTATTTGGAAAGACGGTCGTTGTAACACGTTCGAGGGAGCAGGCCAGTGAGTTTGCAGATCAATTATGCGAGCATGGTGCGCAGGTCATTGAATTTCCCACCATTGAGATTGCAAAACCAGAGACCATTCAACCCCTTGATGAAGCCATAAACAACATCCAGTCTTATAATTGGCTCGTCTTTACCAGCATTAACGGTGTGGATGCCTTCTTTCAGCGCCTGTTCGAGTTAGGAAGGGATATCCGGGATCTGAGAGGCATCAAGGTATGCGCCATTGGCCCTGCGACGGAGGACGGCATTAAAAAATATTACATAAAAGTTGATTGCAGACCACCCAGGTTTGTAGCAGAGTCTGTGGTAGAGGAATTAAAGAGGGTAACCGTTATAAAGAATGAAAAATTCTTGTTACCAAGGGCAGATATTGCCCGAAGTTTTTTGCCTGAGGAGCTTCAAAAATTGGGGGGAAAGGTGACCGATTTGGTGGCCTATAAGACCGTTATGGGGCAACCCAGAAACATCAATCTTGTTGATAAAATTGAGAATGGCGAGATCCATATTATTACATTCACCAGTTCTTCAACGGTAAGGAATTTTGCAGAGATCATTGGCGAGAAAAACATAGCAGCATTGAACGGGCACGTCCAGTTCGCCAGCATCGGCCCAATTACCACACAAACCGCCGAGGAAATGGGACTCCATGTTACCATTAAGGCGAATGAATATACTATTCCCGGACTGGTAAGTGCCATCCTGGAAAGTACAACTTCTACGAAAAAAAATCCTAAAGATTTTAAGTCATGTCTTTCGTAAACTCTCCTGCCTCCCTGCTCACGTGAAATGATTCGTTTATTTCACTGTGCCCCCCCCCCAGACAACTTTGACCTTGTGCTGCAAAAGCAGTATATTCAGGCAGTTTTAATGCGTACATATCTTGTTTCCGAACCTGAAAGGAGAATCATACTTTGTGCAATAATAAAGAAACTAAACATAACCGAAAGAGAAGATAATTTCGTATGCCGATTGAAAATATTTTATTATGGGTTGCAGTATTGATATTCGTGAGCGTCGTTTCAAGCAAGCTTTCCGATAAGTTTGGAATCCCTATCTTGTTGCTATTTTTGACAATCGGGATGCTTGCCGGTTCAGAAGGAATAGGCGGTATTTATTTTGATGATGCGAAGTTAGCCAAGTCCATTGGCGTTGTGGCCCTCATCTTTATTATTTTTTCCGGAGGGCTTGATACCAACTGGAAAGACACCAAATCAGTTATTTTGCCGGGAGCCGTCCTTTCGACGGCAGGGGTTTTAATAACCGCAGTCATAACAGGATTCTTTGCCGTCCATATCCTAAAATTTTCTCTTTTGGAAGGAATGCTGCTTGGTTCCATAGTTTCTTCAACTGATGCCGCCGCTGTATTCAGCGTTTTAAGGTCTAAACGAATAAGCCTGAAGCAGCCTTTGAAGCCGCTGCTTGAGTTTGAGTCTGGCAGTAATGACCCGATGGCTATTTTTTTGACTGTCGGATTTATCAGTGTCCTGACGGTGAAAAACATGGGCATTGCCGCCTTGATTCCCGGATTTATGCTGGATATGAGTGTGGGAGCGCTTATAGGGTATCTCATGGCGAAATTTATTGTATTCTTCATTAACCGTCTGAAGCTGGGATACGAAGGACTTTATCCGGTGATAATGATTTCGCTCGTGCTGCTGACATACGTAATTGCGGTTTTTCTGAAAGGTAACGGAATCCTTGCGGTATATCTTGCTGGTTTGATGCTGGGAAAGGCAAAGTTCTCAAATAAAAAGATGATCATGAGATTTCACGATGGTTTGGCTTGGCTTGCGCAAATTGTAATGTTTATAACCTTGGGCTTGCTTATTTTTCCTTCGCATATTGTTCCATTAATAGAGGCAGGGTTTTTGCTAACGTTCCTTCTTATGGTGGTTGCTCGCCCTGTTAGCGTATTGTTATGTCTATTGCCGTTTAACATAAATATACGAAAAAAAGTTATGGTTGCCTGGGTTGGTCTTCGGGGATCGGTTCCGATTATCTTGGCGACATTTCCTTTTATGGCAGGCATCCCGCAGGCGGATACTATTTTTAATATCGTATTTTTTGTCGTTATTGCGTCAGTTTTTATCCAGGGAACGTCTATTCCAGTCCTTTCCAGAATATTAAAGCTGGACGCTCCCTTGGCTGACAAGATGAATTATCCCATTGAATTTGAAAAGACAGCGGCTTTCGATGCCGAAATGATAGATGTCATTGTTCCATTTGACTCAGATGTGGTGGGTAAGAGGATTAGCGATTTAGACATTCCTGAGAAATGTCTTATTGTGCTTATTTGTCGGAAAGGTAAATTTGTTATACCATCAGGATCTATGGTTATAGAAAGTGGTGATGTTTTGCAGGTACTGGCAAATACGGCTGATTTTTTGATTTTTCAGCAAACGCTGGCGCGTCTTAAAAAAGAAGGGTAATAAATTACCAGAGGGTTCAATGGGATCATAATCTTTGCACAAAATTCAAACCAATTGTAGTGGCAATTGGCGCGCCTTATCACTACACTGGTGTCAAAAAGTTGCCGAAGGCCTGACTTGTTCCGCTTAATATGTAAAGAGGTAAATGATGCAAAAAGTGAAAAAAAGAGTATATGAGTTTTTGCATGAAGTATCAAGTAGTGATAGGCATGTCAGGGCATTTCGTGTCTTTATTATAACTTTGATTTTCCTTAACGTATTTGCCGTCATCCTGGAAACGGTAGAAAGCCTTTCGTTGCAATACGTGATTCCATTCAAGGTATTTGACGCATTCTCCGTGTTTGTGTTTACGGTAGAATACCTGCTACGCCTATGGACGTGTACCACCGATGAGAAATTTCGTGGTACTCTGAAGGGAAGAATCCGATTTGCAGTGACACCTTTTGCGCTTGTGGATTTGATAGCTATTTTACCATTTTACTTACCCATGTTCCTTCCGCTCGATTTGCGGTTTATAAGGGCGTTACGGCTCTTTCGATTACTGCGTATCTTAAAAATGGGACGATATTCTGAGTCTTTGAGGACGCTGGGAAATGTGCTTAAGGAAGAAAAGGAAGAACTACTCGTTACAGTATTTACGGTATTGGTCCTGCTGGTAGTTGCCTCAAGCCTCATGTATTTTGTTGAAAACTCAGCCCAGCCAAAAGTCTTTTCGAGCATTCCGGCAACAATGTGGTGGGGCGTGGCCACCTTAACCACGGTCGGTTATGGCGACATGTATCCGGTAACTCCTCTGGGAAGGTTTTTGGGGGCAATAATTGCCCTATTGGGGATTGGTGCGATTGCGATACCGGCAGGAATACTTACTAACGGTTTTGCCAAGGAAATCCTGAAAAAACGGGGGAAAAGCGGCATGTGCCCATACTGCGGAAAAGAGATCGAAAAAACATCAAAATGAACAAACATTCCATAACGATGAATGAGATAAAACCAGGCAATCGAGTCTTAACAATCCTTTGCATCTCGAACCAGTTCCTTTCGTGTTTTGTAAAATCCCTGTTGCATTTGGCGTTCAAACTATGTACCCTGTTAGCGGTCTCTTACATCGGGAATTGCAGATGATCGACCAACCATTTTTCAGGCAGAAAAACCTATGAGGAAAATAGCACGGAGTGCCCTTTCATATACCATGCTGAAATTCGCGCCTCGTTTCTTTTATCTCATGGCAGTTTTGTTTCCGTATCAGTCTGCCATTCTCAGGCCAATGGACAGGTTGTACGCTCAAAATACGCAACAGGGAGATTCCTATTCCCAAACGCCAGCCTACAGCATTCAATCCCCTGCCACCGCTCCGGTTGCAATAACGGGTACCGCTTCGAGTGTAACATATAATTCAGCAGTATTACGCGGAATAGTAAATGCACATGGATTATCAACGACTGCATGGTTTCAATACCAGATTGTCAACGGATCATCCAAAATTACCGTTTCAACACAAACAATAATTGGGACAAATGATACAGAAGTAAGTCTCAGAATTAGTGAGTTGCTTCCTGGAACGACATATTACTACAGGCTTGTAGCAAAAAACGATAGCGGCGCGACGTATGGAAACGAGCAGTCACTTACTACAGCGGATATCAATACATCTGCTATTGCAACAGAAATAACCCCGCCCGCTGGCGCAATAAACATTAACCGCGGGGCATACTGCACCAACTCCTTAACTATCACCGTAAACCTTTCTGCCACGGATAATACCGGTGTTACAGGTTATTATCTCTCCGTAAATGCCACGCCCCCTTCTCAATATACTTCCGGTTGGACATCTGTAACACCAACTGACGTTTACCAGGAAGATGTTTCCTATACCTTAAGTAACATTGACGGCAGAAATACGGTGTATGCCTGGTATAAGGATGCTTCCGGAAACATATCAGATAGAGCCAGTGCTTCTATTATTGTGGATACAACACCTCCAGCAATAACCATTACCAACCCAACATCAGACCAGGCCTATACGACTGCAAACGGCACGATAAGCCTGAGTGGGAGTGCTTCAGATAATTTAAATGAAATAAACAGCGTACTATGGACTAATAGCAGGAGAAGAAGTGATAGAGAAAGGCATGCGATTGATTGGACTATTCCGGATATAGATCTATCAAAAGGGGAAAATATAATAACGATAAAGGCTATCGATAGTGTTGGCAACACGGGTATAGCGAAAATAACAATAACGTATAGCGCCGATAACACCGCACCTGTGGTGCAAACAGTACCTGCCTCGAGTATAACCACTGATTTGGCTACCCTGAACGGAACGATAAACCCCATGGGATTATCAGCAACGGTTTGGTTCCAATACGGTACGAGCAGCGGGTCTTATAGTGGCACAACATCAATCCAAAGTATAGAACCTGACACGAATACTATACCGATAAGCAGCCGGATAAGCGAATTGCAAACAAATATTACATACTATTACCGGCTTGTTGCGCAAAATAGCGCTGGCGCTGCTTCCGGAAACGAGATGTCATTTAGCACATTGCCACCGAAAGGCAAAATTTATGGGAATGTGATGTGCCTTATAAAAGGCGAACCTGTTGAATCAGCAAAATTACGGCTCAAAGGAACCGGAGCGAGAAAAAAATCTTTTCAGATAAGTCATACTGATGCACATGGATTTTTCGCATGTGATGATTTAGACGCAGAGACGTACGACATCTCTGTAACGAAAGCGGGTTTTAAGAGTTTCAGTCAGACGGTAACGCTTAAAGAGGGTGAGGAAAAAAAGATTGAAATTAAATTAACAAAAACAGAAGAAGATAACAAACCGGAATCGAAAAAAGATTTAGAAAATGACCAACAGAAGACAAACTAAAGTTGTTAATTTTTCCGTTGCCGCTTCCCCTTTCATCACTCATTATGCCTCTCCTTTCCTTGATTGGCATGCACCGGTGTAAGTTCTTCGTATACCTCTAAAATCAATTATCCTTGACAACTATGATGTCCTATGCTACGATTTGACAATATTATAAGTTATAATTTGTTGTGAGGTATTGTGTTATGATTCCAGAGCATTTAAAATATGCAGCAACGCATGAATGGTTTTTTTGGGATAACAAGGCAATCACGGTTGGTCTTACAAAATTTATTGTTGATGAACTTGACGATCTTTTATTCCTGGATCTTCCGAAGGTAGGAGAAGAAATCTTGTCGGGTATCTCCTTTGGAGAAGTAGAATCATTAGATAAGCTGCTCGATATCATATCGCCTATGGACGGCGAGATCATTGCAGTAAACGAACGTCTTTATGAAAACCTGAATACCTTGACTGATGATCCGTACAGTCATGGCTGGTTAATAAAGTTCGTAACAAATGAGACACATATCCTCAAAGAATTATTGAGCGCCAGGGAATATCTGGCGCACCTTGGTAAAGCACAACACCCTTTCCCACTGAAACAGCGTAAACGACACGCCAAAACCAAGTTAGGTAAGCGGCGGAAATAGCCTTTTCTATGAATTCCATCCATAATCGCAGACTCGTCATTTTAACCGAAGGAAGGCTTGATACCTTCAGTGCAAAAACTGCTGTTAGCATCATTCGCTATTGCAAAGAAGATGTGGTTGCACTTGTAGACCGTGTTAACGCAGGGAAAAACCCGGAATCGATTATTGGAGTTGGGGAAGGAATCCCCATTGTCCATACTGTCGGGGAAACATTACATCTTAAACCAACGGCACTCCTTATTGGCATTGCACCGCCCGGAGGCATGCTGCCAGCCGAATGGCGCAAGCACATCGCAGATGCTTTAAAAAACAAACTCTCTATTATTAGCGGTCTCCATTTCCATGTAAGCGAAGACCCTGAATTTCGCCAGCTGGCACATGGCCATCAGGTGGAAATCTGGGATGTCCGTAAGCCTCCTGAAGATATCCCCCTCGGCACCGGAAAGGCAAAAGAGACAAAGACATTACGTATCCTTACGGTAGGCTCGGACTGCAATATAGGAAAAATGGTGACTTCGATTGAAATAACAAAAGCCGCTAAGAAACGGGGCATTAACGCCTGTTTTGTAGCTACAGGGCAGACGGGAATCATGATCGATGGCAGCGGAATTGCCGTGGATCATGTCGTTTCCGATTTCATCTCCGGAGCTGCGGAAAAGCTTGTGCTCGATCGCGCCCACTATGAACTTTTAAGTATCGAGGGACAAGGTGCCATCGTACACCCTGCATATTCAGGTGTTACCCTTGGTCTGCTGCATGGCTCAGCCCCCCAGGGTCTTATCTTATGCCATCAGCCGGCACGAAAGACGTTGCGGCATTTTAACGATTTTCCTATTTTGCCGTTCTCTTACCTGATCGAACTCTATGAGAAATTGGCGCAGCCTGTTCAGCCGTGTAAGGTACTCGGCATTTCGCTTAACTGCTTTGGTATGTCTGACTATGACGCCGCACAGGAGATTCTCAGGGCGGAGAAGGAAACAAAGCTTCCGGCTACTGATCCCATCAAGTTTGGCGTGGACAAATTGATCGATAACATCTCTTCCCTTTTACCATGAAACTTACTTTTCGTCCCTTAGATTTAAAACTGAAGCACACCTTCCGGATTGCCAGAGAAACCCGCACTATTCAGAATAATATCATTCTCTTATTACAAGACAATGACGAAGGAGTCGGACTGGGAGAGGCGGCTCCTACCAGCTATTTTGGAGAGGATGTAAGTAGCGTTACCAAGGTACTTGTGCAGTCGGACAGCATCTTAAGGCATAGCGATCCCTTCCAGATAGAAGATATAACGAACCACCTTAAAAATGAATTTCCCAAAAGCGCAGCAGCGCGAGCATCAATTGATATCGCTCTTCATGATATAATTGGCAAGAAGCTGCAAATACCCGTTTACCGGCTTTTGGGTTTAAATCGGCCGGAATCAAAGCTAACATCATTTACCATAGGAATTGACACCCTGGAAAAGATGATCAAAAAGGTGGAGGAGGCAAAGGATTTTCCTATACTCAAAATAAAGGTAGGTTTTAAAGGTGATATAGAGATACTGAGAGAGCTCCGCAAAATAACCAGAGCTGTCTTTCGTGTCGACGCCAATACCGGCTGGACGCCAGAGGAGGCAATAAAAAAATTGAACCTCATGGAAGATCTTGACGTGGAGCTTGTAGAACAGCCATTTCCCGTTGGCAGTATTGAATCGCTCCGGCAGATCAGACGTTACGTAAAAATTCCTGTCTTTCTTGATGAAGATATAAAAGATTCAAAAGACATACCCGCATTTTCAGGTGTGGTAGACGGGATTAATATTAAACTGATGAAGTGCGGTGGAATTCGTGAAGCGCTTCGGATGATTAGCACGGCTCGTGCGCATGGCCTTAAGATAATGGTTGGCTGTAATATAGAAAGCTCTGTGTCTGTAACTGCGGCCGCCCATCTAACGTCATTGGTTGACTACATCGATCTCGACGGACATCTCCTTGTAACAAACGACCCTTACCTGGGGGCAACAGTTGACAAGGGGAGACTGACCGTGCCTTCGGGGAATGGATTGGGAGTAGAGGCACGCGGCAGCGTGTCACAACAGACTATGTAAGGGGGTGGCACGGACAAACTTGTTTGTCCGTGGTTGTTCTTGTAGAGGATAAAAATAGACCTTCAAAAACAAATGATACACAATAAAACACTTATACAGGAAATACTGGCCCACGCCAAAGAGGCGCACGATTATGTTATCAGGTTCCGGAGGGACTTCCATAAGCATCCTGAAACTGGTTTTGGAGAAACCCGCACATCCGGTGTTATTGCCGAAGGATTGAAACAGCTGGGACTCCAGGTACAAACAGATATTGCAAAAACGGGAGTCGTGGCAACCCTTCCGGTTGATGGGGCACCAAGCACGGTTGCCTTCCGGGCCGATATGGATGCCTTACCGATAACCGAGGAAAACGACCTTGAATTTAAATCCCAAAACGAAGGGATGTCCCATGCCTGCGGACATGATGCCAATATGGCAATGCTCCTGGGCGCTGCAAAACTTATGGTACAGTTGAAGGATAAACTCAAGCGGCAGGTAAAATTCATCTTTCAGCCTTGTGAAGAACAACATCCGGGCGGCGCAAAACTTATGGTAGAGCAAGGTGTTTTAAAGGATGTGAATGAGATTTACGGATTACATATTGATCCGAATATCCCATCTGGCACCTTTGGAGTACGGGCAGGATCCACGATGGCAGCCACTGACCGCATTGTCATTACCATTATCGGAAAAGGCGGACACGCCTCAACCCCTCACTTATGTGTAGACCCTATCGTTATTGCAGCCGAAGTAATATTGGCAATTCAGACGATTGCCTCTCGCAAGGTAAATCCCCTATCCCCCTGCGTAGTGTCTTTGTGTCAAATCTCGGGCGGAACTACCTTCAACGTTATTCCGGATAAAGTGAAGATCATCGGTACGGTAAGAACCCTTTCCGGGGAATTAAGATACAAGATGCCGGTATTGCTGGAAGAAACTATCCGCGGGATTACTTCCCTCAATAACGCCACATATCAATTTGAGTATCTTAAGGGACATCCTCCGCTTAATAATCCCCGATCACAGGTGGATTTCATACGCGATAAGATCATTGCATTATTTGGCGAAAAATCGGTAGAGCATATAGACCCCAAGATGGGCGGAGAGGATTTTTCGTATTACCTGGAAAAGATACCGGGGGCTTACGTGTTTTTAGGATCAGGAAACCTGGAAAAGGGTGCAAGTCAACCGTTACACAGCCCCCGTTTCGTATTGGACGAAGACGTGCTTTACATGGGTTCCGCCCTGTTCACACATATTGCCTGTAGCCCGTAAATGAAGATTGAGAATAGTGTCTCGTACAGGTATTTCTGACGGTAATGGGTACGCAGTTTTGAATCAATTCCCTGGCACAGCGGCAGAGTTTCGTTTTGACTTTCATTCATAAAGCGATATAATGCGCTTATTCTTTGGATATTTTTCTATGGCAATACTAGCAGGGATAGATGAGGCCGGATATGGTCCAGTGCTTGGACCTCTGGTGATTACCATCACCGCATTTGATGTGCCGGATGAAAAGGCGGATCATTCCCTGTGGGATCTATTGAAGGATGCTGTTTCGGATGACCTTAAAGGCAGAAAACAGAGACTTGCTGTTCGGGATAGTAAGAAATTATATCATACAAGCAATGGATTAAAACCATTGGAAGACGGAGTTCTTTCCTTTCTCCAGCTCAAGGGTTTGAAAATCACGTCCTTTTATCAATTACTCAATAGTTTATCATGCAATAATACCGGAGTTATCGATCGGTATCCGTGGTATGCTGAGAAGGATTATCCCTTGCCTTTGACCACAAATACTGCTGCTATTTTACATTATGCAGATTTGTTACACTATGCTTTTCATAAGCACGGCGCGGGGTTTTTCCACGCAAGCAGTTGTATTGTAACCGTGCGGGAATTTAACGAGCAGGTAAGGGTGTTACGGAATAAGTCTGTTGTTTTATTTAATGCGTGTGCTGTGCTTATTTCCAGACTGTGGAATTTATGTACCGGCCATATACATTTGATTGTTGACAAACAAGGTGGCAGAAATACTTACACGGAGCTCCTGAAAAATCAGCTGCCTGTGGCCAATATACGGGTTTTAGAGGAAGGAGCCAGGGTTTCAACCTATGAAGTGGAAGCTGCGCATAAGCAGATGAAGATATCCTTTGTGGAAAAAGGCGAAGATATGTGCATGTCGGTGGCCCTTGCGTCGATGTTCAGTAAGTATATCCGGGAGTTGTTTATGCGGTTGGAAAATCAATATTGGCTTCAACTTCTCCCTGGTTTAAAGCCGACGGCAGGCTATTATAGCGATGCGCAGCGATTTTTAGCTGAGATAGCCGACGTTAGGCAGAAAGAATTAATTCAAGATAACATTTTGATACGTATTAGGTAAAATATTACAAACTGCGGGGTACAAAAAGTAGAAAAAATAATAAATCATAAAAAATAAACACAGAAAAAAGCTT
Organism: Planctomycetia bacterium; assembly: GCA_015075005.1. Taxonomy (GTDB): domain Bacteria; phylum Planctomycetota; class Brocadiia; order Brocadiales; family Brocadiaceae; genus Brocadia. The sequence goes on from JABTVC010000002.1 coordinate 616,899, forward strand.
TTTAAAGTCTTTTCTTTGTGTCCTCGGTTTGTGGTTAAAGATTATCGTGATGAAAGGAGTTCGGAAGGAGATGGCGGTAAATGTGGCGGTAGTGGGTGCAACAGGCGCCGTAGGTGAGGAATTTATCAGGATACTGGAAAGCAGGAATTTCCCGGTGCAGGAATTGAGATTATTGGCCTCCAAACGTTCTGCCGGAAAAAAGATGCGGTTTCGTGGGGCTGATCATACCGTACAGGAATTAACGAGGCATTCATTTCAGGGGATAAAGATTGCCCTCTTTAGTGCAGGGGCAAGCATCAGCAGGGAATATGTACCCTATGCTATTGAGAGTGGGGCCGTTTGTATAGATAATTCCAGTGCATTTAGAATGGATGACGATGTACCACTGGTGGTGCCTGAGGTCAATCCCCAGGAGATTCCCAGGCATCATGGAGTGATCGCTAATCCCAATTGTTCCACGATCCAGATGGTGGTTGCCTTAAAACCAATCCATGATGTTGCACGAATAAAGCGGGTGGTTGTTTCGACATACCAGGCAGTATCTGGTGCAGGGCTTAAGGCTATTGATGAATTGCAAAAGGAGACGGCCAGTATTCTTTCTGGCAAGGAAGGTTTTAAGCGAAATCTGTTTCCCCATCAGATTGCATTTAATGTACTGCCTCAGATCCCCCAGAGCAATGCGTTCCTTTCCAATGGATATACGTCTGAGGAGATGAAGATGGTGAACGAGACCAAAAAGATCATGGGTGATGCCAGCATCGGGGTGACTGTAACTACCGTTCGTGTACCTGTTGTTCGCTGCCATAGTGAGTCGGTGAATGTAGAAACGGAGAAAAAAATAACTGCCGCAGAGGTAAAAAAGCTGCTTTCAAAAGCGCCAGGCGTTACGGTGTTAGATGACGCTGCCAATCAATTATATCCTCTCGCTGCACATGCAACAGGCAAAGACGATGTTTTTGTCGGACGCATTCGTGAGGACGAATCCATTGCACATGGAATCAATCTATGGATTGTGAGCGATAATCTTCGAAAGGGCGCCGCCCTGAATGCCATTCAGATTGCCGAGATGTTGTTGTAATATACTACGGTTACTGCATAGTCACACGAGGGGTATTCTAAAATCTTTTATTGAAAAGCAAGAAGCCATGTGATAACATTTTATAGTGTTTGCAGTTTTCCGCAACCGGTATAAAATTATACTCCCGACCCAATGCCCCTTGCACTATTCCTTCGCCTTGATACAAAGTAATTTTTCAAGGCTTCTCATGTATAATCAGTGAAGCACCTATGAAAAAAAGTACCCTTTTTAGTGAATGTGCCAAGTTGTTGTCATTTGCAAAACCGTATTGGAAATATATGGCGCTGGCTATTGCCAGCATGGTCATTTATACAGCAGCGTATGGTATCCAGATTTCACTCATTAAACCGATCATAGACAAGCTGCTCCTAAGCAATACCAACACAACCACCCCCTTGCCGAGGGTCGCTATAGACCAAAACATTCAAACACAACAAAACACCTCTCCTGTGAAACAGTTTAAAAAACAGGTAATCAGCAAATTTACGGTTATAGAAAAATTACGAAAACGTGCTACGGATTCATTTATAAGCATCGGTATTGTAATAGCAATCATCGCCCCGATTATTTCCATCTCCTGTTATTTCCAGCAGTATTTCCGAAATCTCGTCATGTGTTCCGTTGTTGTGGATATTCGGAACAAAATATGCGACCATCTACTCCCTCAGTCCCTGAGTTTTTTTGAAAACAGGAAGAGTGGTGATCTCCTCTCCAGGTTAACGAACGACATCGCGGTAACACAGTCGGGGCTCGCGATCCTTTTCGATGAAATCTTGCTGCAACCCCTGCGGTTAATTTGCGGCTTTTCACTGGCGTTTTATTTTAGCTGGAAGCTGTCACTGTTGACCTTGATTGCCTTCCCCGTAATATTCATTCCTGTGCTTGTCATGGGCAAGAAGATCAAAAAACATGGAAAGGGCAGCTTGCGGCGTCTTTCTGACCTTACGGATGCCTTACGGGAGATGTTCGCAGGCATTCGAATTGTAAAGGCGTTTAAGATGGAGGCCGAAGAGAGCCGCGAAATCCATGATATTAGTGAACGATTCTTCAGAAAAAGATTAAAAATGATCAAGGTAAAGGCCGCCAACACAAGCACCAGTGAATTCGTTTATTCCCTGGGACTTGCCGCATTGATCATGCTGGGGGGGTATGTCGTTATGTCCGGGAAAATTACCCCTGGGGAGCTTGGCGGGTTTATTACCGCTATCGGCTTTATGGTAATTTCTGCCATCAAGAAGTTGGCCAAAAGTTATGCGAGTTTGCAGGAGGCCATGGCTGGCATTAACCGGGTATTCGAACTGTTCACGATCGATACTTCCATAAAAGATCATCCTGATGCCGTCACCCTGGAGAGCATAAAAGAGGGTATCTCTTTTAAGGACGTAAGTTTCTCCTATGACAACAGCGAAGAATATATCGTGAAGGATATTAACCTTACCATCCGCAGGGGAGAGGTCGTTGCTCTCGTAGGGAAGAGCGGGGCGGGAAAATCGACCCTTATAAACCTGATACCCCGTTTCTACGACCCTGTCAAAGGCAGCATAGAGATCGACGGAACCGATATACGAAAAATTAAGCATGCATCGCTCCTTGCGCACATTGCGATTGTCTCTCAGCAAACCTTCCTGTTCAACCGCAGCATTAGCGAAAACATACTCTATGGGAGGAAGGATGCTTCGGTCAGGGAAATTTATTCAGCAGCAAAGTCTGCCAATATCCATGATTTTATTATGGGGCTTCCCGCTGGATACGATACCGTTGTGGGTGAATTGGGTGTAAAACTATCCGGGGGGCAGCGACAACGGATCGCTATCGCCCGGGCTATCTTGAAAAATGCGCCTATTTTACTCCTCGATGAGGCAACTTCGTCACTGGATTATGAATCTGAGAAATTGGTACAGGATGCACTCAACAACCTGATCGTCGGGAAAACGACCATCATCGTTGCCCACCGTCTTTCCACAATACAACATTGTGATAGAATTATTGTAATGAAAGATGGACATATCGCGGAAACGGGTAGCCATGAATCCCTCATGGCAGAAGAGGGAGAATACAAACGCGTTTATCAGTTACATTTTGAAACAATTCAGCCATGAAGATACTCATTATTGGCGCTCAGGGGATGCTCGGCAGAGACCTCGCCACTCGATTGCCCACCCTGTCAGACTCCTCATTTCCCTGCATTGAGGTTATCGCAGCCAATCATGACCACGTGGATATTACGCACGGCCCAAATACCTCAAAATTTATTGGCCAGATTACGCCAGACATCATTGTTAACTGTACCGCATTCACGAATGTAGACGCATGCGAAACTCAGATATCTGAGTCATTTGCCGTCAACGCGACCGGAATAAAAAACATTGCGCTGGCGGGAAATGAAACAGGGGCAAAGGTCATCCACATTAGCACCGATTATATATTCGACGGAACCAAGAACGGACCTTATAGTGAAACGGACAAACCAAACCCCATTTCGGTCTATGGAAAGTCAAAACTCGAAGGAGAACGTGAGATACAGGAAATAAGCGTTAATTACGCCATCATCAGAACGGCCTGGCTCTATGGTCCCTATAAGAAAAATTTTGTGACGACTATACTGAATTTGGGAAGGCAAAAACATACGGTGTCAGTTGTGACCGATCAGTGCGGATGCCCCACGTATACGGCAGACTTATCATATGCAATTTGGAAAATCATATCACTGGATCTCCGTGGACTGTATCACGTAACGAACTATGGAACATGCTCACGCTATGAGTGGGCTCGGAAGATTTTTGAACTAACCGGTGATCAGGTGTCCGTACTGCCTGTAAAAACTGCAGATTACAAACGCGCAGCCCTGGTACCCCAAAACTCCTCTCTGGACTGCACGAAATATACCACAGCGAGTGGGCAAAGGATGAGGTCATGGCAGGAGGCCCTGGAAGAATATATACAAAATTATTTTACTTCAACTGAAATTAACACACATAGATGCACAAAAAAAACTGCTGAATAATATATTACGATTCACACCTGGTGAAGCTTATTCAAAGGCAGCAAAGGTCGTTTTATAGCATCTATTTCATTTTCACGTCGAATTTTACAATTTTCCGCCGCAAAACTTGCAATAGTGAGCATCTTCGTCATGCTCTCGCCTGCCGCAGGCAGGACAACTCTGTCCCGAATCCGCATGTTTTGATTTAGCGGATTTTATTAATTCAGAAGTAACAATTCCTGTAGGCACGGCAAGGATACTATACCCAAAAAGCATGACCGCAGAGGCAAACAATCTGCCTAAAGGGGTTCGTGGTGAAATATCTCCATAGCCAACGGTGGTAAGTGTTACAATGGCCCAGTAAATGCTCCTGGGGATATTTTCATAGCCATGTTTACCGCCTTCAATCAGATGCATAACAGAACCGAGAATAACAACAATCACTACCACAAAGAGAAGAAAAACCCCGATTTTTATTGCGCTGGTATAAAGGGCTTTGGTCAGCGTGTGCGACGCGTTAATAAAATTCCACATCTTAAGTATCCTGAAGACCCTCAGGATGCGGAATGCACGAATAACAAGCAGGTATTGCGTACCGATAAAAAAGAGGCTGAGATATGCGGGAAGAATAGCTATCAGATCAACACCCCCAATCGGGCTCAAAATATAATTCAGGGGTTTTTTTACACAAAAGATCCTTAGCAGGTATTCGATACTAAAAAGAATGGTTATGGCCCATTCCAGAACAAAGAGAACCCTACCCCACCGTACATGTATTTCTTCCACACTATCCAGCATTACAATGAAAACGCTGAGGATAATACACCCAATAAGCGCCACATTGAAAAATTTCCCTAAAAATGTTTCTGATTCGTAAATGGTCTCGAAAAGGAATTTTTTCCAATTCCCTTTTCCTGCAAGGTCTTTTTCCATAGAGAAAATAGTATAAAAAAAATTGTTCTTATCCGAATTACAAATAAATTTCCGTTTTGAAGGTATAGGTGTACTATATTACGCCATATCCGTGTGAAAACATAGAGGCACATTCCTTTTACAAGGTTTGGCATTTTAAAAGATTCAGTTTTTTGTTTTCCACCGGTCATTATTGATAAACCCCCTTATGTTTGTCAAAGCATTTTTAGAGTTTTAGGTGCAATTCCTTAGCCGCGCAGTCCTAGAATTATCTTGAGAATGAAGCATGAAAATCTTATAGTTAATGTCTTGAAATTCGATAATAGAGCTTCTTCGATTGTTCCACTTCCTTCGACTTCGCTCAGGACGGGCCGCTTTAGAACAAGAAATACCATGATTCTCAATGAGCCATAGAGCACACCGGGAACACAGATAAAAATTATCTGAGAAATCTCTGCGGCCTCTGTGGTAAGTAGGTTTTCTATAACGTAAAACTATGAAAAGATCCATTATTGCCCGCGGTATACGGGTAAATAATTTAAAAATATAGATATCGAAATCCCCATAAAAATTGGTGGTGATTACAGGGGTCAGTGGTTCGGGCAAATCCAGCCTGGCATTCGATACCCTCTTTGCAGAAGGACAAAGACGATATGTAGAAACATTTTCTGCCTATGCACGTCAATTTCTGGAGAGGATGGATAAGCCCGATATTGACCATATAGAAGGAATTCCTCCGGCAATAGCCATTCAGCAGAAGAATCCGGTAAAAAACCGGAGATCAACCGTTGGTACCGCCACAGAAATTAATGATTACCTGCGGTTGCTGTTTTCACGGATTGGCAAGACCTATTGCAGCACCTGCAAACGGCATGTGCAGATCGATACCGTTTCCCAGATTGCCGATACCGTCTTGTCGTTACCGGAAGGTACGCGGTTTCTGGTCGCCTTCCCCATCACTATCAGTCAAAAAGTATCGGGTCAAACACAGGTTAATCTCCTCAAAGAACGTGGCCTGGTAAGGATTCTTGCGGATAATACCATTACCGATATTACAACCGAAATAAAAGACTGGGATATCCGTACTGCAAAGTCTGTTTACGGAATCATCGACCGCCTGGTCGTTAAGGATATAATGAAAGAACGACTTGCGGACGCACTGGAAACGGCGTATCGTCTGGGCGCAGGGCAGTTGAGTATTATATACAATATCCAGGATTCCCCTGCCCATCCTGATGTGCATGGACAAGGACACCCTTTGACTATCCAGGATTCTCCATGGATCGAGCTGAAATACAGCAAGCACTTCTTTTGCAGTTACTGTGCTATTGAATATCCGGAGCCTGTCCCTGCACTCTTTTCATTTAATAACCCGCTTGGCGCCTGTTCGCAATGTCAAGGGTTTGGATATACGATTGAGATCGATATGGACGGCGTTATTCCGGATAAAGAAAAGACGCTGAACGACGGGGCGATAGCCCCATGGAACACACCTGCATACCGTTCGATGTTTGAATCGCTGGAAAAGGTATCTGCCAAACACCACATTCCCTTAGATATCCCTTTTCGTAAACTGAAAAAAGAACAGGTGAAATTGATTTTGGATGGCACAGATGAATTCTGCGGCATCCATGATTTTTTTGCATGGCTGGAACAGCGAAAATACAAGATGCACGTCCGTGTTTTTTTGAGTAAATACCGCCGATATGCTTTGTGCCCTGCCTGCAACGGATGTCGTTTAAAGAATCAGGCACTGAACGTTTTGATAAACCATAAGCATATATCAGATGTTTGTGCTATGACAATCGATGAATCTTACCGGTTCTTTGAAGAACTTCGTCTTAACGAGTATGAAAAAAATATTTCACGTCTGCTGTTGCAGGAAATTAAAAAACGTTTGGACTATATGATGAAGGTCGGCCTGGAATACCTTACCCTGGACCGTATGACTCGCACGCTCTCCGGAGGAGAGGCCCAAAGGGTCAACCTTACAACGTCTATCGGTTCTTCACTGGTAAATACCCTTTACATCCTGGATGAACCCAGTATCGGGCTCCATCCAAGGGATACGGACAGGTTAATCCAGCTCCTTGAACGATTGCGGAATATTGGAAACACCGTTATTGTTGTGGAGCATGACCAGGAAGTCATCAGGGCGGCCGATGAGATCATCGATATTGGACCAGGCGCCGGAGAAAATGGGGGGATGCTCGTTTATCAGGGTACCTTTAAGGATTTGCCTGCCCGCAATGGTTCGATTACGGGACAGTATTTAAAAGGTGATAAGGCAATTAAGATACCCGCCCGGCGAAGAGAACCCTCGGTCAGGGCTATCGTACTGAAGGGCGCTTCACAAAACAATCTGAAAGGCATAGAGGTAACGTTTCCCCTTCATATGCTCGTATGTGTGACAGGAGTTTCAGGATCGGGCAAAAGCACCCTGGTACAAGACACCCTCTATGGGGCGATCAAAAAAAAGCGGGAAGGATATACCGGATTCATTGGACATTATGAAAGCATTCAGGGCATACAGTTTATTCATGATGTTATCCTTGTAGATCAATCTCCGATAGGACGCACCCCCCGCTCCAACCCCATCACGTATGTAAAAATATTCGATGATATTCGGAAACTTTTTGCATCAACGCGAGATGCAAAAATACGAAATCTGAGTGCCGGTTCTTTTTCATTCAATGTCGTTGGCGGGAGATGCGAACATTGTGAAGGAGCTGGTTCCATCAGGGTCGACATGCAGTTTCTTGCAGACATCTATGTCACGTGCGACAAATGCGACGGGAAACGATTCAACAAAAAGGTGCTCGATATAAAATATAAAAACAAAAATATCCATGAAACACTGGAAATGACCGTAGATGAAGCCATTATCTTCTTCCATGATTCTTCCCGGATTGCAAAGGGACTAAGATTTCTACAAGATACCGGATTGGGCTATTTAAGGTTAGGTCAGCCCGCTACCACCCTGTCGGGAGGCGAGGCACAACGACTGAAGATTGCCACCTATATGGCCAAGGAAAACCTTGATGCGATGCTCTTTATCTTCGACGAACCCACCATAGGATTACATATGGACGATGTCCAAAAATTACTTACCTGTTTTCAGCGATTGATTCAGGCGGGACATTCCCTTATCGTAGTAGAACATAACCTTGACGTGATTAAGTCTGCCGATTATATTATTGACCTTGGTCCCGAAGGGGGCGGTGCCGGGGGATATATCGTTGGTTGTGGTTCGCCGGAACAGATATCACATATAGAAAGGAGTTACACGGGAAGATACCTGAAACCGTACTTTTCCTGAATTTTCTGGTGAAATTCCTCAACGTAAATTTCGGGGTGGCACTGACAAACTCTGTTTGTCAGTGTTTTTATATTCCCTATCGGTGCTTGTATTCAAACAAAGATCCCTCTGGCATAAATTCTATGAAAGGTCATAATGAAATTTAGTAAAAAAAACATCCTATTTACCGTCAGTATTATAGCCAGTATCGTTTGCACATGGTTATTTATAAGAAATATCGACTGGTTGCTCCTGAAAAACGCATTAAGGGATGCAAACTATTGGTTTATCATCCCGACGCTCATTTTAACCCTGCAGGTTTACGTTATAAGGGCAATCCGATGGCGTGGATTACTGTCACATATTAAATCAATTTCTGTCATAAATTTGTTGTCTGTTACGTTCATTGGTTTCATGGCAAACAATATCCTTCCTGCCCGTGTGGGAGAGGTTCTAAGGCCGTTTATCCTGTCAAAAAAGGAGAATATAAAATTTTCAACTTCCTTTGCTACCGTAATCGTGGAGCGGATATTTGACATGCTGGGACTCCTCATATTTACGGTAGTTGTCATCGCCTTACTGCCACACCCACCGGCCACTCAACACAACCCCCTTGATCACGTTTCTTCAAGTCAGGTAAGCACAGTCCTGGAATCGATTATTCCTTCCCTGAAAAAATGGACCGAGGTATTCGCAGCGGTAGGAGTCCTTACTGTTATTGCCCTTTTTTTAGTCGTTATCAAACCTGATTTCTTTAAAAAAATACTCATCGGGCTTTGCGGCTTTCTGCCGCATAAACTCAAAGACAAGATTTTAGGATTGTATGAATCCTTTGTGTTTGGTCTCAAAATTCTGGAAGACAAAACACAAACGGTATGGATATTTGTGCTTTCACTCTTTATTTGGGTGCTTAGCGGAGCTGAAATATATCTTCTCGGGTTTTCCTTCCATATGCATCTTCCGTTTGTGGGGGCATGCCTTGTCGCTGTATGTCTCGCACTGGCAGTTGCCCTGCCCCAGGCGCCTGGATATATTGGTGTCTTCCATATTGCGGTACTCAAATCATTACATATTTTTGGCATAGAAACCACGGCAGCCCAAAGTTATGCCATCGTATTGTGGGCTATCAGCATTCTTCCTTCTACGATTCTGGGCTTCCTCTTTCTCTGGCGGGAAGGCATCGCCTTCCGTGAGGTAGTAAAGCTAGAAGAAGAGATCGCCGAAGGAAAGTTAGAAGAGCTGGAAGGTGTAACAAAAGAAATAAAAAACTAAATTGATACGATATTTTTATCTATGAAATCGGTGCAATCTGTAGTTTCATTAATTCTTTTTATAACTTGGTCATATAAGAATTTCACCTGAAAATGAAGCCGGTTGTCTAAAAGATAAACATTTTCATGACCCCTTGTGACCGTTAGGTCAAGGATGTTTCATTTTATTTAAGCGGGTTATACGTTGTATGGCATAGAAAATCCCCTTTAGAAAAGGGGGCAAGGGGGTTGTAAAGTAACACTAAAAAACACAATCCCCCTGAATTCCCCTTTATTATGGGGGACTTAAATGGATTAACGTAACTCATTTGTGAAGATAAATCGCATATAAAGTATTTCATGTCAAACGAAGACCTTTTAAAACTCAGGATAGATCCGTCTGCAAAGAGCACTCACCAGATACAACGCAGAAAACCGTACTATCGTGTTACGGGTATAGTACTCGTTGCCGGAGTGATGGGATTTCTTTACCTGAGCGGTGTTCTGAAGCCAGCCGTCCACGTTGAGGTCTCCAGCGTTACCAGGACATACCCGTCTCAGGCCATTGCCTTGCTGAACGCCAGCGGCTATGTGGTGGCCCAGCGTAAGGCTGCTGTGGCGACCAAAATCACTGGCAGGCTGGTAGCGTTGAGCGTTGAGGAAGGAAGCAGGGTAAAAAAAGGAGAGATCATTGCGCGTCTCGAAAATGAAGATGCCATTGCATTGCGGAACCAGGCCGCAGCCATCCTGAATGTAGCGCGCTTCAGCCTCCGGCAGGCGAATGCGGAACTTCAGGATGCCGCAGCTTCCTTTCATCGTGAAAAAATATTACGCGCGAAGGGGATTGCGACACAGGCCGAATACGATTCCGCCATGGCCCGTTACAAGAAAGCAAAGGCTGCGGTTGCCGGTGGAAAAGCAGCGGTGAAGGCCGACGCTGCTGCACTTCGGGTAGCGGATGTTTCATTGGAATATACCCGGATTCGGGCACCTTTCGACGCCGTGGTTTTAACCAAGAATGCCGACATAGGAGATATCATTACCCCAATTGGAGCGGCTACAAACGCCAAAGCCGCTGTTGTTACCATTGCCGACATGAGCTCGCTCCAGGTGGAGGCCAATGTTTCTGAATCAAATCTGGAGTTGGTCAAGGTTGAGCAGTCGTGTGAAATACAACTCGATGCCCTTCCCGAGTCCCGTTTCCGCGGAGAGGTACATATGATCGTACCGACTGCCGACCGGAGCAGGGCAACGGTAATGGTCAAGGTCCGCTTCATAGACAAAGACAGCCGGATACTGCCTGAAATGAGCGCTAAGGTTGCTTTTCTCTCCAGACCTCTTGAAAATGAAGAGCAAAAACCCCTTACCACAATCAACCCGGATGCCCTGATAACCCGCAACGGCAAGGATTTTGTCTTTCTCATAAAAGACGACCGCGTGGTACTGACCCCTGTTACCGCGGGGATTCAGATAGGCGATATGATAGAAGTCCTTGACGGGATAAAACAAGACGATAAGGTGGCAGTTAAGCCGGTGAACAAGTTGAAGGATGGTTCGAGGATAAAGGTCATAGAATAAGAATGGAATACAAAACACCTCTTGTTGAAATAAAAAATCTGTACAAGTCCTACCGCAGAGGCAGCCAGATTATTCCGGTATTGGAAAATATTACTTTTGACATTGAAGACGGTGAATTTCTTGCATTGATGGGACCGTCGGGTTCAGGGAAGAGTACCCTGTTAAATCTGATTGCCGGCATCGATACGTTTGACAGCGGCACTATCAAAGTAGGTGGTGTCGACATTGCGGCGTTGTTTGAAACGGAACTTGCACGATGGCGTTCTACCAACGTTGGCTTTATCTTTCAGTTTTACAACTTAATTCCTGTGCTCACCGCCTTTGGAAATGTTGAATTGCCACTGCTTCTGACCAGACTTTCCAGAAAAGAGCGGAGAGAACATGTGGAAACAGCGCTTCGGATAGTCAAGCTTGCTGATCGTATGAGCCATTATCCCGGCCAGCTCTCCGGAGGACAACAGCAACGGGTAGCTATAGCCAGGGCGGTTGTTGCCGACCCCACCATAATTGTTGCAGATGAGCCGACCGGAGACCTTGACCGCATTTCGGCAAAAGAGGTGCTGGAATTAATGGGCCGGCTTAATGTTGAATTTGGCAAAACCATTATCATGGTTACCCACGACCCCCATGCAGCAGAAAAAGCCAGAACAATAAAGCATCTGGAAAAGGGCATTTTGAATGCACATAATCAAACTCGTCTTTAAAAACACCTTCCGGCACAAACTTCGCACCTCGCTGACTATCCTTGGCGTTGTCATCGTAATTCTCGCCTTTGGTCTCCTGAGGACTGTGGTAAGCGCCTGGTATGCGGGAGTAGAGTCCTCTTCAGCAAGCCGCCTTGTGACCAGAAATTCCATATCGCTGGTCTTTCCGCTTCCTATTTCTTACAAAAACAAAATACGGCAGATACACGGCGTGAAATTCGTATCCTACGGGAACTGGTTTGGCGGCAACTATATCGACGAGAAAAACTTTTTCGCCAACTTCGCCGTGGAACCTGCGAGCTATCTGGAATTGTATCCCGAATATATCCTTCCGTCCAATCAGAAGGATGCCTTTCTGCGTGACCGGAAGGCTGCTATCGCTGGACAGAAACTGGCGACAAAATACGGCTGGAGAATCGGTGACGCGATTACCCTGAAAGGAACCATTTTTCCGGGTAACTGGGAGTTTGTCCTGCGGGGAATCTATCGGGGCAAAGATAAAGGCACTGACGAAACCCAGTTTTTTTTCCACTGGAACTACCTCAATGAAACCCTGAAAAAGACCATGCCTCTCCGGGCAGATCAGCCGGGTTTCTATCTCGTTGGAGTAAGCAACACTAACCTTGCAGAAGAAGTGGCGGTAGCTCTTGATAAAACCTTTAAAAATTCTCTCGCAGAAACTCTGACCGAGACCGAAAAGGCATTCCAGTTGAGTTTTGTTTCCATGAGTGAAGCGATTGTTGTTGCCATACAACTGGTTTCCTTTGTTGTAATTATTGTTATCATGGCCGTGTTGGCTAATACCATGGCCATGACTGCCCGTGAACGAATCGGGGAATATGCAGTACTCAAAACTCTGGGATTTGGCGGCTGGTATATTGCCGCATTGATATTCGGAGAATCCCTGTTTATCGCTATGATTGGCTGCATCATCGGCATTGCTTTTACCTTCCCGATAGCAAAGGTCTTTGGCGACACGATGGGGACTTACTTCCCGGTGTTCAATGTGACAATGAAAACCATTTACCTCGATGCAGGGGTCTCTCTTTTTGTAGGTGCGGTAGCGGCGGTCATCCCGACCTGGCGCGCAATAAAAATCCGGATAGCGGATGGCCTGAGAAGGATTGGATAAATGAGAATACCCTTTTTGTACAGCTTTCGCAACCTCCTGACCCGCAGGCTTACTACCACACTTACAGCATCCGGTATGGCGTTGGTAGTATTTGTATTTGCCTCGATTTTAATGCTCGCCGAGGGGCTGCGGAAGACCCTGGTAAATACCGGTTCTTATAATAACGTCGTGGTAATCCGCAAGGCCGCATCCTCTGAAGTGCAGAGTGGAATCGATCGGCAGCAGGCTTCAATCGTTGAAACATTACCGGATGTGGCTTTGGGGACACACGGCCAACGACTCGTGGCAAAAGAGCTGGTGGTGCTTATAAACCTCCCGAAACGGGGAAGTAACAAACCATCAAATGTGGTCATCAGGGGCATTTCAGGAAATTCCCTCTTGCTGCGACCCCGAGTAAAACTTACTGGGGGGCGTATGCCCAGATCCGGTTCATCCGAGATAATTTCAGGCCAAAGCATCGCAAAAAGGTTTAAAGGAGGAGGCATCGGTGAAACCTTCCGTTTTGGCATGAGGGACTGGACGGTAGTGGGAATATTTGACGCAGGGAACACGGGCTTTAGTTCGGAGATATGGGGAGATGTGAACCAGCTCATGCAGGCATTTCGCCGGCCTGTTTATTCATCCGTTATCTTTCAATTACGTGACTCTTCAGAGTTTATAAAATGCAAGGCACGTATTGAAAGTGACCCGCGTTTAACCCTGGAGGCCAAGCGGGAAATCGCTTACTATGAAGATCAATCGAAGGTGATGGCAAAATTCCTGCGCATCCTGGGGCTATCACTCACCATCATTTTTTCACTGGGCGCTATTATCGGCGCCATGGTTACCATGTATTCTGCAGTGGCAAACCGTACGAACGAAATTGGGATACTTCGTGCACTTGGTTTTCAAAGACGGAGCATTTTAGGGGCATTTCTCATGGAATCGCTCATACTCGGTTTTTTGGGTGGCTGCGCAGGGCTGTTTTTTGCATCATTCATGCAACTCCTTACCATTTCAACGATGAACTTCCAGACCTTTTCCGAACTCGCCTTTACCTTCTCCCTTAACTTCGGTATCGTCTATAAATCCCTTGCTTTCTCCATGATAATGGGCCTTCTCGGTGGGGTGCTGCCTGCGGTCAGATCATCCCGCATGAATATCGTGGACGCCCTTCGGGCGAGTTGATATAGTATTCCCGAGTAAAAGCTTCGTAACAATTTAGTTTTTTGAAAAATGCAACCTTCGCTGAGGAGTGTAGTTTTCTTACGGCTCCTTCGGAGCCTACTGTTTGTAGCATTTCAAAATATTTGGGGAAACACACGAAAAGGAGGTGTTCCGTGAGTTGGATTTATCTGATCCTGGCAATAGTTTTAGAAGTCTCAGGTACCGCTTGTTTGAAGTTGTCTCAGGGTTTGACGAAATTATTGCCATCCGTATTGCTCTTTATCCTGTACGGATTTAGCTTTACTTCGTTTTCCCTTGCCCTCAAAAAGCTTGACGTAAGCGTTGCCTACGCCGTATGGTCAGGGATAGGAACAACTCTTATAGCAACGGTGGGCATTTTATGGTTTAGGGAGCCATTAAGCGCCTTAAAGATAATTTCGATTGGACTGATTATAATAGGCGTGATAGGGTTGCGTCTGAGCGGGGGAATACAGTAATCGCCAAGGAATCGCCTCCAACTATGGCAAACACAAAAAGAAGGGAATTCTTAATGATGTCAGAACGAACGACCAAGCTCAGTTGCGCGCTTTTAGGCGTCCACTGGGGCGATTTGTTAGGCGTTGCGTCGAACGAGTGAAATTAAGGAGTGATCGTAATGCTTCATTCACTGCTGTTGAAGTGCTAAAAGCTTTTGCCACATCCGGTTCAAGAACAACTATATTTGATCCTTCTTCGGATAACCGTTTGTGGTATTTGCCACGAACAGATTTAGAATAGTCAAAGTCGTATTCGGGACGTAATTCGTCACTTACCTTTTGTGCTTTAGTTTTCATGTCTTGTCCTTTCCCGCGCGGTTGCAGGTCGCGCGTTTATAATACGTATAGTTTTACCTCTCCCGGTATGTGAAACCACGAGCAAACGTTCCTTTGACGAAAAACCTACCGTGATTAGTCTATGTTCGCCAATTGAATGGTCAGGGTCATCAAAAGTGGTTGACAAAGGATCGTAAAATACGGTTGATGCGCTTCGCTAAGGGGCACACCCGAGAATCCCCCGAAGAATATAGATTGCACCAGACGGAGCGTTTTCCTCATCGCCCTTATTCAGAAGGTACGATCCAGAAGCAACCTATTATCCATGACCCCCATGTCATTCTTTGTCAAGGCCTCAATATTTTTAATGGTATTCAGTATCTCTGTTTTATGCTGTATAACAAAAAACCCCTGTCGGAACCATGCCTTCGACAGGGGTTTGTAAATAAAAAAGGCCTGCACAGCCCGAATATCTATATTACATCAGGTATGTTGGATAAACCCTTTTTCTTCCGGATTGACATTGATAATCTTATTGACCGCACCCAGAACAGGCTCCGTAGAGTTATGGAATTTGGCGATGGGATTCACAATCGCAAGACCGCGGTAATACGTAACAAGACCTTCAGCAATTTCTGCCATGATCTTGTTAAAAGTGTTCCGTTTCTTCGCCCTCGCAAGCTTTACTTCCGGTCCTTTATCGCCGGTAATGGGGATCCTTTCATAGTTGCCAAAATCCATACGCAGTATATTAATCATGCCTCCCTGGCCAGACAGCTGATTGACAATTTCTGCCGATGGTAGCGAGGCAATATAGGCAAGAGGGTAGGTGTAATCTTTGTATTCCTCTTTTTGAAAGTAAAAATTACTTCGAATTCCCAGTGTCTCAAAATAATCTTGCACCCTTGCTAAACATTTTTTATTTACGGCCGCTTCATCTACCTCTTTGACTTTTTTACCTTGCGATTTCAATCTTCCCAGGATGATGGTAGTAGCAATCGTCCTGTCCTGTTGATACGTTTTTACCTCAATTTGAATATAGTCGTTACTCACAAACTGCCATAAAAACAGATTGCATGTCCTCTCTCCATAGTAAGCGGAACCAGTGAATTTTATATTTACTGAGGATATTTCCAGTTCCGAAAAGAGGATTTCCAGAGGAAGGATGATCTTGGAAACAGTCATTGCGCCAGGGACGATATTTCCTTTTCTGTGGATGAGATTGTTGTCATTGGTTACATCAACGAAACGTTCACCGTGCGGCTTGGAGATTCTATATTCATGTCTGATTAAAAATTTATCCCATACCTGTATATGGCGTTCGTTATAACCATCAATCTTCAGCACTAAGCCGGGATGGGGCGTATATGCTTTTGCATCCCGAAAGCAAATCTTATCGGCCAAAAAACCATCTATCCGCCTTAGTGGGATTGATAATATGGGAGATTCCACTCTGGTCATAAACATTACCGATAAAATAATAACGGTTATTTAGCTCGCCCAGCAATATACCTGTACATGCAAGCTTCCTTATCCTGCCGTGATAAACAGACACAAGGATGATAAAAAAACAACTTGTTTTTAAAATATAAAAATGATTTTTTAATTCAGCCGGTAATATATCGGCAAATATCGTTAAAAATTAATGGTGCAATTCAGACTTTACTAAAACAAAAATTTCATCGGTTGAATCTTAGTAAATGCTTCTATAATTTTTCGCCAAATATCCCCGATAGCCATTAAAATTTTTCCTAAGTCTAACTTTTTTTCGATTGTATTATGCAAATTACCTTATGTCAAGAATATAAACACCTGGGCATAAATTTTTTTTAATTTTCATGCAATCAACCACTTCATGTAAGTATCGCAAATAAAACTCATGCCTGAGCAAACACCTTCAAACACGACAGGCGGAGTATATTAAGGGACTTTGAAGCGATACATATTTATATTACCTTGACAAAGATTATACGTCTTAGTATGCTACCGAGACATGACTTAACCGATATCCACGAGCTATCACAAACAGGAGAAATTGCAAAATACTACCTGACAGCCATAATCTTTGGGTGGTGTTATTTAAACCGGCCATGAACAAAAAGCCGCCATAATTCATCTTCGTCTTTTTTTATAACGTTTCTTATAAAGGCACCATTCATTTGATAGAAAAGGGGGCCATTTCAGGTGCAATATATCTGTGTATTTGAAGATAGTCACTATTCAAAACTCGTCCCTCTCGTGCATTCAAGGACGGCTTTTGAACTGCGTTGTGGGTTGTTCTCCCCTTTGGAAAGGATAGTTAAACATTATCCCCGTGTCACTATCACTCTTTTTTGCAGAAGCTATTTATCCGATGTATTACAAGAACGGTATCCTTACCGCATCAATGGCCTCCACACAACAGACGATACCTGCCTTTTTTTAAATGGTCGCGCAATCCTCTCCTCTCCTATTCCAACAGAAGGGCCTGAGGAAATAGGCATACAAGATAACACCCTCGTGTATGCCCGTCTCGGGGGTAAAAATGCCACAAAGCTGTCTCCGGAAACATTTCTCGCCCATGACCCAATTGAACTGTTAAAAGGCAAGGTTCAGGTGGTCAATACCCACGTACCCATGATAAACTATTTTTGGGATATTATTAAACACAACATGTCCCAAATAGAAAAGGATTTTGCGCTGTTTGTCAAGGAGGGCTACATCTGGGGACAACTGTATGAAGGCGTTCATCTGCTCAATAAAGATCAAATATTTATTGGCAAAGACAGCCGGATTAAACCGGGTTGTGTATTTGATGCCGAAGAAGGGCCGATTTATATAGGTCAGCACGCTACCGTTGCCTCTAACACCACCGTCGAGGGACCCGTTCATATTGGCAATCATACAGTGATTCAATCCCATTCGAGGATACGGGGAGGCACAAATATTGGTGAGGTTTGCAAGGTTGGAGGAGAAATTGTCAATAGCATCTTCCAGGGTTACAGCAATAAGCAACACGACGGCTTTCTTGGCGATTCTTACATTGGCTCATGGGTTAATATGGGGGCAGATACCGTGAATAGCAATCTCCTCAATACCTATGGAAGCGTAAACGTTGAAATCGGGGGAGATATCATACATACCGATCATATGTTCCTTGGTATGGCAATGGGAGATCACACAAAAACAGCCATCAACACAACGATTACGACGGGTAGCATCGTTGGTTTTGCCTGTAACATCATTAGCACCTCCTATCCGCCGAAATATCTTCCTCCCTTTACGTGGTATTCAGACCACGGCTTACAGGTCTATACGCTGGAAAAAGCATTGATCGTGGCGAAGATCGTGATGAGAAGGCGGGACAAAGAAATGACTCCCGCCGAAGAGCAACTCTTTCGTATGGTATTTCGTCTTACAGAGGAGGAAAGAAGTTCCATTTCCAATTGAAAGGTTTCTTATGGAAAAAGACATTAAACACGAACGAATTATTATTGACACAAGCATCTTTACCAATCCGGAAGTTTACCAATCATTTGGCGCAAATCCAACTGAAGCGTTACGTACATTTCTCGAGATTATTGGCAAACTGGACGGACCGACATTTTATATGCCGCCGTCAATCTATCAGGAATTACTCACATTTGTTGAAACAAAGGACATCCCGCCCGGCCTTCAAATTCTTATAATCCAAAAACCGCCAAAACGCTACGAACTGACAGTACCTGCTTTTTTGCTGTACGAACTCATTGAGGACGTACGTCATAGGATAGACAAGGGTTTGCGGGTTGCAGAAGATGCCGTGCGAAAAAGGATTGGCAGGGGTTTAAAGGCATCCGAGGCGGCAGAACGGAGGCAGAAGATCTTGCACGAAAAGTCAGTTTTTCTTTTTCCGGACGTGCGTATGACCGCGGAAGTTCCGTACAGAAGTGAATCAGAAGCCATGGAAGCTGTTGCTATTACTGATCTGAGAAAAAAATATCGCGCTGCCCTTCGGGAGGGGATTATTGATAGCAAGGAAGACGTCGACCTTATTCTCCTGGCCAAAGAAATGGACGGCATCCTGATGACAGCCGATTCTGGTATTGTCAAATGGGCCGACAAGCTGGGGATCCGATACATCGACCCCCACATGCTGCGTGGCATACTCGACAAACTGATGACGTAAGTCTATGAAACATTAGTCAACGTGGGTTGTGCCTTCAAGGTGTTTTTGGAGAATTTGATATGTAGCATAACACTTTCTTGCAAACTTGACATGCCAGTAATCGCCTATCTTGTTTTTTGACAGCACCTCAAACTTGACCTTACATTTATACAGGTGCTCTATCATCCGCTGGATATTTTTCTCTTCCCGAAATCTGAGAAGAAATTTCTCGTCAATTACTTCACTCCGTGCCGCCTTAGCAACATTTTCATATATGGGTTTTAGCAATGCCTCGCCCAACTGAGTAAAAACTTCTGGTTGTAATATATGCGCATGTTCGTGAATAAACATAGCTGCTCGAATGATCCGATGGGTAAAAAACTCAGATGCCATCTCTGCCATCAAGGGAGCAGTAACATGAATATCCCGTAAGCAGGAACCTAAAGTCACGTACTTCAGGATTTTTTCGGCAGGATTAACCGGCTTCATCATCATCCCTTCACACCCTGTTTCATCCAACTCTTTCACAACCTCTTTCAGGGCTGAAATATCCGATGCTGAAAACTGTCCAAATCTTCTCACCGTCGGTATGCGGTAGGTATCGAAGATTCTGTATCGCTCATCGACAGGAATTTTACGAGGTTTGTTCATCATCATTAAATCAAAGGCAAAGAAACGAACGTCTTCCTTTACATAAGGAGGATGTTCTGTGTTATAAGGATTATCAGGTCCGGCAAATTCACCACAGACGACCAGTCCGGGGTTATCATCAAATATCTTTTTTACATCTAAAAAATCTACAATCCGGTCGGTCGAAAATGGACAAATATACGCACCGCGTGAAAAAACCAGTACGCGACCACGAACGCGCGCTATCCTGACGTTATAACCATCAACCTTTTCTTCAATATAAAAGGGTTGGGTATAGGCATTGCGAATACCATGTTCCAAATGCAAAATACGAGCAATCCGTGGAAAATCAAAAATAATCCCATCCTCTGTAACAATCGCACCTCTGCCCAAAGCACCAATCTTTTTCGTTACCCTGCAGTAGCTGATGCCATCAAATTCCTCACAGACAACGTTATGCCTTTCCATGGATTCATGCCACATGGATTCAGAGATACCAATCTGTTTAACGACATCATGCATTTGCATGTGAAGTGACTCCCTAAAAGTATATGTTGTTTAATCTTGATTTGATGTTACATAAAACAGTCCCTTAATTTCAAGATAAAACTAAATCAGACCGAGGTATGTACATCATTATTTATGATGCAATTTCACCTATAACTCCCATATTTGCAAAAGGTTAAAATTACGATGGAATCGTTTTTTAATATTGACTTTAAAAAGACCACGTCGTATAATAACATGCCTTTCTAAAATTGAACATGGAATTCTGCGTAAGGAACTATAGATGTATATCATTTTGGGTTGTGACGAAATCGGAAAGGCTCTCGCCCAAAATTTAAGTAAGGCAGGCGAGGAAATACTCATAATCGATAATAGCGAGACGGCTTTTGCTGGATTAAAAGAGCCCAATATTCGCACAATCACTGCCAATATCCATACACTAGACTTTAATTTGTTGCCAATAAAAGACACCGTTGCATTCATCCTCTTGCAAAAAACATCCGAAGACAACTTAACTACAGCGAACCGTATCAAAAAATTATTCCCGGAAAAATTTGTGTTATCAAGGGCAACTGATGAAAGAGAGGACGCTGAATTATCGGGAAATGGCGTTGACTGTACGATTCAAATCGCCAGGATCATTACCCAAGCAATCCTGAACGAGCTAGAAACAGCAAAACTGAAAAAGTCTGTTTTTCATTTAGTCTGTGTTCTTCAGGAAGCAGCCAGCAAGGGGTTGGCCATTTTTTTACAGAACAATCCTGATCCGGATGCAATTGCCTCTGGATGTGCACTCAAGCGCATTGCGGAAAAATATAATATCAAATCCATTATTTATTATGGCGGGAATATTGGCCGCCAGCAAAACAAGATCCTCGTTGATTTACTGGAAACTGATCTTATTCAATTAAAAACCGCAGATGAGGTGCTGAAAATAACTCATGAAGCAGGTAAGGTGGCATTGATAGAGGCTTCCATTCCTTCAAAAAACAATATATTACCCTTACAAATAATCCCTCATATTGTTATTGATCACCATGAAACAGATTTCAGCCTTGTAAAAGGCGAGTTTGTAGAAATATTGCCGAAGATTGGTGCAACGTCAACTATCATGACAAGGTACCTGCGGCATCTGGATATTGTGCCTGACCCACCCCTTGCTACAGCACTCCGTTACGGAATCAGGGTCGATACGGGTGGATTTACCAGAAACACAACGACGGAAGATCTCGAGGCGGCTGCATATCTTTCTCCATTACTCGATGCAGAACTTTTAAATCAAATTGAAAATCCTCCCATGAGCGCTGAAACCATGGACATCATTGGAAGGACTATACGAAACAGGGAGATAAGAGGTTCCTATCTGATATCTTTTGTGGAATTTATAACTGAACGAGATGCATTACCACAGGCAGCCGAATTAATGTTACAGATGGAGGGCGTCTCTACCGCTCTGGTTTTTGGTATTGACAAAGACAAAGTTCAGCTATCGGCGCGAAGCGTAGATTCAAGAATCAATCTGGCATTTTTATTACAAAAGGCATTTGGATTTATGAATGCCGGCGGCCATGCTAATATGGCGGCCGGAAGCATTGATTTGGGCATTTTCGGAGATGTAAATGATAAAAAATCACTTTCAAGAATTACCTTTGACGCTGTGAGAAAAAAGTTTTTCTCTGCAGCAGGAATAGATTTAGAAAGGCGGGAAACTCCCGATGAGTTAGAACTCATGGTTGGCAACAGTATTAAGAATTAGCCGTAATAACTATTTATAGACAAGGAGAAAGTTTATGGGAAAAGGGTTTTTAGGAGTAGGCTTAGTAGGCCTCTCAATCTTTTTGAGTTCTTGTGCCACTACGCAGACACAAGTCAAAGAAACAAAAACATTAGAACCAAAGGTGCAAGTTAAGGCAGAGGCGCTTAACGAGGAGAAAATTCCACGGGGAATACCAATCCCTACTCCGGTAGAGGTTGCACCTGAAGTACAAGCAAGGGTACCGGAAATCTCACATGTGACTAAACCAAAGGCACCAGAAGTCCCAGCGGTAGTGGTGCCAAAAATGGTAGCTCCAGAAACACCAAAGTCGACAGAGGTAGTAGTACCGGAGGCCCAGAAGCCACCAGAAGTTGCTGTGCCTAAAGCGCCAGAAGCGTATGAAGCTGAAGAACTTGAAGAAGCTGAAGAACTTGAAGAAGCTGAAGAACTTGAAGAAGCTGAAGAACTTGAAGAGGCTGAAGAACTTGAAGAAGCCGAAGAACTTGAAGAGGCCGAAGAACTCGATAAACCGGAAGTATCTGTGCCATCAGTTCCACAGGTAGTTGCACCAGAAGCTCCGAAGTCACCAAAAATCGTAGTACCCGAGGCGCCAAAAATACCGGAAGTTCCAAAAGCTCCAGAGATCGTAGTACCGGAGGCCCCGGAAATGCCTGAAGTTCCAAAAGTGCCGGAAGCCCTGAAAGCACCAGAAGCCCCACAAGCTGCTGCACCCTCAGAACAAAAAGGATCAACGGGAGAGGCGACACATCAATGTGCCACATGCAATAAAGAGGCTGGCGAAGGACACATCTGTGGTCTTACTACCTATTGTCAGCAATGCAAAGAAGAGGTAGGTCCTGGTCATATATGTGATTTAACATTCTTCTGCAGCGATTGCAAAAAAGAGGTTGGAGATGGCCATATCTGCGGAGTAACAACTTTTTGTCCAACATGTGAAGAAGAAGTCGGGGCAGGCCACATATGTGATGTTACCTACTTCTGCTATGATTGCGAAAAAGAAGTGGGAGATGAACATATTTGCGGTGTTACTCATTTCTGCCTTACCTGCAAGGCAGAGGTTGGTGAAGGACATGAATGCGGAAAAAGCTACTTCTGCTTTGATTGCGAAAAAGAGGTACCCAAGGACCATCAGCACGAGCAGTCAGCAAAGTAATTATCTTTCGTATTCTTTATTCAATGGTTACAGAGAAAAAGGCATGTTTATTTATAAACATGCCTTTTTTATTTGCACCATTAAATTGTGATATTTAACCTATCACGTGATATAATTTACCGGTTTTCGCGAAAAGAGGCATGAGATGAAAGCCGCCATGTTGATTCCTCACAGGAATGTTTGAGATGTTTTATGTACCGGTAATTCAATGACAAATGTCGATCCAGAACCCAACTCGCTGTCGGCGCAAACCGTGCCATTGTGCTGGTGAACAATGCTATGGGCAATAGACAGGCCTAATCCGGTCCCCTTACTTTTTTTGATATTTTTTGCAGTAAAGAATGGTTCAAATATCTTTGTAAGATATTCTTTGGGTATTCCTGGACCTGTATCTGATATGATAACTTTTATTGTGTCTCTGCACGCCTCAGTTCGAATGGTTAGACACTTTTCTCCCGCCATTTCTCCCATAGATGCGCAGGCGTTTTCTATTATATCCGAAAATACCCGGCGCATTTGCTTCCGATCTACAAAAATTACCGGTAATTCTTCATCGAAGAGTTTGATGACATGAATATCTGCGTATTCAAATTGATTGGCCTTTTGTTCGGTAATTTCTTCAATGATCTCGTTCGTATTAACCTGCTCTTTTGAAAGGGTATAATTTCCCGTAAGGGTCAACAGACTCTTTATGACACTCTGTATCTGATCGGTCTCTTTTTGTATCCTGTCCAAATACTTCTTTGCTTTCTCACTAATGGAAGGTTCATTTGACACAAGATCTGCACAAAGCTGAATTCCCGCCAACGGGTTGTTTAATTCATGGGCTGCCCCCGCTATCAGGTTCCTCACGGCATACAGTCTTTCAGTTTTTACCACCTGGTATTGTAATTGATATTCCCGTGTAACATCTCTGAGTACCATAATAATACCCTTTTCCCCTCCAGCAAGACCGTTTAAAGGCGAGGCAATGACAATAAAATATTTCTCTTCCCTTCCTTTCGTATGCACTTCATAAGAGATGTAGCGTTGTTTATTGATGAAAATTTCATCATAAACCTCTTTAACGTTAATATTATGGAGATTTACCATCGCATCACCGGCCATATTCACATCCAAATGCTTTAACATCTCCTTCCCGACTTCATTCACGAAGGTTGTCTTGCCATGCGCATCCATGAGTATAACACCATCAACCATGCCTTCTATCAGGGAATGTAATTTTAATTCTACCTCATCTACATATTTGGTAAGGAGATTCATATGATATTTTCTGAAAGCATCTTCACAAACCTGTGCAATAATTTTTCCATCGAAGGGTTGTATAATACAATCGCTTGCGCCTGCTCTCATGAATTCAATCGTCAGTAATTCTGAACTACGGCCTGCTATTACAATAACAACTATCTCTGGCATAGTTTCCTTTATCCGCTTCAGCACATCACTTCCGTCTAAATTAGGCATATCATAGTGCAAAAAGAAAATCTGAGGACTTTCAGCCTTAAGGGCACGGATAACTTCTTTTGCGTCTTGTATAACTGAAACATCATACACTTCCGCTCTCATGGAATACTCCAGTGCCATCGCCATATCGGGATCATTCGTTGCAATCATTACATGGGCCTTATATGGCAAGGATCTAGTCTTGTCAACAAGAGCCCTTTCCGGATAAAATTTATTATAAATCAGGCGTAACAAATCATCCATGGCAAAGGGGGCGTGAAGAATACGATAAGCGCCAGCCGATTGGGCCAATTGAAATGTCAAATAGGTTTTGTACGTATGCGACAGCAGCACAACAGGGACATTTCCACATTGTTTGAACGCGGAAGATTTCATTATTTTACATAATTGAAATCCGTCCAATATTGGCAGGTTTACATCCAGAATTGCAAAATCAGGGACATGGTTATTAAGGTATCGTAATACCTCATCACCATTTTTTACCGCAGTTACACCGGGAAAACCATTTTTCCCCAAATAGCCGGTTATATCACCGTATTTTTCTAATGTATCAGTTGCAAATAATATTTTTGTATTCGTCATCTTTCATTCCATCATGCCCTTAATCCTTACCGGTCTGCTTAGCCTCCATCAATAATGACCTATTAATACCTTCTTTCCTTGGGCTCAAAAGGACCTATATGAACCGGTTTGTAGTCTAACCTTGATCCTTCAGGGGTAAAATAAGCTACGGTGTGCTTCAGCCAAACCGCATCGTCTCTTTTTGGAAAATCGGTGCGGAAATGAGAGCCTCTGCTCTCCTCACGCGCCAGTGCGCCAGCGATGACGGCCTCAGCTACATCCAGACTACCCTTAAGCTCTAATGCCCATTCAAGGCTGAGGTTAGCCCGTTTGCCGGTATAATTCAGTTTAATCCGCTTATATCTGTCTTGCAAGACCTTGATTTCGGCTATGGCTTCTTTTAGCTGAGAGGCGTCACGGAAAATACCCACCTTGTTATCCATAACTTTATTCAGGGCAACTTTGATATCGGCAGGAACCTCATTCCCGTCTGATTTACATATCGCATCGATCCTCTGCCCTGCACGGCTCAAGGCATCACTGAGGGCAGTTTCACCTTTTTTTCCGCTCTCTCCCTGGATATATCGGACAGCATTGCTTCCCGCAATTGCACCAAACACAATCGTATCCAACAATGAATTTCCACCCAGTCGGTTAGCTCCGTGCACACTCACACAAGCGGCCTCTCCTGCTGCATAAAAACCTTTAACGGCAGTTTCACCTTCTGTATTACAATCGATCCCACCCATGGTATAGTGCTGTCCTGGCTGAATGGGAATGAGATCTGCGACAGGGTCTACACCAGCAAATTCCATACAAATATCCCGTATACCAGGCAATCTCTGGAGAATTTTTCTTCACCCAGGTGTCTTAAATCCAGATGTACATAACCATGGTCAAAACCACCGCCTTCCATGATCTCACGCATAATATTCCGTGCAATAATATCCCGTGGGGCCACTTCCATATCTTTTTTTGAATCACCGTATTTTGCCAAAAACCGTTCACCTTTGTTGTTCAGCAAAAAACCACCTTCCCCCCGGCATCCTTCCGTAATAAGAATATTTTTCCCCAGCAAGGTGGTTGGATGAAACTGGACAAACTCCATATCCTTGAGTGGCACACCTGCCCAATAGGGTACGGCCATACCCATACCGGTATTAATCAAGGCATTCGTACTGTTTCCGTAGATACGGCCGGCACCTCCTGTTGCAAATATCACACTCCCTGCCTGGAATGCCTCTAATCGTCCGCTCATAATATCCAACGCTATCACACCTGCACAAACCCCATCCTCAACCACAAGCTCAACAACCATCCATTCTTCGTAGACCACCATCTCTTTTC
The DNA here is from genome assembly GCA_015075005.1 of Planctomycetia bacterium. Lineage (GTDB taxonomy): Bacteria > Planctomycetota > Brocadiia > Brocadiales > Brocadiaceae > Brocadia. The sequence goes on from JABTVC010000002.1 coordinate 643,357, forward strand.
GCTCGGATGTTTGTTTAAACTGAATGATTTGCTGATAGAGGGTGTGTAAAAGGACGTGCCCGGCCTTATCGGCAGCATAACAGGTACGCGGGAAACCGGCTCCGCCAAAAGGCCTTTGGGCAATCTTCCCTTCAATAGTACGACTGAAAGGACAACCCCAGTGTTCCATTTCATAAATACGGTTGGCAGCATCCCTGGTCATGCGGATAACGGCGTCCTGATCTGCAAGATAATCACTCCCTTTTACCGTATCGAAGGCGTGTTTTTCCCACGTATCGTAAACCCCACGCGGATGATTTCCCAGGGAGGCATTAATTCCCCCCTGTGCAGCTGCAGAATGTGAACGGAGGGGATGCACCTTTGAAATAATGGCTACTTTAACGTTATGGCGATTGAGTTCAATGGCTGCCCTGAGGCCAGCCAACCCTCCGCCAACAACGATAGCATCGTGATAAATCATAAAAATTTGTTTAACAAACTAAAACCAAGCCGGTAATGGATTATACAAGTTTTAGGCACTACCAAAGCACCGTTTTAACACCGACTGCTGCAATCACAAGGAAAACTAAAGCCGATATCCACAACAACTTCTTTTGGCTGCGGGTAAGGCCGCAAAAATCAGCCATCGTAATCCTTATTCCATTGAGTAAGTGTATAGCCACGGCAAGGAGTAATACATATTGAAATAGATATCCAAATTTCGTATCAAACTTACTGATTGCATAATCATAAGCATCTTTTCCGCGAAAGACAGCGCTTAATGTCCAGATATGTAAAAACAAAAATACGGTAACCATGATACCGGTAATCCGATGAACCCAGAAGGCATACATACCGGTATTTCTGTTTTTAGCCAGGTCTTTAAAGCTTTCCGTTAGTCTTTGTATGTTCATGGCTATAAAGCTGAATAATGATTACGTTTGTTGTCATCACCCATAAACTTAAAATCCACCGTTCGTTGTTGCAAACCAAATAAGAATATATATGCCAACACCAAAAAGAGCCAGTCCGGAAAACCAGAGCGCTTGCCTGACAAAACGCGCCGGTTTTTCACTAAAATTAAAATCCATACATATACCCCACAACCCGTTGAGACCATGAAAAACCACCAGAGCAAGGAGACAGCTATGAAAGGCAATCCATCCTGGAGAACAAAACCGATGGATAATTTCATCGTGATAGCGGGCGGCATACCTGCCGGGACTAAAATGAAAGATGAAAAAATGGACAGACATACCAATCACAAGCAACAGGGCAGTAATTCTCTGTAAGAACCACGACCAAAACCCGCGTTTTTCCATAGTTGTTTTATACCCGTTTAGTTTGCCACAGAAACACAAAGACAAAAAATGCAGCGGTTGAGAGGTTGGGGAACTGTTGATATTTTCAACCTCTCAACTTCCCAACCTCTTTTTCTTTGCGTTCGTTGCGCCTTTGCGGTGATTATTACGATTTTTTATAAAGATTCATTAAGTCGTCTTTTGTAAAGATAGACTCAAAGGGAATTTTTTTTCTTTCAATATTTTCCCTCCCGCCTTCCTGCCGGTCCACCAGGGCAATCGCCTTCATAACATCCAAACCTGACTCCATTGCACGATCAATGGCTTCTATCGTCGATTGGCCGGTAGTCACCACATCATCTACAATAACGACCTTATCGTCCTCGCGCACATTACCTTCGATCCATTTCATAAGCCCGTGTTCTTTTGCCTTCTTTCGCACAACAAAGGCATTTATGGCATTGTCTTGCATACCGCTGACCATGGCGGTGGCAAAGGCAATGGGGTCTGCACCCAGGGTCAGACCACCAATGGCATGTATATGAAGCGGTTTGACCTTGTTGTAAAAGAGGTGCCCAATCAACAGCATGGCCTCGGGATCGAGGGTCGTTGTTTTACAATTAATATAATAATTACTCATCCTCCCCGATACCAGTTTGAAGACAGGCACTTCATTGTATTTGAAGGATTTTTGCAGGAGAATTTCGAGTAAACGTTTTTCTGCTTTAATGAGATTCATTTTTTTGTGATTAGCTATCAGTTGTCTGTTTTTTATACTTCGCGTACTGACTTCTCTGTTTTGTATTATAACAATTTATCCACGTGCTCACACAAGATTTTTACGGCCTCTGCAGATCGCTTTAAGGCGGCTGATTCTTCGCTATTCAGCTTGATCTCTAAGACCTGTTCAATTCCTCTTTCACCAAGTTTCACCGGCACGCCTACAAAGAGCCCGTCGATACCATATTCTCCATCGCACAGGGCGGCGCACGGCAATATCTTCTTTTTGTCCTTTACTATAGCCTCCACCATTTCAACGACGGCCGCCGATGGGGCATAGAAGGCGCTGCCCGTCTTGAGCAGATTGACAATCTCTGCACCGCCATCCCGTGTGCGTTTTACAATCGCTTCCAATCTTGCCGTGGGAATTAATTCTTCCACAGAAACCCCCGCAACAGTTGTATATCGTGTTGAAGGAACCATCGTATCCCCGTGTCCGCCAAGCACAAAGGCATGGATATTTTCAACGGAAACGTTAAGCTCCATTGCAATGAATGTGCTGAAACGTGCTGCATCCAATACGCCTGCCATACCTATCACACGATGTTTGGGAAACCGGCTAATCTTATATGCAATTTAGGTCATGGCATCCAGTGGATTGGATACGATAATCAGGATGGCATTCGGTGAAGTCTTTGCAATGTTTTCCACAACGCCCTTTACAATGCCTGCATTTATCTTGAGCAGGTCGTCCCTGCTCATCCCGGGTTTTCTTGCCACACCGGATGTAACGATTACAATATCAGAGTTCCTTGTTTCTTCATATCCGTTAGCACCGATAATTTTTGAATCATAACCGTAGATAGGCGCAGACTCCAGGATGTCCAATGCCTTCCCCTGAGGCATGTCCTGGACAATATCCACAAGCACCACATCGCCTATCTCTTTTTCAACCAAACGCTGCGCCGTTGTAGCGCCCACGTTCCCGGCACCTACAACGGTTATCTTTTTTCTAGTCATAGTAAATTCATCCTTTAAATTATATTTGAACAGTCCCTTCGGGCAATACCGTCTTTGCAGCGCAGAGAAGCGCTGCTTTAATATCATCTTTCTTTAGAAATGGATATTCTTTCAATATCTCATCCTCTGTTTCGCCACAGGCAGGTTTTTCGGCTCTTCAGGGGAATCTATGAGTAAAAAGGCAAAAAGAGTGTGCATCTGTTGTCCAATTTGGTTAAATGAATGAAGCACCAATCCCATTCATTCCAAAGGAGGAGCAACAGATGCACCTAAAGACTATAAGACTATATTGAATAAATGTAATAAATTCAAGTCCTTTGTGTATTCGGATATTCACTATAAGGATGGAAACGAAGGACAGGTTATAGAAATCGACATCAATCCCCGCAGGAATTCAAGAGCCGTATGTTCAGGCTGTCACAAACCAGGCCCAACCTACGACACTATGAGAGAGTCTCGCCGGTTTGAATTTATTCCCTTTTGGGGTATTTCTTTCTATTTTCGCTAGTGTATCAAATCGATAGTGGAAGCATAAGGTTTTTGAGGATAGGAGCAGATCGAACAGTAAAGACCTTTCTTCGTTTTTTTCAATTTTTGGGAGAAGAGGGGTCAGATATGTGGAAACCTTACTTGGAAGTGATTAAAAAAAAGGCCTCACAAGCGATTACTTAAGGAGGATTTCCCGTTGTTTTGGGAGTATGTGTCTCCCTATTGGGCTGAAGTATTTCTTGACCGCTGGTGTACCAGAGTAATGATATCCAAAATAGAACCAATGGAAAAAGTAGCTAAAACACTTCGAAACCATAGAGAGTTAATTCTTAACCGGTTTCTGGCAAAAAAGCAGTTTTCGTCTGGTGTCGTTGAAGGATTAAACACCAAAGTGAAATTGACTATCAGAAAATCTTATGGCTTTAGGACTTTCAAAGCTGCTGAAATTGCTCTCTATCATACATTTGGGAAATTACCGGAACCTCAACTTACCCGTAGATTTTACTGAGGAGCCATATCTTCTTTACTCGGGTCAATATTTCCAGAGGGATGATTATGCACAAAGATTATCCCTGCTGCCCTATCACTTATTGCATCGGCAAACACCTCTCTTGGATGAACAATGCTATGATTCAAAGTACCAATAAAAACAATCCTTTTCTGGATCAAATAAGATGCACCATCTAATGTCAGACTTAAAAAATATTTTTGTTTTTTAGCCCTTAATTCTTCTACCAATTTTACTACATCATCAATATTCTTAACCTTTATTCCTTCTTTTACCAAAAATCTTTTTGAAAACTCAATCGCTGCCATTATCTGACATGCCTTAGCCAGTCCAACACCTTCAATATCCGTTAACTTTTCCAGATTAATATTATCAAAATCATCTTGTGCTAACTTTAAAATATCCCTTGCCACTTCAAACACATCTTTACCTTGTATACCACTTCCAAGAAGTACAGCCAACAGCTCATGATATGATTGGCTATATCGGCACAGGTCTCAATCATCATTTGCAGCGTTCTTTCCACAATACGTCGTACCTTCCAGTCACGTGAATACTCTTCAAGGGTAACGGATGAGAACTCTCCCACCTGTTTCAGGTATTCGTCCAACTCCGTGAGTTTTCTGAGAATGAGAGGCTTATCGACCAAGCTTATATCTCCCTTCGAAGATATCCATCTCTTTTCTTGAGAAATCAAAATATTCACGGATGGTTAAAGATTCGAATGCGTGTCTCGCAAAGGGCATTTTATCCACCAGGATTATTTTATTCTTAATTATCCTCGCTGCAAGGGGAAGCGGTGCCGTATTTAAAACTACCAGGTCAACTTCGTCCGTCTTCAAAAGTTCATTCAATTTCCCCAGTATTTCAAGTTTTTCCTGCGCTATATCCACTCCATCTACCGTATATATGGCAATATCCACGTCACTGAGAGGCGAAACCCTGCCCCGTGCAAGGCCGCCAAAGAGGTATGCAAAAACCACCTTCGGATGTTTATTCAGATATTCCCGGACAATAGGCAGTAAATGGCTAATATTTTCAGGTAATCGACGGTTTTTCATCATTGTTTTATCCCCAAACACTACGTACCTTGCACAGACGTAGAAGGCGCTAATTATAGCCCAAAGAATAATTCTTTTCTTCTGATTGATCGTGGAGTTCCAATCGATTCTTCAAGGTAATGCTGTCTATAAAGTTATCCGCCATAAGACTCGTAATCGTTGCCCTTGCCGACGTCGTGGCAACGTCTCTTAACTGTTCAATCGTAGCATTCGCATCCAGGACTGCCTTTCTCATTTCTGCTTCAATTCCAGCTATTTTGAACCATTGAATTTTGTCAATATTTGCAAAAGTTAAGACTGTGGCACCCGCTACAACTATCAGCCACATTCCAGTTTTCTTGCCCCAGAAGCCAAGCCATATAACGGGAGCTATTATTATAAAAATACCTACAATCAAATTCCAATAGGGTCCCATTTTGCTCCTGTACGTCACTAACAAGCATAAAAACATGGCTTTAAGTATTCTTCAGGAATATAACGGCTGGCTTGTCTTATTATTGCACGTAAAGTCCCAACATCAAGTTCATCATGAAATGGGACCGTTAAAGTCTGCATGTCTCCGGCAAAGTCTATGCGCCTGAGTTTTATGTGGCTGCCCCTTTGAGTAAAAGGGGCAAACCCAAATTTGTTGAGAATTGAAATAACTTCTTTTCCAGAAAGCCTTTTTAATTTAGGCGACATGAGCTATAGCTTCCAGCTCCATAGTTACTAATAAGGTTGGATTTGGTGCTAAACCGAACTCTGATAAATCCTCATTCTCCAAATGTAACGCAACGGCTTCCTTTAGATTATCAATTGTTTCATCCAGGGTTTTCCCCTGAGTTATAACCGCAATCTCAAGGCACTCTGCTACGTAGTATTCTTCGCCTTTCCTGATAAATGCCTTAATTGTATGCTGAAGATTTTCTTGTCTTTCGTGAACCATCTTTCACCTCCTGCGTATAAACTGACTACAATCTTTTCTTCCTGTTTCATACCCGGACATGATTATTCCTCCATATTCTTTATTATCTCATCAGCAAACCCGGAACATTTAACCAATCTGGCGCCCACCATCTGACGTTCAAGATCATAGGTTACGGTCTTCTTTCGAATGGTCTTTTCCAATGCCCTTACAATCAGCGATGACGCGTTATCCCATCCGAGATGTTCAAACATCATAACGCCTGATAAGATAACAGAGCCAGGATTGACCTTGTCCTGCCCTGCATATTTCGGGGCGGTGCCATGGGTAGCTTCAAAGATAGCGGCCTTATCCCCGATGTTAGCCCCGGGAGCCATACCTAAACCCCCTACCTGAGCGGCGCAGGCGTCGGAGATGTAATCGCCATTGAGATTCGGCGTAGCGATAACGTCGTACTCCTCTGGCCTCAGAAGCACCTGCTGGAACATGGCATCGGCAATTCTGTCTTTTATGACAATTTTCCCTTTCGGCACGACGCCGATATGTTTCGCGAAGACAGCCTCTTCTGTTATCGTATGCCTGGAGAACTCTTCTCTGGCCACCTCATAACCCCATTCCCGAAAGGCGCCCTCGGTAAACTTCATAATGTTGCCCTTATGCATAAGGGTCACGCTCCTGAGTCCCTTGTCTATTGCATATTGTATGGCGCGCCTTACCAGCCTCTTTGATCCCGTTTCACTCATCGGCTTGATACCAATGCCTGAATCCCTTCTGACCTTTTTCCCCAGTTCCTTTTCCAGGAATACAATGAGTTTCTTTGCTTCAGGAGACCCTTTTTTATATTCTATCCCTGCGTACACATCCTCCGTATTTTCACGGAAAATAACAACGTTCAGTTTTTCCGGCGACTTTACCGGGGAGGGCACACCTTCAAAATAACGTACCGGACGAACGCACGCATACAAATCAAGTTCCAGCCGGAGAGCAACGTTAAGACTCCTGATACCGCCGCCGACAGGCGTGGTAAGCGGCCCCTTAATAGCAACTTTGTATTTCTTAATAGCATCGAGGGTACCCCTGGGGAGCCATTCACCGTACTTCTTAAAGGCGCATTCACCGGCAAAGATTTCATGCCAGTAAATACGCTTTTTGTTTTTATAAGCCTTGCTTACTGCGGCATCAAATACCCGAACTGATGCATTCCAGATATCCGGACCAGTGCCGTCTCCCCTGATAAATGGAATGACAGGATCGTTCGGCACTACCAAACGATTCTTTTCTATTTTTATTGCCGTACCACTCTCAGAACTGTTCTTCTTTTTAGGCAACGCCTCTACCTCCTCTTGTGTTTTTAAATAAGAATTTAGATACAGTTTTCCAAATGTGCCTGTTTTTTGCAGATTACTCTACAAGGGCAGTTGTATTCTGCTACGCAGCACGCGATTTATAAATGGCCTGAAAATAGCAAAATATCTATGCAATAGCAACCGGAATTCGCGTAGTTTTATACAAGCGAGTTATAAACCTCCTTTTATCTTGTTTGAAATCTTTGACAACAAGGCCTGCGCTTCCTGGTCATTCGGATTTAGCGTGAGATACTTATTTATTATTTTTTCTGCACGTTCATATTGGTTCATAGTGTAATAGGTAACACCGAGCAACTTGTAAGCCGCAACCGATTTTCCGTCTATCTTAACAGCCTGCTCACATTCATAAGCAACCTTTTCCCAATCCGCATTTTTTGAGTACAGATTGGCTAAGAGCAAATGAATAGGAATATATCTATGATTCGGATACGCCTGCGTGAACGCTTGAAGTATTTGTCTGGCTTCCGCAAACTGGCCTTTATCGGCTTTTGCATCAGCCAAATTGTGCGTATAAACAGGATTGTCTGGTTTCAAAGCAACCGCCTTCTGAAATGACGGAATCGCATCGTCGGGTTGTTTTGCCCTTTTATAAATCACACCAAGATTATTGTGATAATCCGCCACGGAAGGATCGAAGTCGATGAGTTTTTTATAGAAGGATATTGATTCTTCATATTTTCCCAGGGACAGATACATCGTTGTTAAATTTTCCAGGTAAACAGGATCTTTGGGGTTTATCTCTATCGCCCTTTTGAACATAGTAATTGCTTCTTCGTTCATACCATTTTTACTCAATACTGCCCCGAGATTATTATAATATCCCGGTTCTTTAGGATTCATTTCCACCGTCTTCCTGGAGAAGATAAGGGCATTGCCAAAAGCCCCTTTTTGTAAATAGGCATTGGCCAAACGGTCTACATTATTAATATCCTCGGGGCGAATGAGATATGCCATACGGAGTTCTTCAATCGCCTGATCCAAATTCCCCTTTCGTATGTACAAAGAAGCAAGATTACTATGGAAAATAGACTGAAAAGGATCAGACTCAATTGCCATTTGATAACAGGCAATAGCGTTATCTATCGTGTTTCTGTTGAAGCGCTCTGCCAAAAATTGATGAATCATACCAAGGTGAAAAAAAGCCATGTAGTGCTGCGGAATCAGCTGTAAAGTATTATTGGCCTCTCCATATGCCTTTTGTATCCATGTCTCATCGTTTGTCTTGAATGCCATTTGTATGTACGTTCTGCAAAGTTCGTCACGGTAAAAGGTCTCAAAGGGATTAAGAAGCACCGCATATTTAATGAAATTTATGCCTTTTTCTGTCATCGTTTGCAGGTTTGCCCGCTCGTATTCTAATATCCTCCGTCCATACTCAAAATTAACATCCGCCCTATGAACCCGAATAATAAAGATTGCAGAAAAGCCTATTGCCGTTAGTATAATGCCGCACCACAGCCATCGGTACAAAATACGAAGTGGCGAAATTGGGGGGTTGGGAGGTTGGGCGTGTCCGGCCTTTTCGCTTTCACGAGTTCTCAACTTCACAACTTCCCGGTTTCCTGCAGTCATCTGGCCAACCGTGTCAGCCCTCAATGCCCCTTCTGTTTCGCTTATTTTCACGATAGAGATACAAAGCCCCATCATTACCCAAAAGAGTGTCACAATGGGTGTATTTCCGAAACTAAATTCATTTTGAATAAGATAACATAGTATCCCGGTAAGGAGCCCCAATACAAGAAATTTGTCCTGATTACTCAACCGCTTATAATTTTTACCGACAAACACCCCGAAGGCGATGAGTAGCCAGATATACGTACCAAGACCAAAGATACCACGGGTGGCCGTTGTGTCAAGGATATCGTTGTGAATTCTATCCTGCCTGGGAAACTGGAAACCTTTATCTTTTTCCAGTACAGAAAAAACCTTTGCCAAATTCTTTTGATAAAGGATGCCAACGGTATCAGGACCAATACCGAAAGCCGGGTAGTCTTTAATAATTTGTAATGCGGCACAGTACTGAAATACCCGCGAAAAAGAAGAGCCGGTGGCAGGCAGCTTATCGGCTATCTTATTAGCTATCCACGGACCTTTGCGAGCTTCCGTTTTGTCAAAAATTGGTTTTTCGGTAAAGGTTTCAGCTGTCTTTATATCGCCAGCAAAATGTTTAATAACCGAAGTTTCGTGCCTTACATTAAAGAATATCCCAATAACGGCGAATAAAATAACCAGGGCTACAAATTTATATCTTTTTCCGGTCTGTTTTTTAAAAATTAAAAAGAAAAGCGGTGTCAAGCCTCCCAGGAGCGCTACAAAACATGCGCGGGTATTGGTAAGCCAAAAAGCGGTATAAAGAATCGACGATATGATAAAAAAAATCCATACGACATATGAACTTATCGCAGCGGACAATTCTTTTTGTTGAGGCGGATTAATAAAAAAAAGGACAACGGCTAAGGGTAAAGTCATCACCAGATAGGCCGAGAAGAATACAGGATTTCCGAAGGTAGAGAATACGCGTCTGGCCTCAAAACTACTCCACTTGAAAAAATCAAATCCAAGATGTTGAGCAATCCCGTAACATGCCGAAACTATAGCGCCGCCAAGGATTGATATGATAAGAAAATAGAGACGTTTTTTTGTCGTTACAAAATTAACCGTGGCGTAAAAGATAAAAATATAACACAAGGTGGCAGTTAAACCCTCAAATCGTTTGTAAGTGCCGAAAAGGCTCATAATGGGGTTTATAGATATGATTGAAGAAATGATAAAGACGCATATATAAGCAAGGATGGGGATATCTAGTGCCGTATGTGAGAATTTAAAATCATGCTTACATGCCAATAGTATTGTCCATGCAACCAGAATTGCAACGGCTAATAAGTATAAGGCCGTTACTTTGCTCAGATCAAAGACGCTATAAAGCCTTATATCAAAGAGAAGAGGAACGATGATAACCGTAGCGATTAATAAGCCTGTGATTACCTTGTCACAATAGGCACTCACGTTTTTAAAGATATTTTTCATTTAGCATTTGGTTCCTTAGCAAAGACCTATGAGGTATTGGTATGTATCCATCTCCTGCAAAATATTTTTTATATGAGGTACGATATAAATCCTCATTTCACTTATTTATTTGGATATATTATTAGCCATGTTATAATCAAAAAGCAATTTTTATCGCCTCAGAATTTACGCATGAATATTTCGTATTTAAGAAACAATTAAAACCTTTTTATATAAGAATTCATAGAGTAGTTATGCTAGCATGAAGATAGCCATTAATACAACATCTGCAGTTGCTGGCGGTGGTGTTACGTACATAAAAAACCTGTTAACGTATTTAGCAAAACTCAATACCACCCATCAATACCTCATACTCACAACAATTTCGGGAAGAGAGACTTTTTATTTCCCGCATCCCCGTTTTACATTTTTATCTTTCAAACTTCCCTCGATGGGTTTTATATCACGACTCTGCTGGGAGCAGATATTTTTACCGGGATTCCTTAAAAGGAGGCATATAGATGTACTGTTTTCTCCTGCTAATGTATGCCCGCATTTCACCAATCTTTCAAAAGTAGTCATGATACAGAACATTGAACCGTTTAGCAATGCTCCTGTTTCAAAAAGGCAGGGCTTATTACCGGGTATAAGGTTAAAGCTATTAAGGCGGTTGACAATTTTATCGATCAAAAAGTCTCAAATGACTATTTTCCCTTCAACTAAGGCGCGGGAAGACATTGAAAAGTCCGGAATTTTTATTAAGCATGCGGAAGTTGTTTATCACGGCATTGACAAGGAAATATTTCATCCCTATCGGGGGGGCGATCAGGTGAGCCAATTTAAGGAAAAATATAGTTTAGACGCATTTATTCTTTGTGTATCTAACATTCAACGGTACAAAAATTTCTTTGAACTTATCAAGGCGTTTGTATTGCTGAGGTACAGAATAGATAATGCCATGCAGCTTGTTTTTGCCGGAACGTGCTTTGACAGAAACTATTATAACGAGATGAAGGTTTTTCTCACAGAGCATGGATACGACAACCGGGTTATTTTTTTAGGAAACATTCCCTATGAAGAACTACCTTGTCTCTACGCTGCGTGCACATTGTTTGTATATCCTTCCACCTGTGAATCATTCGGGATGACTTTAGTAGAGGCCATGGCCTGTGGTGCTCCAATACTTGCTTCTCAGCTGGAGCCAATGCCAGAAATTTGCGCAGATGCTGCTATTTATTTTGATCCAATGAACCCGATTGCAATAGCCGATGTGATATCAAAGACACTAAAGGATCCAGAGTCAATCTCCACCTTGTCGAGAAAAGGGCCAGAAAGGGCAAAAGCCTTTTCATGGGAAAATACTGCGACTCGCACTTTAAATATTTTTGAAAGTATTACTTGAAAATCAACAACTCTTTTCAGTCATGGACATACCCAGAAATATATAATTCAAATAAACTACTATCTTCTTTAGGCGAAAGTTTTCCTCCTATTCCCTGAATGCGACAATAAAAGATTAATAGTTCCGTTACTTCCTGCTTTCCATTTTTACGGTTAAGAAAATATTATACAAAATCACTAACTAGCCCTCTTGGAATCCACGGTATCTCCATAAACCTTTAGTAAAAAAAATAGGATGTTTCTTTATTTCCTTCTTTATCGATCAAAACAATATTCTTCTTATTACAATTACTCATGGTTATTAGCTATGGCTTTCTGGAGTGATTTTTTTGTGTAAATCCGTTGTGAAATGATTTTCGGCAAATAAAATAAATTCCAGCAACAACTGGCAATAATAAGAATAAAATTAAAAGCTATATTGTATCGCCTCATTCTTTTAAAAACTGGATCATCCGTTTTCCTTGACAAAAACGGATTGCACCCTTGGTTTAACAAAGCAAAAAGCATCCGAAATATTCTTATAGCGTCTTCATTTTTCAACGAATACCTAAGAGCATTTCTGTATGCCAACCATGTTATATAAAATTTCCGCTTATCAGAAGAACCTTCACTGTAATGCCATACAGGAATATTTGTTTGGACAAGGACATAGCCTGCATTTCTTAACCTATGAAAGAAATCGTTATCTTCGCCATACATAAAATATGCTTCATCGAAAAGACCAACATGCATGAAAACTTTAGATGAACATATGTATAAACATCCAGGCAAGCCCTTTGCTATATTATACTCAACGTTATCTTTTATATCTTTTGCATTATAAAATAACGCCTCTCTTTCCTTTTGTATTTCTTTATAGCCGACTACTCCAACTTTATTTAACTTGTAGAAAATATCGATACCAAGGTCTATCCATTGGGGTAATACCTTAATGTCGCTGTTATAAATAGCAACATAGTCAGCACCTTGTGCCAATGCATACTTAATTCCCATATTAACAGAACTGGCAAAACCTTTACCCATTCTGTTTTCGATTATATAAATGTTTGTATAGTTTTTATGAATAAAATCCAACGAACCATCAGAAGAGCAGTTATCAACTAATATACAATAATAATTTGGATAGCTTGTATTCATTACCGATGGTATGGAGTACACAAGATGATTAAGACCATTTTTGTTAGGAATGACTATATAGACTTTTGGTTTGCCCGTATCTTGTAACATAAGGTAACTTAAATGTGATCCTTTATTATATTTGAAATTTGCATTGCCCTGTCTAAAAGAGTATTTCTACCGTTAATAACTTTTTTATAAGCATTTGAAGCTATTTTTTCCCTATCTGCATCATGAAGCAGGTAATGCTTGCATTTTGATTTTAATTCTTCTGTAGAACTATAGCAAACAACCTCCTTTCCCTCTTCAAACAGTTCTAATATTTCATTGGTTCTCTGTGTCAATAGAAACCCGCCACAAGCAGGGACTTGAAAATTTTTTAGGTTTGTAGTGTCTCGATTTTCTATTGTTAATACGTCCACTATCATTTTTGTTGAATTAATTACCTTACTCATTTCTTCAAACCACGCTTCTTGATACATGAGTTTAAATTTGTTTTTAAATTCTTTTTTTGCTTTATGCCAAGAGGAACCCCAAACCTTTAACTTTAAACCTTCTAATTTAAAAAGTATATTTTCTCTATACTTACTCCATGTCCCAATAAAAGCTATATCACTTCCCAATTTATCAGCTTCTCTTGCCTCAACATTGATAGGATACTGTCTCTCTGGATAATAAAACCAATTTATACATTCGATTCTTTGTGCACCTCTTTTAGTATATTCATCAAATAAATGCTTTCTCGGAGAAAATATCCAATCATAATACTTAAAAGAATCCAAATCGATGGTACGAACATTTGGATTATAAAAATCGTCAATATTCCAATTTGCTATATTTGTGCAATTTTCTTTTGCAAATTGTAAAGTTTCGGAATACAAATGCTTACCCTGTAAAACTAATAAGAGGTCATATCTATTATGTTTTATATATTCCTGGAAATTATTATTAATCTTATCTGCTACCTTAGCAAATAGAAAACGGTCGAAAATCCTATTTACAATATTTGCTTTTTTTGCCCTAAATAAGTATTTAGTCCAGTCAAATAAATTTACGTCATGACCGATGGATTCAAATGCTTTCTTTAGTGGTACACCAAGACCATACCAATATCCTTCACCATAAATTAAAATTTTAATTTTCATTTCTTCGCAAAAATATTTTTTATTTTGTCGTTGAGTTTCAGGCGATTTTTAATTAATTTTAATTTTTTAAAAACCCAAAAAGGGTTTTTCATTCCTGTTTTTACTATATAGCGAACCTTTCTCTTTCTTTTTTCATGCATAAAGAGTTTATATAATTCCAAAAGTTGCTTTTTAGGTAATTGAGAAAGTATTATTTTGTCTTCTTTATTCTCAACTGCTAATTTTCCCCAGTCCATATTATTTGCAACCAATCGCATCTTCTTGGCTTCATCCCAAATTGGTGTTCCGGGCAAAGGTGTTAATAGATAAACTTCGAAATTTGTTAGGCTGCTTCGCTTTATAAAATTTAACGTTTGAATTATTTCTTCCTCGGTTTCATCAGGAGAACCAATGATAAAAGTTCCTTGTATATTGATTTTTGCTTTTGAAAATAAGCCTACAGCACGTTGGTTTTGTTCTACGGTAATTCCACCACCTTTTAAATAAGTTAGTATTCTTTGACAACCAGATTCTAACCCCATGCACACCATGTGTATGTTAAGCGGCTTCAAAACTTCGATCAATCTTTCGTTAACGAGATTAGAACGACAGGCAAAGCTAAATTTTACTTTTTTGTGTAAACCTTTAGTACAAATAAGTTCAACAATTTTTTCAAGTCTTTTGAAATTTGCTATAAAAAGATCATCATAAAAAGAAATTGCCCATGGTTTATGTTTTTCTATTACTTCCTTTATTTCATTAACTACATATTCAGCAGAAAACCACCTGATGTTATCCCAAACTCTTGTCGAAGCACAAAAAGCACATTTGTAAGGACAGCCTCTGGATGTAAACATGTATGTTGTTTGTCCTATTGGAATATTCAATAAATTTCTATCGGGAAAAGGAATAACATCAAGATTCTGTATTGGTGTCCGCATTTCAGTAAGTTTTATGCCATCATCTGTGTGTAAAAGCAATCCATTAATTTTTTCCATTTCAGAGGAACCAGAGATTCCACCGCTATGAAGGTAATTTATTATATCAATTATTGTCTCTTCCCCCTCACCGTATACTCCAAAATCAAACGCTTTTGGTAAAGATTCGGGAAGCAAAGTAATATGCACACCTCCCACAAATACCGGAATCTTCAAAATGTTGCATAAATCTCCAATTTCTGTTGCTCTCCAAAATTTTGGGAAACAGATGAAACACCAACTAAGTCAGGGCAATACGACTTGATTACGTTTTCAATATCCCTGTCAATAATTTTTATCTGTATATTTGGAAAATGATTCTTTAGCGAAGAAGATAAATATGCTAGTCCTAAAGACGGAAACACAGTTTCAATATTTCTACTATGGTCAATTGCATTGACCAACAATAGCTTCATGTTTTGCGCTACCTCCATAAACAAATAAAATCATCTTTAACACTTTTTTGCTACAACGCTCATTACCCCTGAACCGATTACTTTTGTATGTATAGGTGCCAATAATTTCCATGGATAATAGAATAAATAATAAATATTTAATGGCATCCTTTGCTTGAGCAAAAAAAAACCAATACTTTCAATAAACGATGAAGGAAAGATATCACTTTCTAAGTTAATTATTTTAAACTTTGCTTCTGAAAGGAAATTTTTAATACTATTAATATCATAATGAATAGTATGACGTGGCAAATCTAAACCTTTCCAGTATTTGCCAAATAATCTTGCTTCTATAGAATTTATATTTGGGACCGAAAGATATATAATCCCTTTCTCATTAAGTAGATTATATATATTACTCAATGTTTTTTTGGGATTATAAAGATGTTCAAACGCATGATGAAAGACTACTGCATCAAATTTTTTAAAACCAATTTTAGATACAACTTCGTTTAAATCACCAGAATAACAAGTGATATCCATTGCTCTTATACGCCTTACGCAATTTCTGTCCCTCTCAACACCTGTAACATTAAGGCCGTTTTTTTTAAGATAATTTAGTAAGCTCCCTTCGCCTGCTCCAACTTCCAAAACTGTTTTTGCATTAGTAGATCGAAGCGCTTTCAATATTTTTTTATAAGGATTTTTAAATAAGTATCCCAGACTATTTTTAGCCCTTTGAAAATTTGTTAATTTTGTTATTTCTCTGTGCTGGATGTAATCGGAAAAGTAATAATGTGCAATAAGATTTTCTTTAACTCGTGGGTTTGTAAAAATTAGCCCACAGGATTCACATCTAACAACAGTAAACTCTTTTTTCGAAAATAAATAATCTTTGGCAATAACGTGTATTTTAAAGTTATTTAAATTACAAAGAGGACAGTCTACGCACTCTAATTCTTGCATCTTAGCTTATCTCAATCTTCTTTCAATAAACGTGTAATCCTGAACATATTTTCAAATCTCTTTTCCCATGTATGATCCTTTAACGCTCGGATTCTCCCTGCGGTTCTTATTTTATCTGCTTCAACTGGGTTTGACAAAAGCCAGTTAATCTTTTGACACACAGTCCATTTCATCCTTGTAAGTTAAAATCTCCTTTCCTATATCATACACTAAGGATAGTTCTGGATTATCTTGCGTTAAATAAAGCCCGCCACTCATTGGCACTTCAAAGTCACGCCCCTTCAAGCACATCAGTTTTTTTGAATAACCAACACCAGCAAAACCCAAATTTA
Source organism: Planctomycetia bacterium (assembly GCA_015075005.1). Classification (GTDB taxonomy): domain Bacteria; phylum Planctomycetota; class Brocadiia; order Brocadiales; family Brocadiaceae; genus Brocadia. Next base: position 660,023 of record JABTVC010000002.1, read on the forward strand.
TTCTACTCCGGGAGAAAAGCTTCACCATCTCTTCGTCGGATAATGGACCGTTCTCCCATCCATTGCCAAAGCACACCACCTTTGTCCCCATTTTCTGTAATTTTGAAATAAACTTAGACCTCCATCCATACTTCCCACCAACAAATGAGATATCATACTCAAACGGTATTTGATAAGGTTTGTGAATCTCGGGATGTGCTGCTTCAGGCCAGAACATGGCAAGCCCACCCTCCACCATATATTTGATACACGAATCGGGAGCATTTGTTAAATTCAAATCTACTATAGAAGCTAAAGCAGCAGGACCAGTCCACCGACCACCAAGCATTTTCCCCTTAAAATACAATTTATCGTCCCAACAAAAATTGAATATTACCACATCTGCTTTTGACATTTCTGTCAAAATGTTTGGGGAGATATTATAACCAGATAGATATCCAACTATTACGTCAATAGATTGTTCTTTATGAACATTACGAAAAGTTTCAACCATTGCAGCATTCATTAAATCACGATGCTTCAACCAATCGCTTGAGAGGTCATTAAATCCCAGAGAACGCCACTCAAAAGTAGTAACCTTCCCGAAAGGTTCTAATGCCTTTGGTAAAATACATTCCCAGTTAGTAAGTGGAAAGGTAAGAAAAATGTGAAGTGCGCCTTTCTTTTTTGGTATAGAGAAAAGCCCGCGAGATGCTAAACGGTTGCTAAGCGCAACAACCAACTCGCTCTCTTTGAGAGTTGTCAATCTTTTTCTAATTGCCTCTTTACTATAGAAAGCCATCAACATATTTGCACACCTTTCTTGCAAATAAGCTTTTATTATAGTGTTGAGACAATTTAATATTTTAGATTTTTTTAATAAAGCTATAATATTTTTCTTACCTTTTATACATCCACCAATTTCAAATCTTTGTCATATGAAACATACCACAACCATATTCCAAATTATTCCAATTATCAAAAGGGACATTCTCATGGAAAATACCCTGATCGTCAACAATAGAAAAACTTACCAATTTCAAATCAGAAAAATAAATTAATATTTGTTGTGCAATATGTATACGATGTGCGTTAAAACAAATCCTCGGTCTTCCAGTAGGAATACTCAAGTATAGGTTACCTCCTTTTTCTAATATTCTTCCCAACTCCAGACAGGCTTTTTTTGATCCCTCCGGATCAATCGGGTCACCGTAACGCCCTAATCCGACATGTTCTATTACGTGTAAGCACGATAATGACAATACTGAACCGTCACCAAATGGAAGCGCTAATATCGAACCTTTTTTGCAGGTATACCTATCCAGCTTCAATTCCAAAGGACGAATATCAATAAATGTAACATCGGTAATGGTAGTTAGCGTCCCTACATAGCTAACATCTGATCCTACATCTACATGGGATTTTACACCGCTAGCCAGTATATTTTTGAATGCCCAAATAGCCTGATAAAAACAGTGACTATCGATGCGGGTAGTTGCAGTCTTCTCGTGAATACATGGATGAATATCTAAAATCGCTACTTTTCCTCCTGATGCGGAATAATATGCATCGATCTTATGGTATTGCCTTTTAATTTTATAACACTTATATTTTGCATTTAACTCAAAAAGTAATGTGCTCTTTTTAAGTTCATTTTTAATGTCTGTTAAGATATTGTGAAACATATTTTCCTGGTATTTGTAACTTCTTAATGTTTAGGATTTCAAAGCTATTTGGATAGGGGTAGAAAAGGTTCTGCCGCCCCTCATTCCCCCATTGGCAGACTACAAGAAATCGACGCGACATTTTTGCTAAAAATGTCAAAATGTTCTTGTATAGAGACTAATTTAACCCGGCGTACTGCCTTACTATTTCATTTATAGAAAATCTCTCTATATTGTCCAGGGCAACCTTCACTTTTCTGTCACAGGGTTCTTTGTTTTTCAGTGCATTAATCATCTGATCTGCGCATTTATAAGCATCACCGGAGGGAAACAAAAAACCTGCTTCACCATCCATTAATATTTCTTTAGGCCCAGAGGGACAATCCGACGACAGGACAGGAGTGCCAACTGCCTGGGTCTCAATAAGCGAGCAAGGCAACCCTTCCCACTCGGAGGTATTTACAAAAAGAGCTGCTCGCTTGATCCATTTCCAGGGATTACTTTGGAATCCCACAAAACGGATCGAGTCTGCTATCCCCAATTTAGCCGCTAATCCCTCAAGAGAAGAGCGCAAACTACCATCTCCACAGATAATGAGCCTGTATGGTTTGCACGTTGCTTCATCAGTCAATTCTGCTTCTTTTACCAGTACCCATGCATGCAACAAAACATCAAGCCGTTTTTGAGATTCTAATCTCGATGCAGCAATAACCGTGCGATTCCCCTCTTGTAGCCAAGGATCATCCAAAGGATCACAAGCAAGCCTTCTCACTTGCTCAATATCCACAGGATTATAAATAACCCTTATCTTCTCTTTTGGAATCTGATAATTCAGACACAAATCATTTGCCGCTTCGCGGGCAACCGTATGTATTATATCGGCGTATCGTACATATTCCCTGGGAAAAAACCTTCTGTAATACCAGCCAAACCAACCAGAATGGGCGTTTGCCCCGTTCAAATTACTGCTTACATGACAGTGTTCACAAACAACTAAACGAAAATCACGGTAGAACCTCTTAATTATACAAAGGGCTAAGGACTCAAATTGATTAACCGCAATCACGGTCTGCGGTTTAAGTTTTTTTAGGAGGCGATAATACGCCAATACCCGAAAAGGAGTTGCCATGCCACGAAGCGGTGGTTGAATCTTATCCAACTCGTAAACAACCACGTTCGGGGAAAGGAAACTTACCTGCCGGCCATCCTTGTTACGCAGCGAAAGCGCGCACCGCCCGTACTCATCAGGCCAATTATTCACAATCCATATTATCGCACGCTGGATTCCTAGCTCATGGAGGTTGTTCATGCAAAAAAGAGTTAAGCCTTTCATAGTATCTACCATTACTCCTTATTATAGCTATGAAAAGATATAGATTTATACTTATTCAAAAACTGTTTTTTTAGATTTTCTATGTTTTTTATTTCTCCTTTCGCTAAACTTAGGTTAAACCAATATTCTAAAATAATCTCTTTAGAATAATGTGAAAAGACATAATTCCCATACGTTTCGTATTCTGAAAAACCAGATCCTTCTGATTTATCGATATTATTTATAATTGCTTCATACCAGGTAGTTTTGTGCTTATTTTCTATCTCTTTTCTTAAATTTTCAAGTTTTGTTTTTTCAATGAGCATGGTGTGACTGACAAAAGATAAAGGACATTTTGCTTTTATACCTAATAATCTTTCATACATTGTAAAATAAGGCTTATGGTATTCATCTGAACAATAAAAAATTGTTTTTCCTTGAAATTCAAAAACATGGGGTCGAATAAAGATAGTGTCTGCATCTAAAATTAAATAGTGTTCCTGGGAACTTAAGCGTTCTCCGCCCAATTTTAAAAGTTGCTGAAATAGCCATCCTGTACGGTCTGATCCATTTACAATATGTTTAATATCATTTTTGGTGATAGGCAAAACGGTATTTTCATTTACGAATATACATTGCTTAGCGGTACAGATTGTTAAGATTTTATCAGAGTTATAACTAATAATTATAATGTTCCCAATAGGGTGATTTACATTCTTCCTTACTGCATCTATTACATAAGGGAGAACATCTGCGTCCTTTTCGTGGGCGGGAATAATAATATCAATTTTTATGGAGCTCTGGGGAATAATTTTATTAAATTTTGCGGGTTTTATTCTTTTTATGAAGAATAAACTTGCTCTATTCCGTACATCCATTTTTTTTAAGTGAATAAATTTTTTTATAACTCGTATTAGTATATTTTTAATAATATAATTTATTTTGTTTATGAAGTATGCTAAACGGTCAGACAACCAAAGTACAACAAATCTTTTTACTGGAATTACTTTCTTATTTACAAAGACTGCATCAGCCGCGTATTTACCAAAACTTGTAAATTTCAATAGTAAAAACCCATGCCTATTTAAAAATGTTTTAATGTCTTTAAATAAAGGTTGGTCTTGATATATTCCAAAGAATTCGACTTCTAAATGAATAAACTTTATGTTATGGATATTTTCTTTTAGCCCTTGAAGAGCTAAAAGTTCCGCACCTTGGATATCCATCCATAATAAATCAATCACTTTTATATTATAAGTTTTTATAAAGTTATTCAAAGTGATTGCTTCAACTTCAATCTCGTTTTGCACATAATCTTCAATCTGGTATTTCCCAGAAACCTTAAGTAATGAAGATGCGCCAGGGTTGCCATCTTCCCAGGTCGTCTTAGTTCTTTTTTGATCAATTTGGAAAAACTTAATCTTGCCATCAAGATTTGTAATGGCTTTTTCTATCAAGTGAATACTATTATAATTCTTGACTCTTGTCCGGCAAATTGGTAACGTCGCGGGGTTACATTCAAAAGTATAAATTGTTGAATTCTTGAGAAGTCGATTAAATGCTAATGTTTCTGCACAGTCCCGTGCTCCAATTTCAATTATAATCTTAATATTTGATTCCCCAATAAATTTTTTTGCAACATCTACAAAATCTTTTAAACTTTTTTCAGCCATTTTAAATCTCCAGCCATCATTCACTTTAACGTCTGGTTGAATACCCATACCCTGATTCTCGGTGCTGCCAAAGTTGACATTAGCAGTGCTATGATGTATACAATTCCTAGGTAAATAAGCACAAGCAACTGTGACACCGGTTTATTGATTAACCAGCGCCCTAATCCCGCAATCATAATGACCACTGTTAGTGGTAAACCTACATCTTCTACATACCAGCGCCACATCTCACCTTGAAGTAGGCGACGATGCATGATCGGAAGGACAACCAGCACGTAGCCGCTATTGAGTATAACCCATACAACTGCTGCACCTACTGCTCCATAATGAGGCGTCATTATAAAAATGAAAGGGACCAGAATTATTGCCATTCCTACATTTGAATAAAAAGTAAGCGTTGTCCAGCCATAGGCTAATTGTAATGCATATGGGATGTATCCCAACCCACTTAGCGCTGTACCAATGATCAGAAACCGCAATATTAAAGAGGTATACTCCACAGTTGTGGGATTTCGCGTCCAGAGTAAAAGGATTTCCTTCGGGAAAAAAGCAACAATAACAGCAATCGGCAGGATAAGTACCGACATCAACTGGCAACCTTGATGGTACAGCTGTTTTAATCCATCATGGTCACCAATGGCAACTAACTGAGTAAGTCGTGGATATAATGCAGATGAGACAGGCCCGATAAGACGATAGAGATTCATTGCCATCATACCCGATAGAGTATAGTACCCAAACATTTCCATTGTTAATAGTTTACTCAAGATAACTTTATCCAATTGAGAAAGCAAAACAGACATGACTGCAATACCACTCATGCTAGTAGAAAAGCGCCAGATCCCTCTAAGAATTTCGATCCTAAAGCTGGCATTTATACCAGTTTTAGGTAAGCTGCGCCAGAGGAACCATGCTGCCAGAAATGTCTGTAATGTACTAATCACTATATGCCAAGTAAAAAAAGCTAAAATAGTTGGTGACACCAACCATAGTATCAGAATAGCCCCCACACCTCGTATCGTCGCTGTGGTAACAACGATAACGTTGAAAAGTACCTGTCTCTGAAGTCCCTGCAATCCTCCAGAATAAAAACTAAACGGCAACTGGAATGCCATAGCCAGTCCCATAGTTATGATTGCCTTATGAGTCGTCTCCAACGAGAGTTTGTCTGTCTGCAGCCAATGTTTGGCTATAAGGGGAGCAATTGCCACTACCGCAATTCCAATGATCGCTGAAATAGCCCAATATATTAACTCCATCGTACGCACCAAATTGCGCATTTCCTGGTTTTTTTCAGAACGTAAGGAAAGTCGCGCCATTTCTCGGTTCAACGTAGCACTCAATCCCATATCTAGCAGACCAAATATGGTTTGAAGGGTAGCAAAAATGCCAACCAACCCATACGCCGTAATTCCCATAAAATGGATGTATAGAGGGATAAATAACAGCGACATCAGTGCAGACCAACCATTACCAAAAAAATTAGCAACTATATTTCGTTTAATTTGTGACATCAAATAATCCTAGAGTAAAGTGGTAATACTGTGGCCCTCTCAAAAAAAGAAGTCTGTAATGTGTGAGTCTCTTTGTTGCAAAGACAAAAAGTTTTTCTATTGATATAATACCGTATCTTCACGCCGATGAATTTTGTGCTGGCAAAACAGTCATCCCTTTAAAGACAAAAGATAGATTCGCCATATGACTTTTCGACACCTATTTAGAAAGCATCGGTTTCTCTGGCACGGTCTTCGACTCATGACATGCCGCAACGTGCTCAAAAATAATCGGTAGTATAAATTGGTTTATCATGCCAAATAAAAGTGCGATCGGTGCATTGGCAATCTGATAGATGGCAACATATACACCAACCTCCTCCGCCCCAAACAATCCCTGAATAATCCAACGGTCGGCATACATACTAACAGCAACAATGCCCGCCCAGAGAATAAAAGGATTTGCATATGCATAAAACTCCTGAACGTTAGCCCTTACTACTTTTTTCCCCGGTGATGTACCGTTCCAATGTTCCTTAACGGCTGCATTCTTTAATGCAAACACCCATTGGGAAAGGGTAATCATAAGCGTCCCCAGAATGTATCCCGATAGCGCAAAATAGACGTTATTACTAAACAAATAAAGCGCCGCAATAGCCAACGCAGGCCGCAACCATGCATCTATACCCTGGTGTAAAGCAACCACCTTGCGTTGTCTGATCGCACCCTGGAGAGATAAAAAGGACACATTTATCCCACTTACGACACCAAACAGTGATGCCATTATCACGAGCAATGCCCACTTACCACCGGCCAAAACATTTGTCAGTATGGCTGTAAGACATATAAAAACCAGCAGTATAAGGCCACATGCGATATGTGCTTTTTTTAAAATAAAAAAGTAAACACGTAATTCATTTTTTTCACGACATACCGAGAAGAAACGTCCTACCACCTGTCCAATGGGGCCATACAGAAACATATTCAGCAGGCCGGCGATAGTCATTCCCAAGGCCAATTGTCCATAGCCTTCGGGCTGCATAACCGTTGTCAGTACTTTAATTCCGGCAAAAGCGCCCAGAAACGACAGCATCTGTCCAGCCGCAACCCAAGTCATTTCACGCTTTACATGAAACAATTGATTGAGTCTGGCTTTGATGGAGAGAATATTAGATTGCATACTTTCCTAAGTTTCTTTTCTTTTGTTAAAGAGCGTTTTTGCTTTAACAAACCGCTGTATTTAACATTAGTTTGGTTTTAGAAACATCAGCAACACAAATTCTTTAGTTTTCATTAGAGCCGTCAATAGATTCTCATAGCACAGATATTATCCGAGGATAATACCAGCCAGCTAATTGCCATTTTGCCAGAAAAATCTTAAACGAATCAAACAATGAATAATCAGGAAAAGGAAAATTATCTGAAAAAGGAGTGGCAATATTCAAGGGTTCATCAAAAGTAGCGAACGAATAACAGCACTGAATATCCAGAATACCCTTGAGAGTCCGAACGCTAGCATTCGGGTATTTCGAGAGAATCTCTCCTTTGTTCTTCCGTGCATGGCCATAATTCCTTGATTGAACTGACAAAACATAGTCATTTTCCTTTTCATCGTAAATGCGGTCGCCTGGATCCGGCATCGTATTAAGATTGATCACTTTGCTGCGATACAAAGTGGCAGCATAAGCTATTGCAAGGTTGGGAATGTCTTTGTTCGTGCGTCTCTCCGAGTTAATAAAAATCACTCTTTGTCCACCGAAAAACTAAAAAAAAGCTTTGAATTAAAAAATCTTATATGTAAAGACCCCGCCCCAAATCTTTACAATGTCACACATGTTAGCACAATAAATCTTTTGTAAACATTTTTTCATTATTTCTAAAAAATGCCTTCACTTCATCCCACGTTATTCCATGGTGAGTGACCGGATCCGGTGAGTTTTCCGCATCATCAAAATAAAAAAATGATTTTAAAATATGGTAGCAGTTTATTTTCTCTGCACCATATTTCTCCATGAACATCCTTTTTAATTCAACAGGTTTATATATTTTAAGAATCTCATACGCATCAAAAAAATCCTTTTTCTCTGCACGCTGTGAAAGTGCAACTATTTTCATGCAGGAGACATCTTCAATACTCGCCATATTTAATCCCGCAAATGTTTTAAACGGCAACAATAATTTGTATGGATAATAGAGCAACGATACCTTGACGCCTTCAATGAGTGTATGTATTGTTCCCTCTTCTTCGACCAATATTTTACCGTTTAAAGTAAGGAACAAATGTGAGTAATGCTCAACTGGAAAACGCTTCTGTGAAAACAAATCAATAACGTCACTTTTGCGATGACCAAGATGTATTGCCAATGCAGTGCCACCCGCAAGATAAAAATTATCTGATATCTCCCGCATTTTTGAAATTTTTTCTATTAATAAAAGCACTCGTGCGTCAATTGTCTGTTCAAACATAAAACCTCATTTGGTAAAATATTGTAATGAAGCGCCCAGTAACTGGCTGTCTTTTTATCAATAGTTCTTGACGACTTTACAACTTCAACAATCTCACTGTCGCTATAGCGGTCAAACATCCATTTTATCTGTTCAGGTCTTCCATAGCGCAAAAGCCGTTCTATAATGAACTTCTTATTTTTGACGGTATCAAGGCTCCTTATGTCCACATCCCAGAAAAATTCTGCAATGTCATTCATATTATTTTTTCCATTTACCACTGTATTCCCCTGCATAACTATTATCTTCCTGAACTTTTAAACTAATTCTGGAAATAGACTGTAACTATAAAAATCTGAGAAAATTTTATTTAGAGCATCATTTATATCTTTTGAATGTATTGTTTTGGCCAGAACCTTACCCAATTTTGGTGACATAACAGTCATTTATGACCTCCTTTTCAAAATAAAAATAAGGATGGCGACTATTTATTGTTTGATGAATAATTTTAACACATTCTATTCAATTGATAAATAAGGAACTTCGGAATTCACATCCTCCGGAACAGGTACGTAAGTCTGCCAGTAGTGACCGGGAAAAGGAGACGAATCGCCTTCGGCTAAAAACCGGAAAAATGGATTAGGGGTTTTGGCAATAGTTTGAATATATGAGAGGAGTACGTAAGGTGTTCCTTGTCTTGTAAAATCAAACGTCTTATCGACCCGGAGTAATGAGATATCTAATTTGTTTTTATCCGGATACAGAATTGGAGTAATAACAACAATTGAATTTGGATTGAGTTGTTTGAAATCAATACTTCTTTCAACTTCTGAAATGTGTCCGTTGCTCCCCAACCTAAGTTGGCCAGTTAAATTGACCCTGCGCAATTCTGATTCTGCCCAAATACTGCGTTCATAATCCCCGTCTTTGACAAACACAATATCCTTACCCGAAGAGTATTACTGCACAATATAAGACAAAAATGTCCAGTCCGCCTTGCTCGATGCCTGCATAGATAGTGCCTGGGCATAAATACCAGGCAAATTAAAAAGGGACATTGTAACGATAAGATACCTGAAAATCCAGGTCTTTATTCTTCTTTTTGATGGGGAAATGGCATCATATCCATATGTTATTATAGGAATCAGCAAAATAGCGCCTGGATAGAGATATCGAGGCGCCCTGTATTACAATTCTTTAGCTTTCAGTGAAGTCGTCAATAGATTCTCATGGCGCAGCTACACCACAAACAAACGACCACCCCTTAATACCCTCCTTACAAACGAGGAGATACCGGGAAGGAAAAAACTTACAAAAAAACAGTTTTTATAGGATGTGCTGGTACCAGGAGAAAGGGAGGGACAATAAATTCCACCCTGTTTTTTCAGTAGTTTTCGTGTTTTAATCAGTGAAAGGAATGAATAAATGTGCCTTTTTTTTAGAAGCGAACAGATTTGTTTTTCATGACAGGATCGTCTGTGAACGGCATTTCCATCGCAATTTTAAATTCCTCCCGCAAACTATGTTGTTTGCGGGAGGATTGGGGTCTCTCTATCGGGAAATACGCGAGAGCGTTAGTTTATAATAGCAAACGTTTAATTTTCCAAACTCAAGTTCTATTCTGTCTCCTGACTTCTATCAAACATCCCCGAAAACACACCTACGGCCTATGCCGCACGGAACGGTGTTTCGGATCATCTTCCGATCGTACCTTTATCTTTACAGTCCCATGCATGGCGCCCACCCCATCGTAGTCCACGCTTTCCAGTTTATAGTAATAGAAATTACCTTGGCCTGGCTGATCCTCAAGGCTATAGCTACCTCCCGACACGGCATTATCCTTTGCATCGATGAGTACATTGTTGACCTGGGTATACGTACCGTTTCTGCGCCTTGACCTATAGAGATTGAATCCTGCACTGTCGGCCTCTCCGGATGTCTCCCATGTCAGGACAACACGGCCATCATCCGCCTCAGCCTTGAAGAAGTTTAAGATAACCGTTGCCGGGTGAATAGGCGCGACCATTTCTGAGGGAGTAATGTCAGTGTAACTATCACCGTCGTTAATACCCACGAACCCATAAGATGCCGTGGTGGCTAATGCACTCACGTTGTTATACAAGTCTTGCACTTCCCGGGCGTTCAACGCCCGATTGAAGATAAGGACTTCGTCTATACTTCCACGGAAAAAGCCCCAATCGGTATACCTTGTTCCTATAGCCATATAACTCCGCTCCATTAATGGCGCACGATATTCCCCGATGGATGTGTTTGTGTATTCACCAACTGCCCGTCCACATATAACTTCTGTTCTCCTGTAGCCTTATTGTAGGTGCCAACCACATGATACCAACTCCCATTCGAATCGGTAAAATCCTTTATTGCCTCTTTTACTGTCCTTGTCCCGCTTGCATTCCTTGTGGCCACGGCAAACCGAAGTCTATTGGGTGTAGCAGACTGAAAATACAAGTCAAATCCTTCCTGCAATTGCACATTGGCATTATATCTAAAACCACCAAATATAACGTTTGTGCCAGATCTGTTTTTATTGAACCATGCAGATACTGAAATCTCATCATAATTCATGCGAGGAATTGTTACATAATCATTCCCGTCAAAATTCAATCCGCCACCGATTTTACCCGCTGTCCACTGAGCCCCATAAATTGTGCCATGTTTGCCACCTTCTGATGAATCACTGGCAATCGTTCCACCCCCTCATCGAAGGCATAGAAGGCCTGCAGCGCCGACGGCCATGCCCCTGTCAGCGTGTATGGCTGGGTCTCGTCAAATTCACCATCGTAACCATAAGCCCTGATATAATAAGTGCCGGGTTCAAGCGCCTGGTATTCGATACTCTCTGATTCGCCCGCAAGGTTTTCTGAAAAATCAACCGGCTGGTGCGAGGAATTGTAGATCTCCAGGTCATAATCTTTCTCTGGTGGCACATGGAGGTTCAGGGTGATCGTTCCGGGGTTCACTACGTTGATCTGAAAATAGTCATTATCGGCAGGGCTGCATATCTTCCCCGCATAGCTCTTCCCCGATATCAGCGGTCCAAAGGCGACGCTAAAATCGTCATTTGGCTCGTAATCATCGGTACAGTCGGTCGCCTTACTGAAGAGGATGCTGTCACTGGCCACATTTGAATGCACATCGTAGTCATTTTTGACCTTGAAATAGACGGTCTTCGTACCATCACCCTTGCTCAGTTTAAAACGGGTGCGTTGAGTAAGTCCGCCACTCGACGCCCGTAGAATTCTGGCGACTCGCTGGCCATGTAGTGTGTGGATTGCCCATTACCGTATTATTCAGCGTCACCGTCCGTCTGTTGGTTCCGGCCGCACCATTGTTGATGCTAAATGAAGTGACTATGATCGGGGTTGGCAGGGGTGGCTCCCCAAGGACAATGTCTCCAAATGCCGACGTATCCAGATAATTATTTGCCGTTCCTATCCAGATTGCCTGCCTTCGACCCCCTCCGTTGTCGTCATCGTATACCCACGCTGACCAAGGGCCACCATACCGCCGTGGGGGTAATCCCAGATTGCTCCACGGTATGGCTAGTTCTATACTATACCCACCAGAAATGGGCGGCCAGCCGTGTAACACCCGTCGACTTGCCATGTTGCTCAAAGAGGGCTGAATCGAACCACCCCTTAATGAACTGGCGGTCGTAACTATCGTAGGTCGTACCATGGTTATGGTCTCCATCGATATAGATCTCCACACTATCATCTTCATGGACATACGCCGAATCATTGTAGAGGGTATCATCCAGCACCTTCATACCCACATACAGATAGGTAGTATCCCAGAGCACACCGAACTTTGTGTTGTTGTTCGTCGTCCCAATGACCGTTTTATTTACATCGGTTGCTATATCCCAGGCGGATTCACTTACATTGCCATCCACAATTATTTTTGGGCTCACATAAGGCACGATAAACGGAGTGGTAAAGCCCCAGGTGTAGTCAGATGTTATTGTATTGCCAGCCTCGTCCGTTACCCCGGTGGTAATCATTGCCGTGTAGGTGGTGGAAACTACCAAAGGGCTTGAAGGGGTAAATGTAGCCGTTGTACCACTATAAGAAACCGTTCCATCAATATTGGTGCTACCATTATTTAAGATAAAGGTGTTCGTGGTAATTGTAGTGGCATCCATGGACTCGCTGAATGTAGCGGTGATGCTGCTATTAATATTTATTTTAGTTGCATTATTGGCTGGATTTGTTGAAGTTACCGTCGGCGGTGTTGGATCGGCTCCGACTGGAATAACCTTGAGATACGGTCGCATTGTTACATCCGGGTTGTCTGAAGACCCTATACTAAACTGGGTAGCAGCATTATTACAGTCTCCATCAGGTGAATAGATTACCAGTCCATTATTTGGTATTGAACCGCTCTTCCATTGTCTGTAAACCTCTGTTATATTATATTCCTTGTTTCCAAAGTTATTTGGAAAAGCTATGTTTATTGGACCATATACCGCAGCTCCCTCTGACGGCGGGAAAGACGGTAACGATATTTCACCCCATGGTTCTAAAACAGGATAAAAGTAGAAATCTGCAATGCAATTTGAATAACAATGATCTGTATGCGAAAAATGCGTAACCCCCAGATAAACCCTTGCGACATTGTCAGGGAGGGTCGAGATGTTAAATTGTATATATCCCTTATCATTACATGGGTTGCATGTGCTTCTCGGCCTGCCGATAATGTCGTAATCTGCGCCATAATATTTTTCCTCCTCACATCGATAAAAAAATGTGTCTTTGCCCGCATTTATGGATCCATCGTCAGTGCCATCATTCAAGCCAGGACCAGGTCTGAAAATCTGGAATGTATCTGCATTAGTTGTCATAACGTGCATTATTAATATCAAAAACAACACCGCTATGGATAGCGATATCCCTGCGCCCACATCCTTTATTCTCTTCACTTTTCTCCTCTTTCTTAATAAATGTATCTGGTAAGTTAGTCAGAAAAATAGCTTCTTGGATTATTAGAAACGACAACATACTTTTAGTCACCTATCACATTCAAATATCCCATTCAATCTAGCAAGAATCCATTTCTCCTCAACTCCATCCACACTCGTGGCGCCATGAGTCAGCCGAGGAGTCGCAGCAGTAAACAAAAAAGCCTTACTGCAAAGATATTCAATGAAACATCTTCGGCAGTAAGGCTATCTTTTCTCAACGACTTCCTTAAACTATTTCTAAAAGGCTCTTCCGGCCTCTCCGTACGTCCGTGTACGTTTAAAAGATCCTTTACTTTGCGTCCCCTGATCGCTCAGGGTTTGCCTTTATCGTGATAAAATTTTGTTTATGGTAGCAAATAAGCAAAACAAACGCCAGCATATTGTCGCAACGAAGAATTTTAAAGAATTATTTCATATCAACGATAACATCTTCGATAAAGTCGTAATCAATATCCAGGCAGTTGACCTTTTTACCTCTCACGATTGGGTTTTCAATAATTTGGCCGTTTGTTCCCCCGATATACAAGTCCGGAAAGGGTCGAGGAATCAGAGCCTTTGAGAATTCCCAACAATGCCTTTTCTCCGTCAGAGCGAATCATGAAATCAATATAAGGATACTCTTTAAATTTGATGTAATTTAAGCAAGCGCTTGACGTTATAATAATCCATTTCACTGTAACGTTGAACCAAAAAACAAAATCTTTTTCATTTGTTTTTAGATTGCATCTTCAAACGCTTACGACAACAAGCCTTCTGATTTACCTAAGACGATACAAATAACGTTACCAGGCAAAATGTATATAAGGATTGAATATATCCAACAACACTTGGATATATTGAGCTTATTTGTATTTTGTAAAAACTACCATCAACCAACAAGGTTTAAGTAATTAATTCAAGCCTTAATTTCTCTATCCGTGAGCGCACCGGTTTTAATTCAGTGATTGTTATATACACAAGGGGTGTATCTTTTTCGGCTATACTTTGTGCTGTTTTTCTTGCCCAGTTGTTAAATTCCTCATCGCCTTCCATTTGCATAACAACAAGGGCATTGTCGGGTATCTTGTTAGCAAATTCAGGGTACTCCAGAACATATCTGTCAAATTCCTTAACAAGCATGCCGTTTTTTTCTACAAATCTCTTATTGTCTATCACAGAAGAAATGACCATACCTCTGATAACATCTCAATTATTTCTTCAATAGTTTTCTTATTTATGCTATGGTGAGTTTCAGGATTTTCCAGCGGATGGAAATGCCACCCTCTCATATTGTCGCAATCTATACCCCAAATCCGCCTGTTATCTTCTATAAGTGCAAAGGCTGTAGTTCCAGTAATTTCATTAAAATATATCTGTAAGAAACGATTGTTCTTTAATATTGCACGACCTTTAAGAACAAATACCTCTGTCTGAATATCTACCTTCTCAACAAAATGAAGTTTAGAAAGACCTTCGAGCAACAAAAGAAGAAATTGGCTTATATCCACTGTCTTTTAATCTCTTCATAGTGTTTTTTTAATGTCTCAGCCTCTTCCCACTGCCAGTAGTCTTTTTCTGCACTAAAGGAATAACTATCTTCTTTCAAAGTCCCCTCTTTAAAATGCCCTTTGAATTCCTCAAAACTCATCTCCCATTTCTTCTGGAACCTATCAATTATTTCCTGCAATGCCCCTAACTTTAATTCCAAATATTCTGAGAAAATTTTATTTAGAGCATCATTTATATCTTTTGAATGTGTTGTTTTGACCAGAACCTCACCCAATTTTGGTGACATAACAGTCATTTATGACCTCCTTTTCAAAATAAAAATAAGGATGGCGACTATTTATTGTTTGATGAATAATTTTAACACATTCTATTCAATTGATAAATAAGGAACTTCGGAGTCTTGTAAAATCAAACGTCTTATCGACCCTGAGTAATGAGATATCTAATGGTAAGTTATATAGTCAATCCACCTCTTATAATCTTTGTCTGTGTCTTTTTCTATAGCAACAATCCAGACATTAATTATCTGGAGTTTTACAGGGAACAAAATCCTCCATCGCCCTACTCTTTTTCTGAATATTTTGGGAGCATTTTTCAAAGACTTAACATTCGAACTCTGCAATCCCTTCTCTTCCAGTTCATCCAACGCCTTTGACAACCTATAAAATGTCTTTTTGTCCCTTAGAGAAACTTTTTCAAGTGTCTCTTCCGCAAAAGTATTGACGATGAGTTTAAACATGCTCCATCAGCTTCTTTTTCAGTTCCTTCCATTCCTTGCCCGGCCTTGTTTGAGCCTTCATCGCCTCGAGAACCAAGATAGTATCCAGGAGGTCTTCGTATTTATTCAGGGCAATTCTTTCGAGTTTTTTTATCTGTTTTGTAGTAGACATTCTTACCTCCAATTTTGCCATCAAATTTTATCTTCCAGTTCTTTTACAATAGTTTCCTTATAATCAACTGCCGTGGCAAAAGCTACCCACACTGATTACCAAAGGCTACAATACTTCTTTTCTGATTCCCGTTGGGACATCCAGGCGCTGAAGCGCAAGAGGCTGGAAATTATTCAAAAACAAAGAACCACTGCATCCACAAAAGACGGGCTTCTTGCCATTGACGACACCGGATGCCCAAAACCCTTTGCAAGAAAGACCGAAGGCGCAAAATGGCAGTATTGCGGCCCTCTCAAGAGGGAAGAAGTCTGTAATGTTGGCGTTGCCGCTGTTTTTGTCTCACCATCAAAACATTTTCCCATCGACATAGTCCCCTATCTTTCTGCCAATGAGTTTCCCAGAGGAAAAAACGATTCCCGCTTCAAGGACAAAATACAAATCGCCTCAGAACTCTTCGACGCCTATTCCAAAACGGTTGATTTCTCCGGCACTGTCTTCGACTCGTGGTATGCCACTACACGATTTCTTACCCATATTCACAAAGCAGGTCAAGTCTTTTACTCTGAAATAAAGTCCAACAGAAACATCTTCATGTTTGTTGTCATTTTGGGCAAGTGGAATAAGGACGACGACAATAGCTACCACGTCCTTATTACCAACAAACTCAACTCTTCTGCCAAAATGGTTATTGCAAACTATCTGCTCCGCTGGGGGATTGAACACTGTTTCAAGGAACTCAAAGATGCTTTTTACTTTGACCACTATCAGGTCAGGCATATCAATAAAATTGATAGATACTGGAATCTCTGCCTTACCGCCTGGACTCTTACTTATTGGATCAAGCAAAATGCCTATCTCGCTAAAATCCTTGAAACTAAGCCTACCACCTTTAACGAAATCAAGCTGGCTGTCAATTCTATTCTCGAATTCGCCTCTACCACTGCCTTGTCAATGAACGATAAGCTTGCCGATGGCTATTTTAAAATTAAATCAAAACGCCGCAAGAAAAAATGCGCCGCTTAATTTTTTAACAAAGTAATGTTTTGACCAGAACCTCACCCAATTTTGGTGACATAACAGTCATTTATGACCTCCTTTTCAAAATAAAAATAAGGATGGCGACTATTTATTGTTTGATGAATAATTTTAACACATTCTATTCAATTGATATATATGGAATTTCAGAATTCACATTCTCCAAAATGGGTACGTAAGTCTGCCAGTAGTGACCGGGAAAAGGAGACGAACCGCCTTCGGCTAAAACCGGAAAAATGGATTAAGGGTTTTGGCAATAGTTTGAATATATGAGAGGAGTACATAAGGTGTTCCTTGTCTTGTAAAATCAAACGTCTTATCGACCCTGAGTAATGAGATATCTAATCTGTTTTTAACTTACCCGTGCTTGATATTTTTATTGATTCTCTATTGCCTTGAGAGCACCTCTGTAATACTTTTTGATATGTCTTGCTTCGTTTCACATTGGGATTCAACTTTTTTATGTAAATTGATCAAATACGCCCGGTGTTTATCCCCTGCAATTTCATCCTGATTGTTGGCTACGACCAAATCCGCACCATTTTCAACCAGGGACGCATATGCCCTTCCGATAAGATCGTCTCTCGATAAACCCACTTCTAATTTAAAACTTATTAAAAAAGCATGAGGCCATAACTTCCTTATCAACTTTAGTATCTTGGGCGCCTTCACAAAAGTTACTACCAGGGTATCTTTATTTGAAGGTATCTTGCCGTTACTACGTGCCTCGGGGTGTAATCAATCACCGCCATAGCATGTACAATGGCATCGAATGAATTGTCTTTTAGCTTTTCCGGATCGTGGTTACCAGGTCGTCTATTGTTTCTACTTCAATAAGCATCAGTCGAAGGGCACAATCTTTATCTAATAAAGCAATATCTGGAATGCTGCTGCCTATCCCATAAATGAACGTTACACAAGCACCGCTTTTCAGGAGTTCGACCGCAATCATAGCCCCCAACCTCCCGGTCGATGTATTACTAATGTACCTTACATCGTCGATATAACCTCTCGTTGGCCCTGAGGTTATCATAACACGCCGCCCCACCAGACTTCCCATATATATATACACTTTTCAGAAAAGATTGCGTGATATGCCTGGTAATAAAATATATCCGGTCATTTATTCTTCTGCATCATATTTGTACACCAGATTATAATATCTCAGATGATATATTACAATATCAAGGTCTCTTGCAACTATTCACCGTTGTGTAGCAGAGAAATTTCAGACAAAAAAAACAGTTCGATTTTTCGGTAAATCACCAATGGTAAATAACCCACACACAGGTGAAGTTTATGCGCAATCATACTTTGGAATACGGTTCGCTATTCATCTGATGCACCAGGAAATACTATAGATATTACCAAATATGTACACAGAGGAATTTATGCGACGGCCTATTGTATTTATAACCATTTTACTTATATGTGGTATCTTCATAGGTTCACTCACAAAAATCCCCATCTATTTTACCCTTGGAACGGGCATCTTCCTGTGGGTACTCTGCCTTATATCCTTATATGCAGACAAATTTAATATATGTTTACTCCCATGCATGTCAATCTTCTTTATGGTAATATCCATAGCATACTACGATTCCAGGACAGATATTATTCCCATCAATCATGTTGAGCACGTTCTAACTACCCGCAAATCTTTACATCGTATTACGGGAACCATTATAAATCCACCTGTTATCCTGGAGAAAAATATCATAAATAGACGCTCGCTCCATTACAAACCAGGGCAAATTTCAAGCAAGCCCTCCCATAAAATATCTTTTATCGTTCGTGCGGAAGAGATAGAAACCTCATCAGGATGGAAACAGGTATCCGGCATTATTAAAGTAAACGCGTATCCTCCGGAACCTGGCAATTCGGACGCTAACGATACTTTGTCTTTTTTACACAAATTAGTGTACGGACAAAGGGTAGTGCTTTTCGGGTATGCATTTCTTCCAAAATCCCCTGGCAACCCCCGTGAATTTAACTACAAAAGCTATTTGCAAAGACAAACGCCACCGGTCCGCTGTTTAATGACCATTGCTAACATAAAGAATATAAAAACGAAAGATTCATTTCGTACTCATTGGGTATATAGTTTCGTCTATGCATTACATAATGCGTTACAAAACACAATTTACACGCACACCTTTAGTAACAGCGCCCCATTGATCAGCAGTATGTTATTGGGCACCAGGGTCGATCTCCCGGGCGAAACGATTGATAATTTTATGAAAACAGGCGTTATCCATTTCATCGCTATCAGTGGTTTTAATGTTGGAATCGTGGTCTTTACGGTACTTTTACCGTTACGCCTTTTAAGAGTAAAACAGGCCTTGTCAACAATCATCATCCTGCTTGTTGTGATCTTGTATGCTTTTTTAACCGGACTTAACCCCCCTGTTCTGCGCGCCAGTATCATGGCATTTGTTTTCTTCTGTAGTTTTTTGGTGCGCAGACAATGGGACATCACCAGTGGCATCTTTACGGCGATTTGTTTTATTCTTATCAGAAATCCGTCTGATCTTTTTAACATTGGATTTCAACTATCGGTACTGGCGACTATGGGAATCATTTATGGATCAGCAAAAACGGAATTCGCTTTATTTAAAACAGCCTTATTCATAGAGAAATTACAGGTAAAGTCAGAACAGGGCAGGTTGTTTTTTATCAAAAAATATCTGCGGAAATCCTTATGTGTCTCACTTGCCGCGTGGTTAGCAACCCTACCCCTCACGGCTCATTATTTTCATCTTTTCACACCCTTTGTCCCCATAACTAATATTATAGTGTTCCCTCTGTTCTGGATCATTATTGTGTGTGGCATTGTGTTATTAACACTCGGAACGGTATGTCCTCCTTTAGCTACTGTTTCTGCCTGGTTAGCATCTAATACAGACAGGGTATTAGAATCTCTTGTTTCAAATCTTGCATCTTTGCCGTATTCTTACTTTTACGTCTGTGGGCCCTCACAGATAGAAATTGTTGTATATTACGCATTCGTCGCCCTCCTCCTTTGTCGCAGGTATTTATCCATAGACATCGTTCGAATTGTACTATTTGGCCTGTTGAGCGCCAATATTCTGCTTTTTTCAAACATACGGATATTTCCAAAGCATGCTTTGTCGATCACTTGTCTGGACGTAGGACATGGTGGTGCTATCTTTATACAATTCCCAAATGGAAAAAACATTCTGTATGATGCGGGCTCGTGGCAAAGCTATGATGTCGGACGATCTATTATTGCTCCCTTTTTATGGAATCAAGGTATTAAGAAGATTGATCTGATAATTCTATCTCACGAGCACGAAGACCACGTGAATGGCTTACCATCTCTCATCGAAAGATTTCCAATACAATCTGTTTATTCACAACATCATATGTTTGCATCATCAGCGGGCCAAAGGACACTTTCGCTTCTCGCCAAAAACCATATCAAAACCGCTGCACTTTCTTATGGCGAGGCCTTCATGGGATTTGAACCTGCCATAGTAAAGATAGTAAATCCCCCGCCATTTTCTTCTGACATCCTCGCAACAAACGACAATTCCTGTGTTTTAAAAATTGAATATCTTGGGAACTCCATCCTTTTGTGTGCTGACATCGAGGAGCAAGGGATAGAATTACTCTTGTCAAAGTCTTTAGCAATCAGGTCAGATGTCATCCAGGTACCTCATCATGGCTCGTCCATAAATAACCTGGAAATGTTTATCAGCGCGGTACAACCGGCATACGCCTTCATCAATTCAAGCGATGATATTACCTCTCATGAGACACTCGATATCTTGCAAAAGCACCGCATCAGGACTTTCCAGGCTCATCAGAAAGGTGCGATAACATTCCGTCTGGATAAAAACGGGATAACCTGTTCTACTTTTTGTGAATAGGGTTTTAACTGTAGAGCGAAGATGCACTTCGCTTTATAATCACAGGCCAGAAACTCCTCGTCAGGGAAGTACGTGTTTCGCTGAAATGCGTTTATTTTGATTATTTCAAATTATATTGTATAATCGAAATTGTTTATTTTTTATACATCCACGGCATTAAAAATATACATTTTACTAACCGATACCCAGAACATACCCATGCCTCTGCCCATTTGGATACTGACAGGCCCTACAGCAAGCGGAAAAACAGATATTGGCGTAGAAATTGCTAAGAATATTAGCGCCGAGATAATCTCTGCTGATTCTATGCTTGTATATCGTGCTATGGACATCGGCACGGAGAAACCTTCCCGCGCTGTAAGAAGCACAATACCACATCATTTGATCGACATTGTAGAACCCTGGGAGGAATACAGTGTAGGACAGTATGTAAAAGATTTTGATGCCGTTACTCAAAGCCTCTATCAGCAAGGGAAGCAATTCATTGTTGTGGGCGGAACGGCTCTTTATTTAAAATCCATCTTGGATGGTTTATTCGAAGGACCACCGGCGGACTGGGAATATCGCAATTATTTAAAGGCCATTGCCCTGGAAAAAGGCTCAGGCTATTTACACGCCATGCTTGGTGAAATAGACACTGAAACTGCCACGAAGGTGCATTTCAATGACCAAAGGAGGATCATCCGTGCGCTTGAGGTCTTTAAAACAACAGGGCAGTGTATATCTTCGTTTCAAACCCAATTTGGCCATAAAAACCCAAACTATCACTGCACACTCGTTGCAATTGAATACGATCGTGATATTTTATATAAACGCATAGAAGCACGTGTGGACCGTATGTTCACGCGTGGTCTCATTGAAGAAGTCAGTACCTTATTACGTAATCCATCCGGATTAAGCAGACAAGCTTCGCAGGCGCTTGGATACAAAGAGATCATTGACTATTTCAATGGAAAATATACGCTTTCAGAAGTTTCCTGCGAAATTAAACAAAGAACTCGTCGATTTGCAAAAAGACAGATGACATGGTTTAGAAGTTTTTCAAATATTCACTGGATTCATGCCAGCGCAGATATTGATACTACGAGACTTTCGGAAGAAGTCATTACCTGTTTTGCACAAAATAAACCCGTATCGGAATAAACAATATAACTAAATTTTCGTCATGTGCATAGCATGCTCAAACTACAGAAATTTAGCATTCAAAAACTAGCGTATGCCCTGAGACAATCCAGAACAATGACCGCATGGGGTCTGGATATTGGCGGTCACGCTTTAAAGGCGGTAAAAATCGCTCAAACAGCAGATGGGTTGTTTGTGGAAGACATGGATATTATCGAATATTCCGTTCTTTCGCACGATGCAAATTCCATACAATATCCAGGCATCCAGGAGACTATCCAAACTTTTCTGCTCAAGCATCGCATCACCAAGACGGACAAGATATCGATATCCATTCCCGGTCAATTCGTATTATCCCGATTTACTTCCATCCCGCCAGTAGACAAGAAACAATTGAGAAATCTTATCAGATATGAGGCAAAACAACAAATCCCCTTTGACCTCAACGATATTGCGTGGGACTATCAGCAATTAACGGAACAAGTTCCTGGCATGGAAGGCATAGAAATCGGCCTGTTTGCGTCCAAGAAGGAAATGCTCGGCCAGTTGTTAACAAGTTTCTCACCCCTTGAATCCAGGCTGACAGCGATACAGCCTTCGCCCTTAGCTATGTACAACTTTATTTCCTTTGATCAGCAAACCGATGGTCTTGCTATTATCTTAAACTCAGAAGCAGAAAACACGGACATTATTATTGCTGATGACCAGTATTTTTGGCTGAGAAGTATCCCAGTCTCCACCGTGGATGCCGATCTTGTCAAAGAAATCCAGAGGTCTGTGGAGTATTATAAATCCTTAACGAAAGGAACTGCTATTTTCAAGACTCTCCTGCTCATGGGAAGTCAATTTAATGACCCGGTTAATGTGAAATTTATTACCGACAATTTTGCCTACGAGACAAAAGTCCTCCATGCCTTAAACAATGTGAAATTATGTGATACTATCAATCCTGTGTATTTCAATGAGCATATATTACATCTTGGCGTTGCATTAGGACTCGCATTGCAAGGCGTGGGAGTGGGGAGAATAAAGACCAACCTATTACCACGGGAACTAATCAAAGCAGCAGAGATTGCAAAGAAAAAACCTTATGCGATAGCTGCCCTCGGCTGTCTGGGATTTTCACTTATCATTCAATACGGTGGATTGCATACACGAATCACACATCTTAAAAACTCCGACGACCATCATCAGAAAGTGTTACAAAACGTAAAGGAACTTGAAAGGGAGTACCGGCATGCAGAAACCCTTGCGCAAACAAAGAAATCCTCGCTTGATCTTATTTCTTCTATCGATTCTTCCCGGTTTATTTGGATGGAAATACTGGACAAGGTACTATCACTGATACCAGACAATGTATCGATAGCCAGTATCCAATCTTCATGGATTGATGAAGATAGCATCAGCTCGGGCAAGCAAACTTCGCCTGCGGTTTCCCAGCCAAAAAAAGCAGCCACACCCGCAAAGCCCGGGGCTTCCAAAAAACTGCTCTTTATGGGAATCAAAGGAGAGAGCCAGGAACCAAGTATGCGCTTTATAGAAGAACGAGTCCTAAAACCCATTCAAAATTTAACCCTTTTTAATCAAAAAGTCGCTGCATTCAAAAATGTTGAAATAGTACCAGGCTCTTCACGCCAGGTAGTACACAAAGAAGGGCTGGATAGTTATATCAGTTTTGAGATACGCTGGATTGTAAAGTCTAAAGATGAAATCCGCGACGATGAAAATGCATTATTATTAAACAAGGGAACCTCAACACCGTCCAGGAAATTATGAACATGAATAGAAACCAAGAGGCATTATGTTATGAATATCGCTAAGAATATATATTTTTCACAATTTAAGAAGACATTCCATGTCATTTTCACCGGGATGCTGGGTTTTTGGATAGCCATTGGCATTGTATTTTTCATTTTACTGGTACTCTTTTTTGTGTTTATATACCCCCTTTCAAATCAATATGCCAGGATTTACAAAGAGAGCGAGGACTTATCAGCTGCACTTACCACTTACACTGCAAAAAAAGACCTTTATTCTGAGACCTGGACTACATCAAAAAGACAAGAGGCAGATCTCTATGACAAGGAAATTGAAAATTGTAAGTCCTTTCTTAAAGATAAGGACGACCGTCTGGAAGCAATTTTCTTGATACACGATAAAGAAAAAGGCCTCGTGAAACTTGAAGACGAAGCACTCTGGAAGAACGAATACGAGAAAAGAGTTTCAGCAGTATTAACAAAATTGGGGACAAGTCATATAGCCGTAAGCGAAGACTCCTGGCCATTTCAAAAGTGGGGGCAAGAAATTCCCACATGGGATACCATTTTATCAGTACAAAAAAGATTTTGGATTTTAGAAGCAATTGCCAATATCATCCTTAACAATACGGGAATTGCAAAACTTGGAAAAATTACGTTCAAAGACACCTGCTCTTCATACGATCCTTCTCTTGCACAGATTTACACCGCTATACCCATTACTATCAGGGTTGAAATGCAGGCAGACCGTATCCAGTTTT
The DNA here is from genome assembly GCA_015075005.1 of Planctomycetia bacterium. GTDB lineage: Bacteria > Planctomycetota > Brocadiia > Brocadiales > Brocadiaceae > Brocadia. The sequence goes on from JABTVC010000002.1 coordinate 684,519, forward strand.
TATTACACGATATGCTAAAATCAGATATCACATTTATTATAGAGGGTGTTGCTATTTTGACCGTGGATAAAATTCTCAACCCTAATCTATCATCAGAAGACCAGACGGAATTGAATAAAGGCAAGAACGATAGCATATCGAATCGTATTATTGACGTTACTATCGATGCGTATGTCATTGACTATAAGGCATAAATTATTATTAAAAAGATGGATATTAAAAACTTTATCTTCAAACATATTGAAAAATTTGCCCTTGGTATTGCCGTATGTTACCTTATTTATACGGTAATCCATACTTTCATTACATTACATCTGGAAACACACAGAATTGATGCGCAATTGCAATCATTATCAGGCGTCATTGACAAAAAGCTTACAACAGGTGCGCCCCCACGTGCAGGTGCAGAACGAAAAGATGCAGCACAATTGGAATCACGTCTTACAACTCCGCCTCCTGCCAATCTTTTACTGCGACCTTACCTCTTCAGCAAATTCATACACGGAGAATCAAATACAGAGATTACCACCAGTGATTTATTAAAAAAACCAGAACCAGGAACATCTTCCCGCATCGAGGCGACCTTTCGGGGAGATACCGAGTTTGTTTTAAAGGGTGGGACTGCTGATATGGCATTGATTCAAGTCAGAAAATTACATAACGACACATGGAGGATAGAAAGTTTTACCGTTGAAAAAGGGAAAATAATCGGTAAGAAAAAAAAGATTGGGGCAGAAACCGTGGACTTTAATACCTGCTGTACCTTAAGAGAAATTGTTCCCATTGCGCAAAAACCGCTCGTTATGAAAAAAACCATGGTACTGCGGAATGAAAAGGGTGATTTTTTGGGCACTTCCATTACAGGCGAAAAGCACATGATTTCGACTTCAAAGATTGTATTTGAAGATAAAAAAGGGGATGTCTACAACCTGTGGATAGGAGAACTTGTGAATTTGGGAACAGAAACGGTTACTGTTTGCCCATAATGGTTATTGAGCTCACCTCTTTGCAAGCAACCGAATGATCCCCACGTATAAAAATTATATACTCATGGTGAATTTATCTACAATCACATAAGCATCTATCAACATATTGTCCGTCAGGCTTCACGCGGTACCAAATATTGTGGTTTTATCAATGGAACGAAAATAGCTTATACAAACCTTGCATATTAAATCCAATAATCATTTTATCGAGAGAACACCTCTTCGGCCAAATCACCATACCATTTTAAAAAGGGGCATACATGAAAAGCACATTGACGCTGATCTCAATTGTTATCCTAAATGTTTTTTTGTATTCATTACAACGAATCAACCCATGGCACAAAACCGTGATATTTCAGCAACCAACGTTTCTCTCACAAATAATTATTACCTCAAGACGGCCAAAATGCACCTTGGACTAAAGGACTATACGCAGGCCGTTCATTCACTTGAATTGGCTATCCTGCTGGAACCCAATAATACCGAAGCGCATGCGTTGCTAAAAGAATCCAGACGGCTCCTGGAAGGAAAAAAGACCCCATCTGAGGTTCAGGATAAAGCCGGTGTACCAAAAGACACGGAAGTTCAGACTTCCGCAGATAAAGGCATAGCATCTTTATTGCAAACTGCATACACTGATATCAAAGAGGGGCGTTATGACGATGCTACCAGAACAACAGATTTAATACTTGCGATAGATCCTGCGAATGAAGATGCATTATATATCAAAGGAAAGGCAAACGCTATACAACACAAACGTATTACAGAAAATCTCAAAACCATCCATGCACAAGAAAAACTAAAAGGCTATGAAAACGTCAGAGAGGCGGCTATCCCCTATCAGGAAATCTACAGATTTCCCGCAAAAGAACAATGGAGAGATATTTCAAGACGCGAGCTTCCGGAATTAGATAAGGTTGTGCAAGAAAATAAAAGAAAAACGGAACAACTGCGCATGATCCCCAATCCCGCACGGGATATAACTCCAAAAGCTATTGAAGATGCCCTGAACACGATCATTTCATTTGAATTTTTAGATGCACCATTAAAAGATATTGTCGTTTTCATACGAGAAAAAACAAACATTAACATGATCATCGATGCAGATGCGGGAAATATTTCGGTTACCTTAAAGCTTAAAGACGTGCCATTAAGAACCGCCTTGAAATATCTCTTACCAAAAGGATATGAATTTGTGATTGAAGGGGACATCATACACATTTACCGGCAAAAAATGGAATTACGGGTTTACGACGTAAGGGACATCTTAATCAATCTTGATGACAAAGAACCCCTGGAATTTGATATTACGGCAGCAGCCTCCGCGCAACTCGGTATGAAAAAAAAAGATACCATTAAAACAAAAGACCCCTCAGAGCGGATATTTGATCTGATAGAACTGATCGCAACCACCGTAGAACCCGTATCATGGTCATTTCATACCAGTGTTATTGGCGCTTCCGGAACCGGTGGTCAACGTCGCGTCAATATTCCTGGTCAAGGCGAAGGAAGTATTATTGCAAGAATGGGTCAGCCTGGCGACCTGGTAGTAGTCAACACAAAATATGTCCATAAACAAATCGAGGACCTGCTGGCGTCGTTACGGTCATCACAAAACCTTCAGGTGAGTATTGAAGCACGTTTTATCAGCGTTACCGATAAATTTCTGGAAGATATCGGAAATAATTTCACTAAATTTTTTAGTGATAATACCTCTATTGATACTGGTGCTGGAAACATTTCGGGAAACCTCAGTGGTCAGGACGTTAGCGGACTCACCCTGAATTATTCTCTCTTGAGTGGCTCTATGTTGGTGGGTTTATTGAAGGCTATACAGGAAAGCAAAGACTCAGAGATACTCACCTCCCCGCGCATAACACTTTCTAATACCCAACGCGGGAATATTGCCGTCGTCAAAACCATTAACTACATCCAAAGTACATCTGTTTCTGAAGGAGTAGTAACACCGGTCATTGGAACAGTTCCCCAGGGAACAACATTCGATGTACGACCTATAGTAAGCGCAGACAGACGGTACATTTATATGGAAGTGACTCCCTCTGTGTTTGAAATTGAAGAGATTACATCTTTCACTTTTAGTGGAGTAAACACGGACGTCAATATAGGGGGTGGCGGGCAGGGAACTACAAATATTCCTCCGGAACAAACGGTCCAATTACCCACAGTAAATATTTCCCAGGTATCCGTAACGGTCTGTATCCCTGACAAAGGAACGCTGCTGATCGGTGGACTTGGTGCTATAACCAAAACGCGTCTGATATCAGGTATTCCAATATTGTCTAAAATACCCGTGTTAAAACATTTATTCACTCGCGAGCAGAAAACTAATGACAAGGCGAATCTCATTATTCTTTTAAAGCCAACAATTCTCATCAGAGAAGAGCAAGAAGCAAAATTTTTAGCCAATTCAACGCGATAGATTCTCGGAATAAAAGGAATTAGCGATGCCTTGCTCCTGGCTGATGCGTGAAAAGTCTATTCAATTCCGGAGGTGTGATTTATGCATAAAATATACAAAACACATATACTTTTACTCGGTATCATTGCGGCGTTACTTATCATTCTCGTTTTTAAGAATACGGCGAATTATGCCATTGCGCAAGGCGACGGGAATGTACGGCATGTATTTGGTGTCGCAGGAGAAAAACAAGGTAACAGACAGCCGTTTTATCTTATCGATACCGAAGAGCAAACTATCATGGTATATGAATATTTTCAGGGAGGTGGTTTAGGGCTTATGGCCGCCCGAAACTATCAATTTGATAAAAAATTACAAGAGTATGGAAGAGCTTATGGATTGTCCATTGAAAATGTGAAGGAGGAACTCTTAAGGGCGCAAAGAAAATAACCTCGCGCAACGGAGGCACAACCAAAAAGGTCTACTTTGCACTGAATATAAAGTACCACACCTTTCTTTTGCACATTTGAAATTCAGACAGGGTAATCTGAAACAAATTTGATGTTTTTCAAAATACTTCTATAAAGTATCACTCCTATAATTCCCGGCTATGGCTATTTCTCTTTGATGCAATTTGCAGTAACCTCGTCTTAACTTCTGCAAAGGGAAAATTTTTGCCGGGACAGGCCGTGCATTTCTGGTGTACCTGTTTGTGCTGCAGTATATCGGATGAAGCAATCGTATATTTTCTGGAAAGGTATTGCATGAGCCTGACCAACGCATCGATCTGATTCTCGGTTGGGGCACCATCATGTTCGAAATCACCGACAAGGCAAATCCCAATTGCAACACGATTGCAATCAATATTCGCCGTATGTGCACCATGAATTTGCTTTTTCCATCGCTCGCCAACCTCAATCTCACCGTCTCCTGAGAACGAACCATTCCCAATTACAAAATGATAGGCAAGGCCGTATTCCCATTTTTTCTCTTTGCGGTGATAATGATCAAACCGTGCTGCATTACCCTTTGCGGTAGCACTATGATGAATAACAATATACTTCCATGGCTTTTCCCTCACAACGGTAGAACAAAGCTGCTCAATGTCTTGCTTATAGAAAGAATTTTCAAGGTCAGTATAGCTTTTTGCCCTGTCAATCTTCACACGGGGAAAAAAAGGTATAGAAATGCTCAGGCCTGATGCAACAACAATCATACAGAGCGAAAGACATCGAACTGTCCTTTCGTGGCGATGTATCGTGGTATTCCCAATACATATTACGTCATGTGACAATATGGATAATATTTTTTTATACACAGGATGCCGCCTTAACAAAAGCTCTTTAGAAATAAAAAAAGCCGTACTATGAAAATATTCATAGAGAACATCTTCGGTAGTAAGGCTATCTTTAAACTAAATACTCTATCTAAAGTGCTTTGTTGTTGCAATGCATGCTATGTGGCAGATTAAAGACCCTTTCCTTTGCGTCCCCTGATCACTCAGGGTTTGCCTTTATCGTGAAGAAATTATACGCTTAAATCCTGAATTGTCAATAAGTATATTGTCGAACTCATTTGTAAAGACTCCGGTGCACAAACACAACGAATCATTGGTTGCCTTGTTTTTGCAGTTTATCAATAGTTTCGTTTAGTTCTTTTGCCATAGATTGCTGCGGGTCTAATCTTAATGCTTCGCTGAGGTGGAATAATGCCCCGGAAAAGTTATTTAAATGATTCGCATAAATAATGCCAAGCATCTTGTGTGCTAATGGATTATTTGGTTGATAATGAACCGCCTGACAAAAAGCATCTGCCGCTGCGGCATAGTGTCCTTTCCCGTACAATGCATTTCCGAGATAATAATGTACCTCTCCATCAGCAGGATTATATTTTATTGCCTCTGTATACTCAGAAATAGCTTCGTCTCCGCGACCTTTCGAAAGATAAGCATTCCCCAGATTACTGTGGGCGTTACTATCTGCCGGATTACCTGTTAAAGCCAACTTGAGTTCAGTAATCGCATGATCGGTTGCCCCCTGTGTTAGATATACTCCGGCCAAATTATTATGTACATCCGCATTATCAAATCCCATGACCACTGCCTTGTTCAGTTCACGAATAGCCCTGTCGGGATTACCCTGCTTTGCATAAACAATACCAAGGTTGTTATGCACATTGGCCATTTTTGGGTTGAGCCTGGCTGCAGTTTCAAATGCTACGGCGGCATCGTTAAGTCGCTCCATGCATACATAAACAATTCCAAGATTATTGTGTACCTCTCCATTATCAGGATCTAGCTCAATTGCTCTTTTGTATTCCACCAAAGCCGCCTCGTAAAGTTTAATTTCATGGTATACAAGTCCAAGATTATAGTAATAATGAGGATTAAAAGGGTTGTATTGTTTTGCTTTTTTATAAAATTCAATAGCGCGGTCCAAAAGATGCTTATTTTTGTATATACTCCCTAAGTTATTGTAGGCATCGGCATGAACTGGGTTGTACCGTACTGTCTCTTGATATTCTTTGATAGCAGCGTCCACCATGCCTTTCCTCTCATAGGCATTTCCCAGGTTATAGTGTGCCTCTATATCCCTGGGGTTAATTTCCAGAGTCTTTTTATATTCCAATTCCGCATTGTCGTAAAATCCTTTTGCGTAATACACAACACCAAGATTGAGATGTGCGCGGGCACTGCCAGGCTCGCGATTGACGGTTGAATACCACAAGGTAAATTCGTCACGCCATACGCCGTTTCGATAAATACCCGTAATACTTGCAATGAGTATTATGGTTACAAAACCAATCGTTGCCAGGTTTTTTCCCGGGATATAGTTTTGAACGAGCAGGCCGATAACCCCGCAGAAACCCATGGTGGGAATATAGAGATACCGCTCTGCCATAATATTTCCAATGGGAATTATGTTTGACACAGGCAAAAGGGTAACAAAAAACCATAAAGGGAAAAACCAATACCGTTTATCATTCTGGCACATCCGCAGTATCAAAATAATAGCGGTACTGATCAAAAGCACCGGGACAACAAAAGATGCAATTCCTTGGGTCCCCGGCGGTACTACATAATCTGCATTGAGACCGAACGGGAGGAACATGAGCTTTATATAGGATGCAAAGACCTTAATCATGACGAATAAAGTTTGCTTGCCTTGATCTAATCTGATATAAACATGCCGGAAAAGTACAAACCGAACAAAGAGATAAAAACCAGTAATTATAACATAACCAAGGTAACTCCATGGTGCCCTTTTTATGATTGCATGCGGCGTCCTGGTTGAAGGCGAACAAAATATATGAAACAATACCATCAGGACGGGCAACGCAACTGACGTCTCTTTAGAAAAGAGGGCCAAGAGATACGAGAGTAAGGAGACTGCGTAATACAGTACAAATTTCCCCGGGGTTAAAGATTTTTCATCGATTTTCAGGAACATAATAAAGGCAATTAAGAAAAAAAGAGCAGCGAGGAGATCTTCCCGATAACTAACAGAATTCACTGCCTCAGTGAGTACCGGATGGGTGGCAAATAATAATGCGGTGATGAATGCGGATGTATTTGTCTTCACCACGCGCTTAAGAAAGAAATAAAAAAAAATGGTATTTCCTGAGTGAAGGAAGACATTTGTAAGATGAAAACCTGCAGGGTTTAAACCCCAAAGTGAATAATCGATAAAATACGATAGGGTAACAACGGGGCGATAGCTGAGTTCTCCGGAGAGCATAAAGTAATGAAAGGAAAATATTGAGTGGATATTTTTCCAGTTTTTAATAAGACTGTTATGAACGACGGTAACAGAATCATCATAAACAAAGGCATTGCTTGCCGTGTTAAAAAAAACAATGATCGATATTACTGACAGGATAATACAGGGAGTTGCGTCTTTCAGATATTTGTTCAATTTTCAGGAAGAGGCTCCGTAGTGACGGAGAATAAAGATTACCCACGAAATGCAATCATTTTGAAAACATAAACTCTTCGTCTGGACTGGTTACTGAATTGTTTCAGTGATCAATCCGTAAGAAAGTATCCATTGACGGAAAAGTTTAGCATACACGCGAGAGGAATGCAAGCATCATCATAGTTTTTGCTTGACATACAACGCTATGCATGTTAAACAAGTCCTGTTAATTTCTTAGAGTACATGAAAGGCAGACCCTGAAAAATTAGTGACTGCAAAGAAAAATGTGTCTTTATGAATCCACACATAAAAAGGCAGCCTTGCTGTCGAAAATGATTGTTTCGTAATTTTCGGCAACAAGGCTTTTTTCGTATATATTTCAAAGAAAGCCCTGCGTATTATTAATAAAGATTTCCAGCTTCGGCCTTATTTGTTGTTTCTCAAAAGTAGACACATCTGTCGTAAAGGTGAACCATGAAATTTCTGATTCTTGATAACAACCAGGATGATCGGGAACTGATCAAACAGGGGTTCCGGAAGGAGTTTTATGGCTTAGAGTTCCTCGATGTAATCAAACGGGAGGATTTTGATGAGGCTATCGGCCGGGGGGACTTCGATGTAGTAATCACCGACCGTCTCCTGAACTGGACGGACGGATTGTGGATTCTCAGAACAATCAAAAACCGTTATCCGTATGTACCCGTAATCATGCTAACCAATAACGGGAGCGAAGAAATCGCCGTGGAGGGAATGAAATCCGGCCTGAGTGACTATCTCACGAAGAAACACATGCATCGTTTGCCAGGTGTGGTGAAGGAGAGTCTGAAGAAGGCCGGGTTAGACCGAGAGCACACGGTAGTTAATAAACAAAGTACTGTTTCTCAAAAACGGTATCGTGCTGAATCTATTGCCGGCTATGCATACACTTTCCGCGTTGAACCGGATGGTACCCTCTCTTACGAATGCGTGACAGAAGCCTTTGCCTTCATTACGGGATACACCTTTGAAGAGGTAAATGCGCGTGGTGGCTGGCATAGTCTCATCTATCCTGATGATATACCCGTCTTCTCCCAACACCACAATCGTCTGTTTTCTGGTCAGTCAAACATAAGCAAATTTCGTATAATCACCAAAAGCGGCGAGATACTATGGCTGCGAGATTATGCCCATCCGGTATGGGGAGAGGCACAGGGTCGTGTTATTCATATCTACGGTTCTGCAGAGGATGTCACGGCATCTGAGCAAGATAATGAAATATTCCGGGATGTTGAAGCAAAATATCGCAACCTCCTCGACACTACCAATGATGCTATTTTTATCACCGATGCAGAATCAGGCATAATTATCGATGCAAACAAAAGGGCAGAAGACTTGTTTGGATATCTCCGTGAAGAGATCATTGGTATACATCATACACAATTTTACCAGGAAGAAGAGATACTACATTATACCAGGACACGTGAGGATCACGATAAAACTGTTAATTTTTTTACAAAAGACCTGTATGTTCAACATAAAAATGGCCATAAAATACCTGTTGAAATACATGCCAGTGTTACCTTTTCAGGTAATAAGAAAATCGTTCAGAGTGTTTTTAGAGACGTCACCGAACGCAAACGGGCAGAGGAGAACATCCGGCTCTATGCAGAGATTTTAAATAATATACAAATCGGCCTGATTGTCTGGCATCTGGAAAATCCTGATGATGTAAAAACCTACACGCTTGTTGCTGCCAATACTGCTGCAATGCAATTTACCGGACTCGCAGCCGGGAATCTCATTGGAAAGACCATAGCAGAGATTTTCCCAGACCTCATCATGACAGAAGTGCCAAAGATTTATGCTGAAGTTGTCCGTTCCGGGAAAGTAAAAGACCTGAAAGAGGATCATTTTATTGACAAGGGCAATTTGAATGGCGCCTTTTCGGTCAGGGCCTTTCCGCTTTCCAACAACTGTGTGGGCACAGCTTTCGTAGATATTACAGAAAACGAAAAGACTAACGAAGAACTGAAAATTTTTAAAATGCTGTTCTCTGAAATAAGAGACCTTGCGTATATTTGCGATACACAAGGTAATATCTTATATGTAAACAAGATATTTGAAAAACTTACCGGTCATAAGCCCGAAGAATTCTTTGGAAAATCATTCGCTCCCCTTTTTGATGAAGAAAACCTGGAAAAAGCAAAGGATATTCACGCCCGGGCAGCAAAAGGAGAGAGCCTTCAATTTGAACTCAGTTTTAAAGATACCGGCACAATATGCGAATACAGAAATTTTCATTTAAGGGATGGAAAAGGAAATATCATCAGAACTATTGGTATTGCCAGAGACGTTACAAAGCGTAAACGCCTGGAAAAGACTCTCCATGAATCCCATGAACATGTCATCTCAATTTTGAACGGTCTCAATGCCGTAGTTTATGTTGCAGACATGAAAATATACGAAATCCTTTATGCAAACAAATACTTACAGGATATGTTTGGAGATTTGGAGGGAAAAATCTGCTGGCAAGCACTTCAGGCAAATCAGTCAAATCAATGCAGTTTTTGTACGAATGATAAACTTCTCGATACGGATGGAAATCCCACGGGTATTTACTCCTGGGAATTCCAAAATACTGTCAATAAACGATGGTACTTAATTTCCGATAAGGCAATGAAGTGGGGGGATGGCCGTATCGTTCGGCTCGAAATAGCTATTGATATCACCGAGCGCAAAAGAATCCACGCTATTGATACTTTGCTTCATGAAATCGATCAATTAGTGCTGCAAGGACAAGCAGAGGACTTTATCCTGCCTTATATATGCACACGTCTTATTGACATCTTCTCTTATCCTCTGATCTGGATCGGCATAAAGGAGGAAGATGGTACTGTTGGTATTTCTGCACAAGCCGGTACCCACGTCGCCTATCTTAACGATCTCAAGGTACGATGGGGTAGTACCCCTGAGAATGAATGCATTATTGGCTTTGCCATCCGTACGGGAAAGACACAGGCGATCGAAACACAAGAACCCATGCTTCAACTCTGCCATAAAAGAGCTTACCAGTATGGATTGCAATCCTTCGTTGTTGTCCCCCTAAGCGCTAAAAACATGGTACTCGGTACGCTTAACCTGTACGCCCTGACATCTAACGCCTTTGATACAGAAACGGTTCGTTTGCTGGAAAATCTAGCCGTACGTATTAGCGTAACCTTGCTGATAGCAAAAGACCAACAACAGTTACGTCTGCACAGCGCCGCAATGGCAGCGGTAGCCAGTGCTGTATTTATTACTGATTCTGGCGGCCAAATCACGTGGATCAATGAGGCGTTTATCAAGCTGAGTGGATATACACGGGAAGACGTTCACGGCCATACCCCACGTCTATTCAAGTCTGGCAAATACGAGCCATCATTCTATCAGCAGATATGGCAGACACTGATTGAAGGAAAGGTCTGGCAGGGAGAAATCATCAATCGTCATAAAGAAGGCAGCTTTTACATCGTGAACCAGACCATTACTCCGCTTCTGGATAACGCCGGGAAGGTACGCTACTTTGTTGCCATACACGAAGACATTACGGATAAAAAGGCGTTTGAAGAACGAATCATACATATGGCGCACTACGACACACTAACCAATCTGCCCAACCGTATCCTGTTTCGTGACCGCCTGCAACAGGAAATGATCCATGCCCGCCGCAATAAACGGCTAACAGCAATCATTTTTCTCGATCTGGATCGGTTCAAAATCATCAATGACACACTTGGTCACGCCTTTGGTGATTTAGTGCTTCATGCTTTAGCGGAACGGCTGAGGAGCTGTGTGCGTGAAGGAGATACCGTATCGCGAATTGGTGGAGATGAATTTACCTTCATTATCCCGGATATTGAGCATCCGCAGGATGCAGCCCTTATAGCGCAAAAAATTGTCAATGCTATGTCCCCTTCCTTTCAGCTTGGTGGCAGGGAAATACACGTCACTCCCAGCCTGGGTATCGCCATATATCCATTAGATGCAGAAGACGCAGAGAATCTGATCAAAAAGGCAGACATTGCCATGTATCAGGCTAAAGAGCATGGCGGAGATACATTTTAGATTTACATGGATGATATGAACATTGATAGCCTTGAAAGGCTGGCGCTGGAAAATGACCTGAGAAAGGCACTGAAAAGAAGGGAGATGCTGGTGTATTACCAGCCACTTGTAGATCAGAGCACGGGACAAATCATGAGTGTGGAGGCCCTGGCACGTTGGCAGCATCCAAATCTGGGGATGATTTATCCCGCCAAATTCATTCCCATTGCCGAAGAAACGGGTCTCATTTTGCCGATTGGTGAATGGGTACTGATGACAGCTTGTTCCCAGGCCAAGGCATGGCACGATGAAGGATTTTCGACGCTCCGCATTACCGTAAATCTTTCAGTACGTCAATTTAAACAACAAAACTTTGTGAATACCGTCACAAGGGTGTTGCAGGCAACCGGTCTTGACCCACGCCTCCTGGAACTGGAACTTACCGAAGGCATTGTTATGCAAAATAGCATGGATGTCCTTGCAACGCTTCAGGAACTAAAGGCACTTGGGATATCCCTCTCCATTGATGATTTTGGCATCGAATATTCATCTTTGAGCTACCTGAAACGATTTCCCATCGACACGATCAAGATTGACCGGTCATTTATCCGGGATATTGCTATAAACCAGGACGATGCAGCGATTGTCACCGCTATTATCGCTGTGGCTGAAAGTCTCAAACTGAAGGTAGTAGCCGAAGGCGTTGAAAACAAAGACCAGGCTGCCTTTTTGCGTGAACTCCATTGCAATAACATTCAGGGGTACCTTTATAGCCGGCCTTTAGCTGCCATTGATATGGGACTTCTCTTGCAAAAAGGCACTATATTGAATATCGAGAATGAGTAGTCATATATTTATTTTTTAAGATGTGATCCCTCCCAAGCAATAAGGAGCCGAATATGATTTTTCGTAACTTTGACAAACATCGCGATAAAGGCCTGCTCATTTTAAGGGTTGGCATAGGTATCATGTTTATGTGCCATGGTTTTCCCAAACTGACAGCGGGTCCGGTAGTATGGACAAAGCTTGGTGGAGCGTTATTGGCTATGGGTGTGAACTTCGTTCCTGGTTTTATGGGTTTTATTGCAGCTATCTCTGAATTTGGAGGCGGCCTATTACTAACTTTGGGGTTACTTACACGCCCTGCGTGCTTCTTTGTTAAGCACAATGATTGTAGCCACCCTCATGCATGTAAAAAAGTGGTGAGCCATTTACAACGTACTCTCATGCCCTTGAGGCGGCCATCTTGTTTTTTTAGTCTTCTGCTTTTGGGCCAGGCAAGATCTCCTTAGATGAGAAATTATTTAAAAAGAAGTGCAAATTATGATTTGCCGATGGATTTGAGGAAGGGTATGAACAGTTTAAAATGGGAGTAATGCTCCGTCAGGCACGTGATGCAGCAGGATTATCCCAGGAAGAACTTGCGCACCGGCTTAAAACGAAGAAGACTACCATTTCAAGAATTGAAAATCATGCAGAAGACATTAAACTATCAACATGAAAACGTGTTCCAGTTGCTTTGGGAAAACGCCTGAAAGTTAGCATCGCTTTTGGAATTGCTTTGTTGATCGCCTTAATGGCTTCAATTGCTATTTCTTTACATTCACTATAATCAGGTGTTGTTAAAATTTTAAAACCGAACTTTCTATGGCTTAACAAAAAAGCGTACCTTTGTATTTTAGGTTTTCCAAGCTACTTTTCTGTACCGACCACCAAATTCATACTTTTTCGAATAAACGAATATGATAAACACGATATAAGCTTCTGGTTCGATATCTAATGGGATATCAATTAGTACTTCTTTTATTGGATCACTCCAATGCTTACATGCTTTGTCATCGGGAGAGAAATCCTTTAATACAAAATCGGGCGACTTTGATAATTGTTGAGAACTAACCATCTTTATTCTCTAATGACTTTAGTATTTAAGTATACAGAAATAATTCCTCAATATTTATGGAATTACGAAAAAATTCTGTATCTCGCCATAATTTATTTCTTAGCTTTAGTGAAATTTTTTGCATTGTATCAAAAGCAATCTTGGAATCAATGGTAAAAGATGAACAAAAAACATGAAAACCTTCGGAATTTTTTTGGTTAGTTTCTTAATAAAAATATTTTTACATTTTTGGCAAAAACAATTTAGCATCGACTCTTGTGTAGCGCGGACTTCAGTTCGCAGGACAGCGACATAAATGTCGCACTACATGGTCCGACTCGTTCGAACGGGTGTGTGGTGTCAAGTCTTGTTTTTTTGTGGAAATGTTTCAATATTTCTATAATGGGGAGCGATGTCATACCTGAAAATTTTTAAGATTTCCCCTCAGCTTCTTTAATGTCTCTATTTCTCCCGCCCACCTGATATACTCAAAATCATCCCCTACTTCTCCAGATAAATATTTTTTATAAAATATTTCGCTATCCATCTTGAATTTATCTTCGTAATTTCTTAGATTTTCCTTTGCCTTTTTGAGTCCAATCATAATGAGCTTTATCTCATTTTCCAGTGCACCTTTTACCAGCGTTCTTAATTCTTCAGTACCTTCAGATTTTATAATTATCTTTGACATAACTACCTCCTAACCCGAACGAGTCGGAATGCGTAGCGCGGGTGGTTTATCCCCTGCCAAATGCCGACCACAAGGGACTTCGTCGTGAGCTCAGTCGAACGACCGGCGCTACGTTTTTTTGCCGAAAATGTAAAAATATATTTTGTAAGATACCTGTACTATTGGCCAAAAAACAGAAAACGTCTTTTTATTCTTGTATACTAACAAATAGAATACTAACGAAACTACCGCCATAAACTACAGAAATAGTATGAAGGTGTCAATATGCATTTATAGTATTACCTTGTAAAATCTTCTCTTTTTCTCAAGCGGTTCTTATGCAATCATCCCTTTACAAACCAATAAATCGCTTGACACTTTTATTCCAGATTCGTTATCATGTAGTTTTGTAAATTCCAGGGAATTTTATAGGTAAGGAAGAAGGTTTGAGCTCTAACGTTAAGGTTCGTTTTGCACCCAGTCCTACGGGTTATCTCCATATTGGAGGGGCACGGACGGCGCTTTTTAACTGGCTTTTTGCACGGCATAATAAGGGTGTTTTTCTGTTGCGGATAGAAGACACCGATCAGCAGCGTTCCACCGAAGATGCTACACAGGCCATCCTCGATAGTATGAAATGGCTGGGGTTAGACTGGGATGAAGGTCCATACTTCCAAAGCCAAAGACTACCTGTCTATAAGCAATATGCAGAGAAATTGGCGGAAGAGGGAAAGGCCTTTTACGATACCGATGCGGAGGGGCGCAAGGCGATTCGTTTTAAGATGCTGGATGGGGTGACGGAAATTAATGACCTTATCCACGGCACCATTACCTTTGATACCTCTCTGATTGAGGATTTTGTTATACTTAAGGCCGATGGCTTTCCCACCTATAATTTTGCCTGTGTCGTGGATGATGCCGAGATGGGGATTACCCATATTATCCGGGGAGACGACCACATATCGAACACCCCAAAACAGATAGCCTCTACAAGGCCTTTAAATTTAAAATGCCGGAATTTGCCCATATCCCATGATCCTTGGGGAAGACGGATCGAGATTAAGTAAACGTCACGGGCAACCTCCGTCACTGAGTATCGGGACAAGGGCTATTTGCCGCACGCCCTGGTAAATTTCCTCGCCCTCCTGGGATGGTCGCCTGGAAACGATCAGGAGATTATATCGATTCAGGAAATGATTGAGAAGTTTACCTTAAAACGTGCAAACAAGACGAGCGCACAATTCAACAATATAAAACTGGATTGGATGAACGGCCAATATATCAAAAACACCCCTGTTGAACAATTAACACAGGAAGTTAAGGGGTTTTTTGAAAAATCGGGTATTGATATGACAAAAATCACCGCAGCGTGGCTGACCAACCTCGTAATACTCTATCACGAACGGTTCAAGAATTTCCTGGATCTGCAGAACCAGACAAGATTTTTCTTTGCCGATGCGATTGAATACGATCAGGCGGCTGTGGGCAAATTTCTCAAGAAGGAAGTGGCTGGCGAGTTATTGAAAGAGGTGTACACGGCTGTTTCACAGGTCGATAATTTTGACAAGAAAACCCTGGAAGACTCCCTGCGGGCTTTGACCGAAAAGCTTGGTGTTGGATTTTCCAAGCTTGCGCAGCCGATGCGTGTGGCCATAACGGGAAAGAGTGTGAGTGCCGGTATTTTTGAAACCATGGAGCTTTTAGGGAAAGAAAAGACACTCAGCCGGCTTTCCTATACCGTAAAAAATTTGTGTGAAACATCAGAGGCAGTCAGATTTTGATTTAAAAGCAACCACAGATTTTGCAGATTTCTCAGGTTTTTATATAACTATCTGTGTCATCTGGTACGCCAAGAAGCGTATATATTCAGTTGGTGCAAATCCAACCCGCCAATTGACCGTTCGGGCGGTAGTGAAAGAGGCAGAAAACCTCACGGAGGACGTAAACAGCGATGAATGCGTCTGAGTTCCCTGTAGCGAGCAGTCAGACCGTAGCGCAAGCGAACACGCAGGCTTCGTTACGCTAAAAACACGATAGATGAGCCCCGGATTGGGCGAAATCTGTAATCGCATAAGTAGAAAGAGACAAACGGTAGAACTATGCGGTGTCGTCGGAGTTGAGAGTGACGGTATGATTGTAAAGGTATATATATGAACTTGGGAGGTCTCATTGTTCAGGTTGATGACCGAAACGCATACTATAAGGGAAGCCGAAGGGTATAGCGGGATAATGAGAAGTCGGAGATGCCCATAGTAGTGAAGATGGTGAAGACAACATAACTTCACCGTAGCGAAGGGGCATTACTTCAGTTAGCGTTTACAAAGAAAGGAGGAAATTGTATTGGGAGACCTACAAGCAATACCGAAATCGCAAAAGAGCGATGAGGAAAGAGTCCGAGACTTTCAGCGTAAACTATATCGAAAAGCCAAACAGGAAGAAGGATTTCGCTTTTATGTATTGTATGACAAGGTGAGAATGTTGCATTTTTGAGAGAGGCGCAAGCGTTGCAAAGCCAATGGAGGAAGCGCCAGGGCAGACGGATTACATTTGAAGATGTGGAGTCATACGGGGTGGAGAAAGCTTCTTGGAGAGATAATAGAGGAACTTGAAAACAAAACCTACGAACCACAGCCGGTACTGAGTGTACATACCTAAAACCAACGGTAAGACACGACCATTGGGAATCCCTGTGATAAAAGACAGGGTAGTGCAGATGAGTGTAAAGCTTGTAATAGAGCCGATATTCGAAGCAGACTTTGAAGATAGCTCCTATGATTCCGACCGAGGCGTTCAGCGGGCGATGCTGTGAAGAAAATCAAAGAAAACTGCGAGAAGGGAAAACAGAGGTATTTGATGCAGACCTTAGTTCTTATTTTGACACGATACCGCACAAGGAATTGTTACTGTTAATAGGGATGAGGATAAACGACAAGAACGTACTGTACTTGATAAAAATGTGGTTAAAAAGCACCGGTGGTAGAGGAAAGCAAACCAGGTGGCGGGAGGAAAAATAAGATAGGAACACCGCAGGAAGCGTAATATCACCATTATTAGCAAACATATATCTGCACATGCTCGACAAAGCAGTCAATAGAGAGAGATGGGGTTTTCTATAAGTATGGGATAACAATCATACGTTATGCGGATGATTGGGCATTGATGGCAAAGCGAATACCTCGTGAAGCATTAGACTATCTCAACAGGTTGTTAAAGAAGTTAAAGCTGAGTCTTAACGAGGATAAGAGTAAAATAGCAAAAGCTGAAGAAGAGAGCTTTGACTTTCTCGGACATACCATATCCTTCTCAGAAGATTTGTTTGGTAGGAAACACAAGAAACACTGGAACATAGAACCAAGCAAGAAATCACAAAGAAGGTTAGGAAAAGATAGGAAACCACCTCAAGAGCAATGGGCATAAAGCGGCGGAAAAAGTAGCTAATGAATTGAATGCAATAACAATAGGATGGATAAATTACTTCACAACAGAGGGAGTAACGTATCCAAACAAGCGAAAAAGAGACCTACGATATTATCTTTTCAAGAGATTGACGAGATATTATAATAAGAGGAAAAGTCAGCGCAGGAGCAAGCTCTATAATCGAGGAGCGTTTAAGGAATTAGTCAATAGATATGGGCCAATAGACCCAACAAAATATGTTCCTGTCAGACAACCCGTGAAAGCTTAAGAAGACTGTCGGAAAGCCGTGCGGGAAAATCGCATGCACGGTTTGACGAGGGGGCAGATGATAAGTATATGGCGGAGATATGGTGGCACTGGCGGGAAACCAGCCAGCAAACAGAGAAAACAAACTTCTGCCTAAGTTCTCGTCGTCTGTTTCTACTCTACTGCAATCGGTGGTTTCATGTCTTTTGAGTTACGAAAATTATTTGTCATATGAACGTAAGGCTCTTTGTTGCAGTCGAGATTACCGGGGAAATCAGAAAAAAATTAGCGGAGTTTCAAGATGAGCTTAAAAAGGTGGATGCAGACGTAGGCTGGGTAGCCCCTGAAAATATTCATATTACGTTAAAATTTATTGGTGCTCTTGATGAAGAAAAAATTGAGGCAGTTACCACCGTAATAAGAGATTCTGTAACCCATATAAAGCCGTTTGATCTTGATTGCACAGGAGCAGGTACTCTCCCAACGGAGAAAAACCCACGGGTCATTTTTGCAGATGTGATAGATGCGGGTGGCATTTTGGCAAAAATTCACGAAAGACTGAACAATCAATTCATGGCGCTGGGCGTAGAACATGAGGATCGCAAATTCACTGCACATCTTACGGTGGGACGTATAAAGACGCGCAGGAATGTGAGAAAACTTATAGAGCGTATATATTCGTATAATGGTTTTAATTTTGGCCCGGAACTGGTAACGCAGGTGGTTTTGATGAAGAGTGACCTTTCGCCGGAGGGACCCATATATACGAATTTGCATAGTGTTGATTTAGTTTAACAGGCAGGTGACCTTCATATGGGTGAATTATGATATCCAAACCAGAAGATGCAAATAAGGAAAAGCGACAGCAAGCCCTAGAACGAGCGGTCTCGCAAATAGAGAAGCAGTACGGAAAAGGAACGATCATGAAACTGGGTAGCGAGACGAGATTAGACGTTCCGACCATCTCAACCGGGGCATTGTCCCTGGATATTGCGCTCGGTGTGGGGGGCATCCCGCGCGGAAGGGTTATCGAGATATTTGGCCCGGAATCTTCGGGCAAAACCACCTTAACTCTTCATATTATTGCTAACGCCCAAAAAGCGGGTGGTATGGCAGCCTTTATTGATGCCGAACACGCCCTTGACCCTGACTATGCCAAGAAGCTCGGAGTAGATTTAGATAATCTCATGGTTAACCAGCCCGATACAGGCGAACAGGCGCTTGAAATTGCAGAATTACTGGTAAGAAGCAATGCCGTTGATGTAGTTGCAATCGATTCCGTTGCGGCGCTCGTTCCTCGCGCAGAAATTGAGGGAGAGATGGGAGATTCACATATGGGGCTACAAGCACGGTTGATGTCTCAGGCGTTACGTAAATTAACGGGTTGTATCTCAAAATCCCAGACCAGTGTTATTTTTATAAACCAGATTCGGGAAAAGATCGGCGTCATGTATGGAGGAAATCCTGAAACAACTCCGGGTGGAAGGGCATTGAAATTCTACTCCTCGGTGCGTATCGATATCAGGAGGATTGGCAGTATAAAAGACGGCGAGGTAACCATCGGGAACAGGGTGCGTGCAACCATTGCTAAAAACAAGGTTGCGGCGCCTTTTAAGAAGGCGGAGTTTGATATCCTCTACAATACGGGCATATCACGCGCAGGCGATATCATTGACCTCGGCGTCGAACGCCAAATCATTGAAAAATCTGGTACCTGGTTTTCTTACGGTGAAATCCGATTAGGGCAGGGCAGGGAAAATTCCAGGCAGTTTATCGAAGGAAAACCCGAATTGATGAAGGAAATTGAGCAAGCTGTCCTAAAAAAGATAAAACCGGAAATGGTTACAGAAAAAGCCTCTGAAAAAGCCCCCGAAAAAACCAAGGCAGAATCCGTCTCTAAAAAGGGTGAAAAGTAATTTAGTTTATGAAGACAAACGAGATTCGCAGTAAATTTCTGAAATTTTTTGAAAAAAAATCCCACGTAATCTGGCCGAGCGACTCATTAGTCCCCCAAAATGATCCCACACTCCTCTTTACCGGCGCCGGGATGAATCAGTTTAAAGACATGTTTCTGGGTAAAGGGAATTTAAAATTCAAAAAGGCAACTACCTGCCAGAAATGTCTCCGTACCGGTGATATTGATAACGTAGGGAAGACGGCATCCCATCACACCTTTTTTGAGATGTTGGGAAATTTTTCCTTCGGGGATTATTTTAAAAAAGAGACCATTGAATGGGCGTGGGAATTCCTGATACAAGAGTTGAAAATTCCCGAGGAGCGTCTGAGTGTAAGTGTTTATAAAGGCGATCAGGAGTCATGCGAAATCTGGGAAAAACACATTGGCGTACCCAAGTCAAAGATTTATCAATACGGTGAAAATGACAATTTTTGGCCGGCAAATGCTCCCCTATTAGGTCCTAATGGACCCTGCGGCCCGTGTTCCGAGATATTTTACGATCAGGGAGAAAAGGTCGGTTGTGGGAGAAAAGAATGTGAGCCTGCCTGCGATTGTGATCGATTTGTAGAAATATGGAATCTCGTGTTCACGCAATATAACCGCACAGAAGGGGGCAAGCTGGTACCCCTGCCCCATAAAAATGTCGATACGGGTATGGGATTGGAAAGGATGGCACGGGTCGTACAGGGCGTACAAACCAACTTCGATATCGATATCTTCAGTCCTATTATCAAATCCCTAGAAGAAATCACGCAGGTAAAATATAACGGGCACATTGAAAGTGCGGTGCTTATGCGGCGCATTGCAGATCATGTGAAGGCGTGTGTGTTTTGTATTTCCGACGGTGTCCTGCCCAGCAATGAAGGGCGTGGATATGTTGAGAGACGGTTATTACGGCGTGCCATTCGGGATGGCACACAATTAGGCGTAACAGACTGCTTTTTATATAAACTGGTACCCATTGTGAGCAGTGTGATGCAGGAATACTACCCGGATATTCAGCAGCGCAGGGAAAATATTGCACGGATTGTTAAAAGCGAAGAAGAAAAATTCCATGAAACTTTAGAGCTGGGAACGGCCCGATTGAAAGAATTGTTGGATGCGCTACAAAAGGACAGGCAAAAAGTGCTTTCTGGTCAGGAAGCCTTTAAATTATACGATACCTATGGCTTCCCTTTGGATATGACTGAATCGATTCTCAATGAGAAAGGATTTGCAGTAGATAAGGATGGATTTGAAAATGAGCTTAAGAAACAGCGGTTGCAGGCAAGGGCGTCGTCCCAGATGACTGGCCAGGTCTTTGATACAGGGCCGCTGAGCAAGATCAAAGACGTTTCGAAAGGTACTGAATTTCTTGGTTATAAGGAATACTCATGCGAAGCAAAGGTAATTGCCATTATCCAGGAAGACCAACTTGTTGATATGGTTACTGCCGGAAGTGAAATTACGGTAATTTTAGACCGGACTCCTTTTTATGGTGAATCAGGCGGGCAAGTTGGCGATACGGGCGTTTTGGAATCGGATGGGAACCATATCCGCATTACCGATACAAAAAAGAATAATGATTATATCCTGCACAGAGGAAAGGTGGTAAAAGGGGAACTGAGAACGGGTGGTTTGGTTCATGCCAGAATTGACACTCAGCGAAGAGACTCTATCAGGCGAAACCATTCGGCAACACATATCCTTCATTATGTCTTGCGAAAAGTAATCGGTCAGCATGCAGAGCAGTCAGGATCACTGGTAGCGCCGGACCGGCTTCGTTTTGATTTTCACCATTTCTCTGGTTTAACAAAAGAAGAATTAGAACGAATCGAAGACCTGGCCAATGAAATAATTTTAGCAAATGTGCCTGTGTCAGTGAATGAATTATCTATCCAGGAGGCAAGGGATGCCGGTGCAATTGCCCTGTTTGGGGAAAAATACGGGGAAGTGGTAAGGATGGCTTCTCTTGGTGATTTCAGCAAGGAACTGTGCGGCGGCACACATGTACATTATTCAGGGGAAATTGGATTGTTGAGAATCATCGGGGAGTCATCTGTTGCTGCGGGAGTCAGGCGTATTGATGCAATAACAGGCATCGCGGCATTAAGCAGGGACAGGGAAAAAGAAAGGCTTATCCAGGAGATGTGTGGTATTCTGAATACCAGCGAGGACAAACTGATTTCAAAGGACCAGGACTTATTAAGTGAAGTAAAGAATCTCCATAAAGATGTCCACAAGGTAAAACAAAAAGAGATAAGTAGTAAGATCGATTCGTTTGTCGAGAATGCCAAAGAAGTCTCAGGGGTAAAAATTATTGCAAGGAAACTAGAAAACGCAACGGTAGACGATCTAAGAAAAACAATAGATATGCTCATGAAGTCTGCCCAAGAGATGGCTGTCGTATTAGGTACTGCTCAAGATGGGCGTGTAACTATAGTTGCCGCCATAAGTCCCGGATTGGTCAAGCGAGGTTTGCATGCAGGAACTGTTTCAAAGGAAGTAGCAAAGCTGGTTGGAGGTGGCGGGGGCGGAAGACCAGATATGGCGCAGGCGGGCGGGCAATGGGTGGATAAATTAGATGAGGCGATTTGTTTTGCCACCGAGTTGTTGAGTAAAAAGATACTTGATGCGGTTAGTTAGCCTGCCATAGGTCGGAATAACGAAGAACCATCGATATATGCCCAGGCATTTTAATATCTGAGTTTTTGCTTGACAATGATGGCGTATCTCTATAGAATTTCCCGATTGAAGGTGAAGCACATCATGTGTTTTATGCAGCGCTAACAGACGTGTAACACTATAGTTAAGGCCAAGAAAGTAAAAAAATATTGACGGGGTAATAAAAGGCCGGGATTGGAATAGTGCTGACATTTTTTGTGTGCCTGCTGCCCCTATTTTGAAATGTAAATGAAACTTTTATCGAGGTGATACATGCCCAATCCAAAGAGAAGGTTTTCGAATTCAAGGACTCGTAAGAGACGCACCCACGACAAGTTAACTCCACCTGTTATTCCGCTTGATGAAAACATCGGAAAAGGCTCCGGTATACGTTCAAAGCTTTATATTTGTTCGCATTGCAAACAGGTAAATCAGCCACACACGGTTTGTCATAACTGTGGCTATTACAGAGGCAAACAGGTTGTTTCTGTGGGAAAGTAGGACTATGAATGTTGCAGTAGATGCAATGGGTGGGGACAAGGCTCCACATGAGGTAGTTAAGGGTGCGATTCTGGCTGCCCGGCAATTTTCCGATAGTGAGATTTTGCTGGTTGGTGACGAAAAAGCAATACAGCGGGAATTAGATTCTTATGAGGTCATCCCGAAAAATATTACCACTCATCATACATCTCAAGTGGTTAGCATGCATGACCCAGCGACTTATTCCATACGCCAAAAATCGAATTCATCAATTACCCGCAGTGTAGAGCTTGTGGCAAATGGTAAGGCTGCCGCTGTTGTGAGTGCAGGACACACAGGCGCAGCGGTAGCAGCGGCCACCATGCATTTGCGAACTCTGGAAGGGGTGCGTCGTTCGGGTATTGCTGCTCCTTTTCCAACTCGGCATGGAATGTGTCTGATTGTTGACGTAGGGGCAAATATTGCCTGTAAGCCAATACATCTCTACCAGTACGGCGTCATGGCGGCGATATATAGTAAATACATCTATGATGTTGAAAATCCTCGGGTGGGACTTCTGAATATAGGCGAAGAGGATGCAAAGGGGAATGATCTGGCAAAAGAAACGTTTGCCCTTTTTTCCCATTCACATTTAAATTTCGTGGGAAATATAGAAGGCCGCGAAATACTTGATGGTAAGGCCGATATTGTTGTTTGTGACGGTTTTGTAGGGAATGTTATCCTGAAATTCGGAGAAGGATTAGCGATGAGTCTTCTGTCAGAGATTCGGGAAGAAGCAATGAAGAGCTTCTGGGCGAAGTTGGGTCTGTTATTGTGCAAGCCGGCATTTGTCCATTTAAAGGCTAAAATGGACTTTGCCGAATATGGCGGGGCTCCTCTGCTTGGTGTTAATGGTGTGTGTATTATATGCCACGGCAGGTCCGATTCCAGGGCCATCCAAAATGCTGTAAGGGTCGCATTACAGGTATCAAAAAGCAAAGTCAACGAATATATTGTTTCCGGGCTGGAAAAGGTCTGTGTACCTACGGCAAATGTTACGTAACCGATTCGCCACCTATCAGTCTCCTTTGGGCAATTTATAATTATACATGCAACATAATCAAAGGGCATCTATTACAGGTATTGGATCCTACCTGCCAAGTAAGGTTTTAACAAACTACGATTTAGAAAAGATGGTTGATACCAGCGATGAGTGGATTATCCAGCGAACTGGTATTAGGGAACGCCGCATAGTTGAAAATGGTCAAATAACGTCTGATCTTGCCACTCAGGCATCGTTAAGGGCAATGGAAGATGCGGGGGTTCCTCCTGAAGATATAGACATGATTATTACCTCAACAATTACACCTGACCATTTCTTTCCTTCGACTTCGTGTTATGTACAACAGAAAATAGGCGCATACAGGGCAAGTGCCTTTGATATATTGGCAGCATGTGCTGGATTTATCTACGCACTATCTGTTGGAGAAAGTTTTGTAAATTCAGGGGCGATGAAAACCGTCCTGGTGGTAGGAGCCGAATGTTTATCAAAGATCACAGATTATACTGATCGTTCAACCTGCATATTGTTTGGTGACGGTGCGGGTGCAGTCGTTATACAAAAAAGCCAGACAAAACACGAAATTCTTTCTACAAGCCTGGCTGCCGATGGGTCACAGGCAGATGTTCTCATCATGCCTGGGGGCGGAGCGAAGAACCCTGCCTCTTTAGAATCGATTCAACAACGGTTACATTATATTCGATTTAAAGGGAAAGAGGTATTCAAACTGGCAATTAATAATATAACAAACTTGATTATCGACACCGTAAATAAAAACGGCCTCGACCTTGAGGATATAGACTTAATTATTCCTCATCAAAGCAATCTGAGGATTATTGAAGCGACTATGGAAAAGCTTGGGTTGCCCATGGAAAAGGCGGTTGTGAGTATTGATAAATACGGAAACACATCCTCTGCTTCCATTCCTATTGCGATTGATGAGGCCAGAAGGGACGGCCGCCTCTCCAAAGGAAATGTTGTTATGCTCGTGGCATTTGGAGGAGGGTTAACATGGGGGTCTTCGATTATTAGATGGTAAAGGACATGCGAAAGACCGCATTTCTTTTCCCTGGCCAGGGTGCACAATACGTGGGAATGGGAAAGGATTTTTATGCCTCTTTTAAAGAGGCGCGGGAGATATTTGAGCAGGCAAATGCGATTCTTGGATTTGATTTAGCTGCGCTTTGTTTTCAGGGAAAACAGGAGGAGTTAAACAAAACCTCTGTTTGCCAGCCTGCCATACTCGTAAATAGTTTGGCAATATTGGAAGTCTTAAAAACAAATTCTGCATTGTGTGGAGATACCTGTCATGCTGCTGCGGGACTGAGTCTGGGAGAATATACAGCGCACGTATCTGCCGGTTCCATGGCTTATCAGGATGCCGTGAGATTGGTGTATAGGCGTGGGATATTTATGCAGGAAGCGTGCAATACAAATCCGGGTGGAATGGTTTGTATTATTGGATTGGGAGACGAAAAAGTAGAGCAGCTTTGCGCAGAAATGAAGCCATTGGGAATTATTTGTGCCGCAAATTATAATAGTCCGGAACAGGTTGTTATCTCCGGCGAAAAGACCCTGTTGGAAAAGGCGTCTATTCTGGCTAAGGAGCGGGGAGCAAGGATGGTTGTTTCTTTAAGAGTCGACGGGGCATTTCATTCAGATTTAATGAGCCCTGCAAGTAATAGGCTTTCAGAGGAACTGGAAACAACGCCAATCTCGAAACCAAATATTCCGGTGGTAGCCAACATTCATGCACACTATGTAAGAGAGCCAGGGGAGATAAAAACATCCCTGGCAAAACAATTAAATAGTCCCGTGCGGTGGCACCAGTCGATCACGATGCTGATACAAGACGGATTTAATCAGTTTTATGAAATTGGTCCCGGCAAAACGCTATCAGGACTTATGAAAAGGATTGACCCGGCTCAGGAAATCAAAAACATTGACACCGTAGCAGCCTTTGAAAATATAGTAAAATCGAATTAATTTTAGTATAAGGAGGTAAAACCGTGCCAGCAGTTGAAGATAAGGTTAAAGAAATTATCACAAAACAAATGGGGGTAAAAACCGAACAAATTACATCAGAGACGTCTTTTATTAATGATCTTGGCGCTGATTCTTTAGATACTGTAGAACTCATTATGGAATTTGAAGACGCTTTTGATATGAATATTCCCGATGAAGATGCAGAGAAGATCCGGACTGTAGGAGACGCTGTTAAATACATAAAGGAACACAAATAAATGCAGAAACAGCAAAGGGTCGTTATTACCGGTGTTGGCGCTATTACACCTCTTGGGCATGAGAAAGAACAAATCTGGTCAGCACTCTGTGAAGGGAAAAGTGGCATAAAGCCCATCACTTCTTTTGACACATCTGCCCATGAAGTACACTTCGGCGGTGAGATCAGCGACTTTGACCCGACTGAATGGTTTGAGATTAAGGAGGCACGCCGGTTAGATCGCTTTGCACAATTCGCCGTTGTTGCCGCAATCCAGGCCTTGAAAGATGCCGGACTGAAATTGGAAGGCTTTGACAAGACGAGAATTGGGGTTGTGATTGGTTCCGGCATGGGAGGTTTGTTAGAGCTTGAGACCCAACATGGAATTCTCATGAACAAAGGGCCTTCCCGAATTTCTCCTTTCATGGTTCCTAAACTCATGGTCAACGCGGCATCGGCGCAGGTGGCAATACGATTTGGACTGAAAGGCCCCAATTATGCATTGGTAACGGCATGTACCACCGGTGTCAATGCGATAGGCGAAGCAGTTCGTATTATCCAAAGAGGTGATGCCGATATCATGATTGCCGGTAGTTCTGAGGCGGTAATCAGTCCCTTGGGTCTTGCCGGGTTTAGTGCTATGAAAGCACTTTCTACCCGCAATGACGCCCCACAAAAGGCCAGCCGTCCGTTTGATAAGCACCGGGATGGTTTTGTCATCTCTGAGGGCGCGGGCGTTGTTGTGATTGAAGCACTCGAGACAGCAAGGAAAAGAGGAGCAGATATTTATGCGGAGATACTGGGATATGGACTCAATGGAGATGCATATCATATTGCAGCACCTGAACCAGATGGTAATGGCGCAATGCGATGTATGACGAGTGCCCTGAAAGACGCACAGTGCAATGCGGAGGAAATTGATTATATTAATGCACATGCCACATCAACCCCAATCGGTGATAATATCGAAATAAAAGCACTCATGAAAGTTTTGGGAGGGCATGCACAAAAAATACCCATAAGTTCTACAAAGTCTATGCTGGGGCATCAACTTGGTGCTTCGGGAAGTGTCGAAGCTATAATCTGTGCCTTGGTAATAAAGGAAGGTGTAATTCCTCCAACAATCAATTATGAAACACCTGACCCTGAATGCTCGGGATTAGATTTTGTTCCCAATGTGGCCCGTGAAAAGAAGGTCAAAAAGGCACTTTCTAATTCATTCGGTTTCGGCGGGCACAATGCCAGTATCGTCCTTGGACAGGTGTAAGCATACAAACTTAAACGCAATCATCTCACAACAGCGGTTAATTTTCACCATTTTACAACCCCTTTTTCCGTCTCTTCTCGTTAAATTGAAGATTTACAGATAGTTCCATTTATGATACATTGTGCAGGAAATCACTGGTTACGTTATCAAGAAAATGTTCTATCGTGATGTATGAAATTTACGCTAAATGAAATTGAATCTATTATTGGTGGGAAAATCATAGGCAATGGAGATACCTGTATCACAGGTATTGCCGGCGTTGAAGTTGCAAAAGAAGGGGATATAACCTTTATCAGGAACGACACGTTAATCCAGCAGGCTTTGGCATCTCAGGCTTCCGCAATAATTTTACATCGCGTGATACAAGCGCTTAAAAAACCACAAATCGTCATAGAAAATCCATACCATGCTTTTACACGTCTTATGGAAGTTGTGGCAAGGGAAAGATATAAGCGGCCGGCAGGCATTCACCCTACGGCCATTATTAGTAAAACAGTCACCATGGGAGAAGGGTGTTCGGTTGGAGCACATGTTGTTATAGAAGACAGCGTGATAATAGGGCGCAATGTTACCATGTATCCAAACACATTTATTGGGAAGGAGAGTCGCATTGGAGATAACACTACTATCTATGCCAACGTCTCTCTGAGAGAAAACACCCTTGTAGGCAAACGGGTTATTATTCATTGTAATAGCGTTATCGGAGATGATGGATTTGGCTATCTTCAAATGGAAAAGAGACACATCAAGATACCACAAATTGGAATGGTTGAAATAGGAGATGATGTAGAAATTGGTGCCATGGTGACAATCTGCCGTGCTGCACTCGATAAAACAAGTATCGGAAACGGCGTCAAGATAGACAACCATTCCCATATTGCCCATAATGTTACTATAGGGGACAACACCATGCTCATTGCGTATGCCAAGATTGCGGGGAGCGCCAGAATTGGGAAGAACGTCCTGATTGCGGAAGATGTCGGCATTACCGATCATGTATCTGTCGGTGATAATTGTATCGTCGGTGGAGGTTCCAATGTTTACAAAAGCTTAGAAGCTGGTTCTATGGTGTGGGGTTCACCAGCCAAGCCCATTACAGAAGAGAAACGCATCCAGGTATTAATCAAAAAATTACCCGAGATGTATAGTGCAATCAAACGACTTGTAAAAACATCACAATAATTTTAAGGGGAAAACGTATGTGTGGAATCGTAGGGTATATTGGACATAAAAATGCTGTCGATGTGCTCCTGAATGGTATTAAAAGACTGGAATATCGCGGGTATGACTCATCCGGAATCGCATTTATTGAAGACGGTATTCTAAAGTGCGAAAAAGCTGTAGGTAAGATCGCAGAACTAGAGAAGAAGCTCGACGGAAACAATTTCGATACCCATACCGGAATCGTTCACACGCGATGGGCAACGCATGGCGCCCCTACCATGGAGAATGCCCATCCTCATCTTGATTGTCATAATGAAATCGCAGTCGTACATAACGGAATTATTGAGAATTACGATTATTTGAAATTAAAACTGGAACGGGAAGGGCATGCCTTCAAGAGTGAAACGGATACAGAAGTCCTGGCGCATCTCATAGAGAAGTATTTTACGGGGAACCTTGAAATGGCGGTTATGGAGGCCTTAAAAGAAGTGGAGGGAACTTACGGCATTGCAGTGATTTCTGTAAAAGACCCAAAAAAAATTGTAGCCGCGCGGAGGGGGTCGCCTTTAGTGCTGGGAATTGGTAACCAGGAGTATTTTATAACCTCTGATATTTCCGCCTCATTGGTGCATACAAGAGATGTGGTATATCTCGATGATAACGAGCTGGCTATCCTTACTTTGGACCATTACGAAACCAAGACCATGCAAAACATCCCTACCTATAAAAAGGTGGAAGAGGTGCTGTGGAATATTGACATGATCGAGAAGGGTGGCTACGAACATTTTATGCTTAAGGAGATCCATGAGCAGCCAGAGGCGTTACGAAATGCTATGCGCGGGAGAATAGAGGGTGATCGTGGTTTGGTTAAACTGGGTGGATTGATAAGCTGTGAAAAGGAACTCC
This sequence comes from Planctomycetia bacterium, assembly GCA_015075005.1. GTDB lineage: Bacteria > Planctomycetota > Brocadiia > Brocadiales > Brocadiaceae > Brocadia. Next base: position 713,789 of record JABTVC010000002.1, read on the forward strand.
GTGAGGCTAAACGCATCGTAGTTGTTGCTTGCGGTACATCATGGCATGCAGGGCTTGTGGGTGAATACATGCTGGAAGAATTGACGCGTATACCCGTTGAGGTAGAATATGCCTCGGAATTTCGATACCGGAATCCTGTGGTTGAAGAAGGTACTGTAGTGATTGCCATAAGCCAGTCAGGGGAAACGGCAGATACCCTGGCTGCAATGCGTGAGGCAAGGCACAAGGGTGCAAAGTTGCTTTCCATCTGCAATGTCGTTGGCAGCACCATAGCCAGGGAAGCCGATTGCGGGATTTATTTGCACATCGGCCCGGAAATAGGCGTTGCATCCACGAAGGCGTTTACTGCACAGATTACCGTTCTCTATTTGTTTACCCTTTATATGATGCATCTCAAGTATCCCAATAACCCGCTACCTTACGATATGATTAAGATTATCCTGTCAATGCCCGATAAGATTCAGGCAATTCTCACAAAGGAAGAGGAGATTGTGGAGCTTGCAAGGATATATAAAGACAGTGAAAATGCCCTTTATTTGGGAAGGGGATACAACTACCCTGTGGCGCTTGAAGGTGCATTAAAGTTAAAGGAAATATCCTATATTCATGCCGAAGGCTATCCGGCAGCCGAGATGAAGCACGGCCCTATTGCCCTTATTAACAAGGATATGCCCGTTGTTTTTATCGCTACAAAAGATAGCGTTTATGGAAAGGTTTTAAGCAATATCGCCGAGGTAAAATCAAGGGGTGGAAGGCTGATTGCAATTGCAACTGAAGGAGACGATCAGATTAGAGAAAAAGTTGATCATGTCTTTTATATACCCAGGACTTCCGACTGCCTGACACCGATCCTTTCCGTAATACCGCTGCAATTAATGGCCTATCATATGGCAGTCATGCGAGGGTGCGATGTCGATAAACCCAGGAATCTTGCGAAAAGTGTAACGGTTGAATAATGCCTCAAATTTGATAGGCAATGACTACCCTCCCCGCTTAACGGCGCCGTGATCCGCCGAGGATACTGCCCAGCACGCCACGTAATATCTGACGGCCAATCTGGCTGCCGACGGTACGGGCGGCCTGCCTGGCCACGGTTTCCGCCAGGCCCTGGCGTCGTTTTGTGCCCCACAGCAATTCTCCCAAGCGTCCTCCTCCTTCAGACTTTGTACCTGCCCGGGCTTGGCCAGACCGGGCCACGGAGGCGTCTCTTGATGTAGTCCTCCGGCTCAGGATCTCGTAAGCAGACTCGCGGTTTATGCGATAGTCGTACTTGCAGCCTACCGGGCTGCGTGCCCGCACCGCTGAGCGTTCATCAGGCGTAATCGCCCCAATACGGCAGCGTGGCGGACAAATCAGGGTGCGCTCCACCGGCATTGGCACACCATTCTCCTGAAGGGTAGATACCAGGGCCTCGCCGATTCCGAGCTGGGAAATGACCCTGGCAACGTTGAGCCTGGGGTTGGTAACGAAGGTTTCCGCTGCGGTGCGCACCGCCTTTTGATCACGCGGGGTATAGGCGCGCAGCGCGTGCTGGATGCGGTTCCCAAGCTGTCCGAGGATATTGTTCGGTACGTCGTCCGGGAACTGAGAGCAGAAGTACACGCCTACGCCCCTGGACCTGATAATCCGCACGACCTGTTCCACCCGCTGGCGCAGCACCGGCGGAGCGTCATCGAACAACAAGTGGGCCTCATCGAAGAAGAACACCAGCCTGGGCTTGTCGGGGTCTCCCACCTCGGGCAAGCTCTCGAACAGCTCCGACAGCAGCCACAGCAGAAAGCTCGAATACAGACGTGGTTTCAGGATGAGTTGGTCGGCGGCAAGGATGTTAACAATGCCGCGGCCGCCGAGATCGGTGCGCAGAAGGTCGGCGAGTTCCAGCGCCGGCTCGCCAAACAAGGCCTCCCCTCCTTCCCGTTCCAGTGTCAACAGTGATCGCTGCACGGCAGCCACGGACTGTGTGCTTACCAGGCCGTACTGCGTTGATACCTCCTTGCGATTATCAGAGACGAACCCAGGAGGGCGCGCAGGTCGTCGAGGTCAAGCAGTAACAGGGCCTGGTCATCCGCCAGTTTAAAGGCGATCTCGAGCACGCCTGCCTGAGTGTCGTTGAGCTCAAGGATCCTGCTCAGCAGGGTCGGGCCAATTTCGCTGATCGTCGTACGTACCGGATGGCCTGCCTTGCCGTACAAGTCCCAGAACAACACCGGGCTGGCCTCGTGGGTGTAATCCCCGATGCCGATCTGCCCGGCGCGTTGTTGTATCTTCTCGCTGGTAGAACCGGCCAGCGCCAGGCCGGCGACATCACCCTTTACGTCGGCCATGAACACCGGCACGCCCAGACGTGAAAAGCCTTCCGCCAGCACGAGCAGTGAAATGGTCTTGCCGGTGCCGGTGGCGCCGGCGATCAGTCCATGGCGGTTACCGTACTTGGCGAGCAAGTGGACAGGCTGTTCACCCTTGCCGATGAGTATTTGATTCACGTACAACCTCCTTATGGAAAAATGCAGTTGATGTTCCCGTAAGACAGCAAGGCGGAGTACACGTTCCTTCTTGTTCTGGCTCCAGTCGTCGCCCAACGTAGTATTTGGGTGATCGTATGTCTTCCATTATTCCTTGTCCATCCAATTCCACCATTCAATTTACCTGGATCATGCTCTTCATGGTTTGTGTAGTATAGTAACAAAATTACAGGTGCAATTTCAACCTTTGACCGAATGATATTTAAAAAGCATATGTTGCAATTTTTAAAAAGGAATAGGCCGAAATGTAATTGTTTGTAGCTTTTTATGTATCATGTTGTTATTGTAATAAAAACAGATCAGGGAAATGAAAAGGCAGGAAAAGCAGTATGATTATGTTTGTGGCGTTGGTCGCAAGATTAACTTAAGCGACGGTAAACATGTATGGAAATTCATTGGTTAATTATTGCAATGGTTACCGGGGTTCTGGTGGGGGCCGTTATTACCTGGCTGCTCTGCAGGGCACGCATCGTAACGCTCAGCGAGCAATATATCGCAACTCAACAGGATATGGCACATGCACGGGCCGATCTTGATCTGAAGAGCGAAACAATTTCTCAACTTAACCAGTCGATCGTGCGACTGGAGACCACTCTCGAACACGAGCGTAAGGCCGCGTATGAAAAACTGAACATCCTTAATGACGCCACTCTGAAGCTGGGCGATGCCTTTAAAGCACTTTCATCAGAAGCGCTGAGGAGTAACAACCAGTCCTTTCTGGAGTTGGCAAAAATTACCCTGGAAAAATATCAAACTGAGGCAAAGGGAGACCTCGAACAGAGACAGAAGGCCGTTGAGCAACTCGTCACACCGATCAGGCAATCCCTGGAAAAGGTAGACACCCAGATTCAGGAGTTAGAAAAGGCTCGCATGCAAGCTTACGGAAGTCTCACGGAGCAAGTTAAATCTCTTGTCTATACACAGGAGAAGTTGCAGTCTGAAACGGGCAATCTGGTTAAGGCGCTTCGGGCGCCGACGGTGCGGGGTAATTGGGGGGAGATACAACTCAAACGGGTAGTTGAAATTGCCGGTATGCTGGAACACTGTGATTTTTACCAACAGCAAACGGTAACAACGGAGGATGGACGATTGCGACCCGATATGCTTGTGCGGCTACCCGGAGGGAAAAATATTGTTGTTGACGCAAAGACACCCCTTCATTCGTATCTTGATGCATTGGAATCTCCAACAGAAGAACTGCGCTTGTCGAAGCTTAATGCCCATGCACAGCAGATTCGGACTCATGTGGCAAAGCTGAGCGCAAAATCTTACTGGGAACAATTTCAACCTACACCAGAATTCGTAGTTCTTTTTCTGCCGGGTGAAACGTTTTTCAGCGCAGCACTTGAGTCGGATCCGGCACTGATTGAGGAAGGTGCGAAACAGCAGGTCATCCTGGCAACACCAACAACTCTGATCGCACTCCTGCGCGCCGTGCACTATGGCTGGCGACAGGAACAGGTGTCTGAAAACACCAGGAAAATTAGCGACCTCGGCCAGGAACTCCACGAACGCATCGCCACAATGGTCGAACATCTCGCGAGACTCGGTGGATCTCTTGGAAAGGCTGTGGAGGCGTTTAATGCGGCAATAGCATCCTTCGAAGGACGCGTGCTCCCGTCCGCAAGAAAGTTTGCGGTGCTTGGTGCCGGAAGTAAGAAGGAGATCGGGGAGCTTACCCCACTCGATAAAAACACCAGGATTCTTATGGAAATGCAAAGCGAACAAGATCCAGCCTTACCTGTTCCTCCGGGTCTAAAGTAAAATAGCGAGATACACTCCTTTCTGTCATAATCAAACGGGTTAAATATCGCTTGACATCTTTTTATTGCCATGATTTAATGTTCCGTTTTAACGTATTTTTTGTGATTTTTTCTATAAAAGGAGAGATATGCGTCTTACGGTGACTGATAAGATAACAGATATTTATCCTCAGGCGAAAATCACCAGTCCTGTGGTTCAGCCAGAAGCCGGGCAGGCAAAGCAGGTGGCACAAGCGGAACAGCAGGCAAAGCCCGTGGCAGACGCACCAGCACCAGAGGCAAAGGCCGCAACTCCCGATGCAGTTCCTGCCCCACAGAGAACGTGGAAAGGACATGTTGACGCAGGTATAAATATGAAGGATGGAAATACAGAGTCAACAACAACTCACGTAAAAGGCGGGTACGCCAATGAAAGAAAAGCAGACAATATATTTTTCGATGCCCTGGCTCTTTATGAAACGATAACTGAAAAAAATGCTGATGAAGACACAGAGATTGTCAATGAGCAACGAGCGACTGGCAAGTACGAATACAAGCACTCGCCCAGATTTTATTCGTTTTTCAATCAGTATTTTGAACATGACGAGATCGAACAATTAAATTACCGGTCTATTTCATCGCCAGGTGCTGGTTACCGGCTTGTCGAAAGCGAGAAGTTAAAATATAAAGTGGAAGCGGGGCCTTCTTATACCCTTGAAAAATACCATGGGGGAATATCTGACGATTTTTTGGGTGTAAGGGTTGGTCAATATTTCGATTGGCTCCTGTTGCAGGATACAAAATTTTATGCAAAGAATGCATATATACAAAGTGTTGAAAATAGTGAATATTGGCGATTGGATTCGGGTCTGGGGGCGCGGCATAACCTGACGAAGTCAATTGCCCTGAGCCTGGAATTACTCCATCAGTATAATAATGCACCGCCTGAGGGGAACCAAAAGGACGACACAACAATAATCGGTAGCATTGGGTATAATTTTTAGTTAGCCTGCGAGGGGATCGGTGTCAGGTCTTGCTGTTTGCTGTTTTGTAACTACCGGGGCGAAGCCGCGGACTGATACTTTTGGAGAAATTTTGATAGGCTTATTATTACTTATGGAAAATACTGATACGTTAACACCCATTTTAAATCAGGCATTAGATTGTGTAGGCAGGGGGATTATGATCCAGGACATAAACCGGCGGGTGGTATTCTTTAATCACGCCTGCGAAGAGATAACGAAATGGTCAAGGAAAGATATTATTGGAAAGGATTGTGGTGATGTCTTTGTATGTCATACTTCTACGGGTATGTGTTTAACGGAAAAATTTTGCCCCGGTATGGAGGTTTTTCATGGTGGGCATTGTAAAGGTTCAAGGGAACTTCTGATCAGGCGGGGCGATGGGAGTGAATCCTGGGCAAAAATGAGTGTTTCTCCTATGAGAAATAGTGAAGGGATGACAACACATATCGTTTCAGTTATTGAGGATATGAGTGACGTGAAAAGATTTTCTGACGAGGTCACCAGGTCAAAGACCTTATCCACGCTAGGCGCATTTGCTGCAGAACTGGCGCATGAGGTTAAAAATCCTTTAAATGCAATGAATATTCAAATGACGGTACTGGAGCGCGAAATACAAGATATACAAAAACTGAGCGGTAAGGCAAAAAAGGAATTGATTGAAATTGTTTCGCTGGTTCGGAAGGAACTTCACCGTTTGAGTGGGTTTGTTGAAGAATGTTTGCATTTTTCGAAAACGGGAGAACTCAACAAAAGCATTGTTGATGCGGGCGATGTCCTCAACGAGATTGTTTCCCTTCTCCTGCCACAGGCACAATTGCAGGGTATCCAAATCGAACCGGACATAACGAATGGGCTACCCAAAGTGATGGTGGACAGGGATAAGATAAAGCAGACACTCCTGAATATCCTTATTAATGGTATCGAGGCAATGCCGGATGGGGGAAAATTACAAGTAAGTGCAAAACACATTGGACAGGAAATATGGATTTCCTGTCAGGATACCGGGACGGGCATACCGGATGAGATCAAAGATAAAATCTTCAACCTGTTTTATACCACCAAGGATGGGGGTACAGGGATAGGACTTTCCTTTGCACAAAACATTGTCCAGGCACATGGAGGCCTAATACGGTTAGAGCAAACCCACAAAGGTAGTAAATTTGTGATTGCGATTCCAATACATTAAGTACGGACAAACAAGTATGTCCGTGCCACCCTTGTAACTTTGAAATTCCTGTACATTAAAACAGGAGGGGAGGCTTTTCAAACAACTTCTATGGCAAAACCAAAATTATTACTCGTAGATGACGACAAAACTGCACTTGATGGACTGGTAAAGATATTGACACGTGACGGGTATCCTGTCACCGGTGTCTTGTCTGGCTATGAGGCCTTACATCTACTCTCCAGGAAAAGCTTTGACATCATTGTGACAGACATGAAGTTGCCCGGGATGGGGGGATTGTCCCTGGTCCGTGAATTACGGAAGAAGGAAGAATCGGTGGCACTTGTGGTCATTACAGCCTATAGCTCCGTAAAAACCGCCGTGGAGGCTATAAAATGCGGGGCAGACGATTACCTGACGAAGCCGGTAAACACTGAAGAGTTAGTAATGGTATTGGAAAAGCTGTGGGAAAAACAGCAGTTAATTGTTCAAAACCGGCTATTAAAGGAGAAATTAAAGGAGAAATATAAATCTTCCGAACTGGTTGGGAGTACTCCACAGATGCATCGTATATTTAAAATGATCGAAGACGTTGCTCCCAGCATGGCATCAATCCTGATCCTGGGAGAAACGGGGACAGGAAAAGAACTCGTGGCCAATGCTATTCATTGCCAAAGTGATAGGGTGTGTATGCCTTTTGTGGCACTGCATTGTGCAGCCTTATCGGAAGGTGTGCTGGAAAGCGAGCTCTTTGGTCATGAAAAAGGGGCATTTACGGGGGCCGTACAGTTGAGGAAAGGGAGATTTGAACTGGCTGACGGCGGTACATTTTTTTTGGATGAAGTGGGTGAGATGAGCTTAAAGGTACAGGTTAAACTGCTTCGTGTTTTAGAAAAAGGTGAGTTTGAGCGTGTCGGCGGAGAAAAGACGATAAAGGTAGACGTAAGGCTGATTGCAGCAACCAACCGGGATCTTGAAAGAGAAGTTTCCGAGGGAAGATTCAGGGAAGATTTATTTTATCGCTTAAATGTGATAACGATCCATTTACCGCCGTTAAGGGAAAGGAGAGAGGACATCCCCCTTCTCTCAAACTTCTTTGTCATCAAATATGCAAAGAAGTATAAAAAGGAGATTGAAGGTTTTGCCCCTGCAGCAATCGGGGTGCTGTGCGCATATCACTGGCCAGGGAATGTAAGAGAACTGGAAAATGTCATTGAAAGGTCTATCGTGCTCTGTAAAAAAAGTGTGATTACCGTAGATTATTTACCAAAAAATATCGTTCCAAACAAGGAAGATATATCAACGATTAAAATCCCCCTGGGCACTTCGTTAAAAGAAGCCGAAAAAGAGATTATCCGGAAGACACTATCCATGACAAACGGGAGCAAAAGGGAAGCCGCGAAAATACTGGGGATATCCAGCAGAAAGATTGAGTATAAAGTAAAAGAATGGGGTTAGTAGCGAAATTTTTTCAAGCCTTTTTTAGCAGCCATATCTCAGTTCCGCAAATTTTTCGTTTAAAACGTATTTCCATCGAATCATTGTTGTAGCCTACCCCCCATCTGCCAAAACCATAAACAATTCCAATACATATCAGAATAAGCAGTTATAACTTTTTTGTGATTATTGGCTTCCGGTTGGCATCAAGTTTGTTTTATAAGAGAATCAGTTGTGCTTCAAATATTTTAGATAAACTTTTTTTTAACGTTTTTTGAAGGAGGAGTAAAATAATTATGTCGATTATGTCAGAAGCTTATATGAAGATGTTTCCGATGGAAGCAGAGAAGAAGCTCTCTGCTGGCAAGCGCAATCCTGTTTTGGACGTCCCTGAATTTAATAAGGCATGGAATCTCTACAGGGATACGAGTTTGGACATCATGAAGCGTTACGAGTACATGGCGCAGTGTGTAAACTTCACAGATAAAGACACGGAGGCTATTAAGGAATCAAAGGATATTATCGTTGCAAACCTGAAGGCAATCCTTGATCACATCTATTATGAAAAACTCATAAATGATCCATGGTTATCCAGATGGTTTAGAGGCGACGATGGTAAAATAGCCAAAGAATATGTTGATATCAGAAGGGCAAGGCAACAAAGGTTCCTTGTTAAGATATTGGAGTGTAAATGGGATGAAGAGTTCTGGAATTTTGTGCGCTGGGTAGGTGCTGTCCATGTGCCGATCTTTGGCTTTGAGGATCTTTATATACCTATACGGTTGAATCTTGCTTTGTGGGGATACATACACCAATATCTCTTTAACCTCTTTGCCCAGGAATTAAAAAATGACCCGGAAAAACTACGCAGGATAACAACTGCATGGACAAAACTTTTCTGGATAATCATAGACATGTATCACATTGACTATTTTGGCCCATGGATGTAATAAAGCTACCTTCTTTAATAAAAGAAAAGTAAGGATGTTGTTTTAAACGCAGGTTGTTTTTTAGGCAGATGTCTATCCCCCCCGTTTGATGTAGATTCGTGGGGGGTAGCATGCTGCGAAGGAAGTGATACCTATGAAAAAACCCGTTGTCTTATTTGAGGAAAGTTGTGTTAAGTGTGCAATATGCACTGAAGAGGCTCCCGAGGTGTTTGTTTTTGTGGAAAAAATTGGACCACAGGTAAAGGAGGGTGTAGACATTGCCTCCCATAGTGAAAAGATAAAGAAGGTAGCGCAATTTTGTCCAATGGAGTGTATTAAATACCATTTGTGACCGCTATTGGATGAGTTTTTCTGCTAATTAAACTTCATGACAAAGCCCAAGTTGTTACTGATAGAGGACGATAAAAACACCCTCGATGGATTAGTCAAGATATTGACGCGTGATGGATTTTCGGTTTCCGGCGTCATGTCAGGTTATGATGCCTTACATCTTCTCACCAGGAAAAAGTTCGATATCGTTGTAACGGATATGAAATTGCCTGGAATGGGCGGTTTAACCCTGATACAGGAAGTGAGAAAAATGGGGTTACCGATAGCAATCGTAGTTATTACTGCATATAGTTCTGAAAATACGGCTGCTGAGGTTACAAAATATGGAGCAGACTACTTTCTGGCAAAACCGGTAAATATTGAGGAGCTGGAGTCGGTATTAGAAAAGTTGTGCGAAAAACAAGCGTTGGCTGCACAGAATTTACTATTAAAGGAGAAGTTAAAGTGTGGCCTTAGTCCGCCAAGTACAACCGGGAATAGAAATAAAATTAATCAATGTGATGACGATACCCGTTGATATATATGTTAATTTTAGCAATGGTCGAATGTTTATTACTAACCGTAGTGTAAGTAATTTTTTATCTTGTTTCATCATATATAGTTTTACCAAACGTTTTTGGCGAAGAGGCGAAGCAGCCGGTGTGCTGGAAGCCTGGCGAGGAAGAGCAGGGTCTGATTCGTGTGACAAACGGTGATGTCCTGTGAGAACGTGGAAAGGATGGCATATGGGAGTATCGCCTTTATGCCATAGATGGATACATTTGAAGATAAAACAGTTCTCTTGCGCCTGATGGCTCTTGGTGCCGACCATGTCTTTGCTATCCACCCACATGGCTATCATATGGAAGTAGTTGCATTGAACGGAAGGAAATTAAAGTCGGCGTATGAGAAAGACACCATTTATATTGCCAGCGGTGAACGAATTGATGTGCTCGTAAGAATTCCTCACTTCAAGGTGTGGCGCTCTATTTCCGGAGAAGAGGGACAAACCGGACAGGAATAATGGACTCTTTTACCACCTTCGAGGATGCATCCTTGGTGATCAGCATGAGATCCTGTACCGCATAAATACCGCCCACGGGGATAACCATACGACCGCCTGGTTTAAGCTGGTCAATAAGAGGCTGTGGAATATGCCCTGCAGCTGCAGTGACAATGATGGCATCAAAAGGTGCATGCTCAGGCCACCCCTTATACCCATCACCAATCATACATTCTATATTATCGAAATCTAATGTTTTCAGCCGCTTCCGGGTTTCTTTGCCCAGTTCCTCTATAATCTCGATCGTATATACTCGTTTTACCAGTCTGGCAAGGATAGCTGCCTGATATCCTGAGCCCGTTCCCACTTCCAATACCACATCATCACTGCCTGCCTGTAGCAATTCCGTCATAAAGGCTACGATATAAGGCTGGGATATGGTCTGGCCAAAACCGATAGGAACAGGTTGATCGTAATAACTGTAAGAACGGGTTCCTTCTGGGATAAACAGATGACGAGGCACCGAATCCATGGCGTCCAGCACCCTTTTATCCTTTACCCCCCGGTATGCAATCTGTTCTTCCACCATCCTTTTCCGCTGCCGTGCAAAGGTGTCTTCATCCATCCTGGAGTTCGCACCACCCATGGCCGAGACCTTATTTTTGTTCCATAGCAACAGGATGGCTCCGGAGATTATAACAACCGCGCAGGAAGTAATACATACCGTAGAATTTATCTTCACAACAATATTTTCCTCTGAAAAGACCCAACTTTTGCATCAAAAATAATCTGCATCGTTGGTTTCATTGAAACCACGAAGTGGATGCCTCTTTGGGATTAAATTTGGCGTGGCATTCATCACAACTGTTTACTACCTTGAAAAAGGCAGCCGTGGCCTTGTCTTTATTTTTTTCCTGGCAGGCGCCAATCAACTCCAGGGAACTCATATGGAATTTAACATCAAGGTTTATAAACTCTACCGGTAAGTCTTTTTTATTCGCACCTGTGAACACTACAGGACTCGAATTTTTCAGTTTTTTCGTATCCTGTTTAATTGCCTCCCAGTCCTGCTGGTTAATCGATGTTGACAAATGTTTTAACAACACCTTGATGTCTTTCATGTGCACGATAAAGCCCTGTTCGTTCTTGATAAATTCATGTTTCACCTCTGGTAGCATCATTTCAGTTTGCTTCTTCCCGGCAGAAACAACCTCCTTTTCCAACCTTCCTGCTTCCTTTTTGCCACAACCAGACATACATACAACTGCAATCACTGCAACAATTAATTTCTTCATGTGAAAACACCCGATACCTTAATTGAAAAGAACCAAAATTAAAAATTTACTAACATTTTAGCTGTTTGAAAAATTGCCTTTAAATAAACCACCACTGCTTGTTTCCAAACGCCTGTTTGTGAACACAATTGCAGAGAAACTGAGTTTCTCGTCCATTACACTCCCAAACAGGCGTTTGGAAGCGGGCAGTTAAAAGATATTTTCAAAAAATAAAGTGTTACAAAAATTTATTACAATAGCTATGAGTTTGCATACTAAATACTTTTCTTCTAAAAATCAATAAAAATGGTATTCTCTTTTAAATTATTCCCAGTAATTTTCCAATCTTTTCAAGCCGTTCTATTGCCCATGTAAGGTCATCCTTGCCGTGCGCCGCCGAAAGCATGATACGGATGCGTGCCTTGCCTATAGGTACCGTTGGATAACCAATAGCCTGAGCAAAGATGCCCTCCACAAATAACCTCTGGCTAAAATCCTTAGCTACCCTGGCATCTCCTATCATTACTGGCGTAATCGGCGTTTTTGTATTGCCGAGGTTAAACCCAATCCGTCTCATCTTTTCCTGAAAAAATCCGGTATTTTGCCAGAGTTGTTTGACGAGAGAGTCTGAGGCTATCAAACCGTCCACAGCAGCAATACAGGCCGCCACGTCGGCTGCTGTTACAGCACTCGAGAACAGGAAAGGACGTCCCTTTTGTGCCAGATAATCCGTTAATCTTTTACTTCCCGCAATATAACCACCCACCACCCCGAATGCCTTTGACATGGTGCCCACCTCGACATCAACCTTCCCATGCAGGTTGAAGTGGTCGACAATGCCCCTGCCACCTCGTCCCAACACCCCTTCTCCGTGTGCATCGTCAACCATCGCAATGGCCCCAAATTTTTCGGCAATCTCTACGATTTCTGGCAAAGGCGCAACATCTCCCTCCATACTAAATACACCGTCGGTGATGATGAGTATTCGCCTGCCCTTTTTTCCATCCGAAATCTTTGTCTGAAGGTCTTTAGGGTTGCAGTGTTCATATCGGACAATTTTAGCCCTGGAAAGACGGCACCCGTCAATAATACTTGCATGATTGAGTTCGTCCGAAAAGACAACGTCCCCTTCGCCGACGATTGCAGGAATAACCGCAAGGTTTGCACAGAACCCGGATTGAAACGAGACGGTGCTTTCTGCTCCCTTAAAGAGCGTAAGTTTCCGCTCCAGTTCTTTGTGCAGAGTCGTTGTACCGGCAATGGTCCTCACCGCTGCAGGGCCTACCCCATAATCCTCAATTGCCCTTTGTGCGGCCGACTTTAACTGAGGATCATTGGCAAAACCCAGGTAATTATTCGAACAGAGATTGAATACCTTCTTTTCATCCACTGTAATCCACGCGCCCTGTGGCCCTTCAATCGTGCGGATATTAATCAACAACCCGGCATCTTTCAGTTTTTCTAATTCTTCTGTGATAAAATCTAGTTTGTTCATACGCAACGAAATTTACTCGTGGTTGTACTAAAAAATCTGTTCAACACCACGATAAAAATCATGTAGTGTCCGAACGAAAACGCACTTTTTGTAAAAGTGCGAGGATAATTTTCTCCTTACCAATAGATAATTTTAAAATTTGCGGGTGGGTTTTTGCTAAAAATATGGTTCTTTTGCCCGTTTCCCTTTATTTTAGCCTTGTCTGAACGTATCCTTCTCCCGGCAGGCCGTTTTTCTCCGTGTTTTCTGTTTGCTTAGGCGGCTTTGTGTGATTTTTCGCACTGCTTCCGTACCTTCTCCTGAAGCATGTTTCCCAGCTTGTGCAAATTCGCAGCGAACACGCCCAAGGCACAATACCTTTTAAAGGCCTTCAACCCTTTGTCCGTACACCTATTCAAACCGTGATGCTCCAAGCGATTGATATCAGATTCTGCCGCCGAGTGTTTGTGTCTTAGATTCTTAAACGTCTTACCCGTTCAAACACTATATACTTAAAATAACCTTCCCGCACTTTCCGTCCTTCATGAGTTTTATGCCCTTTTCATAATCCTTGAAGGGAAACCGATGTGTGATAATGGGGCTTGGATCAACAAGCCCGGATGATAAGAAACGCGAGGTCTTGTGCCATGTTGAAAATATCTTGCGGCCGGTAATCCCGTAAATACGGATTTTCTTAAAAATAACCTCTTTGTTCAGATCAATAGTGACACGCCTCTCATAAATACCCAAAATGGAAATCCTCCCCCCGTGCGTGATGGCCTTTAAACCTTGATTGAGCGCCTGATTGTTACCGGAAAATTCCAGGACAACGTCCACACCATTATTGTGTGTAGCGTCAAGGGCAAGCTGGACAACATCCTGCCTCCTGGGATTAACGGCTATGTGCGCCCCCATCTTTTTGCTGATGGCCAACCGGTAGTTGTTTGGATCAGAGACGATGATTAATGATGCGCCACAGGCTTTTGCAATGCCCGCAGCAAAGAGCCCAATTGGTCCGGCACCGAGGATTAAAACCGTCTTTGCCGCAACATCCTCAGCGAGGACGGTATCAACCGCATTTCCAAAGGGTTCCTGAATGGTTGCCCATTCATCGGGAATTTTATGGTCGTTTTTCCACAGCACGTGTTCAGGCAAGACGAGGTATTCGGCAAAGGAGCCGTCATGGTCAACGCCCAACAATTTGAAATTCCTGCAGACCTCTGAATATCCGTTATTACACTGGTAGCAATCCCCACAGGTAAGATGGCTTTCGGCAGAAACCCGGTCTCCAACCTTTACATAGGTCACTTCCTCACCAATCTTTGCAACATTCCCTACAAATTCATGACCAATAATACGCGGAGGTGTGAAGCGGTGTTGCGCCCATCGTGTCCAGTCATAGATATGCACATCCGTACCGCAGACCGAGGCAATCCTGACCTTAACAAGCACGTCTCTTGGCCCGATCTTTGGGGTGGGTACTTCGATAAACTCCATACCCTTTATGCGCTTTCTTTTAACAACTGCCTTCATCTGGAAATAGTTTTTCCTTGTCGTATTTCTATTGTATTCATTCATCTCATGCACGGACAAACAAGTTTGTCCATGCCACCCTGCCCCTACCGCTTGGCTCACTTAATAGAAGGAAATTAATGGGTAACAATAATATGTCGATCTCTTTTGGTAAATCAACATACATCGCAGAAACGTCTACTTCGGGATGTCTCACCCAAGGGGATGGATAGTTTCAAATTGATAATGGCTCATTGCTATGTTAATCAGATGAGGAATATTCAATTCTTGATTATGCCAGAACTTTTCCAGGTCACTTAGTAATTCAGGAAGCTCATTTTGATGAGGGGGAATAAAAAAGGCATCCTGTAAACTTGATCCACCAATCCAATTCTGACTTGTTCTTATTTCACCCGGATTTTTATGTTTTCCTCGCACGCCTGAAAGCAGTATGCTATGAGTCTCTCTTAAAAGTCTCATGGAAAGCGGTAACTTCTCAAGTTCGGCAATAGCATAGTTCATTGCCTTAATATAGTTTTGTACTTCTACCCAATCAACAACCGTCCTGCTTCCTCTAAAAGAATAGTAATTTTTGCATCACGCCATTCAAAAGGTTTATTAATATATGGTATTCTAATGAATCTGCGCCAAAGGCACACTTAAAATAAAGTACCGTTAGTTTAGGGATAGTTTACTACGTGAATTCGCTTAATATACTTGTTATGTCAATATCTTCTATCTGCTCCTCAACCAAAGGAACCCCTTGACTAAGCCCTCTCTTTTCTTCATAAGTTTCCTTTTCAGTCTTGTAAATTATCCCGATAGGGATTCTATCCCCCCATTCATGGGACTTTTCATACGCAGCCATTTTATCTTCTGGATTGTATGAACCATCATCATTAACTTTATAAACCCTCTGTGTGTACCACTCATACGTATTCTTTTTGTTAAAAGAGACGCACGGCTGCAATACGTCGATCAGAGAAAGGCCTTTGTGTTTTATCCCTTCCCCTATCAACCAGGAAAGGTGTTCGGTGTCTAATGAATATCCCCTGGCTACAAATCCTGCGCCCAATGCAATTGCCATCTCCAGGGGATGGAAGGGTTCGAGGATGACTCCTTCCGTCTGTACCTTGGTCACATAGTCCGGATCGGTTGTAGGGGAAGCCTGTCCCTTTGTGAGACCATATATCTGATTGTCATGTACAATAACGGTTATATCAGTATTCCGCCTTATATTATGGATGAGGTGGTTGCCACCTTCTCCATAACAGTCGCCGTCTCCCGTGGTAACCAATACTGTTAAATTGCGGTTGGCAATCTTTGCTGCCGCAGCAACGGGAAGTGCCCTTCCATGGAGGCCATTAAAACAGTTACACCTCACATAGTGGGGAAGTTTGGCTGCCTGACCAATTCCTGAAACGAGCAAAATATCTTTTGGATGTCTATCCAGTTTAGCGAGGGTCTTTTTAACCGCATTTAAAATGCCGAAGTTACCGCACCCCGGGCACCATGCGATTTCATCATTACTTTTAAAATCTTTTATGTCCATGATTATCCTTCCTTTTTAATGCGATCGATAAGATAATCTAAATTAAAAGGCCTGCCGTCATATTTTAAAACGGAGCCACTAACCTGCAATCCCGTCTCTCTCCTTAGCAATCGGGCGAGTTGGCCGCCCGCATTATTTTCTACCGTTAAAACCTTTTTGGCATCTTTTAATAATCCGACCATCTCAGAGGCAGGAAATGGCCAGACCTGGGACAGGTGAATAAAACCTATTTTTCTATCAGTTACTGCATCACTAACTTCTTTCATAACACCATAGGTTGATCCAAAACCGAGCAAAACCATATCGGCTCCTTCCACATTGTACGCAGTGGGTTTTTCCACCTCCTGTGAAAGACCAGAAAATTTCTTATAGAATCTCTTTTCCGCCATCTTTCTGCCTATATCAGCATCTTCTGTAATGTGACCTTCCTCTGTATGCTCGTCGCTATCAGCGTAAATAACATCTTCAATCCATGAAGGTATTGCACGAGGCGATATGCCCGACCCGGTAAATTGATACCGCTTATAATTCGTTATATGTTTGGAATCTTCTTTAGATACGATGTATCTTTGAACTTTTCCATTATTCAAATCGGACGGCTCTATGTTTCTGTAAGAATCAGCAAGGTGCTGGTCTGTCATAATAAAGACGGGTATCTGATATTTTTCTGCAATATTGAATGCCTTTATCGTTACAGAAAATGCCTCCTCTATCGTACCCGGGGCATATACCACCCTTGCAAATTCCCCATGGCCGGCATGAAGCACAAACTCAAGGTCTGCCTGTGCAGTCCTCGTGGGGAAACCGGTGGCAGGTGCGGGTCTCTGGGCAACAACAACGACAATTGGCGTCTCCGTCATGGCAGCCAGACTCACCCCTTCTGCCATGAGGGCGAATCCACCTCCCGAGGTAGCGGTCATTGCCCTAACTCCGGCAAACGAAGCACCAATGATCATATTGACGGCGGCGATTTCATCCTCTGCCTGTTCAACGACGATATGAAATTTTTGTGCATACTGGGCTATCACATTCATGATAGTCGTAGAAGGGGACATCGGATAGGCCGAGTAAAATTTACAACCAGCCCTTATTGCCCCCAAGGCGATTGCATCGTTTCCGTTCATGACAAGTACACCCGTATCTTTGATTGCGCCTGCCTTTATCCGGAACGTATCTTGTTTAAAATTATTTCTGACGAAATCATACCCTGCGCGTGCAGCCTCTTTATTCTTTCTGATAATCTCTTCGCTCTTCCCTGCAAAAGTAGCTTCCATAACGTGTTCGACAGAGCGCAATTCCACATCTATCATCCCTGCAATAATCCCGCATGCGACGGAATTGATAAAAATCTCACTGCCGCCTACACGAGTAGCCATATCATAGAAAGGGATATCTAAAAAGGTTGGCTCTTCCTCGGTAATAGTAAATTTTTTTCTGTCTAAAACCAAAATACCGCCATCTGTCATACTTGATTTATGAAGGGGCACACTTGCCTTATCTAAAGCTATAGTGATATCCGATCTTTGCCGAAGGGTAAAAATGGGTCTGTCTGAAATTCTCAGCTGAAAAAAATTATTACCACCCCGTATCCTGGACATATAGTCCTGGTTGGCAAAAATATGAAATCCGGTATTTTTGAACATCTGGCACAAGGCTGCCCCTACAGTCTGCATCCCCTGGCCTGCCTCACCTGTAATCTTTATCGTAAGTTCATTTGTCATGTTATACACACCTCCTTTACCCATTAACTATACCTTTACACACCTGAGATATGCAATACATTTTAACCAACGACTTTTTGCCACGAAGACACCACGTCGCAAGAGATAACCACTAGATTAATGACTCTCTAGATCAAGGCAAGCCCTATAAATTCCCGCATAGAGAGAACCTTCATTAACCTCAAAAAACGACGTCATCTGTTTAAGTTCTTCATTGGATTTTTAAGGTTTTCCGGTATATTTTTATTACCGGCATGTCTGCTTCCGCCCAATCGAGGGTATGAAGCATCTCGGGAGGCAGCCAGACACACGCAGCATGTTCGAGAAGCGTGATTTCACCAGAAACAATTGTGCAGATAAACGGATAAAGCGTAACTGAGAATGTTGGGTAGTGGTGGGTCACAGGGAGAAGGGGCTTTCCTACTGCCACCTCTATTCCCAGTTCTTCGCGTAGTTCTCGTTTAAGGCATTCTTCAGGCATTTCTCCCTCATCGATCTTGCCACCCGGGAACTCCCATTTCAGCGGTAAGCTCATGGATTTACTCCTTTGCGAGCAGAAAACTTTCCCTCCGTTCTCTATTATTGCGCAAGCAACCTGAATATGTTTCATGAAAAAATTTTAAAGCTCATCAAGACCTTTCAGCCCCGTTTTTCAAATTCCTTAAGTTTTCAGAATCAAGATGATCTTTCCGGTTAATTTTCTCAAGCCACCATGATCCAGCAAGGATTTCAGGCTTTGTATCGTTGCTCCCGATTATTGACATAGTATAATTTCTGGTTTTTTGTTATGAATATCTGTCATGAATTTAACTGTTCTGTTCAATAAAATCAAAAAATCATTTTAAACGCGAAATGCTTATTTATAAGATGCTGGTACAATTTTTTATAATAGTGGTACCCGTCCGTCCATTCAAAGCATCTTCGACCTTGTCAATGGACGTGATGATTGCCAGTTCCCCGCCCCAATTTAAAAAATTTATGGCGGCCTGGACCTTCGGTCCCATGCTTCCCGGAGGGAAATGTCCCTCGTGTAAATATTTTTCGGCTTCCTTTACCGTTAATCTGCCTAATGCCTTTTCGTTTGGTTCTTTGAAGTTTAAAAAGACGTGTTCTACACCGGTGAGCATCATGAGGCAGTGAGCCTTGATATCCCTTGCCAGGACGGCAGAGGCGAGGTCCTTGTCAATCACTACGTCAACCCCCTCAAGGTCTCCGTCTTCTTTCATGACGACGGGAATGCCGCCACCACCCGCCGCTATGACGATGTTACCTGTCTCCAGCAGTATTTTTATAGCCCTTTCTTCCACGATTTTCAGCGGATTGGGTGAGGCAACGACCCGGCGGTATCCCCTGTGGCTATCCTCTGCGATATGCCAGCCTTTCTCCCGACGGAAGCGCCCTGCCTCTTCTCTGGTAAAAAAGGGGCCGATGGGTTTTGTGGGACTTGAAAAGGCCTTGTCGTGTCTATCGACGACGACCTGCGTCAGCACCGTTACGACACAGCTGCCGATCCCTTCTTTTCGCAAACGGTTGGTTAAGGATTGCTGGATCATATACCCTATCGCACCTTCAGTGTCTGCAACACAGACACCAAGGGTAATCTCAGGTACCTGATTTCTGCTGGCCTCTACCATGAGTAGCAGATTCCCTACCTGGGGTCCATTCCCATGGGTAATGACTACCTCAAATCCCTGTTTTAAGCAAGAGACGATACCATCCATACTCCTCCGGACATTCTCAAATTGCTCTGCAATCGTGCCCTGCTGGCCCTCCCCGATAAGGGCATTGCCCCCTAAGGCAATGACCGTAAGCTTCCGTTTCATCGTAGTCTTGCTTCAATGAGTTCTTTGAGTGTGGGTGTGCCTGTTTCCTGTAAGGTATATCGAACCCGGCAGGCCGGTTTATCTATTGATATAAGCCTCCTCAGATCGACAGGAGTGCCAATAATTACCGTGTCACATGGAATGCGATGTATCGTTTCCCGTAGTTCTTCCATCTGAGCATACCCATAGCCCATGGCTGGCACGAGTTTTCCTATGTGTGGATATCTTTCAAAGGTTTCAGCAATTGACCTCACCGCAAAGGGTCTTGGATCGATAATCTCCCTTGCGCCATATTGTCCTGCAGCGATCACCCCTGCACCAAAGGTCATACCTCCATGCGTCAGAGTCGGTCCATCCTCAATAATTAATACACGCTTATCTTTTATAAACTCAGGATTTTCAACCGTTACGGGTAATGCCGCGTCTACGACAGCAGCTGT
The DNA here is from genome assembly GCA_015075005.1 of Planctomycetia bacterium. Taxonomy (GTDB): domain Bacteria; phylum Planctomycetota; class Brocadiia; order Brocadiales; family Brocadiaceae; genus Brocadia. Next base: position 733,738 of record JABTVC010000002.1, read on the forward strand.
GGGATTCGACTGCTTTATATGTCCTTTCACCAGGCTTATATTTTCAGGCTTTGCGGTATCTTCCTTACTGATGACGACAATGTCTGCCAGGAGAAGATTTGTTTCCCCAGGATAGTAAGTAACTTCATGTCCCGGCCGGTGCGGGTCTACAAGAGTAATATGGATATCGGGCGCATAGAAGGGGGTATCATTATTACCACCGTCCCACACGATAATATCCGACTCCTCTTCGGCCGCAGCCAGGATTGCTGCATAATCCACACCGGCATACACAACCGTGTGTTGTTCTACATGAGGTTCGTATTCTTCAATCTCTTCGATAGTACAATTATGTTTCTGAAAGTCTTCGTATAAGGCGAATCGCTGCAGACGTTGCTGCAAAAGGTCACCGTAAGGCATGGGGTGCCTTACGACAACGACCTTTTTCCCCATTTCTTTTAGAATCTCACAGACCTTCCGCGACGTTGGGCTCTTTCCGCTGCCAGTTCTCACCGCACAGACAGCGACAACTGGCCTTCTGCTCTTTATCATAGTTTGACTTGTACCGAGGAGGGTAAATTGAGCACCAGATGCATTCACAAGGCTGGCTTTATGCATCACGTACTCGTGCGATACATCGCTATAAGAAAATACCACCTCGTCAGGTGTATGGGATTTTATGAGTGATGCCAGTCTTTCTTCAGGTTCGATGGGGATTCCGCCGGGGTACAGTTTGCCTGCCAATGCAGGAGGATACTGCCTTCCTGCGATATTCGGTATTTGCGTCGCCGTAAAGGTAATGATTTCGTATTCGGGGTTATCGCGAAAGCAGACATTGAAATTGTGGAAATCACGTCCTGCTGCCCCCATAATAATAATCTTTTTCCTGTTTGCCATTATAGTATTGGTACGAAAACAGGTTCGAATGTCTAAAAAACCAGGCATTTTCATACCCTTTTGTGAGCCTTTGGCTCATGAGGGTTTACTTTATAAAAACTTCTTTTTTTGTAAGTTTTTTGAGTACATCCAATAAACGGAGAAAATCCCAAATTACAAAAAACAAATTACAAATAAATCTCAAACTCCAATTACCAAATGCCCTATCTCAGGTTTGTCCTTTATGGGTATTTGTTGTGTTTACGGTAATATGCTTTTAACCACATGCCATACCTCATCAGCAATTGCCTGTTCGGATAACAGCTTGCCATTTTCTGTGCAATGGATGGTTATCCAGTCCCTTTTCCCCCTGGCAATTTCCTGAAACGTTTGTTGTGCGTGTCGTAAATGATTTATATCTTCTTCATGGATATCCTTTTTTTCTCCTGCCAGATAAGCGCGTTGTTCTTTTTTTTCGATAAGCTGATAAGCGATTTCAGCTGGGACGTATAACAGGATATTCAGGTTTGATCGCGGAACAGCAAATATTCCATGTTCTAATTTGTCCAGCCATTGGAAAAATGTATCTTTCTCCGCGAAGTTACCGATTTTACCACCCTGGTGGGCCATATTGTCACACACATAGCGGTTTGATATGATAATCTTATTCTCCCTGAGCCAGGTGTTTATCTGTTCCTTACACTCCCATCGGTCACCTGCATAGAGAAGTGATGCCAGGTATGGGCTTACGGAGTCTGCGCTCCCAAATTCACCTTTGAGGTATTTTGTGACCATATCAGCAAAGAATGTTTTTCCATACTGAGGGAAGTCCGTAATAACGGCGGGATACCCCGCTTTTACCAACCGCTCATACAGGAGCTTTGTCTGGACTGTCTTGCCGCTGCCATCGATACCCGTAATTACAATGAGCTTTCCCTGCATCAACATTCTCCGATTTTTAAAGCCGTTTACTGCAAAATGCCTAGCCAATCCTTCAGTAAGAACTGGATTCTACCAATCAATAACGACAACCTGCCCATAACGGTATAGCCAAAGGATGCACCGAAGGAGATCATGAGGAACCAGATTCCAATCTTTGATACCTTTCCAATCGCGCCTTTGTGTTCGACTGAAAAGATAAAGTATATGAGTACTGAGATAACCCCTAGCATGATCAGTAACGTGTTGATGCTCGAGAAGATAGTTTCTCCGCCGGAAAAGACGGGATGCAGGGAGGGCTTAATTTGTTCCAGGATAAATGCCGAGATGACCCGCGGGATGCTCACCCCCGCCCCAAGTCCCACCACAAATGCGAATGTCCAACGGCTTAACCACGATAATCTTCTCGAAAATCTGAGTAGCATAAAGAGACCTAATAAGGAGGGAATGATTAATGCATACTGAGGGGACTTCGTTGCGGCCTTTGAGAACATCGGGATAATTAGGGGGTCGTAAAGGTCTGGTTTTAAGAAATTAAACCAGGTAATGATGATGGTATAACCCAGCGAAACGCCTACATAAAGATTCTCGACAATCTTAAAAGCTGCGTTGTCTTTATAGAGGAAGCTGTAAATGGCCAGGGTAAGTCCTGCACCCAGAATTATGCCAAATCCATCGAAGGAGAAAGGGAGTTTCCCTGATGTCATTAAAAAGATGTTGATAGAGACAAACAATCCCATGGCGCCAACTAATATGAAAAAACCAGAATCTTTACGCATGTACAGCCCTTTTGGAGATAAAATAGATAACGTTGCCAAAAATGACAAAGATAATAATAATTACATGTACCACGCTTTGAGGCCGCATTCCACTTACCGCATTGGCCTTTTTGTTTACCAGTGCCTCATATTCTGCAGCCCCTTTGAGTCCACCAAGCAAACCAGTCAGCTGTTTCGATTGAAGAAAGGGATACATATCTGGCCCCATCACTGCGGTGCATCCTGCACCGAGTTCAAATTTATACTTTTCTTTCCCAAAGGCTATCCATGTTTCTATCGTAGTCCCTGCAGCAAGATCGAATAAGTAATTTATTTCTCTCAACGAATCAACACCCTGCAAGACAGGCAGTGTCGTTGTATCATTCCCGTAATAATCCTTAGGAAAGGCCGAATAAAGGTTTTCCCCCATATTGATAATGAGGGATGCCGATCCTGGTTTATAGCCAAAAAAGGCATAATCATCCCCGTACTTTTTTTGGTATTGATTTGCCACCGAGGTTATTGCCTGTTCCGCGAGTCCTGGGGCGCCAGGGTAATGTGTCATGCCAATAACTTTTAAATCCCTGCTAAAGCAGTGATGGAGAAAGGCAACGGCCATGGGCTGGAGTTCTTCCTTGGAGGCAGGGTCATAATCAAAGGCAATCATGACGTGGGAGCCCTTTGGCAAGGACTCTATCTTTTCATAAATTGCCTGAGCTGGTTCTGAGGCGGGTATGGGCAGTTCAAATCGTAAAACGAGAGAGACAATCACCGCTACGGTAATGATTGCAAAGATGATGCGCCGGTCTATCCGTAAAAATCGTTCCACTAATCACCCCCACCCAGATAAGACCGTTCAATGCCAAGGATGATTTTGAGAGAGGTTGCAATCGCCCCCAGGCTCACCCCCAAAAGTATACCTCGTTTGGCCGCAAGATTAGGAACTGCCATAATCCAATCGGCCACTGCAGGAATATAGTGAGAAATGTAATTTCCAATGGGCACCCTTCCAAGCATAACGATGATAGCGGCAAGGAGTAATACCGTCGATTCGTTTGTACGGGCTCGAAAGGTTCTGTAGGCAGCGGAAGCAATAAAAAACGCCAAAATGGAAAAGATTGTAGCTCCGGCAGGCACCTGCACATAGGAATAAAGCCAATCAAACATCGTGCCTTCCTGCTTATCATGCCAGAAAAATTTCCCACCGTTCAGGAAGCCAAAGATCAGGGTAATTATAGCCCCGAAATAGACGAAGACGCTGTATCCCCAACCCTCTACCTTTCTTTTGATTCGCGTCCAGTGGAGATGAAACAAGCTATAAGCCCCTATAAACACGGCAAACCCCGCTATAATTCTATCCCATCTGGATACCACCTCCAATAAGTTCTGTGAGAGTTTATGGGGAACATAATACTGCATCGCCATGAGCACCCCCATGACAAAGGCAATAATCAGCGGAATGGTACGTTTCAGAAAGTTCATAGTAAGTATTATTTATTAAAAGGCCTCAAAGAGATGCGTGATAAATGTCAATCCGAAACTAGCCAGTATGGTACCCAATATCAACACAAGAATGAGGAGACCCTTTCCCACATCTTGTGCCCTGAGCGTACCCATGAGCATGGGTTCTCTTGATAAATATGCGCTGGCTGCGTACAGTTCCTCTCCAATCAGGGTGTAATCACAGGTGGTAATAAAGAAGGGTAGCTGGGTATAGGCATCGGTGCCGGCAATCTGGATTGCACCGGTAGTTGCACCAGTTTCAGCCAGGATCAGGGCCTCTGCATAGAAGTATCCTACAAAAAAATTAGCCGCTGGCCTTTCGCGGGTCATAATACCACCAACAGCAGCAACATAAGGAAACTGTTCTGATGCCACCAGAAAGACGTTGTCCGGGTTGTAGGCATCGGGACGGCCTGCCTCCAGGTAGGATTCCTTCACCACCTCCTGGCTTACGGACATGACAATAGGGTCATTATTAACAACCTTCAGGTTGGCATCATAGTCAGCAATCTTTCTTGCAATCCTGCCCAAAATACTTATCGCTGCAATGGTCGAGATACTTCCCATACTGGTCAGGCCGTGAACAAACAGGACGGGCTTGCCCATTTCTGTGGCGCGTCCCAGGGCCTCGTCCACGGCGTCCAGTCCTCCAATCTTTCGTAAAAACATGTTAGGGTTTCGCCGTGCATGGACAATAAAATAGAGAATAATGGCCGAAAGTATAATTAAGATTGCAAAATTGTTTGCCTTTTTCATATGCAACCAATTACCCTGCGCCCTGGCAGAGGCTATCGTATCTAAGATAATTTTGCTATCCCCCGCTGCTATTGCTAATTTGAAGTAATATACCTGCTTCTTGTCAATCGTTTCCCCATTGAAAATCTTTCGGGGGAATAGCTGAACATAGTGATAGTTACCATTTCCTTTTTTATAGCCGTAGATTTCCGGAGCACCCGTCCGGTAACTGGTATTCGACTTTATGCGCATCGCCTCCTTTTCAAAGGCGCCATCTTTATCCCTGTCGATGTAAAGTATATAGAAAACGTCTGGTGCATCGCTGGGTGATGCTGACCAGGTCAGAGATACGGTTTCCCCGGCATCATTCGGGGTATCGAATGCCTTGAATTCAGCTGGGGGAATGAGGAAGGCAGGCAGTTGGGCAAAGAGAATCGTTGTGATAAAGAACGGTATGGAAAAGATGGCCGTGATAAAAAATGTTTTTTTTAATACTTTCATGTTTTCAGGATTTTAAACTGGTAGCGTAATCGTCCAGGTTGTGCAAATAAGAAATCGTCAAAGTCTTACTTCGTGGTAATAATGCATTGTACAAATCGCTTCTGCCACAGGAAAATAGAGATTTTGTGACATGCGTGTCTTTGCGGCCCCGGCTAATATGTTTTTCGCAATTATAATTTATTACCTTGAAATTACAAGACATTTTTAAGTGTCGATGTATTGGTAACATATATATGACCCTGTTGATTTTTGAAAGGAGCCCTATAAAAAGGAAATACCAGCTAAAGTCCCGAGACGTAAACCAATCCCTGGTGATGAACTGTAACTGTTGGCTAACACAAATCTTTGATATTTACTGCATCTAACACCTGCATGGTATTGCGCTGGAAAAATTCTTTCCAGGTCTCCCTTCCCTGGAAAAGGTGGAATTTGGTTGCGTTTTCGTTGCACCATGAAATCGCCTAAAAGTATTTGACCTGCCCTATTCATTGTGTTAAAATCCCTTGTTTAAAATTATTTTTAGTGTTTGCTATTCTGATTTTTGGAGAAAAATAAACTTATGGCGGACGAACTGACGTATGCATTGATTACCCCTTACAGCCTTTTAAAAAGCCGTACGGGCGGTATTTTGGGACGTTTGCTTTCCCTGACAAACCTGGAGGTTGTAGGGGCAACTATGTTTGCGCCCAGTGACGCCTTTGTTGATAAATATTGCGCGACCATTGAAGAACAAGACTGCAAGCCGGAATGGAAAAAGGTCATGACCGATTATGTTAACAGTAACTTTCGTAAGGTAAACAAGTTTAGAATTACGAACCGGATGATATTGCTTTTCTTTAAAGGTCCCCGCGCCCTTGAGAAATTAAAAGATGATGTGATCGGACCTATTACCAGTTTCCAGGGACATACCATCCGCGGAAGCTTTGGGGATTTTGTAGAGAGTTCCGATGGCAAGGTTGAATATTTTGAACCGGCTGTTGTATCCGCAGCCGACTTTCCCACGAACAACAAACAGTTGGCCCTATTTGCCGAATATTTAACAAGCGATGGGGGGGTTTTGGAGGATATCGTAAAGTTTCCCGAAGGGGTCAAGGCAGAAACAACCTTAGTTATCCTTAAACCCTTTGAAGAACAAAGTCCATTGCCAGGAAATATCATCGATATGTTTTCGAGAGCGGGTTTGTATATTATCGGAGTGAAACTTTTGAGGATGAGCATAGCTCAGGCTGAGGAATTTTATGGCCCTTTAATAAATATCTTTCGGGAAAAGCTAAAACCCAAGCCGGAAAAGATTACTGAAAAGTTGCAGGAATGTTTTAAGTCGGTTTTTACGTTTGAAGTACCACATACAATCATCAGCGGCCATGCAGAACAATTGGCAGAACAACTCAAAGATATGAATGCCATGCATGAATTTAATAAAATTGTTAAGTACATGACGGGTTTAGACCCAGAAAAAGCAAGTCCTGCCGACAAGAAAAAACCGGGCACTGCACGTTGTCTCGCCCTGTTATACCGGGGCCCTGAAGCTATATATAAAATACGAAATATTCTCGGTCCTACCGACTCAAAAAAGGGCGAACCTGGCAAGGTGCGCAGAATTTACGGAGAGGATATTATGAAGAACGCAGCACATGCCTCAGATGCTGTAGAAAACGCTGAACGCGAACGAAAAATTATTGGATTTTTGGATAACAAAGGTCCCTGTGAGTTAAAAGAGATAATTGAAAATTATCTGTGGCCAAAGTAGAGTATGATAATACATAAGATAAACGTAGGGCCTTTGCAGGTATGTTGTTATATCGTTGCTGATATGGATACTGCCGAGGCAATGGTTATTGATCCTGGTGCAGACGCAAGAGCCATTATGGATTTTTTAAAATACCGGCATCTGCTTCCGAAAGTAATAGTAATTACCCATGGACATGGGGACCACATCGGCGCTAATAGCGAGATTAAAGCGGCCTTTCCTGATATTCAGGTTTGTGTGCATGAGGACGATCAGGATATGCTGCCCTATCCGGCAAAGAACCTTTCCATACTTGCTGCTTTTTATGGAGGTACGACGGTACGGTCTCCTTCAGCTGACAGATTACTCAGGGATGGAGATATGGTTGCCATAGGGAAATATAGATTTGAGGTCATCCACACACCCGGCCACACACCGGGGGGGATATGTCTGTACAGCAAAAGCACTGAAGATGGAAAACCACCAGTGCTATTTTCAGGAGACACACTGTTTAAAGCAAGTATCGGCAGGACAGATTTTCCCGGTTGCAGTCAAGAAAAGCTTATTCGGTCCATTAAAGAACGTTTGTTTGTGCTGGACGAAAGAACGATTGTGTATCCAGGTCATGGTCCATCGACAACAATTGCGGAAGAAAAGAAAAATAATCCTTTTGTTACTGAGGTAATTCTCCATGGTTGAAAGAAGAGAACATATAAAAGAATTATTTATTGAAGAAGAGATGAAGGATTCGTATCTGAGCTACGCCATGAGTGTTATCATGAGCCGTGCACTTCCCGACGTAAGGGATGGCCTGAAACCATCACAGAGACGCATCCTGGTTGCCATGAATGACCTTGGTCTTGGCCCACGTTCTAAATCTAGAAAATGTGCCAAGATTGCAGGTGATACAACCGGTAATTACCATCCCCATGGAGAGCAGGTGGTTTATCCCACTCTCGTTCGTATGGCGCAGGATTTTAATTACCGGTATCCGCTGGTACAAGGCCAGGGGAACTTCGGTTCTATCGACGGAGATCCTCCCGCTGCAATGCGTTACACGGAAGCCCGTATGACGGAAGCCACGATGATCATCATGGAAGATTTGGAAAGGGAAACAGTTGATTATGTGCCCAATTATGATGACACGCGGACAGAGCCGGTTGTCCTGCCCTCAAAATTTCCCAATTTACTGTGCAATGGTTGTTCCGGGATTGCAGTCGGTATGGCCACGAGTATTCCGCCACATAATGTGAATGAGATTTGCGATGGAATTGTTGCGGTTATTGATAATTGTGAGATCACTATTGATGAATTAATGAAGATTATAAAGGGGCCTGATTTTCCCACGGGGGCATTAATATGTGGTACCGAAGGGATCAAGGCGGGCTATCGAACAGGACGCGGGACGATTACGGTACGGGCGCGGGCGCATATCAGAAACAGCTACGAACGGAAAAAGAGCATTGTTGTAACCGAGATACCCTATCAGCTCAACAGAGACAACATCCTGGAACGAATTGCCGATTTGGTGCGGGAAGACCTGCTGAAAGGCATTTCTGATATCCGCAACGAAAGCGACCGGGAAGGGAGTCGTCTGGTTATTGATTTGAAGAAAGGGGAGGACGAAGAAGTTGTTTTGAACCAACTATACAAACACACAAAACTCCAGGATAGTTTCAGTATCATCATGATTGCGTTGATCAACAACCGGCCAGAAACTCTCAATCTGAAGCAGATGCTGGTTTGCTATATCGAGCACCGAAAGGTTGTTATCATACGGAGAACGAAATATTTGCTGGAGAAGGCTCAGGCCAGGGCGCATATCCTGGAAGGGTTAAGGATCGCACTTCAAAATATTGATGAAGTCATCCAATTGATCAAGACCTCTGACTCGGTTGAAAGTGCGCGACAGGGACTCATAAGTAAATTTTCCCTTTCAGAGCTTCAGGCTAATGCTATCCTTGACATGAAACTCCAAAGATTGACTGGTCTCGAACAGGGGAGGATCGAAGAAGAGTATAAAAAGTTATGCGCCGATATTAAAGGATATCAAGCCATCCTGGCCAATGAACAGTTGGTGCTGGATATTATCAAAAAGGATGTAGCGGAGGTTAAAGAGCGCTTTGGTGATAAACGACGCACAGAGATTGTCGGCGCTGTTACTGATTTAAATATAGAAGACCTCATTGCAGAGGAAAGTGTTGCCGTTATTATTAGTCACGATGGGTATATCAAACGGCTGCCCCTTACATCGTACCGGAAACAGCATCGCGGGGGAAAGGGCGTCGCCGGAGCTGACATGAAAGAAGGGGATTTTATAGAGCATTTGTTTGTTGCATCGACGCATGATTATATCCTCTTTTTTACTGATCAGGGGCGAGTTTACTGGCTCAAGGTTTACGATGTTCCGCAAATGGCCAGAACGGCCAAAGGTCGGGCGCTTATCAACTTGCTGGAATTAAATGAAGGTGAAAATGTGACCTCTCTTATTCCCGTCAGGGATTTTAACGAACGCCAGCTGGTTATGGCGACCAGCAGCGGAATTATTAAAAAGACCGTGTTAAGCGCCTATGGCAATCCCAAAAAGGGAGGTATTATTGCCATCAATCTGGACGAGGGAGACAGGCTGATCGGCGTTAAATTAACAAGCGGCAAACAAGATATCATCCTTGGCACAGAACAGGGAAAGGCCATGCGTTTCTCAGAAGAAGATGTCAGAACCATGGGACGTGCAACTCACGGGGTGAAAGGGATTACACTTAAGGCGAATGATAAGGTCAGGGATATCGTGATTGTGGATGAGCATGCATCTTTGTTGTCTGTTTGTGAAAATGGGTTTGGAAAACGTACTGATTTTGGAGAATATCCCGTTCACCGTCGGGGTGGACAAGGTGTTATTAATATAAAAACCACTGACAGGAACGGAAGGGTAGTGGCGCTGATTGATGTGAGAGACGAAGACGAACTGATCATGATTACCTCAAAGGGAAAAGTTATGCGCACACCAGTGAATGCCATTCGCGCCATTGGAAGGAACACACAAGGGGTTACGCTTTTCTCCATAGACGAGGGGGATAAGCTGGTTTCCGTTGCGCGTGTTGTTCCGGAAGAAATAAAAGCTGAAGAGGGTACTGAAGAGGAAGTATTAAAGGGAGAGCCGGATGGAGAAAAAATAGCGGAGGAAAGTGCACAAGAGGAGCATGAAGACTAGGACTCCGGATTTACCGCTGGAATACCCAACCTTGCCTGATACAACAATCGTATCGATTTATTATCGACTCGATCATTCCCCACATTAAATTCCAGTTTCTGGTTAGTTCAGTCGAAACACGAAAAATAGATAATGTGTAATGAATCAAAAATTTCCCATATCTGCCTGTATTATCACATGTAACGAAGAATCCCGCATTCGTGATTGCCTTGAGAGTGTAAAGTGGGCAGATGAGATTATTGTTGTGGATTCTTTCAGCACGGATAAGACGGTAGATATTTGCAGGGAATATACCGAGCGGGTGTATCAAAGAGCGTGGCCTGGAAATATTGATCAAAAGAATTACACCATGGGTTTGGCGAAGCATGAATGGGTTCTTTGTCTGGACGCTGATGAAAGGCTATCTTCTGAACTTGTTCTGGAGATTCAGAAGACTATTCGCAATCCCGAAGACAGCGTGGGATTTTTTTTTCCACGATGTACTTTTTACCTTAATCGATGGATTTATCATGGGGATTGGTATCCTGATTACCAGCTGCGACTCTTTAAGAAGGGTTGTGGACAGTGGCAAGGCACAAATCCTCACGGGCGGGTGATTGTCAGTGGTAAAACCCGATACCTGAGATACGATATATATCACTTTAGTTATAAAAACTTTTCTCACCAATTAAGGACAATCGATAACTATTCCACTATTTTTGCTGATGTTACAGAACGTGGCAAAGGGTTTAGTCTGTTCCAGTTAATTTTCAGACCTCTCTATAAGTTTATCAAAATATATGTGATAAAGAGGGGTTTTTTAGATGGGTTGCCTGGATTTATTATTGCGATTTCAAGTGCCTTCTACGTTTTTGCAAAATATGTAAAGCTGTGGGAGCGGGTGCAGAATAATGAGACGAAAAAGCCTTAAAATTTATAATCTACACTAACAGTTTCCAGATGCAGTTCCTTTCTCGTTTGCTCAGTTTAATTACTTCTCCCTTTTCGATACCAAAGCCCTGTACATTCGAAGGGTATATATCAAAAAGGATTGGGCGTGTCCATTGGATAGTCCGAACGCATCATTCCTTTTTCATTCCTTTTCTTGAACAGATAAAAGGGGCAACCAGTGATGCCCTGTTAACAAATCCTATTTTCAGAAGGCACCGGTATAAGAAAATGGGTGAATTTGAAATTACCCATGAAAATGAAAAAGAAACTTACCTTGTTAAGATATACAACTACCCGCATCTGTCTCAAAAGATTAAACAACTCTTCAAGCGAACGAGGGGATTTAATGAATTTTACACAACCTACCTGGCTGCAATGCGAGGTGTTCCGGTAGAGGTGCCTGTTGCTTGCGGGGAACGAAAATACATTTTTACGAAGGAATCTTATGTAATAATAAGAAAGATCAAAGACAGTTGCTCGATGAGAGAATACTTGCTGGGCGGCAGGGTTCTTAAAGAGAGAAGGGATGTTTTAAAGAAATTTGGCGAACTTGCAAAGCATGTTTATGAATCAGGTGTTAGACAGGATGCATTTTCGTTGGATAATTTTTTAGTATATAGTGGCGAAACGGGAAGCAAAAAGGTAATCCTGATTGATTTTGAAATGGTTTCAATACAAACAAGAGGTCTTAAGGACAAGCTGCGGGTATGGTATCTGGCTAAATTAAATCGGGAAAAAGGCTTTCCTAACACGGACCGACTCAGATTTCTCCTGTCTTATACAAACGGTGATTTTATTCGATGCAAAAAATTAGCATGGCGAATTAAAGAGTTAACGGTGCGTATACAGAAAAAAGACGCCAAAAAGGCATCGAGACTTTGTGTTCGCGAAAATAGGACATTTGGCATCTTTAAATCTGATGAATTTCTTGGATACTACAGGAAGAAATACACACCGGTCATGCTGGTAACGCTGTTAAATTCTCTTGAAGAAACAATCAAAGGTGTTTTTTGTATAAACCACTTCCAGATTTTACATCTCAAAGAGCATGCAGATCCGAGATATAATTACCGTAACGTTACCCAGGTATGGATGAAAGCAAACGCCTTATTTGCTTTAAAAATAGATGTGCCTGTTCCTGCCGGTATTTTTATAAGACGTCATCCCGCGTTACAGAGAGAAGCATTTCTCATTTCGCAGATACCTGATAACTGCATTTCCTTGAGTCAGTATTCAGATTTTTACAGCAACGAAAATTATGTATCTTCTCTTTTAAGGTTTGCGGAACAAGTTTCACCCTTTGGTGTGTTTAGCAAAGATTTGCGTCCACAGGATATCCTTATTCACGAGCATGGAAAACAGCACCCTACGTATTATTTGGGGAATTACACATCTTTTCGTATAAATCGACATTCTTTACAAAAGAACAAATCGATCAATACGAATATTATAAAACGCCTTTTACAAACGTAGTTGATACGAAGAATATCTACAATGAGAAAGGAATACAAGCTCCTCATGATGAATAGATTAAGATGCCGGATAATGAATGCCTTCTGTTTCCTGTCCGTGTTATGTATGCTACATGGATTTTGCATTGGCGACCCATTACATAAAGAAGGCAAAATAGATGCCCTGACATTGTGGGAATATATGATTGTTGAAAATCCATACCAGAACTACCCAACGTGGCCTGGGAAAGAGGGCTTTTATGAAAGTACCATGCCGCCGGGCAATATCCTCAAATTGTATGTAAACGACCTTGCCCTGGACACCATTGTGAATAAAAGAGGCGTGTTTCCTGATGGTGCATTATTGATCAAAGAAAATTATACGGATGACAGGAAGGTTTTTTTAATTACCATAATGTATAAAGCAAAGGGCTTTAATCCCGCAGGACACGACTGGTATTGGGTAAAGTACAAACCGGATGGAGAGGTTCGTTTAGAAGGAAAGGTAGATGCGTGTATCACGTGTCATGTTGGTGTGGCGAGTAATGATTATGTGTTCACGGGTAGTATAAAATAATCTGCCTTTTGCTGGTTTTTTGCTTTTGTTGGTTCAATCGTCCCCGACAGAATAAAAATTCCTGTATGATCGGGCTACGTAATCGCACCTGCTACTGTTTCACCGATATCGGCAGGACTGTCTACCACAATGATACCTGCATTTTTCAGCGCAGAAATCTTTGACATGGCTGTACCCTTGCCCCCGGTAATGATAGCTCCGGCATGGCCCATACGTTTGCCTTGCGGCGCAGTCCTGCCGGCGATAAAACCGATAACGGGTTTTGTAATCTCTTGCTTTATCACCCCGGCAGCTTCCTCTTCTGCACTTCCTCCAATTTCTCCAATCAATACCATGGCGCGTGTTTCTCTGTCATCCTGGAATAATCTGAGGATGTCAACAAAGGTGGTCCCTCCAATGGGGTCGCCCCCAATACCCAGGCACGTGGATTGCCCTAACCCTCGCTGTGTCAATTGCCAGACGGCTTCATAGGTGAGTGTTCCGCTCCGTGAAACAACTCCAACATTGCCGGGTTTATGGATATATCCGGGCATAATGCCGATCTTGCAAGCACCGGGTGTTATTATACCCGGGCAATTGGGACCAAGAAGACGTGTCTTTCTGTTTAAGAGATATTTTTTTACCTTGACCATGTCCAGTGTGGGAATCCCCTCGGTAATACAAACCACCAGTTCAATGCCCGCCTCGGCGGCCTCCATGATGGCATCTGCTGCGAAAGGTGCAGGCACGTAAATAACAGAGGCGTTTGCACCGGTCTTTGTAGCCGCATCGAGTACATTATCAAACACAGGAATGCGCTGGTGCATGGTGCCACCCTTGCCTGGAGTAACACCGGCAACGAGTTGAGTACCGTACGCAATCATTCGTTCGGTATGAAAACTGCCTGCATTTCCCGTTATGCCCTGGCATATAACCCGTGTGTCTTTATTTATCAATATACTCATCTTTTGAAATCTTCACAAAAAGACGTGCATTATTAAAACTTGTTTTGATTTATCCTGGCGCAGCGGAGCTGCAATCAAATAATGAAACATCCATGACCTGACGGTCACAATGGGCCATGAAAACGTTTATCTTTTAGACAACCGGCTTCATTTTCAGGTGAAACTTATATAAAATAACAAATACCAAGCATCAAATAACAAATAAATGCCAATTTTCTAAATCACAATAACCAATTTTGGCTTTGAAAAGTTTTTAGGACAAATACTCATAAAGGACAAACCAGAGATAGGACATTTGGTAATTGGAGTTTGAGATTTATTTGTAATTTGTTTTTTGTAATTCGGGATTTTCTCCGTTTATTGGATGTACTCAAAAAACTTACAAAAAAATAGAGTAACACTATATAACCTTTGACACTATCAGCCTTGCTGCTTCGTTCATGTCTTTGGCAGAGGTAATTTTGAAACCAGAATTATCAAGGATTTTTTTTGCTATCTCAACATTTGTCCCTTCCAGCCGGACGACCAAAGGAATATGAATGCCGATTTCCTTTATGGCTTGAATAATGCCAGATGCAATGATATCGCACTTCATGATACCCCCAAAGATATTGATCAAAACAGCTTTCACTTTCGGGTCAGATAAAATGATCTTGCATGCCTGTGTAACCTGTTCCAAAGACGCATCACCACCCACATCTAAAAAGTTGGCTGGTTCTCCGCCGTGGAGTTTAATAATATCCATTGTCGCCATTGCCAGGCCTGCACCATTTACGAGACACCCAATATCTCCATCAAGGCTTATATAACTAAGCTTGTATTTCCTGGCTAAAGCCTCTGCGGGAGAGATATCCTGGCAGGAGATATATTGGTCAAATTCAGGATGCCGGTAGAGTGCATTTTCGTCAACATCCATTTTTGCGTCCAGCGCACAGAGTCCATCATCGGCCGTTATGGCTAAAGGATTGATTTCTAATAATGAGCAATCATTTTTGATAAAGGCGTCCGACAGACTTGAGATAAGGTTATTTAGCCGTACAGTGAGCGCACCTGATATCTGTAATTGAGAAGCAATCCGGCGTGCCTGGAATGGATGCGTACCAAAGAATATGTCAATCGGTTCCCTGATAATTTTGTCAGGTGTACTTTTTGCAACTTCTTCGATTTCCATTCCCCCTTCAGCGCTGGCAATCAGCACAGGTGTCTCGCGGGAACGGTCGATGGTTATTGCAAGATATAATTCCTTTTTAACCGAAAGTGCTTCCTCTATGAGCACATAGTTAATTTTCGTGCCTTTTTGGCCTGTTTGACGTGTTACAAGGTGGGAACCTAACATGCTTGTAGCGCATACCCTGGCTTCTTCCGGTGTTTTGGCAAACTGAATCCCGCCGCTCTTCCCTCTGCCGCCGGCAAGTATCTGAGCCTTTATGGCACAGCGGGCACAACCAATTTCCTGAAATGTTTTTGAGGCATCAATACCATGAGATATGGCTTTGCCGCGCGGAACGCTAACACCATACGCTTTCAGAATATTTTTTGCCTGAAACTCATATAACTTCAACGTTGATTATGTTGTCTTGCTAGTTCAGGATATTGGTAATTTATCGGATTTGATAAGATTTCGAAAGTGAATGCGCACCTGCACCATCATTTCTTCGTCAGAGATGGAAGTGATACGCCCTTCGAGGTATTGATTGTCTACCCATTCTTTTATCTTTGCGACACCTTCGTGGGTTTTAGGAATTTGCCCGCTTCCTTTCAGTTCATAAAAGATGTTAATCCACTGAGCAATTCCCGCTATGCCGGATTTATCAGTTACGGCAACACCAAGAGGTCTATTCAAAAGTTTCTTTGTATCAAAGATATTGTATATTTCTTCATTCTTCAGCAGTCCGTCCGAATGGATACCTGCACGGGTGACATTGAATTCAGACCCTACAAAGGGTTGGGTTGGCGGAATAGGATATCCGATTTCATTCCGGTAATAGTCAGCAATTTCCGTAATTACGGTAGTATCGACTTGCTCGTCGTTGCCGCGTAAGGCCAGATATTCGATGATAAGCGCCTCGATCGGCGTATTGCCTGTACGCTCTCCTAAACCCAAGAGTGTGCCGTTGATTACGCTGCATCCATAAAGCCATGCGCTCGTGGCGTTGCTTACCGCTAAGTAAAAGTCATTATGGCCATGCCATTCCATATATTCCGAAGGAACACCAGCGAAATGATGGAGTCCGTAAATAATGCCTGGTACGCTGCGCGGTAAGGCAACGCCAGGGTAACTGACACCCATCCCCATAGTATCGCATGCCCGAATCTTTACGGGAATTTTGCTTTCCTTAGACAATTTCATGAGTTCCTTGGCAAAGGGTACCACGAAACCATAGAAGTCAGACCTGGTAATGTCCTCAAAGTGACACCGTGGAATAATGCCCTCTTCCAATGCAGCCCGCACAATATCCAGGTACATATCCATTGCCTGTTTTCTTGTCTTGTTTAATTTTAAATAGATATGGTAATCTGAGGATGAGCATAAGATACCCGTCTCTTTAAGCCCCATCTCCTTAACCAACTTGAAATCGTTCTTTACTGCCCTGATCCACCCCGTAATCTCCGGATATTTATAGCCCCGTTCCATGCATTTTCTCACCGCCTGCTGATCTTTTTCGTTATAGAGGAAAAATTCACACTGACGGATAAGTCCATTTTTGCCGCCGAGTTTGTGAATCAGGTCAAAGAGGTCTACAATCTGTTTAATGGTATAAGGGGGACGGGATTGTTGTCCGTCTCTGAATGTCGTGTCGGTAATCCATATCTCATCGGGTGGATTCATGGGATTAAGCCGGTAATTGAATGATATTTTTGGTATTTTGTTATAGGGGAAGATGTCCCGAAAGAGATTGGGTTCTGCCGAATCTTGTAAATGAAAAATATACTCTTCGGGTTCCAGAGTGTTGCGGTGTTTGTTAAATCGAAGCATCTTCTATTTCCCCCTATTGAACGTTTTTATTTAGAATATAAGGAAAAAACTCGTGGCAGGAATAGTCTTAGATTTTAATGTAATATCTTTGCAAGTCAAGCAAAATGATAGAATTCTTCATTAGAGAAATAATTACTGTATAGGAATTTCCAAAATAAAGAATAGGATGGGTCAGGCGAAGCAGACCTATCGATCATTACTTAATTTAAATTTTTTTAAAAATTGACTTTATTTTCAGGTAAAATATTTATAGAATCTCTTTCTTAACTTGCAGAATATATGCTTTGGTACGGACAATGAAACAGGTGACAGTGCTGGACAAAGCATCGGATTATTGATTCATTTCAAGGCAGAGAGGTAAAAAGATGGAAGATAGTAAAGCAGAAAATACGAGCAGGAGAAGATTTTTGAAAATTGCATCCCATACCATCGGGGGTACATTGGCAGCAGGCGTTATTGCGCCGGTTGTAGGATTGGCGATACATCCATGGATGAAAGAAACAGTGTATGGAACAGAAGACTTTATCACTATCGGTAAGGTTGATGAATTTCCCGTCGGCGTCCCCAAGAAGATGGCCATCACCTCATCAAAGATGGATGCGTGGAATATCTTTGATGGGTTGGTTATGGGGTCGGTATGGGTAATTCGGCGGGAAGATAATTCATTGAACGTATTTTCTACCAATTGTCCTCATCTTGGCTGCGGTATAAACTGGGGAGAGGATGTAAAACAGTTTTTGTGCCCGTGTCATGAAGGTATATTTGATATCGATGGCAAAACAATATCGGGGCCTTCCCCGCGTGATATGTATAGTTATGAAACGAAAATTGAAAATAATACCATTTTGGTAAATTATAAAAAGGTGATATAGACACAATGCGTAAATGGATAGAGGATAGAACAGGATTAAGCAAGCTGGTCAAGGTAATGCTGGACGAGCCGGTTCACGGCGGTGCAAAATGGTCATATGTTTTCGGAAGCGGCCTGGTATTCCTTTTCATTCTCCAGGCGGTTACCGGGATCGTAATGACCGCTTTTTATTCACCCTCTTCAACATCAGCGTGGGGGAGCGTTTATTATCTGCAACATAAAACATCCTTTGGCTGGTTTGTACGCGGCCTGCACCACTTTGGGTCGAGCGCCATGATGATACTGGCTCTTGTGCACATGTTTCAGGTTTTTATCTTTGGTGCATATAAAAACCACGTGAACTGAATTGGATTCCGGAGTAATTCTTCTCCTGTTCCTTGCCGGTTTTGGTTTAACCGGCTATCTTTTACCATGGGATCAGAAGGGATATTGGGCTACCCAGGTTGCTACGAATATCATGGGTACCGTTCCCGTTATTGGGAAGTATATTAAAATAATAAGCCAGGGCGGCGGTGACTACGGGAATTTTACCATAACGCGTTTCTACACCCTTCATGTTTTCTTATTGCCGCTTTCGCTTGTTTTCTTCCTCTTTATCCATATAGCGCTCTTCCGGAAACACGGTGTTACCCCGTACTGGAAAATGCGTGAAGAGGTAATAAAAAACCGGGTCGACCCGTTTTGGCCGGATCAGGTGTACAAAGACGTTGTATTTGCCATAGGGATGTATGCAATCCTTGCCGGATGGGTCTTCTGGAATAAAGGGGCAGAACTCAATTCTCCCGCCGACCCCGCATCGAATTATCTTGCCAGACCGGAATGGTATTTCTTGTTCTTATTCCAGCTTTTAAAATATTGCCAGGGGAAATTCCTGATTGTAGGCACCGTCATTGTGCCTACGCTTGCCTTAATTTTCTTATGTGTGCTTCCATTTATCGACAGAAATACATCACGATATCCATCGAAAAGGATACCGTTTTTTGGCGCTGTATTCTCCGGATTAGCAGGAATTATTGCATTAACTACCCTCTCTATTCACCACGATAACCACGACATACACATCATTCATCAGCAGGAAGACGCCGAGAAGCAGACCGCAAGGGCAGTAAAACTGGCGGCAAAGGGGATACCTCCGCAGGGAGGATTATCTATCTTCCTCAACGATCCTGTGACTCTTGGCGGAAAAATTTTCAAAGAAAGTTGTATTGGTTGTCATATGGTAAAGGGAGAAGGTGGGGAAACAGGACCAGATTTTACCGATTTTGGTTCCCGTGAATGGGTCTCAGAACTGTTAAAAGATCCCAAGGGTAAGAAATACTTTAAGGAATCTGGGACTATGCCCCCGGTAAAACAGCCAGATGAATCACTCAGGGATATGGCCGAATTCTTACTAAGTCAATCGGGAGGTTTATACAATCAAAGTGCCGACAGACTGGAGAGGGGAAAAGAGCTGGTTTTGAAGGGAAATTGTGTCATCTGCCACCCCTTCGGTGACAAAGACGCAAAAAAAGTTGCTCCAAATCTGACAGGGTATTTATCCGAAGAATGGCTGAAGGAATTTATTAAGAATCCCTCCGACCCAAAATTCTACGGTACACGGAATAAGATGCCTGGTTTTGATAAGTTCAGCGAGAGGGAGATGGATGGACTTATACAATATTTATTCTCCTTATCAAAAGACAGGGCTCTTGTTTCCGAAAAGGAAGAAGGAAACAAAAAAAGAAAATACATCTTTGGCCAAACCGCTCCCCGGACAATAGCTGCTTTTAAAAGTAAGTCCTGAGCTGAGTTTAATAGAAAAGCCGTAAATACGTTGATGTGTATGTGTCATAGCAGTAAAAGCGTTGGGGGATCACATAATCCGAACGAGTCGGAAAAGAAAGTCCTTCTGTTTCCTCACACAAAGCCACCAAGACACAAAGATTTATGGTATATCCCCATTAATTATTCTTGATATTCCATCCTTCATCAAATTTTATTCCATGATATTCTTTGGTATGGATACCTGACGGTCGACGGCGGTGTTTTTTGCCGTCTGTTGGAGAGACCTGTTTGGGGTACGCCGTATCCGAACAGAGAGCCATCTTTACCTTGTGGAGAAACCCTGATAATAAACGCCAGAAATTTCAGGGTGGTAGTGTATACAATTAACACCTTGCCTAACTCATTGACTATATTGGCTTTATAAGACTTCTGGCCTTCGTTTGTAATAAACTCACGCTAGATCAGCGTATCGCCAAACCAAAAACCCGGGGGCCAATTTCTATCGCTACATCTCTGACCGCATCTCCTGCTCCTCTGCGCGTGTTTCCCCTATTTATTGAACTGATACGTTTTACCGTGTAATGCTATAAGTCATTGCAGGATATGGTGGGCGCTAGTGGATTCGAACCACTGATCCCTTGTGTGTGAAGCAAGTGCTCTAGCCACTGAGCCAAGCGCCCAAAATTATTGCATACGTTTTCTTCAGGTATTCTATTAAAATGACAAGTTAATTTCCATCCCAAAATGAATAAAAGATTCCAGCGTGAGCACTATTTTTTTGAGTTATTTCTTTTATACATGGCACGCAACAGGAAAATTGCAACAACAAACGAAAGGGTGAATCCATTAGCCAGCGCAATGATAGGGTTTTTTAAATGAATTCCATAAATCAACCACAAACTACATCCCACCAATAAAAGGGTCAGCATGATTGGCGAAACATCGCTTAATTCCTTTGTCTTTATGCCGCGTATTATTTGTGGTATAAATCCTACCGTTGTACAAATTGCGGCAATAGTACCCACTATAGACCAAAGCATAATTTTGTCCTCAGCATTTTTTACTCAGACGTATCCAATTTTGTTGGATATAAAGCACTCTCATGATATGATGAAAACCAGACAACACGAAACATCCTTATTTCCCCACGCAGAGGGAATAAGGGGGATAATAATTCTCTCCAGATAAATCCGGAAATGATTCTTATATTACCAGATTTTAAAAATATTTCACTTCTAATTTAAGCACACGAAAGGATAGATAGTAGATGGGAATTTGGGAAATTGTTATATTTACGACTTCACTCATTATCATGTTTGTGGGAATGGCTGGCATTGTGGTACCCGTAATACCCAGCACACCCCTGATTTGGTTTGGGGTATTTTTCTATGCGATATGTACACATTTTGAAAAAATCACATGGATGGTATTGCTCATTTTTGCGATGCTAACTATTTTTTCTATCATACTTGAAAACCTTGGAAATATATATGGTGCGAAAAGATTTGGCGCCACACGGTGGGGAATTATTGGTTCGATAGCTGGCACAGGCGTTGGATTTTACATGGGTGGCCCTATCGGTTTACTCTTAGGGCCAATTGTTGGTACGATTATTTTTGAGATTATCGGGGGAAAAGATTACACGGGGGCTTTAAAGTCAGGCTTGGGTAATTTTGTTGGCTTTATTGGCGGAACAGTAATAAAAATAGCCATAGGCCTCACAATGATTTCTCTATTTATCTGGAAGGTATTTGTCGGTTAAAATTTTAAATCAGGATATATTAAACGAATAGTATCGTGTAGAAATGAAAAAAGAACAAAAGCCCGGTAACGATAAAGAGCAGAAAACTATAGTTTCTGTCGTGACTCCTTTTGGTGAAGGCGGTATTGGTAAGATTGTTGTGTCTGGCCACGACGCATTGAGTATCGTCAATAAGGTATTTCAAGGGAAGGGAATTGCCGATCTTCGGGAAGCAGCAAGCCATAAGCTCTATTATGGATATATCCACCTCGGCGGACAGAGGATTGATGAAGTTATTGTGCATATCATGAGGCAGAGAGACAGTTTTACCGGAAAAGATGAGGTAGAGATAAATTGCCACGGCGGCATTCGTGTTCTGATGGCTATTTACGAATGCCTGAAGTCCACGGGTGCAGAGGGCTCCCCATGGGCTTTATTGCTATCACAGTCCCTTGAAAACAACAAAATAGATCTTATCCAAAAAGAAGCCCTCCAGGAGATTGTCCAGGCACGGACAAAATTAGGGGTAAAGGTCTTGCTTGATCAACATGCAGGTGCTTTATCAGCAGCGCTCAGAAAAGGACTGAACATCATCGAAGGGATCAGGCAGTCTTTGCATAAGAATGACGCTTATCATACTACTGCAGTGCATCCCCATCCATCAGGGGGAGGGAAAGCCATGAATTTATCGTACCAGCCCCTGTCAGGGAAAAGGGAATTAGACAATCAGCCGCTCAATACAATCCACTCCTCTCGCGAGGAGATGTCCGGGGGAGTCGCCTGGCCAGATGAATACGATACATCAGTTTCTGTCCTGACAGACCATATCAATAACTTACTGAAAACAGCTTCTTTTGGTATGGCATTGACCACGCCGCAGGTGTTGGTAATTTTGGGTAAACCGAATGTGGGCAAATCGACCATCATTAATACTATCCTTGGCGAAGAGCGCATGCTTGTGCATCACGAACCTGGAACGACACGAGATTATGTAAGTGAGTTTATAGCCGTTGATGGCATCCCCTTTGAGCTCGTCGACACGGCAGGGATGCGGGATACGGGCGATATGCTGGAGGCCATGAGTGTTGAGATAACGCAGGAACAACTTCGGCGCGCCGATAAGGTTATTGCAGTATTCGATAACTCCAGGCCTCTTGATCGGGAAGACGAGGCGATCCTGGATGCCTTACATTCCTGGTTAACTTCGAAAACCTCCGGAGACTTACCACGAAAAGCAAACACATCTTCTGTAATACCTATCGTTAACAAATGTGATCTGCCTGCACAATTGGACAGATTAAGAATTGAATCAGCCCTTCAGCAGCCTTTGTGCTGTTTATCGGCCTTGAATAAGGAAGGGTTCGATGATTTAAACAGGATGCTTGTACAGGAATTTGATGCTGGATACAAACCCACGAGACCGCTGGTGTTTAACGAAAGGCAGTATCGTTTACTGGCAGAGGCTGCTATTTTACTGAAGCAGGCACAAGGGTACCTGATCACAAAAAATGAGACGAGTAAAACGCTTTGCGTGATTGACAAATTGCAGGATATTTTTACTGCATGCTTAAAAGGGGCTACCTAGCGCGGCTACGCCGCAACCAAAGTGCAGACTGAAGTCTGCGGCTATAAGTTAAAATTCTTTAACAGGGAATCGTTGCGCCTGATTTTCCCTTTAATAATGGCCAATGTAACGCCTCCCGTACCTGGATATAGTTTTCTGCACACCGCCGGGCAAGGCTTCTTATCCTGCCAATATAACCGGTGCGTTGCGTGACACCGATAGCGCCACGGGCATCCAGCATATTAAAGGTATGTGAACACTTTAAGACATAATCATAGGCAGGCAGTACCAGGTCTTCTTTTAAGAGTCGCTGGCATTCCTTTTCATAGGCATCAAAAAATTGGAAAAGCATGGCCGTGTCTGCTACTTTGAAATTATATGTGGAGAATTGAACCTCGTCCTGTTTATGAATATCTCCGTATGTATAGCCTTTTACCCATTCAAGGTCGAAAACGGATTCCTTTCCCTGGATGAACATGGCGATGCGTTCAAGTCCATAAGTAAGTTCCAGGGTAATGGGTTCGAGTTCATACCCGCCTACTTGCTGGAAATAGGTAAACTGCGTTACCTCCATTCCATCCAGCCACACCTCCCAGCCAAGGCCAGTAGCTCCAAGGGTAGGCGATTCCCAGTCGTCTTCGACAAATCGTACATCGTGTTTCACGAGGTCGATACCCAAAAATCTTAAACTATTCAGATAAATATCCTGTGCGTCATCGGGTGCGGGTTTTATAATTACCTGGAATTGGTAGTAATGTTGGAGTCTGTTGGGATTTTCACCGTATCTGCCGTCAGTTGGCCTTCGGGAAGGCTCCACATAGGCACACCTCCATGGTTCGGGACCTAATGCCCGGAGAAATGTTGCGGGATTAAAGGTTCCCGCCCCTTTTTCGATATCGTAGGGCTGCCATAACACGCAACCGTAATTGGCCCAATAATTTTGTAGTTTTAGGATAATTTCCTGAAAAGTCATGATAAACCCGGCAAAAAGTCTTATAATAAAGTTTAACAAAAATTGCAGCGACAATCCCTTATGGCAGGCATTTTGGCTGGGAATTTGTTGCGGGTTCAGTCGGACGATATACCGTCAGCGCTACAGGCCCTAACCCATTTTGACCAAGTATCAGTATGCCAAAATTGCGACAGGAGTCTATCACGACATAACTGCCGTGTCAAGCTGAATCACACATCATTTTAAGCTGAAATCCTTTAACGCCATGTCAGGCACGGACAAACAAGGTTTGTCCATGCCACCCTAATGCCCGCACAAACAAAATGGAACTTCCTATACCTTAAACTTATATTGACAATATATTGCAGATTTGTTATTTTTAAACTTTATTTTGTCTGTGAGGCCAAGAATATAAGCAGAACATGGTTTTATTTAATTCAGGAGTAAGGTATGACCGAACAAATGAAACACGAAGAGGGTTTTGAGTTTCAGGCGGAGATAAAGAAGTTATTGAACATCCTCTCCCACTCCCTTTACACGCACAAGGAGGTTTTCCTCAGGGAGCTTATTTCAAACGCATCCGACGCCTTGACCAAGATGAAATTTTACTCCCTTACCAATGCGGATTACGAAGGGAAAGACATCCCCCTTGAGATTAATATAGATGGCGACAATGAGAAGAAAACCCTGACGATCAGTGACACCGGCATTGGTATGACGAAGGATGAAATCATCCAGAATGTTGGAACGATTGCAAAATCCGGGTCACTCGAGTTTATTACGAACTTATCGGAACAGGCGAAGAATGACTCCAATATTATCGGCCAGTTTGGTGTAGGTTTCTATGCTGTATTTATGGTGGCTGACGAAGTCAGGATCAGAACGAAATCCCACAAAAAGGGTGAACCTGCTTATGAATGGCATTCGGATGGGACGGGGAAATATTTTTTAAATCCGATTGAAAAAGCAAATCGGGGAACAGAAATCATCGTCCACCTGAAGGACGAGGAAAAGGAATATACCGAAAAGTCAAGAATCCAATCCATTATCAAGAAGTATTCAAATTTTGTAAGCTTTCCCATTATGGTTTGCGGTGAAAGGGCAAACCAGATTACCGCTATCTGGAAAGAACCAAAAAAGGATATAAAAGAAGAGCAATATACGGAGTTTTACAAATTTATTTCAAACACAGAAGATACCCCACTTTTTCACCTGCATACCTCTGCTGAGGCCCCAATCCAGTTTTCCAGCATCTTGTATTGCCCCTCAACAAATTATGAAACCTATGGCTTCAAAAAATTGGAACACGGAGTTCATCTGTACTCCAATAAAATCCTGATTCAATCTGACTGCAAGCTGCTTTTGCCTGAATATTTGCGGTTTATTCATGGGGTGGTAGATTCATCAGACATCCCTTTAAATATTTCACGAGAAACATTTCAGGATAACAGAATAATCCATAAGATGAAGAGCATCCTTGTCAAGCAGGTATTAACGCTCCTGCAGGACATGGCCAGGAATGAGAAGGAAAAATATGAAACTTTCTGGAGACAATTCGGAAGGATTCTGAAAGAGGGGTGCACTTCGATTTTGAAAACAAGGATACCTTAGCGCAGTTGATGAGGTTTAATTCCTCCGCGTGCAAGAGTCCCGACGAGCTTCTTTCTCTCAAAGAATACACAGACAGGATGCAACCAGACCAGAAAGAGGTTTATTATATAACGGCGGTAAACCGTGAAACGATGGAAAAGAGCCCTTATCTGGAAATATTCAGGAAAAAAGAGATAGAGGTGCTGTATTTAACAGACCCGAATGACGAATTCCTCCTTTCCGGACTTCATGAATTTGAGAAGAAGCCCATCCGTTCTGCTGACCAGGCAAACCTTGACCTGTTGAAGGATGCCGATAAGAAGATCGTGGACATTACGGAAGAGCCTCAGAATTATGAGGAGACATTCAAGCATCTCCTGAAGACGATCAAGGTTACCCTGGCGGACAAGGTCATTGACGTGAAAGAATCGAACCGCCTGGTCGATAGCCCGTGTTGTCTTGTAAACCCGGACGGCGTACCCAGTGTGCACGTCCAGAAACTGATACAGATGGTAGATGCTAATTACAAGATATCCAAAAAGATCATGGAGATTAACAGGAAGCACCCGATGGTCAAGAACCTGACCAGAATGAATGAAAATCCAAGCCATCAACCGTTAATTGAAAAGATCATAAACCAGCTCTTCGAAAATGCATTAATGCAGGACGGAGTCGTCTACGACCCAACGTCTATGGTGCCCCGACTAAATGAGCTTTTGGAAGAATTAACAAAGGCGACGCTTGGTGAAGGGAAGAGGAGTATTATTTAGTGTCCAGAAAATGTCGTCCTCTTCAATCATGTACAAACCGGTGGTTAGGATTCCAGTAAAAAAACCAAACATACCTTATCAAGGAGACATCTCATGCCTGAACATTTTGATTGTATTGTTTTGGGAGCTGGTATTGCGGGTGTTACAGCCGCCAGAGAATTGAAAAATAAAGGGAAAAAGGTTTTAATACTGGAGGCCACCAAACATGTTGGCGGGAGAATGCGCTCAAATGAGGATTTTGTTCTTACCAATGATGGCCGCGAGGTAAGAAAGGGATTCCCTATTGAAGAAGGGGCACATTTTATACATGTTAAACAAGGTAGCCCCTACGGAAAATATGGAAACGAGATAAAGCGACACGGCTTCGAACGCATCGGGTTTAATAAAGGGAACAAGGTAAGAATTGCCTATCCGGGGGACCCAGACCAGGAAAATTGGGGATTTCCGCCTCCCGCCATGTATGCACATCTTTATGATTCTGACTTGGGCAAATTAGGCGATATATACAATTTCAACCCTAAGAGTAAAAATAGCTTGTTCGACAAGATAAAGAAGTTTGATCTCAATAAAAAAGACCAAACGGTAGGAGAACTTGTGAAAGCTTTAGCGTATAAGGGAAAAGCGACCCCCATGTCCTATTACGCCATCTCTGCGCATACCCCTGGCATTTTAGCACCGGGGGCGGAAAAATTTAAGCTTAGCCCGCCTGATCATGCTGGTGATACATGGTGTGAGCCGGTGAATGACAACATCAGTGTGGCAGGGTTAAAAGTAGATAAAGTCCCGGAACAAATATTTGATGAAAAATCGGAGTATCGATTGTGCAGGAAAGAGGGGCACGATACGGTAATTTGCCGTTTTGACGCATTACCTAACGCTATTGTAAAAGAATTTCTGGAAAAGGCAGCGGATATAATACCGGGCAAAATACTTTACGAACATGAAGTTATTAAGGTGGAGCAACTGGACAATGGCGTAAGGGTAACAACAGGAAACGGAAAAGATTTTACAGCTGATTCTTTAATTTGTACATTCTCAGTTGGAATACTTATGCATAAAGGTCCTCAAATTTTTGGGCAATTCTTTCCTGAAGAGAAACGGAATGTCTTTAAAATCATAAAACCAGGACCAATTGCAAAAGTAAGCATACAATTCAAGGATTGTGTTTGGGACTACAACCAGAAGGTAAATAATCCAGATAATGGAATGGCCATCCTGGTTAATCCAACAGGGCCAGACCAAAAAATTTTGGGGCTCGCAGATAAGGGATTACCGCGAACGTTCTTTACCTCCTTTCCCAATCTTGAAAACGGTCCTTATGTAATCACTGCCTTACTCATGGGAGTTGATTACCTGATCATGAAGGATGCTGATGATAAAAAGGCGGCAGAAATAATGTTTCGGAGTATAGAAAAAATATACAATAGCAATCCGGAGGGAAACCCCTGGGACTGGAAAAAAATGTTGGTATGGAAAAGCAAAAGTGAACCAAATGTACAGCGTACAGATTGGGGAAAAGATCCGTGGACGCGGTGTGGTAATTCTTATATAAGTTATGGAAAGAGTATCTCGGAAATTAAACTAGTGCGTGAAACCTTAAAAAACCCGCTTACAACGATTCCTGTTTTCTGGGCGGGCGAAGCTACTGCCCCTGCATACAACAACCAATACCAACCTTTATCGGTTCATGGAGCGTATATCAGTGGTATAGAGGCAGCAAAAGATGTAAGCAGGTTTTTAAAGAACAGATACGACATGGCTTCCTTCGAGCAATATTACACGAGTAAATATAAATGAATTTATGACAAAAACCAACTTATCTGATTAAATATTGCTAAACATAGCAATATTTAATACCTGGGAGAAAACTTCTGTTTAAAGGGAGTCGTGAGCCACAACTCCGGAAGTATGCGGTAGAAGCTATGAGCAACAAACTTGCAGAGGGCAACGGTATTCCGATACCGCGCAGTTTGCGGAAAGAAGCAGGACGTACGGCAGTGTTTTCAGGTATCCCCGGACACATGGTTCAGGGTGGCAACGACTACACCACATTTATCGCTGGATTAATGGTTGTATAAGTCCTCTATTTCCTGATCACGTATGAATGTCGAGATGAGCTTCCGCCGTTGTTTGAGCCGCATACGGAGTGGCTGTACAAAGGCAAGTCAAACAAAAGGGTGGAGTTGGGCCATAATATTCTGGTGACAAGCGATCGGTGGGGTTTTATCGTAGACCATGTGGTAGTGGAAAAACAGGCGGATGTGTCGCTGTCGATTCCATTGACAGATAGGTTGTTAAGCCGCTACAGATGGAGCATCGCGGCCTGGATAGTTGTCCGGACAAAGGGTTGGATGCCTTTAAAAGATATTGTGCTTTGGGCGTGTTCGCTGCGAATTTGCACAAGCTGGGGAACGTGCTTCAGGAGAAGGCACGGAAGCAGTGCGAAAAGTCGCGAAAAGCTGCCTAAGCAAACAGAAAACACGAAGAAAAACAGTCTGCGGGGCGGAAGGTGCGCCCAGACAAGGTTAAAATAAAGAAGAAATCAAGAGAGACAGCTAAAAGAACCGTATTTTAGCAAAAATCCAATCTCAATTTTTATTGACTACCTGGGAGAAGAACCCTGGAAAAATTCGTCGCACTCACCTTCGTCGCTTTCGTGCCGGAACTTGTAACGTTGTTAAATAGGGACAACACATCCTGCGCGTTCAACGCCCGATTGAAGATAAGGACTTCGTCTATACTTCCACGGAAAAAACCCCAATCGGTATACCTTGTTCCTATAGCCATATAATTCCGCTCCATTAATGGCACCACGATATTCCCTGATGGATGTGTTTGTGTATTCACCAACTGCCCGTCCACATATAACTTCTGTTCTCCTGTAGCCTTATTGTAGGTGCCAACCACATGATACCAACTCCCGTTCGAATCGGTAAAATCCTTTATTGCCTCTTTTACTGTCCTTGTCCCGCTTGCATTCCTTGTGGCCACGGCAAACCGAAGTCTATTGGGTGTAGCAGACTGAAAATACAAGTCAAATCCTTCCTGCAATTGCACATTGGCATTATATTTAAAACCACCAAATATAACGTTGGTGCCAGATGCATTTTTATTGAACCATGCAGATACTGAAATCTCGTCATAATTCATACGAGGAATTTTTACATAATCATTCCCGTCAAAATTCAATCCGCCCCCGATTTTACCCGCTGTCCACTGAGCCCCATAAATTGTGCCATGTTTGCCACCTTCTGATGAATCACTGGCAATCGTTCCACCTCCCTCATCGAAGGCATAGAAGGCCTGCAGCGCTGACGGCCATGCCCCTGTCAGCGTGTATGGCTGGGTCTCGTCGAATTCACCATCGTAACCACAAGCCCTGATATAATAAGTGCCGGGTTCAAGCGCCTGGTATTCGATACTCTCTGATTCACCCGCAAGGTTTTCTGAAAAATCAACCGGCTGGTGCGAGGAATTGTAGATCTCCAGGTCGTAATCTTTCTCTGGTGGCACACGGAGGTTCAGGGTGATCGTTCCTGGGTTCACTACGTTGATCTGAAAATAGTCATTATCGGCAGGGCTGCATATCTTCCCCGCATAGCTTTTCCCCGATATCAGCGGTCCAAAGGCGACGCTAAAATCGTCATTTGGCTCGTAATCATCGGTACAGTCGGTCGACTTACTGAAGAGGATGCTGTCACTGGCCATGTTTGAATGCACACCGGAGTCATTTTGACCTTGAAATAGACGGTCTTCGTACCATCACCCTTGCTCAGTTTAAAACGGGGTACCGTTGAGTAAGTCCGCCACTCGACGCCCGTGAATTCGGGCGACTCGCTGGCCATGTAGTGTGTGGGATTGCCCATTACTGCATTATTCAGCGTCACCGTCCGCCTGTTGGTTCCGGCCGCACCATTGTTGATGCTAAATGAAGTGACTATGATCGGGGTTGGAACAGGACTGGGGTTGGCACAGGTGTGACAGTGGGGTAGGCGTTGGTGAACTCGCCGGAGTCAGGGGTTGGCTCTCCCAAGGACAATGTCTCCAAATGCCGACGTATCCAGATAATTATTTGCCGTTCCTATCCAGATTGCCTGCCCTTCACGACCTCCTCCGTTGTCGTCATCATTATACCCCACACTAAAGCCCATGGTCATACCCGCTGTGGGGGCAACTCCCAGATTGCTCCAAGGTATGGCCAGTTCTATGCTATATCCACCGGAGATGGGTGCCCAGCCGTGTAACACACCCGTTGTCTTGCCATGCCGCTCAAAGAGTGTTGAATCGTTCCACCTCTTGATGAATTGGCGGTCGTAATTATCGTAGGTCGTGCCGTGGTTATGGTCTCCGTCAATATAGATCTCGACACTATCATCTTCATGGACATACGTCGAATCATTGTAGAGGGCGTCGTCCAGTACCTTCATGCCCACATACAGGTAGGTACTATCCCAAAGCACCCCGAACTTTGCGGTATTGTTCGTCGTCCCAATGACCACATTATTCACATCGGTTGCGATATCCCAGGCCGATTCGTCTAAGTTTCCATCCACAGTCAGCTTCGTGCTCACATAAGGCACGGCCACCGGATTTGCGGAAAGATTACTGTCAAACTTTGATACAAAGGCATCAGAAGGATAACCACTATAAGAAGTATCATAAGCATCCGTGCTTGCGGGAAAATCTGATGAATAAGTATAACCAGCCACATAGATATTGCCGGATGAGTTGATAGCTATTGAAACACCTAGGTCACTTGAAGAGCCTCCCAAATATGTGGATGCAATGAGGTTGGTTAAATCCCCGCCGAGCTTCAAGACAAAGACATCTGCCGAACCATTATAAGAAGTATCATAAGCACTAGGAGTTGTTGGAAAGTCTGATGAAGAAGTATAACCAGTTACATAGATATTACCATCAGAGTCTATGACTAAAGAAGGACTAAATTCACCGTCAGATCCTCCCAGGTATGTTGATGCAAGGAGACTAGTTAAGTCTCCTATTAACTTTGAAATAAAGATATCAGAACCGCCATTATAAGAAGTATCGTAAGCACCAGGAGTTGTGGAAAAGTCTGATGAAGAAGTATAACCAGTTACATAGATATTGCCCTCTTCATCTATGGCTATTGAATTACCAGAATCCGAGCGAGAGCCTCCGTGTCCTCCTAAAAATGTGGATGCAAGGAGGCTTGTCAATTCACCATTAATCTTCGATATATAGGCATCGTAACCACCATTATAAGAAGTATCGTAAGCACTAGGAGTTGTTGGAAAGTCTGATGACTCAGTCTCACCAGTTACATAGATATTACCATCAGAATCTATGGCTATAGATTCGACAAATTCAGTTTCAGATCCCCAGAAATGTGGATGCAAACAGGTTTGTTAATGCACCATCTAGTTTAGATATAAAGGTATCGTGATAACCACTAAATGAAGTGTCATAAGCGCCCGTCGTTGTTGGAAAGTTGGATGAAGCAGTAGTACCAGCCACATATACATTTCCACCAGAGTCGATAGCTATAGAACTTTGATAATCATATGTTCCACCCAAATACGTGGATGAAATTAGGTCTGTTAAGTCCCCATTTAGCTTTGATATAAAAATATCGATGTTATAGTTATAAGAAGTATCATAAGCACCCTCGGTTACTGGAAAGTCTGATGACCCAGTCTCACCAGTTACATAGATATTACCATCAGAATCTATGGCTATAGATTTGACAAATTCAGTTTCAGATCCCCAGAAACGTGGATACAAGCAAGTTAGTTAAATCTTCATTGAGCTTTGATACAAAAATATCCGTAGAACCATTATTAGAAGAGTCATATACACCAACGGTTGTTGGAAAGTCCAAGAATCCGTATAACCAGCTACATATATATTTCCTCTTGAGTCTATAACTATCGAACTAGCATAATCACTGCCAAATCCATTTCCTCCCAAATATGTAGCTGCAAGCAGGCTTAAATCGCCACTAAGTTTTGATACAAAGGCATCACCATAACCACCATTAAAAGAGGTATCATAAGCACCCGGGGTTGCTGCAAGATCTGACGACCCAATCAAACCTGTTACATAGACATTTCCCACGGAGTCTATCGCTAGAGAATTGACCGTGTAGGAATATCCGCCCAAATATGTGTATGCAAGGAGGCTGGTTAGTGTCCCATTGAGCTTTGATACATCAGAGCTATTACAACCGGGGTAACATGTAGCAGTACTGGCGACACATATATTTCCACTTAAGTCTATGGCTAAAGATTTAACATAATTCGTATTTCCACCTCCAAGATATGTGGAAGCAAGGAGGCTCGCTAAATCACCATTTAGCTTTGATATAAAAGCCAAAATTTCAACACGACAAGGATACCAATCACCTTCACAGAAAGATGTTTATAAGCACCGGAGGTTGTAGGAAAGTCGTGCAGTGAATCAGTACGACCAGCCACATAGACATTTCCCCTGAGTCTATAGCTATAGAGGAGGCCCGATCGTCGTTAATTCCTCCCAAATATGTGGATGAAATGAGGCTGGTTAAATCACCATTGAGCTTTGATACAAAGGCATCATCACTACCATTAAAAGAAGTATCATAAGCACCCTGAGTTGTTGGAAAGTCTGACGACCAACTCCAACCAGTCACATAGATGTTCTCCTTTGCGTCTATGGCTATAGCACTAATAGTTCCTCCACTCAAAGATTTAGATGCAAGGAGGCTTGTTAAATCACCATTGAATTTCGATACCGTATCACCCCCAGCCACATAGACATTTCCCCCTGTGTCTATGGCTATAGAACTAATAGATCCTCCACTCAAAGATTTAGATACAAGGAGACTTGTTAACGCCCCATTGAGCTTCAATACCGTATCACCCCCAGCCACATAGATATTTCCCTCTGTGTCTATAATTATGGCACTGATAGATACTCCTATATAGGTGGATGCAAGGAGGCTTGTTAAATCACCATTGAACTTCGATACAAAGCCGCCGCCACCAGAAGTATTATAAGCACCGGTGGTTGTGGGAAAATCTGATGATTGAGTTTCGCCAGCCACATAAATATTTCCATGAGAATCTATGGCTATAGCATTGCCAGAATCAAAACCAGATCCTGAGCCGCCCAAATAGGTAGATGCAAGGAGGGGGTCTATTACAATCCCCTGTGTCTTGTCATATTTTTCCAGTTTAAAACTATATTCATTCCCTGTTACAACATACGTAGATTCAATGTATTGTCTGCCCCCGATATCCCCATCACCCCCGGCCCTTCCCTCAAGGGGAGCGGAAGACCTGTTTTCTTTTGTAGCAGAAGAAGGAACTTTGGGTTCCTGGTAGACTATGGGTTTTGTAAACTTAACGATTCCTAACGCCGTCTCTGCCTCAAGCTGCCCTTCTTCATTCACCCTTAATGCCTTTGCCCCACTGAGCTTCATCTTTATCATCCCAGGGTCAGCGCCAGGCTTCACATAAAAGAGCTTTTCCACGTTATTCCCGTATGCCTTCAGCTTGAGTTCTATCCCCTCGTAAGCCTCTCCAAGGGTTACTACATCATACGTCGGAATATGTGTCTTATGCTTCGATGGGTCATTTCCCCTGAAGTCGTTTACCGTTGTTATGGACTTCATTTCCCCTTGTATCTTATTAATCCTGCCGCCGACAATCTCCTCTTTCAGGACTACGCCCCTTGCCTCTTTTTCCTGTTTGGCCTCAGAAGCGCCTTGTTTCCTGCCGTGCTGAGGGCCTGCCTGTCCTGAAGAATCAGGCACAGGGGAAATAGGGTGCATCTCAAATCCCCTGGTATTTCCCCTTGCGAAAGGGGGCGCAAACCTTTCCACTCTCCCTTTGTTCATGGGAGATACAGGGGGATTTACCGGTCTGGTGCGGGCATCTGCCCCTACATTTTTTCGATAGGGCAGGGCATAGACAATTTCCCCGTCTTTTGTGACAAAGACCGTGCCTCCAAAGGTGTTGGCATAGAATGCCACCTTCTCATCCGTTTGCCCTTCATTGGCAATGAATGGCATCTGGAGTTTTTTTGTCCTTTGCGTGATCTCCGCCGTGTTTAATTTTGGATGCTGGATTTCGGATTGCGGATTTGAAGGTCTGGATGATGGCCCACTCATATCATCCTGCCCGGCCAGAAGTATGTTGGGTAGAGACAGTATCAACAAAAGAACCACAGATAATACGACAAAGCCCCTCATTTCCCTCTTCATCTTCCTATCCCCCATAAAAACAAAAAGCCTTACTGTAAAGATATCTACAAAATATCTTCGGCAGTAAGGCTGTCTTACCATAAGCCGTTTAATCGGCTTAAACAGTTCAAACAGTTCAAACCGCTTAAACCGTTTAAACCGTTTAAACGGCTTAAACCGTTTAATCCGTTTCAACAGCTTATGGAGATCCTTTGCTTTGCGTCCCCTGATCACTCAGGGTTTGCCTTTATCGTGATAAAACTGAATATATTACTAGCATATTTAGAAACCAAATGCCAACAGATTTATTCAACAACGAAGCTACTCATTTGATCTCCGGGGTTGCATACAGATCAAAAGGATTCGTTCTCAGGGCAAAAGAAAAGAGATAGGGATACTGATCCTTTAAATGTTTCATGTACTGCAGCCATTCAGAAATTAATACAATATATGCCCGTTTTATATCGCCGGAGAAATGCGCATAGTCGGCGGTCGACAGTTTTCTTGTGTCCGCCCTGGCAACTAATTCTTCCGTCAGATGAGATATCGCCCAAAGAAGTTCTGTGAATGATTCATGTTCTAGGAGATTGGAGTTTTCCAGCAGACGCAACAAAAAATCTCTTTTCGCCAAAAGGAAATTGCGTAAATCTTCCAAATCGCCTTTTTGACTATCAATTTGATAATCGTAATCCTTAAGCCTCCTGGCCGTGTCAGAAAATTTTTGCCCTGTCCAATCGTTACTCACAAGAAGATTTTCCCTGGTCGTATTAAAGTGGCAATCAAACTGCGAAAAACACTTTAAGAGCTTTATTCCAACTTCACAGAAGAACGTGCCAATGACCATATTTAACTTTTTCATCATGGAGCGCTTCTCTCTCTTATCCAGCAACCGGTGAACAATCAGCGTAACGAACAAAACCTCAATCGGAACAAACGCTATATCCCCAATCAAATAAATAAAGATATGGTGGGTATCCTGAAAAATTGCGTAATGAACGAAATAAAAGAATACCGATATTGCAACGAGAGATAAACCCAGATATATCTGCCAATCAAATCGCTTCATGTACCATTACCTCAAAAACCCCCCTGAATAAAATGAAAATGCCTGCTTTTTGGACATATGAATCCGGTGTTTCTTTCGCTATCTTTTTGGCAACGCTGTAATAACTCTCGGGGGAATCCGGAGGGACATCCGTAGGAGTTATCACAACCTTCGCGCCAAATGCCCTCATGAGGTTCTTTTTTTCATCGCTCATCTTGTCAGGCATGGTGATGATGCATGGGTAACCTTTTACAGCCGCAATCATGGCAAGGGCAGCGCCTGTGTTGCCAGAGGAGTTTTCCACGATGGTGCCGCCAGGTTTTAAAAGCCCCCTCTTTTCAGCATCCTCAAGGATAAACATGGACATCCTGCTTCTTCAAAATTACTCAATGGCAAGCCAGACACGGACAAACAAAGTTTGTCCATGTCACCCTAAAAACCGCATGAATAAAAGCCTATAGAATTCACCTTGATATTCTGTAATTATCCATTACCCCTGTCTGCGTCAGCTGTTTTTGATCTGCTTACCTACGGAGAATGCCTTGCCAAGGCATCTACCGGCCCCATAATAGGCGCGGACCTCCGGGGCATATAAGATAGGATGTATTTTCTCTATATCAATCGTCCCCTCTTCCCCAAACACAGATGCGTCAGCTTTAACATCCATGATTTCACCAATAAACTGTGTGTGCAATCCTATTTCAACGGTGTGCGTTAGTTTACATTCCAAAATGAGAGAAAACTCTTTGATATACGGGGCATCTACCAGATCACTCTTTACCGGGGTGAGTCCGGATACGGAAAACTTGTCTTCCTTTCCACCTGATACCATCCCGAAATAATCGGCCTCCCGGACATGCGATTCCGAAGGAATATTTATGGTAAAGGCCTTCCGGTACACCACATTCCCATACGTATACGTGGCCTTCCTGAGAGAAATTGCGATAGATGGCGGACTGGAACAACACAGCCCTCCCCACGCAACGTTCATTGCATTTGGTTTTCCCGTCTTGTCATACGTTCCCACAATAAAGACCGGGGTTAGACATACGATGGTCTTTGCACCTAAAGATTTTTTCACAATCTTCCTCCATGCTTCAAGCTAAAAAGTCCCCTCCTGGCAGGGGATTAAGGGGTGGGTAAGTCAGTAATTCGTGAGATATTTCATAACCCGAACGAGTCGGAAAAGAAAGTCCTTTATCATTTTCATTCATCATTCTTTGCGGCTTCGTGTCTCTGTGTGATTACTTCTCCCCTTTCTCCCCTCCTTCGTAAGGAGGAGAAAAAGGGGTGATTGCAAGTACACAGTTACTGTGTACTTTTTTCAAACAGCCATGTTATTTCAGTCTTGCTTCTGTGGCAGCCCAATCAATATTCTTAAAGAAGGCCTCGATGTAATCCGTCTTTTTCAGACCATAATCGATCATAAAGGCATGCTCAAAGACATCCATAATCAACAGCGGATTACATCCCGCCGGATGAGATACATCATGCTCATTTATCCAGAAGTTAATGAGCCTCTTGTTCGTGCTATCCTGATACAGGACGGCCCACCCAATACCTCTCATGCTTCCTACTGCCCTGAAGTCCTCCTCCCACAACTCACAACTGCCAAACTCATCTGCCATCTTTTTGGCAAGTCCTCCCGCTTTGTTAATGCCACCTTTTTCCCCTCCAAGATTTTCAAAATAATATTCATGAAGTCTCATCCCATTGAACTCCCATCCAAGCCTCCTCTTGAGTTCAGCAAATTCCGGGGTGGCTGTCTTGCCATCTTTCAGCATCTGACCCAGGGTGTCGAGCACCTTGTTGGTATTTGTTACATATCCCTGATAGAGGGTAAAGTGATTTTTTATCAACGTCTCACTGAATCCCTCCATCCCAACGAGTTTCGAATAATCCTTTGCTGCGTACGGCATAGTTTTTTCCTCCTTTTCTGTTGATGCATGTAAAGGGTTCGGAATACCAAATAACAGGGCAGCCCCTCCTGCACCTGTTATCGCTAAAAATTCACGTCTGTTAAGCATAGCCACTTCCTATTACTATTACTTTGTAAATTATTTATGATTTACTCCTACAACGCCCTTAAAAAGGCAACCAGATCCCCCTTTTCCTGCTTTGTGAGTTTGACCTCAAGGATCAGGTTAAAGAATTCTACCGTATCTTCTAACGTTAACAATCTCCCGTCGTGTAAATAGGGCGGCGAATCCTTTATGCCACGCAGGGGAAAGGTCTTGATGGGACCATCAGCGCTGGCCATGCGTCCATTGATCATGTGTGGTTTGTAAAAACGCTCCACCTTAAGGTTGTGCATGAGGTTATCCGTATAGTAGGGAGGTGGATGGCATATTGAACACCTGGCCTTCCCAAAGAACACAGACTGTCCCCGCTGTTCTGCCTCCGTGGCCTTTCTCTGATCCAGCATACCATAGATGTTCAGCTTTGGTGCGGGTGGAAAATCCAGTAGTTCCTGAACCTCTGCCATGAAATGGACCTGACTCCCCCGTTCGAGGATATTGACCCCTTTTTTCGTAGCGATAACCTGGTCTCCATCAAAGTAGGCGCCTCGCTGCTCGAATTCTGTAAAGTCCTCGATACTTTTTAATGCCCGTTGAGAGCCGAACAACCGCTGGATATTTACCCCACGCAGGGAAGGGGTATCAAGGCGATGGCGAAACTCCTGTGGACGAGTATCACCAGCGAGATGTGTAGAGGCATTGGTATGTCCGTTCACGTGGCAATCAAAGCAAGTAACACCACGGCTCGGTTGTTCCGAGCGGCGATCTTCTGTTTGATTGAATTGTTGTTGCGGAAAAGGTGTGACCAGAAGTCTTAAACCTTCAAGCTGTTTGGGATTCAGTATCCCATTAAAGAGCTCATAATAGTTGGCGATGGTCACCACCTTACCCTGAGAGACGTCACCTAAGTCAGGCCGTGTGGTTAAATAAATTGACGGCGGGAACTCTGGCAAAAAGTGGTCCGGCAGATCGTAATCCAGGTCAAAGCGGGTAAGATCTCTTCTCTCTTGTTTCCCGATCTCGTCGATATGGAACCTGGGGAAAAGCATACCGCCTTCAATATGATTGGGGTGAGGAAGCGGCATAAACCCTTTCGGGAAAAAGTCCTTTTCCCCGATCTCTTCCGGGGTCATAGCTCCCAGCTTTTCCCAGATCACATCTTTGTGAAGTTTTACCCGTACACCTTCCTGAATTGGTTTTCCCCGGGACATGGCTACATCTTTGGCCTGATTGTTGCTCAAGTCATAACGCTCATTGAGTAAGTCCATATGACGTTTCATAACTCCCCTTTTAGCAGCCTTCATCATACCCATCGTCTCTTTGAAAGGCTCGGTTATGGTCACGGGTGCATAACTAGACCTTACCGTTTTCTTCTCCTGTTGCTTTTCCTGTGCGTGGGCGACACCTATTGCAATGGTCATCATAGCAAAGATCACCACCGGCACACTTCCGTGTTTCAGTACTCCTTGCATCATAATATCTCTCCTTTCAAAATTAATCGTATTGTCAAAAGTTTTCATACGCCTTATTTCATATTTCCCCTCCTTATTTTAAGTGCTGCCACCACTTCAGTGCTCAAGACAAAACGGGGAAGATAACTATACTGCTGTGTGCTTTACTGCCTTCAGTTGTTCTGCAAGTATCCTTAGGTGTTTTTTCTCTTCGTTTGCCAATTGTTCAAATGCCTTCCGGCCCGCTTCATATTTCGTATTTTTTGCGGCCTCGGTATAATAGAGAATAGAGTCCTTCTCTGCCTGAATACCCATTTCCAATGCGTCTATGTCGGTCTTTATTTCAGCCGCAAGCCGCCCGGCCTCACCTTTTTTCGTAAATATGCCCGTATCTACCAAATCTTTTAGATACAGGTCCACGGTGTAGTCCTCACAACCTTGCACCGGATTTGCCGGAGAGGTTATATCAAGATAGGCCTTTTGAAAAAGGGCCAGATGTTTCTTTTCAGCAGAAGCGAGTTTTGAAAAGATATCCTTTGCCTTGTCATCTTTTGCACTCTTCATGAGGGTAGAATAAAACTCCAGACCTTCCTCCTCGATATTTATTGCAATCTTTAACGCCTCTGCATCATTAAAATTTTCATATTTCATACGACATTATCCTCTTAAAAATAAGCCTGCTCGTTAAATTTTCGTTATATTAAATTGGTTTTTTTGTGTCTCCGTGACTCTGTGTTTTTATATCCATTCCTTGTCGCTTCACAAAATCCCAGGATGACCAAATAATATTATGGAGACAAACCCCTTACAGAGATTGCGTCTGCAACCTTTTGGACAGCCAGGATCATGGCAGCGGTACGCAGGTTAACGCCCTTTTCCTGAGAGACCCCAAGAACATTCTCATAGGACCGGTACAGGAGATTTTTCAATCTTGTATTCACCTCATGCTCACACCAGAAATAACACTGCGCATCCTGTGCCCACTCAAAATAGGAGACAATCACACCACCTGCATTCGCCAGAATATCAGGAACAACGGGTATTTTGCGTTCAGCCAGTATCTGATCCGCCGCGGTTGTGGTCGGTCCATTTGCCCCCTCAACAACCATCTTTGCCTTTATCTTATCCGCATTTTGTTTTGTAATCTGATTCCCCATTGCTGCCGGCACCAACACGTCGCACGGCAGTTCCAGCAGGGACTCATTTGTTATACTTTCAGCACGGTGAAAATGGACAAAAGAACCCTGTTCTTGATAATGCTTCATAAGGGCATCGTGACTGAGACCCTTTGGATTATAAATCCCGCCTTTCGAACTGCTCACGGCGATGATCCTGCAGCCCGTTTCACTGAGGAATTTTCCAACGGCAGAACCAACATTTCCATATCCCTGAATTACCACCTTAAGACCCTTCAGGTTCATCTTCTTATGTTTCATGGCATTCGTGATGGTAAGGGCGATACCAAGACCCGTTGCATCGGTTCTTCCCAAAGAACCGCCGACATTGATAGGTTTGCCGGTAACAATTCCCGGAGAACAATAGCCACTATTCATGCTGTACGTATCCATCATCCATGCCATGGTCTGTTCATTGGTATTTACATCGGGAGCCGGAATATCTTTTTCGACTCCAATAACAGGCATGATGGCATACGTGTAACGGCGTGTGAGTCTTTCCAACTCTCTTCCCGAAAGGGTTTTGGGATTGCACACAACACCACCTTTGGCACCACCAAATGGCACTCCCGCCAGAGAACACTTCCATGTCATCTCCATCGCCAGCGCTTTTAAATCATCGATGGTAAGTTCCGGATGATAACGCACGCCCCCTTTATAAGGACCTCGTGCCGCATTGTGCTGGACACGGAATCCGGTAAAAACCCTCAGAAAACCATCATCCATTTGCACAGGAACGGAAACCGTCAATATACGATCGAAATTTCTGAGCAATTGGTGGATGTCATCAGGAAGTATCATCGATTTCGATGCCGTATCGAGCTGTGTTAACGCAGTTTTCCATGCGCCCGTGATCGTTGATTTTTCCGGCATTGACTCCTGCCCTCCGTAATTAAGACAAAACGTTCCGCGTATATCCCTGGTTTGCCTGTAAGCCTGAATAATCTCTAACCCACTTTTCTACATTCGTATTTTCCAGGTTGTAGAAATTCATCGAGGTCAAAGGGGGAAAATAGATATTAAGGGTGACCATCGTCTCCGCATGAATGTTTGATACGCGATGGATGGTTGTGAGGCTCACGTATGACAGTTCGCCTGTATGAAACCTGCGGGTAAAGGTGGGAATAATCATGCCCGCGGGCTTCTTATCGAATAGCTCCTCGGTCATAGTGCCCTGCCGGACAACCGTAATGCCGACAGAGCTACCATGATCGTGTATCGGGGTAATCTGCCCCTTCCGAAAGCACAGCACTGCGACTTCACACTTACTGCTGACGTGAACAACGTTCCTTTTATATCCCTGGTCGGAAAAGCCGACATACCCCTCGATAGGCAATTGTCTTCCGTCCGACTCCAGCACGCATTTTTTCAACACATCAAGGGGTGCGTTATCCGCTAAGGATTCCAGGCGATTGATGAACGATCTTAAAACGATATCCATACATTAAAAACCTTTCGGTAAATTGGGAAACGCAAGGGGTACCGCATTGTATTTGATTTCGACCAGTTCACCGGTCAATGCCTTCATAAATTCAATGAGGTCGCCCACCTCCTGCCCGCTTAATTGCAAGGCATGAATGTCTGAGCTTTTGTTTTCACTTCTTCCGCCGCCTCCATTATAAAATTGTACTACCTCAAATAATGTGGGGAAGAATCCGTTATGCATATAAGGAGCAGTATCAGTAATATTTCGCAAGGTAGGCGTCTTGAATGCCCCTTTGTCCGCATCGTTTTTAGTAACGTTATATCGTCCTAAATCTTCTTTGAGGGGGCCATCTGCCGGCACTCCAATGTTATGAAATCTATTGTCGGTAAAGTTCGGTCCGTTATGGCACTTGATACACTCCGCCTTACCGGTAAACAATGCCATACCCCGAATTGCTGATTCACTCATAGCGTGTTCGTCGCCTTGCATATACCGGTCAAACGGTGAATTTGCACATACAATCGTACGTTCGAATGCTGCAATGGCCTTTGCTATCCCATCAGCGGTTATGCCTG
The DNA here is from genome assembly GCA_015075005.1 of Planctomycetia bacterium. Lineage (GTDB taxonomy): Bacteria > Planctomycetota > Brocadiia > Brocadiales > Brocadiaceae > Brocadia. Next base: position 775,993 of record JABTVC010000002.1, read on the forward strand.
TCCCAAAGACTTCTTTAAATGCCCTGACGTAATCGGGGATTCCGCTTAACTTTCTCACAACGTTATCCAGCGTTTCGAACATCTCATTCGGATTCTGTATGGGGCCCAGTGCCTGTTCTTCCAGCGTGGCAGCGCGACCATCCCAAAATTGGAATTCGTTATAGGCAGTATTGATAACCGTGGGAGAATGCCTGCCTCCCTCCTTTGAGGTGGGTCCGCCCAGCATGCGGGGTAAACCATCAGCAAAACCGAGGGCTGGGTTATGACACGTTGCACAGCTAATCCAGTTATTTCCGGAGAGACGCGGATCAAAATAGAGTTTCTTCCCCAATTCGACCTTTGCCTCAGTTTGTGGATTATTTGCCGGAATTGTTACCGGCGGAAGAGGACCAAGAGGGGGGAAAAGCGGAAAATCACTGGCACCAATTCCTTGTATTATTAAAAAAAGCCCGACTGCACCCCCAAAAACAGATTTTACAATTTTCCTGATATTCATAAATCATAAACCTCCTTTTAGTTGTTTGAAAAATTACCGTTACATAAACTGCCACTGCTTGTTTGCTATTGCACGGAAAACCCACCATCCACAAATATTACCTGGCCGGTTATATAATCAGATGCCTTTGATGCCAGGAATACTACCACGCCAGAAAGATCCGAGGGTTTGCCAATCCGCTTCAAGGGTATCTTTGAAATGATAGCCTTTTTAACCTTTTCGTCTTCTAGCATAGTTTTGGTCATCTCCGTCTCCATGGAATAGGGAGCAATGGAATTTACCATGATATTATATTTTGCCCATTCGATGGCCAGTGCCCTTGTTAATTGGATTACACCCCCTTTGCTCGCACAATAGGCTGTGGAGCCACCAGCTCCAAATACCCCCAGGGCAGAACTGACATTAATAATTTTCCCCCGTTGTCTTTCGACCATGTGCTTACCCACAGCTTTTGAACACAGATACGTGCTGGTAAGATTAATCTCCAGTATCTTATGCCAGTCCTCCAGGGAAGATTCAAGGCAATGTCCGAAAACATAGGTACCTACGTTATTAACGAGGATATCAATGGTTTTCAATTCACTGAAAACTTTTTCCACCATTCTTGCCACATCTTCCTGCTTTGTAACGTCAGCAACTATGGGCACTGCTTTTACACCGCTTTCCCGAATCTCCTGAGCCGTTGCTTCTATATCCGATTGTGTGCGGCTCACTACGGCTACGTGAGCGCCAGACTCCGAGAGCGCCAGGGCCATCGATTTGCCAAGCCCTTTACCGGCACCCGTTACTAATGCAACCTTGTCCCGCAGATTAAATAATTCAACACACATAATTTCTTCACTCCCATTTTTGTTGTATATGCAGCCCGTGATTCCGGATTGTTCAATCCGTCTTCTGTTCCCGCGATTCTCTATCCTGAATCATAAGAACCTTGTTTACATAGTAATTAACCTGGCGCGCCTCAGAATCATTTAACAAGAAGGGATCGAAAGACCTCATCAGCTCAATCGTTTTTACCCATTCTTCTGGTGTTTTCCTGGATGTAAATACCCGCTCAACGCTATGGCACGTATGGCATTTTTCTATAATGATCTTCATACCTACCTGCAGATCCATCCTTGTTTCGTCAATCCCCAGATTTTTTACTAAATACCCCAGCGCCTCCAATGCTTCCTGATCACTCATGATTGACGGGTCTTTTGCGCGCATACGCGACACGTAATCCCGCCAACCTGCCTCCGTCTTGGCATATGCATACACCCTCTCCAGGGAATGACAGGTAGAACATCTCTGCTGGACGATACCTCGTCCAGTATTTACATTGACCCGTACAAGCCTTCCCTTTTCTAAAAGGGCAATGTTTTGGCTTTTGATTGCGAAAATTATATATAATCCAGCATACAAAGGAACCTGCAAATAAACTGCAATCAAAACAAACATACCGTAAATCGGGAGACTTTTATAAAACTTTTTATAGAGCCTGACTATACATATCTTGGCAAGTATCAATGGGAAAATGGCAATACCAATGTATGCATGAATGGCCGCCTTTGGTGGCAGCCCATTCAATTGTTCCAATTTTTGGAACATAATAATGCAAATACCTATATAGAGGGCAAAAAAAGCATACCCCGATATCCGATGCGCCCACAGGAAAAATTTTGGATATTTGGATGGGGCAATTTGTCCGATCACAAAGAGAATAAATAGAGCATTAATACTACCAATGCCCAACAGACTAAACGCTAAGAGAGAGTTTAACATTGATTTCAATTCTAAAAAATTCCTACTTTGGAATCACTTGCCAGGGGTGCTTATACTGCTCATACAGATACAATGTATTGAGAACCTTCTTGCATCCTATCGGTATGGTCTCTCGCATGCTGTTTATTCGAGGAATTCAATGCGTTTTATATAAGCCTCGGCTTTTCCTTCACCTCCCGATGTAGTAGTGTCAACCTCAAGACATAAACCAGATATTGCAGGAGCCTCTTTTTCGTAATATATCCGAAACGCACGAACCAAATTAAACTCTGAAATTACCGTTTCCTTAAGCCCCGGGTTTCCTACACAAACATAACGCCCACCGGCGTGAAAATACCTCCCTTTGTAAGGCAGGTTAATTTCATCGGCCTCGCTGAGAAACAGGCTTAAGAAATAAGGCAAATCCGGTATCATAAAATATCCACTGGACAATTTTTCCGGACCAAAAAATATATATAAACTCAAGTTCTTTTCATAAAAAATAAGGCGAGAAGTTGGGATGTAAAATATACATTCCCAACCTCTCAACCGCTTAACTTCATAACCTCACGTCTTCAATTGTCCAAAACGCATTCGTCGTACTACTTTGTAGCGTCTTTTGCCGCATCCTGGATTTCCTTACCTGCCTTTTCGATCTGCTGCCCGGCTTTTTCTGCCGCCTTATCGACTTCCTTGCCGGCGCTCTCTACCGAACCTTCCTTTTTCTGACAGCCGGTTAACCCTGCAATCAGGGCACCCGTTGCTAACACCACCATGACACTCTTGCCAAATTTTATCATTTATATCTCCTCTCCTTGATGTCTCAGGATAATCACCTTAACAAAAGGGGATTTTTACACCTCATTCCTTTCCCCCGGATACAAACAATATAAACGGGAGCCTGCCTTAAAATAGTTCGTTACTTTCGTGGCCACCGGGCGATAGCCTTGTCATGCCACACCGTCTCATCTTTGATCTCCCCCCATGGCTAGAATCTACCCAACAACATGAGTATCAGTATAATTACCACTATCAGACCGACCACGCCGGAGGGTGTATACCCCCATGGCCGGCTATGGGGCCAGGTTGGGATTACTCCTAAAAGTATCAGGATCAGAACTACGATTAAGATTGAGCTGAGTGACATATTCGTTCTCCCGTTAAAAAAAGAAGATCAAACTAAAGTACATTCCAAAATATATCTGTTCAAGTTATTTACGAACACTTCCAACCATGTTCCCGAATATCATTTTTGCTGGTAAGACGTTTACTCTTAAATAATCAGTCTATCGGAAGGTCTACTGTTTCTCCCACATTATTTGTTGCGTCTACGTAGCATCCAATTAAACAACTTGATGCATTTAAATTACAATTAAACCTACCAAACCAGTCATGTTTATCTGTTTCCTCTATACGTCTTGTGTGATCGCTCTCGCAATGCCTTAAGCAATTATCAATACTTCCTCTTTTTTCTGTTTTCTCGTTATTAATTTTCTCTTTTTGTATAGCATTACCAAGACCATTAAAAATCTTTTCACACTCGTCTGCCAGCTTTTTTATTTCTGTGTCATTTAATTCATCAATTTTGGTGGATTGCTTCAGCAATTTCCGATACTGCTCCAAAGAACTACGGATATAATCCGGTAATAGGTTGTCTATCGTTTTGTCTTGAAACTTTTGAAGGGCATCTTTTGCGGCTTGAGTAATATATTTTTTATCTGTAGTAGTTATAGTAGTAATACTAGCCTGTGCATGGGCATCTGCGGTAATTATACCATCCTGTGCGTTAGCAACGGTGGGCAACAGGAAACAGACCATATAGTACCCAAAGATCGCGAGTAAACCAAACCCTATGTTTTTCTTTATGCTTTTATAGATCATTTTACCTTTCCTTTCTATTTCGGCAAAACCGCGGATATCCCGAACCATATCAGCGGAGCCTTTTTCCCCTGTTGCCAGAAGAATGTGAATGAAACCGCTCAGAGTGAAAGAACGAAATACTCGCTGATTACTTTGAACGTTTGCCTGCTTCAATAATATAACATAAAAGAAAACCACTAACGGCAGCAACACCAACAGCCAACCATGGATTGGCACGAACTTTTCGATCAATTTCCATCCCTATTTCTTTCGTTTTCTCTTCTCCCTTAGCGACCGCCTCTTCCAAAGTTTGCCGTGTTTTTTCTATCGTTTCTCTGCCCGTGTGTGTTGCTCCACTTATGATATCCCTGAGATTTGAATATTTTTCACGAATCAACCGGGTAATCTCGTCACTCTTTCCTTTTAATTCTCTATTCAGCAATCCAAGAGCTTCGTCAATGTTTACTATATCTCCCGCACGTTCTTTCGTTTGGTTATCCACAGTGCCACCTCCTTTCTCATTTATTTTTTATCTTCAGAAACCGTACTCAAAACTTTTCGTATCAATGTATTTGCTTTCGAAAATTTCATCCAAAATCTCTGTGAAGTAAAGTAAAGAAGAACCCCTAGTGGTACCAGAAAATAGAAAATACCGAGTGAAAAGATAACTAACGCCTTTACTTCTTTACTCAAGGGGAAATAATACAGAAACGATACATGCAAAAATATAAAACCAGTAATCATTACAACGAAACTCAAAATCAAGAGAAATATACCGATGCATATTCGCCGTATAAATCGAATGGCCCTGATGTAGCAAATCACTGCCTTAATTTTAATCTTTGCAAAACTTGTGAATGTTTGTCTGTCTTGTTTCACAATATCCGTTAAAATACACAAAATAAGGTGGTAAAACATCTTTTGTGTCTTCATAATCTTCTCTTACCTGTCTTTAATTCTGCGCCTGTTTGAACTGAGAAACAGCATCGTTATAAGCATTCTTCAAATTTTCCAGGGCTGCATTCATATTCTTTCACCATACTTTTCATATCAAAATCCGGCTCCAATATCTTTTCTTTAAAACTACCCACGTCCACCTTCTTTTCCATAAGCTGCGCCAGCTCGGAGGCATTTTTGTTATCACCGAGAAGAATTGCACCCACAACTCTTCCATCTTTAATGAAGAGCTTTTTATATATATACTTATCTGTATTCGTTACTTTGATCTGTTCTATAGTTTTATCCTCTGCCAGGACGTCACCCATCGAAGTAAGATGAATACCAGCGACCTTCAAGGTCGTGGATGGTACCGTACCCTTATAGGTTTCATTTCCGCCGGCCATGGTGACACCGGCAACTACCCCCTGTCTGTGGGCGGCTGGCCATATCCCATACACCCTGCCTTTGTGCTCCGCAACATCCCCTGCTGCGTATATACTGGCAATATTTGTTTCCATCCGATCATTCACAAGAACACCTTTATTCACCGATATACCGGCAGTTCTGGGTAAGGTAATATTTGGTATAATACCTGCGGAAACCAGGATAAAATCACCTTCAACAGCCATTCCATCTGCTAATTCCAGTATTCTTGTATGACCTTTTTCTTTTATGGATTTCGATTTAGCGCCCAGGATGAATTTAAGGCCCATACCTTCCATCTTTTTTTGTAAAATTGCAGCGCCTTCCCCATCTAATTGCCTGGGGAGTAACCGATCGAAAATTTCAACAACGGTCACAGAATGCCCCAATTTTCTCAGACCATTTCCCGCTTCAAGTCCAAGCAAACCTCCACCAATCAGGGTTGCCGTCTTTGCGTCCGCTACACGTTGCGTAATGGCCATTACATCTTCTACCGACCGCAACGTAAAAACCCCTTCTGTGGTGGTAATCCCTTCAATGGGAGGCAGTGCACCGCTGCTGCCGGTGGCCAATAACAGTTTGTTATAAGAAAATTGAGATCCATCGGTAAGAGTGATTTTTTGATTTTTGGGATCGATACTCTTTGCCGTACAGTTGAGGCACAATTGAATCTTGTTTTTATCATACCACTCACGATTGTATACGAAGATACCCTCGGCAGTGACTTCTTTCGCCAACAACTCAGGTATTCTGGGCCTGGAATAAAAGGGATAATGGTCCTGCGTAAAAATCCTTATTTCTGACAGAGGGTCTCTTTTTCTGATGTTCTTTGCCGCTTCTGTTCCTGCGACCCCATTTCCAATAATGATATATTCTCTACTCAAAACGACGTCTTCCTAAAATTAATGATAAAGATTTGACAAAAATATCACTTTGCAATTACCGGCCGAAACTAATCCCTATCGATTCTGCCGTTTTTACCAATCCTTCTTCTGTTGGGACTTTTTTCTGACCCTTAGCGACCTCACTCAGGGGAACAGATTCGATCTTTTGCCCTCTTAAACTAACCATCTCTCCAAGCCTTTTGTTAGCGACCAAATCCACCGCTGTCGCGCCAAATTGAGTCGACAGAATACGATCAAAGGCGCAGGGAGAACCGCCCCTCTGCAAGTGTCCCAGGACGGTGACGCGCACCTCCATTCCAGGACACTTGATATTGGCTCCAACCTTGTTCCCAATTCCACCAAGACGCTCAGCGCTGCCACCCGTCTCCGCCATGCAAAGCACCGAAACATTCCCTCCCATAGGTATTGCACCTTCGGACACAACCACAATGCTCGACCTGTTGCCGCTATTCTTTCGATCAATAATCTTTTTACTTACTTTTTCAATATCAAAGGGAATTTCCGGGATGAGGATTGCATCCGCTCCGCCGGCGATCCCAGTCTCTAAGGCTATCCAGCCCACATAACGTCCCATAACTTCCACTACCATAATCCGATGATGGCTTTCCGCTGTGGTGTGTAACCGATCTAATGCATCCGTCGCTGTTTGCACAGCAGTATGAAACCCAAACGTGACATCCGTTGCCAGGATGTCATTATCGATGGTCTTCGGGACACCAACAACGGGACAACCCATTTTGAATAACTCGCAGGCAATGTTGAGAGAACCGTCACCTCCGATGATAATCAAGGCATCCAAACCCAACGATTGAATGTTTTTTATCACCTCCTGGGAGACATTTCTTACCTCAGACTTTCCGTCTTTTGTGATTTTGTATTCAAAGGGATTCGACCGGTTGGTTGTACCCAGAAATGTTCCACCAATGGGCAGGATTCCGCGAATATTCCACGGTGTTAATGTCCGTGTTTTATTTGGTAAAACAAGACCATCAAAGCCATCTTCAATCCCAACCACCTCGTAGTTATATTTCACAGAAGCAGATTTAACAATGGCACGGATAACGGCATTCAGCCCCGGACAATCGCCTCCACCTGTCAATACACCGATTTTTTTCATTTCACACCACCCTTTTCATGATCTTTTTTTAGGAGCTAGTTTTCGAACGTACCTGGCCAGGGCGTGTATCTCTTCTGGTTTTAACTTATCGATCCATCGGGGCATCTTATTCTTGCCATTGAGAACAGAATTCAGTATCTCCTCGTCTTTTTTTTTGGCCTGCCAATCAGGGTCTGCGAGGTTTGGGGCCTTCAACTCACGACCCCTCTTCGTACCTTTACCATCCTCGCCATGGCAGGTAGCGCAGTGATACTCAAATAATATTTTTGCATTAATTTCTTCATCCTGCCCCAAAACCGTTGTAACGGGGAAGTACAACCCAAAGAAGACAAGGAAGCATATTGTATAAGTTGCGGTCTTTTTCCAATCATTCATAGCCCAAAAACACCTCCGTTCACGTTAAAAAGACGGTATATCTCACATAAATCCCGCTGGTTTAAAAAGGAGAGAGCAGGGCACACGTGTTAAGTTAAGAAATTAACAATCACCATCAACCCCTTATTCGTGCTGAATCAGCCATGTCCCCCACTGGCGGGGGTGCAGGGGGGTTGTGTTTTTTCTCCGTATGGAAATTATGTACAACCCCCCGCGCCACTCTGGTTTTTAAGGGGAATTTTTATGTTTCCCACTCCACAGAAACCCGTTTAAAAATAATGTGCATTTATTTCTTTCCGAAGCCCCTGATAACGGACACCAATGCCTTAATCTCATCCGGGGTCAGTTTTTCTTTAAATGGCATCATCATGTCCGGTGTTCCATTATTGATTTGTTTGATGATCTGCTCGTCGGTTGTCTTTGTCTGCCATTCTGCATTAGCAAACTCACGCGCCCCTAAACCTGTCCCAAGGTCTGTGGGGTGGCCATTCTCCCCATGACAGGTTTTACAATGGGTCATGTATATTTTTTTTGCATCAATATCTGCAGCTTTTGCAATAGAGACCCCCGAAAAATAGGTTACTGCGCCGAGAACTACGGCAATTGACGTTGCTCCAAAAACTCTTGTGGTAAGCATATGCACTTCTCCTCTAAATCTTCGTGATAAACTTTTTTAAATGGCACACATAAGCACAAAACATCTTGCTTTATTTACTTTTTTTGCAAATCGCACATATCATTCTTCATAGGTAAGGACACGAATAATACCCATCGTCCCACCATCGTTGTTTGTGGTCGTATCACAAACAGAAATTACCTTCTCGATCTTGTTCTGCTGTAGAAATTCATTGACACCCTTATCCAGTTCCACAAGTTCATTATGGACCTGAAAAATCTTGAGAGGCGAAGTAAAAGTTTTAACTTTCACCATAAAAACAGCTCCTATATTAAATTTACATTACAAAGATTTATTTAGTCACGTCCACCTCTTTCGTGGCCTCCCATATGCCGTGGAGGTTGCAACGACTAAAAGCGCGAAGCGTTCTCTTTCCCGCGTGATGCAAAACAATGCTTAACGACACTTCCGGCCTGCTGAGTTCTGCAGTAAAATCCACACGCGAGATATATATGTGGCCGCAATAAAGGTCTATAAACTGAATGAAGTGTCTATTTTCCATTACATGCGGCACCGCTCCTACCTTTATCGTTACCGTAAGGGGTTGCCCGACCTTCGCATCTCCCTGTATAGAAATCACAGGCACGTGTTCCTTTGCCGTATCCGCAGGCCCTGTGGCGACGGTATTGACCTGGCAAAACAAAGTACTTTCTCCTGTCATCTTTTTCCTCCATAATCAAAAATGTTTCCTGAAATTAAATTTTACTTTCATTGAGTAGTATAGATACCGTTTTTATTGCCTTTACAGGGCAAGCCGGGATGCAACGTTCACACTTATCGCACGTGCGTTGTACAATTTCTGCCTTCTCATTTTTCATGAAAATAATTTTACGAGGACAAACACGCAGACATTCTTCGCAACCGACACATTCTGCTTTATCCACAACAATTATCATTTGTAAGCCTCTCTACGGCAGGAATACCACGTCCATGCTGCCTCCTGCAAAAGGTTATGATGTTATTCCGTCCTGACTTCAATCTTCCTTGGTTTTACATGTTCTGCCTTGGGCAGGACAAGAGACAATACGCCATCCGATATCTTCGCCTCAATCTTATCCCTATTAATTGCGTCAGAGATAACAAAATGCCTGTGATAATGACCAATATTGTATTCGTTATACACCACCTTCTCGTCGGTATATGCCTCTTGAGAAACCTCTCCATTGATAACTAATTCACTGCCCCGCAGATCAATGCTGATGTTCTCGTTTCCCACACCTGGCATATCTATCAGGATGGTAAAGTTGTCCGGCGTTTCATAAATATCAGACAATGGAAAATACCATTCGCCCTTTCCCGTCACGACACACTTGTCAGGGGTAATCTTCTTTTTTCCAACCGTTGGATGTTCTTTTGTTTCCATATATCAGGTTCTCCTTTTCACTATGCCTTTTGAATCATAACTTGTTTCGGTTTTGCCTCTGCAGCCTTAGGGAGTTTCACCAGTAAAACACCATTCTTGTAAGAAGCTGATACCCTTTCAATGTCAACTTTTTCTGGTAACATAATAGAACGGGCAAATGTTCCATAGTTCCTTTCCCGGCGCAGATAGGTTGCCTTCGCCGTTACGGTGACCAGTTTTCTCTCCCCTTTGATAGTTAAAACGTCATCCACCACCTGGATGTCCAGATCGGCGATCTGGATACCGGGAAGTTCCGCACGAACAAAAACATGCTCCTCATTTGCAGATACAATAATTGGAGGAAATTCCATACTTGCATATCCTTCCATCTGTGGCGTGGAACTCAAAATATCCAACAGATCGATCATTTCTTTTTGGATATGCGTAAGGCTGTCCAGCGGACCTGTTCTGTCCCATTTCATAAGACCCATCAATATTCACCCCCTCTCCATTACATAAAATGTGCCAACTGCCCGCTCCCAAACTCCTGTTTGGGAGCGGGCAGTTGAAAGATATCTTTCAAAAACTAAATTGTTATAAATATTTTTATGCCGTTCCTTGTCGTCTCTATCCTTTTCCGCCAATCTAAAATTCTGGACAGAATATTCTATACTTCTGGAATCATTCCCATCGTTAGTTTTTACCAAACCCTTTGATTTTCATGGGGTTTGGAATCATTTCTCTTGTGTTTAGAGCAGGTTATACATAATAATCCACATCGTAACTTCTCCGGAGAGACATGAATTATCGTGAGCAATTTCAATCTGAGAGGTCTATTAGGCAATAAAGATGCCAATACGTAAAAATTATAGTAAACGCAATAAAGTTGCCCTTGTGAGCACATTCGCTTTGCTCAGTATAAACTTCGTGATCCCCCGGCATTCATCAGCTTTACCTTCTTTATACACAAGATGAAAGCCTGCCTTAAGGCAGTTGCGTGAAACAAGCATCCTGTTTCCTTCTCCTGATTATTTTGCTATACTTTTGCCGTGATTTTATAATTATCTGAAATGCCCCTTTTTCTGGTTTACGAATCAGATCGCCTTGCCATTGTCATTGAGATGGTTTTTGCCGGGGATGGGTCGCTTCAGAGTTCTGATCTTTATGGAGCGATGGTGCGTAATCGTGCAAAGCTTGCCTGCAACAGCGTTGCCGGCTGGCCGGATGGTAAGGGGCCGATGCCAAAAGGAATTGGCATGGTCAACGGTCTCGGCGAGAATCTTTGGCTCAGGACCGCTTTGCCCGGAAACTGAAAGCGCTCAGGCACTTGCACGGTGCGCTTGATCTCGAAATAATAGAAGCGCGTCCGGTCTTTGACGGAGATGAGCTGAAGGACCTGGAAACCGAAAAAAAGAACAGGGCCAGGGACATTATTGAGGACTTCATGATCGCTGCTAACGGCATTACCGCACGATACCTTGCGACCAGAAAGCTTCCGTCGCTGCGGTGCATAGTCCGCATACCCAAACGCTGGGATCGGATCATGGAGGTTGCCGCAGAGTGAAGCTCAACGTTGCCCAAGGAAAAGGAAGAAGTCTCGCTCAAGATGTTGGTGCCTGGCGATATCGTCCGGTTGACCACCGGTGATATGGTGTCTGCTCCAGAACTTCGGGGCGATGAACGTGCTATGCACCGACAAGACCGGCACCCTCACCCAGGGCAAGATCATGCTCGAAAAGCATCTGGACGTGTACGGCGATTCCAGTGAGAAGGTGCTGCAGTATGGTTGCCTGAACAGCTACCACCATACCGGGCTAAAGAACCTGCTCGACGAAGCGATCCCCGGCCATCAGGAACTGGAAGAACGCCTGAAAGCAAAAGAGAGGTACCGCAAACAGACGAGATACCTTTCGGCTTCGTACGTTGGCGTATGTCGGTAGTGGTGGAAGATGAAACCAGGTTGAACACGCTGATCTGTGAAGGCACGGTGGATGAAGTTGTGAGCCTGTGTTCCCGGGTGGAAGTCAAAGGGGAGGTCCTCGAAGTTTTGCCCGGGCACGACGCTAAACGCCGGCAGCTGGCGGGCGATCTGAACGGTCGGGCTTTCGGGTGATCGCCCTGGCTTACAAACAAATGCCGGGCGGTTCAGATGAGCCGGTGTATTCGGTCAGGGATGAGTCCGACCTGATCCTGCTGGGTTTTCTGGCCTTCCTCGACCCGCCCAAGGATACCGCTACAAAGGCCTTGAAGCAGCTTCACAGCCTGAGCGTGGACGTAAAGGTCCTGACAGGCGACAATGAGACCGTCACCGCCTACATCTGCAAAGAGGTGGGCATGCCGGTGGAACATCTCTTGCCCGGCTCGCAAATCGATGCGATGAACGAGACGGAACTGGCAGCCGGCGCCTGGCTTACGGTTTCTCCGCTGGCGAAAACGCCCGGGTTTGTCCCGCCCCCTTCCGCTATACTGGCTGTTTCTTGCCATCATGCTCATGGGCTATGCGATTCTGGCACAGGTGGTAAAGGCCCGGTTTATTCGCCGGTTTGGCGAATGGCGACGGATTTAGATAACAGACAACACCGACTATCTGCCAAAAGAAAAATGGAGGGAGGTTCGATGCGACCGGTAACCACCCCCTATGCCTTAACAAATCTTTTGCCTGAGAGTTGTTTTACCAGTTTCTTTATTTCCAGGATCAGCAAGGTGCTTGTGACAACGGAGGCAGGAAGCTTTGCAATGCGTATAATTTCATCTATATCTTGAGGACTGCTTGACAGGAGGGAGAATATCTTTTTTTCCTGGGAGTTAAGTGACAGGCTTCGCGGGTCATTTGTTATCGGCGCATCAGACATGTTCAGGGTTTCTGCAATTGGTCCCAGCTCCTGAATGATGTCAGTAATATCCTCGACGAGTTTGGCGCCTTCCTTGATCAGTTTATGTGTCCCCCGGCTGTAAATATTGTCAATATTGCCTGGAATGGCAAAGACCTCTTTTCCTTGTTCGAGTGCCCACTGAGCGGTTATCAGAGAACCACTTTTTAATGACGATTCGACCACAAGCACCCCCAGTGACAAACCGCTTATCAACCTGTTTCTCGGCGGGAAATTGCGAAAATCAGGCGGCGTGTTCATGGGAAATTCAGATATGATAGCGCCGTGCTGAACGATTTGCTCTGCCAGCTCAATATTTTCCCGGGGATATATGACTCCCAGACCACAGCCGAGTACCGCAATAGTACGCCCATGGGAACCAATGGCGCCGCGATGCGCAGCAGTGTCTATTCCCCGCGCCATGCCACTGACAATACAAAGTCCCCTCTGTGCGAGAAGGCGGCCAAAACGTTCCGCCTGCGAGAGACCATAATAGGTGCAACGCCGCGCACCGACTATGGCAAGGGCAAGGATATCGGCTTCAAGGATATTTCCCTTAACATACAGGACGAGCGGCGGATCATAGATGGTTTTGAGATGCTTCGGATACTGTTCGCTTGTGTAAGGTATGATTTGAACGTCCTTTTCTTTTGCCAGATGAATTTCGGCCGCAATATCGATAGTTCTTGATTCCTCAACGATGGCATTCGCGAGCTTTGGACCTATACCTGGCACTGTCTCAAGTGCTGCCCGCGGGGCGGCAAGAATCGCCTCAGAAGAACCGAACCTTTCCACAAGTGCTATATACGTTCTTATCCCGATTCCCTTCGTCATATTCAGACGCAAGAGGGCATCAAATTCTGTCAATGCAGTTTCCTTTTATTAATTCTGCTCTTACTCAATCAAGAGGCCTGTTTAATACACGATACAAAATATCACCGGTTACCTGATCCGAAATAACGACCTCACCGATTTTTACCGGAAGAATAAAACGGAGTTTGCCGGCAATAGCCTTTTTATCAGTGGAGAGTGTCCTTATGATATCGCTTGGCTCCAATCCTGCATGAAGCGGCAACCCCAATCTTTTGATTAAGGAAAGTTGCCGTTCCAGCGTTGCCGTACCGGTTAATCCCATTTCAACAGCAATCTTCGTGGCATACAGCATACCCATGGCAACTGCCTCTCCGTGTCTGTATTTTGTGTACTTGGTAAGGGTCTCAATGGCATGACCTACCGTATGTCCGTAATTTAATATGGCGCGCAGGTGTTTTTCCTTTTCATCTTCTTCCACAACGCTTGCCTTGATCTGACAAGATGTAGCGATAATTTTAAGAAGGGCATTGTGGTTCAATTGCAATATATCGTAAAGTGATTTTTCAATAAATTCAAATAGTTCCGCATCCTTAATGACTCCGTATTTGATAACCTCCACAAGTCCGGCAACAAGTTCTGTGGCTGGCAGTGTTGCGAGGGTATCCGTATCGACAAAAACCGCTTCGGGCTGGTAAAAACTCCCAATCATATTTTTCCCCTTAGGGTGGTTCACGGCCACCTTGCCTCCGATACTGCTATCGACTTGTGCAAGGAGTGAAGTAGGCACCTGAATAAAGGGGATGCCCCGCATGAAGGTTGCGGCCACAAAACCGCTAATGTCGCCCACTACACCACCTCCTAACGCAACGATTAGGGAATTCCTGTCCAGCTTATGATCAAAACATGCGTCGTAAAGCATCAATGCCGTTTCCAGTGTCTTTTGGTCTTCGCCAGGCTTTAATGAGATGAGCCGGACATCAAACTTGTTCCGGGAAAGGCTTTTAGACACAACATCTCCGTAAACCCTTTCCATGTTTTTGTCAGTTATCAGGAGTGTCTTACAAGGTCGTTTCTCTTTAACTAAGATGTCCCCAATTCCTTCGAGGAGGCCCTTGTCTATATGAATGTTGTAACTATAAGCGGATAGATTAACGTGTATTGTTTTCATATATGTTTATATTAGCTACCGGATAGAAGTGCTTTTCTCATATCTGTCTGAATTGTATTCAGGGTGCAATACCAATTATTAATAGTGGAACTGGTGGGCTGCTGCGACCGTGTCGAAGCATATTGTAAACTTCCCCTTCTATGAGATACTCTTGCTGATCTTTTAAAGGTACTTGAGATATTTTTTCATGCCCAGTTGGTTCAAATATAGGTTTACCAAGAGGTCTAATTTTTAATCTCCCATTATAGAAATCTTCCATGCGTATGTCCCCAAAGTTCTTCATCCCATTCTTTGGCAATAAATTCCCAAACATCTGATGGATTCTTACCAAGTGGGTTTCCCGAAGGTAGCCCACGTTTAGGACCTTTGAAATGACGTTTACCTGGATATTTGGAAGGAATACGAACCGGATTCAAATTAAAAGTATAAGCATCAGACTTAGTAAACCAGAGAATCGTTTCATAACGCCCTGAAAAACGTTTACTTGCATGCAAACCATGATTGAAACGCCAGACGATTCGATTGCGGAGTTTTAATCCATGCTTCTTAAAAATATCGTAGTAAAAAATATCTAAAGGAAAAACTTCTGAGCTATCAACGAAATTACCAACTTGCCAACATATGCTCCCGTCATGTCTCAATATTCGAACAAGTTGGTCGATAATTTTTGGACTCTTAAACAGAGGCAATGTTCTAATTGTCATAGCTTTTTATGCAAATTACAAATTATCATATTGGAAATTCTATATAAATGCCTTTTCCTCATGCTCATCATAAGTTTTTAACGAAGCGAAGTCACTTTATTTCTTTCTATGTATCTTGTCAAGCAAAAAGCATGGAGATCAAAGGTCTTGCTATATTAGGATATAATCTCTTATACTGGATTTCCAGCCAGAATATTTACGGAGAAAATTTGTTTAAAAATTTTGATAAAGGGGATTTCCCTCATGGCGACTATCTCCTCCACGGTTGTAGAAATGTTACACCATGTCTTTCCTCAGCAGGCCAACCCCGCGGGAACCTTGTATGGGGGATGGATGATGAACTGGATCGTTACGGCCGGAAACCTGGCAGCTTTGCGGTTAACCAAGAGACCCCTCCTCCTGGCCTCTATCGAGGATCTGTTTTTCCTCCAACCCGTTCGAATCGGCGATGTGGTTAGCGTAAAGGCCGTGGTCGAATATATCGGAAACACATCCCTGGAGGCGGAGGCCGTGGTATTTTGCAAGTCATTACATGAGGAAGAAAAACTCTGTACCCGTGCAAGGATGTCGTTCGTTTCCAGCGACGTTCAGGGCAGACCACTACCTATAGAACAGCATATCGAGCCGGCTGACGGTAATGAGATGAAAATGTATCAGTATGCACGGGAGATACGGGAACGAAGGGTTGCCCGGATAGCACAAAGAAAACAAAGGTTGCTCGACACAAACCTGGAAGATGCCGGACAGCTAAGCCTCCTGGTTCACCGGCTGGTTTTCCCGGAAGATGCCATCTATGGTAACCTCATGTATGGGGGGAAACTCCTCCTCATCCTTGATGAGATTATGGCCATCATGGCAATGAAGTTCGCCAGAGGAACTATTGTGACGGCTTCTCTGGATGCCCTGGATTTTTACCACCCCATTTATGTGGGCAACGTGCTGACCCTGGCAACTTCCCTGAATTATGTGGGCAGGTCTTCTATGGAAGTGGGTGTAAAGGTCTTGGCTGAGGACCCGATTAACAACATCGTTCACCATGCCTGTACGGCATTTTCTACCTGCGTTAAAGTGGATGAAAAAGGCAGGCCTGTTCCTCTTTCGCCATTTACACCCATAACTGATGTGAGAAGAAAACGATGGGCAGAGGCCGAGCAAAGAAAACAATGCCGTATGCAAAGATTGAAGGAAATACAATCACGGGGGTTACAAGAGTACTCCCTGTGATATCAGAGAGGAATGAAAAGGCCCGTAAAGGCAATGCCGCCGTGCTCCTACCTGAAATTCATTACCCATCACGTCTTTGTCTCTTCTTCCAGCTTGATATCATAAACGTCGAGTATCGTACCCTTAGCCTTCTCCAGATTTCCCAAAGATATCTGGTAATCGATAATTGCCTTTGTCCCGTTTCCCTCTGCGGTAGCAAGGGCTTCTTGTGCACGCAGGATTTCCAAACTGGTAGACCTCCCGACTTCATATTTTTTTTCCTCTACCTCTAATCTTTTTTGTGACAATTCTCTCGACTTTTCCGTGGCATTGACCCTTTCAATATTCGTCATTACCTGACGGGCCGCCGCCCTTGCCTCTACAACGATATCAAGCTCTTTCTTTCTGACGTTTATCGTAGCCTGCCGTTCATTGAGCTTAGATTTATTGTATTCGCTCCTTGCCGACCTGTTTCCGATAGGAATCGATAAAGTGAGCCCAAGGAATTCTCCCTGATATGCCTCTGAAAAAGTGGAGTCGTTGGCCTCTGATACCTCGCTCCCGAGACCTGTGTAACGAATACCACCGGCAAAATCCAACTGTGGATACAATTCATTTTTTCGTCTCCTGGTTTGTATGCCTGCATTTTCCGTTGACAGCTGAAGTTCTGTTAATTCCGGACGCTTTTCCATAGCTATCCTAATAGTCTCCTTTAATTCTACCTTTTGGGGTTCAAAGACGGGCTTATCGACCGGAATAACGGAGGCGTCAGAGAGTGTCTCTTTGTTTGCAAGATTCATGATCCTTTTTAGTTCGTCCTCTTTATCCTTAATTGCATTTTCTGCAGAAAGTATTGCCTCGACCCTTGAGGCTACACCAGCCTCAGCATCAATGATCTCGATAGGCGCAAGGGTACCTGTCTCTACTTCTATCTTGTTCTTTTTCAATAAATCTTCTGCGCGTTCCTTAGACTTCTTTGCTACCCTTAAATCCTCGATCGCCTTCACAAGATTCCAGTATGCCTCTTGAACGGCATTAGACACTTCCATCGCCTTACTTTTAAATTGAGACAAAGATATCTTTTTATTGTTTCTGGCGATATAGATAGGGCTTCTATTATAAAACCATCCGGCACCTTTCAATAAGGGCTGCGTAATCCTTGCATCGATAAAATTTGTATACGATGGATTTAATAATTGAAAGGGACTGGGGTCTATAAAACTCCTGAATATATTATAGTCCAAAGACACAGTTGCACCGGTAGGAAGGAGTGACTGTATCATGGCATCTGCAGTATTCCCCTTCATAACAAACGGGCTAATAACCGTTGCAGTATCACTACCAAGCTGCAAAATATTGCTGCTGGGTGTTTCACTGTTTTGAATGTTCCCTGCTAATTTGAGAATAGGGTCAAACCTTGATCTTTCTTTTGTGATATCATAATCGGTTCCTTTTGAATTCAGCTTTGATATCTCGATATCGAAATTATTGCGCAAGGCATAAACGATGCTATCCTTCAGACTCAGGCTGATAAAATTCATATCCCCGCCCATTTCTATAGTTGCCTGCAAACTTGTAGTATGTCCTTGCACTGTAGCTTTATTCTCGATGCCAAAGGAATCACCCATACACCACAAAACAAGTGACAGGGCAATAGGCCATGCTAAAAATATTTTTTTATATCTTGTTGTCATCCTGGCCGACTTCTTCATATTGTCAAAATTTAACAAGGGTTTAAAGATATAATACAAGGGAGCGATTTTTAGACTTTACCGGGTATTTTTGTGATTGAGCGTATTCCTGCTTTCTGCTCTGCACGGGAGAGATGTCTCCATGGTTAGCAATTTCTATCCGGGTTAATGCCCATTAACTAGCGCCATAACCTCTGCACGGGTAGCGGAATTGCTGCGGAAGATACCACGCACAACAGAGGTTTTAACCCTGGTGCCAGGCTTTTTAATGCCCCTCATAGTCATACAGAGATGTTCGGCCTCAATGATGACAAGCACCCCCTTGGGACGCAATGCCTTCACGATTGATTCGGCGATATCTGTGGTAAGCCTCTCCTGGACTTGCAAACGCTTTGCCTCTATCTCTACAACCCTTGCCAGTTTACTAATCCCGGTCACCCTGTTTTCTTGTGGAATATAGGCCACGTGCGCAGCCCCGCTGAAAGGGAGAAGGTGGTGTTCGCATACTGAATAAAAGGGAATGTCCTTTATAAGCACGATTTCGTCATATTTTTCAGATTTCAGCACCTTGATTTCTGTATGCGAATCCTGCCCAATCCCCGCAAAAATCTCTTCACACATATCGGCAACCCTTTCCGGAGTTTCTAAAAGCCCCTCGCGATTTGGGTCGTCACCGATACCTTCTATAAACAAGCGGATGGATTCTATAATCTTTTTTTTATCTACCAAAACAAAAACTCCTTTATCAGACGATTCTTCGCATTCCGAATAATCTCCCGGCACTGAACGCCTGGATTTGAGAGACCAGAAAATATGCTAAACATTTTAAAAACCAAAGTCAATGGCAAATAAATATAATGCTAGATTCCTTAGAAATCAAAGAATAAGCTGCAGTAACCTCTTTAAGGGGCGAACGAAAACCAACAACCCGACAGGAGCTCATCATTCTTCGATCACCAACCTTTTTCTTAATTCATCAAGTTTGTTGAGGGCATCCAGGGGTGACATCCTGGACACATCAAGCCTCTTGATATCTTCGATTATCATATCTTGTTTTGATACAAATAGCTTTAACTGTGTAGGCTGTTTTTTATCGTGTGCTGCCTTCATCGGCGCAAATTTTGGTTTGCCGTTTACATCCAGCGTCGCTGCCTCGAGGTTGTTGAGGATAATACGGGCACGCTGGATAATCTCTCTGGGTATTCCTGCAAGACGCGCAACATGTATCCCGTAACTCTTATCCGTTCCGCCTTCCACAATTTTGCGCAGAAAAATAATCTCGTCGCCCCACTCCCTGACAGCGATATTAAAATTCTTGATCCCCGGAAAGAGCAATGCCAGCTCAGTAAGTTCGTGATAATGAGTGGCGAAGAGCGTGCGTGCATGGATGTGCTGGTAGATATATTCCGTAATCGCCCATGCAATGCTGACGCCGTCAAAGGTGCTCGTGCCCCGTCCCACTTCGTCTAATATAATCAGGCTGCGTTCAGTGGCGTTATTAAGGATGTTCGCCGTCTCATTCATTTCCACCATAAAGGTACTCTGACCTCTTGAAAGTTCGTCCGATGCGCCTACCCGTGTAAAGATCCGGTCTACCGTTCCGATGGTCGCTTCTTTTGCGGGAATAAAACTCCCCATCTGTGCCATAAGGACAAGGAGCGCTACCTGGCGAATATAGGTACTTTTCCCGGCCATATTTGGTCCCGTAATTACCATGATTTTGTCCCGGGTTCCATCCAGATGGATATCGTTGGGAACAAAGCCTTCCCCTCGGAGTCTCTGGTCCAGGACGGGGTGACGCCCATCAAGTATCTTTAATTCCAAATCGTCGGTTATCTCTGGCATACTATACCGGTTTTCTGCAGCAAGATTTGCAAGGGTTGATAACACATCAATCAACGCAATTGCTTCGGAAGTCTTCTGAAGTCGCGCGGTATAGCCACTGATCTGTTCACGCATCTGGATAAAGAGATCATACTCCATCTCCCTTGCACGTTCATCGGCCGTGAGCACTTTCGCCTCGTAATCCTTGAGTTCCGGAGTAATAAAACGCTCCGCATTCTTGAGGGTCTGCTTTCGGATATAGGTCTGGGGAACAGTGTCTTTGTGGATGTTGGTGACTTCAATGTAATATCCAAACACCCTGTTATACCCTACTTTCAGGGAATTAATTCCCGTCCGCGCGATCTCTTCTGCCTGAAAATTGGCAATCCAGCTCTTTCCATTTTTACTGATATATCTCAATTCATCAAGAGATGCATCATAGCCTTCCCTGATAAGCCCGCCATCTTTGATCGCAGGAGGAGGATCAGGCACAAGAGCGGTACCGATCAATATCCGCACTTCCTCAAGAACGTCTAATTGTTGTTCCAGACACACGAAAATATCCGTGATGCAGGATGTCAATTTTTCTTTCAGCGCAGGAAGTTTCGAGAGAGATTGTTTTAGACCAATAAGGTCCCGGGCGTTGGCACGAGCGCAACTAACCTTTGTTGAAATCCGTTCGATATCGTAGATATTGCCTAAAATATCCCGGAACTCCCGTCGCAGTGCAGAATTTTCAAACAACTCACTCACACCAAGCTGCCGATATCTGATATCGGCAGATATCCGCAACGGACTAATGACCCATTCCCTAAGCAATCGGGCACCCATAGGTGTCTTTGTCTGGTCTATCACACCCAGGAGTGAGCCCTCACGGTCGTGGGTCCTTATGGTTTGCGTAAGCTCCAGGCTTTGCTGCGTTGCCCTATCCATGAGCACCCTGTTGTCTGTCTGATATCTTTGAATTTTAATAATGTGTTTAAGCGATGTCTTTTGCGTCTCTTTTAAATAGTGAACCACAGCGCCGGCAGTTCCCAGTGCGGGTCCCATATCTTCACAACCAAACCCCTCCAGGGACGATGTTCCAAAGTGTTCTGTCAGGATTTGATAAGCGGTGTCTTCGGAAAACTCCCAATCAGGCCTGGAGGTAATCATCACATCGCATTCTGCGCGAATTTTCTCCACAAAAGAGACATTGCTCCTTATGGTCTCTTCGGGCAATAGCACCTCTGATGGATTCAGCCTTGCAAATTCGTCAAAAAGTCTTTCCTTTTGAACAACCGCAACTTCAAACCGGCCGGTAGACAAATCGACCCACGACAATCCCATCTGGTTCTTTGTCGCCAGCACCGCCATTAAATAATTATTGCTTTTATCCTCAAGCAGGGCATCCTCGGTAACGGGTCACGGAGTTATAATCCTGGTGACACCACGATCGACAATTCCCTTTGCCTCATCGGGATCTTGCAGTTGATCGCAAATAGCCACCTTATGTCCGGCCATAATTAATCGCCGGATATACGATTCAGCTGCATGGTGCGGCACGCCTGCCATAGGTATCGCGCCCTCGCCTTTCGAACGGGCGGTAAGAGTAATTCCCAGCACCTTTGAGGCGAGCTTTGCGTCCTCAAAAAATAATTCGTAAAAATCACCCATACGAAAAAAAAGCAGCGCATCTTTATGCTGCCTTTTTATCTCATTGTACTGGCGCATCATTGGTGTTTCAGTAATCATAGGAAAAGCAACCTCAGATTTTGCAACGTACTTTTGATATTTTCATGTGATCTTAAGCCTGGATATCCAAAAATCAGGGTCATCCTGAAAAAAATACAGATGCGAAGCACAAAAACAGTCCGATGAACCAAATCCCTTTACTGGCACTACGGCATCCTCCATGTTGCCAATTTCATGGCTCACCACACACTCCTTATCCTTTTCACCACCATAGGTATGGGCAGAGACTACCTGCCCATACTGTAACAAATAATCGATATGCCAGCGAACCTTCTTTTTCCGCCGCACGTGTCTTTGTATCCTACGTTCCAGGCCGTTTTGTGCACTCCCAACATAGATATAAAAACCCGGGGGGAAATAAAAGGTACCCAGGCATCCAACTTTTATATAATGCCCTTGCGGTAGTTTAATACAGAGGCAATATATACCGGTATTTGCCGTGAGGTTTATTTTGACTCTCAATTCCTCGATACCTGAAGATTCCGGAGATTTCTCACTATAACCGAACGCAACGGCCATCAGTTGTAAATTAGCAATCTGATAACGGCGGATAATTAATTACCTGCTAAAAAACAGTATAAAAGATTCTTTTGTAAATGGAAAGTCCATATTTTTAATACCTGCCTTTCTTTGCTTCAATTTGATTTATATGCCCTGGCATATGTTCTTCATAAACTTTTAACCAGTCGCCCAAGGCAATCGCTCCATTCTCCATACCACCAACTGAGTTTAACCAGACTGATTCGGGCAATAATTTTATAAGTTTGTACGAAGGAAGACGGAACTTCCTGAATAATTCCAATGCCTCTTCAGCACTTTGATCCTGACCATAAGCTGCAATGGATTTGCCAGCTTCAGCAATTAATTTTCTGCACTTGACATCAGAAGCGCAACCTTGATGGGTTCGTCTTTAAGCGAAGAACAAGAAATATTGATTGTTAATGCCGTAGAATCGCAAGGAAAGGTTGTTTTAATGTTTGATGGAGACAAGGCTGGTCAAGAATGCAAGAATAACGTTTTGGTTGACTTGGGTAGGAGATATCAGGTTGTTTGTTCCCCTACTTTGTGGAGGCTATCTCTGATAAGCTCTGGCGTTGTACGAAAACCACTTTTAATCAAGTTGTCTAATTCCTCTTTCACGCTCTTTATAAGACACGTCTTTTTTGCCTTTTCTAAAATCAGGTGCGTACTGGTAATTTTAAGCCCCCGGCTTCTTGCTTCTTTAATAACAGCAATTTCATCTACTAAAAGAGTTGCTTTTAATTCCTCTGCTAAAACTATCGCTTCAGATTCACCAGAACCAAACCTCTCTTTTAGCTTCTCAACTTCGGCGTTGTTTTTTATTTTTTGAAGACTGATCCAGGTTGCCTTTTTGACTTCCTCTGCCCCTGGCTTCCCTTTCCCTCTAATTACAATTTCCTTATACACTTCTGGCGGGATAACTACATTTTCATAGACACCTTGAATAATATGAAGCTTTTTAACTCTCGCAAGGCTAATAATTGGGCTACTGTCAGAAACAATTAACCCAGCCATTTTATTTTTTCACCTTTTCTCTTTTTTCATCGTCTTCTCGTTGACGTTCAAGCTCTTCTGGTGGGAAATTCGCCATTGGTATATTATGCTCGGCCATTAAATCAAAAAGGGTGTTTCTGTCTATTCCCAGAAGCTCCGCTGCTTTGCCCTGAGATATTTCTCTCTTTCGCAAAAGTTCCAAAACCATCGATTCTTTCGCTTTTCTTAAAGCCTCTTTGTCCTGCACACTTTTCCCCGGAAACTCAACCGGAAATTCCAAAACCACTTGCTTTGGCATGGTTAACCCCCTTTCTTTAGTTGTTAATATAGACTGTTTCATAAAATAACTATTCTCCAGATGAGCACAATGATTACTAATTTCTTGTCAACTTAAAAGCCATATATACCGGCCTTTATCTTTTGCGATATGTTTTTTCATTCCTGATAAGAATCCCTGAAATTTCAATAATACGCTCATGGTGATATGGAATGAAAATAATACGATACCTGCCTACGACTTTCCGGAATCGGCCTTGCCATTCTTTCCCTTTTAATTGGCTGACGTTACCACGAAACGGGTCTTCTTGCATTCCTTCAATGGCTTCAGAAATACTTCTCTGGCGATCTTTGGGAAGTTTTTCAAATTGTTTTCTGCTCTTTAGAAAGTCGAATAATCCACACCATAGATAAAACGGTTAGCCTTTTATCTTCTTCTTGAGGTCATCCCATAACACATATTCACCTCTCTTTAATTGCGCCTCCCCTTTTCTGATCAGGGTTTCTTCTTCGGGTATCAGAATATCATCAGAGTCAACGAGCTTTTTTGGTTTGATAAGCACGAAACCCCTGCTTTCTTTTACCTCAACAAAATCCCCTTCTTTAAGGCCTAAATCTTCGCATATCTCTTTAGGAAGAACAACCTGACGCCGCTGACCAACCTTGCTAATAGCCATAGCTTCTTCTCCCCCAATAGATGGTGTATAAACTTTAGTATTCATACCCTCAGATTATCAGATAATGTTAAATAGTCAAGCATCAGATTTTAGATTTGCGAAATAAGAACTACTCTAATGTTGTGCCAACCTGGAGAAACAGAAAAAAGCCTTCTGTTTCTTCAAATACTCTATTTTTTAACCTTCACGGATACCGAATCTTTCAAACCTTCTGCCTCAAATAGTACATCTGCTCTACCCGTCTTTTTTGTGGCCGTAATTGTAAACACAGCCTGACCGTTAGCGTCCGTAAGTTTACTCAATGGTGAGACAGATACACGTTTCTTTCCCTTAGTAACTGTTGCGGTTACAGTTATTCCAGCAACCGGAAGGCCATCCTCGCATGTCACCACTACTGTTTCGGCAGTGCTCCCCTCCCCTCTGCTCTGAGTTTCAGGGGTTCCGGATTCGCATCTAAAACATCCGCTGTACAAGGAGGGGGTGTCGGTGTCGGGGAAGGAGTCGGGGATGGGGTAGGGTTCACCGTCGGTGTCGGGGAAGGAGTCGGGGATGGGGTAGGGTTCACCGTCGGTGTCGGAGAAGGTGTTGGAGTCGGTATCGGCGCGAGGACAATTATGGTATCTGTCGCTTTTCCAACCGCCGTCTGCTCGTCAATGTCCATCGCGGACAGCTCTATCTCGTAAATTCCAGACTTGGTGTCGGCGGGAATGGCAACCTTGAAACTGGTGTTTGTCGTCTGATAAGCGCCAGTTTCCACAATTCCCAGACTAGCTTGCCACGGTTTGCTTATGGATACGGCGCAAGTTTGCGTTCCGCAACCTATAACATTGTTATTTTGGACCGCAACCTTGAAGTCAACGCTGTCTCCGGCGTAGGCTTCTTGCGGTATGTCCAGATTAACCGTCGGCGCAACCTTGTCGCCGGGCAGAAGAAATTGACCTGCACCTGCGCTCGAGAATCAGCCCCAGTTCCTTCATAACCAAGGATTTTTATTTCAAATCCGAATTCCTCATTGCGGTAGTAATCCCGCTCAAAAAAGAAGGCGTTATAGTAGCTTATCACGGCAAAATTTACGCTGTCATTGTCTCCCGTATTTTCATTACCGTAATAGCCGGCATGATACTTTAGTAAGACACCTTTTCTCGGATAATCATAGGGGGTATTGTCAAATTTACCAACTCCTTCAACAAAAAGCTCTAAGGAATAAGAGGTGGGTTCTCCCCAAGAATTAAATCCTGAAGGAATTTCCGCCAGTTTAATTCCTTTGCTTGGAAGTTCTCGCTGATCAATCCAGAAAATCATACTTTCATTGATTTTCAGACACTGAAGTTAGCCATTCAGCGTGTTTCCTCCGCCACATTGACGGAAGATTAAAACCCGAACCATTGCCCATTATGTCATATTTATCAAAATAGGTGTTGACAGTGCAATAGTCATCAGTAATTCCAACAATCAATTCGTTGATCATGCAAAACTGATCATCATTAACTAACGTTCCTCCGCCATGAGCCCAACATTCGCCGAAAGTATGACCCATTTCGTGCTGTTTTATACCACCCATAAAAAACCTGTCATAATTTAGAAAGCAAGCAGACAGCCAGACTGTTCCGTCACCAGTTTCAAATCTTAATTTTGAGTGATAAGCGGCCGAAGACTTGAACTGGTTCCAACAAACTATGATGACAAGATCATAGTTTAGAAAATTGACGTACGGATCAGCAACTTTTATCGTGTCCTCCATAATTAAATCATAGTCTCCGTCATAATAGGCGGAATCTTTTGGAAGAACATACCACCCATATGTGTCTCCTGAGAACCAAATTTGCGCATTGCCATTTTGGTCCCAAGACGCCTCTTTGTAGAAAGCGTTGAGCGACTGGTTTGGATTGTTAAAAGCTTCATCATAAACCGCTTCTCTTGATGTTGAACTTGGCGGAGAATTGTCTGTGGTATAGGACATCAAGACAGCAGTTTTTATGTCTCCTGTGGTTTTTATTGGAGGAGGATTCCAGTCATCCAGTCGGTTAATTTTTTCACCGACAAACATCTTGTCATCTCGTTTGCCCTCAACCGTCATCTTTGATCCCGCAGGCAATCTCATATTGGGAGGAGGTTTAAAAGATATGCGTTTCGTTCCGGTATCTATAAAATAAAAAGATTCCGATTCGACTTCTCCACATACAACCATTTTTTCCAATATTCCCGATACGACTTCGCTTTTTACATCTTTTAAGTTTAGAAAAACAAAAAATAGGCAAAACAACACAACTTTACAATATTTCAGACTCTTCATTATTGCCTCCTATCAGAAATTTTTAAGTATTAATTCCTGTGTTAAATTACCGCATTATATCACACCCAACCACCGATTAATCTTATCCTCCACAATCTCCCTTGGTACGCCGTACTTCTGCCTCTTACCTGTATCCATTTATTTATGGTCTCAGTATTAGTATCTTCCCAAAATTATTTTGACACTTTTGGCAAACAACATTAACCCTGACAGGGTTGACTCACGAATTTCGTGCTTCGGATTTTGTCTTTTCCGACTTGTTCGGGTTATGATATACGAACAACCCATTTTTACATGGAGAAGACTTGCAGGTAATTTGGTTGAGACTGGGCAGCACTATGTTATAATAACTGGGCAAATTGATAGATCACTTGTAGTGAGTGACAAAACGAAGTTGATGCTCGGAAGGTCGGAAGAAAAGGAGGATAACAAATTAAAGAGGAAGAAGAACGAAGCACAGGAAGAATGGGTAGTGGGATAGCAGGGAAACGCCGTTCCGCATTTTAAAAAGTATTTTCATAAATATACGTACTCAAGTTTAAATGCAGGAGAAGAAACAATGAAAAATTTCATTTATCTTTGTTCTTGTTTAGCGATGATTGGTTTTATGACAGGCTGTGCACAAAAAACTGGTTTGGTGACTTCGGAAAAAACTATAAAGGAAGCTCCGTCGGTAACAGAACCGGCAAGATTCGGCTTTCCGCACGATTATAAGAATTGGACACATGGCACATCAAAAATTATCCTGGATAAAGAAAGCCCTCTCTATGGGTTTCAACAGGTATTTGTAAACAATGTCGCCCTTGATGCATATAAGCGAGGCAGCGGATATCCCGACGGCAGTATGCTGGTTCTAGGGTTTTATGAAGCGATTGAAGAAGGCGATGAAATCAAGCAAGGGAATATACTTTGGTATGCTGTAATGAAAAAAGATTCTCGTGCAGGAAAAACGAGCGGATGGATTTTTGACGGATTTGACGGCAAGACATATCAGTCAACCATTGATGATCCCGTTAACGGATGCTATAATTGCCATATAGCCAAAAAGGACAGGGAATATGTCTTTACCACCTTTGCTGGCGATATCTCCGTGCCCAAAGGTACCCAGCTACCGGCAAAGCCAGGCAGCTTTCCCTTCACTGCGGACGTACGCTCCTGGCGCCATTCAAACTCCAAAGTCATACTGGACAAAAAAAGCCCGCTGTATGGTTTCCAGCAAATCTACGTGAACGATACGGGTTTTAAAGCAAATAAATCAGGTGAGACATATCCCGACGGAAGCCACATAACGGTGGGATTTTACGAACCCGTTCTGGATGGAAAAACTATTTCGCAGGGAGATGTTATCTGGTATGCCTCTATGAAAAAGGATTCAAAGGCTGCCCCTGGAACAGGCGGATGGATTATGGACGGATTCGACGGTAAAAAGTTAAATTCGGTAGTAGATGAACCTGTTTCGGGTTGTTTTAATTGCCACCTGACTCAAAAATCCCATGATTACGTATTTTCCACATACATTCCTTAAACAGGAAGCAGCGTCCACGAGAAAATAAGGGGTTTTTCGGCAATTACCTACTGAACTCAATTGGAGGATACGGTAAATGAAGGCTATTTTATCGTTTGTTGGGGTATCAATAGTTCTTGGTATTTTTGGGAGTATAATACAGGCACAAAAACTCGATAAAGGGGTAGGCCCGTACGGAGAATACTGGAAACCTATTCCAACACAACGATACTGGGCACCAGATTATTTCTACTCTCCGCCGTCGGAACCAAAGGGTGTATTCAGCGCCGAAGAATGTACCCTTTGCCATAGGGCATTAAATCCCGGATTAGTGAAGGCATGGGCCGAAAGTAGTCATGCAAATCTTGACAAACTTCTGGATTATCAGAAAGAAAAATTAGCCGGCATAGAAAAAAACCTGGGAAAAAAGCTCACAAAGGTGGGTTGCATTGATTGTCATGGCAAGGTTGGTGCAGAAAAGCTGGACCATGAAAAAGACTTGATTATGCCCAATCCTGCCCTTTGCGGTGAATGCCATAAGCAGGAGTTTGAAGAATTCGAATCGGAAAAACAATACGGTATTCCCGATTGGAAACCAGGCAGAGAAAGCCACGCAAAGGCATACGACGCCAACCTGGACGTAGATGTATGGGCAGCGATAGACAAGAACATCGCTCAGGGTTGTGATATGTGCCATAGCATACAGCACAAGTGTGACAGTTGCCACACCCGGCATGCATTCAAGGCTTCAGAATCCAGGCGGCCGGAGGCATGCCAAACCTGCCACAACGGACCAGACCATCCCGACATCGAATATTACAGGGATTCCAAACACGGATCCATTTACGTTATTGAGGGACATACGTGGGATTGGAGCAAACAACTCAAAGATGCCAATTATATCTCCCCTACCTGTCAATCCTGCCACATGTATTATAAAGGGCAGTATTCCCACAATATGGTCAGGAAGGCTATTATGGGTGAGGGCGATGTATTGTTCTATGACAACATCTTTAAAGGAATCAAACCAACAGATTATATCAAGAATAGCAAGGAACTCATATCAAGGCGTGAGGCATGGATTGAAGTTTGTGTAAAATGCCATTCCCCACGGTTTTCCCGGGATTATTTGAACTCAATGGATAATGCCTCGGATTCGATTTTCCAATATGTGAGTGACGCCTATGCTACAATAAAATCCCTTTATGAAGAGGGAATACTCTATCCTATGCCTGAAAACAGGCCCAAGGCTCCCGCCCCTGTGACAGAAAAGTATCCGGAGATGTTGGGCGGTTTCTACGGAGAATTTTGGGCAAAGAACGGTAATCCGAGCAAGATCGAAAAGGATTTCTTATACATGTGGGAGAACGACGCCTTTCTGGTCAGAAAGGGTTTGGCGCACATGAACCCAAACGGCTTTACCTATATCTCGTGGTCTAACTTACTCAAGAAGTACGTTGACATACAAAGCGAGGCAAATACCTTAAGGCGGCTTGCTGCACTGGAAAAGAAAGCTAAATTACGGGCAAGGGCAAAAAAGAAAACCAAATAAGCACAAACAGCATTTAAGGAATAAAACCTTAGTATCTCACAAAAAATATAAATAAGATTAACCCTGACAGGGTTGACTCTCTTCCGACTCGTTCGGGTTAGGAATGACGCATTAAAAGACATGGAAAATATCACACAATGGCACCTTACTTTTGTCGGCATTGAAAACCTTTGGTTACGGGTACTTGTCCTGTTTCTGGCAATCACGGCAGTTTACTTTTCCTGGCAGGGTGTCAAGTCTATCTCTTCCCCTGGTAAACGATTGTTCCTTTTCGCACTCCGTTGTTTAGCTGCTGCACTTATCGTTCTGCTCCTCCTTCAGCCACACATGGAACAGCAGGATGTTCTTAAGTTAAAGAACAGGGTCGTGTGTCTCCTGGACAATTCAAAGAGCATGACGTTAAAGGGGGGAGATACTGGTATCACCCGATCCCAGCTAGTCAATAATTTCTTTACAGACAATGCGTCTTTTATAGAAGAGCTGCACAATAATTTTGATGTCGATTACTTATCCTTTTCTGATATCATCAAAGAGATTTCCTATCGTGATATCGAAAAGGGCATTGTCTCCGATGGCACACATACCGACATCGCCCGGGTACTCAGACTCCTTAAGAAACGTTATGAGGGTAAATCTGTCAGGGGATATCTGGTTTTTTCTGACGGTGGGGATACGACTGAACTTCCTTCAGGTGTAAATAAACTCGAAATCATTTCCAGTCTTGCGAAAGATCTCTCGGCCCCATTCTTTGCGTTTTCACCAGGCGGCAATATGGATGCAAGGGATGTTGCTATTAGTAATGTTTCCTACGACAGCTTTACCTTTGTAAGAAGTCCATGGAAGTCGGATGTCGTCATAAAGATATTAGGATATAACAACCTGAAACTCCCGATTACGTTAAAACAAGGTAACGACATCATTACTTCTAAGGTCATAGACACAGGAAATGAGAGGGAGCTCCATATAGAACTCTCATTTACGCCTCATGCAACAGGAACATTCCTCTATACGATATCTCTCCCTGTGCAACCTCATGAAGCAATTACAGAAAACAATCAGGTCAGTTTTCTCGTAAAAGTGGTACGTGACAAAATCCGGATTATGCATGTCTGCGGACGTCCGTCATGGGACGAACGTTTTCTGAGGCAGGTCTTAAAAAGTGACCCCAATATCGATCTCATATCATTCTTTATTCTGCGCACACCAACCGATGTCTCGGATGCAAGGAATGACGAACTCAGTCTCATCCCTTTTCCCGTTGACGAATTATTTACTCAGGTGCTGAACAGTTTTGATTTGGTTATCTTTCAGAACTTTGACTATCGTCCCTATGACTCGGCATTCCTCAGATTTTCACATTATCTCAACAATCTCCGGGAATTTGTGACAGAACAAGGTGGCGGTTTTCTCATGATTGGCGGTGATATTTCGTTTTCACAAGGCGGATATGATGGTACTCCGATTGATGAAATCCTCCCCGTAAATCTCAACACAGCAAAAGATACCATCGATACAACCCGATTAAAAGCAGTCCTGACCAATGACGGACTGAAACATCCAGTGACCGCCCTTGATGACAACCCAAAGAGAAACATCGCTATCTGGAAAGACCTCCCGGAGCTGGACGGTTGCAATGTAGCTGCCGAGGTAAACCTGACGCCGTACCCCTGGTAATCTATCCGATAAAAGGGAATCCGCCGCTTGTTTCTGTTCGCGATGCAGGGCAAGGGAGATGTATGGCTATTACAACCGATTCTTCATGGCGATGGAACTTCCTGTCCGTTGGGAAAGGCGGAAGCAACAGACCTTATATAAAATTTTGGCAAAACTCCATAAAATGGCTTATTAAAGATCCAACACTGAATCCTATTCATATCACCATAAACAAAGAAACGTTTTTACCAAACGAAGAAGTGCAAATTAAGATAGATGCGTTGGGGGGGAATTACCAGCCACTGGACGGCGTGCAATTGGATATAGACATCACAGGCGAATTTTCCGGCAAAAACATATTCTCTGTAAAAGGGACCACGGCAAGTGATGGTCAGTACAGATTTTCCATCAAACACGCCACAGAAGGTTACTATATCATTAAAGCAGTGGCAAAGAAAGAAAATGAAGAGATTGGACAGGATTATGCCATTTTTACTATAGCTTTAGAAAACAAGGAATTTAAAGACCCTTCTATCAGGCGGGATATCCTTGCCAAATTAGCCGAGGTTTCCGGGGGAAGATACTTCGATCTTCCGGTAAAAAACATGGATGATAAGTTTTCCATTGAAAATCCTGTTATGATAAAACTTGTAGGCAAACGGCAAATCTCTTTGTGGGATAACGGTTACATTTTTATCATAACATTAGCCATCGTTTCCATTGAATGGTGGATAAGAAAGCGGGGGGGCTTAAGCTGAGGGAAAAAAGCGCTTGCAATAAAACGCTTAATCGGGTATACTTTCTGTTTTGCTTTACATGCCTCTAAGTCGGACGCTATTACCGTCAAGGTATAATAAAAGAGGTCTCACTTGATAATAGCGATTGATGGTCCTGCGGGTTCCGGAAAAAGTACCGTTGCCAAGATACTGGCAAATCGGTTGGGTTTTAAATATCTCGATACAGGGGCCATGTACCGGGCTCTCACGTGGAAGGCAATGCAGCGGCGGGTAGACCTTAGAGACGAAACCGCACTGTGCCAGCTTACGGATCAGATCGCCATAGAGTTTCGGAGTGCAGGTAAAAGCTTATCGGTATTCGTGGATGGAGAGAACGTTACGGAAGAAATTCGTTTGCCATCCGTTACGAATAATGTTCATTACATATCAGATACGCCTGGCGTTCGGCAACGTATGGTAAAGCTTCAGCGCACACTTGCATCGGAAGGAAACACAATAGCCGAGGGCAGGGATATGGGAACGGTTGTGTTCCCACACGCCGAGAAGAAATTTTTTCTGGATGCCGAAATTGAAGAACGTGCCAGAAGACGGCATGGCGAGTTTAAGCCTTCGGATAAGAGAATTTCTTATGCCGATGTCATAAAAGATATAGAAACACGCGATAGGCGTGATACAACAAGAAATCACTCTCCACTCGTAAGGAGTAGTGATGCGATCTGCATTAATACTACAAAGATGGCTATTGAAGAAGTGGTTAATCTGATAATCAAACAAATCGGGTATGCCGGAAAAAACGAATCTGTTTAAGGAAGCACATAAACGTATTTTATTTCGCTAAACTTTTTTATTTTTTTTAATTTTATTTCGGAGAAATCATCAAATTATGGATCGCGATATTTTAAAGGAATACAGTGTAAATTTAGCCGATATTGAGCGGGAAGTTGAAGCAATCATGGGAAGCGAGGATACGAGAAAAAAGGCGGAATCTGCCTATTATGATTCTATCCAGAATTTCGAAGTAGGCTCGATTCTCAAGGGTCGCATACTGAGCACCCTTGGAGATAACATTGTCATAGACTGCGGGTATAAATCCGAGGGTATGATACCCAAATTTGAATTTGATGATCCTTCAGAAATAGCGATAGGCGAGGATGTAGAAGTTCTCTTAGAAGCGGTGGAAGACGATTCTGGACTCATTAAATTATCAAAGCGGAAAGCCGATCGCATACGTGGCTGGGAAAGGGTCATTGCAAAGTATAAAGAAGGGGACATTATAACCGGACGCGTCACGCGGAAGATTAAAGGCGGCCTGCTCGTAGATATGGGGGTGCCCATATTTTTACCAGCCTCGCAGATCGATGTAAAGCCACCCGGCGATATTTCTCAATACATTGGGAGAGAAGTCACCTGCCGGATACTGAAAATAGATGAGTCGCGGCAAAACATCGTTGTTTCCAGAAGAAAGCTCATCGAAGAAGAACGAGACAAGAAGAAACAGGGGCTATTGGCGGAAATTGCTGTTGGGCAAGTCAGGAAGGGAATTGTGAAAAATATCGCCGATTTCGGCGCATTTATAGATCTGGGCGGACTTGACGGGCTACTCCACATAACTGACATGAGTTGGGGCAGGATAAGTCACCCATCAGAATTGCTTGCCATTGATGACGAAACTGAGGTAGTTATACTTGATATTGACAAGCAAAAGGAAAAGGTAGCACTTGGACTAAAACAAAAGACTCAAAACCCATGGCAGCAAATCGATGAAAAATACCCTGTGGGTTCTCGGGTGAAAGGCCAGGTTGTTAACATTATGTCTTATGGAGCCTTCGTAAAACTGGAAACAGGAATTGAAGGTCTTGTGCACATTTCAGAGATGTCCTGGACACGGCGTATTAATCATCCATCAGAAATGGTTGCGATAGGAGATATGGTGGAGGTCGTTGTCCTTAAAATCGATAAAGAAAAAGAGGAAATCTCACTGAGTATGAAACAGACGGAAGTTAACCCCTGGACAGTTATTGAAGAAAAATATCCGGCTGGAACAAAAATCAAGGGCCGCGTTCGCAACCTGACCAATTATGGTGCCTTCATTGAGATCGAAGAAGGTGTCGATGGATTACTCCACATATCTGATATGTCGTGGGCAAAAAAGGTAGGGCATCCGTCAGAAATCGTTAAAAAGGGAGATAAAATCGAGGCGGTGGTGCTTTCGGTCGACCGGGAAAAGAAGAGGGTTGCTTTAGGTCTAAAACAACTTTTGGACGACCCGTGGATAACTGAAATTCCTGAGAAGTTTAAGGTTGGTGATGTTGTTACCGGTAAAGTCACCAAACTAACAAATTTTGGTGCATTTCTTGAACTTGGTGAGGGAATTGAGGGCTTGTTACATATTTCGGAATTATCCAGCGAAAAGGTCACCAATCCTGCTGATATTGTCAATATTGGAGACACCTTAGAAGTGCGTGTTATTCGTATAGAACCTGAAGCAAGAAAGATAGGGCTTAGTCTCAAAAAATTATCTGATGCGGAAGGGAAAACCACTGCTGCCCGGACTGCAGGTGTTGGTGTTGGTTCTGAAATACAATCAGGCGGTGAATCTGAGAAAACATCAGAAATAATTCCTGGCGCAACAGACATACAAGCATAGTAGTTTACAAAAGGAAAGGGACATCCTTACGGAATCTGCCTTACAAACATATCTGAAAGAAATTAATAAAATTCAGTTGTTGTCTCCTGAAGAAGAAAGAGAAGTGACAAGACAGGTTGCAGAAGGGGATGAAAAGGCGCGGGAAAAACTGATACGTTCAAACCTGCGCCTGGTTGTTAGCATTGCAAAAGAGTATATTAATCGGGGGATTTCCTTCCTGGACCTGATTGAAGAGGGAAACGTTGGTTTGATTCGTGCTGTTCAGGGATTCGACCCCTCGACGGGATATAAGTTCAGTACCTATGCCACATGGTGGATCAAGCAGGCAATTCGCAGGGCATTAACGGACAAGGCAAAAACGATCCGCATACCCTCGCATATGATTGAAAAAATATCTAAGCTAAAAACAACTTCAGCAGACCTGCTCGATAAGCTTGAAAGACCACCGAGTCGTGATGAGATTGCGGGGGAGATGGATATTACCTTAAAAAACGTTGAAGCCATTGAACATGCAATTCGCTCCATAGGGTCGTTCAGCAATGTTGCTATTACAGGCTCTGACCTTATATGGGCACTGGATGCTATTTTGCCCGATAAAAGGACACAGTCCCCTGATGAAGAAGTGGAAGAAAATTATGAAAGAGAAAGCTTACAAAAGCTCCTGGAAGTCATTGATAAAAGAGAAGCCATGATAATAAAATTGCGTTATGGCCTAACGGATGGTAAACCAAAAACATTAGAGGAAATTGGCACGCTATTGCATATAAGTCGCGAGCGTGTCAGACAAATAGAAAAAGAAACTATTCAAAAGTTACATTACATTTTGACAAAAGAAAACAACCCATGAATGATTTAAAAAAACTGGTGCGCGATGTACCGGATTTTCCTAAAAAGGGTATTTTATTTAAAGATATAACCACCCTGTTGCAAAATTCAAAGGGGCTGCGTGATACGATTGAAACGATTTCCAATTATTATAAAGACAAGAAGGTGGATATTGTCGTTGGCGCTGAAGCCCGTGGTTTTATTCTGGCACCTGTCATTGCCTTTAATTTAGGAGCCGGCTTCACTCCAATTAGAAAACCGGGTAAACTTCCTTACGAAAAAATTAGCATGAGCTATGCACTCGAATATGGTACAGATGTGCTCGAAATACACAAGGATGGTGTCAGGCAGGGACAGCATGTCCTAATGGTTGATGATTTGCTTGCTACAGGAGGAACCATGTCCGCCTGTTGTAAACTGGTCGAATCGCTTGGGGGAAATATTATAGGATGTGCCTTTTTGATTGAGCTGACAGCTCTCAATGGTAAAAAAGCCTTAGATAAATACGACCTCCTTTCAGTTATAAAATACTGAAAATCACCCTGGCTCGTTGCGATTTCCTTTCACAAATCGGTAAAATAAACATATAATTCGCCATTATTTCAGAGTTATTTCTATCGATCGACCTTCTTTCCATATTTGGTTGAATATTTTTACATTCTTCAGCGCATCCATCACCTGTTTTTCAATCCACATAACTACATCACTATAACCACAGCTAAAACATCTAACCATCCAGGGAACTTTTAGTGTTTTTACCATTACAGAGACGGCATCTCCGTTACAGTTTGGACATTTTGCCGAAGAAATTACAGCCTTATATTTTTCTCCAATCTCTTTATTTGAAAAATGTTCTGACATTTTCATACTCCTAGAAAGGGATTTAGCATAACCAATTTACGTACTACACAACAAACCTTACCAAAGAAATGTTTCCAATAATCCATTTCCTCACACTACTTCATCGTGAATCTCATGTGTTACATCGTTCTGGCTGATCACGGTGGGCGCTAGTGGATTCGAACCACCGATCCCTTTCGTGTGAATTAATTAAAATTAGTTTAATTGTTTTCAATTTTAGTTTCAAGTAATTTGTTTTATTTAAATTCCTGCAAAAACTCGAAAAGGGCATTTTGCGCCTGTTTTGTGATGTTGTGTTCATATTTTGTTCACACTCTTAAATACGATTTATTGTAACACTTTAGTCTTTTGAAAAACATATTACCGATTAAGATGTCTGCGCGTTTGCAATGAGCGGCTAGATCCTTGGTTTTTGTGTGAACAACGGTTACCGTCGCATCGGCCCCCCTTCATTTTTGAACTAACATGTTGGCAATCGGCTTTCCCACGATATTTGAGCGTCCAACAACAACAGCCTCTGCGCCGCTTGTTTAAATGCCGGAGCGAACAATTAGTTCCTGAATGCCAGCCGGCGTGCATGGCGGGGATTTTATCTCATCGCCCCCGATCATAAGACGTCCGACGTTGACAGGATGGAAACCGTCGACGTCCTTATGCGGGAAGAAAGTTCATGATTACCCTTCTTCTCATCTTTGGTTATGGGAGTTTTTCGTAGCATTCCCAAAATGACGGGCTGGTAAAGTGACTCATAACTTCTTGAATCTACCTTTTGCTGCAAGTAGCGCGCGCTTATTGAAAAATATTTTATTCACTTCTTCATTCATGCAATCTCCTAGCCATCCAACATTAAGTATTTTATCCGTAGTTGAGCCGAATAATAATGCCGTACCGGTTTTATCTGCGTCTGCGAAAAAAGCGCGAAGCGGTTTCGTTCAACAGTCATTTTAATCTATTCTATGTTTCCAATATTCCGGTTTGCGGTGAAGGTGCATAACTGCAACAATCAATATATCATAGCCTTCTTCAGGGTGTAATACATAACTCATTTTGGGAAACGCTTCCAGATATTCTCAAAGACTTCGTCTCCGGGAACGGCTTGAACCTGACCTGACCGCAATTCTTCCAGCTGCCGTTTGGCTACTTCTGCCCACTGCTTATCTATATCAGACTCCGGTGGATTCGCCTTTCTTGGAATGGAATCAACCACTATTGCTCTTTCTTCAACGGGCAGCGAAAGTGCTTCTACTATCAAGTCATTCGTTTTCACCTCAGCTCTCCTATTTTTTATGAATTTCTAACATCTACGCCTCCATAAGGTATTTGTTTGTATTTTATCACAAATATTTATTTTTATTCTATTGGATGCCCAACTTGAATTTAAGGGATTTTAAGGTGTTTTTCATAAGCATGGTAATGGTCATAGGCCCAACACCACCGGGAACAGGGGTGATGTATCCGGCAATTTCCCTGGCCGCATCAAAATCAACATCGCCTTTTAAGATGGGAACCATCTTTTTGGGGTCGTCTTTACTGGGCTTTTCACCAACCCTGTTAACCCCTACATCGATAACGCATGCGCCGGGCTTGATCCATTCCGGTTTTACAAGGCCAGGAACACCCGCGGCAACGATTAAGATATCTGCGCGCTTACAATGTTCTGCTAAATTCCTTGTGCGTGTATGAACAACGGTTACCGTCGCGTCAGCGCCCCTTCCTTTCTGCACCAACATGTTGGCAATCGGCTTTCCCACGATATTTGAGCGTCCAACTACGACGGCCTCAGCGCCACTTGTTTCAATGCCGGAACGTACAATCAGTTCCTGAATGCCGGCTGGCGTGCATGGCGGGAATTTTATCTCATCGCTGCCGATCATGAGACGTCCGACATTTACCGGATGGAAACCGTCAACATCCTTATCAGGGTCAATGGCATTGATTACCTTTTTTTCGTCGATATGTTTTGGAAGGGGGAGCTGGACGAGGATACCATGAATTGAATCATCTTTGTTGTATTTATCAATAAGCGCGAGCAGGTCTTTTTCTGAGATAGTAGCCGGTTGATTATCCTGTAGTTCTTTAAAACCCAACCGGTGTGCGGTTTTAATCTTCAAAGTAACATACGATAAAGAAGCGGGATTACTGCCTACCAGAATGGTTACCAGTCCTGGCACAATGCCATATTTCTCTTTAATGTGTGCTACTTCAGCGGTGATTTCCTGGAGAATTTGCTCTCCGATTTCAGTTCCTTTGATTAATTTTGCAGTCATAAATGTCAAATGCCCCTTTCTAAAATATATTTAAACACAACACAGATATACTCACTACTGTGCCAATTATCCCGAATTCATATTGTTTGTCAAGCGAGAATAAACCCAAAATAAATTTGAACATATTATTTTTGAGATGGCTTAAACAATTGAAGAGATGATTGTTTTTCCCACGATGACTTAAGCGGAACAGGGCCATCAAATTGCTCTGTGCTCAGTTTCATAATGCCTGATCGGGCTCTTCCTGCTTCATAAGGATATTTAGATTTACGGTATTCATTTTCATGGACATTCCAGCGCCTCCGTTACGCACCATGATGATTTCCGCCATGATACTGACTGCAAGTTCTTCCGGTGTAATAGCGCCGATGTTCAGTCCTATCGGGGCATACACTTCCCGCAAACGTTCTGGTGGTACTTTTTCCTTCAAAAGGTTTTTATAAATCTCAAGCGTTTTACGCCTGCTTCCCAATAGTCCTATGTAACGGGCTGGAGTTCGGATGGCAGCAGCCAGCGCTAAATCGTCATACCGATGACCGCGTGTGGCCACAACAATATACGTGTTTGAATTGACAGCTACGTTTTCGAGGCCTCTGCTGTAATCAGAAATTACCAGGGTTTCTGCTTCCGGGAAGCGTTCTTTGTTGGCAAATTCAACCCGGTCATCAACAGCATACATGCGAAATCCCAGCAATAAAGCTAATCTCGAAACCGCCCGGTTTACATGTCCTCCGCCTATTAAAACCAGTGTGGGCGGAGAAGTAAAACCCTCCACAAATATTTCTGTATCGTCCATGGTCTTGAAATATCTGTTTCCCCCATGAATTGCCAGTGTTTTTCCTATGGCACTCGTTTCCAGTTCCAGCGCAGTGTTGTCAAAACTTCCCTGAACAGCGCCATCTTCCCGAATGAGCAATGTGGACCCTAATTTAGGTGTTCCTGTGGGAGAGTTCACTACAGTAGCTAATGCTACCGGCATTTCACCACGATATGCTCGTACAATTTCTGCTGCAAATGACTGAAAATTACCTGGGTTTACAAGGGGATCAATAAAGAAAAACATGGTACCGCCACAGACAAGTCCATCCCTTGCAGTAAACGCCTCGTTTAAATCGTATTTGCGGTACAACGGCCCTCCTTGTGTCCTTAATAGCTGTTTGGCCAAAGACCAGATTTCTCCTTCAACGCATCCACCGCCAAGCGTGCCAACACAGCTTCCGTCCTTGCGAATTAATAATTTTGCACCTGCCTTTTGCGGGGTAGATCCTTTTGTATGGATAACAGTTGCCAGTACACAAGGTTCACCCTTTTCCATTAAACCGAGCGCTTCCTCGATAACTTCTTTCATGGTATCCTAACCCGAACGAGTCGGAAGAGACAAAATCTGAAGCACGAAATTCGTGAGTCAACCCTGTCAGGGTTAACCTTGTTCATATTTTTGCTAAAAATGTCAAAATATATTTGAGAAGATACTAATCAGCATAGAGTTGCAATAAAACACGTTCCGGTGTTAATGGCGATGTAAAGGTAAATTCTTTTTGCGGTCTGAAGGCGCGCATGGCGTATCGAATCGCAAAGAATACACCAATTCCATACATGAGAGGTGGTTCGCCAACTGCCTTGTTCCCATAGGGTCCCAAGGTATTTCCTTCATCTTCGAGGAACGTCAGCTCAATATCGTCAGGCACAAAATATACATCGGGTACCTTATATGTTGCCAGCGCACCTGAAAGTAATTGCCCCTTTTCATTAAAACGCAGGTCTTCAATCGTCATCCAGCCTAATCCCTGAGCAAGGCCACCTTCAATTTGACCCCTGTCCACAAGTTCACTCAGTGGCCTGCCCAAATCGTGTACGATCCTGACAGAATCAATATCGTACATACCAAGCAAACAATCCAGGGTTATCTCAGTAATGGCTGTCCCAAAAATATGATAGGCAAACGGATGACCAGTCTCTTTTGTCTTATCAAAATATATTTCAGGCGTTGCAAAGAAGCCGTGAGCAGAAAGACCGATACGATTCAGGTGTGCTGTTTGAACCAACCGATCCCACGTCCAGTCTGTTTCGCGTCCATCGCAGAGAACATTTTCATCAGCAATGGTAATTCTCCCTGTATCCTGAATACCAAGTTCTTTGGCAACCACAGATTTTAAACGCTCAAGCAATTGTTCAATTGCTATCAATGTGGCATTTCCATTTAAAGCAGTGGTAGCGCTGGCGGCGCTTGGCGACATGTTGGCAATGCGGGTGGTATTTGTACTTTCAATCTTAATGCGATGTTCCCTTATCCCGAACCCTTTTGCGGCGATGCCCGTAATATTTGATTTTAATCCTTGCCCCATCTCCACGCCACCGGTAGAAACGCTTATGCTGCCGTCTGTGTATACATGGACTAATGCGCTCGCCTGATTCATATAAGTCGTGGTAAATGAGATGCCAAAGCAAATAGGCATTACCGCAATACCTTTTTTTGTCTCAAAGTGAGTTTTGTTGTAGTCCTCCACCCTTTTACAGATTTCGCTCAGTTTGTATTTTTCCACTGCTTTATCCCATGTTAATAGACTCCTGCAATTTCTGGCTCGCTGTCCATAGGGAAACAGATCATTTTCCCTGAGCAGATTTTTGGCCTGAATTTCTTCGCGTGGTATATCCAGTTTCTCTGCAACTTTTGCAATTGCGCTTTCAATGACAAACATCCCCTGTGGTCCGCCGAAGCCGCGAAAAGCGGTATTCGATGGCAGATTGGTCCGGCAGCAGACACCAAAAAGTTTCACATTCGGTATGAAATAACTATTCGTGCTGTGAAACAGTGTCCGTTCCAGAACCGCGGGTGATAAGTCCGCTGTAGCGCCTGAATTCTGGTAATGTTTTACCTCATATGCAAGTATTTTACCTTCTTTGGTCACACCAATTTTGAAATCTGATTTATATGGGTGCCGATTCCCGGTCATTTTGATATCATCCGCTCGTCCAAGTACCAGTTCTACCGGTTTTTTGGTATGCCATGCTGCAAGCGCTGCCATGCAGGCCCATGGTGTTGCCTGATCCTCCTTACCGCCAAAGCCTCCACCCAATCGTTTCACATCAACCTCAATGCTATGGCTTGGCAATCCCAATACCTTTGCTGCATGCCTTTGTACTGCCGATGGACCCTGAGTAGCGGAGTAAATACAGAGATTGTTTTCTTCGAGAGGAATCGCGCGTGCTCTCTGTGTTTCCAGGTAAATGTGTTCCTGGCCACCAATGTCACAAGAACCTTCCAGAATGAGATCGCATTTTTGCCAGGTTGCCTCTACGTCACCAAGAATAAAGGTTCTGGGTGAGCCGATGGTTTTTCCTTTTAAAAATGCCGCTTTCGGATCGGTAATAGCAGGAAGTTCCTCAACGTCCGCGGTAATCATTTTGGCACCTTTTCGGGCAATTTCAGGACTCGTTCCTATCACCAGCGCCACCGGCTGTCCTACATAACAGACCTCCTCGCTGGCGAGCAGTTCTTCATCCTGAATAATCGGTCCTATTTGGTTTTTGCCGGGAATGTCCTTTGACGTTAATACCGCAATGATCCCATCCATCGAGCATGCGCCCTGAACGTGGAGTGCTGTGATCTTCCCATGCATTACCGGAGAAGAAAATACGGCAGCGTACAACATCTCTGAAGGCTGTGGCATATCATCCACATACTGAGATTCTCCTCGTGTGTGGGAGATGGCGTCACTATGTTTCATAAAAATCCTTTACCGCCACTCTTTCCGGAAAAAGTTTTGCAAAATGGGCAATGATGAGTTGACGGGCCAAAAGCCTTTTGTAATCCTCACTTCCCCGTATATCGCTGATGGGACAAATTTCTTGCTGAATGATGGAAAAAGCTCCCTTAACTACTTCCCTGCAAATCTGTTTACCAATGAAATA
Organism: Planctomycetia bacterium; assembly: GCA_015075005.1. Taxonomy (GTDB): domain Bacteria; phylum Planctomycetota; class Brocadiia; order Brocadiales; family Brocadiaceae; genus Brocadia. The sequence continues at coordinate 818,595 of JABTVC010000002.1, forward strand.
GTGAGAGGTGGCCCTTAAAAATAAGGGGACCGGAGCAACACCCCCCATTGACAGACCAAACTCACGGATGATTCCATCTTCACAGCAAATTTTCATTGCACTGTTCACCGATGCAATATCCAGATATTTCCGCTTGGAAACTTTTTCAAAATGAATTTTCGTATGTGCCGGGAATTCTGGTATTACAATATCTGCCAAAATTTCTGATGATATTTTATCGAGTTGTTTGTATCCCTTAAAAAAAGAGGTAATTGGGACGGTCCGGCTTTTTGAATCGTTTCTCAGAACCAATACTGCTTCCAAGGCCAGGAGAAGGGTCGTCATATCCCCTATTGGTGAAGCATTGATTATGTTTCCTCCCACAGTAGCCCGATTACGAATTTGCAAGGAGGCTATACGGGACATATACACCTGAATGTCAGGAATTATATTCATTATTTCAAAATGATTCGCAAATTCCTCAAAAGTTATCAGTGCCCCAACATGTATGGATCCGTTCTTTTTAGAGATGACTTTCATATCGGGATGTAAATTCAAAAGACACATCCTGGATTCTGGCAATAATTCTCCTTTTTGTACATAGAGATCAGTGCCGCCGGCAATATAATGGCCTGTTGATGTATTTGCTGCTCCTCTAATAGAGGATTGAATCTTACGTAGTCGACCAGGAATTTCGAGGAAATAATCGGGAAGCATCCTGTTCTCGACGAGTGCCTCTATTCCGGTTTTATCTTCGACGGTATCCTTAAGGAAGGATGCGCTTTGCTTTAAGGAATGATAACCTGTACAACGACAGAGATGACCACTGAGGGTCTTCTTAACCCCCTCTTTATTTATTTCTGTTTTGTCTTTCATCAAATAACCTGTCAGAGAAACAACAATGCCCGGTGTACAAAAACCGCATTGTGTGGCCCCCTCATCCACTATTGCCTGTTGCACTGGCGAAAGGTGCTCCATGTTCAAGCCCTCAACGGTGACCAGGTGTTTTCTGTGGAGTTCACCCAAAGGCATCAGGCATGAGGTTACAGGTTTGTAAACTACCTTATCTCCTTCAGTTTCACCAATCAATACTGTACATGCCCCACAGTCCCCTTCTTTGCATCCTTCTTTCGTGCCCGTCAATCGCTGTATTCTCCGAAGATAGTCTAACACGAGCATTCCTGGACTCTCTGAAGCGTATATTTCTTTATCATTAAGTATAAAGTGAATATTCGATGCCATAAAGCATGCTTTCAGAAAAACAAATTTTTATAATATGTTAATTATCATTTCATTAAAGTTAAATAATTCAATAAAATTCCAAAACATGCAATGAAAAAGTAAAATTATCCGGTATGTCCTTTGAGGGCATTGTTCGTCATGTAGGTGATTGATGTCCACCAGACACCGCCACGTTTAAACAGATGCACCGCCTTTCATACAAAAATTAAAATGCATTTATCAAAAATATGCTACGTTGATCTTGAGTGTAATGAATGTTCCATTCAGCACGTGGATTTGCTTAAAATAGTATTGAAATACGTTTTTGAATGACTTATACTCCATACACAAACCTAAAGAAAATGTTTAATTAAGGTCTTTAGTTTTAAACGTAAATAATTACCTGAATACCATAATTAATGCAAATAACGCCTTATCATGCCAAATATTTTGCATTCGAACTCACAAAACGCAGCTCATCCGATAGCTTACAAAAGCTAGCTTCCTCTCTTTTGGATGCACAGGTAGATTTAAACCCACATCAAGTCGAGGCCGCTTTGTTTGCTTTCCATTCTCCGCTTTCTAAGGGAGCTATACTGGCGGATGAGGTAGGTCTGGGGAAAACCATCGAAGCTGGGCTTGTTATATCTCAAAAATGGGCTGAGAGAAAACGGAAAATCCTGGTCATCGTGCCATCAAACCTCCGCAAGCAATGGAATCAGGAATTACTGGACAAATTCTTTCTTTCATCACTTATACTGGAAACGACTTCTTTTAATCAGGAGATTAAAAAGGGAAACTTAAATCCCTTCAACCAGCATGAAATAATCATTTGCTCATACCATTTTGCAAGGGCTAAAGATGTTTACATCAAAAATATCCCCTGGGACTTAGTGGTCATCGATGAAGCACATAGATTAAGAAACGTTTATAAGCCGTCAAATAAAATTGCCAATACTGTCAAAAATGCCGTAGCCCACGCTCCCAAAATGCTGCTTACAGCAACGCCGCTCCAAAATTCTTTGTTAGAACTCTATGGTTTAGTCAGTATCATTGACGATTATACCTTTGGTGATGTAAAGAGTTATAAAAATCAGTTTGCCAGATTATCGAATGAAAATGATTTTCATAATCTTAAAGAAAGACTAAAAGCCATTTGTATAAGGACGCTCCGCAGGCAGGTATTAGAATATGTAAAATACACCAATAGAATGGCAATAACACAAGAGTTTGTCCCGTCTTCTGATGAACAAAGGCTCTATGACCTGGTTTCAGCCTATTTACAAAGGGAAAATTTATTTGCACTTCCGCCAAGCCAAAGACAACTCATGACGTTAATTTTGAGGAAATTATTGGCGTCGTCAACCTTTGCAATTTCAGGGACATTAGATGCCCTTGCAATAAAACTTGAAAATATCGTTACTACCCGGGGGCTACCGGAAGACATTGAGCAGATAGTGTCTCAGGATTTTGAATCTTATGATGAAATTAAGGATGAATGGGAGGATGCTGAAGAAGAAAATCAACCCGTTACTGAAACAAAGGAAAAACTTTACGCTTCAGAGGAAATTAAAGACATCAAAAAAGAAATCAATGACCTGAAGGAATTTCAACATCTTGCCAGGTCTATTACCCGAAATTCAAAGGGAGAGGTTCTCCTGACCGCCCTGAAAAAAGGTTTTGCTGAAATAGAACGTCTGGGTGGTAATAAAAAAGCCATCATATTTACCGAATCTACAAGAACACAAGAATATCTGAATAGAATCTTAGGAAATACTGAGCACAAGGACAGGATAGTTTTATTTAACGGTTCAAACAACGACCAGAAATCCAAAGAAATCTATAATAAATGGCTTGAGAAGCATCTTGGTACTGACAGAATCACAGGCTCAAAAAGCGCCGATAAGCGGGCGGCAATAGTAGATTACTTCAGAGATGAGGCAGTCATCATGATAGCCACAGAAGCCGCCGCAGAAGGTATTAACCTGCAATTTTGCTCTCTGGTAGTAAATTATGACTTACCCTGGAATCCTCAACGTATCGAACAAAGAATCGGGCGATGCCACCGATACGGGCAAAAGTTTGATGTGGTTGTCGTAAATTTCCTAAATAAGAATAACGCGGCAGATCAGAGGGTTTATCAGTTATTGAAAGAAAAATTCAAGCTTTTTGACGGCATTTTTGGGGCAAGCGATGAAGTATTGGGTAGTATTGAATCGGGTGTTAATTTTGAAAAACGGATTGCACAGATTTACCAACATTGCAGAACTCCGGAAGAGATACAGTCCTTATTCGACCAGTTACAAAGGGAACTGGAAGAACAGATTGAAGACCGCATGAAAGACGCCAGAAATACTCTGTTAGAAAATTTCGATGAGGAGGTACATGAAAAATTACGTGTTAATTTACAGGAGAGCAAAGAATATTTGTCAAAATATGAATATTGGTTATGGGAAATTACGAAACACTACCTTGAACCTTACGCTGATTTCGCGATAGACGAGCACTCTTTTACCTTACGCGAAAACCCTTTTGTTGGCGAAAAGATACACCCTGGCCCTTACAAACTGGGAAAGAATAGTGACGGCGTAAACATTTATAGAGTTGGGCATCCATTGGCTCAGTGTATTATCGAAAAAACAAAGTCTTTATCTTTAGTAGTTCAGGAGTTAGTATTCAATTACTCAGACTCTATCAGGAAGATAAACATTTTAGAATCCCTTGTAGCAAAGTCTGGCTGGTTATCTGTAATTAACTTAACAATTAATTCGTTTGAAACTGAAGATCAAATTTTGTTATGCAGCGTGACAGATGAATGTACAGAATTGGATATTGAGCAATGCAAAAGGCTATTTTCCCTTCCCGCATCAACAAGTCCCCTCTTGGGAGGGGATTCAGGGGTAGGTTCTCATGTTAAAAATCTCATAAATCAAATAGCCCAAAAACAGCAAGCCGAAATCCTGCAAATGAATGCTGTACGTAATGCAGGTTTCTTCGATACAGAGATGGAAAAATTAGACAGATGGGCAGAAGATGTGAAAAGCAGCATGGAAATTGAATTGAAAGAATTGGATAAAGAGATAAAATGCCGAAAGACAGAAGCTAAAAAGATACTGAATCTTGAAGAGAAGGTAACGGCACACAGGCAGATAAAGGAAATGGAAAAGAAACGAAACACCATGCGTTTAAATTTGTATCAGACACAGGATGATGTAGACAACAAAAAAGAACAACTCATTGAAGAAATTGAGGCACGGTTGAAGCAAAGGATAGAAACAATAGAACTGTTTACTATCAGGTGGAAAGTTATATAATCGTAAGTTGATTATGATAGTGGTAGCGTAAAAAAACAACCAGAAGGGTGAGACTACCAAACAAGGGGATATTGCTTAAATGATGGATGCCAATAAAGTACAAATACTTGTTCAGGAAGGCGAAGGGCTTACCGTCGAATTCAAAGAGCATTTTACGCCGCGGATTGATGAAGATATTGTCGCATTTGCCAACACCAAGGGTGGGGTTATTCTCCTGGGCGTTAGAGATGACCGGACTGTAAGCGGCGAGAAGCTGACAAATGATATGAAAGCCCGAATCAATTCTGTTGCACGAAACTGTAGTCCCCCGGTTCAGGTAAAGATAAAACAATTACAAAACATCATAGCTATAGAAGTGCCGCAGGGAGAGGAGAAACCTTACAATTGCAGTTCAGGGTATTTCAGAAGGCTTGACGGCACAACACAGAAAATGACCAATCATGAACTACGGATAATGTTCCAGGAACATGAAAAGATTTCATTTGAAGAAAAGACAAATAGAAGTGTTTCATGGAAAGACATATCAAGAGAAAAGATAAGGAACTTTCTGAAAGAAGCTGACATCAGCATCAGAAAAATAATCCCGCAAAATATACTGACAAGTCTGAGTTTAGTGCAGAAAGGCAGAATCACAAATGCGGGTGCTTTAATGTTTGCTTCCAGAGTTGATAAATTCATCCCTCACGCGGAAAGTATCTTTGCAGCTTTTAAGGGAACGGATAAAACGAATATTTATGACCGAAATGATGTGAAAGACGACCTCTTAATCCAGTTTAATGAAGCCGTTGCTTTTTTAAAGAAACATTTGAACGTCCGCAGTGAAATTCGGGGTTTTGACCGCTCTGATATTTATGAGATTCCTTTGGATGCCTTAAGGGAAGCAGTTGTTAATGCTATAGTCCACAGGAATTATACGATTAACGGAACAAGTATTTATGTAAGAATTTTTGATGACCGCGTGGAGATAGAAAACCCAGGAGGACTTCCTAACGGAATTACAAAACGGATTTTGCCAAGTCCTCAGTAAGAAGAAATCCGCTTATTGCCGATTTATTCAATCGCATGGGTAAAGTTGAGCGTATGGGCTCTGGTATTGATCGTATGAGAAACCTTATGCGTGATGCAGGGCTGAAAGAACCTGTGTTTGAAATGGATGAATTTTTTAGAGTTACGTTTTATCGTGATCCGCGTTATTCCCTTAAAGCGGATAGTTTAGAAAAAGTCAGGGCAACAAGTGAGAAAACTAGGGGAAACACTAGGGAGAAAACTAGGGAGAAAATAATACGATCTTTGAAAGCAAATCCGGAAATTACCATGGAAAGATTAGCCGAAATTGTAGGCATAAGTTCGAAAGGGGTTGAGTGGCAGATCAATAAATTAAAAGAGGACGGGGTTATAAGGCGCATTGGCCCGGCCAAAGGCGGGCATTGGGAGATAGTAACGGGACAACCTATAAGAAATTGAAGCTGCAAGGAGAGATATATGACAGAGCCCATGATTACTTGTGCGAAATGCCAGACTTTTAGACTTTTAAATAAAGCAAGGGGTATAAATGGAGCTATTATTCAACATTTTACAGTGTATTGTTTCTGATAGTACCATATGAATACATTAAGCATTACAGTCCGTTACCGCCCGATTCGTATCGGGTGGTGTGTACGTAAGGATGATTTTATGGCCCTGCGAGAAGCCCTAAAATTGACATTCACAATGTGGGGCGGCCGCTATAACCCTATAATACCGGTTGATAACTTTGAATTTGCAAGTTCGCTGGTACGTCTATTTCGTGTTGATGTTTTATGGCCAGCCTCCGCAGACAAGGACGTAAAAAAGTTTATTGAGAAGTTTCCTTATCTTCCAAATCCGTTTCTTCGTGAAGAACTATTTGTTTCTTATGGAAACGCTGAACTATGCCCTCAGCTTGTTGATATTTATCATCCGATTCGCCGCCTTTATGAAGAACATTTCAAGAATAATCCAGCCCCAGATACCACAGTTACAATTTATGAGTGGCATGCAGAAGACCCATTAGCAGACGTTTTGCTTGCTACTTTTGGTGCTGTCCCACCAATCGAAGTAACGGGCACCGATTATCTTGAGCTATTAAGAAGAAATTTATCAGCTAAGACTATTATATTGAAACCGAATGAACCCCTTCCTGAACATGTCTGTAACCATTGGGCAATATCTTCGTTTTGTCATGCGTTTATGCGGCAGCATTATACTGTCCAAAATTATATTGATCGCCCCGGTTTTTACGTTGGGAGTGGGAGTGACTTTGAGGACTTGGTTACTTTTTGGAATCTCCGTGCAACTGATGTATCACTGATGTTTTTTGATCCCGAACAAGTTGACAGACTCAAGCCTAGGCTGAATAATTGGCTCGATATTCTAAGATCCCGACCAAAAGGACGGTTCGAGTCAGATAATGCAATTGCTATCTGGCATAAAGATGGACCGTTGAAACCGGACGTGAGTACATTTGGACAAGGATTACTTATATGTACGTTAGGAGGTGACACTTGGAATGGACTCAATGTCAAGGCACCTTACATGTATTTCTCAGAAGGATCGACACTTGCATTGGTTGGGAAAGACTCTTCAGTTGCACCGTGGGTGTCATTTCAACTTCCGCCGAAACCATTCGATGAAGATACGAGAGGATTATACAGACAGCATGTCGTTGTCTCCGTTGACCCTAGAATGGGGCTATTCGGCAATGAGAGCGCAACGATTCAAACCCCTTATGTGCCTGAACTAAACGAATACTATGGCCGACATTGCTATTCCAAATGGGAACGGAATAAAGCCAGGGTAGAACCAGCGGGACTGGGGATAATCAGTGATGCAACCTGCTCCGACTTATCGCTTAGTGCGCTCAACGTCGTTGGGCTTGTTAAGCAATTGTTTTCAGTCGCTGGAATAGATGCTCAACCCAGCAAACCGGGATTGCTTGCAACGCGACTGATTCAGCAGATGGGCGAGCTACAAGGATGCCGCGTATTCAAAATTGGTGGCGTTAGAAAGCTGCTGAAAACCTATGGACCAGACACACCATTTAACCACCAAGACGCTATGCGAGAAATTGGCAAGGGCGATCCTCAGCATGGCTTTCCTTCTATTCAAGAATACAAGCATTTGTTTCTTGAACCTCGACCAAAAGGAATTGTGCTTAAACCTGGAGATGCGTTTTCATATCTTCTCAAAAGAGGTGTTTTCCGGACAGGGCTTGAGTTCGATTGTCCCAGGTGTCAGTTAAAATTCTGGATGCCGTTAGATGATGTGCGTACTGAAGTATCATGCGAGTATTGCGGGAATAGATTCAATGTCACGCCCTACTTGCATATCAAGTATGTCTGGAAATACCGACGGTCTGGACTTTTTGGACGAGATGATCATCAAGAAGGTGCTATTCCAGTTGTACTAACTCTTTTGCAGTTGCATACGACTTTCCATTCTAACAAAATGTTTTACACCACTGCAATGGACATCAAGCCTAAGTCTGTTAATCCAATTAAATTCAAGAATGATAAATGTGAAACAGATTTAGTAGTAATAGTTCCACGTTCCGATGATGGAAAGATAAACGTAGCCATTGGGGAATGCAAGACCGGAAAGGAAATTTCAGACGATGACGTTTATAACCTAAAGATCGTTGCCGATGCTTTTCCGAGAGAACGCTTTAATGTTTTTGTAATCTTCTCGAAACTGATGTCCTTTTCACAAGAGGAGCTTAAACGAATACGACAGCTTAATAATGAGTATCATCGGCGTGTCATTTTGTTTACGAATCAGGAACTTGAACCGTACTTTATACGAGCGTACTGCTCAGGAATTCAAGATTGACCGTCATGCCGTTAGTTTCGAAGACATGGCGAAGGTTACGGAACAAGTTTTTTTGCAACCACTGACCGGTAAGAAAATGCAAAACAATGAGGCCTAACCAACAACTCAAACTTACCTAGCTTGGTAGGGATAACCAGCCGGGCTGGAACATGTTCCTAGTTGGGATTTCAGAGATGGAGGGTAAATGACAGTTAAGAAGCTGGTTGTGACAAACAGGGTGCTGCAAGACATACGCCTGCTGATTGAAAAAACCCGTTCAACAGTTGCCGCTGCGGTCAATGTTGGACTAACTATGCTTTATTGGCAGATCGGCAAGCGGATTAATGCGGAAATCCTGAAAGGTGCACGGGCTAAATACGGAGAAGAGATTATTGCTACACTGTCGCAAGAATTAATAAAGGAATACGGACAGGGCTTCAACTATTCGGCGCTTACCCGAATGGTGCGGTTTGCAGAAGTCTTTCCGGACTCATAAATTGTTGCTACACTGTCGCAATAATTGAGTTGGTCTCATTTCAAAGAACTATTGCCGGTTTGAAAATCTGACGACACAAAAGAGATTATGAACAATAAACCCCAAAAACTCGAACTCACATGGATAGACAAGGACAACCCGTCAAGGCTGGAGTCACGCATATTGATAAATGTCACAATAGGATTTTAGACAATGGGCAAAACGGTAAAAAACCAATCACACAAAGAGTTATATGAGAATATAAAGGCCCTTCTCTACGAAGCGAGAAATGCCGTCACCAGAAATATAAATACTGCAATGGTGATGACCTATTTTGAAATAGGCAGGATGATCGTGGAGCATGAACAAAAAGGGGCAAAAAGGGCTGAATATGCGAAAGAGACATTGAAGTTACTTTCACAGAAGCTTACAGATGAGTTTGATCGCGGATTCTCAGTGGATAATCTGCAACGTATGCGCATTTTTTTCCTCATGTACAAGAAATACGCGACAGTGTCGCGTATTTCTGCCGCACAGATTTCGCAGACAGCGTCTGCCAAATCTCCGGCAGATCAAAAATCCGGGACACTGTCTCGGATTTCTCCGATATTTTTCCAACTGAGCCGGTCACACTATGTTTTCCTGATGAGGATAGAGAAGGAGGATGAGTGCCATGTTTTACTTCATTAGAAAACGGAAAACCTTCGAAACATCATAAATATCAATAGGTTACTACTTCATTAATTGATGAGACGATGAACAAATGAAGAAATGGATAACATCTGCGATGGAAACACTTGAAGCCTGTCTTGGGCCGGTGTTCCACGAGATTAACGAACTTGACTGGAAACAAAGTCTTTCGCCCAAGAAAGAGCGTCTGATGCAACACCTTTCGGCCTTTGCCAACCATCCAGGCGGTGGGGTTCTCGTATTTGGCATTGACGACCAAACCGCTATGCCAAACGGTATTCAGCAAGACGAAGCTGCGGTTATAGTTGGGCAGATTGCCAATCTCGGACGCGATACTTTAGAACCGCCTGTTGCGATAGATCATGCCATTGTCGAATTTCACAACGCATCCCTGCTGTTTGTGCGTATAAAGAGAGCAAGGCAAAGCCTGTACATTTGCGGGTAAACCACTGGATCATTGCTATATCCGGTCTGGGGAACTACGCGCCTCGCTGCACGACAGGAGATCGGCCTCGATGCTCCTCAATAGCCGAAATCCATTCTGGGAGGAATTACGAGCCACAACATTGCTTCCGCCCGATGAGGTGATAACCAAACTGGATTCAGAAGGTATCCATCGCCTGCTCCAGCGACCGGTTGCGCAAACAATGAAGAGTCGCTGCGCTGGCTGGTGGATGAAAATTCATTGAGCAAGATGGTGGCGGATATTACATCACCAACTTTGGCCAGCAATTACCGCCGCACATCGGCTTAAAAGAATCTGAGGGTCTCGAACGGAAACGTATCCGCATTATACGCTATAAGGGTTCAGCAAGGTCGAGACAATAGATGAGGTTGTCGGACATACGGGCCAGGGCACAACTGGTTTTGAGGAGCTTATTGCCCACCTCAGGCGTGTCCTTCCCACAGCGAAGTCATCGAAAAGGCTTTACGCAGCGGAAGTTATCGTATATCCGGAAATTGCCCTGCGTGAACTCATCGCCAATGCCCTTATTCATCAGGATTTCACCATTCCAGCATCATCCCATGATTGATTGAAATTTCGACAATCGGATTGAATTCCATAAATCCCGAGCCTCCCTCCGTCAAAAAGTTAGACCGACTGATTGGCACTTCTCCCTGAATCACGCAACGAAATACTCTGCCTCAGCATTCAGGCGATACAGGATTTACGAAGAACGAGGGACCGGCTTCCATAAAGGTAACCGCCATCGAGTTATATGGACTTCCGCCGGTTGCGTTCGAAGAGGAGAAAATTATTTCAAGGTTACATTATTTGCGCCACGTAAGTTTTCAGAAATGTCCCAGATGGAGCGGATCGAGGCCTGTTATCAACATACAGTACTCAAATATCTCAGCAGTAGTGCCATGACCAATACCTCGTTACGTGAGCGCCTCAAGATGCACGAAAAACAACGTACTCAGGTTTCTAACCTGATACGGGACGCAATAGATGCTGGACGTATCAAGCGCAAAGATCCTACATCGGCATCTGTGAAGTTTGCAGAATACATTCCGTATTGGGTATAAGAACCGGAGCGAATATGGCAAATAACCACCAAAAACTCGAACTCACATGGATAGGCAAGGATAACCAGCCGAAGCTGGAGCCGCGCATATTGATTGAAGACCCCGAAAAGTCTTATAGGGATAAAAATAGTGAGAATATGCTTATCTATGGCGACAACCTGCTTGCCCTGAAAGCCCTAGAGCAGGACTTTGCAGGAGAGATAAAGTGCGCTTGTATTGACCCACCGTATAACACCGGCAATGCATTTGAGCATTATGATGACGGATTGGAACATTCAATATGGCTGAGTCTGATGAAGCCGAGGATTGAGATAATCCATAAACTCCTGAGAGATGATGGGACATTGTGGATTTTTATTGATGATGATGAATGCCATTACTTGAAAGTGCTTTGTGATGAGATATTTGGAAGGAAGAATTTTGTAAATAATGTTATCTGGGAAAAGAAGTTTTCACCCCAAAATGATGCAAAATGGCTTTCTGACAGTCATGACCACATTCTGGTGTATGCAAAGAATAAAGACATATGGAGACCTAATTTATTGCCAAGAAGTGAGGATATGGATTCCCGTTATTCTAATCCAGACAATGACCCAAGAGGGTCATGGACATCGTCTGACTTAACCGCTCAAGACCCTTTTGAATATGGCGTGTACGAAATTGTAGGTCCGACAGGCAAAGTGTTTTCGCCAGGCAATAATCGTCATTGGGTTTATGGTAAAGAAAAGATGGAAGAACTTATTGCAGGTAAAAGAATTTGGTTTGGTGCATTAGGAAATAATAAACCAAGATTTAAACGATTTTTATCTGAGGTTCAAGAAGGTATCGTATCAAAAACCATCTGGTATAGGACAGAGGTAGGTGACAACCAGGAAGCAAAGCGTGAGATTAAGGCATTTAATGACAATGATGTATTTGCAACCCCCAAACCAGAACGATTAATCCAACGCATTCTCACCTTAGCCACCAACCCCGGCGATTGGGTTCTTGATTCCTTCCTCGGCTCAGGCACAACCGCCGCAGTTGCCCATAAGATGGGGCGCAGATGGATAGGCATTGAACTTGGCGATCATTGTCATACCCACTGTCTGCAACGTTTGAAGAAAGTCGTTGACGGCACGGATCAAGGTGGCATATCCAAAGCTGTGAACTGGCAGGGCGGTGGTGGTTTCAAGTATTACTACTTAGCCCCAAGTTTGCTGAAAAAGGACAAACATGGCAACTGGATTATTGATGAACGTTACAATGCCGATATGCTTGCCGCAGCTATGGCAAAGCATGAAGGTTTTAGATACTGCCCGGATGAACAAATTTACTGGAAACAAGGTCGTTCTACTGAAAAGGATTATATTTTTATCACTACGCAGTTTGTTACGGTACAGTTTCTGGATAAGATTCACGAAGAAATGAAACCGGATGAAAGCCTTCTGATTTGTTGTAAATCTTTTCAGGAAACTGCGAAAATCGTTACGCTAGTATTACCATAAAAAGATTCCCAAGATGTTGCTTGGCAGGTGTGAATTTGGGAAGAGGATTATAGCTTAAATATTGTCAATTTACCTGTAGAAGCGGATGAGGAGAAAATTGAATCTCAGGAAACAAATCCTACCGCTATTTCGCCTCAAAAGAAAAAGTAAAGGGGACGCACAAAAAAAAAACAGTTCAACGGTCTCTCTTTGCAGAGGAAAGCACGTGAGAAATAATCCGGCATTGGTAGTTGCTCTGAAATTATTCCTGCCGGACAATTTTATCATATATCTCATATTGAAGGGGTTACATTATGAGCCAAAGGTGTTCCTATCACTACGGTGATAAGAGCAGACTATCGCAAGATTAGCCTATAGTGCCGCGATGTGCAAGTGGTCAATAGTTACTTTTTTAAATAAAAATAGGGGAGTTACAGAATGCAGATTATTAAATCAAAATTGGAAGAACTGATAAAAGAGTTACCCGAAAAGGTAGAGGTGGAAGACGTTATGTATCGTATATACATGCTTCAAAAATTGAGATGGGTGAAAAGATATAGCCGAAGGGCGAACATTTTCCCATGAAGAAGCGATAGAAAGGTTATCGAAGAAATGGCAACAGTAATCTGGTCTGAAAGAGCCATATCAGATTCAGATATAGCAAGAGATTCCCTTTTATACGCACAATATACTATCCAAAATATCTTTAAATCCACAGAAAGATTGTAATTATTCCCCAATTCGGGACGTTTTTTACCGGAATTTCCAAATACGCCGTATCGGGAATTGATTATGGGCAATTATCGGATAATTTACCGGTATGATGAAGCAAAAGATAAAGTAATGATCGTTACGGTACTGCATGGAAACCGTTTACTGAAAGAAGATATTTTGTAACACTTTAGTTTTTGAAAAGTAGGCGAAGCATTTGCCCCCTTTGGGTTTGAACGCATTTATGACAATTTACGGCAAAATGCTTCGCCCCTACACTGCGATTATTGGAATTTTTCAAAAAGCTAAAGTGTTACGATATTTTTGATAATAGCATTGCCTAAGGACAAAAAATGAATCGCATAGCAAATACCATCAAGAATCGCTTAAGCCTTCGCCCGCCGCAGGCAGACAGCCTGAATATACTGGCAGAGCTGACGGATAAATTGACCCTTCAGAAAAACGGCGATTTATTCGCTGCACTGGAGATAGTCAAAAGCGCCTATCCTACTTGCTGCTGACTTTGAAAACTTCCCTTCCCTCTGTTTTGCTTTGGCCACGGGTGTTGGAAAGACACGCTTAATGGGGGCGTTTGTTGCTTATTTATATCTTTCAAAGGGAATAAAGCACTATTTTGTATTAGCGCCGAATATTACCATTTATAATAAGCTCATTGAGGATTTTTCCAATCCGAATTGCCCAAAATACGTATTTCAGGGCATCGGAGAGTTTGTTCATAACCAGCCTCGTATTATTACCGGTGATAATTATAACGAAATCCGTCAGACAAAAAAAGATTTCGTATCTGATATTCATATCAATATCTTTAACATCTCCAAAATAAATGCCGAAACGAGAGGAGGCAAACTTCCACGTAAAAAAAGGCTTTCAGAATATTTAGGCAATTCTTATTTCAATTACCTTTCAAACCTCGATGATCTTGTTTTGTTAATGGATGAGTCACATCATTATAGAGCAGATAGGGGAATGCAGGTTATTAATGAATTAAATCAAATTTTGGGATTGAACTTACAGCGACTCCACAGGTAGAGCGAAGTGGAGGGCTATTAAGTTTAAAAATGTCGTGTTGGAATATGCATTAGCGAAGGCTATTCAGGGCGGTTTTGTGAAAGAGCCAGCAGTGGCTACCCGCAAAGACTTTGACCTTCCAAATATTCCGCTGATGAACTGGACAGGATAAAACTGAAGACGGCATTCGTATTCACGAAGACACGAAAGTGGCTTTGGATATTTATGCGCGGGATAATAGAGTAAGAGCTGTAAAGCCTTTTGTGCTGGTTGTTGCCCAGGATACAACCCATGCCGGCAAATTAAGGCATTTGATCATTTCAAACGCATTCTTTGAAGGTAATTATGCCGATAAGGTAATGGAAATCCACTCCAGCCAGACGGGTTCGGAAAAAGAAGAAAATATTGCACAGCTGATTTCTTTGGAAAAGCCAGAAAATAAAGTCGAAATTGTTATTCATGTCAATATGCTGAAAGAAGGCTGGGATGTAACCAATCTCTATACGATTATTCCCTTAAGAACGGCTACATCTATGACTTTGAGAGAACAGACTATTGGCCGGGGTTTGCGCTTACCGTATGGAAAAAGAACGGGTGTTGATAAAGTCGATAAACTTACGATTGTAGCCCATGATAAATTTCAGGAGATAATTGACGCAGCCAATCAACCCGATTCTATCATTAAGAGACAAAATATTATTGAAATTGATCCACAGGAAATTTCTGGGCAAAAGAGGTAATTACCTCCATTTCAAACGTTGAACAAAAATTCGATGAAGAGCAAAAAGGAATATTGGGCTTATTGTTGAACCTGAACAAAGGCAAAAAGCCCAGATTAACTTGGAAGTCAGAAGAACCATTCTTTCAACACTTCCGGAACTCAATAATGCGGTAACTAACGTCAGTGAATTGACTACGTTAGAAATCAAACAAATAGCGGTAGAAAGAATAAAGCAAAAGATTTACAGTACCCCTCAAAAGAATTTATTTGCTGCCGAGATGGTGAAGGAAGTTGAGGCAGCTTATGAAGCGGTAGTACATGATTTTGTGCAGAATATTATAGAGATTCCAAGAATTACTATTCAGCAAAGCAATGAAGTAAGGTCGGGATTCAAGGATTTTGAGCTGGATACCAGGAATCTGAGTTACCAACCGGTATCGGAGGAAATTTTAGTAAAAAGCCCGTGAACAGGAAAACAGTGTTGATATTATAAGCGGGAAGGGCAGGGGTATACATGACAGTCCGGAAAATATCATTGTTAATGAACTCATGAACTACCCTGAAATAGATTATGACGAACAGTCTGAGTTACTTTTAAATTAACGCGTCAGGTAATTGAGAAATTCAGGACATATCTTGACGATGATAAATTGATGAACGTCGTGCAATTTCATAAAAGAGATTGGGAGTTATATTTATTCCCAGATGAAGCAACATTTTACTTTGAAGCGCCAAGCTATGAAAAGCCAATGGTAAAGCCTTTTACTATGATTGAAGAACATAATTTTCAAAATACACGAAAGACAGCATTCATCATTTTACCGAGACAATCACTCCAACCAATACCATTCCCAATAAGGTGTTTAGTGGTTTCAGAAAGGCATATCATCATTTGTATAAGTTTGCTTCTAAAACTGAAAAAGACTTTGCTATTATATTAGAGCAGGACAGGGCTGTTGTTAAGTGGCAAAGACCTGCATCTAATCAATTCCACATATACTGGAAGCACAATTCGCGGCAATACAATCCTGATTTTGTAGTGGAAACAAAAGATGCTATTTATCTTATAGAAACGAAGAAAGAGATGGATATAGAATCGGCAGATGTTCAGGAAAAAGCCCAGGCAGCCTTAGAGTATTGTAAGTATGCTAGTGATTTTACCATGCCCAATAGAGGGAAACCCTGGAAATATGTCTTAATTCCACATAATGCGGTAATGGTAAATATGAGCTTTAGTACGCTTGTAATGAATTATGAATATCAAGGTGGATAATTTCTTTATCTATGCAGGAGAAATTAGTAAAAAAACGTTTATTTCTTAAAATATGGGTAAAGAATTAGACGCAGAGGCATGATACCGGTCTTAAGTTTAAGGAAACAAAGAGTTGTGGTTAATCTCCAAGTTGGTTGCCTATGGATGATTTAAACAACAAGCCCCTTTTATGCAGTCGTTTGAATTTCAAGACCATAAGTAGGGTTTTTAAAAGGATTTTGTGGTTGAGCTTTGTTTGTCCGTGTATACGGTCTTCAAATGAGATAGGGATTTCTTTAATCAAAAAGCCCTTCAGGTGTGCCCGGTAAAATACCTCAGATACAATGGAAGGGCCTGCCGAAATCATGGAGTCAAGTTCTATTGCCTCCAGTACGTTCCGTTTAAAACATCTATAGCCGGAAGAAACGTCATGAATCTTTAATCCGAGCAGAACTCTTACATAGACACCTGCCAGGATTGTGATTACCTTGCGCATGATACCCCTGTTGACGTCTTTCCCGCCCTTTACAAACCTGGAGCCAATGACCATATCCGCCTTTTTCATTGCCTCCAACAAGTAAGGGATGTATTTGGGATGATGGGAAAAATCGGCGTCCATTTCTATTACACAGTCAGCCCCGTGTTCCAGTGCATGTTTGAAACCGGCAATACCCGCAGAACCCCGTCCCCTTTCCTTTGTTCTGAGGAGCAGTTCCACCTCTGGATGTTCTTTTGATAAGTTTTTAACTACCGCTGATGTTCCGTCAGGTGAGTTGTCATCTACAACGACAATACAGAGATCGGGGATTTTGAGATTTAAGATTTCCTGGATTAAATTCCCTACGTTTTCCTGTTCGTTATACGTGGGGATCATTACATACGTTTTCATAAGAAAACCTTTACACAGAGGGAAAAGGGAAGATCGTTTGCAGATAAAATAAGCAGCTACGCTAACAGGTCAAGGCTTATTAAGGTCATAATTTGTGCAAAATCAACCAGCTCCTTAATACTGATCGACTCGTTTGTTGCATGTGCCTCGGTCTCATCACCCGGGCCAAATCCAACGGCAATAATACCCTTTTGGATGAGTTGTTTTGTTACCGTTGCGCCGGACATTCCTTTCGGTTGCGGCTTAGTTCCCAGTACGGCTAACGTGTGTTTTGAAATCAACTCCACCAGCGGATTGTCGATAGGGACGGCTGTTGGAGGCTGGTTGGAAATGACCCTTAAGTCAAATTTTGCCCCATATTGCGTTTCGACTTCTTCGATAATATTTTTGATATTACTGATAATGGCATCTGCCGAATCATCGGGCAAATAACGAATATCCAGTTGTGCCTTGCAGAGGGCGGGTACTATATTTGGCACCGTTCCGCTGTGGATAGATCCCAGATTCAGAGTGGGCGTGGTATGGAGTGGATGTACGGTTTTTTGGAACTTTAATTGTTTCATACGTTCCAGCAGGGGTATCATATTCCAAATGGCATTTATTCCCATTTCCGGTTTTGAGCCGTGTGCTTGTTTGCCGTGTGACGTGATTTCTAAAAACAATGCCCCTTTTTCTGTTACATCGATCAATTGCATATTATGTGCAACGTCAGGAATAATGGCGCAATCCGCCCTGATGCCGCATTCATTCAGTAAATATTCTAAGCCCAGGGTGGAACCTCTTTCCTCATCGGCAACACCGATTAATATGAGTTGCCCTTTTAATTTGGATTCATTCTCTTTGAGAAATTTTGCGACGGCCATCATGGATGCCATTTGTCCCTTGTTGTCAGAGGTACCCCTTCCGTATATGCGGCCATTTTCTATCCACGCCTCAAAGGGGTTCCTCTTCCAGTCGTCGCCGGCCGGCACAACATCTAAATGACATGCAACCAGCAATGACGGCGAACCTTTGCCTATGTATCCGACGATATTTGCCCTACCAGGCATCTTTTCGTGGATTGTGTATGGGATTTGTAATGATTTAAAGAAGTCCTCAACAATTCTGACGGCAAGGATTTCATTGCCAGGCGGGTTTTCTGTTTTTGTATTGATTAATTTACATGCAAGGTCGACAATCTCTCTTTCACTATTTTGCATGTATTTTTTTACGTGATCTTTTCGATTGTTCGAAGATGAGCTATTCATAAGAATTATTTTAAAAGTAACAGAAAATTTGACAATTGAAACGTTAAAACAATCGTGATAATCTTACCGTGCAACCCGGGATATTTCAAATTAAAAGATTGATTAAACTTTCAGTTTTCCATAAAATAAGGTCGATTTTGGTATCGTTTTGCAGTTTTATCTCTCGTTAAATTTGGAACAAATTGAAGGAGGGGTATGTTTGACAAGGAAATCAGGTAATTCGAAGGGTGAAATCGAGGTTTACAAACATGATGATACCCGGAAAAATGCCGTTCCTGTAGGACTCGCCTCTTATGACACGTCAAAACTGAAGCAAAAGAAGTATGCGTACGGCCCGCACCTATCCTCAATTCGTATGAGCAGGCAAGGCTGAGCACATCCTTTGAAGTTCCAACCGTATCGTTGCATATCCATGAAAGAATAGCGCCGGAGGCGATTATACGATCAATAAAGAGAGAAGACCCGCAGATGTACCTCTTTGCAAAGCCTGAGATGCTGCTGGAAAAGGTGGTTGATTAACATGCAAAAAATTAACGAGGCCACAGACACGGACTTAAAGGTTGTTGAACGATTGCAGCAACTCGGCTGAAAGCACCGAATACCTTATCGATAGAAGACTCTTTAACTATTGATTTACAGAATACATTTGTAGTATATTGTAATCAAATGGAAATAGTATTCGATTCCTCAACATTAATATTGTTGGCAAAAGTTGAAATCCTCACTCTTGTTTCTGAAGATATTCAAATAACAATTCCAGAAACGATAAAGACGGAATGTACAGGTAAGGATTTATTTGATGCAAAGTTAATTTCTTCTTTAGTTACAAATGGCAGGATAAAAGTAATTACTGCATCAAAAAAAGAAGCCATTGAAAGATTATGCAAGGATTTTAAAATCCACACTGGAGAAGCGGAAGCCCTTGCCCTTGCATTAAAGAGAAAATTGCCACTTGCAACTGATGATTTCTTAACAATAAAGGCTTGTAAAATACTAAACCAGCATTTTACCACTGCAATTTACTTTTTAATAAACATAGTTGAAAAGGGGAAAATTAATAAGGACATAGCGTTCGTAAAACTTGAAAAATTATCTTTATATGGACGTTACAGCAAGCGAATAATAGACGATGCATTTAAGCGGTTGAAAGGAGATGAATAATGTCGGTAATAAGTCTCAGACTTAAAGAAAGAGAAATGAAAAGGATTAATGAGCTTTCAAAGATGATTCATAAAGACAAATCCACAGTTGCAAGAGAACTTATCGAGTATGGATGGGAGTTTCTTATGATAAAACTTTACAGAGAAGGGAAATTATCATTGAGCACACTTGCCACAAGGCTTGAGTTGTCGGTAAGCGAGACATTAGACCTTCTGGCTGAATTCGGGATTGAATCCCCAATAGGTTATGATGATTATTTAAAAGGGTTTGAAGTATTCAAATAATATACTTGGAATTTACGAAGAAACAGATACAAATTTAAAGGCCATTGAGAGATTACGGTAACACGGCTGGAAAAGGGGAGTAACCTTGCTTTATCAACGGGAGTGTGCCTTGAATCCAGGACAGTAAAAGCTATGGTTGCAATGCTTTTTGAATGAATGTAAAATAGATATTTACATTGATGTACTGGTAAGCTTTTCAGAAGATGCACAATGGAGCCTTTTTGACCTCGCCCGCATGCAGGATGAACTAAAGGAGATATTCAGACGCGAGATAGATTTGGTCGAAAAGGCAGCGCTACGCAATCCGTTCCGCAGGTATTCAATTTTGCGTTCAAAAGAGGTCATCTATGCAGCCTGAAAACCACGACGCTGCATACCTTTGGAACATGCTGGATAAGGATACCCGAACTAATTAAGTTAATCAAACTGCTATTGCCGTCTTTGCCGCCTGAGATTGAATAAGGATGTTAGTTACTGCTTGTTAATATGCTCAAATCAACGAAACAACGGATACAGATCTAAAGGTCATTGAAAGATTACAACAACTCGGCTGGAAGCGGGGTACACCTTGCTTTACCATTGTTAGAAATGTAATTTTGTAACCGGATTTATCAACAAGAAGTATATGCCTTAAGCATAATTTGTAATGGGTGGAACAATGTAATAATCGCTGTCCATATTTTCTTCCGGAAAACAAATAAGGGTCTTCAGGCAAGTGAGTGGGTAAATTTTTGCATTTTTATATCCCCGGTAGCATGCAAGTAAGAATTTTCAGCCGAAGATATTCCTCATCTCTCAGACCGTATGCCCTTCTCTGTATCACCCGAATCTTGTTATTAAGACCTTCGACAAAGCCTAAAGGTACCTTGTTCTCAGGTCTGCTGTATGCTGCAATGCCATCCCAGTGTTTCTCTATCATTTCTGCAAACTTCTCGTAAGGCTTTAACCGTTGCCACTTCAACGATTCCTTCCAGTTATCGAAAAACTTCCTTGACCATCCCTCTGTCTTATAGCTCCATAACTGTCCAAAGGATTCCCTCAACAGATAGGCAGTGTTGAGCCGTTTGTTTGCCATGAGTAGCTTCTTTAACGACTTGCGTCCATCAAGGGTGAGGTTCTCTCTGTTCGATAGAAGCGTATATTTCTGACCTTTGATATACGAACGTTCTTTACCTGAAAGCCGTGCATATTCCATCTTCCGCACTTTGTCCAACGCTTCCCCAAGATGCCTCATTACATGAAACTTGTCATAAAGAATCGCAGCATGAAACGCATTCTCACTCGTTGACTTCTCAAATGCCTTCCACATATCCATTACTGCCAACCGTAGCTTCTTTACCTTCTTTGCACCAAGCCACTGGTAAAATAGATCAAGACTCTCTTTTGACCTATCCTTTCCTCCAAACCAAATCGGCCTTCCACGCTCCAAATCGCTTACCACTATCCGATAGGTATGCCCTTTCCTTATAGATATTTCGTCTATACCAATTACACGAGGTGCTGCTACTGGATACCTCCGAAGTTGCTTCTTCATGTATTCTTTGTCTAATGTCTTCACCGTATCCCAGTCCAGCCTGAAATCCTTCGCCACATCCTTTACGGTCATAGTCCTGCACTTCCGTCCCACAGAACAGGCAAATCGCTTCGTGTAAAAGGGATTGTCCGCAAGCCATTCCAGTTTTTCCCGCTTCACCTTTCCGCACTTCCGACATAATACTCGCCGTACCTCCACTTCCAGGTAAATCCGTGCATCTCCACAGGATAAATCCCGTACCCGACGCTCCTTCTTGTCGTATTGACTCCAATGAATCTTTCCACAACACCCGCATACCGTTTTTTTTGTGTCCGCTTAAGTCTTATATCGCGGGCATTTGAGTCTCCAAATATCCCCTTAATTTCTGCTCTCGGAACAAACCCGGGGAACCGATATTCGTCCAGCAGTCGTCTCTTTTTTTCCATTTAATTATCATACAGTTTTTTTGCTCATATAAAAACTCCTTTTTCCCTTGTTCTATGCTATGTTGCAGTCACTTCATGGCTTATTTTTACCCACTCACTTGCCTGAAGAGCCTGTAAAATGTTCTTGTGGAATTATTGAAGCATAATTGGAAAAAATAAAATGCGGGTATGAGTACTTGGAATAGTAGTATAGTTATGAGAGAGGAGATAAAATCATGGCAACCATGAAAAATAAGCTGATGGAAAATATTCAATCTTTGTCGGATATTGAGAAGCTTGAGATCGTTGATTCAATCCTTATGCAGCTGGACAAACCAGACCCCGATATTGATTGTATATGGGCGAAAGAGGCACGAAAACGCTGGCAGGCATACAAGTCAGGCAAGTTAGAAACAATCTCTTATGAACAGGTAATGGAAAAGTATAGCTCCAGATGAAAATCCGCTTTCTTATGAAAAAGGGTTTGCATGATGCTTACACAATCTGAAGCAGACACTTTATTTGCAATGCCGAAGAAACCGAAATCAAACGGTTCTTATGCTTTTCCACACACCGGAAGTAAACTTGTAGTTGAATTTTTATCTTTTGATGGGAGAGAATATTTTTAAATATTTAAGGAGATTTATTATGCCTGTAGTACAAAAATCAAAAACCAAAACGAAGCATCCTTATATTGTTTCTCGTAAGACTCACTGTGGAGGAAGTCCAGTAATTGCTGGCACTAAATTCCCCGTACGTTCGGTTGTTTTCTACATACTGAGACAGGGTATAACTCCTGAAGAACTTGTAAAGGAGTTTCCACACCTTACGCTCCCGCAAATCTATGATGCGCTTTCCTATTATTATGAAAACAAGAAGGAGGTCGATGAAGAACTATCTGTTAAAGAGTCTGATTTAAGGGACAAATAACATCAAATGTCTGATATATCGTTATATCTTGATGAGGATGTGAGAGTATTGTTGGCAGAAGTATTACGCAATAGAGGTTATACAGTTTCTCATGTTTTTGAAGTTGGTAGAAATGGTAAAAGCGATAGTGGGCAACCGGCCTATGCCGTAAAGCACAAAATGGCTATATTGACGCACAACATTAAAGACTACGTTGTTCTATCCAAATCATATGCAGAGTTGAGAAAGAGACACTTCGGTATTATTGTTTCAGATCAGATCCCTTTTGGCGAACTTCTCAGACGAACCCTTAAGTTCCTATCCTCCAATAATGGAGAACTTGTAAAAAATAGATTAATCTGGTTGCAAGATTATAAGTAATTTTTTATGAAACGATTTTCATAATAATTCTCAAAATTACATAACGACAGTTGTCCAAGGCCTCAAAACATAAATTCTGCCTGGCATGAAACAGTTGCCAAATTTGACAAGGATATGGAGGCGTTGGAGAATGTAAGACTGTTGCACCAAGAGGCAGATAATTAGTTTTTGTTCATCATTTCTGGGGCTCAATGATTACCTTGATGGAGTCCTTCGCTTCGGCAACGAGTTTAAAACCTAAAGCAGTATCAGCAAGACCCAGCCGGTGGGTAATCAGCTCGCGTACTTTTACCCTGCCCGCACGGATTAATTCGATGGACGTTGCTGTATCATCCGGGGGACCGGCATACGACATAATAATAGAATTACAATTGCGCCAGAGGTCACAAAGGTTCATAGGAGTTGTTGCATTGGGTTCTGTCGGGGCGAAAAAAAGAATCGCTCCGCCCCGATCCACAGAGTTAAATGCCTGCTGAATTGCGGATGCAGCTCCGGTGCACACGATGACAAGGTCTGCCAGTCGTCCGTTATTCGCCTTGCGCAAAGAGGCGGGGACATCTTCTTTGGCGTGAATGGTTATATCTGCCCCGCATTGTTTGGCCATTTTTAAGCGGTAGTCAGTAATGTCTACCGCACATATTCTCCCAGCCCCTAAAGCACGCGCCAGTTGGATGTGAAGGAGGCCTGAGATGCCGCTTCCAATAACGAGTATACTCTGCCCCGGACGTAGATTTGCCTTCTTTTGACCGAGGAGGGTGCATGCCAAAGGCTCTGCAAAGGTGCCCTCTTCAAAAGAGATATCATCTGGCAGGACAAAGGTACCGCGGTCAACGTTGATTTGAGGGATGCGGACATATTCAGAAAAGCCACCAGGAAAGAAATTGGTGGTACGCAGGGTTTCGCAAACCGAGTAATGTCCGTTCAGACAGTAGTGGCAGGTGTTACAGGGGACGTGATGAGCTACCGTTACCCGATCTCCTGTTTTGAAACGCTTCACCCCTTCGCCAACAGCGACGATTTCACCGGCAATTTCATGGCCGAGTACGAGTGGCGCCTTTTTGATGCGGTACCATTCCATTACATCGCTGCCGCAGATCCCGCTTGCCCGTACCTTCACCAATAATTCGCCCGGACTGACTTGAGGGGTTTGCATCTCTTCGATTCTGACATCTCTATTGTTATAATACATTGCAACGCGCACGGTATTTTTCCTATCCAATTTTCAGTAAAAGTTTACTTTCCTGCAGATTACCAAAATATATACAAAACTATTTTTTCTTTTCATTCTTCACGGTATTAAACAGGTCATTGGCCTGTTTTGCTGTGGCATTTTCATGGATGATGGCACGCAGTGCCCTGATCATGGCCACCGGGTGTTCGTTTTGCCAGATATTTCTGCCCAGATTTACACCAATAGCTCCTTTTGTCATGCCGTCATGAACAAACTCAAAGACCTCAAGATCGCTATTGACTTTTGGGCCTCCTGCCATGACTACGGGCACCGGACAACCATTGGTCACCTTCTCAAAATTTTCACACCAGTAGGTTTTTACAACACGGGCGCCCAATTCCGCTGCAATGCGGCAGCATAGGGAGAGATAGCGGGCATCCCGTTTTTCCATTTCCCTGCCCACAGCCGTAACGGCCATTACGGGAATACCGTATCTTTCTGCCTCGTTGACCAGGTTTGACAGATTTGTTAGTGTTTCTTTTTCATAATCGCTACCGATAAAGACAGAGATACCAACGCCGGAGGCATTCAGGCGAATAGCCTCTTCTATGGAAGTGGTCAGCACTTCATTGGCAAGATCCTTACCCACCATGCTGGTACCGCCCGATACCCTGAGGATGATAGGCTTGCTGTTTTCCGGATTTATACATGCACGCAATACCCCACGGGTGCAGAAGAGTGCATCGGCATAGTCGATAATCGGCTTAATCGTTTCGCCTGG
The DNA here is from genome assembly GCA_015075005.1 of Planctomycetia bacterium. Lineage (GTDB taxonomy): Bacteria > Planctomycetota > Brocadiia > Brocadiales > Brocadiaceae > Brocadia. The sequence continues at coordinate 843,569 of JABTVC010000002.1, forward strand.
TCTTTCCAGCTTTGAAGTAGGCCCTTGAAAATATCCATGGTCTATGGGCAGAAACATACAACGACCATTTGGTTTTATGAGTTGAGACAAACGATTCTTTATTCCCCAATCCACTGTTTCATTCCTCCTTTTTCAAAAATGTTATCTGTTTTTCTGTGATTTTTCATGTGTGATAATTACCTGTCCTTTTCCTGTCAACCATTGATGGAATTGATAGTTTTTCCGAACAAATACATTACCTTCGGTGCTTTTCGTTCTCAGGGAAGACGGCCGTTACGATCGTGTCATTTGTCCAGCTTAAATCCCGTCCCCGTCTTTATAATTCTGCATGAATATGGTCAATACTTCTGATTCTGCTTCAGAAACTTTACAGTATTCTTCGTTCGAAAGATTCAACGTATTCTCGAGCTTTATTATCCGTTGTTTGAGCTTGCAATTTTCTTTAAGTACCACCATGATAGCCTCGGCAACGGGGTCGGGCAATTGTCCATGGTCCAGCAGGACTTCTTGTCCGTCTTTTTTTCGTTGTTTTATGACTCTGCCGGGCACGCCGACTACCGTTGCGTGCGGCGGCACATCTTTCGTTACGACAGAGCCTGAACCGATCCGCGCATAATCCCCAATGGTTATGTTCCCCAGGATGCAGGCGTTTGAGCCTACGACAACCTTTTTGCCCAGATTTGGGTGTCTCTTTGTTTTTTCACTCGTTGTGCCGCCGAGCACTGCCCCTTTGTAGAGAAGACATCCATCACCGATTATCGCGGTTTCACCTATTACAACACCCATACCGTGGTCGATGAATACGCCGCGTCCTATTTCCGCAGCAGGATGTATTTCAATCCCCGTCAAAAACCGATTTACGTGTGAAATGAAACGGGATAAGAGAATCCACCCTTTTTTCCAGAGATAATGAGATATCCGGTGCAGCCATAAGGCATGGATGCCGGGATAGCATAAAATGACTTCCAGTTTACTCCGTGCCGCCGGATCACTTTGAAAGGCGACATCTATGTCCTCCTTCATGCGTTTAAACATTAAAATTCCTTAAATAAGGCGGTGGACAGATACCGTTCTCCTGTATCGGGAAGCACAACCACGGTCAGCTTTCCTTTGTTCTCAGATCGCGCTGCGACCAGAAGTGCTGCATAAGCGGCTGCTCCGGAAGAAATACCTGCCAAAATCCCTTCCTGCCGGGCCAGTTGCCTGGCTACGGCAAATGCCTGCTCATTTTTAACCGGGATGATTTCATCAATTATTTTCATGTTGATGATTTCCGGGATAAATCCTGCCCCAAGTCCCTGTATCTTGTGAGGTCCCGGCTTCCCTCCGGCAAGCACGGGTGAATCGGCAGGCTCTACGGCAATGACTTTGAGTGAGGGTTTGCGCTTCTTAATAACCTCACCAACGCCCGTGATTGTTCCGCCTGTGCCTACTCCGCTTACAAAGATATCGATCTTGCCATCCGTATCATTCCAGATCTCCTCAGCCGTTGTTTTGCGATGTATTTCCGGGTTAGCGGGATTTTTGAATTGCTGCGGCATAAAAGAATTTGGGGTGTTCTTTACCAATTCTTCTGCTTTATTCACGGCGCCCTTCATGCCTTCGGCACCTGGGGTTAACACGATTTCTGCACCGAATGCCCTTAAAAGATCCCTTCTTTCTATGCTCATGGTATCTGGCATTGCTAGAATCAATTTGTAGCCCCTTGCCGCAGCCACAAAAGCCAACGCAATACCCGTATTACCAGAAGTAGGTTCTATAATTATGGTGCCTTTGCTGATTAAACCTGCCTTTTCTGCGGCTTCAATCATTGCGATTCCGATGCGGTCCTTTACGCAGGCCAAAGGATTAAAAGATTCCATTTTGGCAACTACGGTGGATTCTAATCCTTTGGTGATAGTATTTAATTTAACTAACGGTGTATTACCAATCGTTTTGGTGATGTCTTCATATATCCTTGCCATAATTTCCCCTTGATTAAATTATACTATAAAGCAAGTATCTTTAATAATGAAACAAGTAAGTATACTATCATAGTGGAAAGTTATTTCTCAAGGAATTTTTAAGACTCATTTCGCTTGACAAAAAAGAATTTATATATATAGTAAATAGTTTTGCTCTTTAATCGGTTGCAATTTTCCATGGTAATTTTTTTTAGTTTTCCGTTTTTCGAAGGGCGGCATATTGCAGGGGTATAAGTAACGAGATTTTGTAATACAATAAAATTATTTGCGAATTAATTGGAACATATTTTTTATTATAGGTGTTAACTTGATTTATAAAAACATCGATGAACTTTCAAAACAGGTTGGTGGCTCATTACGTCTCACAACTCTGATTATGAGCAGGGCGAGGCAGCTCGTAAAAAGGGCCTCTCCACTCATTGAAACAGATACTGATGACCCTATTAGGATTGCGTTTTCAGAATTACTGCAATCGAAGATTAAATTAAACGACGTTGGTGAACAGGTAGCGAAAGTTTTAGAATCCAAAAAAGTGGAAAGTCCGCTGGAAAGTGAACAAAAATCGTAGATTGATGGTTGCAGATGGTGCAGATGGTTATGTACAAAATCATTCTTATAGCTACAAGGGGCCGGTGGCGTCTTAAGCCACGTTTTGTAGATAGAGTAAGCCTTTGATTTGTTAAAGTGCATTCTTGTCCGCCTGCCAATAACAGTGCATCAAATCACAAATTTTAAGTCTTTGCATCGAAGTTTGTCGCGGTGTAATGGGTGTGTGGTGCAAAGTATCTATGAATTACGGTAAAAAAATATATCCCTATTCAATTTCACGTTCGTGGTATTTATTTGTAATTTTCTGAAGAAAAGTTAAAAAACTTGATAAACGGAAAGATGTTTAAAAAGGGGAAATTCTAAAAGAGGAGTTTCGTAGATATGATTAAAGTTGATCATTTAGCAAAACGTTATGCGGATGTATATGCAGTAGACCATATCTCATTTGAAGTTAACCAGGGTGAAATTTTAGGGCTTTTGGGACCAAATGGTGCGGGTAAGACCACCACGATGAGTATGCTGACCTGCTATATGCCTGCGACTTCCGGAACTGCCACAGTTGCAGGATATGATGTCTTCCGGGATTCGATCAGTGTGCGCAAACAAATAGGGTATTTGCCAGAAAACGTGCCACTGTATCCTGAAATGCGAGTGAAAGAATATCTCTCGTTCCGCGCGAAATTGAAGAAGTTGCCGTATCGTGATCGCAAGTTGAAGATTGATGAATGTATAGAAAAATGCAGGGTTGCTGATGTGCAGAATCAGATTATCGGCACACTATCCAAGGGTTATCGTCAGCGGGTTGGTTTGGCCGATACCCTTGTCCATGATCCAAAGATCCTTATTCTCGATGAACCAACGATCGGACTTGACCCCAATCAAATCCGGCAAGTCAGGCAACTCATCAAGGAGTTAGGTGAAAAACACACCATCTTGTTGTCGACACACATCCTTCCCGAAGTCGAAATGCTCTGCGGCCGTGTAATCATTATTAACAAGGGCAAAATAGTTGCTATGGACACACCATCCAACTTAGCTATCCAGTTGAGAAGTGGAAACAACATTACTTTGGAGGTGCGTGGCAATGGCGAAAAAATCAAGAATGCCCTGTCCGGCATCAAGGGCGTTAAAAAGGTCCTGTGGCAAGAGAAGGGCGAAGTGGGTAATTTTACCGTAGAGGCAGAAAGAGGGATGGACATTCGTGAAGATGTCTTTACCAACATTGTAAAAAATAACGGCATCATTCGGGAGATGAAACAGGCCTCTATCACGTTAGAAGAAATATTCCATCAGATTACTACGCAGGAACAGGAGGTAACGATATAAATGACGAGCACATGCACAATATTTCAAAGGGAAATTAACTCATATTTCCTGTCACCGATAGCATACGTTATTATCGCGGTATTTACGGTTTTTTCTGGTTACTTTTTTTCCATCATGCTCGGTATAACCCAGGAATCTACGCTGCGATACAGTTTGGCCTACACACAATTTATTCTCTCCATCCTGACACCTGTCATTACCATGAGATTGCTGGCAGAAGAAAACAAGACAGGCACCATTGAACCTCTTATGACAGCTCCCGTTACGGATTTTGCAGTGGTATTCGGAAAATTTTTAGCGGCTTGGGCGCTTTATAATGTCATGATTGCACCAACTGCTTTTTATATCATATTTTTAGCATGGGTAGGCAACCCCGATTATGGGGCAATTATTGCCAGCTACATCGGACTGTTCCTGATGCGTGGTTTGTTTATATCTAATGGACTATAGGTGTCTGCCATTACGACAAACCAAATTATAGCCGCTGTTATTGGGATTGTAGCCCTGCTCATCCTGCTGGTAATTGGTTTGGCTAGCTCCGGGAATGAAGGATGGTTTTACAGCGCCTTGAGATACATTGGCACTTATGATCATTGGGACACGTTTACAAAAGGGATTGTGGATACAAGGGATGTGATTTACTACGTTAGTTTTACTGCGTTACTCATATTTATTGTTGTACGTATCGTCGAGAGCAGGAGATGGAGATGAGCACTTTGAATAGAAAAAAGAATGATTGGTTTGAGCAATTTAGTGGATATATTATACTGGCCGGAATCGTTGCCGTTGTGGCAGGTTTTGGCGTATCAAGAATCTTCAACTCGTGGGGGCTGTCCGCTCTTATTCCGATTGGTGTTGGTGGTGGTATTGTTATCGGATTTAGTGCCATTACGGCCGTTAGGAAAAATTGGTTTTCAACTGAGGCATCCAGGAGGAAGGCGCTTGTTGGTACAAACGTTGCCATAATGTCAATCTTTGCGGCATGTATCTTTGCGATAGTCGGGTTTCTCAATAATCGGCACTACGAACGTTTTGATCTTACCGTTACTGGTAAATATTCCCTTTCACCCAAAACCAAAAATATACTCAAAAATCTTGACAAACCTATCGTCGTCACTACCCTCTTTAATCCGGGCGAGATGTTTTATGAACAAATCCTGGATATTCTGAAGGAATACGCTTACCACACGGACAAGATTAAGGTAGAAAGTGTCGACCCGTTAAGGAACCGTACCAAGGTAGAAGAGCTGGCAAGACGACTCAGTATTAGTGATCTCCAATTAAATACCGTGGTATTTGAATGTGGTGAGTACAGCAAAAACATGTGCAGCAAAGTGAAGTGATAGAAAAACAGTATCCGTTTAAGTTTAAGGAGAAGAGGCCTTCACTGAGGCAATTCTCAACGTTACACAAGAGAAACAAACAGCGATCTACTTTGTTACCGGGCATGGGGAGCGTCAGTTTGAAGATTTTGACCGCGGGGAATTTCTGGAATTGCCAATGCGCTCAAGAGGGATAACTGTCGTGTGGCTCGCTCTGATATTTTGACGGCCAAGAAAATTCCTGAAGATTGCGAGGTACTCGTGGTTGCAGGGCCAGCCAAGGCTTATCTGACAGAAGAATTAAATATTGTTCGCAACTATCTTGAAAACAGAGGCAAGCTTTTGCTTATGCTGGAGCCCGCGCTTAGCCCGAATGCTCCTACGGGGTTTAAGACGCTTTTGCCGGAATACGGCATTGCAGTCCGGGATGATGTTGTCGTTTATAACAAAGTCAATATGCCTCTTTTTGGCATACAGACGGTTGCGGAAATTTATGTGGGCAAGGACGAATATGCAGAAGAACACCCTATTACCAAGGATCTGAAGAGCTACAACACGATTATTTTTGGCGCATGTCCTGTTGATGCGTCGCCACCTAATGAGCAAATGCCTTATCAGGCAACCGTGCTCATGCGTGCACCTGAAGGGTCATGGGGGGAAGTTGATGTTGCAAATTTACGACAGAAAAAACCCGAATATAATATCGATACAGATGTACAGGGTCCCGTATCTCTTGCAGTGGCTTCTCAAGTAAAAGAATTACCAAAGTCAGTTGCCCAATCACATCCTGCTATGGCAAATGACCCCTCGGCAAAGCCTCAGGGGGCACGGTTGGTTGTTTTTGGAGATGTGAATTTTGCCACAAACGAATATATAGAAAATCCCGGGAACGCAGACTTGTTTCGCAATTCTATTAACTGGTTAGCCAAAAAGGAAACTCAGCTTGGTATTTCTGCCAAGCCACCCGATTTCCGCAAGGCAACGATTAATCCCATCCAGATGAAGGTTATCTTCTGGGTGTCGATTGCAGGAATTCCGGTGATACCGGTTATTGTTGGCAGTATCGTTTGGTGGAAGCGGCGTCGTTAATTTAGGCGTATTGCAGGCGAAAATTTACCATTGTTTCAAATTCATGATATTCTACGCTGGAGGAAAGAATTAAGCTATGAAACTTAAAACAACCATTATCCTTTTAATTGTAGCAACCATTGGTATTTCGTACGTTTTCCTTTACGAGAGAAAACAACTGCCTCATGAAGAATGGGAACGACTGCAAAAAAAGGTGCTTCCTGATTTTAAGGCATCGATGATTAAAAAGATTGAATTGAACAATGAAAGTGGTAAGGTCGTCCTGGAAAGAACGGGAGACAATTTCTGGTACATCGTTGAACCACAAAAACTCCGTTCCGATAACTCCGAGGTAAACAGCATCCTCTCCGGATTTGAATTTATGAATAAGGTGGGCTCTTTTAAGCAGGAAGGAGATAAGCCGTTTGACCTCAAAGATTACGGTCTTGATGACCCGAAGATATCTATCACCATGTATACAGGTATACCGGCAAAACCCGACAAAATACAAGTAACGGGGCCGAAAGATAAATATACGGTATTTGTTGGCCAAAAACTTGCCGCAGGCGATAACGTGTATATCAAAGTCGATACGAGTGATGAGGTTGTTGTTGTGCCGGGAAACCTTCTTGATAAAGTTAGTAAAAATATCCTTGATTTAAGAAGTAAATGGGTGTTTACCTTTGACAAAGAAGCTGTAGACAAGGTGCAGGTCAAAACAGCAGAGTATAACATTGTTTGTGATCGGAAGGGTAATTTCTGGCGTCTTGCTGAACCTATCAGCGATTTGGCAGATACGGAAAAGATCAAGGAGATTCTTGGTAAGTTAAAAAACCTGCAAATCGACCGAACTGATTTTATTACAGAAGAATCAGGTGATTTGGTTAAATTTGGCCTGGATACCCCTCGATTTGTTGTTACTATTAATGAGAAAGATGCTTCTCAATCTGTCATCTTTGGGCATTCATTAGATAATAAAGTTTACGTTAAACGCACAGATGAACCCACGGTGTTCTTTCTTAAAGATATTATTCTTGCGGACTTAAGTAGAAAACCGAACGATATAAGAGACAAAAAGGTGGTCAGATTTGAATCGATAGGCACCTATGGTATAAATAAATTGGAAATCAAGACACCAACTGATGTGATTGCAATTGAAAAATCTTTAGATCTGGACTGGAAGCTAACAAAACCAGTAAATATTTATGCAGACCAGGATACGGTTAAAAATTTCATTGAAAAAATTAAGACGCTTGAAATAGAGGATTTTGTTTCTGATAAACCAGCTGATTTATCAACGTATGGTTTAAAAGACCCTATCTTTGAAATCTCTGTTACCAAAGAAGAAGACAAAGAACTGGCCAAGTTTTATGTAGGCAACAAGTTGTCCGATGGCACGAAATGTTATGTGAAACGTATTGGAGAGGAACCGGTATATACCGTTCCTACAACAGAATTTTATGACAAGATTGAAAATGCACTCCTGAGCTTCCGGGACAGACTGGTAAGTGACTTTAACAAGGACTTGGTTAGGAAGATTGTTATTGAAAAAGCAGACCGCACCTTTGCGTGTGACATAAGCAATAAGAAAGATGCGGAAGGTCAATTCCTGTGGGAACTCTCAAAGCCCATTCAAACAGTAGCTGACACAAGTGCTATAAATCAGATTGTATGGGATTTGTCCTTTTTAAAAGCCGACTGTTATGTTGCAAGTGCTCCTAAAGACCTGAAGTCCTTTGGGTTAAACGATCCAAGGATCAAGGTCTCTGTGACGTACGAAAAAAATCAAGAACTACAACCGGAAGGGACGGATAAAAACAAGAAAGAAGAAAAATCTGACAACGTTACGAAGGCAAACGAGGCTTTGGGAAAAATTGTCGAAACAAGGACATTGCTCATTGGTAAAAAAGTTAAGGATGGTGACAAGGTAAGTTCCTATGCTATGTTTGCCGATAGCGATCTTGTGTTTGAACTTTCCTGGCCTAAAATTAAAAACTTTGATGCGGAATTGGTTCCAGCTAAAGTATTCAATTTTGAAGTGACAGATGTAAAAGATATCGCTCTTGAGTATGCCGACAGACGTATAGCAGTGGAAAAAACACAGAATGTCTGGAAATTAAAAAACAATGAGCAGAAGGATGTTCAGGGACGGGAAGTAGACTACTTTGTTCGTAATATTCATGAATTAAAAGGAGATTACATCGAACAATACAAAGCTACGGATCTAACACAATTTTCATTGGATAAACCTCAACTTATCATTACTATTGGTTTGGAAAGCGGTAATGCCGTCCTTTATATTGGCAAAAAGAAGGATGCTTACGGCTATTACGTGAAGAATAAAGATTCTGATTACGTCTATGTTGTTGGTAATGAATCGATTGCGAATCTGATGAAAAAAGAAGAAGACTTTACAACCGTTATGAGTGAAACTGCACCAAAAGTGTTCTCAGATGAAGGAAAAGCTATGCGCGGCGAAATGCCTGCAGGTATTTCGCCACACGGAAGGCCGCCAAGCAGTTCTCCTCACGGAGGATTTCACTAAAAATCATATCCGATAAGTTTTCTTAGTGAGCTGCCTTGAAAAGAACATATACTTTTTTGTCAATTATTTTGATGCTTGTTTGCATTCTTTTCGTATGCAATGAGGCGTTGTCCCGTGAAATAAATTCTAATCGCAGGACCCCAATTGTTATAGCGGTTGAAAAGGTAGGGCCTGCTGTCGCCAATATCAGCACAGAAAGACTTATATCCCAGCGACATGTAGACCCGTTTTTCGGATCAAGAAGTGAGCTCTTCGATCAATTCTTCAATGATTTCTTTGGTCAGACACAAAAACAGACGGTTGAAAGGCCATTGGGTTCCGGGGTCATTATTGACGAAGACGGTTACATTGTTACCAATGAGCATGTCGTGAGCCGTGCCTCTAAAATTAAGGTGAGATTATCAGATGGCAGAGACTTCGAGGCGACCATGATCAGCTCTGATCCAATCAGTGATCTCGCCGTATTAAAAATAAATTCACCTACGCCGCTTCCTTTTGTTAAGATGGGAACGTCAAAGGACCTCATGATTGGTGAGCCCCTCATTGCATTGGGTAATCCTTTTGGCTTGGAAAATTCCATCACTACAGGTGTGCTAAGCGCCAAAAACCGAACTCTGACATTTAACAGCGAATATGGAGATATCAAGTATGATGGCCTTATTCAAACAGATGCACTAATAAACCCAGGAAACAGTGGTGGGCCGCTCATCAATATTGACGGAGAACTTATTGGTATTAATGCTGCTATCGTAAATCAGGCACAGGGGATAGGCTTTGCTATTCCTGTTGATAAGGTAAGGCAAACCCTTGTTATGCTCTTCAATTTTAGGGAGCTCAATAAGATATGGTTTGGTGCGCAGGTTGAAGAACAAGGTGGTGGCTTAAAGGGAATTAAGGTTTCGTCTGTTGAATCCGGCAGTCCTGCCGACAAGGCGCACATTAAAGTTGGGGATTATATTACAAAAATAGACGCTAAGGAGATTCTGGACATCCTTGACTTCGAAAAGTACATCCTTAGGAAAAATGCAGGCGATAAACTCTATATCAATGTTAATCGTGGCGGGTATGAGATTCAGATAGAGGTAAAACTTGAAAAGGCCCCGCTGCCTTCTATAGAAAAGCTGGCCCTGGAAAAGTTGGGTTTGTATGTACAAGATTTGTCCCCCCAGCTTGCAAAACAATTAAATTTGTGGTGGATAAAGGCTGGGATATTAATTACTGGGGCACAAAAAAAAAGTCCTGCTGCTGAGGCCGGAATAAAAGAGGGCCACGTGCTTGTGTCTGTTGGTCAATATCGAATTAGCACGATCGAAGAACTGGGCGCACTACTCAAGATCATGCAAAAGGGAGAAATTTGGGAGATTGGCATCGTTTGGTCTGATAAATTTGGAGAGCACCAGGGTTATGCCCGTGTGAAGGTCCGTTAATCCTCGGTCGCCACGATTTATTGAGCAGAAGTCACAATCCACACCTAAATGCCAATTCAGGGTATGATTCCTGCAAAAGCACAACTAAAATTCATCTAAAAAATAGGATGACATCGGTTGTAAAAAACTCACCGAAAAAAGAGATATTTTCAATGTAAACCTGTAAAATTAGAGATTGTGAATCCAAATACATGGATTTTCAGTCTAAATATTTTGACAAACCGGTTTGATTATCCAAAGTATTTTCGTTATGGTATTTTTATAACTATTGATTTTAATTGTACCTAGGATATATTTGTTTTGCTGTTGGTAAAGGATGTTGTTTTGGTATGATAATTGTTGACCTGTACTGAATGAGTCTGGTTTCCATAAAGAAAAACGATGTTTTCCTGAATGAGGGAGGGTCGAATAAGTGAAGTATAAAGGCTCGGAAGGATTGTTTTGGTCTTTGAATAGGAATGCAAAATGAGTGATACGGCAAAAGATATAAAGTCAATTGCACTTCAAATGGAAATGGATGGCATACAGTTTTATAACGATTTGGTAAGCAGGACCCTTCACCCCATGGGGAAGATGATGTTCAAGTCATTTGTGGAGGATGAAAAATTACATGCAAAACGGCTCAGGGCGCTATTGTCTGCTCCTAATGAAAAAAGTCAAAAAAAGGAAAAGTGCCCAGTAAATCCACGGGAAAGGTTAATTACTATTTTTCAGGAGATGGGCGAAGAATTGAAAAAGAAGGTCAACGCCAATACTAACGATATAGAGGCTGTCACGCTTGCCATGGAACTAGAAAAAAAAGGAATTGAGTTCTACGAACGGGCCACCCGTGAATCAGGCGAGTCGAGAGATAGTGAAACGTATCGTTTCCTTGCCGGAGAGGAAAGGGTGCATTTCACCATATTGAAGAATACGCTTGATTTTTTGGAAAAGACGGAACTATGGGAGGCGGAGAGTGAGGGGCGTATTTATGATTTGTGGATGTCTACGGTAAATAAGAAAGCGTGAAAAGCCCAAAGGCCGCCTTACCTATTTTGTAAATGGTGGGAATGTTTGCGAGTTAAATTAGTATGGTATGTTGTCTGATGAGTAATAAAAAAGCTGATATGTTTCGTATAGAAAAAGATTATTTAGGCGAGATGAAAGTTCCGGCAGCGGCTTATTATGGAGTTCAGACTGTCCGGGCCATTGAGAACTTTTCTGTTAGTGGACAAACATCTCAGTCTGTGTTTACCATGGCCATGGTTTCCATAAAAAAGGCGGCTGCGATGGTTAATGTGGAGCTTGGTTGCCTGGATGGAAAGATTGGCAATATGATTATTCTGGCTTGTGATCGCATATTGAACGGTGAATTTCACGATCAATTCCTGGTGGATGTCTACCAGGCAGGGGCTGGCACATCCCATCATATGAACGTCAATGAAGTCATTGCCAATATTGCAATTGAAATGCTTGGTGGAGTGAAAGGGGATTATTCAGGAGTACATCCGAACGATCATGTTAATTACGGGCAGTCTACAAATGACGTCTATCCTGCTGCCATGCGTATCGCTGCTTTACAACTGTCTAAAAAGCTCGTTAAGAATTTATATGCCTTGACAGAGACGTTTAAACAAAAAGCAGAATCCTTAGATTCGATTGTAAAATCAGGTCGGACGCATCTTCAGGATGCTGTACCTATTCGTGTAGGGCAGGAATTTTTGGGCTATACGGATTCTTTGCTTAAGGCAACCAGGGGGATTGAAAAGGCAAGTGAATCGTTAAAAGAATTAGGACTTGGTGGAAGTGCCGTAGGCACAGGAATCAATACCCATCCGGAATATGCTGGCAGGGTCATTGCGAAACTGAGGAATATTGTCAACCTGGATATCAGGGAATCAAAGAATCGATTCGAGTCCACGCAAAGTAACGCGTCTTTTGTTGAACTCTCTGGCGCTATGCGCACCTTGGCCGTGGAAGTCATCCGTATTGCCAATGACATACGATTGATGAATTCCGGGCCGAATACGGGATTGGGTGAGATTGACCTTCCGGCAGTGCAACCAGGATCTTCTATTATGCCTGGGAAAGTTAATCCTGTCATCCCTGAAATGATGAATATGGTATGCTTTTCTGTTCTTGGCAACGATTTGTCAATTGTACTGGCAGCGCAGGCAGGGCAGTTTGAGCTTAATGTCATGATGCCTGTGATCCAATATAAACTGCTTGATGCTATTTTTGTCCTTACCAATGCCGCAAAAATATTTGACGAGAAATGTATCCGTGGCCTGACTGTCAATGAGAAAAGATGTCATGATTACGCTATGCGGAGCCTCGGGATTGTCACTGTTTTGAATCCCATTATAGGATATTCAAAGGCATCGGAGGTCGTCAAGGAATCGGTGATGACCGGCAAGTCAGTGAAAGACATTCTTTTGGAACAAAACTTCCTCTCGCCGGAGCAATTAAATCAGGTGTTGTCTCCCATGGCTATGACGGAGCCCGGTATTAGCGCATTGTAGGCCAAAGTTTATAAATTTTAGATGATTTGCCTATTGTTTCTTAAAATGTATGATTGTATACTAAATGATGTGGCTTTGGGAAGATTTTGGAGTTTATTTTTTTTAAATCGTTTTAAGGGAAGGGGTGCGATGTGAAAAAAACAACTTTTTTGATTGCTGGTTTATTTGGTATAGGTATGGTTGGGTTAACACAGAGCATGAATGTCCGTACGGTGATTGCCGATGAGGAAACGGCAGTCTCCCACGAAGGTGTTATGCTTCCTACCAGGACGTTGATGCATGAGATAGCGAAGCGAATGAGCAATATCCTCGAAGGGACGCTGGCAGGTAGTTTTAAGTACGTTTCCCAGGAGGCCGGTGCCATTGTAGATGAAAGTTACAAGATAAATGAAGTCTTCTTTTCTGTTGATCCAAAGAAAACAAATGGTTTAAACGGGCGAAAATAGATCCCAGTAATTCCCAAAAAATTACAAAGCTAAAAGAAGAATTTGATACCTATCTCAGAGGAATAGCTTCGTCGGCGCTGGAAATTAAAAAAGCCGCCGATTCAAACAATCAGAAGACAACCTTCAAGGCCTTCACGAACATGGTTGAAAAAACGTGTTTTGAGTGTCACGAATCTCTTCGTGATAAAATGATACCAATTGAAAATCGATAAATTTTAATCGGGTAAAAATGGGTTAAAAAGAAAGTGCGGAGGATAAGGTTTCTGCACTTTCTTTTATTTTAAAAGTTGATTACAACGCGTAAAGTAGTGTACAATAATTCAAGTTTTTACGAAAAGATATAAATAAAAAAAAAGGAGGAGAAACTATGTCGAAGTGGGAATGTCGGGTGTGTGGTTATGTCTACGATCCGGGAAAGGGTGATCCTGATAATGGTGTAAAACCAGGGACACCCTTTGAGAGTTTACCAGAAGATTGGATTTGTCCATCTTGTGGTGCAAGCAAAGACCTTTTCGATAAACTCGATTAACGAGTAAAAATTGTTCTCTCGTAGCGTGGCTCAGCCGCCGCAATCATATCCCCCTTAAAAATAGTGGTAAAGGGGGGGGATAAAAATTGAAAGAAGAGATGCCTTTTCAAACTAATAGTATAGTATCGTTTAAGGGAATATTTAGTGTCCATCGTCTTACAAAGCTGCAATTAAGGTTTGAGTGTTGGTATCATATGCACCGTAATGTTGTTTTATTGTGGAGGTATTGCCCTGTCTACGGCTGATCAGGCGGTGAAAAGCCCTCCAGGCGTTACCTATGTAAATCCGTATTTCAAGGGCACCAAAGAAGAGAAAGAAGCGCAGATCAAGAGGATTACATCTCTTTTCGGGGTCGGCTGTGATTTCTGTCATAATGAAGATTTAACGATTTTCACTGATGAGGGGAAAAAATCGAGGGAAATGATGAAGGCTTCTGTTGCCTTAGGGGTTGAATGTGACCACTGTCACGTCGATCGTAAACATTACAAAGAAAACGAACAGCAGGCGAAAAAAATGTTTGAGCTCTGCGAAATCATGGGAACGGAGTGTAATTTTTGCCATGCGGGGAAAGAGAAACTTACTCCTAAGGGAGAGACGTCTAAAACTGCGTTTGTAACAAGAAATTGGGCAACGGAAGGAACAAAACGGTGTCTGGAATGCCATATTGAGAAAAAACAGTTTGCCTTAAATTTTTATGGATGGCAGGTTTTGAATGCGTTGAAAGGGTTGAAGGGGATGTGAACAAAGATTTCGATGTGGTTATTGTTGGTGGCGGACCTGCCGCTCTCGCTGCTGCTGTTTATACCTGCCGGGCATTGTTAAAGACCGTAATCCTTGAAAAAAAATTATTGGGTGGACAGTTAGTCGGCACAGAGCTGATTGAAAACTATCCTGGGTTTCCTGAAGTTATCAGTGGTGTTGATTTGACACAACGCATGGAAGCCCAGGCCAAGCGGTTTGGTGTGGAGATTCGATACGAAGAGGTCTCGAAATTACATGTAGAAAATGGTTTAAAGGTCGTGACTACTGATACGGATGTTTATGTAAGCCATGTGGTTGTTTTAGCTGCTGGTGCAGATCCTAAAAAACTGGGTGTGCCTGGTGAAGCTGAATTTTACGGGAGAGGCGTTAGTTATTGTGCAACCTGTGATGGGGCTTTTTTTAGAGATAAAGATGTTGTTGTTGTTGGCGGAGGCGATTCTGCCGTAACCGAGGCTATTTTCCTGACCAAATTTGCAAAATCGGTGCAAATAATACACAGGAGGGCTGAATTCAGAGCTACAAAAATTTATCTGGACGAGGCCTTTTCAAATCCAAAGATAAAGGTGGTATTTAATACCATACTTGAAAGTATTCATGGACAGGAAAAGGTTGCAGGCGCTGTTACTCAAAATATTTTGACAAAGGAAAAAAAGGATATTCCTTGCCAGGGTGTTTTTATTTTTATTGGGAGTGTGCCTAATACGGATTTTTTAGGTAACTTGTTATGTACAGATGCCGGTTGTCATATTGAGACTAACATTCACATGGAAACGGCTGTCGAAGGATTGTATGCAGTTGGTGATATTCGAAAAAATTCGTACAGGCAAATTGCGACAGCGATCGGGGAAGGAGTTACGGCCGCTATTGCAGCTGAACACAAGCTTGCCGAATTGAAAGCATTAGGCAAGGGAGCGAAGTGAACTTATTCATTGTTCGTTAAAAAATCGAAATACGAAAATGAATCTTTTGTTTTCTCTATAGTCAGATTATGTTAATACTTTAAATATTATAGAAGGAGGAACGAATGGCAACATTGGATGTAAAAGAAGTTGTTAAGCAAGCAGCGCAACAAGAGGACAAAGCATATAAATTTTATATGGATGCCTTAAAATTTGTTAAAGATGCAGCTGCGCAATTGTGGCTAAAGGAACTTGCCGGTGAAGAGCTAAAACATAAGGAACTGTTGCAAAATTTTGATACCTCAAAGATTAAGAAATTCAAACCTGAGAAAATTCAGGATCTTCATATTACAGAATATCTGGTTGATAAAGACATTTCTGACGTCAAAGACTTTCAGGATGTGCTGGTTGTTGCCATGAAGAAAGAACAAAAGTCCTACAACTTCTATGTAAGTATGGCTAAGTCTACGGATAATCCTGAGATGAAAAATTTGTGTAAAATTTTAGCACAGGAAGAACTAAAACATAAACACAAGCTTGAACTGTATTATGATGATAATGTATATCAATGGGACTAAGGATTTGCAATACGCTCAACTTAAAAGGGCGGCAGAGAGTTCTTCTTTGGATTTTATTATGACGACGAGGTCGTAGGCATAACGGCAGAACTTATATCCAGCCTTTTCAAGCTTATACTGTTCAAGCCGTTTGATAGCATCATGACAACAGCTTTTCAGGCGAAATCCAAAGCCAACATCTTAAGTAATAAACAGACACAATTAAAAGATCAATGGTTGTATGAATTCTGCTAATAAGGCGCTAAGTACCTATTTATTTTTCAACCACTGTGCGGCGTCCTTTGCCCAGTAAGTAAGGATCATATCTGCACCGGCGCGCTTGATACTTGTCAGAATCTCCAGGGCAACACGCTTTTCATCAATCCAACCCTTTTCTGCCGCGGCCTTCACGACAGAAAATTCACCGCTTACATTATAGGCGGCAATAGGATAATCGAAGGAATCTTTTATTCTGCGGATGATATCGAGATAAGCCAGCGCTGGTTTTACCATCACAATATCGGCACCTTCTTCAATATCCAGCGTTACCTCACGCAATGCTTCTGTGGCATTGTGAGAATCCATTTGGTAAGAGGACCTATCGCCAAAGCCAGGTGTAGATTCTGCGGCTTCCCGGAATGGTCCATAGAATCCAGAAGCATATTTGGCAGAATATGCCATGATGGGGATATGGTTAAATCCTTCTTCATCAAGCGCATCCCGAATCACCCCTACGCGGCCATCCATCATATCACTGGGCGCTACAATGTCTGCACCTGCCTTTGCGTGTGAAACGGTCTCTTTTGCCAGGAGTTCTAAGGTCATGTCATTATCCACGTCAAAATGACCCGTATTGTCGTCCCTTCTGACAAATCCACAGTGCCCGTGGCTGGTATATTCACACATGCAGACGTCTGTGATCACAAGGATATTTTTTGCCTCTTTTTTAATGGCAATAATGGCCTCTTGAATTATCCCTTCATCAGAATAGGCATCGGAACCCATTTCGTCCTTCTTATCAGGAATCCCAAAAAGAATAATTCCGGGAATTCCAAGCCCTTCCAGGATTTTTACCTCTTCAGTCAGCTTATCAATGGACATCTGGTAGTTTTCCGGCATAGAGGGTATCGGTTGTTTAATGCCTTTTCCGGGACGGACAAAGAGTGGCATGATAAGGTCGTCTATGGAAAGATGCGTTTCTCGCACCAATCTCCTGATATTTTCATTTTGGCGTAACCGCCGAGCCGCTGTTTTGGAAAAGCCATATTATTTCCCTTATAAAATGTTTAAAGATTTGTAGTTAAGATATGGTAATATCTTATCATCTGCATATTTGACTTCAATAAAAATAATTGTTAAAATTTTCGGATTCGTGCTGTTATACCTGGCGCGGCTACGCCGCAACCAAAACGAACCACCCCTCTTTTCCCTCCTTCGCAAGGAGGGATGAAAGGAGGTGGAAAACAAAAAAGAAGTTTTCAATGAATATATCTCAAGATAAATCCATGTCATTATTTCAGGACTTGATAGAACTCATGAAGAAGTTACGCAGTAAGGACGGATGTCCATGGGATAAGGAGCAGAGCCATGCATCGTTAAAACCGCATCTGGTAGAAGAAACTTACGAAGTGATAGATGCAATAGACTCCGGAGACCCTGATAAAATCAAGGAAGAACTGGCAGATCTCTTTTTCCATATTATTTTTCACTGCCAGATTGCTAAGGAAAAGGGCGCATTTGATATCGGCAGCGTAATGGCCCTCTGCCTTGATAAAATGACACGCCGTCATCCCCATGTCTTTGGAGATGTATCAGCAACAACCCCGGAGGAGGTGATTCGCCAGTGGGAGGAAATCAAGAAGAAGGAAAAAGGTAACGAAGAGAGAAAGTTCATCGTTGACGGGCTGCCCAGGCATCTCCCCGCCCTCCAAAAAGCACAAAAGCTGCAAAAGAAGGTAGCCAGGGTAGGTTTTGACTGGGCGAATATTCATGACGTGATTGCTAAAGTAGATGAAGAACTGGAAGAGGCCAAAGAGGCAATTCGGGAAAATAAACCGGAAAATATCGAAGAAGAGGTGGGGGATCTCTTATTTTCTGTTGTTAACCTTGCCCGATTCCTGAAGCTCGACACAGAAAATGTACTTCACAAGACTATCTATAAGTTTGTCGACCGTTTTAAAAAGGTGGAGACAGAACTTGCCTCTATGGGAAAGGATATCGAGAAATGCACCCTGGAAGAGATGGATACTGTTTGGAATAAGGTAAAGGAAAAGATTAAAAAATCGTGAAAAATTAGCATGCCGGATGTTTACCAAAGTAAGGGAAACCGTATGAGTACGCCCGTAACAAACAGCAGAAAGAAGATACACCATATTATACAGAAGGCGTTACTCCAGCGGCGATATGAATTACTTGAACCTGAGGCGAAGGAACTCATTGAAATATGTGGTATAAAAACCACCAGGCATATCGTTGCATCTTCCCGTGAAGATGCAATTCGTGCTGCGGTATCTATTGGATATCCCGTGGTTCTTAAGATTATTTCTCCTGATATTAGCCATAAAACCGACGTAGGCGGCGTAAAGCTCTGCATAAAAGATGAGGAAGGTGTTATGGCTGCATATGATGAAATTATAAGAAACGCACATACAAAACAACCCGATGCAAGGATTCATGGAATTCTTGTCGAAGAAATGGCAACGCCTTCTGCCGAAGTTATCGTGGGTGGGCTGCGAGATATTCAATTTGGTCCGGCTGTGATGTTTGGACTTGGGGGTATTTTTGTTGAGGTTTTTAAAGACGTTTCTTTCCGCATCGCTCCGGTAGCGGAATATGAGGCATCTGATATGATTCAAGATGTAAAGGGAGCGATAATTTTAAAGGGCTTTAGAAATATGAAAGCGCTGGATATTTCCGCATTAGTCCAAACCATTATACAGGTATCAGATATTATGATTTCCGAAGGAAAGATCGAGGAGATAGATCTGAATCCCGTCTTTGTCTATCCGAAAGGTATAATTGCCGTGGATGCAAGGATTATTCTGAATCAATTACCCGGTAAAAGCGATACATAGTATTTGAGCGGAAACACAAAAAATCGAAGTAAAATAAGGCAAATTTGAGCAACAAAAGAACCGTAGAACCGTAAATTATTCTTTAGAATTAAAACAAATCCCCACTTGCTGTTCAAGCCGTTCGATCATGGCGCTGTATTTTTCATGAACACCGGTCTCGAGGTCGTCCTTTTCTAATGCGTCGAATTTCTTCACAAATATCACTTGCTCATCGGGGGTTAATGTCTTGTTTATCCAGGGGAAGAGGATTTTTTCCTCCATTTCAATGTGCTTTTCCATGTCTTTGATATAGGAACGAATGATTTTGGCGATCTTTTTTCTCGCCTTTTTACCCTGATAAAAGCGGTTGAGCGATTCAGAAAGACTTCTCATTTTATCACGTGCAGACACATGTTCCATAAGGAGCCGCCCCAGGAAATCCTTCTTTTCGCCTTCATTTTTCACTTTGAGAGCGGGGAACAGTACCTTATCTTCCTTCTCCTGATGGTGTTTATCAGAAAAATTAGTAATGATTTGCACTATGTCAGTAAAATTTTCTTTCGAAATAGGCTGCTCCTTATCGAGACACTCCGCGGCCTTTTCTAAAATCTGCAACATCCTTTTGATAACATCAAAGTCATAATGTAATATGTCTGTGACGGATGGGTTTGTATTTTCAACGTGTTTATGCTCCTGATAAATATTATATTTTTGAGATGCACAGGCAGAAATACCGAGACAAAAAGAAATAATGACAAATACGAAGAATCTTTTCATGCTTAATCAGCAAAAAATGTCACAAACTCGGGCTCTACGATAGTGTTTAGAATATCACATCTGGAGATAACCCCTACCAGGGTGTCATTTCTCACGACGGGGACGCGGATAATGTTGTGTTTTGTCATAAGATCTATAATGAGGTTAATTGAGGTATCTTCGGTCACACAGATGGGATTATTTGACATAATATCCCCTGCTGTTACTTGTGCTAATGCCTTTCCACTTCGAATTGCCTTGAGAAGATCAAACTCGCTTACTACGCCAATAACCTTTCCCTTGTCGTCCACAACAGGCAATCCGCTATACATGCCGGACAACAATTTTACAGCCAGATCCCTGCCGATGGTGTTTTTCTTTGCAGCGGTAACAATCTTATTCATGATGTCTTTGGCTATCATAATCCATACCTCCTTTTAAATAAAGCAAATGTACTTAATTATCATAATCCTTCATTTTCAGGCTTATCGCTTCTGAAATAGTTGTTTCGTGGACTTCCTGGATTAGCCGAGTCTTTGTGTTGACACGTAATTTCTTATTCGTCAGATTATAGCTTCTGACGTTCTCATTATACGGTCAATTCGCTGTTTGTCAAACACTAACAATTGAGAAAATCCTTGATAACTGCTTAGTAAATTGATAGCATGTACCGCTTCTCAATTATTAGCAGCTGTTCGTAAAGAAAAACACAGCCCTCTGCCTCAACTAATGAGAATGGGTCTGCCCTCCCACAACCGGGCGACTAGGTAGAAATAATGGATAGAAATAACGAGAAAGGGAATTTGTATTTGAAGCCTGTTATTGTATCAACAACGATTTTAGCAGTTAGAAAGGACGGCCATGTCGCCATTGGTGGTGACGGTCAGGTGACCATGAACGCCGCTGTGGTAAAGCAGGATGCCAAAAAGATTCGCAGACTTTACCATGATAAGGTTATTGTGGGTTTTGCCGGTTCGTCTGCAGACGCCTTCGCCCTCATGGAAAGGTTTGATGCCAAGCTTGAACAGTATCAGGGAAATGTCCTGCGCAGCGCTCACGAACTGGCTAAGGAGTGGCGAACGGATAAGGTGCTGAGGAGATTGGAATCCCTGCTGGTTGTTGTAGATAAACAATACTCCTTTTTGATCTCAGGTGGTGGAGACGTGATTGAACCGGATGATGGCATTATTGGTATTGGTTCTGGCGGTTCCTATGCAATTGCAGCGGCCAGGGCATTGATAAAGCATACCTCATTGTCTGCAAAAGAGATTGTTGAAGAAGCCCTTACCATAGCAGCGGATATTTGTGTATATACCAATAAAAATATCAAGGTTGAGGAGGTCAGGTAGTGGATGAACTAACACCCCGTAAAATTGTCGAGGAGCTCGATAAATACATCATCGGCCAAAAGAATGCCAAACGTGCCGTTGCAATTGCTATTCGCAACCGGTGGCGCCGATACCAGCTTTCTGACGAATTACGGGAAGAGGTGTTGCCGAAGAATATCATTATGATAGGTCCCACGGGTGTTGGAAAAACAGAGATTGCCCGACGGATGGCTGCACTCGTAAAGGCCCCGTTTCTCAAGGTAGAAGCTTCAAAATACACGGAAGTTGGTTACCATGGCCGCGACGTGGAATCTATGGTGCGCGATATTACCGAAATTGGTGTGAATATGGTTAAGGCCGAAATGATACAATCTGTCCAGGAAAAGGCGGAAAAGATGGGCGAAGAAAGGCTGCTGGACTTATTACTGCCGCCAGTGCCAAAGAGTACGGAACCGTCCAATGCCGAGGCAGAGGAACAACGGTTACGTACGCGGGAAAAGTTTCGCAAAAAATTGCAGGACGGAGAACTTTCAAACCGTATCGTAGAGCTTACCGTCCATGAGAAGCCTTACGTGCTCCAGGGCTTTGTTGCCGGGGTTGAAGAGATGGGTATGGATTTCCAAAACATGCTGGAAAAGATGGTACCTCCACGCGCACAGGTAAGAAAGGTAGCTGTCGCTGAGGCAAAAAGGATTCTGGCGCAGGAGGAAGCAGAAAAACTTATTGACCGGGAAAAAGTCATCCAGGAAGCTATTCGGAGGACAGAACAGTTTGGGATTATCTTTGTAGACGAGATTGATAAGATCGCCGGCCGTGAATCCACACGAGGCCCTGACGTCTCCCGCGAAGGCGTACAAAGGGATCTATTGCCGATTGTGGATGGCACCACAGTTAACACACGATACGGGATGGTCAAGACCGACAGAATGCTTTTTGTTGCCGCAGGTGCATTTCATGTTTCTAAACCATCAGATTTAATTCCTGAGCTGCAGGGACGTTTCCCCATTCGCGTAGAATTAGAAGACCTGGGAAAAGAGGAATTTTTACGCATCTTGACTGAACCAAAAAATGCCTTGATAAAACAATACAAGGCGCTTTTGGAAACCGAGGGGATCAAGATGCGATTTGAGAGTGACGCAGTTGAGTCTATTGCAGAGATTGCTGTGCAGGTTAACAAACGCACCCAGAACATTGGTGCGCGAAGATTGCATACCGTGATGGAAAAACTTGTGGAAGATGTATCCTTTGACGCATCTGATTTGTATGGTGCGGAGGTTATTATCAATGCGAAATATGTTCAGGACAAATTGCAGGCCATAGCAAAAGATGAGGATCTGAGTCGCTATATTCTATAGAATACTGAAGAAAACGGAAGGCATACGTGTTTTTCCCCGATGAACCCCGCCGTTTCGTGTACAATCCGCAAGTATTTATCTATGAAGAAAGACTGTGTTTTGTATCCTTAAAATATGAAACCAATTATTGGCATCAATTGCGATTACGGAGAGGCAGGAAAACAACCATACTCTTTTACCTATAGAAATTATAGCGAGGCTGTTATTTCAGCTTGCGGTATTCCGCTCCTATTGCCTGTTATGAAAGACAAAAACGATGTAGCGTGTTTTTTAAAAAGGATAGACGGCATACTCTTGACCGGAGGAAACGATGTCCCGCCGCAACGATATAAAGAAGAACGGCACCAAAAGACTGTCTGCGTCCATCCAGACAAAGACATCTCTGACACAATCCTGGTAAGCGCCGCTCTGCAGATGGGAAAACCCATTTTGGCTATATGTTACGGTGCTCAGATTGTAAACGTTGTCTTGGGCGGCTCTCTCATTCAGGATATTCCCTCGGAGGGTATATCTTCCCTTGTTCACAAAGACTTACGAAATGAGCAATACACCCATTGGGTAACGGTAGGGAAAGATTCTCTCCTGCACGAGATTATTGGGGATGTGTGCATCGAAACCAACAGTGTCCATCATCAGGCTATACATGAATTGGGCAAGGGTTTAGTGGCTACAGCCCATACGTCTGATGGTATTATAGAGGCTGTAGAACTTGATGAATATCCATTTTTTTTGGGGGTTCAATGGCATCCTGAACGTATGACGCACTATCCCTGCCATAGGGCATTATTTAGTGCCTTTGTTAAAGCATCAAAACAATCGTCTTGTAATGGCAGAGACTGACTTACCAGGGGGTGTTTTTTAGTTGCATTCTTTGCAGGTGACAAAGAAAGATATCTGGAATCCGGAAACGGTATAATCCTTCTCGATAAAGTCAGGTAATTTGACATGGGGCGAGAAATCCTCAAAGACATCGAGTATTTTTTTGCACGCAGAACAGATTGCATGGTGGTGGATTTCCGTGTTGGGGTCATAGTGTTTGCGGTCGTCGTCAATGGCGAATTCTCTGATTTCTCCCAATTTTCTTAACGTCTCTAAGGTTTTGTAAATGGTAGTAAACGATACAGCGGGATACACCTTTTTTACCCTTTTGTAAACATCTTCGGCAGATGGATGGGAAGTATTATTCTCTAAAACCTTGAAGATCATTAACCGTTGTGGGGTAATTTTCATACCATGACTTCTGAGTGTTTTTGTCAGTTTTTCTATGGTTTCCATGGTGGCAGTGAATTAATTAATAAATAAAAATGATTGTTAATTACAGTGAAATATTATTTAATAAAGCGAGAGATGTCAATAAAAAAGTACGAAGCGTTTATTTTAAACCCTGTCCTCAGGCACAGAATCTTAAAGCTTTAAACTCTGTTTTTATGACATATCTATCGCAGTATTGAATTTTTCAATAAATATTTTCTCAGTAACATGTTTTAAATTGATTACTTACGATGCATTTAAAAAAGGTATATTTTGTGTAAACATTTTGGTGTGGATTTTTGTTGTAGGGATTAGAATTATCATATTTTATAAGTCTTAATTCAAAAACAGGAAAAAGTGAATATGGACAGATTTGAATATAAAATTGACGCCTTAATCGATGAAAACTTTGAAAATTATACCGCCGAAGAGGACACTATTGACAGCGAAGTCCTTGAGGAAAAGGTAAAATATAAAGATTACGACCCGGTTCGTCTTTACTTAAAGGAGATGTCAAATTTACCGTTGTTATCTCGTGAAGAGGAGCTTTATTTGGCAAAGAAGATAAAGATTATGGGCCGTTTGCTTCATAGAAGGGTATTAGGGTTTGATTATGCGCTGGAGAGATACATGCATATTCTTGAGGAATTAGGCAGCGAATCGGAACTTGTTCAATTTATTGAGACAACGGCTACAAAAGAACAGAGCAAAGACGAAACGTTTGAGCAAGTCCAGGGCGTTGCAAAACAAATTAAAGATATATTGGAAAGAAATGTGCGGGATTACGAAAAGATGGGCAAGGGAGCTATTTCAAAAAAATTGAAGTCAAGAATCCTGAATAAGATAGTTTCCAGGAAACGAAAAGCTGTCAGGGCATTAGGAGATGTGCACATTCGCGCAGAGACAATATTGCCGGTTATGAGGGAACTCTTAGACGTTTTATCAGGGATTGCTTCAAATAAGAAAAGATACAGGAGGCCGTTTCACAAAAGAGAAATCTGCGGGAAATTTCCGGATAATAATCACGATATTAAGGTCTTGTTAATGGGTGGCGATGGGAAAATAGAGCAAGCAATCCACCTTATTGAATCAATCTATAACAAATATGAAACTGCCAGAAACCGCTTCTCTGAAGGTAATTTGCGGTTGGTAGTAAGTATTGCAAAAAAGTATAGAAAACGGGGATTGGTTTTTCACGATCTTATTCAGGAAGGGAATACAGGTCTCATGCGGGCTGTTGATAAATACGACTATCGCATGGGTTTTAAATTCAGCACCTATGCTACCTGGTGGATTAAGCAGGCGATTATCAGGGCAATCGACGATAAGGCCAGGATGGTGCGGATTCCGGTACATATGACGGATGTTATCAACAAGACGAGCAGGATTTTAAGGACATCCCCGGATGACCTTGACAAAAAGCCCAAAATAGAAGCCATTGCGAAAGAGGCAAAAATTCCCGTTTCAGAGGTATACCGGGTATTTCGCATTGCATCGCAGCCTTTATCGTTAGAGAATCCGGTCGGCGAGGGTGGCGATGCGATGCTGGAGGATTTTATTCAAGACAAGAAGATAGAATCGCCGGTTACTATTGCTCACCAGTCATTGCTGAAGGATCAGCTGCAAAAAGTACTTGATACCCTGAGCCACAGGGAACGGGAAGTGATCAAGCTGCGCTTTGGAATTGGTGATGGATATACTCATACACTGGAAGAAATTGGAGAGCGATTCAACATAACACGGGAACGAATACGCCAAATTGAAACGGTTGCCATTCGCAAACTTCAGCATCCGCTGCGGAGCAGAAAACTTGAGGGATTTCTTGAAGGCGTAATGGCAAATTAACATACATAAACAGCATACATAGCGCAGCACAGCCACAACCAAAAAGAACCACCCCTCTTTCCCTTCCATGGTAAGGACGGGATAAAGGGGTGGTAAAAAACTTATAAAAAAAGAGGTTTTTACCCAGCAATACTATAACGGTAAACTTATCATCGTAAACAAAATTGTTTCCAAGGGTATATGGAAATGGAAGTATGAAAACAACAATGATAAGGGTAAGCTGGTAAATTAAGAGGGATGGTTTATCAGATATACCTGCAACCATTCCATGATTGGTTATGGCCTGGTATGAATTACACCTCTACCTTAATTTGGATAGTATCTTAATATCATGCCTTTGCATGTTTCCTTCGGCGTCTTTTTAAAAGATATTTTTTCCTGTTCAACCGATGCTTCTTTTTTCCCTCAAATCCATTTGCCATATAAACCCCCAAAAACCATAAAATAGATGTAAAAATGAAAGAGTAATATTACCAATAATGCGTATAAATTTCAATATAATATTATATATCCGGTCACAAATTAATATCCACAGAAGCTGTGTTCGTTTTTACAGATTTCATGGGTTATTTCATGTCAGAGATTTTTACCATGAACCCTTTGCAATCGGATGGTCCGTGTTAGTGATCCACTCGCTCCATGAGCCTGCATACAAACGAGCGTTGCCAGGGCCTGCATGAGCTAAAGCAAGCAGGTTGTGCGCTGCGGTGACACCGGAGCCACAATAGAAAACCGCGCATTCAGGTGGTATGTCACCAAGCAAATCCTGAAAGCGGGTATTCAAATCATCTGGGGAGAGAAAGAGACCATCGGAACCTAAATTGCCGGTAAAAGGGGCAGATAGTGCACCGGGAATATGGCCAGCTACCGGATCAATTGTCTCGTTTTCACCACGATATCGGTCTGCGCTGCGAGAGTCAATTAGGCAAAACTTTGAATTATGCAGTATCTTCAGGACACCTGCAGAACTGAATAGTAAATCGTTTCGAACGCAGGAAGTAAAGACTCCTGGCTTTCTGGTCTCCATGCTGTTTGCGACCGCGTATCCATTCTTTTGCCATTGCGGCCAACCGCCGTTCAGGACAGCAACGCCATCATGGCCGGCCCATCGCAACATCCACCACAGCCTGGCCGCTGCCATTGCGCCGCCTTTGTCGTCATAGGCTACAACTTGAACTTTAGCATCTATTCCCCAATTTGAAAGCGTTTTGGCAAGTGTTTCAGGCTTCGGCAGTGGATGGCGTCCGGTCTTGCCGGGGATGATGTGACCTGACAAATCGTTGTTTAAATGAGCATAGACGGCACCGGGGATATGCGCTTGAAGATAATCCCGGTGACCTCGTCCCATATCCTCCAGGGAAAAACGGCAATCAACGATTGCCCAATCTGGGTCGGTAATATGTCCGGAAAGTTCTGACGCCGATATAAGAGTGGTGTATGACATAAAGAAAGATACTTATCGTGAATAAAAAAAGTGAATTGTCATTCCTGCAAAAGCAGGAATCCAGCCTTTTGCTACTTTTCTGGATTTCCACGTGTATGGGAACACAATATTTTATAGCTCTAAACAATATACACTTTATCTGGTATAGCCCTATTTCTATAATAGCGTGCGGACAGATACTGCATCAGAAAAAACAGGGTTACACCTGCAGGAACAACTATGGCTTTATGCCAGTTCAAAAAAAAGGCGAAACAAAACCACATAGCGAGAAAACCCAGGAAAAGGAAAACAAGAGGCAGTACCTTTCCCTGTAGCCTAAGTAAACTTTCTGGTGTCAATAAAAGTAACATACCACCAACTTGAAATAGGATTATCAGAAAACCCACAATGGTTGAGCCAATAACTAGAAGCGTAGTAGTATCTACAGTGACAAACTCGGTTAGAATGCCAAAAAATTCAAAATACCCGACCTCATATTGATAAGCAAAAAAATAAGTTACAACCGGCGATAGGGCGAGAGTTATTCCCTCGGAAAGTCCCCACTTGTGTTGAAGATTGTTAGTCTCGGTTGACATAATGTTGTGAATAGCAAAATTTAAATTTGCGTTTAACGAGTTAAAACGAAATATGGAAATGATTATAAAGGTAACTCATTTATTATTAGCAAAAAGTAATATCAAAGCAAGCATTTTCCCCATGATTTACCTACGGGGTGATCCATTTGCCACTATCCTTGCTACCGATGGTAGCGCCACTCCGCCTCTCTTATAATTGCCAACCTGATGCTGTCCGGTAAAACGGGATATCCACTACATTCCAAAAGACTCAAGAATAGACATTATTCAGGCAGAAGACTTTTGTTTGACAGGTGTTATTTCTGTTGCTAAAGTACAAAAATTGGAAAGTTGTAATGTTGGAAAATTAGAAATAAGAAAAAAATTAAATTTTACGGTTTAAGGAGTGACAAAAAAGGCCAACCGTGAGAATCAGGCCGAAACACCAGATCACGATACCTAAAGAGGTTTCCGTGAAACTCCATTTAGAAGTGGGGTGATTTGGTTGAAGCAACTGTTGAGAATGGTAATATCGTGCTTGTCCCGAAACAATTAACCGACAGGCGATCCATACCCCATCTGAATAAAAACGAGCAAAAAATACTTGTTAAAGCAAGGGAAAAGAAGCTATTGACGCTATAAAAAGAGCTAAAGTATGAAGCTGGTCTTCACAAAAAACCCTTAATTAAAAATGAAATTGAAAAGAAATAAGATTTTGTTATAATTCTGTTCGATCTAATAAGGGCCCATAGCTCAGCTGGTTAGAGCAGCGGACTCATAATCCGCTGGTCCAAGGTTCGAATCCTTGTGGGCCCATTTTTCCTCCACCTGCAATAGTCCTTCAGCAAATTTCACCTGTCAGTAAGTGCAAAGACGGAGACGATTTCAGATTTTGTAATTCGGGTTGCTGATTTACTGATACCTCTCCAATCTGCAATGAAAAAGGCCGTTGAATCTTCAATTTTCCGATGCTCTGAAACGCTCCAAGACCTGTTTGATATCATCGTTTTGCGCCTGAGAAGGGTCGATTCTTAATAATTCCTTTAGATAATATTGAGTCATTTCCCTGTCATTTTTGTTCTCGAGATATAAAAAAATGAGATTCTTGTGAACATCTACAATGTCAGGGCTCAGTATAATCATTCTCTGGAATGCATGTATCGCACTATCTGCCAGGCCTAACCCTTTATATAAACTACCGAGTGCGTAAAGTGCGTTGAGATTATTGGAGTCTAGTTGGATGACGATGTTGTATTCATTGATAGCCTCGGTTTGTTTTCCCAATTTTTCATACGCAAGACCAAGATTATAATGGACTTGTGACTGGTTATTATCCAATTCTACTGCCTTTTTCAGTTCAGTAACGGCTTCACGTAACTGCCCTCTTTTGGCATAATTTACCCCTAAATTGATCATGGCTGGGGCGTACCTGCTGTCATAATGAAGAGATTTTTTGAATTCTTCCATGGCCTTGTTGAGATATCCCATGCTGTTGTAGATATTGCCAAGTCCGTTGTGGGCCAATGCATAGTCAGGCTTTATCCGTAAGGCCTCTTCATACTCCATTCTTGCCTTATCAAGAGAACCCTGATGGAAATAGATATTGCCGAGATTGTTGTGTGGTTGTGCATAATTCCTGTCCAGGTGAATGGCCACGGCGTATTCTTCGCATGCCTTATCGACAAGCCCCTTTTTACTATAAACATTTCCAAGATTACTGTGAACATTGGGATCCTCAGGGTTTATCCTTAATGCCGTTTGATATTCCCTGTATGCCCTTTCTACCAGGCCGATTTCTATGTATATATTTCCCAAATTACAATGGGCGCGATAGCTGTTCGGGGAACGCGTGATGGTTTTTGTCCACAGCGTAAATTCGTCCCGCCACATTCCATTCTTTCTGATGACAGAAAACCCATAGCCCCCAAGCATAAGAGTTACCAAAACCAGTTGTACGGTCTGCCTCAAAGGGATGGCGCGCGGAGATAGGGTGCGATCTGTAATCCGATAAATCAGTATCCCTTTTACTGCACAAAACCCCATCACGGGGATATAGAGATACCGCTCCGCCATAATATTGCCTATGGGAAGGATATTCATGACGGGCAACAAGGTAACAAAGAACCACGCCATCCAAAAGGCACATATATGCCTCGTTTTGCACATAATGATAAAAATTGAAATTAACAACAAGAAAGAGATCACAAAGGCCCCTTCTGATGGAGATTCTGCAAGAGATACCACGTAGTCGGCATTAAGATTGACCGGAAAGAATGATAGTTTGATATAGGACGCCACTATCTTGATCATGGTGAAGGTGTTAATCCAGAACCCGCCCGCCTGATAGGCAATTTTTGATGCAGGATTACTCAACACAACAAATCGAATGGTGAGGTAGAAAAGGGAAATGGCAAGGTATCCTGCATAAATCCCCTTCAATCTTTTCGTAAAGGTCAACCACGGCTTTTGATGAGAAAGCATGACAAACAAAATTAATAGGGCGGGAAGGGTAATGGCCATTTCTTTTGAAAAAAGGGCGCACAGATAAGCAACAAGAGAGATGGTATAATAAAAGGAGAACCGGGTTATTTTGCTATTTTCACTGCAAAAAAGGGAGTCTGATTTTATAAAGTAAATAAACGAAACGAGGAGAAATGCTGCAGACAGAAGGTCTTCCCGATAGCCAACGGCGTTCACGGTTTCTCCAAGGAGGGGGTGCGTGACAAAGAACAGGATTGAAAGGAAAATGATCTTGTTATTAGGTAAAACACTACGGAGCAAAAGGTAAAAAAGGACTGTATTTATAATGTGCAAAACAACATTCGTCAGGTGAAACCCAAAGGGGTTTACGTGCCAGATGGCATAGTCAATGAAGTATGAGATTGTGACAAGGGGTCTGTAACTCATCTCCCCTGAGAGGGCAAAGTAATCTTTTGTAAAGACCTTGGGGAGATAGCTCCATTGTTTAATAAAGGAATTTCCTACAATAATCTTAAAATCGTCGTAGACAAATTTGCCGTGGGTTGCGTTTACATAAAGCAGAAAGGAGAATGTAGATATGAAGATGAGGACACAAACAAAAAGCAGCTTTTCAGTGCTATGAGTTTTATTTTTCGTTTTCACTTTGTCTTATTTACGATAACCCGGAGGGTTTTCTTTGCGTGTGCAAAATTCTCTCGATTTGGCCCAAAATTGGCACACCTTCTAAAAACAGATACAATGATGCAGTGGATTATACTTTGTTTTCGGTAATTTTGCAAAAACAAGGTATCGCAGGAGAATAATTTATCCATAAAATGTGAATCCCCCTCTATCTTCCTTTAGAACGGGATAGAGGGGGATTCGTTATTTTTGGCCTTCACGATAAACGGGGAGGCCATTGACGATGTAAAAAATAAAAATAATAAGGAAACTGCTTAGAACAAATAGGCAAAATCGATTGCCGTTGTGAGCTCACCCTGATGACCATTGAATATATCTTGACTTCCTTCGTCGTAGCGGATTTCGGGCCTGACAAGAAGGTTTTCCCGGATCTTAAAGTTGGCGGTAAGTGTGAGTTCCCAGAGATGGAGTGCGCTGACGCCTAGCCGTGCACCGTCGTGATCGTCAAAATATTCACCCCTGAATGCGAGACCAAAGTAATCGGTGATCTCCTGATCGATGATACCTGAGAAACCCCACCATTGACCATTTTTACTCTCTGTAGCAAGCATAGCGGCATGTGCTTCAGTGCCGTAATCGAAATTGAGGTTAAACGTGGTTTTTTCAAATGGTTTTATTGCAAAAATTAAGTCCCAGAAATGACGCCAGTTGCTATCGGCATGTTCGACTAAGTCATCATCCTGTTCTGCACCTTCGCTACCATTAACAATAAAACTTGTGTTCTCACTTATCTTCCAGTTAAACTGATAACCAAGGGTTTTGCTATTATTATTATCTACAAAGGTATCCCAACCATTCACAAGATATCCTGTTACGGTTAGACTATCCAATAGGGGATAGCTGACGGCTAAGCCTGTATTGGTAAATGCGATCGCATTCTGATAGAGAAGCGAACGGGAGAAGTTCGGATTATCCACGCTTTCCCAGAGTTCCGCACCCATCCAGGTAGCAAATTTTCCAAACTTAAAGTCAATTCCATTCCCAACAGGTGCCTTGTAGGTCACGAACCCCTGGCTAACAGTGAAATCCTGACTGCTCAACGGATCTGACCCATCCCTGCGACCATCGCTGTCCACAAATGTTATTCTCTGTGCTATTTCACCATAGTTTGTTGTAAAGCCAAACCAATGGGGTCTTTTCTGTGGATGGTTTAAAAACAGAGATTTCAATGTTGTCTAAAGGTAAAGGAATTGTTCTCCTGTCAGATGCCCTTACATCCACCCAATCTCCTTCAGCGCTATCGCGGACAAAACCTCCTGCCGAACCCCGCTGATCACTTGGTCTTGAATAATTATAGCTATAATACGTATCAATAAAACCACTTATTTCTATACTCTTAAAAAAACTCTCTAGCTTAACTTCGTCTCCCCGTGGCGCTAATCCTGGTGCGGCTTCTTCCGCAAAAGACGGCGCAGCGAACCCACCATTGCTCCACACACAGTATACCTGCTAACCCCAAATTAAATAAATTCTTCATCAAAATTTTCCTCCTTTTCTTTAAAGGATCCATTATAGATCCACGAGCTTGTCTAAGAAATAAATAAACAAATCGATTGCTTTTAAATGATATCCATCCTCCTTTCCTGGTAATTGAGCAGAATACGGGGCAAAAACAATGCCTCGTTAAGTGCGAATGAAATATTTATTAATAGTGAGCGCGGTTGTAAGCAAAAAAAAACACTTATATTGTTTAATCGTAAAGACTTCGAATGTAAAAGACTTTTGGGAAAGGACAAAAAACACAGACACACGGCTCGGTAAATCCTGAAAATGCAACCTATGTTATTTTTTCTGCTGCCTGAAATTTAACAGCACCGTGGATGATATGACGCAATTACTTGTATGCCTCGTTTTGCACATAATGATAAAAATTGAGATTAACAATTCGTGTGATACATGCAACAAGCGTTGTATTTTATATTTACAAAAGCCTGTGTCAATAAAAACCTTGAAATACATCATGCCGTGATAAGGACTTACTATTCGTGAATCATTTTTCTTGACCTTGAAAACTTTATAGGTATAATCACCCATTCTTAAATTTATTTGGGATAAATATACGTTGCATACTTTATTTTAGGAGGTAGAAACAATGCCTTTGGATCCCACTAAACACGCAGACTGGGAAATAGCAGAAGATTCTGAAACTCGAATGAAAACGGTGTATCAATTGGCCGATGAATTAGGCCTGCAAAAAGAAGAATTACTTCCGCACGGACATTATGTAGCAAAGATTGATTTTAGCAGGGTTTTGAAGCGGATTGAGAAAAAGCCCGACGGGAAATTTATCGATGTAACCGCAATAACCCCAACCCCCCTTGGCGAGGGGAAATCTACCACGACGATGGGCCTGGTACAGGGCTTAGGAAAAAGAAAGAAAAATGTCGTCGGTGCTATTCGCCAACCATCAGGCGGACCAACAATGAATATCAAGGGATCTGCCGCTGGTGGTGGTCTTTCCCAGTGCATTCCTTTAACTCCTTTTTCGCTTGGGTTGACAGGCGACATTAACGCCATTATGAATGCGCATAACCTTGCTATGGTAGCCCTGACATCCAGAATCCAGCACGAATTTAATTACGACGACGAAAGACTTGCAAAAAGCAATTTAAAACGACTTGATATTGACCCCGATCGCGTTGAACTGAAGTGGATTATGGACTTTTGTGCTCAGACGCTGAGAAAGATAATAATTGGCATAGGCAGCAAAATGGACGGTTTTATGATGGAGTCTGGATTTGCCATAGCAGTATCTTCCGAACTCATGGCAATTCTTTCGGTGGCAAAGGACTTAAAAGACATGAGGGAACGGATAGGCAGGATGGTTGTTGCCTATGACAGAAAAGGTAAACCAGTAACAACGAGCGACCTTGAGGTGGCAGGTGCCATGACCGCATGGATGGTGGAAGCTATTAATCCGAATCTGATGCAAACCATTGAAGGGCAACCGGTACTTGTACACGCAGGACCTTTTGCCAATATTGCTATCGGACAATCCTCGATTATCGCCGATAGACTGGGCTTGAAATTAGGCGATTACCATGTAACCGAATCGGGATTTGGGGCAGATATCGGATTTGAAAAATTCTGGAATCTAAAATGCCGTTACTCAGGACACCGCCCAAATGCAGCGGTAATTGTTACCACTGTCCGTGGCATGAAATGCCATGGTGGCGCCCCTATTCCGGTACCCGGGCGTCCTTTGGATCCATGTTATAAAGAAGAAAACGTCGGGTGGGTAGAGAAAGGGACAGAAAATCTTGTCCATCATATTAACACGATAAAGAAGTCCGGAATTAACCCTGTCGTTTGCATAAATCACTTCCATACGGATACAGATGCTGAAGTTAAAGCAATCCGCAGACTGGCTGAAAAAGCAGGAGCCCGTGTTGCCCTGTCTCAGCATTGGTTAAAAGGAGGCGATGGCGCCGTAGAGTTAGCCGATGCCGTAATTGATGCATGCAACCAGCCTAATAACTTTAAATTCCTCTATGAATTAAACGTCCCTTTAAGGACACGTATTGAAATGATTGCAGAACAGGTCTATGGTGCGGATGGCGTTGATTTTACTCCGGATGCCTTAATAAAAATAAAGGCGCTGGAAAACGATCCCGATATTTCAAAAATGGGGACTTGTATGGTGAAAACCCATCTTTCTATTACGGATAATCCGAATTTGAAAGGCGTTCCGAAAAACTGGAGATTGCGCATTAAGGATGTATTGACCTTTAAAGGAGCGGGGTTTGTGGTGCCGATGGCGGGCGATATCAAACTCATGCCTGGAACAAGCTCAGATCCTGCATTCCGTCGTGTGGATGTTGATGTAAATACGGGAAAGGTAAAAGGAGTTTTCTAACCCGGGTTTGTTTTAATACGTCTGATCAGAAAACCCAAAAACTGTTGTTCCTAAAAGGCTGTTGAACAAAAATAGCTCAACAGCCTTCTTTTTTCGTTCCTAAACATTGCCTTGACATAGATATCCATATTTGCTTAGAATAAACCAAATTGTAATTTATTATCTAAATTCAAACCTGAAATCCTTTATCAGGAAGTATATAAAACCGGAAGGTCAGTTTGAATTGACGCAAAGTGTTTGCATTGTGTCACTTTGTTTTCTATAAATTAAAAAAAACGTAAACGCATAATTATGAGCTTTTTAACTAAAATATTTGGAACATCGAACGAGAGGATAGTCAAGAAGATAAGGCCTGTGGTTGATTTTATCAATGCTCTCGAGCCAAAGATGATGGCTTTGACGGATGCTGAGCTCCGCCAAAAAACTGACGAGTTTAAAGAAAGATTATCGGGGGGCGAGACTGTGGATGATATCCTCCCTGAATCGTTTGCTACTGCGAGGGAGGCGAGCCGGAGGGTGCTTTTAGCCCCGAACCCTGATAGCCCCAACCGCACGATGCGGCATTTTGATGTTCAGCTCATTGGTGGCGTTGTTTTACATCAGGGAAAGATTGCCGAAATGGCGACTGGTGAAGGTAAGACACTGGTTGCTACCTTGCCCGCCTACCTGAATGCACTACCAGGAAAAGGTGTTCACATTGTTACCGTCAATGATTATTTGGCAAAGCGCGATAAGGATTGGATGAGCCCCTTATATGAATTTTTAGGATTAAGAGCAGGAGCCATTCAATCGAACCAATCATACGAAGATAAGAAGGCTGCTTATTTATGCGATATTACGTACGGAACAAATAATGAATTTGGTTTTGATTATCTCCGTGACAACATGAGGGTACGGACTGAAGAACAAGTCCAGATTAGCCGTGGTCTGAATTACGCCATCGTGGATGAAGTGGATAGTATCCTGGTTGATGAGGCCCGTACTCCCTTGATTATCTCGGGTTCTACAGAAGAGTCTACAGAAAAATATTATATAGCGGATAAGGTCGCCAGGCGTTTGAAAGCGGAAAAACACTTTGAAATAAAAGAAAAGGAACGTATGGCGCATCTTACTGAAGAGGGTATCGAAGAAGTAGAGAAGCAGCTGAACGTTGACAGTATTTATACTGACAGGAATATGGAGTGGCCTCACTATATAGAACAATCGCTTCGTGCGCACCACCTGTTTAAGAATGATAAAGACTATAT
Source organism: Planctomycetia bacterium (assembly GCA_015075005.1). Lineage (GTDB taxonomy): Bacteria > Planctomycetota > Brocadiia > Brocadiales > Brocadiaceae > Brocadia. Next base: position 879,315 of record JABTVC010000002.1, read on the forward strand.
CGTCAAAGGTGGTGAGGTGGTCATTGTAGATGAATTTACGGGACGACTGATGGAAGGTCGTGTGTGGAGTGATGGTCTGCATCAAGCTGTTCAGGCAAAGGAACATCAGCGTATCAAAGAAGAAAATCAGACCCTTGCGACGATCACCCTTCAGAATTTCTTCCGGCTATATAAAAAACTTGCCGGAATGACAGGCACGGCGATGACGGAGGCCGCAGAATTCGACAATATCTATAAGCTGGAAGTCGTTACGATTCCCACCAATAAGCCCATGAGCCGAACCAATTCTCCGGATCGGGTTTATCGAACCGAGAAGGAAAAGTTTGATGCCATTATAACAGAGATTGTAGAGATACACAAAACAGGCAGGCCGATACTGGTTGGAACAGTTTCTATTGAAAAATCAGAGTTGCTCAGCGAGAAATTGCGGAGAGAGGGAATTGAGCATGAGGTGTTAAATGCCAAGCAACATGAGAAGGAAGCGCATATCGTTGCAAAGGCCGGGCAACGTGGGAATGTTACCATTGCAACAAATATGGCCGGAAGAGGCACGGACATTGTTTTGGGTGAAGGGGTTGCCGGCCTCGGAGGCCTTCATATTGTAGGTACCGAACGGCACGAAGCGCGGCGTATTGATAACCAGCTTCGTGGACGTGCTGGCCGTCAGGGAGACCCGGGTTCATCCCGCTTTTATGTATCGCTGCAAGACGATTTAATGCGTATTTTTTCCTCCGAGCGTGTGAGCTCACTTCTGAAAACCTTCGGAATGGAAGAAGGTATGGCGATAGAACACTCGATGGTCAGCAAGTCTATCGAAAGGGCACAGAAAAAGGTTGAGGCGCATAATTTCGAAATACGGAAACACCTCCTCGAGTATGACGAGGTCATGGACCAGCAGAGAAAAACGATTTATACCCTGAGGCAAGATGTCCTGGAAGGCAGGAATATCCGGGATTATGTTTTCCGAATGATGGTGGATAGTATCGGAGAGGTAGTAGCTTTTGCTTACAACACAAAGGGAGGAAGAGCTGAAGAGGAACCCTTTCATCTTGCAGACTGGTTTAAACAAAGATTTGGTTTGACCATCGATCTTCATGAGATTGAAGAGAAGACGCGTCAGGAAGTGGAAGAGTTTTTGATAAAGAAAGCCGGGGAGGCATACGAAGCAAAGGAAAATACCATCGGCAAAGAGGAGATGGAGAAGATTGCCCAGATACTCTTGCTGGAAAAGATTGACACAAAATGGAAAGACCATCTCTATGCCATGGACCATCTACGATCGGGTATTGGTCTCCGCGGATATGCACAGGTGGATCCTAAAATAGAATATAAAAGAGAAGCATTGGGTATGTTTGAAAGCATGAATTTGTCAATTCGGGACGAGGTTACCGATCTTATCTTTAAATTGCAATTGGGCAAAGAAGCCGAGAGAAAAGATATATGGCGTCCTGACCGCTACGTTCATCAGGAAATTTCCGGTTTGGAGGCAATCCAAAAATTACCTGCCGCTGGCGGGGTTACTCAGGATGCACCGGTAAACGAAGATGAACAGGTTGAGCAGAAGATGGAGCCTATTAAAGTTGGAATCAAGGTAGGGAGAAATCAGCCTTGTCCGTGTGGTAGCGGTAAAAAGTTCAAACAGTGTTGTGGCAGGATAAGTTAAATTTTTTGTAACGCCCTGAATACTAGCAGCGAAAGATACCAACGTAATCTGAAAGTACATTTCATTCCGCATGTCGATACTCTTTGATGCTGTGTATGTAACCGCACTTACCATAGGTTCTCCTTATTTTTTCTTGAGATTCCTTACGAATGAACGTTATCGGTCTGGCTTAGCGCAGCGTTTAGGTTGGGTCGGTACACGGAAAAGCAAAAATTCCTGTATATGGATTCATTGTGCTTCTGTTGGAGAAGTTATGACGGTAAAAGCACTTGTAAAATCCATTGAAAAAGAGTTTAATAACCTGGATGTTATCGTTTCAACCAATACGAATACGGGATTATCTGTTGCTGCAAAATGTTTCCCCGGCAAAAAGATTTTTTATTTCCCTCTCGATTTGAGCTGGGTGGTCGATAGGGTACTAAAGGCCATGCAGCCGAGTTGCGTGGTATTGATTGAATTGGAAATATGGCCTAATTTTTTGATAACGGCCGCAAAGATGCATCTTCCGGTAGTTTTACTGAATGCCAGGATATCGGAAAGGTCTCTGAAATGGTACCGCGTGATCAGTAAGCTTTCCAAAGAGTTCTTTAAAAGTTTTGCAAGGAACGAGAATGTCTTTTGTGCAAGGACCAAGATAGATGCGGGACGTATTATAAATCTGGGAATATCTGAGGCACAAGTTTCTGTTACGGGAAATATGAAATTTGATAATCTTGTAACTGATATCCCGGAAGATATGAAGAGACGGTTGATGTGTCTCTTTGAGATTGATAAAGAAAACAAAGTGGTTGTCTGTGGGAGTACCCACGAAGGCGAAGAGCTGGTTATCCTGAAAACCTTCAGGCACATGAGGGCAAAAATTAAGCATCTCCGACTCGTTTTGGTGCCGCGGCATATCGAACGGGCGAATGACGTAATCAAAATAATTGAATCTGCAGGGTTTCCGTGTGTCAGAAAAACTTTTCTCGACAAAGGGGGAAAGATAGGCAAGGATAAGAATGAAACGGTTATTCTCGTCGACACCGTTGGGGAATTACTCACAACATACAGTATTGCCGATTGTGTGTTTGTTGGAAAAAGCCTTGTACCGCAAGGCGGGCAAAATATGATGGAACCCGCGGGGTTGGCTAAACCAATTCTTGTCGGGCCGCATACGTTTAATTTTCATGAGGAGGTACAGTTATTGCGGGAAGCCAATGCCTTAGAAATTGTCCAGGATGAGTCGTCGCTATTAAGCAAAATGACGTATCTCTTAGAGCACCAGGACGAGGCTCTGGAAATGGGCAAGAGGGCACAGTCGGTTGTAATGGAACAAAGAGGTGCTACAGGTCGTAATGTAAAAATATTAAGGAACCTTTTGTTGAAGGAGAGGAAAGTACCGGTATGAAAAAAGGAAGGCATTTATTTACCTCAGAATCAGTATCTATGGGACACCCGGATAAGGTCGCTGACCAGATATCTGATGCCGTGTTGGATGCGATGCTTGAACAAGACCCGATGAGCAGGGTTGCATGTGAAACACTGGTAACAACAGGCGTAGCCTTTATAGCAGGCGAATTTACTACAAAAGCCAATGTAAACATTCCTGATGTCGTAAGAAATACGATAAAAGAAATTGGTTATGATGATGCGTCAATAGGATTTGATTATAACACGTGTGCGGTTATCACGAGTATTGGCAAACAATCCCCGGATATCTCGCAGGGGGTATCCGAAGGCGAGGGGCTCCATAAGGAACAGGGGGCCGGCGATCAGGGTATGATGTTTGGCTATGCCTGCAACGACACGCCGGAACTGATGCCGCTCCCTATTATGCTGGCGCACAGGATCATCATAAAACATGCCGAAATGAGACAGGGCGGGAAATTGAAATATTTGCGTCCCGATGCAAAATCGCAGGTTACGGTAGAATATGAAGATCATAAGCCCGTCAGGGTACATACGGTAGTTATTTCTACCCAACATGCCCCGGATGTAAAATATGAGACTATCAAAGAGGATATGATTGAAAAAGTCCTGAAACAGGTGATTCCGGCGAATCTATTAGACAGTAAGACGATTTATCATATAAATCCAACGGGACGTTTTGTGATTGGTGGTCCTCAGGGGGACTGCGGCCTGACGGGACGTAAGATTATTGTGGATACGTATGGTGGCTGGGGACGCCATGGTGGAGGTGCTTTTTCGGGAAAAGACCCGACGAAGGTCGATCGAAGCGCCTGCTATGCGGCCAGACATATTGCAAAGAATGTGGTGGCTTCTGGCCTTGCAGACCGATGCGAGTCACAGGTGGCTTATGCCATTGGTGTGGAAAAACCCCTTGCAATCCACATTACCACCGAGGGTACCGGCAAGATTCCTGATGAAAAACTTACTCAGATTTGTGAAAAGGTTTTTGATATGACACCGAGGGGCATAATTGACCGGTTAAAACTGAGAAGGCCGATATACAAAATTACAGCTCGCCATGGCCATTTTGGCCGTTCAGAGGACACTTTTACGTGGGAAAAGACGGATATGGTTGATGCCCTGCGAAAGGCAGCAGGCGTTTAGATGAGAATCAGGTTAAGGGGCACGTTGCAACGTGCCCCTCTCTATTACAGCAATGCTAACAAAAAATGCTATCCTTAACAAAGATTATGAAAAGCTCATGTACCTTATAGGAGCTGACATAATCTTTTTGTTTGGTTCTGTTCTTTCTGACGATTTTCGGGAAGAGAGTGATTAGGTATCTATAATTATTATGAAGAATTTAAAGTTTTGATATGGTGAATATCTAAAGGTTTTAGCCGGCAAATATTTTTAGAAGAAAAGGAGAATGCATGAATTGTGACGTTAAAGACAAAAATCTTGCATCGGGTGGCAAGAAGCGTATTGAATGGGCAAGCAATGATATGCCTGTTCTGGCTCAGGTAAAGGAGAGGTTTGAAAAGGAAAAACCCTTGAAGGGGATGAAGATGTCCGCCTGTCTTCATGTAACGGCAGAGACAGCAAATCTGGTCAGGACACTCAAGGCCGGCGGGGCCGACGTAGTTCTTTGTGCCTCGAATCCCTTATCAACCCAGGACGATGTTGCTGCTTCTTTATCCGTGGATTATGGTATTCCTGTCTTTGCTATCAAAGGGGAAGACAACGAAACGTATTACAAACATATTACCGCAGCCCTTGACCACAAACCAACCATTACGATGGACGATGGCGCTGACCTGGTTTCTGCTATCCATAAAGAGCGCAAGGAACTGATTCCGCACATCATCGGGAGCATGGAAGAAACAACTACCGGGGTAATACGGTTAAAAGCTATGGAAAAAGACGGGTCATTGAAATTCCCTGTTGTTGCGGTAAATGATGCCGACACAAAGCACCTTTTTGACAATCGTTATGGGACTGGTCAATCTACCATTGATGGGATTATCCGGGCGACAGATGTCCTGCTGGCAGGCAAGGTATTTGTTGTTGCTGGTTACGGATGGTGCGGAAAGGGGCTCGCCATGCGGGCAAAAGGTATGGGCTCCAATGTCGTGGTTACGGAAATAGATCCAATTAAGTCCCTGGAAGCTGCTATGGATGGTTTCATGGTTATGCCTATGAGCGAAGCGGCAAAAATTGGTGATCTGTTTTGCACCTTAACAGGAAATATTCACGTACTCAGAAAAGAACATTTTGAAGTCATGAAGAATGGTGCGATGGTCTGTAATTCTGGTCATTTTAACGTGGAGATCGATATCACCTCCTTAGAATCTATAGCTACAAAGATTAATAAGTCGGTTCGTAATTTTGTAGACCAATATGTGCTCAAAAATGGAAGGACCATCAATCTCCTGGGAGAGGGCCGGCTCATTAATCTTGCAGCAGCTGAAGGTCATCCCGCGTGTGTTATGGATATGAGCTTTGCAACCCAGGCTTTGGCCACGGAATATGTAATAAAAAATAAAGGTACATTCGTATCAAAGGTGTACGAAGTACCCAAAGAGATTGACCAATGGGTAGCCAGTCTGAAGTTGAAATCTATGGGTGTTGCTATTGACGTACTTACAAAAGAGCAGGAGAAATATCTTGCTTCGTGGGAGGAAGGTACCTAATTCCGTTATGGCTATTATAAAACCGTTTCAGGGGTTTCGGTATAATCAGGACGTCATTGCGGACATTTCTTCTGTTGTAACGCCGCCGTATGACGTGATTTCTCCCCAGGAGCAGGAGCGGTATTATCAGATTCATCCTAATAATATCATTCGCCTGGATTTGGGAAAAGACCTCCTGGGAGATACAGAAAAAGCTAACAAATATACCCGTGCTGCTGAATTTCTTAAAAGCTGGAAGAAGGATGGCATATTCAAACAGGATGATGCACCGGCAATCTATATTTACGATCAGGAATTTCTTTCTGGCAACAGATGGCTGGTTCGTAGAGGTTTCATTGCACTGGTGAAGCTGGAACCCTTTGATAAAGGGTCTATTTACCCTCACGAACAAACGCTTCCCGGTCCAAAGGCAGATCGCTTAAAACTCACCCAGTCGTGCAGGGCTAACCTCAGTTCCATATTTGCCCTTTTTCCGGATGAGAACAACGGAATCGACACATATTTGTCTTCCATGGCAGTTACAAATCCCGAGGTAGATTTTATTGACGATACGGGGGTAAAAAACAAGCTTTGGGTAATAAAGGAAAGGCAGACCATCGACAAATTGGTTGCCCTTATGAAGGAGAAACCCCTTTTTATCGCAGACGGGCACCATCGTTACGAAACCGCATTGGTTTATAAAGAACAAATGCACAAAGAAGTTGGCAAACAAGGAGATGATTTGCCTTCAGATTATGTGATGATGGTATGTGTGTCGATGAATAACGACGGATTAAAGATACTGCCTGCCCATCGGCTCGTGCGTCACATAAAGGATTATCACCTCGACCGGATTCTCCAGTCGATACAAGAATCCTTTAAGGTCGAACTGTTAGGTAAGGGGTGCCGGGTAGAGGATTTTATGTCAAGCCTCAGGGATGAGACCCAAGTCCACACCTTTGTAATGTATGCTGGTAATGAAGATGCTTACTATAAACTGCGGCTTAGCAATGAAAAATTAGTAGACGCAGTATTTGCCAAAGACCATCCGGAATGGAGACATCTGGATGCAGGTATCCTCCACGGTATGATTATAAACAAAATATTGGGTATAAATCCTAATGACGCAACCATGAAAGATGGCGTGAAATATGTAAAAGACGAGGCGGAGGCCGTTTCATGCGTACGGTCTGGCCAGTATCAGTTGGCATTCTTTCTGAGGCCCACGCGCATTGAACAGGTAAGGGAAATTGCTATGGCGCACAAGGTCATGCCACCCAAATCGACATACTTTTATCCGAAGTTAATCACCGGTATTGTGATAAACAGCCTTACGTAATTCACAATGGTGATCAGTGACAGGGCTTTAAAAATCTTTATTAAAGATTATACAGATCTCTAAGTCTTCCCTCCCCTGATACATCAATATCAGGGGAGGAGAAAAATTTTACCAAACCTCTCAGCACGCAGATGTGGTATTTCTAATCACTCAGGTATTCAACACTGTAATCAACTAGGCGTTACGAAAGGAACTTCTTAGGATAAAGACCGCAACCAAATCGACCACCACTCCATCCCCTCCTTCGCAAGGAGGGGAAGAAAAGGGATGCAGATTAGTAATATGAGCTTTAAAATAATTCATTGACAGAGGTTGTTTTTTCCGTTACAATTTCGCAGGTTTATTCATCTTATCGAGAGTGGCAGAGGGACTGGCCCTATGAAGCCACAGCAACCGGTCTTATCCAAGTGAATCTTCTGGATAGGATGCAGGTGCTAATTCCTGTCTCGTGTTTTGGGAAAAGATAAGATAGGTACATAAAAAAGCCTCTTCCTATCTTATTTGTATGGAAAGAGGCTTTTTTATTTGCTTGATAAAACGAACGGAGGCAATGAATGGGATTTGTAAAAGGGCTAAAATGCAGGGAGTGTGGAAAACCATACCCAAAAGAGCCCCTGCATGTTTGTAGCTTTTGTTTTGGTCCATTAGAAGTCGATTATGATTATGACGGGATTAAGAAGGTTTTGACCAGAAAACTGATTGAATCCCGTGGTAAGACGATGTGGCGTTATCAGGAACTGCTTCCTGTTGATGGTGAACCAACAGTGGGTGCACAGGTCGGGTTTACTCCCCTTGTCAGGGCAAATAACCTCGCCAAAGTCCTTGGGGTAAAGGAACTGTATGTGAAGAACGATTCCGTGAATTATCCCACGTTCTCCTTTAAAGACAGGGTCGTTTCTACGGCGCTGACAAAGGCGAAGGAATTTGGGTACAAAACCGTCGGATGTGCTACGACAGGGAATTTGGGGAATGCAGTAGCTGCCCAGGCCGTACAGGCAGGCCTGGAGAGCTACATCATCATGCCAGCCGATCTCGAACAGGGCAAGATTATTGGCACGCTGATTTATGGCACCAATGTAATAAAAGTCAGAGGAAACTATGACAGTGTAAACAAACTTTGCACTGAGATAGCAGATAAATACGGCTGGGCGATTGTAAATGTAAATTTGAGACCTTATTATGGGGAAGGTTCGAAGACCTATGGATATGAGATCATGGAACAGCTTGGATGGAAAACGCCGAAGCATATTGTAGTTCCCATGGCGGGAGGCTCCTTGATCACGAAGATAGGAAAGGCTATTAAGGAATTCGTAAAACTGGGCCTCATTGATAATGCAGATACCAAACTCCACGGTGCCCAGGCAACCGGCAGCTCGCCGATAACTACAGCCGTTAAGCAGGTGACTGATGTGATAAAACCCGTAAAACCCAATACCATTGCGCAGTCGATAGCAATTGGCAATCCGGCTGATGGCTATTATTCTGTGAGGTCTATTAATGTATCCGGGGGATGGGCAGAGGACGTGACCGATGATGAACTCGTGGAAGGTATTAAATTACTTGCCAGAACAGAAGGTATCTTCACAGAAACCGCAGGTGGGGTGACAGTTGCGGTGACAAAAAAGCTTATTGAACAGGGTAAAATTCCGCGTGACGAGTCCATTGTAATCAGTGTGACGGGAAATGGACTAAAGACTCAGGAGGCGGTATTGGACAAACTGGAAGTTCCTAAAATCATTAACCCTTCTCTCTCTGAATTTGTTGCCCTTATGGAAGAGAAGATGGCGGTTGTTCATTAAATTCTGAGTAGGTATTGTCTAAGACCCGTTGAAAAATACAAAGGAAAAGAAATAATCTTTTCGGAACATTTTTAATGAAATGATAATTTTGCAATTTGCAATTTGATATTTTTACTGACAATTCTGTGGTTATTTTAAAACTATGAAGGGGGTATAAATATGCCAGTAACGGTTCGCATTCCAACGCCACTGAGAACACTAACCAAAGGTGCTGATGAGGTGAAGGTGGAAGGAAAGAGCATTAAAGATATTGTCGAGAATCTTGAGGCAAATTATAAGGGAATTAAGGAGAGAATTTGCGACAATGACGGTCAAATAAGGAGATTTGTTAATTTTTACCTCAATGATGAAGATATTCGGTTTATAGACAATCTCAATACGCCGGTAAAAGACGGCGACCACATTTCCATAGTGCCTGCCATTGCCGGTGGTAATGCAGCGGACAAGTAATAAAAAAATTTTTATCATTGTCCCCCGATTATCAGGGAAGGTTTTTTATGCCGTTTCACATGGCATGGTGATTACATGTCAGGGAAATTCAAAGTCGCTATAAAGTCGCAAACACCCGGAATGCCATGAGATGCTTATAAACAATGGCATGAAATGTGTGATTCCTCTGTATTCCTTACAGGTGCTTTGCCCGGTCTGCATCGGTTTTTTCTGAAGGCCAGTAAAAGGCATCCGGGGTATTACGGGCACCAAAAATCGCAGTACCGATGCGCACCATGTTTGCGCCCTCCTCAATTGCGATCTGGTAGTCGCCTGACATGCCCATGGAAAGGTATTTCATATGTACCCTGTCAATGCCTTCTTTGACAATATTGTCGTTTATCTCTTTTAGTACCTTGAAACATTTACGGATTTTTACCTCGTCTTTGGTAAAGAGACCGATAGTCATGAGTCCCTGTATTTTTAATGTATCGTATCTGGCCGTCTGTTTAACCAAAGCAATTGCCTCTTCCGGTGCAACGCCGTATTTGCTTTCTTCGTGAGAGGTATTGACCTGGACCAAAATATCCAGGGAGCGTCCTTCCTGCTGGAGCCGCTGGTCCAATTTCTCAGCCAGAGACAACCGGTCCACAGAGTGGATCATATCTGCAAATTTAAGGACGTCCTTGATCTTGTTCGTCTGAAGGTGTCCGATAAAATGCCATTCCGCATCCTCGTCTTTTAATACCTCGTATTTTTTCAGTGCCTCCTGTACCTTATTTTCCGCAATAATGTGCATGCCAGCCCGAATGGCTTCACGGATGCGTTCCGGTTCCACGGTCTTCGTGGCCATAACCAGAATAATATCTTCGGGTTTTTTCCCTGCCTTTGTGGCGGCGCTGGCAATATTTTGTTTCACCTGCTCCAGATTTTCTTTGATTGACATATGCCCTCCTAAAATAAATATGCAATGTTCCTAAGATACAATTAAAAATATTTCTGTAAAGAAGCCGTTATTTCTTTATCAAGCCGAGTTGTGATACGATTGCGGATATACCTGCGTCCTTTAGATAATTTGGGTCGTATTTCAGCATCTCCGCAAGGTGTTCTCTGGCCCGTTCCTTATCTCCTTTTGTAAAGTAAATCATGCCGATGTTTTTATGGGCACTGGCATTTTTTTGATCATACCTGACGGCCGCAAGGAACTCCTGCTGTGCCATATCCAGGAGTCCCCGCTGGCAATATACTGCCCCGAGATTGTTGTGCGCGTTAGCATGATTGGGTTGTAACCGCAATGCCTCACTGAGTTCAGAAACCGCATTATCCAGGTCACCTTTTTCGGCATATACATACCCCAGATTGCTGTGCGCTTCTGCAAAATCGCTATAGACTGACACGGCCTTTTGATACTGGACTATAGCCTCATCCAGCATCCCTTTTTTAACATAAACGCCACCAAGATTATTAAAGACCTGTGGATTATACATGCCCATGCTGATTGCCTTTTGAAAAAAAGCAATGCCGTTGTCCATCAAGCCCTTTTTGATGCAGGCATTTCCCAGGTTATAATAAGCCTCGGGAAACAGGGGTTTATATTTTATTGCCTCGCCATACTCGGCAATGGCCTTGTCGATAAGCCCTTTGTCGATATACATCGTTCCCAGACTGTTATGTCCTTCAGGATAATGCTGCTTCAATCTTACCGCTTCTTCCAGTTCACCAATCGCTCTATCAAAATGGCCTTGCTTATAGTAATAATTCCCCAGATTATTATGTGCGTCATAATTTTTTGGTTGTTCTCTAAGAATAGCAGTCCAGAAGGTATGCTCGTTCTGCCAGTCTCTGTTTCTCAAAAGAGTCTTTGTTGTAAAAAAAATGCATGCTACGGAGATGAGGGTACTAGTAAAAGCGCAGTTGATCAAGGGGAGATTCAACATCCTTTCCCTGTTTTTATATGGATACGTGCCGGTAAGTTTTTTTGCCACTCCTGTTTTCTCCCCTTTACAAGGGAGAGGGGTAAGGGTGGTAATCTGGCTGCGTCTGTGCTGATAAGTACTACGGCGATTATCATCAGGTAATTGAGGTATTACCTTGCGCAGCAAAAGCCCAGCCGGAACTATACAAAATCCGGCAACCGGAAGATACAGGTAACGGTCTGCCATAATATGTCCAATGGGAACGATGTTTAAAACAGGGAGAAGCGCCACAAAAAAACAAAGCATGAACAAGCCATAGATCAGTTGTCGCCGTGCAGTGTTTCCTTTGAGAGGGATCGGATGTCTGAGGTCTGGAGGCAGTCCTTTATCCCCTGATACCCGATCCCTGACCCCTGTCTCCCGGCCATGCTTTAGGGTCTTGAAAATAATAATACCCACAACAGCCAGGAATACACTACTTATGATAAAGGGGATGTCGAAGACCGATACGACAGGGACGATCAGATAATCGGCACTCAGTTGGAACGGGAAAAACATGAGTTTTACATACACAGCCAGGATCTTGACCATTGTCATGAAATTTGTTGCTACACTGTCCTGTAAATAACCTATAGGTACTTCGACTGGGTTTTTGAGGACAACAAAACGGATCAGTACATAGAAAAGACTTATCAGGATATAACCAAGATAATAGTTGCAAAATCACTTGCCCACCGTGTCCTTCTATAGTGAGTAGATTTTTGTCCGTTTGACTTTAGAAGAGTTGAGCAATTTCGCGTTCCTTCTTGCATGGAATGATACAATGGAGGCGGATATTCCTGTACAAATAAGACCCGGTACACAAGGATAAACAGAGGCGTTACAATCGCCGTCTCTTTAGAAAATAGACTGAGCAGATAGGTTAAAAGGGCTATTGTATAGTAAACCCATGTGTCCCACTGCGCTGCACGGCGGATTGGGAATTCTTTGTTATCCAACGATATCCGTCCTTTTTGTAAGGGTGAATGGGTAGGTTTGTGTTCATAGAAAACAAGATTTTTGTGGCCTGATTTGATCAGGCAGAGGCATGACAGCAGGGAAAACAGGACAACGAATAAATCTTCCCTGTAGCTTATGCCATTTACGGCCTCCGTTACACAGGGATGAATGGAAAATATTATCGCCGATAGGAATGCCACGGAACGCACCCTTATCAGCAAAAGTATCATTGTGTAAATGAGAATGCTGTTTATTGTATGAAGAACACCATTGGTCAGATGATATCCGAAGGGGTGGAGTCGCCAGATAGCGTAATCTGTAAAATAGCTTAAGGTGACAACGGGACGGTAGCTCAGTTCACGAGAAAGGTGAAAATAATCTTTGCTAAAAACTTTTGGAATATTTTGGAGTGATCGTATGAAATAATTATCTTCGATTACCCCAATATCATCATAGACAAACCCGTTATGAAGTGAATTAAGGAAAACAGATGCAGATACGATCGCTATGAGTATATACGGGAGTTTGGAGTTTTGTATTGCCACTGAAGTAAGAATTTACTCAATATCAAATGAAACGCTCATGGATATTGTGCATGAAAGTGTGCTTGTCATGTGATAGTTATCCTGAATTTATGGTCAGGACATAAATTCGTTAACAAAAAGAATACGGGCGTGACTAAATCTCCTCCAGGCTATGGCTGCGGTGCTTGACCACTTTGGCCTTTACAATATATACGACTTCTTCGGCAATGTTTGTGGAGTGATCGGCAATCCTTTCCAGGTGGCGGGAAATCAGTATCAGGTGAACCGCCCGCAATATATTTCCCGGGTCTTGCATCATATAAGTCAAAAGTTCCCTGAATATCTGGTCGTTCAGTGAGTCCACTGTGGAGTCCCGTTCATACACAGATCTTGCCAAAACCGTATCCCTATTCACAAACGCATCAATACTGTCCTTGACCATGGTTTGGGTAATCGTTGCCATCCGTGGAATATCAATGAACGGCTTGAGTTGTGGTTCCTGATTGAGAGGAATCACGCGCTCTGCAATATTGACGGCGAGATCACCCATACGCTCAAGGTTATTGGTGATCTTAATAGCCGACGTAATAAAACGGAGGTCAATGGCCAGAGGCTGTCGTAACGCCAGCAAATCTACACATTGTTTGTCAATTTCCAATTCCAGGGAATCTATCTGCTCGTCACTTTTTACTACCAGATAAGCCAACTCGCTATTCCTCTCAATCAGGGATTTCACAGCGTTGGCGATGGCGGTCTCTACCATAGATGCCATCCGGATGAGATTTTTTCTGAGCTCCCCTAATTGCCGATCAAAAGGCCGTTCCATACTCTTATCCTAATCTCCCTATACTATAATCTTCTGTAACCCTTTTTTCTGGGTTTGTAAATATATCAGTGATTATATTATACTCTATTAATTGCCCATGCAATAAAAATCCCGTATAATCCGAAATCCGTACCGGCTGCCGCATCTTTTTACATTCCAGGCAATAGCAAGAAAGAATAGTTGCAATCGTGTCTGGTTTTCCGTTCGATATCCCGGCTTTCTGTTGTCGTGCGTGTGCACAGGAGAAACAACCCTGACAGGGTTCTAAAACCCTGTCAGGGTTAATACATTGCCGATTTTTGTGCAGGACATAAGAATAAAATGTCACTGTAATGTTAGTAGGGGTAATACCCTTTTAGACGGTAACCTTTTTTGCCGTTTCCCAGATACCGTGCAGATTGCAACGAGTCAGGATTTTAAGGGTTGAAGATCCCTTGACGGCGATAGGAATCGTTACTTTTGCCTGGGGACAGAGAGGCGAAAATTCTATCCGTGAAACCTGTTCTATCCCTGCATACACCTCAATCCACTGTATATAGTGATTTGGAGCCATTGGATGCAGACTTTCACCGATCTGAATGTCTATGTTAAACGGTTCCCCGCTCTTTATATTTATGGGCCAACGGACCACTGGGGCGTGCCCTTTTTCTTTTGGGGTTTTATTAAGAGGGTCTTTCACACGGTTAATGTTCTGATACCAATCTATCCCGTCAGCGCCAAAACTTCTCAGAGAACCCAACGAAGTAGTCAATCCCGCGGTAACAGCGGAAATCCCGATGGTTTTCAAAAATTTTCTTCTATTAAAGCCTTGCATAACATTTCCTCCTACAAAAAAGTGAAATTTAGATTAAATTAAAAATACGGTACCTGAAAGATACGTTTGTTTAGAAATTCGGATTATTTTATCATTTTTTCCTGTTGGCAGATAAGAGAATTTGTTTCGTATTTTACCATGAGATACTTTGTCAAAAAAATGTAAACTTCACGATCTTATTCCAGAACCGTATTCTTTAAATAAGATTACGTCAGAGGCTTTGGCTCCGACGACAACATCGTCCCCCACCGTTAAGTTCAACCGTTGTATCTCTTCCGAATCGATAAGGGTTTTAAAATACTGGTCTTCGTGCATAACGGTAACGGCGGCCATGATGGAGTCGGATTCTATGTCTACCACCTTACCTACAATCTGAATACGGGTGCTTAGCCTCTTTCCCATAAATATTTCTTCCGGCGTCCCTTGTTTCACCACATTCCCAGCATCCAGCACGACTACATAGTCAGCCAGTTTGTATACCTCTGTTATATCATGAGTTACAAATACTGTTGTTATATGAAATTGTTGAATGATCTGCTTTAAATCTTCCTGCAATCGCAATCGTGCTTCCATATCCAGGGCAGAAAGTGGTTCGTCAAGGAGCAGGAGATGGGGCTTCCTTGCCAGGGCTCTGATTAAGGCAATTCTCTGCTTTTGTCCCCCTGATAATTGACTGGGGTAATACTGTTCGTAGCCTGACAGACCAACCAGTAATATGAGTTCTTTTACTTCTTGTAATCTTTCTTTCCCCTTTATTCCATACGCTACGTTCCTTTCTACGGTCATATGGGGAAATAAGGCATAATCCTGAAATAAAAACCCTATAGAACGCTGCTGTGGGGGCATGTTAATCCTTTTCATTTTATGGAACCATATTTCTTCCTCACACGTGACTATGCCATCATCGGCCATTTCCAAACCTGAAATAATACGCAGGGCAGTTGTCTTGCCTGACCCTGAAGGGCCAAATAAAGCTGTTATTTTTTTATGAGGGATCTCAAAACTTACATCCAGCCTGAATTCATTCCATGTTTTTTTTACACAAATATTCAGCAAAAAAAGGCCTCCGTGTTATAAGCATAAAGGTTGTTATCGTTGACAGCAAAACGAATTATGGAATTTCTCTCCGTTTACTTTTGCCGAAAGTGAACTCATAAAGAAGTGCATGAGGAATATCCTTAGAATAAGCGCACAGAAAAACGTCTATTTATAAAATAAACTACCGCAAGTATTACAAATGAAAATGCCAGCAGAATGGACGCATAGATATTTGCAGTTCCGTAATTCAGCGTCTGAACCTCGTCATAGATGGCTACCGAAGCAACCCTGGTTATTCCCGGGATGTTCCCTCCGATCATAAGGACAACTCCAAATTCACCCACGCAGTGTGCAAAGGAGAGCATGCAGCCGGTAATAATACCTTGTCGGGAGAGAGGGAAAACAACAAAAAAGAAGGTATATAATTTAGACCTGCCCAGGCTCCATGAAGCCTCAATCACTCTTTTATCCACCCCGGCAAAAGCTGACTGAAAGGGGCGTATTGCAAAGGGCAAGTTATAGATAAATGAACCCACAATAAGTCCTTGAAAAGAGAATGCAAGGGTCTTATTAAAAATGCCTTCGTACCAACGCCCAATAAAACTGTTCCCCCCCATAGACATGAGGAGATAAAAACCCAGGACAGTTGGTGGAAGAACAAGGGGCAAGGCCACCACAGACTCAACGAAGAACTTCCCGCGAAACCTTGAAAAAGCAAGCCAGTAGGAGAAAGGGATACCCAGGATAAATAATAAAAGTGTTGTAATGGTAGAAAGCTTTAAGGTTAAAAGGAAAGGAGCCGCAAAATCCATGGAAAAATAATCCTGTAGTTTAAAAATATTTAACTTATATGCGTCTGCACATACGGATATCTTACATAATAACGACTCGTATGCAAATAGTTAACATAATTTAATCTGTCATGTATTTTCTCCTCTCTTGTGGAGTCAGTTCCAGATCACTGATTCCTATAATAAGTTTTAGGATATCTGGATCCTAAGGGGAACCCGTTTCCTTGTCATAGATAATTTGATCAATTTTTATTATCAATATTCTTAATCTGTTTTGGGAGGGAATAACCATATTGAGAAAATATTATTTCCCCTTTTTTCCCTTGCGTAAATTCCAGAAATTTCCTGACACACGACTTATCCTTCCCTCTTTGCAGGACAACATAGGCTTGTCCGAGTTTGTTATACGATTCGGCAGGTATGACCAAATAATCTCCGTCACTTTTCATTTTTGGTGAAATTGCCTGAGATAGGGCGATAATTCCCACATCAGCGGCGCCTGACTGGACGAATTGTGCCGTTTGCGAGATATTTTCCCCGAAGACCAGTTTCTCCTGAACCTTATCCCATAATCCATAGTGTCGAAGCGCCTCCTCTGCTGCCATGCCATAAGGCGCGAGTCTTTGATTTGCAATCGCGAGCTTTTTTACTTTTGAGTCTAAAACGATATGCAATCCCTTTCGGGGATTTAATGCAGAGTTCTTCGGTATCCAGAGCACAATACTTCCAAAGGCGTAAATTTTACTCCCCCCTTTTACCGCCAAACCTTCCTCTTCCAGACGTGCGGGATAGGTTGTATCGGCTGAGAAAAATATATCGAAAGGCGCACCCTGTTTAATCTGAGCAAAAAAATTGCCGGAAGAACCATACGACACATTCACATCGATGGTAGGGTATGCCTTCTCAAATTCTTTGCAGATATCATCCATAGCAGGATTCAGGTTGGTAGCTGCCGCAATAAGGATTTTTTCGTCTGCGCAAACAGTAAGGTGAAAGGGTATTAATGAAAATAGCAACCAGGTATCACACGTTATCGAAATAAAATTAGTAGCCCGTCTTTTAGACCTTTCTGAAATCATCGTAACCTCCTCTAAAATATCATTTGATATTGTAATCTGATTCTGGTTTCGTTTTTATCTTCCGTCGTGGTCTCAGTTACGAAGTGACCCACGTCAGTCTGTATCTGTTGGCGATGCCCACGCATGTAATAATTGATGCCAACCGTATATTCCGTCTGAACATCATCCGGCGTATCCTCATTAGGATCAAATACAGCGTAACGGGCAGCAACTTCCAGTTTTTTGGGTAGCACAAAATAACCTGCCTGGGAGTGGACACCGTCTGAAGTTATCGAATCGCCATCGCCTTCCGGGTTATTCTTCTCTATGTAATATTCACTATCCCACGTAAACCCTCTGTATCTCATGCCTATATCAGCTCCGCCGAGTATTGTATCGGTATTTGCCAGCTTTTTGTCTTTCTGCTTTGCATTATAGGTTGCTGATACGCCCATTGTGGCCTTAAATTTCTCGCTATATTTCAGATCGGTTTCATCATAGTAATCATAAATTCCAAAAGGATTACACCGCGCGCTCAATACATACATGAGCTCGTTATCAATATTTTCGTCCTTTCCATATGTTTTGTTGGGATTTGAGCCAGCGCCCTGGAAAACTGCTGCGTGGTATTCCATATGACTATCAAAAGGTTGTCCATAGATGTCTAAGCCGTAATCGCGGTCCTGTTTAAAGTTGTCGGTGGCGATGGACCTGTCCTGGAGTAAGAGTTTGAAACCTGATGAATTCCATTGCCGTCCGGCTGGCACCTTAAAATACCCGATCTTTGTATTTAACTCCTTAAGCGGCGTCCAGTAAATGTAATAATCTCTCATATTTACTTCATAACTGTCTGCATCGATCTCCACATAGTAATTTAAATCCTTGCTATAGATGTTGCCGCTAAAGTTCAGCCTGGCCCTGCGCAAATCAATATCTGTTATGTCCTGTTCGTTAAAATCTTCGTCTTTGTCCTTATAGGTAAATCGTGTCTGAAATCTGAAACCAATGTCTAAAGAATATTTTCCATCACGTGTTTGAAAACTTAACGACGCCCTGTCCCTGTCGGGTTTATAGCAGGCGAAAACAGGTTCATATTTGCCCGGTAGGGCTAATCCCAATTTTTCCCGCGCCTCAGCCGATGCGAGATAGTTTCCCACTTCTTGTTGTACCTCTTGTTTCATTTCTTGCTTTACCTCGTCTTTGATTTCTTCTTTTGCAACTGCCACAGGTTTTTCACTCATAGCCTCAACACGGGTTTTCAATTCCTTGATTTGCTCTTGCTGGGTTAACGCTAATGTCTCCATCTGTTTCATCATTTTCTGTTGTACTAAAAAGGCCTCTTCTATGCGTTTTAATTGCATTTCCAAATTGCCTAAATCACTTTCAGCCGATTCCTTGTTCTGAACAACATCCCGGGCAACTGCATGCTGTGCTATACCAGGGGTATATACCGTAAAAAATACCATAGCCAGCGACAAACTATATTGAAGCCATCTATTTCGCATATATCCTTCTTTTTGTTAATGTTATATCAATTACGACATAACGGCTAGAGAAAAAATGAGTCTCTGATATTAAAGAGACCAGACCTTACAAGATATTTCGACATTGTTATATCAATAATGACATAACGCACATACATAAAAATGGGCATCAAAAGCTTCGTGTGTGAACACAACCGCTTAGATCTCCATACTTCAAGGCACTCGCACATCTCCACAGGCTCTTCATTATTAAATTTCCTTCGATAATATCAGTTCCGTTGATTTTACAATGGCTGTTACTTCGTCCCCCTCCTGAAGGTTCATTTCATGAAGTGAGGTATTGGTAATAATGGCATGGAGCATATCACCGTGAGACTCCACAAAAATCTTAGATAATATATCTCCCTGAATAATCTGTTTTATAACGCCCTTGACCCTGTTCCTTGCGCTCAGCATCCCCGAAAAGGATTTAGCAAGCAGGATATCCGTACCCTTGGCGATCACAAAAATCGTGTCGCCCGCCGAAAGATGCATATCCTCACACGAAGCCCTTGTGATGATAATGCTGAGCGGTGTGTCCTTCCATACAATTTGGATGTGGGCATGAATTTGCCCTTGAGTTATATTGACAATTGTTCCGCAAAGTCTATTTGCCATGCACTATTTTAATCACTCACTATTACAGATTTTACATCAGTTTCCTGGATTTACTCAATATCCCACGGGAAACCGTCTATTCATCTTTCGACGGAGATCAAGGCTAAGTCCCCTCCTTGCGAAGGATGGGATAAAGGGGAGGTTGAAAAATCCAAAAGCATTCTCCCTGACATTAGACAATTACTGTTTCGTACTTACAAAAATATGCCTGAATTCCTTTTCCATCAACGAGGTCATCCTGTCGGAGAATTTTTTATATTTCAGAATGAGTTCCCTTGCTTCTGCTGTCAGGGTGGCCCCACCTCCACCCTTGCCCCCTGTGGTGACATCCAATAATCTTATGCCTAATGCTTTTTCTGTGGCCTTGATCTTTCCCCAGGCAGCTCGATATGACATACCCAGTTCTTTGGCAGCTGCATTCAACGACCCCAGCCGGTCTACAGCCTCCAGAAGCATTCTCCGCCCTTCAGCAAAGGCTACCCCGCCATTCTCTTCTAGCCACAGCTTGAATTTTATTTGCATAAAGATCCTACGTTTTCACATTATGCCTTAAACGACATAACGATGTCAAGAAATTATTTCCACCTGCTTTTGGTACACGCATTTTGAACACATCCCTGCGTCCCCATTGAGCAGGTGAAAAGCAACGGCTGCTTTGGTTGCGGTTTTGTATTGTAAGAAATTTTCCCATTGCTTTTCATAGGTGCTTCTATTATCCTGAATTTTCGTTGTCGTATTTTCATTACCAGAATACACCACTGCACGGGGAAGCAATATAATATTTCTGTGCCCCCAAGTCACTATTATAAAACAAACTCAATCATGCTCAACAAAATAGTGCATTTCATATTTTTTTATTTTTGTGTCCCCGCAATATCCACTGTGTACCCAAATACCTTTACCCTGGCGGATGAAGGCATACAGGTCTCTGTCGATGGGCAGCATTTTGATATCGGAAACTTCTTTACTCTTGAAGGAACGGGATTTAAGAAGGATGCGGTTAAT
The DNA here is from genome assembly GCA_015075005.1 of Planctomycetia bacterium. Classification (GTDB taxonomy): domain Bacteria; phylum Planctomycetota; class Brocadiia; order Brocadiales; family Brocadiaceae; genus Brocadia. Next base: position 899,718 of record JABTVC010000002.1, read on the forward strand.
TTTAATAAAGGCTGGCTGGGTATCTTTATGGAAAATGCCGAAGGGAAAGGCATTCTTATACAAGAGATCACACAGGGATCACCTGCTGCTGAGGCTGGTTTGAGGGTAGGGGATATTGTTACAAAGATTAACAATGTCTCTACCCTTGGAAAAGACGGTCTCAACCTTATCCAATTTAAGAAGACCATGGAAGCCATTGGTGCAGGAGGCATGCCTGAACTCACTGCCCTCAGAGACGGTGCCGAAATGGTATTTGAACCCAGGCTTTTTGCGAAACTTCTCAAAAACGTACCTGAACCAATCACGTGTTTCATCTCAAAGAAAAATTCTGAGCTTACACAAGAGGACAAAAATACCCCGCCTTTATCAACCCCTTCGCAAGGAGGGAATGGAGGGGCAAAAAATCTGTTTTTGAATGAAAAGACTACGGCGTCTTCCTGTGCAAAACAGACAGGGACAAGTTTTATCGGCTTCGCCAGGAAAAACGAAAGATACAAGGATATGCTTGGCTCAATATTACAGCGCATTGGTGAAGAGGCATATGCCCGGGAAGGTTTCCAGTCTAATGAAGAGGCCAATCCGTTTCGTTTATCTCTGGTAAATTATCTTCTGTTGCATCCCCTCGATACCCCCAGGATTGGTCAGGCCATATATGATAGGTATTTTGATAACGATATCTGCGCTCAAATAGGTTTTGCGGCAGAATTGTTAGATGCCAAATTGAAATTGCTTAATAAGAAGCAGAACGCCACCCCTTCATCCCCTCCTTCGCAAGGAGGGGATGAAGGGGTGGTTGATAAATCTCCAAAGATTTCACCGGATACTGAACAATTACCAAAAACGGAAACGACCTACTCACTACAAGGACAATTACAAGGTGTTATCGATAGCCTGGTAGCCTGTGTCTCTTCTGTACAAGGCGCATTCCATGACGTATCACAGGATGACGCTGAATTCTTGTATCAAAACGCCCATAAAATCTGGTTGCCTGATGAAAAGATAGCGCCGCAAGACCTTTCCAGGTTACTGGTGCTATCTCAAAAGGTGAATCTTGCAAGGTTGTTCGAGGCTGCAGTAACACTCCTGGAAAAGACAGACGTCCTGCAAAAGGCACATTTCGATGGGACGAAAACACCTGTCTCTCTGTTCAACATACCAGAATCCCTTCGCAGTGAAAATCATCAGGAAGGCACGGAAATACCTCAGAATTATGCCGGTGATATCTTGTTTATCCAGGATACGAGCATCGGAAAAATTGTTGTGGGAGGAACAGGTACCTCGTATTACTATGCCGATGCGGCAGTAATTATCGACCTTGGCGGTGATGATTATTATTTTAATAATGCAGGCTCATCCGGCAAAGATATCCCGGTCTCTATCTGTATCGATTTTTCAGGAAATGATGTCTACCATGCAAAGAACCCATTCTCGCAGGGTACCGGAAGGTTTGGAATTGGTCTCCTCATAGACTGTGAGGGAAACGACACCTATATAAGCCAGGATTTTTCGCAGGGGTCGGGCCTGTTTGGAGTCGGGTTGTTGGCGGACAACGATGGTAATGATTTTTATAGCGGCCATGTCGCAAATCAGGGAGTAGGCTTCTTTGGGGCAGGCCTGCTCAGTGACCTGTGCGGCAACGACAGGTATTTTAGCCGGCAATTTGCCCAGGGTGTAGGATTTACCAGGGGGGTTGGCGCATTACTAGATGCCGATGGAAATGATTTCTACCTTACCGGGGGAGAGTACCCGGATTTCCGGGATCCGGGTAAATCCTTTCAGTCCATGTCTCAGGGAATGGGGATGGGCATAAGGCCAGAAGGGGCCATTGTGGGGGCATCGGGGGGTATTGGTATACTGATTGACCAGAAGGGGAACGATCAATACCACGGAGACTATTTTTCTCAGGGTAACGGCTATTATTTCTCCCTGGGTTTTTTGTGTGACAATGATGGCAACGACACCTATTACGCCGGCCGCTATGCCCAGGGCGCAGGTATTCATTCGGCTATCGGATTGCTGAAGGATTCAGCGGGCGACGATACGTATGCAAGCAGTTTTGGTGTATCTCAGGGGTGTGGACACGACACCGGTATCGGGTTTCTGGTGGATGAGTGCGGGAATGATACCTATCGGAGCGAGACCACCTCACAAGGTGCTGGTCTGGAAAAGGGCATTGGGGTACTGGCAGATTTTTGCGGGAATGACAGATATCAGGCACAGGGTAATAGCCAGGGCTTTTCATCTCCGTCAAAAACCGAAGAAATAAGCGGCATAGGAATATTAATTGACAACCAGGGGGACCACGATATCTTTCATGATACCATTGCAGAAAATCTGTTACTCTATCGAACTAATGGGGGGTTGGTATTAAATAAATGAGGCAATATGAGATGGTGTATTGCGAAATTCGGATTTTGGTTGTCATTCTGACAAAACTGCCAGAAACAATAAAAATCGAATCCAAAATTCGTAATCCGAAATTAATATAATGTACATAGGTATTATTGAACGTAAGGGACACGTCCTAACCAAATCCACATTACAATGCCTCAGTCAGGTAGCCTCGATTAATCCAACTTTGGGGTGCGTTCATCAATGCGCCTATTGCTATGCGCGGGGTTATTCGATGTATCCGGGCGATGGCAAGGTGTTTGTGTATGGAAACATGCCTGAAAAGTTACGAAAAGAATTATCCACCCGACGGAAGCTGCCTGCCTATGTGTTTTTTAGCCCCACCTGCGATGTCCTGCAGCCTATCCCGCAAGTGCTTCAGATAACGTATGACTTACTGCATATTTTATTGGAACATGGTGTTGGTATAAATTTACTTACCAAGGGCAGAATTCCCGCAAATTTTTTCCCGTTACTCAAGCAATACAAGAAATTAACGCATATTCAAATCGGTATTACTACGTTAGAACGGGATATTCAGAAAAAGATAGAACCCTATGCAGCAACACCGCGGGAAAGAATCCGGAACATGGAGCAATTATGTGCGATAGGTATTGTACCTGAAGTAAAGTTGGATCCGTTGATTCCCGGTGTAACTGATACTGCAGAGAATCTTACGGCCTTGTTTAAGGTACTTCAGAGGCTTGGTGTAAATTCCACGGGCATTAATTATCTGTTTCTGAGACCGCAAATAAAGAAGAATCTTCATAAGGCACTGGAAAACACGCCTTTCCTTTCAAAAATTTTGGAGCATTACCAAAATTGCAAGTCAATGAATTTGTTAGCTGAGCAATCCCGCGTGATTGCGTTAGGCGTGGACTATAGGAAGCAGGCTTATGAGAATATTTCAAGATGGGCAAAGGAATTTGGGATTTATGCCTATGTATGCGGCTGCAAAAATCCGGATATTACTGAAGAACCGCTGTGTGGTACGAACTGGGGTCGACATTTCGAAAAGATTTTGGTGCAGAAGCACCTGTTTAAAGAAGGTATCTAGCTTAGCATTCAGGAACTCCAATCACAAATCATCTATAGAAGCCACATAAATTTCAATACCACCCAACCACCCACTTTTTTTATGTCGCCGTGTCGAAATGCTTCGGTGAAATCAGGCGAAGGTTCTAACATAATTCACAATCATCTTTTGGAGGGAATTACTTCTTGATGGTATCAATCTTTGCCGCCAGGATGAAATCGCTTTCCGTCAGTCCATTAATCTTGTGGGTATAGATTGTAATTTCTACCTTGCCCCAGGTGAAGGTGATTACCGGATGGTGGCCTTGTTCTTCAGCGATTTCGCCTACCTTATTCACAAAATCCAGGGCCTTGCGAAAGTCAGGGAATTTAATGATTTTGAATAGATGGTGTTCTTCTACCACATCCCAGCCTTCCACCTGCTTCTGTAGCATTTGAAGCGCTTCGCCTTTCAGGGGAGGCACTCCACCTCTACAGGGTACACATGCTTTTGTGGCCAATTCTGACATCTGAGTATCCTCCATAAAACTTATTCAGGTATTATTACACCCTTTTCCTTTGCTACACGCAGAGACTCATCGTAACCTGCATCTGCGTGCCTTGCAATCCCGATCCCCGGGTCTGCCGTTAAGACCCTTTCAAGCCTCTCGTCTCTTTCTTTTGTGCCGTCCGCTACAATGACCATACCGGCATGGAGTGAATTGCCAATCCCCACGCCACCGCCATGATGAAAACTTACCCAACTGGCACCATTTATGCCATTTAAGGCAAAGTTGATCAGCGGCCAATCTGCAACGGCATCGCTGCCATCTTTCATATCCTCGGTCTCCCGATACGGAGAGGCCACGGACCCGCAGTCGAGGTGGTCTCTACCAATAACTACAGGCGCCCGGACAACACCATTTCTCACCATTTCGTTGATTATCAAACGCATCTTTGCGCGGTCACCGTATCCCAGCCAGCAGATCCTGGCAGGCAGACCCACCTGAGGTACCTTTTCTTTAGCAAGCTTTATCCACCTTACAAGAGATGTGTCATCTGGGAAATTTTTAATAACGGCATCGTCAATCTTTTCAATATCCGCCTTGTCGCCCGACAGTGCTACCCACTGGAACGGCCCTTTTCCCTGACAAAACAAAGGCCGTATAAATGCAGACACAAAGCCAGGATACCAATAACGTCCATCAGAGTCTCTCGTGGATACACCCGCCATCTCTGCCTGAGACCTCAGATTGTTGCCGAAATCGAAGCATATGGCTCCGGTTCGTTGCATTGCTAGCATGGCGTTTACATGCTCGGCAATGGCATCTAACACCTTTTCCTTGTAAGCCCGCTTGTTCTTCTCCCGTAGCTTGTCGAGTTCCTGCACATTACCAATAGGTACATAAGACGTCAGGTCATGGGCTGGAGTCTGATCTGTTACAACATCGGGGGTGATATTCCGTTTTGCCAGTTCAGGATAGACCTCTGCGGCGTTTCCCACCAAACCTACCGATAGGGGTAATTGTCTGGATTTGGCATCCATGATCCATTGAAGCGCTTCATCAAGGTTGTCGGTTATCTTGTCACAATAACCCTCTTTAACCTTTTTTTCTATGCGTTCTCTCCGTACTTCCACACACAGAATTGTCCCGCCATTCATGGTAACAGCCAAAGGCTGTGCGCTGCTCATACCGCCCATACCTGCTGTGAGCACGAATTTACCCCTAAGGGTATCTGCATTGAATGCCTTTCTGGCGAGGGCTGCAAAGGTTTCGTATGTTCCCTGCAAGGTGCCCTGGGTGCCTATATAAATCCAGCTTCCCGCGGTCATCTGTCCATACATAGTAAGCCCCGCCTCATCATATCTGTCAAACACGTCCTGTTTTGCCCATGCAGGAACCAGGTTTGCGTTTGCAATAACAATGCGCGGCGCCCATTCATGGGTCCTTGCAATATATACAGGCTTACCCGATTGAACGCACAGGGTCTCGTCTTTTTTTAATGTCTTCAGGGCATGTACGATTCTTTGATATTCCTTCCAGTTCCTTGCCGCGCGTCCTGTACCTCCATAGACGATGAGTTCTTCCGGCTGGATGGCCACATCGGGGTCGAGGTTATTCATCAACATCCGCAGGGCCGCTTCACTATCCCAGTTTTTGCAGGTAAGTGATGTGCCAGTGGGCGCCTTAATAGGCATCTGCGGTCTGAGTTCGTAAAACATCGGTCGGGTCATAGATAGGTATTCCTTATGGTGTTGGTACGAAAATAGGTTCGAATGTCTAAAAAACAGGCATTTCCATACCCTTTTGTGAGCCTTTGGCTCATGATGGTTTACTGTAAAAACATCTTTTTTTTGTAAGTATTTTTCAGAATTAAACTTCAGGGAGGAATTTGGCCAACTCCTGCATCCACTTCCAGGTTTCTGTCTTCATGTCTTCGGCCTCAACGCCGTCCTTGAATGAGTCCTCATTATCCTCAATAAAACAATAAATCTTTCCTAGAAATTCTTTCAACTCGGTAACTTGTTTCAGGATATCCATTAGTATTTTCCTCCAGAAATCCAAAAATTATTTTTACTATTTGGTGAATATTAAACCATAAAAATGTAAAAAACACAAAAATATAGTACGGGGCAAGAAAACAACTTGTGACGGCATGATTCTACTCCCATCCGATAGCGGCTTCTCTGCCATTTAAGGATACCGGCAGATGTTTCGCTTCGTTACGCCGTCTTTTCATTCTGAACTCATATCGTATGTGTTCCCGAAGGGGAAATGACAGCCTGGAAAACCAGGAAAAACAGTATACCGTATAAAGAGAAATACTGTGCCCGGAAGGGTCCGCGATGATAAAGAAACGAGAAAATTTGCTTATGTCTCAATCATCTCAACGTTTGTCCGTGGGACAGTGGCTGTGGAACCATCGGGAAATTCGACGTCGAGGACACGAACGGTGGCCTCAGTTTCTATGACTTTTGGGGGGAAGGGGAGCGCCTTGATCTTGCCAATCCTTCCGAAATAGGGTACCCGGATGACCCTCACAGAGTCTCCAACTTCCATGCCTCTGTTGATGGGCTTTTCCATCTCTTCTTCGGAGGCCTTTCCTGAATAGGGTATAATAATTTCCGGTCTCACGACACCCGCGCGAATCTGGGTAGCGCCATTCATGGAAGTTTTGGCGCCTGAGCGGGATTTTAAAAGTTCGAACGTCCTTTGCGCCATGGGTATTTGTCCAAAACCTTCTGTGATAATGATGGTGATACCGATTTCTTCTGAGCCTGTAATGGCGACTCCCAGGTCATATCCGAGGAGTTTTCTGAGATCTTCATCATCGAACCCACCGACAATGATACCCTTGACACCAACCTTCTTTGCCTTGTCAATAGCATCGTGCTGGATAAATGCCCCCCCGGCAATGATCTTGTCCTTGTGGATTGGTTGGATACGCTCCGCTGTAAGTATGTCACCAGGATTGTCCACGGCAATGGCAAGTTCACCCACGGTTTCTCCGCCCACCCCAAAAATACCCTGAATAAAGGTAGCCGTCGTCTCCATAACGACGCCCTCTTTTTCTGTGACTTCTATGACGGTACCGTCTATGTGAGCAAATACTTGAATTGGTCTGGGGGGTTCACGCAAAAGGACTTGCCCCGTTACATTCGATATAGTTTCAATCGTGCCGGTAATAGGCGAGAGCAATACGGTCTTCAACATCTTAATCCATGGTTTGGTTTCGGCAATGATTTCGTCTTTCTGAACAGTATCCCCTTCCTTTTTTAGCATGTATTCCCTGAGATCCTTGGGCTGAATACCTAACCGGTTTACGGCATTGATAGCGTGTACCTTGCCAGGCAAATGGGTTTTAGCCACAATGTCTTCTGCCTTCAGGAGATCACCCTTTTTAACGATAACGTCACCCAATAAAGGCAGGATACGATGGCTCGTGACCTTTGTCCGTTCAGATACACGTAAACCTGGGGTATATGCGTGGGTCATGGTTTTTCAAAAACTCCTATTTTTATTCTGGATACGCATCAATGGCCGTAGCCCATTGTTGAAGCTGTTCCACCCTTGATGTCTTATCCTTTGCCAATGTTATGGGTCTTCCACGGGTATCAATCACAATACCCACCACTCCTCCAAAGACCTTCTTTGTCATGGGTTTTCCCCTTCCTGAACCGACATCAAAATTCTTTACGGGCACAACCTCGATTTCCGCTGATTGATCGATCCCCAATGGAAATACACGCAGGTCGCCATACGGAAGGGACTCCTCTATCTTTTTCCCATCAGGCATCATTATTTTGTATGAAATACATTTTTCTTTAAATTTTCCAATGCTCCCTTTCGCAAGAGAAATACACGTGCCTAAATGGATCAGGCAATCTTTTACAAATACCTCGGTAGCAGCCTGTTCGTTTACCGTTGAAAGTACACCCAGGTGCGGCATCATGAAAATACTATCCACGGCAAGTCTCGTAATACCCTCGGGCTGGAAAGCGTCAATCATCATAAGGAATGCCTGAGATCTGCGTGGTGCATGCGAGAGCACCCCTCCACTGCCCACTAATAAATCTAGTTTTAGCATATCGACGAGCGTTTCATCGGTAACTTCCTGTTTAAATGCCTCGGAGATGTCACGTTCCCGCTGTACACCCTTAAGACCAACGGCCAGGGATTTGTGCTGCCCGAAAGACAGCCGCAGGGCCTCACGCGATATGGCCTGTTCAATCTTTAACTCTTCCAATGTCTGGGGTATGGTCGTGGGACGGACCATCTTGTTCTTAATCCTGTTTCTGAGGTCGGATTCATCGATATCGAATGGCACCCATCTCAGGATATTCTCAAGCCCTGCCTCGGCCAGCACATTGGAAATACTGTAACTCATCCCAAGATTGGCGCTGACGGTACGGTTAAAGATTTCACCGTACACAGAAAAGACGTCCGTTGTAGCGCCGCCAATGTCCACCCCCACTACGTTGATATTGTTTTTTCTGGCAATCGTCTGCATGATGAGACCCACGGCCCCGGGGGTAGGCATAATGGGCGCCCCCGTCCATGACATGAGTTTTTTGTAACCGGGGGCCTGAGCCATGACGTGTTCGAGGAAGAGTTTCTGGATTTCCATCCGCGCCGGGTAGAGGTTTTCCCGTTCAAGCGTTGGACGAATATTATCCGTAATATTGAGGGCAGTTTTTTTGTTTAAAATTTCTTTGATTTTTTCGCGGGCTTCTTTATTGCCTGCATAGATAACGGGGAGTTGAAAGGTCATGCCAAGACGGGGTCTTGGGTTGGCAGCAGAGATATATTCTGCAAGCTCTACTACATGGGTAACCGTGCCGCCGTCTGTCCCGCCGGAGAGGAGTATCATATCGGGTCTAAGATGTCGAATCCGGTCAATCTTTTCGTACGGGAGGCGCTGGTCGTTTGATGCGATGACGTCCATAACAATTGCGCCCGCTCCCAGTGCTGCACGCTGTGCGCTTTCTGCCGTCATGGTCTTTACAGCGCCTGCTACCATCATCTGCAATCCACCACCGGCACTGCTTGTGGAAACATAGATGTCCACCCCGGCATTTCCACTGGCTGGTGTGATGATCTTTTCTCCATCCAAGATCTTTCGGCCCGAAAGCTCTTCAATCTCAGCAAATGCATTTAAGACACCACGAGTCACATCCTCAAAAGGAGCTTCCACTGTAGTGGGTGACTCCCCCCGAAATGTCTGCCGATACACGCCATCCTTTTTTTCGATCAGGATGGCCTTGGTCGTGGTACTACCACAGTCAGTGGCAATAATAACGTTCAATAGTATGATCCTCTTACAATAGAATGGTTCACCGCAGATGCGCCTGTCTGGGTGCGACGTACAGACAGGCAAAGAGCGCAAAAGGTTATAAAAGGCGGTAACTGCTAAAATGCCTGTTACAAGTCAATCCGTTTAAGTCCCCCTTAAAAAAGGGGAATTCAGGGGGTTGTGTTTTTTCCAAGTTCCCCGTTTCCTCGAGGACAAGTCTTATTCGTGAAAAAATATTTTTGCTGAAAATGTAAAAATAATTTTTATAAGATACTAGAGTACCTGGTTAGTGTGTTTTTGTGGGTCTGAAACTTTGTTGTGTTAGCAATGTTTTCAATGTGCTAATAAGTCTCACATTTTCATCCCTTGTCCTCACCGCTATGCGGAAGTAATTATCGTTCAGCCCTATGAAGTTTGAACAATCGCGAATGGCAATCCCATGTTCCAGCAATCGTTCACGCAATACCGGGGAAAGCATATCATGGGTATTTATTCTCACAAAGATATAGTTTGCCGTGGGTTTATAAGGGGAAAGCCCTTGAATCCCGGATAATTCATTGAATAAATAGAATCGTTCCTTAAACATGAATTCCCTGCTCATGGAAATGAACTCACTGTCTTCCAGGGCAGTCATGGCAGCACATTGAGCCAGGGCATTTACTGACCAAGGCTCCTTGTATTCCATCATCTTTATTATTAAATCTGCATGGGCGGCAAGGTATCCTATTCTCAAGCCGGGAAAGCCATAAAATTTTGTAAGCGACCTGACCACAATCAAATTTCGCATAGTGCCCGTCTCGTTTATAACGCTGTATTTTTCTGGTTCGTCTACAAAATCTATAAATGCCTCATCCACAACAAACGTGATATCCGGATGATGCTTTACCATGCTTACGATAATAGTCTTTTCAACCAATTGGCCTGTAGGGTTGTTGGGGTTGCACAAAAAAACCATCTCTACTTTTTTATCATCAAAATGATCTTTTCGATAGGTGAAGTAAAAATCCTCTTCCTCCTTCAGTGCATTATTCAGTATCTCTGCATGGCTGCATTTCAGTGCTTCAGCAAATTCACTAAAGGTAGGCTGAAATATAATTCCTTTCGTCGGTTTTAACGCACGGGGGATTAAATAAAATAATTCTGTAGACCCATTCCCCACAATAATCTCAGCTTCAGAGTGTCCAACTTTTTGGCCAATATATTTTCTCAGGCCGGTGCAATCAATGTCGGGGTAATGCAGAATGTCGTCGAAATTTTTACATAGTGCCTTTCGAACATTTTCCGGATATCCAAGCGGGTTAATGCTTGCGCTGAAGTCAAGTATACCGTTGTTCCTGCAGCCTGTATTATGCTTTATATGTCCTCCGTGACCTTTAAACATATTCGGCCCTCAAAAGCGCCTGTTCTTTACGTCTAAGGGATGTGGACAATCATTACCGCCTCTTTCGATTTGCCATGCCACTTTACTCTCCCTTGCTCCTCAAAATGGGTATTGGTGAGATCATATGAAATCACCGTCTCTTTGAGCGAAAATATCTCGCGTGCCCGTTTGACAACCCTGCTCTATCGCTTCGCGGATTCTCCACAACAATACCGCCGTGCGATGCAACGCCATATCATAACTTGACCATTGCCCTAAGAGCCTCCACCCGCTTGTCTCAAATGCTCATGCGGTTTCCGCTCACTGGCCGGATGCACCATTCTTCCCACGATGAGCATCCTGGCGTACGACATTGTCCCCCGGTAAATCCAAGACCTTTTCCTATCGCATCAAATCCGTATTCATCCATTTTGATTGGCTAAAAATCCTTTGGCTTACGACTTTTGCCCATTTTCCACCCCTTTTTGTGACGAATTTGTTGAACTTGGGTTAAGGGCAACCATGTCGCTAAAGCTGGCGCCCTGGGGCACGGTAATGGGCGCATAGTGCACACCGGCATATTTGTCGGAGATGTATTTGATGAACAAAAGCACCAGCACATAGTCTTTGTATTGGGAGGCATCCATACCGCCGCGGAGTTCATCGCAGCTTGCCCAGAGTGAGCTGTAAAGTTCGGATTTTTTTATGGCCATTCGTTCATTTTCTTTTCATAAGAACTTTATTTTGTTTTTTTATCTTTATTCTATACCTATTAGCATGCTATCGTATGACATAACGGATTTCAAACATAATTAAGATGTTTTAGAAATTATTTAGTGATGATTTGCCTTGGATTGGTTTCTCCTGTCTCTGCTTTGTGCTTTTTTTACTGCGTCGGCTGATGCCCTTTGCAAGAAGTCGCTTTTCGAGACCAACGAGTATCTCATTGCCTGGGTACGGGTTGGATTTGCTACACCTTTTTTACTCTCCATTCTTCCCTTTACAGAACTTCCAAAGCTAGACCTGTATTTTTTCCTTGCAATACTCTTTTTAATTCCGTTAGAAACTATTGCGCTCATATTATACATGAAGGCTATTAAACTATCTCCTTTATCCATAACTTTGCCATTCCTGGCGCTAAGCCCAATTTTCATGATTTTTACTTCATACCTGATACTGGGCGAAAGACTGGATCACCATGGTATTATAGGTGTCTTAATTACCGCTTTTGGGGCATACTTACTGAATGTAAAAACAACCAGGAACGGTATATTAGAGCCATTCCGGGCCATACTACGGGAACGCGGTTCCCTGTATATGATTATCGTTGCCTTTCTATACAGCATTACATCTAACCTGGGGAAAATGGCCATACTGCATTCCAGCCCGTTATTCTTTGCTGCAACGTATCTTCCCTTCCTTGCGGCAGTCCTTTTTCCTGTTTTTATGTGGAAAAATCCTGGTAAAATCAGACAGTTATTTTCTCGTGTTCCCCTATTTAGTCTGATTGGATTAGCTATTGCCTTTGCCACGATTACCCATTTTTTGGCAGTGCATATCATGGAAGTGTCCTATGTCATTTCAGTAAAACGTATGAGTCTCCTCTTTGGCATCATGTACGGCGCTATCTGGTTTAAAGAAACGAATATCATGGAGCGATTGATTGGCGGTATTGTTATGATTATTGGGGTAATCATAATTACTTTATGGTAAATCAGGTTTAAGCGCAACCGGAATGCATCGGTACCCGATGCCTGATGCTTGTATATGAGTGAGTACCACTGTCAGTATTCGTAATCTGGTACGTAGCTATTGGTAAAATCAGAGTCCTGTGAATTTACGATCATGAACAAAATTATTGAATGCGCCCCAAATTTCAGCGAAGGTCGGGATGCCCTTAAGATGGGTCAGATTGTCGGTGAAATTGAAAAAGTAAAAGGCGTTATTGCACACATGCTGGGAAAGGAGGTTGAAGAATGGCAAAGAGGCGCTGTTGGCAGCAGGGTGTTTTTATTCTGCAGAGATATCAGAATCAGGGCTTATTGCTGTGGCTATCAAACGATTGGGTTTAAGCCAGTTAAATAAATTTATACCGGAGAAAAAGATACTTGAGTATATGTTAGGGCTGGGTTAGTACAAGAACAACTATTCAGCATTTTCCACTTATATCCTTACCCCGACCTTTTTAAACTCCTTTTCACTATAAAGAATGACAGAGTCATTTAGACCTGTCTTTTCTTTAATTGCTTGAATTACAGCCTCACACTCCGCATCGGTGTAACCGTGGATCATAGTAAAGACGTTGTATTCCCAGTCGGTATAGATGGGTCGTTCGTAACAGTGCGTCACCTCTTCAAAACCAGCCATAATCTTGCCCGCTTCATCAACCCGCTCTGCTGATACCTTCCATACACACATTGCATTGGCATTGATACCGATCTTACGGTGGGCAATAGAAGCGGCAAGACGTCTGATTTTTCCGCTTTCCAGAAGCTTTTTGAGTCTTTGTATTACTTCATCTTCTGACATCCCTAATGCCTGCCCAATATCTTTATATGGGGTTTTCGTGACAGGTAAACCTTCCTGAATGTGTTTAATGAGTTTAACGTCGATGTCTTCTTTTTTATTTGTCATAATTTAATTAAACACGGACAAACGAGTTTGTCCGTGCCACCCTTTACAATGAAGATTTTTCAGTATTAAGTCTGGCCACAGATTGTGACAGCCACCATCCTGCCGCACGTTGCAATGTACCTCTGAGAGTTTTCTCTGTCCTGACAATCAGTGCTTATCTGCGTCTGAAATGAAAACGTCTGTACGATTAATAAATTTTAAAACGAACACCGATTTTAAATCTTTTTGTTGTGGGTAAACTTCGTACGGTTAGCCCTGTTCGGTCTTCGATTTCTTTTAGTCTGCTGCGGAGTTCCTCGTCATCCTTAGCTGACATGGTAAACCACATGTTGTAAGGGATGTGCTTATTTTTCCCCTTCCTTAGATAATTGTGAGATACACCACTATATTCGTTGATGATTGCACTCACTTCATCGATGCGGTCTTCTGGAACCTTTACAGCGGCAAGGGTTGCCTCCCTGCCCATAGCCTGTGTATTTATGATGGGTGCAAGCCTCCTCACGTACCCCTTTTCAATCATAAATTTGATCCGTTCGATGATGACGTCTTCGTCTAAATCAAGTTCTTTGCTTAATTCCAGGAACGGTCTTGATACAAGAGGCAGGTTGGACTGTAAGCGGTGCAATATCTTTCTGTCGGTATCGCTGAGTATCATATTCTTTTTTTTATTTCCTCAATTCCGTGTTGTTCTACGAGTGTTCGAAAACGATGTTCTGTTTTGCTTGAAAGTATTATATCCACGCATACATCCAATACCTTTAGTGTGGCGGATTCTTCTGCTTGAGGCAATACAACGAGGGCAAACCTGGGATGACGTCCCACCTTCCCTCCGATCATCACCCGATACTTTTTCTCCGAAGTCTTTATTGAGCCGGCAGGACATACCCTGGCGCAGAGCCCGCAGTGTACGCATGTATCCTTATCAATGGATACCTGGCCACCCTGTATAGTGATAGCGCCCTCCTTGCAGGTTTCTACGCATTGCATGCACTCAGTGCATGCACAATCGGGATCAACATAAACAGGTTCTAATGCATGGACTCCGAAATCCTTGATTTGAGGCATGGAACAGCTATTCGGGCATCCCGCTACGGCGAGTTTCATTGTGTGGTGGGGAAGGATTTGTCCTTCAATCTTATCTATCAATTTTTCAGTAAAATGCAACTCCTCTAATCTGTTCCGAAGTTTATCAGCCAGGATATTGGAATTAGTGATAAGAAATGGACAATTGACCTCGGCGCCTCTGCAGGATTTTATCTGATAGAGAACTGGATTTCCGTCTTTATCAAAATATTTTGGATATTTTTTGAGGATGGAGAGTTTTTTGTTGTCTATAGGGTTTTTTACAACTGCAGCCTGTGGTGTGGCGGTTTTCTGTGGCCTGCCCATAAACGATTCACGGGCTTCCATAACCTCCGACTCTGTTACCAGGGTCTTCCCACGCTCACGGGCAAGTGTCTCGATCTTTTCACGGACGGTCTTTTGCACAAAGGGAGGAACTTTTTCCAGTAGCAGCGATGCTGACTTATCCCACTCCAATCACATTCTCCTAAAAAGAAAATTGCCACAACATTGAAAGATTGCGGCAAATTTCAACTCGAACCAAAATAGTGTCATTTTTTTTCGAAGATCCATTATATTTACAAAGAAGGAGATTGTCAATTTCAAATTTAAAGAGTTTTTACAGGCATTTCTAAATATTTAAAACCTTGACTTTTAAAAGGATGTCACATATATTTTGAGGTGTTTTGAAGATTATTGAGTCTGCCTTACCGAGTCACGCTGCATTGGGGCCTAAAGTGCTGCATGCCGCACAATGAATGGGATGATACGTTTCATGGAAGATATTAAAACAGCTAACCTATCCGAACAAGTAAAAAAAAATATAGAACCTTTCTTCCTGGACATAGTAAACCAGTGCAAGGAAGATGTGGTTTCGATATATGTCATTGGCAGCGCCGTAACAAAAGATTTTCACCCAAAGTACTCTGATATCAATACGTTACTTGTTGTAAAAGAGATCAAAGTTCCGCTTTTTGATTTTATTGCAGCATTGGGTAAGCGCTACGGAAAAAAAAGAATACGTGCGCCGCTCATCATGACCCGCGATTATATCGATAGATCATTAGAAGTATTTCCCCTGGAATTCCTTGAGATGAAACTGATACATCACCTGGTTTATGGCGACGATGTCTTAAAGGATATACCAATTGAAAAAGCCGATGTCCGGCTCCAATGCGAACGGGAATTGAAGGGAAAACTCCAGCATGTTTGTCAAAGTTACATAAAGGCAATGGGAAATAAATCTGCCTTATCAGACATGCTTGCAGGGTCACTTTCCGGGTATTTCCCTGAATTTCGCGGCATACTCTTTTTGTTTGACCAAAAGATTCCCAAAGAAAAAAGTGACGTTCTATCTGCCGTAGAAAAGCTCTTTGGTATAGACCTGGGCGTATATAAAAGGCTGATTGAAATAAAGTCTCAGGGTACCCATCTGTCGGCAGAATCCCTTAAGGAGATATTTGAAAGACTGTATCGTGTGTTAGAGACACTTATTAAAAAGGTAGATGAATTTGAAATCAAACCTGCGTAGGCAAAATTTTTACCGGCATGTTGTCTTTTTTGTAGTATTCTTGTGCCTTTGTTCGATTGCGGCAGCGCAGGACTTGCCTGTTCCTCAGAGGTATGTGGAAGACAGGGCAAATATTATTAGTGACACCATAGAAAATAGCCTTAATGGCTATCTCCAGGAGTTAGAACAGAAGACGGGTGCCCAGATGATCATCCTTACCATCAATACGACGGGGGATATTCCTATTGAAACGTATGCGATAGAACTTGCTACCAAATGGAAATTGGGTCAAAAGGGAAAAGATAATGGAGTTCTCTGTGTTATAGCAAAGGACGATCGCGCGTACAGGATCGAGGTTGGATATGGACTCGAGGGAGTATTGCCCGATAGCTTTTGTGGTACGGTTGGGCGGACATATTTTGTACCCAATTTTCAAAAGGGACAGTTTGGTGAAGGTATATTCCAGGGTACAGCTGTGATGATTCATAAGATTGCAGGCGAATACGGCGTGAAGATTACGGGTATGCCCGATATAACTCAGTTGAGAAAAAAGGCCTCAGGACGCCAGAATCCATTCTTTTCGTTGTTACTCCTGCTTGTTCTATTGCCCCTTTTTATCAGCTATCTGTTTAACCGAAGGCGTCATTCTTCGCACTGGCGGGGCGGCCCTCCAATCATTTTTGGCAGACCGGGGGGGTTTGGATCTGGTGGATTTGGAGGGTTTGGCGGAGGCGGCGGCGGTTCTTTTGGTGGTGGGGGAGCGTCAGGCAGGTGGTAAGAAGTTATAATTTGGGATTTACGATTTTAAATCCCAAATCGTAAATCGTATTGTGCTGTTTGTGAGCTTCGTGGTTTAACATAGTTTCATTTGATAGGAAAAAGATTATGAAGAAGATATTACCTGTTATTGCTGTTATTGTATTTGTGGGCATTATCTTCGGTGTTTGGTACATTAAGGGGTATAATAAAGTTGTTGGTCTCAATGAAGATGTAAAGAATGCATGGTCTCAGGTAGACACACAACTCAAGAGACGTTACGATCTCATTCCCAACCTTGTGGAGACCGTGAAGGGTTACGCCTCGCACGAAAAGGAAATCTTTGAAAACCTCGCAGAGGCCCGTAAGGGGTATTTTAGTGCAGGAACGGTAGAAGATAAGGCCAAAGCGGCAACACAAATCGAGGGATTTTTATCCCGGCTTTTAATGTTTCGTGAGACGTATCCGGATTTAAAGGCAAACGAATCATTTCTTAAGATGCAGGATACCCTGGAAGGTACGGAAAATCGTATCTCCGTAGAACGCAAACGTTACAATGATGCGGTCAGGGATCTCAATGCTTTTATTAAAAGCTTTTATGGCCGATTCTTTGCCGCACGTGCCGGGGTTACCGAAGCGAAGTATTTTGAGGTTGCCGAGGCCGAGAAAGAAGTACCAAAGGTAAAATTCTAACGAGGCTGCGTGGAAGTTATGTACTATTTGCCAATTTCTTGTTGTTAGATTTTTCCCCTACCTTAATAAAATGGGCGCATGTCAAGATAAAAAACATCCTTGCGAAGACTGTTTTAGTTGTCAGTTTTGCAGCGACGAACGCTGCGCCATGTGTTTGTGTGGTAAGCATAAGACGAGGCAATTAAGTGTGGAAGAACAGATTGCCATGTATGAGGCATTAAATAAGGATACGCTTAGTAAAGACGGAAACAACTAACCCCTTCCAGTCTGTGCAAGCCAGAAGCAAAACATTTTGATTTAGCATTTTCAATCCCAAATTGTAAATCTAAAATTACAAAGCATTGTTTCTTCTCAGAATTGCTAAAACTTACCTTGATTGTATAGGATTTTCACCTGAAAATGAAGCCGGTTGTCTAAAAAGATAAACATTTTCATGATCCCTTGTGACCGTTAGGTCATGGATATTTCATTTTATTCATGTGGTTTTCGTGACTATAGCCAGTATTGCAAATAAGCATCGGAAGACCACCCTTTAATCCCATACGTGTTAAGTTAAGCGATTTTCGGGTGGGCATGAACAAACCCCGTTTGTCCATGCCGGCCTTGTGACTTACAACGGTACGAATGCCACCAGATATGAATATAGCTCCGAAGGGGCGGCCTGTTTGTACCAATGGAATTGAAACATCATAAAAGCTCCGTAAGAGCGACCTGATATATGCTTTTAAAAGAACTATGGGGTTCCGTGTTTATTTGACAAAAAACAGGTCGCTCCTATGGAGCTAATACATTAATTGCTGTTTAATGCTACAAACAGGCCGCCCCTCCGGGGCTAAAGGAAAACAAACAACCTTACCGTGGCACCTTGAAACAAGGGGTTCGTGGTATTTGTAGATTCCTAAACTTAACACGTATACCCTTAATCCCCTCCTTGTGAAGGCGGGGAAAGAGGGATGGTTATACGTTTAACAGCCTAAGAATTTCCATTGTATGTAAGCTGGTTTTAAGGTAGCACAGTCAAACTTGTTTGTCCGTGTTTAACGCATAACATATTCATGCCCACATCTTATTCCCAAAACAGGAAGCCAGAACTATTATCCCCCGCGGGCAATATGGAGAGTTTTTTCGCTGCCATTGAAAATGGGGCTGATGCCGTTTATTTTGGCTTAGAAGAATTCAGCGCCCGTGCAGGCGCACAGAACTTTACCCTGGATAATGCCAGCAAGGCCATTGCCTGTGCCCACAGAAGGTCTGTTAAAGTTTATATCGCTTTAAATACCCTGCTGAAAACACACGAGCTGGAAAGGGTTGTCGACTTTTTAATTGCATTGGAAGAGCTGCAACCCGACGCCCTGATCCTCCAGGATCTGGGGCTTCTCAATTTACTGCAATCCCAATTCCCCCAATTTAACCTTCATGCCAGCACCCAGATGGCCATTCACAATCTAGCCGGGGTAAAACAACTGGACAAGGCAGGATTTAAACGGGTTGTTCTGGCCAGGGAATTGTCAGTTGACGAAATGAAAAATATTTCCCGGAATTCATCGGTAGAGATAGAGGTCTTTATCCACGGGGCATTGTGTTATTCCTATTCAGGTTTGTGTTTTTTCAGCAGCATGATAGGCGGCAGGAGTGGAAACCGCGGGCGGTGCGCACAGCCATGCAGGATGTATTATAAAACTCCATCAGGCGAGGGAGGCTATCTTTTTTCTATGAAAGACCTTCTCGCCCTTCCCCAGATAACCGATCTCATGGCTGCCGGTGTCCATTCATTTAAGATAGAAGGCCGTATGAAATCTCCGGAATACGTAGCCGTAGTGACAGATATCTATCGACAGGCAATCGATGGCAGGCTGTGCGATGAAGCCGGGGCAATCCGCAGGATAAAGACGGTATTTAGCCGGGAAACAACGCATGCATACCTGTTTCAGGAAAGTTATCAGCAGACTGAAAGAGATACACATAATAAAGGTGCTCACCATCAAGCGAAAAACAACTTTTCATTCTCTCCTCATGTAAGAGGGGAAGAAGGGGTGGTTAAAAATTCCCCACAGGTTTCAGATAAGGTAACAACTTACTCCCACCCTTGCCCTCCCCCATCAAGGGGAAGGAAATATGCTGGTAATAAGTGTTCCCCGCCCCTGGTGGGAGGGGTTAGGGGAGGGGGTGAACTGTTGCCGGATAAGATTGAGCAATTACCAGAGGATAATCAAGTCAAGGCCGCAGATATGATTAATCCGGCATATCCTGCAAACATAGGGTCGTATGCAGGAGAGGTAATAAAGTCTGAGAAGGGTCACATAGTAATAAAGGCTGATGCTGATATTGGTGTAAGAGATTTGTTACAGGTATTTGAACAAGTTTCGGCAAAACCCACCTTGCTGCATGTTAAGAAAATGAAGATGCGGGGGAAAAAGGTGTTTGGTATCAAGTGCGGCGATGTCGCTGCTATCGATACTGATCAACAATTTAGGGCAGGTGCAACGCTCTATATAATTTCTTCCCAAAAGATCAATGAAGTATTTACCCCAAAAATTCCTAAAAAACTCATACCCACAAAGATATCTGTGGATTTGAATATTAAGGTAAGGTCCGATGTTATAAGAATAAGAAGCGCAATCAAGGAATTTTCATTTGTCAAAGATTATCCTGTGAAACTGGAGAAGGGAATGAACCGGGTAATTGGAGAAGAGCAGATAAGAGAGGTCTTTTCTCGCCTGGGTGAGACACCATTTGAGTTGGCGGGTATTCATGCAGAAATTTGTGAAAAGGTATTTGTTCCATTAAGTCTATTAAATGAAATCAGAAGAGATTATTTCAAAAACCTTTGGGACGTATGGCAAAAGGAGAGGGCATATCGGTGTAAAGAAATAAAGAAATGGGTGAAGGGAACACGTAGTGAATTGAGCAATGCTGATCATAAATTTTCAGCAGGAAATGTTTCTGCGGAGGGGTATCGGCTGTCCGTGAAAATAGATAAGTTACCTTATTTGAACACTATTTCCTTAGAAAAGATGTATAAGGTATACATTGTCCTGACAGATGAAATTATCAGAAACCTCACAAAGAAGGCCGAAGGCATCTCCCCTTCATCTCCCCATTCGCAAGGATGGGACAAGACGGGTGTCGATTTATCCCCAGATAAAACCGTTACCCCCTTTATGAGGGAGAATGACTCTGTTCATATATTATTAAAGATAAAAGACAAGGTTGTTTTCTCTTTGCCCGTCATTATGAGAGATAATGGGTGTGGATTTGAAGCGTATGCATATTTTAAAAAAGCCGTGCAGGCATTGATGGCCCGGAATTTTCGACAATTCCAGATTTCCAATCTGGGCGCCATGGGTTTATTTGAGGGAGAGGACGTGCTCTTGTATGCCGACTATCCCTTGTATTGTCTGAATCCGCTTTCAGCAATGCAATTGAGGAAATGGGGATTTACCAGATATACCTTGTCCCCGGAGGATGACAAAGAGAATCTCCGGACACTGTTTTCTGCGGATGCGGATATGATCGTGTATCAGGATAGCCCGCTCTTTACTTCTGAGACCTGTGTGTGGGCGAATATGAAAAAAAGGTGTCCAAGAATAAATCAGTGTAGTTTCAAACAGCTCATGGTAGAAAATGAGTATGGCGACCGGTTTGTTGCCATGAATGACCGGTGTAAGACGGTGGTTATTGGCGAAAGACCATTCTCTATTCTCCATCTTGTCCCAAAACTCCTTGATGCCGGACAGAGGGATTTTAGGATCGATCTCTGTTACCGGGATTATACGTCGGAAATGATAGCGGGCATATTCTCTGGCATTCAAAACAGTACCACCATGAAATATTCAACAATAGGAAATTATGAACGGGGATTACTCTAGCACGCATTGACAAAATAACCATGGGCAATCTCGACTTTTTTACTTTTGGCAGATAAGTTTTCACCCATAAAAAACTTGACATTATTTGACTAGTATTTACAATGGCGGCAAGCTGTCAGTAAACTTTATTATGCGGAGTGAACCAGTGCCGAGTGCAACTATAAAGATGTTCCTCGTCCACGGCGATCCGAAGCGGCTTCGCACCGCAGAGTTGTCGAACTGGACGGGCAAAGCAGTTGCCGGACCGAGAAGCGAATTTGACGGTGTTCTGGCGCGCGATGAGGCTAACAAGTCCGGCATCTACTTTTTGACCGGAACGGATACCGAAACAGGCAAGCCCGCGATTTACGTCGGCGAGGCAGAGAACATACGGGACCGAATCAAAACGCACCTGGGAAAGGACTTCTGGAATCAGGTCGTCTATTTTATCAGCAAGGACGACAATCTGACCAAGGCGCATATTCGCTACTTGGAGGGCAAGCTAATAGATAGGGCACAGCAAGCGGGTAGAGCAGTTGTGACCAATGGCCAGAGTAGCGGCGGTCGACTTCCGGAGTCTGACCGTGAGGACATGGACATATTTCTGGAAAAGGTCAACCAGCTGCTGCCAGTTCTTGGGATCGAGCTGCTCGTTCCGGCGTCTTCAAGGGCAGAAGGCGATCACGAAAAACGCATTCTCTATTGCGACATCAAGACCATCCGCGCCGTTGGCCATCTTTCGCCGAATGGCCTCGTCGTGTTGAAGGACTCCCAAGCCGTGCCGGTGGAGCGGGCGTCAACGCAGAAATATCCGTGGCCGCACAATATGCGTGAACGGCTGAAAGAGGAAGGATCGTTGGTTGTTCAGCCCGACTGCCTTTTGTTTGCGCGCGACGTGGAGTTTTCGAGCCCCAGCGCGGCTGCTGCGGTGATCCACGGCGGGCATGCAAATGGTCTGACCTCATGGAAAGACAATCAAGGGAAGACATTGAAGGAGATCGAGGCCATATAACAGCAGCTTGCACCAGACAATCGCGTCCATCACGCTCCTGGCGTGCACCAGGCCAGCGCCAGCCGCACTTGCTGGTGAAGCTAAGCGTTGGGCGCCTATTACAAGAGCAACGACTCAAAGAATAAAATTGTATGACAATATTGACCGTCGTAACATCTCTGGCTGAGATTGCACGGTGTCAGACGCAATTTGAGAGGATGTATTCGACAAGCATTGCCACAGTATGGCTTTCGATCTCTCCACCGCAACGCATGGTGGTATAAGAAATCAGCGAGTGAATTATGATTCTTCGGGCAGAATGCCTATTTGGTTTGCACACGATGTTGTTTCAGCCGGGCCAAACAAGCCGCAGCGACACTGGAATGTTTTCGGCCTACAACCTCTTCGGCCACAGCTTGAATGGAACGTGATTACTGTCGAGATCAACATTCGGCTATCTGGCCCTCCTGCTCAAGTTGGAGGGCCTATGGCAAAGATAGTCAGGGGCAATGCTGTATTATCCATCGAGGCAAACTTGGAGGTACCTACCGCGGATGTCGGATACCTTTCCTGAATGAGTACAGGTATCCGGCCAACAGGAGTCTCTATAAGCGTGCGCCGCTGGTATACCAAATCGATCCGCTTCCAAATGTAGAAACGGCGATCCTTGTGGGTTGTTTTGAACCCTGCAAGAATTTGGTAGCAGACCTAGACTACTTCGTGAATCAAGTTAACATATTCAAGCAAGCTCACCCAGGGGGCTGCGACGGTAATGATTAGGGGGCACAAAGGAGAGGCACAAAGGGGTCACCCATTAGAAGGCTTTTGTCAAGCGAAAAAGATTCTCCATAGCAAAAAATCGCAGATTTTTTGCCTTATCAAATGAAAAATTATAATGTCCAAAAGCATCTATCCCAATGACCGCACCCGTATTTTCAGATTTTTTAGTTACGGATTATAGAAATCCGCACCAGTCACCCATCCGGTTCAAGGCATTGTTTCGAGGTCGTATTTTGTGATCGATGAGGACGTGCCCCTGATGAATTATCTGCCCCAGAAAATCGTTGGTGCCATGCTGTGTCCAATTGTTTGTCACAAACCTGTGGCTCTACGGCCAACCCTTTGTGGCTCGCAGCATAGGCGGACTTTGATGATAATGCCTTTCAGACTCCGTTTTATGAATGGAACAGTTTCCCAATCACATCTCATGGATTGATTACCAACCCTTATACCGGTTTACTGTCCCATTCTTTCACTCCTTTACATACCTCTGCTTCCCTCTTCCTTCATCTCTTTGATCCTGCACTCCTCTCTTCTTGCACTTTTTCCTTTGCCTTTGCTCCTCACATACTCCCTCGTTAAACATATCTTTTTTTCGGGTGTTGAATAACCCATGAATGGCTTTTTCAATCTGCTTTTAACCGATTTCTTTTAACAGGAAAATCTTTCACCACCTCCTCTCTTCCCCATTCCTGATAAAAGTATCATTGCTCTTTTTTCCCTTACTCCTTTCTCTGGTGAGTGGAACAGTTTCCATGTTGTTTGGGTTTTATAAACCACTTTGTACCTCTTTGGTTCCCTGCTCCACCCACCGTTCTATTGAAATAATTTCTTGGGATCAAATGGCTTTTGGTCTTTTATGATAAAGTAACACGCCCTGGCTATCTTGTTACTCAATGCCTTGATTGCTACGATTTTGTTCGTCTTCGATGCCTTGCGTTGATACCATTTTCTGGCGGGTTCACTATATCTCACCATAAAATTTGCCGCTTCTACATACGCCCATGCCAAATACTTCCCGTTCGTTCTTTTGTTTCTCCTCTTCTTCCCGTTTGATACCTTCTTGGACGATACACACAATACAATATGAATAGTCTGATACCGTGGAAACCGGTTGATATCCGGTCTCAAAGCATGATCGTTATCCCTAATATCTTGCCTATCCCCGGCACGTGAGCAGTTCTTCATACGGATATCGTAATTTTACCTCTTTCAGTACGGCCTTTTCTATCCGGTCTATCTGTTCATGGAAAAAGTCTATGACTGCCTTGTCGCTCTGCACTGCCATTTTGTGGTGTTCATCCGTTAACTGCTCGTTTATTTTTCTTCGCTCAGTCTCTTCGCATCGTTGACATTCACTTTTCTTCCGGTATTGCGATTCACCATGCTTTGCAGGCTTAATATGTGCATAAATCCTGTGCCGTACCAACATCGTTCGCTTTCTCAATAAATCCCTTACTGGCCGTGTTCTTTCGGATAGATATAGCCTTCCGGCAGTATACCTAATCGCAGCAGATGTGCCAGCCAATAGGAATCCACGTATCATCCGTATACTTCATGCCAGTACTGCTGCATTTCCGCAGGATTGGCCAGGTGTACTTTGTATTTCGCCTCCTGTAATCCGTCCACCAACCAATACCAGTTGTACGTCGACTCTACCACGATCCCTTGTATCTCCTTCTTAAACGGCTTCAATTCCTTTAATATCACGCCAAGGTCATTGGGGAGTTTCTTCCCAAATATCCGACTGTCTTTCTTATCTATCACCCCTATATAACTATTATCCGAATGTAAATCTATTCCTACATAATAACTCATACTTGCTCCTCCTGTTCATCAGCTTTAACAGTTTATTTCACGATGCCTTTATGATACCATTTGGCATCCGATTGTTAAGGAGCCTTCTATATGATTATCACATCTTAAATAATAAATATTGATATTTTCTATTGCGTTATTATATGGATTTCTCACCAATTATTTAAGATTTAAGACGCGACCTTCATCCTCACAAAAAGTCTTCGGGAAAAAAGGAGTTCTTTGTTCATGTCAATGTGATCTCGGATCTCTTCAAGAAGAAATTTCTGGATTATCTCAAAGAGGCGTATCGCAAAGGTGAAATGAAATTCGTTGGGAAGGTTGAATATTTACGGGCAGGGCAAGAGTTTCAAGCCTTTTTGAATACCCTTTACCACAGGAAATGGATTACCTATTGCAAGAGGCCATTTGGCGGCCCGGAACAAGTCCTTGAGTACCTGGGAAGATATACGCATCGGGTAGCCATCTCCAATGAACGCATCGTAAAGATGGATGACGGCACGGTGACGTTTCGTTACCGTGATTACCGGGATGGTAATCAGGTGAAGCAGATGAGTTTAGAAGCCTTTGAGTTTATACGAAGGTTCTTGCTGCATATTCTCCCTGATAATTTTGTGAAGATCAGATATTATGGTTTGTTCAACAACCGGAATCGGAAGGCAAAGATAAGGCTCTGTAAGGAGGTACTCGGTGCTTACACCGGTGACGAGCAAGAATTAACTGCACCAGAGAGCTGGGAAGAATTATTTGCCAGGCTTACCGGGATTGATCCCCGTATATGCCCTTGTTGTGGAAAAGGCAGGATGGTGAGGATGGAAACATTACTCCCCCTCATTCATGCACCTCCCGGGAAGGGGTAATTTCTGTCTTGATTTATCCTGTAGAGAAGTGTATTTTACCGTACCAAGGGGAGAAGTACGCCCTTTTTAAGCAAATATCCCTAAAAATACCTGGATTTTTAAAATATCTCTGGAAAAACATGCTGTTCCCGAAGGCATTATTGACAAATATCAACTACAGAAGTAACAAAAACAGTATTTTACCTAGAAGCCGTATGATTGAATCCCCATAGTGTGGGGGGCAGCGGCTTCGTTCAACGGTATTTTATCCGCAATTGAGCTTGCGAAGAGGAAATTATAGGTTTCTTTCCTTTTCTCAGATTCAGATAAAACCGGTACGGCATTATTATTCTGCTCAACTACGGATAAAATACTTAATGTTGGGCGTAACAAAAAAGACAAACACAGGTATTTACAAAACATTATGTCATGTTCAAAGGCCAGGATTAATCCTAGCGATACTACAAAATTGAGGTTATTTGCCGACTCTGGAGGGTATTGTCAGAATCCCTCATGTCTTCGACCACTTTTTAAAGATATTGTAGACGATACAATACATATTGCAGAAATGGCGCATGTTATTTCTGCTGCCAACGATGGACCTAGGGCAGACTCGGGCAAAACTAACGAGGAAAAAGCAGCTTATTCAAACCTTATCCTTCTTTGTCCTTCTTGCCATACAGAGATCGATAAAGCAGATAAACATTACCCAGAGGTATTAGTTCAAACATGGAAGGCGGAACATAAAGATCGGATACAGAAAATATTTGGTATTATCAAATGCCAAGATAGAAGTTCTGCTAGACGAATAGCGCAAAGATTTCTTCGCGAAAATAAAGTCATTTTTGACGAATATGGCCCTATGAGTGAAGATAGATTTAACCCAGAGAGTTCATTGCCCAAACTATGGTCTATTAAAATTTAGAAACTATTATTCTAACAACAATAAACTTATTTCACTCTGTGATGTGAACGAAAACTTGCTGATTGACAGGAGATGCTTATTCTTGAACATTTTCGGCAACATGTTGCTGATCTTGAAGCGAGGCATGTTTCACGATTAGATGTTTGTGGAAAAATGTTCCCACCCGAAATGAGCGATATTTTTGTGGACTAAACCAATGGCTAGAAACGATGAATGGACAGCCGGATGGACGGCAGAAAAATTACATGGTCATAGTGAAGTTCTATCAACTGAGCCAATAACAGGAAATGCACTCAAAATCAAAACAAAGAAAAGTAAAGGTTTGATATTAATCGCTACTTTGTCAGTTGATACTGTGCGGAAAGATGATTTTGCAGAGGTGTATTTAAGTAAAGATGTTGTTTTCGCCATGAACGTGCCCAAAAATGCAGTTTATTATAAATCGGCAATCAGATTCGCAGAAAATAAATCTTTCGGCATAGGTGGTCTTAGTGATTTATTCGCAGCACTTAACGGAAATTCTTACCGCCAATATCTTTCAAAAGAGACACGGTTTGTCTTGAGAGGATTGGAACAACACACCAAGGTGAGTAGCGTAAATCGAATTACTAATCGTCTATACGAAGTAAGTAGACATGGGTTAGAGCCAATTAGAATATTAGCACTGAATGAATATGATCTGACTGCTGATGCAGTCAGATCAGGAATAGAAAACCATGGAAAATGTAGCATTATTTTAACGTCAAATCCCAACTGCCGGCCATCTGACGAGTCAATTAGGGCGGCAGATAGTGCTGGTGCTAAAGTGCTTAAATGGGGCGAAATGTTAGGCGCATTGAATTATGCGAAATAGGGAACTTGTCGACATCATTGTATCACGGCTACTTGCTATTCAAAATTCATGGCCAATGGTCCAAATATACTTGTTCGGATCAATCCTAAAAGTAAAAGAACCCTATTCTGACATAGATATATTAGTTGTTTCAACCTCAGAAAGAGTCCCTCGTCAACTTCGCAATGCAATAGAACTTCTGAATGAGTTCCATCCTGTTGATATTTTATTCATGAATATTAATGAGGAAAAACAGTTTATGTTCATTAAAGAACAAGAGGCTGTTTCAGTGCATAAAATTGCCCAAGAAAACGCTGCACTTGGATTGCCGAAACAACTCGGCAACTAGTGAGCTTACCGTTAGGCGCCTGATGTTTCTACTGACACCAATAAACCTCCTACATTCGAGCCAATGCCAATGCGATTAGATTCCAATACGATCGAAAACCTCCAGTCCGTTGAGTCAATCGTGAGTGGTCCGGACGGTGCTAATCGCCTCTTCATCATAACGGGCACAGTCCCAGTCCCGACGCAGTTCGTCAGCGCCCAGAATCGAGACGCGACGGCTTCGTTCTGTGTCCAAGTCGGCCCCACACTCACCCGACGGCAGTTCCACCGGGCTATTGGCTCCGCGTTTCTTTGCGACTTTGGTTTAAAAGACTCCACCGGCACCATATTACAGGGGGGCACAAAGGGTCACCCATTAGAAGGCTATTGTCAAGCGAAAAAATTCTCCTTAGCAAAAATCGTAGATTTTTGCATTATCAAACAAAATAATACTACTGTCTAACAAGCATTCACCCCATCGACCGCACCCGTATTTTCACCATTTCAGTTACGGATTATAAATCCGCACCAGTCACCCATCCGGATCAAGGCTTTTTTTAGAATTATCTTGTACGAGTAATCCCTTCGCCCCTGGCAAGTAGCTGCCCCAGAAAATCGTTGGTACCATGCTGTGTCCAATTGATTGTCACAAACTTATGGCTCTATGGCCAACCTTGGTGGCTCGCAGCATAGGCGGACTTTGAAGATTATGCCTTTCAGATTTTTTACGAATGGAACAGTTTCCCAATCACATCTCATGGTTTTATACCAACCCCAATACCGGTTCACTGTTCCATTCTATAATTCTGTTACATACCTCTGCCCACGCCAAATATTTATTCCCGTTCTTTTTATTGCCCTCTCCTTTCTTCTTGCCATTGGATATTTTTTTGGACGATACACACCGGCAGTATGAGGAATAATCCGATACCGTTGGGAACCGGTTGATGTCTCCGGTTTCCAGCATGATCGTTATCCTAATATTTCCCTATCCCGGGTACTGTTACCAACTCTTTATACGGATATCTTAATTTTACTTCTTTCAGTACCACCTTTTCTATCCTGTCTATCTGTTCATGGAAAAGTCTATTACCGCCTTGTCGCTCTGAACTGCCATGATAAGGTGTTCATCTGCTAGCTGCTTTGCTTATTTCTTCTTCACTTAGTTTCTTCGCATCGTTGACCTTCAACTTTCTTCCCGTATTGCGATTCACCATGTTTTGCAGGCTTAATATATGCGCCGTTCTGTGCCGCACCAACATCGTTCGCTTTCTCAATAAATCCCTTATCGGCCGTATCTCTTTCGGATAAATATATCCTTCCGGTAATATGCCTAATCGAAGCATGTGTGCCAGCCAATAAGAATCCCATGTGTCATCCGTATACTTCATGCCAGAATACTGCTGCATTTGCAGGATTTGCCAGGTGTACCTTTGTATTTCGCCTCCTGTAATCCGTCCACCAACCAATACCAGTTGTACGTCGACTCTACCACGATCCCTTGTATCTCCTTCTTAAACGGTTTCAATTCCTTTAATATCACGCCAAGGTCATTTGGGGTTTCTTCCCAAATATCCGACTGTCTTTCTTATCTATCACCCCTATATAACTATTATCTGAATGTAAATCTATTCCTACATAATAACTCATACATGCTCCTCCTGTTCATCAGTTTTAACAGTTTATTTCACTATGCCTTTATGATACCATTTGGCATCTGATTGTTAAGGAGCCTTCTATATGATTATCACATCTTAAAAAATAAATATTGATATTTTCTATTGCGTTATTATAAGGATTTCTCGCCAATTATTTAAGATTTAAGACGCGACCCCCACCTCTCCGATATAAAACTCAAGGGCAATACAGAATTAATTGGCGTGCCAAATTCTTTTAATTATTAATTTAATGTAAAAAAATGCCAACAGTTGCTAAAATTGGTTCTTATCGTTTTTACTCTTATTCCAGTGATGCAAATGAACCAGCCCATATCCATGTAAAGTATGAAAGATTTACGGCTAAATTTTGGTTAAATCCAATCCGGTTGCAAAAGTCTAAGGGATTCAGTGACCACGAGCTCATTAAAATTCAAAAATTGATAGAAAAGAATAAAAAAATATTTCAGGAGAAGTAGGATGATTACTTTAGTGCTTGAACATGAATGTTTGGCCCAAAGAGTTGTGTTTGCAAAGGATTCGTTTGTAGTTTATCTTAACGATGGGAGAAATATATCCGTGCCCATTGTTTGGTATCCTCGATTGCTAAATGGCAATAAACAAGAACGAGAAAACTATGAACTCATTGGAGATGGAGAAGGAATCCATTGGACGGATGTCGATGAAGATATTAGCGTCGAAGGGATATTAGCTGGTAGACGTTCTGGAGAAAGCCAAAGCTCTCTTAATAAATGGCTTAAAGGAAGAATCAAAAAGATAAAAAATGCCTAACAAAAAAAATCCAGCCGACCGGAAAAAGCACGGCGGCTGATTCTTAACGTTGGGCGCCTATTACAAGAGCAACGGCCCAAAGGATAAAATTGTATGACAACATTGACCGTCGTAACATCTCCGGCTGAGATTGCATGGTGTCAGACGCAATTTGAGGGATGTATTCGACAAGCATTGCCACAGTATGGCTCTTTCGATCTCTCCACCGCAACGCATGGTGGTATAAGAAATCAGCGAGTGAATTATGATTCTTCTGGCCGAATACCTATTTGGTTTGCACACGATGTTGTTTCAGCCGGGCCAAACAAGCCGCAGCGACACTGGAATGTTTTCGGCCTACAACCTCTTCGGCCACAGCTTGAATGGAACGTGATTTCAGAAGTTCCTGAGTCCCATTGCTAAAAAGACGCCAAAGAGGCAAAGAAATAGAAAATGTCCTATTGGGTAGATACACATCGCTTAATCTTCCCTACGCACTAAAAATACTTGCAATTATTTTCGTTTTTGCTATATTTGATATTTCATGGAAAAAAGCAATTTCCGATCATCATCTCATCCACCTAATTGTTTTTAGAGGAACATCAACACAAAGGAACGATTCATGTCAGACGAACGACTCAAGATTGCCGTGTTCATCGACTTCGATAACGTTGAAATCGGCGTGAATACCACGCTCGGCCTCAACTTCGACATCGGCGCCGTGCTCGAAGCTGTCAAGGAACGCGGCGATATCATTACCAAGGTGGCATTTGGCGACTGGAAGCGTGGCGACTATGGACGTGCCATGGCACAGCACGCCGTGCGGCTCGTGCAGCGCGTAATGACGCCCGGCGGCGATAAGAACGGCGCCGACATTAACCTGGCACTAGACGCGCTCGAAATGGCCTTCACGCACGACCACATCAACGCCTTCGTGATCGTCGGTGGCGACAGCGATTTCATTACGCTCGTGGAGAAGCTCAAGCTGTACGACAAGAAGGTGTTCGTCGTAGGCGGCCGCCAATTCACCAGCCAGGTGATGCAGAAGAACTGCACGGAGTTCATCGCCTACGAGAACATCGTGGGCCGTAGCACCAGCCGCGTCAGTCCCGATCGGTCGCGTCAGGTCATGGGACAGCCCATGAACATCGATGCAATCGTGCCGCTGGTGCGGCGCGCACTCAAGGTACTCGCCGACCGCGAGGTCACGCCACAACTCGGCCTGCTGAAGAGTACGTTACTACAGCTTGACTCGTCGTTCTCGGAGCGAGACTACGGGGTGAGCACGTTCCGCGACTTCGCGGAGAAGCTCGCCGGGAGGGGCGTCCTCCTGTTGAAGCACTCTGGACGCAGCACATTTGTGGAACTTAGTGAAGCGGGCGCGGCCATGGTCGATGCGTCGCCAGCGCCCGAGACCGAGCCGATGGCCGCCGTCGAGGCGACGCCTCGCGTGTCCGTCCCGTGCGCGCCTCATGAGATCGATCCGGCCACGGCCTCAGCCATCGCCGAGGGCGTCGATCTCGTGCGGCATCTACTGGCCAACCGGCCCCAACCACCACGTTGGCCAATATACCTGCGGCAGTTTAAGCAGTTTATTCGCGCGAGCTGTCCCGAGTTCGACGACCGGAAATATGGCTCGATCGTGGACTTGATGCGAGCGTGCCAGAAAGAAGGCCTGGTAAAGATAGATCGCGACCGGTGGGGCGGACTTCGCGTAGTCGGCGTGGGAGGCTTCGGAGTGTCGCCGTCGGGGACATCGGCGGTTTCTGGAGCTACTCCGGCGGTCGTATCCTCGCCGGTGAACGTCAACCGACCAGAGAGTGAACCGCCCGACTGTGTCACTGGAGACAACGGCGAGGAAACGGGTAAGAACGCCGAAGCGGGCGAGGTTGACGACGCGGGATCGGATGTTCCCATGCAGGTTGCGCCCATCGCGCCCGATAACGTTGATTCCGGGAATGACCTGTCGAAATCAATCGCGCCGGACAGCGCAAAGGATCTCATCAGCGCCGCTCCGGTGGCGCGTGTTGTTAAACGCAGGCCGCGACGCACGACGGCCACGAATCGCCCGAAGCGTACGCGCAAGGCTCCCGCAGGCGACGAGGGATGACGGCGCACGCCTGCGCGTCGGAATAAAGAATCAAAAACCATTCCGGTTGTCTGTATATGCCCCCATAGGGGCAACTGCTAATAGGCAGGCAATTCATTGCCTGTTTCCAATTATTGCGTTATCATAAGGATTTATCATCAATTATTTAAGATTTGATTCTGCCGAAAAACCCCAATCCGCATTGGCCACATTGCGCACATAATCATGGCTTACTGTTTAAGCAGTGGTGACTTTATAGGTGCAAATGATGGCGAAAAATCATGTGTTGTCCGTCAGCCGACTTATAACGCAAACATGATAGTCATTTCACGGGCCGAGACCTCTTTATTCAATAAGAAGACAGGAAGTAAGAGACGAGAAAGAAACATAAAAGTAGGGTATAGCCGGCGGGAAGTGGCTAATTATATGGGGCTGCATTATTCAACCGTAAGCAGACTGTTAAAAAGGACCTCTTTGTATAATAAATAGCAAGATTAAAGACCTGACCTCTTTTGTTAGTTTTTATTGGGAGGCATGGCAATGGTGGCAGTAATACCGGCTTCAATGGAGTCGTCGACGATGTTCGCGTTTATAAACGAGCCTTGAGCGCACAGGAAATAAAGGGCTTATATGACACCTTTATGGTACTGAGCAACAATGGGGTAAATATCATGCATGGCCACAGAAAGGCGAAGACGAAATCAGTAAATATGCGATAAGCCGGCATTAGTGTTTTTTTGTGGTGAGTTTTTTGTCTCTGTGTACGTGATCCCCGATATCTTTGACTGTTAGCCACGAAGCAACAATGCCAATGTTTTCCGCGCTTATGAAGCCGCAAATTCATAGGTCATTATCCACAGACCAAACGACAGAAAACCCTGAAACCTTAAAAAATAAGCGCCCCCAGCAGGATTCAAACCTGCAACCTTTGGCTTCGGAGGCCAACGCTCTATTCAGTTGAGCTATAGGGGCTACGAGGCTTAATATTCAGAAAAACTCTAAACAATAGTTTTCTTCACGTATTAATGACTCTGTTGATTAAGTCCCAGCCAACTCAATATACATACTATTAGTTGTAAATTAACAAAATATATGTATTGTATATGGTATGCTGCGATCTCAAAAAGAGAGTTAATCAACAGAGTCATTAATGTGCTTTGCCTTATGGTAATTTACCAAGATACTATTTTTCGTAAATAAAAAATTTTTTTGCCAAAACACAGGGATGATATGACATCTTTGCCCTTCTCAGCCCTTCTATACCCCAATCCTCACCAGCATTGATGTAAGTTAACTCAGAGAAATCGCTGGCGCAAAATTGCTGGTAAATAAATTGTGGCATACCATGAAAGGTGTTGTTCGTTTTTTCTATAAGAACAGATGCAGTATCAGGTGCAATGTCTTCACCTAAAGTAATACCTTCAATACGACCGTTAATCGTAATGATCGCTCCATCCAATCCTAATTCTTCCGAAAAGATGATTGCGCATTTAGCTGCTTCTGCTTCGTGGACAAGACCGTACTGATAATGAGATTCATTGTGGTTTGAAAGATTCGATTCCTGAGTCTTCTCCCTTTTCCATTGGTCGACCATAAGGAGTGCATCTGCGATATGTTTGGGGTAGAATTTCTCAAAGGAAGCTTCGTAATGTTTCTTAAAATAGTTTATCTCGTTTCTCTTCTTTTCGTACTTTCTGCCGGTGAGTTTTGTGAGATCGGAAGTACGGTAGATGTAATCAGGATAACCTTCAATAATGCGGTAAGAATTTGCATCAAAAAGACGCAAGAAATCTTCATAAACATAATTAATATAAGATTCAAAGCCACTGGAATCATTAATTTCTTGCATCATGGAAAAACATTCATGGAGGGTATTTTGAATGTTGTTTTTCCCGAGCGGCGGGAGCATCATGCACATTCCCTTGGAAGTTACACCAAAGAGGCAGAAATTATTGTGAATCAATTTCCATAATAATTCTATTGAGCCTTTCCATATAAAATTGTTTGCAAAAGAATAATCACATAAATTTACATTTTCTTCCTTTACATATTTGTCACAGAGTCTTTTGTCTTCAATTTTTAACCGGTTTAGACCATACAGCTTACATTTTTCTTCGATACTAATGCTACGTTCTGTTATTTTCGAGAGGCTGGTTTCTATCAGTTGTAAAATGGTTTCTCTCCTGATGTGGTATTGCACTGAACCCGGCTACACGACGGAGGTTCGAGGTCTAGCACAAACCATTGTAGGATTTTGGCAGATATCCCCTGCGGATGTCTGAACCAACAACGATTGACTCGCATAGTGTTAATCTTGGATTTTAAATGTCTTAGTAGTGTTCTTAAATTTTTCATAAAGGCTTACCCTGTGATGCTGAGAATAAATTACTTTGAATTATACCGCACCTGAATAGATTTTCAAGTGTAATCACAATAATTTATTTATATTACTGTATGCGATGGTATAACACTGTCTTTTGGTACGATAACGATATAATCCCGAATCATGTAGTTTTCTGCGTCAAACTGTTCCAACTTCTTTACGTTTTCTATGTTCACATACTCTCCGATGTGTACATTCTTATCAACAATCGCCCCAACGATACGGGAATTGTTGCCAATCCCGATATCCGGCATTTTCTTTAACCGGTTTGCCCGAATATTCGCTTCTGTTTCGTAATAATCTGCCCCCATGATAATAGAGTTTCGAACAAGCGTGCTTTTGCCAATAATACTTCGAATTCCAATTACGGAATCATGTATTTCTGCACTATCGATAACACAACCGTCGAGATAATGGATTGCGTAATCTTGCAATCGTTGATGATTGACCCTGGCAAGAAAAGTGGATTGGTGTAAATCAGGTCTTTTTCGCTATACAAATTAAAATGAGGGCTGAGCGATGCCAGGTTCAGATTTGCCTCATAGAATGATTTGATCGTACCAATATCCTCCCAATAACCATCAAAGAAGTATGCGAATACGCGTCTCCTTTTTATTATTTCCGGGATGATTTCTTTGCCAAAGTCTGTTTTGTTTGTTTCTTTAAGTACGTTTTTCAACACCTCAAGGTTAAATATATAAATACCCATTGAGGCCAGAAGGGTACGACCTCTGGCGCTAACACCATGCCGGTCAAAAGCAGATGCATCTAGGGAAAAAGAATTGATAATTTTTTCATCTTTTGGCTTTTCAAAGAAATCAAGAATGCGTCCCTGTTCGTCTACTTTCAAGATACCCAGACCATGAGCATCCCTTCTTTCTGAAGGGATTACGGAGATAGTTACCTCTGCCCCGGTTCTCATATGTTCTTTGACGAGCTGTTGATAGTCCATCCTGTAGAGTTGATCACCGGAGAGTATCAGCACAAAATCAATATTAGGTTGATTAAAAAACCGAAGGTTTTGCCGAACAGCATCCGCCGTACCCTGATACCAGTCCATACTTTCCATGGTTTGTGTTGCGGCCAGGATTTCAATAAAACCCCTGGAGAAATTATCGAATTTATACGCCCTGGTTATATGCCTGTGAAGGGATGCCGAGTTGAATTGCGTGAGTACGTATATCTTATTAAGATATGAATTCAGGCAATTACTGATGGGAATGTCAATAAGTCTGTATTTTCCGGCGAGCGGTACTGCAGGTTTTGACCTTTCTTTTGTTAAGGGGTAGAGCCTTGTCCCGCGCCCTCCTCCTAAGATAACAGAAATTACATTATCCATTTCTACCATTTACAATGAGCCTGCGAAGAAGTGAAAAAAGCGCATTTGATATACTTTTGCAATAAAACGTAGTTTAACAAAAAATCGTACATATTCAAGTTTTATGCGACAAATTTTTTGATAAACAAACTATCGAATGAGGTGACCATCTGTAATCGTCAGAAAATTAGTGACTTGAGGATCAGTTCAATTTGAAGTTGTCCAACCTCTGGGTATGGGTATATGTATCAGAAAATATTTGAAGCCATTCAGGTGGCTGTATTATTGCCCTTTTCTGTTATAATCACTCAATGTCTATGGTTATGGTCTCATTTTCCTTCCCTATTATCATACCCTATAAGCCGTTTTCCCTTTATTTTAGTGTGATATATCAAGAATGGCTAATTTTCAAAAAGCACAACCGCCGACAAATAATTAATGATTTTCTGTGGATACTTTGGGTA
Source organism: Planctomycetia bacterium (assembly GCA_015075005.1). Classification (GTDB taxonomy): domain Bacteria; phylum Planctomycetota; class Brocadiia; order Brocadiales; family Brocadiaceae; genus Brocadia. The sequence goes on from JABTVC010000002.1 coordinate 935,974, forward strand.
TGGTGTTTTGGACGGGCCAAAAAGGCTAAGTCATTGATCCGTAAGGGATTGAAAAAAACGAGGCCGACAGGGAATCGAACCCGCAACATCAGATCGACAGTCTGGTACTCTAACCAATTGAGCTACGGCCCCAAATTTTATAACTTTAAAGTCAGTGGTGGGCGATATAGGACTCGAACCTATGACCCCTTGCTTGTAAGGCAAGTGCTCTAGCCAATTGAGCTAATCGCCCAAGTGAGACGGTAAAGTATAGCATCTCGTTTTTTATGAGTCAATAGAATTCTAACGTTTCCATGTGATGGGCAAAAAGATAAGTATTAAACTGTAAATTTCCAATCTCCCTAAAAGCATACAGAAGCTTAAGACCCACTTGCCTGCGTAAGCCATATCACTATAGTTGGCCATAGGGCCTACTTTTGCCAGGCCTGGTCCACAGTTGGCCATACATGACGCCACGGCAGAAAAAGCAGTAATAATGTCTGTATTCAAAGCGATTAATACTAAAGTACTTATACCAAAGCAGCCTAAATATACAACGAAGAATACAGAACTTTCTGTTATGATTTCTTCACTTACTGATTCACTGTTGATTTTTACGTGTTTTACCATGCGTGGTCTTATTATCCGTGTCAATTCTCTCGAGCTCGATTTTAGCAGCAACAATATCCGCACGCATTTTATGCCTCCGCCTGTTGAGCCAGCGCATGCGCCAATAAACATCAATAAAATCAAGAGAAACCTGCCGGCATTCGGCCATAAGTTAAAATCAGTGGAAACATGACCAGTTCCTGTACATACAGTGATTATCTGAAAAAAGGCGTATCGAAAAGAATTTCCTAAATCGTAATAACGATTGTCCTTGATCCCACCGTTGAAGGATTCTGGTTGGCTGAAGTACAAAGTCAGCGCTGCAAAAATAATCGCTGTCAAAATTAGACACGCAAAAAATTTGAGCTCCGAATTATTAAAAACTTTCTTAAATTCTTTTTGGAAACATTTATAGTAAAGTGAGAAATTACATCCGCAAATAAACATGAAAGCCGCAACAACAATTTCTATATACAGATTGTTATAAAATGCAATACTGGTATTTTTCGTAGAAAAACCAGCAGTAGATACCGTACTGAAGGTATGGCATATCGCATCAAAAAAGTGCATGCCCCCACAAAAGAGGGCTAACAACATAGATGCGGTAATGACGAGATAGATGATCCATAGTAATTTTGCCGTCTCACCAATCCTTGGTTTTAATCTGTCGGCAGTGGGGCCGCTGACCTCAGTGCTAAAAAGCTGATATCCACTAATGCCCATCGCAGGCAACAAGGCAACGAAGATAACGATAATTCCCATGCCGCCTAACCAGCAAGTAAATGCCCTCCAAAAGAGAATGCTTTGGGGTAGTACCTCAACATCTTTAAAAATAGATGCCCCTGTAGTTGTGAAACCGCTGGTTGTCTCAAAAACAGCGTCACAATACGTTGTGCACACACCAGAAAACCAGAAGGGAAGTGCGCCCAGAAAGATACACACGATCCAGCTAAACGTTACAATGGCAATACTGTCCCGAATGCCAATTTCCACAACCCTTTTCCTGAAAATTGCCTTACTTAATCCACCCAAGATACCAGTAATGATGATGGTATATGTAAATGCCCACATTGCTGCATCGTTGTTATAATAACAGGCCACGCCAAATGGAATAAGAAGGATTGCAGCCAGCATGAGCACCAGGTTGCTTACCGTATACAAGACAACAGGTATATTCATAATCTGTGTGGTTTATACATGGATGAATTTATGTCCGGTCTTTCTTGCTGACGAAAAGGGATTGAACTTTTTCTATAGCGTTGGGCAGGGCAAAGACGATGACTCTCTCATTGGGGTTAATTATGGTATTGCCTGCCGGTATCTGCATGGCGCCTTCGCGAACAATAGCGCCCAGGATTGAACCTTGGGGAAAGGGTATCTCACGGAGAGGTTTACCTACGATCTTTGAGCCTTCCACAGCTACCAGCTCTATGGCCTCGGCCTCACTTTGATGAAATTTTACTACAGAAAGTGTGTGTCCGCTCCGAATATGCTGTAATATAGAACCCACCGTAATGAGACGTGGATTTATTACAATATCTATACCTAATGAATTGATAATGGGTACAAATGTCGGGTCTACCGTAAGCACGATTGCCTTCTTTGCGCCAAGTCTTTTGGCTAACAACGAAGACAGGATATTGGTCTGTTCGCTTTCGGATACAGCCACGAAAAAATCAGCGATGTCAATAGATGATTCCTTTAGAAGGTCAATATCAAGTGCATTTCCCTGAAGTATGATCGTTTTATCAAGAATCGTTGCTGCTTGTTGGGTTTTTTCTCTGTTGGGTTCAATCATGGTAACCCCAATCTTTTGATCTTCCAGTTTTTTTGCCAGCTCAATGCTTGCGCGATTTACACCATAGATAACAACCTTTGTAACCTCGTCTGCACGTCTGTTAACCATTGGCAGAAAATAAGGTATTGCCGCTTTTGCCACGAGCACAAAGATGTTATCGCGTGGCAGTATTTTAGTTTCGCCAGACGGGATGACCATCTCCTCATTTCGCTGGATGGCAACGATGAGGAATGAATCTGTAGATTCAATTTCCTTTAATTCAGAGAGTTTTTTCCCCGCGAGTGGGGCATCAACAGGTACGTTGAACCCCCTCAAAAGGATATCGCCTTCTGTGAAATCAGCTACATAGATCGCCCCCGGTGTTCCAATAATATTTAAAATAGAATTAACCGTGATTTTTTCCGGATTTACAACGTGATCTATGTGGAAGCCGTTTTGGTGTATAACTGGTTGGTCATCGTTAAACTCGGGGCTTCTTATCCGGGCAATTTTGGTTTTGACGCCGTAATTGTGAGCAATCATACATGCCACCATATTGATCTCATCACTGTTGGTAACTGCCAGTAATATATCGGTGTCTTTTATCCCAGCCTCTTCCAGTATCGTTGGGGAACTGGCGCTTCCTGATACAACACAGACATCCAGTTTTTCACTAATCCGCCTTACAAGATCCTGGCTTTTTTCAACGACTGAGATGTCATGTCCCTCTTTTGATAATTGCTTTGCCAGATTAAATCCAACTGCACCTGCGCCGACAATAAGTATTTTCATAAATATACGAATGCCTCAAATATCATTATTCTTTAGTCCTTGCCGCCGGATGTTACTTCATGCCCTACATGCTGCCTTATCTTGTTTGAATTGACTTTGTCTTTTGCGCACTGTTCACGCAATGTCTGGAATTGTGACTTAAATAACTCACCACCCAGACTGGGGTCCTCACTTTTCAGGCCGTTGATAAGACCCTGTACATCCTCATACTTTTCTTGTTCAGCAAGTGTCTTCGCAATATCCAAACGACCCTGCCAATATACTTGATTGTTTTCCGGGCTTTCTTTGATCCATGCAGAATAGTATTCTAATGCACGATCATATTGTTTTGTCTCTTTTAAACACTGGATAAGTTCTATTTTTGTGGTGTTGTCAGCAGGGGATTGTTTTACAACCTCCTCGTAAAGACCAAGCGCCTTTTGCCAATCTCTTAATGCAAACAGGGTTTTCGCTAACTTTATCCTGGCTTGTAAAATCTTTTCCTTCATATCGGGCTGTTTCGAATATTCTGTGATTTGTCTCCCAAGGATGACCTCCGCCCTTTTATAATCTTTGTTGGTATAAAAGGTGGTTGACACGGTATCCATACTATCAAAATTCATATTTTTAATATTAACCAGAGATCCTGCTGCTTGTTCCGCTACACGTTTGTCGCTATCCTGAAGCGCTTTTATCAATGACTCTATTGCCTGTTGATTTCCAATTTGTCCTAATGCCGTAACAGCCGATTCTCTTACCCGCGCACTGGTATCGGAGAGGAGCTTAATAAGTGAATCCACGCAGATAGGGTTTCCGATTTTACCCAAACTATCGGCTGCATACCAACGCACCCGTTCCTGTTGGTCATTCAAAGCGGCAACCAGCGGCTCCACTGCGCGGCTATCTCGGAGCTTTCCAAGGGCGGCAGCCGTATTTTCCCGTATTATTGATTCTTTGTGCGTCATAAAAGTGATTAGGGGATCGACTGCCATCGTATCTCCAATTTGCCCAAGCGCTTCAATCACTGCAGATATCACGGATAAATCGGTATTGCTGCTCAATGCTGAAATTAAAACGCCTTCTGCCTCTCGTTTTCCCAATTTACCCAAAGCTTTAGCGGCCTTTTCCCTGACTGCCAGACTTTCATCATGCATGGCGTTAACGAGGGGTTTCACTGCCCTCTCATCGCCAATCTCTCCCAGTGCCTGAACAATTTCAATGCGAACCCCTTCATCTTTATCGGAAATGGCATGAATCAGTACATCGACAACAGAGGGGTCTTTGATCTTTATTAATTCTTTTGCGGCAAATATTTTTACTTCCGGATAATCGCTCTTAATGGCCTCAATTAATGGTTTTGTATCCATTCTGTCAGGCCGGCTCTCAAGCAATTTAATTGAGTTTTGAGCTACTTCAAGTTTCATTTGTGTGATCTTTGTCTCTAGTTGTTTCTCGTTCTCTTCCTGCTTTAATACGATGTCTTCCAGCCACTGTTCCCTTGTTTTTGTTTTATTAAGAGACCACCACTCGTCCCACCATGCAGAATCGTTGCCGGTGGTCAATTTTGTAATCTTTTCAAGGGATTTTTTTGCAGCATCCTCTAACCCGCGATCGCCTACTGCAAGCATTTTAATTAAAGGTTCAACGGCGTCCCTGTCATTCGTATATCCTAACGCCCTTGCCAATAATATCCTCGTATGCATAGTGCGCTGAGAATCCAGCATTGCTTCCGTTATCTTCTGAATAGAATTTCTTGTTTTTAACTCCCCAAGCGCCTCTACCACGGCGTTCTGTATTGCAACAGAATCACTATCCAGTAAATGAATCAGGACATCGGTTGCCCGATCGTCCTTGGTAAATCCAAATGCTTTAATAATGGTTATCTTGACGTCATCATGCGCCTTGTCGTCTTTTAATATTCTTACCAATGGGTCCTGTGCATTGAGAAGATTGAGTCCCAATAAAGAAACAGCCGCAGAGCTTCGTATGGTAGGATCGTTAGAATGCAACTGCTCTGACCACTCATCCATTTTTCTTCGAAGTTCTATGGCAGTTTTTAAGTGCACCTTTTCAAGCGCAACTTTTTCAGAGATTGCCGCACATCCTAATATGCCAGACAGGCTTATCGTTATAAGTAATATGCTATAAAGCAATTTTTGTAGTTTTTGCATAAGAAAACTATTTATAATTTATCTGTATACGATCATTTGTTTTGACAAAAGGGTAGCAGTTGGCGAGGATGTTGATGCAGTTATTCATAGTAAGATCATTTTCATATTACCAAATTTTACTTCTCCAGTCAATATAAAAGACAATCACCATGAGTTAAAAAATGGGATTTGCCGTTTCTGGGGAAAGGTTTACTGTTTTAAATAAACCGAAACATTGACGGTTAACATATCTATCTATATCCTCCAATAGGGAAGTTGATGTTCGTCGAGAAGCAGGGGATGAAAGTTGTCGTCACTAACTATGTCATTGGGTGATTTCTTTGGACAAGTCTATGACAAGCCAATTCTCATGGCCAGGTTCAAAACTTTGTCCTGCAGAAGGAATTAATTTCCAAAAACCGCTATACCTTTTTCTCACAGGGTTTTCCGGTTTTGTATAATATCTTTTTTTCTCTGACATGATATCATTATATGTTTGAAATTTATGAACGTGGCTGAAGACAACATTCAGATTGCGACCCTCTATAAATAATATACAATAATTATGCCGATCAGTTAAAAGCAGGCGTTTAAAATACGATGAAACGGTAACGACCTGCAGTGGCGTTGCATCTGAAAACGCTTTCACCACTAAGGGGACTAGTTTTTTTATCTCTTCGTCCTGAAAGACCCTTAATGTCCCCGTTCTTTTAAATAGCCCTTTTTCCTTATAATAAATATTTGATAATACATTTGCGGTAATATCTTCCGCAAGTTCATAAGGATGGTTAAATCGGATACGATTGCCATTCTTTTTCACGGGCAATTTTTTATTTTCTATCGCAACCTTGCCGTATTCATAGGTATACGCATAGATATTACGTAGCCCGAAAGAGAATGCCACGCAGAGGATTCCAACATATAAAATCGTTCGTTTCAAATTTGATTTCTCACGAATAAAAAGGAATTATTTGGATGTCCATGCGGAGGTTTTATCTTGCGTGTTCTTTTTTAGAAGAAGTTTTTGAAAGGTCTAAGGGTCTTAAGTTTATCCTTTCACTTCATGGTTAAAAGAAAAATACTTTTTCTTTAACAAACCCGCTACAGTGAAAAAATTTACATAGAACCGTTCCGCTTGTTTCATATAATCTTTCTCTAACGTGCCATAATCTGCTAACATTTTTTGTTTATCAGAGACAATGCCCTTGAGAGATGCTAATTCTCCTTTATAAGCATCGGCCCACTGAGCGATCATATCTTTTGTCACTTCGACATGGAACTGGATACCATAAGCGTTCCGGCCGTATTGTAACGCCTGGTTCTGACAAAGTTCTGAGAAGGCCAATCGTTTCCCGCCATCCGGTATGCCAAAGGTATCGCCGTGCCATTGGAATACCTTGAAAACTTCCGGAAGGTCTCTAAATAAATCATTCTTTAATCCCTCATCATTAAGAACTATCTTGTACCATCCAATCTCTTTCTCAGGATTTTTTGTCACATGAGCGCCGGTCGCCTTTGCAATCAACTGTGCACCCAGACAGATTCCCAAACATGGCACTTCCTCTTCAACAATTCTTTTCAGCAAGAGATCCTCTTCTTTCAGGAACCGGTATTTCTCCTCTTCATATACATTCATGGGACCACCGAGACAAATAACCGCACGAAAGTCTTTTTCCAGTTTCGGCACTTTATCGCCATATGAGAGATCAATAGCTGTATATGGTAACTTGTTATCTTCCAAAAAATCTGCAAGAGTGCCAGGGCCTTCGATATCGATATGTTTTATGAATATGATCACAGCTCAACCTCGAAGAATTAACTGTTCGGTCAAGTGAAGTTTGGTTGTCATTCCTTCGCACGTGTCATTCTGAACGAAGTGAAGAATCTTGTTCTCGCTCAGGGCGACAGGTGGAAAGGCATACTTATTTTGACGTTCATACAACCAAACTTCGCTTAGCTAAATAATTACCGAAAATAAAATTAAAAAAATTATTGTGCCATGAATACGAATATTTAAATATACAGAAGTTATAGGGTGAATACAAGATGAAAGTCGATCAGTCTTTCGCGTGCACAAAGACCCGGAAGAAATCGAAATAAGTGCACAAACAATCTCATATCGCGGCAAGGCCGCAACCACATCCCCCTTAGTAAAGCTTACTGTTGGACAATTATTTTGCAGGACAAAATGAAGTAGCAATGGCATACTATGGTACATGAAGCCAAAAGTAAGTCAAAGCGAAGAAGTTGGAGATGGAGGATGTGAGGGAGAAAGCAGATGCCAGGAGTACGAGCTGTGGGAATTGGCAGAGACCGCGGTGGCGTTGGTAAGGGGGAGAAATGATTGCAACTATAGTATATGGAAGGAGATGTTGGAAGAGCATCATTATTTGCATGCAGCAAAACTGTACGGTCAGCAGATAAAATATTTAGTAAGGAGTTCTGAGATTGGGTGGATAGGAGCGATGTCGTTTTCATCGTCGGCATGGCGAGTAAGGGTACAGGATGAGCGATTGGGATGGGATGAAGAGGCGTATAAGGTAACGCCAGTGCTGGTGGAAACCCTATGTGGAGAAAGGGCGTTATGAAAGGCACCTGTTATAAGGCGTCGAATTGGGAGTATTTGGGTGAGACACAAGGACGGGGAGGAACGACAGATATCATAAGAACAGACTTTCCAGGAAGCATGTGTTTGCCTATGAGTTAGAAGAGGGCATACAGGTTATTGCAATGCTTGGGGGATTTATAAAGGGCAAAGGTAGAGAGCCTGGCGTGGAAGTAATGTGGCTGGGGATGCGAAGGCTTGCTGATATTTTGACAGGTGTTTCTCTGGCAATGAATGTTCATCAATTTTTGATGCCATAGGCAATAAATTTTGTCTTTGGAGACTTTTTGCTTTTTAAGGAAATTCAAAACTGATATTCAGAATTTTCTTCACGCCTTTATGTTTTAGTGGCGAAAAAAGTTAATGGAAATGAAACACCCGTGACCTAAAGGTCACAAAGGGGTATAAAATCTGGCGCTGCTCTTCGGCCTGTCATTCCGGACGAAGGGAGAAATCTTAGGCTTTCTCCTTTGGTCGAAATGACAATTACAGGTGAACACCAATTAAAAATTGTTTTATTTTCGCTTGACACAGAAGTGATTATACTGTATTAGTGCCCATACTAACAGTATCAATAAAAATAAAAACACATCACGATAAGGGCAAACCTTGAGTGATCAGGGGGCGCAAAGTAAAGGGTCTTAAAACTTACAGGGACGTAGTTTCCAAAGACTTAGTTACATAAATAAAGATAGCCTTACTGCCGAAGATGTTTTACATAAACATTTTGCAGTAAGGTTTTTTATTTTTTAGGTATGTTGCTATGGCTAATGATAATACTTTAGTCAAGGCTTGGTTGCACTTCCTTTGTAATGATGATAACTTGCCCAAAAGTACCGTAGCTGAAACCATTACAAATACCGGTATCAGTATACATACTTCGGACCCCTATACAGCAAACGACATGGGGATTGTTTTTTTCGACGATATCAACCAACAGCTTCTTAGTTTTCTTCGGGAAGTCAGCCTCAGTGGACGCAAGCGTGTATTAGCCATAGCAGATTCTGGCTCAACTCTGACAAATGGTGTTGTTTGGCGGTTATTGCAAGCAGGTGCCTCTGATGTGTTTTCCTGGGACCATTCAGCGAATCCAGAAATAGAAATCAAGAATCGTCTCGAACGATGGCATACGGTAGATCAGCTGGCATGCTCATCACTCGTCCGGAACAACCTGGTAGGCCAAAGCCCTGTTTGGGTTTCCATACTACGCCAAATCATTGAAGTTGCAAAATTTACGGATGCTAATATCCTGATTATGGGTGAAACGGGCACAGGAAAGGAACTGATTGCACGACTGATCCATACCCTTGATCAACGATCACAGAAGCATGAACTTGTAGTTCTAGACTGTACTACAATTGTTTCTGAGTTGTCAGGAAGTGAGTTTTTTGGGCATGAACGAGGTGCCTTTACTGGCGCTGTCTCCTCACGGGACGGCGCCTTTGCGCTGGCAAATGATGGTACCTTGTTTTTAGATGAGGTAGGAGAATTGCCACTCGGACTCCAGGCACAATTATTACGTGTTGTACAGGAACATACGTATAAACGTGTGGGCGGTAATGCCTGGCAAAGTACAAACTTTCGTCTGGTATGTGCAACGAACAAGAATTTAATGCAGGAGGTTAAGCAGAACAATTTTCGTCATGACTTCTACTATCGTATTGCGAACTGGACATGCAGGCTGCCACCACTCCGTGAACGTTCCGAAGATATAATGCCACTCGTGCAACATTTTATGAAAATACTGCGTACCGATGAAGATCCTCCAGAATTGGATGAGCCGGTGCGGGAATATCTGATTAAACGAGACTACCCTGGCAACGTGCGTGATTTGAGACAGTTGGTAACCCGTCTAACCTACCGGCATATAGGAACGGGTCCCATAACCGCAGGGGATATTCCTGAGGAAGATCGCCTTTCTCCGGAATCCCTTCAGGAAGATTGGTGCAACAAACACTTTGAATATGCCATACGTCATGCTCTTTCAGCGGGAATTGGCCTTAAAGAAATAGGTCGTGCTGCTGAAGAAACTGCCGTCCGTATCGCGGTGAGTAATGAAAAGGGAAACCTGCAGCGTGCTGCAAGAAAACTTGGGGTAACTGATCGCGCATTGCAACTACGGAGGGCCTCCCGCCGCCAGAATGAAATACCTCAGGAATTCGACTAGCCAGAGAGAAAATAACTGCGGTGATTACGACGATTTCAACATCCCGATGAAGACAGGAACAGTCAGAGTCAAAAAGTCTCTTTTCTGCATCCGCCAGCTGTATCGCTTGTTCTGGTAAATCGAAGTAACGGACACCTGCTATGACAATATAATAATGGGATGACGTACCGGGTGATCAAGAAATGCCAGTTGCGTCTTACAACCATCTAAAATATTTCCCTGATATGGAACAATGAACGACACTGGCCATATATACACGTTCCTGAGCGGTTTTTTCACAGCTCCATGTCCGGACGTTATCATAGAAGCCAGGTATCGCCACCCTTCCCTTGGCGCCATGCAGTTTTGCAGTGATTTCGCAAAGTGCCTGATTGGGGACCCCAGTGCTCTTCGTCGAGGTATGCCAGGCGGCTTGATCCAGCTCTACCAGTTGCAGGACGACACCGTTGCGCAGGATTACGAAGTGTGCAGATGCTTCGCTGCGCCGATTCTTAAATCGTTTCATCGCCCCATTCACTGCACCGCAGCCCGTGGCGTGCAGGACTAAGATGTCGACCGGCTGGTCGTAGCGCCCACTGAAGTTGGGGCTCTGATCCCAGCGGATACAGGAACAAATTGTCTGGTTCAGCGATGCTCGATCTGACATGCGCCACCTGTTCCAGTTCCGGTATGGACGGCGCCAGTCAGATTTTCAACAGGGGAATTCTCCCTCGACCCATGGATCTTTCCCGTGAAGTTGCAGCGCCAAAGCTTGAGCTGTCACGGGAGCTTTTGTCGAAGGTCTTCCCGTCAAACGCCTTCTCCTGCGCGAAATGAGGCGCAGGAAGTTGCCGCCGAGCACAAGCTGTTCATCTTCAGGAGGCAAGCCCAGCGCGTATACCTTCGCCAGTTCAACACCCGGATGGAGCCACGGCCCGTCGGAGCCAAACAGAATCTTCTCTGCCCCTGCACGATGCACGGTTTGTTCAAGCAAGTCGAAACGGCGAACGCCGGCTGTGTCTGTATAGATGTTCGGATGGCGAACAAGGTGGTCGATGAGCGCTAATTGCGCCCGCCAGTCATCAGCAAAGCTTCCCAGGTGCGGAATGATGAACGATATATCCTGATATTCCGTCGCCAACAGTTCCACCACGGAGATATCACCCGTGACATCGTACAGCACAGGCAATGAGAAGGCACGGGCTGCTTCGCAAATCTCACGGGTTATATGCCCATCATGGCGGTGGACCTTGATGCCGCAAAAACCGTAGCGGGCCACTGCCTCCTGGATCATCTTGTGCACATGCCCGCGATCGCGCTCAGGATGGACAAAGGCAAACCCATAGAAACGATCGGGGCGACTCGCTATGATCCTTGCCACCTCACGATTTGCGGTCGCATAATCCGAATGAAACGCTGCAAAGAGCACGGTGCGCTGAATTCCTGTTTCAGCAGCACGACGGAGATACCGCTCCAGCGACGCATTCGTATCCCACGGACCGGTGAGTCCGTCTCCTTTACCTGCATGGCAGTGACTGTCGATAATCATGGCTTCATCTTAAAGTGATGGGATATAAATAGGTGCATATCCATTGTAAACTCTCAATTTCATCTATCTTCTAAAACTCCTGAAAATCTGTCAGCGTCCCTTGTATAGAACGTTCCTGTACCATTAGATAGAAGTTTAGGATAAGGTCTCCGATTCCATCTTCTCTTAAAGGGTATCGAAACGGGAAATGGTTCATCTCGTTCATTCTTACTTTCTTTTCGCCCCTCGCTTTGGTGCGGTAGTTCTTTTAGAGTCGCAGAAAAATTTTTCTGCTACAACCTCTGTAGGTGGTACCATGCCCGGGTAATATATAGTGATTTTACTGTTGCCTTGGAATTCTACACATTCCCCCACTAAACGGTCATGCTTATCTCTTCGGTTCGCAGGCGGATTGAACTTCTTGATAAAGTACATTTCTAGAACCCGGAGCAGCGTCTCCTCCAGCTTGGCGTTTATTTCCTTCTGTGTCATGCCTCTTGCCTTTGCTTGTGTCAGAATTGGCATCCACTTTCCCCCTGTCTTCTTTTTTAACCCCTCGGCTTCGTTTGGCGTGAAATCCCTGGTAGTTGACATTTCGTACCACCCCACTCGGACATTAGCGTCTTCCAGGCATTTTCCATAGCATTTCTCAGAGAAATTGAAGTCTTTGAAGACCTTAAACCGATCCTGAAAGCGATCCTGAATGCTTTTTTCTGCCTTGCCGATGTACCAAGGTTCATTATTCCTTCGTTCCCCTGTGTAGATGAAGTAGAGTCCTTTCTTTTTCGGCAAGTTATTCTCGATGTCGGCCTTATTATGGAGGCGAACTGGACTGTAGTGAATCAGCTTTACCATATAGTCTTTAGATACCTGAAATTCTTCCTCGAAGTTATCTAACTCCTCCCCTAAGCCGAGTTCGGTTGTTATGTCTCCAGTCTGGGGTGGTTGATTACCGCTCATGGCAATGAGTGTATCCTCGGTTTGGGGGTCAACGATACCAGTGATTGATAACCCTTGCTGTTCTTGAAAGCTACCAATTGCGCGTCGGGTTTCGATACGCATCACCCCATCGACGGGTAAATTCAGTCCCATACTCGTGTTCAATGAATGTTGTATCCAGCGAACATGCTCCGAGCCAGATGGTTCCTGGGCATTCGTGGATGGCTCATGGTCAACAGCCAAAGGATTCCACGGCATGATGATGCGGGGCATGGGCCGGACAATAATCGGTCTCGGCTGGCCGACAGGATGTGGCCTTGCTGGTCTCCTCAAAGAAGTCGGAATAGGGCGTGACGGTCGTGGCCGGATGCCGGTCTGACGCACGGGTATCCGTCGAATACGGGTAAACTCTTTCTCTGCTTCCGGATTGATCAGCTCCGGATCGAACTCATCCTGGAATTCCGGGTAGACCTCAAATGGTTCTGCCTCAAATGCAAACGGGTTGTTCATAATTCACCTCGAAACTTTATTTTTAGTTTTTTCATTTTTATACTATTGCTGTATAAAAACTTCTTTTCTGGTTAATTGGTTTCAACGTATCTGCGCCATGAAATATAGCATATTCAAGCATTGCCATCGCTTTATCGATATCCGACAAACTATGTTGTGCGGTGATGAGAAAACTAATGCGCACACCATGCCCGTGACGTCCGTGATGAAGGACTGTCCGTATCCCTTTGAGATAAAGATGCTCATGGAGGGCTACCACATCTAGTCCTGGTACAGGCAAGAGCGTTTGTACGGGGAATAATCCACCGGTAGCAGATAGGCCAATCTCTTTCAGTCGTTTGCGAAAGTATAGAACAAGGTGTGCTAAGCCGAATCGAATTGCATCCCCCTTTGTTCTGTTTACCTCAAGTGCGTGTTCGGCTGCATGCACGACGGCAATTGATGGTGGACTGCAGTGTACCCGCGTCTTATTCTTCTCTTTAAAAAGTCTTATCATGCCTATACTGCCTGACAAGACGGCTACCGGAACGCCAAAACCTTTAGCCAGAGAGCTGACTGTCAGGATATCATCTCCCCTTACTTTGCTCAGCTGGAGTATGCCACCACCTCCTCTGCCATAGGGAGCTTTGGGACAGGGGGCATGTCCGAAGATGCCCAACGCCTGCGTATCATCTATAATCAATTGCCCATTGTATGCACGTGCACACTTCAGATATTCAGCAACCGGGGCTGGTTTGCCACAACCAGGACACATACCATCAGAGACTATCAAAGGTCTCCGATGGCATAGTCCGTCCTGTCTTAACATCTGGTTTAACACATCAATATCGTAGTGGCGGAAGGTTCGCAGAGGCACACCCAGTGCCGCCGCACGCTCAACACCCCACCGGACGATGGGATAGACACCGGCATCCATGTAGATTACTATTTTACTCTTAGCCAGTATTCCGAATAAGTCCCAGGATAGATGCAATGTTGAGGGTGCAAGTAATGCACTCTCGCAACCCTGTAAGGTAGCTAACATATCAGCTACCTTACTTTCACCTGGATATCTGGCAAGGGCAGCCGGCACACCGGTCGCGAATTGAGCCCACGGCCTTAAGGACTGGCTGGTGTGCCGCAGGCCCAGGTAAAGCACTGAAGTGAAGTCTAAAACTGCTGCATGTCTCATCTTCCCGATGTCTGTGTTAACAGTCGCTTCTGGAGATGCACTGCCGGCTTGGCGTAGTCCACGGCATCAGGATTTGTGAGGTCCACGCCCGTCGTGGCCCGATAGGCATGCAAGTAGCCCTGGATCTCTGGCCTCCAGTATCGCGCCCAGTTCTTTGCTGAGTCCTCAAAATTGATATCAATCCAGTCTCCGTATCGAATTGAAAGGAGGATTTGTTCACCAAACACCCCAAGGTCGCGGAAATGTGTCACCGTGACGTCAGTCCAACCCTGTAATGTCTTCATGGTGTCCACCTGGCCCATCCAGGCTTCCTTATATGGCACCATTGGGCGGCTCTGCAGGAACTCCCGCATTTCAGGCCTGGCCAGGAGCCACTCCTGGATAAGCATCTCTTCACGAGCTTTCCAGGGAAGGTCGCCGAACTGGTTATGGGCACCCTGGGCAAGCAGGAGGTGAACTTCCTTGAGTGCGTTTAAGAGTGGAAAGCCATCGGCAATGATGGTCGTGTCATTGTCTTCCTTGAAAAAGACCGAGCAAAGATGTAAAAGATTATGGAACCCCTCCAGGAACTTCGATCGGCTGTCGGCTGAACGAAGCGTGGGTACTGCCTTGCCATAGAGTGTCAGGCCATAGTGGTGATCGTATTCGTACGTCCGTCGTTTCACGGTCAGCCGATGCTGCTCGTCCTGAATGTAGCCCCAGAGCAGGTTATTCAGGGGTCTGAGGGGATCAATCTCCAGGTGTGCTAATGGATCCCTGCCGCCAGGCCCCCTCACATTCTGAAAGCGACGGCTGATGGCATTCATGGTCTGTACGAGCATTCCTTCCTCGATCCAGTAGTTCCAAATAAGCTCGATGAGACATGGCCCGTCTACTTTAGAAGTCAGGACTCCGTAACAATGTACGTTCCCGACTTCATCACCTGGAAATACGGACTTCACGATTCGGTTGATATAAGGAAGTCGCCCACCACCCAGGTACTCTGTCAACCGACCTTGGATTTCATTGAGTGAAACGGCCTTACCGAGCCGATTTGCTTCTTCCTGGGGTTCAAAAATCACATCGCTACTGTTGGTGCCTGTATTATTGATGGCCACGCCGCACTCCAGTAACAGGAAGGTTTGTGTGGCGGTTTTCAGCAATTCATAAGCGCCTACACCGTAGACGTTGGATCCCAGTTCCTCTAATTGTCTGGTTAAGACAGGGCTCTCAGGACTTTCCCGGTGACGCCCGCAGAGTACCCGGTCGATGAAATCCTTGTAGCCACTGCCGCTGAACGAGAGGGCACGTGTTCGATTACGAATCGCAACCCACAAGGCCTGATCCTTCGTTGGGTTAGCAGCCGTACGACGAAGCGTAACGCCTATATTTCCAGCTATTGGTTGATTCGGTCTTTCAGCTGCATTTAAATCAGTTGAACCGGCAATTATTGCAGGTGGTTCTCCGCCTCCGTGAGGCAGTATTCGATTTAAGTATAATGACCACAGGTGACTCTGTTTGCCTGCTGGTAAACTCTGAATTTCCCAGACAAGTGGATCAGTTGGATCTCCTATAGAACCATCAGGTTTCTTTAAATGAACATATTGCTTTAACTGATCCGACCCATTGTATTCTATTTTTGTCCTTAAAACGCCACTTTCCATTGGTTGATGACACTCAGTTGTCTCACAGATATCTCTAAAGTATTTCTTTGTTTGTGAAACATTCATGTCGGGTTTAAGACAAACATTTGCAGTACACCCACATTCGACCTTAACGCATTGAGGTTCTGTCTTTGGATAATTATTGTAGACCACAATGTAAATTCCGGATGGTAGATTCGTAAAACTGGCGTACCCCTTGTCGTCCGTAAGGCCATCTTTTATGAGATTATGTTTGAAATTATGGTCTGGACCTTCACGATCGTCGCACCATTTATCTGCATTGAAGTTACGGCAGTCGCAAAGAGACTTAGGCGCAGCGTAGACAAGTATGTGTGCGTTGCTAATAGGTGCTTGTGTGCCACCTTTGTCTGAAACGCAAACGATAATTGTACCTGGTCTGGTCTCTTTCGCAGGATTACATTTAATAGTATTTTCCATCGTTTTCCTCCTTATTTAATAGTCATGATAAATTTACTCTGTAGCCCAGATGCAGCTCCACATGCACACTTCCTGGGCGCTGTGGCAAAAACTGCGGATCTGGCTACGGTGCTGCGTAGCGCCCAGTAGTTGAGAATGCCTGCCACGGTACGGCTCTCCTCTTCCGGGCTAATCGTCCCATCGGCCTTCGCCTGGCCTAACACCGCGAAGACAAGTGAGGGGGATATAGCCCGTATTCGCATGGGATCGGTACGCCATGCCCCGTAATAAGCGGCAAGATGTGCTGGCTGTCGTTCCTCAATCGACATCGCTTCGATAAGCGAGGCGCCCTTTAATGTATTGGGGCGGTGATGAGCCAAAAGTGCGACAAATCCCGGCATGCTGGCCTCCAGTGTGACAAGCAACTGCAGTATTTCATCAGCCAAACCGGCTGTTGGATAAAACGACTCCCATAGCTGTGCGAATTTATCCCATTGTGGGTGGGGATAGAGCACGCGCCCCATGGCGCAACTCAGCTTGACGCGGATCCAAGGGATTGGGTGTGGATCGTCCAAACCCATCCGAAAGACAAATGCGCGCGGAAGGCTGACTACGCCGATAAGTCCGAGCGTGGATGCAACGCCTACTTTGGCAACAGACCAGAAGTCGGCAAGGATTTCGGATATCCAGCGCTCCCAAAGCTGCCATGCGATCTGTTGTGTACTGTTGTTCCTCTGCATGCCTCGGAGCATCGGCCGCAGGGAATTGGCGAGGTTGAGCAGCGCTGATGCCTGGTGACCCACTTCGTGTACGAGGGAAGAGGCGATCCCGCTGCCAACCATACGCTCACGAGGAACCCGAATCACCGCCACGGGATTCTCTCCGCCGCCAGGGAGTCTGGTACGGGCCCGTCGAATGGCAGCCCCGTGTCCACGGTCCAGATAGCAGACCACTGGTGGTGCATTGTAGTATTCGCCCGGCAGTCCTAATGCGTCAGCAGCGAGAGCATCGAGGCCTGATAGCCAGACACCGTTTTCGTACTCGCTACGCTGGACGAGTACATCGGAGAAAATATCAAACTGTGTAAGCACGGCATTAAATCTCATTCGGAGAAAGGTAAACCTTCGCTGTGCTTCGGCCGGCGTGGCATGGAGTCCGCCATACCCGTGTAGCCACTTAAGATACTTCCCCACCAATCCTCGCAGCTTGTGGCGTCCGCTGGCCAGATATTGCTCGATTGCTGCCTGTGCGACCGGCGAGATTGCTGCTGCTGTGACCGTGGGCATGAGCAACGCAAACGGCTTAATTCGTGCGAGTCGCGTTAGCAGAGCGCGCGCCTCCTGACCAAGCATCGATAAAGCAAGAGATCCTGTAGGCATGGCTTAGGCTCCCAGCAAAATGATTGTGGGAACCACGACGAACCCACCGGCCTCTGCGCAATGCCTGGCCAACTGGAGACTGCAGCAGCAGGAGAGAGGGTGGTCGATGCCATGCCAAGTCCAGGCACATGCCGACGCGCTGCTGCCATAACTGCCGCCTTCACTGCCTCTTGGGGAGACTCCTGGCGTAGTTTGTGCTACTTGTTTTGCGGCTGTCCCGGCCAAACGAACAAAGCGTCGCGCCATTTCAAACTCTTGATCCTCCTCATTCATTCCCTCGAATTCCACTTCGAGCGCCTTGCTGACCGCTGAACCAAGCGCAGTACCCACTGCGTGCCACCACCCTGGTATGGGAATAAATGACCCGAGAGCGCCTCCGACAAACGGGAGTGCTTTTTTTGCTAAGCCTTTGAGTACGCCACCCAGGGGGCGTGCAACTTTTCCAACAACCGATCCGACTTTTTTCAGTCCTCTCCATGCCCCTTTGAACAACTTGCCAAGAAATTGATCAAGCTCTGCCTCGCTGCTGATCTCAAGGAGTTCTGCAGCTAATTCCATCTCCTCGGCCTCGGTGAAAGGGCTCTCCATATCAGCTTCGCCAAACATTTCCTGGTCACCCTCAAAGGCGTACTCAAACTGATCGGCCTCGAGGCCAACGATTTCGGATTCTTGTTGTGTATTATCGATATTATGCATGATCTCCTCCTCATGTTTGATTTTTGTGAATCTTGTACCAGATTATGTGCGCATTTCACAGGAATGATATTTCAATCCTCATGAAATATATTGATCGTTTGTGTCATCACCTTGTGTTCGACTGAGCACGCAACATTCCAGCAATTCACCTCATAAAAGTGTCTGTTGTTGTATGCCAGATTTGATGACTCCATAGTTGTTCTTCTGTCTCGGCCTAGACTCCAAAGAGGATGATCTTTCGCCCACGTCGGATCCAACGGCCACTTTGCCTGCTGCCGCTAGGGGCGGACATGCTGCTCGTTGTTCCTTGAGAAAGGAGTCCTGGCGCAAGTTGTCGCGCTGCCTGGACGGCCGCTGCATTTGCGGTGGCCTGCGGGGAGGCAGTTGAAGGAGCCAATGCGGCTTGCTTAGCTGCCGTTCCTGCAAAACGCACAAGCTGTTTGGCGACTTCAAACTCCTGGTCTTCTGCGCTCAGGCCTTCCAGCTCTAAGCCAAACAACTTTCCTGCGCCTGCCGCCAACTTCCCGCCAATGAGCCCCGACTCCTGGTGCAATGAGATTTCCGAGGGCTGATCCGGCGATAGGGAGTGCCTTCTTTACGGCGCCTTTCAGGACGCCACCGAGTGCCTTACCTACCGGAGACCTTACGAATTTGCCAACAGCACTTCCGGCCTTCTTAATGATATCTCCCAGGAACTGGTCTAGTTCATCTTCATCGGTGATCTCAAGAAGCTGGGAGGCAAGCTCCATCTCTTCGACTTCATTAAAGGGGCTTTCGTATGCACCTATGTTTCCTTCAAATTCGTATTCAAACTCTCCACCCTCTAATTGTGTATGATCTATGTCGTGCATGTTCTTCTCCTTCCTTTTAAAAAAGATTATGATTTAATCCATATCAGTAAAAAACAGCCATGCTTGTTTTACGAAAAGGCCTTTTTCTTAGTGGCACTATAAAGCAACCGATATGCCAGCGATAGAAAACGCTAAAACAAACATGCCCAGAACAAGTCTTTTAGCCTCGCAAACAGGCAAATATAAAGATTTATTCTTCGCAATTTATGATATATTATTCATGGCGTTTACTATCAAAATAACGAAGACCGTTTCGTTTTTATATTAAAGAATGGAAATATTGCCGAAGCATGCTTCGGATGTTTCTGGAGATTCGAATTGTCGTTACCGACATTGTATGGATAGAATTTTTTGACAGCTATGTTCCCTAAAATATCAGGGAATTCTTTCGATATTTTGTCTATCTAAAATTTTAAGTATAAGACTTGCATATGTGAGATTTTCTGTTAAACAACTTTTTTCATAGTCAGTGTAATCAAGTTCAAGAATTTACAGCTAAAATCGTTTTAATGCGGGCTTGAAAATGGATAGTGTAATTTCAGTAATCCTGGGAGGAGGGCGCGGGACAAGGCTCTACCCCTTAACAAAAGAAAGGTCAAAACCTGCAGTACCGCTCGCCGGAAAATACAGACTTATTGACATTCCCATCAGTAATTGCCTGAATTCATATCTTAATAAGATATACGTACTCACGCAATTCAACTCGGCATCCCTTCACAGGCATATAACCAGGGCGTATAAATTCGATAATTTCTCCAGGGGTTTTATTGAAATCCTGGCCGCAACACAAACCATGGAAAGTATGGACTGGTATCAGGGTACGGCGGATGCTGTTCGGCAAAACCTTCGGTTTTTTAATCAACCTAATATTGATTTTGTGCTGATACTCTCCGGTGATCAACTCTACAGGATGGACTATCAACAGCTCGTCAAAGAACATATGAGAACCGGGGCATTGGCAAAGAAATCATCCCGGAAATAATAAAAGGAGACGCGTATTCGCATACTTCTTTGATGGTTATTGGGAGGATATTGGTACGATCAAATCATTCTATGAGGCAAATCTGAACCTGGCATCGCTCAGCCCTCATTTTAATTTGTATAGCGAAAAAGACCCGATTTACACCAATCCACTTTTCTTGCCAGGGTCAATCATCAACGATTGCAAGATTACGCAATCCATTATCTCGGACGGTTGTGTTATCGATAGTGCAGAAATACATGATTCCGTAAATTGATTGCCTGACTCTTCTCTGCTGCCTCGTAATGGATGTTTCTTTCCTCGAACATCGGACTCTCCCGATCTTCCCACTGCTTCCTCTTCTGCCACCTCTCTCAGTAAAATAATCACACCTGGATAAGGTCTGGTTTAGCCCAACCAGAATTATTTCAAGAATACCCTTGACAACCTACAAGTAATGAATATAATCTCTCTAGCGTATTGAGAATGAGTCTCAGTAAAATTCTTTTAAGGTGGCCTGATTATGCGTTATTTGAGTCTGCTTATCGTAGCGTCTTTGTTTGTATTCGTTTTTATTGCCAATAGCTTTGCACAATCTTCCGAAACGGAGTCTTTGAAAAATAAGGTCGACATGCTCGAGAAAGAATTGCAAGAGATAAAGGGTATGCTTAAGCAACAGATTGAAAAGGACGTCCAAAAAGAAAAGGAAATAGCATCGTTAAGGGAAGAGGTACAAAAGAAGGAGGTTAGGGTTGCTGCTGAGGAAATACCTGCGCAGCCTGCAACCATGAATGAGGCAGGGGGTAAAGAAAGTACGAAAGAGGTGCCTTATTTGGCCAAGCCAGGGACTGAATTAGCCGAAAAAAACCTTGCTCCGCAGTTTGGGGGTATCTATACAAAACCATTTCTGAGGAGATTTGGAAGAAGCACGTATCTGGGCGGTTATATGGACTTCCAATTTAGGGCAACAGAGGACGAAAATGGTAATCAGGGCTTTGATCAGACAAGGTTCATCCCTTTCATTTACTCAGATATCTCAGACCGTGTAAAACTTGCATCAGAAATAGAATTTGAACATGGGGGTACGGGAGGCGGGAGAGACGGAGAGGTGATCCTGGAATTTGCTACGATAGATTTCCTGGTAACTGATTGGATCAATTGGCGTGGTGGGTTTATTCTTACACCTCTGGGAAAGTTTAATTTAATGCATGATTCTCCCTTGCAAGACCTGACTGACCGCCCGTTGGTCAACCAGTTAATTATCCCGACGACCCTTACTGATGCAGGCATGGGCTTCTTTGGTAGTTTTTATCCAAGTGAATTAAGCAAACTGGACTATGAAATTTATGTTACCAACGGAGTATTTCATGGTTTAGATGCAGACGGAGAAATACACATAGGAGAGACCAACGGATTGAGAAGTTCTAAGAGTGGATATGAGTTTGATAACTACAATAAAAGTCCCGGTGTTGTAGGCCGTGTCCAATTTAGCCCATTTATTGGTTTAGAGTTCGGTGGCTCTGCTTATACATGTCGCTACGATGAAAATAATGAGAATCAGATGACCATTCCGGCATTTGATTTTTTATATCAAAGAGGACCCTTTGAATTAGTGGGCGAAGGTGCCTATGCCTTTATCGATACGAATAAATTTGCAGAGGATGCCGGTATAACCGATGATATGTGGGGATATTACCTGGAGGCCCGGTACCATTTTATGCCCTCCCTGCTAAAAAGCTGGAGCCCTCAAATTTTTACCGATAATTCAACCTTTACTGGTGTTCTGCGATGGGATCAGGTGCAAACGGCAGGCAGGGATGACAATTTTGAAAGTGTTCATTGGCTAAGAAACCGGCTCACGCCAGGTCTGAACTATCGTTACACCGAAGACACGGTCTTCAAACTGGACTACCAAATAAATATGGAAGAAAAAGACATGTCCAGTTTGGCCAACAACGCCTTTTTGTTTTCTGTTGCGACCTATTTTTAACATATAGAAATTTCAATCTGGTAGCTTCAAAAGCTGTCGTCAGAGGTAACTTGATTTAAGGAGTACAAAAATTGAAGAAAAAGATACTCGTGCTTGGAGGTGGGCCTTGTGGTCTGTCAGCTGCCTGGGAATTATCCAGGTACGGACACGATGTTGCCGTCATTGAAAAAGAATCCCGTGTAGGTGGATTATGTATTACGAATGAATATAAGGGTTATCGATTCGACCTCGGAGGGCACCGGTTTATCTCAAAAAATAAGGAACTTGTTGAGAATGTCTGCGAAATGATGGGTGATGAACTATTAACCGCTGATAGAAAGAGTGTTATTTTGCTAAAAGGAAAAACCTTTGATTATCCCCTATCCGCTAAAGATATATTTCTGAAGATGGACATCTGGACAAATCTGGGGGCATTTACATCGTATTTAATAGCGACTGTCTCCAAGGTTGTTTTACAGAAAAAAGACATTTCTTTTGAGGATTGGATTGTCAACCGTTTCGGACGAACACTCTACAATTTATTCTTTGGCCCTTATACCGAAAAATTATGGGGTATCTCTCCGAAGCTCATCTCGACCGATTGGGCATCCCAGCGGATTTCTTTATTGAATCTTAAAGATGTCCTTTTCAGACTCTTTAAACTAAAGAAAGTCACTCCGCGAACCTATGCCAAGGGTTATTTCTACCCCAAAAAAGGTATAGGCCAGATGTTTGATATCATGAGTGAGGAAATCTCCGGAATGGGCGGAAAAATAGTCTTGAATGCAGCTGTTTCACGCATACAGGTGAACAATAATAACGTTAAAAGTGTATGCTATACCCAGCATGGTGTCACAAGAACGATTGATTGCGATGCGGTCATTTCCACGATTCCCCTGACTGATCTCGTGAAGGCTTTTCCGGGACATCTTACGCAGGATGTTATACAACATACGGCCTTGTTAAAATTCCGGTCGGTGAGATTCTTAAATATCCTGGTCGATCTCCCGGATATAAGTGATAATACGTGGATGTATGTATCCGAGGGGAAATACATCACGACGCGCATTCAGGAACCCAAGCGCCGAAGCCCTTTCAGTGCACCAGAAGGAAAGACATCCGTTATGCTGGAAATCCCTTGTAACGAAAATGACGAAATCTGGAACTGCCCGAAAGAAAGCTTGTTGAATCGTTGTCTTGCAGATTTAAAAGAACTGGGGATTGACATTCAGGAAAAGGTCATAGATTGTTTTACGACAAGCGTGACCCATGGCTATCCCGTCTATAGTCTTGATTATGCAATGCACAGGCAGAAACTCTTTGATTTTCTGGATCGGTACGAAAACCTGATTACGTGCGGCAGGCAGGGTACATTCCTGTACATCTTTATGGACACGGCCATGGAGATGGGAATAACAGCCGCGCAGAATCTCATGCTGGATAATGTATGTAAAAAGGTGGATGTGCAATTGATGCGTTCCGAAAAGGAATTGATTGAAGCAACTTCGGTAACGGCGTAATTATCTTCTTAAATCGTATGCAACCAACACTCAATTATAAATTAACAAATATATCGTGTCAGGCAAAAATGGTCTCTTTCCAGGGGTACATAATTCCGATAATTGCGGTGTTTGTTTGTCTGTTTACCAGATTCTTATATTTTGGTAAATATATCGACGAGTGGGATAGCGTGAATTTCGCCTTTGGTTTATCAAAAGGTTATGACATCCTGCATGATCAGCCACACTTCCCGGGCTATCCGGTTTACATGTTTGTAAGCTGGATTTGGTATAAAATTCTTGGGTCGGATATACAATCGCTGGTCTTTTCAGGTGTCTTGTTTAGCAGTCTTGCGGTATTTCCGCTGTATGAACTCTCACGGCGTATGTTTTCACAAGAAGTGGCTATCCTTACTGCTGTATTATACATTGTCAATCCGCAGGTTTGGCTGCAGGCGGAAAAACCACTCTCGGATGCATTTGGTTTATTTTTTGTTATTACGGCTATCCTGTTTTTTTACATGGCATTAGAGCATACCCATGAAGATACTCAATCTCCGGCTTCACTGAAATACCTTGGATGGGGGGGCGTACTCTTAGGGCTGGGGCTGGGTGTCCGGGTTACCTATCTCGCTTTACTACCCATAATGGCATATACGGCATATCAATTGAGCCAAAAGGTATGCGGCAGAAAGGTCGTACTGTGGGGTTTGTCTGGTCTGGCTCTTGGCGTAACTGCATGGCTGGGCTACCTCATTATCCGTTTTACGCCGTATAGGTTTTACAAGAAATTCCTGAGCCACTCCGATTACCATTTTTACCGGGAAGGAAATTCCATCATCACCACCGATGATTATGGAGAACGCTTTTACGACATTTTTCATAATCTCAGCGCCCACAGTTTGGGTACGTGGTGGACAGATACGCCCTTACTCAGGGCCGTTCCTACGATTATTCTTGTGGTGTCCCTGGCATATTATTTCCTGCACGAAAAATGGAATCTCAGGAATAAGTTCCTCATGGCCTTTTTTATCCCATACTTTTTATGGATTGCCCTTATACAGGACGCCATTCGACAGATCATGGTACTTGTGCCGTTTCTGGTTATTATCGTGAGTGCAGGTTTATGGTATATATTTACAAGTCACTTAAAAAGTAAGAGATATGGCACCGTTTCATTCCTTGCAATAGTGCTTGCCTTTGTTGTTTCTCAATTGATTGATTCTGTAAGGATCGTTTCAGTGAACAGGAATGAAGAGCCACCCTCTGTCGCGACGATAAACTATATAACAAAAAATTATGATAAGCATGATACGAAATTTTACTGTTTAAACGACTGGCGTTTGTTCCAATATTATGCCCCTGAGTGGTGCAACAAGAAGAACAGTCATGTGTACTTTGTATCACGGATGAGCGGGGTACTTAAGGACCTGGAACGCTTAAAGAAGAAACCCGGGCATATACTTATCTCGTCTAAGCTCTTTGAGCGGGGTAGGTATAAGGAAAGACTGAAAAAGCTGGCAGAATTTAAAAGGAATCGATACTGTGTGGCCGACTATAATTGGCTGGCTTTGTATAGATTTGAATGGAGGTGATTTTATACTACCGAGGTGGATCAGTTACAAATAAGAAGATATAAACAGTAAGCACGCTGCTTCCGACGGACCGCCTATGGTTTACTGCCGATGTAAACGGGCAAGCTAATAGCTGCAGAAATACTTATAAATTATTATATACGCGACTTTTTATAGGAGGCCAAAATGGTAAGACATGTATTTTTATCTCTCTGTATGATCATGACCGTGAGTTATTTATCGGTGCATACGACCCTGGATGCTCAAACACCTACTCCCACTTCAGTGCCTACACCAACGACTAAAGGTCATATATATGGTATGGTAACCGACAAAGATGGTGGTCTGGTGAGTGGCGCTGAAGTCATATTAAAAAGTAAAAAATTGCAATTTCAGGATAGTGAAGTAACGGACACGAATGGTGAGTATGAGTTTTCGGATTTGAATGCCGGTCAGTATATCCTGAAAGTAAAGGAGTCTGGTCATAAAAAAGCAAAAAAAACCATTAAACTTAAACAAGGGGAAGATAAGATGGTTGATATTGAGCTAAAAAAGAAAGGTTCCGGTGGCGGCGGCGGTAATGGTGGTGGTTCCGGGGGTGGTAGCGGCTCTGGCGGTGGTAACGGTGGTGGTTCTGGAAGCGGGAGTGGTTCAGGAAGTGTGAAGAAATAACACATGGGCGGAAATTATGATTTTATTGGGTGGCATGGACAAACTTGTTTTGTCCGTGCCTGCCTGGTGTTCATAGATTCAAATTTTATAACGCATGTTTTTTGTTTTAATTTTATTGAGACTGAGACTTAATTAAAAAAGGAGAACGCAATCGATGTTTCTACTAAATAAGTTGTTTGTGCCATTAGGAATTATTGTTGGTTTGTTAAACGGTGTCTATTTCCATGGTGTGGGTGTACCTGTGTTGCAGGCTGCCTCGATTGTTGGAATAGTTTCAGATGAAAACGGTGATCCTGTAGAAGATGCCGTAATAGCGATCAAATCGAAGAAGAATGCTGGTAGCGGGAACTCAAATAAGACTGTCTTAACGGATTTTGAAGGTGCTTACGAAATTGACAATATAAAAAAGGGGAAATACAAACTCATCGTTAAATCCGGGGGTTATGAAAAGGCAACCGAAACTTTAAAGATAAACGAAGACAGCGAAGAAGCAGAAAAGGATTTCACCTTGCTATTTTCAACATATACAAAGACCAGCGAGACCAAAGTGATGGATGCGGCGGTCGATTCCTACAACGAAATTGGCGTGCTGCGAAGAAAAGTTCCGATTGATGGGAATGCCATAGCTTCTGCCTATGAGGGGGAATTGCGGGATTTAACAAAAGAGGTAGATGCAGAATACAAGGTAACCCTGGATAGTGATATTTCTGGCGCTATTGAGGACATTAAAAACAAGAATGAGCCTGATTTGGCCGCACAGGTTATCGATAAGACTCTGCAGCGGGTGTTTTATTTAGCAATTCTTGAGCGTATTACCGATGCCCGGGACGATTTCCATGATGTGAAAAAATCGGTCCTTAAGTTCTTATGGGACGAGGCATACGCAGCTTACCAGGCTGTCAAAGGTACGGCAGACAGGGAAAATAAGGTGCTTACTGAAGACCGCTCATCTATCGAAACAGGGGGTAATCCAAATCTGGAAGACCAGATATTGGTTGCCTTTATACGGGGACAAAAAGCCCTGGATAGAAAGGATCATGACGAAGATGAAATTACCATTGGTGTACAGCGGCAGGTTATCAGACTCTCTCTCGTCCGGGCATTCTATATAGCAGTCCTCAGGGAAGTAGAAGGTATTTTAAATAATAGAGACAGCGACCCGGAGCATGCCCTTGTGAACCAAAAGGAGGGCGAGGTATATTACAAGATCATTGAGGAGTTCGTTTCACGTGATAACCCCGAAGGCAATGAAATCATAAAATCCCAGCTTGCCGGTGATTTGGCTGATGTGAACGCCGATACGCTTGTAAGTGAACTGAGCAAAGGTTTTATTGGCAGGGTCGGGGACGAATTAGAATCTAACGCATCTGCCCTCAATGCAAATGATCGCGGCGACGCCATGGTAACTGCAGAAGAGTCACTCCTCTATTCAGGGGTATTTTTAGAAGATATGGAGTTGCGACTCGGCACTGATGACAGCGAGAAGATGATAGATAGTCTTCATGATTTAAGAGACGCCAGCGAGGCAGTTAATAAAGCGGATGCCGATATTGCCAGTCAGACAATAACATCTATTCTCGATAGCTACACGAATGAATTACTTTAGAAACACAAGAGTTAAAACAATCCACAGATAACACGGGAAAATCTTTAAGTAGCAATGGAGGGGCGAACGCAGTTCGCCCCTGCTGAATAATGTTACACAAAATCTTTTCCTCGTGAACCTATGGTTAGAGAAAGGGTAACATGATTGAAAATAATAAAAAATATCTTCTTGTTTTCCTCGGAAGCATCGTGTCTGTTTTTTTAACAACGCCTCATCTCTGGTCGGGTAGTACAAACAATCCGTCAAGGGTTGAAGTGAAAAACAGGGAACTGAAATCAGCTCAAAAAAATAAGAAGCCGGTTAGTTTTACCGATGACATCCTGCCTCTTTTCGTAAAACCTAAAAAGAAAGGACAATCTGAATCAACTCCTTGCATCACATGCCACTTTTCCAATCTTACCATAGAAAGCCATGGCATCCCTGAGAATGCCCTAACTGAATTAAGCATGGGTTCATACAAGGATATTATGGCGGGTGCCGATGCAGGTATAGAGCCGATCATTGATACCGATGACCCTGAAAAAAGTCTTCTTCTGCAGAGACTGGAAGGGGAAGGAGATGATTTAGGTGTATATGATGGCCGCATGCCTTACGGAGGACCTTTCTTTACCAAAAAAGAAATTGCCACCATCCGTAAATGGATCGAAGAGGGGGCAAAAGACGATACCCCGTCCCCTGATTTTAACCGGGACGTGCTCCCATTGCTCACGAAATCGGTACATGGCAATACCCCATGCAGTCTTTGTCACTATAACAATAACGGTTCAACATCCAAAGAACGCTCTCAGTCACAGGCATGTCTGGATTTGTCTAGCTGGGAAGGCATAATCTCTGGTGCAGATGGAATCATACACGAGACCCTCATAGATTTGGAAAATCCGGCGAATAGCCTGATCATAAAACGTCTGCGTGGTCAGAAAACTGAAGATGAAGCCGAAAGTGATCATCGCATGCCCTTTGGCGGGCCATATTTTACGGAATACGAGATACAGAAGATCGAGCGTTGGATAGCACATGGCGCTAAAGGTCCCAATGGCGAAGACCCCAGCGAGGCCGATATTAGTGGCGCAGGTGCATGTCTTGGTGGAGGTGGAGGCGGCTCTGGCAGCGGTAGTGGCAGTAGTGGTGAGTAATAAAAATATTTGGTAATGAGGTTGCAGAGAGAAATGGCAAAAGGAGATAAACTATGTCCGCGATGATAATCAGCAGTCTTGACAGATTCATTGGTATGGCGAGATTGTTTTGCCGTTAGGTATTATTATCGACACCTTGTCACTCCTACCTTTTTACAAAGGGTATTAACAGGGCAGTGGTTGCATTTGGGGGAGATGGGGAGGCAGATGTTTTGACCGAAGGTAACGAGGAGATCGTTGATGGTGAGCCAATATTTTTTAGGAAGTTTTTCACGAAGTGCAAATTCAGTCTCGTGAGGATTTTTTGTTTTCAGATATCCCCAGCGATTGGTAATCCGGTGAACGTGGGTATCCACACAGATGCCAGGTTTTTGGTATCCCAGGGTTACCACCAAATTTGCCGTCTTGCGGCCCACGCCATTGAGTTTTAACAATTCATCAATTTCATCCGGTACCTTGCCCTGGTATGTCTGAATCAACACGCCACAAATCTCCTTGATCTTCCTTGCCTTTGTCCGATAGAACCCAACGGGATAGATAAGCTTTTCCAATCTCTCAGCAGGAATCTTCATTATGTCTTCCGGATTATCTGCGATGGCAAAGAGCCGATTCGAGGCCTCACGGGTGGTCTGATCCCTGGTCCTGAGGCTTAAGAGGCAAGAAATGAGTACATGAAACGGTGTGCGTTCCCTGGAAATCGTTGTAACGATAGGTTCGGCAAACCGTTTGTTTTCCTGCCTGATGATCTTGAGTGCACTATCAATGTCAAACAAAGGTGGTTCCTCAATAAAAAGCGGCAACGTACAAAATTGCACGTTGCCGCTTTGATTAATACTTAAGATTTATAGGGTTTATAGTATGGGGGTATTATTTCCTTACATCAGCAAAGATTTGGTCGTAAACAAAGCCCGCAGCAACCCCGCCCAGGATTGGGCCAATCCACCAGACATAATGATGGGTGAACTGTCCTGATGCAATAGCAGGCCCAAAGACACGTGCGGGGTTCATTGCGCCGCCACTGATTGTGCCCCCGATCATAACCCCAAAGAGCACCACCAAGCCAACCGCAATACCTGCAAATCCTGCAGATGCCCTTTTATCTACCAGTGTTCCATAGATGGTAAAGACCAAAAGAAAGGTAATAATAAATTCCATCAATATTCCGCGTCCAATAGAGACACCGGGCGACAGCATGCATGTCCCCAGATACACCGTTTTGAGCGCGTCTGGAAACAGGGTTTTTAGTGCAAGCCCTGCCAGTGTTGCACCCGCAATTTGAGAGATAATATACATAATTGCTGTGTTGGGATCCATTCGTTTACTGATCCAAAAGGATATCGTCACCGCAGGATTCACATGAGAACCCGACACATAACTTGTGGCGTAAATAATGGCTATTACTACTACACCAAACGCAATAGAAATACCCAAAAGACCCAGTCCCTGCCCACCCGACTGCCTCAAATAAAAATCTGCGCATACAGAGCCAGCCGCTATAAATACAAGCGCAAATGTCCCAACGAACTCGGCTAAATACTTTTTGTACGCTTTCATTTCGCTTTCTCCCGTATATTTTTAAATGAATTTCCCTTTCGCAATCAGCAAAACTATATATAAGTTGATATCGTCATCCGATTCTTTAGATTTATGAAGAGCAAATACACACGCTGTACGCCATCATTCTATAAATTCACCGAACCCTGGCATCTTTAAAAAAACCTCCTTTCTTGATTACAATTTGTACATAACTATGTTAAAGACATAAATTTGTAACAAGCTAACACAATCAATTCGGCCTGTCAAGCAAAAACAATTTTCCTGTTCAGCCGATCCTGTTTCGTAAGCACCGTTTTGAAATTCATGTCATTTTGATTGTGCTGATTTGACAATGCAAATACTATCGTGTAAAATGAAGAAAATTTCGTTGAAAAACTCTAAACACCCTGAGCAAGAATGATCTTTGGTTACATGCTCACAGATGCTTATATTTGAAATAACCAAAATAGCTTTTGCTAAAGGGTTGTTTTTGTTAATTCTCTGGAATAGGGTTAGATAGTATGAGATATTTGTTAGCAATAATAATATCTATGATTTCATCGAGTCTCTGTTGCGTGAAAGCATGTGCGGATGTTTCGTATGCCGATTTATTTCTTACTCGTAAGGGCTATAAACCTGTTGATGATGCATGGATAGAAAAACCCGCGGTACATCGTTCTCCCGACGGAAGTTACATACCTGATAATCAACCTTACAAAGAATGGTGTATCAATACCTTCGATAATGGTGAAAAAATCTATGAGGCGTATAAGGAGATAGCCTTTGATATTGACTATCGGGCTGAACCACCAAAGATGGATTACTGGCAGACACCCGTAGAAACAAGGCAAAATAAAAAGGGTGATTGCGAAGATTCTGTGTTTCTATTCTTCTCTATGCTGTCTGAACTGGACATCAATGGAGATATGGTGTGGGGTTGGGTCGTAGACAAAGGTAATTCGATAGCCTTTGCCCATGTATGGTACCAATTATTTGATAAGCGTGGCAAAGTATATATCGTAGAAGGTTTTTCAAAAGAGTGGAATGGTATTGTTCCTGAAGAAGTGATTACTTGCGGCGAAGAGCGTATTCCTACCCTGATGTTACAGCATAGTCAGGTAAATCATATGATAGATAAAGCGACGCCTCTGTTTACAGAATTTTTTGAAGATGCGCAATTCCCCTGGGATATTTACCTTAATAATACCACGGTTATTAAGGAAATCTTCCTGAAACTTCAGGATATGTTCACCAGGTACCGTGGTCAGATGAATCAAGTATCTGCAAGCGCCCAACGGTTAGTCTTTGGCAACTAAGTGGTAATGGTAAGAAACCCTGTCGTCAATTCCTGATGCTTGGGAATATTTTCTTACTTTTCTTCCAATGAGCCTTGTCCATTAATCTTTTGGGCGTAAATGTCCCAATAACTCTTGTCTTTGTGACGGCTATCCTGCCAGGCAATGATTGCGCCGCCAGTACCGTCACTAACCAGAACGGGAAAACATTGGGTATCTGAGGCTGTAGAAACAGGTGTTCCATTTTTTTTCCACAAAGCAATGCCTTTCCGGTCTATTCTTTGTGCATACACATCAAAATCAGAGGGAGCAGTGCGATTATCGTTCCACACCAATATTGCGCCATTATCACCATCGCTGATA
Source organism: Planctomycetia bacterium (assembly GCA_015075005.1). GTDB lineage: Bacteria > Planctomycetota > Brocadiia > Brocadiales > Brocadiaceae > Brocadia. The sequence continues at coordinate 967,753 of JABTVC010000002.1, forward strand.
ACAGAGACGCGATTTTGGATACCGAATTCACTGCATATGGCCAAGCCGTTGTTTCCCCATTGGACATTACCAGCAAGGTCTATCCGTTGTGCATAGATATTAAAATCTCCGCTCCGCATATCCCACCATCCAATAAAAGCACCCCCGGCACCATCGGTAGTAATCATGGGGTAGTTTTGATTTCCGGGTGCAGTACATATGGGAGCACCATCAGCTAACCATTGTACAGCCCCGTTTCCATCGATTTGCTGTGCGTAGATGTCGTTATTATTAGTACCATTACGGGTGTCTATCCAGGTTATAATTGCACCCTCAGCTCCGTTACTGACTATGGCGGCAAAACTCTCGTGCCCCTGCGCATTACATACAGCAACACCCCATTTTTCCCAGAGTATCGTCCCGCTACCGTCAATGCGTTGAGCATACATGTCAGCGTAATTTCTCCGGAAATCCTGCCACACTACTATGGCACCGCCTGTCCCGTCAGATATAACTTCTGGCGCATTTTGTGCGCTCGTGACCCCGCAGACAATCACCCCGTTTTTTGCCCATAGCGATTCTCCATTTTTATTAATTCGCTGACCGTAAAGATCGGCATAGTTGGTTCGAAAATCCTCCCATATGATAATCGCCCCGCCTGCGCCATCCGATGTGATGCATGGACTATTCTGTTCTTTGTTCGCATTGCAGACGGGTATGCCGTCATTCGTCCATTGAGGGTTTCCGTCTGCATCAATGCGTTGAGCATAGATATCGTAATTACCATTGCCGCTTCGCACATCATGCCAGACAATAATAGCTCCTCCATTACCGTCGCTAATAATCCTCGCCCGTTTTTGATTCTCTGGCGCCGTGCAAACAGGAACCCCATCCTTCTGCCACAGGACTTTCCCGTGTGCGTCAATCCGTTGGGCATAGATGTCAAAGTGGACGTCTCGCGTATCTTCCCATGTAATGATGGCCCCGCCAGCACCGTCAGTAATTATCTGCGGGAAACTTTGTTGGCCTGGCGCCGTACAGATAGCCGCATTTTCCCGTGAATGAGATGGCCATGCAGCTATAACCTGGTGTTGGTGATTTATGGCCATGAAAAAAGTGAACGTGACAGAAACGAGCATCGCTTGCAATAGTGTTTTTGCAGTAGTATTCATAAATATATATTTTCAAATAATTATTTGTGGAAGCCTTCAGCCGTCTGTGGCTGCTACAGGGAAGATGCTACTGGTGAGCAGACGGGAAAGAGAAAAAGTGCAGGCGTTAATCTCGCAACCGCCTGCCTTCGCGCTTCCCCCTGATCACTCAGGGCTGGCTACTGAAAACCTTCCTATTGTTTTACCCCTGCATACAAAAAGGGGTCTAATTCGGCAACCTTATTATAAATCTTCACAGACTCGTCGTATCTGCCTAAATTATACAGGCTATTCGCCTTATTGTGCCATGCCCTTGCACTCTTCGGATTGATTTCTATAGCCTTGTCGAAGGCCTTTACGGCATCATCATACATGCCCAATCTGTTTAAAGTAATTCCCATATTATTCCATGCCCACTCCCTGTTGGGATTTGCCTGAACTGCACTGCTGAAGAGTTTCAGTGCGTTGTCATATTGCTCAAAGAGAATTAATACATACCCTTTCCCGTGCCATGCCAAATCCTCTTTTGGATTAATTGCGATGGCCTTATCAAAGGCCTGCATTGCTTCATTGTATCTGGATAACGCAATCAGGACAACGCCTTTGTTGTACCAGGCAGACGAAAGCCTGGGTTCTGACTGAAGGGCAGTATCGTATAATTTTAAGGCCTCTCCATAATTATCCTTTTTATATAAGGAGATTCCCTTGTTTACGACGGTGGAATAATGGTGAGGATCGATGCTCAGCGCCTTGTCATAGGCCTGGATAGCCATATCGTACTTTCCCAGACAATATAACGCATTTCCAAGTCCATCCCATGCCTCGAAATATTTGGGATAACTTGCTACAGCATTATTAAATGCCCTGACAGCTCGTTCGTACTTGCCTCTTTTATAATTCGACTGTCCATTTTTGGTCCACTTCCGTGCACTGTGTTTTTTCGATGTGGTCTTATAGACATTTCCCTGCATAGTAACCGCACATGCAATTTGGCAGGGAAAGTAGAGGGAAGCTATCAGGAAGAGGGTTGCCGCCTTATAAAAATGTCTCCTCATGAACAGTGAAAATTTTATGAAAGATGGGGCATTGCGTTTATTATGCATAATCGTACGATCGCCACACAAAACACTGCTAAACTGAAAATAAAAAATCAGTATGCTAATTTGAAAATCTTATAAAAATCATCTGTCAAAATCAAATTAATTAATAAATCATCCTCCACAAAATTGAGAAGATAATTTTGCAGAGGATTGAGAGATCAAAAATATTTATGTTGACATTTTATAAATTTTCTCTACAATTAGTCTCATTATTGAAAATGAGTCTCAATTGCATTTGTTAGTTTTTGAAAGGAGAACGAAAAATGTCTGTACTTATTGTAGGCGGTGATCATTTAGGGGGTATTCCAAAGGAGCTTGATAAAATCGGGGTTACAGAGATTCGGCACGTAACGGGCAGGAGCAAACAGAAGATTCGGGAGGGCATTCCGGAGACGATGGATTTTATCATCGTGCTGCATGACTTTGTTAATCATAACCTGGCATATAAGATAAAGAGTCTTGCTGAGAATAAAAGGATCCCTGTTGTGTATGCCAAGAGGTCATGGTCCTCTATCTATCAGAAAATGAAGGAGTGCCAGCTACAATTGAGAAAAGTAGGGTTACAAGTTTTCTTACAGTAAAACCCGGGCAACTTTTCTCTGCCACAAAGTCACCAGCACATCAAAATTAAAAATGATTTACCCGGTGATTTTGTGGTACTGTCTTTTACAAGGATTAAAGGATTTAATGATGCTATGAAGTACTATAAAAAATACTTATCCTCATTCTTTTGTAATAACCATATCCTTATTATGTGCAAAAACTCCTCTGCTGGTGTGTCGCATATTCTCAGCAGGAATGCCGATTACTCAACAGACGACCGCGCTTTTCTTCCTGCCGATACCCTGTACGTTCAGGTAGCACAGAACATTCTTGATTATCGGGAAATTAAGAAGCCTTTCTTTACGTTAAATTCGCATAAAACGAAGAGGAAGACGAAGTATCCGTTGATTTGGAACGCTGGCCTGACAGCCTTTACCGGCCTTGCCCCCCTTGAAAGCTATCCCGTCGGGGATACGATAACCATCCATATGACCTTGCGCGGGAAAAATGCAAAGGATGAGATGAAGAGAAAGGACCGGTTTCCGGTTGGTAGCGCTGGAAAGTGGACATTCACGGGAACCGTTTATGAAAAGACATCAGATAAAGGGAGAGAGCCACTCACCGATGCCCGTGTGAGGATTCAGGGGGTTGCGGATGTCCGCACGGAGGATCTGAGTTATCACCCGCAAGGTGAAGACAAGTTTGTTGTTTCTGATGGGCATGGAAATTTTACCATGGATTATGAAGGTATCTCCGGTCAGGCTCTTGTGATCACCGCAGGCAGGGAAGGCTATAAAAATGCAGGCATGGAAATGGTTCTGGGACAGGATAACAATGTTGTCGTCACCCTTTCCCCTGTTCCGGCAGAAGACCATCCATCTTACGAATACAGCTCTGCCAATTCATGTAAAAAGTGCCATAGTAACATTTACAATGACTGGAAAGACAGTGACATGTCCAATGCGGCCATTAATCCGGTTAATCAGCTGGTCTTTCTCCTTTATACGGCATGGTATGTTACCGGTGACCGCAGTAATTTTACGGATAGCGCCATCTTTAATAATCCAAACCCTGCATTCGTGGGAGACAAGGGAAAGATATTCGAAGATGCTACGGGACGATTTAAGATTCTGGGCGATGCGGGTCACATCCACGATTGTGCAGACTGCCATTCTCCATCTTACGCCTCAAAGGTACAGGATGACGGTATCACCCCGTTATGGGATATGAGGGCAGGTGTACTGACCGAAGAAGACAAACTCTCTTCTGTAGACAAACAAGGCGTACATTGTGATTTTTGCCATAAAATGTCTCATGTTCGTGCAGAAGAAGAGTATTGGACGGAACCCGGGGTAAATTATAAAGTAAGTCTCTTACGCCCCGATCCATTACTTGAATCATCTCCAGATGGTAAAATCATGTTTGGTCCACTTGATGATGTCATATATAAAAGCATGCAGGCATCCTATGTCTCTCAATTTAAAAAAAGTGAAATATGTTCACCCTGTCATCAGGATGCCAGAAAACTCTATCTACAACCTGTGGATGAGAATGACCAGCCTGATGGTGAAGCAATTGAACGCATCCTCTGGAGTGAGGATACCTACCGGGAGTGGCGTTTTAGCGGATACAGCGGACTGGAAGCCGATTATCCGGTAAGCAATTACACAGGAAAGGTGTTGCAATGCCAGGATTGCCACATGAAAGATCCGCCGCCAGATCCAATAACCGGCAAATCGATTGCAGGTTATACAGAAGTTACCGATCCCTTTTATATGATTTCGGAAGAAAAAAGAAAGTCCGCCACCAAACGAGATTCCAGGACGGTTTATCCGCATCGTTTTGAAGGTACTAACCAAAATCTATCCTCCGGAAAGCGGAAAAGATATCTGGATTGGGCAGTAGACCTTACGGTTACCAATGTCAAGGCAGAAGACGGTACTGTGAGCTTCGATGTAAGCGTAATAAATTCACATACGGGGCACACATATCCTTCCGGGGTGACACAGAGAAATGTCGTTCTGCTTGTAGAGGCCGGGCAATCAGGAACCACCCTTACGCAAAGCAACGATCAGGTCGTAGACACGCCGGGCGGAAATTTCCCTGAAGGTTATTACGAAGGGAAAGGAGATTATGCAGGAAAACCAGGCAAGATCTTTATGAAACATAATCGAATGGTGGTGGATAACGAAGAACTCAGTCCTTTCTTCTATGACGTCTTGTATGCCCATGCGGTGGAAGAGTTGTATGATACGCGAATCAAGGCAAACCAGACGGACACGACTCATTATGAGTTTCAAACAATTGATACCGGCAAAATTACCATAACGGCCAGACTTATCTATCGTTTCCTTCCAAAAGGTACTTTGGAATTTGCTGCCGGAAATGGATATGTCATTTCTCTGGAAGAAAATGACTATGAGTCACACAAAACAGAAGCATCTTTATGGCCGTAAGAAATGTACTTCGAAAGATGGCTTTATGGTAAATTTACCTTGCAATTTTATGACTGTTTGTATAATTTAAAACAATACGGTAGTGAATGCTTATTCATAACAGGATACATTGATTTGCTGTCTGCAGCCTGTTTGGGTTTCTCTCATGCATGCAGTCTCCGGTACGGGGAGAGATTTTTTAACAATTAAATTACTGCTTTTCTTATGACTTTTACCATTGAGAACCTCAGGGAATCGGACGTAGAAGCTGTAGTAAATCTGTTTCATGTTATTATAGATGAATTACATGAAAAGGGCATTGAGTTGGAAAGGCTGCATTTTAAGGATATGTATCCTGCGGAAGAAGTTAAAAATCGTCTTCGTAACAAAGATTGTATCTATCTTGTTGCCAGGGAGAATGATAATGTCGCAGGTTTTATCTTTGCCCGGATTTCTGATGCGGTGGGGGATATTCACTGGATGGGTATAGCTCCAGAGCATAGAAATAAAGGGTATGGTGATAAGCTCATCGAAGAGACGATAAAGATTTTTATGGAAAGAGGCTGCTATGAGGCCAAGCTCTTTGCGTACCCCTCTGAGAAGACGGCGTATCATCTCTTCCAGAAGCATGGATTTAAAGAGGCGGCCTATATTGATCGCAGATTTTTCGGAACGAATATCATCTTCATGGTGCGAAAGATTACCCCGACTCCCGAGGAACACCGGTCGAAAAAGATTGTACTTGCGGGTGAGGCGGGTCAGGGTATCAAACTTATGGCGCATGCACTGGCTAATATCCTGGCCAAGCTGGGCAAAGAAGTGGCCATGAATCTTGTTTATGACGCAGCTGTACGGGGGGGTAACATACGCGCCGAAATTTTGTATTCTGATGAACCGATTGCCGTCCCATTTTTCGAAGAAGCCGATATCGGGCTTCAGCTCTCAAAGATTCTTGATCCAACGGTGCATGCCAGGCTTATGCTCATTGAATCGTCCGCCTGTGATGCAGAGTGTAAAAAGTGCGAACTCGGGTGTCCCGCAAGCGACCGCATTCCTTTTGAGAAACTTGCCATAGAACAATTTAGCAGTCCCATCTTTGTCAATATGATTGCCCTGGGCAGATTATTAAGCAAAATTGGTATTAATATCGAAACGGTAAATTTTGCCGCAGAATTTCCGTCACAATTTCTCGGCGAAAATGTAAAAGCGATACGCTATGGGTACACGTACCAGGATTGATGCAGCTGAAATTGTAGAAAAGGTGTCTCATCTGTGCAAGGATGCTAATTTTAACCTGAATGATGATGTCCTTAATGCTTTAAGAGACTCCTGCGAAGCAGAAGTCTCGCCTGTCGCAAAGGAAGTATTTGCAGAACTATTAGAAAACGCAAAGGTTGCTCGTGAATGCCAGATGCCTCTATGCCAGGATACAGGGTTTGCCGTTGTCTTTGTTGATTTAGGCGAGAATGTAGAGATTGCAGGGGGGCGTCTTTACGATGCTATCAATGACGGTGTCCGCAAAGGATATAACGAAGGTTACTTGCGAAAGTCCATAGTATCAGGACCCCTCAGCCGTGTCAACACAGGCAATAATACCCCGGCCATTATTCATACAGAACTTGTGCCAGGAAATCAGGTAAAGATTACGTTTATGGCAAAGGGGGGCGGATGTGAAAACATGAGCCGGATTGCCATGCTGACACCAGCCGATGGCAGGGAAGGTGTGATTAACTTTGTGGTAGAAACAGTGAGTATAGCGAAGGCCAATCCGTGTCCGCCCATTATTGTGGGTGTTGGCACTGGTGGTACGTTTGATTATGCAGCCCTTTTAGCCAAAAAGGCACTTTTGAGACCTTTGGGAACAAAACACTGTGATCCTGATACCGCTGACCTGGAAAAGGAAATGCTGGAAAAGATGAATAATTTGGGCATTGGCGCTCAGGGTTTGGGCGGCTGGATTACTGCACTGGCCGTCCATGTGGAATGCTATCCCTGCCATATTGCCAGCCTGCCGGTAGCTGTTAATATCGAGTGCCATTCGCACCGGGTTAAAACGGTTGTATTAGGAAATTTTCCATAACTATTCACTGCAAAGATGCAGAGGGCGCAAGGGATGACACGAAATGATAAAAGATGAATGCGCTCTTTGCGGCGAACTATTACTTCTAAAAGGTTACGGATGTCAAATATCATCCATTTAAAAACACCTCTGCTGGACAATGAAATTGCAAACCTCAGGATTGGGGACAAGGTAGTTATCAGCGGAATTATTTACACGGCCAGGGATGCAGCACATAAACGGCTCGCAGCACTCATTGATCAAGGCAATGACCTGCCTTTTGATGTTCGGGATCAGATTATTTATTACGTAGGTCCGAGCCCTGCACAACCTGACAGGCCTATCGGATCGTGTGGTCCTACCACGAGCTATCGCATGGATGTTTATACGCCCAAATTGCTGGCAAGAGGCCTCAAGGCCACTATTGGTAAGGGAAATCGCTCTGAACGTGTCATTGAAGCCATGAAACAATATAGGGCAGTCTATTTTGTCGCTACGGGGGGTGCCGCAGCCTTGTTGGCAAAGGCCGTAAAAAAGGCTGATGTCGTTGCATACAAAGACCTGGGGGCGGAGGCCGTTATGCGAATCGAGGTGGAAAATTTTCCTGTAGTAGTTGCCAATGATATCTATGGAAATGATTTGTACCGGGAAGGACTTGCAAAATACAAGAAAGCGTGAAGTCATTGCTGATATTGCAGTGACCGGTATCCTGGGGTACGATGCGATGAAATTTTAAATGTCTTTTTCGGAAGAGGCCTGTCTGAAAGGAAAGATTGGGAAAATCCGCGGGACACAGCTTATGCAACTCCTCATCAAAATATGCAAATGCAAATAAATAAAAGGGCTTGGTTGAAATGGGGTGTAATTTCCTGTGGTATAGTTTCCGGCATTGCCTTAACGGTAATCTTAACCGTTCCGGCATTTATTTCCGGAGATTTTACACAACAAAAGATTGCTCAAATAGTGGAGGAAAGGTTTCAAACCGTCCGTGAAGTTGGACCGGTTTCCTTTCATTGGCCCAACAGGGTTACCATCTCCTATCTTACTATCCAAAGGGACGAACAGGATACAGATGCTTCGATACGGTGTGAGCATATTCAGACCACGGTTCGTCTCCTCCCTTTGCTCTTTAAAAAAATCGCTATCAGGAAAATTTCTATACAACAAATCAACTATGAAAACCGGCTGTTGGTGAGAAATCTTGTTACCGACACATTTTCATTCAATCGTGGTATTGTTTCAACCCATGCACATCTCACGGTAAATGAAGGTCAGGCTATCATAAAAGGAGTGATTGACCTCCTACAAAAGAGACCGGCATTCGATCTTTCGTTTGAGGCAAAAGACGTTCATATTACCCAGGATATTCCGGTCCTCGGCCTCATCCCCATTTTTGCGATGAAGGATGGTGAAACAGGTGGCATGCTATGCCTTACCGGTGCTGTGCGGGGCAATGGTCTGGGCAAGGATATCCTCAATAAAGAGCTGGTTGCTGATGTTAACCTTGAAGTAAGGGATGGATATATCCGGGGCAATAAGGTATTATCTTCCATACTGGAAATCTTGGGAGAAAAAGACCTGTATTCGTTTGATTCCATGAAAGCGGTAATCCAGATAAGGGACGGTAAGGTTTATACCCAAAAGATGGACATTCAGGGTCAGATTATGAGCATGAGCGCGTCTGGCATGGCTGAGTTTGAAGGCTCAATCTCTTACGATGCCCTGGTTAAACTGAACAAAGAATATTTACGCGGGGACGTAGATAAAATTGCAGGGCTTGTTTTAAAACAAAATACATTACCAATAGAAATACGGGGTACCACACAAAATCCCCGTGTTGCAGTAAAACTTGATAAAGATAACCTTGAACATATCGTCAAAGGGTTGGTTAATGAGTTTTTACACACCTCAAAGGAAAAACGAAAAAAAAGAGAAGAGAAATAATTAGCTATGAATTGGATTGATTACGGAATCTTTACCGTCTTGTTTTTTGCAACGGTCTTTGGACTTGCCAGTGGCCCGGTGCTTCAATTTCTCAGGATCGGATGCCTGCTGATCTCTTTCTTTGCGGCGTTGCTTTTTCATGGTGTCCTGAGTAACTTCATGATGGGTATTTTTGCCCCATCCACGGCCAACTTAGCAGGCTACTTTAGTATCTTTGGTGTTGCGTTCGTAGCTACCTATATTGTTACCGATCTTGTAAAAAGGATCATTGGAAAATGGGGAATAGGGTTCGGGCTCAGGTTGCTGGGCGGATTGTTAGGTATTCTGAAAGGGCTTGTATTTTGCGGTGTAATTATCTTCGGCGTCTTGTTATTTTGCGGTAAATCAACCTGTGACACGGTTCATACCTCAAAGATTGCAACTCAAATCGGGAAAGGCATGCAGGTCATCATCTCCAGTATTCCGGAAAATGTCTCAGGCAAAGTCAAGGGTTATGCGGACAGTATCAAGAAAAAGAATCTACCGAAAGACGCAAAACCAGATAAAGATGAAGATTTCAAGTCGTCGCCGTGACCCGCACAGGAAAGATCTCTTTTATTCGTAATTCTATGGTTCGGGGTGTTTGTGGCATTCCAGAAATATATCTCTGATGCGTTTAGTGATCTACACAATAAGCTGAAAGCCGGCAAAGGCGAATATGAAGGGGCAGACCCGGAAGACGCCGATGAATACCTCGCCCACAATATCTTTTTCGTACCCGAAAAAGCCCGCTGGCAGTATTTGCAGGACAGGGCGAAAAAACCGGATATCGGCAAGTTGCTTGACGAGGCGATGGACGCCATCGAAAAAATCAACGCCTCGTTAAAAGGCATTTTGCCGAAAATCTATGCCGATCCGGAACTGAATAAACAGCGTTTGGGCGAACTCATTGACCTGATTGGAACCATCGGTTTTAATCAGGACGGACACAAAGCCAAAGATTTGTTAGGCCGTGTGTATGAATATTTTCTCGGTCAGTTTGCCGACGCCGAAGGCAAAAAAGGAGGGCAGTTTTGGACTCCGGTAATTATTGTGAAACTCCTGGTAGAAATGCTTGAACCATACAACGGGCGACGGAAGAAGAGATTGATGACGGAATTCCCTTTGACGAAAAGATGAATGCATTGACCGCAAATCTGGCGGCACAATTTGCCAAAGGGAGTGAGTTGGAAAAGACTATCCGCGAGAACTTAAAGGGGAGGGGAGCCAAAGTTATCGATAGGCTTTCATACGACCTGCACGAAGCATTTCCGGATATGAAGGGATTTTCGTCAAGAAATCTTAAATATATGCGCGCATTTGCCACCGCATGGCCGGACAAGGCAATTGTGCAAGAGCTTCTTGCACAATTAAGCTGGTATCAGAATTTAGCTCTTTTAGAAAAAATCAAAGATGGGGATGCCCGCATCTGGTATGCCAGACAAACACGAGCGCACGGATGGAGCCACAATATTCTCAAGCATCAAATAGAATTGCGTCTTTATGAACGGCAAGGCAAGTTAACGAATAATTTCAGTTTAACTTTGCCGCCTGCCGAGTCTGATATGGCAACTCAGATTTTTTCTTCTCAAATTAGTCAATAGAAATTGAGGAGAAATTTCATTCAATCATTGAAAAAGTGGACATTTGGTGTTTCCTATATACCGATATATAACTTATTTACAGGAGGCCAGCAATGTCCACGTTAAGTATATTACCATATTTTCCTTTTCAGCGGGTAAAATTACAAAGCAAACTGTTTTTCTGATGCTGAGATATCAGCTTACTGCAGTGCCCGATGAACGATTTCACCCAATATGTCATGTGTGTGGCAGCAAAGCACAGCGCATTTATCGTCACGACAAACGAGCTTTGCGGGATATGAATCTTGGGCCCGTTCGCGTATGGATAAATTGTTCGTATCGTAAGATAGCCTGTGAGTCATGCAATCGAATCGTAGTTGAAGACTTAGGTTTTTCAACCTTACAGTCGTGTTACGCATCGTTTAGCAGCGTATATTCACGAACTGTGTAAAATGTTAACCATTACCGAAGTTGCAAAACATTTTGGAATGAACTGGAAAACAGTAAAAGCAATCGATAAGTTTTTCTGGAACGACAATACGCGCAGACTGACTATCAGCATCTTCGCATACTGGCAGTAGAGCAAAATCTCTGTTAAGAAGGGACAGCGCTATTTGACCGTTGTTCTGGACTATCTGAGTGGTCGGGTAGTCTGGGTGGGGGTAAGGAAAGAACAAAAGAAACCCTGGAAACCTTCTTTGCCGGTATGACAGAGGAGGAAAGACAGTCTCTTGAGGCCATTGCCATGGATATGTGGACCACTTATATTCTTGCAGTAAAAAGTATGTGCCGCATGTCAAGATAGTCTTTGACCTGTTTCATGTAGTATCAGGTTTTTGGTAAAGTTATTGACAAGGTACGAAATGCTGAATACCAAAAGCGTCGAAAGGAGGACAAGGACGTCTTCAAGGGTTCAAAATATCTTTTGTTAAAAACAAACGAAATATTCGCAGGAAAAACACCAGGAACATCTCAAACAGCTCTTGTCACTCAATGAAACAATAAATACCGTTCTGATTCTTAAAGACAAACTCAAACATATTTGGACTTATACCTCACGGACGTGGGCGAGAGAAAAGCCATTGACGAATGGTGCGCTTAGCAAAACGATAAACCATTCTGTTGTGCATAAGTTTGCAAACATGCTTATGAAACATAGCTATGGAATCTTGAATCACTGTGACTATAAAATTCATACCAGTAAACTCGAAGGGGTTAATAATAAGATCAAGGTTATCAAAGAAAAACATGGATTTCATGACGAACGGTACTTTTCATTAAAAATTATACAAGCTTTTGCAAACTAATTTGGAGAAGAACCATAAAGTTATAGAGTTTATTCCGGCTGATTCACCGGAGGCAGAGGGCTTAAACAAAGAATATAGATCGATTAGAGATAGAGAAAAGCCTAAATTTCTACCTAGTGAAATTGTCAAAAAGATGCGAGATAATGGTTATGCCAAATTTGGAATGCATCAGCATACAATGCTTTGGCAAGAGATTGACGCGAAAAACCCATCAAAAGGATTTGGTGTTCTTGTTTCAAAAACATGGTACTGGTATGAATTGTGGTTAAAAGAAGTTGAAGCTTATTGCTTAAAAAATAAAAACGAGTTTATGAATCTATGACCATGTACGAATCAGAAATAGAACAAATCACCCTCGCCGCTATCCGCGAAGCGCTGCTGCCGAAATTGATGAATGGGGAAATTAAGGTATGAGAGAACTTAGAAATATAGATACTTCATTTGAAAGTTACCAGAAAATAATAGACCTATATCAAACATATAAAGACAGTATTTTTGAAGAAATTGAACTGGATTTACATCAATGGTTTGCAGCAAATATGAGTTCTGCTTTAGGAGGAGTACTTGATAAAATTGCTGAAAACCTTAATGAAGTTAAATTTAAAAATATTTCTGAAAATATAAAAACCATTTTGCTTAAAAATGTTTGGGTCTTCAGGCAAGTGAGTGGGTAAAAATAAGCCATGAAGTGACTGCAACATAGCATAGAACAAGGGAAAAAGGAGTTTTTATATGAGCAAAAAAACTGTATGATAATTAAATGGAAAAAAAGAGACGACTGCTGGACGAATATCGGTTCCCCGGGTTTGTTCCGAGAGCAGAAATTAAGGGGATATTTGGAGACTCAAATGCCCGCGATATAAGACTTAAGCGGACACAAAAAAACGGTATGCGGGTGTTGTGGAAAGATTCATTGGAGTCAATACGACAAGAAGGAGCGTCAGGTACAGGATTTATCCTGTGGAGATGCACGGATTTACCTGGAAGTGGAGGTACGGCGAGTATTATGTCGGAAGTGCGGAAAGGTGAAGCAGGAAAAACTGGAATGGCTTGCGGACAATCCCTTTACACGAAGCGATTTGCCTGTTCTGTGGGACGGAGTGCAGGACTATGACCGTAAAGGATGTGGCGAAGGATTTCAGGCTGGACTGGGATACGGTGAAGACATTAGACAAAGAATACATGAAGAAGCAACTTCGGAGGTATCCAGTAGCAGCACCTCGTGTAATTGGTATAGACGAAATATCTATAAGGAAAGGGCATACCTATCGGATAGTGGTAAGCGATTTGGAGCGTGGAAGGCCGATTTGGTTTGGAGGAAAGGATAGGTCAAAGAGAGTCTTGATCTATTTACCAGTGGCTTGGTGCAAAGAAGGTAAAGAAGCTACGGTTGGCAGTAATGGATATGTGGAAGGCATTTGAGAAGTCAACGAGTGAGAATGCGTTTCATGCTGCTGCGATTCTTTATGACAAGTTTCATGTAATGAGGCATCTTGGGGAAGCGTTGGACAAAGTGCGGAAGATGGAATATGCACGGCTTTCAGGTAAAGAACGTTCGTATATCAAAGGTCAGAAATATACGCTTCTATCGAACAGAGAACCTCACCCTTGATGGACGCAAGTCGTTAAAAGCTACTCATGGCAAACAAACGGCTCAACACTGCCTATCTGTTGAGGGAATCGCTGGACAGTTATGGAGCTATAAGACAGAGGGATGGTCAAGGAAGTTTTTCGATAACTGGAAGGAATCGTTGAAGTGGCAACGGTTAAAGCCTTACGAGAAGTTTGCAGAAATGATAGAAACACTGGGATGGCATTGCAGCATACAGCAGACCTGAGAACAAAGTGCGCTTTAGGCTTTGTCGAAGGTCTTAATAACAAGATCAGGTGATAGAGAAAGGGCATACGGTCTGAGAGATGAGAATATCTTTGGCTGAAAATTCTTACTTGCATGCTACCGGGGATATAAAATGCAAAATTTACCCACTCACTTGCCTGAAGAGCCAAATGTTTTTTTATCTTATTATGGTTTTAACAGAATTATGGACAGCAACAATACAACCATTAAATTCTTAAAATTAAAACCGACAGATGGGAAATATTTTAATTTATATGTGGCAAACGAACTTTTAAGCCGCCCTGAACTTCCTTGCATATCTTTGCCGTTGAAAAAGAAGATGACAGAGGCGATTTATGAAATTTTTGTCAATGCTCAGATTCATAGCGAGACTAAAAATATCTATACCTGCGGTCAGTTTTACCCGCAAAAGGATATAATCGAATTTACCATTACCGATACTGGCATTGGCTTTAAGAATAGAATTAATCAGAGGTTTAAAAAAAATCTTACATCAACACAGGCCATACAATGGGCAACCAATGACCGTCACACCACAAAAATAGGTGTTTCCGGTGGTTTCAGGTTGGACGATATATTCTAAAAGGAGAACGTATGGAAATATTAACAATAAGCGTGTTTAATACTGTTGGAAACTCTTTTTGTGTTGAGGCTGATGATGGACAGAAAGTTTACGAGCTTATTAAAAAAGCATTGCAGGAAAACAGAAAGGTAAAGACGTCATTTCAAAATGTGGAAATGCTGACTTCTGCATTCCTCAATACTGCAATTGGGCGGCTTTATAAGGATTTTACGGAAGAAGAAATAAAAAGCAGTCTCTCTGTTGACAATCTTGCAAATGAAGATGCCGCACTCTTAAAAAGGGTTGTCAGCACGGCAAAGCTTTATTATAAAGACCCAGAAGAAATGGAAAAATCCATAACTGAGATACTGGGAGAATAGCTATGAAAAAAAGATATTCTTCTAAAGACATTTCATTAATCTGTAACAGACAGATATTTTTTGATGCTAATGTAATAATCTATATTTTCTGGCCAACAGGCCAATATAGCCGGGAGCAACAGTATTCCTCTATTTTTGGCCAGCTTATTAAGCAAAACAATGAAACCGAAACTCGCCTCAAACGCACCATGACTTGTGCGCCAATTTTCAAAGGCTAGTTACGGATTGTATTACTTATGGCCTTTACAAATTCCGTTGGACGCAACGCCATTCTCCTTAACCCGGTTAATACCATAGGTATCATTTAATCTGACGCAGATTTGCCTCCCTTTTGAAAGCTCTTCAGATATTTGAAGTAGTCACCATCTGTGGTAAGGATGAGATGGGTTTGTTTCGTGAAGGTCGATTCGTATGACTCAAGTGTTTTTGTAAAGGAATAGAATTCGGGGGCTTTTTCATATGCCTCAGCATAAATCTTTATGGCTTCAGCATTGGCCTGTCCCATGGTTTCCTCGGCAGTCCTATACCCTTCTGATTCAATACGTTCCAGTTCCCTCTTCATAGAACCCAGGATTTCTGCCTCTTCTCTCCGCCCCTCTGATTCATACTTGTTGGCAATACGGATACGTTCGGAACGCATCCGGTCATAGATTTTTGGAATGACGGCCTCGACGTAATTGATATACTTTATCCGAACATCTACCAATTCGATTCCGTAACGACCCTCCAGTGCACGTGCAGCCATTTTCCGGATCTCTTCAACGATCTTATCACGCCCCATAGTAATCAATACCTTTTTGAAATCTTCCGCATCTTCCAGTTCTTTTGTTGTATATTCCAGCTTACGGTTGGTATTTCTTAAGACCTCTTTTAAGGTATATGCGCTGACCACGTTTTTGACCGCCGATTCGATGACCTCATCCAGCACACCCTGACCGCGCGACTCCGTTCCCAGCGATGTATAGAATTTGAGCGAGTCTACGATCTTCCATCGTGCCCAAGTACCTACGCCTATATTTTCCTTGTCTCTTGTCAGAATATCGCTCGGTTCCCCGTTCCAATCCAGTAACCGCTTATCAAAATATCTAACCTCCTGGATAAACGGTGTTTTTAGATAAAGTCCTGGCTCTGTAACGGTTCGAACAGGTTTCCCGAATTGCGTGATAACGGCCTGTAACCGTACGTCCACGACATATAATGATGCCTTTAAACAAATCAACACAGCAACCACGGCAATGATTGTTATAATAATAATCGTCTTTCTCATTTCTTCACCCCTTCCGCACTAAACTCAAACATGGGCAAGAGACCCTTTATATCATTGTCAATGATGTATAATTTTTCACATTTTGGGATAACCTTTGACATGGTTTCCAGAAATAGCCGGCGTCGTGTCACGTCTTCTGCCTTTATGTATTCTTCATAGACAGCCTGAAATGCCTTGACGTCTCCCGTGGCCTCGTTGACCCTTCTGATCCGGTATCCTTCCGCTTCTTTTATGACCTGCTGTTTTTTTCCTTCGGCAGCGGGCAGTATCTTATTCTTTTGCCCTTCTGCTTCATTAATAATTCTGTCCCTTATTTGAATCGCCTGATTCACGGCATTAAAGGCGTCTTTTACGGGTTCTGGTGGATTAACCCCCTTGAGCAGTACCGTCTGGATGTCAATGCCGCATTTATAACTGTCCAAAATCCCCTGAATGTCTTCTTTGGACTTTTGCTCGATTTCCGTCCTGCCAATGGTTAAGACCTCATCAATGGAGCGATCCCCGATCAGTGTGCGCATGACTGCCTGTGAAACACCACGAATGGTTTCTCCGACGTTTTTTACATTGAAAAAAAACTCTTCCAATTCCTTTATTTTGTACCGGATGACCCAGTGCACCTCGGCACAGTTAAGGTCACCGGTAAGCATCAATTTTTCTTCTTTTACCGAGGGATATTCATAACCAATCATACTGGAAGAGCCTCGCTGTTCTGTCCTGAATCCGAACTCCTCGTTGTAAATACGCTTGACCTCTCCTTTCAGTATCCTGTCAATGCCGTAAGGAATCTTGGTATGGAGTCCTGGACCTACCGTCTCTTTAAAGCTGCCGAATCTTAGAATAACGGCCTCTTCGTTTGCCTTTACCGTGTAAAAGGCGGTATATCCCGTAATAATTACGAACACGATAACCAATATGGGCGGTATAAACTTTTTTATCGATCCCCATGGGATATCCTCGAAACGTACCTCTTGTGGTCTTTTGTACTGTCCGTAATCTGGCATACCGGTTCCTCCTTATAAAACTTTCACGATCTCGCCTATCTTGAATTTTGGCTTTTTTGCGCGCTTACCTTCCCGAAAAGGTCTAATCTTCCCACTTTTTTCGGTCAGTCCACTCTTGAGTGTAATATACCATACTTTGCGAGGATAACAATAATTTCTTTTGTATCTTTTGGATTGAATGCAATCAACAAAGCCCCCGATGCGATGAAATCATGCGGCTGGATATTGAATAATTTACAAATAAACGATATCGCTACTTTGTTTTTTCTGCCTTACGATAGGCCGCCATACCACCACTCATAGTGAAGACCTTCCTGAACCCTGCCTTCAGCAAAATGGTGGACGCTGTGTTTGCCCTGACTCCGCTCCGGCATACCGTAATGATCTCTTTGTCTTTAAACCTCTCCAATTCTTTCAGCCTTTGCGTTATCTGTCCAACAGGAATATTGACAACGCCCGTAATGACTCCCAACGCAGCCTTGAGTTCTGCGGGTTCTCTGACGTCCAGGATGACCGTGCCATCGAGTTGATTCGTTTCCACGCGACGCCTAACCTCTGCTACTGAAATAGTGGGTACTTGCTGTTGTGCAGTTCCCTGGGGCATGGTACCCTTAGTCTCGCACGCGGGGGCGTCTTCCGGGATATGCACCGCCCCGGGATCACGGGTGCAGGCACAATTGGCCTGTAACACATCATTCATCCAATCGGCAGGGCCTAATTTCATGTCGACAAGCCATGTAATATATGCCTCTTTTGAACGGGGTTGTAAATTGGGATTGCGCTTTTTTTGCTCACCCAGACTGGATGGTTCACGACCGCGATACTCATGGGCGGGGTATACCACGAGGTGTTCCGGCAATTTCATGATCTTCTGTAATGATTCCCAGTGTTCGCCCGGATCACCACCTGGTAAATCTGTACGGCCTGCACCACCGTCGTCCAAAAATAACGTATCTCCCGTTAAAATACGGTCCGAAAAGATAAGACACATACTGTCCCTGGTATGCCCTGGCGTGTGCATGACCTTAACAGGCACATCGCTCAGGTGGCAGTCAAACCCATCGGAGACACGGAATGACACACATCGGACAGGGGAATTTTGGTGCATAACATATACGACGCCTGTTATGTCAGCCAGCGCTCCAGCCCCTGAGATGTGGTCTGCATGGGTGTGGGTATCTAACACATGGGTCAGTTTTAGTCCCTCATTTTTCATGAGGGATACGTAGTCGTTTACCTGAGCAAGTACAGGGTCTACGATAATCACTTCTTTTGTAGTTTCCGAACCGATGAGATAAGTTTTGCACGAGGTCTTATTTAACTGTCTGAAGATCATTTTGTCACCCCTATCCATTCATGAAAGATTTAACGCAAAACAAATAACGTTGTGAATTTCAACCAACTTTTCTTTCGATAAATTTGTCAGGGGTTTTAAACTTGTACCATCTCACGTCACCTCGCTTCATGAATCACCCCATTCCTGTTCTGACTCCCAAACATCAAATTCCGTTTTGACAACAGGATAACGTTCATATCCTTTTTTATGCCGTTTTTCGAGCATATTCACGTTCACTTGTCTCATGGCATCCCTTAATGCCACGAGTGCAAAAGCAGAGCGATTTGTCTTTAATTTTTTGACAATCTTATCAGCGGTTGCTACCAATTCATCATCTGATGTCATCATCGCTATAATAATCCACATTATTTCCGTAGTCAATTAAATTGCCCAGCATACTTGTTTAAGTTAACAGAGGAATTGTGCGGTGGTCATCAGCCATCCGGTGGATTGAGTGGTTAACGGCCTATTTTACCCATACACAGTAAGGCTTGATAAGACGAGTTACAGCAATAATTCGTCGGTATCGCAACTTAATTTCTCAGGATGGTTTGCCATTTTCTTCTTTGTTGCACAGATAAAGGAAGGTAAAAACGCTGGTGCAACAGCGTCTGAAATTGTATCCTTAGGAGAGGAGCAGATTTCATGCTTGTTACCGGAGTTGTTGAAAATATTCGTTATGCCGTAACAACAAACACACATTCTAGGCCTTTATATCTTATCGCTGAGCTT
Source organism: Planctomycetia bacterium (assembly GCA_015075005.1). GTDB lineage: Bacteria > Planctomycetota > Brocadiia > Brocadiales > Brocadiaceae > Brocadia. The sequence continues at coordinate 987,008 of JABTVC010000002.1, forward strand.
GAATACACAATATTCTGCACACATGGAACAGACCTCTTCGTTTTTGGGTCGTCCCTTCTCGCGAATGCTTTTTGCCACCTGCGGGTCAATACACGTCTTAAACTGTCCTTCCCAATCTCTCTTTCGCCTGAACTGCGACATCTTTTTGTCCCATTCCCAGGCCGATTTCACCCCCTTGGCAATATCAGCAGCATGGGCGGCAATCCGTGCTGCCATTACACCGCTTCTTACATCAGCAGGACCGGGCAGGCTCAAATGCTCTGTTGGTGTTACATAGCATAAGAAGTCTGCGCCTGCAGCAGCTGCTATTGCCCCTCCAATGGCGGAGGTAATATGGTCATATCCGGGCGCAACGTCCGTAACAATCGGCCCAAGCACATAAAAAGGTACGCCCTTACAGAGTGCCTTTTGTAATTGAACCTGTGCGGTCACTTGATTGAGAGGTACGTGTCCCGGTCCTTCTACCATAACCTGTACGTCGGCATCCAGTGCCCTTTGCGCAAGTTCCGCAAGGACGTTCAGCTCATATACTTGCGCACGATCACATGCATCTGCCAGGGCTCCAGGCCGCATGGCATCACCCAGACTAAGGGTCACGTCACATTCTTTTGCAATTGCCAGTATCTCATCATATTCTTCATACAGGGGATTCTCTTTGCCAGAGTGAATCATCCATTCTACCAGAAACGTTCCGCCCCGGCTTACTACCCCGCAAATACGCCTGCTTTCCTTTAAATGTTTGAGTACGCCCTTTGTGGCGCCGCAATGTACAGTAATAAAATCCACACCATCCTCACAGTGCAGCCTTACAGCCTCAAGCATGTCACTTGCAGTCATATCGACAATTGCATGCTTGTGCTGAACGGTCTTGACGGCAGCCTCATAAATTGGCACACTCCCCACAGCAATGGATGCCGCCCCGATAATCTTCTTTCGTATTGCCCGTAAATCGCCGCCGGTGCTCAGGTCCATTACGGCGTCAGCGCCTGCTTCCTCTGCAGCCTGTAATTTACCCATCTCGCTGGCGACATCCGCATAATCGGCCGAAGTCCCAATGTTGGCATTAACCTTGGTTCTGAGTCCGGCGCCAATACCGCAAATCTTTGTGGCCTTACGCTTATGGTTTGCAGGGATGATAACCTTGCCCTCGGCAATACCTTCCCTGATATATTCGGGGTCAAGGCCTTCATCCGTTGCAACCTGTTTCATCTCTTGTGTGATGATATTTTGCCTGGCTAGTTGTAGCTGTGTCATGTTTTCCTCAATTTTTTTCTTAAAAGTTCAGCTCACCGAAGAGAGTACGGTGGTCAGAAGGAGACCGGGAGGTTGAGAAGCAGAAAGACTGTAAGGTTGAGTTCCCGGACATTTCATTTTCCCCATTTTTTTATCTTGTTGATCTTTTTTTATGTGCCTTCTGACCAGGCCGGGGCGAACTATTACCCTTAACCTTCTCATCAACGCGCCCGGCTAATGCATAAAGCCGTGCCGCTTCATGATCGGTCAATTTTCGATATTTACCGATTTTCAAAGTCGGGTCATATAAATTGCCAATTCTTATTCGCCGCAGAATCCGTACTTTATAGTTACATTCAACGAGCATACGACGGATCTCCCGGTTTTTGCCTTCCTTTAACACCATTTCAAACCTGCTCCTTTGTTTTCCCTTATGCACATTTTGAACTCGTACGGGTCGTGACTTGCCAAAGGAAAGCCAAACACCCGAGGTCAAAGCCGTAATTGCCGTGTCTGACAGATACCCATCTACTTCTACAAAGTACGTTTTACTCACCTCAAATTTCGGATGAGATAGTTTGTTTGCAAGGTCGCCATCATTGGTTAAAATAATCAGTCCTTCACTTTCCTTATCCAGTCTTCCGATAGTATATATTCTTTGAGTCACATTTTGTAGTATATCAATTGCCTTTAACCGGTCCAGTTCATCGCGGTTTGTACACACATAGCCCTTGGGCTTGTTGAGTAGATAATAAATCTTGCGTTGTTTTTGGATCAAGGCTCCATCGCAATAAATCTTACTTGTTTCTGCGTTGATCGTGGTGCCGAGTGTTGTGATGCGCTTCCCATCTACCGTTACCCGCCCGGCAGTAATGATTTGTTCACACTCACGACGTGAACCAAGTCCTGCCTCTGCCAGTATCTTTTGTAAACGTTCTAACATGAATGCCTGCTTTTTGCCTTTCTCTTCGCATCCCGCAACATTTCCTGGGCCTGTTTGCGGGTAATATCCGTTTTTTCACTGCCCCTGATCATGTCGGCAATTTCTTCAAGACGCGCCTCACCTGATAAGTTTTCAATGGTAGAATACGTCTTACCGTTTTTTACCTCCTTACTTACCTTCCATTGTTCATCGGCATAACTGGCAATTTGAGGAAGATGGGTAATGCAGATTACCTGATGCGACCTCGCAATACTGCTCAGCTTTTCACCAATTACCTCTCCCATCCTGCCGCCGATATTGGCATCGATTTCGTCAAAAACCAGTACGGGTGTTTTATCTACTTTTGCCAGTTGGTGTTTTAGTGCAAGCATGACTCGTGATATTTCACCGCCAGAGGCAATTTTCTTCAACGGTTTTAAATCCTCACCCGGATTGGGAGAGATCAGAAAATCGATCTGATCAAACCCGTAACTCGTGGCGCTTGACACATCGGAATTTCCATTCTTATTCAAGAGGGGCGATGTGATTTGAGCGCAAAACCGACCGTGAGGAATGCCCAGGTCGTGAAGTTCTTCATTTATCAAAGGAGACAGCTTTTCAGCCGTTGAAAGGCGTTTTTGGGTTAATTCACTGCCTTTCTGTTTCAATACCTCTGTCAATGCCTGTAATTCTTCATCCACCTGCTCAGCAGTCGTTCCTTCTCCCGTAAGCTGCTTTAGTTTTAATGCCGCTTCGTCACGATACGATAGGATTTCTTGAACCGATCCTCCGTATTTTGATATTAACTTCCGGATCGTGTTTAAGCGCTCTTCAATATATTCCAATCTTTGCGGGTCGTAATTGAAACCATCTCTGTACTTCCCCAGGGAAAAAGCCGTGTCCTCTATTTGATAGAGTGCCTGGCCGCAATCATCAAATATCTTTTGCAGGGTCTCGTCCAGTTTTGCAACCGATTGCAATTCACGGATAACGGACTTTAACCTTTCAACAACTGCTTCGGAAGATTCGTAAAGTTGTGAATAACAGGAGGAGACGGCGCTGTAAATCTTTTCGGCGTTACTTACGATGCCTTTTTCCTTTTCCAGTTCTTCTGCCTCGCCTGCCTTAAGTTGCGCCTCATCAATCTCGTCGATTTGAAAGGCATATAAATCCATCGTTTGCCTGCGTTCCTGCTGGTTGCTTTTCAGGGCATCCCGTAATTTTGTCTTTTCGGTATACTGGTGGTATATCTCAGCGAAATCCTCTCGTAACCGGGAAATCCCTCCAAAATCGTCCAGGATATAGAGCTGGTTCGTTCCGTGTAATAAGGTCTCGTGTTCGTGTTGACCATGAATACTGACTAACATTTCTCCCACGGTCTTGAGCAGGGAAACCGTGATTGGCATGTCGTTCAGACGGCACCTGCTCCGCCCGTTCGTGTCAATGGTTCTTTGAAGTACGAGGTCTTCGTCGTTGATGATATTGTTATCCACTACCTTTGTAATCTGCCTGAGAAGATTTTTATCTTTAAGAGAAAACGTACCTATTACTGTGGCCTCATCTTTGCCGCTTCGGACAATATCTGCGGTTGCTCGTCCACCAAGGATGAAATTGAGCGCCCCGATCACCATTGATTTTCCCACCCCCGTAGCCCCACTAAACACATTCAGCCGTTCACAGAGATTAATGGTGACTTTGTCGATTAACACAAAATTGGTTATGAATAACTCCTGCAGCATGGTTGTTTTTCGCCATTTTCTGCAAATACCTGATAAAATTCAATTCACCGCAGAGGTATAAAGACCGCAAAGTTTACATCAGTTGCAAGGTGTAAGTTGACAGTGAAAAGTTCAACGTAAACCTCGCAATGCATTTTGTGTCTGATGGTGAAGAATGCCTTTGTTTATTGTATTTTAGAGCCCGGTTTTATATCTTTTTCTGTTGTAAGGATTACCACGTGGTCCATGTCCTTGGCGGCCAGCAGCATTCCCTGACTCTCCACACCACGAAGGATTGCGGGGGCAAGGTTGTTTACAATAACGATCCGCTTTCCAATCAGGTCTTCTGGTTTGTAACAGCTTCTAATCCCGGCAACAATCTGCCTGCCTTCTATTCCGTCGCCCGCATCAATTTTCAATATCATCAGTCTGTCTGCGTTTGGGTGAGGTTCTGCGTGCTTTACCTCGGCTACGCGCAGGTCTACCTTCAAAAAATCCTCAATTGAAATCATAGAAAAAACCTTTCGTAAAATGTATTTTTTATAACTATAACGATTTTTAAAAATTGTGTCAATAAATTAAACACCGCTGGTTACGATTAAAAAAGGGGTTTTCACGAAGGGGGGACCTTGGGGGAATGACACTTCCTGTCTGTCTAAAAAAAGACGACGTTAGTTATACAATGCCAGGTATCTTTGGTTGAGACTTTATTGTGATTGGAGGGGTATGTTATGCTCTTTTCTCAAAGACAGGTTATGTGCTTTGCTTTAGCATGGTAGCCAGCCGATGCAAATCGCTGCCTTCCACTTCCAGAAATTGAAGTCCCACATCGTATTTAGCAGTTGATCCATCCATCGGATTTAGCCATACAATTTTTACAATACATGTCAGGCTCGTGCTGTCTGGCAAAAACAATTCAATTACCAGGCGATCGCCAATCCTGAACGGCTTGTCACTATAAACACGTATGCCACCAAGTCCAATGTTGATCAGCGGACTGCGGGGTGAAGTAAGGCGTGCAGGTCTGCAATAGACAGGCAAATTAACCCGCGGGTACTGTCTTTTGTTTTGATTGAGGTCGTATTCGGTCATGGTTCTGCTCCGATGTGATGATATAGCGGTATCGAAATAATGTTACAATTATTGCAAAGAACAGATTAGGGCGATAGTTTATTCTTGTTGTTCTTCGGAGTCAAGAAAATAAAGGTTAGAGAGAAATCAAGAGACCTTGCTTTTCATAGGGTTCCATTTTTATAAACCATTTCCATAGTTTACCTCCATGAGACACAGACCCTTGGCTGGTGCCGTGGGGCCTGCCAATTCCCGGTTCTTTGCATCTAATATATCCGCCACTCCTTTTGCGGTGAGTTTCCCCCTTCCTACCTCTATCAGGGTGCCTACGATGGTTCTTACCATATTGTACAGAAATCCATCTGCCTCGACGGTAAAATAGATATACTTTTCTTCTTTTTTGATATCCAGCTTTTTCACCGTACGTATTCTGTGCTTCTCACACCGTGACTTCGTTGTAAATGAGGTGAAATCATGTGTGCCAATGATGGCCTTTGTTGCCCCAATCATTTTGTTCATGTCTAGCCGAAACCCGCATACATGACAAAAATTCCGATTGAGCGAGGTTCTTATCCAGTCATTAAAAAGGGTATATTGATAGACCTTTGATTTGGCGCCGTATTGGGCATGAAAGGATTCCGATATGTCTGAGGCGTTTTTTACCGTTATGTCATGAGGCAGGTAGAAATTGATGGCGCGAAGTAGTTGTCCGGCCGGGATATCAGATGTGGTTTTAAAATTAGCCACCTGACCCCGTGCATGCACCCCTGCATCGGTACGGCTGGCTCCATAAAGTTTGATTGTTTCCTGAGTGACCTGCCCTATCGCCTTCGAGAGGGTTTCCTGGACAGTCTTGTCATTCTTCTGACATTGCCAACCGGCATAATGCGTGCCATCGTATTCTATCAGAAGCTGTACATTACGCATATACGTGAGTAAAAATTAAGTATGATCTCCCTTAGCGCGGTGTATCCGTAATCAAACCCCCATGGGTAGCAGATGGGGTTATGAAAAAACCTGCTGCAAAAGAAGTTTTTCTACGGCAATACTACAAAGCAACTGGGCAATTGAAACAAAAAGGGTAGGGACAATCAATAAAAAAAACCTGCAACAGTTCACCCTATCCCACAACCTCTTCAGCCAGGGGCGGAGAATGTTTGTTGTCATCATATTTTCCCCCTCCCCCGATGGTTGTCTTTTGGTAAAAAAAATATTCATTTATCCATAAATTTTGATATAGTAAATCCCCAGGCATCATACATTACAAGTAATTATTGTTTACCCGGTACCTGGTTATTTTGAAATGGAGGTTAAAATGGAACGTGTAGTTGTTTCAACGAATAATGCCCCCGCTGCAATCGGGCCGTATTCTCAGGCGATCAAAGCGGGAGATTTTGTGTTCTTATCGGGGCAAATTCCCATACTCCCTGCAACCGGGGAAGTTGTTCAGGGGGATATTAAGATTCAGACGAGACAGGTGTTGGAAAATATAAAACACATCTTAGATGCGGCAGGTTCCGCTTTAGACAAGGTGGTAAAGACGACCGTCTTTATGAAAGATCTGAATGATTATGTGGCAATGAACGATGTTTACAAAGAATTTTTTCCAAACAAACCGCCAGCCAGAGCTGTGGTTCAGGTGGCGAAATTGCCCAAGGACACACATGTTGAGATCGAAGCCATAGCCTTGGTCGCCGAGAAAAGAAAAGTTTGACTTGCATTACAAAAACTGTTAATATCCCGTATTGAATTGTCGCACCAGTAGCATGAAATTAAGGGCTGTTCGTATTGTTTTTTATTCAGTTTCGTTTGTTTTATGTTAAATATAACAACAAAGGCAAAACACCGAGATATTTATCCTGATGTTATGAATCTCCTTGATAACTCAAAAAAGTTTTTTGAGCGAGTTGGAATCGCGGATATGGAGAAAAGAGTTGTTGAAATGCGCAGCCAGCTGGAAGAGCCATTTTATATTTTGGTGGCCGGCGAATACAATTCAGGCAAATCCAGTTTTATCAATGCGATGTGTGGTGAGCATGTACTCCAGGACGGCCCAACACCAACTACCAACCGAATCACGTTGTTAACGTATGGCGAGAAGGTTGAAATCAAGGAGGTTAGTGACCACCTGTGTCAGGCAACCTACCCTATGGAATCATTGAAAGATATTACCCTTGTTGATACCCCTGGGACGAATTCAATCATACTAGAACATGCGGCGCTAACAGAAAGTTTCGTTCACAGGGCGGAGCTGGTGCTCTTTATAACCTCATCGGATCATCCGTTCACCGAGAGTGAGCGGCAGTTTCTGCAATTTTTAAAGAGCAAGTGGGGGCGGAAGGTGTTGTTTATTCTCAACAAGATAGACCTAAAGACACCCGAAGAGCTCAACGAGATTGTGGCTTTTTTGGAAAAGAATTGTTACCGGCTGCTTGGTTTCGAACCCAAGATATTATTGGTATCTGCTAAGGAAGCTTACAAGGCAAAGATCGAAAGCGACATACTTCTCCTCGACAAAAGTAGAATAAAAGAAGTCGAGTCTTTTGTGTTTGACAAACTTGATCTTGACACAAAGATTGATTTTAAGCTCGTCAGTCCTTTGAAATACCTCCAGAGTGTGTTTACTGAACTTCAACACAATATGAGTGAGAAGGTCAACAAGTGTAATACTGACATCAAAAGCATCGAGCGGTTTGAGACACGGCTTAAGAATAAAAAACAGGATATGCAGGAATATGCCGTGAAGTACCGAGATGAAATTAAGCTTGTATTTTCCCGATTAAAAGAAAAATTAGATAATTTTCTGAACTCCTATGTTACGATGAAGTCTGTAATTCTTTCTAAAGTGGGACGGGAGAAGATTGACGAGCGCTTTAGGAGGGAAGTATACGGGCTCTTAAATCCACAAACAGATCTCGACAGGATTGTCGATGATATGGTGGATTATGTTGCGAGAAATAACCGTGCGTTATGGGATTTGGCTCGGGATCACATAGAAAAAGAGGTTGGATACGACCGCAGGGTAGGTAGTATCCTTGATGGACATGCGGAGCGGCACTATGACGACCGGAAGCATGAGATTGAGGTTGCATTAAAGTCGCGTTCCAAAGAATTCAGAGAATTGGATATTGAGCGCGAATCAGAGAAATTAAGCAGTTCGGTTCAGGGTGGATTTATTAGTTTTTTGCTGACGGAAGCGTTTGCCTTAGGCATTGGAGTTGGCGTTACCTTGATGTTTTCATGGATTGTGCCTCCCCCTGTTGCTATAGGAATAGCTGTGGCACTGGCGTCTGTTGGATTTGCCATTTTTCCGCAAAGACGAAAGGCATTTCGCAAAGAATTTATAAAACGGACGGATGCAATTTGTGAACGATTTGTTGAATTCATGAAATTCGAGATCAATAAGTCTATTGATCGCGTGATCGAGGATATTGGTAATAATATTTCATCGTATCGCGACCTTCGGTGGACAGAACGGGAAGAGATGGCACGGCAGGTATCAGAAGTAAACATGTTATTGGAAAATGTGAAGAGCCTTATGCGAAAAAGTGGTTTAAACTGAGGCGAAAGACGGTGAGAATAGCAAAAGGTATAAATGAGATTGCCGGTATTGGAACAGAAAATTGCCGTTAAATAGAGGGTGCATGCTGCTTGGGATTGGATACGATATTCATAAACTTGTCGAAAACCGAAAGCTGGTGCTGGGCGGGGTTGAGTTTGATTACCCGTTAGGCTTGCTTGGTCATTCGGATGCTGATGTTGTGATTCATGCTGTATGTGATGCATTACTCGGAGCGGCAGCACTTGGTGATATCGGAGAACACTTCCCGGATACCGATCCGAAATGGAAAGGAGTCTCAAGCAGGGTGCTTCTTTTAAAAGTTGCTGATCTTGTAAAGGAAAGACGTTGCAGGGTTAACAATGTGGACGTAGTGATCCTTGCCCAAAAGCCTAAGATCGGTCAAAAAAAAGGAGAGATGAAAAAGAACATTGCCGCATGTCTCCATATGGATGCAGACAGGATCAACATCAAGGCAACAACGATGGAAGGTGTAGATGCTATTGGCCGTGGTGAGGCTATTGCAGCCCAGGCCATTGCAAGTTTGTGCGAAGAGCTGTAACTGTAAAGGATAAGACGGTTTTACCATGGCGATATGGAAAAGAAAAAAGAAGGAAAAGATGCCTGAGGAGAATCTTCAGAAAAAAGGTGCTCTGGAAATTTCAGGAGGGAATGTTTCTTCTGTTGAAGCCGGAGAGGAAACAACGGCAAAAGAACAACCGGCGAAACAGGAAGAGCTCATCCCCGAGAAAACACCGGAATACAAAGTTTGTGAGCCAGCAGACGAATGTTTATTTGGTGGGGTGGTTGTGTGCGAGAAGAGGATTTCTGGTTTTTTTGGAAAGGGATTTTGGGGTGTATTGTCCGTCCTGATCTTGCCTCCCGTATTGGCATTCGCTCTCTGTATCCTCGTTGTCATGTTTATGCTTATCTTTCCACTCCTGGCAGTTATATTGGTTGCCTTGATACCCGCAGTCTTTGTAACCTTATCCATTCTTATTATTGCACTTCCCATCCTGTTTCCCCTCCTCATATTGTACTTGCTTATTACCGGCAAAGGCAGATTGCTGATTGCTTCAGAAGGAAAGTGGTTTGGCATCGAAATGTTTGGGAAGAGTTATACCTTGAAATAGTAAGGTAATACCGATGAACCAGGCAAAGTAAAAAGGAAGAGAAGTACAATCATTGCCTGGTAATAGCCTTTATCCCCCCCAAATAGGGCTGAAGAACATCCGGAATAATAATAACCCCGTCCTGTTGCTGATAGGTCTCAAGAATTGCGATGACCGTTCGTGGCAGGGCTAGTGCGGAGCCGTTTAAGGTGTGTACAAATCGCAATTTACCATCTTCGTCCCGGAAACGTATGTTTATACGCCTTGCCTGGAAATCTTCAAAATTACTACAAGACGAAACCTCCAGAAATTTATCTACGCCGGGTGCCCAGACCTCTATGTCATAGCACTTTGCCGCCGCAAAACTCATGTCTCCTGTAGAGAGTTTTGCAACCCGGTATTCAAGTCCAAGAAGCTGGAGTACCTTTTCTGCATTGGCTAGTAATGATTCCAGTTCGTCGTAAGAGGTTTCAGGTCTTACCAGCTTAACCAATTCCACTTTGTTGAACTGATGAACCCGTATAATACCCCGTGTATCTTTACCGTAAGAACCCGCCTCTCGCCGAAAACAGGGGGTATACGCAGTATAGTAAATGGGAAGGTCTTTGTGTGAAAGTATCTCATCACGGTGAATATTCGTTATGGGGACTTCCGCTGTTGGGACGAGAAAGAGATCGTCTGCGGCAGTTCTGTACATATCTTCTTCCAGCTTTGGTAATTGGCCTGTGCCCGTCATAGATGTGCGGTTAACGAGGAACGGTGGAAATAATTCAGTATAGCCGTGTTCTCTCGTATGGAGGTCAAGCATAAAACAGAATAAAGCACGTTCGAGTTTTGCGCCAAGGCCTTTCAGTAAGATAAAACCTGAACCAGATATCTTGGAAGAACGCTCCAGATCCAGGATATTCAACATACGCCCCAGCTCCCAGTGTGGTGATGGGGTAAAATCAAAAGTCTTTCGTTGTCCCCAGGTCTTGACGATGACGTTGTCATTGGCATCCTTGCCAATGGGTACATCTGCTGCAGGGATATTGGGGATACGGAGGAGCAGGTTGGTAATTTGAGGCTCCAGTTCCTTCAGTCTTTCCTCCATGCATTTTATATCATCGCCAATCTTTTTTGTTTCTTCAATAATACGGGAAGCGTCTTGCCTCTTTTTTTTTAGTTCGTTGACCTCCTTCGATTTTTCGTTGCGTTTACTTTTTAATTGTTCGCAGGCATGAATCAGAGACCTGCGTTGTGTATCCAGTTCTAAAATTTGGTCTACATTAGACACATTTTCATGTTTATGGGCGATAGCCTGTTTTACCTTGTCAGGATTGTTTCTGATAAAATTTATATCAAGCATGTATCAAAAAAACCTCCAATTGTTTAAATGTTTTTAATGGTTTATTATTTTACTTGTAATTTTAAAGCATTCAAGGAAATTCAAGTATTTTTAATATAGAGGCTATTTAGATGCACTTATGCAAAAACAGTTTTTTTAACCTTGGGACAAACTCCAAAAATGAAAAAATCCTTTATAACGCCCTGTCCAAATATGTTGAGACCCAGTATAACAAGGCTTTAACCAAAAACAGGAAAAGGAACGTTTCTTTCACAACTTTTAATGGAAGCCGCCGCCAACGCCAGAAATATTGACGACATTCTCAAAGAAATTGATATTAAGGTTGATGATGATTATATCAGGAGGGTGAAGGAGAATCTCGGCGAAAGCCTTGCAACCCGTTACATTGACTACACCCGTATAAAAGAGATGGCTCAGCAGGCACGAGAATACCGGCTTGTACCTGAATATACAGAAAGTTTCTTTAAGAAGGCTTTCATCAGGGCAGAAGGCAAGATAAAAGATAGCAAAACCGGCTTTCTCTCCATCGAATCCGTTCCCTTCCAGTTACGAAAGATTGCCGAGCATGATTCATTCAAAAAATCTTACAGCGAACTTTTGAAGAGATATCCCAAAGTGACTTTTGACAAGGATAGTGCCTTTAAAAAAATCCGGTTCTTCTCCAAATTAGTCAATAGAAATTGAGGAGAAATTTCATTAAATCATTGAAAAGAGTGGACATTTGGTGTTTCCTATATACCGATATATAACTTATTTACAGGAGGCCAGCAATGTCCACGTTAAGTATATTACCATATTTTCCTTTTCAGCGGGTAAGAATTACAAAGCAAACTGTTTTTCTGATGCTGAGATATCCCAGCTTACTGGCAGTGCCCGATGAACGATTTCACCCAATATGTCATGTGTGGCAGCAAAGCACAGCGCATTTATCGTCACGACAAACGAGCTTTGCGGGATATGAATCTTGGCCCGTTCGCGTATGGATAAATTGTTCGTATCGTAAGATAGCCTGTGAGTCATGCAATCGAATCGTAGTTGAAGACTTAGGTTTTTCAACCTTACAGTCGTGTTACGCATCGTTTAGCAGCGTATATTCACGAACTGTGTAAAATGTTAACCATTACCGAGTTGCAAAACATTTTGAATGAACTGGAAAACAGTAAAAGCAATCGATAAGTTTTTCTGGAACGACAATACGCGCAGACTGACTATCAGCATCTTCGCATACTGGCAGTAGACGAAATCTCTGTTAAGAAGGGACAGCGCTATTTGACCGTTGTTCTGGACTATCTGAGTGGTCGGGTAGTCTGGGTGGGTAAGGAAAGAACAAAAGAAACCCTGGAAACCTTCTTTGCCGGTATGACAGAGGAGGAAAGACAGTCTCTTGAGGCCATTGCCATGGATATGTGGGACCTTATATTCTTGCAGTAAAAAGCATGTGCCGCATGTCAAGATAGTCTTTGACCTGTTTCATGTAGTATCAGGTTTTGGTAAAGTTATTGATGAAAATGCGAAATGCTGAATACCAAAAAGCGTCGAAAGAGGACAAGGACGTCTTCAAAGGGTTCAAAATATCTTTGTTAAAAACAAACGAAATATTCGCAGGAAAACACCGGGAACATCTCAAACAGCTCTTGTCACTCAATGAAACAATAAATACCGTTCTGATTCTTAAAGACAAACTCAAACATATTTGGACTTATACCTCACGGACGTGGGGCGAGAAAAGCCATTGACGAATGGTGCCTTTTAGCGAAAACGATAAACCATTCTGTTGTGCATAAGTTTGCAAACATGCTTATGAAACATAGCTATGGAATCTTGAATCACTGTGACTATATAAATTCATACGAGTAAACTCGAAGGGTTAATAATAAGATCAAGGTTATCAAAAGAAAAGCTTATGGATTTCATGACGAACGGTACTTTTCATTAAAAATTATACAAGCTTTTGCAAACTAATTTGGAGAAGAACCAAAAATCCCGATGCCGAATTCGTCTCATTCGGTCACCCGCTTTTTGAATCTGTAATGGTCTGGATAGAAAATTCTTTGGCAAATCCCCCTTATCAAAGGAATACATCCCCAAATCTCCTTTAGAAAAGGGGGCACAGGGGGTTGTAAAAATACTTGCATAACACAGGGTAATACTATAGATACAGACGACCTCAAGAAAAGGGTGTCGGGTACTACAATTTTAAAGCTTGAGGAGTATAAACAGAAACTTTTGGAGGAACGCAACCGGCAGGCAGAAATTAAGCAAAAGTACGGTATCAAATCGCTGGAATATCTCGTAGTGAAGATTGATGGAGGGTTGATTGTCTTGTATGGCCGGAAGAATCAGGGAGAAGATGTTGACCTTGTGATCAAAAATAAAGAGGAAAGAAAAGCCGATTATGAAAACGCCGCGAAGCAACTAAAAGAACAGATCCAGAGGGAAAAAAGCCTCACCATGGGTATGCCGCGTTTTGCAGGCATGATTAAGGTAAGACCTGCTATAAAGGTTGATAAAGGGATGCAAAGTGATGCAGAAGTTGCAGGGATCGGCATGGAGTAGCCATAAAACATAAGAGAGAAAACGGAAGGACACCGGAAGACGTTTCTGCTGAGAATTTAGGTTTTGACATTCGTTCTACGGATAAAAATGGAACTACACGATACATTGAAGTAAAAGCACGGGCAGAATCTGGATGCGTTGCCCAGACTCAGAATGAGTGGTTTAAGGCAAAGCGGTTTAAAGATGATTATTATCTCTATGCCATCATGAATGCCGGTAAAAAGCCTGAACTCTACATCATCCAAAACCCAGCAGAGAACCTGAAAGTGGATGAAAAAATTGAATCGGTTCGGTATATTATTGATCATGGTGAGATTAAGAGCGTGGGGGCGAAGCATTTGCCAAGCCTGGTACAATAAGTTTTTCTGTACGGATAGCAAATGCTTCGTCCTTTACAGGTTAAACATATTTTTAAATATGAGGTAACAAATGGATAAGAGTACTCAAAATATATCAAAATATACATACACGCCGAAACAAGGCCAATATCTGGCGTTTGTTTATTATTACACGAAATTAAACGGCTATCCATCCGCAGAAGCTGATATGCAGAAGTTTAACACATATGAAGACATAAAAGTGGCAATCAACTACGCTGCAAAATTGTGTGAATATGAAGCGTATGCCTTATGACAATAAAATTCCTTCTCGATGAAAATATGCCGCTGTCAGTGCGTGAGTTCCTTAAAGACAAAGGTTTACTCCATACTTTTAAAGTGGGAGGTTTCATTTGGCCCAGTCTGGGAGCAAGCCCACTATTTACAAATATATTGAAGGTGGATTCGGCGTAAAAACCAACGCCTCAATCCACCCTACGCATAATTTAAAAAGAAGATTTTGTTCTTGAGCAATGACAGGCGTTTTATTGAAGAATCCTTCCCTGTTAACCCGACCTTCGCAATTCGAGGGGTATACGAGCCGCTAAGCCAGTAAATACAAGGGGTCATATAAAAAGGTCGGCACTACAGACCCGTTTGTCCGGTGGCATAAACCTTAGGCGGCGGTTGATCAGGAAGCGTCAATCCCAGTTGCGCTAAAAGAAGAGAAACATCCTTTTCCGGTTGAGTATAGCGGCTCATGACAACGTGGCGGCCATCGGTGGTTGGTAAATGAATATCAATCATTTGAATGTTCGACAGTTTTTTCAAAATGGCTTCAGAAGTCAGCCCTGCGGCTCGTCCCCGTGCAAGATTTCGCAAAGTAGTGTGGAGACAATACGCCAGAAAGGAAACAAAAATATGCGCCTCAATTCCCTCTTCCAACTTTGCACCAAACAGATTGCCCCATTGCCCTTTTAAATACCCAAACAGCTCATCGCGATGCTTGAGCAACAAATCCAAACAACGATACGGCTTGTCTTTCTGCGCCAGCGAATAATCTTTCCTCAGCAAATCGCCCATTGCGCTACGCAAATACCACTCCCGGTGAAAACGAAATTCACTTCCCGGATCAATCAGCCGGTAACAGGTTAACGCCTTCAAAATATTCAGCCAGCTTGTCCCTCCACGGCTTGACGGCAAACGCTGTTTCCAAAAGGTGCCCAGTTCCAGCATATCCCACAAATACAATCCCAACCAGCATGTTCCCCATTCACGCGGACGACGCAATTCAATTTTGTCCCGTTGTATCTGGACTGTCTCACAGGACATTATAGGCAATTCTTTACGGTCACCCGGGAACAGTGCCAGTTGTTTTGACTTGTGCTTTTTACCCGAAAACGCCTCTATCGTCTGTCTTTTGTTCTTGTTTATTGATCACATTCTCGGACAGCCTGTTTACTCTTGACATAAGGTTGTGCGTGTGACAAATTATGCGGCATGGCAAGACCATTAAGGATAGAATTTGACGGAGCGAAGATTTTGTAAAGAAATTGATCAAGTATATAAAAGGGCAAGGAGACAGAATTCAACCGTAAGCAGACTGTTAAAAAGAATATTTTTTTATAATAAATAGCAGGATTAAAGACCTGACCCCTTTTGTGTGCATTGACATGCATAGACGTGTTTTCGCTATCGGGCCTCCGTTGCATCTCAAAATAAAGAGATATGGCATGCGCTGCCTGCTTTTGCTGGGCTGGGGTCTGCTTTTTTTCGCGTAATTTGTCAGTGAAAAAACGCACGAGATCTGACCGTGCCGCAGGAGCCGGATATTTGGCGCAAAAATCCAGAAAATAGCGGAGCCACTTCTTATAGTCCGCACGCTGTGCCGGCGCAACGGTTCGTTTACTGAGAACGGCTTCAAAACTTGTCAGAATGTTGTCTGGAATTGTCAGCATCGGAATTGAACAGTTAACCCCCTAAGAACACAATTTGAATATTGAACAACCTCAAAAGTATAATGGCTGCCAATAGATATGACAACTGCATTTGCCATTTAATCCTTGAGCTCCCAGAACTTTCTGATATTATCAGGAAACTATTCAATAACTTGTTAGGGCAAAAAGAGAAAGAAATAAATTAAAAATAGGGAGGGTTAAATATGCAAACACCTAACATAAAACAAGAAGCGTATCATCTATTGGAGAATCTTCCGGAAAACGCAACATGGGATGATATAATGTACAAGATTTATGTTCGACAATCCATCGAGGCTGGGCTTGAAGATAGCAAAGCTGGCCGAACCATAGATGTCAAGGAAGTTCGTGCTAAATTTGGGTTGCCAAAGTGAGAGTTCACTGGGCAGACAATGCAATAGCACATCTTGTAGATGTTTATGAGTATATTGCATATGATTCACCTATATATGCCAAACGAGTGATAGATATAATAACAAGACGATCAGAACAGATTGCAATTTTTCCAATGTCAGGACATAGTGTGCCAGAATATGAAGCTGATGATATTCGTGAAATAATACAAAATCCTTATAGAATTATTTATCGGATAAAACCGGACTAAATGCGTTATTATAAGGATTTCTCGCCAATTATTTAAGATTTAAGATGCGACCATCACCTCTCCCCAAATGAATGTAAAGTGCCTTATTGTGTAACATTACTATCATTTAAGATTTAAGATGGGTGACCCTCTGGACTTCTTCAGCAATGACCCTACTCGTCCCGTTATTAACTGAATATGATAATGTAAATACCAGCGAAGGTTCACTCGATCCTTTGGGATTGTCTTTAATCGCTGATCGTCTTGGCACAAAGCTTGTGCCGGGCGTTCGTGAACGCATGAAACATCCGCGCTTCTTGACGGCAATTGCGGCAGGGGCCTTTATTTGCGCCGAATTTGACGATGACAGGGTTGCGCCGGATGGGGTCACGCCACCGTATCAGGTGTACGAGTGGTACGTTGTGCAGGCGCTTGTCAGAACTTTTCGTAATAACACTGATAAGATCATGGGACTTCCCGGCCGGGATAAAGCAACCGATGCGATGCAAAAGGGGGAACCTCTGTGCGCCCAAAACTACCTGAAGTCGCCTTCCGTTTTTGGATTTCACGGTGTCTATCGCACGCTGGCCGAAGACCTGGATATTCTCCGCCAGGGAGGATTGGGTGAAGCAGGCGACCGTCTTATACGTATTTGGGAAACCGAACAAGACCTTGCTGGTTTCTACTCGTGGGAACGAGGTCCTGGTGCTAGTCTTCGTCAGGCTTTGACGAATGCAGTGAGAGATGGCCTGGACCGTGGTAAGGTGGACCGCGAATGGACATGGTCGATGAACAGTATCATCGCGGAAAAGTTTGCGCCCTATCGTGCGAAAGCAAAAGAAAACAAGGCCATTTTTACTATGCTATGCGAAGAACCGTCTTCCTATCGAAGCCAAATAATCCATTTCCTTATTTCGCATGAAGGAAACCACTTATGGCTAAAAAAACGGAACGAAAAAGAACTGCATGCAGCATTACTGAAATCAGCTTCTCCCGATCTAAGAGAACTCTTGGAATGTATCAGGTCGTATGAACACTTCGCCCGTCTGATTCAAGACGCATTCGATGATTGTCTCTGGCATATGAGCCGTAAACAGGGAAAAACCAATATTAAGGAACTTGCTGGTCTCAAGGCAGTAAATTTAGCTCATAAAAATTTGCTGGAAATATTTTCAAAAGTAAGTAACCAATTGTCCCCATACGGCTATGCGTCAGAATTTATTAACGGATTTGAGGATCTTCAGGTCAACGGAAATTGCGATACCTGGGTTGAACAACTCCTGGAGCATCATTTTGCCGTGCAAAAGAAAAAACCACCGCTTGGTAAGAATCCTTGGATAGATCGATATGATGATAATACGTACTGCGTTCGTCCTTTATACCGGAGGGATGAACCAGCGCGCATGGATGATTCGTATGTGCATCCCTATCGGACTAACGCCGTCTGGTCATTTTTAACTGATTTGAAACGTATCTGCAATGAGTAGAACCAACAATCAGCATACAGGACATGCTAAACTCATTGATTTTTGGTCTCCGCCACCCGAAGCCGGGGAGCCAATCGGTTGTGTAGCCACAACGTACACGTTTTCACCCATATTTTTTGAGGAGAATTGCCTGAGCCACTTTCTCAAAATGGAATCCGATCCCGATAACGACGGCTCAGTATTTCTTATTGAACGGGAAGAGAAGATGTCCTCGGTTCAGTGTATTTCGGTACTTGTTGACCAGCATTACTGCAAGGGTGCCCGAAACCTGCGGTGGGATATCATACCGGCACGAATTTCAAAAGCAATTATGCACGCGAAAATAGCCGTGCTTTGTTGGTCAAAGCTTGTGAGGGTGATCGTGGGATCGGCCAACCTTACCGAACAGGGATACAGGATTAATCAGGAAATATTTGGTTCTCTGGATTTCCTCGAAGGTTCGGAAATTCCAGTGTCGGCACTAAAGACCATCCTGGATTTCTTAAAAGAGATGGTCGATCATAGTACAAATTCTCCTGATCAACCCGAAGTTCGCCGGTGGCATAATTTTTTAACGGATATCGAAAAACGCACCAAAAATTGGGGACACACAGTCCCATATTGGGGTGGCAAAGATGTCCGAATCTACCCCCTGCTCATAGGCCCAAAAAGACAGGACCTCTTTGGTCAACTTCGGAATTATTGGAACCAAGTATCGTCACGACCACCCGAGTATGCATGGATAACAAGTCCGTTTTTTGATCCGCCGGATTCATCGAACATTCCTTCAAAAAAAATCTGGGAAGTTTTAAACCAGCGCGGAACGGCGTGTGTCTACTACTATGTTCGTGCGGAGGATAACAAAGATGAAAAACAACTAATCATAAAAGCTCCAGAAAGTCTCCTGAAATCAGCGCCTAATCAGCGGAGTAGTATTGAAATCCGTTTTGCTAAAGTAACAGAATTGTTTGACACCAAAGAGATCAAGGAGTTCCGGCCTTTGCATATAAAGTCAATATGGCTTCAGAATGATGAATGGGTGCTATACGCCATAGGATCCAGCAACTTTACAACATTGGGCACGGGTGTTGGCAGTACTGCCAATTTCGAGGCAAATATTGTCTACTTGGCATCCCGCACTCAAAACAAAGCCACCGTCAACCTGTTCGAAAAAAGCTCTTTATCAAAGGACAATAAGGACAATTTGGTAATTGATGAGCATACCGTATGGGAGAGACAAGCCAATGAAGACGAGCCGGATTCAGAATGCCCCACGCTGCTTCCATCCGTATTTGACTATGCCATTTACGGTCGGGATGAACAAATGGTATCGTTTGTCCGATTCTATTTCAGTTCTCAAGACCTACCGAAGGGCTTTTCTATATCTCATGAAGATGGAAAGGAAGTCTTTTATGACGAAAGAAAATGGATGGAAGATGGCAAACCGCTGGAACACCGCCTGGCATGGAAATCAGATTTGCCACCTTCTGGATTTAATGTTATCTGGGATGACGCAAAGAATTCAGCCTGGTGGCCTGTGAATATTGAAAACGCTTCAGCCCTTCCACCGCCGCCTGAACTGAAAGATCTGCCGATGGAAGTCTTGATGTCTATTCTTACTTCAGCCCGTCCTCTGCACCAGGTTATAGGCGCATGGTTAAAGAAGAAACAAGCCACACAGGGTAACAAACAGAAACCTGTGGTAGGTCCCCACAAAAAAGTGGACACGACAAAGTTTTTGTTCCAGCGTACCCGTCAAATATCATGGGCTCTCCGATCACTAAAGGAGAGGTTAGAAAGGCCTTTTTACACGAAAGAATCGCTTCATTGGAGGCTTCGCGGGCCTATTGGTGTTCTTACCCTAGCCCAGACCATTATCAAGGAAGGCAAGTCGGAAGATGAGAAGGCATACTTAATAGCCGAAATTGTGCTTGAACTGGGGCGAATTAATCCTAAAGAGGATGCCCGAAGTCTGAAACGCGAGGATGTCGCCCACTGAAAGGCTTTTTTCAAATCTTTCAAAGTTGCAACAGGCAAAGACATGGTTTCAGGGCTGGCCCCGGGAGGGCTGGCACTTACCAGAAGTGTAGGAAAGTCAACGCTGGGAAGATCGCTTACCGGCAGGAGTCTGTATCCTGCGACGCCAAAGAAATCATTTCGCTGTTCCTTTGATAAAGATTACGACAAATTCTCTGATGGTCGCGTCAGTATCAGAAAGCCTGTATTTTTTCAGCAATAAGAAACTTTTGGGTCGAAATAGGAAGAAAACATTCCAAGTAATGCCCTTGCGCCTAATTCTGTAATAGTCTTTAATTTTCTCCTGTCAACAAGGAATTCCAGCTGTTTAGTTATACGACACAACCTCACTTATTCAAGTCTTGCACTGACAATTCCTTTCCGCTCGTCCCTGTTTTAACTTTCGGTTGCATTCTGATTTCTTTTTATGCTATATTCTTCATCCAAAAGGTGTTATACAAAAGAAAAGAAATATGAGGTGTTTTGTACATGTATAACACTATCTCATGGGGGAGATTATGAAACCTATCAACCATTTTGGTGTATCTCTTATTACGGGTGTTGCGACCTTTCTTATAACCAAGGCAATTTCGCCGAGTATTGCCTGTTTCCTGATAGGATGGTTAGTAGACGTCGATCATATATGGGATTTTTATGCAATCGGATATTGAATGGCTGTAAAACAGAAGTTATTTTCAGAACAAATCCTCAATTAGCATCTCATAGCCGAACTTTTCTTTGAAGATATCATTGCACACTTCGCTTTATGCCAAGAAAATCCACAAGAAGCGTTTTTTCCTTGCTTAGACTTACGTTAATTGCTAGGATGTCGGCACATATATTGAGGCTCTGCCATGTACGTGTTTGAGGTGTTATTTTTAAGGACCTATAACAATATCTTGGGAATCCGTGTTTGCTGGCAGTCATACATTCTCACCAGAGAAAGGTATAATGCTAACATAGGGTAAACCACCGTTCAATACGGGTCCAAAAGATAGCCTCACACGGCATTGCGGTGGAGCCTTATTTCACATCATTGCAACCTGTTCGCCATACATTTTCTATTTTTATCAGGCTTATACGAGTAAATCACCCTTTTTCTCAAATCTTATACCACCTTGCATTTATGTATATAAATCTATATAATACCGCTAAAATAAAATAATCAGGAACTTTATTCAATATTTTGTTGTTTACGAGAACAGTTAAGGAATTTCAAGCAATGAGGGAAGAGAATTCCAGAAGAAAAGAATTTGAAGAGATTGCGATGGCCCATCTCGATTCCCTCTATAATATGGCTCTGAGATTTGTGTTCAATAAAGAGGAAGCCGAGGATCTGGTACAGGAGACGTATTTAAAGGCGTATCGGTTTTTTGACACCTTTCAAAAAGGAACAAACATAAAGGCGTGGCTCTTTAAGATTCTGCGCAATACCTTTATCAATAAGTATCGGAAAACGGCTAGTATGCCGAATGAAGTCTTTTTCGAGGATATGGAATCGGTTCATACGCATACGGCATATGAGCAAGAAAACAAATCCGGAGAATACGCAGATACCTTAGAAACCAAGTACAGCGACTTGAGTAATCTGCTGGACGACGATGTAAAACGTGCATTAGATAACTTACCGATAGAATATCGGGAAGCTATCCTGCTTTCAGATATCGAAGAATTGCCATATAAGGATGTCTCTGAAATTACGAATGTGCCGATTGGAACAGTAAAATCAAGATTAAATCGTGGTAGAAAATTGCTACAGAAAAGTTTATGGGAATATGCTAAGGATAGGGGCTTTCTTAAGAGGGGGAAATGATGTCTTGCATTGAAACAATTAAATATTTGCACGAGTTCATGGATAAGGAACTTGATACACCTCATTATCATCTCATCAAAAAGCATATTGACAACTGTGGTGAATGTTATAAAAAGCACAAATTTGAAACGGATGTTCGGGCACTGGTAAAGGCATCCTGTGTACATACTACAGCTCCGGCATATCTCCGTGATAGGATTTGTGAAGGTCTCAACGCCATTGACATAAGTAGCGCTGCTCATTCTGGCACAAAAGTAATTTACAAGCTCAGGGGGGTACGCACATTATTTTCGCCACGTTCATACGCTATAGCAGCATCCGTCCTTATTTCAATAGCAGGGGGTATTTTTTATTCTGTAAATTCTTACAAGAATGACCCTGCTACTATCGTGAATAACGCGGTAGAAAATCATGTGGTAGCACTACATGACAATTTAGTATTTAATGAAAAGACTTCCGTTATAGGAAAGGTAGATAAGTATCTCGGAAATATGATAAATACCAACTTTAACAATTCTTCTCCTTTCTTCAGCGCAGAACAAGTCAGCGTTACAGGCGGAGCGCCTGTCAAATCTTATGGGACAAGCAGCCCTTGTATTATTTTTGATAAAGGCGGTAATAAGCTATCACTCCAGATTATACGCAAAAGCGGTTTTCCCATCACAAATCTTGAAAAAACCCGATTTGGCCATAAAGAATTTTACCTGGGAAATTGCCGGGGATTTAATTCTGTATTATGGAAGGAAGATGGGGTTACGTATTGCCTTACCTCAGACATGAGTAAAAACGAAATGCTAAAATTTGCCGCAACACTCACCCCTCAGTGACACCCCTGTTGTGGGTAGCCATGACATATAATCTGGTGGGCTATTTCATTGCTTATTTGATAGAAATGACAAATAAGTTTTGGTAAGAAAGTAAATTGATTCAAAATTCTCCTCACCATGCCTGTTGTTGTTATTTCTCTGAGCAGGTTGTGCTAAACTCATCATGAAACAAACCTTTTACGATATTACACTTCCCATTTCGAATACCCTTATAACATGGCCCTCAGACCCAACGGTATCCATTCGAAAAACAAGTTTGATTTCTCAAGGCAGCTCCTGTAACGTATCTGAATTAAAATTCAGCTCACACTGCGGAACCCATATTGATGCCCCGTATCATTTTGAGGAGAGTGGCATCACGATTGACCAAATCCCACTAGATTCCCTTATTGGAAATGCAACGGTATTTGATATAAAAAATAAGGAAAAAATTGATCTGGATGATCTGAAATCTTTAGAATTGCAAAATTGCAAAAGGGTTATTTTCAAGACGCGCAACTCTACCTGCTGGAAACTTTCTGAATTTAAAAAAGATTTTGTTTATATTACGAAAGAAGCGGCCAAATATTTAGCCGACAGCAACGTAAAACTGGTAGGGATAGATTCTCTATCCGTCGATAATTTTCACAACATAAACGCAGATACCCACCACATACTTTTGAGAAAAGGTATCGTTATCATCGAAGGACTCGATTTAGAGAATGTAAAAGCGGGGGAGTATGAGCTGATCGCATTGCCATTAAAAATAAGGGATGGTGACGGGAGCCCGGCGCGGGTGGTTTTAAGAAACAAGGGATGCAAATGCTTTTAAGCGGGGGTATCCTCTTTTGTAGCATCAGAGGTAGTTGACAGTTCTTTTGTAATGTAGTCGCACTCAGGATATCTGCTGCATCCAAAAAACACACCCCCTTTTTTTGACCAACGTTGAATCAAGTCGCCACCGCAACCTTCGTTTGGGCATTTCGCTCCGGTAGGAAGGGATTTGATATTTCTGCATTTGGGGTAGGCTGAACACCCCATAAATCGGCCTCTCTTGCTGAATCGAATGACCATGGGACTACCACATTTTTCGCACTTTTCATTTGTAGGTTCAACTTTGGTTGTTTCGCCGGTAAGGGATTTTGTGTTTTTACAGTTTGGGTATGCGGAACATGCAAGGAATTTTCCATGACGGCTCGTCTTAACGACCATGGCGCTGCCGCATTTTTCACATTTTTGGTCGGTTGTTTCCGGGGGTGCCGGCACACCCCTTTCATCTAAGGGGAGTGTGCTTTTGCAGGTGGGAAATGCCGAACATCCCAAAAACTTTCCGTGTCTTCCCCATCGTATAACCATTGGCTTTCCACAGAGGGTGCACATCTGATTGCTTTCTTCTGGGGTACCTTTTACGCTTTTCATCTCTCCTGTTGCTTTTTCCAAATCGGTTTTAAACGGGTCATAAAATTCCCTGAGCACATTCAACCATTCAATTTTTTCATCTTCAATCTTGTCTAATTCATCCTCCATGTGCGAGGTAAATTTCACATCCATTATTTTCGAAAAATGCTCAATGAGTTTTTCGGTAACCAGTGTTCCTAGTTCTGTCGCATAAAAGGCGCGTTTTTCCTGCTTGACGTATCCTCGTTCTTGTATTGTGGAAATGATCGCAGCGTAGGTGCTGGGCCTTCCTATACCCAATTTTTCTAACGTTTTAACGAGAGAAGCCTCAGTAAATCGTGGTGGTGGTTGGGTAAAGTGCTGAGTGGGCGCTAATTCTATCAATTCAAGCCTTTGATCTTTCTCCAAAGGAGGGAGAATTTGTTCTTCCTTTTCAAGTTCGTGTCCTGAAACACGGGTGTGGCCATCAAAGAGCAATTCTCTCCCTTTGGCCTTAAACGTATATTGTCCCGCAGCGATTTCAACATCTGTCACGGCATAGAGTGCGGGTTTCATCTGGCTGGCAACGAACCGATTCCATATGAGTTCGTATAGTTTGTATTGATCTTTTGTTAAATGGTTTTTAATTGATTCGGGGGGATGTTCAGCAGCCGTTGGCCTGATGGCCTCGTGAGCGCCCTGCGTTCCCTTTTTGTCGGATGCATGCACATTGGGTTTTTCCGGGAGGTAATTTTCACCATAGACATCCACAATCAGCTTTCGGCAGGATGCCAGCGCTTGTTCAGAAATGTGGAAGGAATCCGTTCTCATATAGGTGATAAGTCCTACTGCGCCTTCTGCGCCAATATCAATGCCCTCATAAAGCTGCTGGGCAATAAGCATCGTTTTTTTCGCGCTGAACTGCAATCGTGTGGACGCCTGTTGTTGCAAAAGACTGGTAGTAAATGGCGGCGGGGCATTGTTGCGTTTTGTTTGTTTTTTTACGTTAGCAACAATATATGCTGCCTTCTGAAGTTCCTGAATAATGACCTTAGATTGTGATTCGTTTTTTACCTCAACGTTTTCGTTATTGAACTTTTGCAGAAGGGCCTTAAAATTCTTAACATCCTTGATTTTATCCCTGTCCTCTGCGGCAACTGTTAGTTCAGCAGTAATCTTCCAATACTCTTGTGATTTAAATTCCCTGATTTCCTTTTCGCGCTCTACAATGAGCCGGACAGCTACAGACTGCACACGGCCAGCACTGAGTCCTTTTGATATTTTCTTCCACAAAATGGGGCTTATCTGATATCCTACAAGCCGGTCGAGTATCCGGCGTGCCTGCTGGGCATTAACCTTAGCCATATTAATCGGACTGGGATGCTGGAAGGCCTTAAGGATGGCGTCCTTTGTGATTTCATTGAAAGTAACCCGCCGTGTCTTTTCTTCTGGAATTTCAAGGGCTTTTGTTAAATGCCAGGCAATTGCCTCTCCCTCACGGTCAAGATCGGACGCCAGATAAATGGTATCTGCCTTCTTTGAATCAGCCAATAATTCAGAAACGAGCTTTTTCCGGCTCGGCATTATTTTATATTCGGGGGTAAAATTATTTTCCACATCGACTGACAATTTTTTTTCTGGCAGATCCCGAACATGCCCCATGGATGAACAAACAAAGAAAGACGAACCAAGATATTTACCAATGGTCTTTGCCTTTGCAGGGGACTCAACAATCACCATATTTTTCTTAGCTTTTGCCATTTACACAACCTCACCATAACTGAAAAATGAAGATTTAAGCAGAGGTTGGAAACCGTGTCAAGACATTTCTGCGTTGTGCTGTGTTGGAAATTCATTTATTTAAACTTGTTATACCTGTTTTTTAGGCAAATTATGCTTCCGGAACAATTATAAAACAAAAATTAAAAACTATTTGATAATTGTGAAAAATATATATAAAATGACGGTTTATCTTATTTTTTCATCAGTAACCGGTGTAGTGTATTCAATTAAGAGGGAGATATAGTCTTGAGTTCTTGGTTCAGAAGACATCAAAAGACGGTTTATATCGTCATGATCTTTGCTATGTTAGTATGGGGAGTTAGTTATTCTGCTATGGAAATGATCCCGAAAAAACCTATCGGTAAGATATTAGGCAGAAAGATTACACAGAACGAATTTGCAGATATGTTAGGCCGATGGCAAAGATTGTTCTTCTCGCAGGCGAAAGACTCGATTGTTTCCCTGGTTTGGAAACAGCTCATATTTGTCGAAAAAGCAAAGAAAATGGGTATTATGGTAACAACGCGCGATATTGATGAAGGCCTGCAGAGGCTCGCTTTTCAGATATTTGGCGCTAGCGAAAATATTAACAGTTCGAGACTGATCCAGTTTCTCTGTGCGAATTTCAGGCTTAATCAGGAACAGATTGTGCGCACCTTGCGTGAAGCATTACTTGTCGAGAAGCTGGAATCTGTGACGCGTATGTCGGTAAAGATGCCCGCAGATGAAGTTTGGCTGAGATATTCCATGGAAAACGAACAAGTAAAGCTCAAGGTGCTTACCTTGAAGGCAAAAGATTTCGCGGATTCAGTTCCTGTAACCGAGGATGAAATATACGCCTATTATGAAAAACACAAGAATAATGAATACCGTACAGACTCTGAGAAGCCGGGATATAAGCTTCCTGAGAGGGTTAAGCTGGAATGCCTGATTGCGCGGTATGATGATATGGAAAAACGCGTATCGGTTACCGGTGAGGAAATGAAAAAATATTATGAGGATAATAAAGAGACACAATTTAAGATTGCCACAGCAGAACAGAAGTCAGAAGATGGAAAAGAAAGTAATATTTCAACGGAAGGTGCGTCTCCAACCGACAAGAATCCTATAAAAAAAGAAGAAAAGGAGGCCGTCGATGCAGCAAAGACTCAAGAAAAGAAGGCAGCAACCACATACAAATCTTTTCCTGAGGTAAAGGAAGAGATTCAAAAGACACTTGCAAGGCAAAAGGCGATGGCAACGGCTACTGAAGTAATGAATAAGCTGGACGAAGAAATCTACGAGACTATGGATAAGGCAGGGCGTCAAAGTTTTAGTGACCTGGCAGGTAAATATAAAGTAACATATGAGATTCCTAAAGGTAAGAAGTCTCATACTGAATTTCTTACGGAAGATGATCTGCTAGAGGTGTTACCTGGTTCTGACCAAATTGTTCAGGTTGCATTTAACAGGGATAAATATGAGGCATCCGCTCCTCTGGATTTTGTTGAAGGTAAGATCATTTTCCAGGTTGTAGATAAAAGGGTATCGGCGGCGCCACCATTGGAAGAGATTCGAAGTGTGGTAATCAATGATCTTAAGATGGAAAAGGGTCTCCTTAAGGCAAAGGAGATTTCTGAGAAATATGTAGGAACCACCAAAAGCATTTCATTCGATGATATGGTAAAGTCGATTAAGACGGAATACGGAATAAAAGATATCCCTGTTTGTGAAACTAATTATATCACTCGCCCGATGAAGCTTTTCAATAAAGACTCAAGATATATCGAGGCGCTGAAAGAGGATAGACCCAATGTTGCAAAAAAGGGATTCGAGTTGAAACAGGGTCACTTGGGAATCGCTTTAGAACCTGCCGGAGAAAAAGCTTGCTATATTATCGCTCTAAACGATAAAAAGGCTGCAGATAAAACCGTTTTTGAAAGGGATAAAGAAAACGTAACCAAACGATATCTGTATGAGAAACAAGAAGCCTTCATGGCTGACTGGCAGAATGATTTAAACCGGCATATGGAGCTATACACAAAATTTCAATAGGGGTATTATTAGAGACAATACGTTGAAAACGATTTATGGCATAAAGGAATTGACCCAACAAATTCCTTATCCGGTGGCTACTATCGGAATGTTCGACGGTGTACACCGGGGGCACCAAAAGATTATCGAAGCCATGAGGCATCACGCCCTGATGAAAAAAGGCGAGTCGGTCGTAATCACCTATAACCGCCACCCAAAAACCATTATTGAAAATAGATCTCCTTCTTTTATCACCTCTTTAGAGCATCGATTGTCGTTGCTTGAGCGTCTGGGAGTTGATTATGCCGTTGTGCTCGCCTTTGACCAAAAACTTGCACAGATGACCGCTGAAGATTTTATCCGTGAGATATTGGCCTGCTGGTTGGGGGTCAAATGTTTCGTGCTGGGGTTTAATTGTCATTTTGGAAAAAACCGTGAGGGGGACATCACGCTGGTTCGTAGATTGTCTGATAAATATGGTTTTGAGGTATACGAATGTCCGCCAGTCATATATCGGGGTCAAATAATTAGCAGCACGGCAATTCGACATGCCATTCTTACGGGAGAACTAGAAACCGCGGAGAAGATGCTTGGCAGGCCTGTTTCTATCCTGGGTACTGTCGTAAAGAAGTCTGGCAGGGGCAGAACGCTAGGGTATCCTACAGCCAATCTAAACTTACATCATGAGGTGAGGCCACCGCGAGGTGTTTACGGAACAAAAATACGATGGGCTGAGCAAGAACACCTGGCGTTGGTAAATATTGGTCTAAGACCAACATTTGTCCGAGAACCCTCTGCCAATGAAGACGAAGCACTGGAGACCGAAGTGCATATCCTGGATTTCAAGAGGATATCTACGGGCAAAACCTCGAAGTCAATTTCTCTTTAAAATAAGAGACGAAATATCATTTACTACGGCAGAGGAATTAAAGGCGCAGATTGACAGCGATAAGGCAGTGCTTGTAAAAAAGGCATTAGTGTTTCAGTATTCTGCAGGGGGTTTGTAGCTGTTATACCTGCAATACCCTCTGAAGACCTTATATTTCATTCCTTATTTTTTACTTTTTAATGCAAAGTGAATCACCTAGGTGTTTCGCCTCTGAAAATTTAATATGCCCTGTGTACAAAGCCTTCCCAATAATCATACCTGAAATGGGTATTTGACTCAGCGCCTCAATATCTTTCAGTGACGAAATTCCACCCGTTGCAATAATTGGAGTTTTCACAGCGGCTAAAAGTTGTTTTAAACTTAAGATATTAGGGCCTTGCAACATGCCGTCCTTTGAGATATCAGTAAAGATCAATGCGCAAGGAGATGTCTTCTCTATTTCCCTGGCAAAGGCAACGGCATCCCATTCACACACGGAAGTCCATCCCTTCACGGCCACCCTGCCGTCTTTTGCGTCAATTCCAACCGCGATGCGTCCCGGAAAAGTCGTGCAGAGTTCACTCACCCATGATGATGAATCTATTGCCTTTGTTCCTATAATTGCGCGGTCCACTCCTAAGCCGAGGACCATTTTAATGGACTCGGTAGTCCTTAAACCGCCGCCAAATTCGATAGGAATTTTTACCTGTTTGATAATTTGTTCAACAATGGTTAGATTTTTTGGAGCACCTTCAAATGCCCCGTCAAGGTCAACTACGTGAAGGTATTCAGCGCCCTGACCCTCCCATGCTTTAGCGACATCCACAGGGTTATCAGCGAAGACTGTCTCTGCGTCCTTTTTGCCTTGTGTTAATCGCACACATTTACCACCTTTTAAATCAATGGCTGGAATAATAAGCATATATAGTAGGTTCCCCTGTAAAACTTCTTGTTCCGGAAAGTTTCTTACCACCCCTTGACCCCATTCTTTGCAAGGATGGAGCAGCGGGGTAGTAAGTTTTATTGCAATAATACTGCGTCCTGTAATTGCCAGGAACACAAGCTATAAATTCCCAAAGTTTTTGAGTATAGTAAGCCCGCACTCCTGGCTTTTTTCTGGGTGAAATTGTGTTGCGAAGATGTTGTTGTTCCATATCATAGAGGTAAAACGTACACCATATTCCGTCTCCGTAGCTATGACACCTTCATCCACCGGACAAACATAATAGGAATGTACAAAATACATATATGCATTGCAGGGTACATTGTTCAGGATAGGAATATTCTCTTTCCGGAAATTGATCTGATTCCAGCCCATGTGGGGAACCTTCAATTTCCCAGGTGTTCCGTCTTCAGAAAATTGAAATCGGATAACCTTACCAGGAATTATATCCAGGCCTTCGTGCTCGCCATCTTCATAACCTTTAGAAAATAACAACTGCAAACCAAGGCATATTCCAAGAAAAGGCTTGCCCGATCGGATCCACTTTATAATTGGTTCTATGAATCCCCTCTGCCGCAACCCATCCATGGCGTCTTTGAATGCCCCAACACCAGGAAGTACCAGTTTGTCCGCATTTCTGACTTCGTTGGGATTATCGGTAACCTTGACATCAAAGCCCAACCGTTCAAAAGCCTTCTCTACGCTACGGAGATTTCCCATTCCATAGTCAACGATTGCAATCATGTTAATTTCTATCCACCGCTTCCCCTTGGCATTATTACAAATTCTACACGGCGGTTTTTTGCCTTATCCGTTTTTGATTTGTTGTCGGCTATTGGTTGGTATTGTCCGAATGCGGCAATATAAACCTTTGCAGGAGAAACTCCACATTCTTCTACCATATAATGAAGAACAGCAGCAGCCCGCGCTGCAGATAATTCCCAGTTTGATTTGTATTTGTCTTTTTGTCTGCTAATAGGGTCATTATCGGTATGGCCTTCAATCCTGACCATATCGCCCGCAGTTTCGGTCTTGATAATCCCGGCAATCTACTTGAGCGATGCTTTCGATTGAGGACGCAATGCCGTTTGTCCGGCATCAAATAATATGGCGCCCGGAAGTAATACAGAAACAGCGCCGTTCTTTATCCTTACCGTTGCTCCGGTACCCTTTAGTTGATCTTCGAGTGCCTTTCTCGAATTCTCAAGCTGATTCAGCTCGCTTTCACACTGGCTTGCCTTTGACGACAAATCTGCATTCTCCCTGCTGCAGGTTTGTCAAATTCTCATTTAATTGCCGGTTTTCCTGCCGCAGCCTTTTCAATTCTGCACAACCGGTACCCATAGCTAACATCCCTGCTATCCCAATCAGGCAAAAACTTCGCACCGCACTACATCCTTTTACCATAATACTCTTCTCTCCTTTCACCGTAAGAAAGTTTAACTCCCCTGGAATTAGGCATATTTACAGTCAGCAGTATTTATGAATGGAAGCCGCCAAATAACACGACAAAAAGTTGAACATATGAATTGATAATCCCTATAAAGTAATCTTGCCAAAGGATACACACCAAGGTAGCCAGTGACAAAAATGGCCCGTAAGGAATCAAATGCTTTTTTTTAAATAACACCACGGGGATGCCCATGAGGAGTCCAAAAAATGGTGCAACAAAAAATATCGCCACAGCCAATTTCCAACCCACAATACCCCCAATCATTCCCATGAGTTTGACGTCTCCAAAACCCATGGCATCTTTTTTGAATACCCACTTTCCCAAAACACTGCAAAGAAATATCAGTCCTCCCCCCGTCAGCATCCCGAATATGGATGCAATCAACGCATCTAGCCGGTAGATGCCGACCAACGAAAAGGCTCTCAAGGTATTTGTCTCGTTATGCAAACCTGGACAGAGCACACTAAACGCAAGAGCGAATGGAATACCTGCAAACGTAACCTCATTGGGAATAATGAAAAGCTCAAGGTCAACAAATGTCGATATAATCAAGGCACAACAAAGAACTATATAACCAACAAAGACGCATGGCGATTCCTGCCGGTATTGAGTAAAAACATACATGTGTACGAATACATATCCTGTTAATAACTCTACCAACGGGTAACGTATCGATATTTTAGCTTTGCATGCACGACAACATCCCCATAACAGCAGATAGCTTAATACCGGTACATTGTCATACCACCGGATGGGCGTGTTGCAAGCCGGACAAAATGAACGAGACGATACGAAAAAACTTCCCTTTGGGATGCGATAGATACAGACATTCAGGAAACTGCCTATCGCTAATCCCGCAACGAAAATAACATACCACGAAGATAAACCACCCGCATCCAGGAGATTTTTCTGGATACTAATACCCCCCTTTATTGGAATGATAACTATTTCAAATGCTTCAAATATCTTTGAATAAAAGTCTTACGGCATCCTATCAAAACGAGTTAATAATTGCAAGATTAAAAGAACTGATAATGCTTCTTTCGTTTCATCTCATCCTTTTCGTTTTCATGCTTCTCCGGCGTTCGATGTAGCTGAAAAGAATGAAAATAGCTTGCAATCTTCTTCATTTTTGCTACAGTACTTTTCTTATGTAAAAATATTTAACCTGAGAATTGCAGTAAAATACGGATAAACGCTGATTTACACATATTTATTTTTAAATTTTATAGGGGATTCGTTATGCGGAAAATATATCTATTAGCATCGTTTCTTACGGCGTTAATTATATTTCTAACTGGTTGCGCGCAGCTTAAGTCTCTTCGGAAACCTATCGGGCCACTAGAAACTTTCGTTCCTCAAAATTTAGATTCAGAATCTCAGAGTGTGAAGTATGTACCAAAAATTGAGAGTTTTGTAATTATTTTAGATGCATCAGCATCGATGGAAGATAAATTTACCGGTACCGTTAATAAAGGGCATCCCAAATTTGCCGTGGCGAAAGACATTCTAATGAGAATGAATACTACTTTGCCTGAAATCGATATAAAAAGCGCCCTTGTAACCTTTGGTCATGGATTTTTTAAGCCATTAGACAAAACATTTGTTGTTTATGAACTCACGAAGCACTCACGAGGTCTTTTAGAAAACGCGTTAAACGGGGTAACAGTTCCCGAGGGATGCAGTCCGGCTGGTAATGCCATTAAAGATGCAAAGAACCTATTGCTGACGTCAGGCGGTCAAAATGCAGTAATCCTTGTCAGTGACGGTGAACAGTTAATCGGCAGTCCCCTGTCAAAGGCGCAGGATTTAAAAGAGATGTATGGAGACAGGGTATGCCTTTACACCATTCACGTGGGGAATACTGCCGAAGGGGCAGAAGAGCTCAGTGACCTTGCCCGTGAAGTAAAATGTGGTTTTTCGGTATGTGTTGATGAGATTGCGTCGAGTGACAACATGGCGGACTTTGTAGAAAAGGTATTTTTGACCGCTGTACCAAGACAAGTTAGTGATATTGATAGTGATGGAGATGGTGTTTACGACAAAGACGACGAATGCCCGGATACGCCGAAAGGGGCCATTGTTGATTCCCGTGGATGCTGGGTGGTAAAAGGAGTCACTTTTGATTATAAGAAATGGGATATTAAAGAGAAGTTTAACTCGAATCTCAGCAATATTGTCGATGTTTTGCAAAAAAATCCGGATATGCACATACGAATAGAGGGACATACGGACAATATCGGTTCAATGAAATATAATATAGATCTCTCCCAAAAAAGAGCACAAGCGGTAAAGAATTATTTGGTCGAAAAAGGTATCAATGAATCACGTGCCTCTGTCATGGGCTTTGGATATAAAAAACCTATTGCTCCTAATGACACCGAAGGAGGCCGCTCCCTGAACAGAAGAGCTGAAATTGTTCCCGTGAAATAGAAAGAAAGGAGAGAACGTCTGCCGATAGTAAGCGTTACTCTCCCCTGGTGGCTTTGGGTTAGGGGGGGAAAGGGTGAACTGTTATAATATTCGATAATAAAAGAATTACTTTTATTATGGGTGCCTCATCTTTACCATTATTTTGTTGCCTCTATCCACTCTAAAATATTTCTTGGCATTTCCCTGGTTTACAGAGATTTCCAGAAAATCAGCGCTTCCAAAGAGGACGAGTGGTTCTCCTGTCTTTACATCCATATAAGTCTTGCACAACCCTCTTATTTTCCTTTTTCCAAGGGTTGTTTCCATAGTGTTACAGGGTAATAGCATCTTGTTGTTGTAAGGTTTTCCTGATTTGTGTGTGGCCTGGCTTCTGACATCTGATCTCTGACTTCTAATCCACGATCCCTGGCCTCTGTTTTGCATTTGCTTGCTGATGTGCTGCTCTATGTGCGCCCTCTCAATATTAGTAATAAGGTTCCCAAATCGGTCTATATAAATAATCTGACCCTCTAATTGTCCTGTTTTTTCTACCTTAGGCCTGGGTATATCCAGTTGTTTCAGCTGATTGATTTTGGAACCTAATTGTCGTGGTTTTATCCCAAGCGATACATATGCTGCAACAGGCGCAAAGACGTCCCGTCCATGAAAGGTATTGCTGGAAGATGGTAAGAAATACCTATCGTTTGTTACCCGAACAATACTTTTTGGCATTTCTTGCTGAACAACAAAACTGAGAAGGCCATTATCAGGCACAAGGAAGAGATGTTCCCGGATTTCAACACACACGGTGTCTCTCTGGCTTCCAACACCTGGGTCTACAACGGCTACATGTATAGTTCCTTTAGGAAAGTATTTATATGCTGTAGTGAGAAGATAGGCGCCGTTGAATATATCTTGTGGAGGAATATTGTGGCAGATGTCGACGATAGTTGCACGGGGATTGATTCCTGCTATTATGCCCTTCATGATACCTGCATATGCGTCCTGATTGCCAAAGTCCGTCAGTAGGGTGATTATCCGTGATCGACGCATCGATGGATGGTCTCCATCAAGGGTTATTTTTCATTCTTTTTCGGACTAATGGCAGGCCGTTCTCCGAAAAAGAACGGACAGTATGTCCAGCAATTAATCTCTACGATCCGATGCTGACCACAACACTCGGGACACAGCCAGTCCCCAATCTCTACGCACAAGCGTTCGCCCTGTGACGAACACATATTTTGCTGGCGTACCATTTTCAGAAACAAAAATAGATATTGCCTAAATATTTTTTTACTATCTTTGGCATTCCATGACACGCTCTTTTACTCAACTGAAATTTCCGATTAACCACGGTTATAGTAATGGCAAAACACGGTAAATTCAAGGACTTTTTAGGCTATACCAAAGATTCATACGGGAAATCATTATAAGACAGATTTTTCTTCTATTCTATTATTCTACAGAGAAATATTTGAAGTAAAATTACTACGACAACGAAGGACGACGAAGTCCATGTCACCATGAAACCCGCATAAATAAAGTGAAAATTCCTATGCAATAAATTTATTTTTTTATTTGCTTTACTATATATTCTTTGATACTATTTTTCCATGTTCGGTTGTATTGTAAAGTCATATTATATATTGATGTTATATTAAGGCTGCAAGGTTTACAACCTTGTAGCCTTTTTTTATTCCAAAAATTTTTATACGTGAAAGGGGGTGATTTAAAAATGGCAACAGGAACAGTAAAGTGGTTCAATGACAAGAAAGGATTTGGTTTTATTTCCCAGGATGACGGTCAGGATGTTTTTGTACATCAGACCTCAATTCAAGGTGAGGGGTTTAGAACCCTTGCGGAGGGAGATAAGGTAGAGTTCGAGGTCATAAAGGACCAGAAAGGCTACAAAGCCACAAACGTCGTCAAATTATAAGTTTATTAAAAAGCGCACTCTTATATTTTAAAGTATAATCAATTGCAAAGGGTCAGGTGTATAAAAATATGGAGTAGTCACTTAAATTATCATTATAATTGCGACATGAAAACCCCAATATCGGTAAAATGATATTGGGGTTTTTTGTTTGGAATAAAACAATGAGACGGGAATTTTAATCGACAATAATGATGCCTTTAACCGTTTCATATATGCCGTGGAACCCTTGAGAAAAGAGGGCAGGTTAACCGTAATTCTTGCTCAATTCCCTTACAGTATAACAAAGACTAATATTTTGTATGGTTTTATTAGTTCAAACAAAATCTTATTGTTGAAAAACACAAATTTAAAGCTACAATATAACTGTATAGTAGTACTTAAACAGACATTCTCTCTTAGCGAGAATTTTTTGGGACGTGTTTCATTTTTTTGTATGTACCAAGGACCTGTGTGTGTTAGGCATGGCGCATAGGGAAAGGCAGGGTAAAGCATGGCATGATGCACACACTTTATCAAATATTGTTTACTCTCTATTCATGGATGTTATTCGTCTCCCTTTGGGTGCTTTCTATATTGACTGCAATAATCCTGAGTGTAGATACAAGGGAGAAAGAAAACGTATTTAATACCCTGGAACGATTTTTTAGTCGTATTGCATTTAAACTCCTGGGTATGCAGGTTGAAATTCAAGGCATTGAGAACATACCCGGGGACGAGCCCGTTATCTTTGTCGCAAATCATCAAAGTATGATGGACATTAAACTCTCTCTGGCCTTTATACCTACGAACTTTAGCTTTATCTCAAAGGATACAGTCTTCCACGTCCCAATCCTGGGTGCATACATGAATGTATCGGGACACATCCCCATTCAAAGGACTGATGACAGAAAGTCTTATGCGACCCTGTTAACGGCCGTCAAAAAACTATCATCAAGGAAATCTCTTGTGGTATTTCCCGAGGGAACGAGAAGCGAGGATGGCAAACTGGGCGAATTTAAAAGGGGAATTTCATTGATTATCTTAAAATCCGGAAGGAGGGTTGTGCCAATGGCTATCAATGGCAGTAATCAATTTATGCCAAAACGTGGATGGTTATCCAACCCGGAGAAAAGATACGTCAAGATATCCTTTGATAAACCCCTCTCTTTCGATAGCTCAAGGACGGATCGCGAATACACAATTCAAGTAACAAACATATTACAGGAAAAGGTATCGAATTTGTTGTATGCCTGAACACGAAAAAAGAGTTGTTTTTTTTATCTTGATTGATAATAATATGTAACGCCGAAGGAGATAGTGGGCAAAAATACTTATGGGGAATAAAAACCTGCCGGATATGCCTTTTAAAAAAAAGGTAATGAAACTCCTGGAAGATTTGTCTCTGGACGAACTTCATGAGACGTGTGATTGTATTGTTGACCTCATTACAGAACGAGAGTACCCAGGCACAAAGCTCAAAAAAGACTTGAACTTGGCTGCAGGCAAATTGTCGGAATTATTAAGACAAGAACGTTTTTACCATATCTTTACGTGCAAGTTTAAAAAAGTAAATGAACTCAATAAACCTGCATTTTCAGGAATTATTGTCGATATTTCAAAAAGTGGATTACGATTAAAAACAAAGAAAAAAATAACGGTAGGCAGCCTTTTGGTTGTTTTCCCTAAAGAAAAAGAAGAGGCAAGCATACTGTCTATTTCTCCGGATTATGATCACGAAGGAAGCAAGGTTTTTGCTGAAGTAATTCGGGTAAAAGAGTTACTGGAAATGAATGAAATAGGTTGCAAGTTTCTTCCTCGTAATAGCATCCTCTTTAATATTGTTGTATAATTTTAACAAAAGTTTCTCTTTTTGCTCAATTCTTTGAAGAAATAAGAAAATCACAAATGTTTTTTGTTATTGACTTTAATATAGATTCAATATACAGTTGTATAAAGACTTAAGCTGGCAGGCCAACAATACTTTGCGCTGGAAGGGGTACGCTACTAATGAAAAAAACGCTGATTGGAATATGTATCATATTGAGCTTCTCAGGTTGTGCTTCCCAAAACAAAAAAAATTATACCAGCAAAGCAGATAAATATCAATTAGCAATGCATTTTAATAATCTTGGTGCAAAATATGTAAATAAAGATATGCTCGATGGGGCAATTATGCAGTTTAAGCGGGCGCTTGCAATTGACCCGGACTTTGCTGAAGCTCGTAACAATCTGGGTGTGGCATATTGTAAGAAAAAGATGTTCGATGTTGCAGCAGAGGAGTTTAAATTAGCAATCAAGATCAACCCTGATTATTGCAAGGCACATGATAATCTGGGATTTGCATATCGATCCATGAGCATGTTTGATGAGGCCATAGCAGAACATTATTTGGCGCTGAAAATAAATCCCAAAGACCTGGAGGCAAAGAAAAATTTAGACATAGCGATTGAAGAAAAAAAGGTATTTGAAAAAACCAAGTCCTATCAAACTGCTAACAAGGGAATAGCACCTGGAAGTATCACGGGGTACAATCAGTATATGCGGGGATTTTTAGATGAAGCGATAACGTCCTTTAAAAAGGTCTTAGATGAAGATCCCAATGATACGATGGCCTCTTGTTATCTGGGGAATACCTATGCTATGAAAGGAATGCTAGACAATGCTATAAGCCTGTATAAAGAAATTATCGCCAAAGACCCATCAAATATCGTTGTGCGACTTAATCTTGGCGATGCATATTTCGGGAAAGGTCTCATCGATGAAGCAATCCATGAATACGAAAATGTACTAAAGATGAATCCCGGCAACACCCGTGCATTTTATAAATTGGGTGAGGCATATGCCGACAAAGGATTACTCGATATGGCTGGTATTACGCTTAATAAGGCAATTGTATCAAATCCGAATTTCCTGGAAGCATACGATAAGCTGGGTATGGTTTATTTGCAAGAGGGCTTATATGATGAGGCAATTTCTCTATGGAAAAAACTGCTGGAATTAAATCCTGCTTCAGCAAGGGCTCATTTTAATTTGGGATTGGCGTATTCAAGTAAAAATATGACAGAAGAGGCCTTAAACGAATTCAGGAGGACCGTAAATACTAATCCAACGAACATAAATGCCCGTTACAATTTAGCGTATGTCTATGAGGAAAAGGGTATGATAGATGAAGCAGCTGCAGAGTATAAGAAACTCTTTGATGTGAGTTCGGGTGAGCCTGGAAAAGATGGAAAAACCTTGAATAATCAGGAAGAACCGGAAAAGGTAATTGTTACGAGATAATTATTAACATTTGATGAATATGATGTCTGAAAGATAATAACCATGAAACAAAAACTAAAGGTGCTTATCATAACGATTATGGCATTATTTATCTCATTCATTGCGATCTATGCCTTTAGGAGTGTTTCCAATGCAATCGATCAGTTTCGTGGGTCAGAATTGGCATGGAAATGTTTTGCGATATGGATCAAGAGCATTATCTTAACACAAACCGTATTAGTATTGGGTGGCTTATTTTTATTTGTGCTGAGAAAGCCTGCAGGTACAGCATAAGCAATGACGCGCTTTATTGTCCTTTTAATAACTGCCTATATAATTTATTATCTCTTTAAAAATAGATTAAAAAGTAAGACTTCAGGAAATGTTACTCAACATCACACAGATAAAAAATCAGATGTAGTTATCACACATCTAAAAGAAATAGCCTACGTCTTTTATTCAGCAACCAAAGATGGCAACACCTGTGATATATGTATGGGATTAGATGGAAGGCATCTGCTTCCCAATCATAAATTGCTGCAAACCATGAAAACCCCACATGCAGGTTGTAAAAATCCCAAAGGATGCCGCTGCACACTGGTATATGTAACGCGGGATGAAGAGGGTAGCAGAGAAATAGAATCCCTTTTAAAAAAGCGCGGTGGTATGTGTGATAAGCGAACAATTGACCGGGAGATTACCGGATGAAAACCCCTATGACTCAAACAATTATGGTTTTTGTGACAACCAGCACAACAGATGAGGCGAGGATGATTGGACAAATATTAGTGGAAGAAGGGCTTGTTGCATGTTGCAATATCATTCAATCAATCGAGTCTGTTTTCAAATGGCAAGGCAAATTGCGTATTGAACGCGAATCGCTCATGATATGCAAAACACGGGAAGGCCTGTTTAGCAGCGTGGAAAAACGTGTCAAACAATTGCATAGTTATGAAGTGCCGGAGATTATTGCTGTGCCGGTCACCCAAGGTTCGAAGAATTACCTGGATTGGGTAGTAAAAGAAACCGAACCTGTTTCGTAAGCGCATCCAAATAAATTACTGATACGCGCCCTCTTTCTTTGCTGTACCGCCTATCTTTTTTGATACTTCTCAAAAAACCTTACTGAGTAAAAATCCTTGCTGCCTCCAATAAATCTTTTACGACATAATCCATATCCATAGGTATGATTTTGTCTTTGGATGCACTACCACAGCCATTCTTTATTAATACACACCGGCATCCCGCATTTTTCCCTGCCAGCATATCTGTCTCTGAATCGCCAATTATCAGGGATTGTGCCAGATCAATATGATGCTTTCGGGCAGCGTCAAGAATCATTCCAGGCTTGGGTTTTCTGCAGGTACAATCCACCTTGTAGTGTTCTATAATTCCTTCGATGTGATGCGGACAATAATACAGGTCGTCAATCACTGCCCCCGCCTCTTCCAGCATATCCATCAATTTTTTATGGATATGCATTAAACGGTCCTCATCAAAGAAACCCCTTGCTATACCAGATTGATTCGTAATAACAACAATCAGATAACCATGTTTCTTAAAGAGGCGAATTCCGTCCGAAGCATTGGGTAATAATTCCAGTTGATTAGGAGAACTGAGATAAGGTTTGTGGACAACAATGGTACCGTCTCGATCAAGAAAAACAGCCCTTCTCTTTTTCATTTAGTTGCGGTTCCAAAAAGTTCTTTCTCGACAATGGAGCATACAATATGCCCAACGGTGATATGACATTCTTGTATTCGAGGTGTGTTAGTTGAGGGAATTTTCAAGCAGATATCCACGGCATCTTTCAACAGACCGCCATCCTTTCCGGTGAATCCGATAGCAATCGCCCCACGGTTTCTTGTGACCTGAACCGCATTGAGAATACCTTTCGAATTTCCGCTGGTACTAAAAGCCAGGACAACATCTCCCGGGTTAACCAGGGCCTCTACCTGGCGGGCAAAGCAAGCATCGTATCCAAAGTCATTTGCCAGCGCGGTCATTACGGATGTATCGGTTGTCAGGGCAACCGCGGGAAGGGGGCGCCGGTTCATCTTGAATCTTCCGATCAATTCACCTGCAATATGCTGGGCATCTGCTGCGCTCCCCCCATTGCCAATAAGATACAGGCGATGACCGTTTTTAAATGCCATGACGATAGCATCAGCTATCTTTTTTATCACATCAAGATGAGCCGGCAATAACGCTTTTTTTGTATCTATGCTTTCCTGCAATTGTATTTCAATGTCTTCCATGAACACGCACTTTTCTCTTTCTATTGTACCCGACCTGCTGCGTCTTTCAATGATTCTGTCTGGGTATGTCTCTTGATTATTCTGGAAACGATGTTGGTGGTTGAAACACCATCAACAAAGGGGGCATAAACAACCTTTCCCCCGTATGATTCTACAAATTCCCCACCTACCGCCCCTGCATTTTTCCAATCTTCTCCCTTCACCAGGATATCTGGTTTTACGGCCTTAATTAAATTCAAGGGGGTAAGATCTTCAAAAAGTACCACATACGTTACATCCTCCAGCGCAGCAAGCATTTTAGCGCGTTCTGCTTCAGAAACGAAAGGACGCGTGGGACCTTTTTGGCTATTGACAGATCGGTCGGTATTTAACCCTACTACGAGCAAATCGCCTTGTTTTCTGGCAAATTTAAGGTACTCAACATGTCCAACGTGCAGTATATCAAAACAGCCGTTGGTAAACACAATCGTATCGTTTTTCTTTCTATGTTCGTTAAGTATCCCCTTCAGTACGTCAACATCTTTAATCTTGCCTGATATCGGGCTTCTTCCTCCCGTGAGTTCACTCAAAATTTCACCCTTACTGACTGGTGTTGCACCAATTTTCTCCACTTCTATTCCTGCGGCTATATTGGCAAGGAGTGCAGCATCCTCAAAACCATGACCACTGCCAACCACCATACCAAACATACTGAGCACCATATCTCCTGCGCCTGTTACATCAGATACAGCACGCGGGACGGTCGGTATAATTTTTCCACTGCCATTTTTATGGTAAAGGAACATGCCCTCCTTATCTATGGTAATGATACAATACTCCAGCGAAAGACTCGATACCAGCTTGCTTCCGGCGCGATGGAGGCTATCGCTGTCACTTATTTTAGTTCCGGTGGCGATCTCTGTTTCATTTCTATTAGGAGTCATAGCGGTAAAACCTTCATAACACGCATAATCATCCATAAGTTTTGGATCCACAATCACAATTTTATTATGCCTTTTACAAAGGATCGCTATAGTTTTTAAGAATGAATGAGAAAGCAATCCCTTATTCATATCAGAAACCAGGACAATATCGCAGAGTTGAATATTTTTATTTAAATATGCGGTAAGTTGCGTCTCTATTTCTGCAGATATAACATGTGTCTTCTCATAATCTACCCGCAGCAGTTGTTGTACCCCCTTTCCCGCGGTTTGTAAATGACCCATAAAACGCATCTTTAGGATGGTCGGACGGCTTTTATCAATAATAATTCCCGTTGTATCAACTCCCATGCCATGTAAGATGCTCATAAGGGTATGCCCGTGGACATCATCGCCAATAATCCCACAAGCGAGCACATGCGCGCCTAATGTCTGCAAGTTGTTTATAACACTGCCAGCACCTCCTGGCCGGACGTCTTCAGAAGAAACATTAATCACGGGTATCGGTGCCTCTTGAGATATGCGTTTTACCTCGCCCCACACATACTTGTCGAGCATGAAATCACCAATCACCATAATCTTAGGGGAACCAAGGTTTGAGAGAATATTGAGTAATGCATCCATGAACGTAAACTCCTGCCAAAAACAGTTTAAATCTTGACATCTTAGTTAATTGTTGCCGCAAACTCACCGGTTTCTTCATCCAGAAAGTATGATATTTTCACATTCAGCGAGGCAGATAATTTATCAAGGGTAGTAAGAGAGGCTGCGATTTGCCCATTTTCGATTTGGGATAATAAACTTGGTGATAAACCGGTACGATTGGCCAACTGTTTTTGAGTGATTTTTTTACCCTTTCTTAACAATTTCAGTTTTTTCCCCACGGAACTTTTGAGTCTGTCCTTCGAGCTTCCAACAAGACAATATGTCTTTTGTGCATTATTCAGTGCCTTTCGCAAATCGTTTAAATCAAACGGTTTTTTCAAATAGTCAAAGGCATCAAGCTTCATCGTTTCAACTGCCGTCTTAAATGTGGGAAATCCTGTTAATATGATAACACAAATATTCTGGTATTTCGATTTTATTTCTTTCAGTAATTCCGTGCCACTAATTTGGGGCATCTTGAGATCCAGGATAACGATATGAAACTTTTCCTGCTCCAGGGTAAGCAGGGTATCCATTGGCTTTATAATGCCCTTTGTTATATATCCTTCGTCAGATAAAAAATTTGTTAAATATAAATTATAGTCCTTGTCGTCGTCTACAACTAATATTTTTATCCCACTATCCATGGACTGTTACCTTTCCGAAGTCTACGGGTAAATTAATATCAAAGGTAGTGCCTTTACCTAATTTACTCTTAACTTTAATTGTGCCACGATGTCTTTTTATGATTCCATACGTAATAGATAAGCCAAGGCCCGTTCCTTTTCCCACTTCTTTCGTGGTAAAAAAGGGATCAAAGATTTTGGATAGCACATCCTCAGACATTCCCATGCCAGTATCTTTAAAGCTAATATGTATCATGTTTTTATCTTTTTGAATTGTGGTTATTAAAATAGTATTGCCATCGTCAGTAGCATCGTCAGCGTTAATCAATAAATTCATAAATACCTGTTGCAATTGCTCTGCAAAACCTTTGATTTTTGGTAGACCAGAAGATAATTTTAAAACGATATTTTTATTTTTTGCAGTATATTGTTCAAGAATAAGAGAAGCGGTATCTTTCACCAAGTCATTAATATCAACAAATTTCGGTTGCTCGTTCCCTTCAAAATGCGACATTTCCAATAAGGAATCAACGATTTTTTCAATGCGTTTTGTTACCTTGTGCATCATTTTAAAGTCTTTTATTATTTCTCTGGAAAAGGAATTATTCCGCTCGAGAAAACCTTGTACCATACCAGAAAGAATTGCAAGAGGGGTATTGATTTCATGAGCTACACCAGCTGCAAGCCGGCCAATGGAGATTAACCGGTCGGAGTGTACCAATTGCTGCTGAAGTCTGCTCTGCTTTTCTTCCTCATGTTTTTTCTCCGTAATATCTTGAATTACCTCCAGTACCTGCACAACATTTCCATCCTTATCAAAAATGGGAGAACTAATCACATTGCAGAAATTTTTTTTGTGGTGATTAGAAATGCTGCGCTCCATTTGGTTTATTTTCCCTGTTTCAAATACCTTTGCAGATGGGCAGTCCGATGGGACAGATTGCAGATGACAATAAGCATCAAAGCAGGTTTGCTGTATTATGCCTTTGCCTAAGGCATGATTTTCGATGAGCCGCTTGTTTGCCCATAGTATTTTATTATCCTTATCAATAACTAAAAGGTCTGCCCCAATTTCACTCACAATATTATCCAGTTTTTTCTTTTCCTCTATGAGTTCCAATTCCAGGTTCTTTTTACTGGTTATATCCCTAAAGTGTACCAACAGGTATAAAATATTGCCCTCTTCTTTTACTACCGTAATATCTAATTCCATTACTAATACCAGGTTGTTTTTACTAATAACATCAATCTCGGTTGTTTGAACTTTGTTGTTGACCGCCATTGCAAGAAGCTCCGAAACGAACTTTTTCGATGATCCAGGTAAGAAATCATAAATATGCTTACCTAAAAGCTCTTCCATCTTGTAGCCAATAATTTCTTCTTCACGCTGGTTTACAGTAAGAATTTTTCCATTCAGGTCTACCATTACCATGGAATCTGCTGCATGGTTAAATAACGTTTTATAACGCTCTTCTGAGGCCTTAATTCGGTTAAACAGCTTTGTGTTTTCAAGGGCAATGGCAAGTTGTGGCGCGATCT
Organism: Planctomycetia bacterium; assembly: GCA_015075005.1. Lineage (GTDB taxonomy): Bacteria > Planctomycetota > Brocadiia > Brocadiales > Brocadiaceae > Brocadia. The sequence goes on from JABTVC010000002.1 coordinate 1,031,516, forward strand.
GCCAGAGATAATAATAACACTGATCACTAAAACAGTGCGCTTTCTCACTACCAAAGGTAATGGCCCCGAGTACTTTTCCTTTATAGGTAAGGGGAAATCCAAGACGTGCGTGTATCCTCTCCTTGTATAACACCCTGTCTGTCCAAAATCGCCCCGTTTGCGTGTTGTTAACGATAACCGGCTCACCTGTTTTTATAATTTCCTCCAAAAGGCTGCCAGATATCGGAAATAATTCGCCTTCATTAATCTCACTGAAATTATAGTTTTTCGTGAGTGCAAACACCTGAAACCATTGTCCTTGTTCGTTGGAAGTAATCAAACATGCACGATCAAAAGGTATAATCTTTTTTAACTCATTACATATATCGGAAAAGCTTTCCCGAATATCCAAACTGGCGGCAATGGTTTTATTGATATTGCTGATAATTTCTTTCTCGATCAGTGTCCTTTTGAGGCTGGTTTCTAATTGTTGCTTATAAAGGGCCTTTTCGATGGTCTTTTTTAAATAATCCGGATCAAATGGTTCCAGGATATAATCAACCGTATCCAAACGCAAGGTGTTGATTACGGCCTTGATTTTATTCTGGTCGATCATAACGAGTATAATCGCATCTGGTGAAACCTCTTTAATCTTATTTACCAGTGAAAGCTCATGAACATCGTGTAGCCTCAGGTCAAAGATAATTAAATCTATGGAGTCTTTATGCAGAATTTGAACCGCATCGCCACCATCAGCAGCCGTGTATACACGGTATCCATTTTCTTCCAGCAGTCCTTTGAGTGATACACACATCAGCTTATCATCATCAATGATAAGTATATTGTGGTTTTTTTGCATGGAAAGTTTTAGTCCACTCTCTTTCATGGTAAATATTGGACATGACGAAATCTATTTCAGGGTATAATATTAATATTGTGGGAAATTTATGTCAAGCGTAAAGCGTACAGCGTACAGCCTGCCGCGGGAACAACTCAAATTACTGCCAATCAAAAAAGAGGCCTCAAGGGGTTCGCATGAAACACCGCATGAAGGAGAATTCTCTAAACTTGTCCTCGTGAAAACGGGGATAGATAATCGTATGCTTGCCAGGTCAGCCGTTTGGAGGTGGCCCGGTTTCTTTGGCTCACTGAAAAACACCCTCCGCAACGCCTTTGACCTCATCAGGCAGGCAGCCCCCAATTCGCCCGTTTTTCGTCACATATCTCCCCCGTATCCCGGAAAGTATAAAAGCAAGCAACGAAAAACCTTCCTCGAACGGGCGCTTCAATTGTTCAACGCCGGGGAAGAATATCACCTAATTTTTGGTTGTTCATTTTTCCCCGACTTGGGCGCGGACACTCCCGTCTCCTCCCCTTTAAAACCAAAACATAATTACCTTGATCTTATCACCCAAAAACACCAATCCATTCCATGTACTACAACCAGTCCCGGTTTTCAGTGACGATCCTTAAGTTTTTTATGGCAGGACTTCTCTTGATGATAACCAAATACGAGCTTTTTCACTATCATGCAAAATAAGGCAATGACGTTTTATTCCTCATTCAATTCAATCCCCATCTGCCTGAATGCCTCTTTGATTTTATCCTCATAATCCTGTTCTGATATAGTTCCATCTCTGGCGCTCAGTTCTATCTGTAAGGTTTCAAATTTGGTTTGCAACAGGTTCATGACACCCATAATATTTGCCACTTTACCTTTTGGCACTGAAAACGTAAGCTGTATCTTTATCTCTCGTCTTCGGATACGAAACCGTCCCTTTTTCTTTAATTTCCCCGATATGTTCAGGTGTCCCATCTGCACATTGCTGAGAATATAATGGTATCGTTTGTACCGGTGGTACGTCTTTCTTCCTCTGTTCGAGACACACAGTTTCGCATATCATTATTTCGTTCCCAGAAAATGCAAGCGTTGGCAGTTCTTTGAAATATAGACAAATGGGTTTGTTATCCTCCAGCTCTCCCAGCCCAAAAAGCCCCATACGCACACCTTTAATTTCTGCTCTCGGAACAAACCCGGGGAACCGATATTCGTCCAGCAGTCGTCTCTTTTTTCCCATTTAATTATCATACAGTTTTTTTGCCCATATAAAAACTCCTTTTTCCCTTGTTTTATGCTATGTTGCAGTCACTTCATGGCTTATTTTTACCCACTCACTTGCCTGAAGAGCCAGAAAAAAAATGCCGCTTGATTTTTAACAAAGTAATGATATTAGTTATGTCAGGCATTTACATAATCCTTACGCTCGGCCTCAACCTTATTGTCTGCTTTACAGGGCTTCCGTTTCTGAGTATAATGAAGAATTAATTTTTGAATTTAGTATAATAAAATTAGGTGTGTATAATTTCCTTTTTTAAACATTACAATACAGGCAATAAATTGCCTGCCTGTTATCTTATACCCCTATCGGGGTTAAAAAATGTGGACAATGAAAAGCCTTTGCAAGGAACCTCTCGCCTGGACAGTTGAAATGGGTGCCTTTTTGCGAAAAGATAAAGATATCCAGAATGACATAGAAAAAATCCTTGTACTTTTTCGCGTTGAAGAGGAGAATTAAACAAAAGGCTGGCATGTTGTGTATTTTCAAATGATTTAAATAGCACAGGATGAATAATGGCTGAACAGACGATAAAATTTAATATTACCGGCATGCACTGTGTCAATTGTGCCACGACGATTGAACGAAGACTGAAGGATCTACAAGGGATTAAGTCTGTCCGGATTAATTTTTCCCGTGCAACAGGGATTGTGACCTATGATGCCGATGTTACAAACAAGACCCAAATCACGAAGTATGTGAAAGAGATTGGCTACACCGCCAAAGAACGGGCACGACTGGATCAAACATCTCAGGCATCCATTCAAATGGGATGGCTTATCTTTAGTATCCTGGCCTCTATCGCCATGATGGTACTGATGTATGCACCTATGCCAGCCTCAATACACAACTCTATGCCTTATATACTGTTGATCGTTGCTACGGTAACCCTGCTGGGGCCGGGCATGGATTTCTTCATAAGCGCCTATAAGTCCATCAGGAATCTCTTTGCCAACATGGACGTGCTGGTTTCGATGGGTGTCCTGTCTGCCTATATTTACAGTATTTTTGCGGTCTTTGGTACCTTTGATACGTCAGGCCATGCATTCTTCGAGACGGCAGTTATGCTGATTACCTTTATTCGTATCGGAAAGTATCTGGAAGAGCGGGTAAAGGGCAGGGCAAGTCATGCGCTCCAGAAATTAGGAAAACTCCAGGCCGATAAGGCGCGATTGTTGTCACCGGAAGGAAATGAAATGGAGGCCAGCGCCTCCTCGCTTCGCGTGGGGGATATCGTGGTGGTCAGGGCGGGCGAAATCATTCCCGTAGATGGTGAGGTTATAGAAGGCGTCTCTTCGGTGGATGAATCCATGGTGACGGGTGAGTCCATGCCCGTTTTGAAGCAGAAGGGCGATAATGTGGTGGGGGCAACCATAAATAAGACCGGCGTTTTAAAGGTGAAAACCGCCAGGGTGGGAGAAGAAACGGTTTTATCCCAAATTGTCAATATGGTTGAAGATGCCCAGATGGATAAAGCCCCCATCCAGCGATTTGCAGATCGGGTGTCCAATGTATTTGTCCCTGTAGTTATAGGTTTGTCCTTAGTAACCTTTCTCTGCTGGTATTTTGTGTTATATGGTGTTGCCGGCCAGCAGCCGTTTGTATGGGCATTAAAAATGGCAATTGCGGTATTGGTGATTGCATGTCCGTGTGCTATGGGACTCGCCACTCCAACGGCCATTATGGTGGGAAGTGGCGTGGGTCTTGATCATGCTATCCTCATCAAACGTGCCAGCGCCCTTGAGGAGGTTGCACGGCTCAATGTCATGGTATTCGATAAGACGGGCACCATCACAGAAGGCCGCTTTGTAGTAACCGATATCGTTCCCACGAATACTGGTACTGAATCGGAACTGGTTACCCTCGCCGTTGCAGGGTGTGCCTTATCGAATCATCCCCTCTCCCAATCAGTAGTGGATGAGGCACGAGAAAGAAGGCTTATGTGGGATACAATCCAGGATTTTCATGAAGAAGCAGGGAGTGGTATTATCTGCCACTATAAGGGCAAGGTGCTGCTGATTGGAAACGAAGGGCTTGTGACCTCTCGCGGAATTAAAATCGATGGAGTAAAAGATAAGATTAGGGAATTAGAGATCCATGGTAAGTCCCTCATGTACATAGCGTACGACGGTACTTTGAAAGGCGTCCTGGGTCTTATGGATAAAATAAAGCAAAATGCACGGGACGTCGTAACGCAATTAAAACAGATGAATGTACGGGTCGTCATGATGACGGGTGATGGCGATCAGGTGGCAAAGGCAGTTGCATCAGCGGCGGGCATTGAGGAATACCGCGCGAAGGTCTTACCGGCAGAAAAGATGGAGGTTGTAAAGGATTTCCAGGGAAAAGGTCTGAAGGTAGGTATGGTTGGTGATGGCATCAATGACGCCCCGGCGCTTGCACAGGCAGACGTTGGTATTGCTATCGGTGCAGGGACGGACGTTGCAAAGGAAACAGGGGATATTGTCTTAATAAAAAATGATATGATGGATGTCGTAAGGGCTATTCAGTTAGGCCGGAGGACACTGTCCAAGATCAGGCAGAATCTATTTTGGGCATTTTTTTATAACGTGGTTGGAATTCCCATTGCCGCCGGCGCCATGTATCCACTATTTGGTATCAGCCTGAAACCTGAGTACGCAGGGCTGGCCATGGCCTTTTCCTCGGTGTCGGTGATCACAAATTCCTTATTGCTGAAACGTATCTCCTTTAGCAAATATCGTTAAAATGTCCGCCGGCCGAATAAAGAAGACAAACCGATACCCGGTACGACGAATGTCATGATCCCTGGATTCATGAGAAAAAATACTCGTTATGTGCTGAGCAAACTCAGCAACCATGGAAATGTTTGACATTCATTATTGGCGTGGTTATACTCACTACCGTATACATAAATCTTTTAAATAAAATGAGTTATAGATTAAATAAATTTTTTCGTTTAATAAGGAGCAGATATGCCTTGGCTTTTCAGTATCGTAGGGAGCTTCGATAACTCTATCGTAAAACTTCTCATTGCATCCATTTTGGGCGGGATTATTGGATGGGAAAGAGAGCTGCGGGGTCGGCCCGCAGGCCTGCGGACACACATTTTGGTATGTGTCGGTGTAACCTTGATGATGGTGGTGTCTGAGCACATCTTTGAAAAATACAAAACCTTTACCGACAATTCCATCTTACGGGTCGATCCTGCAAGGATTGCCGCTCAGGTGGTAGCCGGGATTGGATTCCTGGGTGCGGGTACGATTATGAGATTTAAAGCAACGGTAAGGGGACTGACGACTGCTGCATCCTTGTGGGTCGTGGCCGGTATCGGTTTGGCAGTGGGAAGTGGCTGTTATGTGCCTGCTTTACTTACAACATTTTTAGCCTTTTTTGCATTGTTTTTTTTGCCCCTTCTTCTTGAGCGAGAAATCAAGCGTGATGCGTATAGTACACTCAAGGTGTGTGTCTCTGGCTCAGGATCCAATTTTACGTCCATTATGGAAATATTAAAAAGGCACTCCATGGTACTTCAACATTACGAATTTGAACGGGATCTCGTGAAGAATGAAGTCCAGTATAATATCAATGTAAGATATAAGGACGAGTCCCTGGTCTCAAAAGTGTGTGATGAACTTACCAGGTCGATCAAGGATGTCAGTAAGCTTGGTTGGGAGTGATGGGTTTTTGATTATCTAAATATCGACCAAATAAACACTTGACAATATATAGCCTATTTGATATATTCCCCCCTGATAGTATGGAATAGTCCGTTACAGACAAATTCATGTATCGATAACAGTTTACATGGGAGACTTGATAATGATAAAGAACCTAGTATCGCCATTCAGGACACTAACGTTAATGGCAGTATTAGTTTCTGGGGGTATCTGCGGATGTTCTAAGGTTGATATGCCCGATGAAGTTGTAACCGCCTTTCAAAAAGCTATTAGCATTAATCCAGCCTTGGCTGAAGCCCACTACAACCTGGGAATGGCATACAATAATCGAACCATGGCTGATGAGGCTATTGCAGAACTAAAAAAGGCCACGGAGATTGACCCAAACTATAAGGATGCTCTTTGCCAACTAGGTTTGCTTTACCTGGAAAAGGGTCTTTGGGAAGAGGCCATAACCGCGCTTAAATCTGTGGTTCAATTAGACCCCAATAGTGAATTGGCACACAGTAAGCTGGGCGACATCTATAAAAGCAGAAAGATGTTTAGCGAGGCCATTCATGAGTACAAGAGGGTGATGGAGCTTAATCCCAGGGATGCAATATCTCAGCATAATTTAGGAGTGGCTTATGCTGCAAATAACGAGACAGATGAGGCCATCCAGGCATTTAAGAAGGCCATTGAGATCAATCCAAATTTTACCGATGCATATTTTGGCTTAGGCCAGATATATTTAGATAAGAAACAGACAGATGATGCAGTGTCTGCATGCAAAAAAGTCACTGATATCAATCCGAATCACGCCCTTGCATACTATCATCTTGGTTTGGCTTACTATGACCTGGGCGACAACATTAAGGCCGCGGAAGCTTACAGAAAATCGATAGAAATTGACCCCAAAAATCCGAAAGTGCATTATAATCTCGGGATAGTTTATGCAGACGAGAGGTTGTTTGACGATGCCATCAGAGAATTTAGCGCCGTCGTGAAAGCTTGATCGGGGTGATGCGGAGGCCCATTATCGCCTCGGTAAGGCTTACGCCGATAAGCGCGTGCTTGCGAATGCCATTGACACCGTTCGCAAGGCAGCGGCAGCCCATTACAATATACAGAATCCGTATTCAGACAAAAGGGCGCTTGACGAAGCGATTGCATCATTACAAAAGTCCATTGAGGTAAATCCCTACAATCCGTCGGTATATTTTGACCTTGGGAGTGCTTATTCACAAAACAGTATCCTGGATGCGGCTGCAAATGCCCTTGAAGAGACGATTAGAATCGACCCCAATTTTGCAAAGGCACATTATGGTTTAAGTATAATCTATGAGCGAAAGGGTATGAAAGAAGAGGCGCAACGGGAGTTTTTAGTGTACAAAAAATTAACCGGCGAATGCAGGAAGTAAACTTTCTTGAGATACACTCATGAAGGTTTTAACTTCCCATACAAGAAAAATACGAAAGAGGATTAAAGAAAAGAGGGTTAAAGCCCTCTTTTTTTGTTTCAAAATCTGGAGAATTGTCACAGCGCTATGCGGGATAAGATATATACGTATCTGAAGTCTCATAACGGAGGCGCTGCCAGCCATGAACTGGTTGACCGCGTATTGAAAATTAAAGGCGCCTCACCTGGGATCAGTGAAACACTCATACGGACTGCCCTTGCCGGAGACCGTAGGTTTGCAGCAGATGAACATCGCTTCTGGAAGATTATCGAAAGAGGAGGTACACCTCTTTCAGAGGCAGAGTTTGTTCTTCTCAGCCTTTTAACACTAGATACCGTTGAGAGGCCCAAAACAATTGTCGAAGTGAGTGCGCAAAAACTCAGAAATGACAAGATCGTAGACCGCCTTCATATCTGTATAAACCCGGGTTCACCAGTTGTACCCACCCTTTACGTGCCTCAGGATTTTGCACAGGAAATCAAAGACGGAATTTCTGGCGAGAAGGCAGCGAGTTCTCTCTGTAATTTCTTCGGAGAGGCAGTTTTGGTTGGTTACGACATCCAGTCCACGATACATCATCTGAATAAGATTTTGAATACCATAAATAAAACGATTGAAAACTCTGTACTGTGCTTACATGGTCTCACAAAGAAACTTATTCCAGACCTTCATTTCAAATCGTTGGACGATATAGCCACATTTTTGAAACTCACCACAATGGATACCAGGCGTACAGAAAAGGAGATTGGTATACTTGCCGATACCTTCTCCAGGCACAGGGAACTCCTGAAAGAGCAAGGATTCAGCACGGTGGAAGATATCCTGGAATTTCAATATCCTGATATTGAATATATCGATTTTAGTAAATATGCCTTTGATAAATGCTTTCTGTGGGCTATTCCCCGGAAGCCCGGTATCTATAAGATGAGGGATAAGCATGGCGAGGTAATTTACATAGGCAAGGCAAAGAATCTGAGGGCACGGGTGATCTCTTATTTTTGGAACACGGCAGAGCGGCAGCAAAAGATAATCGATTTGTTGCGGAACGTTTACAGTATTGAATATGAGATAGCCGGATCAGAAGTCTCGGCAATGCTTATGGAGTACAGATTGATAAAACAGCACAAGCCACGATTAAACCAGCAACTCGAGGTCCATGAAAGAACAGCAAGATATGGAAGATTGAAAAATTTCATAGTACTACTTCCTTCTTCTGCAGAGGAAAGCCTGGAGTTATTCTTTGTTAAGGATGGATTGCCATTAGAGCAATACGAAATTTTAAAAGACGCTGTAAACTTTTCTGATGTCGAAAGAATATTAGATAAAGGTCACTGCATCTTCTGGTGAAAATAGTACAAATAACAGATCGCTTGCGGATGTTGAAACAGGGGAAATAGACATCGTGTTGAGTTGGTTAGAAACAAATAAAGATCACGTAAATTATATAAACATGGATACCGTCTGTACCAAAGAGGCATGCATGAAACTGGTGAAGGACTATATCAGAGACGAGGAAACACCCCACAAGAAGCATTTCCGGCTGAAGTAATAATTCACCGGCTTATAGGTATGTTTCACCTGAAAATGAAGCCGGTTGTCTAAAAGATAAACATTTTCATGACCCCTTGTGACCGTTAGGTCATGGATGTTTCATTTGATAAAGTGTTGATTGGGAGAGTGGTGTATTTTAAAGGAATATTCAAACAAATACCGAGGGAAGAGACATGTCATATATATTCAAACTCCTGCTGAAAACAGTATGTTTTCATGGGGATGCACAAAAAAACATAAGGAATCTCATTGCGATCATGGTAGTATCCGCCTGGACGGGAAGTCCATTGTGTTACGGCGAGAATCAAAATGGTCATATATTGTCCTTGTTTAAAGAAACGCAAGAAGCCTCCGTATTCTACCTGGATAATGGCATGGAGGTTATCCTTGTTGAAAATCACGCCAGCCCCATGATAGCCGCGGTTGCTGTCGTTAAGACCGGCAGCCGGAATGAGGATGAGGCCAGCAATGGATCAGCCCACTTCCTTGAACACCTGTTGTTCAATGGCACAAAAACACGCACGCAGAAACAGATTTACGACGAAATGGATTTTTACGGTGGCTATAACAACGCTCATACTGGTCAGGATTATACCAATTACATGATCCTTATGCCGAAGGAGTACATCAGTCAAGGGATGGATATCCAGGCCGACATGCTCTTTAATTCTACCCTGCCTGATGAAAAGTTCGAAAAGGAACGCGGCATAGTCATCGAAGAAATAGGCAAAGACGCAGACCGGTCTGAGTATCAGGTCAACAATTATTTCCAGAGGACTTTTTATGCCGGTACGCCATACGAACGTCCGGTGCTTGGGACGGTTTCCACCATTTCGCATCTCAAGCGTGAAAGCGTATGGGAATATTATCGAACATGGTATGTGCCCAACAACATGACCTTGATGGTAATCGGTGATTTTTCAACCCGGGAGATGGTGGAATTGGTTAAAGAAAGATATGGCCTGTATCCGGCTGGACCCATACCGGAGCACAAAGCCATCACCCTTCACTCACCAAAAAAATTGTGCATTATCAAGGCAAACGGGATGGGCAAATTTCCGAAGGATCGTCAATACCTGACCCTGGGTTATATACTACCACCGCCAGTTTCAGGTGATTTTCAGGCGCTGGTATTGCTATCTGAATTTCTCGGCGGTAGAGAGAATGCTGTCCTGAAAACGTTATTTAAACAGGAACAATATAAAGATCTGGTTGAAACGATTGATACAAGCATGGAATTCAACCGGGACTTTTCAACGTTACAGATATCTGCCGAACTCCCTATAAATGCTGATGTAGAACGTGTGGTAGAATTAATTATCCAGGCAGTGCAAGGTATGACAAAAAATACCGTTCCAGACAGTGAGGTGAAGTCAACGCTGATTGCGAGGGCAACGCACGAACTTTATTTGCAGGAAAGTTTGCACTACTACGGTATGATGAAATCTGGTTACCTTGCTGCTGGTGGCTATAGACTTCTTCGTAATTATATGGATGGCATGATGAAGGTAACGCCGCAATCTATTCAAAAAGTTGTTGAACAATACCTCTGCGCACAGGTGCCTGTTGTTACACTGATGTCTCCTCCAATTGAAAAAATAACCGGCGGTGCATCAACTCAATCGGTCAATCAATATAGCATGGAAACGCTGAAAAATGGCCTCACGGTTGTCGTGAAAGAGAATCAGGACAGCCGGGTCGTTGGCATGCATCTGTTGGCAAAGGAGCGTAGCCTGAGCGAAGGGAAAGAGAATTGGGGTATGACAGAGATTTTACAACGCATGCTCCTCGATGGCGGAACCGTGGAACACCCGGATAATGCGTTTTACCAGGCATGCGAATCCATCGGCGCCGAATTGAAACTTTATGATGATTCCAGCATCCCCTTTGACGACTATTATCATACCCCTCGTTTTGCTTACGTGCGTTTAAAGCTTGTAGATACTTTTTTTGAGACGGGATTAAAACTGCTTTCGGAACTGGTGTTGCAGCCGAATCTTTCTGAAAATGCCCTTGCTGAAGCGAGGAAGGATGTCATATCACTTTCAACTAACGCTACTATAAGTACACCAAAGGTATCAGGCCGCATCTTTTATGATAACCTGTTTAAAGAAAACCCGGGTTTTGGCAGGTTGTTTGGTGATCCCAAGCAACTGGAAAAGATTCAATTGAAAGATGTGCAAGACTTCCACCGAAAGTTTTACAACCCTGCGAATCTGATACTGGTCATATCTGGTAACGTACCAGGAGAAAAGGCGTTGTCATTGGCAAGGCAATATTTTGGGGGGACGTGGGGTGAGGCAGGATGGCAACCGCCAGCGTTTGCGCCGCAGTTTAAATCTCTTGGTATTACGATACGTGAAAAGATGGGGAAGCAGCAATCGTATATCTCTGTAGCGAATGTGTGTGAGGTCAGCGAGGATGATTTGCCTGCGTTGTATATCTTAGAGAATATCTTCAATGACCGGCTTGCCTTTAATCTCAGGGAGAAACAAGGACTTGCCTATAGTCTTGGCATGGGATTCCACAAATATCATGGTGCCCAGTGGTACCGTATTACCATGGGTACACGACCGGAAAACATTGACCGTGCCATTGCCGGCATTCGGGAAGAGATTCGTGCCATAAAAGAAGCATCCTTTGATAAGGAAGAAGTGCAGAAGACAATCAACGCTATGTTAGGACGTCGTGGCATGCGCAGGCTGGATCGGGTAAATCAGGCTTATTATATCAGTATGCAGGTGCTTGATGGCAAAGGACCGGAGGCAGACGATCTGGAGGCTGAAAGGCTGAAAAAAGTTACGGTGCAGGACGTTGAACGCCTGGCCAAAAAAGTCTTCCAGAATGACAATTATTTAATCGTGATTGTGGAATGAGCTATTATGCTGGTTCAATCTTGTAGATTGAACCATGAGTTTTGACTGTACAGTAGGTTTCGAACAAGCACCAATTATGAAAATGCAAAACGTTTCGGTTCAATCGAGGACGATTGAACCAGCAGAGCAGACCAGCAAGGCAGAGGTTAAATGCCATCAGTCCGTATAAATAAAGAGTTAAACCAGAGGATATATTTTCTCACCTTTACCGTGAAACGGTGGTATTATCTATTTGATAGACACAAGAGGTGGGACATCCTTTTGGACTCTCTCAGATATTGCCAGAAAAATAAGGGATTAAAAATGTACCATTGGGTCTTTATGCTAAATCATATCCATTTGATAGCAAAGAGTGAAGACATGATTGGATTTGTCAGGGATTTTAAGACATTCACATCGAAAGAACTCAGGAAAAATATTGTGGCAACTGAACCTAATATACTGAAGCTTTTTGAAGAAAAGGGAAACTATCAATTTTGGCAAAAACAAACATGCCAGAGTTGATTGTCAGCGAAGAGTTTTACATTACAAAAGCAAATTATATTGTGCAAAATCCAGTAAGAAAAGGTTACGTGAGAAGCGCTGAATATTGGGTTTATTCATCGGCTAACAAGGACGAGTGTTTGTTGGATTTGGATAGTGTCTATGGGTAAAAATAAAAGGTTAATGTTTTGGTTCAATCGAGATCGATTGAACCAGCAAAAGCAGGCTTCGCCACGCTGTGGTTTCAATAAAGAAGGAGGAATGTTTTGGATAATAAGACACCAAAGCCGGTTTCAATAAAAATATAGAAGGAACTCCATATTTGTCCGAATTGCGGGTATGAAGACGGCTTTCACACCTCATTTGTACGGGTAACAACAGAGACCTGCAAGATCATCCTCATCTGTCCCAGTTGCCATGCCAGATATGATCCTGATTGGACGGTTGTATATAAAATAATGGATATACCCATGTTGTGATAATCAGAGTAAATAGGAAAATGCTGGATGCTGGTTCAATCTTGCAGATTGTAACCGGGAATTTTGAACCATGCTATAAGTTTTGAACAAGCACCAGTTGTAAAATACCAAATGTTTAGGTTCAATCGAGGACGATTTAACCAGCAAAGGATAAAAAGGATAAAAAAATGCCTGCAATCCGATCCAGCAATTTAGAATTAACTAACAGGAAATTCACTAGGAATATTTCCATATTGCAACGCGGCATCACATATTCCTAATATTGTTTCTGGATGTTTGGCGGGAATTTTTGGGTGTTGTGCGAAAACTGGAAGTATATCTTTTTCAGGATCAGGCTCATCATCCCTGCCATATTGATGTGGATGATTGGTAATTAATATCAGATTATATGGTTTTGGTTCTTCCTCTGATTTACTACTTATTCGATCTAGTGTTTTTAGTATCTCTTTAAACCACGGCTTATCAAAAATTTTACCTGGATATGGTGGTAAATTAAGGTCTACAAAAATTACGTAAGGATAACAAGTTGGTTTCTGAATTGCTTCGTTCAAAAGGCTTCCAATTCTTACCTTGATTAAAGGATAAGGTTCATTTTGGTCATTAAATTTTAAAACATCTTGACGGTGACAGCTTTTTGCCTCAACTGAAATCTTTTGACCTGTTAGCCTGTGCGTTGCAACAAACTCAGGATGTTTTCGTTTTTTATCAGTTTCATCTTCATAGGCTATATCGAATCCTGCACGAATACACGTTGCTGTTACAAATAACTCATACCTTGCACCTTGAAATTGTTCCTTATGTTTTAACCTCTTGATTATTTTTTCTTGAAGAACCGAATGATGTTTAAGAATGTATAGGTCATAAGCAAGCAATAGATATGCTGCTGTAACCCCATTCGGTATGGCAGAGATTAGTCCATCTTCATCCTTTTCTTGCTGATTTTGGAAGCGACATGATCCGTTATACCATTTGAGGATTGGATGTCTCTCCTCATACGGTTTAGCTATCTCAGAGTTGCCCCAATCACTCCCTAAAACTTTCTTTATATAATCAAGCAAGAAACCGTGAAAAGTTTTCCATGATTTTGACCAATGCAGTTCTTTTCCAACGGCTACTAATTTATATCCTTTAAAATCAGTATGAATGATAGGACGCACATTGCCATAATTCTGTTCTCTGAGCTTTTCCTTTGTAATGTTATCCTGAATTTTCTTTCGTATTTCATCAGAGATCTCAGATGGTATATCTTCAGTATATCGATTACTGGATATGTTTTAATAAGGCAACACTTTTATATTTCCTCCACTTCCACAAGGACATGAAGCGTTTCTGCCAATCTTGTTTTTGTTCATAATTTCTAGGCTACTTTTCTGTTTTTAATTTCCATTTAAATTCTATCTCTTCGAGCCTTTTGATTCTTTCAGGAGACAGTTTGCCTTTTTGTATAAATGTCTTTGTTTACCTCCTTGCTGGTTCAATCTTGCAGATTGAACCAGGGATTGAATCACGCAATAAGTTTTGAACTAGCACCAGTTGTAAAAAATGTCAAATATTTAATATTTAGGTTCAATCGAGGACGATTGAACCAGCAGAAACTTTCTGGGTTGAGGGAACAAAACCCAACCTTACCAAAAAACTATATGCTTATTGATTGGGTTTCGCTGATGCTCTACCCAACCTTACAGCCTATTTGCCAATATTTGCTATTTGTTCTTTGCTGGTAGAATTATTTATAGAAATCGTGTGTGCCAATATCTAAAAACAAAACCTCATTTATTGTCAGAAATATAAATTTAATCCTGTGAGAATAATCGACCCAGAAAGCCTATGCTTCCCTTTCTTTTCCTAATAATTTGTGTTTTTAAGCGCTTATCAAAGGGATTTATTCGAACGATGGCTTTTTTTACCTTCGCCTTTTTATGAACCGCGGCGTAATGCTAATTTCCCTGTGTTTAGTCCAGATCCGCTAACGAGCGAATTCTTTTACATTTTCCCCTGCGATATGCGCTCAAGCCTTCTTTTGCTAAGGAATCAATCTCTTCTGCCTCTTTACCTTCTAAATAATACGTGGATACTGCCTTTACGCATAATTTTTGATACTCACGAAGTGATAGAATAACAACTCCTCCCGCTTTGTTAACGATACTTTGGGAAATAGAAATTTCCTTTTTATCTTTCATATTCCAACGCCTTTTAATGTTAAAATCAATTGTTTATGAAATATTTTCCTTCACATGACTAAATCGATGCCTTTTTATTACCATCTTTTCTTCTTGAAGTAAAACACCATAGCGACGCCTGCGCCAGCCATTATGAGCAATACCATCGGATAGCCCCACCGCCATTCAATCTCCGGCATGTATTTAAAATTCATCCCGTAAATGCCGGTAATTAAGGTAAGGGGCATAAATATGGTGGCAATCAGGGTGAGTACCTTTATAACAGTATTTAGCCTGTTACTGATGCTTGAAAGATAGATTCCGAGCAGTTCCGTAGCCATTTCCCGAAAAGTTTCCAGGGTATCAATGATATGGATTGTGTGGTCGTAAACATCCTTGAGGTAAATGCGGGTAGATTCCTTAATCAGGAAAGATTCCCCCCTCTCCAGCCTGCTGATTACCTCCCGTAGTGGCCATACTGATCTGCGTAATAAGATCATATTCCTTTTCAGATTATAGATGGTGTGTGCCATCTGAGGGTGTGGATTGCCGACTAATTCATTCTCCATCGATTCTATCTTTTCTCCCAGCGTTTCCATGATCGTGAAGTAGTTGTCAACAATGGTATCGAGCAGGCGATACGCAAGGTAATCGGCTCCCATCTTTCTTATACGTCCTTTATTTGTTCTGATTCGATCTCTGATTGCATGAAAAATATCAACCTCTTTTTCCTGAAAAGAAATGACAAAATTTGGTCCCAGGATCAAGCTTACTTGTTCGGCTACAATTTCACCATCATCGCCATGAAATTGTAGCATTTTTAGCACGATATAGGTATATTCATCAAATTCCTCTATCTTGGGGCGCTGATCTGTGTTCATGATATCTTCCACAATGAGCGGATGCAGCCCAAAACCATCGCCAAGTTTTCCGAGTATCTCAGTCTGATGAATCCCATCGATGTTTATCCATACCACCGTAGGCCGGTTTTTATCCTTAAGAGGAAAACATTCTTCGATTGTCTTCGCCTCCTGCTCACGAAAGTTCATTTCATCATACTCTACGATAGTTATCTTTACCTTTTCGGTCTTTTTCTCTCCAATATGGATAAGTGTACCGGGCGGGAGTCCTGCTTTTTTCGATCTTTTTTTGATTAGTCTTGCCATAGTAAGTACAGAAATCTTTCTACAGTCTCAGGATGAACAATGGATAGATGATACTGTGTACGTCAAAATAAATACCAGGTTTTTAGTATATTGTTTCCACAATGATTAAACAATTTGAGGATTTATTCAAGGAATACGGACACGTTGTGGGACAATTGGCCGGTTGAAACCATTGGTGTCCACTCTTGCAGCGGCATATTTTCAACCTGCTACGCATTAACTGATTTGGCCACAGCTGAAAGAAAGGGAAAAGGGCATTGCCGATTGAAGCGAATGCTTCCTGTCGTTCAATCACATTCGTTGCTTTTTTTAACGATTCTGCCCCTTCAAGAATATGCTGCATCATATGTTGGCCAGGCCCATCCGGCTCAGTCTGAATACCCAGAGTGGCAGCGTCAATTATATTTTGAGCCAGACTGGGGATCTCGTTTTCTCCACCTTTTACCATGTAACTATAGATGTATTGGTAGCCCATCAAGACTGATTGAAAGTGAATATATGTCCTCTTCGCGATAGTGATTATCGTTTCGTTATTATGGTCATGTCCCTCGTGTGCAGTTGCAGAAACGGGAAAATTGAAAGTCAAAAATAAAAGAAAAAAAACGGCATTTCTCAGGCAAATATATGGTAACACATTCAACTCCTTTTATAATATTACGGTATAAAAACCTCTTTCAACCTAAATTTCAAATTTCGATAATTGAATTTCGCATTCCCTTTGAAGTTGGCGCAAATTTATGGCTTAGCCTCAGCCTCATGCTTTTCCTGCTGTCCTTTTTCACTCTCTTTCTTCAGCACCTCATCCAGGATTCCACCCAATTTCTCCATGCCTTTCTTAATCTCTGTTACATATCGCTGCAATGCCTCGTCCAATTTTTTTGATGCAGCCGCACCGACCTCTTTTATTTTTTCCTCATATTCAGGCATTTTTTGTTTCATCTCTCCGAGTGCCTCATCCATACGCTCTGACAATTTTCCGCTCAGCGCTTCTAAGTTTTTAGCAATATCAGAAAAGGCGTCGTCTTCCTTTATTGTCTTTTTGGTTTGTGCGTAATCTACTCTCCATTCTCCGTGCTCTTGTTTAAGAATCGTTTGGAGTGGAATAGGAGTTTCGTCGCCATTTTTCTGCGCTCGTACCGTTGTCTCTATAGTAGTACTGTCACCATCAATAATAATCTTACCAAACGTCACAACCGCATTTTTGAATTGTTCGTTAGACGTGTCTATCAAAGTGCGCGTTGATGTCGTGGCATATTTCCTGGCATTCTCAACGTCCTGAACCTTCATGGCATCCCAAAAGTGCAGGGCTACTTCTTGCGGGGATTTGTCTGTGTGACAGCCAGACATGCATGTAATCGTCATAATAGCCAAAGAAATCCAACCAAAACGAAATCGTTCCGGAATCACTGTAATGCCTCCTTTAATCTATACAAATGGTTGATGAATGGTATCGCGTTTCATACTTACACGGTAATACTAAAAAGTGCTGGCAATCTTTTTCCTCAGCATATCTGATCAGGGATACATTGCAATGCTTTAGTACTTTTATTTTGTACCTATTTGACAAGGTGAACTTACCAATTATATTACACGGAAGTTCAGATACGTATCAAAAAATCTTTGATTTGTTGAATATAAATTTTTTACGGCATTTTCTCAAGGTAAATGTAACTGGGTCAACGAAGGGAGATCCTAGCGCGGCTACGCCGCAGCCAAAGTGCCTAAAGTTCATGACTTACTTTAGGAAATTCTTTATTATCCACAACTTTAGCACACTTCAAACTTTAGACACTTTCACCTATTTATGACACAAAAAAAGGAGTTTTTACAGGGTAATACTATAAGGTATGGATGGCAGGCATTGATCTTCAAAGATAAAAAAGATCCTATATTCCTCGGGTTACGATGTGGAAAATTTCTCCTTGAGTGTTCGTTTAAATAAGCTATACTTGCATGTAAGCTTCATTACGCTGACAACATGCGCTCATGTGTTTGAGGGAGCATAGTATTTTGCAAAATGAATTTGAGCAAAAATTGTAGCGCCGATCGTTCGGGTTAGGGTATTGAGGTGTAATCTCCCCAGGTTTCCATAATCTTTCGTTCTTATTAGTTTGATACAAAAAAATTGTTATCACGGTGTTCACTAATGGAGGCTATGTAAATATGATGAAAACGAAGGCGGTTCTTATTGCGCTTCTTATCGTCATTTCGTCTTTCTTTTTTTTGAAGGAAAACCCGGTATGCGGGCAAGCGGAAAACCGGGAACTCGCCATTGCCGATAAACCGATTGCCACACGAGAGGTGAATACGGTAGGTGCCCTTACCGGCGTTATTCAGGTGATTGGAGAATTAGGAAAAGAAATCGAAGACACCAAAATGAAACTCCGTGAGGCGAAAACACGTGAAGAGAGATCAGAACTATCGAAAGAAATTGATAAACTGAATGTACGGTTGGAATCTCTCAAGATAAATTTTGAGGAAATTGCAACTGGTCTGGATTTGGAGACGTTTTATACAAAGCCTCAAAAACGTTTTGATTGGAAGGAGGAAATCCAAACCCTGATAGGGCCGATTGTCAATGATTTGAAAAGCATGACCGCCCGCCCCCGGTTGATTGAAAATCTGCGAACGCAAGTGGCTTACTACGAAAAGCAAATTTTACTGGTCAGAGCTGCAATAGAAAATATCCATAATCTTGCCGCTCGAGTTCAGGGTGAAAATCTTAAAAAGCAACTCGTTGACCTTGAAGCTGATTGGAATAACAAAGGAAGACAAATTTCAAGCCAGCTTACCGTAGCAAAATACCAATTGGCTGATAAACTGAGTGAAAGAAAATCTATTCTTGAATCGAGCAAGAATATCGTGCGGGTATTTTTCAAAAGTCGGGGGAGAAATTTTGTCTTATCCGTATTTGCATTCCTTTTTGTATTCTTTTCGCTCCGTTACATGCATCGTCACCTCTATAAAGGCAGTTTTATTCACAAAACGGTAGCAAGTTCGTTCTATATTCGCCTGGCAGAAGTACTTTATTATATACTCACTTTTGTCGGCGCAACCGGGGCATTATTGATCGTATTGTATATTTGTGGTGATTGGGTACTTTTGGATTGTTGCATTCATTTTATTTTGGGGCTTATCTGGACGGCGAAACAAACCTTCCTCGTTTCTATGAACAAGGTGCTTTTGTTAAATCTTGGAACGGTGAAGGAAAATGAACGCGTGATATACAATGGACTTCCCTGGAAGGTGGTTTCTTTGCAGTTCTATACTCAATTGGTTAATCCGGAATTGAAGGAGGAATGCTCAGGATTCCCCATACGAGGATCTTAAAGACATCAGATCGCGCCCGTATCATCCTGACGAACCCTGGTTTCCCTGTCAAGAGAATGATTGGGTTGTTCTTGCAGACGGAACATTTGGCAAAGTAGCCACTCAGACCCCTGAAATGGTGCAGCTTATTGTTGCCGGGGGCAGTCGTAAAACGTATCCCATTGCAGAATTTTTGAACCAAAATCCACTCAATCTCTCCAAGAACTTTTGTGTCAGGGTTACCTTTGGCATTGATTATCAACATCAGGCAATATGTACTACAGAAGTCCCTCCAAAACTGAAAGAGGCGGTAAAGGCAGGACTTGTCAACGAAGGCTATGGGGATGATATCATAAATTTTAATGTGGAATTTAAAGAAGTAGGTGATTCATCGCTGGACTACTTAATTTTTGCAGAATTCTCAGGACGGGTTGCAAAAGATTATTATAAACTTTCCAGAATTATTCAAAAGATTGCATTGGAAACTTGCAACAAATATGGTTGGGAAATTCCTTTCACGACATATACTGTTCATACTGTTCCATCTCATGATTAGCAAGTGATTTCAAGACGATACGGCAAAAGGAATCATGGATTTAGATGACAACAGATTATTCGGGAGACTCATTTTGTTGAAAGTAAACGCTCTTGCCACCGGGGTGAAAGCGCAGGACATTGAGCTAGTGACTGCGCCGCCTTACTATCGGCCTTTCGATTGCGCATGATGTTGTACGCTACAGTAACAGTATAGTGTGGGAAAGGGCGTTCTATAAGGACGAAGACATTTCCTGCCTCCGCATATCCCTCCTGCAAGACGCGGAAATACCAGCCCGTCCTTCCCGTTTCTTTCATGTGTACAACAAAACCTCTGATTCCCCAGCGGTGCTCTATCTTCCAGCATGGTTGCCGGGGTTGTGATACTTGAACAATGGTCTTGCCGGCCTTGAATATATCACCGATACACACCTCATCTTCCAGCAAGCCAAAGGTCGTAAAATTCTCGCCGAAGGCGCCGTATGGCATTTCTGCCAAATGAAGTGCTTGCTTCCAGTAAGGGTAGTGCTCAGATGGATACACATTGACCGCCTTGTGTGGGCCTCCGTGAACCGATAAATCCGCCTGTGCGTCTCCGGAGAGATTAAGCTTTCCCAGCCATACAGGACCGGAAACCGTTGTTTTAAAGATACCCGTCGTCCACGGTTTGTCAGACGAGTCGGTTGCATTCGCCCCGTCGAAGGTTTTTGGCAGACCAACCTGGACCGAAAGGATTTTTGTTTCTTTCATAGGTGCATTATTAAAGCATTAAATAACGATAAAATCAAAATTAAAGATATATAGTATTGGTACGAAAATAGGTTCGAATGTCTAGAAAACAGGCATTTTCGTGCCATTTTGTGGGCCTTTGACTCATGAGGGATTACTCTGCAAAAACTTCTTTTTTTTGTGTCATAAAAAGGTAAAAGTGCCTAAAGTTTGAAGTGGGTTAAAGTTGTGGATAATAAAGAATTTTCTAAAGTAAGCCATTAACTTTAGGCATGTTGCACTTTAGGCACTTTGGCAGCGGCGTGGCCGCGCCAGGAATAATCAAAAAACTTTTCTTCAGGTACGGTGTCTTGTTTTGTTTAGGATCAAGTCGTATAAAATGCTTGTTTTTTGAGATAAAAAAAGTATGCTTTATTTTGTTAGAAGTTTTCGTGCAGATACATCCTGTAAACATATAATATTAAGGAGCTGTAAAATGAAAAGAATTTCGACGTTGGTAACCGCTTCCATGTTAACTTTGATTCCTATGGTTTCAGCATACAATACGTATGCCGACACGAAGAAGCTCAACAAAACACCGCCGGAACACTTGTACATGAAGGAAAAGCAAGCCGCCCCTTCCCCTTCCCATCAGGAAACGTCCTCTCTCTCCGGCAAGATCGTTGAAACCATGAATAGCGGCGGTTACACCTACCTCTGCCTCGAGAAGGATGGCAAAAAGAGCTGGGCGGCCGTGCTGGAAACAAAGGTAACCGTTGGGCAGGAGATTGCCTTGCAGCCCGGTTATGAAATGGTCAATTTTAAAAGTAATACCCTTAATCGAACATTTGATAAGATTATTTTCTCTACTGGACCCGCCTCGCAGGGGGAGGCAATTGATGTAAAGAGTTTCCACGGCAAAACCACAGAGAGTAAGGCCGAAGAGGTCACCCCCGTTGAGAAGATACAGGTGGGGAAGGCTGCCGGTTCGAATGCTTACACAGTAGCCGAAATTTACGGAAAAAAAGCTGAACTTGATACAAAAAACGTTACGGTCAAAGGCAAAGTAGTGAAGGTCTCATCGGGAATTATGGGAAAGAACTGGCTACACATTCAGGATGGAAGTGGAAATCAGAAGGATGGCACTAATGACCTGGTTATAACATCAAATGATTTAGCTGCGGTGGGTGATCTTGTAACCGTCAGTGGGACTTTATACAAGGACAAGGACTTTGGGAGTGGTTACAAATATGATGTGATTGTAGAAGAGGCAAGTATCAAAAAGTAAAAAGGATATTTTTTGCCAACCATATTATAGCATTATTGTGTAAAAACATATTTTTGGAAGTTTTTTACCGCCCCTTTATTCCCTCCTTGCGAAGAAGATAAAGGGGCGGTTGATTTTGGTTGCGGCTGTGTGCGTCATGATATGAGCTAATCCCTGTTGACTACCTTGCGTGCACGCGCCGTTATGGATTACTAATCGCCGTCAGGAGACGGCTCCTATTCAAACAGAATGCACCACCTGCCATGAACCTTCACTTCTGCGGTTTTGCTCAAATTTCCTGCCTTTACCCGTGACTGGACGTCAATTGACTCTTCGTAAAGCAACTTCATATCCATTCGGCAGGTAACTGTTTATTATTG
Organism: Planctomycetia bacterium; assembly: GCA_015075005.1. GTDB lineage: Bacteria > Planctomycetota > Brocadiia > Brocadiales > Brocadiaceae > Brocadia. The sequence goes on from JABTVC010000002.1 coordinate 1,053,622, forward strand.
CAAACTAGCAAACATCCTTTGCATTCCCACGTGTTAAAAATCCAACGTTCTGTAATATATCAATCAACCTGTTTATATCATCCGCGCTATGGGTGGCCATTAATGAAATACGTAACCGGCTTGTGCCTGGAGGTACCGTAGGTGGCCGAATTGCAGGGATTAAAATACCATTTTCATAGAGTTTCATGGATAGAGTAACTGCATCCTCTGCCGATCCAACAATGAGCGGAACGATAGGGCTTTCTCCTGCAATAGTATCCATAAATGTTGACAACCGGGACTTCAAAAATGCAATATTTTTCCATAATGAATCAATAAGGGATACATCTTCCTGGATGAGTGTCAGTCCAGCCAATGAGGCGGCACATACCGCAGGTGGCAGGGCTGTTGTGTAAATGAAAGGGCGTGCCTTATTTTTTAAATAATCAATGAGGGGCTTATTCCCGGCAATAAACCCGCCAATACTGCCAACCGCCTTGCTCAATGATCCCATAACAACATCGATCTTTCCCTCGAGCCCGCAGTGTTCGATCAGGCCTCTTCCCTGTCTACCAAATACCCCCGTAGCGTGGGCGTCGTCAACCATAAGTATGGCATCGTATCTTTTGGCAATGTTTACAATCTCCGGAAGCGGGGCCGTATCGCCATCCATACTAAACACACTGTCGGTAACCACTAACTTTCTCCGATACCCCGAAGACCTTTGTAATAAGGATTCCAACTGGCCTATATCCTTGTGGGGATAGATACGGAATGTTGCACCAGATAGACGACAACCGTCAATAATACTCGCATGGTTGAGTTTGTCGCCGAGCACAATATCCCCCTTTGCGACAAGGGCACAGAGAGCGCCCAGGTTAGCCATGTAACCCGTTGGAAACAAGAGGGCAGCCTCTGTCCCTTTAAACTCCGCAATTTTTTTTTCGAGTTCCTGGTGGAGTGTCATGTTCCCGGAAACCAGCCGAGATGCTCCTGTGCCCCACCCGTATTGATGAATGGCCTCAATAGCGGCCTGCTTTATCTTGGGGTGATTGGCAAGTCCGAGATAATTGTTTGAACAGAACGACAGGAACGCTTTACCATTTATTTGAATATAGGGATCTTGCGCACTCTCAATGGTTTTATAATCACGGAGCAAGGCGCGATCTTTCAATGCCTTCAATTCGTCTAAAATAAAATCGGTACCCATCAAATAAACTTTTCCTCGATGTTCACATGTTATTGCTGATATGAAATATGCTACCCACCTCTCATTCCTCCCATCGATTGGCTGAGTGTTCGTCCGAGCTCATGCCGAAGACTTACGACGAAGTCCCATTAAGGAAGGGAAGTTTCCTGACCCCTTGCGGGAGAGGATTAAGGTGTGGGGTATTTTCGTGTCAACACCATGATTATTATAATGAAGATTAATTCTGAATTCAGCAATAATTTTATTGCTTATATTTATTCAACGTGATGTCTTGATGTATAGGAATTTCAAGTTAAATCAGTCCGTTTAAGTCCCCCTTAATAAAGGGGGATTCAGGGGGTTGTGTTTCTTTGTGCTATATTACAACCCTCTTGCCTCCTTTATTAAGGGGGATTTTCTATGCCATACATCGTATAAACCGCTTAAATAAAATGAAAATTCCTATACAATAAATTTAATTATGTTGGTTTTCGAGAGGCATGGATAAATCCTGTCCCTGTATGTTTTGAACAGGGATTGTTTGTCCGTGCCTAATTAATTTTTCCTTGACAATTAAGTGCTATGGATGTTAAAAGGGACAAACAAATTGATTTACGCTAATAAAACGTTTCGATAAGGGCAAACCCTGAGTAATCAGGGGACGCAAAGTAATAGGGTCTTCTTAATACAAGGATGTAGTTTAAGAGAAGATAGCTATATCCTTATATTAAGTCGTAAAAAGACAGCCTTACTGCCGAAGATGTTTCAAATGAACATTTTTGCAGTAAGGCTTTTTTATTTTATGAACAGAGAAACAGAAAAGCAAAACGCATCTTCCCAATTCCTCAAAACAGATAGGGGAAAGACCAAATCTAACGCAATTGAAGTGCCTTCTATTTTATTGTCTAAGGGTGGAGGAGCAATCAAAGGCATTGATGAAAAGTTTTCTGTGAATGCTGTTAACGGCACCTCTGCTTTTTCATTACCCCTTCCTTTTTCACCTGCGAGAGGTGCATCACTGTCATTAAGTCTTTCTTACAATTCAGGTGCTGGTAATGGGATTTTTGGTTTGGGTTGGAATCTGAGTTTGAGTTCAATTAAGCGTAAAACCGACAAAAGGCTCCCTCAATATTTGGATGGAATAGATTCTGATACATTCATTTTTTCTGAAGCCGAAGACCTTGTTCCTGAATTTAAGAAAGAGACAAATGGCAGTTTTAGCGTAGATGCAGATGGTGAATATATCATAAATGGAAGAGAATCATCAGATGGGCTTTTTATAATCAGATTTTATAAAGCTCGTATCGAAGGATTATTTGCCCGAATTGAAAGATGGACTCAAAAAACAAATGGAAGGATTAAATGGCGGGTAATCACGAAAGAAAATACTACCACTCTTTTTGGTTGGACAGATAATTCCATCATATCACATCCGGAGGATTCAACAAAGATTTATGAATGGTTACCCGAATTTGTATTCGATGATAAAGGAAACTGCTCCCATTACATTTATAAAAAAGAAAATGATACGGGCTTTGATGAATCGTTCCTACATAATCGCAATCGATCCAAAGCTGGTGAAATTACCTATATCAATCTCTATATTGACAAAGTTCTCTATGGGAATAAGACACCTTACAAACAATTCGGCGATGCCTTTCCAGTCGAAACAGATTATATGTTTCAGACCGTTTTTGATTATAGGACATCATTAGTCAATGATTCTTTTGAAATAGTCAATGAATGGGATTTCAGACCCGATGCCTTTTCTGATTACAAAGCCGGTTTTGAAATAAGAACCACCCGTTTGTGCAAAAGAGTGTTGTTATTCCATGTATTTGATGAATTGGCTCTGAGACCTGATAAATCCGATAAGAAAACACTGATAAAATCCATTAATTTTGAGTACGACACTTCGATTGAGCAGGATTTCACATTTCTAAAAACGGTTACTTTGTATGGCTACATTAAAAAAACGGATGGATCTTATTCTCATAAAAAACTCCCTCCCATGGAGTTCGAATACCAGAAGCATGATTGGAATAAAGATATAAAATCCATTTCCCCCGATGCCTTGGTTCATGCTCCTGCCGGATTGGACGAACAACAATATCAATTCACCGATTTATTCAATGAAGGTCTCTCCGGAATTCTTACCGAACAAGCCGATGGCTGGTATTACAAGCACAATCTGGGTGAGGGTGAATTTGAACAGGCAAGGTTGGTTTCTCCCAAGCCCTCTTTTGCCGGTTTAGGCGGTCAGTTACAATTAGCTGATCTGGATGCTGATGGCGGAAAACAATTGGTGAGCTATAGCTCCCAACCCAAAGGATACTTTGAGCTCAGTGATGAGGACGAATGGCAACCATTCCGTACTTTTGAAAGTCTTCCAAATATTGATTTAGGTGATGCCAATACCCGTATGCTTGACCTGAATGGCGATGGCAAACCTGAAGTGCTGATTACCGAAGATAATGTCTTTACCTGGTATGAATCTTCTGGCAGAAAAGGTTTTACGCAGGCTTATAAAACACCTGAATCTTATGATGAAGAGAAGGGCCCTCATCTTGTATTTGCCGACCCCGCGCAAACCATCTATCTGGCGGATATGTCGGGCGATGGCATGACGGATATTGTCCGCATTCGCAATGGAGAGATTTGCTATTGGCCCAACTTAGGCTATGGCAAGTTCGGCGCTAAAGTCGGTATGGACAATGCGCCCGTTTTTGACCATCCCGATACCTTCAATCCTGCCTATTTGAGATTAGCCGACATTGACGGCTCAGGTACTACGGATATTATTTATCTGGGCAAAAACAAATTCACCTGCTGGAAAAATTTAAGCGGCAATCGTTTTAGCCCTGAAAATTTTGAGATAGATGCCTTCCCGGAGATACACAATCAATCCAAAATAACGGTAACCGATCTGCTGGGTAATGGCGTAGCCTGTATCGTGTGGTCCAGCAATCTGGCTAAGGATGCGAATGTCCCTTTAAAGTACATAGACCTGATGAACAGCAAGAAACCGCACATCATGATCTTTTACAAAAATAATCTGGGCAAAGAAGTAACCCTTGAATACACGCCTTCCACCAAATTTTATATTGAAGATAAAAAGGCAGGAAAACCATGGATTACCAAACTGCATTTTCCGGTGCATTGCATATCCAAAACCGAAACCAGGGACAGGATTTCAGGTTATCGCTTTGTAAGTTCCTATACATACCACCACGGCTATCACGACCATGCCGAACGGGAGTTTAGGGGCTTTGGTATGGTTGAGCAAACAGATGCGGAGGATTTTGATCACTGGGTAAAGGGCAATGCCAGTAATATTGTGGACAAAACCCTGCATCAGGAGCCTGTCATTACAAAATCATGGTTTCATACCGGGGCATTTTTGAGCAGGGAAAAAATACTCAACCAGTTTGCCCATGAATACTGGTATGAAGAAATGAACCGGCAGGGTTTTGCGGTAGTCGATCATGAAGCGCCTTTGCCCGATGCACGGCTTATCGCTGCCCCGGGATTAGATGTATCCCTCATAGAAAATCTCAGCTACCAGGAATGGCGGGAAGCCTTGCGTGCCTGCAAAGGCATGGGGCTGCGTTCTGAGGTGTTTGCAAAGGATGCTCCGCTTGTTGGCGCTACACCTGCTCAACGTCAGAAAGAATTAACCCCCTATTCCGTTGCCACGCATAATTGTGTGATTGAACTATTGCAACCCAAAGGCAAAAACAAACACGCCATTTTTGTGGTAAAAGAAAGCGAAGCCATCACCTACAGCTATGAGCGCGACACAAAAGACCCACGCATTGCCCACACCCTAAATATCAAAGTGGATGAGTATGGCAATGTCCTGGAATCGGCTGTTGTTGTGTATCCTCGAATGTTGACAGATGCTTCCTTGCCGGCCGAAACACAACAAGCTCAAAATACTACCACCATTATTTATACCAAAAATCGCTTTACCAATGATGTAATAGCCGATGATGATTATCGCCTGCGTTTACCATCAGAAGTAAAAACTTACGAATTGAAGGGTGTGACGAAAGCCAATTCCTTATACTCAGTGAATGACTTTGAGAATATCCTTACAACTGCCAATGAAGTAGGTTATCATCAAATTGATACAAATCCTGCCCCCGGAACTTCACAGAAAAGATTAATAGAGCATGTACGGACCACATTTTATAAAAACGACCTCATCGGCGCTTTAGCTTTACATCAGTTAGAATCAAAAGGACTCCCTTTTGAAAGTTATCAGTTGGCTTATACGCCTGTCCTTATTGCCGATATTTTTGGCACCAAGGTTGATGCGGTCCTGATGCTGGAAGGCAAATTCACCCACAGCGAGGTAGATGATAACTGGTGGATACGCTCTGGCACTACCCAGTTTATAGAAGGATTAGAAACCGCAGCCGATGCTCAAAACCGCTTCTATGTGCCCATTTCCTATACCGACCCGTATGGCGCTAAAACAAAGGTAAAATATTACAGCAACTATTTCCTGTTTATAGAAGAAACAGAAGATGCCATAGGCAATAAGGCAAGAGTTGATCTTTTTAATTTCAGAACGCTTTCACCCAGGCGGATGAGAGATGCCAATGACAATATCTCCGAAGCCGTCACAGATGAGTTGGGATTGGTAAAAGCCATGGCGGTATTTGGCAAAGGTAATGAGGCGGATGATTTAACAGGGTTAAATGAATTTATTACTGCTGCTGAAAAAACTCAGGTTACAAACTTTTTCAATGCGCCTGACTCTGTTCAATTAACTAACCTTGGGAAAAACCTGCTTCAACACGCCACAGCAAGATTTGTCTATGACTTTGATGTGTATAAAACTTCCGGAAAACCTGTAGTAGTTGCCTCCATCGTTCGGGAGGAGCATTTTCAGAAAAACAGTAATTCTCCCATTCAACTCAGTTTTGAATACTCCAACGGTTTAGGGCAGGTGGTAATGAAGAAAGTACAGGCAGAACCCGGACTTTCCAAACAGGTTACCATTCATCCTGATGATACTTACACTATTGCTGACATTAATACTGCCACACTTAATCCCAAGCAACTCCGCTGGATTGGTAACGGCAGAACCATACTGAACAATAAAGGCAATGCCGTAAAACAATACGAACCCTATTTCTCTGTAACGCATCAATACGAAGACCTGAAAGAATTAGTAGAGACCGGAGTTACACCTATTCTTTACTACGATGCCATAGGTCGTCTGGTAAAGACTGTAATGCCGGATACTACTTTCTCAAAAACCGAATTTGATTCATGGAAGCAAAGCATATATGACCCCAACGATACGATTTTGGAATCTTCCTGGTATCATAACCGCACCAACCGCCTGATAGATGCAGAACTGATAGCGGCAGGCAAAGACCCCGGCAGGGAAAAACTGGCTGCCGATAAAGCCGCCAAACATGCCAACACACCATCAACACAACACTTTGATACTTTAGGAAGACCTGTATTGTCGGTTGACCATAATAAGAATTTGGTTACTGATGCAGATGAATTTTACCTTACCAAAGTAAAATTAGACACTGAAGGTAATCTGCGAAGCGTAACCGATGCCCGGGGCAATGTGGTTATGCAATATAAATATGATATGCTGGGCAACAAGGTATATCAAAACAGCATGGATGCAGGGCAACGCTGGCTACTGGTTAATATTCTTGGAAACCCGCTGCGCACCTGGGATGAGCGCAATCATGAGTTTCAGCATGAATATGATATTTTGCATCGCCCCACTCAGAGCAAAGTATTGGGTGGCGATGGCGACACGCCGCTTGACAATATTTTTGACAGAGTGTTCTATGGAGAAGCAGAAGCCAATCCTAAACTGAAAAACCTCAAGGGGCAGGTTGTAAAACATTACGACACAGGCAGATTGATGGAAACGCCGGAATACGATTTCAAAGGACAGCCAAAATCTACCACACGTAAGCTATTTAAAAATTATAAAGGCGTAGCCAACTGGATAGACGCCAACTTAGCGAATGACTTAGAGGCAGAAAGTTTTACGTTTATCACAGAAACAGACGCCCTCGGCAGAATAACTCAACAAACTGCCCCTGATGGCAGCATCATCACCCCTTCATACAACGAAGCGAATCTGTTTGAGCGGGTGGAGGCCAAACTACGCGGCGCTGCGGTCGCCACGCTCTTCGTCACCGACATCGATTACGACGCCAAAGGCCAGCGCACGCTGATCGACTACGGCAACGGGGTCAGGATTACGTATGAATACGACCCACTGACCTTTCGACTCACTCACCTGAAGACGCTGCGCGGCGCAGAACAGTTGCAAAACCTCTTCTACACCTATGATCCAGTCGGGAACATTACCTCCATCCGCGACGATGCCCAGCAGACGATCTACTTCAATGGTGAAGTCGTCGAGCCGCACTGCGACTATGTCTATGATGCCCTTTATCGCCTGATTAATGCCAAAGGCCGCGAGCATATCGGCCAGCTTGGACGGCCTGAGACCACATGGAACGACGAGTTTCGCGTGAATCTTCAGCACCCCCATGACGGGCAAGCGATGCGAAACTACATCGAGCAGTATGAGTATGACCCTGTCGGTAATTTCGAGAAGCTGATCCATCAAGCAGCCAATGGCAATTGGACCCGTGCTTACACTTACACCGAACCCAGCCTGATTGAGCCGGGTAAGAACAATAACCGTCTGAGCAGCACCGTCGTCCACCCGAATGGTAACCAGCCCATGGTCGAGCCCTATACCCACGACGCCCACGGCAATATGACTTCGATGCCCCATCTTTTGACGATGGAGTGGGACTTCAAAGACCAGCTTCAGGCGACCTCAAAGCAGGTCGTCAACAACGGCGGCACGCCGGAAACCACCTATTACGTCTACGATGCCGCCGGGCAGCGTGTGCGCAAAGTAACCGAGCGCCAGGCCGCCGTCGGGCAGACGCCCATGCGTATGAAAGAGCGCATCTACTTGGGTGGCTTCGAGATCTACCGCGAGTACGAGAACGACGATGCCACGATTGTGCTGGAGCGCGAGACGCTGCATATTATGGACGACCAGCAGCGCATTGCAGTGGTGGAGACTCGCACGCAGGGTAACGATGGTTCACCGGCACAGCTCATCCGCTATCAATTGGGCAATAATCTCGGCTCGACCAGCCTGGAGCTGGATGATCAGGCGCAGATCATCTCTTATGAGGAATATTACCCGTACGGCAGCACATCCTATCAGGCCGTGCGAAGTCAGACCGAGGCAACGAAGCGCTACCGCTACACGGGAATGGAGCGAGACGACGAGAATGGTTTGAGCTACCACGGCGCCCGGTATTACGCACCGTGGCTCGGCCGGTGGATCAATTGTGATCCTAGCGGCATAACGGGCGGCATAAACCTGTATCTCTTCGTACATGGCAACCCGGTTACCCGGCTGGATCCTTCAGGACGCGAGCCAATTGACGCGAATAGAATACTTAATGAACTCGTGACCTGGGCGCAGAGTCTGGGGGGCGTATACCGTGGACACGCGCCTCAATCCGTCAGGCTTCACGACATACTTCGAACGGAATTGCCCAAGGGCGTCGGCGACAGCCCCCGGCTGATTACCGAAGCGGTGATCAATCAGGAGGGCAAGATCGTGAGACACGGCAAAGGACCGCAAGTTCCAGGCGGACAGCCGAAAGGCACGTTTCAAACCATCGACGTATTAGTGATCAACGACAATGTAACTGCGAAAGAGATTCAGCAGATTCGCCGGGGAGAAATCTCTGCAAGAGGAAAAGTGATACCTGCTGACCTTAAACTCGGCGGCTCATCAATGTCGAAAACAGCCGCTGCGGGATTGGAGGCGCGACTTGGTGCGCGGCCGGTTCTGATCGGTCAACAAGGACAGTACTTCACCTCACGTTCCACGCTGCCAAAAAGTCAGCGAGGTTCTGTATCGGTGGGGCTAATGCTCGCTGCCGCGTTCGTCGGAATTCTAGCCAGTTCCGAGGATGCGCGCAGCGTAGCAAAGACTGTGGCTGTAGGAGGCGCATTGGAATACGGAGCAGCCAGAGCGATGGGGCCGAAGCTCGGTCCAGGAGTCGTTACCTTCGTGCTGGGAATGTGTAGCGATAAGGCGGGAAGTTGTGAGACGCAGGCAGCCGAAAGAGAAATCAATGAACGTATCGCGAAAGAATTCCCCGGTGAATATGAGTCAGCCCAAAGATGCGTCCCTTGGATTAATTTTCCATGCATTGATGCTACGATTGGAAACCCGTATGGTCCAAACTACGGTGCGGCCAGGAACAAGGTCATATTGATGCTAAACGAGGAGGCGCGACTGCGAGAAAAATAAACCAGGCAAGGTCCTCTCCAGCGGGAGCAAGGAAGCTGTGCAGAAAAGCTTGCCGAGACGTGGGTCCAAGGAAACATCCGCGACCCCTTGCGATCCAAGAGGCGTACATCAATCTCTACAGTCCTTGAGCCGGGTAGACATTCTATGTCAAGCTCTTTTTTCTTTATAAAAGAGCTAAAAATCTTTAAAATTAAGGATTACAAGGCCATAGCCCAGGGACGTGTTTTGCTTTGAGGTTTTGAATATGCACCGCTTCATCATAGGTAGTTCCTGAGACCAAAGAGCAAAAAATTTTGATCCATTTTTGCCGAGGTTGCGCAGGATGGTAGAATGATTTTGGTTTCTCTCTGCTTGTGGTAATCGTAGAATGCCCGTGCCCAGCGTGAGTGGCTGATACTGGTAAAAGCCCAATCACGAAATGTCCTTCTGAGGGGTTTACACAGGCGTAACGCAGAGATACCGTTCTCCATTTTCCGCTTTCCTGACAACCGGCACACAACCGGAGAGTTTTGCAATTTCGCAGCGGTCTGGAAGCGGTGATGGCCGTCTTTGCTGTTTGGCCAAGGATAGCGACCAGTTCCGGCGCAGGCGTTCTCCCACGCCCGGCAAACTCTTGACCGGGTTCGATTCGAGGAGATTATCCAGGATATGCTGAATTTCCTGTTCATAATGGGTAATATGTTTTTAAGATTTTCGAGTTGGCCGAGAAGCATTCCCCAGGCGAAGTCTTCGGAACGGGCGGTTATTTTGTCGGGTTGGAGGAAGGAGATTGAATGGTCTTCCAGTGTTCTTCGGCCTTGGTGGGATACGAGTAGCGATGTTTCCTGAGAAATGCAAGGAAGGTCTTTTTGCAGGCACTCAGGGCGTCGTGATCGGGAAAAGCCTTGAGAAATTGATGAATATCTGTGAATTCAGGAAAACATCTCCAGCGCCTTTGGATAGAATTCTTTCAAGCAGGAGATAACCTGGTTGATAATTCTTGATTTTCATCAACCGCTTTCCGAAGGTCGCTGCAAAGCCTGTCGAGAGCCGGTAATCTTCGGGAAGGGGCTTGAGTGGTCGAAACAGGTGTCGGTCAGTTCGCAAGAGATGGCCGAGCGACAGGGCGTCGAGGACGTCAGATTTTGCCTTTGAAAGCACGTGCCGATCCTTATAACGGTTGACTGCCTTTGGATTGATGGCATAGACGGTGTAGCCTTTCTGTAAGAGTTCATGCACCAGAAGTCCCTCGCTTGTCCTCGATGGCAACCAATACGAGGCTGGGTGATGTCTGATGATTTGTGATGTGTGAATGAAGCAGGCAAATCCATCGCAGGTGTGGTCAATCCGGAATTGATCGAGTGTTTTGCTGAGTCATCGGTAATAACGATATCGTGATGATCATCAGCCCAGTCAATGCCGACATAAATCATTTTTGTTCCATTGCATGGTCTCCTTCCATGAAAAAGTGTTTGTGGATGCCCGAAAGAGCGAGCTATTTCTGTTACCCGTTGATGGCCTTTATATGGACTTTTCAGAACATTCTATTGATCATACGGTTGCAGAAATCGGCACAAGGAAGATGAGTATGGTCTACGCGAGGTCATCGTGTGACAGGGTAGGCGCGACTCTATCTTCCTGTGCCTTTCATCGACATTTTTTCGGGCGGGAAGGAGCGGTTAACTCAGTCGTCCTACGGACTCCTTCCGTTAACCGCCCTTCCCGCAATTCTGTTAACTATTTTAGTTAACTCTGATATTATTTCAATGAATTATAGACACCATAACATATAAGGTAGGCATCATACGCATCAACCTAACTTTTACTAAAAAACGAGCAGTTAGAGCAAAGGAGAAGTAAAAAATAGTAAATTTTCAATGTGAGATTAATTTTTTTAAATAAACACATTTTTTTCGGGACACGGAGGAATTTTTTTGCTATAAAGTAAATATCATAGCATAAATAATTTCTTAGTAAATCAAAATACAATACGAACCAAAGCGTGTCTCAACCAAAAAGACTTAAAGAAATCACAGAAAAATATATAAAGTGTTTTGATGAGGACAATTTGAATAAAATTGCCCGTGAGACATTCTTTGTACAACGTTCAACCAATAAAGTATCCGGCAGAGACTTTGTAGAACTGACGTCTGTAGAGCATTTTGATATGGAATAATTCTTTTGAAGGATTAAGCGATATTCTTCGCAGGAAGTCTCCGGAGTCAGATATAACCCCACAGGCATTGAGTAAAAAGATAAATAGCAAGAACGCGGTAGCATTTTAGAACGTACGTTAGAGGCCATATACAAAGAACAGGTAGCGCCTAAATTAAAGAAGATGCCTTTAGAGGTATTAGAGCAATTTTCAAATGTGTATCTTCAGGATAGTACCCAAATAGAGCTCCAATGAGCATTTATCGGAAGAATTCAGAGGAGTAGGCGGCAGTGCGAGTAAATCCTCCTAAAGATAGATTTATTATATGAGGCAACACGTCATATATTGAAAAAGTTTTCATTACGGAAGGGATCTATCCGGATCAGAAAATGGAGCAAGAGTATTGGATCAGATACGGAAGGGATTTGATAATCAGGGATTTAGGATATTTTGATCTTCCGCATTAGGAGATATCGGGGAAAAGGAGCTATTATTTAAGTCGCTTATTCAAGAGCACTAAAGTCTATTTAAGCTCAAATCCCGGTGCGAAGCCGTAGACCTTGCGTCATATGTAAAACAAATTGGTAATAGGTTTAATAGATATGAAAGTTTATCTTGAGAAGCCAGGATATGCAGCCGCCTGATAGCGTATCGCACACCGGAGCATATAATAAATGACCGCCGACGTAAAGCCAAAAGATCAGCACAAAGAAAAGGAAGACCTTGTCCCGTGAATATTTAGAATGGTTAGACTATAGCTTCTTCATCACCAATGTAGAGACAAAAACCTGGCCGCCGGAAATAGTAGGCACCATATACCGAATGAGGTGGCAGATAGAGTTGATATTTAAACAATGGAAGCAATTATTCCGAATTGATGTAATGAAGGGAAGCCGTGCAGAAAGGATTCGCTGTCTTATACGGCCGATTGATAATGATACACGATCGTGACTCAGATATATGCATTTAGCGCAGGGCATTGTCATTGTACTATGGGTCGTGAGGTTAGCGCAGTAAAGCTGATTCAATGGCTACAGAGGAAAGGCCGTCTATGCCAATCCATTATAAACAACAGGCTTTCAACACTTATGGAAGAATTGCTAAATAGTCTCTCCAGAGGACTTTTAAAACAAAAGCGACGGCGTAAAACAACTTTTGAATTAATAAGCGGCCAGATTGAATTTTTAGAAAGTTTTTCATGATGACAGGAGACGACAGCCAAATCAAAAAGAAGCATGTTCTCAAAGAGCCGAAACTAATCAAGTCGGTTCGCTATTGTGGGCGTGACTTTACCAGGGAAGAAATGAAAGTTATTAGTGAAATAGTCACGACAAAAGGTTTGGGCAGAACGGCTATTTCTGAGAAGATATGTGAACAATTTCTATGGCTAAAAGCAGATGGCAAGCTAAAAGATATGAGTTGCCGTAGCGCTGTTGCGCATGGAAAGGACGGCTGGTTCAGTTGCCGCCCCCTTGAGACGAAAATGGCAATGGCAAACAGTACAAACACCGTACTATGTTAAATGATAAGCAACCTTTGCTCAATCTGTCCGCCGGAAAGATTCAAGATATAAGTTTGGATATAGTAAAAACCCCCAAACAATCCCGAATATGGAACGAAATGATTCATCGTTGGCATTATTTAGGATATAAAAAATTGGTTGGTTCCCAACTTCGCTATCTGATAAATAGCCGTTCCGGCATACTTGGATCATTAGGTTTCGGCATCAGCCTGGAATGTGCAGGCGAGAGAAGGTTTTATAGGTTGGAGTCGTCAAATTGGGAACAAAATCTCCATCTGATAGTAAATAATCCCGGTTTTGATTTTGCCGTGGATAAAATGGCGAACCTTGCATCAAGAGTATTGGGCTTAGTCGCCAAAAACTTCCAAATGATTGGGAACAACGTTACAAATATCGGCCTGTAATGCTAGAAACGTTTGTAGAAAAAACGTTTCAGGGTACTTACTATATAAGGCGGCAAATTGGATTTGCTTAGAGAAACGAAGGAAGGGGAAATTGGGAGACTATTCCAAACTTTACGAAAATGTAAAATTAATAATGGTATATCCCCTGCAAAGAATTCCGTTCTGTATTACAACAATTGCCAATAAGTTCTTAGCTCGTTTTTAGTAAAAGCTAGGTTGATGCGTATGGGGTAGGCATCGCCTACCATGTATTTGGATTTATGCGGGTAATTTGTGCGGATGTGGAATGGATGAAACGGATGGGAACGATTTTTACAAGGAACGGATTATTGTAATGGGGGGACAATACTTGCTTTACATCATAATATTGACGAGTTTGGTTCGGCAGGCAATGCCGGCCTACATAAAAATTGCTCGGATAGGAAATATGCAATTATTCCGAATTATCGAAGGGTGCGAATGCCTGTGTAACCTATTTCTTTACGGTTGGCAGGATTATCGTAAAAAAAACATCTATGGAAAGCATGAAAAGCAGGAAAGGTTGAAAGAATAAACCACGACACAAAGAAGAAAGTGTAAATGACAGCAGACAGTGTCAGTAACCGACACTGTCACTAATCACAGACATTGTCTTAGCATTCTTTGTGACGTCGCGGTAAAAATTTTGTATAAGAAGGAGGTAAAACAAATGAAATTCGTAAGGATCACGGTTAACCCGAACCAGATGGGTGGTATGCCCTGCATCCGCGGATTGCGCATTCCGGTGGCAACCGTTGTGGGAATGGTTGCCGACGGCATGACCGTGGAAGAGATCATCAAGGCTTTTCCCGATCTGGAACACGATGACATACGCGAGGCGTTGCAATATGCGGCTGAGGCAGTGCGGGAACGTGAACTCCCACTGGTGCATGTCACGTGAAATTTCTGGTGGACAATGCATTGTCATATTTGGTGGCGGAAGGTCTCGGGCAGGCTGGGCATGATGCAAGACACGTCCGAGAGTATGGGATGCAGGCAGCGGATGACAGCGCCATCTTTGAGCTTGCTGCCCGTGAAGAGTGTGTGGTTATTTCAGCGGATACCGATTTCGGCACTCTTCTTGCATTACGGCAGGAGACTAAACCATCCGTGATTCTTCTTCGGGGTGTGTCTCAACGGCGCCCTGAAAAGCAAGTTGCTCTCTTGCTTGCCAACTTGCCGAATATAACTGATGCCTTGATGCAGGGCAGCATTGTCGTTTTTGAGGAAAGGCGGCTTCGTATCCGTTTGTTACCTATTGGAGGTCGAAAAACGGCAAAGAAAACATAGATGCAATATAAATTTTAAGAGTTACAGAGGGGGTCATTATGATACCGTCATTCACCACCATACCCAGCACAGCCAAAGACCTTGCAAGTCTTTTGGCAAAGTAAAAGACAATCTGCTCAATAATCCCACAAAAGCCTTTGCAAGATTGGCTGAGGTATTGGGTGAATTGAGTCTCATCTTGGAGTTTATTGAAAAAGAAACTGTTCGTTACTTAGAAATCATTTTCTTGCCGGATAAAGTAATTTTATCCCATGCAGGAACGAATGAAACCTGCTGATGGGGATATGATTGATGGCATCAAAGAAATCACACGCTGGCTCAAAGATGAATCAGAGGCCATTCTTCAAATGGTGGATGCAGACCAATTGGATGTGGCAAACCAACAAATTAAATCTGCAAGATTGGCTATACTGCAAACTCGTAGGGATATAGTAGAGGCATTGGCGCAATTGAAATTACTGCAAGCGAGTTTTATAGTTTCTTCACAAACCGTGTAATGAAATTGAATGAAACGAAATAAAGGAGGAATGCCATGGCAAATCAAAGTGAAAGCAAAAAACCAAACCTCGTTCTCGGACGTGGCCGACAGGCTCAACCACCCCTTGGCAAATCTCATCGTGCAGGCATTCGATAGGGATATGCGTGGCGAGGAGCTTTGGGAGAAGGTATTACCGATAAAGACGGTAAATACGAAATCGCCTGGTCGCACAGCCAGCTAAGTGGCAGGGTAAAAGACGGCAGATATCATTATGAAAGTATTTACACGGGAAAAGAAGACCCTGCTCTATGCTTCTGATATAGATGCGGTGCGTTTTAATGCTTCGGAGCGGAAGAGATCAACATCACCATTGAGCAGACCATTAAGCCTGAAGTAGCGGAATATGATTTATCCTGAAACAGGTTACTTACTTAGCCGGTAAGGCAGCCATTGCCGACCTGCAAGAAAGTAAAGAACACCGTGATATTACCTTCCTCTCAAAGAAGCCGAAATACCCGCAGAAAAAATAGAGCATCTGGTGGTGGCGCACCGACTGAGCGAGGCATCTAAAATTGATGCTGCCTTTTTCTATGCCCTACTCAGGAAAAACACCCTGCTGAAAAACGACTTTGCCAAGTCATTCCATGCCAGGTTGATGATTGATATCAACACAGAGATACAACCATTGCTGTATGATGCAGCATTGGCAGACCCAAAAACTATTCAGCGTGATGTGGAAGCTGCCGCAAAAGAATTGATTGTTTCTGATAATGTGGCGAAGGAATGGAAGAGAAATGTGGAGCTATTGCAACAATATAAAAAGAAGGCAGAAGAATACTACAAAACGACCATCCCCGAAAAGTGCTGAATATCATCAGCCGCTTCGTGCTGGAAAATAAAATAGAAGAGATCGGCAAAATATTCGAAGAAAACAAAAACGACCTGAATCTCTTTCTACAAAAATAACAGATGAATCTTTCTTTAGCAGTGAAGCAAAAGCAAGCCTTGCATTGAGCGAATTATTGGGATTTGATGACCTGATCATCAGTCATATCAGTGAATCGCAAAAAATTAAAAAACCTGAGGATGTAAGAAAATTAGCCAAACTGAACAAAGCCGCCTGGAAAGAGGAATTAACCAAATTGGCAGACAAAATAGACCTTGCCGGCAAACCATTAGACAAAAAGCTGATCGATCTTCATGCTTCCTCCATTGTGAGAAAAATGGAAAAAGCATATCCTGCCATGGCCTTTACCGCACAATTGGAAAGGGAGAAAAAGAAGAATATTATTTTGAAAAACCACAAAGAAATCACTGAATTTCTTACCAGCCATGATGATTTTGATTTGCAGCATAGCAACATAGATCTTTTCCTGAAAAAGAAAAAATTAGCTACCAGGAAAAACGAAGCCATGCGGGAAGAATTGAAGTCCGTGCAGCGTGTTTTTAAACTGGTTCCTCATTATAGTAAAACAAATGCCTTATTAAAGGAGAATATTCATTCCGCACAAAGCATTGCTGCCATAGGCGAAACCCGCTTTGTAAAAGAAATAGCCCCCAAAGCAGGCATCAAAGCCGAAGAGGCCGAATCCATTTTCAGAAGGGCAGAACGCACCAATACAGCCGCCATGCTTATTGTTGGTGAATTGCAGGATACCATGCGGGCTATGGATGTTCCGGCTCTGGAGATGAAATCGCTTGCCATGAAATTGGAAGCGGTAAGCAAAGATTTTCCCAACCTTAAGTCGCTTTTCAAGCTCACCGATCTCTGTGCCTGTGAACATTGCCGTTCAGTGTATAGCCCGGCTGCTTACCTCGTTGAGATACTTCAGTTTTTAGACAAAAGAAGTGTGGTTGACATTACTGTTCCTGCCCCACCGCCACCGGCAGTTCGTCCCACCTTAAAAATAGCCAAAGATGTATTGTTTGAACGCAGACCCGATTTAGGTGAGATTGACCTGAGCTGCGAAAATGCCAATACCCCGGTGCCTTATATTGACCTGGTTTGTGAATTATTAGAGGAAGCGGTTGCCCCAGATGTCGGTATAGATTACACCGGAGTGCTTTCAGATGGAGCGAATCCGTTGAAAGGTAAAATATCCAATGGCATGCTTAACACCCTGGTAGCGCCAGGTATGCCCGTAACCGATCAGGCACAGATTTTCGAAACGGAAACAACAACGGGATTATCAGACACCTTACCTCATTATTTGCCGGGATAAAAAGCGGTTTGTAAAATCGTTCACACCGGAGGAAATAATTACAAAGTATTCCGGTTGAGACAAACCCTTTCGTCTGCTGAAGAATTGGCGGCTGCACCAGAATATGTAAATGCCAATGCCTACGATGCTTTACGAACCAATGCGTATGCCTTTCAACTCCCCTTTGATTTAAACCACACGGAAGGCAAAGCATATTTTACCCGGTTTGATATCTCCCGTGCAGAATTGATGAAAGATTTTCAGTCGGCAGGAAATCCGGCTGATGAGGCCATCGCTGCAGAGAAGCTGGGATTGACCGATGCTGAAAGAAAGCTGATGGTAACACCCGATGCGGCTAATCAACAGAAATATTGGAATACTACCGCTGCTACAGCCTCAGATGAGATGAAGGTGGTAGATACCTTTCTGACCAAGACAGGGCTTACTTACAAGGAACTTGTTTTGTTGTTATCGCTGAGGTTTATTGACCCGGCAAAAAATCTTTTCATTAAACACCTCGACCTGACCTGCGATACCACCAAAAAAGAAATGGTCAATCTAAATGATGTGGCTTTAGATAGAATACATCGTTTTCTGCGGTTACAAAAGAAAACAGGCTGGAAATTTGAAGTGCTGGACGAGGTTATTTCCCAAAGCAAATTGGGTAACGGACAATTGGATGATACTTGCCTGATCAAGGCCTCCGGATTGTTAAAACTTTCAGGAGAAACAGGTATTAAAATCACCGAGTTGGTTGGTTTTTATGGAGAAATTCCTCATAAAGAGTTAATGGAAAATGGAACTGTACCGCTTTATCATCAAATATTCCTGAACAAAGCCAAAAATGGTTTTATTGACGAAGGTCTATTACCCGAAAAAGTTGACGGTTCTCAATTGTTGAGCAATTTCAAATCCAGTCTATCGGTATGTCTGCAAATCAAAGAGCAGGATTTAGAATTTAAGTTATTGCCCCTGTTGCCCGATGGCAACCTGACGTTTTCAAATCTAAGCTATTTATATGCCGCTTCCAGGTTGATGAAAAAAACGAAGCTGAAAATAGATGATTTTGCAATTCTCACCAAACTTACAGGTCTAAATATTTCCGATTCGCCCGAAAAGACATTGGAGTTTGTAGAAGCAGTCACAGATTCCAAGAAATCACCATTAAAAACAGCAGATGTAAAATTCATGCTCCAGCATAAAGCAACCAATCTTGCTGACCGGGAAATAAAAGATGATAAGATTACCCAAGTACTGGAGAAATTACAAAAGGATTGCCAGGGTAATTTCTCAGCGAACAAATCTCCCTTTGATGCTAATCTGTCAGCAGACGAGCAGAAAGAAACATTGCAAAATGCCTTGTCCAAACTGAGTGGCATAGGAGAAGAAGATGTTAAAACCTTTATTAAATTCATTGACAGGGATTGGACATCAGCAAATAATGCAAAGACCTTTACGGATGACAAACTAAACGACTTATTTGATACAACGCAGATTAAAAACAAAATTGATGCCTTGGCAGCAGCGCCCGGCCCTGACATTAGCAATGAGCAGAAGGGTTTAGTCAATGTCTTTTTAGATGCCATATCTGCATATCAGTTACATGTAAGCAAGCAATCTATTCTGGAACAAATGCTGGCCACAACCTTCAAGGCAGATTCCGAATTAGTAAAGATAGTTTTGAAATATGCCATATTAAAACAGCCTGCCCCCGGCACCAGCCTCTTATCAGATATCCTGCTTTCTGATACCTTGATTGATACGGATATAACTCATGTTACGCCTATTTTACCACCAATCACCAATGTTGCTTTTCCCGATCAATATCGTGCCCTCCGACTGACGCATAAGGTGTTCCCTTTGATCAACTCTTTCAGACTGAGTAATCAGGAAGTAGCCTGGTTATTTGAAAATAATATAACATTGGGTTGGCTTGAATGGGATAGCATTCCTTATGAAACAGGGCAGACAGCAATTGATTATGCCAAATATGCTGCCTTTGCCGAAATGATTAATCTAGCAAAACAACTGACACCTGTGCCCAATCCGGCAGATGCAGAGCATCCAATCACTTTCCTCACTATTGCAGAAATGCTCTTACCGGCTAGCGGTACCATGAGGAATCAATTTATAGAGGCATTTTCTCTACTGACAGGCTACATCAAAGAAGATGTAGATACTGTTGATGCACATTTATTTCCGGTATTCGACCTCAGCAATTATAGAGATGCAAAAACATGGAAATCTATAAGCGATTGTGCCGAACATCTAAGAAAATTAGGCTCAAACGTTGTTCAGGTCAAGGAGTATATCAAATCGGTATTAACAAGTACCGATACCCATCTCTTGCGTACCGCCCTGAAAGCCCGCTACGATGAAGATACCTGGCTAAGCACACTCAAGGAAATCATGGATGCTGTCCGTTCTCAAAAAAGGGATGCTTTGGTGGCTTATCTGTTAACTGTAAACCCTGAAATGAAAGACGAGAACGATTTGTATGATTATTTCCTCGTAGATGTGGAAATGGAGGCTTGCATGCCTTCATCCCGCATTGTTCAGGCACATGGCACAATTCAGCTTTTTGTGCAACGTTGTTTGATGGGACTGGAGCCAAAAGCTGCGGCCGTTGTGAATAATGACAAAAGCTGGGAACAATGGAAGTGGATGAAAAACTACCGGGTGTGGGAAGCCAACCGCAAGGTATTCTTGTATCCAGAAAACTGGATTGAAGCCGAACTAAGAGATGATAAGTCTTTTTTATTTACAGAACTTGAAAATGAGCTACTGCAAAATGAACTTACAGAATTTACAGCAGAAGAAGCATTGATCAAGTATCTTGAAAAATTAGACAACATCGCTTTTTTAGAAGTAGTTGCCACCTGGTACCAGTCTGATATTAAAACCATGCATGTATTTGCAAGAACCAAAGGAGGAGACCCCGCCATCTATTACTACCGGAAATTTGAACAGGAACGTTACTGGACACCCTGGGAAAAAGTGGAATTGGATATTACAGGAGACCATCTGTTGGCATTTGTTCGCAACAATCGCCTGTGTTTGGCTTGGCCAATGTTCAGTGAGGAGCCTGATCCAAATCCTAAAGCAAAGATGCCTGATCAGACGAATACTACTACGCCACAACCAATTAACAAGCCCGAACGAAAGCTAAAAATCCAACTGGCAATCAGCGAATTTGCAAATAAAAAATGGCAGCCGAAAAAGATATCGAAGGATGGGATTCTTACACCTTCCAATTTTACCGTGGACGAGAATGTACTAAGAAGAGATAAGTACAACATGATGTATTTTGAAATAGGTCAGCAAGTATGGCTTTTTAGTTCGAGTTTATCTCATGGCCAAGAGCAACACAAATTAAATGGGGTATTTAATATTGCAGGATGCAAAGGCTACCCTGAATTAGTTCCAAATTTTACAGAGCACAAATTTCCTGACTTTTTGCCTGATTTTAAAGATACCTTATTGACATCGCAGCGTTACATCGAACAAGATAAAGTTAATCCAAATGATCTTTCAGTTAAAAATGGGATTTCATTTTTCAGTTTCTATGAAATATTGGGGAAAACACCGGGGACTTTCAGGTTGTCATATCCACATCAACTGACCAAGATTGACCTGGTAGCATTACTTTTCCAATATTTGACGATGTATGCTTATGGTACTGATAAAGGATATCTTCGCGATCGTTCCATAAAATTTCCGTTAGGCACCTTGCTTCCCTATTTCAAGGAAGACAGCAATCATGCCTATGTCATTATTCCAGGTTTTTATGAAAGAGAAAAAGAACAGGAAACAGCAGATTCATCTGTGGTGAACAGAACTGGTTCTCATGTGATGCAATTGATTGAGGATATTATTGCCTTGTTTAATAAATATATTGCTAAATACAAAGCCGATCCGGGACAGGACATTAATGCATTAATTCAGGAGTTGGTAGCAGATAATGATTATCAGCAAATTGTTAATGAACTCAAGGTGTATGCAAGTTTATCCTATGGAGAGCAATTCAAGAATATGTACCATCCTTTGATCTGTTCCTTGAGAAAAAAACTCTACAGAGATGGCATTCCGGAATTAATGAAACGTGAAACTCAATTGCAGAAAACGAATTTTGATTTTGAAACACATTACAGTCCGAATTCAGCTATAGTTCCCAAAACATACCTTATTAGAGAAAGTGGAGTAGATACTTTATCGTATCCGGTGGAGGATTTAGATTTCACCAGCGATGGAAGTTATAGCGCTTATAACTGGGAGCTATTCTTCCATGTTCCGTTCATGTTGGCTACAAGATTGACTAAGAATCAACGCTTTGAAGAAGCCCTTACCTGGTTTCATTACATGTTTAATCCAACCGGTGCATTGGAAGGCACTGCACCGCAAAAATACTGGGTAACCAAACCATTCTATCTGACCCACGACAGCGACTATGTCAATCAGCGCATTGATACCCTGTTGTACAAAATTGCCGCCCCCAATACACCAGAAAGAAAGGAATTGGAGTTTGCCATTGACCAGTGGAGAACCAAGCCCTTCAAACCACATGTAGTGGCACGCTTCAGGCCGGTAGCCTACCAAAAGGCATTGTTGATGAAATACATTGATAATCTGACGGAATGGGGAGATTATTTGTTCCGGCAGGATACGATGGAGTCCATTGTCCAGGCTACACAGATGTATATTTTGGCGGATAAATTATTAGGGCCTAAGCCACGGATAATTCCACCCGCCATAAAAGCTCCGTATGAATCCTATGATCAGATGGAGGCTAAATTAGATGCATTTGGAAATGCCTTGATTGATTTGGAAAATATCTTGCCCGATTTATCTGCATTGCCGGAAGGTGGCGCTGAATTGCCCCCTGCCCCGGTTACCCTGTCTATGCTGTATTTCTGTATTCCGAAAAATGACAAGATGCTGGAGTACTGGGACCGGATCGCAGACAGGCTGTTTAAGATACGTCATTGCCAGAATATTGATGGCGTAGAACGCAGTCTTGCCTTGTTTGCGCCGCCTATTGATCCGGGTATGCTGGTTCGTGCGGCAGCCGCCGGTTTAGATATTTCATTCATACTGGCAGGCATCAATGCCCCTACGCCTTATTACCGGTTTAATGTGCTATCTCAAAAAGCAACGGAGTTGGCACAGGAAGTGAGAGGTCTTGGCAGCTCGTTATTGCAGGCATTGGAAAAAAAAGATGCCGAAGCCATGTCTTTGTTGCGTAGCGAATTGGAAATAAAGGTGCTCAATGCCGCAAAGGATATGAAGTTGCTCCAAATTAAGGAGGCTAAAGAGCAGATTGAGATATTGAAAAGGACGAAAGCTGTGACGGAGGAGAGAAATATATACTATTCGAAAATTGAAAAGATAATTTCGAATGAGCAGTTGAATTTAGATAAACTTTCCGAGTCCAACGTTTTCCAAACTGCAGCTCAAGTTGTTCAGGTATTAGGTGGCATTTATTCCTTAATACCCGATTTTAAAATAGGAGCGCACGGTTTTGGCGGTTCACCCGCTGTTGACGCTTCTTTTGGAGGAGTCACTTTATCGCGTGCTGCAAATGCTGCAGCCGATGTCCTGAATATTTTAAGCAGAATAGCTTCTTATGAAGCCAGCCGAGCATCTACACTGGGAGGATATGATAGACGTTTCGATGACTGGAAACTTCAAGAACGATTGGCTAAAAAAGAACTTCTTCAAATTGATAAGCAAATAGTTGCAGCAGAAATCCGCAAAGAAATAGCTGAAACAGATTTAAAGAATCACGAGCTGCAAATTGACAACGCGAAGAAAACGGATGAATTTATGCGGTCTAAATTCACTAACAAGGAATTGTATGATTGGATGATCGGTCAAATCAGTTCAGTATATTTCCGTGCCTACCAATTAGCCCATGATTTTGCTAAAAAAGCAGAACGGAGTTATCGCTTTGAGTTGGGGAACGATGATTCTTTCATCTCCTATGGCTACTGGGACAGCATGAAGAAAGGCTTGCAAAGCGCTGACCACCTTATTCATGACATCAAACGCATGGAGACAAGCTACCTGGATAAGAACAAGCGTGAATATGAATTGACCAAGCATGTTTCGCTTGCTATGTTAGACCCTTTGGCTTTAGTAAAACTCAGAACAACCGGGGTCTGCGATTTTGAAGTGCCGGAGGTGTTGTATGATATGGACCATCCCTGGCAATACTTCAGAAGGATAAAATCCGTGAGTATCAGTTTGCCTTGTATAGCAGGTACTTATACCTCAGTGAGTGCAAAGCTGTCGTTGGTCAGCAACAGGTATAGAAAAAATACAAATCCTGATAATATTGCCACAACCGGATATCCCGAAGACACCGGCAATGATGAGCGCTTTGTATACAATGTTGGAGCTATTCAATCCATTGCTGTTAGCAATGCCCAAAACGACAGCGGCATGTTTGAATTGAATTTTAGAGATGAACGTTACCTGCCTTTTGAGGGCTGCGGGGCAATAAGTTCCTGGCGTCTTGAACTTCCAAAAGAAGTAAGGCAATTTGACTACAACACCATTTCTGATGTGCTTCTGCATGTAAAATATACAGCCAGAGAAGGCGGCAGCAGCTTACGGGGCTTAGCTGAAACTTCATTGCAAGAGAAACTGGAAGAAATTAAACAACAACTAAATGAGCAGGGTCTCCATATTGCCATTAACATGAAGCACGATATGCCCAATGAATGGCACCTGTTTAAGAAAAACGGAACAGTAGATTTACAAATTGATAAATCAAAATTGCCCTATTTTGTTCAATCGCTTGATGTAGAAATAGAGAATGTTATGTTCATTGCCCAGGTTAAGAACAACCCAGCTTCCTACTCAATAAATATTGATGGTAATACCACCAATTTATCAAGGATTGATGAATGGAAATTGTGTCGGGGAAATAATGCGGACATTGAACTTGATACATCATTTAAATTGTCAGTAGTTCCGGCACAATTAGGAAATCTTGAAGAATTAATGCTGGTGGTAAAGTATAGTTTCTGATCATTACTCAGTTGGGTAACATATTTACGAGAATAATTTACGTTTTCAGACGTAAGAGGTGTTTTGTAAATGTATTGTATAACAATTTCTCATTAAGGATATTATGAAACCCATCAACCATTTTGGTGTATCTGTTATTACGGGTGTTGCGACCTTTTTAGCAACCAGGACAATTTCACCGAGTATTGCATGTTTTCTGATAGGATGGTTAGTAGACGTCGATCATATATGGGATTTTTATGCAAACGGGTGTAGAGGTTTCAGCATTAAAAGATTTGGGAATGCTATGGACAATGGTAAAATAAAAAGGGCTAGTTTTTATTTTCACAGTTATGAGCTTTTATTGCTATTGGTATCTCTGTGTTTTATTACGCATTTTAACTATTTGTTATCCTTTGCAACCCTGGGATTTGCAATTCATTTGTTTCTTGACCAGATATGTAATCCCGTAAAGCCTCTCACGTACTTTCTTACGTATCGGATATTGAATGACTGTAAAACAGAAATTATTTTCAAAATAAACCCCAAATTGAAAGCACCGTAAATCTAAAATTTTAATCCCAGGTCTTTGCTCATTTGGAAGTCATCCTCAACCTTTCGTCCCGTTGTCGTTAAGCAGTTTCCAATCATTGTGCTATTGGCGACTGCATAAAACATCCACGACTGCAAGTCTCTCGGATTCCTTTCGCGACCTCCTGCAATCTTAATTTCCTTATCGGGTAAAACGAACCGAAATGCGGAAATAATTTTGAGCGCCTCTCTTGGTGTCAGGGGAATCTGATCCTCCAGGGGTGTACCAGACAGGGGATGTAAAAAATTGAGGGGAACGACATCGACATCTAACATTTTTAAGGTAAATGCGAGGTCAATACGGTCATCCATTCCTTCTCCGATACCAAAAATTGCTCCGCTGCATATTTCTAATCCAACTTCCTTTGCACTGCAAATGGTGTTTACCCGGTCATTAAAGGTATGCGTTGAACACACGCATGTATTTAGATTTATGCGGGTAATTTGTTTAGAATCATGTCATAATTTATAACCGATTTTACGGAGAAATTGCTTGCGGTTTTGGACGTCCTTCTCGTCCTCAACACCCTTAGGGCTATACCCATCAATGACGCCCAATATACCCCGACCTTGTTCAGTTTCAGCCACGATAACTTGCACAGGATTGGCCGTTGCACAAAAAACAGCACAAACTTCCTGGCAAGCCTTAACAGCGTTCAGTACATTTACAGGAAACGCCTCTTTCATGAGGATGACAAAGGTATGACCGGCTCCGATATTTCTGGCATTTTGAATGGCGCTCTCCCTGAGAGAGCCGTCATTTCCTTCCGCCCTGACAAGACATGGACCGGAGGCCTCACAGAAGGCAATACCAAACTTAATACCTGGTAGAGCATTCATCATGACCTCATATAAGTCTTCCACCGTTTTAATAAAATGGGTTTGCCCAATAATGATATTAGACCTATCGGGGATTTGCATGGCAACAGTCTTCATTTCCATCATAGTTTATTTCAACTCTATGACATTGACCTTTCCAAAACTGTCAAGGGGTTTGTCAAATTTTTCTTTATCGCCAACCACGAGGACCTTGATCTCGTCCGGGTGCAGATATTTCCTGGCAACACGCTGTACATCTTCCTGGGTGACTGCCTGAACATTATCCAGATACGTTTCGAGATAATTCAAAGGCAATTCTTCATATTCAATATCAACCTTCTGTCCCACAATGCTGGCGCTGGTCGTGAATCGAAAAACAAATTGATTCATAAAGGTTTCTTTGGCCTGGGCTAATTCGTCTTTGTCAACCGGCATTTTACGAATTTTGTCGAGCTCCTCCAGTGCGATTGAAATAGCGCGGTTGGTAGACTCTAATTTGGTCTGACACGAGATAAAGAACATGCCGATGTCCCGTGAGGTCTGAAAAGCACTGTAAGCTGAGTAGGCGAGTCCTTCATCCGAACGGATCCTGCCAGGAATACGGGCAGTAAAGCTTCCGCCACCTAAAATAAAATTCATTATCATAACGGGGAAATAATCCTGGCTCTTGCGGTGTATTCCCAGATGTCCCATGAGCACGTTTGCCTGATTAATATCCTTATATACATAATATACTGACTTTTCAAAGCGTTTTTCGACCTTAGGTACCTCAGGGAAAAGAATTTCTTCTTTTTTCCATCCTGCAAATGCAGTGTTCAGTTTCCTGATAATCTCCTGCTTATTAAAATCGCCGGAGATACCAAGAATAATATTGTTGGGATGGAAATATTTCTTGTGGAATGCGACCATATCATTCCGGGTAATTTTTTCAATAGATTCAAGGGTTCCTTCAACCTTTCTGTTGTATGGGTGCTTACTATCATACATAATCTTGCGAAATTCCCTACCGGCAATTTGCGAGGGATTGTCGTTTTCACGCCGAATTGATTCTATGGCTTCATCCTTTCGCATCCTGATCTTATCTTCGGGAAATGCTGGATTCATGAGCACATCTGCAAAGATATTTAACCCTTTATCGATATCTTTCTTCAGTGTAGATAAACTTGCACTGCCTGATTCGCGATCGATGGATGTTTCCACGGCGGCCGCCATAAATTCAAGCTCTTCGTTCATCTTATCAGCCGGCATGGATACGGTACCACCGTTTCTCATCACATATCCTGTCAGGCTTGCTAATCCAGCCTTTTCCATTGGTTCATACACTGCACCGGTTCTGATGCGTGCTGTAATATTAAACAATGGCAGGTCGTGATCCTCCAGCAGGTATAAAATCATCCCATTTTCCAGGACAACTCTGTCCACTTTTGAGGGGACAAAATTGAGTGGTTTAAATTTAAAACCTGAAACAATCTTTGCCCCTTCAGACTCAGGCTTCCCCGTGGAGGGTACTGCGATATGTTCATGCCCTTGCGGCTGTGCAACGAGATTTGGGGAGCAGACAAGAGAAAAAAAGTACGCCAGGAATATTGCAGAAAATAAAGCATAGTTGTTTTTGTTCACGTTAAAATCTCCCGAGTTTCTAATCTTTCAATGTATCGTAGAAAAATGCTGGCAACCGATATTTAATAGGTAACTGCCGATTTTTCCGGCCTATTATTTTCCTTCGTTTCTTTCATCTTCGTGTTATTTTCTTTCTTCACAAGGATAGCCACGGTGCGGTTACTCTTCGTAAAGTATTTCTTAGCAACCCTCATTACGTCCTCTTTAGTAACCTGTGCAACCTTGTCGAGAAAAGTGTTAATGTAGCGCCAATCGGAAAGAACTTCAAAATGGCCTATTTCATTAGCAAGTCCAGAGGCAGAGTTAAGATCCCGAATAAAATCTGCTTCCAGCTGGTTTTTGATTTTTTGCAGTTCCCAATCAGAAGGTGGAGCGATTTTCAGTTTTTCAATTTCCTCATACATGGCAGATTCCACCTCTGCCACGGTATGAGGTGCCCGTGGTGCAGCAAGAAAGGTAAACGTATCAGGATATTTACCAATTCCATCGTACGCATGAGCCATGACGGCAATGCGGTTATCTTCAATCATGGATTTATACAATCTCGACGTCCGTCCATCAGAAAGAAGAGAGCTTACGACATCCAGCGCATAGAGGTCGGGGTGGCCGATCGCCGGTATGTGATAGGAAATAGCTATGTAGGGATTCGATTCAAACTCTATCTCGACCCGCCGTTCTCCTTTCTGTTCTGGTTCAACGGTTTTCACGGCCGGAGGTGCAGATTGGCCTGGAATATTACCAAAGTACTTTTCTACCAGTTTTATTGAGTCTGCAGAGTTAAAGTCGCCCACCATAACGATTACCGCATTATTAGGGGCATAATATCTCTTGAAATATTCGGACGTTTCTGCCTTGGTAATATTTTGTACGTCGGATCTCCAGCCGATAGTTGGCCAGCGATAAGGATGAGCAATGAAGGCCACCGCATTTAATTGTTCCATCAGCAGGCCAAATGGACTGTTTTCTGTCCTGAGTCTCCTTTCTTCCATAACAACGTCCCGCTCAGAATAAAATTCCCTGAGCACGAGATTTTTCATGCGATCGGATTCAATAAACGCCCATAATTCTAATTTATTTGCTGGCAAATCACAGAAATAATATGTTCCGTCGGAACTTGTTGCAGCATTAAGTCCTGAAGCTCCGTGTCGCAGATATAAGGAAAAAACCTCATCTTTTACCACCAAATCCCTGAGTTTTTGTCTCACTTCATTCAATTCCTTTTCAAGGAATTCGATCTTTTTCCTGTCGGTAGCTTTCACATGAGTTTTTTCTGCAGATTTCCATAACCAATTCATCTTCCCTGTCAAGTAAAGGTTTTCGGCGGTGTAATCCCTGGTACTGAACATCTTTGTGCCTTTAAACATCATATGCTCAAACAGGTGTGAAACTCCGGTAATCCCCGGTCGCTCATCGACAGAGCCCACCTTATAATTAATACGAACACATACGATAGGTACGTCATGCTTCTCCAGCATGAGTAATGTTAAACCGTTTTTAAGCACATACTCTTTTACGTCAAGCTTCAGGGGGTCCGCAAATACTCCACCTGCAAAAAACACGACAAACGCGAAGACTGAAAGAACCCATACCGGTGACTTTTTTTCCATTTTTTGCACACTCCTCATTGTTTTGCTAAGTAACGAGAAACTCGCTGTTGTAGATGTAGGAATTTTAAGACGAAAGGTAACTCATTTGCAACGTAATTTTAAAAAAATCATTACAACTTGTATTCAATTACTTAGTCTTTACAACATGCCAGGTCTATAGAAAGTTTCAAGATAATCATAATGGATGGCATGAGGAAATGGCTCTTGAATGTAAGGTATATTCGTGTTAATATTGCAGACAAGATAGGTAAGTCTGAATAATACTGTGATGGATACGAGGAGCATTTTTAAAAATATTACGAGGAGTCTGACATTATGAAAAAAGGAAGAAAACTGATTTTAACAGCATGTGCCTCTGTTTTTTTACTTTGGGCGGGACACACAGGTAATGCAGGTGAGCTAAAGCATGACGTAAATGCGGCAAAACAGTTAGAAATTATCAGGAAAAATTTAAGCAGCCTGACCGAAATGAAATATACGGATGCGAAGAAGTATTATGAGGATGCGCTTAAAGATCTCAACGCATTAATTGAAAAACATGCGAAAACAGAGGAGGCATTAGAAGCAAAATTTTATATTGGCGTTGTTTACAATGAAATGCGTAATTTTGAAGAGGCAATTAAATGCTTTGACACCGTGCTGAGTCAGGGAGAAATGGATAAGAATTTTAAGGCGCGGACATTGTATTTTATGACAAAGGCACTGATAGCAAAGGGCGATATTGCAAGGGCGAAAGATACCGTAGCAGAGTTAAAGCAGATCGAGCCAAGGGCTGCCGATGGTTTTAGACAGCAATTGGGCAGTATGGTACGTATCGGTATGGATGCTCCAATGTTTAATGTGGCAGATTTTCAGGGAAAGCCTGTCGACTTGTCAAAATACAAAGGAAGCATAGTTGTTCTGGATTTTTGGGCAACGTGGTGTGATCCCTGTATACGGGAATTTCCTAAACTAAAAAATGTGTATAGCAAGTTTAAGGACAAAGGGGTACTGTTCATCGGTATAAGTCTGGATGATGACATTGAGGATTTGCGTGGATTTGTAAAGCATGAAGAAGTGAAATGGCCTCAGGTGTTTGACGGGAAGCGGTGGAAAGGTTTGATCCCCTCACTCTATAGCATACAGATCATACCCACTATGGTTGTTCTGGACCAAGAAAACAAGGTGCGCTATATCGGGGGAGATATAGAAAACGTTACGCAAATAGTTACTTCGCTCCTTTCAGAACCAAAGAAACTCCCCTTGTTTTGATAAGGATGAAAGAACCTGGTTTGGCTTTATGGGAATCCTTCAATTCCCAGTTGCTTACTGAACTGTATTACCAGTAATAAAATCCCAAATACAATTACAGCAATTATTAAAATCCAATCTTTCTTTTTTTTGTCGGTTTCCTGTGGTGTATATGATAAGGCAGGAGACTTTTCTCCTGAGGACACTTTCATTCCGGCATCAGCCGATTCAGGGTCAGCTTGTAATGGTTTAAGTTTTGTTTTTGTATGCTTATCCGGAAGGAAAGGTGTCGTCTTTTTCTGATCAGGGGATGTAATGGTCAAAAATTCGCCACAGAAACGGCACTTAATGGCCTCGTCCTTGATTTCCTCTGCACAATAAGGACATTTTTTCATAATCTTTTCCTTTTGCTTTTAACGAAATATATACTTAAAAAGGCAACAATACATAGCCAGATTTGGACAGTCACGACGTAGTAAAGAATGCCTTTCACAAGCTTGCCAACATATGTTCCCTTCCATTTTTCCGTGCTCTTTTTTAGAGGGCTCCGAAACAAAGCAGAACCCATTATCTTGAATGGCTTAAAAAGCTTTTTGTATATAGGGTCTTTTTTGTCTACCTTGATGTAAGGCGACTTATATTCCGTTTCAACCTTTGCAGAAGGTTTCTCTTCCACAGGAGGCTTGTAAGTCTCCATGGGTTTTCTTTCAAGCGGTATGGTTGCTAAAGGTGAGTATCTCTGTCCATGCGCAAGAGGATTGACTTTTTGTGGTGGGTATACGGGTCTTGTCTCTCCGGATATCTCCCTGGGACTTTCAGTTTTTGGAGGTTTGGTTTCTGCAACCTTTGTATCAGGAGATGCCACTTCCGAAGATCTGGTTTCCGAAGCACTTGTATCAGGGGATGTTGCTTCCTGAGGTCTGGTTTTTGCGGGCTGAGAAGATTCCACCCTTGTTTCCGGTGGCTGGGATTCTTCCGGTTTTGTTTTTTCCTCCGGTTCTTCCCTTTGCGGCGGAGTTACAGGCTTTACTACCCGGGGAGAACCTCCTGCCATACTCTGCATACGTTCTTCAATTAATTTTTTATATTTTTGCAGTTCTTCCTCTGCCTTATCGTTCATGCCCAGTTTTTTATATGCCAACCAAAGCCGCTGATAGGCCTCAACGTATTCTGGTTTAATCCTGGTAACCTTGGTAAATTCCTTAACGGCATCATCAAACATGTTTTGTCTGAAGTAGATACTCCCCAAACCAAAGTGCGCTTCAGCATGGTTAGGGTTAATCTCTATCACGGTCTTGAGCATTTCCAGGATTGATCCAATTTCCCCAATTTGTACAAGTTATATGCATCGAGGTAGTACTTATTTGCATCATCATCTCTGTCGGCAAAAACAGGTTGTACGGAAAGTAAACCTATAGAGACAAAACTAGTAATGAATAGGAGGAAACATTTTCTCATGCTATAATAATAACTATTTTGTGCTGCTGATACAAAATAAATTTTATTCACTCTTTTTCAGTTTTTCATACGAGGCCAATGCACGGTTGGCTTCGTTTTCCATACCCTTTTTCTTATAAATCAGATACATTTCCTGATAAATATTAACAAGGTCGGGTTTTAGGGTTAAAGCCATTTTTAATTCTGATAGCGCATCGTCCAATAAGTTATTTTTATTATAAACCATCCCTAATGCCAGGTGTGTTTCTGCACTAAACGGGTCTTTTCCCAGGCTTTTTTTTAATAAAGCAATAACGTTGTCAATTTTTTCTTGTGGTACTTGTTGTATCGTTTGTTCCAGTGTTTGGATATTAGATTTCGACAGGGAGTGATATGTATGTTTTAAATAAATAAACGTGCTTATAGAAATTAAAAGCACAATAAAAGCCGCTCCAATGAGCAGTAAGAGTAATTGTCGTTTCATAGTTTTGTTGTATTGGATTTACCTTTATGATGAAAGTTAAAACTATATCAGTCGGATGCCCAATTCGTTCAATTGTTGTACATCGACCTCCGATGGCGCATTTGTCATAAGACAGGTTGCTTTCTGCGTCTTAGGAAATGCAATAACCTCACGAATATCATCAAGCTGCAATAATAAGGTAACCATTCTATCGACTCCTAATGCGATTCCACCGTGCGGGGGTGCGCCGTACTTCAGCGCATCGAGCAGAAATCCAAATTTCGCGTAAGCACTCTCATCGTCTATCCCCAGCAAACGGAAGACTTTTTTCTGCACCTCGGGGGTGTGTATACGGATACTGCCACCTCCAAGCTCTACACCATTCAGCACGAGGTCATACGCACGTGCCTTAACCTCTAAAGGTTTCTGTTCCATAGTTGGAAGGTCATCAGGATGGGGGGAAGTAAACGGGTGATGAAGCGCCTCGTAACGTTTTAAGTCTTCATTATAATCGAATAAGGGAAAGTCAACAATCCACGAAAAATTGAATGTTGCAGTATCAATGAGTTTATTTTTCTGGCCCAAATGCAGCCGGAGTTGTGCAAGTGACTGGGAAACCACCTTTGGTTTGTCAGCAACAAAAAGGAGTAAATCACCCTTTTTCGCATCCATGTGTTTTTGTAACTCTGCCTGGGTTTCTGAAGGAAAGAATTTTGCTATTGAAGAGGACAGGCCGCTTTCTTCTACCTTGAACCAAGCAAGACCCTTCGCCCCAAATTGACCAACAAAGACCGTTAAATCATCGATGTCTTTTCTTGAAAAATTCCCGCAACCGGTCGCATTCAAGCCGCGGACTTGTCCCCCTGACTTGATTGTATCTGAGAACACCTTGAAATCTGATTTCTGAACGATAGTGGATACATCTATTATCTTCATACCAAATCTCAAGTCGGGGGCATCACAGCCGTAAGAGGCCATGGCCTCTTTATAAGAAAGCCGCGGGAAGGGAGCGGTAATCTTTTTACCGAGTACCTTATCAAAGATCGCAACAATGAGTTCCTCAACGACCTGAATAATATCATATTCATCAACAAAGGACATTTCCATATCCATTTGTGTAAATTCGGGCTGTCGTTGAGCGCGGAGATCCTCGTCTCGGAAACAGCGTACAATTTGAAAATAGCGATCGTAACCCTCCACCATAAGTAGTTGTTTGAAAAGTTGAGGAGACTGCGGCAGTGCATAAAATTTGCCGGGGTTAACCCTGCTGGGTACCAAATAATCCCTGGCCCCTTCCGGGGTGCTTTTTGTCAACACCGGAGTTTCGATGTCCACAAAATTCAACCGGTCGAGGCATTCACGTATCGTCTGACAAACCTTATGGCGGAAGATCAATCGCTTTTGCATTACAGAGCGTCTCAAGTCAAGGTAACGGTGCTTAAGCCGTAATTCTAAAGACACCTTACCCTCATCTGTAATCTCAAACGGTGGGGTTTCTGATCTGTTCAGTATTTCAATGGCATCAGCAAAAATCTCTATTTCTCCCGTATCAAGATTAGGGTTTACCGTACCCTCTGGTCTTGGGGAGACAATACCCTGGATAGCCACAACATATTCGGGTCTTAATTGACCGGCAGTGTCATAAAATTCTTTTCCTTTCATGGGGTCGAAAACCACCTGGGTAACACCATATCGGTCACGCAGGTCAATGAAGATTAAACCGCCGTGATCCCGGATGCTGCTCACCCAACCCATCAGGGTAGCGGTTGATTTCGCATCTGTTATGCGCAATTGACCACAGGTATGTGATCGTTTCATGTTCGGCATTGTTTGACTATCTCCGGGAATTAAAATATTTTAACACTTGAGAGGCAATTCTCTATTCAGGAACCACCGGAGAACTTCGTTTTGTTTCAGGGAAATTTCTTCGCTCGTCTCCATTACCTTGATCTTAACGTCGCCGCAAGCAAGCTCGTCAGGCCCTATCACAATTACGTATTTTACTCCCAATTTATTTGCCGTACGCATCTGCGCCTTGGGACTTCTACCTTCATAATCAAAATCGGCGGAAAGATTTGCTTTTCTCAAAAGATTAAGCAGGTAAAAACACTGCTTCCTGGTTTCCTCACCAATGGAAACGATATATATCAGTGGGGACGGCCCATAAACTTCAGGAGAAACAGATTTGTTCCTTTCCATAACATTTTCAAGGGCCAGAATCGTGGCCTCCATCCCGATAGCAAATCCGACAGAACCGATGGATGGCCCTCCAATGTCGGAAATCAGATTGTCGTATCGCCCGCCAGCACAAATAGCATCACGGGCGCCTAATGAAGAGTGGGTGATTTCATAAACAGTCTTGGTGTAATAATCCAACCCCCGCACCAGATGTGCGTCAGCAATGTAAGGAATACCAATATCCAGAAGGGCTTCCCTTACCGCCTTTGCGTGGGACTGGCATCCTTCGCACAGATAATCATGAATTGAGGGCATGTGATAACTGATGGTCTTGCATTTCTCATTTTTACAGTCCAGGATGCGAAATACATTTCGGTTTAATCGTGATTGGCAGAGCTCGCAGAGGCCTTTTTCCTGTTCACAGAGTTTTTCTTTGAGGATACTTCTAAAAACTGGCCTGCACTCTTCACAACCTATGGAATTAATCTTGACTTTATATCCCTTAAGACCGATACGGTCGAATATCCGGGTTGCAACGCTGACAGTTTCCACATCAAGCAAAGGATCGGAGGCGCCTACTGCTTCTAGTCCCATTTGGTGGAATTGCCGGAGCCGTCCGGCCTGTGGACGTTCCTTTCTGAACTGCGGCCCAATATAATAAAACTTTTGAAATTTTTTCGTCTTGTACAATTCATATTCTAAATATGCCCGCATAACAGGCGCTGTGCTTTCGGGACGCAGGGTTATACTTGAATCTTCACTATCAGCAAAGGTATACATCTCCTTCTCGACAATGTCGGTGGCTTCCCCAAGGCTTCTGATAAATAAGCGCGTATCCTCAAATACGGGGGTGCGGATCTCATAAAATCCACAGAGTTCAAACTCCTGACGCCCAACTTCTTCAAGCTTTCGCCATAAAGCCCATTTCGCCGGCAATATATCTTCTGTCCCCCGGGGTGCTTTAAAGGAGAACACTGTTTTCTTCTCTGTGTGTCCGTTCATTACATCAGTCCTAACATCAGTCCTATTGATTTGTAGAAGGCAAAAACGAAAAGTTAATTATACTAAGCAAGGCATAATATGCAAGGCTTTTTAGCGTGCCTCATTTTATATAATAAGACCCGCACGTGCTGTCAATCCCTTCCCGCTCGTCCCTGTTTTGGCTTTCGGCTGCATTCTGAATTCTTTTTGTGCTATTTCTTCATCCAAGAGGGAGTAAACACGTTCGTCCTGGATACAATTATCACTACAGTAAGTTTGGTTCTACAGGAATAAGGGTGTGATTTTTCATTGGTATATTTCTGGATACAAGTTTAACCCGCCGCAGTGGAAGAGTACAGCGTTTTTAAAACGGTCTGTGTTGCGATAACCGTAGGTTTTCTTTATCAGTGACTGTATCTTGTTGTTGATGCCCTCAAGAAGAAAAATATTGCTTTGTAGCAGGATGCAAATTCTCTTCTTGGTTTTTCATGCTTACTGAAATAGATAATCCAGATGAGTGTTTCATTACATCGCTGTGCCCAAGCAGCGTTTGGATCGTGCGTATATCATAAATTGGCCTGAAGAAGGTGGGTGGCAAAGCTATGCCGGAAGGTATGGGAGGTTACTCGTTTTGTAAGTTTCGCCCGCTGTACTGCCTCATAAAGTGCCTCCTGAACGTGCGTCTCATGAAGATGATACCGTCGTCAATCAGCCTCAGACAACCGCTTCAAATGATCAACAGCTGCGTTATATCCTGAGTTTTGCGGAGATATTTACCTTTTTTTCCCTCATGCTGGGACCTATCAAAGTTTTGGTTCCGTTTGTTAAGATGACCAAAGATACTGATGCAAAGTTTCGGCGTAAACTTGCACTCAGGGCAGCCCTCATCTTTACCATTATCTGCCTTGTCGCCGCTTTTATGGGACAAAGGGCCTTGAAAGCCTGGCATATTTCAATTCCTGCTATAATGCTTGCGGGAGGAATAATTCTTTTCCTGGTGGCGTTACAAATGGTCATGCAGATATATCCATCCTCTTCCCGGCATGAAGCAACACCACCCATCCCAGCGCTCGCTATGGCGGTTTCTCCGCTCTCTTTCCCTACGATTGTTACCCCATATGGAATTGCGATTCTTATCATACTCATGGCAACTGCGCAGGATGCCACACGGCAGATGGGGATTATTAGTGCACTGGTAGCGATTATGATCTTAAATCTCCTTGCGATGCTGTTTGCTCATACAATATTAAAGTTTATTGGCGTTATAACCCTGCAAATCCTCGGCAGTGTGCTCGGGGTGCTGCAGGTTGCGCTTGGAATAGAGATGATTCTTCAGACTTTAATAAAGATGGGCGTAATATCAAAAGTTTCGTGAAAAAGATGTTTTTGCCGGTATTCAGGCGGAGACTCATTCTTTCACCTGTCTCCCTGATGATTATGCTGGAAGCCTCAATAATGTTCCTTATTGCAGGTTCACAGAGCCGGGCGGAAGAGGCTATCGACCAGGAGGAACCAACCCCTTCATCGGTCTATGAAAACACTACGTCCATCGAAAGGTCATTTATAGAGAGGCTTCCGCGACTAGGACTTTTTCCCCGGATAAAAGAACCGTTGAAAGAAGCCCCGCCTTTCTTCCGGGATACAAAGCGGGATCAGGGACTATTTCTGAGATATTTGACGGTGATTATCCCCATATTCCCCGTGGTTGCATCTCCCAGGCATGAAGCACGGGTGAGACATTACGGGCTTATTTTGAGTTCACTTTTTATTGCCGGTGTGTTATAATCAGCGTTTTATAGGATCGCTTATGCATGTCTATGAACTCTATGAACTGATTGATTATCTTCCCCTCTGGGGGCTATATGTGGCTACCGTTGCAATCGTCCTGCTTTCATACGAGATAGGCTTCCGGCTGGAAAGGTACAGACGCCGGCGCTCGAAACAGGAACAAGAGAATGAACCGCCGGTCGGTGCGATGGTTGGGGCCACGCTTGGCCTGCTTGGGTTCATGCTGGCGTTCACGTTCGGGACGGCAGCATCCCACTTCGATACCAGGAAAAACTTAGTCCTGGATGAGGCGAATGCGATTGGAACGGCTTACCTGCGCGCCGAACTGCTCCCGGAACCCCATCGCACAGAAATCCGCAATCTTTTATGCGAATATGTGAATGTTCGATTGGAGGGTGTTCAACAGGGGAAGCTCGAACAGGCAATTCACAGGTCGGAAGAGTTGCACCGCCTTCTCTGGTCTAAGGCGGTTGCAGTGGTAGAAAAGCACCCGGGCCTTTTCGTTGCCGGACTATTTATCGGATCGCTGAATGAGGTGATCGACTTCCATGCGAAACGAATCGAGGCGAGTCTGAGGAGACGCATCCCCGGGATTATTTGGGCTGCGCTCTACTTCATTACGATCCTCGCAATGGCAGCGATGGGCTACCTTGCCGGATTGGCCGGTACGCGCCGGTCACCCGTTATTCTTGTGGTTGTCCTTACATTTTCTGCCGTTATGTGGCTGATTGCGGATCTCGACCGTCCGCGGGAGGGGCTACTCAAGGTGAGCCAACAAGCCATGTCCGATCTTAGGAACACAATGATAGCCCCGGTACCCTGAATCAAAGTCCGTGCGGAACGCAGGTGATTCAAAGTCTTCTCATTTCTGGCACCCTTTGCGAAGGGCAGACCGCAAACGCTTCTGCTGGTCTATGATGTCCACAGGAGGGAATGGTTTGACACAACTGCCAGCGGAAGTCTGGCATTCTTCCGGAGTCAGACCTGGCCAACCAATCAACGGGAACGAGTCTCTCTGTGCCTTTAACACAGCGTACTCTGGTTGTCATGTAAGCCATTCAATAAATTATAATGTAGGGCTGCGCTTTCGAAAACAAGCATCTTCCCTGTCTCACTGCGATCCGGGAGTAACTATTGTTGATGCTGTTTGAGCTGCATTCGTTGCATATTTGAGGTCGCTGATAATGTGCTTATTATGAAAACAAGGTTGATGAATATGAGAAATACGGTGAATAACGCCCTTTTGTTACCAGTTATTTTCATCATTTAAAAAGAATTGCAATATTATACATTTTAAAATATTATAACGCACGTGATTTTTTGCCGTATTTTCTCCGCAATAGAAAAAGTTATCCAAGATTAATTATTTGAATTTTATATAATATCTTTATAGGATAAATGTTGTTTTACCCGATTGTTTCAACCGGAAAAATCAAATAATTCAGATTTAAGGAAAAGAGGATAAAGATAGACCATGTTAAATTATGGAAAATAAAGAGTGTTTGCATGGCAGAAAGGAGGTAAAAGAATACAAATTTAGCAAAAATTGTAGCG
Organism: Planctomycetia bacterium; assembly: GCA_015075005.1. Lineage (GTDB taxonomy): Bacteria > Planctomycetota > Brocadiia > Brocadiales > Brocadiaceae > Brocadia. Next base: position 1,092,463 of record JABTVC010000002.1, read on the forward strand.
CCGATCCCCTGTGGTTGGCATTTTGACGGGGGATATCCACCCCCTAACCCCCGACAGCGGGGGACTACGCCCGCTTTACGCGTTCTGATTCGTCATGAAAACTATTGAAAGGAGAAAAAACTTATGAAAACGGATTCTATTTTGAATAAAATCTGCGTGCAAGGCCAACGGACGCACGCCTTCCTCGGCCAATCACCCGACGCCCCCGCGGCGTTTCCGGGAAAACTGGCGACCATCGTCTCGTGTCTGTTCCTGATGGTGGTGGCTGCCGGGTGCGCCTCGACCAAGGTCTCCAACCGCGAGCAACTCGTGACCGAGCAACTCCCGCGGCCCGGTCACATCTGGGTGTACGACTTCGTCGCCACCGCCGGCGATGTGCCGTCCGACTCCGCGCTGGCCGGTGAGAATGACGTGGACACCACGCCTCAAACGGCCGAACAGATCGCGGCCGGCAAGCAGTTGGGAGCAGAAATTGCCGCAGAATTGGCCGAGCAGCTTCGCGGCATGGGACTGCCAGGCGCTCAGGCTTGGACGGGCACGACACCGCAGATCAACGACATTGTGATACGGGGTTACCTCCTCTCCATCAAAGAGGGCAGCGCCGCCAAGCGTGTTGTTATTGGGTTTGGCTCCGGCGCGGCCGAGTTGCGCACGATGGTCGAAGGCTTTCAAATGACGGCTCAGGGACTGCGCAAAATCGGCACCGGCACCGTTGCTTCCGGTGGCGGTAAATCTCCGGGGTCCGCGTTGGGTTTGGCCACCTTCCTTGCCACCGCCAACCCGGCAGGACTCATCATCAGCACCGGGGAGAAAGTATACGGGGAGGCAAGCGGCAGCAGCAAGGTGGAAGGCCGGGCCAAGTCGACCGCCAAGGAAATCGCCGATGTGCTCAAGCAGCGAGCCCAGGAGATGGGCTGGATCGACTGATGGTGCACAGGGAGGCCTGCACTTCGCCGCCAAGGCTTCGCCAAATCAAAAGGAGATAAACGGAGTCATGCTCTCAAAATGTGCCTCAGCCAGGGTGACGATGGTGGGCCAGTATAGCGGTCGACTACCGAGTCCCGACGTTTCTCGTCCATGATTTTGCTGTATCGGCCTGACAAGGTGAAGCTGGATCGTAATCTCAGCGAGAAACTCGGGGAACTCACCAAGGGTACTTCCCGCATCAAGAAAGAGATTGCCACCGGGCAGAAAGTGGCATATGCCCTTTCCAAACGGCAAAGGCAATCGTGGAGTGGCTAAACGAGTATTTTATCTTTCTGTGATGGACCCCACCATCACAATAATTAATGATGAGACCGTAGGGGGGGCACGAAGATCAGATGGGGTGATCGGCGCATAAGCAACTAAAATTCAGGGGGGGGTACAGGTAATGACCAACGCGAATAAGAAAAAAACCGGCTGGAAGCGGAAAATCGTTCATGAAATGATCGAGTATTGCATAAATTTCGTCTATCTGGCCTTTTTTTTCGGCTTTTTTACCTGGTATCGAAGATTAATACTGGCCGAGTATCAAATCAGTTACTTGAATTACGGGGTTAGCGTGATAGAAGCGTTGGTTTTAGCCAAAGTCATTATGGTTGGAGTTGCTTTGCGCCTTGGTCGATGGCTCGAAGACAAACCTTTAATTTTCCCAACCCTATACAAGGCAGTTGTGTTTACCATTTGTGTGGGGGTCTTTGGTGTTCTCGAGCACACGATAAGTGGATTTCTGCACGGGAAAGGCCTGGCAGGAGGCGTTAATGAAATTATGAATAAAGGTAAGTATGAATTGCTTACCAGGTGTCTGGTCATATTTTTCGCTTTTATACCCTTCTTCGCTTTCAAGGAATTAGGGCGGATATTGGGTGAAGGCAAAATAAGTGAACTGTTTTTCAGGAGAAGAGCGGCCACGGAATCCAATCCGTCCGGATGTAAAACAGATTAAGCAGTGATTGGAGACTCCAACCGTATCTGGTTTCGAATTAAAGGCATCCAACCCTTTGTCCGGATATCTATCCAGGCCGTGATGCTCCAAACGATTGATATCAGATTCTACCGCTCCAGGTAACTCCTCACATGCTCTTTCTCTATTTCCTTTATCTGCATGATGGTCTCCTCATCCAATAAACTTACATTGTCCTTGATGCTCTGCATCGAAAAGACCTTGCCTTCTCCAAATCCCGTCTCAACACCCAGTATCTGCATGATAAGCTTGTGATGGTTGACAAAATCCTCCAGCCTATCGTAGTTGGCATCTAACCCTAATCTTACCACCGATAATGCCAGGATATGCCATAAATCCATCCCATATCTCGTCTTTTTTCCCCTTCGTTACCATCGTCTCATATCCGAATACCTCCTCGTTCAACTCCGGTGTAACATTGATATGTTGCAATCTGGCTTTTATGTGTTTCCGTTCAAACACTAAATAGCAAGATTAAAGACCTGACCCCTTTGCTTAAAGACTCTGCGATGGTCATAAAATTAAATACCAGTCTTGATAATATTCAAAGCTGTATCAATTCCCATCTCTTATAAATCAACCATGATACACCCTATAACCTATAACCACTGATTAAACCTTCTAATATACCAATTTTTGATGTATTGGGTGAAACAATATCCGGTTAAAATACCGATCAGCCAGGGGAAATAAGATAAGGGCAGCGGCTGCAGAAAAAGAAAGTCTGCCAAAGGAGTGAATGGGATCGCAATTCCGATCACCATAATCAAAGAAGTTAATGCAACCACCGGAGCAGAAGCCCAACTTTGGATAAATGGAATTTTTTTGGTCCGGATCATGTGTACAATTAATGTTTGAGAAAGCAAGCCTTCCACAAACCAACCTGTTTGAAATAAACTTTGATGCTCAGGGCTGTTCGCCTTAAATACAAAAAACATTACTGCAAAAAGGATGTAATCGAAAATGGAACTGATAGGGCCGATGTGAACCATAAATCTTTGAATCCCGGATGGATCCCATTTCTTCGGCGTTTCCAGGAAATCTTTATCCACCTTATCCCATGGAATGGAAGTTTGTGAAACATCATATAAAGGTTTTGTACCAGTAATTGAATGGGCAACATGGGTAAGAAGGGTAAAAATGCACTGGCTCCTAAAATACTAAATACATTCCTGAAATTACTGCTGGTGGCCATTTTGATGTATTTAATAATATTCCCAAAAGTTCTGCGGCCATAAATTACTCCATCCCTCAGAACCATTAAATCTTTTTCCAATAAAATAATATCTGAACTTTCTTTTGCAATATCAACGGCAGTATCCACCGTAATGCCTACATCTGCTTCTTTTAAACCAGCCGCATCATTAATACCATCTCCCAGGAACCCAACGGTATGACCTTTTACCCTTAACGCTTGCACTACTCTTACTTTTTGCAAAGGACTCAATTTGGCAAATATGGAAATTCCGTCTATCCGTTCAGTTAGTTCTTCATCAGAAATCAACTCCAACTCATTACCCAACATGATATTTTGAATTGGGATGCCAACATCTTTACAAATTTTTTTGGTTACAATTTCGTTATCTCCCGTCAATACTTTTACTTCAATATTCAATTTATGTAATGCTTCAATACTTGGTTTTGCGGAAGGTTTAGCCGGATCAAGAAAACCTATAAATCCAGTTAGTGTCAGATTACTTTCATCTCCAACGGAATAGGTCAAAGGCCGGTCTCCATCAAATTCACGGATAGCAAGCAACAAGACGCGAAGCCCTTTTTCATTTAAGCTTGTAGAAGTTTCTAAAACTCTTCCCGCATAACATCATCCATCACAACCACTTTATCCCGCTCAATATGCAATTGGCGATTTTCTCCCGGGTCAAAACTATGCGTACATAAATCCAGCATTTCTTCCACAGCGCCTTTACAAATAAGTAAATGTTTGCTGTTTATTTGTTTTAATATAACGCTCATTCTTCTGCGTTGAAAGTCAAAAGGAATTTCATCAACCTTAGTGAAATACTCTTCTACTTTTAAGTAGTCTTTACCTCTACATGCTCCAGCACCGCTTTATCCATTAGTTTTTAAGCCTGTTTGATGGTAACTGTTCAGATAAGCCCATTTCAAAACTTTCATCATCTTCCGCACCAAAACATTTAAATGATTTTCCAGCACAATTTTATCCAAAGTCAATGTACCCCCGTTTTATCGGTACAAAGCATATCCATTGCGCCAATATTTTGAATAGCATTTAATCGCTTTACGATCACCTTGTGTTTGCTCATGCTTACTGCACCTTTGGCTAAGTTTGAAGTAACGATCACCGGTAACATTTCAGGTGTTAATCCTACTGCTACCGCAATGGCAAAGAGTAAGGCTTCCATCCAATCCCCTTTCACCAAACCATTCATCAGAAAAATAATGGGCACTATGATGAGCATAAAGCGAATGAGCAGGCGACTCACTTTATTAATCCCTTTATCGAAATTAGTTTCCGGTCTGTCGCCAACAATACCCTTGCTGATACTGCCAAAATAGGTGTTAGAACCTGTAGCAATTACTACTGCTTTTGCTGATCCGCTTACTACGTTTGTACCCATAAAGCATAGGTTACCAAGCTCTATAGGTGGGCTATTATCCACATCATCAATTGGCAAATACATTTTTTCTACCGGAAGTGATTCGCCTGTGAGCATAGATTCACCTACAAATAAATCGGTGCTTTGCACGATGCGGCAATCTGCCGGGATCATGTCTCCGGCAGATAAATAAACGACATCACCAGGTACTAAATGTGTCATTAGTATTTCGCCTTTACCGGTTGATTGACGAAGTACCGTTGCCGTTGTTTTTATCATGCGTTTTAACTGTTCGGCCGCACGGTTACTTTTAAACTCCTGGAAAAAATTAAGTAGCACGCTAAAAATAACCATCACAGAAACAACTGCTACCGTTTTATAATCCTGCGCACCAGGCGCTGCCAGCCCCACATCAATCACAAAAGAAATGATGATGATTGACAGAAGGATAAAAATAAATGGATTTATACATGCTTTTATTAATTGTTTAAGCCACGATGGCGTTTTATCGTAGCCAACCTCGTTCAAACCAAATTTTAAAATGCGCTCATCTGCTGCTTCATTTGAAATTCCCGTAGCGGAACTTTCCGTCATAGCAGATACTGAATCTGCATCTTTTCGGGAAGCATCGCGCAATTTGATTATTGCCTTCTCGCTCATTTCAGTACTGCGTAATTTCTTAAGAGGTTGTTTAATTGCTTTTTTCAACTTTTTTATTTCTGACTTTTCATACTTCATTTTTCAATTCCTGATTTAAATTTTCCGATCTGTTCCGGAAATATTAAATAAAACTGACTACTATTTTGCTTGATAGTGCTTTCTGAAAATCAATTACCGTATTATAGCATTAAATTAAAAAAGGGGTCGGATAAATAATCCACCCTGTTATAATCCAATATCCTAAATGATGAATGGAAATATACAATGCAAAAGTCAGCTTGAAAAAGGCACTGAGTTTATAGTAACACTTGCGATATTATGATGCCTGTGCTGGATGGCTACGGGGTACAGAGTTATTAAATGCAGTGGACAGCCGGTCGAAAAAAGTGGAATTATTAAAACAGGGATTATCTCCGGGGATTGAAGGCCTGTAATACTTAATGCAAACTTCTATCGGTAAAGACCATATGAAACTGCTTGCCGAAGACCGGAATATTAATAAGTATAAGAACAAACAAACTGTTTATTCAGGAGGAAATCATCCTAACTGGCTTTATTATGTTTTAAAGGGAAAAGTAAAAACTTACAAGAGTTCTGAAAGGGAGCATCAATTGGTAAATATTGCTTACAATTCATTCTGATACAGTCAGCAGGAAAACGATAGTAACAAAGCCAGGTCAATTTTTCGAAACCTATCATTTAATTTTAAAAAACAAAAATCAGGTCAAACAATGATGATTATAATTGTTTTCGGTTTACCGGGTTCAGGTAAAAGTTATTTTGCTTCCAGGCTTGCAAAAATGATCAACGCCGGATATGTGAACAGTGACAAGGTGAGGAAAGAACTTTTTTAAAAGCGTTTATTCTGAACAGGAGAAAAGGCGGTATATATGATAAATGCTTCAACAGATGGAGCAAGCGATACAACAAAAAAATAAGTTAGTACTGGATGCCACTTTTCATAGAAAAGATACAAGGAAAATGTTTGTTGAGGAAATGAAAGGAAAGGGCAAAATTTTCTTTATTGAGGTTCATGCAGATGAAAATATAATAAGAGAAAGATTAAAAAAGCCCAGGCCATACAGAAGCGGATTTTGAGGTTTATAAACACATTCGCCGGCAAAATGAACCATTAGACGAGCCTCATTTGATATTGAAGTCAACTGATGACAATATAGATGAAATGTTGCGAAAGGCTTCTGAATACTTGAAAATTAAAAATGATAACAAAGCAAATCAATAACCTGTTATCCGGGGGAGAATTCCCGGAAGAAACCAGCCAAAGGGAATTAATTGAAACCCATATATCATGGGTAATTTTATGTGATCAATTCGTATATAAAATTAAAAAACCGATACAATATTCCTTTCTTGATTTTTCCACCCTTGAGCGTCGCAATTATTATTGTCACAGGGAGATAGAATTAAATAAAAGGCTAACCCCCAATGTTTATCTTGAGGTGTTGCCTGTACGCAAATCGCAGGATAAAATTATTATCGGTGGGAAGAAGGGAACCATAATAGACTACGCAGTAAAAATGAATAGACTGGATATAGAAAACAAATGGATAAATTGCTGATGCAGCACCTGGTAACCGAATCAGATATCAAAAAGCTGGCAGAGAAAATAGCTTCATTTCATAAAAACACAACAATTATTTATGAAAAGGATTTATCGGATATCGGAGAAAAATTCAATGACCTGGAAGCAGAAAAGAAATTTATAACGGAACAACGGGCAGCATATTCGGCGTTATCATCGTCAATGCTATCAAATATTCTGATAAATTCATGGATAAGAATAAGGAGTTGATAGCCTGCCGGCTTAGAGAGGGCTTTGCAGGGATTGCCATGGTGATTTACATTCGAGGAATATTTTCTTATTACCTGATCCGGTGCCGTTCGATTGTATTGAGTTCAATGACGATTTTCGTCAAATTGATGTATTAAATGAAGTGGCTTTCCTATGTATGGATTTGGATGCATTTGGCCGAAAGGATTTGTCAGACTTATTTCTTGAATATTATAATGATTTTTTCCCCGCTATGAGATCGGAAAAAGAACGTGCCCTTTTTATTTATTATAAAAGTTATCGTGCCAATATACGGGCAAAAGTAAACAGCCTGCAGGCAAAAAGCGCAGCAACAGATGAGGAAAGAACAAAATTACTGGCTGCCTCGGAAAAATATATTTACCTGATGGAAAGCTATTTGAAAGAACTTAGAACGGATAAGTAGAGAATATATGGAATAGAAATTGGCAGGGAAAAAAAGAAGCTAATAAACTTATTTTGTTTTGGGTGTGGCTGATTATCTGTGGCTGCATTATTCAACCGTAAGCAGACTGTTAAAAAGAATCCTCTTTTATAATAAATAGTAAGATTAAAGACCTGCCCCCTTTTGCCGTTTTGTCAGGGACGTTGCATGTCCCTCTTGCTGCTGCGGTAATGGGGTCTGAAATTTTTGGACCGGCTTACGTGCTGCCGGCAATTATTTCCTCACTGATCGCTTTCCAGATCGCAAGACGATTAAGCCTGCAAGAATTTCATTGAATTAAACACAGAGAACTGTATGATGTGGGTTAAGCTATCGGTGTCTTTTCCCTGTATCGTGGGTTTCTGGTGGCCAACGTATAAACAGAAATGATCCCTTTTTCTCAAAAGGGATCATCGGCATGAATCACGTACCATAATATGACAGAGCAAGACCCCATACAACTGTGGCGTTACATCCGGCTGGAAGAATTTTCAAAGCCAAAGGAACCCACAAAAGAGACTGTCCGCAAAGGCGTGCTTGGATTTCTGAAGAAATTCAGACGCACGCCTCCACAAACTGAGTCGGCCATTTCTCATACAGATCTTCACGTATTTCCCCCGGATGTATTGGATAAAGTGGTATCACCGCCAGACTGGTATGAACAATTTTCTGCGCTGAATGTGGTTTTGGAGGATTGGCTAAAGTTAACGGCAGATCAGGAGGAATTTTCTGCGCAAATCATTGTGGGCGCACCATACAGCGGCACATCACAAGGAGTGACGCACTGGGCAACAACACAGAGGTGGCGCATCATTGAACCGCCCGGCATTGAGCAAATTTTTGAAGGTGGAAAAGACTGGCTGTCCCAACTGGATACCGGCAAAAACATGCCGCTGGTAATTCCCTGCCTTGAACGGTTTTACTTGCGCCATCATGATGGATTAACGTTGATCCGGAAATTGCTGGGCTGGCTGTGGAACAACCGATGTCGCTGTTTGATTGGGTGTGACAGTTGGGCGTGGGCATATCTGTGCAAGGCAATACACATTGATTCTCTCTTCCCAAATCCATTCATTTTAGAAGCCTTTGACCATGAGCGTCTTCAACACTGGTTTCAATCCTTGTCGCTTATCTCTGGAAAAGAATGTTTCGTTTTCCGGCAGACAGACAACGGCAAGTTTGTAATACCCCCCAAAAAAACCCTGGAAACTCCCGGCAACAACAATATTCAAACGAAGAAACCATTAAACAATAGTGGTAAACCAGCTTCAGTAACAAACTTTTTGAATAATGTTGCATCGTATAGTCGTGGAATTCCCTGGGTGGCCTGGGCTATCTGGCGATATAGCTTACGACAGACACCGGATGGCGATGTTTTAAAGACTATTCAGGAAGATGCTAAAACTGATCGATGTTGTATGCTATGGGTGATTCCATGGTCACAGCTTAATTTGCCAATCATACCGTACACAAAAAATCAGAAACAGCCATTTGTGCTGCATACGCTTTTGCTTCATGACGGGTTGCCGTCCCAGGTGCTTTCGCATGTATTGTCTATTTCTGATGTTGAAATTATACAGATTTTGCACCATCTGAAAAACGACGGGATCCTTGATGTGGAACAGGGAATTTGGCGCGTGACACCACTCAGCTATCCATCTGTGCGTCAATTTCTCAATAGTGAGGGATACCTTGTCGACGTTATATAAGGAGACACTATGACAGGAGACATAAACATAACTCAAGCCTTTCACGGCATTAACAAAACCAGCATTGTATACATTGCTATTATAATTGCCGCATACTGGTTGCTTACCAAGCTCATAGAGCGATTGTTTTTTTTGCTCGAAGGAAGATTATCCGGACGTTTTCGCCTATATATTTTACCATCGATGCCATTGTTTCGCATGTTCTTTTTGATCGTGGCAATTATGATCATTATTCCGCTCGTCATCAAACCAACGTTACAAAACCTGATAGCTGTTCTTGGCGTCGCTGGTTTGGCGTTAGGGTTTGCGTTTAAGGATTATATAAGTTGTATTATTGCGGGTATAACAGTTATTTATGAGCGCTGTTATCGTCCTGGCGACTGGGTGAAGATCGGTGACGCCTACGGTGAGATTAAATCGCTGGGATTAAGAACACTGAAGCTGGTGACGCCAGACGACACGATTGTTACTATTCCTCACACGAAAATATGGAACACCAATATTTACAACGCCAATGAGGGCAAACGGGAACTTCTCTGTGTAGCCGATTTCTACTTCCATCCGAAGCACGATGCGGCACAAGTGCGGCAAAAGTTATACGACGTAGCGCTTGCCAGTCCCTATATAAATCTTGAACGACAAATCATGGTGATTGTTGCTGAAAAGCCATGGGGGACTCATTATCGCCTTAAGGCCTATCCCATCGAGAGCAGAGATCAGTTTCAATTTATAAGCGACTTAACCGTAAGAGGAAAGACCGCACTGTCAAAAATGGATGTTAAAGCAATAACATTACCCATCGCAGTCAAAGACAATTATAACCAGTAAGCGCCGTATTGCATAGTCATCAAATGCTTTCTCTCGACTTAGAATTGGGATGTCCTCTGACAGGCTCTGCGCAAGTATCAATCTTTGGAAATGGTTCGATTTGACTGATGGGCACAATCTTAAAGGCTGTGCCGTCACTTCGTATTATCACAACTTTCCTCACCGCATGCAGCTTCGTCAATTAGTTCGGCGACCCGCAGTTTAGCTTCTTTTAATTTTACTTCGTGCATAGGTGTTATTTCCTCCCCGGACGTTGATTGATGAGCTTGTGGTTCGTTGAATGAGTTTGGAAATTGGTGGCCGAACGCCGCGGTTCACGGGCGACGGCGCACTAGCGCAGACGTCCCGTGTAACCGGTTGTTGGGTCTTAATTGTTTCATGGAGTAACAACTACTTCCAAGGTACCAGCGGGTACATTGTTTGAGAAAACGACTACGGCATACCTTTGATTGAATTCTTTTACCTCATAGAGAGGTAGCTGTATATCTGGCGACCGCACATTTAATGTTGAAATGACAACATCGTTTTCAAATGTGACGAACAATGTTACCAACGACCCGATGCGGGTAACTCCGGAAGGCCCAACATTATCAATGGCAGTTTGAAGGTAGAACCATCTGAAAATATTTTCATAGGTGAGACGCTCAGGAGTTCTGTGGTCACCATACACATGTAGCCTAAGCGAGGCCGCTTTAACCACAGGTCGCTTGCGACGCAGCCCACCTGCTGCAAGAAGCCCAACAGAAAGCCCGAAAAGAAATATGCCGATGAAAAATCCTGTTGGTGGAATCCACGATGGTAGCTTTGGAAAATAGTACTGTAGTGCTATCGTGACAATAGCCAGGGCAATTCAAGAATTCCTATTGTGCGATCAATCATGGTCGACTTCGATTCCTGAGGCCTGACAATAATTAGACTGGTCATTATAACCGCCCCCGGCATGCTGGTCTGTCAGTCTATTACGCCGGTATTTTGGATATAAAAATCTCATTATCTCATTTACCTCCTTTATGTTGCGCAGAATTATCATGAAAAGCAGATGTCTTAGACTGATCAGTATAAGACACCGCTTTTGATTAATCAATTTGACTTGCACTCCTTTTGAACCGTAATTCAGCACAATCTTCTTTAAAAGTGATGATAATACAAAAATGAAGAAGAATACAGGCTTTTTCGGTTTTTTCTGGTAAAATAACGGATAGTGAATTTTCCAGGTTGTCTGAGCATAGGTGTTTTTCGCAAATTCTTGTGTCATAATTTGTACTAATTTTGTGCTAAAATCAATCTAAAAAGATAGAATTGATATAACGCTAACAATACCTTGATTTTCAGGGTAAAACAGGAAACCAGTCCAATATCAAGGACTTATAATATTAATCTATTTCGCCCTTGCAGATTGTAACCATATATTTGAACGGTACGCTAAAGCTTGAACTTGTGCTGTGAGACGGAATCATACTAAATGCTTCGGTTCAATCGGGGACGATTGAACCAGCGAAGCGAGGTCGCCGAAACAACACCTTGATTTTCAAGGTAAAACAGGATACCCGCTGTGAGAGATTAGTGTTTATTTGTGCTAATGCGTGGCTAAACAGTTGTTGTTTCAAAACAACCGATAGTACAAATCCCTTTGCCTTGCCTCATATCCGAGATCGTTGATGAGTGCCTCTATCTCCTCTTTATCCATCTGATAGCTGACACCAGCAGCCCGTACTACATTTTCCTCAATCATCGTGCTGCCCATGTCATTGGCGCCGAATTTCATTGAAAGCTGGGCGATTTTTGACCCTTGTGTGACCCACGATGCCTGGATATTGGGAATGTTGTCTAAGAAGAGACGTGCAATGGCAACGGTCTTCAAATAATCATAACTCCCGATATGTCCTATGTCTTTGTATTTGGATGAGAGGGAAGGTGCCAGTTGAGTATTTTTAGGCTGAAATGTCCAGGCAATAAAGGCCGTAAACCCGCCCGTTTCGTCCTGGAGACCTCTGATTTTTTGCAGGTGTTCAACGCGCTCTTCTATCGTTTCTATGTGGCCGAACATCATGGTGGCCGTGGTGCGCATACCAAGGTTGTGTGCCTCACGCATGACATCGAGCCATTCCCGAGCCGTGCATTTATTCGGGCTCAGGAGGTTGCGGCACCGGTCGACCAGAATTTCAGCGCCACCGCCGGGGATTGAATCGAGTCCTGCTGCTTTGAGCTTTTGTATAACGTTATGGACCGGGATGCCATTTAATTTTGAAAAATGGACAATCTCCGGGGGAGAAAAGGCGTGGAGGTGAACATCGTATTTCGTTTTAACAGACTCTAGCAGGTCTTCATAAAAATCCAGTTTCAGTGACGGATGCAGGCCGCCCTGCATGAGGATTTGCCTGCCACCCAGGGCCAGTGTTTCTTCTATCTTTTTAAACAGGATGTCTTTTGGGATGATATAGCCGTCACTGTGTTCAACTGTCTTGTAGAAGGCGCAGAATTTACAGCCAGATGTGCAGATGTTGGTATAATTAATATTCCGGTCGATGATATACGTCCGGTAATTTTCCGGATGCTTTTTCTTGCAGATTTCATCGGCCGCCATCCCTAGAAGTGTAAGTTCCTTTGCAGAGAATAACTTTATACAGTCATCAGAAGACAATCTTTCGTTGTTTGATGACTTCTCAATAATATCTTTGATTTTACCGGATATATTAGTCATGTGAGTGCTTTGTCACAGTTCCTTTACTATGTTTGGTAAATATTTTATTGTCCTAATATGGAATAAATCCCAAATAACAAGTACCAAATAACAAATAAATTCCAGGGAACTAAATTCAAAATTCCAAACTACCCGTTTGATTTATTCATATATTGCAATTTAGAATTTATTTGAGATTTGGAATTTGTGACTTATTATTTAAAATTAGAAAACCTCTTTGGCTCTTGCTCATCCGGGTCAGGTTTCATTGAAAACAATTTCTACCCCTTTGGGAGCGAGTCCCAAAGATACTGCGTGTTCATAAAATGACTGAAGTCCCTCTATCTCATCTTTGCCCAAACTATATCGAATCGAGTTTGTAAGGTAGTTCAGGCATCTCTCGTGCGTTAATTGAAGACGATGCGATTCAATAGCTGCTAGTTCCTTAACGGATCGAATTCCTGCCTCCTTTGCATCCTTTAACAGCTTGTTTATGCCTGGTACGCAACGTCCCTTTTTAACAACCCAGAGGGCGTAAACAAAGGGAAGCCCCGTATATTCAAACCATGCCTGACCCAGATCCAGTGTGACGTAACCATTTTCAGAAACCTTCATGGCATTATCTCCGATGATGAGGACTGCATCTATATCGGTACGGGAAATATCGTATTGCTTGTTCCATTGTGTATAGTGAGGTGAAAGGTGATAGTGTTCCTTGAAAAGTATCCGGGTAAGCGCACAGGAGGTTAAGGAACTTTTGTCTAAGGCGGCAGAGTGTATGTCTTGTATTGGCACCTTCGAAAATATCTTTACACTATCAACGGCACCATATGAAGAGATGGAGATGTCTGGAATGATTGCGTAATTGCCGCTTCTGAAATACTCTATGGAAGGAATAATGGCTACGTCAATCTGATCAGTGTTCAGCATGTTTGGGAGAAGAGAGGGCACTTCAAACAATAACTCAACCGAATCTGTTTGTTGGTTTAATCCGTAAATCAATGGCTTTGCGTTCATGTAGGGGACAACGCCAAGCCTGAGTTTATTTGTCATGATTCTTTAAATGCTCTTGCCTGAACAAGGCTTCTTGTATAGACTATATCTTTATGAAAAATTAAAAGTTTATTATAGATGGCTTTTCATAATTCTTCAATCAAGAATTATGACGAACACCATGAATTGCTTTGTATTGAAAGGAATGAAAGGCATGAAAAATGAGTTTTGTAAGGGTATATCATTAAAAAATCTTTTTGTATGTATGCTTGTTGCGGGGATCACGTATTGTATTTCCCCTTGTGGACTTGCCCACGCAGAGGGGCAAACGAAATATAGCAAGGATTTTTTTGATACGGTAGAACCGATAAAGATGAAAGACCCTTTAGCGGTTATTCTGGGGGCGATGGACAAGGGGGAGGTGTTTGCTTTTACGTATGCAGATGCGGTAAAATTTGCGGGTCATTCTTGTCCGGCAGTTGCTGGTGCCTATAAATCCACGCAGATGGCATTAAGGGCATTGTATGGTGATGAAATACCGGTGCGGGGAAATATAAAAGTTGCCTTTAAGGGTGATGTCGGTTACAAGGTAAACGGCCCCATCTCGCAAGTAGTGACATTGATTACCGGGGCTGCACCTGAGAGTGGATTTAAGGGTTTTGGTACGGCTGGGAAATACGGAAGATACAATTTAATGACCTTTGACAGAGATAACGCACCCGATTCCAAGGCAACCTGTTCCATCGTATTTCAAAGGGTCGATAATGGGAAAAAGACAGAAGTAACGTATTATGTGGAGTCTGTGCCAGCGAATGAACGTATGGACAAACTAATACCTCTTGTGCTTTCTGGTAAGGCGTCGGAGGATGAAGCGAAGGAATTTGGTGACTTGTGGCAGGAACGTGTTAAAAAGATTGTCGTCAATCCGCCTGAAGGTACATTTTTAGTAAGAGCGGTGAAGGAATAGGTAACAAAACAGCACAATACTTTCGTGACGCATTTTTCATTCTCCCGATTCTTTGGTGCTCTGTTTGGCTGAAAGAATTAAAAAAAATTGGAATCTTCTTCGTTTTTTTGTTTTAATATCATCACAAAGACAAAGGGAATAGGCAATTTCCTATCATCAGATGCTTACAGGCGGTAATGATCATGATAAAAGCTGAAACTAACAAAACCAAAAACCCGGATGAAGATTTACCGTTCATTGCAGATATCCTTCAGTGCCCTTTTTGTCTGGCCAGGATTCAAATCCAGGAACAAACGGTACGGTGCGTACACTGTAATAAAACTTACCCTATTTACCAGGGCGTGCCGTTCTTTGCCCGCACCGGCTCTGCTGATTCCTGGGGACAAACACGCGAACAACTTACCAGTGAACCCTACCAGCAAAACTACCAGGAAGTACAGGATGCCCGGGATTACAATCTGAAATACCAAAAATACTTATTAAAACGCTTAAGCACCAAACGAGAATACCAGTTATTAAACCAACTTCTGTCCCGGCAAGAACATTGTGCTACCATGCTGGATCTGCCGTGCGGGGGAGGAAGGTTAAGCCAACAGTTAGCGCCTTTTACTGATTTACTCATTGAAGCAGATATTGCCGTCGGTCAAATTCTCTTTGGGAAAGCAAACTCGCATGTGCCCACGCGCCGTATCTGGATGACCGCTTCAGCATTCCATATTCCCTTCCAAAATTCAAGCATCGACGCTATAGTATGCATTCGGCTTTGCCATCATTTGCCTGCGCCTGCAGAACGCGAGCGGTTACTTTGCGAATTATTGCGGGTTGCGCGGAAATTCGTAATCATGTCCTTCTTTGATTATTATTCGTTTAAGAACACGTTGCGTCGCATGAGCAGTTGTCTTCGCTACAAAAAACCCAAGAACACCATGACCATCCGGCAGGTTGCGGAAATAGCCAGAAAAAATGGAGGAGAACTGGTGGCGTGTCCGTCATTAGCGATCATTGGCTCAGGCCATCGCTATGCATTGATTGAAAAAAAATGATTCAGACTGAAGTTCACATTCTTGCCTGTAAACCTTCTTTGAAATTGGTTGATTACACGTTTCGAATTATTTATCCGGAAACATTTTTAAAACAGGAACACAAAGTTTTACTCTGGGAGCAAAATGTTCAGGATGTAGAAGCGGTTATAAAGGTTTATTGCCATCGCAGTTTTCTGGCTCGTTGGAGGGAAAAAATATTTCAATTTCGTGTAGAGCGGGAATTTGAAGCCTTGTCAAAGCTGTACCAGGTGAATATTCCCGTTAGTCAGCCGCTGTTTTGGGGATATGGTAATTGCACCCAATTTGGACGCATTGAGGCCTTAGCAATGCGTAAGATAGCCAATGTCATTCCGCTCAAAGAGTTTTTGCGAAAAGTCGATAAAAAAACGGATCTGCTGAAGTTTCAAACTCTGTTCCAGCATATACGGCAAATGCATGAGGCAGGGATCTATCACGGGGCACTAAGTCCTAAAAATATTCTTGTGACAGCATCTCCTGCGACTCTGCCAACTTTTTACATTGTTGACATGGCGCAATCGATTCTTTTCTCCAGGACGATTACGGGGACGAAATTTGCGTGGTATGATTTATTGAATATCACAAAGGGTTTAAAGTTTTATTGTCAGCATGTCGATATTCCTCCTTTGTTAGCCCATTACGGGTTTTCAGAAGCAAAAATCGTGGCATTTACCCAGAGCCTGAGCGGATATAATCCAACCAAACATACCCGTAATTATTTGCGCGGAGAGTTTCTTTTTCGCCGCTTGTTGGGGAGGTAATATTTACGGAAGTCGTTGATTCCTTCCACTGCCCTACTGCCTTACTTCTTTAGGAGCAAATATGAGAAAACAAATTGTTCAGACTCGTTTTGGTGTCCTATTTTCAAATGCTTCGCCCCTATACTGTGTGGCAAACATGATAATTGTCGGAATTTTTCAAAAAATTAAATTGTTACAAAAAAAGTATTTTCCTGCGTATATTTACAAAAATCTGTGCTCCTAATAAAGAGGGCGATTATAGATCATGAAATTAATAGACGATATACGAAGGCAGATTTTATCTAAGGTTAAAAAGATTGTTGTTAAGATAGGTACCGGCGTTCTAACAAACGATGATGGGTATTTGGATAAAGCGCAGATCAAGAACCTGGCCGGACAGACGGTAGAGTTACATAAGATGGGATACCATGTTGTCGTCGTGAGTTCAGGTGCTATTGGTTCCGGAATGGGGGAGCTTGGTATTGAAAAAAGGCCCGTTACGCTGCCTGAGTTGCAGGCAGTTGCTGCAGTAGGTCAAAGCAAATTAATCAGTATGTATGACGATTGTTTTAAATTACATGGTTATCATGCTGCCCAGATTTTGCTGACCCGTGAAGATTTTGAAGACCGGCAGCGATACCTGAATACCTGTAATACGATCCATACGCTGTTTCAGATGAATGCCATTCCTGTGGTGAATGAAAACGATACGATTTCCGTAGATGAAATCAAATTTGGTGATAACGACGCACTTTCAGCTTTCGTAACAAACCTCCTGAATGCAGAGTTACTGATCATCCTTTCTTCCGTTGATGGGCTGTACGATAAGTTTCCAGCGGGAAAAAGTAAGGCGGCAGTTATCCCTGTGGTAGAAAATGTTTCAGAGGAGATAAGACAATTGGCCTTTGATTTAAAGACCAGGAGAGGGGTGGGGGGGATGCAGACCAAGCTAGAGGCAGCATCCGTAGTAACCAATGCGGGAGAGGCCGTTATTATTGCCAATGGAAGGATGGATAGGGTGTTGGAGAGGATCGTGCAGTGCGAGCATATCGGCACCCTGTTTCTGCCCAAAGAAGAAAAAATGACAAGCCGTAAACGGTGGATAGGTTACACTATAAAGCCGAAAGGAAAGGTGTATGTTGACGATGGTGCACTACAAGCCTTGACAGGGAAGGGTAAAAGCTTACTTGCATCAGGAATCGTATCGGTGGAAGGTACATTTCATAAAGGGGATATTATTACGATTCTTGGAAAGGGGAATGATACAACTGTTGCGCGTGGTCTGACAAATTATTCTTCTGAAGAGATTGAAAAGATTAAAGGATGCAGTACCTCTCATATAGCTAAAGTGCTGGGTTATAAGTTATACGACGAGGTCATTCACCGGGACAATATGGTAATTTTATAGGGATAAGTCTATCACCACAAAGCTGCAAAGTGCTTAAAGAAAGGTATTAAATATCAAACGTCTAACATCATGCATTCAGCTAAAAAACCTGTCCCTTCTTTATAGTATCTATCATTTCTTTTACCTTTTCCGTCTCGACAGGATCGTGGGTTAATTTCAGCGATTCATGTAAACAGGAGAGTGCTTTTTTAATGTCCTTTTCGTATTGAAAATAGAGAATGCCTAAATCTCTATAAGCGGAATAATCGGCAGGATTATATTTTATGGCAAGGTTTAATTCATGTATCGCCTCAATATAAAGACCCTTTCCTGCATAGGCAATACCAAGATTGTAATGCGCATCTCTGTGGTCTGGGTTTAACTGAGTTGCTTTTTTAAATTCAACAAGCGCCTTGTCTGATATGTCCTTTTTTAAATACACGGCTCCCAGGTTGTTGTGTGCATCTGCATAAGCATCATCAATTTTTAAAGCTTCCTCGTATTCGACGAGTGCCTTTTCAGAATTCCCAATTTGTTCGTAGGTATTCCCAAGATTATTATGGGAAAGCGGGAAATAAGGATTGTTCGTAAGCGCTTGTTTGTACGAATCAATAGCCATACCATAGAAGCCTTGTTTGTGGTAGATTGTTCCGAGATTATTATAGGCAAGCGTATTATCATTATGCCGTGTAATAGATGCCTTGTATGCCTCGATTGCCCTGTCAACCTGTCCGACTTTCTCATATGCAACGGCAAGATTATAATGGATAAAGGGATAGCTGTAAGGAAAGGTGAGTGATTTTTTATACAGAAGAATGGCATCTTCATAGCGCTGGCTTTTAAATAAGGTATTGCCTAAATTACTGCATGCACGGGCGCTGTTGGGTTCACGCTTATAGGTATAAGACCATAACGTGGTATCATCCTGCCACACACCATTCCTGTAAATGACTCCAATCTGCATACCGAGAAGAATTGTGCCAAGAACGATAAGGAAGCCTTTTCTCTGTGATAGAAAGTTTGCTGAGATACAGCCTGTAACACCGCAGAAACCCATGATGGGTATATATAAATATCTTTCTGCCATACTATTTCCAATAGGAATAATGCCAAGCACGGGTAATAGGGTGATGAAAAACCATAGATTAAAGAATGTTATAGGTTTATTATGCCTGTAAAGCCGTATGATGACAATAACCGCAGAGGCAATGAATAAGGAGGACAAGATGAATGAGAGGCCGAGATACCGGGAATAAGGTACGCAATAATCTGCATTCAGATTGAGGGGTATGAATAAAAGTTTTATATATGATGCAACGACTTTTATCATGGTAACGACGTTGCTTGGGGAAACAGTAATGGTTTTAAAGATGTTTTTAAATGTAACGAACCTGATAAAAAGGTAAAAGCCGGTAACTACAATATATCCGGCATAAAAAAATATCCACATGGCTACCCTTATTAATCCGGGTGAAGTGGATAATGCCTTTATTGAATCCTGGCGAACGTATAACAGGTCGAATAAAACGAGAATGATGGGCAGTGTAATAGCCATCTCCTTTGAGAAGAGGGCCAGGCAATAAGAGGCACACGAGAGGAAGTAGTAAAAGATAAATCGTGTTGTTGTTTGTTGTAAAGAATTTTCTTTTTGGGAGAACGGCACGCGCACTTTTATAAAGAATATAAATGCAAGAAGGAAGAAGATAGAAGCAAGGA
The DNA here is from genome assembly GCA_015075005.1 of Planctomycetia bacterium. Taxonomy (GTDB): domain Bacteria; phylum Planctomycetota; class Brocadiia; order Brocadiales; family Brocadiaceae; genus Brocadia. The sequence goes on from JABTVC010000002.1 coordinate 1,111,983, forward strand.
TATCTTCCCGGTAACAAACAGCATTTACCGTTTCTGTAAGAATGGGATGGGATAAGAGGAATAAGGTGGCAAATAGGGAGACGGTATGGTTTTTACAGATTTTTGTTATGAGACAATAAAACAAAAATACGTTGATGGTGTTCAGTATGATATTAGTAAGGTGATAACCGAGTGGATTCAGCTGCCAGATAGCATAGTCGATAAAATATGTGAGCGTTACAACAGGACGATAACTTAACTCCCCTGAAAGGAGTAGATAATCCCGCTGAAACAGCTTTGATACATTTCCCAGGGATTTAATGAGATAGTTCTCAGTGATTATATATACATCATCATAAACAAAGGTATTGGACAAGGAGTTTATGTACAAAAGGGCTGAAATAAAGACAATAAGAGGTAAGAATTTTCTGAAATATGCCTGTTTCATGATGTAGTCTGTTTTTGGTTTTCTTGGGATTGTAAATTGATTTCTTTTTTATTTTTGTGAATGAAGAGAACGGATTTAACCACAAAGGTTCAAAGAACACAAAGGAAAAAGTTTAAGGAAGGATTATAAATAAGTTGGAGGAAGATACGGCTTCAACGTGTACCCTGAAAGGTGTTTTTCCTGGGGTATTTTCTGTTGACAGGTCAGTTATTTCTTGACTCTGGTTCGAGTCGGGAATAAACTCATGGATGGGAATAAAATCCAATATCCGTGGCGCCAATCTTGTTTTGATATTCAAACGGGGGAGGTCATTGAATGGGCTAATTATCCGCCAGGAATTCAATATGGATTTAAATGTGATAGCAGGATATATGTCGCAGGGACATGTTGCACCGTGTTCATGCCCTTTAAAAGGTAAAGGAGGTAATGTTTATGGAATATCAATTCTTGACCGATACATATGAAACCGAGCGAATGAAGACGCTGAGTGTCTGGAGCATGTTTAAGGATGAGGATATGCGTGTCCGTCCACATCCACAAGACAGGCGTGGAAGAAATGCCCTTGAGCATATGGTGCATCAGTGTATGAGTGAGAACATTTGGTTTCGCAATATGCTGGATATCGATGTTGGTGCCCCACCTTTACCAAAACAGGAAACACGTTTGGACTTTATAAAACGCTATGCGGAAGATTCAGAAAAACGACTTGCAGCCTTACAAAAGACTGACAAGGCCTGGTGGGAAAAGGTAGTGCCATTCTTTGACATGAAGCGATCGAGAGCCTGGATCATGACCAGAAGGATTGCACATTCAGCGCATCATCGGGGGCAATTAACGGTGATGTTACGTATGTTAGGACGGGAAATTTACAGCACCTACGGACCTTCTGCGGATACCGGCGGCCTGATGATAAACAATGCACCAACAATATATGCTTACCCCAGCATAGAAGCGCTTATTGAAGGGGAAGCAAAGGGTAGTGCCAAAACCCCGCTGCCAGGACCTGGTGACAAACCATGCACAGAGCGGCCTGACCCAGTGTGAACGTAAATGGCAGGTGTCTTTCTGTCCATTTCTTTGGACAATCAGCCAGGTAAGGTTGTGTAAGGCATGAGTAGAATCCTGCCGTATCGTCATAAAAATAAAGTAAAGAAAGTTAATAGGGATTCGCAAAAACCACGGAAAAAAGAAGTTTTTACACAGCACTATTATAATATGCATTTTTACAAAACGGGAGATGTTGAAATGTCAGAAGAAAAATCGGAAGCGATTTCGTTTAGCCTTCCCTCGAGGGGGTACAGTGAAGGGCCAGCAGGGTTTGACCTCACCAAGGTACGGATTTTAGGAAATAAAAGTTTCCTTACCAATTTAATTTCTGCTGTTGTGTTTGGGGTTTCTTATGTAATACCGGAGTTTGCCGGCCGAAATACACTTATGCTGGCCAGTCTTTTTGCCTTGTCTGGTGCCTTTACGAACTGGCTTGCCATATATATGCTCTTTGAAAGGATACCTGGGCTTTATGGTTCTGGTATTATTGCCCTTAGGTTTGATCAATTTAAAGAGAGTCTTCGTTCTCTTATTATGGAGAACTTTTTTACCAGAGAAAATTTTATCAGGGTTGCCCAAAATACGTTACCTCACACCATACAACCTGAACTGATAATGGACAAGATTGATTTTGATAAGGCGTTTCGTGGTTTCGTGGCGGTGATTAAAAATTCCTCTTTCGGTGGTATGTTTACCTTGTTTGGTGGAGAAAAGGTCATTGAACCCATGCGTGAACCATTTAAAAAGGAATTTGAAAGACAGGCATCCGAAATTTTGCGGAATATTGACGTAGCCTCTGTCCTGCAGAAGGAGACTGATTTTGAAATATTCAGGGCAAAAATAGCTTCTATGGTGGATGCTACAGTAAACGAACTTACACCGCAACGGGTAAAGGAAATCGTGGAGGAAATGATGCGTACACACTTGGGGTGGTTGGTCGTCTGGGGAGGGGTTTTTGGTGCAGTGATCGGTTTTATCAGCGCTGTGTTTTTTTAATGCAAAGGTTGTCAGATGCCCGAAAAAGAATCTGGGGAAATGTCACGCAGGTATTTATTGAAGGCACTCGGAGGAGGAGCTGCCCTGTTGGGTTTGAGCAAGTTGCCATCGGCCATGGCTCAGGTCTCAGGTCAGGCTATTCAGCCGATGCCAGGTTTTACCGGACCGGATGCTAATCCTTATTGGGGAGCGGTAGGCCCCTTCGTCATTTACCCTCAGAAACTTCCGTTGATACAGCTTACTGACCGACCGGTCCAGCTTGAAAGCCCCCGGCACTATTTCCTTACTCCGTTCACCCCTAATGCTGCATTTTACGTACGATGGCATCTGGAAGATATCCCGAATGCCGTGAGCCTTTCCGAGTGGCGGCTTTTTGTGGAAGGGCATGTTGAAAAAACGCTGGCTTTAACCATGTCCGACCTCATCAAGCGATTCAAGTCCATCTCTATTGTTGCAGTCAACCAGTGTTCTGGCAACAGCCGTAGTCGTTTCCAGCCGCGTGTGCCTGGTGCTCAGTGGGGAAACGGGGCTATGGGTAACGCCCTCTTTACGGGAGTGCGGCTCAAGGATTTACTGGATGCCGCAGGAGTTAAAGCAGGTTCTCTCCAGGTACAATTTGAAGGACTGGATAGGGGGAGAGGACAAAAAGATAGTGCCGTACACAGGTATAAAAAATCATTAAATCTGGATGATCCGGTCATCAACGAATCAATCGTGGCTTATGAGATGAATGGAGAGCCAATTCCCATGTTGAACGGATTTCCGGTTCGTTTAGTTGTTCCTGGCAAATTCTCGACGTATTGGACTAAGTCATTAACCTGGATCAGGGTATTGAACGAACCTGATGCGAATTTCTGGATGACGAAGACGTATTGTGTTCCCGATACGCCCCGTGGCAATACTACCCCAAAGGACGTCAGGGATAGTCTGGTCAAATTGGTTCCTGTTGGGACTATGCCTGTCCGTTCGTTCATTATTATTCCGGATGGATCGGGCAAAATTCCGTTAGAAATGCCCGTAATTGTGCGTGGCATTGCCTTCAGCGGCTCAGGACGTGTAGTTAGCGTGGAATTCTCTGCCGACGATGGAGCTGCGTGGAGTAAGGCAAGGCTCGGAGAAGATTACGGACGATACTCTTTCCGCACCTGGGAAGTCACCTGGATTCCAAAACACACTGGCAAGTATGTACTCGCTGTGCGGGCAACCGACGAAAAAGGGAATACCCAACCTGACGAAGGGGTCTGGAACCCAAAGGGTTACTTATGGAATAGGATTGAACGGCAAGAAGTGATGGTGGATGTATCGCAGTAGTTTAATTGCATAGAATTTTCATTTTATTTATGCTGGTTTCGTGACTATAGCCAGCACAGCAAATAACCATCGGAAGACCTCCCCTTCATCTCCTCCTTGCGAAGGCGGGGAAAGAGGCGTGGTTATAAATTCATGAGAAATAAGAGTTAGACGATATTTATTTTGATTGCTGACCATAGAAAGGTCTGAGATGAAAAAGATAATATATGTTTTGATAGGGCTTCTTGTAATCGACTTGAATAAACCCCTTTTAGCCAAGACCGGTCTTCCCGGGCTGGTTCGCAGTGGGCAGTACAGCAAGGGTACGCTGCTCAGTATTACCCAACCTGATCCTGTCCAGCAGTCGATAGACTCCGTGTACAGTGTGGGGACATATCCCCTTTATACACCAGAGCTGGCTAAAGGTGAAGGTCTCGATATTGTACAGGGTTACTGTAACTTGTGTCACAGCGTTACGTACATTACTATGCAGCCGCCGCTTCCTGCTGATACCTGGGAAGCCGAGGTTTTAAAGATGATTGATACTTACGGGGCTTTGATTCCAGAGGATGAGACGCGGCAGGTCATTGTCTATCTTCAGGCACACTATACCCCGGAAACCCGAAGACAATGATTCTGAAAATCTAAAACTTTCATTGTTAATGCCAATTTGTTATGTAATTTGTAGCTCCCTGTACGTAAAGATTCACAGAGAGTGTCCCCTTAAGTTTATTGCTCTCCAAGATATCATCTTCGAACCGTACCGTAAGCAGGATCACACCGGATGGTTCGTCCTTTCCCACGGGCTTACCCCATCGCACATAATAATCTTTCACGTAGGGTAATCCTGCATTCGTGTTAAGGGCAACAAACGGTTCCCCTGCGATATTGTTTCCCTCTGCCAGAATGTCTGCGGTAAATTCCTTAGGTAACAAAACACCTTTAAAATTGTTTTTTCAAATTGTAAAAGGCTGTAACAAGCTGTAATGGAAAAGGGCACAAAAATATTTCAGGGTGGCATGTCAAATAACACGGCTATACATGGTTTCGCAACATAAGTTCCATAGGGTGGGGATTGAGATAATACTGTTTTTTCAGGTAAGCGATGTTGTATTTTCTGACGTAATGTTTTACCAGGGTAATGGGAACAATTAATGGGATAAGGCACGTGCGATAGTTTTCGATAACCTCAAGTAGTTCCTGCTTTTCGTCCGCCGATGTGACTTTTTTAAAGTATCCTGAAATATGCATCAGGACGTTTGTGTTCTTCTTCGGTGTTGCAAGGAGACTCATACCTTCCATGAAACCCTGAATATATGCAAAAAACAGGGTTTCCCGCTTTACCTTTTTTGCACTTGCTACGAGTTGGCCCAAGGCTGAATACTGTTTGGGACTATGAGCGAGCATCAGAAGTTTATGACTGGTATGGAACTCGATCAGATCGTTAATGCTGCCATATTTCAGAAGTGTCTGCCATCGATGGAAAACAAAAACGCTCTCAATAAAATTTTCCCTTAACCGAGGGTTGTGGAGACGACCGTCATCAATTACCGGTGTGAGTGGAAAGTGCCGCATGAAAGCGCCACCAAAAATACCAACGCCTCGCTGGCTTGGTATACCAGACGGCGTATACACCTTTACCCCACCAATGCCAGAACTTGGGGATTTGCTCTTAAAGATGAAACCGTTGAGATTTTCCTGTGCTAACCCTTCGAGTCTTTTTTCTGTCCATTGCAGCATCTTTGCCGTATGATCGATACCGGTCTTAATGGTTGCGAGTCGCGGAGATTCTGGACTTCCCACCAGGTGCAAAGGTTCCCGTGGTACGGGAAGCCCGTATTCAAATTCAGGACAGACAGGCACCCATTCGAAATATTGTCCAAGTGTATCCGTTATGAAGCGATCGAGTTTGTGTCCGCCGTCATAACGTACCTTTTCGCCTAGTAAACAGGAGCTGATGCCCATTTTGATTTTATCGTGCATGGTTTCAATACGCGGGAATTCCTCCCACTTCCTTTTCTTTTTTCAATCGCAATATTTGCGGCTTCGGCAAAAGTCGTTTTGGGTGCATTCCCGATTTTTTGTAAATCGGGAATGCACCCAAGGCCTTTTGCCTTGGCGTATTGCTGCCAAAGCCAGATCAATTTGATCATTCATTGTAGCCTTGTTTACTCTATTTACCACTTAAGATGTTGTACCCCCTTTTATTTGCAAAACCCAGCTTGAAAATCCTGTCCGCCAGGGCGTCTTTTGTCAGTTTTTTATTTGCCGTTATATTCAACTTTGTTGATAATTCGATAAGGATATCCTTTTTGTGTTTTGTGAGTTCTTCAAGTATTTTCTCTGTGGGTAATCCTTCTAACTGACTGTGTAAAGTATTAATGTCAATGATGCTACTCTTGATTTTTCTGGGCCTGGCTTTTTTGGGAAGGAGTATTTCTGCAAGGAGGGGTTTGTCTTTCAGCGTATCGAAAAATGATACCAGGGTGTGAATAGCACTTGATACCTGATGCGTTTCAGATTTGTCGGGGAAATGATCAATGTTTTCCCGTAATACATCGAGTTCTTTTATTATCTCAGGGATACTGTGTGTTATCCTTTGTCTTTCTTGATCGTCTGGCAATAACGAAAGGCAATCCTTTACTTTTATAAGAGTATCATTCAGATCGAGTTTCTTTGTCCTTTTTTTCATATTTCATTACCGTTAACTTTCTGTAAAAATTCCTTTGTTACCTCTTTGTACTGTTCAGCAACGCGCATGGTATTATCATCGTCCATGAGGAAAACAGGTGCGGATTGTGCCGCTGCCTCCGTATAACCAATACCCCATAAGATATATTTTTTAAAACACAAATCGCCGTACTTATCATGAATATCCTGCATAATCTTCTTGTTCATGCTTACAATATTTGGCCCTACCTTATGGACTATGGTAAACAAAATACCTTTCAAGGCAACACATGCCGCTTCTACCCTTGCAATCCGGTATTTCTGAAGCAACACGTTATTGAGCTCTGAAATCTTCCTGATGAGTATATTGATCCCAATCGTTGACAGGTGATCGGGGATGGTCGTTATGATATAATAATCGCTTGCTGCCAGTGCATTTTGGGTTACCAGGTAAAGATTGGGTGGGCAATCAATCAGGATATAGTCATAATTGTCCTTTACTTTATCGATTGCTTTTTTGAGGATATGATGTTGCTCTACATAAAAATGGGCATCTCTTGAGTCGCGGGAAATATCTATACCCAATTCAGATTTTATCCTATTCACCGTCCGTCTCAGCACATTGATATGCTCGTGATAAAAACTCGTTTCATTCCTTCGTGTAGTTTTTGCGGCCAGATCGATATCAATTCCCAATAATTCGATATCAGATGGAATCAGTTCTAACTTTGAGATAACCTCATGTGCCCCTATTCTCACAGGAAATTTCCATAGTATTTTATTCATATCAAAAGTATCCAGGGTATTATTCAAATATGCATGGAACAAACTTGATACCGTTCCATGTTCCCTTTTAAATTTCTCCCATCGTTCCGGAATAGTGCACAAGAAAGTCAAATTGGTTTGGGGATCGGTATCGATGAGCAAAACCTTCTTGTCGTGAAACCGTGCCAGGGCGCATCCGATATGATAGGTGGTGGTTGTCTTGCCAACACCGCCTTTATAGTTAATAAATGAGATAACCTTTGCCACGCGAAAACGCTCCTCTCATTTAGATTTATTTTCAATTTTCATCTGAAAACATTCTAATTCCCCGCCCTTGTATAGATGTCTATGGGGTATGGTTGGTTACGGCTGCTTTGCTTTGTGGTTTATATTACGTTGAAACGTGAGCTGTTTCAAGAAAAAAGCAATTGTGTCAAATGATGAAGAATTGTTTAATAGTTTAAAATTGTTTGCTATTCGTAGAATTATATGTGCACGTCAATTCTTAAAGGTTGCTTGAATAATCCGTAGCATCTCCTGGTGAACTCCCTTGGTGCCAGCGATGATGTTGCCAGTTTTTAAATAGTTATTTTCACCTTTGAAGTCCGTGACTATGCCGCCTGCCTCTTCTACCAGGAGTGCACCTGCAGCCATGTCCCACGGTGACAGGGCACATTCGAAAAACCCTCCAAAGATGCCCTCTGCCGTATATGCAAGGTCGAGACAGGCCGAGCCTCCCCTTCTGATACCGGTGGACTGCATAAAAAAATTCTTAAATACCCTGAGGTAGGAATCAATAACATCTTTTATCCTGAAAGGAAAACCCGTTGCAATCAAAGAAGTGCTCAGGGCTTCGGAGTGGGAGACATGAATACGGTTGCCATTTTTAAACGACCCGTGACCTTTTATTGAAGAATAGATGTTTTCTCTCAGAGGTTCGTAAATAAGACCTACTGCTAAATTCCCTTCAATTTCTAAGGCAATGGAGACGGCAAAACTTGGCAGACCGTGGATATAGTTCAAGGTGCCATCCAGGGGGTCGACGATCCACAGAAATTGTGAAGAATTCCTTTCTGCGGGAGACTCTTCGGCCATTATGTCGTGGTTGTTGAAATGAGATTTAATATGGCCTTTGATAAGTTCCTCGGACTTTTTATCCACATCGGTGACGTAATCGTTTTTTGCCTTTTCATCAATCATGGAGGGACACAATTTCCGGAAGTATTCCTTTAACACAACACCAGACTGAAGGGCTGCCTCCCGTGCAACATCGAGATATTTCTGTAAATCATTTGGATGTATTGTCATTTTCGTAATCCTTGTGGTTGTATAATTTAGGTTACTTATCGCGGATAATTTTCCTCTCGTTTTTCCTGATCTGTTTTTTGAGCAATAAGCACGGACATCCTTTTCCCTAAACCCTTTTTTGTCTCATTTTATCACAGAGGATTGGCGATGTCGTTGGGACAAATAGTTGCTTTAAATCAGACTTTTTCCCGTGATGGCTTTGTATGCGTCCAGGTATTTTTCAGAAGTTTTGGATAATGTCAGGCGGAGAGGTGGCGCAGGTGGTTCCTTGTCCCAACGGATACTCTCAAGATAGTCACGGATAAATTGCTTATCATAGGAGTGTTGAGGCCTTCCTGGTTCATAACCTTCTTGTGGCCAAAAACGTGATGAATCTGGTGTGAGTACCTCATCAATCAAGATCGTTTTGTTGTCTTCTGTGATGCCCCATTCAAACTTGGTGTCGCAGATGATAATACCTCTGTCACTTGCATAGTCACGGGCTTTAAGATAAACCTTCATACTCTTTTCCTTCAGCTCTTCTGCGAGCTTTTTGCCGGTTATGTCTATAACCCCAGAGAAGGGGATATTCTCATCGTGCCCCGTTGTTGCCTTGGTGGATGGAGTAAAGATGGGTTCCGGAAGTTTATCAGATTCTTTAAGTCCGGGTGGTAGTTTTATCCCGCAAATTGATTGCGTTTCGCGGTATTCTTTCCAGCCAGAACCTGCCAGATACCCCCGGATTACACATTCTACAGGGATTACCTTTACCTTCTTTGCCAGCATGGAACGGCCATCCAGGATGTCTTTGTGCTGTGAAATAATGGGGTTGCCCATGTGTTCTATACGGGTAGTAATAAGGTGGTTTTCGACGATATCAGAGGTATAGGCGAACCAAAACTCAGAAAGTCCTGTGAGTACCATTCCTTTGAATGGAATACCGCTTGGCAGTACAACGTCGAAGGCCGAGATGCGGTCTGTTGCGATGATTAATAAGGAGTCATTAATTTCGTAAATATCCCGTACCTTGCCACGGTTGCATAATGTGAGTTGTTGAATATTGGTAGTAAGGAGGGGGTGGGTTTCTTTATTCATTTTTTATATGGTAAAATTTGGCATATGTTGTTTGAGTTTTGCCTTGAGTTTATTTGCTCCCTGAAGGTTAGGTTTTAATGACAAGGCGATATTCAGGTGATGTAAGGCCTTTTCGTATTTTTCTAATTCGAGGTAACACTCGGCTATTTTCTTATAAATAAAGGCATTTTCGTTTTTGTACAAATCAAGCTTTAGCACCTTTTCATAATATCCTAAGGCCTTTTCCGGAGCAGCATAACGTGCCAGGTTGCGACAATAGATGTTTCTTATTCGTTCTTTAATCTCGTAGATCAAGTGTCTGCGGTGAGTGAGACCTTTTCCTTTTTCGAGTATAAATTCGTACAGGTCAATAGCAATATCATACTTTTCGAGTTTTTCATATGCCTCAGCCAGTAAAAATTTGCAGTCGATAAAATCCCGATTATTTAAATGCAAAAAAAGGTCAATGTCAACACAATCTTTTAATAGATTTTCATAATTTTCGATAGCATTGCGTGTGTGGCCGTTTAAAAGGCCAACGAAAATAATGCGGACACGCGCCTGGATATTATCGGTTGATTCTGTGGTGTCAGCTTTTTTCGCAGGCCTTGGCCTTCCGTTTGTTTGTAAGATGTGCCTGTATTTTCTATCGTATTGCTCGCGTGATGTTGTGTCGGAAAGCGTCTTATAAGCTTGTATAATAATCTTCGTTTTGGATTCAGCCCAGAGCTTATTTGAACCGTGAATGTCGGGGTGATATTTTTTGATTAGTGTTCGAAACGAACATTTTATTTCTTCTATGCTTACTTCTTGATGCACTTCGAGGATATTGTAATAATTAACCATGAGAAAACTTCCGTTTGAGGACGCAAGATTAAAATGATAATATCTCGATGTTAACAGCTATTTTGCGGACTGTCAATAGGTTTGGTGAAAGTAAAGCAGGGGTGATTATTCATAACGCAACGTCACCACCGGATCGAGTCGTGCAGCCCTCAAAGCGGGATAGATGCTAAAAATCACGCTGCTTACAATTGCAATGACCGCAGTGAACACGATACTGATAGGATCCACGATGGTAGGAATCTGATTAAAATAATAGACTTCAGGTGGAAATGGTCTCCAGCCTGTGGTATTGTACAAAACGTTTTCCAGCCAGTTAATCCTGAGTACAATGGATAAGCCGGCAGCAACTCCCACGCATGCACCAGTGCTGCCGATAAGAAATCCATTTAACAGGAAGATAGACATAATACCCTGTGTGGTTGCTCCAAGTGCTTTTAAAATACCAATGTCCTTGGATTTTTCAAGGACGATCATAGTAAGAATTGCAAGGATATTAAACCCTGCTACCACAATAATAAAAAACAATATAAATGCCATTACGCGTCTTTCCATCATGACAGCGGTCAAGAATGTCTTTCTTGCATCTTCCCAGGTTTGAACATAATATTCAATGCCCAGCACGGCCTGTAGTTCGTCCCGCACCTGATTTGCATGGCGGTAGTCGTCCAATTTTACGCTTATGCCGGTGACGGCATCTTTTTCTTTCGCACCAGCGAGTTCTTGTGCCACGGTAAGGGGAATGTATACGTAATTTTTATCAAAGTCATACATTCCCGATTTAAATTTCCCGGCGATAATAAATGCCTTTACACTAATTTTGTCCCATTCTTTCAGGGTGACAAGTATGACTTGTTCTCCGTCCTGGATAAAGCTCCTTGTGTCTTTTTCAGGTTCACCCGGACCAATTCTTAGTAATTCAGAACCACCAAAGGTGCTCGCGGTATTTTTTTCTCCGTGAGTTTTTAATAAGTCTTCGGGTTGATTTCCAAAGGGGATGATATATGACTGAAAATCGCCCACGCGCGACTCCGCCTGAGGATCAATGCCTTTGAAGTAAACAAATTCCTTTCTGTTTCTCAATTTGATGAGTGCCGGACCCTCTATATACGGTGCACAGGCAACTACGTGATCAAATTTTTTTATTTTTTCGATGACGTGTTTGTAGTCTTCGAGTCCGTACATGCCGCCCTTTAATACAATAATATGTGCCAGCGTACCTCTTATCCTGCTTCGAAGTTCTTGATCAAACCCGTTCATTACGGAAAGTACCACGATTAATGTCATGACTCCAACAGAAACTCCGGCTATGGCGAAAAACGATATCTTCCGGCAGCGTAAGTATCGTAGACTAATGAAAAGATTGTACATAGGACAGGATTTACGTTGTTATTTTATGCTGCTAAATATATAATTTCGAAATTCTAGCATATTTATATTATATTAGGCAATTAAATAATAAACTTGATGTCCTGGAGATGACGGATGCTATATTTTAAAACTGCAGGGGAATCACACGGAAAATGTTTGATTGGGATTCTCGAAGGGTTTCCGGCCGGGGTATATATTGATGAGGTGGTCATCAATACGGAAATGAAGCGAAGACAAGGAGGTTTAGGCAGGGGCGGGAGGATGCAGATTGAGGAAGACCGCGTAGAGATACTCTCCGGGATTAGAAAAATATAACCTTGGGTAGTCCGATTTGTTTAATGATTAAAATAGTGATTATAAAATTGATGAGTTGCCAGCCGTTACCCGTCCCAGGCCAGGCCATGCAGACTTGGCGGGTGTTATGAAATATAACCAAAAGATGCACGAAACATATTGGAAAGGGCAAGTGCAGGAGAGAAACCGCCGCACACGGGTTGCAGTTTGCTGTGGCAAAGATTTTACTCTCTCTCCTTGGAAGGGGTATTTGGTTATGTAAGGGTATTGGGGATAAATTCAGACAAATTCATCAGGGATATGGATATTGCAAAAAAATTCGGGAAAAAGTCCTTCTGTTGTATTGATCAGGATATTGAAGGACGAATTATTGAAAAGATAAAACAGACGGCAGAAAATGGAGATTCCTTGGTGGTATCATAGAAGTGATTGCTTATGGACTGCCTGTGGGATTAGGCAGCCACACCCAGTGGGATATCAGATTGGATGCAAGACTTGCCTGCGCACTGATGTCTGTTCAGGCAATCAAGGAGTAGAATTTGGTTTGGGTTGTAATGCTGCTAATAAATTCGGCTCAGAGATACACGACGAGATTTTTTATGAGAAGCCAAAAGAGGGTAAGTCGCTAACCGGAGGCTTTAAGAGGCTGACAAACAATGCCGGAGGTATAGAAGGCGGTATAAGTAACGGAGAGCCGATTGTGGCAAGGGCATACATGAAACCTATTCCCACATTAAAAAAACCATTAAGGTCTGTGGATTTGTTGACAAAAGAGCCGATTGTGGCTACGTATGAGAGATCGGACGTATGTGCGGTTCCTGCAGCTTCTGTCATTTGTGAATCTATGGTTGCTTTTGAAATTGCCAGGGCATTCTTAGAAAAGTTTGGTGGGGATAGTATCGATGAGGTTAAACGGAATTACGAAGGATATCTTTTTAGTATTTGCGTATGATTGTAAATTTTACTTGAATAATTTTCATGTTTTGCTAACATATATCTCTTTTCTGTGCTACTATGCTAGCGTAGCTCAATGGCGGAGCAGCGGTTTTGTAAACCGCAGGTTGTGGGTTCGAGTCCCACCGCTAGCTCCAAAGGTTAGTTTTTGATAATGAGAAGTAGGGAACGTTAAAACGGGTGGATTCCCGAGTGGCCAAAGGGACAGACTGTAAATCTGTTGGCATAGCCTTCGGAGGTTGAATCCTCCTCCACCCACCATTTAAAAAAGATTGTTGAGTTCCTTCAAAAAAAGCGAAAAGATAATCCTGTCGGATGATATTTTTATATAGTAAAGGCGCAATTTGCTTTTCTGCGGGCGTAGCTCAATGGTAGAAGCCCTAGCCTTCCAAGCTAGTCATGTGGGTTCGATTCCATCGCATCGCTCGCCCGCTTTAGCTTGATAGTGTGGGTCTTCATTGTTGTTGCAGGGTAGGGACGAAAGCAAGTGCAAAATTTTGCATGAATGCACAATTAATTGTAATAAGGAAATGCAACACTCTGTGTGTGCTCCAATGCAAAAGTCGTCACCGGGTTAATCGAATTAATTTTTAAAAAAATATACAGAAAATGTATATTTATGTTTGACATAAAGCGTTTTCGTGTGGTATCATTCGCCTTTTCTGCTGATTAGATTTCAGGGTTATATAAGCGAAAAATATTGAATAGGTTATGATTTTGCCCTTTTAATATTGCTGCTGTAGCTCAGTGGTGGAGCACGTCCTTGGTAAGGACGAGGCCATGGGTTCAAATCCCATCAGCAGCTCCAAGAAAAATAAAAAGATTAAACTAAAAACGTTTGGTGGTTGAATAGAAGGGGAGTTAAGTGCAATGGGTAAAGAGGTATTTAAGCGGACGAAGCCGCATGTGAATGTAGGTACGATAGGGCATGTAGATCACAGGAAGACGACGTTAACATCGGTGATCACGCATGTATTACAAAGCAGGGTTGGCCAAGGAGAGGGCGTACGACACGATAGACAAGGCGCCCAGAGGAGCGTGAGCAGGGTATAACGATAGCGATATCGCATGTGGAGTATGAGACACAGAAGAGGCATTATGCGCATGTAGATTGTCCTGGTCATGCTGACTATGATGAAGAACATGATAACCGGGGCTGCGCAGATGGACGGGGGCGATATTGGTGGTGAGTGCTCGGATGGTCCGATGCCGCAGACGAGGGGCATATCCTCTTGGCTGAAGCAGGTTGGCGTGCCGGGGATAGTGGTGTTTATGAACAAGGTGGACATGCTTGAGGATCAGGAGTTGCTGGATTTGGTGGAGCTGGAGGTGCGGGAGTTGTTGAGCAAGTATAATTTCCCTGGTGATGAGATACCGGTGATAAGGGGCTCTGCGCTCAAGGCTAATAGAATGTGGTTGTGGTGGTGCTTCGTGTGCGGGTGTGGGCCGATATTGAAGTTGATGGATGCAGTGGATACGTATCTGCCAGATCCTGTGAGGGGAGATAGATAAGCCGTTCTTGATGTCGGTAGAAGATGTGTTTAGTATAAAGGGAAGAGTACGGCAGCAACGGGGAGGGTGGAGCGAGGCAAGGTAAAGGTTGGAGATGAGGTGGATATCGTAGGTATCAGGCCGGATGTGAAGAAGTCCGTGGTGACAGGGGTAGAGATGTTTAATAAGACGCTGGATGAGGTCAGGCTGGTGACAACTTGGGTGTGTTGCTGAGGGGAGTGGAAAGGAGGATTTGGAGGGGACAGGTATTGGCGAAGCCTGGGAGTATAACACCCCATAAAGTATGAGGCTGAGGCGTATATATTGACGAAGGAGGAGGGTGGGAGGCACACGCCCCTTTTTAACGGATATAGGCCGCAGTTTTACTTCAGGACTACGGATGTGACAGGGGTGGTAACATTGACAGGTGGTGCTGAGATGGTGATGCCTGGTGATAGATAAAGGTAAATGTAGAGCTGCTGACGGCGGTGGCAATGGACGAAGGCCTGAGTTCGCAATTCGTGAAGGCGGGAAGACCGTTGGTGCTGGGTAGTTACAAAAATTATTGAATAAATACTTGGGAAAACGTAATGCGTGAATATTTAACGATGGTGTGTAAGGAGTGTTCTAATAGAAATTATAGAACTCCGAAAAAGTCACAACAAACAGAAAAATTAGAGATGAGAAAATTCTGCAGGCATTGCCGAAAACACACTGACCACAAAGAATACAAGAAGTAGATTTGGGTTTGGTATTTTGAATTAAAATAAAGGTCTGTAGCTCTAATTGGTAGAGCACCGGACTCCAAATCCGGCTGCTGGGGGTTCGAGTCCCTCCAGACCTGCCATATGATAGAGAGGTTTTTAATGTCGTTTTTTGGTGTTTATAGAAAAGGTTTTGGTTTATATAGCAGGATTGCTGTTGGCGTAGCGCTAGGTTTCCTGGCGTTATTTGCGGCTGTTTCACTATATAATGCATTGATAGAATTGCCGGATATTGTACGGGATGTGAAGGTACCGTTAGTTGGTATCGGCTTGACGTGGGGTTTGTTGAGTTCTTTTGCTTTATTTGTATTTTTGGGATTTATCGTGTGTGTTTTTGTTGCTGGCTTGGAGACAGGGGTTAAGCCATTAGATAATATGGGTAGAAAGACGGTCGAGTTTTTGATCGATACCCAGGGAGAGTTGCAAAAGGTTTTGTGGCCAACGAGATATGAGTTGGTTGGTTCAACGGCGGTTGTGATCGTATCGGTTGTTATAATTGGGATCTTTGTATTGGGTGTTGATTGGTTTGTGTCGCTTATTATGGGGTATATTGGCGTGCTTTAGCTTTTATGTGATTGGTTTGGATGAAAACAAAGGCGCTGTGTTAGCGTTTTATTGTTGAATTAGAGAGTATCCTCGTAATTTCAACCCTTTTAATTTCTTCCTTGTAACCGGTGGGGCATGTTAATTTTCAATACATAGCAATTTTAAAGTATATTATTGGGATTTTTTTAGTGGGTTTTGCTAAATGCCTAAACAATGGTTTGTTTTGCGTGTTCAAAGCAATAAGGAAGATAAGATACGGGATAGTTTGATAGAGCTTGTAAAGACGCGGGGTTTAGAGGAAAAGATTTCAAGGGTTTTAGTGCCTAGTGAAAAAGTTTCAGAAATCAAGGGTGGCAAGAAAAAAATAACTGAAAGAAAAATATATCCAGGTTACATTATGGCTGAAGTTGAGGTCGACGACCATGGTCAAATACCGAAAGAGGTTTGGTTTTTGGTTCGGGAAACTCCAGGTGCAGGCGATTTTATCGGTGGACAAAGCAAGCCAGTGCCAATGGCAAGCTATGAAGTGGAAAAGTTGCTGGCAGACGTAGAGCACAAAGAAGAGAAACCTCGCGCGAAGATTGAGTTTCGTGAAGGTGAGAAGGTGAGGGTGAAAGAAGGGCCATTTGAGAATTATGATGGAGTCGTCGAGGAGGTGTTGGCAGCGAGTGGTCGTTTAAAAGTGATGCTTACAATATTTGGCAGGGCGACACCTGTTGAATTGGAATATTGGCAGGTTGAGGCAATTTGATAGCGGGGGTGTAAAATGGCGAAAGAGATTTTAAAAAAGATTAAATTACAGTGCCTTGGAGGACAGGCAACGCCAGCGCCACCAGTGGGGCCGGCTCTTGGCCAGCATGGAGTGAATATCGGACAATTTGTTAAGCAATTTAATGATAAAACAAAAGAGTTATTGGGTGTTTTAACGCCCGTGGAGATTACCGTATTTAAAGATAAGACGTTTACTTTTATTTTAAAATCTCCTCCTGCGTCTGTGTTGTTAAAACAGTTGGCCGGAATCGCTAAGGGTTCTTCTGAGCCAAACAAGCAGAAAGTTGGGCAGGTAAATACGCAGCAATTGAGAGAGATTGCCGAAAAAAAACTTGCTGATTTAAATGCCGATAGCCTGGAAGCGGCTATTAAGATAATAGAGGGGACCGCACGCAATATGGGAATTAAAGTCACAGATTAAGTTCTCTTTGAATAATATGTCATTGGTGTTTGAAAGGAAAGTATTCCGATGTTAAAAAGAAGTAAAAGATATTTAGAATCAAGGAGTGGTGTTGATTCCGATAAAAAATACGGTTTGCCAGAAGCAGTTAAAATACTTAAATCTTTTAAGCATGCAAAATTTGACGAGAGTGTTGAAGTTGCGATGAAGTTGGGTATTGACCCAAAACAGTCGGATCAGCTTATTAGAGGATCTATATCCTTACCTAAGGGCATTGGTAAAAGCCTCAAAGTAATTGTTTTCGCTACTGGTGATAAGGCGGCAATAGCCAAAAAATCAGGTGCAGATGAAGTAGGTGCTGAGGATTTGGTAAAAAAGGTAGAGGGTGGCTGGACTGACTTTGATGTTGCAATTGCATCTTCAGAAATGATGAAATTGGTTGGCAAATTAGGTAGGGTGTTAGGACCTCAGGGTAAGATGCCTTCTCCTAAATCAGGTACGGTAACGGATGATATTGAAACTGCAGTAAAAGAGTTTAAGGCGGGTAAGCTTGAATATAGAACTGATGCCGGTGGAAATGTGCATGGTATCGTTGGGAAGGTCTCCTTTTTAGATAAAGATTTAGAGGATAACATTAGTGCCTTTGTCAAGCATATTACCAGCTCTCGTCCTGCCTCTGCAAAAGGGGTGTTTGTTGAAAAAGTATCGGTATCTACAACGATGGGTCCTGGGATAATGGTGCAAGTTTAAGATGTGAAAAAATGCGAAGGGAATTAAAAAAGCATGGCAAATGAATTAAAAGAGATTGTCGTAAAAGAATTGATTTCAAGCTATCGTAAAACAGATAATTTTATGGTAGTTGGTTATCAGGGTATAAAGGCATTGGAATTCGATCAGATCAGAAAAGATTTGCGAAAAAAGAAGATTTGTTTTGATATAGTCAAGAATTCACTTGCGACAATTGCATTTACGGAAATCGGGGTTACCGGTCTTGTGCCATTTCTTAAAGGGCCTTCGGGTATAACATCCGGGGGTGGTGATCCGGTAATCATGGCAAAAGAAATAATGGAATGGTCGAAGAAAATATCTTCTTTAAGTGTACGCGGAGGATTTGTTGATGGGGCTGTGGTTTCTGCTGAAGATATAAATGTGCTGGCTAAACTTCCGCCGATGCCGGTGCTTCGTGTTCGGATAATTACGGTTATTAATGCGCCCATTGTAGGGGTTGTTAGTGCTTTTAACGCTGTGTTGCGTAACCTGGTAACTGTGTTCCAGGCTGTTAAAGATAAGAAAGAAAAGGATAGTGTATAGTTTTTTGCGGAATTCCTAAAAGTAGGAGGAGAAATAATGACTCAGATTAGTGAAGAAAAAGCGGTTGAACCTTCTGGTAAAATTGTACAGGTGCTGGATTTGGTTGCGGGTATGTCTTTGCTGGAGGCATCGCAGCTTGTTAAGGCCTTTGAACAGAAATTTGGTGTTTCTGCAGCCGCAGTAGCAACAATGCCAGCAGGTGTATCTGTTGCAACGGAGGGTAAAGCTGCGGCTGAAGAGAAAACTGCTTTTGATGTGATCCTGAAGGACGGGGGTGCGAATAAGATCCAGGTAATTAAAGCCGTTCGTGCCGAAACAAATTTGGGTCTAAAAGAGGCTAAAGACCTTGTAGAGGCCGCTCCAAAAACCGTTAAGGAGGGAGTTACAAAAGAAGATGCAGAGAAGATTAAAAAGTCACTTGAGGCTGCTGGTGCAAAGGTTGAAATTAAATAATTATTAGTTTCTTGAACTTGAAAATACAGGAATATTATGGAAATCCGCAATTATGGTAAGGTTGATGAGGTTATAGAGATTCGGAATCTCGTACAGATTCAGACGAAGGCTTACCATGATTTTCTACAAGTGGACATGCCTGCTTCTAAAAGGAAGAATCTGGGAATTGAAGCAATTTTGAGGGAAATATTTCCAATTAGCAACTATGATGGGACTATGTCCTTGGACTACATTAAATACGACCTTGGAAAGCCAAGATATAGCGAGGATGAGTGCAGACAGTTGCGTTTGACGTATGGTTGCCCGTTTAGGATTTGGTTGCGATTAAATAAAGCAGAGCCAATCGAGGAAGAGGTGTACCTTGGTGAAATACCGGTCATGATCGGCGGTGGTGACTTTATTATAAATGGAACTGAACGTGTAATTGTGACACAGTTGCATCGATCACCTGGTATTGATTTTATCGAAGAGTTTCATACTGAGAAAAGATTACATTCATGCAGAATTATTCCTGAGAGGGGAAGCTGGATTGAGATTGAGGTGGGGAAAAAGGACATCCTTACGGTAAAAATTGATCAGAGCGGAAAACTCCGTCTACGTGTTTTCTAAGGGCATTATCTGAAGAGTATACAAATGATGAAGATATTATAAGGCTTTTTTACGAAACTGAAACGGTAAAGATTCCTGATTTTGCCTCTGCATCAAAATTGAGAGGCAGATACACCGTAGAAAAAATTGTAAATTCGCAAACCGGTGAAATTGTTTTGGAATCTGGCCGTCAATTGTCGGACACTACGATTAAAGCAATAGCTGATTTGGAAATAAAAAAGATTGAATTAATTAAAAAGATGGAAGACCCTTTGATCTTGAATTCTTTGGAATCGGATTTTACAAAATCACATGAAGACGCCCTGTTAAAAATTTATGCCAGATTCCGGCCTGGTAACCCGCAGCAGGTAGAAAAAGCCCGACAGCTATTTTACGACAAATTTTTTGATGTCAAGAGGTATAGATTGGGCTCTGTCGGGAGATTCAGGTTAAATAGAAAGTTGGGGCATAATATTAACGTTGCCGAAATGACGTTGCAAAAAGAAGATTTCGTTGAAGCTATTCGGTATATAATGAAATTAAGAAAAGGTGAGCCTGGCGTATCCATTGATGATATAGATAATTTAGGTAATAGACGGCTTCGAACAATTGATGAGCTGGCAGGAGAAGAGCTGCGCAAGGGCTTCTTGAAACTAAGGAGAACTGTGCAAGAGAGATTAAGTGTAAAAGATACAGAGCAATTAACGCCACGCTCTCTTGTTAATTCAAAGGCTATTTTTTCTGCAATTGACTATTTCTTCAGCAGAAGTGAGTTATCACAGGTATTAGATCAAACAAATCCTTTGGCACAATTAACTCACGAAAGACGGTTGAGTGCATTAGGACCTGGAGGGTTAAACAGAAAAAGAGCGGGATTTGAGGTACGAGACGTACATGTGTCTCACTATGGCAGGGTTTGTCCGATTGAGACTCCCGAAGGTACAAATATTGGATTAATTGCATCATTGAGTATTTATGCGTCGACAGATGAGTATGGTTTTTTGATTACCCCATATCGTATAATCGATAAAGGAAAGATTACTGAAAAGATAGCATATCTTCGTGCTGATGAAGAGGAGAATAAATTAATAGCTCCGGCAGACGTACTAATCAGGGGTGCTGAGAAAACAGCGAAAGAACTGGTGCTCTGTCGATATAATGGCGACTTTCATCAGGTGAATTTCAAAGATGTTAATTATATGGATGTTTCCCCAAGGCAATTGGTAGGGGTATCAGCTAGTCTAATACCGTTCCTTGAGCATAGCGATGCGAATAGGGCGCTCATGGGTTCTAACATGCAAAGGCAGGCGGTTCCTTTGTTAAAAACAGAACCTCCGATAATTGGGACGGGCATGGAGAGATTTGTTGCTCAAAATTCGAGTATGACAGTTCAGGCTATAAATGCAGGGACTGTGACAAAAGTTACGGCAGAAGAGATTGTCGTCGACGATAAAGACAGCTATAAGTTAAGAAAATTCATTGGGCTAAATGAAGGTACCTGTTTGAATCAGAAGCCTATAGTTGTTGAGGGGCAAAAGGTGAAAAAGTGCGAGGTCATCGCTGATGGTGCTGCAACTTGTAACGGGGAATTAAGCCTCGGTAAAAATGTGGTAGTCGCCTTTATGACATGGGATGGATACAATTTTGAGGATGCTATCGTGATTAGTGAGGCCTTGCTTAAAGACGATCGTTTTACCTCCATACACAGAGATGAGTTTGAGGTGGAAATCAGAGAGACGAAATTGGGACGGGAGGAGTTTACTCGTGATATCCCAAATGTTTCCGAAAAAGCGTTAAGTAATCTTGACGAAACTGGTGTAATAAGAATTGGAACAAAAGTAAAACCTGGGGATATATTAGTTGGTAAAATAGCTCCAAAAAGCAGGAGCGAGTTGTCTCCGGAAGAAAAGTTACTGCATGCCATTTTTGGCAGAGCCGGTGAGGATGTTAAGAATGAATCGCTCGAGATCCCGTCTGGCATGGAGGGAATTGTTATAAATACACAGGTGTTTTCCAGGAAATCATATTTATCCGATGACAAGAGGCAAAAAATCCTGCAGGAGATAAGTGAATTAGAGACAAAATATGATGAAAGTATTTCAAAGGAATTTGTGAAAATGCTGAAGGTGATCGACGAAGAAATTAAGGAGCCTTTGGTAGATATACAAACTGGGCAGATATATGCTATCGACCGTGGAGTGTCGGCGAAGTCCGTACTCACGCTGGAAGAGCGTTTTGACATTGAAAACATAGGATTCGGAAATAAGAAAAAGAAGGAAAAGGCAATTGAAGTTAGTAAAGGCTATTTCGAGAAAATAGAATTCCTGAAAGATGAAAGGGACAGAAAGATAAATAATCTTAAGCGAGGGGATGAGTTACCTACGGGGGTATTGGAGCTTGCTAAGATATCAATTGCGACGAAAAGGAAACTATCGGTAGGCGACAAGATGGCTGGCAGGCATGGTAATAAAGGTGTAATTTCCAAGATCCTTCCGGAAGAGGATATGCCTTTTTTGGCCGACGGTACAAGGGTTGAAATGCTACTGAATCCTTTAGGTGTACCTTCGAGAATGAATGTGGGACAGATTTTGGAAACGCATTTAGGATTGGCAGCGAAAGCATTGGGATTCCGTGCGATTACGCCAATCTTTGAAGGTGCAAGTGAAGAAGAAATCAGAGAGGCGCTGAAAGAAGCGGGTTTGCCAGAAGATGGTAAATCTGTCTTATACGATGGACGTACCGGCGAGATGTTAGACCAGAAGGTTACTGTGGGATATATGTACATGCTAAAACTTCATCATTTGGTAGATGAAAAAGTACACGCAAGGGCAACAGGCCCATACTCTTTAATTACTCAACAACCTTTGGGTGGAAAGGCAAGATTTGGCGGACAGAGGTTTGGAGAAATGGAAGTGTGGGCACTTGAAGCGTATGGTGCAGCTTATAATTTGCAGGAACTGCTAACGGTAAAGAGTGATGATGTTGAGGGTAGAACTAAGATTTACGAATCGATGGTGAAAGGTGAAAATACGCTCGAGGCTGGCACGCCAGCTTCGTTCGAGGTACTTGCAAATGAAATTGCGGGATTGGGTTTGAGTTTGAAATTGGAAAAGAAAAAGATGGAAGTGTTGAAAGAGGCTTAGCACGATTTTCATAATATTCAGGTAACGATTCTCAATTTCTAAAAGGTTTTTTAAAAAAAGGTTTTTGCGATGGCGGACATAATGTACGATAAAGTAAACGAGTATAGTTCTGTGAAAGTATCTCTTGCTTCTCCAGAAGATATAAGGAGCTGGTCTTACGGTGAAGTAAAAAAGCCGGAAACTATAAATTATCGTACTTATAGAGCCGAAAAAGATGGTTTATTTTGCGAACGTATTTTTGGCCCAGAACGAAATTGGGAATGTTTTTGCGGAAAATATAAAGGGATTAAGCATAAAGGTATTATCTGTGATCGCTGTGGTGTAAAGATTACGCACTCTCGTGTAAGAAGAAAACGTATGGGGCACATTAGTTTAGCTGCTCCAATTGTTCACATTTGGTTCTTTAAAGCATTGCCATCTCGTTTAGGCACACTTTTAGGGATGAAGACTACTTCATTAGAGAGAATCGTCTATTTTCAAGATTATGTGGTGATAGATCCCGGAAGTACTTTGCTAAAAGAATATCAGATGCTGAGCGAAGAAGAATTCAAGGTAAATAAAGAGAAATATGGAGAGTCATCATTCAGGGCCGGCATGGGTGCTGAAGCGATACGTACGCTGCTGCAAAAGCTTGATTTGGTAATGTTATCAAATGAATTACGCGATGAACTTAATCAGACTAAGTCTAACAACGCGCGAAAGAAATTATTAAGAGATTGGATATTGTGGAGGCTTTTCGTGATTCTGGCAATAAGCCAGAATGGATGGTGTTAAGCATTATTCCGGTAATTCCTCCCGATTTGAGGCCACTGGTGCTCTTGGAGAGTGGGAATTTCGCCACATCTGACCTCAATGATCTTTACAGGAGAATTAGCAGAAACAACCGTTTGAAGAAATTGATTGATTTGAATGCTCCAGAGGTCATTATAAGAAACGAAAAAAGAATTTGCAGCAGTGGATGCGTTGTTTGACAATACAAGGGAAAACGTCCTGTGTTGGGGAGTAATAACAGGCCATAAAAATCTCTAACTGACATGATAAAAGGCAAGCAGGGGCGTTTTCGGGAGAATCTTCTCGGGAAAAGGGTCGACTATTCAGCGCGTTCGGTTGTCGTGGTTGGTCCAGAGTTAAAATTGCATCAGTGTGGATTGCCAAAGAAAATAGCGTTGGAGTTGTTCCAGCCCTTTATCATAAGAAGATTAAAGGAATTAGGCCTTGCAGATACGATTAAGAGCGCAAAGAAAATGTTGGGGCGCAAAGACAATGAGGTTTGGGATATCCTCGATGAGGTAGTCAAGAGGCATCCGGTATTGCTCAATAGGGCACCAACGTTACATAGAATGGGGATTCAGGCATTTGAACCTATCCTTGTTGAGGGAAATGCCATTAAGTTGCACCCATTAGTTTGTCGCGGCTTCAATGCGGATTTTGATGGCGATCAAATGGCCGTACATCTCCCGCTTTCGACCGAAGCGCAAATTGAAGCAGCAGTTACTTTAATGTTATCTACAAATAATATTTTCTCTCCGGCTTCAGGAGAACCAATTATAACGCCAACTCAGGATATCGTTTTGGGTTGCTCGTACCTCACAACGAGCTTGCAAGATAGTCCGGAAGTGAAACCTAAAATTTTTAGCGGAACTGAAGAGGTTGTATATGCTTTGGCACTAAAAAAGATTCATTTACATACAAAAATAGAGTTAAGGATAAGACAAACGAAAGTTATTAAGGACAAGCTTGGTACGGAGGTATCTAAAAAGGATTATGTACAACGACCGCGGGGCGAGTTGTTTTTAACAATATATTGCCCGAAGGAATGCCTTTTATAATTATACATTGGATTTGAAAGGTATTAGCCGGATAATACAAGATTGTTATAAACTTCTTGGGAGAGCAAAGACTATAGATTTATTAGATGATATAAAAAGATAGGTTTTAAGGAATGTACAAAGCAGGGCTTTCCTTTGCGGTGACAGATATAAAAATGCCAGCAAAGAAACAGGAAATTATAGACAAAACACAGGAAGAGATAGAGAAAATTCAGAAATTGTTCCGAAAAGGTATAATAACGGAAGAAGAGCGTTATAACCAGATTATAGACGCCTGGACGTACGCAGGGGAAAAAGTGGCAGAGGAGATGTTGGGGGAACTTAAGAACGACATAAGAAACGGAAAGCCTTACTTGAACCCTGTATACTTGATGTCATCGTCTGGCGCAAGGGTAGTTCCCAACAGCTAAGGCAGCTGGCCGGTATGCGCGGTTTGATGGCAAAACCTTCTGGAAAGATTATTGAAGCACCAATTAAAGCTAATTTTCGAGAAGGTCTGGGCGTTCTCGAATATTTCAGTTCTACACATGCGCCAGAAAAGGTTTGGCTGATACCGCTTTGAAAACTGCTGATTCTGGATATTTAACCAGGAAACTGGCTGATGTTGCTCAAAATGTAGTTATAACTGCTCAAGATTGCGGAACTACGAATGGAATTACCAAGTGTGTGATTTATCGTGGAGAAAAAGTTGAGATATCCTTGAGCAAGATTATTACGGGCAGGGTGGCGAGGAATAATATCGTGGACTTGGTAAAGGATGAGGTTATTGTAAGAGAAAATGAACTGATAACAGATGAAAAAGGGAAAAGAATAGAAGCTTTGGGGTATGAGAAAATCAAAGTACGGTCTCCGTTGACCTGTGAAATGTCATTAGGTCTTTGCGCTAAATGTTATGGAATGGATTTATCAAGAGGACAATTTATAGAAGAAGGTATGGCCGTAGGGATTATTGCGGCGCAATCCATTGGTGAACCAGGGACACAGCTTACCATGAAAACATTCCATATTGGTGGTACTGCAACTCGTTCTGTGGAAGAGTCTGAGATAAAGGCAAAACGCGGTGGAGTTATAAAGTATAATAATTTGACTGTAGTAAAAAACGCACAGGGTAAAAATGTTGCCATAAGTGCGAACGGGGAAATTTCGCTTATTGATTCCAAAGGGAGACAAATTGATAAGCATGCCATAGTCCTGGGAGCAGAAGTGTTGGTTCTGGAAAATGAAGCTGTAGTTGTTCACCAGGTGTTGTCGAGGTGGGACCCTCACATGATTCCAATATTAACAGAAATGGCAGGGAATATTCGTTTTGAAGATATTGTTATCGGTAAGACCATGAGGCAGGAATCTGATGTTTCTACAGGGGTCAAGCGGAAAGTTATCATGGAGCACAAAGGAGACCTGCATCCACAAATTGTTATAGAAGACGAGAAGGGTAAAATCTTGGGATTATATCCAATTCCTGAAAAGGCGCATGTTGAAGTAGAAGAGGGAGAAAGTGTTACTGCCGGTACCTTGCTTGCGAAAACACCAAGAGAAATATCGAGAACGGAAGATATCACTGGTGGTCTACCAAGAGTCGCAGAAATTCTTGAGGCAAGAAAACCTAAGGACCCAGCAGTGATGAGTGAAATCGATGGTATTGTAGAGGTGGGTGAAAAGCGAAGAGGAAAGCGCACAATATTGGTCAAAAGTGATACAGGGATGGAAATAGAACACCTTGTTCCCAGGGGTAAACATTTAAAAATACATAGAGGTGATTATATTAAAGCTGGTAGTCCGTTGGTGGATGGACCTCTCATTTTGCAGGATATATTAAGAATAAGTGGTGAAGAAGAATTGCAAACATATATGTTAAAAGAGGTTCAAAATGTCTATCGTTCTCAGAACGTACCAATTGATGACAAGCATATTGAGATTATTATAGGTCAGATGCTCAGAAAGGTAAAAGTTGATGACGTCGGCGATACAAGTTTGTTACCTGGGCAAATTGTAGATAAGTTTAAATTTAAAAGGAAAAAAAAAAATAATAGAAAAAGGTGGTAAACCAGCGACAGCAAAACCAATGCTGAGTGGAATAACGAAGGCATCTTTACAGTCTGATAGCTTTATATCGGCCGCTTCATTTCAGGAGACAACAAAAGTCCTGACCAGGGCTGCTCTGGAGGGCAAGGTGGATGGTCTGGTTGGGTTAAAAGAGAATGTTATACTTGGGCATCTCGTGCCTGCAGGAACGGGTTATAAATCTTATTGCTCGCTTTACGCAGTGCCAACAGGGGAATTTCCTCAAAAAAGAATGGATAAACTGGAAGATAAGGAACTTGTGACGTCAAATTAGTGATAGGAGGGATAGAAATGCCAACGATAAATCAATTAATTAAAAGAGGCAGAGAGAAAGCTGTAAATAAAAGCAAAAGTCGCGACTTGGAAAAATGTTCCCATAAGAAAGGGGTTTGCCTTCAGGTGATGACGCGAACGCCAAAAAAACCTAATTCTGCACTCAGAAAGGTAGCTAGGATTCGGTTATCTAACGGGAGGGAAGTAACTGCTTATATCCCTGGTGAAGGTCATAATTTACAGGAGCATTCTATTGTATTGGTGAGGGGAGGCGTGTACGAGACCTCCCTGGAATTAAATATCATATCGTCCGCGGAACGTTAGATTGTGCAGGTGTCGATGGCAGAAGGCGTTCTCGCTCAAAATACGGGGCAAAAGACACCTAAGTAGGTTTTAACGAAGGAGAATGTGGTTTATGGCGCTTGCATATAGGAGCACAGAAGTATATCTGCAACCAGATGTAAAGTATAATAGTAAAATGGTCTCGAAATTTATCAATAGCCTTATGCGAAAAGGGAAAAAAAGTACCGCCGAAAAGGTATTTTACGACGCGATGGGGATGATTGAAAAAAAAAAGATAACTGATGCTGAACCTTTGGAAATATTTGAAACCGCGGTAAATAATGTCAAGCCGCTGGTAGAGGTTCGGTCAAAGCGTGTTGGGGGTGCTACATATCAGTGCCCGTGGAGGTCCCGAAGAAGCGGCAGTCAGCATTGGCCCTTCGGTGGATAATAAAATGCAGCGAAAGGTAAAAAGGGACGTCCTATGTTTCAAAGGCTCGCAGATGAACTGGTGGACGCGTACAAAAAACAAGGAATTTGCAATAACACAACGGGAAAATACTCACAAGATGGCTGAAGCCAATAAGGCATTTACTCATTTTGCATGGTCAAAATTTTAGTATTTAGCACAGGAAGTTTAATTTATGAATATTGAAAAAATGAGAAATTTTGGCATCGCTGCACACATTGATGCTGGCAAGACAACGACATCTGAGCGCATTCTCTATTATACGGGAAAATCATATAAGATGGGTGAGGTTCATGATGGTACTGCGGTGATGGATTGGATGGAAGAAGAACAAAAGCGTGGAATCACCATTACTGCGGCAGCAACAACGTGCGCCTGGAATGATTACCAGTTTAATCTGATTGATACGCCTGGCCATGTGGATTTTACTATAGAGGTAGAAAGATCACTTCGGGTGTTAGACGGAGCAATATGTGTATTCTGCGGCGTCGGTGGTGTTGAGGCGCAATCCGAAACAGTGTGGCGTCAGGCCGATAGATATGGCGTTCCTAGAATATGTTTTCGTGAATAAGATGGACCGAATAGGTGTGGATTTTATGAAGGTTGTTGGTGAAATTAACGAACGATTGGGAATAAAGGCGATTCCTATTCAGCTACCTCTTGGTAGAGAACAAGGATTTAAAGGAGTTATAGATCTTGTTACTATGAGGGCTATGGTATATTCAGACGACGTTGATAAGTTGGGGGTGAATTTCTCGGTGGACGAAATTCCTGATGAATATAAAAAAGAAGCCGAAAAACAGCGGGAAAAAATGATTGAAGCACTTGCAGAACAAGTAGATTTTTTAACCGAAAAATTTTTAAATGGTGAGAAAATAACGAATGACGAGTTAAAAAAAGCCATTCGTGAAGGTACGATAAATCTGAAACTTGTGCCTGTAATGTGTGGCTCTGCATTTAAGAAAAAAGGAATTCAGCCTCTTCTTGATGCCGTATGTGATTACTTGCCATCTCCGCTTGACAGAAAAAAAATTGTGGGTACGAATCCTTATACAGATGAGGAAGTATCGCGGAAAACAGTTCCGGATGAGCGTTTTAGCAAACACTTGCTTTTAAAATTGCATCTGATAAGCATGGCGACCTGACATTTATAAGGGTTTATTCCGGGAAAATAACTTCAGGTACAAGGGTAATAAATTCAGGCAAAGACAAAAAAGAATTAATCAGTCGCATTTACAAAATGCACGCTAACTCCAGGGAGCAAGTTGATGAACTATCCTGCGGTGAGATAGGAGCAGTAATTGGTCTGAAGTACACAGTGACCGGAGATTCTTTGAGTGATCCAGATCACCCTATAGTTCTTGAAAAGATGGAATTCCCGGATACGGTAATTTCGATGGCAATAGAGCCAAAGACAGACGCAGAAAAAGAAAAACTCGGAGTTGCCTTAGCAAAATTAGCAAAAGAAGACCCCACATTCAAAGTTCGTTTGGACAGCGAGACCGGTCAGATGATTATCTCCGGTATGGGTGAGTTACATTGGAAGTAATTAAAAAATAGGATGTTGAGTGAGTACAAAGTGGATGCGAACGTAGGAGCTCCGAAGGTATCTTACAGAGAAACAATAGGTAAAAAGGTCGAGGTTGAAGGTAAATTTATACAACAGACAGGTGGCCATGGTCAATTCGGGCATGTATGGATTACCTACCAAACCATTCAAGGGGGATGAACCTGTGACCTTTGTTGACGCCATTAAAGGTGGGAAGATCCCCAAACAGTTCATAAGATCTGTAGAAAAAGGGATTAGAGAGACTGCAACAACTGGTGTGGCAGGTGGATACACGCTCATAGACATAAAAGTTACATTAACGGATGGTTCGACCCATCCGGTAGATTCTTCTGATTTGGCTTTTATACCGCAGCGAGTATTGCACTAAGAAAAGGTGTAGAACTGGCAAAGTCAATTTTGCTGGAGCCAATAATGTCTTTAGAAATCGTTGTTCCAGAGCAGTATATGGGCGATGTAATCAGCGAAATCCATAGCAGAAGGGCAAATATCCTTGAAATGGGTACACGAGGTGGGCTCAGGATTATTAAGGGCGATGTACCACTTGCGGAAATATTTGGCTATTCAACAGTGTTGCGGTCAATAACACAGGGGAGAGGTACATTTACCATGGAGCCCTTAGAATACAGACCTGCACGGCAAAAGCATTCCAGTAGTATTATAGTGTAGCTGCAACAAAAATAATTGAAAGTTTAACCGATGGGTAAAAAAATATTTAAGCAGAAAAGCCGCATGTGAAAACCGTACGATAAGGCATATGAGATCACAGGAAAACGACATTAACATCGGTGATCACACATAATAACAAGCAAAGAAGGTTGCCAAGGAAAGGCACGACACGACAAACAAAACGCCAGAAAACGTAAGTGGGAAATAACTGCAACGTACATCATATGGAGTATGAACACCAGAAAAACATTATGCGCATACCGATTGTCCTGGTCATGCTGGACTATGAGAAGAACATGATAAACTGCACTGCAAATGGGCAGAACGACATATTAGTGGTGAGTACTCCGGATGGTCCGATGCTGCAAACGAGGGAGCATATCCTCTTGCAAAAACAGGTTGCGTGCCGAGGGATAGTGGTATTTATAAACAAACATGGACATACTGCGAGGAAGATCCAGGAGTTGCTGGATTTGGTGGAGCTGAAAGGTGGAAATTGTTGAGCAAGTATAATTTCCCTAGTGACAAGATACCGGTGATAAAACTCTACGCTCAAGGCTAATGAATGTGGTTGTGGTGGTGCTTCGTGTGCAATGTGTGGGCCGATATTGAAGTTGATGGATGGTGGATACGTATCTGCCAGATCCTGTGAGGGATAGATAAGCCATTCTTGATGTCAGTAGAAGATGTTTTTAGTATAAAGGGAAAAGTACGGTAGCAGCAGGGAGGGAAAGAGCGAGGCAAGGTAAAGGTTGGAGAAGGTGGATTGGTATCAGACCTATGAAAGAAGTCCGTGGTGACAAAAACCATGGATGAGGGTCAGGCTGGTAGCAAAATATTGCTGAAATGTAAAGGAGGATTTAAGAAAAGGGGAAAGAAACTTGAGTGAAGCCAAATTTTAATAAGGTTGAGGTGGGAAGTATATGTTGAGGCTAGCTTGCTTGGAAGGAAATTAGGAGGCACCACCCCTTTATACGGCTATAGGCCAAATTTACCAAAACACGGTAACTCTGACAGGTAGGCTGGTCCATGCCAGTAATAATGCAGATAAAAACAAAAGAAAACGATGGTTATGCGAGAAAACAAAACAGAATTCACCAGGCCATACAGAAAGAAAAGAATTAGGAAAACCAGAAATTACAAAAATTATTGAATAAATATCATTTCTATTGACTTTTTTACCGGATTTGTGCGGGAAGTTTTACATTATTTAATGTTTGCAGATTAACCATTGCCGCAAAATCAGAAAAACCACAAAGATATATTTATCATGATGTTAAAATCATCGCTCTAATTACCAAAACACAGCATACCAAAGGGTTAATCCCTTCGTCATTCCACCACCACATTGAAAAATATTAAAGGTCACTTAATACGATGCCAATGGCAGTTTAAAATAAAAACCCAAAAGCAGCAAATATATTTTCCAGCCCACCACCAAATACTGATACCCTAAACCAAAAATATGCCCACCAGCCAAAGATTAAGATAAACACCGCAACCTGATTCCAAATCTTACCATTGCCAAAGAGCGTTAACACTTTCGTAAAAAATAGATTGACGCAGATATATCCGGAAAATAGGAACCATGCAGAAATTCCTGTTCCAGGGGCTGGCCCGCCGCGTAACCTGGTCACAAACGCAGATTACTCTCTGGTTCAGCTGGATTCCATGATAAGAAATAAAATTCGAAAAAAAAAAAAAGGTAACACACTGGCCACCAACAATATGCCGGTATACAAAATCCGTCTAATGCAAAACCAAAACACAATGCCAAACTAGATGATTGATGTTGCCACCGCCAATTGCCGCAACAAAAGGGCCATTGCCATGCTGACTAAAAAAAGCGTATTTTGCCGCCACACACGCATTTCCACAAACAAAAGACAGTTTATCCGCATCACTCTACTCACAAGGCATGTACATCGAAAAAAGATGTCGGGAGACCGTGGCAAGCATGCAAACCGCCTTGGGCCAAAAGCCATCCAGAACAGCTATTTGCAGGCTATTCGTTCCCCTGGTCTTTGGAATTATCATGGCGGAGTTAATTTTGGCCCTACCGTAGACCATTATGGATATGCACCAGCAAAAAGAAAACAAGCCACTAAATAGCTCTTTGCCGTCTTCTGGACTACATTGGCAGCGCCGGGTGCTGTATGCCGCAAAAGTTAGTCGTAGTTGACATTTGAATTTTGATGCTCCGTGCAGGACAAAAAAACTAGTAAACAAACATTAAAAAACAGGGCAGGCAACTGGTGCCTCTTTGCCTGGGTGGCACAACCTGGAAGGCAGATGAAGTACTCTTAATAAATCTGCCAGGCTCTTTTTCTGCCCTTATGAAATGCAAAATAGCAACTTGCGCATGGTTTGAATTTATGCCCAAGTCCACCAAAACAAAAAAATACATTAAAAAACACCAAGAACCATTGGCCAAATATACAGATACAACCATTACCACAGGCAATGAATAGTTTGAAACTGCCAAATACCTTCCCTTTGAGAACCAAACCAAGAGCGTTGTTGATGCAAGTCGTCGCCGCCATACAAATAAATAATATATTACGATTGAAGGCCAAAATTTGAACACAAATCACCACATTTTGAAGTTGATTTGAGCGCAAAAAATTCAAATAAGGGAGGCAATAGAGAACTTCTTTCATGTTAAGGTTGATGATGTCAGATCAATGGTTAGAAAAAGGCAAAGCAAACGGGTTAAGTTCAGGCTTGGCAAAACAAAGGATTGGAAAAGGCTATTATCACGTTAAAAAAAAGTGTTATAGATCTTGGATATTAATAAATGAGCAAACAAGAAAAAGGAATAGGAATTAATGGGTATTATTTACTATAAACCGGTAACTGCCGGAAGAAGATTTGCGAGTGTATCTGACTTTTCAGAAATTACCAGGACGAAACCGGAAAAATCGTTATTGGAGCCTTTACGTAAGACTGGTGGTAGAAACACGGAAGGTAAAATAACGGCAGAGCATATAGGTGGCGGTAGTAGACGGCATTATAGAATTATCGATTTTAAACGAAAAAAAGATAACGTTCCTGCCAAAGTTGCAACTGTTGAATATGACCCTAATCGATCCGCGCGTATTGCTCTCTTACATTATGCAGATGGAGAGAAAAGATACATTCTTTCACCGGATAATATTCGTGTTGGCCAGATGGTAATATCTGGGGAGAAAGTTGATCCAGAAATAGGTAATTGTATGCCACTCAAAAGTATTCCGCTTGGGTTGGAAATCCATAATATTGAATTACGTGTTGGGCAAGGCGGGCAATTGGTTCGTTCTGCTGGTGGAACGGCAAAATTGATGGCTAAAGAGGGAAATTATGCTCACGTTGTTCTCCCTTCCGGTGAGGTAAGAAAAGTATTTAGCGGCTGTAGGGCGACTATAGGCAAACTCGGGAATTCTGATCATAGTAATATCAGACTTGGAAAAGCTGGTAGAAATCGGTGGAAAGGCAGAAGACCTCACGTGAGGGGTGTTGCGCAAAATCCTGTAGCTCATCCATTGGGTGGTGGTGAAGGAAGAAGTGGTGGAGAAGACATCCCTGCTCAAGAACGGGTTTGTTGGCAAAAGGTGGAAAGACAAGAAAGAAAAAGTCTTTAAGTAGTAGGTTTATTATTCGTAGGCGAAGAAATTGGTGCAAGGGGCAATTTGTAGTATTAAATTGTAAATCAGAACACGGGAGAAGCTATGAGCCGTTCAGT
Source organism: Planctomycetia bacterium (assembly GCA_015075005.1). Classification (GTDB taxonomy): domain Bacteria; phylum Planctomycetota; class Brocadiia; order Brocadiales; family Brocadiaceae; genus Brocadia. Next base: position 1,145,339 of record JABTVC010000002.1, read on the forward strand.
AAAAAAAGGACCATACGTTGATAGTAAACTGATGGAAAAAGTACAAAAGCAAAAGATACTGGTATCAGTGAGCCAATAAAAACATGGTCGAGAAGTTGTACGATAGTACCAGATTTTGTATCTCACACCTTTATGATTCATAATGGGAAGATATTTCAGAAACTTTTTGTTACAGATGACATGGTAGGTCACAAGCTTGGTGAGTTTGCTCAAACACGCATTTTCGGGCACATGGTGGCGTGAAAAAGAAGGAAACACCGCATGGCTAACAGGTAGTTATAGATAACTTTAGATAGTTGTACTGAAAGGTCGTATGTCAATGGAATTTAAATCCAGTTGTAGATATGCCAGGATTTCACCACGGAAAGCAAGATATGTCATGGATCTTGTTCGTGGCAAATCGGTCAATGATGCTTTAAGAATTTTAAGATTAACCCATAAACGATCAACCTATATGATTGACAAAGTCATTAGGGCTGCAATAGCTGCGGCAAACGAAAATCTAGACGTTGATGTTGATTTGCTTTACTTATCGCAGGCACTTGTGGATGTTGGCCCCACCAGAAAATGGCAGCAGTCCGAGACCTCGTGGTATGTCAGCGCGAATATTGAAACGTACAAGTCACATTACGGTTGTATTATCTGAAAAGTGTAAGAGTTCCGTTATCAAAGAAAAACGATAAATGAGGTGATGAATGGGTCAAAAAGGTTTCCCTGATAAGTTTTAGATTAGGTATTACGCAAGGCTGGAAATCGCTCTGGTATGCAGATAAGAAGGATTTTGGTACATTGCTCGTTGAGGACCATAAGATACGTAAAATAATCAAGAAGAATTATGGTTTTGCCGGTATCCCGTTTATCGAGATTGAAAGAACACGGCAAGATGCAAAAATAACATTGCATACTGCGCGCCCAGGGTTAATTATAGGAAGAAAAGGTTCAGAGGTAGATAAACTAAAGGAAGAAATTAAAAACTTTTAGAGAGAGAAGTTGTTATAAAAATAAAGGAGACCACCAAGCCTGAGCTATACGCACAACTTGTTGCTGAAAATATAGCTGAGCAATTGGAGAAACGCGCTGCCTTTAGGAGCTATGAAAAAAGCAATGGACTTGACGATCGATTCTGGTGCACTGGGGGTGAAGATGCAAGTTGCAGGTCGTTTGGGTGGTGCTGAGATTGCCCGAACTGAAAAAATGTCTTTTGGAAGTGTTCCATTGCATACGTTGAGGGCGGATGTTGATTACGGATTTGCAGAAGCGAAAACAGCATATGGTGTTATTGGTGTAAAAGTATGGATTTATAAAGGTTTAATTATTTCGGCGAAGGAGAAGAGATATGCGCTTGATGCCAAAGAGGGTGAAGTTCAGAAAGTCGCAAAGGCAGAAAATTAAAGGAAATGCGACAAGATGTAATACGGTAGCCTTTGGTGAGTTTGGCTTACAATCTCTGGAGCCGGGATGGATTACTGCGCAGCAGCTGGAAGCTGGCAGGTATCGGCATCTCAGTATCTTCCCAGAGAAGGAAAGTTGACTATAAGGTTTTTCCACATAAGTCGGTTTCGTCTAAACCTATAGAAACACGCAAGTAAAAAAGCAAAGAGTGAGCCCAATTTTGGTTTGCCGTAGTAAAGCCAGTGGACTGTGCTGTTTGAGCTAGGTGGTATCAACGAAGAAATAGCAAGGCAGACACTAAACAGAATTGCTCATAAAATGCCGGTCAAAGTGAGGTTTGTCCAAAGGAAAAAGACAAACTGAAGGCTGATGAAATCAAGAAGCAAATCAAGGCAGGAAATTTTAGATGAAATTGAAGCAAGCAGGCGGGAATTATTGAATGTTCGTTTTCAGTGGCAAGTTGGGGAGATAAGGAATCTTGCGCAGAGAAAAGACATCAAAAGGAATATTGCAAGATTGGCAACTCTTCTCAGAGAGTCCGAATTAGGTATCGGAAAGCGTCTAGGAATCAAGGAGTAGATAACGATGAACGTTGGAAAAGTAAGAAGAAAAAAAATTGTTGGAATGGTAGTGGGCAATAAGATGCAAAAGACTATTGTTGTTGAGGTTGCGCGTCTTGTTAAACATCCAAGATATGGTAAATATATAAAAAGGTCATCTATTTATAAGGCGCACGATGAGAACGGCCAGGCGAGTTTAGGTGATAAGGTTGAGATTATAGAAACAAGGCCACTAAGTAAAACGAAAACTACAAAATTGTTTCGGGTTATTGAAAAAGCAAAGCAATAATTAAAAAATTGGAGTCTTAACATGATAATGGAGCAAACGAAGTTAGACATTGCAGATAACAGTGGTGCTAAAAGGGCCACGTGTATCAAGGTGTTGGGAGGTACGAGCAGAAAATATGCAACGGTTGGTGATATTGTGGTAGCTGCCGTAAAGAAAGCGATACCTGAGGGAGTTGTAAAGAAGGGCGAAGTAGTAAAAGGTGTAGTTGTGCGAACAAAAAAAAATATTCGCAGAGAAGATGGTTCTTACCTGAAATTCGATAAAAATGCCATAGTGATTATTGACAACGATGGTAACCCAAGGGGGACTCGTATTTTTGGTGCTGTGGCAAGAGAGCTAAGACTGAAAAATTTTATGAAAATTATATCTTTGGCTGCAGAGGTTGTCTAGACAGATTCATAAAATAGAACGACAATTAGTTATATTTGGAGAGATTTATGCATGTTCGCACGAACGATTTAGTAGCAGTGATGGCAGGTAACGAAGCCGGGAAAACTGGTAAGATTATAAAAATATTACCAGATGCGAAGCGGGTGATTTTGAAAGGTGTGAATTTAGTTTATAAGCACACAAAGCCTAGTCAAAAAAACCCTCAGGGAGGCAGAATACAGAAGGAGGCTTCAATAGCAATTGCGAATGTGTTACCTGTTTGTCAAAATAAGAATTGTAAAAAGTTTGAAAGAGGTGTACGGGTAAGAAAAAAAGTGCTCGAAAATGGTGACAAAATTCGTGCTTGTGTTTATTGTAGTTCCGAAATAATGTCTGCTGAATGAGTTTAGGATTAAAAAATATGACAAGATTGTTAGAAAAGTATAATCAACAGGTAGTACCGCATCTTATTGAGAAGTTTGGGTATAAAAACAAGTTGTCTGTGCCTAAAATTACAAAAGTTGTTGTTAATATGGGTGTGGGACGAGCAACAGAAAATAAAAAACTCATTGAAGAGTCAACAAAGCATTTAACAGTTGTTGCTGGTCAAAAGCCGCTAATTACTAAAGCAAAGAAAGCTATTGCTGGTTTTAAACTTAGGAAGGGCCAGGCTATTGGATGTAAGGTAACGCTTCGGGGAAAGAGAATGTATGAATTTTTAGATCGTTTGATTAGTATTGCGTTGCCGAGGATACGTGATTTCAGAGGGCTTTCGACTAAATCTTTCGATGGTCGTGGAAATTATACGATTGGACTTACGGAGCAAATTGTGTTTCCTGAAATTAATATAGAAGCGGTTGAATTTGTTCAGGGTATGGATGTCACCTTAGTGATAACTGGTAACTCGAATGAACAATCTTGCGAGCTATTGAAGTTGATAGGTATGCCTTTTAAATTAGAATAGGGAGTATGAATGGCGAGGAAATGTTTAATAGAAAAATCGAAGAAAGAACCGAAATATAAAACGAGAAGATATAATAGATGTAAATTATGTGGAAGGCGAAGGGCCTATTATCGCAGGTTTCAGATTTGCCGGCTTTGCTTTAGGAAGCTTGCCTCAAAAGGTGAGATACCTGGTGTGATGAAAGCTAGTTGGTAGAATCTTTTTAGTGACATTTAGTTGTGTGTATTAGAAAAAAGGATTAAATTATGAGTATGACAGACCCAATTTCAGATATGTTTACGCGTGTGAGAAATGCATGTGCAATTCAAAGAGAAAGTGTAGACGTTCCTGCTTCTAAGGTGAAGTTATCAATTTTAAAGATACTCAAAGAAGAAGGTTTTATAAAGGAATATAAAAAGATATCTACTGATGACACGCAAAATTTATTTAGAATATTTCTAAAGTACGGGCCATTAAAGCAACAAATAATTAATAAAATCGACAGGGTGAGTAAATCAAGCAGGCGAATTTACAAAAAAGCCGATGAAGTTGATAAGATTTTTGGGGGGATTGGGATAGGCATCTATTCTACTTCAACAGGCATTATTAGCGATAAACAATGTAGGAAGCTTAAAATAGGCGGTGAGCTTATTGGGATAGTGTCGTAGCGGATTTAATCTGGATAGAGGGCTAACATGTCACGAATAGGAAAACAACCAGTCAAAATACCAAAGGATGTAAAAATTACCATAAATAGTAATGCCGTCAATGTTGAAGGGCCAAAAGGAAAGTTGAACAAGGTTTTTCATCCCGATATAACCGTGGAGTTTGATCAACAAGATAATAATGTTTTCGTTAAGAGGTGTTCGGATGAAAAACATCATAAGGCACTTCATGGTTTGACGCGCGCGCTTATTGCAAATATGGTTATGGGTGTAACCAAAGGCTATTCAAAAAATCTTGAAATTGTCGGTCTTGGATATAACGCGAAGGTGCAAGGCAATGAGCTTATATTGTCATTAGGTTACACACATCCTGCAAAGTTGGAGATTCCTAAGGGAATAAAGATTGACGTTACGAATCCGACGAATCCTGGCAGGCTTACCGTTTCAGGACCTGACAAGCAAATGGTTGGGCAATTTTCAGCAGTTATCCGAGGTAAGAAGCCACCAGAACCATACAAGGGGATGGGGATCAAATATGAAGGTGAGATTATTAGAAGGAAAGCTGGAAAATCAGCTACATCGGGAGCAACATAGAAGTTTTTTTTAAGGGTTTACTATGGACCATATAAAGGAAAAGTTACGTAAAAGAAGAAGACGTCATATTAGAGTCCGGAAGAAGGTATTTGGCACATGCGAAAGGCCGCGTTTAAGCGTTTGCAGGACTTTAAAGCATATATATTGTCAAATTATTAATGATGTTGATGGAAGAACCTTGGTTGCGGCATCGACACAATCTTCCGATGTACGTTCACAGATTCAGTATGGTGGAAATGTAAAAGCTGCTGAGATTGTGGGGAAAAAAATTGCGGAAGAGGCAAAAATTAAGGGCATAACAAAAGTCGTTTTCGATAAAGGTGGTTATAAGTTTCACGGCAGGATTAAGGCCTTAGCGGAAAGTGCAAGAAAGCACAATTTGAGTTTCTAAAAATTAGATTCTTACAAGGAGAGTGTTTTGGCACGTTTGGATGAACCAACAAATTTTGAAGAAACAGTTGTAAAGATAAACCGGTGTACAACAGTTACAAAGGGCGGGAAGTCGATGAGTTTTAGTGCACTTGTAGTCGTAGGAGACAGAAAGGGTAGTGTTGGGATCGGGTTTGGAAAAGCGAGAGAGGTGCCTAGTGCCGTGAGTAAGGCAGTTAAAGAAGCAAAAAAGCTTATGGTTAAAATTCCAATAAAAGGTGATACGATACCGCATATTGCGTTGGGGAGATTTAAGGCTGCGAGTGTATTTTTAAAACCTGCTTCACCAGGAACCGGTATAAAAGCGGGGGCTTCAGCGCGAGCTGTGCTAGAGTCTGTAGGGATTAAAAATATTTTGACCAAAAGCTATGGAAAGAGAAATCCAATAAATGTTACCAAGGCGACTCTGATGGGCTTGATGGCATTAAGAACTAAGAAAGAGATCGAGGAATTAAGAGGAGTGAAGATAGAATGAATTCTATGGATGTGAAGGCTATACCTTTTTACAGAAAGCGCAAGAAGAGGGTTGGGCGTGGCAGGGGATCAGGGATGGGAAAAACGTCTTGTCGGGGCGGTAAAGGAGCGACAGCTAGATCTGGTAATGAGACTGCGATTCAGTTTGAGGGTGGACAGACTCCGCTTTTCCGTCGTTTGCCAAAAAGAGGATTCAACAATCCTTTCAAGAAGAAATATGCGATAGTCAATATAAAGGATTTTGCTCAGTTTGATAAAGACGAAACGGTCGATGTGAAAAAGTTGATTGATACAGGGATTATTAAAAAGATTTTAGACGGGGTGAAGGTACTTGGTGATGGTGATGTAAAAATTCCCTTAACTGTTATGGCTCATAAATTTAGTAAGGTTGCTGTGGAAAAGATCAGGGCTGCAGGCGGAGAAATAAAGGTCTATCATGATTGAACAATTTGGAAATATTTTTAGAATACCTGAATTACGCAAGAAAGTATTGATAACGTTGGGTCTTATTGCGCTGTGTCGTGTCGGGGTATACATACCAATTCCAGGGATGGATACTACCGTACTTAAGGCATATTTTCATCAATTTACTCAAACAGGAGTTGGTCAGTTATTAGGTCTGGTAGATATGTTTGCTGGCGGTGCTTTGACATCAGGGGCGATATTCGGTTTAGGTGTCATGCCATATATAAGTGCATCTATTATTTTTCAGTTATTAGTTGGTGTTGTGCCTTATTTAGAAAGATTGCAGAAAGAGGGCGAGGTTGGAAGGAAAAAAATCAATCAATACACAAGACTTGCGACAGTTGGACTTTGCTTATTTCAGGCATTTGTAATGACCAGAACACTTTATACGGTTGAATTCAACGGAGTTCCTGTAATACCCGCATATTTACAAGGTTTCAGTTTTCAAGCGATGGCGGCACTTCTCTTGACAACCGGGACTATGACCCTGATGTGGATTGGAGAGCAAATTGAAGAGCACGGCATAGGAAGCGGGATATCTATTGTTATCATGGTCGGCATTATTGAACGTCTACCTTGGGCTTTTTCTCAGGTTATGCAGAATTTTACCTTTTCTGTAACGCCCGCAGAACATCAAATAGGAATAGTTAAATTGATTATTCTCCTAGCTATGTTCCTTGCGATTGTAGGAGGTGTTGTTTATATTACGCAGGGGCAAAGGCGTATTCCTGTACAGCAGGCTAAACATACGCGTGGAAGGAAAGTCTATGGGGGACAAAGGCATTTCCTGCCTCTTCGTGTGAACCAAGCAGGTGTAATGCCTATTATTTTTGCGCAATCATTACTAATCTTTCCTGCCGCGATAATGCAGGGCATTCAAGTTAGGCTGGAGGCTGGGAGTTTTGGATATTGGATTACCTCTAGATTATCTGATGTTTTGCAAGGCGGTGTAGTTTATGTTATACTTTACGTTTTACTTATCACTTTTTTTTGTTATTTTTGGACTGCTATACAGTTTAATCCTAAAGAGATGTCGAATAACATGAAAGACTATGGAAGTTTTATTCCAGGAATTCGCCCCGGCCATAGGACTGCTGAGTATTTAGAGGGTATTATGGGCAAGATTACTTTAGCTGGTGCGGCTTTTCTTGCCTTAATTGCTATTTTACCGAAGCTCGTGGCTGGTGGTTTTGACCTTAATAGGGCTATAGCAGGTTTTTACGGTGGAACTGGCTTGCTCATTATCGTTGGTGTTGCACTTGATATGGTACAAAGGATAGAGTCACATATGATTATGAGGCAGTATGGCGGTTTCTTGAGTGGTGGAACGAGGATCAGGGGTAGAATGGGATGAGGATTGTTTTTCTTGGTCCACCAGGGGCTGGTAAAGGTACACAGGCTGACACCGTAAGTAAAGAAAAGAATGTACCGCATATATCTTCCGGAAATTTGCTGAGAGAAGCGGTTGATGCGGGGTCAGAGACAGGGACAAGGGCTCAGCATTTTATAGAGAAAGGGATGTTGGTACCTGATCAGATCGTTGTTGATATCATTAGAGAGCGAATATTAAAAGACGATTGCAGGAATGGCTTCATTCTGGATGGGTTTCCAAGGACTTTATCGCAGGCGAAGGTGTTGGATGAGATGTTAAAAGAACTTGGCACTAAATTAGATTTAGTGTTTTATTTTGCTGTATCTAAAGAAAGTGTTGTTCTCAGATTATCTGGCAGGAGAATTTGTAGTGAATATAACACGAATTATCACGTAAAATTTGTTCCTTCATTGAAAGAGGGAGTTTGCGACAAATGTGGTGGTGGGTTATATCAAAGGGCCGACGACAAGTTAGACACTGTACTTGAAAGGTTAAGGGTTTACCACGAACAAACTGAAGATTTAATTGAATATTATAAAAAGAACAGGATTTTAAAAGAGGTTGATTCTGACAAGAAAATAGAAACAATTACCAAGAAAATATTGGATGTTATAAAGTATGATTATCAAAAGATGTTTTTAATCAGCCTTGGGATGGTATAAAGTGATTGTTCGTAAATCTCCCCGTGAAATAGAGTTAATGAGAATAGCGGGAAAGATTACGGCCGATGCTTTAAGACTGGCTCAAGAAATTGCGCGGGAAAATATAACAACAGAACACCTTAACACTGAGATTGAAAAATATATTATAAGTCAGGGTGGTATACCTGTATTTAAAGGCTACAGGGGTTTTCCAAAAAGCATATGTACATCAATAAATGAAGAAGTTGTTCATGGGATACCAGGACCAAGAAGATTGAAAAGTGGTGACATTCTGAGTATAGATGTAGGTGTTGGATATCGTAAATACAATGCTGATGCTGCATTGACAATCCCTATAGGAGAGGTAACAACAGAGGCTAGGATGCTTATTGAGGCCTGCAAAAAATCGTTGGAATTGGCTATTAATGTAATCAAGTCAAATGAAAAACTTTCACTGATATCGAGAACAATACAAGAATATGTTGAGCGGGGTGGTTATTCTGTCGTTAAGAATTATACAGGACATGGAATAGGCCGCAGTATGCATGAGGATCCTCAGGTTCCAAATTTTGTGAGTAAAGCATTATTAAATGCAGATGAGATTTTAACGCAAGGTGTTACGATTGCGATTGAACCCATGATTTGTGTGGGCAAGTGTGATACTGAGGTATTAAGCAACAAATGGGCGGTTGTAACGAAGGATAGAAAATTATCTGCACATTTTGAGCATACCGTTGTAGTTACTGAAGACGGTGCGGATATTCTGACGATTTAAATATATTTTTTAAGTTATAATTTACAATATATGGCAAAAGAAGAACCAATTAGAGTTGAGGCGACGGTAAGGGAGGCCCTTCCGAATGCAATGTTTTGGGTGGAGTTGCAGAACGGCCATAAGGTACTTGCTCATGTTTCTGGGAAGATGAGGATGCATTTTATAAAGATATTACCAGGCGATAAGGTGACAATTGAAATGTCACCTTATGACCTTGACAAGGGCAGAATAATTTACAGGCAAGTTTAGGATTGATCTGACATGCTGACATTTAGAGTTTATATAGGATGGTTTATATGAAGGTTAGAGCCTCAATAAAACGGATTTGCGAAAATTGTAAGATAGTGAGAAGAAAAAATGTTATACGCCTTATTTGTGTAAATCCACGACATAAGCAAAGACAAGGATAAGGATACTGTCAAGAGATGGTTTATCAAAAGAAAAGAGAAAGGAATAAATAAATGCCAAGAATTGCCGGGATTGACATTCCAGCAGATAAAAGGATTGTTATTGCGCTGACCTATGCATATGGTATAGGCAACGCTTTGTCAAAGAAAACATTGAAAGATTTAAATATTGACGAGAATATACGTGCAAAGGATATTCTTGAAGATCAGTTAAGCATGTTGAATGCCTATGTTGAGAAGAACTTAACCGTTGAGGGACAATTACGCAGACAGGAGATGCAGAATATTGCGCGTCTGAAAAGTATCAATTGCTACCGCGGAATACGGCACAAAGTAGGTTTGCCCGTGAGGGGACAAAGAACTAAAACAAATGCACGTACAAGAAAAGGTCGTAAGAAGACGGTGGCAGGGAAGAAGGGTGTAAAAGACTTGGGCTAGAGTGAACCCATCTTTCAATGTTTTAAGTGCTGTTTTATTTGTAAGATTAGTGATGGTAAGTAAAAAAAGTATAGCGGATGAATTAAAGAATAGCCAGGAATTAATAAAGGCCTTGTCTTTAGATATAGATCAGACAAATGACGGGCGTGAGATAAAGAAGTTTAATGAAGTAGTAGGTTTCTGTGAACAAGTTATTCGTATTATTGAAACGTATCCACAAAATAGAGAAATTGTATTTCTTGATTGTTCCTGTGGTAAATCATATCTGTCCTTCGCCCTAAATTACATCATTTCTAAACGTTTTGCTAAGGAAACTTATTTTTATGGAGTAGACACCAATAGGATTCTTGTGGAAGCTTGCGACCGGATTCGGGATAGTCTTGGCTTTAAAAACATGCAGTTTATGTGCGCAAAGATTATCGACGTTTTCCCTGAAAAACCTATAGACATGATAATTGCATTACATGCGTGTGATACTGCTACGGACGAAACAATTGCTAAGGGTATCAAGTTGGGGGTGAAGTATCTCATTGTAGTTCCTTGTTGCGAGAATCAAATAAGGAATCGCCTAAAAAGCGGGCATCCTTTGGTTGATCTTACCGACTTTGGACTTTTAAGATATCGTTTTGCAGATATTCTAACAGAGGCGTTAAGGGCGCAATTTCTAACGGGTGCTGGTTATTATGTAAAACTTCTTGAGATGATATCCCCCAAATTTACGCCAAAAAATTTGATGATCGTGGCACGAAGGAAAAAAAGAAGTAAAAAGAACAATATGGATAGCTATAAAAAGTTAGACGAAATGTTTAATACAAATTTTGTTTTAAAAAGGTATTTTCATGATCACGACTTTGTCCCGGATAATTATTCCGGGATGGTGAATTGTTAAAATTTTTTTAGTTTAGCTTGAGGGCAGAAATAATCATGTCAAATGCAGTCAAGAAAAAGATAAGGCGCAACGTTACGCGGGCAATTGCAAACATTAAGGCGACTTTTAACAATACGTATGTAACAATATCTGATGTTAACGGTGAAACCATAAGTTGGGCAAGCGCTGGTACGGTCGGCTTTAAAGGATCTCGGAAAAGTACACCCTTCGCTGCTCAGAAGGCGGCATTGAGTGCAGCGGATAAGGCGCAAAAATACGGTGTACAGGAAATTGAAATTCGGGTTAAGGGCCCTGGTCCAGGCAGGGAATCTGCTATCACTGCGCTTCAGGCGGCTGGCCTAAGTATCAAAGCAATTGAAGATGTGACACCGCTTCCCCATAATGGTTGTAGGCCGAGAAAAAAACGCAGAGTATAAAAAGATTTAGATAGGTTCATGAAAGGAATAATATGGCAAGATATGTAGGTCCGCAGTGTAGGCTGTGTAGGAGGGAGGGGGAAAAGCTATTTCTTAAAGGAATTCGTTGCGATACGGTGAAGTGTGCAATTGTGAAGAGAAAACATCCTCCTGGTCAGTTTACGTGGGGGAGAGGTAAATTATCAAAGTATGGTATTCAATTTAGAGAAAAACAAAAGGTTAAGCGTTTTTACGGGATTCTGGATAGGCAGTTTAAAAATTATTTTAAAAAAGCAGAGAGACAAAAGGGAAATACTGGAGAAAACCTGCTGGCGATGTTAGAGAGAAGACTTGATAATGTTGTGCATCTGCTTTGTTTTGCACCTTCTAGAAAAAATGCCAGGCAACTTATTTTACACGGTCATATCTTGGTCAATGAAAAAAAAGTTGATATTGGGTCTTACCTTGTGAAGGCTGGTGATATTGTAAAGCCAAAAAATAAAGAAATAAGTCAAAATATTGTAAAAGCAAATATCGAATTAGTAAAAGGTCGAAATATTCCTGCCTGGATACAAGTGAGGGCGGATACATTAGAAGGGGTGGTAACACAACTTCCTGTGAGGGAAGATATTTCGGTTTCTGCTCAAGAACAGTTAATTGTTGAATTGTGTTCTAAGTGATTGTGTTGTATCGGTTTGATTCTTACCGTAACTGTAATACTAACGAATGTTTTAAAATAGCCTCACGGTTAATTGTTTTTCTTAAGATAATATTCATTCATTGCCAGACATTTAATTTATTTAAATATCCCTTGTTAACTGGTTTAGGGAGAAAAATATGCGAATAAGGTGGAGAGGTCTTGAACTTCCCGTCCGAGTTGATGTGGAAAAAAAGACTTTGACCGACAAGTACGGTAAATTTATAGCAGCTCCTTTCGAGCGTGGTTTTGGTCATTCAATTGGTAATAGTCTGCGTAGAATTATGCTTTCTTCTCTGGAAGGAAGTGCGGTGATATCTGCTAAAATAGATAGGGTAAGTCACGAATTTACGAGTATTCCTGGCATTGTGGAAGATGTTACAGATATAATGTTGAATATCAAAAATATCGTTGTCAAACTAAACTCTGATCAGCCAAAAATAATAAAAATAGAAGCAAACAAGAAGGGTGAAGTAAAAGCAAAAGATATTGTGGCTGATCCTGGCGTGGAAATCCTCAATGGAGACTTGCACATTGCTACGCTCTCTGACGATGTAAGTTTTAACGTTGAAATGGAGGTGAGAAAAGGTCGGGGATATGTGACGGCCGAGGAAAATGAGCCTGAGGAACAAGAATTTGGGCTGATACCAATTGATTCGATTTTTTCTCCTGTTAGGAATGTTCGTTACTCTATTGAAGAGACGCGTGTTGGAAGGCGTACAAATTATGATAAACTTATTATGGAGATATGGACAAATAGCGTGGTTTCTCCAGAAATGGCTTTGGTTGAAGCAGCAAAAATTTTGAGAAAGCATTTGAATCCGTTTGTACAATATTTTGAGATAGGCAGAGAACTACAACAAGTGGAAAAGAGGATGGGGATTGAATCTGTTCCTGAAATATCTGAAGAAGAGCTTAGTAAAAAATTAAGCATGCCTATCGCAGAACTAGATTTATCAGTAAGGGCGTCTAATTGCCTTGAAACTTCAGGTATAGCAACGGTTGGAGATATTATTGCAAATACCGAAGAACAACTTTTAAAAATTAAGAATTTCGGCAAAACAACACTCAAGGAAGTCAAGACAAAGCTAACACAATTAAATTTAGCGATCGGAATGCCTGTGGCAATTAAACAAATGGAAAAAGGGAAAGGATAGTTCCATGAGACACAGAATGAGAGGAAGACATTTATCAAGGACTGCTGCACACAGAAAATCTTTAAGGCAGAATATAACAAATAGTCTTTTTGTGTACGGAAGAATTGTTACAACGCTTGAAAAGGCAAAAGAGACGAGGTCTTTTGCTGAAAAGATAATTACCATTGCCAAAAGAGGGCTGTTGAAAAAGAATGCCGATAGGCCTGGCTATGTACATTGTTATCGTCAGGTCCTCGCAAAATTGAGGAATGCCGATGTAGCACAGAAATTATTTGGTGAGGGACAATGGCGTGAAACTGGTGGTGGTATTGCCCAGCGATATATCAACCGCAACGGTGGATATACACGGATATTAAAATTATCAGGTACCAGATTAGGAGTTTTGTCTGGTAATAGCGTTGGAAAAATACCCGAACTTGAATACAACATGGAAGGGATGGATAGAAAGTTACGTTTATTGGGGCGAAGGCTTAATGATAATGCATCCCGCGTAGTCTTTGAGTTAGTCGAGGGATCTTCTGAAACGCAGCCAGTTGAAGAAGTTAAACCCGAAGTTACAACGGTTTAGGTGGAAACTATTCTTAAGTTTTAAACTGGAAATAGTTGCCCTTCTACTATTTACTTAGTAGGAGGGTTTTTTGTTAACATGCAAATTATTTTAAAGAAACGTTTGGTACTGGCTTCAAATTCTCCGAGAAGGATTACCTTGTTAAAAATGGCAGGATACCATTTTGATATTATACCGCATACCATTGAAGAAGATATTCATTGTGAAATTTTTCCAGAGAAGTTAGTCAGGAATCTTGCATTCTTAAAGACAAGGGATGTTGCAGGAAAAGTAGATGATGCATTAGTTATTAGCGCAGATACCATTGTGGTGCATAAAGAAAATATTTTGGGTAAACCCAAGGACACACGGGATGCAAAAAGAATCCTTACGATGCTGAGTGGCTCATGGCATGATATTATTACCGCTGTTTGCGTAATAGATGTGCCTTCAAAAAAGAAGTTGTTGCGCATTGACCGAACAAGGATTAAAATGAGAGAAATAACCAAAGATGAAATTGAGACATATGTGAGATCAGGAGAACCGATGGATAAAGCCGGTGCGTATGCTGTTCAAGGTGAAGGAAAAAAATTTGTTGAAAAAATGGATGGGAGCTTTTCGAACGCAGTTGGTTTGCCGTTGGAGACAGTTCGAAAAATGCTAAACAATTTTATAAAGAATGAAAATGCCTAGAAATTTTAGTTGGATTATACAAGATGAAATAGCGGGTATGGCCAGGCCCGTCTCAATAGTTCCAGATCTTGAATTTCTTAAAGATAATGGAATCGAAGCAATAGTATCATTAACCGAATTGCCGCTTCATAAAACGCTCATAGAAGAGTTTGGATTTGAGTATAAGCATATTCCTATAGCTGATCTTACATCGCCGACGCAAGAACAAATTGAGGAGTTTGTAACTTTTGTAAATAATCTTACTTCTTCCAAAAAAAAGATTGTCGTGCATTGCGATGCTGGGATTGGGAGAACTGGCACTATGTTAGCCTGTTATCTGGTAAATAAGGGTGTTAGTGCAAGAAATGCCATTACAGAGGTACGCAAGAAAAGGCCGGGGTCCATTGAAACCATGGAACAAGAAGACACTATAGAAAAATATGAAGAAAAAATCTGGAAGAAGCGAAAAGGCTAAACCGTATTATTTACTTAAATTCATTTCAGTAACGCACCCGTAAAACACGTCATTACTTTTTCTCTTTTGATATACGCGGATGATGCTGAGACTACACGGTGATATGTCGTTTGGTGTAGTTCTCATACGCAATAATGGCCGCGCCTAGAGCTGTAGTTATCTGTGGATCAGGTGGCACATATAAAGCTACATCCAATTCTCGTTCTAATGCACCCTTCAACCCTTTATTAAAAGCAGGGCCTCCATCAAAAAATACAGCTTCTTTAACACCAACTTTTTTTACCATGGCGCCCACCCGCTTTGCAATAGATTGATGAATGCCCGCTATGATGTCCGCCACGTTTCTTCCCTGTGATATGAGTGAAATAACCTCTGACTCACCAAAGACGGTACACAAGCTATTTATGTGTGGTATATCTTCTGCCTTTTCTGACAATATACCGAATTCGTCTAATTCTACCTCAAGAATACGACTCATAACTTCCAGGAATCGTCCCGTTCCGGCGGCACACTTATCGTTCATTGCAAAATCTACCATTATTCCACTACGATCAAGGGCAATTACCTTACAGTCCTGGCCACCAATATTAATAATGGTTCTTATGTTTGCCTTATCGCGCATGAGCCAGTTGGCTGCTTTAGCATTAGCTGTAATTTCTGTAATGATTTCATTTGTGGGGACTATCCTGCGACCATATCCTGTAGCTACAGTGTATTGAATTTCTTCGACCTTTAAATCATAATCCTCCAACATCTCACTGAATAATAGTTTTACGGTCTTCTTGCAATTGGTTCCTGTTGAGGATATTTTCGATCCGATAATCGTGTGCCCTTGCATTATTACAATCTTTG
Source organism: Planctomycetia bacterium (assembly GCA_015075005.1). Taxonomy (GTDB): domain Bacteria; phylum Planctomycetota; class Brocadiia; order Brocadiales; family Brocadiaceae; genus Brocadia. The sequence continues at coordinate 1,160,836 of JABTVC010000002.1, forward strand.
TGGTGGTTGAACCAATATCAATTCCTGCTACTATTTTCATCATTTTATGTTAACCGTAATAAACATACAAGGCAAGATAAAAGTCGCCTGGAAAAGACAGATAGTGCATCATGGAGAAGGAATGAAGTACCTGCAGCTAACATAATTACCAATATTTTATTGATATTATGTAAAGCAACGGTAAGATGATTACGATGAATAATTTTATATGATCCGGAGGGAAATGACCGAATATGTTACCTGTGAAACCAGAAATTATATCTTTTCTTATTGCCGATATGGTTATTCAGGAAAAGGCAACAAACAAATGGAGTGCGATAGGTATATTTGATAGAATTCGTGCAACAAGTTTTCCTTACACACATCCAGGTTTAGGCCTTTACATTCGTCTTGCAGACGCAGAGGGAGATTACGATGTCCGTATTGAGTTTTGTGATGATAGCGACCGCATATTTGCTGTTTTTGAAGGAATTACAGTATCGATTCATTCACGGCTGCAACACCCGGACTTTGGAATGAAGACCGCAAATTTGCCTATACCAAAACCTGGAAAATATTATTTTAAACTGTATTTTAATAGATCATTTGCTAAGGGCTTTCGGCTGGATGTCGAAGTGATGCCTCAGAAACAGTACGGGGCATAGGTCAGCGAAAGAAATTGCTTGTTGTGAAAAAATGCTAACAACTGATTTCTGAATCTTTGAGGATTATAATAACCTATTTCTGTAATCTTGCTGGAACCCCCGCGTCCGAGAAATCCAAAACGATTTGAGGAGGTAGTCAATGCCCCTCTCTCTGCCAGTCTATTTACCGGTTATATCGCTTCAGTATTACGTGAAAACAATATAAAGGTTGAAATCGCCGATGCCCATCTCTACGATTGGTCAATAGAGCAGACAATCATACACCTCACAAATAAGTCTTTTCAGCTTTTATGTGTTCATGCGGTGTATTTATGGGAAAAGACACAGGATATCTTTGACATGCTTTCCAATCTGAGATCAAGGGGTGTTACAGCGCATATCAATCTCTATGGATACTATCCGACATTTGCCTATGAAAAAATTCTTGTGCAGTTTTCTTTTGTTGATTCTGTGACCATTGGTGAACCAGAATTTACAACACTCGACCTTGCAAGGTATGCCCTGCAAGAAAGGGATATTCCATTTGGAAAACCTGCACAGCATAAACCCATAAAAAATGGAATGAATATCCCTGGGCTGGCTTTCAAGGATGAAAAAGGAAAGGTTGTTTCTCATTCACGCCCACGTATCAAGGATTTGGACCAACTCCCCTACCCTGATCGGCAAGATATTGCGCTTTATCAAAAAAAAAGCATCGCAATATACATTCAGGGAAGCCGTGGATGTTATGGGCAATGCACCTTTTGTTATCTGAATCCTTTTTACGGACAGAGAAACCAATGGCGAGGCAGGAGTGCAAAGGATATCTTTGGAGAGATTTATAAATTACATACGGAACATGCTATACAACACTTTTATTTTTCAGATCCAAATTTTTTTGGCCCGGGAAAACATGGAAAGGAAAGGGTTGTTACGTTAGCAGAACTCATTCTGTCAAACAATCTGGACATCCACTTTGGTTTTGAGTGCCGTGCGAATGACGTTGAGGAATACTCCCTCTCAAGGCTAGTTAAGGCTGGACTTACCACTGTATTCCTGGGCTTGGAGAGCGGAGACACCATATCATTAAAACGATTCCAAAAACATACGACGGTTGATGAAAATAAAATGGCTATTCACTTACTGCGAGAGTATGGGATTGAACCTACCTTTGGTTTTATTATGTTTGAACCCAATTCCACCATGGAGGGTGTGAGAAATAATTTTAATTTTCTCAAAGAAGTGGATATAATGACTACCCCTGCTGTGACCGCTCATCTGCTGCACCACAGGCAAACCCTCTTTGAAGGAACATCTGACTATCAGTCGATGATAAGCACGGTGCCCGATACATGCGCAGGCACGTCGTTTACAAATTACGAAGCATACTATAAGATAAAAGACCCGAAGGTTGAGGCCTTTTCAGAGATTATTATCAATCTGTGCAGAACTACCTTGTCTTTACTACCAAAGACCTTTCACTGCGAAACCAATGCATCCGCTACAAGCCATAAACCGACTTTAGATGCATTAAATAATACAATGATTACCATGTTTGAAAAAACCCTTTCTTGCTTCGAAACAAATACAATTCTTTGTGGTTCCGAAGTAATAAGGGAAATAAACCAAAAACTGATACCTGGATTTTGAGATCGGTGAACAGGTCTGGCTGGAGGGACATGAAGATGTTTGTCGGAAGGCTTCGGGGTATGACGTAGCAATTTACTCTTCTTGTGCAAAGGAATAGTGCACGCTTTCTACCGAAAGTTCCTACGGATGTAAAAAGCGCCAGCTTTGCTTCAATTGCTGAATTACCAGCCGATAATCAGCTATTTCATGAGTGAGTGTATCCTCTTTGTGTCGAGGAGGGCCTTTTCCATCGGTATAAGCGGTGTAATCTCTATATCAGTAAAAAACGGGAATAGAGGCAGCTTTGAGACGATTTCTTCCATTTCTTCATTGGACTCTGCGTCAATAACAGCAGCAGCCCCGCGCCTGCCTGCCAGTTTTCCTCCGGCTAAAATCTTTCCCCGCCTTTGGAACCGCGAAAAATATTCCCACTCTTTTATTACATATCCCAAGAAGTCCTTTGCCGGCATCTGGGGCATCTGTTTTATCTCAACCTTCAATAGGAATAACATGATCCACACATTCCATTCTTTAGATCGCCAAACCACCGTCTACGCTAATTACATGGCCTGTAATATAATGAGCATCATCTGACAGCAGAAATGCTGCAGTCTTTGCTATCTCTTCTGGTTTACCGAACCGCTTTACCGGAATCATTTCAATCATCTTGTCTTTATATTCCTGTGGTAGTGAGGCCGTCATGTCTGTTTCGATAAAACCGCAGGCAATTGCATTTACGGTGATATTTACCTTTCCTACCTCTTTAGCCAGGGCCTTTGTAAAACCGACCATACCCGCCTTCGAGGAGGAATAATTTACTTGCCCTGCCATTCCCATCAAACCACTCACAGAAGTTATATTCAGGATACTGCCAGCCTTTTGTTTGATCATCTGTGTAATAACCGCCTTGGAAAAATTATAAACACTCTTGAGATTGGTGTTAATGACATCGTCCCAATCGTTCTCACTCATGAGGGCAAGAAGCTTATCTCTGGTAATACCGGCATTATTTACCAGGAAATCGATCCTGCCGAACGCACCTTTAACCTCCTTCACCATGGTCTTTGCGCCTTCAAAACTGGCGGCATTTATCTGGAAAGAAACAGATCTCTGTCCCATTGACTCAATCTCTTTTACTAATGCGCCCGCGGCATCCGCATTCTTGTTATAATTAAAGACAACATTACAGCCTCTTTTCGCGAGTTCTAATACAATTGCCTTGCCTATCCCTCGTGTACCTCCTGTAACTATCGCTACCTTATCCTTGAATTGCATTCGGTATGTCCTCCTTTTATCTGTACAAAAATTACCATGAGGAACTATAGTAAAGAAACGGATTTTGAAATGCAAGGTAAAAAAATCAAAATACTCCACGTGCTATGAATAAAGTATTCGCTGGTGGTTGAAAGTATGTTAAAGATATGTTACCTTATTTCGGACGTTACCTATCATAAAATATATTTAATTTTGGCTTGACATTGGTCAAGTTGAATATATAATTCCTTACTTTGGATTTTAGAAATCCACGTCTAATGTAATATGTTTTGAAAATCTTGCAAGGAGATCAGAAAAATGATTTTAGATGTAAATTATTCGATTGATCATCAACGAAAAAAAACAGAGCGCCTGGCATTTATTAAGGAACGATACAAGAAATTGGTGCTTGAGCCGCGGCAGGAGATTGAATTTGAAATTGAAAAAGCATTAGATGATGAAGATACAGAGCTGGATAGTTTGTAAGTGTTGGCTGACGACCCCTCCCCAATGTTGTTCCTCGTTGTTACTTTCCCGGCAATTTCAGATATAAAAATCAGGTTGCAATCCTTAATCCAGCGACAAATGAGTATTTGATTCAAGAATATTCACGAATGGTATTATTTCAAAATTATCCATCATTCGCCAGACCAGTGGGCTATTTTCATCATTGCCGTTGGATTAAGGATAAATCTCAATGTTCTATGCCAGGTTAGAAACAGATCAACATGCTAAAATACCTTCAATAACAATATCACGAGAAAAGCTTTTTACGGTAATCTCATTAATTTTCACTGCTTCATCTACCGTATTAACCCCTTTTCCAAGTATGGGAGATTTTGCATCGTTACCACCAATAATAATCGGAGCAATAAATACGATAACTTTATCAGCAAGACGTTCTTCAATCATTGAGGTGATAACTCTACTTCCCCCCTCTACTAAGATATTGGTTAATTTCATTTCTCCTAACTTACGAAAGAGGGCCATTAAATCACACGATTACCCTTATCTCGTGTTTGAATAATTGTGCATCCCAATTGTTTCAGCTTCTCAATACGGTCATACGGTGCGTTATTATTAACTGCAACGATTATTTCAGCTTCGTGAATTGTATTGAGAATACGTGAACGTAAGGGTAGAACGGCATGGCTATCGACAATAATTCTCCCTGGGCTTCTTCCCCCCTCAAGACGGCAGGTTAATAAAGGGTCATCACGCAAGACGGTATTGATTCCTACTAATATACCATCTACCTGCCCACGGATTTTATGCGCGTACGCACGCGATTCTTCAGACGTAATCCATCGGGAGTCTCAGTATGAGTGGCGATCTTGCCATCCAACGACATGGCCCATTTTACTATTACATACGGTAATCCCTTTTGCATGAGTTTGAAAAAGGGGAATTGAGTCTTGTGGCATGCGATTCCATAACACCTAAGGTAACTTGAATCCCCGCCTCTTTCAATTTCTGAATCCCCTTACCCGAGGTAATGGGATTAGGGTCAATAACCGTTGTTACTACCTTTGTGATACCAGACTTAATGATGGCATCAGCACAAGGCGCTGTCTTACCATAGTGTGCACAGGGTTCCATGGAAACGTAGAGTGTCGCTCCTTTGCAGTTTGCCTTCCCCTCATGAATTGCGTGTATCTCCGCATGCGCCCTCCAAAGACTTGGTGATAACCCTTTCCAATAATTTCATTGTCTTTTACCAGTACAGCGCCCACCATGGGATTCGGCTCCACCTTTCCGCGCCCCTTTTCAGCTAATTCAAAAGCAAGCGCCATATTTTTCGTCAGCGTCTGATGTACTCATAGCAATCCCATTTTACAATCCACCCCTTAAGGCCTCTAATCTCTGAAAATAATCAGGAAAAGTCTTTGATACACATTCAGGGTTTTTATCGATATTCCAGGTGAACGCAATCCAATCAAAGCAAAACTCATAGCCATACGATGATCATCATACGTTTCGATCCCGGCAGGTTGTGGTGAAGATGGTTCAATCTCAAAGCCATCCTCATATTCCACCGTTGCAATCCCCATCTTCCGCAATTCATGTACTACCGCAGCAATACGATCAGTTTCCTTGATGCGCATATTTTTTACGTTGCGGACCCGTGTCTTTCCGCGGGCAAATACCGCCACGACAGCCAGGGTCTGCACCACATCCGGCATATCACCCATGTCAACATCCACCCCGTGCAGGGTTGTATCTCCAGCACTTCAATCCAATTATCACCCATCCTAACTCTACAACCCATACTCTTCAGAACATCGACAAAATGGATGTCACCCTGCAAGGAATCGCCCCCAATGCCAATGACCCTTACCTTCCCGCTGGTAATGGCAGCCGCAGCGAAAAAATAAGAGGCGGCAGATGCGTCTCCCTCAACCTCATAAGGTGTCGCCTTATATCGCTGCCCGGATTTCACAAAGAACGTTTTATAGTTATTGTTTTCAATCATTACACCAAACTGATGCATGAGCGCCACAGTCATATCCACATACCGTTTTGAAACCAAACTGCCCTTTACTTCTATGACCACATCATTCTTTGCGTAGGGGCAGTCATCAGCAAGGCACTAAAATACTGGCTGCTCAGGTCCCTTTACGACGGCCAGTCCACCCTTTAATCCCTTCCTCGAATTACTACGGGTGGACAACCATCGTTATGTTTTGATATAACATCTGCCCCAAGCTGCCGTAAACCATCAAGCAAATCCTGTATAGGCCTTTGCCTCATACGCGCGACACCATCAATTTCGTAAACTCCGTTGCCAAGGGTCAACATGGCTGTTAAAAACCGCATCGCAGTCCCCGCATTCCCGATAAACAAATTCGCCTGGTTTACAGGAATAATTCCCCCCTTCCGTGGACAACAAACCTGTTGGCATCGTGCTGTTCCCCGATGGGTATTCCTAAGATGTTTAAGCAGGATGCCATGTATTTGGTATCATCACTAAAAAGGGCATTAGTAATCGTGGATTCTCCATTGGCTAATGCTGCCGTGATGAGTGCACGGTTTGTATAACTCTTCGAACCAGGAACTGTAACGATAGCATCGACCGTTCCGGTTATAGGTTTTATCTCAATCACTTTATAACTTTCCTGTAAAAATTAAATGTACGTTATTTAGGATACATTACCAACGATACAACACCGTATATTTCATCGTTACCTCTGTATCTTTTTCAATGCAATTAAGAATTCGAGGGTATAAGCATCTTTTTTATTATAGGCATGAGAAGATTCGCGGATTTCCCAATCACCCCAGAGCTGTTCTGTTACGAGAACTTCGATATCGTCTTTTTATGATTGCGCAATTTGATTTCCCATGTCTCTTCCCGTGCACGATCGCTTAATTGTTTATAATTAATTTGTTTTCGTTCACCAACAACATCAAAGGCGTCGCCGACATACAATCGAATTTTTCGTCTTTCGCGGTATGATCAACCCGATCTTCTCCAAGATACACCTGTGAGTGATCCTCATCTGACTTATAAACCCGTATTTTCCCGGCAGGTATGGGTAACCCCAGCCCGTTTTTTCTGAATTACCAATTCCAACTTAACGGTAGCTTTCTTTTCGTTTTTGACCCGTCATACTCATAGATCTTCTTCACCGGTGTTGTTGCCGTTGGGAAAAGCGAAAGTTGCTTGATTTGGTTGTTTTTGATTGTTGCAGCGCGCTGGAGGGTATAGAGATGATACTCAAAGAAGGACTTTTCCTCAAATTGCCGAACCGGTGCGGCCTTTGCCATTACCTGCGTCTCGTAACCAATATAGCGCGATGGAGGAGGGTCACCCGGTGAACGTCACCAGCGATCAGTTTGAGTTTGGCGTTCTCATAATCTGTGCCCGATTGATTATTTATGGAAACCCAGGCAGCTAAATTCAGGTCTGTTTCATCCTGATTCACCAGTGCAACGTATTCTGCATGCCAGCCAATTCCGTCCGTTAAATAACTCGTTTCCATCGTGTGTTTGCCGGCCTTTTCGTTTGAAAGGAGCCAAACTAGTGTCGGTTTGGTAATGAGACCCGCGGGTAGTTTCGGAAAATCTATGTTCAGAATATTTGCCACTGCGATCGATTGAACACCACCGTCTTTTTCTCTAAAACCACATTTCCACTGACACTGAGTAATTTTCCTTCAAAAACCTTTTCCTTTTTCGTAAAGAGCTGGATGGGCTGATCAATATATTTCTGCAATATCTTTTCAGCATTCACTAAATCATATTCATAGTTTTGTTCAAGAATGCCTACCTGATCAGGTGCAGTGAGCGATGTAAAATGAACGGATGTTGGATCAATTAACGATGCAAACTCTGTAAAGCATATTTCCTGTTCTCCCGCCTTTAAATCTATTTCCCGAACGTCTCGAACTAAGCCGAGATTGTTCTGGTAAATGGTAATGGATACTTGTTTTTCTTGTGCTATAGAATCGGAAATTAAAAGGGAAAAAATTGGACAAAAAAGAACAGAAACAAAAAATTCTTTTTCATTTTACTGGCCTCCAGATTAAAGGTAACACGGCATTGCCGCAGATAAAAACGAAACATAGTTTAAGTTCATGTTCAGGAATTTCAAAGCTACAAGGGTGGCACGGATAAACTTGTTTGTCCGTGCTTAATTTATGTGGACACACAAAGTTTGCCCATGCGACTCCACTGCAGAACCTGTTTAATAAATTGGTTAGGAATTCATCGAAAATTTATCACATCCATGGGATACAGGTGTTTCTTTACCATAAGGGGATATCCCTGCCAGGTTTTATAACGAAAAAGAAAAACGAGTCCTGGAACAGCAGCTAAAGTGCAAAAAATAAAAAAATGAACCCATCCTATTCTTTCGGCTAAAAACCCGGTTGGCGAGGCAACAATTACCCGCGGAATGCCCATGAGACTGCTCAGGAGGGCATACTGCGTGGCGGTAAACCTTTTATTGCAAAGGCTCGCCATAAATGCCGTAAAGGCGGCGGTTCCCATGCCGCTGGTTAAGTTTTCAAAGGCGACCGTGACTGCCAGCGCAAAATGGTGTGTCCCAATGGAAGCAAGCGCAGAAAAAGAAAGGGTAGATACTGCCTGCGCGATTCCAAAGATCCAGAGACCTTTGCAAAGCCCGAGTCTTATTAAAAGAATACCACCTGCGAGGCCACCTGCAATTGTGGCAAAGATCCCAAAGGTCTTTACAACAGCCGCTAATTCTGTCTTGGTAAATCCATCTTTAAAATAAAGGCGTTGTCATGCTGCCCGCCATGATATCGCCAATTTTATAAAGGAGGATAAAGGCCAATATTTCAAAGGCCCCCATCCTCTTGAAATAATCAGTAAAAGGTTCTATGACCGCTTCGCGAAGGGATTTTGGAGGAGACGCCAATCCTTCAGCGCCTGGCGCCAGGCATGTTGTGATAATACCTATGAGGAGGGAGGCTGCGAGCAGCAGATAAACGTAATTCCATGGAATACGGTCAGCTAAAAATAGGGCAAACGCCCCTGAAAAGAGCATCCCCATGCGATAGCCGTTAACGGCCAGAGAAGAACCCAGACCCAATTCTTCATCCCTTAAAAGCTCGCGTCTGTAAGCATCAACGACAATATCCTGGCTCGCGCTAAAAAGGACACAAGCACAGCAAGAAAGGCCACAATCCATGGTGATTCAGCAGGCCGCACCAGAGAAAATGCCCCAATCGCCAGCATGAGAAGGATTTGGGAGATCAGCATCCATCCACGCCGTCGGCCAAAAAATGGTGGCACGTACCGGTCCATAACAGCGCCCAGAGAAACTTGACCGTGTAAGGAAGTCCCACCAGGAAAACATCCCAATCACCGCGAGATTTACCTTTTCATCAGTCATCCATGCCTGAAGCGTGGACCTGTGACTAAGAGAGGTATGCCGGAGCTTACGCCTAAAAAGAAGATGACGAGCATCCGCCAACTGAAAATAATCCGTAAGATAGGAACTTGCATAATTAAAATTTTGTATGATTACGTCTCACAGCACGGATTCAAACCCTTGGGTACTGTTACAATATCTGGTACAATCGGCAAGCCTGAACCAATCTGGGCAGGGTGGATTAAGGCGCTGTTTTTTGCGCCGAATCCACCTTTATTCTGGTGGGTTCGCTCCGCTTACCCACCAATATTTGTAATAGAAAACATACTAAATTGCTACCTTCCCTCCCATTTCAGCTTTGGTTCACGGGCAGCCTTTACTTCGTCAGGACGGCCAATTGGGGTTGTTTGAGGCGTGTTACGAACTACCTCAGGTCGTTGTTCTATATCTTCAGCTATCCGGATCATGGCGGCAGCAAAAGCATCTAATGTCTCGCGCGATTCTGTCTCTGTGGGTTCTACCATCATGGCCTCTTCTACGATCAAGGGGAAATAAATTGTGGGGGCGTGAAAACCGTAATCCAGCAGTTTCTTGGCAATGTCCATAGCTGATGCGCCTTTTTGCTTTTGTTTTTTGGCTGAGATGACAAACTCATGCATGCAGGTCTTTCCGTACGGAATATCGTAATGGTTTTGAGTTTATGCCGGAGGTAGTTGGCATTTAAAACGGCATATTCACCTACCTTGCAAACGCCTTCTTTGCCCAGCGATAAGAGATAGGTATATGCCTGATCATCATACCGATATGGCCATAGAATGCCCTGACCCTTCCTATGGAATCGGGGTAATCATACGGTAAGAAATATTTTTCTGCGCGCCCTCTGTGGCTAATACTTCGATACGTGGTACAGGCAAAAGGGCATTAATGCCTCAGTAACGCCAATAGGGCCGGCACTGGCCCTCCGCCTCCATGTGGCGTAGAAAACGTCTTATGGAGATTCAGGTGTAAGATGTCCACGCCCATATCTCCCGGCCTGGCGATACCCAGAAGGGCGTTCATGTTTGCTCCATCGCAATAAACGAGCCCGCCTGCACCGTGAACAATCTTGCTTATCTCAAAATATCCTTCTCAAAAAGGCCAAGGGTATTGGGATTGGTGATCATGAGGGCAGCAGTGTCATGAGTAAAGACAGTTTTCAGTTTCTCTATGTCTACAAGGCCGTTTGCATTGGATTGAATCGATTCAACTTCATAACCGCAAAGGGCAGCAGAGGCTGGTGGTACCATGTGCCGAATCCGGAATGACAATCTTGTGCCGATGCTCCCCTTCTTCTCCAGGTAGGCGCGAATTATTAACATGCCCGTTAATTCCCCGTGTGCACCTGCGGCGGGTTGTAACGTAAATGCCGACATCCCTGAAATGTCTTTGAGGATTTGCTCAAGATCATAAAGGAGCTTCAGGATGCCCTGGCACTGTTCAATGGGCTGATACGGGTGTAACTTTGTAAACCTTCCATGCGGGCTGCATCCTCATTAATCCTGGGATTATATTTCATGGTGCATGAACCCAGGGGATAAAAATTGGTATCCACGCAAAAGTTCATTTGGGAGAGTCTCGTGAAATGCCGCACGACATCGATCTCCGAAACCTCTGGTAATTGCGCCTCCTGTTTCCTTAACATCTTTTGAGGAAGAAAACTTTTATAGGTTTTCCGGTACGTCACAGGCAGGAAGGATAAAACACCGCCTTCCGGAAGATGATTTTTCAAAGATGAGTGGTTCTGTCTGATGCATAGTTTTAGTTCCTTATCATGACCTTGTTGTATGAGCAAAATGTCAACTTACCCGCATCCCTCCCCGTAAACGGAGAGGGCGGTACCTATCCGAACCAGTTTTTGAAGGATACGGGGGGTAAGCAATAATCTTAAGGCGGTTCCACCCTGTTCCGTCCCCCTTTCTTTGCCTTATAAAGGGCGCTGTCGGCAGCAGCTACCAGGGTGTCATAATCAGTGCCATGCTCCGGGAAAGAAGCCACTCCGATACTTATCGTTATCTGAGTGGAACGCCCAAAGGTATCAATAGTAAACTTAACGGATTCAATATGCTGGCGAATCCCTTCAGCCTTCTTCAGTGCATTCGTCAAATCTATTGAGGGCATTACAATAACAAACTCCTCACCGCCATATCTGGCGAGGACGTCTGATGATCGGATGGAATTTTTCATAATTCGGGATATCTCTTGTAATACCCGGTCGCCTACAATGTGTCCATAAGTATCATTCACTTTTTTGAAGTAATCCAGGTCCGCGATGACAAGGCCAAGGGATTCATTCCGCCTTTTCGCCAGCGCTATCTGCTGCTTCAGCATCTCATCAAAGAACCGCCTGTTATACGCCCCTGTAAGTGCGTCTGTCATGGCTGCGCGCCTGGTTATATCCATGAGTTTAACTCTCTGGAGAGCAGATGCTGTCAGTCCGATATAGACCAACAGAAGTTTATGTATTTCTTTGTTACGCCAGTAACCTTTTCTTTTTTTACCATCAGTACCATCCCGGAAGTAGCGCCATTCGTTAACAGAGGAAACCCACATATCCCCCTTCATTCATTTTATAGGAAAAGCAGTCACAGGAAAGATCTTTGTTGATATCCCCTACAATGAATTCCCGCCCTGTTCTTATTACCTGACATAACGAAGGATCAGAAATAGCCTCACCCCTGATAAGTTGATTCACAGGCATCGGCGGGGTTATGAGGGATGCGTTAAACACGTTTTTTACCTTGTCCACCGTTAATACGGCAAGGATATCCGGTGGAAGTGCTCTTGCAGGGCATTAGCCATATGGCTAATTAAATTCTCTTCCCGTACATCTTCATTCATGAGGGTGGAAAAATACATCAGATACCCAAGATCCTTAATATTCGAGTCCCTTTGTTCCACAGCTCTTTTTAGTTCTTCTTCTACCCGTTTACGCCTGGCGATGTCCAGTGCCACACATACAATTCCCAGGATATTGCCATGATTTCTACGCATGGCTGTGCCTGAAAAAAGCACGGGAATTTTTCTGCCATCTTTTGAGACGTAAGTTTTTTCTATCTTATGGATACTGTCTTTATCAATCAAATCATTAAGCCAGGGCATTGTGTCTGCTTGTTCTTCCGCAAAAATCATTGCAAGCGGTTTGCCGATAAGTTCATCCTCGGTGTAATCCAGGAGTTTGCAGGTAGCCTGGTTGACCATCTGAATTGTAAGTCCCGGTGATGTTACCACAAGGGCGTCGTCCATACTTTTAATAATAGTGTTTGCATAATCTTTTGAAACGGTTGTTTCCTGCAAATCTTTGATCATCTTATTAAAAGAATGAACGAGTTGACCAATCTCATCTTTTGACTTTGTTTCAATTCGGTAGGTAAGATCGTGTTTGGCTATCTTTTCAGTTTCCAGCATCAGTTTCTGAATAGGCAAAGTCAATCCACGTATGAAAAACCATCCTGCAATCATAGCTGGAATTATGATTGCAGGCAGTAAAAGGAGGGTATTTCGTCTGATAGCCATAACCGCCTGGTTCATACTGGTACCAAGCTGGCCGGTAATTGCATCGGTCGTTTCCTGAATTCCTCTGAGAGAAAACCCAATACGGACAACGCCAGGTTTATCAGATCCAAACCGAATGGGTGCGGCTACATCAACGACGTCACCCCGTCTTTGTATAATTAAATCTTCTGCACCGGGTTCGCTTCGCGTAAGCTCCTCTCCCGGTAATCCATGCCCTTTGGTTACATCAACCAAGACCCTGCCCTTCTCATCCTGAACATAAACGTAATAGAAACCTTTTCCTTCCTTGGCAGGGGCAACAAGGTAATCCATCTCAGAAATGTTACGTTCGTGCATGGGCCTGGCAAGCGCCCTTGCCAAAATATTTGCCAGCACCCGCACCTTTTCTTCCCATTCGGCCTGTAAGGTGTTTTTCATGAAGGTTTCGTTCATTTCGCGTATTTTTATGAGACCCTGATGGTGAAGATTCGTTACAACACCAACAAAAATCCCTAACGGAATAAGAATGAGGAGGGAAGTGAACAAAACGAATTTTGACCTGATGCTTCTCATTCGGAACATTTTAGCAGAATTCACTCCCCTAAAACTTTTTCACTAATATCTTGTGCATCGTATGGCCCGTGCGGACAACTCAATAAGTTATATTTGGGTTAACTCAGTCACCAGCCGGTCGATCGATTCTTTCGTCTTCGTTTCTGTTACACAGAGGAGCATACTATTTGCAAGGTCAGGATAAAATGCGGAGAGTTCTAACCCACCAATAATTCCTTTTTTGAGCAGATGCTCATTGATCTTTGTATCCGCAGATTCCTGTGGCCTTCATTCCAAATTCATGAAAGAAAGGTTGTTGAAATGTCGGTTCCAGGATATCCAGGGCGCAGAGTTTTCATAAGCATAGTGACTTTTCTGGAGATTAAGGCGGGAAAGTTCCGCTATGCCTTTTTTTCCCTAAGGCGCAAAGGTAAATACATGTCCTTAATGCAAGGAGCGCCTGGTTGGTACAAATGTTGGAGTAGCCTTCTCTCTTCGGATGTGCTGTTCCCTGGCCTGCAGGGTGAGGACAAAGCATCTCTTTCCAAGACTATCAACCGTTTCGCCAGCGATCCTTCCGGGCATCTTGCGCGAAGTTCTTTCTTCACGGCAAAACCAAGATATGGTCCACCATAATTCAGGTAATTTCCCAAAACCTGTGCCTCGCCCACAGCAATGTCGGCATTATATTCCCCCGGCGGTGTCAGGATACCCAAAGAGATAGGGTTTACGCAAGCGATAAAAAGCGCATCGTGCCTATGGGCAATTTCTGAGATAGACTCCATGTCCTCGATACAGCCAAAGAAGTTTGGATTTTGCACAAGAACGGCTGCGGTATTATCCCCAATGACCTTTCCAATTGGCTTCCGTCCGTTATCCCTTCAGGTGTGTCTATCTCCACGATTTCCGTATGTAACCCTTTTACATAGGTGCTGAGTACGTGCCGGTATTCAGGATGGATTGCCCGTGAACAAACAATCTTGTTCTTTTCTTTCAAACGTATGGATAATAATGCGGCCTCGGTTAAAGCGGTTGAGCCATCGTACAGGGAAGAATTCGCCACATCCATACCTGTTAATTTGCACAGTAACGTTTGGAATTCATAAATCACCTGTAGTGTGCCCTGGCTCACTTCAGGCTGGTAAGGTGTGTAACAGGTAAAAAATTCACCTCTCGATGCCAGGTGGTCTACAAGAGAGGGGATGTAATGGTCGTATGCGCCTGCACCTAAAATGAAATGCACGTGCCGGCGCTTGTATTCTTTTCACTTAGCGAACGTAAGACCCTTAATACTTCCGGCTCGGAAAGACCCGCGGGTAATGCCGAAGAGAATTTCCTGAAAGTTGGTGGAATGTTCTCCAAAAGAGATTCAAAAGATGACATCCCCATTTCTTTGAGCATTTTTTCTTTATCACGTTCGGTATTCGGGATGTAATCCATAACACTTCTGTTTACATAGAAAATGGAGCCGGTGAATAATTTACTCGTCAGTAGAGTAAATATTGAAACAATAAAAAGCAGGACAATCAATGAAAAAACAATAAATTAATGTTGCAAAGAAAGCTACTTCATACTATCGTGGGCCTATAACTACTTATTGGCATCACAGAGAATCAACCCGCCTCGTAAATCTTCCTGCCAGAATACGACAAACGGATGTATTACGTATGAAAAAGGCGAGAATAAGCCCAGACGAAAAGGGACAAAGGTAGCGTCATCCAGCGCTTCACAAAAGAAAAAGGTGACTGATAAAGATACCGGGAAGAACCTTTTGTATGTTGTCGGGATGGGTGTTCTGCAGGCGGGCTGGAGGCATTTGGACAGTTTTTCACCCACATGCCAGTCGATAACGGAATGGCGTTTGTCCTGGTCCCGCATCTTGATCCGACCCACAAAGGCATGATGCCTGAGCTGCTCCAGCGCTTCACCAAAATGCAGGTCTTTCAGGCAGAAGACGGGATGAAAGTCTGGCCAAACTGTGTCTATGTGATTCCTCCAAACAAGGACATGTTCATACTGCATGAAACCCTCCAGTTGTTGGAACCGTCGGAGCCGCGGGGTTTGCGGCTGCCGATTGATTTCTTCCTCCGTCACCTGGCTGAAGACCTGCAAGAGCGGGCTGTTGGTATCATTCTTTCCGGCATGGGAACGGACGGCACCCTGGGCATTAAGTCAATTAAGGAAAAACTGGGCATGGTAATGGTGCAGGATATCGGCTCGGCGAAGTATGACGGCATGCCGCGGAGCGCCATAGCTACCGGCCTTGTGGATTATATTGCACCCGTGGAAGAACTGCCCGGGAAACTGCTCGGTTATGCAAAACACTCACCAACAATCCTTGAAGAGAAACCTACGGCAGAAGAGAAATACACACATGCGATACAAAAGATAGCCGTTCTTCTCCGTGACCAAACCAGACATGACTTTTCCTTCTACAAAAAGAATATGCTCATCCGTCGTATTGAAAGGCGGATGAGTGTTCATCAGATAACCAATGTCGATGTGTATATTCGTTATTTGCGGGAAAACCCGCAGGAGATTGAATTACTTTTCAAGGAACTGCTGATTGGGGTGACCGGCTTTTTCAGAGACCCCGAGGCATTCGATGTCCTGAGAGAGAAGGCAATTCCACAGATGCTGAAAGTCAGGACGAAGGGAAACGTATTGCGGGTATGGATTCCCGGATGTTCAACCGGGGACGAAGCCTACTCCGTCGCTATCATTCTCCAGGAGTGCCTGAAAGGCTGAAGCAAAAAGAGTTTTTTAAAATCCAGATTTTTGCCACGGACATAGACAAGGACGCCATTGCTAAGGCACGCCAGGGAGTCTATACCTCCAACATTGCCGCGGATGTATCCCCGAACGCCTGCAGCGGTTTTTTATGAAGGAAGACAACGGCTATCGGCTCAAGAAAGAAATCCGTGAGATAGTAATCTTTGCGCCACAGAATATCATTACGGATCCGCCGTTTACCAAATTAGACCTGATTAGCTGCAGAAATATCCTGATTTATATGACGGCGGAACTGCAGAAAAAGCTTCTCCTGATCTTCCATTATGCCCTCAATCCCGGAGGACTGCTCTTTTTGGGCACTTCAGAGACCATCGGCAACCGGACTGACCTCTTTTCTCCCGTGGATGATAAGTGGAGGATTTTCACGCGTAAAGAATCGGTATCCGCCAGGATGGGCTTGGTGGAACTGCCTCTGTCGTCATTATCTCGTGGTGAGGGCAATCTACAACGCACGGCGAAGGCGCAAAAAGACAAGGAAATTGCCATTCCGGACGTGGCACAACGAATCCTCCTGGAGCACTTCACCCCTCCCGCCGTGATTATCAATGAAAAGGGAGACATCGTTTACATAAGCGGGCGCACCGGGAAATATTTGGAACCGGCGGCCGGGAAGACCAACATGAATATCTTTGCAATGGCGCGCGAGGGGTTGAGGGTAGAGCTGGCAGTAACCGTTCGCACTGCAATTACACAGGGGAAAGACGTAACAGCGAAGCGCTTAAAGGTCAAGACCAACGGCGATTACCATACCATCAACCTCACCGTCAAGCCTTTCAGCGAATCAGAAGGTACGCGGGCTTTGTTGATGGTAGTATTCGAGGACGTTGGGTCTCCGTCCAAACAAGCGGTGTCCGGCAAGGCGAAAGCAGGTTCTGTTTCCCGGCAGAGCCAGTGGGTCCAGCAACTGGAGGAGGAGCTTTCGCACACCAGGGAACATCTTCAGATGACTGTGGAAGAGATGGAAACCTCCCAGGAAGAGCTCAAGTCAGCGAACGAGGAATTACAGTCTGCCAATGAGGAATTACAGAGCACCAATGAAGAATTGACAACGTCCAGGGAAGAGTTGCAATCGATGAACGAGGAACTGGTAACAGTTAATACCGAACTGCAGACGAAAATTGATGAGTTGACGCGTACCAATAATGACATGCAGAACCTGCTCAACAACATAGAAATTGCAACGATCTTTTTGGATAACGATCTGATCATCAGGCGATTCACGCCGCCGGCAACGAAGATCATCAATCTGATTCCGGCAGATGTGGGACGTCCGATTACTCATATTGTCTCAAATCTGAAATATAAGGCGATGATTGACGATATAAAGTCGGTCATTCAGACGCGCATATTCAAAGAAATACAGGTCGAAACCAAAGACGGATGCTGGTACCTTATGCGCATTATGCCGTATCGAACGCTTGATAATATTATCAACGGCGTGGTGATAATATTTGTAGATATTGCCGCTATAAAACAAATAGAGTTGTTACAGTTGGATATGAAAGAGAAGGAGAGACTGCAAGAGCACCTAAGCTTTGTAAAAAGTATTGTAGATACCGTACGGGAGCCTTTTATTGTGCTTGATGCCGAACTGAGGGTTATTTCGGCCAGCCGGTCATTCTGTCAGATGTTTCAGGTGACACCTGAAGAAACTGAAAACCGGCTTCTGTACGATCTGGGCAGCCGGCAGTGGGACATTACTGAACTGCGGCGACTTTTGGCGAATATTCTTCAAGAAATAATCAAATTAATGGCTACAAGATAGAGCATGACTTTCCCAAAATTGGCCGCAGGGTGATGCTCCTCAATGCCCGGCAAGTAATGCGGGAAGGCATAGGCACACAAACGATACTCCTTGCTATGGAAGATATTACGGAAGGTAAATAAAATGATTGATGGGTTGATTAACTACTTGCGCAAATCAAGAACAAGAGGAATGAAATACAAACCAAACCAAAAACTCGAAACTCGAAACTCGAAACTCGAAACGTTCGTGAAGCCATGAAAAAAGATAAACCAGATTCCAGTTCTCCAGAAGACTCGCGCCGCCGTGCAGAAAAACGGTTGGCTAAGAAAAAAGGCAAGTACATTCAAGAAATGACTGAACAGGACGTCCGTACCCTGGTTTACGAACTGCAGGTACATCAAATCGAACTGGAAATGCAGAACGAGGAACTGAAACGCGCCCGCGCAGAAACTGAAGATGCGTTGTGCAAGTACACCGACCTGTATGAATTTGCCCCCGTAGGATATTTTACCTTTGACAGGCATGGAACAATCCTCGAGGTAAACCTGGCCGGCGCGGCGCTCCTTGGTGTTGAAAGATGCAATTTAATTAATAAACGCTTCCAGCTATTTGTTAAGCCTGGCTGTATTCCTGCCTTTAATACGTTTTGCAATAAGGGCTCGAAAATAATACGAAGGAAATGTGCGAAATAGAACTCATGAAAAAAGGGGGATCGCCGGCCCATGTTGTACTACTCGAGAGTGGTACATTTGAAGGTCAGGAGGAAACAATGCCGGACAGTGATTACAGACATCACCGCATATAAACACGAGGAGGAAAAAATCCATTTCGTGCAAACACTGTTGATGGCAACCTCTAAGGCAGAAGATATGCAGTCCCTGCTTGACATTATATTGCGCAGGGTGTGTGAAGTTGCCGGCTGGAAGTATGGAGAGATATGGATTCCTTCTTCCGATGGCAAACAGCTCGAATATGGCAGGTGGTATAACAATCTCGAACACCTGGAAGAATTTGCGATGCGAAGCAAAGGATTTATGTTTTCACAGGGCATCGGGATTCCCGGTCGCGTCTGGGAGGCGAAACAGCCGGCGTGGATAAAGGACGTTACGCTCGATCAAAACTTTCTACGTGCAAAGATTGTCAAAGATAGTGGGCCAAAGACTGCATTTGCTTTTCCGCTCTTCGCTGGCGAAGAAGTAGTTGCCATTGTCGTATTATATATGTTAGAGATGATTGAAAAGGATGAACACCTTGCTAATCTTGTTTCCTCTATATCAACTCCTTTGGGCTGGATTGTTAAACGCAAACAGATGGAGGAAATAATACAACACATGGCATATAACGATACCCTTACCTCGCTGCCAAACAGGCGGCAATTCAACGATTGTCTTGCTCTTGAGTTGGCTCACGCCAGACGGAATAAAACGATGCTTGCCGTAATGTTTCTCGATCTTGACGGGTTCAAGGTCATTAACGACTCCTTGGGTCACTCTGCAGGAGACCAGGCGCTGCAAGGCATAGCCGGGAGATTAAGAAATTGTATGCGCGAAGCTGATACGGTTTTTCGCGCTGGAGGCGATGAATTTGCCATAGTACTGCCAACGATTGGCCAGGCAGAAGATGCGGCTATAATTGCTAAGAAAATTATTGAAGTACTCCGGCAGCCATTAACGATTGAAAGTAACGAACTCATTGTCACTGTCAGTATCGGGATTGTGCTTTTTCCCGATGACGGCGAAGATGCAGAAACCCTGATGAAACATGCCGATAGCGCCATGTACCGCGCAAAGGAATCGGGGGAAAATAATTATCAGTTCTTCGTAAGCCGCAACTCGATTGCATAGGAATTTTCATTTCGCCGGTTATTTTATAATTTATGGCCAAAGAAATTCAGAGTCCCGCAAACGCAGGAATGAGATGGATTTCCTGCCACTCTGGAGTTATTTGCTGCTACCATCCGAGCACGTAGGCAAAGATAAGCGGCGCAACGATGGTAGCGTCTGACTCAATAATAAACTCGGGGAGTCCTTGCCGAGCTTGCCCCAGGTAATCTTTTCATTGGGCGCCGCGCCAGAATAGGAACCATAACTTGTCGTCGAATCACTGATTTGGCAAAAGTATGCCCAAAGCGGTACATCAGGGCGCCTCAGGTCCTGGTGGAGCATCGGTACTACGCAGATGGGAAAATCTCCGGCAATGCCACCGCCGATTTGAAAAAAGCCAAGGCCATTCGGGGCAGTTTGTGTGTACCAATCGGCCAGTAAAACCATATACTCAATCCCGGTTTTACCGTGTGGATATGCTTAATTTCTCCGGAAATGCAATGTGCGGCATACATGTTGCCCAGCGTTGAATCCTCCCAGCCTGGAACAAAAATTGGGAGATTTTTTGTTGCTGCAGCCATAAGCCAGCTATCTTCTGGATCAATTTGGTAGTATTCCCTGAGTTTACCACTCAGCAACGCTTTGAACATAAACTCATGAGGGAAAAACCGTTCGCCCTTACAATCTGCGGTGACCCATTCTTCAAGCATTGTGTTTTCAATGCGCCGCAGCGCTTCTGCCTCGGGAATGCAGGTGTCGGTAACCCTGTTGAGTGCCGTTTATATAAATTCTCCTCATCTGTGGGGGTCAGTTCACGATAGTTTGGGAGACGTACGTAATGGTCGTGGGCAACCAGATTAAAGACATCTTCCTCAAGATTTGCGCCCGTACAACAGATACCGTGAACCTTATCCTGACGGATCATCTCCGCAGAGAGAGTCCGATCTCGGCGGTGCTCATTGCGCCGCCCATCGTCAAAAACATCTTTCCGTCTTTTTCAAGATGCCGGTTATACGCCCGGGCCGCATCTATCGTGACTGCGGCGTTAAAATGCCGATAATGGTGGCTCATAAATTGAGAAATATGACCTTGTGCCTTGTTGTACGTGTGTCTCTGGTTGCAGTTGTAACCTTTTGTAAATCTTGTTTATCGAAGTCTGTTTTCATGATTTATTCTTTACTATATAGAAAAGGATGGCAAAATGAGTACGACAAGTACAGATAGTATCACAATAGAATTTAATTGTCAATAAGGTGAATGTAACGGGAAAGGGGGGTAAGATACTCATGTGCATCTACGAGGATGGCCTTAAATCTGCCCTGGAAGAGACGACCTCTTCTTCGATGTTTTTTATTGAAATATACTGAATAGCTAACATTAAGCCGCTGAATTGTTCCGCTTAGATAGGCTTGTGGTGTTTCAATGAACACATGATAATGGTTAGACATGAGACAATAGGTGTGGATTCTTATTGTAAATCGTGCTGCGCATTTTGCAAGATATTCCGGAAATGTATCTCTGTCACGTTCGTCAAATATATTTTCACCGGCATTTCCCCGATTAATAATGTGATAATACGCACAAGGATATTTCTCTCTCTTATACTGCCTCAATAGTAAATATCAATATTTATTATTTAAGATATGGCCCTTGCGCTTGCGCATGCCAATAGATGAAACAGTTCACCCGATTCAAGGAGACCGGAGATATGCGCACTTTCTTTTGCGGCGAGGTGAACGGTGGAAAGAGGCTCCGGCAGCTTGCCGCTATCCTTGCCATATTCCGTTAACGCGTGTTTAAAGGGCAGGTGTTTTGACTTGCCCTGTTTGTCTATTTGTTTTGAGTAGGTGGCAAGGAAGGCAAAAGGGTAGTCCTGCCTTTTGTTTTCTACGAGATGGAAATATATGCGCCCCACAAGGTGTACGTCGGGGCTGTAGGTATGGCTAAAATCTTCCACCGTTCCCTTGTAAATGCCTGCTTCGTACTGAAATTGCGCATTGAGCGCCGACCAAAGAAGTTTGAGAAATTCTGCGTTCAAATACTCCTGTTCGGTCATTAAGGGTGCACGCAACAACATTTCATCAACGGACTCTTCTTCCAGGGGAATGGTTACCTTGTTTTGAATATCTTCCAGCTCCGGTGTTTGCCGAAGTTTCCTGGCAAATTCACTGGTAAACGACCGCCAATAATCCAGAGATGGCGAGAGGGTATGGATTGGTCTGAAAATCCCAAGAATAAGAGGAAGGATTTAAAATCTGTCTTGAAACGGTTATATATCTCTTTTTGCAGCAATTGCTGGCTTTTGGTTATCCGTTCATCTCCTTCATTCCATTCCAACTACAAGACGCCGTTAGGCATGACGACTGCATTCAGTTCAAAATTAATCAATGAATTCGTTCCATAAGATTTTTATTTTGATAACAATTTGTTCAGGATTTTCTCTTGCTCTTCAGGAGAAAAATCCTGTCCGTAAAAACGGAGAAATATTTCTCTCTTAATATCATTTATACGAGTATACGAGCATTCGGATTATCCCTCTTTATTGATGCCACGACCTGGCTGCGAGCTATGGTAAACATTGAAAAACCCATCTTTAATCTCTCTTCCCCACTCTTTTTCATCATCATTTCTAAATAATGGGATTCTATAAAATGGTCCGTATCAATCATTTCTTCACCTCATTTTAACAATTGAATATATAATATTTCGTTTTTTTCCTGCGCGCTTAATTTGGCAATTTCAGGAATATCACTTATACTCCTTTTGTAATTGTCTGTACATTATTTTAGGTTTATTGTACGTATTTTAGAGGAGGGAATCAACCTGATTTTGTTGTTAGTTGTTAAGATTATTAATAAATTGACACGATAGCTATAATGTGCCCCAAAAACTAGACAGTATGCTAACCCGACTTTCGCAATTCGCACCGAAAAAATGGTCATTTTTAGGCATAAATAGCCTTAAAACCCCTGATTTTACTGGAGTGGGTTTTCAAAATGCGCTGTAGTGCCGACCTGCCCTATTGACGAGTTCAGGAAAAACTGAGAAAATGTTTTCATGTTTTTACGAGCAAAATCAAGGACAAAGGATGGTAAAACGTACCGATATTGGAGTGTCGTGGAGAACCGTCGGGTAGCCTGAGAATGTGTGGTACAGCGGCAAGTGCTTTACTTGGGGGAACTCAATGACAACCAACGGGCTGCTGATGCATATTGGGGCATTAAAGAAAGAAGCCGGGCGAGACTTTGGACTGGTTTGTATCTCTCTGCCAGAACATCACGAACCAGTGAATGAAAATACTTTTTGTTTCAAACTGGATCGTGAACGCCTGTTGCGGGCGATGTCGCGTGAGGGACGATATCTACTTCGTTCCAATATGAAGGCGGCTTCCCCTGAAACCGCCTGGGAGTTTTATTTGCTATTGACTCGCGTCGAACAAGCTTTTAAGGATTTGAAAGGGACTCTTTCCATCCGTCCCATCTGGCACCAATTGGAAGAGAGAATTGAGGCGCATATGATTGATGTTCATTTGCCAACCACAGATGGTCGTCACGTTGTCATGAGCCGCTATACTCAACCGGAAAAGGATGTTTCTCTCCTTTTGGCACAACTGGGATTGTCGCTTCCCGATCAACCGCCACCTAAGGCTTATGCCACCGGACAAACGGGTCTGTAGTGCCGACCTTTTTACATGACCCCTTGTATTTACTGGCTTAACGGCTCGTATACCCCTCGAATTGCGAAGGTCGGGCTAATGGGTGACCCTTTCCTCTCTACTCAAACATCTTCCCGTTCACGCTTATTTTCTCTGCATTCATCATCATAAACATCGTCATCTTCTTCATCAGAATGGCCGTCGTCATTATCACTCCAATGGTTATCATTCACAAAATAGCAATAAGAAATTTCTTTACCATGAATAGTATGGCTATTTGCACAGCTAGAAACGCTTTCATTCTTACCGATGTTACCATCACCTCCTATGGCCTTCGTAGTACATGTTATCAAGGAATCATCCGCTACCGTAGTATTTATGGTGGTCTTCTGACCAACGCTTAAGTCATCGAGTGTTAATGTTTTTAAAAAAAATACTCCCAATGTTAGCACCGTGAGCACCAATGATATCGACACCGATTTTTTTGGCTCTAATAAAGAGGTTTTACCAAGTAATATTAATTTTCGGCCCACACGACACTCCTTTGCATGATAAATATCACATTTGATTAACTAAGTTATTCATCCTTAGTGCTAATAGCACATATCATTTTATATCCATCTTTCTCTTGAAGAAAGCCTGTTGAACGGTTATCTCACGCTTGGGAATTGACAAAAACGTGAAACTGCTCAATGTAAAGTTTAAAGGTACAGATGGATTTCTCAATCATCTTCTTTGTAACTTCTTTCACAACAGCGTTTTCGACAATAATGTTCCATGTCCGATTTTTCCCGTATCTCTTTCCTTTGATTATTAATTTTGCTGAAATAATTGAAAAAGCTTGAAATCTTCTTCGTTTTCGCTATATTGCCCCCCCCAATGGGGAAAATCAATTTTCTATCATCTATTATCTCTCAGGCATGGCAGCCACTTAGCACGGTCTCGCTACTCCTATCATCACTCATCTCTGAACACTGGCAGGAAAACTTTGAAATTCTGATACAGTCAATTAAAATACCATTTTGCGTAAATATTCATTACTCTGTTAATCGTTGGGAGAAATCTCCAATAGGGCCTTTTTACTTTTATACAGCTTAAGGCGCGCTGTGCAAGGGGAATAAATGCACTTTGGGTTTGGTTCGACGTGAATATTCTGGGGTCTTCCCTGATTGCCCGGTTTATGCGCTTTTTTAGCCATTCGTGGTCTAAGCCGGGAGACATATAAAAGACCGGCCAGAGAAGCTCTTCCCTTTGCTGTATGAGCCCTTCTGCCTGAGCAAGCTTTTCCATTCCGGTGTTGGGATAAACCCGTATACCGTAAATTATAAGAGCAACATCTCTTGGCCCTGTTTCTCTATGAATAAACTCAAGCGTTTCCGCTACCGTGTCTTGATTTTCTCCTGGGCCTCCCACCAAAAACATCCAAAAAACCCGTAATCCCACCTGTTGAAATTGTTTTGCCACCTGAACAACGTGATGACGTTTAAAGCCCTTTCTCATGCCTTCAAGAACTCGATCTGAGGCACTTTCAGCAGTACACGTTACACTGCGAAATCCTGCACTAACCATCTTTCCAGGTAAACCGGAGTCCAGGTGTATGGGGTTGATATTAGACCCAAAAAAAGAAACCTTCAATTGACTTCTAACGATTTCCCGGCATAAGCTCATCGCATACTGTGCCGGTAAATTAAAGGTCGAATCCACAAATTCGAATTCGCGGACATCATATCTATCCCGAATATCAGTAATTTCTTCGACAATGTCTTTCGGGTCTCTTAAACGGTATTTTTTCCCTTCAATGTTTACGTAAGTGCAATAAACACACTTGAGGGCACAGCCCCTTTTACTTTGAAGCGGATAAACCCCTTCGCTGTTTAAAAAAGGTTTTACGGGAAAGTGATCTCCTATTCTTGCCCACACATTTTCTCTCATATCAAGACCTTCAACGTGCCGGTAAGGTTCTTTTGTTTTAAGAGAAATTACTCCTCTTACGACTGATGGATCGTCACCTCTATCGAGGTGTTTCAGTAATTCTACGAAAGCGACCTCCCCCTCTCCCACAACGCCATAATCTGCTCCTACTTCCTGCAAAAGAGCATGTGGTGCTACCCCCATTGCAGCTCCTCCAAGGACAATGGGTGCAGAAGAACGGACTCTTATGTCTGCAATTATTTTCTTTACCCCGGGAATAAAAGAAGTACTGAACAGGGCATCACAGTTGTCTAAATTCCGCATGGAAATTCCGATAACATCATGCGGAGTTTCAACCCATGATGCAATACAATGACGCTTCTTCTGAAAAGTCATATCGTACATCTCTACCTGATGACCGGCTTTGCGCGTCGCTTCTCCAACGAGACACATACCGATCGGCATTACGGGATAAGGGTCTTTCAGTTGGTTGGTGCTGATTAATTTAATTTTCATGTATGCTATTTATCTTGAAGGCAACGGACTATTACCTTCAAGTAATCGCTTGCTCAATTGAATATTGTGAAAGCCGATTTTTTCAGCAATTTTAATCTTTGCCATAATACGCTCCTTTTGGCCGTCCTCGTTTTCTCCTAAACTTTTAACCACTTGTAAACTGCTTTACAAACTATGAGCTATGAATATTTGCCAATCGAAATAAAGGCCATAATAACGTGGATTATGGCAATCTGCGCATCTTTCTGCATATTGATACGGCAACTGCCTGGCGACGTCAGTCGTATGGCAGTCTACGCAGGTCACACGTCCGGCATGGGGGTCTGCATCTGCATTTCCATCGGGTAACTTACCATGCATATAATCAACGATATCCGTATGGCATGTATCGCATTGCTGAGGCAAAGGGCTGTACCGGATAATCTTGTCCTTATCAGGCAAATGGCACAAGTTGCACGAAACACGCGCGTGCAACGTATCCAGATTGCTTGATGAGTGTTGGTTGTGGTCAAATAACAGGTACCTGCCTTTCCAGCCGTTCTCATTATGGCAAATTTCACAGGTATGGTTCATTTGGCCATTATGAATATCTTTATGGCAATCTATGCATTTACTGCCAATATTGATAAGTTTTACCTGCGATACTATTTTTTCCTTATCTGTGGTCACATGGCATTTTTCGCAGGAAATTGCAATATGCTCGCCTTTTAATTTATAGTTACTGTTCCGGTTATGGTCAAAAATCAACTGTTTTCGAGTCCATCCCTCCATAGTATGGCAGGCCAGGCAATCATAATTGTCTTTTGAACCCGGATGAGGATTTCGATGACATTCCGTACAAGCCTCAAACGGCAATCCTATAAATTTAGTCTTGGCGAGTTCGTTATTTTTATTTTGTTGTTTATGGCATGACCTTCTGTGTTCTCCTCACCCAAATCTTGGCGGGGATATGAATAATAACGTTATAACAGGCCTGGCGAAGATTTCGGCAGATATGGGGTTTTTATCGCTGCGTTTTAACTATCGGGGTGTGGGCAATAGCGATTGCTATGAAAAGGATATTGCTCAAAAATATCAATATTGGGATGCTTCCCTTTATGATGGCAACTATAGTGACGCCGTCGCCGATACCCGCTCGGCGTTAGCATTTCTGTCCGCGCAAACGGACGCAAAGAACGGGGTATTTATTGCAGGTTATTCCTTTGTCGCCGTAATGGGGTCAATCGTTGGCAGTGATACAGGGCTTGTAAATGCCTTTGCGTCAATTTCAATGCCTTTCGGCGTATACAGCGTGAGATTTCTTAGCGGCTGCAAAAAGGTAAAGTTGTTTATTTACAGTCAAAAAGATTTTGCGACAACGGTGGATGATACATTAAAAGGTTTTACGCAAATACCGTCACAGAAAATTCTCGAATTGATTGAGAATAGCGATCATTTTTACCGAAAGCAAGAAACCCTGATCGCCCACAAGGTCTGTGCGTTTTTTCTGGAATGCCTCAAGGCATGACATTATTTGAAACGGCAAACCCAGACTTATTTAACGAAATAAAATCTTCACAGCAAAACTACCTGCCTTTTCAGCTAAAGGCAAGCAGATATTCCTCGCTGCAATCACCACAGCGTACGCTGGCAAAGCCATTCTTCATCTCACCGCAGGTCAAATAATTCTGGACAACCTCTCCAGCGATAGGACGAAAGAAGCCGTACTTCTGCTGAATGTTGGACGCACATGAACGCAGGCTTCTTCGTGATCGCTCAGTCGAACGATTATCAGGATATTAGAGTAACCGTTAAAAATACTCGTAGTTACCTATATTACAAATTTAACCGTAAGGAGGTAAGAAGTACGAGGTAAATCTCAAATCATATCTCGTACCTCATCCATGTACCTTTTTTTGCCCCTTGTGGTTCACAAAAACTTCCTCAATAAAGAAGTTTCTCCAAAGTAATACAAGATGTTTTGGCGGAAGAAAATCGATTTTCATGTCTTCAGGAAAATATATCTCGCAATAAATGCAGCGGAAACAAGATGAAATGCCCAATGGGTCTCACGGATTCTGCCAGTAACAAGTTTTAATATAGAATAAGAAATGAACCAAAAGATAAACCTTCTGTGATACTGTGAAATGGCATAATGGTGAGAGTGAGAAATGCAGGTAATGCTTCGGTTGGGTCTTCCCACCCAATCTTTTTCACAACAGCTTAAAAATCATCATACTTCCGATAATTATCAGAGACGGTGCGATAACGGGGTAGAGATAATTACCGCCAGGAGTTTGGTAGCTTCCTCCAGCCATCTTTATAAGAGGATAAAATAATAAGGACAAAAGGAGAAGGCAAGCCGTAATAATATTTGATAAACCAGTTCTGCCACCAGCCTGAATCCCTGCCGTACTTTCAATATAGCTCGTAATTGTTGTCGTCCCTAAAAGTGTGCCAGGTGTATAAACAACAATTCCGCCATATTCAAACTCTACCAGGGCAATTAAAAGCCCAATTCTCACGGCAATTGCATGCTTTAATGAATCAGGAATTATGGATGTAATTAACGCGCGTAGTTCAAAGAATGACAATATCACGAACAGTGTGCATGATATGAGGTTTGCACCTAAAGCGACCTGCCACGAATAACCCATACCGCTTGCGACAACAGGGCCGCATACGGAAACGCAAAATAAAAATTGTGTCCCATGGTTGGTCCTAAAGCAATGGGGTAATTGGCAAGAAAGGCCATGAAGACGCAGGCTATGATATGTGCACCGACACAACTTTGTCAGCAATGCCCTGTTTTCAGTCATCTTATTCTTCCAGACGAAATCTCACAGGGATGGTCACCCTGGATTCAGTAGGGATATTTCCTATCCGTTCAGGTTGGAATCTCCAGCGCCTCACTGCTTCTAACGCCGCCTTATCAAGCAGTTGGTAGCCACTGCTCTGTTCAACCTCAACCTTAACCGGCATACCTTTCCGATCTATCACTACTGTGAGCATCACCAGTCCTTCCTGTCGCATTTTCTTTGCAAGGGGAGGGTAATTGGGGCCGGTTCTGGAAATAACCGGGTTTACTCTTCGTCATGACCGTTCCTTGAGAAGGGCGCGGCATCGTCTTCGCTGCTTCCTGCTGTTGTTTCGTTGTGGGTATAATGGGTTTAGCTGTATCTGTGGTTGACTGCGGTGGTGGTGTCTGCTCTTCCATCGGCGCAAATTTTACCGTATCAAAAGGTTGTTCCGCCACGGAATCAATGGATTTAACGGTATCTACGTCTGGCTGCAGTGGTTTAACTGGTTCTGCGTCCGGTTGCGGCAGTGTTACCAGTTCTTCCTGCGGTGCACTCTTAACCGCTTCCTGCTGTTGCACTGTTGTAGACTCAGTGGAGTTAACCTCACCTGTGTCTGATTGCGGCAAGCCAGCCACCAGATCAACGTCTATGCCTTCATTGGCTATTTGAACGCTGTATTGAACAGGTTTAACAAAAAGCTTTTCACCAGCAAAAAATAAAACACCATGTATGGACAGGGCAATCAAAAAACTCTTAAATATGCCGTGATTGTCTGGTTTGATCTTGTGGTAGTTGAATCTATCTGTTGTCATTTTTGCAAAGGTTCTCCCTGCTTTGTCTGGATGGCAACTTTTGTGATGCCTGCAGCCCTTACCTCATCAAGAATTTGAATTGCATCGCCAAAATAGGCCTCCTTGTCTCCATTCATAAAAACCCTTATGTCTGGATTCTCTGCCTTTAATTGTTTCAGGTGCTGGGGCAAAAGGTCCGGAGCCAATTTTTCTTTATTCAGGTATATATCTCCTGACTTGGTGACGGTAATAGTTACTGCTATTTCCCGCTCTTGAGGGGCGCCTGTGGCAGCGGAGGGCAAATCTACACGAATGCCCTGATTCTTGACCATTGAAAGAGAAACCATTACAAAAGTCGCCAGGAGAAAAAATATGACATCTATAAGTGGAATGATCTCTATCCTTGCCTTCCGCCTGGTTGTTGGTAGTGGTATCTTCATAAGCCTTTGTCCTGTTTTAATAGCAAAAGTTCAAGATGTGTGGTGGCGTCCTCAATTTCGTGCCTGGCTTCTTCAAGGCGTGCATTGAGATAATTAAACGGAATGAGCGCAACAATGGCGGTGAGAAGGCCGTATGCGGTGGCAATTAAGGCCTCGGCAATACCGCCCGTGATAACCGTAGGCGATTCAAGCTCCTTACCACCCAAAAGGCCAAAGGCTTGTATCATGCCGGCCACCGTACCCAAAAGACCCAGAAGCGGTGCAAGGGTAATAATGGTGTCTAGCAACGGAAGCCCCCGGTTAAAACGTTTGAGTTCCTTATTTGCGGCCTGCAAAAGGGCGTTCGAGAAGGCCTTGTGACGATGGCGCAGACCGTGAACAAGGGTGACGGCAACAAAATCATTGCATCCTTCTCCCGCTTGTATCGCTTCTTCAATATTTCCTCTCTCAACTTCGGAAAATATCCTTCCTACCGTTTCCGGACATCTTGACCTTCTTTCACGGATAAGAAATGCAATCCGCTCGATAATTACAGTCATGGCTGCCAAAGATGCAACAAGGATAGGCCACATGATGGGCCCTCCTTTTAAGAATAGATGAAACATTTTTACTCTCCTGTGTATATACTTAAGATACTCGTAAAATATGAATTTTATACAGGGATGGCACGGACAAACTCCGTTTATCCGTGTTAACCGTGCACAGCGTTGTCTGGGGAATCGTTCATTTTGTGTATACCTAGAACCGGAAAGTCAGTGCGGCACGAACCGCAATGGGTTCAACTGATTTAAAATGAATGTCATTGTAACCACCACTATCCGGGCCGGCGGCCTCATTTTCCAAACGGGACGAATAATAGTAATCAATGTCATGATTCTTGTTGTCGAGGAGGTTGAAACCCTCGGCACTGAGAGTCCAGTTCTTATTGAAGTTGTAACCCACTTTTGCACTCAGCAGACTGGTAGATGCGGAGCGGACTCTATTGTCTTCCACAAGGGGACGAGGGCCGAAAAACCGCAACCGTAATTCACTGAAAAAACCGCGCTCGCCCGGCTGATGAAACGATATTCCGGTGGCTATAACACTGTCAACCGAGCCGGGTATGTGTGTGCCTCGCACTCCTTCACCTTCGACAGTTTTACGAAACTCAGCGTGTGAAAATGAGAAATCGGCATCCAAAGCAAGCCATTCAGTGGGTGTATAGTAATTTGTCCACTCAACACCATAACGCCGGCCCGGGGCGCTCGCCTCGGTACTACCGGCGTCCCCGGTAAAAACCAGTTCCGAATCCGTGTCCAGTCCCCAGAATGCCACCGTGCTTTGCAACCCCTTAATGAAAGTTGTGCGTACGCCGATTTCCACCCCTTCTGTACGCACCAACGGATCGGCTGGTTCTGCAGGATCGCCCGTCTTTGGATCAACGCGCTGTGTCACGCCGCGGGCATCATTGCTGTGAAAACCGAGGCCGGCACTCAGGTAACACTCCGTTTTCTCCCACGGGCCAAAGATAAGCGACCCTTTGGGACTGACGATCGTATCATTATTTATACCGGAGTTGACTGACAAATCACTGTTCACATCGAAGTGGTAATAATCCATGCGTACTCCACAGACCGTGCGGAATTTGTCCGCCCATTGCACCTTATTTTCGACATAGGGGGAAAGACTCTGTTCCCATACACTATCCGAGCGGGTTGTGCCGGAAATTGTTTCACCGCTATAATCAAGCTTGTCGGTACGATGACGTCCGACGGTTTGGAATAAGCCGTTTCTTATTGAATCGCTGCGTATTTGCAGGCCAACGGTGTTTTCCATATCGCAGCTCAGGAGCTGTCCGTACCAGGTCTGGCTGGCCTTCGCCCCGCCTACCCACCGCCTGTCTTTCTGCTCGAACTGATCGCCCTGTGGACTGTCAAGAAAATACGTGAAATTGGAAAACAGATCAAGGTCATAGAAGAATCCGTAGAACAGTACCTTCGTGGAAGAATCTGCATCTGCACGATGCCACTCAGCGGAAAGACTGTAACGTTGTGAGTCACCACCAGCGCTTGTATCAAGTGAATCAAAACGGTCAAAGCCGGAGATTTCATCCAGGGCGCGTTTGGCAATTTGATCGGTCGCGTTCCAGTGCCCGGCATACGCCATAGATGTTACGCTATAGCCCCACCCTGCGTCACCACGACTATAGCTTAATACACCGTTTATCTTCTTGTAATCATCAGGCCTGTCCCAGGGGCCGTCGTTATGGAATAATTCAAGGGCATAGAGGAGATTTCCGCTCCCGACGCGTTGTGATGAAGCGAAGAGGCCTCGTTCGTATCCGAAGCTGCCGACCTCTACCTGCGCAATACTAAGCGGGAGAAAATCAGCATAGTGGATGTCTGCGGCGCCGGCAGATGAAAAATCGCCCAGGTCGGCATAATAGACTCCCTTTCGGAAATCCACGTGCTCGATCAGTTCGGGGATCATAAAATTCAAATCACTATAGCCCTGGCCGTGCCCATGCGTGGGCAAATTTACCGGAACGCCGTTAATCGATGTGGCAAAGTCTGTTCCGTGGTCGAGATTAAAACCGCGGAGAAAGAACTGATTCGCCTTACCGGCGCCACTGTGCTGGGTGACGATAACGCCGGGAACCGTCTCCAGGACTCCACCGGGACGTGACAGGGTGCGATATTCCAATATCTCCCTACCCACGGTACCTTGAGATGCCGCTTCTGCAATGCCGAGCAAACTGTCCGCGCGCCCGGAGACTACCACTTCCGGTAAAAGAAATGCATCTGGCGATGGAGACGCTGGATTCGTGTACTCTTGAACGGTGTCAGACGAATTACCGGTATTATTACCGCGTGCCTCTGATTGCTTAGCAGCATCCAGACCTGCCAAAGCTGAAGTCGAAGAGCCGGCTTCCATTTTACCTGAGCTATCAGCGACTGCAAATAATGAGCTAAACGCTGCAAAAATTAAAAGTAACGGTAAAAACAAAAGGGTAACTCTTAGAATATGATTCATTCTTTTCCCCCTATAAGTGCTACATATATAAAAATCGTGCTACTCATAAGTAAAAAAATTTATTTCAAATTATTTCCATTCCGGTAGTTGTCATAGAAAACCCTCCATGTTTTACGCCTTTTGAAGATTTTAACTTTCCATATAATGCTTCTATTTCTTTTGGCTTCCCTTTTACCACAATTATTTCGAGACAATTATCGTGATCCAGGTGGATGTGTTGGGTAGAAAGAATGGTGTCATGATAGTCATGCTGAATGTCAATAAGAAGATTGTTCAATTCCCGCTTGTGGTGATTGTAAACGATGGTAATTGATCCGGCAACCTCTTTACCTTCCTGCCATTCTTTTTTGACCAGATCATCCCGAATCAGGTCGCGAATAGCCTCAGAGCGGTTGGTGTATTCTTTCTCTTTTATACGGTCGTCAAATTTATTGAGTAATTCCTTATCGAGTGAAACCCCAAATCTAACTAAATTTGACATATAATTCCTCACATTGTTTAAGAGTCCGATTCGCAAAATGATAGCACGACTATTAATATCGTGTCAAGAATTTTTACATAAAATAGTCTCTTAGCTGGTTCAATCGTCCTCGATTGAACCTAAACGGCCTATTCAGACCCTTCTGGTACATAGATTACTTTTCCATCTTTTAGCCGATAAGCTGTCCCCAGACGGGTGCCTTCTCCCTGTAAATTCTTGTCAGTAACCTTTTCAACTTTTACTTGCTTCCCTTTTTTGGTAACGATCTCTATCCGCCCATTATCCTTCTGTCTGACCATCGTAATTTCTGTTTTTGGAGAAAGAAAATCGAGCAGGCTGTAAGCACTAATTAATGCCCCGATAAGGCCTACAATAAAGACTACGCCTACATCAAAAAGATTAGCAGCGCCTGACATGGGGTCTTCCTGGTGGAGATCAACTTCCTTTCCTATAACCCTGCGTCTTTTTTTAAAGTATTTCATTTTTCATGATTCCTTCCGTAAAATACTCAAGATTCTTTATATCTTCATGAATCCACCTGCTTTTTACTATAGAAAGAAAATAGGCAGTGATTCCAATCGCTAATCCTACGACAGTTGTTGTAAAGGCAATGATGATATTGCTCGACAGCTTTTCAAGATCGCCCTGCGATAATGCCGATAATGCCGGACCCATCGGGATTATTGTTCCCATCAATCCAAGAGTAGGACCAAGGCGAATCATGAGCCGTAGTTTATCCAGACCTCTGGCCATTATTTGTTCCCTGCTCTGCAGCAAATATTCTATGCGGGTCTCCCTGCCACCCTTATCCTTCTTCAGTTCAGCGTCAAGCTCCTTGAGATACTCCCTGAAATAAGCGGGTATCTCCCTTTTCGGAGAAAGAGGCGAGTCGTATATTTTTTGAGATGTTAATTCCATGAATGATTCTATTAATTCCTTTGTACCTTGTTTTCGAGTCTGTTTCTTTCTCTCCCGATATTCCGAAACAAATCCCCCTACAGCTATGATCATCCAGACAAAAAAGACAACCAGCAGAATCATAACAGGATAAAGCATCGCTGATGCAAGGACATAAAGAATGTTTTGTAACAGATTGAGAAGGTTCATATTAGTTATCCTTTTATTAAAATCTTTTTCTTGTCCATCCATAAACGAAAAAGCCGATGCATCCCAACACAACTCCAATACCGACCCACGGCATGTTCGATTGATTAAGAGTTGTTTTGCTTTCGTTCGTTTTTACCTCTTCCATCTCCAATCCTTTGACTATTTCGGTTTTTTCAAAAGCATCGTTTTTTGATTTCCATTCACCGGCTTTTCCAATCTCCTCTTTGTCCTGTGTTTGTCCGGTATCCTTTCTTTGTTCAATACTTCCAGGGGCAGGTTTTGACAGAGACGCCTGAGCCAGAACGACCCTGTCCATCTCTGCCTTGCGTTCGTTTAGTAACTTACCGGTAGCTGTTTTTAAGACTTCTGCATACTGAATCAAGGTATCTGGATTTACGAGACCAGGGGTATTCAAAATATCCGTTGCATAGTGCTGGAAGGCTGGATTATTGCAGGTTTGAACACAGCAAGCTACGCCGTGTTCTATTACCGTTGTCATGTATTCCTTCGCCAGGACTTGTTTGATTTTTTCTGTCGGCTGCCAGTAACCTTTTCGTATAGTCTCCAGCATTCTGGCCGTAACGGCTTGATACGCATAAGGGTTTTTCTTACTGAAAAATTCCTTCAAATCCAGTCCGTATTTGTCTTCTACATAGACTTCGAACGTCTGCTCCCAGCGGGCGGTGTCTATTGTTTCTGGTACGGTGACCTGCCAACCCCACATGTTTTCAATAAACTCAGCCATCTTGTTTGCCCCTTCAAAACCTTCCTTCTTCATTCCTTCAAGCCATTCCGGATTCCAATAGCGTGACCGTAGCTCCATACCCATCATCCTGTCGATCGGGGTCATTTCCGGTTTGGCTGGATTCATCATGTTAGTAATAACCAATTCAGGTGACTTTCCATCCAGTTCCCTGATTGCTGCGGTAAGCCCTCCTGCGTACATGAAAAAGTCATCATTATCAACGGTCCCGTACAGGTTGGTAGAACGGCTATGAACGACCATCCTAGTTCCGCTTAACACCATTTTATAGACATCCTCCATGGGTTCTCCCCACAAACCGTTCCCATACCCATAACTCATCCTTTTCAGATATTCATCCGCTACTACAGCATCATTTTCCCAACTTCCACTTGCGCTCACGATGCGTGAAACATTCAAATCATAACGCCCGGGGGCTTCATCAAAGATTCTAACCGCTGCATATTGTTCGGCCTTCTTTTGCGTCCAGCCTTGTTGAATCAATTTCTTAGTCAATTCTTCGGTATGCTGCCGAACCCAATTATCTTTTTCATTAAGGTTTTTTACCATTTGAACGGCCTGGTCGATGTATTGAGTCAACTGTCCAAACATCTCTTCAGCCGCCGAAGAAACGACGATATCAATTCTTGGACGGCCCAACTTCTCTTTCGGTATGACCTTAATCCCCGTTACCTTTCCCCATTCATTCCAGATAGGCTCAACCCCTAACAAATAAAGGATCTGAGATTCCAGCACTCCTTCGTGGCGTATAGTCTCGGTACCCCATATAACAAAGGACAATTTCTCAGGATATTTCCCGTTATTTTTTGCCCGATAATTATCGAGTAGTTCTTGAGTCAATTTAACGCCCACCTGCCAAGCCTCTTTTTTAGGAATTTTATCGGGATTAAAGGCATAAAAGTTTTTCCCCGTTGGCAGTGAGTTTGGATTTCTTACGGGGTCATTTCCGGTTCCCGTTGGTATGTATTGCCCATTCATGGCCTTAACCATATTAGACAATTCCCGCTTTGCCCCTTCCTGGATATTCTTATCCAATTCATTGGCAGGGATATCTTTGATAACCTCTTTTATCGCCTGAATAGTGGATGAACGAAGCGATTCATCCGGTGCATAACCAAATGTATGAAGTCCGTAAGGCATGTTGAGCTGCTTCAATTCCTGAAGATACTCTCCTATTTTATGAATGACTTCATGACCAAACCTATGCTGGTCATCGCTTTGAGTATCAATATTCAAATACTCACTAATTTCTATGTCTTTCTCGAGTCCCAGCTCTTTTATCTTTTTTATAATATTTTCCATGTATTGCCTTGCAAGTGCGGCATCCTGTTCAAGGGCACGGTCATGGTCACCGATCAGTTCTTCAAGCTCGGCATATTCGTGATAAAGTCCGCCCTTTTTTAAAGGAGGAATCATATGGTCTATGACGACGGCTGATCCCCGTCGTTTAGCCACAAGCCCTTCACCAACATCGTCTACAATGTAAGGATAAATGACCGGTAAATCCTGAATC
Source organism: Planctomycetia bacterium (assembly GCA_015075005.1). Taxonomy (GTDB): domain Bacteria; phylum Planctomycetota; class Brocadiia; order Brocadiales; family Brocadiaceae; genus Brocadia. The sequence continues at coordinate 1,197,596 of JABTVC010000002.1, forward strand.
AACGCCTCCGGTGGGTCATCACCCGAAAGACCGTTGCTTTTCCCTGGCAGCCATTCATGTGTGCCATGTGTGCCGAAATGAATAACCGTATCTGCACCAAAGCCATATTTCAGCCATAAATAGGCCCCTAAATACTGATGGTGTGGAGACAAATCCTTACTATGATAGAGGGCTTCTTTATTTTGCAACCAACCTCTGACCGGCTGCGGGAGGATAACAACGTTTCCCCGCCTTGTTGCGGGAATAACTATATATTTTTTCTTGTGCTTCGGGTCAGTCCACATCATCACATTGGATTCTTCAACCGGTCCCCAATCCTTATTAACATCTTTCATAAAATTTACCGGTAAATTTCTGCACCACTTCTGGTAATCCTCCAGGGACAGTAATACACACTTTCCGTTCATTACCATTTCATCAAGTTCACCCGGCGCCCAATTCCCAACGTTTCTCCCGTATCTCAGAGAACTTTCAAGGAGTATATCCGGGTCAATTGTCTCATTACCGACGTCATATCCAGCCTCTTTCATTTTTTTCAAGACATTATCAATACTGGCAAAGACATTCAGGTAGCTGGCGCCAATGTGTTGTTTCCCAGGTGGATAGTTCCAGTAAAATATAGCAACCTTTTTATTTGCGTGATCTTTCCTTTGTAAATTAATCCATGCCTTTATACGGTTGACAGCCCGGTTAATGCGTTCAGGTATGGGCTTCCGATGTTCAACAAAGAAACCTGCTTCATCATCTTTTTCACGTATACGATAGGAGACGACCGTAGGTTGGATAAGACCTGCAATTTCAGGGATTGCTAATTGCCAGCTTACCTCCAAAGAACTCAAACCTTCAGGATCGTTCTCCCACGTCTTTCCATCCTTTCCATAAACGGTAATCAAATTAACCACAGTCACCCCACATTTTTCCAAGGAGTCTGTAGCTTTGAAATCTGAAAAACGAAATAGGAAAGACAGTATGCCAGAAACTCGTGAAACCCCTTTGGAGTCTATTAATAATTTCTCAACAACAGCATCCTCAGGATAGCCAAATGCTACGAAGGCATTGAAACCCTTTTCTTCAATGGTACGGATGAGTTCATCTTCAACAGATGCTTGTCCTTGCTCATAAAGGAGGAGTAAGTCAAGACTGCTACCCATTCTGCATTCTCTTTCAAGTAGCCTGCTTCACGATACCAATTCTTATATTCCTCGAATGTCTTAAAGAGTTTTTCTTCCCGTTGGTAATGATAATAGGCCGTCTTTAATCCTTCTTGAGGGGGATTGGCATTAAGTTCTGGGAATTGTAAATATTTCTTTAATGAAAGCAGGATCATATTCTTGAAATTCTCCGTGTTTGAATACCTTAAATATGAGCGGATTTCCTTATCGTACGTTAATCCTATGGCTGCGTATTGTGAATCCAATCCGGCTGTTTCACCAACGGCAAGAACTGTTGCACCTCGGTCAATTACCTCCTTTAATACTTCAAAATCAAAGCCTGATTGAGTAGGTGTAGATATACGGACACCGTGCACATCAAATAAAATAAGATTCGAATCCAGAATCTCTTTCGGATTGAATCCCGATTCAAGATCGGTTTTGCTTATGATTTCTAACGTAACTCGGTCCTTAATAAAGGGGTAATCTTGCCAGATCGCTTTCATTGCTTTGACAACACTTGATGTCATATAGTCCCCTATAATACATCTGTATTTCATACCATGATTATGATGATGGTCTTCGTGAAAATGCCCTTCGTGGGCAAAGGAAATGTGTTGTGAAGAAAAGAGCAAGGCAAGTAGGATTACAAATGCATGTCTTTTCATTTTTGATCTTCCTTATTATGGGTACAAACATCCTTCGTGTATTCCCATCTCATATAGTCACCTTCACTGAGAATACATTTATTGGCAAAGGATGTTGCACGTTTACCATTGATGTCATAATACCACGCCATAGCTCCACTTTGACCTTCAACACTATCAATAGAATTAACAAAAATGAATTCACAAGATTGCTTTGTTTCAATCTTTGCAGCAGATTGAAGCGCCTCCAGGGCAGTAATACCCTGTTTCCATGTTATCTCCACTTTACGACTTTGTTGTAGCCCTCCGTAGTCAATTTCTACGGTTACGTTCTGGCTAGCACCGTATGCAGCTGGTAAAAGCACAAAAATAACAAATATTCCCAGTATTCTTTTTAAGTGTTTCATTTTTTATTCCTCCTTATCGATTACGAAATAACGTCACGGGTTTCAATATGTTACATAAAGTTATTTGTCTATTTTTCATCACCTCCTGAGCCTTCTGTTTTATTTTGCTTTTAAAACTTAAATTCCATTCCGCCGTACGCTGTAAAACCAAGGGAACCAAAACCTGTTACCTCTTCGTAACCATAATCAAAAAGGTTTTCGAACCTGACATACGCTGTCATTAACTTTGTGATGTCATATCGAGTTACCAGATCAGTTGTCCAATAGTTGTCCATTTCCTTACCATCACTGTCTATCCTGTCTCTCACCATAACACCGGTTAAATTTACATTCAATTTCTCAAGAAGTTGGGCATTAATCCCAAGGGTTGCCCTGTTTCTTGGTCTGCGGGGCAGTTGTTGATCTTTTCTCTATCCCTCGTTTCCGTATAAGTAAGTATTCCCCGTTAATGAAAGTTTTGTAAATGGTTTATAGGTTAAGGTCGTTTCAATCCCCTCTGACTCTGCCTTAGCTACGTTTTCTGCCAAAAAACTTCCATCAGATTGTATCTCAGCCGTAATCAAATTGGTAAAGTCATTCTCAAAATACGTAACATCCATAGTAAGTTTATCTTTGAGGATTTCTTTCTCCACACCGAAATCCCAGCCTTTACTTTCTTCTGGGTTAAGGTTAGGATTCCCAAAGAACGGAAAAAACAGTTCATTTAAACTCGGCGCACGAAAACCCTTCCCCCAGGAACTATGAAATCGGGTACTAATCTCTTCAACATGGTAAGACGCGGTTGTCCTGTAAGTAACGTGACTTCCAAATGTGCTGTAATCGTCGCGTCGTAATCCTACTGTCCAGTTCAGGGCATCAAAAAGCTTTATTTGATTCTGTAAGAAAACAGCATTGTTCCAAAACGTCTTATCAAAATTACCGGCATTTTCACCTTCATGCACCTCATATTCATAACCTAGGGTTACCGTATCGATGTCAAATAAAGTAAAGTCAGATTGATGATCTAGACTCCATACTCGCGTAGAGATGCGAAACTCGCCCGATTCGTCAGTGGGATCAAAGCCGTTAAGTTCTGTATCGTTAACTGAGACGAGAAATGAAGGAGTCCAAAGGTCAAAAAAAGTTTTTTTAACCTTTGTAGAGAAAAGAATCTCGTCCGTTGTTTGCCGCCGGTCAGGGTCATCTACCGGGCCGATACCAAATTCAAATGCATCGTACTCAACATCGGAGTGAGATCCCCTTATGGTTGTATCGAGCCTTCCGTCATTCAAGAAATTCCACCCAAGTCGTGATGAGCCGGTAAAATTTTCATAACCATCCTTTTCGTTCCCACTGCTGGCAGCCGATATCCCATGGGTTTTCAGATAGGAAGCACCTATTGAATAATCAAATATTTCTTTTCCGCCAGAAACGTTGACTGTTTCTCTAAAGGTATCGTGCATCCCATATTCTGTCCCCAAGTCAACTTTGGTATCACCTGCACCTTTTTTTGTGATGATATTGATGACACCACCAATTGCATCAGAGCCATATAATGTACTTTGTGGACCACGCAAGATTTCAATCCTCTCAATGTTATCCGTTGCAAGATTCGCAAAGTCAAATGCCCCTGATGTAGGACTATTCATCTGGACACCATCGACAAAGACAAGTGTTTGGGCAGCAGAGGCGCCCCTTATGAACAAACTTGTAGTTCCTCCTATTCCTTGCGTTCTTGTGACTTCAAGTCCAGGAACTTGACGTAAAACATCAAGTAATAATGGCGCTTTGCGATTTTCTATGTCTTTCTGAGTTATAACAGATACAGAGCTGCCAATATTCTTTAATGGTTGTTCTGTCCTTGTGGGTGTAATGAAGGTTTCTTCTCTATCTTCCTTTTGTTCACCCTTTTTGTCTTGTGGTAAATTGTCTTTGGGTGCTTCCGGTGGAGATGTCTTGTCTTGCGATCGCGAATCATCTTCATCAACCGATGTTATAGAATCTACTTTCGTCTCCCATTCTTTATTTTCTTCCTCCCTTGGTTGTATTTGTGTTGTTTCAGTTGGTTTGGCTTCCTCTTCAGGTTTGGTTTCTTCTATAGGTTTTGGTATTTCTTCCTTATCAGGCATACGAATAATAAATTTTTCTTGCTGAACTTGACTAGTCTGGCCAGGAAGTATTTGAACTTCTCCTTTTTCCTCCATCGACCAGGCTTGGCAATAAAAGTTAGGGTACTAAAATGATCAATTAGCATAATAAATACATGTTTCATTTATATTCTCTCCTTCCCCCTCGGAAATAAGAATTGATGAAATTGTGTTCAGTCAGGTCTCCTGGCTTCCGGGTCTATCTACTTTCTGCGCCTTCCCGGAAAGCCGTTTAATCAGTTTAAACCGTTTAAACGGCTTTCCCGTGGCATAGTGCAGGGTTCGTCGCCGGCTACAGTTGCGGGGCAGCTCCCGTTTTTACGGGATTCCCTGAATATTTGAACGATAATTAAGCATTCATTAACTAGGACGCAGATTTCCAGAGATACCACAGTAAGGGCACGTTGTAACGTGCCCTTACAAATTTATCATATTTTTAAAAATGCTGAGAATTTGTGTCCAAATGGAAACTCCTATGCGATTAAAATAAAAAAAGCCCGTTACTTCGTATAGAGAAGAAACGGGCTTTTAAATTATGGACATCAACGCTTCACCTCCTTTACTCCGAAGAAGTTTTTTTCAGCAAACATTACAGGCAGGTCTTCTGACTAGCGGGTCATCCTACTTATTGCACCTTCCCGAAAAGCCGTTTAAATAGTTTAAGTCGTTTAAGCGGATTTACAGTGGTACTTGCAACGTTCGTCACCGATTACAGCGGCGGTACCGTTCCCTTTCCCCTGATAAAAAATCTGAGGCGGGATTCCCTTTTAGTCCCCATGAATTATGGGGACACCTGTATGTAGTTTATTATTTCATATTGAGCTGTTAAGTTACATAGTACACCCCTTTTATATTCATGGTAAATTCAACATACTATAGACCATAGTCATATTCATATTCCCACGGACAATGTCGGCCACTTCATTGTATCTACGCTCTTTTATACTTTTAAAATCTACGGTACTTCTCTTCGTCGGTTTTAATCCTGCTTTAAATCTTAAATAATCAATAAGCCTTGATCGGAACGCATCGTTGTCAAAGATGCCATGAATATAAGTACCCATCACATTGCCATCCGCAGAAACACAGCCATCCAGGATTTCTACCATTTTTCCTGCCCGTTCTGTTATCCTCGCAAAAGGCCTAACTGAATTATGACCGTTGTATGTGGTCTCTCCCATATGGATTTCATAACCCGTTAGCACACCATCCACATAAAATAAATTTTCATGCTCCAGCGCATGGGCTTTTACCTGATACGTCAGCTTTTCTCTGGCAAAGGTGGTAACTATGTTTAATAAACCCAAACCCTGTATACTATCCTTTGGCGATTCTACATGATAAGGATCGTTAATCTGCCTTCCTAACATCTGGTATCCACCACAAATACCAATAATCATCGTTCCGTGCGTTGATAGATTTTTGATTTCTTCAGAAATATTTCTTTCTCCCAAAAACATTAAATCCTCTATAGTATTTTTTGTACCCGGGATAATAATCAAGTTAGGATTGCCAATGTCCCTGATCTTATCCACAAATCTTATTCTTACATCTTTTTCGTGGGTAAATATATTAAAGTCCGTAAAATTTGAGATGCGGGGTAGTTTGATTACAACAATATCGATGAAACCGTTTCCTGTAATATCAATATCGTTGTTATGTAATTGTTCAATATCAAATGTGTTACTTTTTGATTTTATAACCACCCCTATTTCCCCTCCTTCGTGAGGAGGGGAGAAGGGGAGGTTTTCAGCCCGAAATTGAGTAAATTTCTTGTTAGATTCAAGTGAAACGGAATCTTCGTCATCTATACCGAGGTCATGAATATAGGGAATTACGCCCAGAACTGGTTTGTTTATACGACTTTCCAACATGTCCAATCCGGGCTGTAATATACCTTTATCTCCCCGGAATTTATTAAACACAACGCCCTTTACCCTGTTTCTCTCAGCCGATGTTAACAATTCTAACGTCCCAACAATCCATGCAAAGGCGCCACCACGGTCTATATCAGTAACCAATAACACGGGAGCTGACGCCATTTCTGCCATACCCATGTTGACAAGATCCCCATCCTTCAGGTTTATCTCAGCCGGGCTGCCTGCCCCCTCAATAACGATAATATCGAATTGGTTTCGTAACGTATCGTAAGCTTCTTTTATTATTGACATGAATTCACTCTTCTTCTGATAATACTCTTTGGCCGTCAGGTTCCCCACGGGCTTTCCCATGACAATGACCTGAGAACCGCAGTCACCTGTGGGTTTCAGGAGTATGGGATTCATCTCTATCATGGGGTCGATTCCCGCTGCCTCAGCCTGAGCCACCTGTGCACGTCCCATTTCTTTTCCATCTTTCGTCACAAATGAATTTAACGCCATATTTTGGGCTTTGAACGGTGCAACCCGGTAACCGTCCTGTTTCAAAATACGACACAGGGCACATACCAGGATACTCTGCCCACGTGTGGGCCGGTGCCCTGGATCATGATCGAACTATTTTTCATGTGTTAGAAAGTTCATTCCCAAGAGGGAAATAATTTGATGCACAGGAATTTCAAAGTTACAAGGGTGGCGTGGACAAACCAGTTTGTCCACGCCACCACAAAACCCGCATAAATAAAATGGAAATTCATAACCCGAACGAGTCGGAAAAGAAAGTCCTTCTGTTTCCTCACACGAAGCCACCAAGACACAAAGATTTATGGTATATCCCCATTAATTATTCTTGATATTCCATCCTTATGCACTGCAACTGCAGCATCAACTATAATTTTTCCAATATCATTTTCATTCATCATTCTTTGCGGCTTTGTGTCTCTGTGTGATTACTTCTCCCCATTTTCATGAGGACAAGTCTTATTCGTGAAAAAATATTTTTGCTGAAAATGTAAAAATAATTTTTATAAGATACTAGAGTACCTGGTTAGTGTGTTTTTGTGGGTCTGAAACTTTGTTGTGTTAGCAATGTTTTCAATGTGCTAATAAGTCTACATTTTCATCCTTGTCCTCACCGCTATGCGGAAGTAATTATCGTTCAGCCCTATGAAGTTTGAACAATCGCGAATGGCAATCCCATGTTCCAGCAATCGTTCACGCAATACCGGGGAAAGCATATCATGGGTATTTATTCTCACAAAGATATAGTTTGCCGTGGGTTTATAAGGGGAAAGCCCTTGAATCCCGGATAATTCATTGAATAAATAGAATCGTTCCTTAAACATGAATTCCCTGCTCATGGAAATGAACTCACTGTCTTCCAGGGCAGTCATGGCAGCACATTGAGCCAGGGCATTTACTGACCAAGGCTCCTTGTATTCCATCATCTTTATTATTAAATCTGCATGGGCGGCAAGGTATCCTATTCTCAAGCCGGGAAAGCCATAAAATTTTGTAAGCGACCTGACCACAATCAAATTTCGCATAGTGCCCGTCTCGTTTATAACGCTGTATTTTTCTGGTTCGTCTACAAAATCTATAAATGCCTCATCCACAACAAACGTGATATCCGGATGATGCTTTATGCTTACGATAATAGTCTTTTCAACCAATTGGCCTGTAGGGTTGTTGGGGTTGCACAAAAAACCATCTACTACTTTTATCATCAAATGATCTTTCGATAGGTGAAGTAAAATCCTCTTCCTCCTTCAGTGCATTATTCAGTATCTCTGCATGGCTGCATTTCAGTGCTTTCAGCAAATTCACTAAAGGTAGGCTGAAATATAATTCCTTTCGTCGGTTTTAACGCACGGGGATTAAATAAAATAATTCTGTAGACCCATTCCCCACAATAATCTCAGCTTCAGAGTGTCCAACTTTTTGGCCAATATATTTTCAGGCCGGTGCAATCAATGTCGGGGTAATGCAGAATGTCGTCGAAATTTTTACATAGTGCCTTTCGAACATTTTCGGATATCCAAGCGGGTTAATGCTTGCGCTGAAGTCAAGTATACCGTTGTTCCTGCAGCCTGTATTATGCTTTATATGTCCTCCGTGACCTTTAAACATATTCTTTACATACCGATTTCTGAATGTTTAAGACGTAATGTATTTACTAAAACCTTCGCGCCTCTCCAACCGTAAGAGGCAGGTTATCCATGGAAAAATTATTTTCGTCCCTGAGAATCTGCATTAACCGGGCAATTTGTGGGAGTTCTAAACAGGCATGCTTTATTTCATCAGTGTTTGAAAACACCTCCGCAGGTGTACCGATGCTGAGTATATTACCTTGATACATAACTGCCAGACGATCCATATAGACAGGCACTAAATCCACCGTATTCGTTGCCATGATAATCGTGATACCGTGCATCTCATTTAATTCTTTTAACAATGTCATGATCGAGGTCACCCCGGCAGGATCAAGGCCACAGGTAGGCTCGTCAAGGACCAGTATTTCGGGTTTCATTGCGAGCACCCCGGCAATACAAACCCGTTTCTTTTGCCCGAAACTCAAGGCATCTACGGCCTTGTTTGCATGCAGTGTCATACCCACCAGCGATAATGCCTCATCCACCCTGCAGGCAATCTCTTCTTTTGATAGATCAAGATTCAGAGGTCCGAAGGCTACATCCTCCTTCACGGATGGCGCAAATAGCTGATCATTTGGGTCCTGGAATACAATACCCACCTTTTGAAACACCTGTTTTGGTGAATACCTACCCAAATATTTCTGCTCTAATAAAATCTCGCCAGTTTCTGGTTTCAATAACCCATTCAGGTGTTTCAAGAGTGTCGTCTTTCCTGACCCGTTTGGTCCAAGGATGGCTAACAATTCTCCCTTTCTAATATCCAGAGAAGTCCCGCACAGCGCGTATGTCCCGTCATGGTATTTATACTGAATATTTCTGGCTTGCAGTATCACCATACTTGCATATTTCTTGTGTAAATAAGGAACGACATGACAAAAATTATTCCTATGACAAAGATATACTCTTTCTTTCTCCACGAGGGTAGTCTGGCGGTTAAAATCCTGCCGCCTTCGTAACCCCTGGCATGCATTGCTTCATAGGTTTGTTCTGCCCGCGCAAAGGCACGGATAACAAGCATGCCACCCAATATCCCGGATGATTTTAGTGTTTTTCCCCACGAGGTATGACCCAAACGTGTCTTTTGTGCAGTCCACATGGTGTCTACTTCATCAAGAAAAAGGAAGATGTACCGGTACATAAGGGCTAACAAATCGACGATGGTATTTGGTACATGAAACCATTTTAAACCGGCGCATAATTGACTTATGGTTGTGGTAAAAGAAAGGAGTATCACCAATGATATACCACCCAGTACCTTGCTGCAGGTCTGGAGTCCGTTCCATAGTCCCTCTTCTTTTAACACCAGTTTATATCCAGCGAATGAGAGGGACAACCATACCTTTTCACCCTCGTGCAGGCCTCTGATCAGTAAGATAAAGATCGCAAATGACAATGGCAAGAGCATGCTCCGAAGTATTGCCGTAAAAGGGACTTTTACCATGAGGAGTAAGCCGAAAGACACCGAAAGAAAAAATACCGGAATAGAGATATTCTTTGTTAGCAAATTTATTGCAAGTAACAGAACGATGTATAACAACTTTACCCGTACGTCAACCGCTGTTAACCAGTTATTCCGGCGGGCATAGACTTCTGAAAATGTGTGGTTTAAAAATCCCATAGATCTTTTAATACTTATTCCTTTTCATAAAAAATCTTTCGTACATTAAATCCGATGATGAATCCACCGATTACCCCGGCAGCGGTAAATACAAAAAGGAGCAAATCGCCCTGGTCGGTATTGATATAAGGGTCGCGGGGCGGATGTCCGTATTTTTCTGCATATTTACCCACAATGCTTACATCAATACCTGTCCATGCCCCTTCTTCAGTATTTGTTTGCGTAACAACCGGTATGCCTTTCTTCTCTCTGTTTTCCTTTGCAAATGATACTGGAAGGAACAGCACCAGTATGATACAAGCAACGAAAAGAAAAAATGATTGTCCACCACAAATACGCAAAGGGCGCACAGTAAGACCGGAAAGGGAAAAAATGTAGATACAGATTTTATATCTGGACAGGCCTTGTATCATCTTTTGTTAACCCCAGCTGTAACAAAATACCGGGTTTCCGTTTATATACAAAAACCAGTACAAATCCGACCACGATGCCTTCAACAATACATAGAACCCCCTGAGATGTCATCATAAACACCCCAAAAATTTCTGCAGTGGCTTTAAGGAATGACCCGCCTTTGCCTATCACGAGCAGTCCCAGTTCAATGGATGTGCCTAAGTAAGTAAATAAATCAGAAACCATACCAGCCAGAAATCCACACCAAAACAATGGAAGTCTGCATCGTTGTGCTATTTTAAATGCAAAATAACCCGAAAATGAACCCAGGATACCCATGGAAAATATATTTCCGCCGAGCGTAGTCAGTCCGCCATGTGCAAGAAATAATGCCTGAATAAGTAATGCGATGGCTGCTATCAGCACGCTCACAAAAGGTCCCAACAATACAGCGCTCAGGCCTGTGCCACATGGATGGGAAGTAGCCATACCGTTCAAGGCAATGACCGGAATGGGAAAACAAGAGAATACAAATACAGCTGCTCCTAACATCCCTACCAATGGCAGATAACTTGGCATCTTTCTCTTTTTCCGTTTTACATGATACACGCCAATCCCCACAAAGGGCGCCGATACGGCAAACCATGTAAGAACCCATTGAATTGGCAAAATCCCCTCGGTGATATGCATAGCATATGCCGTATTTGTTGCTGCGAAAAACAGGGAGAAAACCAACGTAAATACTGATATTATTCTGGACAACCCATCCCCTTTATTGAAACAAAAAAACCCATGTCTTCAGTAAGGAAGGCATGGGTTTTAGAGAAACTTTAAGACCGCAGATTTCACAGACAAACGGGACAGATAAAAATCTGTGATTGTTTGTCACAGCACAGAGACAGTAAAAAAGCTCCATACAGGTAATTTTATTTGCTATGTCCTAAAAATCCTGACTTTCTCTGCTGCGGGCTTACCTGCCACAACAAACAGTTCTCGCTTATCTCTGTAATCTGAGAAATCTGTGATTACGTTTAATACCCTTCACCTTCTTTACCATCGAAGACAACGTGAAGCAATTTCAGGCAGGTCTTCTGGCTTCCGGATCATCCTACTGGTCACTCCTTCCCAGAAAGCCGCTTAAGCAGTTTCAACCGTTTAGGCGACTTTTCCAGTGGTATTGCGACTTTCGTTCCCGGTTACAGCGGCGGGTCCGCTCCCATCTCATTTTGATAATAAGATATGGATTCCCTTTTTTAACGCCCACATTATTTGTGGGAGAAATACCTGAAATCGTTTTTATTAATTATTAAAGAGCAAACTTTTACGTAACGACCGCAATTGTACTTTAAATAATAATTGTTTGTCAACTAAATGTTTATTGTTATATAAAGTGTTATGAACAATTCTTCATTTTTATTTTGATTCTCTTTAACAAGAAATATAAAATACTACATTATATTATATGAGATTTGAATTTTGGGGCAATTTTCCTGATAAGAAAAGGAGTGATACAAATGGCACGACGAAGGAACATGCATACGGTTCTCATGCTGACGATAATTTCCATAACTATTCTGGGGTCGGGTTGTGCCATGTTCAAGAAAAGACCTCTCTTGACGCCGAGAGAATCAGGAGATACCCTGGTAGAAATCACAGACCCAAAACAGCTTCCTGATTTTAAAGACGATTACAGCAGAGATGCCCTGTTAACTTCGATAGACAATAGCCTTGCCTATTATAAAAGGGTCAAGGCCAACCCCTACGGTTTTCGCATGACTGGGTTTTCACATGAAAATTTGGAAAATACCTTAAGATTCTTTCGTGAGGTTTCCTCCGGTGCAGTGGCACCCAGGAACTTAATGAATTTGTTATTGCAAACTTCAGGGTCTTTCAGGCTATTGGAAAAGAATATGAAGGCCAGGTGCATTTTACCGGTTACGGAACGCCCATCTACGACGGAAGTCTTACACCGACAGGGGAGTTTCGTTACCCCCTGTATAAAATGCCATCCGACTTTAAAAAGCCGTATCACACGCGGCGCGAAATTGAGGAGCGCAACCTCTTGAAAGGGAATGAAATTGCCTATCTCAGGTCTAAGCTCGACGCCTATCTCATCCACGTCCAGGGGTCAGGGCAAATCAGGCTCTCATCAGGAGAAAAGGTTTATGTGGGATATGCAGCAGATTCGGGTCATACATACAGTAGTATTGGACGTATGTTAGTCTTGGACGGAAAGATTCCGGAGGAGGAATTGACCCTTTCCACACTCATCACTTATTTTGAACAGCACCCTGGTGAATTAGATTCCTACCTCAGAAAGAACGACCGTTATATCTTTTTCAAAAGGGTCAATTACGCTACTCCGTACGGATCTATTGGGGTGCCTGTGACCCCCATGAGAAGTATAGCTACCGACAAAAAGGTCTTCCCTGCCGGCGGGCTGGCCTTCGCAGTTATAGAAACAAAGAAGCCAAAGAAAACCGGATGGTTTAAAAAATCCGGTTGGTTCCAGGGAAAAGGCACGGTTGAAAAATCCTTCTTTGTTTTAGATCAGGATACAGGTAGCGCAATTCAATCTCCCGCCAGAGGTGACGTGTATTTTGGAATCGGAGATCAGGCTATGCACGATGCGGGGGATTTGAATACCTTTGGCCAACTTTATTATCTTTTAAAGCGGTAATATCTTAATTCTTATGAGTTTCCTTTTGTTGGGACATCGCCATTTTGGCGACATCCCAACAAGAAGGGGGGATAGGAGGAGAGGTAACTCGGCTTATATGTCATTGGCTTAACAGTACTTGTTACCGACTTACCGATTATTTAATGAGCATAAGTGATGCCAATTCAACAAATATATATCGCGTTATGCGTAAAATATTTTTTTGCTGTGTTCAGGTTTGAGTATTTAAGCATGCCTTGCAAAGTTTTATTTTTGTACCCGTATTCTATATTCATCGATAGCAGAATCACAACAATATAGCACTCCTCCTGTTGCCTTTGCGATAGGAAAATCATTGAGTAAAGTAAAAAACTTACCAAAAAAGAAGTTTTTATACAGTAGTCATTCACGAGTTAAAGTTTACGAAAGAGCATGAAAATGTTTGATTTTTAGACATTGAATCCTATTTCGTGTCGATACAATACACGTATCGTTTGTTTAAATATTAAACAATTGCGTACAAAAACCAGACAGCAATGTTTAATAAATAAACAAAATACCCCGAACAAATCGCAATGGCAAATTTCTTGTTGTGTTTACTATGGTTTTTCAATTTACCGCTTTGAGGTATCTTTAGCAACAACAAAAGTATGATTTTCCTTCATTCATGAGGAGGTCGGGGCGTATTGTAATATACCTCTACAGAGAACTCTTATCCAACTCGGCCAGCGATGCGCTTTGTTTCACCACGAGGGCGTGTTTCTTCGCGAGCTTGCTGTGACGCCGGCCATAAGCAGCATAGATGATGGAACCCAGCGCCAGCCATACAATGAGTCTGAGCCAGGTGGAAAATTCGAGGCGTATCATCATATATCCACAGAAAAGAATGCCCAGGATCGGTATTACTGGTACAAAGGGACACTTAAAGGCACGGGGATGATGGGGGTCTTTAACGCGCAGGATGATGACTGCTGCGCTGACGAGACAAAAGGCGAGCAGGGTTCCTATGTTAACTAACTTCGCGATTTCTTCTATAGGGAAGCAACTGGCGGTAAGGGCAACACAGGCACCAACGATGATGGTAGATATATAGGGTGTCCCAAAACGGGGATGGACGGCTGCAAAGAGACGTTCTGACAGGAGACCGTCACGGGCCATTGCCCACAGTATCCTGGACTGGCTCAGGAGTAAGACCAGGAGTACACTGGTAAGTCCCGCTACGGCGCCGACCGAGATGAAAAAAGATACTTTTGTCAATCCGCATCGGGTAAAGGCGTCTGCCAGGGGAGCATCGATATTGATGTCCTTATAATAAACCATACCGGTGAGGACAGCAGTAACGGCAATATATAAAATGGTACACAGCACCAATGATACTATGATACCTATAGGGAGGTCCCTTTTCGGATTTTTCGCCTCCTGCGCAGTAGTCGAAACTGCATCGAAACCAATATAGGCAAAGAAAACATAGGCAGCACCGGTACCTATGCCACCGATACCGTAAGGTGCAAAGGTTTCGAAACTATTTCCCCAGTTGTCTCTCTTTACATAAAACCACCCAACAAAAATCACCAGGAGTATTACAATAAGTTTTACCCCTACGATAATACTATTGAAACGTGCGCTTTCTTTTATGCCGACGACCAGTAAGGCCGTGATGACAAGGATGATAAGAGCAGCGGGTAGATTGAATACAACAGGAATTCCATAAATATAAGGCACGCTTTGAGCAAACAGGTCGTTTGCCTGGTGGGACAACGTCCAATAGTCATTGGTAAGCCAGGGAGGAATGTGCAGGCCGAAAAGTTCGATTAATTTTACAAAATAATGTGACCACCCCACGGCCACAAGGCTTGAGGCGAAGGAATATTCAAGGATAAGGTCCCATCCAACGATCCAGGCAAAAACCTCCCCAAGCGCCGCATATGAGTAAGTATAAGCACTACCAGCCAGCGGGGCCATGGATGCAAATTCGGCATAGCAGAGGGCTACAAAGATGCAGGCAAGGCCTGAGAGGACAAATGAAAGTATTAAGCTGGGGCCGGCGAACTCTTTGGCTGCCAGACCGGTCAAAACGAATATGCCAGCGCCTATGACGGCACCAACTCCTAATGCCGTTAACGAGAACGGACCTAATACCCGTTTGAAGTGGTGATGATTAGATTCTTCAACGAGATCACGTAATGACTTTTTTGCAAATAGTCTTTTCATCGCTTCGGAAAATAACCTTTAACCACAGAGGACTCAGAGGAAAACTTTCAAAATTTGTTTGTCATTTGTTGTCTGTTATTTTGGTACTTATTCATCAATCGTTTGTTAATAAGCCAGAGCAAGAACAATCAAGTCTGTCCATGTCACACCGGACAAATTAAACCTTTCCTATGATATGTCCGAGCTTTTCCTTCTTTGTCCTCAGATAATTCCTGTTTTCCTCCTTTGGTTCTATAACGATGGGTAATCGTTCGACAATCTCCAGTCCATACCCTGTAAGTGCAGCAAATTTCTTCGGGTTGTTGGTAAGCAGTCGCATCTTGGTTACTCCCAGGTCTCTCAGGATTTGTGCACCGATACCATAATCGCGTTTGTCAGCAGGGAAACCAAGTTTTTCGTTGGCTTCAACGGTGTCGAGTCCATTTTCCTGTAATAGATAGGCATGCAGTTTGTTCTCCAGACCAATCCCCCGGCCTTCCTGACGCATATAAAGCAGTATGCCTTTCCCCGTCTCTTGTATTATCTTAAGGGCATTGTGCAGTTGTTCTCCGCAGTCACAACGTAACGAACCAAAAATATCGCCGGTCAGACATTCGTCGTGAACCCTTACCAGCACAGGCTCAGCTTGCAACGGGGATGGTTCATTTCCACTTTCATTACCGATGCCCAGACAAAGGGCTAAGTGGAGATATTCATCGACAAATGAACGGTACAGGTGAAGGGTAAAATTTCCGTACATCGTAGGAAGCTTTACCGTAACACGTTTTTCAATCAACCTTTCCTGTTCATGTCGGTATTTAATAATATCAGCAATGGTGCATATTTTAAGATGATGTTTTTCGGCAAACTTTTTGAGTTCGGGCAGTTTGGCCATATTTCCATCTTCCGTCATAATCTCACAAATAACTGCTGCAGGCTTAAGACCTGAGATACGGGTAAGGTCTACCGCGCCTTCGGTGTGTCCTGTTCTGACCAGCACTCCACCTCTTTGTGCTTTGAGGGGAAATACATGGCCGGGTCTGACAAGATCGTCCGCTGTCGTCTTATCGTAAATAGTGGTTAATATCGTTGCTGCCCGGTCCTTAGAAGAGACGCCTGTTGTAATACCACTTTTGGCATCAATTGAGACGGTAAAGGGCGTCTGAAAGTTTGACGTATTGTTGGACACCATGGGAGAAAGCTCAAGTTTTTCTGCCAGTTCTGCATTAATTGCAAGGCAGATGATTCCCCGTGCGTGAGTAAGAATAAAATTAATAGCCTCTGGTGTGATCTTTTCCGCGGCAATGGTAATATCCCCCTCATTTTCACGGTTTGCATCATCTACCAAAATGATCATTTTGCCTTGTCTAAGATCTTCAACCGCCTCTTGTATTGTGTTAAATTGCATGAAAACCTCTCATATTACAGATTTCAATGAGTTAATGTCGCTTCCAGCTATGGGCAGTCAGCCTTCCCCAAAGTAGAGAACACTATTTTTTTAGTGCAGATTGCCTGCCAAATTTTATATCAATAGTATTACAAAAGGTAGATAATGTAAAGCCTTTTTGTGTAAATACGATACAGAGGGAATAGGGTGTCCATCATAATCGTTTTACACCTTTATACGTATACAAGAGTCCGGAAATAAATGTTAAAATAACAGCCATCCGCCAGATGGTTATGAGCACTGGTAAAGGGATATGGTTTCCCATGAGCACGGACATGATGGCAATAATTTGAAGAGCCGTTGCAGACTTACCCAGCATTGTTGGTTGGTAATCCATCCGCCCTGTAATGAGAAGCAATACAATAGTGCCAAACACGAGGAAAAGGTCTCTGCCGACAATAACCGTTGGTACCCAAATGGGAAATCTCGGCTCAGGCCATATGCGATCAGAGGAAAGGATGATGCAGGAAACGATCATGACAAGTTTGTCTGCAACAGGGTCCAGGTACCTTCCTAAATTTGTTACTTCCTTTCTTTTCCTGGCAAAATAGCCATCCAATATATCGCTAAGACCAATAAGCATCATGATAAGAAGACATGCATATCGGTAGTGATTGTTATACTGGACGCGTGTCAGGCAAAGCACGAGGAGGGAATAAAAAATATCCTGATGAGGCTTATTTTATTTGAGAGGGTTAACATGGGAAAACTTTATTGATGATGGTTTGTAGTACTGCCACTATGATACATTGCAAATTTCGTTATTCCTTCAGTTTCGTTTCGCGGAGGTGTTTTCCGCTTGTTCTTGTTTTTTGCGCTTCTTGTGCCAGTCTACAAACAAACCGATGCCTCGCTCAATGGACACTTTGGGTTTATACTGTAAAAGGCGTTCTGCCTTTCTGATATCGGCATAGGTTCTATGCACATCGCCTGGTTGTTCCGGGATCATGGCAATATGCGCTTTTTTCCCTAATTCCTGTTCAATGATTTCGATAAGTCTCTTCAGCTGAATCGGGGTTGAATTACCCAAATTGATAATCTCGAAATTAAATTGCCTGTTTAAGGCAGAAACCACACCATCGATGATATCAGAAAAAAAAGTATAATCTCTCTGTGTTGTACCATCGCCATACATGGAAATCTGCTGATCGGAATCAATGAGTTCTGTAAATTTACGAATGGCAAGATCGGGTCGTTGCCGCGGTCCGTATACCGTGAAAAATCGCAGACAGACAATAGGTATCTTATAGAGGTGGTGGTAGTTGTAACAGTAAAGTTCCCCCGCCCGTTTCGTTGCTGCGTAAGGAGATATTGGCTCGTTTACGGGATCTTCTTCTGAAAAAGGGATATTCGTGTTGTTTCCGTAAACCGAAGAAGACGAACCGAAGATAAATTGCCTGACCTTATATATCCTGGAAAGTTCGAGCAGATTTAATGTGCCCCTGCAGTTGACCTCTTCATAGAGCAGGGGGCGTTCAATAGATGGTCGTACGCCCGCATACGCCGCCAGATGAATGACCTTTTCAATGCCGTGTTTCTCAAATATCTCCTGACATGAAGCGGTGTTGCATATATCGGTTTCGTAGCATGTTAAAGACGGGTTACGAATAGCGGCAGAGATGTTTTCTCTTTTATAGGCGGGTGGATAGAAATCATTAAAATTATCAAGGACAACTATTTGTTTGCCCTGAGACAGTAATCTTTCTACCAGGTGTGAACCGATAAAACCAGCGCCACCCGTAACGAGGATTGTCATTAACTCATTGTCCTTTCAAGCAGTTACATGAATTATATTCTACGATTTAATATAGCAGAGGAGCCGTTTTAGTCAAGCGAAAAACAAGTTTGGCCAGAAAAACAACTTTGGCTTGACACATGCTTTTTTTGTTTGTACGATTTATCGTCTTAAAATTAATCACTACGGCACTATGGTTCGGAGGAATTCTCAGCCTCCCGATCTTTAGGTAAAATTTCTGAAACGTTTATGGATAAAAAACGGGCGATACTTGTTCTGAAAGATGGAACAGGTTTTAGAGGATACTCTCTGGGTGTAGCAGGCGAGACGATGGGTGAGGTCGTTTTTAACACCAGCATGATGGGGTATCAGGAAATCCTTACCGATCCGTCGTATAAAGGTCAAATGGTAGTCATGACCTATCCCCTGATTGGCAATTATGGAATTAATGAAAAAGATTATGAATCCCGCGGCCTCTTTTTAGAGGGTTTTATAGTAAAAGAATGCAGCCCCTTTCCCAGTAATTGGCGTTCACAGATAAGCTTGGATGAGTTTCTGAAAAATAAAAATATTGTGGGCATCCAGGGAATCGATACGCGGGAATTGACACGGCGATTACGGGATTACGGTGCTCAGCAGGGTATTATTTCCACCGAAGATTTTGACGTCCGGAGTCTTACCAAAAAGATACAATTGTCACCAGGATTAGCCGGGATAGATCTTGTAAAGTCAGTAACGTGTAATGACGTGTATGAGTGGAAGGATTCTGGCCAGAATACAGCGATATCGAAAAAATACAGGGTCATTGTATATGATTGTGGGGTAAAATATAACATTCTCCGGAAACTGAGCAGTGCTGGCTGCTCGGTAACGATAGTTCCGGCACAAACTCAATATCAAACTGTTTTGGATATGAAACCGGACGGAATTGTGCTTTCCAATGGCCCGGGGGACCCGGTCGCTGTTTCCTATATGGCTGAAAATATAAGAGGTTTGTTGGGGAAAAAACCCGTATTTGGGATTTGCCTTGGCCATCAATTGATGGCGCTTGCATTGGGGCTAAAGACATACAAGCTAAAGTTTGGACATCATGGGGGAAATCAGCCCGTGATGGATTTATCTACCAGAAAGGTTGAAATTACTGCACAGAATCACAGCTTTGCGGTAACTGCACCAGAGGAAGGAACTCTGCAAAAAAGTCCCTATGGTAACGTGGAGATTACCCATATAAATCTCAATGATAAGTCTGTGGAGGGATTGAAGTGTCAGTCAATACAGGCCTTTTCGGTTCAATATCATCCTGAATCATCGCCAGGCCCGCACGATGCGAGTTATTTGTTTGATCAATTTGCAGAGATGATGAAAACCTGATTAACTCAATTAACCCAAGGACACCAATGCCCAAAAGAACAGACATACAAAAAATCCTGATTATCGGCTCCGGCCCGATTGTTATTGGCCAGGCGTGTGAATTTGATTATTCGGGTACTCAGGCCTGCAAGGCGCTCCGGGAAGAGGGGTATGAGGTTGTTTTGGTGAACAGCAATCCAGCCACGATTATGACAGACCCGGAAGTCGCCGATAAGACCTATATAGAACCAATAACAACGGAAATGGTAGCAAAAATTATTGCAAAGGAACGTCCTCAGGCATTACTTCCAACTCTGGGGGGGCAGACAGGTCTAAATACTGCAGTTAACCTTGCAGAAAAGGGAATATTGAATGAATTCAACGTAGAGTTAATTGGCGCTAAATTAGAAGCCATCAAAAAGGCTGAGGATCGATCGTTATTCAAATCTGCCATGAAACGCATTGGTGTCTTAGTTCCTGAAAGTGCATATGTCCGTTCGTATGAGGATGCAATGGCGATTATTGATAAAATTGGTTTTCCTGCCATTATACGTCCTTCGTTTACCTTGGCGGGTACTGGAGGTAATGCGGCATATAATATTGAAGAGTATAAGGAATATATCAGGGTAGCCCTCGAAGCCAGCCCCGTACACGAAGTGCTTGTAGAGCGGTCCGTGTTGGGTTGGAAGGAATATGAGCTGGAGGTAATGCGTGACTTAAAAGATAATGTCGTAATTATTTGCTCGATTGAAAATTTTGATCCTATGGGTGTGCACACAGGTGATAGCATAACAGTGGCTCCTGCCCAAACCCTTACCGATGTCGAATACCAGATTATGCGGGATGCGGCAATTAAGATTATCAGGGAGATCGGTGTTGAGACAGGGGGGTCCAATATCCAGTTCTCCGTTAATCCGGAAAACGGGGAGATGTTGGCTATTGAAATGAACCCGAGGGTTTCCAGGAGTTCCGCCCTTGCCTCAAAGGCTACGGGCTTTCCTATTGCCAAGATTGCTGCAAAGCTTGCGGTTGGTTACACCCTTGATGAAATCCCTAATGATATTACCCGTTATACCTCCGCCTGTTTCGAACCCACTATTGATTATTGTGTCGTAAAGGTGCCCCGATTTAATTTTGAAAAATTTCCCGATACGGATCAGACACTTACGATCCATATGAAATCTGTGGGAGAGGTTATGGCCATTGGACGCACTTTCAAAGAGGCCATCGGGAAAGCCATTCGTTCTTTAGAGTTGGGACGTTACGGATTTGAGTCATTATGGCCTTCGGGAAGTGACAAATGGTCTACCGAACAACGGTATGAGTTTTTAAGAACGAAGTTAATCGTTCCAAACCCCGACAGGCTCTGGCACATTGCTGATGCGATACGGTTTGGCATGGGGCTGGACGAGATATTTAAGTGGACGCATGTAGACAGATGGTTCCTTTATAATATCAAACAGATAGTGGATATGGAAGCCGAGATACGGCAGAAGTGTACTGAAGGTGTTCACGTCTCACAAAGCCCGGACGTATTTCCACTGTCTAAGGAAATGGTTGCTGCGGCCAAACAATGTGGCTATTCAGATAAATTTCTTGCCGGTTTGTGTAATGTTGACGAGAAGGCAGTGCGGATGTACCGGCAAAAAGAAGCGATCAATCCGGTGTTTAAGCACGTGGATACCTGTGCCGCGGAATTCAAGGCATTTACACCATATTTGTATTCCACCTACGAAGGATGTTGTGAGGCAGAACCGACCCGGGAAAAAAAGGTGATTATCCTTGGTAGCGGACCCAACCGTATCGGGCAGGGTATTGAGTTCGATTACTGTTGCGTTCATGGTGTCTTTGCCTTGAAAGAACTGGGTTATGAAACCATCATGGTTAATTGCAATCCGGAGACGGTGAGTACGGATTACGATACTGCCGATCGGCTCTATTTTGAACCACTCACCCTGGAAGATGTCCTCGAGATACTGAATAAGGAGAAACCCGAAGGTGTTATTGTGCAATTTGGTGGACAAACACCATTAAAATTAGCCATACCTTTAGAAAAACAGGGGGTAAAAATACTGGGAACTTCCCCTGAAAACATCGATGTTGCAGAGGACCGCGAACGATTTGCCGCCCTGATCAATCAATTAAAATTAAGGCAGCCCGAAAACGGCTGTGCCCGTTCTGCTGCGGAAGCAAAGGTTATTGCCAATAAAATAGGTTACCCTGTACTCCTGCGCCCCTCTTATGTTCTTGGAGGCAGGGCCATGCGCATTGTTTACGATGAAATGGGCGTGGAGGATTATATCACTCATGCCGTACAGGTTTCGCCCGAACATCCAGTCTTAATCGACCGATTCCTGGAAGACGCCATAGAAGTTGATGTGGACGCAATTTGTGACGGTAAAGAGGTATTTATTGGCGGTATTATGGAACATATAGAGGAGGCTGGTATCCATTCCGGAGACAGCGCCTGTTCGCTCCCGCCATATTCCATCGGGAATGACATCGTTAACGAACTAAAAAAACAGACGCAGATCATGGCGCTTGCACTGAATGTGGTAGGACTGATCAATATACAATATGCGATAAAAGATAAAATCGTGTATGTGCTGGAGGTCAATCCCCGTGCATCGCGTACAGTTCCTTTTGTCAGCAAGGCGATTGGTATTCCTCTTGCCAAGATTGCGACGAAGGTGATTATGGGGAAAAAGCTCAGCGAATTAAACGTCTCCATGAGTATGAAATTAAAACACATTGCTGTAAAAGAGGCTGTATTCCCGTTTATCAAATTTAAAGGTGTTGACACGATACTAGGGCCAGAGATGAAATCGACCGGTGAGGTCATGGGGATAGACGAAGACTTTGGTCGTGCCTATGCCAAATCCCAAATGGCTGCGGACTGCAGCCTCCCGTTAACGGGTACCGTCTTTATAAGCGTGAGAGACAGGGATAAAAGGCCCATTGTCCCCATTGCAAAAAAACTTTCACACATGGGTTTTAAGCTTGTTGCTACAAACGGTACATCTCAGGTGCTTGCTGAACATAACATTCCCGTTACACCCGTTTTAAAAGTTATCGAAGGACGGCCCAATATCCTTGACCACATCAAGAGTAACGAAATCCAGCTCGTTATTAACACCACAGGAGGTAAGGCTGCCCAGGAGGCCTCTTATTCCATCCGACGCACGGCACTTGTCTATCATATCCCTTATTTTACAACACTCGCTGGTGCTGTGGCTGCCACGAAGGGCATTGAGGCGCTCAGGAATGGTAATCTCGATGTTAAACCCATCCAGGAATATTACCACACGTAAATACATTTGACTTGATACTCTTTCCCTTGCATTTTTATTGGTGTTCAGTACAATAACACTTTTCAAGTTTCAGTGGTTTTGCTTTTTTCAAAGGTAAACATGACAACCATTCTTGCAATAGGGCCTCATCCTGATGACGTAGAAGGCGGTATGGGGGGGAGTATTTTGAAATTAGTCGTCCTGGGATATGATGTCCATATCCTTGATCTGACTAACGGAGAACCCACCCCGCATGGTAGTCCTGAGATTCGAAGGAAAGAATGGGAACAGTCATCTGTATTGCTCGGTGTGAAGAGCCGGACGGTACTCGACCTTCCCAATCGGTATCTCATGGATGGCATCGAGTTTCGCAAAAAGGTCGCTGCTGTGATTCGAAAGATACGCCCTCAGATAATTTTCCTTCCGTATTGGATCGATGCCCACCCTGATCACGTCCAGGCCACACAGATTGGTGAGGCATCCCGATTTTATGCAAAACTGACAAAATCAGATATCCCCGGAGACCCATGCTATCCTACCCACATTTTTTATTACCTCTGTTCCCATTTCCGTTTACACGTCACCCCATCATTTATCCTCGATATTAGTAAGGAATTTAAAAAGAAACTTGAGATTGCGCGGGTCTATCAGTCCCAGTTTGCCTATGACGATGACCGATGGAAATACATTAGTGGTGCAATTACGGCAAAGAATCAATATTATGGCAATCTGATCCGAGCGGAATATGGTGAACCCTTTATGAGCCGTGAACAGATCGGTTTAACGGATATACGGGATATCTTATAGTATAATTTTAAAAGTTACAGGTTGTAAGTTGTTGCGTTAAATCTTGAACATGCAATTTACACTTTAGTTGCGATTATGATGTTCTGTAGATCGGTGGTCAGTTCGTTAAAAGGGCACAGGCATTTATCGACAAGCCAGGATTGAGCGTCGTCTCAGACGCCCTGCCAGCTAACAAAGTAGCTAAAATACATGCCATGCACGACCCAACGGAGGGCGGACTGGCTACGGGCATTCTGGAACTCGCAAAGGTTTCAGGGACGGGGGCTATCGTTCATGCAGAAAAAATTCCATGCTATGAAGAAACTAAACAGATCTGCAAGCTATTCAACATCAATCCCTTCGGCCTCATCTCATCTGGCGCATTGCTGATTGCGCTTGATCCAAAAGATACAAAAAAAGTCATTACGATTATGGCAAAGCAAGATATTGTATGCACCCAGATAGGGAACCTTACAAAAAAAAGCGAGAGGTTAAGGCTTTTAAAAAGAGGCAAGCTTGTAAAAATGTCAACATTTACGGTAGATGAGATTACGAAGGTTTTGTAAGGAAGAACGGGATTCTGTAAAATTCAGCATAACGCCACGAGAATTGCAGGATTCGCAATTAAAAATTTAATTCATATCCTACAGTTGGTATCCAATCCGCCCTAAGTCCGTCTTCATTGAGTGGTATCTGAACATTGACAAACACAAGCGTTCCCATCCGTGGACTCCACTTGAACCCGGTTGAAAAATCTACGATATCTTTACCAAAATGTGACTTGTCTGTTTTGTGACTACCGATAATATCCAGTGCAACAGTAAAATGGTTATTACCTTTCCCAAAGGTATAATCACTGCCTGTTGTATACACAATTCTATCTTCTCCCTCACTTCCGCTATTAAACTCATATCCCAGGTTGAGATGTGGTGTAAAACGATTGATCGTTTTCGAAAATATAAGAAATGGTTTTATACTGGTTTTGCCAGTGCCCAAGAGTTCATCTCCATCTCCCGTTGGGAGTTTTATATCAAGTGCAGATGCAAAATCCATCCATTGGGATGTGATCAGATTATATTTATTTCTCAACAAGATATCACCCAGACCAGTAGAAGCGCCAGAAACTGAATCGCTCAGGGTATCGTGAGAGTCAAAACTATAACCAAGTGTCTGTCCGCTTACCCCTTTTTTCTTAGTCTGGTTTAATATCTTTGCGGTACTATTAACATCTAATTGAACCTGCAGGACAGGCACCAATAAGGAAATGTCCCAACGGTCAGTTACGCCATACGTACCGTAAAAAGAAAATAAATTGCTCGTTAAATCTATATCTAAGTTCATTTGAAGCAAATTTTTGTCTTTCTGCTTTTCGTCCAATAACACAATAGATTGTATATTGTCCAAATCATCTCCTTCGAAGGTAGAAAACTTGATATAGGTGTAAGAAAAACCAAAATTTAATTTTCCCTGCCCCAGAGTAGGAGCCCTTTCTGCAAAAATAGGCCCAAGACTATCCGTCGTCCTGGTAAATACTTCCAAATCTCTATCATACCGAAAGGTAAACCCACCCCCTGTTGAACTGACAGGCAAAGAACCCTTTCCTATATTTAATGCCGTATTAAGAGTTTGAATTTCCTGAAATGAATCCAGCGGTACCTGAATATCTGTGACGACAACGGTGTTACCAGAAGCATCTATCTTTTCAGATGTCTTTGTTACAGGAACGCCTTTCCCGCCATATAATGTGGTTAGTAAGTCGGACAGATTATCACCCCGTCCGTTAGTTGCAGAAATAACAAGTGTTGAAACAGTAACAAATACCATGAGTAAATATCTTGTTGCCATGGAAAGTCTCGCAAGTGCAAATTACTATGCATCTAAAACAAATATCTATAAGACAAAATACCTAACCATCTTTCAAATATTTTTTGAATTTTGGGGTATCTCCGTGATCTGAGCATATTGCGTAATATTATACCCGGATCAATGTCATTCCGTTAAGAAATTATTTTAGAAAATTGCACAAAATAAGTGCGGCATGAAGCAAAACAGTGGCCGGTACAAGTGTACAAATGAAGGATTGCTCAATAGCTTCACCTGATGAAAAAATACAAAAGAATTAGACAAGCAGAGGACAAGGAAAAACTTACAAAAAAAAGAAGTTTTTAGAGAATAACACTATAACACAAAACACTGTTTATAAAACAAAAAGGCAACTCACTTGAGTTGCCTTTTTGCGTATAATACCTCACACTTTGCCAAATATTTACACTTGGCTCATGTATTTAGTGCTTGTGATGACATTCACACTTGCAATCTTTGCTCTCTTTTGCTGTATGGCCACATTTGTCACACTTCTTTTCCTCTGCCATAGCCGAGCCTACTAATACGGTGTTTACAACACCAACACCTATCATCAATGCACCCGCTACAACCAAACTATACCCAAACTTCTTTAACATTTCCTTCTCCTCCTAAATTCCCGGGAAATCTTAAGCCGAGCTGCCGAGAACACTCTCAACACAATTAAACCCGGCTTTTCTCATGTTTATCATATGGCATACTCAATATATTTGCAATAAAATTATCATCCTAAAGCCTAAAACAATGTATGCTTTTGCATACATTTCTTATGTATCAAAAACAGAGAGAACTTTCAAAGGGAAATAGGAAAATCTATCCAGCAAGAATCAGAACGTGAGGACGAAAAAGGGAAAGGTACTTAAACAAAACGGCAAGGTTAATTTTGCGTTAATTATTTTCTCGAAACAAGAGATTCAACAAGAAAGATACAAAGGGTGAGAAAGAGAAGGTATCCCCAAAGGGTCTTTTTGGCTTCTCCCAGGAGCACATCGGGGCCTTCACCAGTATGAGAGGTTGCTATCGTAAGATTTGTGCCCCCCATGAAGGCAGAAATATCTTTTTGGTCTATTTTGTCTAGGTTGGATTCGGCAGTATCTACATTTACCGGAAAATTTTGAGGCAACTGCGGATGCGATTTCCAGTCTACGGTAACTGCGTAAATCCCCGGAATGGTTGTCTCGTTATATTCAAATGATCTTTCATTGTCAATGAATCGTGGTTGTACGATAGTTTGTGTACCTTCCGGATTGGTTATTTCGATGGCGTTTATATCATAGGGGCAGGGGAATTGCCAACCAAGATTGACCAGAATTTCCTTCTGTACCTCGTCTGTCATGCTACCAGATACATATCTACACAGCTGTTGCATGAGCGGGAGGAAAAAGGGTTTTACCGGCAGATCGGTCCAGTCTCTATCGATCGACGATGTAAAGAGCACCGTCTTTCCACGTTCGATCTGCCGTTCAATAAGGGCTGGTGTATCATCGGAAAAGGAAAGTATCGTTTTGCAATTCCCCAGGGGCGTTGGATCAATATAAAATATCCGATAAAACTTTACCAAAGACAATGTATTCATTGTATTCATTTGGGTTTCAGACAGAATGCGTATCGCAGGGTGTATAGGTTCTGAGGTCTTCAGGTGAAGAGGCTGTTCTTCCGATAGCGGGCTATCACCGGAAAACGTCCTTGTCGTGTGGAGCCGGTGAGGAAGGAGCGCGCTCAAGGCATTATTGTAATAAACGGCATCCACCTTATTGCCTAATGAAAAAATGACCGATCCACCCTCTTTTACGAACTTTTCCAGCTCCTGGATTTTTTCGGATGGCAAGGTTTCAACATTACATAAGAAGACAATATTGAAATCGGCAAAGGCAATGTTATTAACTTCCCGTATAGAACATATCACTGGTTTGATGGGGGATGCATGTTCACGTCCTGGATTTAATGCCTTCTCAAGATAGAAAGTTTCACTCTCATAAATATTTGTTTTGGGATCACCGTCAATCAGCAAGGTATCGAGCTTGTGCGACGTATTCATCGTGAAGTATCGCTTATTGTCTGCGTTTAAATTGTCTCCGGCAATTTCGACCCAACCAATAGAGTCTTTCCCCTTTTCCACCGTAAAGAAAAATTCCTTTGATTCCGATCTGTGGGCATCGATATTGAAAAATCCCTGAGTTACTCTTTTCCCATTAATCAAAACTTGTACCAGGACATCCTTGACCCGTACCGGCGAAAAATTGGATATCGTTACCTTGATTTGACCTTCTGCATTTCTCTCTAATATATCAAGTCGGGGTTCAATCCTGGTGATGGCTATATTGTTTAGCGTCTTGCCTTCCGATATATCTATGATGTGCACCTTAGATACATGTCTTCGTAGTTTTTCGTGTCCGATTTTGAACCAGCCGGGGTCCCACCCATTTCGTGTCAGGTCGGTGAGCAAAAATATTCTTTTTACCGGCGCCTTGGCAGTGGTTAAAACTTCGACTGCTGTATCCAATGCAGTCGCAATATGCGTGGTTGTAAAACCAGGTTGCAATTGATCGATGGAGTGCAAAAGATGTTTTTGTCATAATCGAGTTCTGGCAGGACTTGCGATGTTATGCCAGAACACCCAATTATCGCGGCATCATCGTTTTTTGTGAGGGTATTAACGATCTTCTTTGCAGCCGTTTTGGCAGATTGAAAAAACGACTCGCGACTGTCTGCGTAATGCATACTGTAAGAATCGTCTATTATTATAACGTTGCTGGTGGGGATGTTTTTTTCTGCAGTACCACTGCCAAGGTTTTTTATAAGAGGCCTGGCAAGCGCTATAGCAAGAAAGACAAGCAGGGAAGTCCTCAGGATCAAAAGGATCAGTTGGCGAAGTTTGAATTTTACATAGATGCGTTTGTTCGTTTCGAATATAAAGTCGATGGCTGCAAACTTGTGCGAGACTGCCTTTTTCTTGTTTATAAGATGGATGATGATGGGGATGCTTGCACCCAGGATACCCAACAATAAAATAGGGTTAAGAAAGGAGAGCATGCTTATTAAAGTTAAAAATTAAAGATAAGAAATTAAAAATAGATATCAATTATTTTATATCAACTCTTCTGGATTGAGCGCAGGGAGCTTTCTCTTCTTGCAAGAAACTTGATTAATGCCTGATCTAACGGTGACGATGAGTTAATGAGCCAGTAATCTATCTGGTTTTCAAAGCAGGATTGCTTTAATTGTTCAAGAAAGTGGTTGATCTTAGAAAGATATCGGTTCTTTATTGATTTAGGATCTGCCAGAATACGCCTGGTATCTTCCATAGATTCAAAAAAAGTAATCGTTTCGAAAGGAAAAGTCAGTTCGTAAGGGTCGAGTATCTGGAATAGGATGATCTCATTTTTCTTGAACTGGAAATATTTTAATTGCCGGATTATTTTTTTTGTATCGTCAAAAAAATCAGATATGATAATGATTAATGACCGGCGGCTAATCTTTTCGATAAACTCATTGAGTATAACACTGGTATTTGATTTTCCTGAAGTCTTTAATTTCGCCAGTGCATGCAGAATGGCATGGAGATGTGTAAGGCGGGACCTGGGTGGTATGTATTGAAGTACCCTGTCGCTATAACTGACAAGCCCAACAAGGTCTGATTGCTTTAGTAATAAATAGGATAATGAGGCTGCAAGGGTAGCAGCATATTCAAACTTACTGACACCTGTTGATTTATATCCCATTGACCCACTGGTATCGAGGAATACGAAGCACTTGAGATTTGTTTCCTCCTCGAATTGCTTGACGTAATATTTGTCGGTCTTCGCCAGTATCTTCCAGTCGATGTGTTTTGTCTCGTTGCCCGGAGAATATTCCTTATGTTCCAGGAATTCGATGCTGGAGCCCTTGTAAGGACTTTTGTGAATACCAGACAATGCCCCGTCTACAACGAGTCTTGCACGTAATTCCATGTTGGCGATCTTGGATAGCGTTACAGGATCAAAAGGGTTCTCTTCCATAGAACTAGGCAGAAAAAAATGATTTTAGATTTGCAATTTATGATTTACGAATTTAATCGTTGAAAACAAATTTTAAATCGTAAATCTAAAATCGTAAATTTATTTTGTGTGTTCTTTTATGGTATCAAGTAATTGGTCGATAACGTGCAAGGATGTTTTCCCCTCGGCCTCGGCGTTGAAATTTGTAATAATACGGTGTTGCAAGATCGGTTTGGCAATTGCCCGTACGTCGTTACACGTAGCTGCGTACCGGCCATCAAGTAATGCACGGGCCTTACCTCCGAGAATAAGAAATTGGGAGGCGCGGGGTCCAGCCCCCCAGCTGATCCATTTTTTTATAAAGTCTGGAGCACTGATATCCGTTGGTCTTGATCCGCGGACTAATCTGATGGCATATTCAAGCACATGATCGGCGACCGGTACCCTGGTAACTAAGTCTTGAAGGTTCATTATTTCTTCCGGGCTAAATACCTTATCTACTCTTGGCTTAAAAGCGGATGTTGTGGTTCGTACAATTTCGATTTCTTCTTCCCTGGAAGGATACTGGACATCAATTTGAAACATGAACCGGTCCAACTGTGCCTCAGGTAAGGGATATGTCCCCTCCTGTTCGATAGGATTTTGCGTAGCAAAGACAATAAAAGGGAGATCGAGGACATAGGTGGCCCCGCTGGCAGTCACTTTATACTCCTGCATTGACTGAAGCAACGCTGCTTGTGTTTTCGGTGGTGTACGATTGATTTCATCAGCAAGGAGAATATTGGAAAAGATCGGGCCCTTAATAAACTTGAAAAACCTTTTTCCCGTAGTATGGTCTTGCTCTAAGATGTCTGTCCCGGTGATATCAGCAGGCATGAGATCGGGAGTGAACTGGATACGGTTAAACTTCAGATTTAAAACATCTGCAAGGGTACTGACAAGGAGCGTTTTAGCAAGCCCAGGCACCCCTACAAACAGACAATGTCCTTTGCAAAAGAGTGCGATAAGGAGATGGTCAATAACTTCTTCCTGTCCTATAATAACCTTTGCAATTTCTTTTTTTATCTTGTGCCGTCCGTTTACTATCTTTTCGATAGCTTGACGGTCTGTCTTTTCGGTTTCAGTGGGAATCATATTTAAATAATAAATAAAAAGAGCGACGGTGTTGAAGCTGCTCAGATAAGCCCAAAACTGAGCGATTTATTACCAAGGCTTTTCCCCAACACCGACGCGATATTACTTTTACCAAAAATTACCCTATTTGTGAACCAAAATTTTAAAAATGTGAAACGATGGCGCAAGATAAGTATGCAAGAGAAATCATCCATTGCGGCTGAAATAGGCCAATAGACCGAATGTTTCAAGAAAATATTATAAATCCCTTTCCTGAAGTATATTATGTTAAAAAAAGAATTAATCCCTGGAGAATACTATGCGAGGCCAATGTTTTAAATTGATTGCATAGACTGTGAAATTTATCCGATTGAAAATACGTTGTATAGTATTGTATTAATTAAATATAAATACATCTTTGTCGTAGTATATAATAGCTTATTAAAGCTGTTTGTTTGTTGTTGGAATAGTAATTGCGCTTTTTTGATTAGCTTTGCCATATGCCATTATTATGACATAATATTTTTTCTTTTCAGATAGTATAAAACGAGAACATATCGGAAGTTGGAAGGAGGATGGCATAGAGAAAAGATAAAAAAACAATTTATCTAAATACTGTTGTAATTAATTTGTATAGAAGATAATATCTTGTGAGGAGAGGGTTAAATTTATGAAGTCGATTTCTAATAAAATAGTGATGAGCGCGTGGTCATTGTTCATAACACTGGGGATAATTACCTTAGGCTTGGGAATTGCCGAGGCCGGCGATCCGAATGGTTCTGCTACATATTCAGATAGTATTGGTGGATTGAAATATTCCGTAAATTTTACCTGGACATTAGTCGCTGCTTTTTTAGTATTTAGCATGCAGGCGGGATTTGCCTTTTTAGGTGGCTTCTTAAAACAAAAAAACATGCTTGGTTATCTGGCTCATTGCCTTATTGATGGTACATTGGGTGCAATTGTTTTTTTCCTTTTTGGCTTTGCCTTGATGTTTGGTGGTTCTAAACTTTGTCCAGGACTTGATAGTGGCAATGCATTTGTCGGGTGGGATGGGTTCTTCCTTTGCGGCGATTCATATGATGTGCAAACGATTATGTTCTGGCTCTTTCAGATGGTGTTTGCAACGAAAGCTGTTTCAATTATTGCAGGTGCTGTTGCGGGCAGGATGAAATTTGTGCCATATCTTGTTTATAGCATGTTGATGTGTGGTATAATTTATCCTGTCTATGGGCATTGGGTATGGGGTGGTGGCTGGTTAAGCTCGCTTCCTATCGGGTCAGGAGTTAAAGACTTTGCGGGATGTGCCTGCGTTCACACAATTGGTGGAATTATGGCGTTGATGGGGGCATGGATAGTTGGTCCGAGAAGTGAGAAATACAATCCGGATGGAACGCCTAATGCGATTCCCGGTCATAATATGACATATGTTGTAATTGGTACCCTGATACTAGCCTTTGGCTGGTTTGGCTTCAATGCGGGGAGCACCCTTGCGGCAACTGATTTGCGCATTTCGGTCATTGCAAGCAATACATTTATTGCTGCGGCTGCTGGCGCTTCCATAATGCTCTTTTTGCAATGGGCACTAACAGGTTATATTGATGTGGCTTTCGTTTGTAATGGTGCGTTGGCCGGATTAGTAGCCGTTACGGCGCCATGTGCGTACGTTGCCCCATGGGCTGCGGCTGTTATTGGACTTCTTTCTGGTTTGATCATGAGAGGGGCTTTGTGGCTTGTTGAAGTGAAATTTAGGGTTGACGATCCACTTGGTGCTGTGGCTGTCCATGCAGCAAATGGTATATGGGGTATGCTTGCTGTGGGTATCTTTGCAGATGGCACCTACGGTGGAGTAAGCGGTTTAATAACAGGACAGGGAGGTCAATTGCTTGCCCAATTCATTGGCACAATAGTTGCGATTGCATGGGCAATTGCATGGGGGGCTGCAATATTTTTTGGTCTGAAATATACTATAGGAATACGGGTATCTGAACT
Source organism: Planctomycetia bacterium (assembly GCA_015075005.1). Classification (GTDB taxonomy): domain Bacteria; phylum Planctomycetota; class Brocadiia; order Brocadiales; family Brocadiaceae; genus Brocadia. The sequence continues at coordinate 1,230,370 of JABTVC010000002.1, forward strand.
TGTCGAGTCCGAGGGAACAGATATACATATTCATGGTTCTCCGTGTTATATTACAGAAGAGAAATTTCTTACCCCTGTGTCTGAGGAATTCACCCGCACGGATTTAGAGAAGGAAAAAGAGCAAGTCTCTATCCTTGAGCAAGCAATGAGTAAGGATAAAGAGAGAGAAAAAATTTACTCCGAAAAACTGGGCCGATGGGTATACGCAGCATTAAAAAAAGAGAAGACGAATAAGAAGTAAGATTTCTTATCATTAGGAAGTAATTGAAAGTACTTAATTTAATGGAGGTTTTTCATGAAAAAGATTGAGGCTATAATTAGACCGGAGAAGTTTAATATTGTCAGGGATGCCCTGACTGAGTTGGGTTATCCCGGGATGACCGTTACAGAAGTAAAGGGACACGGCAGCCAAAAAGGTATCAGCGAGGTATGGCGTGGAAGGAGATATAGAGTGGATCTCCTGTCAAAGATCAAAATCGAGATTACCGTTAAGGATAGCGAGGTGGATAAGGTTGTTAATACCATTATCAACGAATCCCAGACAGGGAGCATTGGCGATGGAAAGATATTTGTTTACAATGTGGAAAACGTATATCGTATTCGTACGAAAGAGTCGGGCGATACGGCGATTTAAAGTACGCAGAAAAGATAACTTTCATGTGGTGCTCATGGTGCCCCGCATCAATCGGGGTACCATGGGCATTTTCTTGGAATCATTACATTGAAAAGACATACCTTGATATTCATTCTCCTCAGTGGAATATTAGTTTGCCTGGCAAACGATGTATATGCCGGAGACCCGAGCGGGTCACATACTTATTCTGAAAGCATACAGGGATTAAAATTTTCCGTAAACTTTGCATGGACGCTACTCAGCGCCTTTTTAGTATTTAATATGCAGGCAGGATTTACCTTCCTTGGCGCAGGTTTTATCCAAAAGAAAAACACACTCAACTATCTGGCGATGAGTTTTGTAGATTTTTGTGTCGGCGCTTTGGTCTTTTGGCTTGTTGGTTTTGCCCTTATGTTTGGTGGTTCAAAACTCGCCCCGGGTCTGTCCAACGGAAACCTGTTTGTTGGTTATAGTGGATTTTTATTACTGGGCAATTCTTACGATGTTTCTACGGCGATGCTCTGGATATTTCAAATCATGTTTGCCGCCACTGCATGTACCATTGTTGCGGGTGCTGTGGCAGAAAGATTTAAATTTCATGCACATGTACTATATAGTGTCTTTTTGTGTGGTGTGCTTTATCCCATATTTGGACACTGGATGTGGGGTAAGGGGTGGTTGGAGATGCTGCCATTTGGGGTGGGTGCAAGGGATTTTGCCGGTTCCGGGGTTGTGCATGGAATTGGTGGTTTGATTGCATTTATTGCAGCGTGGATGACAGGACCACGGTATGGAAAATATAATCCTGATGGTAGTCCGAACGTAATTCACGGTCATAATCTGCTTTACATCGTAATTGGTACCCTTATTTTAATCTTTGGATGGTTTGGCTTCAACGCGGGCAGTACGCTTGCCGTTACAGAACTTCGGGTATCTGTCATAGCGGTAAATACCTTTTTATCTGCTGCGTCAGGCGCCGTTACTCTGCTCTATCTTTCATTTTGTATGACAAAAAAATCTGATGTTATTATGACCTGCAATGGTGCGCTTGCAGGTTGTGTCGCCATCACGGCATCGGGAGCATATGTACCACATTGGGCTGCGATTATCATAGGAATTATTGCTAGTTTGATTACAAGAATTTCCCTTCATATTATTGAAACCAAATTAAAGGTTGACGATCCCGTGGGTGTCATTTCAGTTCATGGAGTAAATGGACTCTGGGGTTTGCTTTCGGTTGGAATCTTTTCTGACGGAACTTATGGAGGCGTGAAGGGGTTAATTACGGGTTCTGGCTGGCAGTTACTCGCACAATTTATTGCATGTATTACCTTGGTGGTATGGTGTTTTTCTGTAGGGACACTGTTCTTCTTTATTGTGAAACGCCTGTTCGGTCTTCGTGTGCCTGTTAATGTTGAACGTTCTGGCATAGATGTGTACGAACACGGCACAAGTTGTTATCCGGGGCTTTGATTCAAAATATTGCATATGGTATCAATTTGACAATATATTTAGTGTGTCTTCTATTCTCTTTAATCCGTAATAAATACGGTTCTCTCCCCAGTTTCTTTCCATAGATTTCATTCTTTTTTTCGTATTTGAAAAGGCATTGGTCTCGGTTTATATTAAAAAACGCTTTTCAAATAAACGCCCTTTTTTGAAGCGCACCAGTCATCCCACCGATTTACTTTGCTGTAAAGTATACCTAAATGAAGCTGCACAGATACTCTAATAGTGGCTTTTGGTTTAAATCAGCCCATCGATGATAGTGGCGAATTGTGTGCAAAGTATTTTTGTTTATTAATAAGTAAGTCTTAATTCTCTTTTCTAAAATAAGTTATAAATAGATCAACAATTTGTTATTTATATTGGAATAAAATGTGCTCACTGCAGTTGTTAAAAGTCTAATTCTTTATTATCGGTTCAGGAGGTTTTTCCCCAGGTGTCTCCGTTGTTTTATCGTAGTCCAAGTGTTATGGGAGGTTTATATGTTCAATAATAAGCCAGGTTTTTGTCTTATGATGATGTTTTTCCTCAATGGACTGTTAGCATTTCCCGTTTTTTCTCAAAATTATGTAATTAACGGGATTTCAGAAAAAAAATATCCGGAGATAAACATAAAAGATAGTATTATACGCCGGGAAACGTTACTTATTAAAGAAAGGCGTGTTTACATACAAATTGTACTTGACGAAGGCGCCAGAAACATTACCAACCACAAGAGATACAAAGAGATATCGTATGTATTACCTAAGGAAGTAGTTTATGACGAAACAGCACAACGCATTTTTTATTATAAGGATGCCGGGGAAATTGAAATAGGACGACAAAAAAGTTTTTTTGGTTTCCTGCCATATATTGCGTTGGCCGATGGTGTAACAATCGTAAGTTCCCCCATTGACGCAAAAATTGTAGTTTCCTTAACTCAGGATAACCAGGGAATTTCACAATCAATACTCCACTCAGAAGACAGAATGGAGGTGATCTTAGGCAAAAAATGCGGACAATGTCATATATTAGAGTATATATTTTCCCATAAAAATTGGGTAGAAGAAGATATGTTGCACGCATTTAACAGAATGCAGATGGAAAAGGAAGAACGATTTACGCAGGACGAACAGGAGGTAATTGACCTCTTTAAAAAGTATCAAAAAGGTGAAATTGACAAAGGCAAACTCGCCGAATTTAAATCACTAAAAGAGATCGGGAAAAACGATGTGACTTCCTTTACCGAGGGAGTATACATGAACAATTGCGTCCCTTGTCATAGCCCGTCAAAGCTGTCAGATGTTTCGCTATTATACACAAAGCGAAGGTGCAAGAGTATCGTTGACCGAATGAACGAAAAAGAACCTTCACTGTTTCTGCAGAAAGACATGGATAGTTTGGCTGGCTATTTATGGGCAGTAAAGCTGAAACCATATGAGAATTAAAATTTTTAAAACGGGAGGTGATAGGATGAAATAATTCAGATGTTTGAAGCAGTTTTTTCCATTTGTTGAAAAGCCATCAGTTGAAAGGTATTATTTTGCATACGGATATGTGGCAGGGAGGAAGTTAAGTAATAACTTTAAAAGGAGAGATTTATGAGAAAAGGGGCCTGTTTAGGTATTTCATCGATTTTTACATTGTCGATGATAATGCTATGTGCATCAAATGCGTTAGCAGGTGATGCGCCGGAAATCGATAAGGGAAATAATGCATGGATGCTCACATCATCAGCATTGGTTTTGATTATGACACCTGGTCTTGCCCTGTTTTACGGTGGTATGGTAAGGGCGAAAAATATGGTAAATACAATGTGGCTGAGCTTTATTGTCATGTGCATTGTAAGTGTACAGTGGGTACTCTGGGGTTATAGTCTGGCTTTTGCTCCGGGTTGTTGGTTTATTGGCGGTCTCCAGTGGTGTGGGTTAGGGGCGGGCGCCGTTGGGCAGGCGCCGAGTGATCTTTATGCAACAACAATACCTCATCTGACTTTTATGATTTTTCAATGTATGTTTGCCATCATTACGCCTGCACTGATGACGGGTACTTTTGCAGAACGGTTTAAATTTAATGCCTGGCTATTGTTGGTCCTTTTATGGACGGGAGCAGTTTATGCACCTGTGGCGCATTGGGTGTGGGCTACTGACGGTTGGCTACTTAAATTAGGCGCATTGGATTTTGCTGGTGGAACGGTCGTTCACATTTGTTCTGGCGCCTCTGGCGCAGCCTTGATGATGCTTGTAGGAAAACGGAAAGGTTTTCCAAAAGAGATAAAGCCTCCTCATAATTTGCCTTTCATGATGTTGGGTACAGGCTTACTATGGTTTGGCTGGTTTGGTTTTAATGCGGGTAGTGCAGTGGCAGCCGACGGACTTGCTGCAAGCGCATTTGTAGTTACTAATACTGCAGCGGCCGCGGCTGGATTTACCTGGTCTGTTCTTGAATGGATACATCACAAGAAGCCAACCATACTTGGTGCCTGTTCAGGTGCCGTAGCAGGCCTGGTTGCCATTACACCGGCTTCAGGTTTTGTAGGTCCCATGGCAGCACTCGCGATTGGTGTTGGCGGAGGTCTGGTATGTTTCTACTGCGTAACAAAGATGAAGAAGGCCATTGGTTACGATGATGCCCTTGACGTCATTGGTGTGCATGCTATGGGTGGAACCTGGGGGGCATTTGCTACCGGCATTTTTTGTAGCACGACGGTAAATCCAGCCGGGGTCGATGGTCTAATCTATGGTAACGTTGCTATCGTGGGAAAACAATGGATAGGTATCTTGGCCGCATGGGGATGGTCTTTTGGTATAACAACACTCTTGGGCTGGTTTGTTAATGCAACTGTCGGTTTAAGACCAAGCGAGTCGGAAGAAATTGCAGGGATGGATATTTCCCAGCATAAAGAAATAGCTTACCATTATTTCGAGACGGAAAGCGCGTAATGATTTATGGCATTGTTACCCTTAGAATACCATTGCCCGATTCATTGCTTTAGAAATTAGGGCTTTAATTATAAAGGAGGTTTATATCATGAAGAAGATTGAGGCGATCATCAGACCAGAACGGTTGGCGATTGTGAAGGATGCCTTAGAAGAATTAGGATATCCGGGTATGACCGTAACCGATGTAAAAGGACACGGAGCTCAGCGGGGAATAACTGAGCAATGGCGCGGAAGGACATTCCGGGTGGACTTGCTGTCGAAGGTGAAGATAGAAATGGTTGTTTCTGATGAAGAAGTAGAAAAAATTATTCAATGCATAACAAAGGAATCACAAACAGGGAGTATTGGAGACGGGAAAATTTTTATTTCGCCAATCGAGGATGTACTCCGTATCCGTACAGGCGAAAGAGGCGATAAAGCAGTCTAGGATTATGCTTTCGGCATCACAACAGAAAGGGTGTTGAGAGTTTGTGTGCTCAACGCCCTTGCCTTTTACCGTAGTGGTATTTTAAAGGTACATGATTAAAAAGAATAAGAATGCATTACCGATGTGGTTTTTTCAGAATCTGCTGAAGTATAGAGAAATACAACATTTTGTAACAACGAGAATTGGTGGTTTTAGTAACAAGCCGTATGACTCTCTCAATCTGGGATTTCACGTTGGAGATAATCCGGAAATAGTGAAGAAGAACCGTGAGCGCCTTGCATTAGCACTGGAAATTCCATTAACTAATTTTACCATCGCCGGGCAAATCCACGGCAGTAACGTAGAAATTGTAACTGAAGACTTACGAGGCAGCGGCGCATTTCATTATGAAACAGCTATAAACGCAACCGATGCTATGGTAACAAGCACTCCCCATGTCTGTCTTGTAGTACTCCAGGCGGATTGCGTTCCCATTTTGTTCTTTGACTTAAAGAAAAAGGTAATAGGCGTTGCCCATGCAGGGTGGAGAGGGACAATTCGTATGGTGGCACAAAACACGGTAAAAGTCATGCAGGATAAATTCAACTGCTTGCCAAAGGATATACTTGCGGGAATTGGACCCTCTATCGGGCCGTGTTGCTATGAGATTGGTCAGGAAACCATTGCTCAGATCAGGAAAGTTTTCTGCAATGAGAACGGATATATCTGCAATGAAACTCCCCAGGGTAAAGGCTATTTCAATTTATGGGAAGCAAACAAGACTCAACTGATGCATATGGGTATTCCCGAGAAGAACATAGAAATCGCCCAGATATGTACCAGGTGTAATCACACACTATTATTTTCATATCGCCAGCAGAATACGGAAACGGGGAGATTTGGGGCGGGAATCATGCTTACAGGGTGCTAGACACTTTCAGTTCAACCAGTGCAACTACGGTTCCTTTTATTCTGTTTTCTTTCTTCCCTGCGCGGAATGAGGGCGAAAGGATCTTTTTCTCCTTTGAGTTTTCCGTTCATGTGGTGCGTTGTTTTCGCAAAGAGGATCTTTTCCAATCCAGCTGGGTGTGATCTTTTTACTGCTAAGGAGTTTGCGAAAGAGTGGAAGGTCACGTTTGGATACAAAGGTAAAAGCCTTCCCCTTTTTCCCCATACGGCCGGTACGGCCGGTACGATGTGTATACTGCTCTCCGTCTCTCGGGAAATCCCAATTAATCACATGCGAAACATGCGAAAAATCAAGCCCCCTCGCGGCAACATCGCTCGCAACAAGGTAGCAGAGCTTCTGACTCCTGAACTTCCGAATAATTGAAGAACGTGTATCCTGAGTGAGTCCCGCGTGCATATAGTCAATATCGCGAAAATCTTTCCGGAGCGCCCGAAACACCGTATCAACTGTGTGCCGGGCATTGCAAAAGATGAGCACCTGATTAACATCCTCACCTTCAAGATATTTTATGAGATCCATATGCTTTTGTTTTGGATGGGAATAGGCGAAATAATGCTCAATGCTTTCCGGCGCTACCCTCTCGGTAATAAGGGAGATATGCTGGGGATCACGTAGACAGTCATGCGCAAGCTTTTTTATGTCATCAGGCATCGTCGCAGAGAAAAGTATCGTCTGATGTTTATGCAGGATGCACGACATAATAAATTCAATGTCTTCGAGAAACCCTACCTTTAACAGTTCATCCGCCTCATCAAGGATAGCACATTTCACATGCGCAAAAGAAAGTACCCCATCGTATAAAAGATCAATAAGACGCCCCGGTGTAGCTACCAAGATATGCACTTCATGTTTCAGTGTGGCAATCTGAATCTTTTTGTCAAAACCACCATATACCGCATAAGGAGTCACGGCAGTCTGTGCCGCGATCTTCTGTATCTCTGCCACATACTGCATACACAATTCACGCGTCGGGACAAGCACGAGCCCCTGAATGGCATTCAAGGCAGGATCAACTTTCTGGATAAGCGGGATCGCACAGGCGGCCGTCTTTCCCGATCCGGTCTCAGCAAGAGCGCAAAGATCCTGTCCTGCAAAAATTACCGGATACGTCGCCTCCTGTATAGGGGTCATTTCGTCATACCCCATCTTCTTAAGTGCCTTGAGTATGTTTGCGGGAAGGTCTAGTTCAGTAAATTTCATGTATTCTTATTTTTTTCTCCGGAGATAAAAGGTGTAAAATCGTAAAATAGATATTGAGTATAATAGCATAAAATTTCATGGAATGTTAATAATTTTGGATTTTAAGGATTCAGAGTAGTCTGATTAAAATTACCGGTATTGAATTAGCGCAGTGGATTCAACAGGTATTCCAGTCCGTTCAGCTTGATTTCATAGACACACTCAAGCATATTACCTAATTCACCTTTCGGGAATCCCTGTTGGGCAAACCACACAATATACGCCTCAGGTAAATCAATCAGCAACCGCCCTTTATATTTGCCAAACGGCATGTGCATTTGTACAAGTTTTACAAGATACTCTTTATCGGAAAACATATCGTCCTTTCCTTTTGCGGTAAAATAATCTACAATAATTCAACAATCATTAGCCATAGTTCGGGAGTGAAGATGTCTTTAAAAGAGGAACATCGTCGTGTCTGAATGGATTCATATAGAAAAAGACCAGAAACATATTGCCAGGGAAAAGCTGAAGGCTCAGGAGACGAGGAAATCTCAGTGGTGGAAGAACAAAATTCTCCAGGGGATATGCTATTATTGTCACGCGAAGTTCCTCCCTGATGAACTTACCATGGACCATGTGGTACCTCTATCGAGGGGAGGCAGAAGTACAAAGGGGAATATCGTCCCGTGTTGTAAGGCGTGTAATAATAAGAAAAAATATTTAACCCCGGCAGAGATTGTATTAAACAAATTGAAGCAACAGGATACAGCAGAACATTTTGGGAAATGATACACCGGGCCGCTAAACAGGCAATATAAAATTATCTGCTTCTGCCAGGAAATCACATCCTGAAATGCTCTTGCAGGCTATCTTCTATGCTAACCCCGTCTCCCGGACACCGGATGCTGCTTTTCTGCCAGATGCCTCCCGTCAGTAAAAATAAGGTGTATCCACCTCTACCCGTTTTACGATTTTTGCTTTATTTCAATCAGGTTGCCGGAATAATCCTTGAGAAAGTATACGGTCTTATCCTTATGTTTCCCAACGACAAGGCCGACATGAGACCTCTGAACCTTTTCTGTGACCTCTGCAAAATTATCCAGCATAATACCGAAATGGGTGAAATTGGGGTTTGCATGTTGAAAATCAGATATGAATACCTCAATCTTTATCCCGGGCTTTTCAAAAACCAACACTTTGATCTCTTGAGAAAGAGAAAACAATTGCTCTGAAAGTTCCGGAGGTAATAGAATTTCTCTTGTCTTTTCAAGACCTAAAAAATCCTGATAAAACTGTAGCGCCTGTTTTTCATTCTTATTTGTGATACCAATGTGATTTAATTCCACTTAGTCATTATAACGATTAATCACCTGATAAGCAAGCATAAGGTGTCATCGCTTTAACTGCGTTTATTCCTGTACAGAAGACGGAATGAAATAATTTACAAATCAAAATTAAGATCAATTTAACGTTATAGAGCCATGTGTTTAATTTGATAGTTTTCATCACCAATGTCTGAATCATGGCGAAACGAGTCGGGAAGCACTTATCATAGCTAAAAACACCTGGAAGAACAGCGATGGAGCGCCGAGGGTTGATTATACCAGTCAGAAAAGGGGAGCAAGAAAAGGTACCCATACGGAACACATTAATATGAGGTTATTTAGTCAGTTCCTTGCAGAAACAGACGGGCTGAATTTTGATATTATGCTTGAGATAACGGACAAGGAAAAAAGCGCATTGAAGGTTATTACTATTTTATAAAATAATTTTTACATTAATGCAGTTAAAATCGGTACGGTATCAGTTATACATGTGCACGCCAAATTTTGAAGCAGTATGAGCAAAAGACTCATGCGTGAACAGAAAATGAAGACCTCCAACGATCCGATAGTAAATGCGCTTTACATACGAAATGATTATTTATTGGGATAAACAGACAATGTTTATGTTGTTGACGTGCCAGAGTTGTCAGGGTGTATGGTAAGTCAAAAAAAGAAGCGCTTGAAAATGCAGAAAAATCGGTAGCGTTTTGGTTAAAAACGGCAAAAGGAAGATGGTATTCAAATGCCGAGCCCAAGGGCAGATTAATGTATGCATAACATATTGGCCTAACCCGCCACTTAAATTTGGCCTTCGGCAATTTTCCCATGTAGAGCGAAGAGTCTCTTCGCTCTACAACCACAACTTTGAAATTCCTCCACACAAATTTATATCTGTAGTGACTGTTAAAATAATCGATTGCCGAGGGGTTAAACTGCTCAAATCGGAAGCTTGGAAAGCTCTAAGGAAGCTATTCAAAATAACATGAACATCTTAATAGTTTGTGATATGCTTTGTGCATGAAGAGCACAGATAACTTGTCGAAGAAATATGATAAATTCTCATCACTTTTGGACGAGCGATCTTTTCGGTTATGTATGGCAGCTGATGCGGAATCGCTTGGATATGGGGGTGTTAGTCAAGTAGCCAAATCAAGCGGTGCCTCTAGAACAACAATACATACAGGCATCAAAGAGCTGAGACAATGCGATTTAAAGCGGAAGGCAAAAGTTCGGGACAGTACAGACAGAGTACGAAGGCCTGGGGCAGGCAGAAAATGCCAGAAAGAAACAGATGAAACATTACTTGTAGATATGGATACACTTCTCAATCCTGTTACGCGAGGCGACCCGATGTCAGCACTTCGCTGGACTTGCAAGAGCACAACAAACCTTGCTGCTGAGTTACGGTCTATGGGGCATACGGTTTCACAAGCAACCGTGTGGCGTCTATTGGAGGAACTTGGCTACAGCATGCAATCTAACAGAAAGACGCGAGAGGGAATTGAACACGAGGACAGGAATGCTCAATTTCAGCACATTAACTCAACCGTGAATGATTTTCTGCGGCGTAATCTGCCTGTTATCTCTGTAGATACAAAGAAGAAGGAATTGATAGGTAACTTCAAGAATGGCGGGCGGAATGGCAGAAAAAGGGCGAACCGATTGAAGTGAATATGCATGACTTTGCCGACAAGGAGCTTGGCAAAGCAATTCCGTATGGTGTATATGATATAGGAAGGAATGAAGGGTGGGTAAGTGTTGGTGGTGTAACGCACGACACTGTGGAGTTTGCTGTTGAGACAATACGCTGTTGGTGGAAGCAGATGGGCAGGCGTGTGTATCCGAAGGGTAAGGAGCTTTTGATAACGGCTGATGGTGGCGGCAGCAATGGTGCGAGGGTTCGCTTGTGGAAGCTGGAACTGCAGAGGCTTGCGGATGAATTGGAAATGATTTTCATGTTAGGCATTTCCCTCCCGGTACCAGTAAATGGAATAAAATTGAGCATCGCATGTTCTGCCATATTACAGAGAATTGGCGCAGTCGTCCACTGGAAAGCCTGATGACAGTTGTGAATTTGGTCAGCAATACAAAAACTACAAAAGGGTTGACGATATCTGCCGAGCTCGATGAAAGATTATATGAGATAGGGACAAAGATTACCGAAGAGCAGATGAAAACGATAGCGATAACAAATTGTATTCGTAATGGTCTTGCCATTTCAGCATCATATCAGAGACACATCATTTGTCAATTATAAAGATTTGACCCCTCACCCACCTCACAATCTGGTTTTCCTAACGATGTATGGAGGAGAAGGTGAAAAGAGCAACAGCTGGGAGAGAATGGTTATTGGGCAGATATTTTTTCTTTACCTTTAAACTCATAGAGTATTCCTTCCGGTTCGGATATCTGTTCTGATGCGTCAAGAATCTCCATGGAAACTATTTTCCCGTCTTTATTGTAATCAATAATTATCCCTTCTCTGATTTCATCGCTTTCAATTATCTTCTCTAAATATAAGACTCATCGTATCAGTCTCCGGATCAAATATTACTTTCATGTTATCCTCCCTTTATCCAATATTTGCTGATCTTAGACGTCTTATAAACAGTTATAACGGTAAATATTCCCAATGTCTCGACGCTATAACTCGTAAGAGCATTTCTTGTTTTTCAGATTGATCATAATATTTATTTTGTAATACAACACGCTCCTTTTTAGAGTGCAACTTTTGCTGAGGATTATTAACTACCCAACTTATAAGCTCTTCAGAAATGCCTCTCCGCTTTGCTTCAAACAGCGCATGTCCTGTGATTGCAATTTCCAAAAGATATCCTTCCAGATGAATAATTTCAGAAGCATCCCATCAGATATTCTCTGTTTAATTATCTTACTGTGTTTTTCGTTTATAACAATGTCGATTCAGAATTTAATATCTGCCACCTCTATAATCATTTGTCAACAATAAAGATTTGACCCCTCTCTTCTGCCTCTCTTCCCGTTCTGTCACCCGCCCCATATCAGAGTGAAGATTATAGTGAGACCATGCAAAGACGCCCGAAGGCCAGAATCCCTTGCTTTTGGTAGCCACGTCATTATGTGCAGACCAATCTCCTTTTTTAGAAGGGTACTGTTTTGCGCAATAGTTAGGTGCTTTTCCCTCATAAATTTCGATTTGTTTCACTTTTTGATTAAACAACAACCAAGACATGTTATCATCCTTTCAATTTAATTCGTATTGTCAAATACCCAGCATCTTTTTTTGTTTGAAGCCAGGAGCACGGACTTCAAAGACAGGTTGACCAGGTTTTATTATTGCCAGTTTAAGTCCCGCTGCTGCACGCTGACGTTGACGTCCGTTTTTCAATACTTGCAGAAGATTTTCAGGTGTTATCGGCTGTCCCAGTAGATAGCGGGTACCATTTTTAAATTTGTTAGAATTCTTCTTCCACCAATTCTGAATTAACTCCGGCTTAGGCCAGGGGAGGTCTTCATCATTGTCCATTTCCACATCTTCATCTGCAGTGTTTTCCGTAGGACCAGCCTCAAAACCTTCTGGCCATTCCCCTTCAAGATCCTCATATGCAATATCAACACCGGTTATAATCGTAAATGATTCCCCTGCAACACAGGCCAGTTCGGGTATTCCCATCATCTGTATAATCCATGGGACGGACACAGGATCGCCAATTACGCCTGCTCCAATTATGGCAATCCTCTTAGTTTCGTTTCGATTTGCAAGTTCACTTTGAAACTGGTGGGTTTCAGAAAGATTCATTCGACGTAAGGCTATGGAGCATGCTTTTTCGGCGAAAGCACTATCTCCTTTAACCATGTCACAGAGAACAGGGATAGAAGCTTCGTCACCAAGCAGGGCAGCAGACCATGCAGCATAAAAACGGCATTTCTCATCCTCTGAGTGTAAGGATTTCCTTACCAATGAAATAAGGTCATTCCTGCCAAGTTCTCCAACCGCTTTCAGCGCCCTCGCTTTAAGCAGTGTATCTGAATCGGAGAGGGCATCAAACAATGCCTGTCCCGGGTACTGTCGGTGTACTGCAGATGCTGCAATACCAATCCGGCGTAAAACCGGAGATTGTTCACTGAGGAGTTTTTTGATAAAACACGCGGACTTTTGGTAGGAGAGCCAACCAAGTGCAGAAATAATTCCCCGGGAAAGTTCCGGCGAAACACTTCCTGCCGCAATTACATCATGAATACGAGCCTCATCACCGCTTTCAAATGCAAGAACCGCTGCCGTAAACACCTCACCCGCTTCTTCCATAGCAAGGACTTCCTTACCTATTTTCCATCCTTCTTCGCCTGCAATGCGCAAACCGTCAATATGTGCTTCTACACGGTTGTCAAGCTTGGCAATATCTTTTAATGAATAGTGAGGCGCATGCACAGCACTATCACGAAGTAGCCAATTAAAGGCTTTGTCTTCAGCGTGTTGTTCTATAATGATGGAGATTATCGTCATAAGAAAGATGGGGTTAAACCAACATGATATATTTAAGTTTATTCAATTCAGTTCAGATATCTGTTCTTTTGAGACTAAAAAAGGTATCGGTCGATCTCAAGTGCACTATGGAATATACCCAAAATATCTATATTGTCATCTGGCTTTATAAGATATGCAATTCGATAATGACCATAGAGCAGAATGCGAATGTTCTGGTCGGGTTTTTCATCGTACTTGTGTCCTAATTCAGGAAATCGATGCAAAGTTTGAGCCTTTTCATAAATACCTTCAACAACTCGAATTGCTGCGTCTGGATTGTCTTCTGCTATGTAATCATAAATATCTCTAAGCCATCGCTCTGCTTCAGATGTCCAGTTTATTTTTGCCATGTTTTTATTCTATGCTTCATGTCTTCATTGCCGATTACACGACCTGCCTGAGAATCATTTAATCCTCGCTCAACCATTCTAAAAAATGCTAATTCTCTAAGTATCTCATCGTATGAACTATCGTCCGGCTGTTCTTGAACAATTTTTTTTATAAGTTCTTTTGCTTGATGCATTCTACACCTTTCCTTTCTCATAATGCATGAGTTTTGTATTGAATAATACGAAATTTATCATTTCTACATTCAATTTTAATCTAATATTATTAACACCGCCATACAATTTATGGCGCTGGTATAAACCACTTTCATTATTTATTTTTTCTTCTTTCTTGACCCACTCATGGGTCTTTGTATAGAGCAAATCTTCTGGAAAGTTCATTTAATTATTTGTCAATTGTATGACCCCCTTTTTCTTCCTTTTCATATCTTATTCCACTTGACAAAATGATTTAAAATAAATAAAGTGGCACATGTGATAAAGGGTATTTCAGAAAAAAAACTTTATATGGATGTTTGTACTTTATGTCGTCCATTTGACGACCAGAATGTTCTGCGTATACGGATCGAGACGGATGCTTTGTATTTGATTCTGTTTAATATACAAAAATTGAATTATGAAATGATAGTATCGCCAGTTCATTTTAAAGAAATTGAGGCTATTGAAAATGTTCAAGAAAAACTATGGTTATATAGTCTGGTAGATAAATATGGAATAGAACCAGTATGCGATTTAAGCAAGGTTAGAAAAAGAGCAGAACAATTGCACGCGCTCAAATTTGGTGTAGCCGATGCAGCGCATATAGCATTTGCTGAGGCAACTTCTCATTGTTTTATTACCTGTGACGATAAATTGCTGAAAAAATGCCAAAGGTCAGGTCTTGAAATAGTAGCATTAGCTCCAATAGGCTTTTGTTTGAAAGAGGATTTGCGATGAAACAAAAAAAAATCATGGTAGAAGACAAACTACTCCAACAAATTATCAAAATACTCATGGAAAAATTAGGTCCGGTGGAAACGAGTCGATTCCTTACTTTATCATCAAAAAAAAGGATAGAATCTGTCAAACGCCATCAGCAGTGGCAAGCGAAACTTAATAAAGATACATTTTTCCATGATGTCTTTCGCTTATAAGGTAAAGCTTTCGTTCAATATCTGAAGGTATCTTGCCCTGGACCTTATGGAGTATCAGGTAAGGAGCTTGGCGAGTTTTTCGATGGTATATCAGGTACGGCAATTACCATGAACTATAACCAAATGGATGCTGAACTGATGCGAAACAAAAAACTGAATGATAAGATAGCAACTTTGAAGAAGCAATTACTTAATATTTAAGATGCGACCTCAGTTTATTTCTTGAGCAACTCCTCTTGACATAATATGATACATTGCATTGCTATATTGGATTCTCCAGGGTCGTGCCATAATAACAGGCTAAAACAATTTATTATTATTATAATCTTGTCAAGTATATTCTATATTTCCGCCCCATGTCTTTCGTTACCCCGGCATGTTACATGATATAATGCGCCTTCATATTGTATTCGCAATGGTCTTGCCATTTCAGCATCATAGCAGAGATACATCCACAATTATATGACCCCTCACCTTGAAGATCCGCCACCCTCTTGTCTTTCTGCCCACTTCGCCTTTTGACTTATAACGCAATAGTTAAAGAGAGACGAGTATCTGTCTGCCTTGCATGGCGAAAAATCTCGTTCCATTTTTGCTGTCCTAGTAAGGTTTGCCCGTGTCCTGTCTCTATATCATAAAGTCCATCAACATTTGTACCATTCTCCCGATGAGTTTGCAGTCGAGCCAGCAATGCCTGAGCTTCCTGGCCGTATTTGTCAACCTCTGTTCTTATATAATTGTGTGCAGCTCGAAGAAGATCATTTGGTGTTGGATTACGCGGGAGGTCCTTGCTGATTGCTAAGATTTCCCTGTCAATTTCTATCGATAACAAATCACGGCACAGATCGCGTGCTATCAACCCTGTAATATCGAAGTGGCCCTGTTCATGCTGTAGTAAACTGCCAGTTTGTACTGCCTGTTGATTGACTACCCAAGTATCCCGTGCATTTAATCTAACTTCTACAATATACCTTGTTGTAAAAAAAGGTCGATAGGTTCCATCAATTAGACGAGTTGTATACTTAACACTCGAGTAACTCGATGAGGTTGAGGCCTGAAGTGGTGGTTGTAAAGATTGCATGACTTTTCGAAAACTGACCCAAGTAAGATTTCTTGGATAACCGTTCAACCGAGACAGTACTTGTTCCGTTGTAACCATGATGATATCCTAATCCTTTAGTCTTCCCTCGCCTTTACCTTAAAGATTGCCTTCTGCAAACAATTCAATATGCAGAAACTTCTTTATGCTTTTGAAATGCTCGTCCAGTGAAAATATGCTGCATCCGTTTTCACTGGCTATCACGGCGATATAGCGGTCAATGATGTGCACCGTGACGCCTTTTCGTTTCATGGAATAAGAAAGCCGCCCTGCTTTCAGCCAGGTATCTTCCTTCTGGTCAATGATATGAAAAGCCTGAATAAAATCTTCTATTACTGCTATTTCTTTCTCGGTCTTTGCGCCCTGGAAAAGCTCGGCAAGCACCACATTCGGTATATAAATATGGCAATGGGTCAGCGCCTTATCCACCTTGTTGTGAAAATGAGCTTCGTTCCCCTTGAAATAATCTATCCAGACAGAGGTATCTATTAATATATTTCTATCTTTCACGATGTCTAATTTCGTCGGCAGTCATGCTGAATTCCAGTTTGCCCTTCATCGATTTAATCTTTTCAATCTTCTTCCGCATCAGGTACTCATCAATCGCAATCTTCACAGCCGATGCCTTGCTTTTTGATTTTGTCTCTTTCATGAGCAAATCCAATTTGTCGTTGTCTATTGTCAATGTTGCACGCATTTTGTCTCCTTTGTTGTGATCAGTTTATGCACAACTATATCATGTTTTGTTGTGCAATAGCAATTAAAATTTATCCGCCGCCGTCAAATCAAAACAATTCAGGCAGAAGCAGTAACGGTTCTGCATGGAAAAGCAGATGGAAGTGGTTATCCATGAGCACATAGCAAAAGAGGGTGATATGGTATGTTTTTAAACCGTCACTCAATAACTCAAGAAATATCTTCTTATCAAGGTTATCTTAAAAGATTGCCTTTCGCTCGTTACCCCGGCATGTTACATGATATAATGCGCCTTCATACTGTATTCGTAATGGTCTTGCCATTTCAACATCATATCGACAAAACTCAGCGGCGGGCAATAGCCCGTCCGATGGAGTGCTTTGTTAGGCGCTGAGTAGTTCGTGTTAAATCAAGTAATGACCTCAACGCATCATTTACTGCAGCTGAATCAGTAAATGCTTTGGCCACGTCCGGCTCAAGCATGACAACGTTAGCACCTTCGTCTAGAATACGTTTGTAATACTTGCCACGAACAGCTTTTGAATAGTCAAATTTGTATTCGGGGCGTAATTCATCACTAATTTTTTTTGCTTTAGCTTTCATGTCGTTTCCTTTCCTGAGTAGTTGCAAGACGTGCATTGATAATTCTTATGGCCTTGCCCCTCTCCGTATGTGAGACCACGAGCAAACGCCTACGAGAAGAGTATCCCACGGTTATTAATCTTTGCTCGTCAACTGAGTGGTTTGGGTCATCAAAAGTTGCCGATAACGGATCATAAAATACAGCCATGGCTTCATCAAATGACACCTTGTGCTTTCTGTAATTCTTCTTTGCTTTTTCCCTGTCCCATTCAAATTGCATATATCCAATTTTATCATAATGTTGTGCCAAATATTTATTTTTATTCTATGCTTACCAACATGTTATTTCGTGACATAGCAGATGTCAAGGGGAATTAGCAGGGTTATGCTGAGAGTCGAAAGATATTTTTCAGTATAAGTGAGAGAAGAGGGGGACGAATCTTTCAAATTGATAATTTCCTTTCAGTTCTTTCGATGGGTGTAAAAGGATTTATTTCTGTTTCCAGTTTTCTCGTAAATGTTTTCTCCTTTGCATTCATAGAGTCTTGCCATTTCAGCATCATATCAGAGATATGTCTTTGTCAATTATAAAGATTTGACCCCTCACCTTCTCCATTATTTATTATGAAGGCATTATTTGTCCGGCGAAATACCATTTGCCCGGCTGAAAACGTGCCTCGTTGGCTTTGATCCATTCAGCGTATTTTGCTATTGCTTTCTTTTGCTCAACAACTAACATGTCAGTCTCAAAGGGGAAATCGATATCATAGCGGATTACCAGTTCCTCGTAAGCAAGCTGCCGAATCTTGTTTGGGCTTTTTTCTGATTCCAGGTTTTCTAATAAACATGCTGGAGAATAGGGTTTTCCATTACGATAACGTATATCGGTGATGAATCGCTTTTTGTTCTCCGTCCACCATTTCCGCCAGTCTTCAGGTTTTTGCGAAAGGCGGGTAATAGTAGTGCCAAAGGGTTTACCATCGGGTCGAGTTGGTACTTTACCCTTTTTAAATGCTTCCAGCTCCTCTTCAAAGAGTTCATCTTTATCGATCTCTTCTGGAATGAAGGCTTCCTCATAAAGCTCAGCACCGGTGATGAGATTAAGGGTAATCGCTGCAGATTCAGCAAGTTTATCATTCGTGAGATGGACGAGGAGCATATCGATTGATGTAATATCGCCAAGCAAGCCTAAAGAAATCAGGCAATCAGCGCTTACCTTATCAGTAGATGCTCTGTTCATTAAAACTGGAACTGATGAATGGCTACTGCAAAGACCAAGCAGAAGAAGTGGCCAATTATGGGATTGAACATTCTGAATACAGTCATCAAGGACTAATTGTTCATCCATCCTGAGTAAGGCTAGTGCTGATGCAGCACAGATTGATTCCTCTTCATGTTGAAGATAGTTTCTTAAAAGTAGTGCGCTGATATCTTTCTCCCGAATGCGGCCAAGCGCCCAAACTATAACGGGTAATGAGTCCAAATCATTTTTCTGCAATGCCTGGAACAACTCTTTTCCCACTGCCAAACGCTGGTAACCTGCTACCGTGGCTATAATAGGGATGCGCTTCTGATCTCCAGTTGATAACACCTGTATAAATTCATTTTGCCAGCTAGCTGGTAATTCATATTTAAGTGCATCGCTAACGGCGGAGATTTTTTCAGCATCCTCCGGATCAAGTCCTTCTAAAACTTCCAGGACTAAATCCTTTCGATTTTGCCTGCAAAAAACACGTACGGCTGCGTGAAGTTCACCAAAATCACCTTCTATTGCTTGCTGTTTGCAAACTTCTAAGGCAAGTTCTTCTCCAACCACCAGTCCATCAATATGGGGTTCAAAGCGATCTTCAAAATCTTCGATATCCAACCAGGTAATTTCTGGATCATCGAATAGAGTAAGGCGTTGCTCGTAAAGGAAGGAGGCTTCGGAGAGGTGTTCTTGATAAAGCTCGATGGAAAAATCGCGACTTTTTTCGCACTCTTTCCGTCTATACGGATTGTGGTTTACTTGATTTTTATCACCTTTTTTCGATTCCTTCACGTGGGTTAGAATAGCAGCCGCTCTGCTTCCGTTGTCAGCACCGGAAAAAACCAATGCATTGCAACTGGCAAATGGGTCCTCAGCAATATTAAACGCCGCATACGCCAGCAATAAACTTCCGTTGGCAGCGCCAACATCTCCGATACAATCTGCGGGATGAATTAGCCTTATATTTTCGGAGAAACCAACCCTCATCTCCGTTATTGCCCATTCATTAGCCCGGTAACTTTCACCATTTAAATCACAAAAAACAAATTGAATTTCCCCAGACTTAACGGTAGATTCAGCAAATGCGCTCCGTAATGCCTGGGTAAGCCCTTGTGCACGGCAAGGTTGATCGGAAAGGATGGTTGCAGATTCGTGAGATATCCCAACCCCGTTTATCCAGGCAAGGGCATGCCCATTACGGCGCTCAATATTTGTTTGTGGTTCAACCACGATAAATGCAGCGGCTTCGCCGGGAATCAAACCGTCTGTATAGATTTCCGTTTTCAAACGATCGATTGGCTCCAGCCAGCGTAATACCCGCAATTGCAACAAACTGTCCGTCCCTCCAATCAAACAGAAGTTTACTTTTCCCAAAGCAATGAGTTTGGCAGCTTCTTGAAGCGCCACGATTCCGGAAGCATGGCCCGAAGCTATTTCATGCCATATTATTTCTTTCCCATTCATTCCCAATTGTTCTAAGAATTGTTGCTTGAATTCAGGGGTAGTGCGGGTAGTAAATCCAGGTCTCTCTATCTCCGACATGGTCCATAAGATACCACATTTTTGAGAATTAAGGGGAAGGCCTGCCTGATTGGAATACTGAATCGCTTCGATAGCGGCTTGACCTGCCAAATCCCACAGTCTACTTTCATAAAGCAAAGTATCTGAACATCCTACAATGGGCGCACCCACTAATGGCAAGCCGCCTTTGGCGGGCAATTTCACTTCTTGCATCCGGGTTATATCGCTTTTTAAGGAAGATATAGTCGATGCGGCGTCATGTCCTACCGAGGTGATTAATCCGACCCCGGTAATTCCGAGCACCGGCTGAGTTAAGGCATTGGTGAAGATTTGATTCATACGAAGAATTTAGTTTACGTACTTAAGCGCAGTTTCCCGCCGCAAAGAAAAAGCAACTACCCGCTCAATGTCGAAGATCTTTCGCGGGCATTCGATCGTGGTTCGCCAGACTAAATTTAGTTTCCGTTCATCCGGTCGAATAATGACGGTATCCAGGTTTGCTATTCTTCTTTGCGGGCTACCATGATTGGGATGTACGGCAATTCCAATCGCTATATCAGGTAAATTAAATGTCAGCACCCCTTCCGGCACAGCACCCGAGATCTTTACCGGCTCATTGCCCTGAAGATAGGGAGTACAAATCAACTCCGGGTGTGCAGCTTGAAACGCCCGGTCATCAAAATCTTCCGGTAAAAGCGGAAATTGTTCATTTTTCCATTTTTCATCGTAAGTGCCGGCATACTGAGCTCTTTGTTCCCAATTTCGATCGATAAACCCGAATCCGGCCGGCACGGGGCGGTCGGACCAATTTTTGATTAAATTGTGTGGGTCTTCTATGTTCGGTAAGGGCAGCCCGTTTTCCGGCTTTTGCGCATAAAATCCAGTGCCTACCGGGTTTCGCCGTTCCCAGTCATGTTTGGCCGGATTTTTGTGGCGGGTATCTACGCCGCCAAAAGCATATTCGTATTTTAAGGGCATTTTTAAAAACGGTTCGGGTTTGCTGATATACAGGCTTCCTAACATTCGATTCCAAATACGGTTGCCAAAAATCATCACGCTTTTAGTTACCGAGCCCACCTGTAATGTTACCAGCATTTTCGTGACAGGCTGTTGGTTAGGCGCATAAACCATTCCTATCATTATCACATCCGTGCCGGGCTTTCGCATCGCTACATCCGATCCCATCCGAATACTCGATTTTCCTTCTTCGCCAAAGTATTCATCGGCATAACAAATCGGTTCTTGTTTACTAGATTTAGCAATTTCTTCCGCACTCTCGATATCGAAGGTCCCTTTGATTAGCGCAATGAGTAAAATTCGACCATCCGAGCCTTGAGCCGGGATGAGATCACCCTGAAAATCGGATTTATTCTTAAGAGTAGCCATACAATAAAAAAAGAGATTAAAAGTATGTGGACCTCAACACTGGAATAGCCTTTCATTTTTCCTTGGATTCTTTTTCGTCTTCAATTAATCCTTTTAAGTCTTCGGCTGTTTGTTGTAGTAAATCTATAAAATCTGAATAACGAGCAACTTCACTGTATTCCAAGTTTATGATTTCCATCTCGCCTTTATCGTCTACCTTAGAAGTATCCAATATATAACCTCCGACAGAATCGAGTTGAACACCGATGAAAATTCCATCTATTGCGGCAGAGTTACCTTCCTCCCACGCCTCTTTTTTTAGTTTTTCAATCCACTCGGCATATTTCCCACGTTGATGTTGCTCGATGGAAATCAAATGGGTATCTCCCTCCCAATGTTGCCATCCATTATGCAAGGAAAGGAATATTCGATAAGAAGGGGGTAGCTGTTGACCAAGCCATTTTTCAAAAGCGGCGATCTCGCTCTCTTTTGCAGGAGGATTTAATCGCTGCTTTATACCTGCCCGGATTAAATCATAATATTCTTGATTCAACTTGAATACTTCTTGCATCCAATGTTCTACCGTAAAACGATCAATCTTGTACATGGTATTTAGTCCTTAAAATCATGGGCAACAATCTGCAGTAAAACCAGTGGCGTGAGTTATTTCAGAATTGTTCATCTGCGAACCTATGGAGGTATTAACCGATGCATCTAACCATTGGAAAGGGCCCTTCGCATTTCCTCCCCATTGAGAATCTACGATGTGATCTGCCTGCAGAGGTTTGCCATTTGTCTTAGCACACGTATGGGCATACTCGGCATCCCCGCCCTTGGGCTTGTTAAATGGATACCACCCCTCGGCATTTGGATTATTCCAGTCACGAGAGTATTTGGCTTGCCAGGATTTTTTTGCTCTCTTGATGCGTTTATTTAACGGGCGCTTTGTCAAAGGAGCCGATTTATTTAACGATGCGACTTTTGAACACATCTGTTTTTTTTGACAATCATTCCAGTCACCCTTGCATTTTAAGGGGACTACACCACTAACTATTACGGTATTTTGCATTTTATTCTCGCGACGTGCAATCGTTAAACTTTAAAGTAGAGCAGGCCCGAAGGCATTATAAGTGCCCCTGCCATTTTGCTTCATAGGATCCATTTTCCTCGGCACATTCTTGCCTTCCACTTTTACATCAAAAGAATAATTGACAAACATTGCTTTTCCCCGATTGCAATTGGAGACCACTCCACCCACTGTGCCGGCCTCGTCACCATTACTCTTGCTGAAATTAGAATTCTTGAGCATAATCCCCTGCCCGTTGACTTTTACTTTTTTACTAGTATCAGCAGAATCGGAGGACCTGGCAATATTCGGATAGGGTATAGGAATTGGGCCTCCGGGCGTGGGGGTTTTACAAACATCCGGAAAAGCGATGATCATTCCATCGCTATTTTTATGGACAAAGGTCCAGGGCTGGTTTACGGCAACATCCACTGCCATGATATTCTTCCTACTTGTTTTTTAGTTAATCCGGACTGCGCCGCCTTTTATCTTGTTGATCCCGCTGGCGCGGCTGGTGAGATTTGCGCCTTTGATAACCACTTTTCCATCTTTATCCATTATTATCGAACTTTTGCCGCAGCATAATTCTATTTTTTCTTCAGCTTCAATTTTGATTTCTTGTAAGGACTTTGATTTTCCATCTAACAGGAATTTAGCCGTCGGATTTCCGGTTTCAGGGAGATATTTTTCAATTAATCCCAGAATATAACCGCGCATTCCGGTTTCGTCTCTGGCATATAATACCGCATCGCCAGAGGTTAATTGTGGCGGAGGAGCCGCGCTGGTCCGGAGGAAATCACAAGACAATTCAAATCCTTCTGTTTCATCTTGTACAATTATTTTACCCTCCCGGGTGATGGCTAAAATATGCCCACGTGTTATTTTGAGGTTTGTTAAAATGAATTCCTCGATGAACATCTGGTCCACTCCTGAGGTTTAATTCTCGGTAATTTTTGCGCCTTTTAGTTTTATTTCACTAGAACCTTTAATGGTGATCTTTTTACCATCAATGACAATATCACCATTTTTTTTCAAACTGATTGATGCATCGCCACATTTAATAAGCAGTTCATCTTTAATGTTAATTACCCCTTTTTTTCCACCATTAATCGAAAAATCCGCCCCGGCATTTAAAGCCATGTTAGTTCCGGACTTGAGGGAAATGTTTTTTCCTGCACTTTCAGCGATATCCTTTCCCGCATCCACCGATTTATTTAATGCTACATTTTCACTACTGAAGCGCACTAACATTTACTGTTTTGCAGCGCCAATCTCCTCGGCCTTCAGACCTCCGATGGTCTCATTCATTGCAGCGCCCACGCTTACCTGGTAACCGGCGCCTATTGTTAAAGCCTTGGCAAGGATGATCGTTTCTGTCTTTGCCGCACCAACTTTTTGAGACATGTTGGCATCAATTGTCTCTGTATGATTAGCGCCCACCTTAATGGTCTTATTGGCGCCAATGGTTTCACTCTGGTCAACACCTACTTTCTTCGTGCGGTTATTCCCAACAGCCAGCGTTTCATCATGTCCAACGGTCTGGTTTTTATCATTTTCAATAGCAATGGTCCAGTCCTTTTGACCGTGAAGGAAAATTTCTTCGCCGCCCTTTTTGTCCTCGAAACGGAGTTCGTTAGAACCACCGCCACCTTTGGACGAGTCCGACTTAATGGTGCTCTTTGTTTTTTCTCCAGGGAGACCATACGGAGGTTTGTTGGTACCATGGTAGACACGGCCAATGATGATGGGACAGTCCGGATCACCTTCGAGGAAATCGACTATCACTTCCTGGCCAATACGAGGGATATACATGGCTCCCCAACCCATGCCCGCCCAGAGCTGGCTCACGCGAATCCAGCAGGAGCTTTTATCGTCTTTCTTTCCTTCCCTATCCCAGTGGAATTGCACCTTTACACGGCCATGTTCGTCGGTATAAATCTCTTCACCTTCAGGGCCTACCACAATGGCCGTCTGGACACCTTCGACAACAGGTTTTGGCGTTCTCCGCGGTGGTCGATAGGGCACGTCAAAGGGGATGCACGTAAAATTATTGACATAAGCAAACTCAGATACCGCATCTTCGGTGGTGTATCCCTGTCTTGCCGAATGACTCAGGGATGTTAAGACATATGCCTTGTCATTCATATCCTTCCGGTAATAGTCCTTAAGATCGAACTTGTATCCGCTCGTAAAGGCCCTGCAATTGCTCGAACCGGTTATGGTTGTGATTCCTGCCTCTTCTTCCTGCATGCGTATATTGGCTAACTTGTCGCCCCTGGCCCTTTTGCCATACCCACCCGGGTAGTCGTAAATCTCCCGTTCTCCAGGTCCCAGGGCTTTTTGACTGGGCGCCTCCACCTTCAGATCGGTGTTGGGCGTTTCAAAATTGAAATCTTTCAGGGTATATTTACCCGGCTTGATCTCCTGCATTACCTCGATGCTTGATATCGTGTCTTCTTCCAGCCAACCACCGGCGCTTGTCTGATACCGGGCAGTCTCTTGGTTAGGGTATGGTTTGTGTTCTTCCGGTGTATCGGACAGGATCAGGGTATGCTTATTGTTTTCATGTTCAAAAAAATAATAAATGCCTTCTTCCTCAAGCAGCCTGCAAATAAAGTTAAAGTCAGTTTCCCGGTATTGTACGCAGTAATCCCACTTATCGTAACTGCCATGGAGCTTATTTTTATAGTCTAAAAATCCTTTTTCCTTAAAGATCTTTTCTACGATGTCTGGTATAGAAAGATTCTGAAATATCCTGGAATCCGCAGTCCTCGTAAGTAACCAGAACCAAGGGACCATCGTGGCTGTATAGCAAGTAAGTCTAAGGTCTCGTCCTTCATCACTACTGCCTCGTCCCTGTGAAAAGCGTGATATTAAGCCGTGAAAATACCGTTTTCTCCCTTTGCCAATACGACGGAGACAGAAACGTTTTTCCCGATAATATCCTTGAATGGTATGCTGTGGTTTCCGAGAGCAGTTCGAGTTCGAAGTTAAATGGCGTGGAGAGCCCTTCCAAGCCATGGAAACCTGAAAGTAACAGGGCGTCCTTGCCAGGGGTGTATCAATAGCGATAAGTCTGTTATCCTGCGTGTAGGTGGGCATGTTTATTTACCACGAGACGTACACAGACTTCTGACTGATACGGCTATTTGTCTGTGAAGGTCTGTGGCTAATAAGTTAATAGGAAATAAAATTATGAGCACTATATATAAAATCGTAGGACAAATTCAAGGAAAAAATAAAAGTTGATGGAGTTCATGCAAATAGGTAAAATATGGGCCACGGACTTGCACATACTGAAAGACTTTTAGCCACGGATTTACGCAGATGAGCACGGATAGATTTAAATACAAAGACTGATATTGGTTTATTGTTAAATTTTGATATGAAACTAGAATTCAAAAGGTTTGTATATAACAATGAGAGAAAAAATATCAGCGAAAATCCGGTACGCCAAGAAGCGTATATATTCAGTTGGTGCAAATCCAACCCGCCAATTGACCGTTCGGGCGGTAGTGAAAGAGGCAGAAAACCTCACGGGAGGACGTAAACAGCGATGAATGCGTTCGAGTTTCCTGCTAGCGAGCAGTCAGACCGTAGCGCAAGCGAACACGCAGGCTTCGTTACGCTAAAATACGATAGATGAGCCTCCGGATTGGGCGAAATCTGTAATCGCATAAGTAGAAAGAGACAAACGGTAGAACTATGCGGTGTCGTCGGGTTGAGAGTGACGGTATGATTGTAAAAGGTATATATATGAACTTGGGAGGTCTCATTGTTCAGGTTGATGACCGAAACGCATACTATAAAGGAAGCCGAAGGGTATAGCGGGATAATGAGAAGTCGGAGATGCCCATAGTAGTGAAGATGGTGAAGACAGGCATAACTTCACCGTAGCGAAGGGGCATTACTTCAGTTAGCGTTTACAAAAGAAAGGAGGAAATTGTATTGGGAGACCTACAAGCAATACCGAAATCGCAAAAGAGCGATGAGGAAAGAGTCCGAGACTTTCAGCGTAAACTATATCGAAAAGCCAAACAGGAAGAAGGATTTCGCTTTTATGTATTGTATGACAAGGTGAGAATGTTGCATTTTTGAGAGAGGCGTACAAAGCGTTGCAAAGCCAATGGAGGAAGCGCCAGGGCAGAACGGGATTACATTTGAAGATGTGGAGTCATACGGGGTGAGAAGTTTCTTGGAGAATAGAGAACTTGAAAACAAAACCTACGAACCACAGCCGGTACTGAGAGTACATACCTAAAACCAACGGTAAGAGACGACCATTGGGAATCCCTGTGATAAAAGACAGGGTAGTGCAGATGAGTGTAAAGCTTGTAATAGAGCCGATATTCGAAGCAGACTTTGAAGATAGCTCCTACGGATTCCGACCAAGGCGTTCAGCGGGCGATGCTGTGAAGAAAATCAAAGAAAAACTGCGAGAAGGAAAACAGAGGTATTTGATGCAGACCTTAGTTCTTATTTGACACGATACCGCACAAGGAATTATTACTGTTAATAGGGATGAGGATAAGCGACAAGAACGTACTGCACTTGATAAAATGTGGTTAAAAGCACCGGTAGTAGAGGAAAGCAAACCAGGTGGCGGGAGGAAAAATAAGATAGGAACACCGCAGGAAGCGTAATATCACCATTATTAGCAAACATATATCTGCACATGCTCGACAAAGCAGTCAATAGAGAGAATGGGGTTTTCTATAAGTATGGGATAACAATCATACGTTATGCGGATGATTGGTATTGATAACAAAGCGAAACACCTCGTGAAGCATTAGACTATCTCGACAGGTTGTTAAAGAAGTTAAAGCTGAGTCTTAACGAGGATAAAGAGTAAAATAGTAAAAGCTGAAGAAGAGCTTTGACTTTCTCGGACATACCATATCCTTCTCAGAAGATTTGTTTGGCAGGAAACACAAGAAATACTGGAACATAGAACCAAGCAAGAAATCACAAAAGAAGGTTAGGAAAAGATAGAAACTACCTCAAGAGCAATGGGCATAAAGCGGCGGAAAAGTAGCTAATGAATTGAATGCAATAACAATAGGATGGATAAATTACTTCACAACAGAGGAGTAACGTATCCAAACAAGGCGAAAAGAGACCTACGATATTATCTTTTCAAGAGATTGACGAGATATTATAAGAGGAAAAGTCAGCGCAGGAGCAAGCTCTATAATCGAGGAGCGTTTAAGGAATTAGTCAATAGATATGGGCTAATAGACCCAACAAAATATGTTCCTGTCAGACAACCTGTGAAAGCTTAAGAAGAAGACTGTCGGAAAGCCGTGTGCGGGAAAATCGCATGCACGGTTTGACGAGGGGGCAGATGATAAGTATATGGCGGAGATATGGTGGCACTGGCGGGAAACCAGCCAGCAAACAGAGAAAACAAACTTCTGCCTAAGTTCTCGTCGTCTGTTTCTACTCTACCGTAAATCTGCGGCTAAATAATTATTCTGCCACGGATTTTGCGCAGGCTGAAAGACTTTTGGTCACAGATCTACGCTGATGAGCACGGATAGATTGAAATACAAAGATATTAATTACAGATATTATCATTGAAATAAAGGCTATGAGTCAGGGAATTGTCAGTGACAGTCTGTGTCAAGAAGTTTTTAGTCTGTGTAAGTCAGTGGCTGAAAGTCTTTAAGTCCGTGTCTATCTGTGGCTGAAACAGCATAACTTATGATTCGCTTGACAAATGATTAGCCTGGGCATATTATAAATTAAAAGATTACAAGAATTATAATTTATAAATTTAAAAAACCATGAGGAGGACTAAGATGCCGCTCGTTAAGATCAAACAAAATTATCAAATTACCATACCGCAAGAGCTTCGCAAGAAGTTTAACGTTTCAATCGGTGATTACTTAGAAATAGAAAGCCAGAAAGAGGGTTTGGTGATAAAACCTGTGAAGGTTATTCACCCTGACCAGTCGTATTTTATACCCCGGAATGGCAGAAGAAAGAGGCGGAAGCGGACGAGGCTATTGCCAAGGGCGAGGTATGGGAGGCCTTTGATAATGCGAAAGATGCAATCAAGGCTCTTAAAAAGGCCAAGATATGAAACTCTTCTTTTCGAAGCCGTTCGTCAGGGATTACAGAAAACTGCCCAAACAAATTCAAACGGCGGTAGATAAACAAATAGAATTTTTTTTGTCTAACCCAAGCCACCCTTCTTTAAATATAAAAAAGATGAACGATCCACGAGATATATGGGAAGGGCGCATAACGAAATCTTACCGATTTACGTATCGTATCGAAGGGGACACCTGTATTTTACGCCGGGTGGGTACTCACGATGTTTTAAAAAATCCTTAATGAAAACGATTTGGCCACAGATCTACGCCGATGAGCGCGGATAGATTGAAATACAAAGATAGTACAGATATTATCATTGAAATAAAGGCTATGAGTCTGTGAATTGTCAGTGAAAGTCTGTGACCAGAAGTTTTAGTCTGTGTAAGTCCGTGTAAGTCTGTGGCTAAAAGCTTTTAAATCAGTGTCCATTTGTGGCGAAATACCTTATGTTTTTTTCTTCCTTCCAAAATCCGGATGATTTCAAACGTCTTCGGGACGTGTTTGAAGCAGCACGTTATACCGATGCAGCGATCCTCGAAGCATTGGGAGTTAAGGATTTCCCTTCGATTCGGGGAGCGGATGTACCCCTTTTGCTGCGTCGAACCAATCGTGGTACACCACTTGACACCTTCATACGTCTGTTCCTCATTGAAGTGCCGTGTGATCTTGCTGCGGCCGAGCAGGCTTTTCGACCAATGCGGCTTGAAAAATTAATAGAATCCGGCCTTATTCATGTTGACGGTATGCTGGTGAAAGCGGCTGTCAAATTACTGCCATTCAAGGGGCTCCTCTTGGCATTCGACTCGCCCCGAATGCTTCAATCGGACCTGCGCCAAAATTATGTTATGGGCATTGGCCGCAGCACGCTGACCCTGGCCAATCTTACGGTGCGAAAGCAAGCCGGGATGGCCCTTGACCTGGGTACAGGCTGCGGTATTCAGGCCTTTCTTGCTGCCAGGCACAGTAGCCATGTCCTCGCCGTGGACAAAAACCCTCGTGCGGTACACATGACAACGTTTAATGCAAGGCTGAATGGATTGTCAAACATTGAGTGTCTCGAAGGAGACCTTTTCGGACCTGTCTGGGGACGCATGCTTGATCTGGTAATTACGAACCCGCCGTTTGTTATATCGCCGGAAATGAAGTACATTTACCGCGACAGCGGGATGGCGGCAGACCAGGTCTGCCAGAAGATCGTCCGCCAGGTTCCACAGTTTCTGAACGAAGGCGGCTATTGTCACATCCTGTGTAACTGGACGGAACATGCCGGGCATGATTGGAGAGAACGGCTTCAAACCTGGTTTAAAGGAACGGGTTGTGATGTATGGGTAATACGCTCGGAGACACGAGATGCGGCGGCATATGCCTTCACCTGGATTCAACACACAGAAAAGGCAGAACCCGAACAATTCGCCCAGCGCTTTGAAAAATGGATGGCATACTACGATCAACAGGGTATTACCGCCATGGGCGCAGGTTTGATTACGATGCGCCGGTTGGCTAAAGATAAAAACTGGTACCGGGCTGATGATGCCCCTGAAAAGATGCTTGGGGCATGTGGTGATTACCTTGTGCAAGGATTTGAGTTGCGGGATTTCCTGGAGACTATTCAGGACGATTCACTGTTGCTTGATACAAGATTTCAGATTTCGCCTGATGTCCTTCTGGAGCGCAGGGCAAAACCAACCCCTGAGGGATGGGTGGATGAAACAGTCCAATTGCGTCTGGAGCGAGGCCTTGCCTACTCCGGAAACATTGACCCTTTCATGGCAAATATGATAATCAAATGTGATGGTCAGCGACAGCTTAAAGACCTGTTATTCGAAATGGCTAATGCCCTTGGTGTCGAACTTGCGAAAATTACCCCCACTTTTTGCCACGTGGCTCGTGGTCTCATTGAGCGTGGATTTCTGCTGCCGCGCGATTTTACATGCTGATTTTATTTAGCCGCAGATTTATACAGACTAAAAAATATTTGCAATTTCTTAATTACTATTATATAAGTGGAAAAACATTCTTTCATTGATCAATACCACCTATCTTTTTACACTTGCAGACTTGTGTGTCACGACATAAAAGTGTGACATGGCACACAAGTGTGACGTCACATAAGTGTGCCATGTCACACTTTTTATATGGTACTGCTGAATCGCTTCGCTAATTTGCATTTTCTATTATTTCACAAGCATCTGAAAATTAAAGCTTTGAGAAATAGTTTTTGAAATTTCCAGTTCCATCACACTAGGTATCTGAATTGCGTATCTTAAATATTACGATAAAGGCAAACCATGAGTGATCATGGGGCGCAAAGTGTAGGATCTTTAGATAAACATAAGTAAAGATAGCCTTACTGCCGAATGTTTAAAAAAATATTTTGCAGTAGGGCTTTTTTTGTTTTTAGGATATGTGAAAAAAATATGTAATGAAACATGTTCAATTGGGTTAGAGTATCACGTGTCACGACATGTAAAAACTTAATCTAGTTTAAAAGGTATGATTCAATAGACCGTTTAGGGATTTACAATGAACGACTATAGAAAGAAATATTCTTTACTTCTTTATTTGAATCGTTGCCAGAGTGGTACATATTTACGACCATCTCTTCAATGCCAGAATACCTCAATTCTCGAAAAAACACCTTTTCCTTTTTTAGTCACGGCAGAATCTGATCCCCTTGCTCGCCTCGTCGAGGCCAAGTTTGTAACTGATGCTGACAGTGAGATACAGAAGGTGTTCCTCTTGGTTCAGAGAGATCAATACCTCATAACAAGGAACGAATTATGGCCCATTAACAATAGAGATGTTGAAGATGCCTGGCAAAAGGCATTTTCTTTTTATACAAGAGGAAATCAAAATACACCCCTTATAATTCTTTCAAATCAAATTAATGAAAAAGGGCAATTGGCGCAGATGTCTTCCCTTTTATTTTGTAAAACCAAACAAGTTTTTTTTCACCCACCCTGTCCAAAATGTGGACTTCTCTTGCAGCAATGTGAAGACGATGCCCTTCTTACCAGTTCAGGATTGCAGTCATACTCACAATCGCTGAAACGTTATTTGTTCTGCCCTGCCTGTTGTCCGGCAAGCGAACGCGATTTTTATGTGTGTGAATCAGACCGTTTTGACCCTCCGTCGGTTAAGGACCGCTGTGCTTTAATAAAGGAATTTGCACAATTACCCAAAAGGGGATGTGCGGATACTCAATTCCCCTGTGGAGAATGTCCAAATCATCAGGAGTGTTTTGGCGCAGACTATAAGGTTTTAACAAGGATTGCACCTTTTTCCTTCTATCCCTTTTATATGTTTGTATTTCATGCCATGTCCTTAAATGCACAGGATTTTTTGTCTCTTGTCTCTGGCGCACCATTTGACGATATTGAAGCACCGCTGAAGACAAAACAGGAGTTTGGCAGGATACATTGTGTGAAGGCAATCAGGCAAAATTGTTTTGAAAAGGTACCTTTTCTCTATGATCGTGATGAAAGGCATTTCCTGGAAATATTGTATTTAAAGCTTTCTTTCCTGGCAGGACTCCTTCAGAATTTCAGTTCAGGAAATAGCCTTTTTCTCCCCAAAGATTTGAGATTGTCCCTTGATCGAATTTGGGTTAAACTTGCCGAACAAGGCGGATTTCTTCCCTTTTTTTGGAACTTTAAGGTTAATTATATAGACATTAACAGGTATCTGACAGAAACACAATCACTCCCAAAACCACCTGCATCTGATGGTCTCTTCTCCTTTGGACTCGTTTGGTTTTATGCCCTTTTGGTCAATAAGCAACAGAATAGTGAAAAGGTCTATGGTTTTTTAGGAGAAATAATGGACCAAATGGATTTTCAGGATGAAGCTTCATTTGAAAAATTATGCAAGGAAGGTTTTCGTACTCCACTCCTTCCTGAGAATATTTTCTGGAACCCTGAAGGAAAGGCGGTGAACAAGGATTGGCATATGCTCTGGGAGAGGGGGCTTCATTTAGGATGGTCTTTGTTAACGACGGCCTTCCGAGATCATAAAGAATGGTCTAAGACATTTTTTCAAAAAATAGAAGATTTAAGGGAAGAGGTCAAGTGTAACCTGTTGAGCAGAGAAAAAGAACGTCCTTTGGAAAGAGTAGGAGAGCCCCAGGAAATCCTTTCCAGATCGGAAGGGCCAAAGAAAGCCGATGTTCGTCCGCCTCCCAAGGTTTTGCACAAGGAAGAAACCGTAAATACCGCCCGTTCCGTCATGCTGGAAAACAGGGCAATTAATGAAATTCTCATGAAAATTAGTAAGAAATGGCAGACGGGAATTGGAAAAGAAAAGACCGATGCAAATGAAACCGTTACCCTTATCCTAAAGGATCTAAACAAAGAGTTTCACTTGAAAAAGGATAAAGCGACCAGGGAGGTCATTCCTGAGACAGTTATCATTACGCCAGGAAAGGGAAAAAAAATCCTGAAGACAGATCCAATTCAGGAAGAATTGGATCAAACCGTTATTCTTTCTCGCGAGGGTTTACAAAAAGAACGTTCCTCTGAAAAGGCAAAAGAGCCACAGGAAACCATTCCTGAAACGGTTATCATTGCACATCAGGAAGTAGACGCAGAGGCTTTAAGCACGTTCCCAAGGGTACAACCAAAAGATTCTTATATGAATGAAAAAGTGTTTTCTTCGAAAGAGAAAGATATATTGGAACAGGCAAATAAAAATAGTGAAAGAACTGATGAACCAGAGTTTATAGCCGAAACGGTTATCCTTAAACCAGAAAGGATAAAGAATAAAAATGGTAACAAGTGATAGTTCAGATCTTCTTAAGACAATGACTGAAGAAATCAGGATATTATATAATTCTGATCGTTCACAAGTACAAGCAGAAAAATTAATCGAAGACTATTTAGCATTGAAGTTGTATGAGACTCAGCCGGATAAAAAAATGGATCTCTTGATGAAACTTACTCAGCAATTTAAAACTCAAAGCACGGAGAAAGAAACAACCTTCCCGCTTGAAGCAAAAGAATTTTCGCATCTTTTTTCTCTGTTGTTGGGAAAAGAAATCTTTAAGGCCGACCTTTCCGCCGGCGACGGTATGGAAAAATTAGCAAAGTCCTTGCAAACGCTTTTTGATACCCTAAACAAGATCATAAGCGTAATTCAGACCTCCTTATTCGGGGAAACGCTTAAATTTGAAACAATTCGACAGGTGATAGGGAATGACCTTGACAAAAAAGAGGAAGGAACAGAGTCTCTTCAAAACTATCTCGATCAAATCAAGAAGGCTTTTTTAGTTTCCCACAAGGCCTTTCAGCAAGCTGCGAATGCCAAGGTAAAACAAATTCTGGACGAATTAGACCCGGATCGTATCTCTGCATCGGTGAAGGGGGGGTTAAGATTTGGCGCCCTGCGCAGGGCGGAGCTTTTTGATATTTATAAAGACAAATTTCTGGCCTGTAAAGGTTGGGTTGATTCGGGGCGTTTCAGGGATGAGATGTTAAGGGAATTTGAAAAGGTATGTCTGAAATTGTATAAAACGGAAATGAGAGGCACCAAATGAAAAATACGATCAAGATGCTGCTCGTTGTTGCGCTTTTCTCTTGGCTTTGTTCATGTGCGAGTAGTGGTAGAAAGCCAGATTATGATATCTATGGTGAGGGGGCTGTCCGATTCCATATTAAAAGCGATCAGGATTTAAATTATTATAACGGAGAGCCGCATACGTTGATGCTCTGTGTTTATCAACTTCGTAGTTTGAATGCGTTTAACCAGTTGAAAGATGAAAAAGAAGGGTTGTCTAAATTACTAGAGTGCAGTAGTTTTGATTCAAGCGTGACATCTTCCAAGTCGTTTGTAATTTATCCCGGAGAGGATGTATCTAAAACTTTAGACCGGGCCGAGGGCACTCAATATATTGGTATTGTAACCGGCTATTATATGGCACAAAAAGATGAAGCGGTTCGTACCCATCAAATACCTGTTAGCTTTTTTGGGAAAAAGCCAAAGAAAGTAGATGCGGAACTTTCTTTGGGACGGGAAAAAATTAAAGGGTTCATGGGGAAATAATGGATATTCAAAGACCGATTTTTTGGAAACAGGGTCTCTTTTTACAGCCGCAGCATTTTCAGTTGCTTGATTTGTCCTTCAGGTCGCTTTTGTCGCCTTTTCTTAATTTTCTTGAGCCATACTTTTGGGGCATCGGTGAAATAAAGATCCAGGAGACGGCATTGGGGATAAAAACGTTTAGCATTGTTACGGGTAATCTTTTGTTTCAGGACGGGACTCATGCCGTTGTACCGGGTAATGCAATTATCGAGGGCCGTCCCTTTGATAAGGCCTGGGTAGAAGGTGGTAAACCTTTGTCTGTCTATATTGGTATCAAAAAATGGAATGATGCAGGCGAAAATGTTACCATCCTTGATAAATTGGAGTCTTTCTCAGGAGTAACCACACGTTGTGTTGCAACAAAGGACCCTGAAGAAGTTGCGGATTTACATAGTTGCGGCCCTAAGGGCGAAGTTCAGCGGCTTTATTATGTGCTCAAAGTATTCTGGGAGACAGAACGGGATCAATTGAGAGATTATGTCCTTATGCCCGTTGCTAAAGTGGAAAGGATGGGTGAAGAGATACTATTATCCCGGCACTTTGTCCCGCCATGTCTAACCATTACTTGTTCTGAACCCCTTCTGAAACTTATCAAGGAAATCAGAGATCAGATTACCGCACGCTGTCACCAGCTTGAAGAGTATAAAACGCAGAGAGGAGTTCAGACGGCAGAATTTGGATCAAGGGATATGGTTTATTTGTTGGCCTTAAGGTCTCTTAATCGATATGTTCCTCTCCTTCATCATGTTACTGAATCGCAGCAAGTACATCCCTGGGATGTTTACGGAACGTTAAGACAACTTATTGGAGAGCTGTCATCTTTTGATGAGAGGGTGAACGTGTTGGGTGAAGCAGACGGTGGCAAGAGTATCCTCCCTGTTTATGATCATGAGAACCTTTGGGAATGTTTTTCTGCTGCTCAGGCGTTAGTTGTTCAACTTTTAGATAAAATAACGGCTGGGCCTGAATATGTGATTCGTATGGCTTATGACGGGACTTACTATGCAGCTGATTTGAAACCGGAAATGTTTGAAGGTCGTAACCAGTTTTATCTGGTATGTAATACCGAAGAGGATCCCAAATCATTGATCCAGCATGTGAAGACCATTGCTAAGTTAGGCTCCCGGGAACATGTGCCAATTCTTATTGCACGTGCACTTCCAGGCATAAAATTGGAACACCTTCCGGTTGCCCCTCCGCAATTACCCAGGAGGGCACATTCGATGTATTTTGCT
The DNA here is from genome assembly GCA_015075005.1 of Planctomycetia bacterium. Classification (GTDB taxonomy): domain Bacteria; phylum Planctomycetota; class Brocadiia; order Brocadiales; family Brocadiaceae; genus Brocadia. The sequence goes on from JABTVC010000002.1 coordinate 1,266,264, forward strand.
ATTGACCACCATTGTGACCAATGGGTCTTGGTGAGAAAGGGTAACAATATCGCCCTTTACTGGGATACTGCACCGGAGGATTTAGAGGTTGAACTTATGGTTGTAGGAAAATAATAAGGATGCATTGTTGCAGTAAATGGGAATATTACGTTGTGAAGCGTAAAAAGGGATTTTAGAATCTTAAAGGCACTATGCCAGGAATTCTCTATGCATTTAACTGATTATTTTATAGAACTGATAGCCTATGTGGTTTATTTCCAAAAAACTTTGGCTACAAAACAACCGAAATACGAACAGGTAAAGGCTGATATCTTACGCCTTCTCACACAAAGTGAAAATTGTCTCAAAAATGATTTTTTCTCACGGGAAGATTACGACCATGCCCGTTTTGTGATATGCGCTTGGGTAGATGAAGTAATTCTCAATTCTGCATGGGTTCAAAAAAACCAGTGGCAGAAAGAACAACTTCAGCGTATTTACTACCATACTGCCGATGCCGGAGAAGAGGTTTTTGAAAGATTGAATACCCTGGGACTCCATCAGAGAGAGGTCAGAGAAGTGTATTATCTTTGCCTGGCCCTGGGTTTTAAGGGGCGCTATTGCCATAAAAGTGACGAATATCTCCTGGAGCAATTAAGAACGTCAAATCTTAAACTTCTCATGGGAAGTTCCGTAGGACTTCCTTCGCTTGAACGGGCAGAACTTTTTCCTGAGGCCTACCCAGTTGAAACCGTTGATGTTGTTCCCCAAAGGCAGAGATTTCGGCTCTCAATTCTTACCGTTGCCAGTCTTGCGGGTTCGGTCCTCTTTTTTGGATTGTTATTGTTGATTTACCGGTTTGTTCTGAGTGGAGTTGGAAATATCGTTCTCTAAGAAAGAACTTATATGAAAGATTTGTTTTTAAAGTTCCTTAAGATTTTTCTCATTATCGCAATAGTCATCCTAATTGCCCTTTTTGCTTTTGGGCTTGTACTGAGCCTGGATTGGCCATGGTGGGCAGGTTTCTTCATTTTGCTGGGCATCATAGGGATTTGTATCGGCGGTTTTTTCCTTCGGAAAATATGGTACAGATATCGGGAAAAGAAGTTTGTTCAACAGGTTATAGATCAGGATGAACATCGTCTTTCAACCCTTAAAGGAAAAGAAAGAGAAGAGCTCAGAGAACTTCAGAATAAATGGAAAGAGGGCGTTGAGGCGTTGAAACGCTCACACCTGAGGAAGTTTGGGAATCCACTTTATGTCCTGCCATGGTATGTAATACTCGGTGAAAGTGGTACAGGAAAAACAACTGCTATTAGCAGCGCGAAACTTCCTTCGTCTTTTGCAGAAATCAGCAAGGTCTCTGGTATTTCTGGCACCAGAAATTGCGATTGGTGGTTTTTTGAGCAGGCCATCATTCTTGATACGGCCGGAAGATGGTCCATACATATCGATGAAGGCCGTGATAAAGAGGAGTGGCAAAAGTTTTTAACTCTATTAACAAAATACAGAAAAAGAGAGCCTATTAACGGTATCATTGTTTCTGTAGCTGCAAACAAACTCCTTGAAGCCTCACCTGAAGCTTTGGCAGAAGACGGTCGAAATATCCGTTGCCGTATTGATGAGTTAATGGGTGTTTTGGGGTTCAAATTTCCGGTATATGTGCTTGTTACCAAGTGTGACCTGATTCAGGGAATGACCAGGTTTTGTGATCGTCTGCCGGAAAAAGGACTTGACCAGCCAATGGGCGTTATTAACCAGGCTCTATCAACTGATACGGTTACTTTTCAGGAACAAGCTATTAATACCATAGGTGAGCGCTTGAGGAGTCTTCGACTTCTTTTTCTGCAGCAACCTGAATCTGAAGAGGCAGATCCGGGTATTTTGCTTTTCCCTGAAGAGTTTAAAAACCTGAAGCGCGGGCTTGGAGTTTTTATGAAGGAGGCTTTTTTAGGAAACCCCTATCAGGAGACATCAATTCTGAGGGGTCTATTCTTCAGCAGCGGGCGTCAGGAAGGGCGGCCATTTTCCCATTTTTTAAACGCATTAGGCCTTATTGGAGAAAAGGAGGTATTGCCAGGAACCAGTAAAGGCTTGTTCCTCCATGATTTTTTTTCCAGAATTCTCCCTATAGACAGACGACTTTTTGCCCCAACAAGGCGGACAATAGAATGGGGTAAACTTACAAGAAATCTTGGTTTGACGTCATGGTTTGTCGTTTGTGTTGCTATGTGCGGTATGCTGAGTTTTTCTTTTGTTAAAAACCTGAAAATTATAAGGGAGGTTCCCAATGAATTTTCTAAAGCCACCGTATTGAATGGGGAAATTGTCGATGATGTTGTAACTATGGATAGATTTAGGGAGATTATCTTAAACACAGAAGCACAAAACCGCGCGTGGTGGATTCCACGATTTGGAATGAATGAAAGTAATAATGTAGAGATGCAGCTCAAGGATAAATACGGTAAAAAATTTAGAGACCGGTTCTTAGTCCTTTTTGACAAGAGCATGGTATCCAAAATGACAAATTTTTCCGGTGATACTACGCAAGAGGTCTTTGGTCAGTATATCAATCACCTTGTAAAACGTATTAATCTGCTGCAGGCTCGTTTTGCGGGTGAAAATCTTCAGAGGCTTCGTGCAAGACCTCAGCCATTTCGCGATACCTCAATTTTTATAGAGGATAAAGAACCAGTATCGAAAATCCGGGAACGGTTTGCAGATTTATACCTTTATCATTTAGTCTGGTGGCATGATACGAATGTCCTCAACATGGAGATGAATGATCTGCAGAAGTGGCTAAAGCATATTTTGTCTACAAGAAAAATTAACTTTGACTGGCTGATTGCCTGGGTTAACACTGATCCGTCTTTGTCCCTCCATGAAGTTTCTTTGGCAAATTTTTGGGGTGGCAACCAATCGGCATCATCCGAAACGGTCATACCCCCGGCTTTTACTCTTGAAGGGAAGGTGCAGATCGATGCGTTTCTTGCTGAGATTGAATCCGCACTCCCAGACCCCCTTATTATTGCCAGCCAAAAATCTGAATTTCAAGAATTGTATCGCCAGGCTTATATGGAGAAGTGGTATGATTTTGGGAATAATTTTTCAAAGGGTATCGAAAGGCTAACGGGCAAGGAAAAATGGCAGGAGGTATTGGCTGGAATCGTGAAAAATCAGGGTCCATATTTTTTGTTATTGGACAGAATGGTTAAAGAACTGCAACCTTTTACGAGTGACGCAGATTTACCTGAATGGATTAAACATGTTTATGCGTTGAATAATGCAAGGTTTCAGGAAAAAAAACTAGAAATGGATTCCGGAAAAGAAGTCTTATTGACGGCTGCAAAAAAAGGGAAAGAATTGCTCGGGAAAATCGGGCAAAAGACAGGCCTCGCCGTTGGTGGGAAAAATTTAGAGACTCAGTTGAAAACAGAAAATGCGTTTCGTGATTATCTTAACGCCTTAACAGCAATAGCGCCGGTATCTTCTTCACGAACGGTTGCATTCCAGATGGCAGCACAAGCCTTTTCTGAGGATCCGGCTACCGGTAAGTCGACGTTTTGGATAGCCCAAAATGCGGTAAACAGTCTCAAGGCTGTGATGGGAGGCACCAGTTCCGATCTGCAAATGTTTTGGCAATTAGTCACCGGACCACTCGAATTTTTAAAAATGTATACGATCAGGGAAACTTCCTGCTATCTGCAGAAATTGTGGGAAAAAGAGGTGATTATGGAACTTGGAGAAATATCTAATAAAAAGGACATAACTATGTTTCTTTTAAGTCCCGATGGTTTTGTTATGAATTTCATTAATGAGCCTAAGGGACCCGCAGCTCCTTTTTTAGACCGTGATCCGAATAAAGGATATTATGCAAAAAGAGTATTGGGAGAAAAGGTACCTTTCGAAGAGCCTTTTCTTACTTTTATAACTGGAGGATACAAAACTGCCAGATCAATTAAAAAAAATTATGAGGTTATTATTGATGCACTTCCTACGGATACTAATTCTGATGCAAGCAAAAAGCCTCATTGTACAAAATTAGAACTTAAGTGTAGTGGTAGTATTCAGAACTTGGTAAATCGCAACTATCCTGTAAAACAGACATTCTCGTGGGCACCTGATACCTGCGGTGATGTTCTTTTACAGATAGAAATAGCCGATAAAATTCTCACAAAACAATATGAAGGACCTCAAGCCTTTCCCATTTTTTTACGGGATTTCTCTGGTGGTCAGCACACTTTTTCACCAAAGGATTTCTCCGGAGAGCAGCAATCCTTTCTGGGGCGGTTAGGGGTCAAGTATATCAAGGTAAACTATGAATTTCATGGACATCAAGTGCTTCTTGATCATTTCGATTCTCTTCCCAAAACGGTACCTGAGAACATTGTGACATGTTGGGATCGGTAAAATCTGAACAACGTTGGCAGTGGGGTGCTTACGGCAAGCATCCGGTGTCCCGGGACTTTTTTAGAATTGGCCGTGATTTCCCATTAATGAAGAATTTTTCAGAGTGGGTTGAAAAAGGATATACCATGCTGGCTTCAAAGAGTAAGGGCATTGGAAAAAGTTGTTCCTGGCGCTTTTGGGCAAAAGGGCTCCGTAAAGAATTCCTTGTTTGTGGTTTAGTAAGGGATAGCAGTGATAGACTCGGCCGGCCTTATCCACTTTTGGTCATGGGAACAGGTATCCTTAAGCGTTGGGAAGATCAATGGGATCTTTTGCCATTTGCCTGTGAAAAGACCTGGGACCAGGTTGAGTATCTTTCTGCACAAAGGTATAACGACTTTACAAAATTGGAAGTGGATGTGAGCAACATTCGATCTCCTTATTCTGAGTGGCAGGAGTTTAAAACAAAAAGAGAAAGTTCCCTGGAATTTGTCGAAAAGTTAGAGGATACCTCGTTTCAGGATCTCAGGGATCTTGAAGACCTGGCATCAAAAATGTCAAAAAAGACTGAGTGTTTTGTTTGTCTGGATAATAAACTATTTCAGAACCAAACGGTGCTGATTAACTATTGGCACGTTCTTTTTAAGACCCACCCGCACGCCGTTCCAAGCGCTATTTTTATGGGCGGGACAATAGAAAGGGCATATCTGGTTCTTTTTAGGCGACCTTTAACGCCGGTTGATTTTGCTCATTTATGGTCTGTTACGTTTCCGGAGTCAATGGGAAGTGACTCACTTTTTAGCAGGTGATTTCTAAAATGGATTCAAAAGATCTTATCAAAGCGGGTAGACTTTCAGAGGCTCGTGAGCAGGTAATCGAAGAGGTTAAATCTTCACCTGCTGATTTGAGCAAGCGGACGCTTTTATTTCAGGTACTTTCTTTTTGCGGTGAATGGGATAAGGCAGAACGCCATCTCGATGTGATTGCAGCCCAGGATTCGAACCGGGAGACAGGGGTGCAAGTGTATAAGAATTTGATTCAGGCAGAGAGAGTGCGCGGTGAAGTTTTTAAGCGGAATAATCGGCCTTCGTTCTTGTCCAAAACACCACCCTATCTCGAAATGTACTTTTCAGTCCAGGATAAGCTGCTTGAAAAGAACATAGAAGATGCAAATGATCTTTTCAGACAAATTGATTCACAACGCCCTGGTATCGCTGGAACCATACATGGTAAGAGTTTTCGTGGTTTTAAGGATACGGACACGTTTGTATCCTTTTTTCTCGAAGCGATGGTTCACGAGAAATATATATGGATGCCTTTTGAATCAATGAAGGAAGTTTTTATTTCACCGCCGAAAACACTTTTTGATTGTCTTTGGATTGCAGCACGTATGACCACATGGGATGGACTTAGTTTAAACTGTTATCTGCCTGTGCTCTATATTAATTCGTATCATCACCATGATGATCGGATAAAGCTTGGAAGAATGACTGACTGGACTTTTCTTGGTGGGCCATTTTAAAAGGATCAGGACAGCATATTTTCAGATTGGCGAAGAAGAAGTTCCGATTTTGGAAATCCGTGAGGTCGTATTTAAAATCCCTGATACGATAAATACATGATGAAGAGAAAGATTGATTTAGATGGTATATTAAACCCCTTTCTGGCGAAAATCCAGCGGGTGAGGATATTTGTTACGATATTGTTTATGATGAGGTAAAGGAAGCCAGAAGGGAAAGTTATACAAGTGAAGATATATTAGGCAAAAGCGAAAACAGGAAGGATGAGGATAAAAAGGCCGATTGGGATAAGGTAATTGAATTGTCAATTGCCGCACTTACTAAGAAGACCAAAGATTTGCAAATAGCTGTCTGGCTTACTGAAGCATTAGTTAAGACTGAAGGCTTTGAAGGTCTCACCACGGGTCTTAAAATACTCACCGGCCTTTTAAAGAATTATTGGGATCATGTTTATCCAAAGACTGATGGGGGAGATTTTGAATCCAGGGCTAACCGGCTTGAGCTTATTAATGAGAAACTCTCATTTTCTGTAAAGCAAATACCTATTACAGATAGTAAATCGACACCTGGTTATTCCTGGATACAATGGAAGGAATCGCAGGGAGAAATGGTAGCTGAAAAAGCTACCGGCAATGAAAAAAAGGTAACACATGATGATTTTAATCTTGCAGTCTATACATCGGCAGGGGCGTACTATGAGGCTCTCGAAAATAATTTGAAGCAATGTCGTGAGGCTTTTGATGATTTCGGAAAAATAGCCGATGAAAAATTTGGCACTAAGCAAGCACCAAGTTTTGCTAAAATTAAGAAATCGCTTGATGATTTGGGACAGTTTATGTCAAGTGAAAAGGTTGCGGAATTGATACGGGAAGAAAAAAACAAGCATGCTCCGTCACCCGAACAGCAGACAGAAGAGGATGTTACTATACAGAAAGATAAAAAAGGACATGAAGAAGCAATGTATCCATCATCCATGAGTATGCCTTTTGAATCACATAAGACAAGCCAATTTTCAGAAGCAGAAACCCTTGAAAAGAATGTATGGGAAGATGCACTGAAGAAATTGGAGAAAGGGGGAATCAAAACAGCACTGGGACTGATTTATGGGGCTTCATGCAGTACGCCTTCTGTGAGAGAAAGATATCGTTTTCGACTCCTTATGGCCAAACTTTGTTTAAAGGCACAAAGGCCGGATTTGGCAAGACCCATTGTGGAGGAATTATATGCTTTGATAAATGAGTTACATTTAGAACGATGGGAATCCCCCATGTGGATCGCGGAGATACATGATGCCCTCTATCAATGCCTGACATCCGGGAAACAGCCTTCACCGGAGGATCAGGAAAAGGCAAAGGAGCTATTCAAGAAAATTTGCACAATGGATATTACCAGGGCAATTACTTACTAGGATAGGGTTTCTTTAAATATATACAGACGTATTGCCATTGCGAACGATAGTGGAGCAATCTTGTATAACTATAAAAGAACTTACTTCGTCGTTTCGTTTCGCGCAATGACTTGTTATAAGGTATATTTATTTTCCCGAAAACGATGTACCAATCGGAAAATTGGTTTTTTTAATATTTTGTAAAATATAACTAAAGGAGGTGATATTTATGGCAGAAAGTTTACAACATAAACTTGACAGGGTTAGGTCACCAAGGGTACATATTACCTACGACGTGGAGATTGGTGGCGCTATCCAAATGAAGGAAATACCTTTTGTTGTTGGAGTTTTGGGAGATTTTTCCGGCAAACCTGCTGAACCTCTCCCAAAACCGAAGGATAGAAAATTTATAGAAATAGACCGGGATAATTTCAGCAATGTGCTCGGGGGGATGAAGCCAAGACTAGCTTTTCGGATAGACAACAAGCTAACGGAAGACAATACAAAAATGGCAGTGGAGCTCAACTTTAAGTCGCTGGACGATTTCCATCCAGAGAGTGTTGCAAAACAGATAGATCCTTTGAGCAAACTCGTGGATGCCCGACGCAAGCTATCTGATCTGCTCAGCAAATTGGATGGTAATGACAAACTAGATGAACTCCTTCAGAATGTTATTGCAAGTACCGACTCTTTGCAGAAACTCAAAGAGGAAGCCGGAATAAAAAAATCAGAAGAAGGAAAAAAGGAAGGATAAAGGAGGTGTATTATGGCTGATGATAAGGAGCAATCCAAAACGGAGGCTGCTCAAGCTGAAGTGGTTCAGGCAGAAAAGAGTATCTTAGATCAGATTCTCGAAGAAGGGCGTATGGTTCGTGATGACAGTCAAAACGCATGGGCAAAGGATATCATTGGCGAGTTTGTCAGTCAGATCATGGAAAAAACCATCGTGGTTTCAAAGGATACAGAGTCCATGATCAATAAGAGGATCAGCGATATCGACGCATTAATTTCGAAACAACTGAATGAAGTTATGCATTGCCCTGAGTTTCAAAAGCTGGAGGCTTCCTGGAGAGGATTGAATTATCTCGTACAGCAAAGTGAAACAGGAGAAAAGCTGAAGATCAAGGTACTTAACATTTCCAAACAAGACCTCCTCAAAGACATGGAAAAGGCCAGCGAATTTGACCAATCAGCGCTCTTCAAGATGGTGTACGAACATGAGTTTGGTACGTTTGGTGGAGATGCCTATGGTGCCTTGATAGGAGATTATGAATTTAGCAATCATCCGCAAGATATGTCTCTTCTTGAAAAGATATCTCAGGTGGCTGCAGCTGCCCATGCACCGTTTATTTCTGCTGCGTCATCAAAGCTTTTCAATTGGGACAGCTTTACCGAACTCGGCGGCCCCCGCGACCTTGCTAAAATATTCCAGAGTGTGGACTATGCCAAATGGAAGTCCTTCCGTAATTCGGAAGACTCTCGATACGTAGCACTGACCATTCCCCATATCCTTATGCGGCTGCCTTACGGCAAGGAAAATGTCCCTGTCGAATCCTTTGACTACGAGGAAGATGTTGAAGGCACAGATCACAGTAAATACCTCTGGAGCAATGCAGCATATGCCCTCGGAGTACGTATTACCGATGCATTTGCTAAATACCATTGGACAGCAGCTATCAGGGGGGTGGAGGGGGGTGGCCTTGTAGAAGGCCTGCCGGTACACACATTTAAGACAGACGAGGGGGAGGTTGCACTCAAGTGCCCTACAGAAATTGCTATTACGGACCGTCGGGAAAAAGAATTTGCTGATCTTGGTTTTGTCCCGCTTGTTCACTGCAAGAAAACAGACTATGCGGCTTTTTTTAGCATGCAAACAGTAAATAAACCAAAGGTGTATGATACGGATTTTGCAAATGCTAATGCAAGACTATCTTCCCAATTACAGTATATCCTTGCTGTCTCGAGGTTTGCCCATTATCTAAAGTCTATTATGAGAGACAAGATTGGTAGTTTCATGACACGCAAGAATGCAGAAGATTTTCTCAACCGTTGGATTAGCAATTATGTCCTCCTGGACGATGATGCTGGCCAGGAAATGAAGGCTAAATTTCCCTTACGGGAAGCAAGGGTTGATGTTAGTGAAGTGGAAGGTAAGCCAGGTGTTTATAAAGCGGTGGCATTTCTCAGGCCTCATTACCAGCTCGATGAACTGGCAATATCCTTAAGACTGGTTGCAGAACTACCCCCACCTGCAAAGGGATAGAAAGACATATTTAATAATTAAATTTGGCAGTTTTACTTTGTTAACTTTACAAGAATGAAGGAGGGAATATCGTATGGCATTTGATGCATTTTTAAAGATCGATGGTGTAGATGGAGAAAGTACTGACGATAAACATGCAAACTGGATAGAGGTACTTTCTTATAGTACAGGGTTATCACAAACAGCATCTGGCTCAGCAAGTACCGCCGGAGGAGCTACGTCCCAACGGGCAGATTTTCAGGATTTTTCAATTGTCAAAGCACTGGATAAAGCCTCACCAAAGATTGCGTTGGCTTGCGCTGATGGAACTCATATTAAATCAGTTATCCTTGAACTTTGCCGGGCAGGCGGAGACAAGGTGAAATACATGGAGTACAAATTGAGCAATTGTATTATCAGTTCTGTTCGTCCAGGCGGATCTTCTGCAGGAAGTGAAACACTACCTCTTGAAGAAGTAGCATTTAATTATGGTAAGATTGAGTGGGTTTACACCCAGCAAAAACGTGGAGACGGTAGCGGTGGAGGCCAAGTGGCTGCCGGTTGGGATTTGGAGAAAAATAAAAAGGTATAGCTTTTTTGGAAATGAAACAGGAACAACAAAGTTTACAGACTTCTATTCTGGACAGACTCATAGACCGGGAACCGGGAGACTCGTCTGAGTCTGTCCAGAACCGGTTTCATAGTGCCGGCAAGGTTAAAGCATCCGTAATCAGGGATTTGGAAAACCTCTTAAATACCAGACGCCTTATATTCGAACCACCTGCTTCGTATACAGAGCTTAGTGATTCTCTTTATAGCTACGGTTTGCGTGATTTTACATCCAAAAACCCAAAAAGTCCATCTGTGAAACAGCAATTGCGGCTTGAGATAGAAAAAACGATTTCACAGTTTGAATCCAGATTAAAAAATGTGTTAGTTCACTTTGAAGAACATATCCAAAACAAGCAGAGTCTAAAGTTCAGGATTTCTGCGTTGATGGTTGTGGAACCAATAAAAGAGCCCGTTACCTTCGATACCTATTGTGACGTTAACAGTCAAAAGTATACTATTGCGGAATGAAGAACTTATGGATGACAAACTTCTCTACTATTATGAACAGGAACTTACCTTTATCCGTCAGATGGGGGTAGAATTTGCAAAGAAGTACCCAAAGATTGCCGGCAGACTGCTCCTCGAACCTGATAAATGCGATGACCCCCATACTGAACGGTTAATAGAGGCCTTTGCCTTTATTAGTGGGCGTATACGGAAAAAGATCGATGACGACTTCCCGGAAATAACGGAATCATTACTGAATATTATCTATCCTCATTATATAAATCCCATTCCATCCATGTCAGTTGTTAAATTCGAACCTATACAGCAAAACATTTCTGACAGCGGATACCCGATAGACAAAAACACTATGCTCTATTCAAGGCCTGTTAATGGCACACCTTGCCAGTTTACCACATGTTACCCTGTTATGCTTTGGCCTATAGAAGTGGTATCAGCAGAACTTCAGGACCCAAAGACCCTTGTGAAAGGTGCGACACAGGCTATTGCCATTAAATTTAAGACCTTTAATAATTTAAGTTTTTCCCAACTTGGCTGGGAAAAGCTGCGTTTTTTTCTTAACGGAACTTACCAGCACATCTTTCATCTGTATGAGCTTCTGTTCAATAACGTTTGCCATGTGGAATGTGAGTCAACAAACCAGCAAGGGAACAAGGTGAGTATAACGTTAACCCAGAATGATATAAGTTCGGTTGGCTTTAGTTCCGATGAAGGCATGCTTCCCTATTCCTCAAGGTCCTTTCCTGGCTATCTTCTCCTTTTCGAATACTTCTGTTTTCCCGAAAAGTTCCTCTTTTTTGACCTCAATGGCTTAGGGAAAATAAAAGATAAGGAATTTACTGATACCATTGATATTTGCTTTTATCTCAACAGGCATGCCAAAGCTAATCTTGTGATTGACAAAGATACTTTTTGTCTTAACGCTACCCCTGTTGTCAATATGTTTCATCGTATTGCTGAACCAATAAGGGTTGAACATCTGAAGACAGAATATCACGTAATACCGAATATCAGGAGGCAGGATGCAACTGAAGTTTATAGCATAGATAAGATTACTGCAACTTCGGCTTCTTCTCCTGGCAAGGAGGTCGAATTCAAACCTTTCTATTCCCTACGGCATCACCTTGATGAGGAAGATGGTCAGGGTCTGAGGGCTTATTGGCATATTCAACGCAGACCTTCGGGAAAGAAAGGTGATGAGGGAACAGAGGTCTTCCTTTCTTTTGCTGACTTGAATTTTAACATGGTTGATCCGGAAGCTGAGATATTAACTATTCATACCACTTGTACGAATCGGGATTTACCCTCTCGTCTTCCATTCGGAGATCCTGAAGGGGACTTTTCTATGGAGATTGCAGCGCCAGTTAAATACATAAACTGCATTATAAAACCTTCAATGGTACGCAGGCCAACCCTGGGGGGTGCTTTACAATGGCGTCTTATTTCTCACCTTTCTCTCAATTATCTGTCACTTCTGGAAGGTGCTGGAGATGCCCTTAAAGAAATTCTCAAGCTTTATGACTTCGATAATTCACCTTCTACGCGGCAACAGATAAACGGTATAGTATCTCTTCATTCACAACATGTTACCAGGAGAATTGGTCAATCCTTTGTCGGGGAGTGCGGGTGACGATAGAGTTTGATGAGGGGAAGTTTGTTGGTTCAGGTTACTATCTGTTTGCATGTATATTGGAAAGGTTTTTAGGTCAATACGTATCAGTCAATTCCTTTTCACAATTGGTTGCAAAAACGATACAAAAAAAAGAGGTGTTAAACGAATGGGCTCCCAGAAGCGGCAATCAGGTACTTCTTTAAAAGATCGTCTTTTAAAGGAATTTTATCGGTTCTCCTTTTTTAAGGCGGTTGATTTACTGGAAAATCTTTTCCCTGACAAAAAACCATTGGGCAAAACACTTGAGCCGGGTAAAGAGGTGGTTCGGTTTTCATCAAAACCAGGGTTCGCCTTTCCACCGAGTGATATTTCTAAGATAGAACATGAATGTGCTGATAGACCGGTTGATATGGAAGTTGCTTTTATGGGGCTTATTGGTCCATCGGGTGTGCTTCCAGATTGGTACAATGAACTTGCCATGGAGATGGATGAGATCCAACGGAAGGCGAATGATAAAGAGAAAAAGAGAGAAAAATATTCAAGTGTTACTGCTTTCTTTGATATATTTCATCACCGCCTTATTTCCCTTTTCTACCTAGCCTGGAAAAAACATCAATTATCAGTAAATTATCAACTGGGAGAAGAAGATAGGAATTCATCATATTATTTAAGTTTGGCGGGGTTGGGAACTCCTGGTCTGGCTAAAATGATTGGATTACCTGAGAAATCGCTGGTTTGTTATTACAGCGGGTATTTGTCGAGGCAGGTTCCTTCATCTGTTGCTATTGAGTCAACAGTGAATTACTTCACGGGGACTTCCGTCCATGTTCAACAATTTGTCAATAGAATAGTTCCCATAAGCCCGGAAGATCAAACACGCATTGGCCAGGTAAATATGCAGCTTGGAATTGATGCTGTGTGTGGTAGTTGTGTTTGGGAAAATCAAACTAAATTTCGGGTGCACCTGGGGCCAATGGGCTATAATGATTTTTCTCGTTTTTTACCCACGGGCAACATGCTTCATCCTTGTTTTTCCCTTATTAAATACATGGTTGGGATAGAGTACGAATTCGAGGTTTTGCTTATTCTTAAACGTGAGGAAGTTCCACCCTGTAGATTAGGTATGGATACCCCTGCCTCTCCGCTCCTGGGTTGGTCAACGTGGATAAAAAGTCCGGGTGTAATCCATGATGATCATCCTTCTGTGGTATTTCAGGAATTGGATTTGACTTATAAACCAGAGACTTCTCCACGAGGACATTGAAATAAATTAAGTTATGTCTGTGTAAATCTGTAACCAAAAACTTAAGAAAAGGAGATACGTCTTGTTGAAATCAAACCTCAAATCTTTGATAGGAAAACTGAATGATACGTGCCGTAAAGCTCTGGAATCTGCCGCTGGCCTCTGTCTGTCACAAACCCACTATGAAGTTGATATTGAGCACTTCTTCATGAAACTTCTTGAAATTCCAAATACGGACTTCCAGAAAATACTCAGATATTTTGAAATCAATGAAAGCCTCCTGGTGTCTGATTTCACACATGCCATGGAGCAATTTAAAACCGGGAATGCCCGCACGCCTGCCCTTTCTCCTCACATACCGCGTATGATCGAAGATGCGTGGCTGGTTGCTTCCATTGATTTTTTAGTAACTAGTATCCGCTCAGGACACATCCTTCTTTCTTTATTGAGCAATGATGAAATGGCACGGATGCTGATATCAAGTTCTAAGGAATTCAAAAAGATATCTGCGGAGACCTTGAGCAAGAACCTGTCGGATATTACGGCAGGTTCTCTTGAAGACACAGAAACTGCTGCAACTGAGAAAGCCACTGATAAAACAGCAACAGGTATCGCATCCAAAGGTGCGCGGTCTCTGGATCAGTACACAATCAACCTGACGGAAAAAGCCCGTAAAGGTGAGATAGATCCCGTCCTTGGCCGTGATTTTGAAATCAGGCAGATGATTGATATCCTCATACGCCGCAGGCAAAACAATCCCATACTGACGGGAGAGGCTGGTGTGGGTAAGACTGCAGTGGTGGAAGGGTTTGCACTTAGGATAGCGGAAGGAGATGTACCCCCGCCTTTGAAAAAGGTAGCCATTCACACCCTTGATCTGGGGCTTCTTCAGGCAGGGGCTGGCATAAAGGGGGAATTCGAGAACCGGCTTAAATCTGTTATCAATGAAGTAAAGGCGTCCGCCATACCCATTGTTCTTTTCATCGATGAAGCACATACACTTATAGGCGCAGGTGGGGCTGCAGGCTCGAGTGACGCTGCCAATCTGCTCAAGCCGGCCTTGGCGCGGGGCGAATTGCGAACCATTGCTGCAACAACATGGTCTGAATACAAGAAGTACTTTGAAAAGGACGCAGCCCTGGCACGGAGATTCCAGGTAATCAAAGTAGAGGAGCCGGATGAGAAAAAGGCCGTGATGATGATGAGAGCGATTGCTCCTTTTCTTGAAAAACACCATAAAGTCATGATTACAGATGGTGCATTAATTGATGCTGTCCGCTTATCCCATCGTTACCTTACGGCCAGACAACTTCCCGACAAGTCCGTCAGCGTGCTTGATACGGCGTGCGCCAGGGTGGCCATTGGTCAGACCACAATACCGCCTGCCGTTGAGGAAGCCACAAGAATGATAGGCCAGATAGATAGGGAGATGAAAATACTAAAAAGGGAATCCCTTATAGGCCATGACCACTCAGAACGTATTCAGGCTCTTGAAAAAGAGAAAGAGGCAACGCAATCCCGTCTTGACTGTCTGAACAATAAGTGGAAAAAAGAAGTGGATATTGCCACCAAAATAAGGGATATACGACAGGAGATACAGGAAATACACGAGAAAGACCCTGCCTGCACTGAATTAATCAAGAAGCAGGAACAATTAAAAGGGTTAGAAAAGGAATTTGCCAGTGCGCAGGA
Organism: Planctomycetia bacterium; assembly: GCA_015075005.1. Classification (GTDB taxonomy): domain Bacteria; phylum Planctomycetota; class Brocadiia; order Brocadiales; family Brocadiaceae; genus Brocadia. The sequence continues at coordinate 1,281,405 of JABTVC010000002.1, forward strand.
GGATTCGCCTCTGGTTCAGATTGCAGTGGATTCTGATATCATTTCCGAGGTTATTTCAGGGTGGACTGGTATACCCACAGGTCGTATGCTGACTGATGAAATAGATACGGTCCTCAGGATGGAGAATTTACTGGCAGAAAGGATTATTGGCCAGGACCATGCACTTATGGCAATTGCGCAGATGATACAGACCGCTCATGCTGGCATAGAAGACCCTTCCAAGCCAACAGCCGTTTTATTATTTGTAGGACCAAGCGGGGTTGGCAAGACAGAAACCGCGCTGGTACTCTCCGAGCTCTTGTATGGTGGCGAACAGAACGTTATTACCATCAACATGTCAGAGTATCAGGAGGCACATACGGTTTCAGGCCTGAAAGGTTCTCCGCCTGGCTATGTGGGATATGGCGAGGGTGGAGTGCTGACCGAGGCGGTAAGGAAAAAACCTTACAGCATTGTCCTTTTAGATGAGGTCGAAAAGGCCCATCCGGACGTGATGGAGCTCTTTTATCAGGTATTTGATAAAGGTACGCTGGAAGATGGTGAAGGCAGGCGAATTGATTTTAAAAATACCTTGATTATCCTTACATCAAATCTGGGTACTGATACCATAATGAAGGTTTGTGCAGATAAAGAGACTATGCCGGACTGGAAAGGCCTCACAGAAATGATAAGGCCAGAGCTCCTGAAACGTTTCAAACCTGCCTTTCTTGGCAGACTGAAAGTTGTACCCTATTTCCCAATTATGGATAAGAACATGCGACTTATCGTCAAGCTCAAACTGGATCGCATCGCCAAGCGCATGAATGAAAACAGGAATGTTTTATTCCAATACAATGAGGAATTGATCGAGTCCATTGCGAGTCGTTGTACCGAGGTTGAGAGCGGGGCCAGAAACATCGATCATATTTTAACGAACACCCTGCTGCCGGAGATGTCGAAAGAGCTTTTATCCAGAATGGCTAGCGGGGAGCAGATAAGGGAGGTGAAAGTATCTTTGGGTGGAGAGGGGTTTGTGTTTGATATATATTAAATAAAACCCGAAATCCAAACAATAAGAAATAACAAATCAGCAGATAAAAATGCCAACCAAAGCGAAAACGAAAAAAAGTATTTCTAAAGTATCTAAATCCCGTAACAAGGCTTCACCTTAATACGTGATTTATGTAAAAAAGGAGTAAACGTATGCTGAATTTAGAACCACTCAATAGCTATGTAGGGAAAAACATCAATGAGATTTGTCTTAATGGATATACGAACAATAATAACAATCATTGCGCACACTTTGTAAGTCATGTCCTAAATTTGCATTTCGGATGTACATGTGATTCTTTGGTTCCAAATAGCGCCAGACAAGGTTATGGCGCAAATACACGAGTTCATGAAGTCTTCGCACAATGTCCTGCTGTTTATGAATTTGATAATTGCCCAACAGAAATATCGGGTTTAATTTTTGTTAGTGCAAGAACAAATTTTCGCGGGAATCCGGTAATTTTACAAAACGTACCCAGAAAGCATATTGGCATACTTTTGAATGGTCATATTTGGCATTATAGTAACACCAGATACAGAGTGGAAGTACAAACCATGTCAGGTTTCATTCATCATTATCCGAAACAACAAAATTCCCTGTGGTTTGGTTCAGTGCCACGGATGGCGCGTCCTATTTATTGGGGGCAATGTTGAACTCTAAGATAATTTAATGTAGGAGGTAAAAATGCCTGATTATAATATTACGGTTAAACTTGATAAAAGCGAAGGAACACTACACTACAAAGGGTTCTATTGATTTATCGACTAAATGTTGGTGGGACTTAGTAAAAAAAATACCCGCAGGAACGTATAGCGGATGTTCAGCAACTACTATGAAAAAAAAGAAAAATTCGGCGGGGAATCCACGTGAAGCCATTTATATTCCAAACGTATCGGGATTTTCCGGTATTTTTATCCACATGGGGAAAAACTCCGGATGGTCAGATGGTTGTGTTGTAATCGAGGAGAGTGGGATAAAGAAAATCCATGCTGATATTAAGCCCAAGGATGGCAGGAATGTTACGGTCGAAGTAACTGATGTTTAAAACCCTATTTCATTTGGAAAGATTGATGTCAATATAGTTTCGTCTATGGAAAAGAATCATGGTGCGCCTGACCCAGAGATGCCATTTAGAATCGCCATTTTGGGTGATTTCAGTGGGCGTGAAAACCGCTCCATCTTTGAGCATAAGTTAGCAAGCCGAAAACCTCTTCTTGTTGACCGGGATAATTTCGCTCAGGTGTTAAAAAAACTTGACGTTGAAATCAGGCTTCCTATCCTTGGAAAAGAATCTCCACCTGTTCGTATCAAGTTTTCCGGGCTTGACGATTTTCATCCGGATCGTCTCTTCGAAAATCTTGAGGTCTTTCAGGCATTAAGGGAGACTCGTCAGAGTCTAAAAGACCCTTCGACTTTTGCTGTATTAACACAAGATCTGCAATGCAAAGACAAAACCCACGAATCTTCTGTTCCTCCTATAGATACAAAAAAGTCTTTAAACAATAAAACCGAACAAATACCAGGTAACCTGCTTGAGCAAGTTCTCGAAGAAACTCAAGGAAAAAAGCCAGAGAAAGAATCATACCGTGGACCTTCGGAGTGGGATAATTGTTTGCACCAGATTGTCAAACCTCATTTAGTACCAAAAACCCATCCACAACAAGCAGAGATGCTATCCGCAGTGGATGCTGCTACAGGCGAATTGATGCGCATGATCTTGCACCACCCTGATTTTCAGGCCCTAGAAGCAGCATGGCGGGCAGTATATTTTCTTGTGTCAAGGCTGGAGACAGATTCCAATCTCAAGGTGTATTTACTCGATATAACGAAAGCAGAATTAGCTGCTGACCTGAGCGCTTCAGAAGACCTGCGATCAACGGAAACTTATAAACTTCTTGTAGAGCAAGCAGTCGAAACCTTTGGCGGTGAACCATGGGCGGTTTTGACAGCAAACTATACCTTTGACCAAGGCACTGAATATATCGGGTTGCTCGGTCGAATGGCAAAGATTGCTAAGGCAGCCGGGGCTCCTTTTATTTCAGCTGCAAGTGATAAAGTTCTAGGTTGTGAGTGCCTGGCTGAGACATCAGATCCTGATAATTGGATAAAACCTGACGGCACAGAAGGCAACAAAACATGGGAAATTCTCAGAAAACTTCCAGAGTCTTCATATCTCGGGCTTATCCTGCCTGGATTCTTACTCCGTCTTCCTTACGGTGCGGAGACAAATCCAACAGAAGGTTTTGCATTCGAAGAACTCCCTGATGCACCGAATCATAATTATTATTTATGGGGTAACCCTTCCATTGTCTGTGTTTGTCTGCTGGGACAAACGTTTGCTCAATATGGCTGGAATTTTCAATCCGGCATTATTCAGGATATCGAAGGCCTGCCCTTGCATGTTTATAAGCAAGATGGTGAATCCCTTACTAAGCCCTGTGCAGAGGTCGTCTTTACCGAACGGGCCGTTGAAACCATCCTGGATAAAGGTATCATGCCCCTTTTATCTTACAAAAATCAGGATATTATTCGGCTAGCACGCCTTCAGTCGCTGGCTGTTCCCCCGACCCAGTTAGCAGGACGATGGATTTAGTCGTTGATATAAGAAAATGTCGCGAGGTGTGTGTAATGGTAAATAAAAAGAGATGTGCTTATCTATGATATTTCTGTTTATTACAGATTTGATAAGATTGGAGACGGAGAAAATAAATAATATCTTAAAGAAGGAGGTTTATTATGTTTACTCGACAGTCGCGTTTTGTATCATATATGATTATGGTATGTATTGTTCTCTGTGGCCATTTTGCAACAGCCCAAGAATCAAAAATAGTTGATTACACCTACTACTACAAAGGATCACTTATCTCGCTCACTCCGAGCAAACGCCTCATTGCCTTAGAAGAGAGAGTTCCCAATTTCTCATCCATTGTGAAAGACAATCAACTGGTGAAAGATCCTCTCAGCGAAAAGGAGGCATTAAAGAACAAATCTCTTGCCCTCTACCGTGCTCCCGCCCTCAAAAGAAAACATACAGAGGGGATTGATATGGGATCAGTAATGGCCTCTTTATCCAGGACTATAATGGGGCAGGTTCAACCTGTCTTTGAGCAGGGATGGTCACTGCTCATTCCCTCGGATGAGGTAATTGTAGGATTCAACGAAGAGACTTCTCTTTCCATTGCTCAAGAGTATCTCGGCCCCTATCTTAAAGGACTGGGAGTTTTAGAAACGAGAGAGCATAGGAAAGACACATTTATCCTGAAGATTGAGAATCCTTCCAACGGCAGGGCCTTCGAGGTTTCAAAGCATCTCACCACTCTCGGCAGAATCTCTTTTGCCGAGCCGAACATGATTGTGGTGATGCCTGGCGATCAGGGCTCATGGAACAATCGAACAGAGAAAAAACCTTCAGATGAAAAGCTCATTGTGGCATACACAGGAAAAGGTCTGAATGAGATTCCCTTGGATACAACCGCTCAGTTTGCACCACAATGGACCACCATTGCAAGCCTTAATTTTGAATCGGATGATCTTCCGCAGGGATGGCAAATCGGCAATTTAGAAGGAGCTGCTAGTGCTTATTGGGGTGCGACTACCTATAGAAAGCATGGCGGATCTCGCTCCCTCTATTGTGCAGCCCTAGGAGACCAGTCCGTGAACGCCCCGGGACCTGTTCCAATTAAAATGGAAGCGGTCATGCGAAGTGCCACCGTAGACCTCTCTTCTTATGAGGAGGTCTACGTCGAACTCTGGTTCTATGCCAAGAACGACTTTGCCAATGATCAGAATGGAAATCCAGATATATATGACTACCCAAGCGTTCTTGTATTCGATGCCAGCAGTGGCAATGTCACAGGTAAGAAACTTGCCATTTTCTATGATGGCGATTGCACCTTGGACCCAACAACCAGCAACGGATGGCGCAGAGTTCTCTATCGTGTTCCGCCTTCATTTCGTACGACAAATGCCTTCTTCGATTTCCGTTACCACTCGGATGATATCGATCAATACGAAGGGGCATACATCGATGACATTCGCATCGTCAGTACATCTAATGTGGATACAGAGTTTCTTTCCAATGATACCTACAGTGCGAGACAATATGAGTTAAAGAATGTGGGGCAGGTTGCCGGTCTGGTGACGAACCGAAGCGATCTGCATGTTCCCGAGGCATGGAATCTCGTTTCCGTCTCTCAAGATATAATTGTTGCCGTGATTGATGAAGGGGTTGAGCTCACCCACCCGGATCTAAACTTAGTCACAGGCTATGATTACAACGGAGCAGTGGGCGGATATCCCAGAGGCAATCCCCGGGGTAGCCATGGAACGAACTGTGCGGGAAACGTGGGCGCAATAAAAGACAATGGCATTGGTGTGGTTGGCACTGCCCCTGGGGTGAAGATCATGCCGGTATACAGTGGAGAAACCAGTGCTAACAATGCCAGTGCAATCGACGTGGCAGTGGCTCATGGAGCCCATATTCTCTCCAACTCCTGGGGGGGGACCGGATTTTACTCTCAAGATATAGAGAATGCTGTTATAGCTGCTCTTTCGGCAGGCAAGATCGTTCTCTTTGCAGCAGGAAACGGTCCTGATCGACCGCCATATACCTATGACGTTGCTTTCCCCGGGAATCTTACAGGTACGACTGATGTGATCTGTGTGGGAGCGTCCAGCCCGACCGATGAGCACAAGAGTGCCTCCAGCAGCGATGGACAACACGCTTGGGGATCGAGCTACGTGGGGGCCGGTCCTGACGTTGTTGCTCCCGGTCCATGGAGTTATGCAACGGATCTCATTGGAGCGGAAGGATACAATGATGGCTCGGCCATCAATCCGGGTGATACCACCAGCGCCGATTACAATCATGACTTCGGGGGGACATCCTCGTCCACTCCCAAAGTGGCTGGCATTGTTGCTCTCATGCTCTCGAAGAACCCGAACCTCACTCCAGCTCAAGTGAAGGCCATTCTTAAGGAATCGGCAGACGACATCGACTCTCCAGGGATAGACGATAAGACCGGTGCGGGAAGGGTAAATGCCTTCAATGCCGTGATGGCGGTTCCTGCAGATGGAGGAGGTGCTCCTGTTGCCAGTTTCACCGCGAGCCCCACAACCGGCACAACACCCCTTACGGTGAATTTCGTTGATACATCAACAGGAAGCATCACAAACAGACAATGGAACTTTGGGGACGGTCAGACGGCAACACAACAGAGCACGAATTTCAGCCATACATACACCGCTGCAGGTACCTACACTGTTACCCTGACTGTTACAGGACCAGGTGGATCGGATACAGAAGTCAAGACCAATCTCATCACCGTTACCAGCGCTGGAGGGGGGGCTAATTTGACCCCCTATAAACCCCCTGGCTGGTCAGATGCAATCGTTGTGTCCAAAGTGATATACACAAACAGAGATGCCAGGAAGATAACACGGAAGAACAAGATTTTCCTGGATTTCTCGTTTATTAATAATAGTGATATGGCTATTACAACATCCTTTTCCATTGATCTATTTGTAAACGATACGTACTGGAATTCCTTTCGTGTGGAAATTAAATCCTCTAATCCTATGCTGGGAAAGTATTATGTTTACTATCTGGATTATCTATTAGGAAAACTGCCTCCCGGGTTTCACCAAATCAAGTTGGTTGCTGACAGTAAGAACGAGATTCCTGAGACAGATGAAAACGATAATGTGTCTATTAAAAATATTGAAGTAAAAAAAAGGTAAAAGCGGGAAATAGGGGTGCAACCTAATATCGTTAACATTGATAGGAGTTTATCCATTTCAGAAGTAAAACTGCCGTTAAAGAACCGGGATGAGCTACCACCGATATTGAGGGCATTACAACATATCTATGTTACGCCGGAGTTGAATGAAGAGGTATTCCGGATATTGGAGGAGAAGGTGCAGAAGGGGAAGAAAAAGACGGGGAGATATGGGATGGAGTTGTGGCATATCCTGGCGTTGTCGGTAGTGAGATTGGGACTGGATGCCAATTACGATAGGCTGGAGGATTTTGCCAACCACCACAGACTTATCAGACAGATACCTGGTGTAGAAACAACATTTGGAGAAGGCAAGGTCTTTCCGATGCAGGGCATCAAGGACAATATAAGTTTATTGGATGAGGAGGCCATCAGACAGATAAATGAATTGTTGGTATCATCTGGACATCAGTTGGTTAAAAAAAAAGACGAAGGACTGTGTATGAAGATGGATACGTATGTGTTAGAAACGCATGTACACTTTCCGACAGATATGAATTTGTTGTGGGATGCGGGACGCAAGAGCCTAGACATGATAGAAGATGCAATAGAGGAAGGCATGACAATGGCAACAGAAGAAAAAATTCATTCGTTGTTTGAGCCGCTTACGGAATGGCTATACAAAGGCAAGTCAAACAAGAGGGTAGAGTTGGGCCATACTATTCTGGTGGCAAGTGATCAATGGGGATTTATTGTAGACTATGTAGTAGGAGAAAAACAGGCAGATGTGTCGTTTTCAATTCCCTTGGCAGATAGGTTGTTGAATCGTTACGGAGAGGGCGTAATAGAGAGCATAAGTTTTGATAAAGGTTTTTACAAGAAAGAGAATAAGGAGTTGCTGAGTTTGTATATACCTTGGGTAATCATGACCAAAAAAGGGAAGAAGGATAAGGTGGTGCAGGATGTTTCATATGCAAAAGGCTAGAATCGTATCTTTGCAAAACCCAGAAATCAGGTTTGAAATTAGCTCGAAAGAGATTCTCATTGGCCGTTCTCAAGATTGTGATATTTGCATACCGGAACAGCATATTTCTCGCCACCAGTCCAGAATCTCCATAGAGAATAATTGCTATGTAATAGAAAATCTGGGGAAAAACCCTATCTTTATTAATGGCACCCTTGTAGAAAAACATTTCCTCCGTGACGGTGACCACATATCTTTTGGCAGCACAGAATACATCTTTCATGTTGAAGAAAGTAAGCCCGGCTTTCAGGAACCAATTTTTGAGGAAAAGACGGTAATTGTTAGCACTCCCATTGTCAAAGAATCTATTCCAAGGGTGGTACTTATATGCCCGGATGGCCAGAGTAAGAAATATGACATGAATAAAGACACATTTTTGATTGGCAGAACACCTGAGGCAGAAATCCATCTTGACGATCCTGCAATTTCCCGAAGACATTGTGTCATTACAAAGGACAGAGAAGGCTATTGCATTGAGAATTTAAGTGAAGCAAATCCTCTGATCTTTAAGAATAAACCCGTTAAAAAAAGACGTCTTATCTCAGGGGATCAAATTAAAATGGGTGCTTATGTTGTCTCCTTCATCTCTGATCGTCCTGAAGACAATCTGCGGGAGACAGAAAATGGTTATACAATGAGTAAGCGTATTCATTTAACTATATGGGTGTCATCTGCCTGTTTGTTTATTGTTTTAATATCTTCTATAGTTTATTTCCAGATTTATGGCCCATGGAAGGCAAGGAAGACCCTTAAGATGGTTACAGTTTATACCAAAGAAGGCGATTACCATAAAGCTCACGAAACTCTTACCATGCTTCTTAATAGAAACCTACCCCAAAAAGAATCGCAAAAAGCAAGGGAATTACTTTCTCAGAGTACTCTTTTGATTGCGAAAGAAATGGTATCAGGTGAGAAATTGTCAGATGCACGGGATTTCCTCGTTACTTATTTAAGTAAGTACGGCTTGGATAAAGAATCCGTTGAAGCCTGGGACACCCTTGATCAGTGTCATCTGAAGTTAGGCAAGCAGTTAGAAGATACCGGGAATTACACGGAGGCCTTAAAAGAATTTTCAGCGATACGGGAGGAAGGCGCTTACTTTCATGAGGCCCAGCAAGACATTAGCCGCCTATGGCTAATCAATCAGCAGTACCATTTTAAACAACAGACGGTAAGCCAGCTCATGAAAGAGGCAGAGGAACATTTTCAAGCACAACGCTATCTTACGCCGGTCAATAAAAACGCCTATGCTGCATATCAGGCCGTTCTTTCCCTTGAACCAAGTAATAATATCGCCAAAAAACAGATAGAAAAAATTAAGGATATTTATCGTATGAGTGGTGAAAAAGATTTTCAACAGAATGATTATGCAAATGCCATTTCAGCATTTGAACTGTATATGCTCATAGATCCACAGGATAATACCATAAAAGAAAAAGTCATTGAGTGCAGACAAAAGTTGACACTTACGGGCAAACCGGAAAACGATGAGGATGCCAGGAAAGAAAAAATTAAACGTCTCCTTGAAAAGGCTGGTTCCGAGTCAACCTGGATCATGAAATATCTCTTTGAAGAAGATCAACAGAAACATACGGAGGTTCCATGATAGTACGATATTCATATCGAAGCACAGCTGCAACCAAATCCCTCTTGAAAAATGAGGGTAATGGGGTCGTTAAAAACTTGCCAAAACATGTCCTCCTAAAAATGAGGAAAGAAGTCTTTATCCGGCAATACTCTATAAATTTATATTCCTGGGTTTCCTGTTATTGTCCTTTCCGGCTTGCACATCAGTTACTGAACATGTGAAACCTTACGTATCGAAAGAAGGAGGGCTACCCAGGCGCGTAGCCGTCTTGCCTTTTGTCAATAAAACATCTAACCCGGATGCGAGCTCCATTATTCAAAAAATGTTTTATAATTTCTTCAGTTCATTAAGCTATCAGGATAGAGAGCCTTTTCAGGTAGACTCGATTCTGAAAGAATCTGGTTTATATAAGAAGATTGCCTCAGGTGAAGACGTCTCTCCGAAGGAAATTGGCAACGTGCTGGATGTTGATGCCGTTATTTATGGCGAAGTCGCCTCTTTTGGAAAAATATTTGCTGTCGTTTACACGGACTATCATGCTGGCCTTAAGGCGAAGATGGTTGATTGCAAGACCGGGAATCTGATCTGGGAAAATTATAATACGGCACATCAACGGGATGTCAGCATTCCTACCAACCCTATTGGTCTTGCGGCGACGGTTGCGGAGAAGCTTATTCTTCTTACTATGAAACAAAGGGATGATATAAAGGTTACGGCCTTTCTTTGTATGAAGATGATTGAAACAATTCCTAATCCATCGGAAATTGCTGAGTCGGGTCCCAAGATACAGGTTCTCGTGCATAATGGAGCTGACAAGCTCCTAAAACCCGGAGAATCGTTGAAAGTCGTTATGGTGGGGGAGCCAGGGCAGATTGCCAGTTGGGATATTTTACCTTTAATCAAAGATATGTCTATGGATGAGAAAGAACCAGGTACCTATATTGGTGATTACACGGTTAAACCGGATGATAAACTTTTCTCCGGTGTGCTGGTTGGTTACCTGAAATCAAAGCAAGGGGACCGAAGCCGCTGGGTTGACATACTAGGCCCTGTCTATATGGGGAAGCCAACGCCGCTGCCACAACAGATATCCGCAGATTTGGTCTTGTCTTCTGAGAAAAGTCCGTATCTGATGGACGAAACCCTTCTTGTCATGCCACAGGCAAAACTTGTCATAGAGGCTGGTACCGTTCTCTGGTGCAAAGGCCTCGGTATTGTGGTAAAAGGTGGGATTGAAGCAAAAGGAACGCGGGAGAAACCGATTCGATTTATGAATATTAATGCAGAGCCCTGGAAGGGCATTATCATTGATCAAAGCAAGGGAGATAATATGTTTTCTCACTGTGAAATTCATAATGCCCAAAATGGGATTAGAGCAAGGGACTCTGTTATCCACATGGATCATTGCCTTCTTGAGAATAATACCCTGGGCATGTTCCTTGAGGAAGGAACGGCCACCATCAATAAATCCGTTATCAGGGCTTCGCAGGAAATTGGTATCCATGCCCTGAAAACCGAAATTACCATAAAGGATTCTACGGTTTCTGAAAATGAATTGGGTGGTATTCTTTTAGATTCAGCCAAAGGTTATATAAGTAATAACAACATTTACAATAACGGGCAATGGGAATTAAAATCAGAAGGTTCTAAAATGTCATGTAATATAACGAATAACTGGTGGGGGAATACGGACATAACGAAGATAAGGACAGTGGGTCCCGTTGAGATAGAACCAATTTTACAGGAATCGATAAAAACATTCTGAATTGCACAGCATAAGTGTGCCATGTCACATAAGTGTAACGTCACACAAGTGTGACATGACACACTTTCTGATGTTGTTTCAAATAAATACTATGCTATTTATATTAACTTTCATTTTCTATAAGTATTTTAATATTAAAGTGTTGCGAAAATAATTTTTTAAATTTTTCAATTTTACTGCACTTGGTATTTCTGTTGCTCTAGAAATTTATAATGATAAAGGCAAACCATGAGTGATCATGGGACGCAAAGTGTAGGATCTTTAAAGTACTATATCAAAGATTAAAGACAGCCTTACTGCCGAAGATGTTTTAGAAATATCTTTGCAGTAAGGCTTTTTTTGTTTTTATGGTATCTGCAATCTTGGAAAATCATATCAGTAATGTTTAAGGAGAGTAAAATGGATAAGGTTAAAACACCATGGTGCGAACAAGGAAGCATTAGAAAAAGGCAGACCTTTTGTCAGTATAAGGGGTTTTTAAAATATCGACAGACGAAGGGAATTAGCGATTTAATGATTGTAGTATTGATATTCGCTATTATGTTAATTTTGAGTTTCCCTGCAGTACAAACTGTTCATGCCCAAATTCCTGGAGTGACTCCGGGTTTGTCGACCATTTCTGATACAACAATTCCGGAAGTAGCCTCACAAGGAACCATTGCCATTGAGACATTGAATTATGTTTTTACCAATGTAAAAGCGCGCCTCGATGCCCTCAGGCTAGGTTCCGAGAGCATGAAACGTAAGAAACTATTGGGTATGAATGAGGAATTACCTCCAGCCAATAGGTATGCTGGCCCTATAACTAGCATTGTAAAGGAGAAGTCAGTGAATACTGATGAATCAAGGATTTTAGACCGACTCGGAACTTTTGTAAGCGGTACAGGATCCTTTGGAGATAAAGATACAACGAATAGGGAGGCTGGTTTTGACTTTAATACTGTAGGTGCCATTGCAGGCCTTGACTATAAACTTACTGACAATGTGATTCTTGGCACAATGTTTGGTTACAACAATAAAGATGTTGATTTTGATTCATCCAGCGATAGTTTAGATATTAATGGATATAATGGCTCAATATACGGAACTTGTTTTTTAAATAATTTTTATCTAGACGGTATTGTATCGTTCGGTTGGGATGACTATGATTCGAAATATAAAGTAAATGATTCAAGGTTAAAAGGAAATCCGGATGGGACACAATTCGCTTCAAGCATGAGTACGGGCTATGATTTTAATATCGGCGGGTTTACCATTGGACCTGTGGGTAGGGTAAATTATAGCCAGGTGGATATCGAAGGACATCAAATTAAAGGGGATTCTGAAACAAAACTAGAGATTGACCATCAAGATGCAGAGTCCTTAAAGAGTTTTTTAGGCGTTGAGGCATCATATGCCTTTAAGGTACCGAAAAGCTTTGAAAAGGTAAGATTGGGAGTGGTAGTACCGCAAATTCGCCTTGAGTGGGTGCATGAATATGAAAACGATTCCCGTGATATAGATGCAAACTTTGTGAATATCTCTTCCGGCACACCTTTGAGGTTTTCGACCGATAGTCCGGACAGGGACTATTTAAATCTTGGACTCGGTTTATCTTCTGTATTTGCCGGTGGAATTTCTGCCTATGTTTATTACGAAACACCCCTTGGATTGGATGACGTAACCACACACAACATATCCGGTGGTGTGCGTATTGAGTTTTAGCAATCCAAAGTGCCATATAGACACAAGCAAAAGGAGTATTATATGAATATGAAAAAATTATCAATAGGAATTATAGTATTACTGGGTTTAATAATTGGCATTAGTGAGAAAATGTATGCCAAACAAAAGCCTCATATTCCAGGAATTCGATCAGCTAGTACAAAAAGTATAAAGATCACGCTGGAAGAAGTCCTCGGGTCCCAGGTTTGTATGATAGATAATTCTGGCATAATCTATGATTTAGAGATTGACAATGGCAAGATTATTGGTACCGCAAAATTCCCTCAATGTGAGTCCTGCTCTCATTTAACCGGTAGATATAAAGGTACAAGATTCTGGTTTCATGTGAGGAAACTCCAACAGGGTGATTGTAAAAGCTATACCTATACAGGAAATATAATAGATACAGATACCAAAAGTATGGAAGGGAGATGGAGAAGAGGTAAAGACAAAGAAGGGGGTTTGTTTGCCATGACTCCATACATAGGTGAAGTTTTTGACTTTGAAAGCGGTTTTACAACTAATGATATCGATGGAATTCAAAAGAAACGTAGCGATGGTAAAGTCAATAAACCCAAGGCTTCTTTGGCTGCGGTTTTTGGGACTCAGGTTATTATGGAGGATAATTATGGAATTGAATACGATTTGACTTTCAGTGATGGAGAAAATAGTAACAAAGGAACGATTAGTGGCACCGTGGGGGAACACTGTTGTGGTCCCTCTCTTGAAATAGATGAAAGTAATAGTAGCTATGATGAAACACATATCAATATTTATGTGACAATACCTAACGAAAATATCTGCGACATTAATGGTGGTGATTGTATATCTTACAAATATAAAGGGAAATTTGTAGAAAACGAAAATGGTGTACGATTAATAATGGGCACATGGAACAATGTTGGCGCCCCTGGTTCGGGCAACTTTAAAATGCGGCCAAAAGGTATTTCCGGTATTGTAAAGGATGCAATAACAGGCATGTCTATTAGTACAGCTACAGTAATCATCGTAGATTCAGAAGGAGTGCCGCTATACGACGAAAATGGTGGAAATAGTTTCTATCAATTTGTGAATGTACCTGATGATACGTATACTATAACAGCATCGGCGGATGGGTATCAAACATTTTCACAGCCTGTTCTGGTAACGGGCAAGAGAATCCAGGTCGATTTTTCTTTAACACCAATACCTCAATCTACAGGGAATATTTCAGGTATTGTGAGTGATGCGACGAGCGGAGAACCCATTTCTGGTGCTTCGGTTACAATTGAAGATTTGGATAGAGGAACCACAACGGACAGCACAGGTGCCTACCGATTTGAGAATGTACCTGGTGGGCCACATAAAATGACAGCATCCGCGGTTGGATATCAAGAATCCCAAAGGTCGGTTGAGATATCGGTGGGGGAAAACCAGGTCGATTTTTCTTTAACACCAATACCCCAATCTACAGGGAATATTTCAGGTACTGTAGCAGCTGCAAATTGTGAAATTGGTATTTGTGGAATTATTAATGCTACTGTGATAATAGCAGATCTAGTAAATAGAGAAACCAAAACGGATAGTGCGGGTTTCTATCAATTTGAGGACGTGCCTTTTGGTCAACATACCATAAAAGCATCGGCAGAGGGATATCAAGAATCCTCACAATCTGTTACGGTAGTGGGGGGGGGAAACCAGGTCGATTTCACCCTGACACAATTCGTACTTTCTTTGGGGACTCTGAGTTTGAGCAAGGATACTGCATATCTAAATGGAGATACAATTGTTGCTACTGTCGTAGATGTGGACAGAAACTCAAATTCGTCCACCGGAGAAACATTAACGAATGCCCTTGCAGTAAAAGAATCTACAGGAACAGATTTAACACTAAGCCTCGTCGAAAATGGGGTAAATTCAGGGACATTCCTTGCTACCTTTAGAACAGGGGAATCTACTGACTCTACAGTTGTTCCTCCTGTAATAAAAGCAACCCAAGGGGGCATAGCCGAAGTTACATACACCGATACTACCCCTTTCGCTTCAACCACAATTACTTTATCGTTTAGTTCATCCGATGCAATTCAATACTTTGATAAAGATACATATTCTTTAGATTCATATGCATTAATTACGCTAATTGATGCTGAGAGGAATACGAGCATTACTACGATTCAAAGTCTCTTAACTGATGTATTCATCACCTCTACATCTAATATCAGTGGTACAAAAATAAGGATGATTGAGACAGGTCTAGATACCGGTATATTCCAGGGTTCTATAAAAATTACTTCCAGCGGTGGCACGGTAGAGTTTGCCAGTATCCAGACAGTTGAAGGTGATGTCTTGACGATTAGTTACTTTGACGAAGTTAATACAACTGGATCAAAAACGGTAACAGATACTGCAACTGTGCTAGCTACCGGGGTACCCCAAGTGGATGCGGGTAATGACCAGGTAGTTACGTTACCCAACAGTGCGACACTGGATGGTACGGTTACGTACAGCGGTGATTATTCAGCCACCTGGGCCATGCTTAGTGGCCCTGGTAAGGTGAGCTTTGCGAATTTTAAGGCCGTAGATACGACGGCGAGTTTTTCAGAAGCTGGGAAATATGTGCTGCAGTTGACAGCAAAGGCAAGTGATAGCGGATTGACCGGCTCTGATGAAGTGACCATAACTGTCAATCCGTCACCCATTGTCAACCAGGCACCCACGGTCAATGCAGGCTCTGACCAGAATGTTTTGTGGTATTACGGTGCCAGCTTAAACGGTACAGTCACTGACGATGGTCTGCCGAACCCATCAGGGAAGGTGACTACTTTATGGACCAAGGTCAGTGGTCCCGGTGATGTTACCTTTATGGATGCCTCTGCTGTTGATACGAGTGCAAGCTTTTCAATTACTTCTAATGGCACATATGTACTGCGACTGACTGCAGATGATAGTGACTTGACCTCATCCGATGATGTGTACGTCACTGTTTTCGGCGTAGTTGACCGCGGTTTAAGGTAAGACCTCCTTAGGTGAGGTATACGTCTTTGTTTACGGGATTAGTATTATACCAATTCAAAAACAGTAATTATTTTTATGACCAAATTAAAAATTTTTATAATTATATTTAGTATTGTTACCATCCTTTCTTTTTCAGGCTGTAAATACAAAACATTGTCTGAGAAAGAAACCGCTCAGTTAATGTCTGAGGTACCTTCCTCCGCATCCAGCGCAGATGATATGCTCATTGTTGATTGTCTCCTGCCAGGTCAGATTAGAAAACTGGGGAATATGACTTACCTGACACCCAGGCGTGCCATGAAAACTACCGCATTAGTATGCAGAATCAGGGGGGGAGAATATGTTGCTTATGACCGCGCAAATTACGAAACGGCATTGAAGGTCTGGGTATCACAGGCCGAAGGGGGGGACAAGATTGCCCAGACGTATGTGGGTGAAATCTATGAAAAAGGTTTGGGGAGGGAACCTGATTATGCCCTTGCAGCCAGATGGTACAAAAAGGCGGCCGAACAAGGATATGCAAGCGCCCAGATCAACCTTGGCCACCTTTATGAAAAGGGTTTGGGCGTGGAGAGAAACATGGCAGAGGCATTAAAGTGGTATCGGAAGGCATTTGGTTTAGAAGATGCCATTAGCATTGACCCTGCCAGTATCGACACAGAAATGAACAGGAGGTTCGAGGAACTGAGGCAGGAGGTTGATCGCAGAAAAAAGCAGGAAGAGTTGTTGCAAAATCAGATGGAACAAATACAAAAACAATTGGAACAATCGCGACAGGAATTAAAAAAGAAGAAGGAAGAAGCAGATATTGGGAACGAAGACAAAGAAATTAGTGAATTGAGGCAAAAGATCACCCAATTGGAGGGCGAAGCTAAACAGCATAAGGAACAACTCAAAACACTACAACAGGAAGAAATCATCGGGCCGACGATTGAGATGATTGACCCACGGATTCCCGCAATGCAATACCCTGAAGCAAAACAGGTAAGAGGCATTAGGCTGGAAGCGAAGCAGGGTATTCCCAGAATTATAACGCAGTCAGGGACAGAGCGCGTTATCACCGGAAGAGTAATTGCCCCATCCGGATTACAGGTATTTACCGTGAATAATAAAGAACAAAACGTTGACGAGTCAGGGGCATTTAAAGTGCCCGTTAAAGTTCAGGACTCCGATGTCCAGGTGACTTTATGCGCGACTGACAAGCAAGGGAGGCAAACTACTCAGTTGTTTGTCCTTGCCCTGGAATCTCAATTTCCAAAACAAAAGAAATGGGAATTACCACCTGCAATTTTCGGTAACTATCATGCGTTAATCATAGGGAATGAGCAGTATACGTATTGGGATGATTTGGATACACCGAAAGAAGATGCAGAAGAGGTAGCAAAAATATTGAAGAATAAATACGGTTTTAAGACAAAGATAATTCTTAACGCTACACGTTTCGATATTTTAAAGGCCCTGAATGAATATCAGAGAGTGCTGGCCGAAGGGGATAATCTTCTCATCTATTATGCGGGTCACGGGTATCTGGATACACAGATTGTTCGTGGATATTGGATACCTGTTGATGGAGATAGAGAGGTCAGGGCAAACTGGGTTACAACAATTGATATTACCGATATGATTAGCATTATGGGTGCCAGGCATATCCTGCTGGTTTCTGACTCCTGCTACTCTGGTATGTTAACCCGATCAGCTATTCCACAGATTGAATCTGCCCCATCAGACGAGATACGTCATCGATGGACCAAGGTCTCGATGGAGAAAAAGTCCCGTACCGTGCTTACATCTGGTGACTTAGAACCCGTTTTAGATAGTGGTGGTGGTGGTCATTCTGTTTTCGCGAAGGCCCTGCTGGGTGTTCTTATAGAAAACGAAGGTGTTCTTGAAGGTATGCGATTATATAAGGAGGTTTCCGCCCGTCTTGCCCATCCCGTTTCGTCTGCTGTTTATGTGGGACAGGTCCCGCAGTATGCACCACTTCAGTATTCAGGACATGAAATGGGCGAGTTTTTCTTCCGTCCTGTTGGAAAAATGAAGTAAGTTTTCCTGGTATCGATGGGATAAATAATTATACAAAAGGAAAAGGCAATGGTAGGAAAAGACTTCGGAGATTTTGAAATAAAGGAAGAGATTGGCAAGGGAGGTATGGGGCGAGTTTATAGAGCTATCCAGAAATCTCTTAACAGAGAAGTAGCCATAAAAGTATTATCTGCCGCACTGAGTAATAATGATGAGTTTGTAGAGAGATTCGACCTTGAGGCAAAGTCTGTTGCAAAATTGATGCAAACAAATATTATTCAGATGTATAGCAAAGGAGTGACGGAGGATGGTACCAATTACTTTGCTATGGAGTATGTACACGGAGAAGATTTGTCTTCAAAAATAAAACGTGGAGACAAGTTCTCGGAAAAAGAGGTTGTTGATATTATAATTCAGGCCTGCCGGGGATTAGAAGAGGCCAAAAAATACGGAATCATTCATAGAGACATAAAGCCAAGTAATATCCTGATTACAAATGATGGGGTAGTTAAGATAGCCGATTTTGGTCTGGCCAAGAGCCTGGAAGCAACAATGAAATTGACGCGAACGGATGTATTTATGGGAACCGTAAATTATACCTCTCCCGAACAAGGCTTGGGGAAACCCCTGGACCATCGGACGGATATCTATTCCCTCGGAATAGTCTTTTATCAGCTCTTAACGAATAAGCTTCCTTTTGATGCAGAATCTGCCGCTTCCGTTATTTACAAACATGTCCATGAAGAACCTGAAAAGCCAAGAAAGATCAATCCTAAAATCTCTTCACAGGCAGAAGCAATTATATTGAAGGCAATTGCCAAGAAACCTGAAGACCGATACCAGGACATCACAGAGTTCAGGCAGGCGCTTGAGGCAGTGTTAGATACAAAATCAACGGAAATAGCAAAAAAGAAAAAAAGGTTTTCTTATGTCACAATTGCCGTTTCTATAGTATTAGTAATAGGCGGAATTGTAATGTACTTTTTACTGATTTCATCTACCGAAAGTCAGCGAGTGATCAAACTTATTGCGGAAGCCGACTCAATTGGAGAAAAGCATGATTATAAAAAGTGTCTAGAAAAACTGAAAAGTGCTTATAATCTATGTTCATCAGAAGAAATAGCTGATAAGATTGTCGAGCGATATTTTCAATATTCAATAGGTTCAATTGCCTGGGCGATGTCATCAAAGAGTGACCTCCTGAAAGATAAAACAGTCTCGGTGATTCCATTCGCTAAATTAAATGGAGATAAAAGTGAGCAGGGGAAAATTGTTGCATCTGAGCTTATCAATCAACTGAAAAACTTTGATAAAGTAAAGGCGTATGAGCGGGAATTTCCTTCAGATGTATTAAAAGAAATCCAATTAATTGAATCGGGTGTTATTCATGATGATACGAGGCAAAAATTAAGACAGTTAGTTGAAACTGAAGGTGTTGTGGTTGGCTGGATTGGCTATGTGGAAAATACCTTCAAAATTAGTGCAAGAATGCTCCATGTTGAGAGTGGTAAAATCTTAGGATCTGAAAGTGTTGATATACTGGGTTGGAATATTAATGATACCGTAAACAATGCTGAATTTAATGTTAAAATACGGATGGACAGTAAAACGTATAGCATCGGTGATCCGGCAACGATTTATTTAACAGCGAGCAGAGATTGTTATATTACATTGTTTAATGTAAGGAGCAATGGGGAGATCTGGGAATTGTTTCCTAACCGGTATAAACCGGATAATTTTGTGCAGGCAAGTGTAGAATATAAAATTCCAGGAACAAATGATTCGTTTGGGTTTAGGATTTGTGAACCTCCCGGGAAGGAATATATAAAGGTAATTGCGAGTACGATACCTTTATCACCCAATCAGATCCAGGAGCAAATCTCACATGACACAACATTCCTTGTTGCAAAAGCAGATAATATTGCTCAAAATGATAATTACGTATTTCGCTCTGTATCACCAACAGAAATGAGGGGTCTTCATGAAATCCTTAAAAAGAGGGCTATAGAGGTTGTTCCATCTCAGAAAAGTAAAAAAGTTAGTTATGATGAACCTAATTTGCAACTTGATTATGCAGTAAGCAGTTGGTCATTTGAAACAATAAAATTACGATATTAAGCTTACACGTCAACGAAAGCCTTACTCTTCTAATTCACACAAAGCTATGGTAATGTTATCATAGCCTCCAGCTGAATTGGCCAAGTCGATAAGCTGTTCAACTTTTTCAAAAAGCGTATCAGCAGAAGAAAGTACCCTTTCAATAGTAGCGTCATCAACCATATTGGTAAGGCCGTCAGAACACAACAAAAAAAGGTCTCCGGGTAGACCTTTTCCGCTAATCAGGTCAACTTCCAGGTTTTCATGAGCCCCAACTGCCCTGAGAATGACGTTTCGCTGGGAATGATTTTTTGCTTCACCCTTGGTCAGTAATCCCCTATCCAACTGATCCTGAACAAGAGAGTGATCCCTGGTTATTCTCCTCAAATGGCCCTTTCGAAATAAATAGGTTCTACTATCTCCCACATGACCAAGGACGAATTTGTTGTCATAAAAAGCAATCAATTCTGCTGTACATCCCATCCCGTCGTATTCCGATTTGTTTCTTGCCTGAGTTAAAATCCTCTCGTTTGCCAATTGATAGGTCTTTTGTACCAATTCAAAAATTTCCTTTTCAGATTGCCTCTTGGACTTTGAAAAAAGCTCAAAGGCGGCATCCGTAAAGGTTTTGCTTGCCACTTCTCCTGCTGCTACGCCACCCATACCATCCGCAACTGTTAAAAAACCTAATTCAGGGTTTACGATATAACCATCCTCGTTATTCGAGCGCTTAAGCCCGATATCTGACTTGGCGCAGCAAACCAATTTGGTCATAATTGTCTTGAAGATCATACAAAAGTCTCTTTTCCTCTTTAGAACATTAACTTTTCACAGGAAAAGCACCAGGTGTTATACTATTGAACTGTTAGATAATCTGGTGTATTAGATGTGCATCGGTTTTAAGTTAATCGTTATTAATTTCTTGGGAATCATTCCGTATGGCTGACTTATTCGGATAGAAAAAACTGCAAGTGTCAACCCCTATCCACATAAGGACTGTCGGAATGAATTCAATTTTAGTGATTATTATCACATTTTTATAATGAAAACAATTTATTTTTAAAAAAAATCATTATGACGATAAAAAAACACATGAAACGAAGAAAATCCTGGTTTTGGTAGCCACAGGTCTTATACCTGCGTCAATTCTTGCGGCTAAACTCAGAATACATGTAGGGCATTTTTCTATAAACTGGATGGTACAGTGTGGAGCAATGATCATAGTTTGAAAATAATTATTTTCTTGATTCTCCGGAAATATCAGGGCATAATCTGCAAAATGAAACGCCGTCCTGACATAGTTGTACAGCTCGTCCATATCCTGGGACCTAGGAAGGGAAGTATCCAGGATTTCTCTGAAGATTTGATCACTATTGGCCGGAATCCGTCGTGCCATCTTCGTTTTCCTGCAGATATAACTATTGTCTCGCGTAATCATGCCGAAATCATCAGAGAAGGTAATCAGTTCAGGTTAAATAACAAAAGTCCAAATTTCACATTTTTAAATGGAAAGCAGATTGAAGAAGGGCAGAAGGTATATCTTAAAAATGGAGATGTCTTAGAATTTGCGAAGGGTGGACCGAAGGTTAGTTTTCTTGCTGAAATAAAGGAAACAGACGTGGATACTGAAAATGCAAAAGCAACCCCTCGTGTTATTCAAACTGTTACAGATAATCAAGAAGAGATACCCGTTCAAAGGAGTAATGTTCCCCTGATTATCCAATATGGTCCCACACTCCGTTCATTTAAAGAACTCCCGGTTATCATAGGCAAAAACCCAAAGTGCGGATTTGTAATTGACCAACCTTCAATTTTCGATCAGCACGCCCAGATATTCTTCAGCAAAAATCAATACTGGATAAAGGATCTTACCGGAAAGAGGTCTGTGCAGATAAACAGGCAGCCCTTTGAATGCCAGGCTTCTCTTAAAGACAACGATGATATTGCCCTGAGTCCTCAGGGCCCCGTTTTCCGTTTTCTTGGCAATGGTCGTTTTGTAGAGATTGTATAATCCTACTTGTTCAAAAACTCCCATAAATAGTATTGATAGGCGTGAGAGATAATAAACGGCCTCTTTCCTCTCGTTTGACCTCTTAGAATCACCATAATGACTATTGTCCGTGCCAAAGGGTGTCAGGCCTGTTTAACAGTATGTGACGTAAGGTGAGGGATCCACTTGATGAACACCGCCAATGAAACGGACGTTGGCAAAGTCGGTATCCTCATCGAACGGCTGGCTTGAACACCGGCCAACAAACCCGTAGGCAGGGACGAGTAGCCGCACCAGAAGAATGCCATTCATACGGTTCCACTGCCGGGTGACTGCTGTTCGCGCGCGGGCGAATCCCTCAGACAGTACCCCAAAACGTTGCGCATGTTCAAGGCTTCCCGCCAGACCTGGACCGTCCGCTGCCAATGGCTTCACCGAGGACCATCATGGTGTTATCCCCAAGTTCAACAAGCAGAAATTGTATCTCTTGTAACATCAATAAGTTGCAATTTTAGCACTTCATTTTTCGGCACTACATCTTTGAGTTTTAATAGGTGATTTTATATATTTTCTGCCTGACGGTGTATGTTTCATATGAAGATTATTATAGATCATGTATTGCACTTCCGTGTATGATGAATCCCTGCGGTTCGTAGCTTTTTTGGGTCTTCTCCCTATCGAGTGGGTAAAAATAAGGGGGAAAAAGTCTTAGAGCCCAATGAATTACAGTGTTTTTTTGCTTGTTTTGGCATTTAAAAATTTGATACAAAACAGCATGAGAAGAAAACGATCACTATATGATGCATATAAGTTTTGTAATTTTAAGCCACAGCGCAAGATATCAGGTATCCTTGGGGATTCTAACGCTTTAGTAATTAAGCTCGTCCGACAGAGAAAAAAACAGTCTGCGGCGCCTGTAACAGGGTTCACCGAACTTTCTATGACCGAAAAGATAGGCAAGTTCGTGATCTTTCCTGTGGTAACAGGCGCGTGTACATCGAACTTGGGTTGAGTCCCCGTAACGAATTCTCAGTAAATTTTATCGATTTATTCTATTAACCCTATTCACAAATAAAAAAAAAGGGGCAAACAAACTGTTTGCCCCTTTTTAAACCTTATCTTCCCGCCAGGAATTACAAAAGAAAGATTACTTATTTTTTACCTTTACTCCAATATTAACCTTCACATCTTTCCTTCCTGCATCCTGGAACTTAATTTTGGCATGACCAGTTTTCGTTGTCGCAGTAATGATAAATTTAGCCTCACCGTTAGCATCTGTCAGTGCACTTGCAGGCGATACGGTTATACGTTTCTTTCCACCCGTTATCGTCGCTTGCACCAATCTGTTAACAGCTCTCAGATCATCTTTAACATTGCAAACTACCGTGATCGTCTCTTCTGCACTTTGTTCTTTCACAATCTTCAGCGGCTTTGGCGAACCCGTCATTTTAACAGGAACACAAGACTCCGGCGTTGGTGAAGGCGTCGGAGTTCCTTCCGTATTCAGTGCTAATCTAAATATATTTGCACCTGTTTGCGTATCTGGGTTACCTGTCGCTACCGTCACATCCTGTGCAGACGATGCATATCCTGCCGCTTCTGCGACCAGCGTTTGTGCCCCGACAGGTACATTCTGTATTGCATAAACACCATCTTGTCCCTGAACACTTGTTGTAGTTCCTGACAGGCCTGTGCCTACAACAGTGACCGTCGCACCGTTTATGCCAGCGCCGGTATCAACGCCAGTTACCTGGCCAGCAATATTACCAACCTCACCTGGTGTCGGTGTTGGTGTTGGTGTACCTGGAGTAAGGGTAGGCGTGGACTCCTCAGCTGCTATAGCCCTAAACTCACCTGCATTGCCCAGGGTGTTGCCTATCCCCACGCTGGCATGGAAAATCATACCGATAAAGCCAAGAAACATCGCACATCTTATGATCCCTATTTGTTTCTGCCACATATATTTCTCCCTCTTTCTAAAATAAAACGACGTAAATAATTACGGACAACCTGAAATGTTTGTTATAACAGTTTTAGTGAAACACATTACCATTTCGAACACAGACATAGTTTTAAAGCTTCAGGATGAAATTCATTTTTCAAAACTTCCTATCCTTTGTAATGATGGGATGAGGAGGAGGTAAAAAACTTGTTATCTACTGTCATCGCTTTCGTCGCGTAATGTAATATATAAAAATTCAAAAGTCAATCTTATTTTTAGTTGAATGAGTTTTAATCATAGAGAAATTCCCATGCTTTATCTTCGCCAGCCATGTAGTTCTCAATATAGATTCTAGTTTCTGGCCTTGGCTTACAAGGAATGGGTATTCAGTGATAACGTTTTACCCGGTGTTACACATCTTGCCCTTTTTGTATTATACCTTTTCCGTTATTTCACAGCGGGAATTATTTTGTTTGGAATTCCACTAATAACTATTGGACGTGTCCCTCTTTGCTCGCAGTAATTCGGAGCGGGTATTCGTTATTTTCAACCCTCTTTGCCTTGCCAGGGATTTCACCCACAACTTAAATCTTTCATTTATTTGAAACGAAACAGCATCAAAACCTTTCGTCCTGAGTTCAGCCATTAATAAAGTAACTGCCTGAAAAGTGCACAAATAGTTTTCTGCGGATTGCTTCCTGAGGTAATATTCAGAAGGTGGTACTGTCTTTAATCCGATTTTTTTCAAATTTACGAGCACGGGTTTGTGGAGCCATCTCCTCGCATTTCTCCAACTGGTGTCCAGAACAAAAATATTCAATGGTTTCCCCGTTTCTTCCATAATTTTTTGCCCATCACAAACAGGTGGTGTCGGGAAAAGGATTACCGGCGTATAATCGGTTCTCACTATTTCAGACTTAACCTCTTTTTCCCACCCCTTCTTTCCCATATAAACAGGAGAGACATTTTCCAGCATACATCGAAGCAGCCTTCCCGTATTGGAGATAATCCGTTCTTCTCTTTTGCTTGTTAACAGGGTTATTTTATGTTCCGTCCAAAAGGCAGAATTTTCACTGCAAATACAGTCTTGAATTATTAACCGGCACTGGATACATCTTTCCTGGTTTGATTTATTCATATTTCGATTTTATGTTGCATAAGATGAATTGATCACGAAAAACAAAATGCCCTTTCGCCCCTTTAGGGCTTCACCCCCATAAGCGTTCTTCAAGATCAAATACTCTCTTATCATTCAACATTCATTATTCCTTGTTCGATATTCGATATTGGACTCCATGCAAACAATATCAAAAACAACTTAGCGCTTCTGGGCTTTACCTCCGCTATATCCTGACGGCCTTTCAGACCTGATATCGAATTTCCTATACGCCGAACATGTGACTGTCCATAAAACCCGTTAAGGCCAACCCCCCTCCGGAGTGAATCAGGAGTATATTTCCATCAAGCGCCTGGCCTGGAATCGTTTGCCTTGCCGTAAGAAACAGTTTGGATGAGTAAACAGGGTCAGTGAGAATTCCATCCTCTCTGGCAATACGCCTTATTTCATTGAAAATAGTCTTGTTGGTGCTGCCAAATGACTTGGCGGTCGCAGGATAGTACAAATGATAGTCAGGTAATGGACAAAGAGAAACACCAAGAAAGTCCCCGGTATATTCTACAACCTGGGATAATCCCGCTTGGAAATCCTCAAATGAGCCTGCCAGAACCACGACATGAAAAACCGTCTTTCTCTCAATGGCGGCAGCCCCAGCCAAAAGAGATTGTGCAACCATCCCCGTACCGGCGTCAATGAAAATATGATCGAAGCGAACCCCCGATTCCCTCTCATTGCGAAGGATATCAACGAGAATGCTTAAAGAGCCTGGCAGAGCCAGCCGATGATGTGCCCCCTCAGGAAGCACGAAGATTTTTATTCCCTGTGCACTTCTTTCTTCTATATAGGTGTTGACAAAATTTTCGCAATTAGCCCACTGTGAGCGAGAAATCCAATGGATTTCGCTGTCATCAACAAACAACGAGAGCAACTTTACGTTCCCCAGTTTTTGAGATGGTGGTCCAAGCAAGAAAGGAGTCATCTTGATATTGTTTTCCCTCAGGGTCTGAGCCGCTGAAAGTACGTTGTTTGAATTTGCCCCGCCAATTACCACCACCTCCTCAATCCCTTTTTCTTTCAATGAAGGAATTATGGATGCATGTTTACGCAACTTGGTTCCGGACACACCGAAGCCAAGCTCATCATCCCGTTTGACCCATATATCTGAACGGCCGAACCATCGTAACCGATGGATGCGGCTCTGAAGATGAAATGCTTCAGCCGTTTCCAGCCGGCAGGCGTCTGCTACTTTTCTGTATAGTTCGGCTTCTTGAATCACGGTCATTTATCCGCTGTTAATAAAGAGAAATTTATCGTATATAATCATATCAGAGAAGGCCTTGATTGACCATCGAAGAATTCTATAGACGTATTAAATTCGTTACGTTATATTTCTTGTAAAGATTAACAAAACCGGGTATCTCTTTCCTGCATGGCGGACACCATGTTGCCCACAGTTCAAGGATCACCACCTTGCCTTTGTTGCTCACTCACCTCGGAGACACAGAGAGCATGGAGTTTCACGGAGGAATTCTCTGTGTTTCTCTGTGTCTCCGTGGTTTTTTGTATTATTTCTTTTGCTGCTGAGTAGTTACCTTTTCCCACTGATATCAGGGCAGTTCTTAGATTAACAGCATTTTGGCCCACACGATATTTCCACGTCCTTGCCTGGCATACCAGACAACAGAAACATCACTTTATAGGGAGGATTTGAGAGTTTCCATGCAGTATCGGTACATATTTCCACAGGGATTCCTGCCGGATACGTGTGCCCGTCATCATCCGAAACACTGCTAAAAGGTCCTCTATAGGTCGCATATTGTCCGGTGTATTTACATTCCTTCGACTTCTCGTATTTGTACCCCCTTGCAGTCACGGAGTAAAACGTAAAACCATTCACCTCCTTATAGAGATAGCGATTCACCACTTCCAGCCCATAGAAACCTGAAGTCTTCGCTATCGTGAAAAATTCCCGCTCTGTAATTGCCCCGGAAATGCACTCGCCCCACAATTTTTTATCCTGTTTCATAGACACGGGGACTTCCCTGCCAGAGACAATGTCTGATATCGCGAATCTACCACCTATCTTTAGCACCCTGAATATCTCTTGAAAAACCTTCGTCTTTTGGTCTGATAAATTGATGACGCAATTGGACGTTACCAGATCAACGCATTCATCTGCCAGAGGTATCTCTTCCAGAAACCCTTTCATAAAATGTACATTATCAAAACCCAGTTTTTCCGCAACAGCGCCTTTTGACCTATGGGCATTTCGCAGCATTTCATCCGTCATGTCAACCCCGATAACCCGTCCATATTTGCCTACCAGCTTTGCAGCGATAAAACAGTCTATCCCACCGCCAGCGCCCAAATCCAGCACACTTTCTCCGGGTTCGACGTTGGCTTGCGTCATGGGGCTGCCGCACCCATACGAAATGCCCAAAACTTCCGGGGGAATATGCGATAGGTCTGTTGGATTATAACTGGTTGGACAACATAGTTCCTTTTGAGGATGAATGGCGGCAGTGGCATAAAATTCATTAACTGACTTCCTGACGACGTCTTTGACTTCCGGGTCTTCATTTTTACAGGTTAGTCCCGTTGTTCTGCAGGTATAACAAGCAGGCGATTCCATCGTGTACGGCCCAAGGGATTCTTGCAAAGTCCATCCCATCCAGGCTTTTGGAGTGGCAATAAGTAGGGGACAAACAAATACCCCTTTATTGGTCACGATACGGCTGGTGGTACATTGGAGATTGTCCATCGGGTAATTATCAAAGCACTGATCGGTAACCCGTTCGCTTTCATCATAAGGTCTGACAAATTCGGCGCATCGTCCCAGGAGAACCAAAGGTAGTTTTTTGAGTCTTAACTGTGGGATATTCAAAGAACGTTCAAGCAACTGAAGTTCTTCTGCCGTTTCTTTCGTAAACTTTCCATATTTCGACCAATCGGCTACCGTAATAATCGGATTAAAACCAGCATGTGTCAGGGATTGAATACCCCTGATTGCCCTCTTAAATGCTCCCTCTCCACGAATCTGGTCATTTTCTTCCTCTATAAAACTTTCCAGGCTTACCCTGAATGCTAATGTATGTTTGGATGTGCGAGATACCTGGGCTAGCGTTTGTGAAATATCCTCTGTTATTAAGGTGCCATTTGAAAGGACTGTGGTCTGACCGTATTTTAGGGACTCTTGTAAAATATCTACTATATGAGGATGTAAAAAAGGCTCGCCTCCGGTAAAGTAAAATTCTTTTACACCCAGCGTTGCTGCCTCTTTCAAATACCACTGTATAGTATCTACGGTTATCATCTCATGTGTTGTGTTTTTGGGGCTGCAGGAGATAAAGCAATGGGCACACTGTAAGTTACAATGAGTTCCTGTTACCTGAAACCACAATGTTTCGAGCTGTTTTAAATAAACCTTTGGCGTATTAATGGTTCTAACCTCCAAAATTAGTTAAAGAAACCTAAATCGATATTTAAATATTGTGTAAATTATTTTAATCCCGGCCTGAACCGAACCTTTTATCGTCCCTGTGATTTTTGACTGTCCTATGCGTTTTCTATAACGTACCGGTACTTCAAGGATGCGAATTTTCTGCATTACAGCCTTTATTTGCATCTCAACAGTCCATCCAAAATCCTTATCTTTCATATCCATTTGCATCAGAGATTTATACCTGATAGCACGAAAAGGACCTAAATCGCTAAAACTAAATCCCCAGAATAGTCGAATCAGGAACGTTGCCAGCTTGTTCCCAAAATATGCCTGTAATAAGAGGGCGCCATTCTCCCTTTTCCCACTCATTCGTGAACCTATGGTTAGGTCTGCCTTGTTGTCAATAATAGGGCGAAGTAAATATTCCATATCTTCTGGAAAATCGCTATAATCACCATCCAGAAAAACAACTATTTCAGTATCGTCATCCAGAAGAGAAAGTCCTTTTAAACATGCACTTCCATATCCCTTCCTGTACTCTTTTACAACATAGGCACCGGCATTTTTAGCCGTCAGAAATGTACTGTCCTCACTTCCATTATCAACAACTATGATTTTATCTACTAATTTTTTTGGTATATCTCTTATTACAAAGCCAATTGCCCTTTCCTCATTATAAGCAGGAATGATAACCGAAATTTTGGGAGATTTCATCGATAATTCTTTCATGCCTGGGTATTCATAACGAGTTTGGGAAGAGCCGATTGACTACATTTATTTGCCAATAAACGCTTCCGAATGCCTCCATAAATCAACAAGAAATAAAAAGGGATGTATTCTGGTATTTTTAACCATTGAACTTCCTGCCATACCCATTCTTGGTTATATTCTATTAATCTTGAAAATGAGGGGTGATTCATAAAATAATAGAAAACTACGGAACCGGTCAATACAAGCCATGCCTTGTTTGGAAAAAAACAGAGGAAAGGTACGATCCATGTGATATACCAGGGATGCACGGTTGGTGCTAATATTAAAAAAGTACCAATAGACATATAAGAATACTTTATTATGGTAGTGTCAGTATCAAGGGTTATTTCAGTGGGATTTTTTTGTAAATGTTTTTTGCAT
Organism: Planctomycetia bacterium; assembly: GCA_015075005.1. Lineage (GTDB taxonomy): Bacteria > Planctomycetota > Brocadiia > Brocadiales > Brocadiaceae > Brocadia. Next base: position 1,310,968 of record JABTVC010000002.1, read on the forward strand.
AAACAATAAATCACAGAACACAAAATTATGATTGTAATTATTTTCGATATGAATGGCGACCCTAGAGATAAACAAAATATGAGAAAATGAACAGAATCGTTGTAATGATATTGAGTTCCAAAATGGAAAAGAGTCGAAAATAGTCCCCTGCCAGCACCACTATAAGGCGCGTATAAAAGTAAAATTAGCAAAAAGAGTATGATAAGATATTTGATCTTTCCCCGGGGAATTATGAATGGTACGATAATGATGGACACAAATTTTGACATCGTGGACAAACTGATCGATATGAAAGATTGTATCTGTTTTTTCATAGAGTGAAGATATAAGGCAAGTATGACAAAGAAAATTTGCAGAGAATCACAATGCCCCCTGGCTGCAAAACTCATAAGGACTAATGGACTCCATGCATAGATCAACACATGAACAGGTTCTTTTCCCATCACCCTTAAGAACTTTACCAAGAGGAATATTGAAAGTACATCAAAAGTTAAAAAAGCAGTCTTCATCGATAAGAAGGAATGGGAGAATAATTCTGCTATTGCAAATATCATTAACGTCAGCGGAGGATAAATTGTAGTCAGCTGTTTATGCCCAATACCAGAATAGAACTTATCCCTAAGATGTTCCAGGGTTGACGATTCAGGTGGGGAAGAGTAAGGATTTAATCCGTTTACTTGTAATCTCCCTTCCCATACATAGCGAAACATGTCATTTGATGGTGTAAGAGGTAGTAACGATAAACGGAAAACCAGGGAAAAAACAAGGATAGTCCATAAAATCTTTCCCGAATACCTTTTATCTTCCTCCGGCGAAGAAGGCATTTTTAAAATAAAGAATACCGCAAAAAGATACACGATAAAAGATACCATATACAGGAAAGAAAATTTGGTAATATTTTGCATGATATCGCCAACGGTAGCTGTCAAAATACAGAGAAGTTCCAGGACTAATCCTGCTGTTATTAATACAATTAATCTTTTATGCATTGGTTATGGATAAATTAGATTGCTTTTGGCAGTAACTTTTAAACTCCCCTCTAAAAAGAGGGGCCGGGGGTGTGTTATAGGCAATTTACACACCCCTGTATCCTCTCTTTCTAGAGGGGAATCATACAACTTTGAATTTCCTGAACATGAACATTAAAATATTTATCAGCATTTTATTTTTTTGGTAAATATTTGCATAAGTGAAAGAGTGCCCACATAGAAAAAACCTATTCCATATACCAGCAAAAAAGGCCCAAAAATGAATCTCTTGTTATTCGTATATTGCATAAATCCTACACAACAATATATGCTTAAAAGTATTTCACTGATAAAGGTCGACTTCAATGGCAATAGGTAATGTTTTGTCATTTTGTTTCTTCCGCGCTTTATTACACCATACTTAGGAGTTCTCACAAAATCACTTTTTATGTTTAACAATGCTTCAATTACCCCTTTTGTGTTATTGATGGCAATACCACACCCTAAAATCATAAGCGCTGGTATAAAGAAACATCTTTTCCGCCAATCATTATACCCTGCTGTTTGAGAGACTATGTAAAGTAATGATGGAGCAAAGACTCCCAGGAATATGAGAAACAAAAAAATTATCATTGTGAATGAAGGAGAGATTACTACTGGTCTTAATAGAATGATCAAAGGAAGAGATAATAAGGCCAGTATGCACATCATAGGGTGAACCATGTATTGTGTCAGGTGTATCACGGCCTCAATTTTCTTTATCAGGCTGTCTTTCGTCTTGAATACTTGTGGTAATATTTTCATGGCTGTTTGTATGGAACCCTTTGCCCATCTGTGTTGTTGACTTTTATACGCATTGATATCCACGGGCAACTCGGAAGGAGTTACCACATCAGAGAGGTATTTTGTCTTCCATCCTTTCAATTGAACTCTGTAAGATAAATCTAAATCCTCTGTTAACGTATCAGAATGCCATCCTCCAGCATCAATGATTGCATCCTTTCTCCAGATTCCTGCCGTACCATTAAAGTTCATATATAAACCGTTCCATGTTCTTGCACCCTGCTCAATAATAAAATGTCCATCCATACCAATACTTTGAACTCTTGACAAAAGAGAATAATTTCCATTGATATGTCCCCATCGTGTCTGGATCAGAGCGACTTTCTCTTTTTCATAAAAGAACGGTAGCGTTCTATAATAAAAATCTTTCTCAGGCAAAAAATCAGCATCAAAGATAGCTAAAATTCACCTTCAGCTTGTTTGAGACCCCCATTTAAAGCCCCCGACTTAAACCCGTCTCGATTTTCCCTCGTAATATGTTTTATGTTGAATCCCATTGCACAATACTTATCAGCCAACTCAGCTGCTATTCCCCTCGTTTCGTCATGAGAATCGTCAAGTATCTGTATTTCGTGAAGGTCCTTCGGGTAATCAATATTTATCACCACATCAATTAAACGTTTTACGACGTGTCTCTCATTATAGATTGGCAACTGTGTAGTAACTTTTGGTAATGTATCTTGGGTGTGAATCGACCAAAACCATTTATAAAATTCAGCATTCTGGGATAATTCTTGTTTGTTCTTTCGCAGGAAGAGATAAACCATATAATAACTGTTAATGCCGTAGAGAAATAGCCATATCGAAGCAGGACAATAAAAAACAAGGATTATGATAATAAATATTTTATCCATGTAAGAATGATAAATATGCTTTAAATAAAAACTACAATTCTGACAATGCATCCACCAGCATCGTTCTTTTAAGTACTTTCCGGTGTATTATTTTACTATTCGTAAATCTTTTCACTTTTTTCAGCCATTGTCCCCACTCTTTGGAATAGACGTGCACTTTCTTAGTTTTCATTTTGAGAGTTATATACAGGGTAATCCTGGTTGACCCATTCAAAAATACCTCCATAGAGATTATACACACTGGTATAGCCTACTTTTTGAAGCTTTTCTCCAATCCTCTCACTTCTGTATCCAGCAGAACAATAGACAATTATCATACGGTCTTTTGGTATATCCTGTACACTTTTCAAGGTGAAATTATTGAATCCCACATTTTTGCTTTTTGTATGTGGCTTGTTTCATATTCCTGTGATTCCCTGCAATCAAGAACGACCAGTGAACTGTCTCTGTTAAGTTCACTGACCAGTTGCTGGGGTTTGATTAAGGGAACTGTATTTTTGTATAATATTTTTAATTTCTCATCAAAGTCCTTTCCTGTGTAACACGTGGAAAGACACAAGAGAATACATAAGTATGCCGGTATTGAAATCTTCTTTATCATGGTATTCAGCATTCGCAATATTCTGTATTCAGATAATCTCTGGTTTGCTGTTTTTCGGACGAGAAAACAGTTTTCCTTCGGCCCGTGTTCAATAATTTTACCCTCACAGATGAACACAATGTAGTCTGCAATTCTTTTCGCCTGAATGATATTATGCGTTACAAATAATATTGTATAGTGTTCTTTTAACCGAGCAGCAAATTCTCTACGGCATAGGTAGAAATGGGAAATGATCCAATGATGAGGTGGGTTCATCGAGGAGAATGACTGTTGGTTTTACTGCTAATGTTCTTGCAATGCAAAGTCTTTGCTGTTGTCCAATCGACAGCGTTGAAGCCTTTTCATGTAAACGGTAAGATACCTCATCCCACAAAGATACTGCCCTTAAGTTTTCTTCGACAATCTGTTGTTTTTCCTGTTTCAAAAGTTTCTTTGTATGTTTAATTCCAAAGAGTACGTTTTCATAAATGGATCTTGGAAATACACAGGGCTTCTGGAAAACCATTCCTATCTGCGTTCTCAAGTGATTCACATCAAAGCCGTTTTGATAAACAGTATGACTGTGCATATGTCCGTGAAACAGGATATTTCCCTGATAGGTAAAACCGTCAACATCATCATTGATGCGGTTAATACTTCGTATCATAGTTGATTTTCCACTGCCGGAAGGACCTATAATACAGGTTATCTGTTCTTTCTGGAATCGTATATGAAAGTCTTTTAATGCATGGGAATTATGATACCACACATGGAAATGGTTCATTTCGATAACCGTGTTTTCAATTAATTTGGGAATCTGCATTATATGACTTTCCATTTTTATCATCGTTGACTGACCGGTTGTAATGTGATCCTGATAAATAATGCTGATAAACTAAAGATAAAAAAGACTAGTATTAAAACAAGACTAGCGCCCCATGCATTTTGTAGCGCTTGAGTATTCGTTGCCTGCTGAGCCAGTGTGAGAATATGCGTTGGTAAAGCTGTCACTGGCTGGAACAGAGAGCCAGGCAATTTCACCCCCGAAAAGGCGGTGGCAATGAACATAACGGGGGCAGTTTCTCCTACAGCCCTGGCTAAACCTAGGAAAAGACCGGTAATGGCTCCCTGGATACCCTGGGGGAGAATTACTTTGGTAATTACTTTCCACTTATCCATACCCAGTGCATATGCAGATTCTCGGTACATTCTCGGTATACTACTCATCGATTGATATGAAGAGAGAACAATAGTGGGTATGATCATGATGGCAAGTATTATTGAACCTACAAACCAGGAAATACCCGTATTCAGGAAATTGACAAAAAATATAAGCCCGAATATCCCAAATATGACGGATGGGATGCCGTTCAGCCCATAAATCATCATATTGCTTATTTTTTGTAGTACAGGATTCTTTACGTATTCGCTTTTACATAGTGCAGTACCGATAGCGATGGGGAGACTTATGAATGCAGCACCTGATATTAGCAAAACGCTTCCGATCATTTGATAGAAAATTCCACCTTCAGCGCCAAAATTCCTGGAATTCGATAGAAGAAAGTCCGGATTGATAGTCTTTGCCCCATTCAGTATGATTACCGATAGCAAGAAAGACAATATCAAGGTACACAGAATAGCTGCAGACCAGCATACTGCGAGAAATAAATTATTTTTTACCCTTCTATTCATAAAGCCTTTGTCCTGATTTTAAAAATTGTTGGGCAATAAAGGTAAGCGCCAAAACAATTATCAAGAGTATCATGCCCATAAAAACCATTGCGCTAAAGTGAATTGAGCTAAAAGCGCTTTCCGCAATTTCTCTTCCCAGTTTAGAGGTGATGGTTTGTCCAGGAGCCAATAGATTATAAATAGGCGTTGGAATTTTATCAATACTTCCTATCACCAGCATCACGGCCATGGTTTCTCCCAGCGCCCTTCCTAATGCTAATAATACCGCACCAATAATATCTGTTTTTGCAATCGGCAGGACAGAAGTGATAATTACTTCATGCTTGTAAAGTCCCAGTCCTTTTGCAACTTCACGATATTTTTGTGGGACATGGTGAATAGCATCATCACACAAGGTAATAATGGTGGGCAGTATCATGATGGATAAAAGAACAGCAGCCGTAAAGATGGTCCTGCCTGATTGCAGATGGAATAATTCACCAACCCATACACTGAAAAATGCCACTCCGATTAATCCGTAGATGATGGAGGGGATGCCGGCTAACAGTTCCAGAAAGGATTTTACATAGATCCGGTATTTGGGATGAAGTATTTCAGAGGTAAAAATGGCCGTAAATATGCCCAGAGGAACAGCGATCACTAAAGATATCACCGTAACAACCAGTGAACCATAGAGCATCGGCAAAATACCGAATTGATTGTTAGGGGGATTCCATGTAAGTGTAAACAATCTCCATCCCCCACCATGAATAGCATCATAGCTACTGAGGAAAAGCACGCCCAGGATTAAAAGGATAATTATCATGCTGATGAGCGTGCTGATTATGATATATCCTTTTCCTACTTTACTGATATAAGCTGACATAACCCGCTTGCTCTACTATTTTTTGTCCGCCTGGACTTTTTATAAAATCAATGAATTCTTTTATTTCCCCCTGAGGTTCGCCATTAGTAATAAGCAGGAGATTTCTTGTAATAGGGAATTTCCCATTGATGATATTTTCTAAAGTTGGTTCTACAACCTCTCCGTTTGCTAAAATAATGGACAACCCTTTGACATCGCCATTGATCCATGCATTGGAAAGCATGCCTATAGCTGCATCGCTTTGTGCAATAGCGGTCTGTTCTTCGTTGTTAGAACCCAGTACTAAATCAGCGCCAGGGGCCGCGGCTTCTTCATTTCCCAAAACTATTTTCATAAATACGTGGCGGGTCCCCCTGGACATCTCTTTGTCAACCGCGAGAATTTCTTTGTCAGGACCACCCACTTCTTTCCAGTTTTTTATCTCCCCCTTATAGATTTTCGCTATTTGTTCAATGGTTAATGCCATTATCCCTGCATCATAAATCTCTGAGGAAATGACAGGAACAACGGCATCCTTTCCAATGGGATGTGTGACAAAATGCACGTCCGGGTACTTTTCGATTTCTTTTTGGGTGATGTTTCTGGAAATCATACCTATTTGGATATTTTGCTCTCCTAACAGATTAATACCAACCCCGGATCCTCCTGCATTTACCATGATATTAACATCCTGATGAGTGAGTTTAAATTGCTCTGCTGCATTAGACACCACAGGCAAAACCGTTGTGGCCCCGGCACACAGAATAGCCTCTTTTTTTGAAGCATTACAACCCGTAATTATTGCAAATAGCAAAATGAGAACAGAAACGTAATATATCTTCATATAAGTTTTCCCTTGTAATGTTTAAAAAAAGGAGTACGAGATTGTTATCAGAAATCAATCTCTACATTAAGTGAATCAAGGAACTTATTAAATGCTGTAAAAAGTTCCATTACACCGAGTGCCTCAACAATTTCAGAGTCACTGGCACCTGTCTTCTTTAAGCTTTCATATTCTTTATCGGTTATCCTATTGGGGTCTTTATTAGCCTTTCTGACAAAGGTTATCAGCACTCGTTCCTTCTCCGTAAACGTTGATTTATCGATCTCGCTCTCAATTATGTTAATTTCTTTTTCCGTCACACCGATGGATTTGAGAGCGACCGTGTGAGCAGCCACACAATATGCGCAGCTATTGTCCTTTGAAACCAGAAGGCAATAGCTTCCTTTGTTTTTTCTATCAAACCCTTGCATCATTACCGCCTTTACCTGTTCCAGTTGGCTTTCAATAAAGGTGGAAAATGCGAGTAGGTCTTAAATAAATTTGGAACCATACCAAAAGCACCTTCAATTTCTGCAAAAACCTCCTGTACGTCCTTCGACGTTTCTTCTTTTTCTCTAGCCACAATCCGTACCATTATTCAGCCTCCCTATAAAAAATTTCATAGCAATTTAGTTTTCTGAAAAACAACTACGTATGAAGGGGATTAAGCAGAGATAAACGATGGTGTATGCGCTTCGCTTCATCCACCTACTCTAAATCCATTTCCTTTATGGAATCAGGTTCTTGCGTGAACCCCAATCTATGGTATAGAATCCTCTTTACAGCATCATGAAATGACCCATAGCGCCTAATCTTTGGGTTTTGAACGTATCGGTGTTTCACTGGATTATGATGGATGTAATCCATATGTCGTTGCCAATCTTTTTCATTCCTCAACAAATGTTCCCAAAATCTCCTTTGCCATACCTTCTTCTCACCTCTTTCGGTCAAGAGGGTATCCATGCCCAGAGAAAATGCCATTTAACCAATTCCATCGTGTTGAGAAATCATCATCGTCATGAGGCAACCTCCAGATAAGATACAGTGAATATGATCAAGAAGAACAACAATAGCATCGATAAAAAGGTGTGTTTATTCATCGCATATTGAACGAACGTCGTAATCTGGTAACGTTATCAGGATGGGTAAGAATTTTTGTCGATTGTATGTCACAATCGTAAAGAAATACCAGCCTTGTTCACGATAGAGCCGGCGATATTCGCTCATGGATATTCCCCTTATTTTTGTTTTGGTAGGGTGGATAAAGGCGTGCGCCTTTTCACGCCGTATCCACTCAGATTTAATATCAGGAACACAGAAAAGGGAATTTTCCTGTCATTTCTGCTTCCTGAGAAATGGTGGATGCGCTTTCGTTTCATCCACCCTACATTTGCCTCATTCCTTTCTCCAAGCCCCCACGCGGCATCAAAGGCATTCCTTTGCTGTTCAAAGTCGTTGATATCAACGTAGAGGACTGTGGCCTCTTTTGTTGTATTTGTATTGATGGACATCGAACTGTTCCATAAGAACAGAACACGCAACAATGCCCTTTTTGGGTTTTAATCTTGATTTTGTAATTTCGCATTCGTAGAAATATTGACAGGCATCTGTAGGCATTGTTTCCTCTTTTGATGTCCACAGCCTGGACAGGTAATTACCGATTGTAAAATTACATTGTGTTCCATTTTATTTTTTAATCTTCCTCTCAAGGCCTTTCCAAGTGTCCTGGCCTTTTGTATGACTTCTGGCTGCTTTTCCAAACACGGTATAATGTCCGGGGTGATTTTTGGTATCCTTACTAAAGAATTTCTTTATGCCGCTTACGCTGCAAAGTTTCTCCGTATCCACAGGTAAAACATGCCACAGCCCCTGTGCCTCTACAGCGCCAACAAGTTCAATCTCATTGTATGCAAAAAAGCCTTTAATATCATCTCCTGCGACCTCGCTCATTTTAATATCCTTCCCGGGCATCTTCCAGTTTCCACCACCGCCCACAGAGGCAATTGCGCCCAATTTACCGGAGAGTTTCATGCCGCCGTGTCCGTTACTATCGTGTCTAAAGCAGTAAAATCGTTCAAGAAGGGCGTGCGCAAGGGCATTCAGTCTGCCAAAATAATTGGCAGCGCCGATAACAATCGCATCTGCCTCCATAACTTTATGCATAATGAGAAGATAATCATCCTGTACTTTACAGAGGTTGTCTCCCACGCAACCTAAAACAGCATATATACAACCGTTAATTTTCTTGCCGTGTAAGGATATGAATTCCGTTTCTAAGCCAGTTGCGTCCAAAATGGCCATCACCAGGCCCTCTGTTGTTTTACCAGCTCTCGGACTGCCGCTGATCCCAAGTACTTTCATTAAAAATCTCCTTTCTGAATCAGGTTATTGGGACTCTTTAATTATTTATTACTTCACAACACAATAAGTTGATAGCCTTTTCCCGCCAATCTTTCAATAGTAAAGCATGCGAAGCGTGAGCCATTCCTTCGTGAGTCTCTTTACCTGCTTGAAGAATGATAGCAAATATCTTGTTTTGTATATTTGCCTTCAATGCATAATATCCGACAAATATAATAGCTATAGTGAATAATAAGATGATGCAGATATTATCGCTCAACATGGGTGGCCGGACAAACTTGTTTGTTCAGGTAGTGTAGAGACGCAAGGTTTTACGTCTCTACACTAGACCTATTTGCGCGCGATCACGGACAAGCACCGCTTGTCCGTGCCACCCAAAACTAAACTGCAACATATTTTCAAAAAGTTAAATCTTCAGAAGGTAATGACCGGCCAGACTATGGCGTTCGTAAGAAAGCAAATAAACATGGATTACATTCGGATTATTAATATCTCTATGAAGAACCGGCCCATCGATAGCCACCTCGTGGTGATTAATCCATGTGTCATTTGAATCCAGAAGTACACTGAAATAAGGGCTCTTATCGGGTGGATTCCGTTCCAGGTCTTGATAGCTTAAGAAGAAGGGAGGAACCCCGATTCCCATGGGCATGTATAACCCCTGTGGGTAATGCTCAACAGGAAGCTGAGGAAGTTGGTTCAGCTTGAATCCGCTGACAAAAAATCTATTCTCTTCGCCTGTTTTGGAATCTTTAAAAATCAGCTCTATTTCCTGTAAGACTTCTTCCGATGCTGGTGATTGAATGTCCCTTAGTATCGCTTTTTTGAACTCTGCAATCTTCCAATACTCATTCTTCCAGGGTTTTTCAACATAGTACCTGCCTGGCGGGGCAAAGGTCGCAAATTCAACCGAACTACCACAAAAATCCTTCCAGGTGATAACGTTCTGAAAATTTGTAGTCCTGAGCTTTCTTACCTGTTCACCCGATGCAAAAATGCGCTCTTGTGCCAGGAATTCAGCCTGTACCTCTCTCTCATTTAAAACTTTTCTGAGGGCTTTTAAATTGATAGAAGAGCCCGTAGGGTCTACCCAATGTTCTAATCTTCGCCAGTGCTTCCAATACGACAGGCCGGTGATTTCCTCAAATACAGCTTTATAGTGTCCAGGGGGAAACGTAAACCATCCTTGATAATATAAGGCTTTTTTCCTCTTTTTCCTTTGTAAACAACAAAATTTCCCAAAGACCGGCATTTAAACAATTTTAGCAATTGCGGCTGAATGCAAATTGCTTTTTTCAAATCCATCACCACCGGTAATTTCAACGTGTTTTGAATTTGGCTCAAAACTTACCTGCTGTCTGTTCCATTCTCTATCGGTTAGGGCAATAATCTCTAAATCTTTATCATTTTTGTCCATTCTGGAAGTGTTACGAACAGACCGGCATCAACATTCTTAAAACAACTTTGCCGTATGATCATTTGTTGGTTCCAAAATCAGATCGAAATGGGTTTTATCTTTTTTCACTATTTTCAAATTTCTGTTTGAATACTGCGCATAATGAACACTGCGATTTGCAGGATCTTCAGGATATTCAAATTGAGAATATTCTTTGAGATGAATATCCATATTAACCGATGTGGCATATTTCCTTTTAAACCAGATCCTCCTCCAACCAGCACAACAAGGATTAAGACTATGGGCATAAAAAATTATTATTGTTTTCTTTATCTTCATTTTTCCTCCATAACACTTCGGGAGTGACTTTATCGCACCTGAAAAGTGCGTTTAACAATCAAAAGTACGCCTAATCCCCAGGCAAATATGAACAACATACAGAACCCCAGGAATTTATTTCCTGTGCTGGCAATGTAGACCAGCAACTGGCCAGTGCTGGGCCAATACATGGCGATGCTACGATCCCGGAAATTAATCCCATGACAAAACCCCAACGAACCCCTTACCTGTCTTTGTTCCCAGGCGATCAGAGATAAAGGATGTAACCCGCAGGTAATATACCCCAAACATACTCATGGCAAGCGCGACAAAAACTACCACCACAAACCCTATGACCCACGGACTCTGTAAGGCCGTTCCAAATAATGCCCCTGTAGAGGTTGCAGCTACCCCCATTGCTGAGTATACAATGGATATGCCCAGGACATAAATTAGTGACAGGAAGAACGCCTTTAAAGGGCTTCTGGCCGTAGTCTGGCCTCCTGCTGGCTGTCCACCAATTACGGCAACGGTGATAGGTATCATAGGGTACACGCACGGAGTAAAACTCAGACCAACGCCTGCCAAAAATAATAATAATCAGGGAAACAAAATTCCACGGCTCTCGATAGTCTTTTGGATACCAGTGGCCTCAGCCTTTTTTCCAGGTTTTGAAACTGTCGGGATTATTTCTGCTTCCTGTGTTTTGGAAACGCCCGATTTGGCTAACTCCACCTGCACAGGCAAGGTAAATTCCTCCATCTTGGGGGCAAGGCATATCTTGTCTGAAACCCTGATAATGCACCTTGAGCTTTACATCATATGAACCTGCCGGGATGCGGTCCTTTAGTAAGGTCACATGTAAAGTAAATGGAGAAGTCTCTCCAGAGGTGATGAGGGGAAATAAAAAGTACTGTGAAAGTAAAAGCAAGTAACCCTCTCACAAGAAAGCCGGTTTTCATGGCGCACTCCCTGTTAAATTTGGACTAAAATACATTGCGAAAAAACTTCTTTATCCTTATGTTTATATCTAAACGGCTTTATCCTGGATCAGGTCGTTCTGTGCATGGTTTATCGCCAGGACCCGGTAACGGTGCCTTGTCTCCACCGGCAGATTCCCCTTTAAGCATGGTCTCCACATCAGAATAAGGGTATATCTTTAAAGCATTGTTTTGCATTAGTCCACCCGTATCCGCAGATGGACCGTACGTGCTGTAAATTTCTCTTCCTAATCGGGCAAGGGGAAAACGCCAACATTGATTCCCACCTTACCGTTGCATGGTTTGTTTTCAAATTCCTAATGTATCTCTGCATTACTTTAAAGAATTCGTAAAAACGTAGTCATTGCTACTCTGCACACCATGACAGTCGATACACCCAAGAACTTTACCCGCCAGTTTCATGGTCATGCCGCCCATTTCCATAGTCATGACTTTCCCATCCGGTCCAAATTTAACCCAGAACCAATCGTTTGCCGCAGGATTGAACCCTTCTATTTTATGCATCACGGTAATAGCGCCAAGGGTTTTATCAGGCATATAATTTTCTTTAATTATTATAGCCCCAGGAGGCATCTTTCCTTCTTTATTCTCCATTGCCTCATAGGCAGCATCATTTACATAGGTAGTTAGCAAAACCCCGTGAGGTTCCTTCCCTTTATAAAAAGCCTCCTTGCCTGGCCACATCTCCCAGTTTTCACGGTAATTTTCACCCTGCATATTACTCCAGAGTTCACCAGCCATTTTTTCAGCTTTACGTACCTCTTCCATGGACATTTTCGGTGCCTCTTTTTTTGGCATGGATGCCTTCTTTTCCGGTCTCTCACATCCGATATAGAGAAAGCTTGTCACCAGCAATACTATTAACGATGTCAGTGGAATAATCTTTTTCATGTTCTTTCCTTTCCAACCTTTTTTCTTCACCCCCACCTGACCTCCCCCATCAAGGAAGAGGAACTAATTGTTTGAAGTTCCTATGTTTAAATTTAAGCCTTTCATGGGAATGCTTAATATAAAGTTAAAATTGTTACTGGATTGAGGCTATCCTTGCTCTGTTAGTTTTTTGATGCCGAAAATCCAGCATTTTCTATGGCCTTTATAATCTCGTCAGTCTTTGCCTTTCCTTTCTCAATTATTACAACCGCCTTTCCGTCCTCGTGACTAACCACAGCATCCTTAACACCTGCGACTTTAAGAAGCGCCGATTTTACGGTCTTGCTGCATGCCCCGCAAGTCATCCCTTTAACTTTTAATTCAATCTGCTCTTCGTTCGTGGACTTACCCTCCGCAAGTTCATAAGGTTTGGGATTAAAAGAAGCTACAATACCCTCTGGCAACGTTACTGCTTTAACCACAGATGCACTTATTACTATTACAAAGGCGACTGGTATCAGTAAAACATAACCAAACTGCAAAGATATTCATTTTGCCTCCCTTATCGTAAATAATCATAATAAAGGCTGTTCTTTGTGTACTACCACAACATCCTTTTTAGTAACAGCAAACTGTTTGGCATCCTCCTCTAAATTATACCCTATTTGCTTTCCATCCGGTATGGTTACCGATTTATCAATAATTGCCTTTCGAATTTTGACATTTTTACCGATCCTCACCCCCTCCATTATAATTGAATCAATGACTTCTGAATGGGAATCAATTCTCACATCCGGAGAAATAACCGACCCCTCTATACGGGCGCCACTAATAATGCATCCATTGGATACCAGAGAATTCAAGACCATACCGCATCTCCCACCGGGAAAAGATTCCGCAAAGACGGTCTTTGCAGGAGGAAGTTGTTCGTGGTAGGTACGGATGGGCCAGCATTTATCATAGAGATTAAAAACCGGCACTACCTGAACCAGATCCATATTTGCCTCCCAGTATGCATCAAGCGTTCCAACATCCCTCCAGTATTTTGGTTTATTATCCTTATCGTTAAACACAAACGCAGATACGCGATCATTATTTATCATCGAGGGAATAACATTTTTTCCAAAATCATGAACAGCATCTTTTTTGGTGTTATCAATTACTCTTTTTACCAATACCGATGTGTTGAAGAGATATATTCCCATGGATACCAGCGCCTTTTCAGGATTTGTAGGCGTCGGTTTTGGACTGGAAGGTTTTTCAACAAAGTCTAGAACCTGTTGTTCATTGTCTATACTCACAATCCCGAACCTGCTTGCTTCATGTATGGGCACTTCAATGCATGGTACTGTAGCATCAGCTTTTTTTACCATATGGAATTTAATTAACTCACCATAATCCATTTTATAAATATGATCACCGGCGAGGATCAATACCATTTCAGGGCGTTCTCTTTCCAGTACATAAATATTTTGATATACCGCATCGGCCGTTCCCTGATACCACATATCACTTATCCTCTTTTGTGGAGGAATATTTTCGATAAACTCATTCAGTTCATTATTAAAAATATTCCATCCAATTCTTAAATGTCTATCCAGAGAATACGATTTATATTGCGTCAAAACACACACCTTCCGCAATCCCGAATTAATACAATTGCTTAAGGCAAAATCAATAATACGATAAATTCCACCAAAAGGAACTGCGGGTTTTGCTCTATCTTTGGTTAATGGATAGAGTCTTTCTCCCTGCCCACCAGCCAGTACGATTACAAGAACTTTTTTAAACACGTTGTTGTCAAATTGTTCTACCATAACTTATTCCTTTTTTTCTTTTCCTAAGGCCTTCAATTCGGCAAGCTTGTGTTCTGCCGCAATAGCAGCCGTAACTCCTTCTCCGATCGCTGTCGCAATTTGTCGATACGAATTTTTACGAATATCACCAACGGCATACAACCCTTCGATAGCCGTTTCCATATGGATGTTTGTCTCAATATGACATCCCACGTCCACACATAACAAATTGCCTAAAAAATCCGTATTGGGTACACTCCCAATAAAGGTAAAAACACCCTGGCAAGCAATATCTTTCTTTTCCTTTGTCAAAATGTTTTGAGTAACAACACCATCAACCTTTTCCTGTCCATGAATACTTTCGATTACGGTATTGAGGATAACCTTAATTTTCGGGTTTGAAAAGGCTTCGTCCAGATAAATTTTTGTGGCCCTAAATTCATTCCTTCTGTGTATTATCTGTACTGTCCTGGCGTATTTGGTCAGGAAAATACCTTCGGTTATGGCAGAATCGCCTCCTCCAACAACTACTACATCTTTGCCCCTAAAGAAAGCCCCATCGCATGTCGCACAATAACTAACACCTTTCCCATAAAATTCTTTTTCGCCAGGTACGCCCAATTTTTTAGGCTCTGTGCCAGACGCTAAAATAACCACATGGCTTGCATAAGCATCAATATCGGTCGTTACAACCTTTAAGCCATTTTCTACCCCTAATTTCGAGACTTCTTCGTACCGAATCTCCACACCAAACCGCTTGGCCTGGGCTTCCATGCGCTGTGTCAAATCAACGCCACTGATAACTTCAGGAAACCCCGGATAATTTTCAAACAGGTCGGTGCCGTATAACTGCACACACAAATATTGTTTTTCGAATATTATCGTTTTTAATAAGGCACGGCAGGTATAAACCGCAGCAGCGAGGGCGGCAGGCCCTCCTCCGACAATAATCACATCATAATCTTTATTCATATTCCCCACTTTTTATTAATTGCACTAAGGATGTTTTTTACTGTAAAACCATACTGTTCGGCCAATATTTTGCCGGTGCAGAGCGCCGTATCGATCGATTCCAATGATAAGACCGTCTAATCCAACAAATTCATACCAATCGCTTTTTGCGGCGGCTTCAATAGCCACTGTTTCTTACATGCCGGTGGAAGTATACTATTCTTGTATTCTTCAGAATTTGACCTGAATAACTCAAAGCAAGGTACACTGATCAGCCTTTGCATGGATCCCTTTCCCCTGTAATTGTAGGGTGGCTTCCAGGGCAATAGAGACCTCTGAACCTGTTGCCATAAGAATGATTTCTGGTGGGTTCTCCGAGTCCTTTAACACATAAGCCCCATTTCCAATTGGCTTTGTAATGGATAGACAGAGCGGTCGATTACCGGCACATCCAGACGGGCCAGAATCAGCGCCGTCGGACCATCTTTATGCTTCAGCGCCGCTTCCCAGGCGGCAGCCGTTTCTGGTGGCATCTGACGGCCTTATTACGAGCAGGTTAGGGATTACACGCAGGGATGGCAGATGTTCAATAGGTTGGTGGTGGACCATCTTCTCCAAGAAAGATACTACGCATGGTAAATACATCAGATCACCTGGATCCTCATCATGGCGGCGAGCCGAATGGTAGGTCTCATATAATCCGAGAACATCAAAAAAGTCGAGCCAAAGGGGATAATCCCCCCGTACAGTGCCAATCCATTTAAAATACCACCCATGGCATGTTCTCTTACCCCAAAATGAATATTCCTCCCCGCAAATTTGTTTTTATCTATGGCGGGGGCGCTTTTTATATAGGTTTTTTGTGGATGGCAAAGGTCTGCAGAACTAATTCCATAAAAGAGGGTATCCGCAGCAATCACCTGCATCATTTCCCGGAGGCAGAACGGTGGCTAATGAATCATTCTTGATAGTTTTAGTAATTCAGGTTCCAGATCATTAGGAATTTCTTTTTTAAAGTAGGTATCCCATAATTGAGATAGATTTTGGTCTTCTTTGATATAGGTATTAAACTGAAATTGCCAGGTTTCATACTCTCTTCTTAACTCGGTTATGCGATTTTGGCAAAGCTGTTTTACTTCTTCAGGGATGTAAAACGCCGGGCTTTTAGGCCAACCGAGGTTTTCTTTCGTTAATTCGAGTTCTTTAGCTCCCAACGGTTCACCATGAACGGAGGCCATATCCTGTTTGTTGGGGCTTCCTTTACCAATGTGTGTCCTGGCGATGATCAACGAAGGCCTCTCTTTTTCATTCCGTGCCGCTTCGATAGCCCCGGCAATTTCATCATGGTTGTGACCTTCAATCTTGAACACCCGCCAGTTATAAGCCTCGAACCGCTTAGCAACATCTTCTGTAAAGGTAAGAGACGTGCTTCCCTCAATTGAGATTTGGTTGCTATCGTAAATGTAAATAATATTGGAAAGGCCTAGATGCCCTGCGAACGAGGCCGCCTCAGAGGTAATCCTTCCATCAGTTCTCCGTCACCACTACACCATAAATGTGATGGTCGATAATAGCTCTGCCATCTTTGTTAAACCGGTCTGCCAGCACTCGTTCAGCCAGCGCCATACCTACTCCGTTGACAAATCCCTGTCCGAGAGGCCCCGTGGTAACTTCTACTCCTGGTGTATGTCTATATTCAGGATGGCCAGGTGTCTTACTTCCAAATTGACGGAATTGTTTTATTTCTTCTAAGGGCAGATCATAGCCAGAAAGGTGCAGCAGTGAATACAACAGATGGAACCATGCCCTGCAGAGAGAGGATGAATCGATCCTGATTTTGCCACTGGGGTCTTTTGGATTAAATCGCAGGAATTGCATCCAGAGAACAAAGACGCCCGCAAATCCCATGGGGAGACCAGGATGGCCTGATTGTGCCTTTTCAAAGGCATCTGCGGAGAGCATTCTGAGAGTGTTTACCGCCAGATCAATTTTGTGTTTGTCTATTTTATTTATCAGCATAATAGTGTAACCTTTCTTCCTGTCTTTGCTGCCTGAAATATTGTGGTCTTTGCTCAAAATGGATCACAGAGAAGGCATTCCGACCTTAAAAAGAAACGATTATGCGTCTGCAACTTGAACAAACGCCTTAATCACATTTTTTCCTCGTTAAAAAAGGATAATATCCTGATAGTTTTCAAGACCTCCTATCGGATGAGTTAACAATTTCGACAGCCATCCAGGCCATTGCATTTCAGCCTGAGAAAAGTCTTTAACACCTAATTCAAAATACTCTGATTTGCATTCACTGTGCCAACAACAACCTTATTGCCCAGAACAAATCCATGTTAATTTTATCAGATGGTATCTCAACTGATCTTCCACCGCCTGTCACACTGGAAAGAACAAGAACACCATTCTTCCCCAGGATATTCATCGCTTCGAATACAAGCGGTGAATAGCCTGTCGCTTGATAATGAGACTCAAAAGGGCCATGATCCCGGAAGATTCCGTTAAAGCAACATCCTGAGTACTATGATAGCATGCACCCATTTGATTCAAAAGCTGAGAGTTTAAGTAAGGTGGTTTTGTCTCGTCCGAAAGCACAAACCCTGCAATCCGCGAAGACGCAGCGCCAGAGTTGCCTGCAATCCGATAGTACCGCACCGAGTACAGCGGTCTGATTTCAGCGCCACACCACCCTTAACTGTCGCTGAATTTCATACGCCTGAGCTTATCCCCTTTCGATCACACTGGTGGGCCTCAGAAGTACGCCTCACCTCTTTTAGCCCTGGTGGAACTTTAACGATATATTCCGGTTCATCCACATAATACTCAGTCATATACCCATGTCTCAGATTGATTCCCGTTCATAGTAGACATCGTCTGTGGTCATGTCGTACATCCCTGATTTTATCATATAGGAAGCTTCTGGACGTCTGACCGTTGCCACAACATAATCACTGGCCTTCAGACCACTCCATTGTGAGCCAACATCTTCGACAATGCCAAAAGACTCGTGACCAATAATGAGAAAATCATCTCTGGGTGGCGCAGTACCATACTCTGCGGCATTAATTTCTTTTATCTGTCCCGTCAACGCCCACTTTCAGCACCTTTACCAGAACACCTCTTCCATCAGGGACATCAGTCACCTTAGATTTGGGTATCTCCCGCATGTGCAATGAATCTGCCTGACCCGGCACAACTGCAATGGCTTTCATTGAATCCCTCTGCCTTTCTTTTGATTCCTATAGTATAAATTATTTAAATAAGGCCTACGCAATCCCCTTTAATAAAGGTGGATTCAGGGGGTTGTGTTTTTTCTGAGTTCTTTACAACCCCTCTGCCCCCTTTTCTAAGGGGGATTTTATACCTGCTACCGCTCGTTAAACCTGCATAAATAAAATGAAATCCTATGCAATCAAGGTTGCGCGGCATCCCTTGGTTGCAGCAGTTTTACACCAAACCGGTCCAGCTGGTTTGATGAGAAGCGCCAACACCCTTCCGGTATCGCCGTGAAAATACTCGTGAAACAAGAGATAATTTCGAAAATGTGGGTCTTTTTGAATTTTTTCGTTGTAACCAAATACAGGACGATTCCCATCCTTATTTTGCAAAAATATTCGGGTCAGGCGCCGCGACAGCTCATTGGCAACATCATTGATGGTCATAAAATTCCCTGACCCCGTCGGGCATTCAATCTTGAAATCGTCTCCATAATAGTGATGGAATTTTTGCAGTGATTCGATAATCAAATAATTCATGGGAACCAAATGGGTCCGCGCCAGTTGGAATTGCCGCCAAACAAACCTGAGTCCGACTCAGCAGGCTGATAAGACACTGAAAATGTATTGTCATTAAAATGTAAGACAAGGGGTGCTCCAGGTGATAACGGGATAATGCCCGAACACCGTAATCAGACAAAAACTCACTTTCATCCAACATGCGCTTAAGCAGGTGTTTCATCCGGTGTCCCGCAGCAGTGAAAGCAGTCTCCGCTCGCCAATACGGGTTCGTTCCAGCGGGAAATCAGACTCGCCAGGTCAGGCCGGTTTTCCAGAAACCAATCGAGCCGCTTTTTTAAACGCCGGAACCTGTTCAAGAAGGTGGCCTCATGGTCTCGACAGCAAAAGAGGAATTAATCCCACCATAGAGCGCACTTTCAACGGCAGTACCTCCTCACAGTTGCTATGATTCGCTTTGGAGCAATGAAGAACATCATAAAAAATTCATCCTCTTCATTCCACAGATCAATGCCCTTGTTACCAATGTTTCTCATTGCACCGGCGATATAGAGGAAGTGTTCAAAAACTTGATTGCCAGATCCTGATAGATGGGATTATACGTTGACAATTCCAGGGCAATGCGCATGAGATTCAGACAATACATAGCCATCCAACTTGTTCCGTCAGCTTGTTCTATATGACCACCGGTTGGCAACGCCGAACTTCGATCAAAGACGCCAATATTGTCCAATCCCAGAAAGCCCCCTGAACAAATTGTGACCATGCTCATCCTTTCTGTTGACCCACCAGGTGAAGTTGAGCAAAAGTTTATGGAAGACGCGTCCCAGGAAATCAATATCACCTTCCCTTATTTCTTTTTATCAATTTTATAGACACGCCATGTTGCCCATGCATGGACAGGGGGATTCACATCGCCAAAGGCCCATTCGTAGGCTGGCAATTGTCCGTTGGGATGCATGTACCGTTCGCGGGTGAGTAGTAAAAGCTGCCCTTTGGCAAATTCCGGATCTACCATCACCAGTGACAGACAATGAAATGCCAGATCCCATGCGGCATACCATGGGTATTCCCATGTATCAGGCATGGAAATAATGTCTGTGTTGTGAAGATGAACCCATTCTTGATTGAAAGTCATCCAACCGTTCACGAGGCGGTGGGGGTTGTCCACTGTCTCCCTTTAACCACCTGGTCACATCAAAATAGTAAAATTGTTTTGACCAGAGCATGCCGGCAAATGCCTGGCGCTGCACATTCCTGGCATCTTCCTCTTTGATTTCTGACTGCACGTCAGCGTAAAATTCATCCGCTTCCTCAATGCTTTGCTGAAACATCTTGTTAAACTTTTTAAAAGGGCTGATAAGGCATGGTCCGAGAATCTTAAACAAATACTTATTGCCTTACCTGATGAAATGGTGCGCTGGTAATGTGCCGCCCTTTGGGTGCCTTTTTTGCAGGATTTATGGACCTCTCATGCCCGCTTACGATATAATCATTAATGCCGTCCTTTGAAAACCCTCCATAGCTGACGATCCGTACAACCGCCGGTAATTCGTCTCATTTTCACAGAACAATAGCTCCGGTGCGCCATCACAATAAAGCCACCTGCTGCCAAGATCTCTGTGTTCTACACGGATGATTTCTTTATTTACAGCAAACAGTTCAGGCTTAAAGTCTGTTAGTCCCCATGACCAGGTGTTTCTAAACCACAACTGTGGTATAATGGATACGGTCGCATCTTCCGGTCCCCGATTGTGAACAGTAAAACGAATCAGAATATCTTCCGGCGAAACTTTGGCGTACTCAATAAACACGTCAAAGTACCTATTTTCATCAAATATTCCGGTATCAATAAGTTCAAATTCCGGATCATGCCTTCCACGACGTTGATTTTCATTCACCAGCCCTGTATAGGGGAATTCTTTTGCGGGTACTTATACAGCATTTTCATATAAGAATGCACCGGGGTATTATCGAGGTAGTAATAATATTCCTTCACGTCTTCACCGTGATTCCCTTCGTTCCCTGTCAGACCAAAGAAGCGTTCTTTCAGGATTGGGTCACGGCCATTCCAGAGGGCAAGGAAAAGCATATCGTTTGTTTGTCATCACAAAACCGGCAATCCCTCTTCTCCCCATCGAAATGCCTTACTCCGTGCTGCATCGTGGAAACATATTCCATGCGTACCCTGGGGACTATAATCTTCCCTGACGGGCTTTACTGGCGTTCCGTTACATATAGGACCCCATTTCTTCCACGATTTTTTTCCCGCTTTTATCTTCTTCAAGGCGCATTTTTCTGCATTCATAATGTTCTCCTTTTTATTCGCTAATCAGTTGAATTGTATGGCCATCCGGATCTCTCACGAGAAACCCTCTTCCAAATGTCAGTTTCTTGTCAGGAACATCGATAATTCCTGAAGAGATAAATCGGGCACGGAATGCCCGTAAACGTTTTACCAAAGGATCTATATTGCTCATACGCAGTGTTGTTTGCCAGTGCATCAGATCATTAGTCTGTTCATCTTCAGGCATTGGACGACCGTTTTTTGGTGTCAGGTATTCCAGAAATTCTATTCCTGGCCCGGAATCAGCCTTAAGCCCTGTAATCAGCAACCGTGCGCCGAATACATTATTGAGATGCTCCTGTTCCGTGCCGTAATTTTCATTTTTTGCGGAGACCTTCATGCCTAAAATATTACGGTAGAATTTTAAACTGGTCTTTGTGTCAGATACCACAATGGCGGTATGATCAATTCCCAAAAACAGCCTATCATCATAATGCTGCCACCTGGGATTCCTCTTGTCAGGCGGGAAATGGATAATCTCGAGATTGTGCCCATCAGGGTCCTGAAAATAGAACGCCTTAATTCCGGCAGCTGCCTTGTTCCAGTCGGGAATTTGCTGAGGAGCGGTAGAAACGTGTTGCACCTTATATTTCCGCAGATGCTGGTACGCCCTTTCCATGTCGCTTACGACAATGGCCATATGTTGAAACCAGTGATCATTGCTGCGAGAATCCGGAGGAATGTGTTTTCCCTTATGAGTAAGATATTCCGTCAACTCAATATATTCTTTACCCAATTGCAAACGAACCACCCGGATTCGCAAACCAAATATTCCATAAAAGTGGTCATAGTTATCTCCCCACACTTCCATTTCAGAAACCGGCTTAAAAGAGAGCACTTTTGAATAAAATTCAATCGATCGATCCATATCTGCAACAGTTATTCCTATGGCTTCAACGATTGTTACTGCATGTGTTGATTTAACCGTCTCGGCATAAGCATTTGAAGTGAAGATGCCAACGGAAAGGAGAATCAAGAAGAATAAAGCTATTCGTTTAAACATGGTGTTGTTTATTTGATCCTTCATGTTTTCCACTTTCATTAACAAAATAAATCCTATTTCTTTCACTACTTAATTTGCTCTAACAGATGGTCTCCAACGCGAAGTGCATTTGCGATAATCGTTAAGCTTGGATTTACTGCAGAACTGGACGGAAAAAAGCTACCGTCAACCACATAGAGATTGTATACATCATGGGTTCGGCAGTTGGTATCCAGCACTGACGTTTTAGGGTCATTTCCAAAACGACAGGTACCACATTGGTGAGCAACCCCTTGAAGAGGGATTTTTTTACGAAAATAAAAAGAGCAGGGAACGATTTTATCCCCGCAATCAATAGATTTTAGGACTCCCGTCCAACGCTTCAGCAAACGATCGAAAGATTCTGTATTGTTGTCGGTATATTCCAGATAAATCTTATCATTCTTTACGACCACCCTGTTGTCCGGATCAGGGAGATCTTCCCCGGTAAGCCACCAGTCGACAGATCTCATGGCCATTTCTTCCAATGCCAATGACGGTGTGATTCTGGGTGCATCCATCGAAAGCATATCCTTATTCGCTTTGCCCAGCAATTGTATGTGCCCCATCGGATAATCGTAATCTTTTTCTCCCCAATAGAAGTCATTAATGGCCATTGTTTTCTGGAAGACGGTAAGATTCAATTTTTTCGTCAGACCGATCATCGCGGCGTTATTGTGCTTCATGAAATGGCGGCCAACAAGACCAGAACTGTTTGCCAGACCATGCGGGTGTTTATCATTTGCCGATTGAAGTAATAGAACGGCAGAATTAATTGCCCCGCAAGAGACGACAACAATATTTGCAGAAAACACTTCCAATGCACCATGTATTTTTGTCTGGACGGCTGTTACTATTTTTCCGTCAGGACTGGTCTGTAACCGTTCGACATGGGCGTTTGTGATTAAGGTGGTATTTGGATGTCTCAGAGCAGAACGTATGCAGATAATATCGGAGTCGGCTTTCGCATTTACAAGGCATGGAAAACCATCACAGGTATCACAGCGGATACAGCGGCTATTAATACGATTCGACTCCTCTAATTGAATTCCCAGAGGTAAATAAAATGGATGATAACCCTGCTTCAGCAGTGCGTCATGAATTTCCTGAATACGCGGTTCGTGGCTGACCGGTGGAAACGGAAAATCCTCCTTCCTGGCTGGTTCTGTGGGATCAAGCCCTTTCCGGCCATGTACTTTATATAATTTTTCAGCTTGGGTATAATAAGGTTCAAAGTCCTTATACCTGAGCGGCCACTCGGGTGAAATTCCACCTTTGTGAATGATTTTTTCAAAATCATTTTTGCGAAACCGAAAAAGAGCAGCTCCATAAATTTTTGTGTTCCCACCCACCCAATAACCAATGCCAGGCCGAAGGGCTTTTCCTTCTTTGTCATACCATATTTCATCCGTGTGATAACGGTCTTTATGAAAGACTTCGATTGTATCCCAATTGGACTTTTCTCTTGGCAGATAAGAACCTCTTTCCAAAATGAGAATTTTTTTGCCGCTGAGGGCCAGGGCATGAGCTAAAGTTCCACCGCCGGCGCCTGACCCAATGATGATGACATCGTATCGATTG
Source organism: Planctomycetia bacterium (assembly GCA_015075005.1). Classification (GTDB taxonomy): domain Bacteria; phylum Planctomycetota; class Brocadiia; order Brocadiales; family Brocadiaceae; genus Brocadia. Next base: position 1,334,957 of record JABTVC010000002.1, read on the forward strand.
CTAGCCATGTTGCTGCCTCATGATTTTAAAATTTATTCTTAACTTATTTACCCGCATCATTATCTCCTTTACCTTTATCAGGTTTTTTGATTTTCCCGGTAGCCACACCGGAAAATACACCGTTTGTCATTATGGTGATGCAGCTTTGCACAAATAACCCCTCGGGCACCTTTTGCACATAAATACATCTCTGCTGCCAAAAGCATTCCAAGACCTGGGGCAGTCATGTAAATCCAGAAGGCGCTCCATATTCTGGACGGCATGGCAGATGCAAAGGAACGTGCAGGGTTCATACTCATACCGGATAATGGTGCTTCAAAAGTGACATAAATTGCTAATAATACTCCAGCAAATAGACCGGTAAAACTCGCAAGCTTTTGAGTGTTCGTTGCAATCAATATGACCAGCATGAGACCAAAGAAATGGCAAAGTTCAGCTTAAAAGGCAATGAATACCCCTTTCGTACCAGGAACGGTCACGGCAAAGTTAACCGATGGATTAGCTAAAAAACTTCCGATCATTAATGCTGTGAGCCAAACCCCTGATAAACCGCCGGCAAACTGAGCAAGAATATAAAAGAATGCATCCCAGATTTTTATTTTACCAAGCCGGAAAAAAGTGAGCGTGACTGTGGGATTGATATGTGCGCCGGATTGCTTTCCCCAGGGAGAATAAATGATCCCAACGGCTGTCAGTCCCATAGCAATGCCCATGATGACTCTTCGCAATAAAGGCTCTTCGATTGATTGTCGAAGTGGTGAGCCTGGATACTCCAGGATTGTGGCAAAGAGGCAGGCTGAAACCATAAAAACACCTAAACCTGCGGCTTCCATCAAATATTCCGGCCAATGCTGACGAAATGTATCGATGATTTTAACCATTGTGTTCTTGTAGATAAGTTATTGTGAAAGTGCTTTATTGAAATTATCTGTATTTTAAAAATCTAATGAAAAATGCAAAATATTTTCTCATGTACTACTCATTATTGATCTTGTTCGTGCATTGCCGAGAATTTTTCATAAAGCGACACTTCTTCGGTACTGCCGATTACCAGTGGCGCCCGTTGGTGAATAGATTCAGCCTGAATATCAAGAATCCGTTGCGTGCCTGTGCTGGCGCGGCCGCCGGCCTGTTCGACAAGAAATGCAAGTGGCGCACATTCATACAACAGGCGCAGCCCCTCTTTATGCCCTGCATCTTCAGGGTAGAAATAAACTCCTCCTTCTAACAAAACACGATGCAGGTCAACGACCAGTGCACCGGCATATCGGAGCGAGTAGCACTGTTCCTTGCTGTGGTCCTCGACCGGTCAGGGACTCAACGAACTTTTTGAACGTTAGAGGCCATTGAGAAAAGTGGGCCAGATTGGCGCTACACGTCACTCCCCGCACCGGACAGCGAATATTCTCATGTGAAAGAAGAAACTCACCAAGGTCGTGGTCCAGAGTAAATCCATGAACACCATGGCCAATGGTATAAACCAGGACGGTACCCGGCCCATACATCACATAGCCGGCAGCAACCTGATCGGATCCTTTGCGAAAAAACTCCTCTACCGGTACCGGACAATCTCCACTTTTTCGTTGATAAATACCAAATATCGTTCCAATACCACCGTTGATATCGGTATTCGAAGATCCGTCGAGCGGGTCTATACATAAAATATACCTTGCATCTGTTTGACACGTCAGGAACTTAACTTCATCTAATTCTTCAGAGACAATAGCAGCAACCAGTCCCGTCTTAGCAAATGCCTCGATGATTATCTCATTGCTGAACACATCCAATATTTTCTGGGTATCGCCAGTGGGATTTTTTCCTCCCGTCAAACCCAATTTACCTACTAACGCAGACCGGCCAAATTCGCGTGCAAGGATTTTAGCAGAAAAGGCCATCTGAACAAGCAGCGTTGAAAGTTTATCCGTAAACTCGGGAAACCTTCGTCTCCCATCCCCTATATGTTGATTCAATGTATATCCTATCTTTTCCATAATACTTCTCCAAGTCGATCGTATTTATAAACTTCACCTCAAACAAGGTGGAGTCTCGCATAATGTACTGACGGCGTCTCTCCCCAAAATCATTATTGACATTTCCTCCACTCTCGTCCATCCCTTGCCATGAGGTCGTCTGCCTCCCGGGGTCCCCTGGGTCCTACCCAGCATAGTTAGGAAATTTTCGATGCGGCAGCGCTTTCCACACGTCCTGAATTGGGGACACAACGCTCCACCCGGTTTCAATCATATCGTTGCGCTGGAACAAGGTTGCATCCCCCAGCATGCAATCATACAGCAACCTCTCGTAACCGGTACTGGGTATGCTGCCAAAATAATCCTTGTACCTAAATTCCATATCAACCGTTCCCAGGCGCACAAGCGGCCCTGGTACTTTAGCTCCAAAGTTTAGCGAAATACCTTCGTCTGGCTGAATATGGAGCACCAGTAAGTTTGGTTTCAGCATCCTGACATTGGTTTTTCTAAACAACACAAAGCAAGGCACGCTTGAATTGAATGGCGACCTCGGTGACGCGGCAGGAAGTCGTTTGCCGGTCCGCAGGTAAAACGGCACGTTTGCCCAACGCCAGTTATCAATGTACAGCTTCAGCGCCACAAATGACTCAGTGGCAGAGTCCGGAGGAACGTTTGGTTCTGAACGGTATGCAGGTACTTGCTTACCACCAATTGTGCTGTCTCCATACTGTCCCCTTACGGTATATTGAGGACTTCTTCAGGAGACAGAGTCTGAATGGCGCGTAAAATCTTGACCTGTTCATCACGCACGGCATCTGCCTCAAATGAAATAGGTGGCTCCATTGCCGTCAAGGTTACTAATTGAAACATATGGTTCGGCACTATATCACGAAGCGCTCCCGCTTTGTCATAAAAGCCGCCACGTTGCCCAACACCAAGGTCTTCTGCAACCGTTATTTGCACGTGATCAATGTAGCGCCGGTTCCATATGGGTTCAAAAATACCGTTTGCGAATCGGAAGACCATGATGTTTTGAACCGTTTCTTTACCGAGGTAATGGTCAATGCGATAAATCTGACTTTCTTTCAACACTTCCTTGATTTCACGATTGAGGGCACGGGCAGACTCGATGTCGTGACCAAAGGGTTTCTCGATGATAACCCTACGCCAGCAATTATTCTCTTCACGGGTAAGTCCAGCGCTACTGAGTTGTTGAATAATCTGGGAGAAGAAATCAGCCTGTCGCAAGATAGTATAGGTAGTACCGTGCGTGCCTCGCTCTTTGTCCACCTCCACTAACAGGCCCTGAAGCTCTGATAAGCATTCGCATCCTGAACATCCCTGGCAGATAATAGAGCCTCTGGACGAACCAATTCCACAGGTCAGGATCAACCGGACTCGTGGCAAACTCTTTGATGTCATGGCTGATCTTCTCACGGAACTCTTCGTGGCTCATTCCACGTCGGGCAAATCCGACTACGGCAAACTCTTTGGGCATTAAGTGTTCTCTTGCCAGGTTATAAAGCGCAGGAATGAGTTTACGCTTGGCCAGGTCTCCGGAAGCGCCGAAAACGACCATGATGCAGGGGTTACCTGTAGATGACCCAGTGGTTCACTAACTGCACTCTTTTCATTTGTTCTTTCCATTCTTATTCCCCCTTACCACATGAACAATTTATAACCAAATTATATCGTCTTATAAATATTCATACTCACATTGATGCCTCGCAATATTTGTAACAATTTACTTTTTGAAAGAAACATCCGATGCATTTCCTGAATAAAAACACCCTCTGGCCCTCTTTTAGAGGGGAGGCAGTCCCCTCTATCAAGAGGGGATTTAGGGCTGTGTTTGATGCGGACAAATTCTTTACCCATACTCAGAATGTAAGAACCCGATATTTACTGAGATTTTTCAAAAAACTAAATTGTTACCGATACTTTAATCCTGCTTTGTTCTCCTACTTCAATGCCAGCTTAACCGCTGATAGCAGTGTATCCAAACCGGCCTGTACGTGGGCATCCAGATGAACCCGTAATACGCGCCGATTCCGTTCTGCCAATACATGGAAATCTCCGCGTGCCTGCGCCGTCTTCACAACGCCAAAGGTATACTTCTGCCCCGGTACCACCAGATCAGTTGCATCATCGCAGGTAATTTGCAAAAAGACACCGCTATTCGGCCCTCCCTTGTAAGCCTGTCCGGTCGAGTGCAGGAATCGTGGACCAAAGCCAAGACATGTTGCCACGTGCTTACGATCACGGACGACCTGACGTATCGATTGCAATCGCTCTTCATTGGCCTCATTCATCCCGATATATGCCAGGAGCGCAAAGTAATCACCCGCTTTCATTCGATTCAAATGGGCACTGAGATAATGAACGAGTGACTTATCACGTCCCGCCAACTGAGCCAGCGATGCAACATTTCCCTCGTTAGTGAATAACTTAATTCCACTATCTTCAAAAATTGGCGTTTCCTGCGGGAACGAGCCGGTCTTCTCATATTCTTCAGTCAGCTTTCGTGTCTCTGCTTTACTTGTCTCCACATCCGGCTGGTTGAATGGGTTGATCCCTATAATTGAGCCTGCCACAGCCGTCGCCACCTCCCACCGGAAGAATTCCTGGGCAATATCGTAAAGGTCGCCGATGGAAATACGTACCACTGGATGCCCAACCTGTTCCAGGGCTTTAACCGCTCTATCCTGTGATGCATCCGGAGCACTTTCCAATCTCACATAAATAAACACCCGATCATTGCCATACACATCGGGAGAACCCAATGGCTCACGGTCTACAGGAACAAGTCCTCTCCCTTCCTTGCCGGTTGATTCGGCAAGCAGCTGTTCCAGCCATGCACCGAAGTCCTGTATGCCAGGCGAGGTTATAATTGTTACTTTGTCACGCTTATTATGAGCAAGTACTCCAAGAATTACACCCAGCACTACCCCAGGATTGTCCTCTGCTGGTAAACACGGTGAACAGGAAATTGCCATATCGCGGGCACGATTCAAGAGTTTCCGCACATCAATTCCCATGATTGCAGCCGGCGCCATGCCGAAGGCAGACAGCGCCGAATACCGGCCACCAATACCCGGCACACCAAAGAAAATATGACGAAAGCCGTCGCCCTCAGCAACCTTTTGCAGTTTCGAACCAGGATCAGTAATGGCTATAAAACAATCACCTGCATTGCCAGCGCCAGCAATCTGCTCCTTTTGACACTTATTTGTCAGGTACTCGGCTATTAACGTCTTGCCATTACAGACAATTTGTCTGACCTTCTCAAAATAGTACTGTTTAAAAATGTTCGGTTCCAGCGTCGTACCTGATTTACTGGATACAACAAACAAGGTATTGGCAAGGTCTACGTTATCTTCCAATGCCTTGATTTGCGCAGGATCCGTTGAATCAAGGACATGAAACTCCGGATAACCTTTCACCTTGCCAAATGTCATTTTCAGAACTTCCGGGCATAGGCTTGATCCTCCCATGCCCAAAAGGAGTGCATGAGAAAATCCAGCTCTTTTCACCTCATCGGCAATATCCTGCAGTTGCTGACTATTTTCCAGTTCACTCTCAATGACATCGAGCCATCCTAGCCAATCCCCCTCGTCTGTTCGTGTCCACAAGGAAGCATCGTGCGCCCAGAGCCTTCTTGTTTTTCCATTGATTTTCCAGTCTTCGATGGTAGTTTTGACCTTGATGAAAAGATCATCCGGGAGGGTATAGGTCTGGAGGTTGACCTTTGCGCTACTTACCTTTTTGCACCTCGTGTCCAATGCATTTAACAATTTATCGAAGGCATCGGCAAAGAGGCGTACCCCCTCCCGGAGTAAATTGTCGGTGCATTCTTTCATTGAAATGTCTAACTGCTCAAGTGTCTTCATCGTGTCATGAGCGGCTTCAATACTTTCTTCAATGCCCGCACGGGGACGTCCATGATCCCGGAAGGCTTCAATTGTAGATAATGGCATGGTGTTTACCGTATCTGGCCCGATGAGTTCCTCGACATACGTCACGTCCCGGTACTTCGGATTCTTGGTACTTGTGCTAGCCCACAGGACGCGCTGCGTTTGTGCCCCTTTTTTGGCAAGTTTCTGCCAGCGATCACTGCGGAAAATCTCTTTATATCGCTGATAGGTAAGCCTGGCGTTGGCAATGGCTACTTTCCCCATGATTCCTTGCAACAATGCCTGTTCGTTTGCATGTGCAGACGTTTTAACTCTGGCCTCAATGATGGAGTCTAAAAGTGTATCTATGCGGCTAACAAAGAAGCTGGCCACGCTGGCGATTGTTCTCACGTCGCCGCCGCGGGATGCTAACCTTTCCAATCCATTGATATAAGCCTGCGTTACGCGCTCATAAATTTCCCGTGAAAAGAGCAGCGTCACATTGACATTGATCCCTTCGCTAATAAGCTGTTCGATAGCCGGAATACCTTCTGCTGTGGCAGGTACCTTGACCATTACATTCTGCCGGCCAACAGCCTTCCAGAGCCGCCTGGCCTCATCAATTGTACCTTGCTTCTCATGGGCCAGGAATGGTGAGACCTCCAGGCAGACATAGCCGTCTCGCCTGTTAGTCTTCTCATAGACGGGCATCAGCACATCAGCAGCGTCCTGAATGTCACGTATTGCCAGATACTCGTAGATTGCCATAGCGTCCATATCTTTTTTTTGTTGAAGGGTCTCCAGAATATCCGCATAATCAGCGCTCCCCGTGATTGCCTTCTCGAAGATTGCCGGATTGGAGGTAACTCCCCCCAAACCGTCTTCTTCCACAAAATGATGCAAATCTCCGGACGTGATGAGACCACGCTGAATGTAGTCTAACCAGACACTTTGACCATATTTTTTCAACATTAACAGGGGATTCATTTCTTTTTTTCCTCCGGATTTGATTACTGTTGACTGTAACGGTTCTCCAGGGCATGTATCTTTTCCAACCTGCGCCGATGGCGCTCTTCCCCGGTAAATGTAGCTCCCACGAACGCCCGAACAAGTTCTCTGACCAACTCAGACCCTACGACACATGCCCCCAGTACCAGTACGTTCATATTGTCATGTTCCACCCCCTGGTGGGCTGAATACGTATCGTGACAGATCCCTGCACGGATGCCAGGCAGCTTTGTCGCCGCCACCGATGCACCTACGCCGCTGCAACAGATCAGAATGCCCCTGTCTGCCTGACCATCTCGTATAGCTTCCCCTACAGCCTCAGCAGAATCGGGATAGTCTACATGGTCGGTGTTATGTGTTCCCAGGTCCAAAACCTGCTGGTTTAGATTATTCAAGTATGCGACGAGAAGTTCCTTCAATTCAAAGCCTGCATGATCTGACCCAATAGCAATCCTCATATTTTACCTCGTTTTATTTTCTAACAATTTGCTTAGTTCTTCGTCAAATTCTTCTTCCGACACGTAGCCAACATGCTTGTTGGCTATTTTACCATTTTTGCTATAAATAATTGTGGTCGGATAAGCGTTGAGACTATATTGGGAAGCAATATCATTTCCACCGAGATAAACAGGATAATTGATACCCGTCTTTTTTACAAATGGAGGAACTGTCTCTGATCCATTTTCATCAAGGGCAACACCGATAATTTCCACTCCCTTGTCTTTATATTTTTTGTAAAGATTAATAAAACCTGGTATTTCTTTCTTGCAGGGTGGACACCACGATGCCCACAGATCAACAACCACCACCTTTCCTTTGTTACCATCAAGCAAAGAGTTTAATTCCTTAAGATTTATATTTTTTATATCATCTGCGGCATAAGAAACCCTGGAGGTAATAAGGATTGTAATTACAAATAAAAAAATAAAGCCTGCATATTTGAACAGATGTCTATTCACGACATTACTCCTTTCTTAAAATGAACTTACATTAAACTTTAATCAAGTACAAAACAAAATGAATTTCTGACCCAAATACACATCGTCCTAACATTATTTCTGCTCATTCAAACCCCAATCATAATCAAGATATTTTATCGTTACTTTTATGTTTCTGACGAATTCAGCATCTTCCGGGTTTACATATCGTGCAATATACGCCTCTATCTTTTCATTATTTTTAATAAAATCCCCTTCATACCATTTGAAGATGGAAGAAAGATACAGGATGCTCTTCTCTTTATCCAGATAGTTCCTGGTTTTATTATTGACAAATGAAATTGCCTGCGCCTCCAACTGTTGCTCCAATTTTTCAGCCTTATATGCCTCCGTTAATAATTTCGGGCAACTCATTGATGCGCAGTTAATAGAAAAGTGTATCCGTGGTTCCCGAAATGCCTCCCTGAGCTTTTCATTTTCAATTTTTTGCAGGGTAATCTTTCCCTGTTTTGTTTCAAACTCCTTTCGCTTAAAAAAGCTGTGGGGCAGCCATCCCACGTCAAGGACGCTCTTAATGGGATATTCTTCCAATACCCCTTTTAAAACAAATGCATTATACGCATTTATCCAGAAGGCCATGCGATGCTTGTCCGTTGGTAGTTTATCTGGATTTGTAGTAGAGAGATATTCGATATATCTCATAAAGTCCTTATCTTTCTTTAGCCCCTTATAATGAACCAAACCATCCTTTGAAACATAGCGGCCCAAAACACTATCAAGTAGAGAGTATGGATCGTCATTTCCAGAAGCAGATACGGTAATTGCTGTGCCATAAATCATTGTCAAAACGAGCATAGTTATAACAAACTTCATCTTCCTTTCCTTTCTGAAATTTGACGGGAGCCGCAGTATCCGATACCTGCATGTGCCACCGCCGTATCCGTCAGTACCTCTTTCATTTTCCTGAAATCAACGTTGACATTGCAAACGATGGCCAATGCTATAGGGACGTCATCAAGCTTATACGCTTGAACACCTGGAAAAAGGTAATGAGCAGGAACAACTGTCGTTGTGCCTAAAGACAGGTATTACTGTATTTCTATGACAGTAATGACAAATAAAAACCATAATTTATTCCCATAAGGTTAAAAGAATCCACCCGCGAAGCAGGTGGCTTTGGGATAGCCTTAATTAATAAAATCCGATATTAAAGAAGGGTATTATTGAAATTTCTTTTTTTGTCATAATCAAGGAACAGGATTATCAATCGTTACCGCAACAACACTGCCTGAATCACCTTCTTCATCCAGGGTTTTAATGACTGTTTCGTGGCCTCCAGGGAGGCTGATTTGAAGATTTCCGACTCGGTAGGATACGAGAAGATCATATTCATAAAAATGCCGGCGGTCAGTTTTTGCTTTATGGCGATTGTTACCGCCGGGATCATTTCCCCGGCTTTTTCACCGACAAGCGTTGCTCCGATTATACGTCTTTTTTTGCCCAGGTTCAGCTTTAAAAAACCCACACGGTCATCTTCTGCCTTGGCCCGGTCTATCTCGCGCAAGTCTACTTTCAACGAACTCTTATATATACCGGCCTTTCTTGCCATGGGTTCGGTATATCCTACATGGGCTACTTCCGGTTTCGTATAGGTGGTCCAGGGAACTACCGAATAATCTACCTTTGCGCCCATCTTGAATATCGCATTGCGAATGATAATTCCTGCCTGGTATCCAGCCATGTGGGTAAATTGATAGGTACCTATTACATCACCACAGGCATAGATATTTTTTACGGATGTCCTCAGTTTCCTGTCGGTGATGATATCACCTTTTTCATTTACTTTGACTCCGACCTTATCAAGGCCTAAATTTTTCGATGCCGGTAACCGGCCGGTAGACACTAAGAGTTGATCCCCGGTAATTACCCGACGATTGCCTTCCTGTTCTATTTCGACAGATATTCCATCTTTATCCCGGGTAATTATACGGTATTTAACACCCAAAAGAAGCTCTATACCGTCATTTCTAAGCTGTTCCTCCATCAACGGGCCTACTTCAGGGTCGTCTTTTTTGAATAAACCGGGGCTGCGGTTCATGATAGTCACCTGAGAGCCCAAATGGCGAAATCCCTGCCCCAGTTCTAAGCCAATGGGGCCACTCCCTAATACCATTAAATGCCTGGGCAGTTCTTTTAGATGGAAAATGGTTCGATTTGTTTGATAATCCACTTCATCCAAACCGGGAATTGGCGGAACGGCCGGTTCGGAACCCGTAGCAATGACAATATATTTGCCCGTTATTGTTTCGTCGCCAATTTTTACCGTATGCCTATCCTTAAGCACGCCAGCGCTAAAGATAACCTTTACCCCAAGCCCTTCGTAACGCTCCCTGGAATCGTGAGGCGCAATCTCCCCGATTACCTTTTCAACCCTGTCCATGACTGTGGCAAGATTTACCTCCTTTAAATCCGCAGCTAAACCGTACTTTTGCGCTTCCTGAATTGACTTGGCTATGTGGGCGCTCTTTAAAAATGTCTTACTGGGCACACAGCCGGCGTTCAAACAATCACCGCCCATTTTCTCTGCCTCAATTAATGCTACTTTCGCCCCCAGGCTGGCAGCCCCGGAAGCGACAACCAGTCCGCCGCTCCCGGCGCCAATGACAATAATATGATAATCGTATCTCATTTTTTTGCCCCCTTGAACTTTTTGTAAATACTTGGTATTAAAGCAAAGCACCCCAGGAGGGTAAAGGCGCCTATCAGCCGGGGAGAAGCTATATCCTTTACTGAATGTATGACCGCCAGTTGACCGCCTGCCAGAGTATAAACAAAGGTACCTGGATACATGCCGACCAAACTTACCAAAGTAAATACCCGTAATGGCACGCGGGTTAGTCCCATAACGATATTAATTAAGAAAAAAGGAAAAAGCGGGACCAGTCTTAAAAATAGCAGATAACTCCAGGCATTTTTCGTTATACCATCGTTAAATTTTTTCAGATTATGTGCATATTTCTTCTCCAGGGTATTTCTTAAAATGAACCTGGCAACTAAAAAAGCCAAAGAAGCGCCAATAGTTGCGGATACAATTACAATGCCCGAACCAAGAAGGGGGCCGAAAATAAATCCCCCGGTTAGTGTCAGAACAGTTGCGCCAGGTAAAGAAATGGCTGCCGAAATGATATAAATCAACATAAAGGCGCCCGTAAAGACCAATTGATGCTCATGGTAAAAGGTATTAAGCGCTTCTTTGTTTGCCTGCAGCACTTCTAAGGAAAGATACTTATTGAAACCCAGCTTATAGAAAACAACGAATAAGCCAACAATCGCAATGATAATGAGAAGTTTTGTATATTTCACGCCTTAATCCTCTTATTGAAGGGTTTTTGGGGGGAGCTTTACAATTCCACATAAAAAAATAAAAATTCCTCTACAATTCAATTATCCACCGAGGTGTTTAACAATCTTGTCTGCAACGCGGAAGGCGTTTGCATAAATGGTCCAGGTATAAGGAACACTCCCTCCCGTTGGCATAAAGCTCCCATCGGTGACGTAAAGATTTTCAACATCATGTGCGCGGCAATCAGGATTAAGCACGGATTTTTTCGGATCGGTTCCAAACCGGCAGCCGCCTGCCACCAGGTTTGGCGGCGGGGAACCGCTGATGTTTGAATAAACGTTTCTCACGCCCATTGTCCTCAAGAGGTATTTTGTCTTTTTCGCCAGATAATTGCCCACCGTAATGTCGTGCGGATGATAACCAACCCTTACCAGCGCTACCGGCGTTCCCCATCTGTCTTTCACGTGTGTATCCAGGGAAACAAAACAATTATCTGTCGGCAACCAATCGCAAAAGATCTCATATTCAAAACGACGCTTTGTCGTAAAGTAAGATTTTAATGCCTGTTTTAACGGCGACCCCCAGATCAGATTATTATTGTCGTCCCGTTTTTGCCCTTCCGCCATTGCAATAGGACCCGGATGTTCGAGCAAAAAATCAATGGTGCCACCCTTTTGCCGCCCTCCCCAGGCAGGAGCATTGATAAAATACCAATCCTGCAAACTGCGATTTACAAACGGACCCTGGATTTTCAGGGATTCGGTCATTGTCCTGCTCAGCTTTTTATAAATAAGATATCCACCTCCCGTACCGCCCGCAGAGAAAACAAGATTTTTGCCGACCTGCCCTGTGTTGTTTGCAAGACCTTTTTCGTGGCGCGGGCCTGTGGAACACAGCAGTAAACGCGCGGTTTCTATCGCCTGGCACGCGACGACAAATATCTTCGCATCGACCCGTTGCGACTTGCCGGCCCTGTCGTAATACTCAGCCGCAACAACCTTGCCCTGAGTATTACTGGTAAGTTTATAGGCCTTGGCATGTGGCCGAATTTCGCAACGACCGGTTTCAAGGGCAGGGTTCAATAATGCCACACGGGCACTGCCTTTGGCTCCTGTTGAACAACCATAACTACCACACCAGCCAGAATAACCGCAGCTCTGCCGGTTCATGGCGCTATTTGATAGAATCGCGCGCGGTGTCGGCAACGGGTGTAACCCCAGCTTGCGGCAAGCAGTATCGAACCACTCCGCAATGGGATGTTCCAGGGTGGGTGGGAAAGGGAAATCCCTGGTAGACCGCGGTTCCCGATGTGGATGTGGCACAACCCGGCCCGATATACCGACAACCGATTCCACCTTCGCATAATACGGTTCAAGGTCTTCGTACGAGATCGGCCAATCTGCAAGATTAGCGCCATCGATCGGGCCGAAGGTTGAAAGCAAACGAAAGTCCTCAGGTTTCAGCCGGAAAAAAAACCCACTCATGAAATTAGAGGAACCGCCTACACAACTGCCCCTCCAGAAACTCCAGCCTGAAACAGATGTTGGCTCGCTGGTCCATCCCCCACGGCCATCCGGTTCTTCAATCACATGCTGTTCGTCGTTCAGATTCGGCGTGAAAACATTGCGTCTGCGACTGGCAAGCTCATCCTTATAAAAATCCTTTTCTGTAAACCAGGGACCTTTTTCAAGAACAACCACCGAATAGCCAGCTTTTGCCAGTGTAAGTGCAACAGGGCCAGCTCCGGCACCGCTTCCTACAATACACACGTCAAAATCTGTATTCATATCTTTAGCAAGTCATAATAACGTTTATTCACCGGTGGTCTCGGGTAACCGGGTTGATGGTCCAGCCACTTCCACCCTATGCCGTTGGGATTTCCACCGTACACAGGGTCGCTTAACAAGGCTTCAAACAGGTAAGAAAGGAGCTTGGATATCCAATTTCTCCCTGCTGTGGTTTTTGTAATTTGTTGCAACAAGGTTGATTGCTGCAACTGCGGTAAGCGTACGAAGACGGCTTTATGCCTTTCAAGCGCCAAGTCATCCAGCCATTTGACGCCGTTCAGGATAAATTCTTTTTCGTCCGGATCAATCGCGGGGTCAGCGATAACATTGCGTAAATACTCAATAGCGTTGATTTCCTTCGCGCCTGGTGAATCTGTTTCTGGTGGAAAGAGATGCTCTTGGACAACAGCCAGGGTCAGCCAGGGGTCCTCTGGCAGGGCAGCAGCGTAGCTTTTTGCCGCCCGTAAAACCACCGGGGATAAAAATAACGCGGCTAAAAACCCAACAGCACGCGATAGAAATGCGCGCCTGCCGATGATCTCAGACTTCGATGCTGTGTGAGAAAATGCACTACGATTCCTCCTCAGCCAGCATTTCGCGTTGGGTTTTCTCGTTTGCATAGATAACAACCTTTAAATGTTGATACGTTCATCTGTTTTTTAAGCAATTTTCGTAAAATCGACAAGGATAACGTCTCATCATAATGTATACGCGAACGTATGTCATTACGGGAAGTGGAGCAACGAAGCAATCTCTTGTCCTAAAATACTTAAGATTGCTTCGCTGTCGCTCGCAATGAAATATAATAGCTATCGTTAAAGAACGATTAACCTATATATGCGCCTTTATTCCCTATCCGCCTCATTTACCTTCGCCACATTTGCCCTCATCTTTTTTCTTGCCCTCACCGCATTTGCCTTCATCTTTTTTCTTGCCCTCGCCGCACTTGCCTTCCGTTTTCTTCTTATCCCCACCGCATTTGCCTTCGTCTTTTTTCTTGCCCTCACCGCATTTACCTTCGTCTTTTTTCTTGCCCTCGTCGCATTTACCCTCCGTTTTTTTCTCCATATCAGTTTTGAAGGTAATTGCGTCATTGATTGCAAATGGATTAGACTCAGCAAATACCGTGGGAACTATAGCAGACGTAATAAAAAACGCAGCGCCAAGCGCCACAGTAAACAGTTTTTTCTTGTTGATAGTCATGATATTTCCTTTCTTTCTACACTAATATAAAATATAAATAAATTAGCTTTAAAATCACGATACCCCCCAATATCGGAGAAAAGGGTTAATGAAATAGAATATGACCTCATCTTAAGTCTTGAAAGTTTCTTGCAGAAATCCCTAAACTGAATTATTCGTAAGTCCGGACACAAAATCACGGCCAAAGTACCTTGCCATGAGAAACGCCAGGGTTGCACCCGGATTGGAAGCAAGCACGTTATAGACAGCACCTCTCGCCACTCCGAATATTGCACCTCCGCACAGTGTTAAGAGTGAACCCTGAAGAGCAACTATGCATCCAACATTAATTTGTTTTTATGCCTTCGTAAGCGCTTTTATCATTTTTTCGCTATGTAACATCGATACCATAACGTACTGAGTGTCAGTCTCTTTCCATCCAACAATTTGGCAGGAGCCGCAAAACCCGGTACCTGTGTATACCACCATCTTGTTCGCCATAACTTCTTTCATCTTTGAAAAATCAATGTTAGAATTACAAATCACAGCCAACGTAATTGGGGTATCATCAAGCATGTAAAAAACCAGGGGTACATTTTTGCCGCTAATATTAGTTAAAGATGCACCCACTAACTGTACATTTCCTTTCATAAAAGGAAGCGTTACCGTTAAACCAGTTTGTCTTTGGAAGTACTCCACAATCGCTTTTGTATTCTGTATCTGTATATTTTCTTCAATGCCAGGCAGGGTTATGTTTAGACCAGTTTCATTTTGAAAGGGGCCTATAATTTCTCTGGCATTCTGTAAACGTATGTCAGGAACAAGCTGCTTCATTATATAGTCGTGATATTTCGACTCAGTGAGGTAAAAAATATTATTTTTCTTCAGCATATTTTGTATCACAAAAAAACAAGCAATAAGAATTATTGCTGTTGCTATGCCAGAAACTAATGCGAATCTGCTTCTCAACAAGAAATTCTTTATACATTGAGTGAAGAAGTTTGGTCTTCTTTCCGCGCTTCTCAAAATTATTTGCTTAAGGTATGCAGGGGCTTTTACCTTGCAAACAGTTTCCTTCACTCTTGCTTGAAGCAGCCTTTCCTTTTCTATTTTCAGGCAGCAGGCATGGCACATATTAACATGCGCCAGAACATCGATATTCCTTTCCACATCGAGTTCGCTATCGAGAAAGGCATAAAAATATTTTCTTACATCGGTACAATTCATTTCTTATTCTCTTTCGTAACCGTGTTTTTTTGCATACCCTGTTAATTTTTCCTTGAGAATCTTTCGCCCCCTATAGATTCTGGACATTACCGTCCCGATTGGGCAGCTAAGCATTTTGGAAATCTCCTTGTAGGAAAAGCCCTCTACTATTGAAAGTAAGATCACCAGTCGAAAATCATCGGGCAATTCTTCCAATGCTTTTTTTATATCAGAGTCCAACCATTCATCAAATTCTGTTTCATTTTCTGCAATAGGAGACGTTAAGGCCTCCTCTTTTATTGATTCATGAAAGGACTCAATGCTATCAAAATCAACCAAAGATGGTTCTGTTTTACTTTTCCTATAGTGATTGATGAAAGTGTTCATTAATATTTTAAATAACCAAGCCCTTTCATTATTTATTATTTCGCCATTCTGGAGAGATTTGAATGCCTTTAAATAGGTTTCCTGAACCAGGTCGTCTGCATTATTTTCATTCTTAACAAGATATAATGCCGATCTGTATAAAGCATCTATATGTGTGAGAAGAGTATCTTTTTGGCTCAAGATTTATTACCAGGAAAAATATGATAGATAGTAACAACCTCATTGTGCGAGTACACCGTAGCAATCACCGACAATTTTGTAAATTTAGACATAATTTTGGCTTTTTAATATTACATCGTAAAAACTTTTTTAAAAGAATATTTTATCTCCCCATATCCCCGCCTTGCGAAAGAGGGAATATGGGGAGTGGTCTATTTAGATGCAGTTGTGCCGCGTTATGATGTTAAAGACAAATAACAACCAAGGTTTATTCCTGCAAAATAAAAAATCCTTTTGGAGTTCCTTACAAGAATGAATGAAAAAAAGGTAGCGATGGGCGAAGAAAAATTGCGGAATGTGCAGAAGGGCAAATCCAGTCGCCCTACGGGATCCCTCCGTTACCTCAAATAGGCAAAATAAAATAAGGGATAACACCATCAAAGATGTTATCCCTTAAGTCTAAGAATTTCCAACAAAAGCAAGCAATAGATTAACAGCATTTTGGCCCACACGATATTTCCACGTCCTTGCCTGGCATACCAGACAACAGAAACATCACTTTATAGGGAGGATTTGAGAGTTTCCATGCAGTATCGGTACATATTTCCACAGGGATTCCTGCCGGATACGTGTGCCCGTCATCATCCGAAACACTGCTAAAAGGTCCTCTATAGGTCGCATATTGTCCGGTGTATTTACATTCCTTCGACTTCTCGTATTTGTACCCCCTTGCAGTCACGGAGTAAAACGTAAAACCATTCACCTCCTTATAGAGATAGCGATTCACCACTTCCAGCCCATAGAAACCTGAAGTCTTCGCTATCGTGAAAAATTCCCGCTCTGTAATTGCCCCGGAAATGCACTCGCCCCACAATTTTTTATCCTGTTTCATAGACACGGGGACTTCCCTGCCAGAGACAATGTCTGATATCGCGAATCTACCACCTATCTTTAGCACCCTGAATATCTCTTGAAAAACCTTCGTCTTTTGGTCTGATAAATTGATGACGCAATTGGACGTTACCAGATCAACGCATTCATCTGCCAGAGGTATCTCTTCCAGAAACCCTTTCATAAAATGTACATTATCAAAACCCAGTTTTTCCGCAACAGCGCCTTTTGACCTATGGGCATTTCGCAGCATTTCATCCGTCATGTCAACCCCGATAACCCGTCCATATTTGCCTACCAGCTTTGCAGCGATAAAACAGTCTATCCCACCGCCAGCGCCCAAATCCAGCACACTTTCTCCGGGTTCGACGTTGGCTTGCGTCATGGGGCTGCCGCACCCATACGAAATGCCCAAAACTTCCGGGGGAATATGCGATAGGTCTGTTGGATTATAACTGGTTGGACAACATAGTTCCTTTTGAGGATGAATGGCGGCAGTGGCATAAAATTCATTAACTGACTTCCTGACGACGTCTTTGACTTCCGGGTCTTCATTTTTACAGGTTAGTCCCGTTGTTCTGCAGGTATAACAAGCAGGCGATTCCATCGTGTACGGCCCAAGGGATTCTTGCAAAGTCCATCCCATCCAGGCTTTTGGAGTGGCAATAAGTAGGGGACAAACAAATACCCCTTTATTGGTCACGATACGGCTGGTGGTACATTGGAGATTGTCCATCGGGTAATTATCAAAGCACTGATCGGTAACCCGTTCGCTTTCATCATAAGGTCTGACAAATTCGGCGCATCGTCCCAGGAGAACCAAAGGTAGTTTTTTGAGTCTTAACTGTGGGATATTCAAAGAACGTTCAAACAACTGAAGTTCTTCTGCCGTTTCTTTCGTAAACTTTCCATATTTCGACCAATCAGCTACCGTAATAATCGGATTAAAACCAGCATGTGTCAGGGATTGAATACCCCTGATTGCCCTCTTAAATGCTCCCTCTCCACGAATCTGGTCATTTTCTTCCTCTATAAAACTTTCCAGGCTTACCCTGAATGCTAATGTATGTTTGGATAGGCGAGATACCTGGGCTAGCATTTGTGAAATATCCTCTGTTATTAAGGTGCCATTTGAAAGGACTGTGGTCTGACCGTATTTTAGGGACTCTTGTAAAATATCTACCATTTGAGGATGTAAAAAAGGCTCGCCTCCGGTAAGGTAAAATGCCTTTACTCCCAGCGTTGCTGCCTCTTTCAAATACCACTGTATAGTATCTACGGTTATCATCTCATGTGTTGTGTTTTTGGGGCTGCAGGAGATAAAGCAATGGGCACACTGTAAGTTACAATGAGTTCCTGTTACCTGAAACCACAATGTTTCGAGCTGTTTTAAATAAACCTTTGGCGTATTAATGGTTCTCACCTCCTAAAATTAAGTATGGTGTACCCGGAATTTCATTCCGGATCCAGCAACCAGGTGGGATTTTCGATTATATCGTTACGTAAAATAGCCTTGCCGGTTCCTCCAATATAGCCTATTTTCCCTGTGGCAGTGATGTTGTCCAATTCTTCTGTATAAAGGGGAAACCGTTTATACTGCCCTTTAGGCCACGGGTAACGTTGTTTATTATGAAGTGATTGTCCATTACTTGCTACCAGATGCAAGCATTTCGTCTGAATTACTTTTAAAATATTCCATATATCTTTTTGCCAGCCTTTTCTCATGGAGTTTAAAAGACGCATCTTGACAAGAGTGTGTCGCCTTCGTAATGTTTAAACCACTACATCGTTCCCTACTCTATCCTGTATCCAGATCGCATAACACGGCCATCAGCTATCAACTTTCATCCTTACTTCGCCTCTCTCCCTGAGGCCATTATAATGTCTTGTACTCTTTCAGTAATTTTCTGAATTTGTTAACCGTCACTTCATATGCCTTTTTTCCGGCAAGGTCGACCCCGGCGTCCTTCAGAATTTCAAGTGGCTTTTTGTGCGATCCCGAGCCCAGAAATGTCAGATAATCTTCGACCGCACCTTTTTCGCCGGAGGTTACCCGCTCGGATAAAGCTATTGCCGCGGACAGACTGGTAGCATATTTGTAGACGTAAAAGGCATTGTAAAAATGGGGAATGCGCGCCCACTCGTAGTGTAACTGCTCATCAATAACCATTCCCTTACCCAGATAGGCCTCAAGATTTTTCCGGTAGGCGTCGGTGATGCTTTTTGCCATCAATACCTTGCCGGATTCAGCCATCTCGTGAACGTCCTTTTCGAAATTCGCAAACATCGTCTGCCTAAAGAAGGTGGCCTCTATGCGCTTCATGGAGTGATACAGGTAGAACTTTTTCTCTTCGCCGGATTCGACGGTCTTTGACATGTGATCAAACAGTAGCGCCTCGTTGAACGTTGAGGCGATCTCAGCTAAAAATATCGGATTTTGATAATAGATATAGGGTTGGTTTTCAATAGAGTAATCCCGGTGCAGGCAATGTCCGAACTCGTGGGCAAAGGTTGAGACGTCAGAGAATTTTTCTGTATAATTCAAGAAAATTAGTCCCCGGCTTGCATAACTCCCCCAGGAGAAGGCCCCTGATCTTTTGCCGGGAGATTCGAATACATCGATTACCCGTGCACGAACAGTGGCATCATATTTCCTGAGATATTCCACACCGAGGGGTGCAAGCGATGTACGAACCAGTTCAATTGCCTCTTCATAGGAATATTTTTTATCCACATCACCAATTAGAGGGACATAATTATCATAGAAGTGTAATTCTTCTATTCCAAGCTCTTCCTGTTTTAGGACATTGAACTCGCTGATCACATCGATGTTTTCTTTTACAATCTCAACGAGATTACTGATTACTGTGGTTGGCAAGTAATCAGGAAACAAGGACATTTCCTGCATGGACGCGTAGTTGCGCACCTTCGCCAGCTTAATATTTGCAAGTACGTTTGCAGCATAGGTATTTGCCAGTACATCTACATTCTGCTGGTAAGGCCGGTAATAATACTCAAACGCTTTTTGACGTAGCGCCCGGTCAGATGATTCCAAGAGTTGCGCATACCTCGCATGAGAAAGACGGATTATTTCGCCTTTATGCTCAAACTCTCCGAATGAAATATTGTTATTATTATAGGCCGAAAAAATATCATCAGGCTTTTTTAAGGCAATTTCCAGTTCCGCCAGGACAGTCTCCGTCTCTTCAGAAAGGACATGAGGATTATATCGGGCATAGCCTTCCAGAAAGAAGCGATATCCGGCCAGCTGTGCATTTTTATGAATCATGGTATCGATATCGTCCCGTGATAATGACGACAACTCTTTTTTTATAAAAACGGTTTCAGCAGAAATCATTGAAACAAGCAGTTCAATACGCCCTTTCATCTCTTCGTATACGGCATTTCGGGTATCCTCAAAAAAGCGGACATGCGCATACACATATAAATTTTCTCTCATGATTGAATGGTCAATATAAAACTGCATGAACTGCCCGAGTTTGCATGGATCAGCAAGTGCGCCTTTGAACTCAAGAAGCTGGGGAAGTCCTTTTTCCACCTTCCGGTAGTCTTCTTCCCAATTGTCATCCGATGCATACAAAACGGACACATCCCACTTGTACTTTTCTTCCATTTGATCTCTGTTTTTGTTCATAATATTTATTTCCCTATTTCCCTTACTTTGATTTTACCAGCTACGAACATCTCTTTTTTGATCTTTGATAGTTTTTTTACCTTTGCCTCAATCTGTAACGCCATACTCCTGCTTCCAATCTTCTTTTTCATAACCAACGTTAAAGGGGCTTTCCCCCGTAAACATTTTGCTCCTTTTTTATCATTACTTGTATGTTCTGCAAATCTTCTTTCCACGTCTGTGGTAATGCCTGTGTATAATCTTCCCTGTTTACATCGTATGATATACAAAAACCAATTTTTCATTTTTAAACGTCTCACGCAGGCATAGGCAGCGCGAAGAATTGAGCGTCTGCATGCATGCCATTGTTATATTTCTTCAACCCTTACAATATTTTGTCAGAAAGCGATCCAGTTGGCAGGCGAACAACTGAATGTCTTTCCGGCCAAACGAAGAGGGGCCTCCGGTAATTATACCGCCGTTCCGGAGTTCATTCAAAAGATTGCGCATAGCCAGCCGATGTTTTACGTTTGCTTCCGTATAAAGCTCACCTCGTGGGTCAATTGCATATCCGCCCTTCTCAACGACACGGTCTGCAAGCGGTATATCAGCGGTAATAACCAAGTCACCCTGTTGAACCATCTCAACGATACAATTATCTGCCACATCAAAACCGGCAGATACGGTAATACTTGAAATATATACCGATTGAGGAACCTTCAAATGCTTGTTCGAAACCATGATCAACGGAACCCGAACGCGCTCAACTGCCCGGAACAGGATATCCACGATTACACCGGGAAATGCATCAGCATCGACGAGTATCTGCATTCTCTGCCCTTCCAATTAACTTTCCTGTTCTTTCCACCTTATCGGACAAATCTTTACGGTTTTATCCTTACCTGATATCCATATTTCTCCTCCCTGGATGGTACAGGGGAAATCCATAGAGCGTTGCGCCAACGCTGCCATTTCCTGAATGGTTTCCGCAGGCAGGTTTATTACCGATAGATTTTTAAACCGATTAATATCGGGATGTATCTTTTTCCACCAGGCGTTTGCGCTATTGCCGCTATAGGTGTAAATAATAACCTCTTTGGCACGGCCACAGGCCTTGCGGATCCGTTTCTCATCTGGCTGCCCGATGTCTATCCACACCTCAATATTCCCGTTTAAATCTTTTCGCCACAGGTCTGGTTCATCGCCGCTGCTCACGCCTTGAGTGAAGATAAGGTCTTCGTGGGCGTTGAGGACAAATGCCACTAAACGCGCCATCATACGGACGTCGTTTTCTGAAGGATGTCGTGCGATGGTGAGCTTATGATCGTGGAAGTAATTACGGTCTATATCAGCTATGTTCAGCTCGACCTTAAATATTGTTGCTTTTATTGCCATTGTTATGATTCCCTGTCCGACGAAATTGCGTTACCCTGCAAACTATGCGTCATCATTTGATGGTTATTATTTTATAAATACGTTATGATATAATAATTCTGTGTAAAATGAAACTGATATCAACATCCGGCATTATGAGGGGAGATTTTTGAAATGGTCAGATTAATAAACAGGACGAAACATCTTTGCTGCTATGGAACGCAAGTCTTTTTTATCTTGGTTCTGCTCGGCGCCTGGGCATTGCCCGCATATGCGCAAGAAAATTTATGGAAGGAACTCAATGATAAAACTACCTCGCTTTTACAAAAAAAGAGATATGCGGATGCCATAAAGGCGGGCGAAGAGGCATTGCAGGTAGCGAAAGATACATTTCCTTCCGGCAATACCCGTATTGCTGATTCAATGAACTTGCTGGGAATACTTTATAGAACCTATGGCAGATATGCCGAAGCAGAGCCTCTCTTTCAGCAGGCCCTTACTATTTACGGTTCTTCTCCAAATTAGTCAATAGAAATTGAGGAGAAATTTCATTAAATCATTGAAAAGAGTGGACATTTGGTGTTTCCTATATACCGATATATAACTTATTTACAGGAGGCCAGCAATGTCCACGTTAAGTATATTACCCTATTTCCTTTTTCAGCGGGTAAGAATTACTAAGCAAACTGTTTTTTCTGATGCTGAGATATCCCAGCTTACTGCAGTACCCGATGAACGATTTCACCCAATATGTCATGTGTGGCAGCAAAGCACAGCGCATTTATCGTCACGACAAACGAGCTTTGCGGGATATGAATCTTGGTTCTGTTCGCGTATGGATAAATTGTTCGTATCGTAAGATAGCCTGTGAGTCATGCAATCGAATCGTAGTTGAAGACTTAGGTTTTTTCAACCTTACAGTCGTGTTACGCATCGTTTAGCAGCGTATATTCACGAACTGTGTAAAATGTTAACCATTACCGAAGTTGCAAAACATTTTGGAATGAACTGGAAAACAGTAAAAGCAATCGATAAGTTTTTCTGGAACGACAATACGCGCAGACTGACTATCAGCATCTTCGCATACTGGCAGTAGACGAAATCTCTGTTAAGAAGGGACAGCGCTATTTGACCGTTGTTCTGGACTATCTGAGTGGTCGGGTAGTCTGGGTGGGTAAGGAAAGAACAAAAGAAACCCTGAAACCTTCTTTGCCGGTATGACAGAGGAGGAAAGACAGTCTCTTGAGGCCATTGCCATGGATATGTGGGGCCTTATATTCTTGCAGTAAAAAGCATGTGCCGCATGTCAAGATAGTCTTTGACCTGTTTCATGTAGTATCAGGTTTTGGTAAAGTTATTGACAAGGTACGAAATGCTGAATACCAAAAAGCGTCGAAAGAGGACAAGGACGTCTTCAAGGGTTCAAAATATCTTTTGTTAAAAAACAAACGAAATATTCGCAGGAAAAAACACCGAGAACATCTCAAACAGCTCTCTTGTCGCTCAATGAAACAATAAATACCGTTCTGATTCTTAAAGACAAACTCAAACATATTTGGACTTATACCTCACGGACGTGGGCGAGAAAAGCCATTGACGAATGGTGCCTTTTAGCGAAAACGATAAACCATTCTGTTGTGCATAAGTTTGCAAACATGCTTATGAAACATAGCTATGGAATCTTGAATCACTGTGACTATAAAATTCATACGAGTAAACTCGAAGGGGTTAATAATAAGATCAAGGTTATCAAAAGAAAAGCTTATGGATTTCATGACGAACGGTACTTTTCATTAAAAATTATACAAGCTTTTGCAAACTAATTTGGAGAAGAACCCTATTTACAAAGAATCCCTTGGTTCTGACCATCCCTCTGTTGCCAAAGTATTGTATGAGATTGGAGAAAACTTTCTCCTTCAAGACAAATATGCTGAAGCAGAGCCCATTTACAAACAATCTCTCGGTATCTATGAGCATGTGTTTGGCCAGGAACATCTCCGTGTTGTTAACGTCCTGAACAGATTGGGAGAGCTTTATCAAGACCAAAAGAAATATGCGGAAGCGATACCGTTCTACAAAAGAGCCCTGGCCATCGAAGAAAAAACACTTGGCCCAGACCATCCAGACCTTGCCTCCGCAATGAACAATCTGGCAACGCTGTATTACTATCAGGGTGAAAACATGATGGCCGAGTCTCTTCATAAACAGGCGCTTGAAATATACGAAAAAGAATATGGCAAAGACCACCCTTTGATTGCAACCGTATTGGAGAAAATGGCAGTATTTTATGAGGGAACCGGAAGGAAAAACGAAGCAAAACAATTAACAGAAAGGGCAAAAAAGATTTATTCAAATTATCAGAAGTAAGATATGGTGTTGTTTCCCCATGCCAATTGAATTTGAGTGTGTGCCATATGTTAAACATTTGCATATCCTTACCCCAGAAAGGGAAGAGAAAAGATTTTTTGTTAAAGCTTAAGTATATTTAATCCTGACACAGGATCAAACTCCCGCACCGCATTGATTCCATTGAGTTCGATTATTACCGCCTCGAGGACGAGAAATGTCTGAGAATTTTCCCTCAGGCATCCGACTTTTACGGCATCTTTTTTACCAAATGCGGCATGCAAATGGACCTTCGGCTCATTGTTTTGGTAAAATATTGTACCGAAACCGACGACTTCATGGCTTTCGCCAAGTTCTCTCCATACGGGGGTTGGAGGGAGTTCATCTTTTTCAGGCCCTACCACGATCCTCCCCTCACGCATGCCTCCTAACAGATAAAATGCAGCTGCGCGTATCCCTTCTTTTTTTATTATGCTACCGAGATTCCCAAGGACATCTTCTTTGTCTTCAAATCTTGCGACAACAACCCTTCCGACCTTACCGACCTGATATTTCATTCCAAAAACCCTCCTTACATAAATTGTTAACTTTATCACTGAGTAGAGACGCGACGCTTTGCGTCTCCGGAGATGGATGTCCCGCTGTCGCTCACAATGACACTTGTAGTTGGTCTAAAGCAAGTTGCTCATGATACTATTACCGGTAGCTTAAATAAATAAAATTATTGTGTCAATATGGAAAGAGAAATTTCCTTGAAAGCGTTGAAAATACAGGTAAAATCGAAGGCAGGGAAAAAAGGTAATAAAGCGTTAAAGCATGTATAAATGCCGGGAAACAGATTGTCATTAACTTTGGAGGTGGATATGAAACAAGATGATTTTAAAAATGCCGCAGAATGCTGGAAGGTTATCCTTTCAGACGTAAAAAGGAACGCCAACCTTCTCAACGAAATTAGAAGGTTTACCATGGAAAACAGTACGCCCACCGATGTAGTTTTTGGCACCTCCGGCTGGAGAGGTGAGACAGGCACGGATTTTACCTTTAGCAATGTACGCATTGTAACGACTGCAATTATAGAAATGTTCAAGACGGGTGGGCAAGAGGTGATGGAGTCGCTTGGAGTAAAGGATTTTGATGAGGTAAAAAGGCGGGGTGTAATAGTCGGCCATGACAACCGGTTTTTAGGGCCTGAATACGCTTCATCTGTGATGGGTTTACTTACGAAAGAAGGGATAAAGTTCTACTATGCTGGCGAGTCTATTACACCTGAATTATCTGCCGCCATTGATATGTTGCATGCGGCATGTTCAATAAATCTTACCCCTTCACATAATCCGGCGAATTATTCCGGATTTAAGTTTAATCCATCGGACGGTGGCCCCGCAGGTCCGGAGATAACAAAGGTTATTGAGGAAAATGCAAACAGAATGATGGCTGAGAAGGCGGTGATACACGAGGTAAAGCCAGAGCATTTTCATACAATAGATACGATAAAGCTTTATGGGGACTTCCTCAAAAAGCGCGGTACTTTGGACTTTGAACGGATAAGACGTTTTATAAAAGAGGAAGACTGTCTTCTTTGTATCGACCATATACACGGCGCTACGAGGAGAAGGCCCAACATGCTCCTGGGTGAGAGCGCTAAGATACAATATCTGAGAACGGAAGACGACTATCTCTTTGGAGGCATACCACCCGAACCTTCAGCAAAAAATATGAAGGGGGTGATGGATGTGTTGGGAAGGAGTACCTGTAAATTCAGGCTGGGTGTAATCATGGATCCCGACGGTGACAGGATACGGTTTACGGATGGGAACGTGGATATTACCATGAACCACTACGGGGCTATGGCGTTGCATTTTTTGCATGAATACAAGAATATTTCAGGTGTATTAGTAAAATCAGTAGCCACAAGTAATTTTGGAAATGCCATTGCAGAGAAGCTTGGTATCCCCATACGGGAAACGGCAGTTGGTTTTAAAAATTTCCGGCCCTATATGCTTCAGGATGCAAAAGAGAGGGCGATACTCTCCTACGAAGAAAGCGATGGTATTTCGGGTTATAATAATACGCTCGAAAAGGACGCTATGTTCGGACTTTTACTTGCTATTGAGATGATGGCCGTTACAGGAAAAAATATCGGTGCGTACCTCCATGAACTTGAGGAAAAATTTGGTGCTTATTTTCCGGAAAGGGCTAGTGTGGTGGTCGACCGTTCGCTGGCAGGAGCACCGCTTCTTAAAAAGCTTTCACGCCTCAAGGATAAACTTTCTGTTGGAAACGCAGTAAGGATTGGTAAAAATACGAAAAAAATTAAGACGGTAATAAGCATAGATGGAATAAAGGTGGTACTCGATGATAACTCATGGTTATTAATAAGGCCGTCAGGTACAGAGCCGAAGGTAAGATTTTACGTAGAGACACGGTCTTCTGAGGAACTGAAAGATATAATTGAGACAGCTGAGAGGTTGACACACGAGGCGCTTGCCTGAGAGTTCTTTACACAAGGTACTGCACCGCACTGGCTTTTCAGCTTTTAGAAGCGTTGGAATTTGGAATAATGAGAGGAGGAATGGGCATCATGGTGCCAGAAAGAAGAGAAGAAATTGTCTTCTTTGGTATGAAATCCCTCATTGCTGGCACTTTAGCCACTTGTCTAACGGGTGATCAAGCACACGAATTAAATATTTGACATATAGTTTTTTTTTTTTATAATTACCACACTTCTGTTTTTTTACTGCAACTTTTGGTGCAAGGCTTTAATTTTGTGGTTAATTTAAGCCACATATTTTTATAAAATATTTACGTTGTTTTCACTTTAGGTGTAATAAATCATTGTTTATGAATAGGTTGCTGCATTTTTTTGTTTTTCTTTGCTTTGGTACAATACGTGCTAACTTGTGCCCGTATTGTTTTTGGAGCATTTCATGAAAATACTACTGAATATTTTAGTTGAATGACCATAAATGCAGTAATCTTACGTGTTACGTTAAGAACTGTCAAATATCGTTGCAGCTGTAAATTAACACTGTGATAATACAAAGTAGAATTTAGTTCATCGACGGAGGTTTAAGGAATTGGTAAGAGAGACTTTTTTGGCAGGTTTGATTGCATGTGTATGCATGTTTGGAACTCAGGGGTTTGCCGAAGAGGCACCCAAGGGTGAGAAGGAAAAGAGTGAATTGGCCAAGATTATGGGTGAAATCGATAAAAGCTATAAGGCAACAGAGCAAATATCCGGATATTATAATTACACCGATAACGATTGGAAGGTTATCTTAGAATCGAGTACAAACATTATTCAATTGACAAAGACAGTCATTCGTAAGTTTTCGCGTCCTGATGACAAAAAATATCAGGATCTGAACAAGATGATGCTTTCAGAGGCTGAAAAGATGTTGGAAGTCGTAAGCCGTAAGGATGAGAAAGGGGCGTTAGAAGACGCACAATGGCAAGTGCGGCGACTAAGGCAGACCTGTGCTGTGTGTCACAAACATTTAGGAATTCATATTTATCCGCAATTGTACCCTGGCAAAAAGGAAGAATTACAACCTGGGCAAGAGGAAATTCCTGCACCAAAAGAATCGGAGGTTCCAAAAGATTGGTAGCGAATATTTATGAGGGATGTTAAAAATATGGAAAGGCAAACGATTGGATTTTGTTAAGTTTCCTGCGTTAGGGTGAACAAAGTTTTTTCTTGACTCGTTTTGTCCCTAATGATATAGTGGCAAAGATTGTGAATTCTAAATTACCCAGGTGAGACCTTGTTTTGAAATTAACAGCAGAGTGCCTTGATATGCGTTGTAAATAAGAGCTAATCTTATTGGTAGCGGCTGCCATAAAGTTGGCTGCTATCCGCTTGCCATCTGTTTTCCCATACTTCTTTCTGCGCTAAAGACACGTGAGTATTTACTCAAAAAACAACCATAATCACCTTTTTGTCTCACTTTATTGAAGGGATGAATAAAGATAAATCCAGGGTATTTATGTATGCAAGCAGCAGGTTGATGGATAGTTGTTTGTTTTTATGTATTATGAAAAAATTTATGATGTCTTGCACTATGCAATTGTTTATTTTTAGTTATGAAGGGAGGTGAAAGAAGTATCTTACGATAGTAGGAGGGGGAGAGTATATCTGAATTTCAGAAATACCGGAAGAATGAGTGCCCTTTCTTGTTGAGGTGGTTTTATTATAAAAGAAGAATTGTTTTCGGAGAAATTGATAAATAGTTTGGATGTTTATAAGTATTTTTAAAAAAGGAAAGTGAGGAGGGGAAAGATGAGTCTAAAAAAAGGTATATTCGCCGGGACGTTCATATTGTTCATCGCTGCGGTGTCATCAGTTAGTTATGGACAGGCAACCCAGGGCGAGGTATGTAAAAAGATGTGGGATAACTTTCAAACAATGAGGGCAATGACAGGACTTTCTGCAGCTAATGAAAGCGAATTTGGCAAATTTGCAAAAGCAGCAAAGGATATTATTGCTGATACTGAGACTTCCAAGAGCAAATTCGCATCAGATAAAAATTATAATGTTTTGAATGATGAGGTTCTTTATCATGCAAATGAAATTGATAAGGCATCAACAGACAAAGATCTGGAAGAAATTCAAGTACAATTCAGGAGGCTAACCATAGCCTGCAGGAATTGTCATAAGATTTATAGGTCAGAGCTAAAGCTCGTTCCGTAATATACTTAAAATATTCTACACAATAAAAATGAGGAGGAATTGAATAATGAAAATATTCCGTTTAGCATATATCATACCTGTTATTGCAGGTTTAGGACTATCTTTAGGCGGCTCAGCATGGGCTTTAACAAAGCACACCCCTGGTGATACTACCAAGAGTCCCTATACCATTTTCGCTGGTCTTGGTTTCGCTGTACAAGAGAGCTGTTATTATTGCCACGGAAACGGTGGTAAAGGTACAGCCAAGGGACATGAGTATGGGGTGCCTGATTTTACTGACGCCGCGTTCCAAAGCGCCTGGACGGATGAAGCCCTGGTAAAACATATTAATGCAGGCAAGGGGAAATGCCCTGGATATCAAGGAAAGATGTCACCGGAAATGATTGAGAAGATGGTAGAGATCGTAAGGAATTTTGGTACGAAATAACCGATTGATCGGTTGTATTCGTGACTTTCTATAGAAGTAAAATAAAAGGGCATATGAAGTGGAAATTTCATATGCCCTTTACGTTTTTGTATAAAATCGTGCGATTTAGATTGTATCTACATGGAAAATACGCCTCATCTGCTGCAGGGCAAATCGATGTTCCCGTTGTGTAAGCGCTGCAACACAATTCCCAGGTATTGCAACCTTATAGCCTCTCATATAGGCATCTGCTGTGGTGTATAAAATACAGATGTTAGTTACAACTCCGGTTAATATCACATGGGTGATACCTAATTTTTTTAACAGCCTGTCCAGTGAAGTTTTATAGAAGCAGGTGTACCTGGTTTTAAATACCACATAATCTTCTTTGTTTGGTTTAAGTTGTTTGACAACCTGTGCACCATCAGTTCCTTTTACGGCGTGCCTGGGCCATACCTTAAATTCCGGATCTTTGTTTTTGTGTGCGTCACAGCAATAAATAATGGGAATATAGTTCTTTCTTGACCTTTTTATTTCTTTCCTGATATTGCCAATTATTGTCCTTGCCATTGGCACCTCAAGAGGGGAGCCTTTCCTGACGAAATCATTTAGCATATCACAAATGATAAGCGCATATTTTTCGTTGTCTGTCCCTTTTAATTCTTTCATAGTTCAGTTTGCTTTAAAACAGAAAGATTATTTTAAACCGTAAATCTTGCAAAATCTTCCGCGAAAATAATCTCACCTTTATAAATGTTATTAAGTTCATAGAGTACATGGTTATTATTCTTTCCGGCGAGGTCGCAAACTGGATAAAAGTGCGACAATACTAATCTGCCACATTGGGACTCGCTTGCGATTTGAGCACAAAGTCGGGGAGTAAGATGTCCTTCGACCTTTTGATCATCGGGAAAAGAGCATTCAAGAATCAAGGTATTTACTTTTCTGGCAAGACGAAGAATACCGGCACAGTAATCTGTATCGCCAGAATACGTCAAGGTTTTACCTTCCAGGGATTCTATGCGAAAGCCAATACTATGCATTGAATGTTGTAATGGTTCCACAATAATTTTCCAATCATCAGAAGTCAATTCTCCCCTATCGATTTCTTTGAGATGCAGATCAAAAGTTTTTGGTTTTATAGTTTCCCCAAATACCGATAACAAGCCATCATGAAATGCCTTTAAACCCGTGGGACCTGTAACATAAAGAGGCTTCGTTCTTTTCGGGGTATTATATCGCATTGCAAAAAGAATTGAAACGAGATCGAGTGAATGGTCCGGATGGAAATGTGAATAATATATATGGTCAATATCCAGGCAGGTAACACCCGCAAGGAATAACTGCCGTAAAGACCCGGGGCCGGTATCAAAGACAAGGTGCTTGTCTTTAATTTTTACGAGAGTACACGGATATGCCCTTGTCTTCGATGGTATTCCCGTGCCTGAACCAATAATTGTCACTTCCATTGTACAAAGTTTCTACCATCCATGTCACTGGGTATGGGGATATCCATCGAATTCAAGATAGTTGCGGTAACGTCAATAATCTCTAAAGGTTGCTTGATAATATTTTTGTTATTAATATACACAAAGGCGTCATCGTAGGTATGCATACCGCTAAAAACACCCTTGCCAAGCAGTGTTTCTTTATAGATAGCTCCTTTTAAGTCATAACCTCGTTTTGGTTCGATGACAAGATCGGGTGCCTTATTAAAATTTTCACCCTGGTAAATTTCTTCCCGTTTGTGGATTCTGTCAATTATATTTGTTTGTGTAACCGGGTCTTTGAGTCCTGTAAGTTTTGATATGAGGGTGTTCCTCAATTGTTCATAATCGTTGCCGGGTTCTATGCATCCCATTGGTTCTCTTCCTCTAAGGTTGACATAAATTCTTCCAGGATCAAGGCAGTATGCCTTTGACTCCGCCCCGATATCAGATAACGCCTTCGGCGGAGTTGTTTTAAAATGTAAAAATCCCTCTTCTTTTAACCAATGATTAATATATACCTCCTGTTGTAATGTACAGAATCCATGGTCAGACAGGAGAATAAGGGTAGTATCATTATCTATATTCTCCATAATCTTACCAAGAGAGGCATCGATTGTTTTGTAATAGTTCAGAAATAAAGGACTATATTTTGAATCATTTTTTTCCATGAACTCCCAGAAGAAGTGATGGAGACGGTCTGTTTCCGTAAATATGCCAATAAAGAGATCCCAGTCTTCATTTTTCATAAAATGAAGCATGGCCCGGGTTCTTTTCTCCAGGGTAAGAAACAAATCCTCAAACAATTTATCCTTTGATTCATGAATAAGTTGTGTTTCAACATCGATTTTGTAACCCATATCTTTCAACGTGGGTACAATTGAAGCCGGGAACGATGCACGAGCAAGGTCTATCGCTACGAATCCTGAGATGAGGATACCATTCATTGCCATGGCAGGATACGTTGACGGTACGTTAATCACGACAGAACGCTTATTATAATTACTGAGGATATCCCAAATCGGTTTGGCTTGTATGTGTTTAGAATTAGGGTAATATATGTCATAGGTATTGGGAATTCTGTCCATAAAGCCAAAGATGCCGTGTTTGCCTGGATTTTTACCCGTCATAAAAGACGTCCATGCCACGGATGATATGGCGGGGTGTGTGGACTTCATCTCCGAATTGAACCTCAGATAGCAATTTGACAAATTCCGCATATCCTTGCATCGTACACGCATCGATAAGGCTGTAAATTCATCAAGTCCGATGACCACTGATTTTTTTTTCGTATGGTTACCCATTGCTTGATATTTTCATTCCGATTCTACACCATCAGCGACGGCCTCAAGTGCTGTTCTGCCTTCTAGCATCGCCAATCGCGTAGACATCAGGTCAAAGATTGAATAGATGCAGCAAGCGCACCGTTGTTGGTGGAGCGTGGAATAACGATCGCTGTAAACCTCAAGTTTTGGTCTGCCCCGCCGCCGGCTAATAACTATATAATTGCGCCTAATTCAGTGACCTTTGTGTTGAGATATAATTGAGCGCCCATCTTCTTAAGACGTTCAAAAACATGATAACGAGGATGCGCAACCAATCCCAACCCAAACACCCGCCTCATTTCTATAAGGGTTACCTTCTTGCCGCGTGAGATGAGAAAGTCGGCAAGCTCACAACCCTCAGGTCCCCCTCCAACAATAGCCACATTGTTTCCGATAGATTCTGCAGTTGTGAAAGCATCCTTAACATTGAGTATGCCGTTATGTTGTGTACCATGAATTTCAACAGGCACATGCCTGGCGCCATGTGCCAGAACAACGACATCGGCCGAAAATTGTTTGATAGATTCTGCCGTTGCTTCTTTGTTAAACTGAATCGTGGCAGGTGTTTTTTTTACCTGATTTATTAAATAATCGAGAAATTTTCCCAGCGACTCTTTTTTAGGCGCCAGTGATGCGTAACGGAAACTTCCGCCAAGCTGAGACTCCTTTTCCCACAAGGTAATCGTATGTCCACGACTTGCTAGTACCTGCGCGGCAGACAGCCCGGCAGGGCCACCCCCAACAACGAGTATTTTTTTTGGTTGTGCGGTTTTCCGTATGGGGGAAATACCTTCTTTACCAATATAAGGGTTGACTGTACATAGCAGCTTTTTATCGGAGATACTTTCAATGCATCGGTTGCAGCTTATGCAGGTGCGTACGTCATCAAGCCGGCCTTCTTTTACTTTGTTGGGAAGGTGTGGGTCGGCAATAAGAGTCCGCCCCAACACAACGAGGTCGGCCTTGTTCTCTTGTAATACATTTTCAGCCATGACAGGACTCAAAATCCTGCCAACGGCCAAAATCGGTATCTTTACAACAGATTTGATACCCGCTGCAAGATGGACAAAACATCCTTCTTCCAGATAATAACACGGTATATTAAAAAAAGCTGATGCATAGTTGCATGCCGAAACGTGAATAGCGCTGGCGCCAGCCTTTTCAAGTATCCTGACTATCTCCCTGCTTTCCTCCAATTTCAGCCCTGTATCGGTATATTCGTCTGCGCTGATCCGGCAAATTACCGGATAACCTTCGGGTGCACTATTTCTCAAGCCTTCAACAATTTCTCTGGCAAATCGTGAACGACGGAGAGTATCTCCCCCGTAGTCGTCTGTGCGTACATTGGATTCAGGGGAAAGAAATTGATTTACCAGATAACCGTGCGCCATGTGGATTTCAATACCATCAAATCCTGCCTTTATCGCGCGTGCGGCACCTTCGATAAATTTGGTAATTAAGTCCACTATTTCCGCAATCGTTAACTCTTTAGGCATTTCTTTGGTTAAAGGACTCGGAATAGCAGAGGGGGCTACTGGCTTCAAACCGGTGAAGTACGGCAACGCCTCTTTTCCTGCATGGCTTAACTGTATGACAATCTTTCCACCTGCTGCATGAATGCAGTCCGTTAGTTTTTTTAAACCCGGAATAAATTTGTCTTCATATATGCATAACATGCCGTTATTGACCCTGCCAGAAGGGTCTACGGCCGTATTTTCCATGGTGATGTAGCCCACTCCGCCCAAAGCGCGCTCTTTGTAATAGGCGATAAGCTCCTCTGTAACAAAACCCTCTTTATCGCATAAATGGGTTTCCATAGGGGACATTACCATACGGTTCTTCATGCTCAGAGAACCTATCTTAAATGGGCTGAAGAGTTTTGGGAACTCAGTCATTGATTATAAAAACCTCCTAAAATGGACAAATCAGAACAAAGATATTTTAAATTTACGATTTGGGATTTAAAACCGTAATTCTCAAATCGTAATTCGCAATTTTTTGCAAAATTGATAAAGAAATTTAAAAATAAAGCGTTAATCGTTAATGTTGGCCTATGCCTTTTGAAGTAAGATGTCTCGTTGCCTTCTTTTTATCGGATTATAAAGTGTATCCCGTTCGACGGGCTCACGGCCAGCCTCCTTGATCAGCTTGATGATTTCACGGACAGATAATGCTTCCGGCGTTTCTGCGCCAGCAGCATGGGTGATTTTTTCTTCTTGTACCGTTCCGTCAATGTCGTCCACGCCGAAACTGAGAGAAACCTGGGACAGCTTGATTCCCAGCATAATCCAGTATGCCTTGATGTGGTCAAAGTTGTCGAGCATCAACCGGCTTATTGAAATGACTTTTAAATCTAACATGGCTGTGGTACCAGAACTATTTGACAATTCGGTATTTTTTGGATGAAATGCCAGCGGAATAAAAGCCAGAAATCCACCCGTTTCGTCTTGAAGCTCTCTTAACTTCATGAGATGGCTAATCCTGTCTTCGGGTGTTTCGACGTGACCGTAGAGCATTGTTGCGTTGCTTCGCAATCCCAGGGCATGGGCGTCACGCATTACCTGCAACCACCCCTCGCCACTGAGTTTTTCCGGACACAATTGTTCCCGGATTTTTGGGGAAAAAACCTCAGCGCCGCCCCCCGGTAAGGAACCCAATCCAGCCTCTTTGAGTGCTTTTAACGTCTGACGTACGGAAAGTCTTGCTATTTGCGACAGGTGCTCGATTTCAACTGCGGTAAATGCCTGGATATGCACATCAGGACAGCTTTCGTGAATTTCACGAAGCATCTTTACATAAAAATCAAATGGGATATCCGGGTGTAATCCACCTACGATATGGAGTTCCATTGCGCCTTCTTCTACCGCAGCCATGGCCTTTTCCATAATTTCTTCCAAAGCCATTTCATATGAACCAGCCTCTTCCTTGTCCCTGCTAAAGGCGCAGAATTTACACCGGTTCTTGCAAATATTGGAGTAGTTGATGTGACGATTGGTGATATAATATGCCCTGTTACCGTTTTTCCGCTCACGGACGATATTTGCCATATGACCAATATGGAGGATGTCGTTGGACCTGAAGAGCCGAATACCATCATCGAAACTCAGTCGCTCGCCATGCCCTGCCTTTTGAAGAATATCGTATATAGGTGATGATCTTAAGAGATTTTCCATTTTCATGAAAATATCAGAATTTGACGTCAAAATCAAGGAATATGTCCCATTCACGATAACATAGGAACTTTTATTTTTGACAAGATTTACAGGATAAAACAACTGAAATTCCATTGCCTTTATGTTTCAATATTAGTAACACTTTAGTTTTTTGAAAAACGTGTTACCTATAAGCTCCATAGGAGCAACCTGTTTGTAGCAAGATAAGATGGCATTACAGATATTAGCTCCGTCAGGAGCGACCTGTCTCCCTGCCAATCATATACAGGTCGCTCCTACGGAGCTATTTACCCTATTGGATTTTATTGT
The DNA here is from genome assembly GCA_015075005.1 of Planctomycetia bacterium. Classification (GTDB taxonomy): domain Bacteria; phylum Planctomycetota; class Brocadiia; order Brocadiales; family Brocadiaceae; genus Brocadia. The sequence continues at coordinate 1,370,465 of JABTVC010000002.1, forward strand.
GTTACAAACAGATTGCCCCTAACGGGGCTACATTCTTTTTTATGTCCCTCTGGATTATTCAAAGAACTAAAGTGTTATCAATATTATAGTAACCGCAGTAAATAAGTTTTTATGTAAGCGTCATTGCGAGGACGATAGGCCGAAGTAATCTCTGGGGCATGGATTGCTTCGCGGAGTTTATACTGAGCAAGGCGAATGTGCTCGCAATGACAACCTTACGTGTTGCGTTTCCCATATATCCTTATTGACAAAATGGCATCCTTTATTATATTGTAGCAAGATGAATTTTTATGATATCTGTAATAAAAGACCGCATATAGGCGGTGTAATCCATATTAATACTTAATGTTAGGCAACACGGCATACATTAAGCCGGATGGAGAAAGATATATGACAGTCGAGTTCCATGATCAGCAGGGGCGTATTTTCCATCAGGAGTTTCAGAAGTGGAGGCGTCTTCATCCCCGCGGGTATTTCCTTACCTTTAGTGCCAAGCAGCGTGCGCAGCTACACACAACGCTATGTTGGCACTCAGGGACGTCGGACTGGACCTACGAGGACTTCGGGGCGTCCTTGACCACTAAGCGCAAGATATGCGCTGATAGTTATGATGATCTCTTGGCTTGGGCAACCCGTGAGGGTGTGGCGGTCTCTCGGTGTGCGCACTGCCTCCATGAGCAAGCGAGCGTGCCAAGCTTGTCGGCGTCTCCTACCCAGGCGCACTCGGTAGTACCACACGAATCAGAAGACAGCGACACCTTTCAAGACGATGCGGTAGCCCTTGAGGGAATCGCTCGCGAGACGACCGTTATCACTCGGAGTCGTAGCGAACGACTTCGTCGGGCGGCGCGAGAACGCGCCCAGGGCATTTGCGAGGCATGCGACACTGACTTCTCTCGTATTCTCGGCGGCCTTGGTAAACGCGTTCTTCAAGTCCATCACCGCCAACAGCTTTCGCTCGCTGAGGTGCCGCCGTTCAATAGCATTGAAGACCTCGCAGTGGTCTGCGCGAATTGCCACCTGATGATTCACGCGGACCGTGAGCGGGCGATGCCGGTAGAGGAACTCAGACGACACCTTCCCTGAACTTCAGGTCCGTCAGAAAGAAACGACCAACAGTCTAACGAGGCGTTGCAGCCGACGCCACGGGGTGCAACTGAACTTAGCGTTAAATACTTTTCTTCAGTATAGCAGTTCTGTGATTAAGGTTTGACAATGCTTTTGGTGTTTTATGGAGAAGAATTATGAAGAGTAAGGTCTATTTTATCAAAGTAAATAACGGTGAAGGTGTTTCTTCCGTTGCGCAAAAGACGGGACAGCTCTTTGATTTCGCTGGTTTTGCAAATGCAATTGATAAAAATGACATGGTGGCCGTGAAGACCAGCTTTGGTGAAAAAGGGAATGTTGGCCATCTTAAGCCACCCATCATTAAAGCAGTTGTCGACAAGGTAAAGGATTATAAGGGTAAACCCTTTTTAATAGAGACGAACACCCTGTATGTGGGTCGCCGTACCAATGCCGTTGATCATATCTCGCATGCCCACGAGCACGGTTTTGGCTATGAAAATGTGGGTGCCCCTATTATTATTGGAGACGGGCTCTTTGGCGAACATGGTGTGCAGGTAGAGATCAATCAGAAACTGTGCAAATATGCGTATGTAGCCGGCGTGGCCCAAGCGGCCAATGCCATCATTTCAATCGCACACGTGACAGGACACCTGGCTACCGGCATGGGCGCAACCCTGAAGAATATTGGGATGGGACTCTCCTCGCGTGGCGGAAAACTGGCACAACACTCAGGCGTAATTCCTCAAATCCTTAAGAAACGGTGCAATACCTGTGGTGCGTGCGGTAAATGGTGCCCGGTGGGGGCAATTAAGGTGGGTGAGCAGTATGCCGTTATCGATCCGAAGATATGCATCGGTTGCGGAGAATGTCTTTCAGTTTGTCAGTTTGGCGCCGTGAAAATTGCCTGGGATGAGAGCACGGTCAATCTTCAAAAAAAAGTGGCGGAACACTGTCTGGCCATTTTAAAAGGAAAACAGGGAAAGGCGGTCTTTTTCAATTTCCTGACCCACATTACAAAACACTGCGATTGTATGGACAAGGCATTTGAGCCTGATATTGCTGATATCGGCATCCTTGCATCAAAAGATCCTGTTGCTATAGAAAAGGCAACAACGGATATTATTCGGGAACGCATTGGAAAGGATTTCTTCAAAGATGCCTGGCCTGACATCGATTACACCATTCAGATTTCTTACGCTCAGGAGATTGGACTGGGGATCATGGATTATGAACTGGTGCCTTGTGGACAGTAGCCTGGCGTAGTAGTTTAGATGTCTCAAGATTGGCTTGGTGATATATTGACGCATAAAAGTGGTCGGCATAAGAACCCTCTTCCCTATTCCCTGAAAATTGTATGGAAGAATTTTTTCAATTCCTCCCATGATTTCCTGTCAGCATCGGCATTGTAAGCGAGTGGCAGATTGAATTTCTTTGCGTAGGTATCCGCATCGGGATTCGTAAAGCTGTGGATGACTCCGGGATAGGAGATAAACTGATAATCTGCTCCGGCCGTCTTCATCTCCTTTTTGAATGCCGCAATCTGTTCCGGCGTAATGAACGTATCATCAGCGCCATGGAGCACCAATATCTTTGCCTTGACAGCACCGGGTTGCGCCGGCTTAATTGCAGTCAGGCTTCCATGAAAGCTGGCAACGCCTCTGATGTCTACGCCCTGACGCGCCATATTGAGCGCAATTCCTCCGCCGAAGCAGTAGCCAATGGCGGCAATGCGGTTGGGGTCAACGGTAGGCTGCTCTTTCAGAAAGTCCAACGCAGCCAGGAACCGCGCCTTAGCGGTGTCAAAGTCCTTCATAAGCCCCGATGAGAACTTCCCTGCTTCATCAGGATGCATTGCCTGCCTGCCATCGCCGTACATGTCCACAGCCAGGGCCGTGTACCCAAGTTCCGCCAGCATCCGTGCACGCTTACAGGCGTATTCATTATGCCCCCACCATTCATGAACTACCAGCACCCCCGGGTCGCTTACCTTTTATATTTTCGTCATAGGCCAGATAACCCTTCATCACGACGCCCTGGGAATTGTAGTCAACCGCCTTTCCCAGGATGTTCGTATTTGCTGAGACTTGTCCTTTAATCATGAACGCCAATGTAATAATAACAAGACTTATCATTATCCGTTCCATGGTATCCTCCATCACCTGGCGCGGCATAGCCGCAACCAAAAAGAGGTTCTTCTCAAATTAGTTTGCAAAACTTGTATAATTTTAATGAAAGATACCGTTCGTCATGAAATCCATAGCTTTTCTTTTGATAACGCCTGATCTTATTATTAACCCCTGAGTTTACTCGTATGAATTTTATAGTCACAGTGATTCAAGATTCCACTAGCTATGTTTCATAAGCATGTTTGCAACTTATGCACAACGGAATGGTTTATCGTTTTCGCTAAAGTGCACCATTCGTCAATGGTTTTTCTCGCCCACGTCCGTGAGGTGTGTAAGTCCAATATGTTTGAGGTTTGTCTTTAAGAATCAGAACGGTATTTATTCATTGATGACAAGAGCTGTTTGAGATGTTCCGGTGTTTTGCGAATATTTCAGTTTGTTTTTAACAAAAGATATTTTGAACCCTGAAGACGTCCTTGTCCTCTTTCGACGCTTTTGATTCAGCATTTCGTACCTTGTCAATAACTTTACCAAAACCTGATACTACATGAAACAGGTCAAAGACTATCTTGACATGCGGCACTGCTTTTTTACTGCAAGAATATAAGGGTCCCACATATCCTGGCAATGGCCTCAAGAGACTGTCTTTCCTCTGTCATACCGGCAAAGAAGGTTTCCAGGTTTCTTTGTTCTTTCCTTACCCACCCAGACTACCCGACCACTCAGATAGTCCAGAACAACGGTCAAATAGCGCTGTCCCTTCTTAACAGAGATTTCTGTCTACTGCCAGTATGCGAAGATGCTGATAGTCAGTCTGCGCGTATTGTCGTTCCAGAAAAACTTATCGATTGCTTTTACTGTTTTCAGTTCATTCCAAAATGTTTTGCAAGCTTCGGTAATGGTTAATATTTTGTTACAGTTCGTGAATATACGCTGCTAAACGATGCGTAACACGACTGTAAGGTTAGAAAAAACCTAAGTCTTCAACTACGATTCTGATTGCATGACTCACGGGCCATCTTACGATACGAACAATTTATCCATACGCGAACGAACCAAGATTCATATCCCGCAAAGCTCGTTTCGTCGTGACGATAAATGCGCTGTGCTTTGCTGCCACACATGACATATTGCGAAATCGTTCATCGGGCACTTGCAATAAGCTGGGATATCTCAGCATCAGAAAAACAGTTTGCTTTGTAATTCTTACCCGCTGAAAAGGAAAATTGGTAATATACTTAACGTGGACATTGCTGGCCTCCTGTAAATAAGTTATATCGGATATAGGAAACACCAATGTCCACTCTTTTCAATGATTTAATGAAATTTCTCCTCAATTTCTATTGACTAATTTGGAGAAGAACCCAAAAAGAGTCATTCAACACTGAACAACAACATAATGTTTGTTTTTCCACAAATTCGAAATTCGAAACAATTTCAAAATTACAAATTCAAACGTTTATGAGTTCAAATCTATCCTTAAAAGTCTCCAAAACCCGTTGCCTGATTTTGAAATGTGTATCCATGGTGAGTTGCGGATCTTCGGAGACGAGCGCAAAGGCATCATCGCGGGCTTTTTTAAGTATGGGAAAATCTTTCAAGAGATCGCTGATCGTTAGTTCCGGTAATCCATGTTGACGCGTACCGAAGAATTCACCCGGTCCCCTTAACCGGAAGTCCATCTCTGCAATTTTAAATCCATCGTTTGTCCTGGTCATAATCTTGAGCCGTTCGCTTGATATAGAGCTGTTAGGATTACCAAAAAGCAGGCAATATGACTGCTCGCTTCCCCTGCCGATGCGTCCACGCAGTTGGTGGAGTTGGGAAAGTCCAAACCGTTCTGCATGTACGATAACCATTACTGAGGCATTGGGGATGTCAATGCCTACCTCAATAATTATGGTAGAAACCAGTATGTCATACCTCTTTTCCTTGAAATCCATCATGACCTTGTCTTTTTCAGCGGACTTCATTTTACCATGAAGCAAACCTACTCTGCGGGTTGGAAATACATCGCATTGCAACCTTTTTGCCTCTGTGACGGCCGATTTCAGATCAAAAAACTCTGATTCTTCAACAAGGGGATAGACAATAAAGACTTGCCTGCCCTTAGCGATTTCACCACTGATAAAGTCATAGGCATTTTTTTCTCTGTCTTGCGTCACCCAAACAGTCTTAGCAGGGGAGCGATCAGGCGGCATTTCATCTAAGATCGAAATGTCCAGATCGCCAAATACGGTAAGCGAAAGGGTGCGGGGAATCGGGGTTGCTGTCATGATAAGCACATCGGGACAAGGCCCTTTCTTTTTTAACTTCAGGCGCTGCACGACACCAAATTTATGCTGCTCATCTATTACCACAAGACCTAACTGATTGAACTGGACGGTTTCTTCAATAAGGGCGTGCGTTCCAATAACCAGATCGATCTGCCCGGTTTTGATTTGATCAAGGTCGTTCTTTCTCTGTCTGGAATTTGTGTCTCCTGTCAACAAGTGTGTCCTGACATGAGAGTGAAGAAGGTATTTCTGCATGGTCTGAAAATGTTGTTTGGCCAGTATTTCTGTAGGCGCCATAAAAGCAGCCTGATAACCGTTAGCAATGGCAGCAAGGATTGCATAAATAGCCACAACCGTTTTGCCAGAGCCAACGTCACCCTGCAGCAATCGGTTCATGGGCTTAGGACTTCGCATATCCTCGGCAATTTCATGAATTACCCGTTCCTGCGCCTTTGTCAAGGTAAAAGGTATAAGGTTGCGGATGTGTGTGTCGACATTAGCCCCTATCTTGAACGAGATTCCTTTTTCCTCTTTAATGCCACGCCTCCTCAGTGCCATAGCCAACTCAAGGGTAAACAATTCGTCGTAGACAAGCCTGAATCTTGCATTTTTCAAGTTCTCAAACGTCTCCGGGAAATGGATATTTTTTATTGCATTGTCTATGGGGAGCAGCTGATTCCTCTCCATAATCTCTTTTGGGAGTATTTCATCAATATACCCGGCAAAATGGTGCACTGCCTCCTTCATGATCTTTCGAAAGTGGGCCTGGTTCATATGCTCGGTAAGCGGATAAACAGGAACAATGCTTCCTTCCTTTGTATTAATTTCGGCATCCTGCACGATTTCATATTCCGGGCTCAATAACTGCAGGTATTTATATTCCCCCACCTTGCCATGCAAAAAAACCGTATCTCCGGCATGAAATTTTTTTGTGAGAAAAGGCTGGTTAAACCAGGTCGCAGCGATTGTACCTGTTTCATCACCGACAAAGACCTCCAGAATGCTCTTTCTGCTTCTTGTCATTCTCGTTTGAACGCCAAGCACCCTGCCCTGAATCGTAATCTCTGCGCCTATCCTGGCCTCTGAAATCTTTTGTATCCGGGTACGATCTTTGTAATCTCTTGGGAAATAATAAAGCATGTCGCGAATCGTGTGTAATCCTAACTTTCCGAAGGCTTCACATCGCTTTGGTCCAACGCCTTTGAGGTATTGAACTGATTGATATAATGCAGACGGTGAGGCTGTCTTTGTTGTGGTGTTAGTAACTAACATGAATAAAGATGACATGGATCAGGTTAATTTAGCTCTGGAATTATCGGTATCTCTTCTTTTTCTCCATCACCACGCCAACGATCCTGCGCTGGATACGTGAGGCTGAAAAATAATTCAGGATCAGCTTCCATTTTTTTCGCATTTTGGGAAGTTACATTAGCTAAATCAACAATCCCTTCGATACCCTCTTCAGAGATAGTTTCTGATCTGGCTCTAAGATATGATGAATAACCCATATTGTTCTCTATTTTAAGATTTACTAAGTAATAGAAGGCTTAACAAAAACAGAAGTTCCGTTACTTCATTTATAAAACCCAACGTATCTCCCGTCATCCCACCAATTTTCTTTTTAATATACCAAATCCAACTGAGCGTGAAAATAATTATTATTGCAAATACCATCAATCCTTTCAGGTTATAAAAAAAACAAAATAAAAAAACAGGGAAAAGTGATGCATAGAACACCTGTTTTCGCGTAGTACATCCAGTAATAAAACTTCCCGTACCCGATTCGTTTCTGGCATACGTCGATAACCCCCCAGCACACACCTGTGCCCATCTCCCGACAACAGGCATGACCACTAACGCAACGCATTTATTTACCAGGACGGGCGGAATGAGGCAGGAAGCGCATTTTATGCTGACATGAAAAGGTGAATAGTTCATTACAGAGATTTCCCCAATGCTCAACAAACTAACATATTTGAGCCCAAGTAAACAAATCAGCCCAATGGCTCCAAAGCTCCCTATACGGCTATCCCTCATAATTTCCAGGCGTTTTTCCTTATTCCAACCACCCCAAATACCGTCACAGGTATCGGCAAGACCGTCAAGGTGCAATGCACCGGTTATGGCTATATAAACGAGGATAATCAAGGCGTCAGTAACCAGGGGAGGAAAAAAGAAATAGAACGGCAGATAAGCCAGAGACAGAAATATTCCTATGCATATGCCTGCAATGGGAAACCAGTATACCACATAATTGAGATTGTGTGGTTTTGTCCTGTCTTCCCTACCAATCGGGATAATCGTAAGAAATTTTAGCGCCCACAGGAAATTGTTCATTTTGTTGAATCAGGAATTGGTTTCTCTTTAAATGGCATCATCTTTTCTGGTATTGTTGTTCATTTCCAATAAACTTTAAGAGTAGTTGCGATAACAGGATATTGTGCATACCATAAGATTCAATAAATCTTAGCAGGTCTGGCCTGTTTGTAACATCGAGCTGTAAAGGCCTCTTTTTTGGCAGGTATTTTACTTCCTCTGCTTCCCTCCTTTTCAAATGAGGGGACAGTTTAAACAGAAATTCAGCCGTGGTATTTATCTGTTCCGTCAACAGGGAGGTGGTAAAATTGGAAATTTGATTTCGGTTTTCCGCATTCTGTATATTACCCTCCTCGTTCTCGTAGTATTGTTTGATTTCAGAATCCAGCATCTTCTTCCATAAATCAAACAATACCCCATAGCCGGAACTATGGCATTCTACGCATTTGTTTCGCACCGTTTCAAATGAAGATCCGTCCAATTCCAGCTTGTGACATTCCTTACAGGAAACCGCCGCAGACATCCAATCAGGTATTTTTGTAATCATGGCTTGAATAGATCCATCCATATATTCTTTTACCTCTGCATGACATTTCAAGCAATCGTTATTGCTTGCGTCTTTATGGTGGCAGGCTACACAATCCTTATTCTGTATAATCAGATCACCATGTGGCTTCGTATCGTCAACGTAGTTTTCGTGGCACAAATTACACTCCATTCCCTGTTCCGGAGAATGGTTCCTATGCCGAAAATAGTCATCATGGTACATAGTTTGATATTTCATGAAATTCACATGGCATCTGTCGACGCATGAACCCGTGGTGTAGTGATACCTTGATTGTTGTATCCCGTCAGACGGCAAAAGATTCTCTTTTTTCTTAGATATTTTAATCTCACCTTCATCCGCTTTTTGCAAATCAGGTGATACCGTGGAAAGCAATAGAGGCGTTGCTTGCTGTAGTATAATGTGATTACTATTTCTGCATGCCGATTGTTGTGTGAGTATGAGGCTTATAAAAAAGATATACCGTATATGCATCCTCGTCAAATATTTCATATTTCTCATTATAAAGAATAAACGACGGAGTTTTATCTTGTTATTCGTTGCAGCTGCCCTATGCTGTGTCCCAGGAGATCTTTGACGTATTTGATATTATGCACACCGAAACTGCCGTCTTCCCTGATCAAATCATAATTTACTTTTGCTTCCCGAACAATGCGGTCTGTGTCCATGCCCTGGTGTCTTTTTACCTTTATTAACAAGGTTTTTAATACGCGTAAGTTAACTGACACAAAACGCTTTTGCTCAAATAATATTTTATCAAATCCTTTACCATGACAATTATTACATGTCTGGAATTTTACCTTGGTGAATAATGAATTTTTATGACATGCAGAGCAATTTAACGTTGCCAGGTACATGGGATCTGGTTCACCTTTGATACCCACACCGCCCATTCCTGTCATAACTAAATTTTGGATATTATGGCCTGTATCAACGTTACGCACGGCATAGCCATTTCCACGAATTATTGTATTGTTGTTATCCCTAATCCAGCCATGAGAAATAGAGGCATGGCATGACGTACAGGTAGTCTTGTGTTTAAGAATAGGGATGGGATGTATATCGGATGTACTATTTAAATCATCTCTAACTTTTACAGGGCATGGATAACAACTCTCTCTATCGACTTTTCCATTTCCTTGCACGATTTCAAAATGACAATCAGAGCAACTCACTTTTTTATTCCCTTCGTACATATCGTGTCTAAAAGTCTTCCCATATATTTCCCTGGTCTTTTCTATATGAGTATGACACAAGGTGCAATCGGAGACAAGTTTTTTGTCCCTCGTATAACCAGGTATTTCGGAACTCATGAAATGGCATGTATTACACGTATTTACATCCATCTCAAAATGTCTTTCTCCCCCAAGGTTGGTGTGACACGAGGTACATCTGAGCTTAAAATTTTCAGCAAGCTTATCTATATGTGTCCCATGTTCAAAAGGTGTAATCTTTTTATACTGAACTGGCTTAGCTGACAACGTACTCAACGGATGACATGATTCTGTCGTACAACACACATCTTTTATTTCTACCCGCATCACAGCAGTGCCTTTATTTTTATGGGTATGACACTCACTACAGGCAACGTCCTCAGTTGCTGATTTTTTGCAGCCATTCTTAAATGAAATATGGTTGCGACTCTTGGAGTGACAGCTTGCACAAAATTGCGTCTGCTTCGGACTTATCACGGTAACAAACATGACGGCAAGAGTGATTCCTATAGCCACTCCTAAAAATACCGCAAGTTTGATAGCACTCCTTTTATTTAATCTTTTTACTTCTTCCAGCATGGCGTTTGAATCTCTATTGTCATTCTGCGCGGAGCGGGGAATATTCAAGATTTCTCCCGGAGTTTACCCTGTACAAACAAAGATTCTTCGGCTTCTCCCCGGAATGACACACGTCGAAGAAATGATAACTACGAAGGGTTCGGAATGGCAATTACAGGCGAATATCCCTATATAAAACACAACAAAATTACTGCGATAAGGGTAATAACAACAACGGTAAACTGAATGGGCATTTGCCACAGATTGAGGCGTTCTGCCGCGTCCTTGGTGTGATATTTATTGTACTTCTTTACTTTTTTAAGGAATACTAAATTATATATTTTGTCACTTGAAAGAAACGGCCATGAAATAAATGCAAATGCGCCCGCAACTAAAATAAGAATAAAGAACTTTTCATTATGCACAAGCCTGCTTAATTTGTAAACAGGTAATAGGAACCAAGAAATATGGTCAGGCTTTTCAACTAATTTAAATGGTAATGGGAAGAAGTTTACCGCGACACATTCAATGACAAATAAAAAGCAGGACACGATGATGTACCTGAACACTTCATTTGGAAAAAATGGTTCCAACATATCAGGGCTTCTACCCTTTGTGTAATCTTTCATGTAAATACCGCCTTCTGGCTGCATGTAATAGGGGCACTATAATTGTTCATAAATCCCCGTTGTTCTGACCATAAAAAAATGCATACCCATAAATGATCCCATTATCATGGGAATGCCTGCTATATGTATGGCATATATGTATACCAATCGCATGGGTGTATGCCCGGTAATATAGCCTACCGACACCAAACTACCTGTGTAAAACATGAATAAAGTCAGGAGAAGCAGGCATGCCCCTGATACCCAGTGCAACTCCCGTGGATGACGATAAATCCTTTTAAAGAGAATGCGGAGCATGTGACTAAATACCATTCCAACCATGATGTTAGGACCAACTGCGTGGAAACGATGGATTAGCCATCCGTAAGGGACGTTGTGAATTACATTTTGAATACTGGGTAACGCCTCTTTTTCTGCGGGAATAAAATGAAACACAAGAAATATCCCCGTAACTACCTGTACCATGAATGCAACCAGTGACAATCCCCCCATACACCCGAACCAGCTCAATCCTTTGGGAATCAACTTCCTGGTAATATTAGTTTCTATGAGTTCCTTCAACATACTCTTATTTTCAGTCTCGCTAGGTATTATTGCACCTTTCCTATGAAGAATATAACACAAAAAGAGGCAAGAAGGCAACCGAAAATCAAGGCGGAGATGAAGAAAGAAAAGTTGCGAAAGGTCGGGTAGAGGCACGCATAGAAGTCCAGATTTTTATGCTGAAAATATCGGATGCCGCTAATGATTTCATAGGCCTTGTGATACGGGATTCTATAAAAAGAACAAAATAGGGAATTGACTTTACATGCTATCTTGTGTATATTCCAGGTTCAGTCCTTAAATTTCGGAAAAGAATCCCTTGGTTTATGAGTAGATTTTACGGATGAGATTTATGAATGACAGAAGGTGCAGGCAGCTATGAATAAAATTAATAAGGCTCTTGCCTGTATTCAAATAGTAATTTTTCTCAGTCTCACATTATTATGCAGTAGTGAGACCACAATCAGTTCATTTAAAAAATCTGATACATTTCCGTGTAAAGATCATGCATGTGGGTGCAAATCGGAAGCCGATTGCAAGGCACATTGCTGCTGCTCGCCACAGGAAAATCAGACAACGTCTCAATATGATATAAAGAGACAGAAAAACAGCTTTCAATCGTTCATAAGCAGCCTCAAGTGTAAATCAGGAAGTGGTGCAATTACCTGTATAAACGCTGAACTTACCTACATCCTGGATGACTATTGTGTAATTCCTCAAATACCATTCTTTTGTTTTCTTGCCAGCGATACCCTAACTCACCTCTGTGAAGTTATGGTATCACCACCCAAAAAACCACCACGCTGTCACGCATAAAATCCAATCTCAATTATAGTAGACGCTGAAAGAAACTCGCTATTGCGTGTGTGTTTGCCCGCGGGTAATCGTTCTGCACAACTTATGGTGAAGTCTCTGGCCAGAATTGTTTCGCGATCACACGCAATGACTATGTTCTGCCTGCTCATGTCTACCTGTGCGAACAGGCAGATATATGTCAATTTATTTGAAACGCTTCCTATAATAAAAATACTTAGTATTTCGACGAATAGGAATTTCAATCATGTAACGGCAATTCGTTAATTGCCATTACATGCGATTCGGGTGTTTCTAAATTCTGTTTGGGAACACTACATCATGGGAAAAGTCGCTGCTGAAGGCAGCAAATTTATCCATACATGACGTGAAAATGCGTAATAAACTGTACTGACTTTTAAAATTGGAGGAGATAATTTGTGGTAACTATCAAAGGAAGTCTTGCCATTGTCGCAATGTTAGGGACAATGATTGTTTCAGGGAATGCCATGGCTCATACAACGGTTATGTCGAAAAATACCCCTACTCAATTCAGTACCCGCGACGAGCTTGAAGGAACAAGTGGTTTTAATTGGTTTAGTATACCTCATGGATGCGGATCGTCCCATGCTCACGGTGTGAAAAATCAACCTGTACGCGCGCAAAGCATTGTGTTTCCCAATGGAGCAGACTCCATTGCCGAACGCTCCGGCACAAAAGAGTCCGTTAATCTTGTGGATTATATAGAAGGCAATCCGGTGATGACTGCAAAGCCAGCCATAAACAGTCTTTTTAAAAAAATAAAAACGCTGAACGGACCTGTTCCTTCATTTATTTCACACGGTTCAGAATTAACAGAAGATGTAAGGGCTTTTGTGTTCACCAATGGCAAACTAGAGGACGGCTTACTGGGAGTTATTCCATGGAGTGCATCATTTCCTACATTCAAATCAGATTCCTGCGCAACTGCTCTGACCGTGTACATTGCTATTGCTAACTACTGCACCAATTCCAGCAATGAAAATGACGATGATCGATCCGATATATGGATTGGCAGATTAACTGAAAAATTTAATGACCCTGACGTTGTGTCGGTGGACTTTTGGCCATATCTCAGAGTCGTAAGAGACCTGGCAAAGAATCCCCTTCCCGAGGGCTGTAACGAAGGATTTGAGATCGGTGTCTATCCTTCAGACGCAGCGATTGATGCATTTCTGCCGATCGCAGGATATTGGCCTGCAAATGGTAACCATGAAGGTCGCGGAGATCACGGTGACCATAAACACTAAGAATATTTCTCTGTTCCCAATGATTTGTGATAGTTTTATGTTCCCCTTGTAACTCGATTGCAGGGAAATCTCCATTTTATATAAGAGAATGAGGTGTCGGGTGGCACGGACAAACTTGTTTGTCCGTGCCTGCCTTTATGCTGGCAAGAAACGGGCATCTGGTTTTGAATACTAACGAAAATCATAGCAGCCGCCTTTCGTGTTTCTCACGAAACAGGGACAGAAAAGAAAATAGGGACATGGAATCCCTTTTCTGCTTAAGGACTGCGTAGTAATTTTAAGGAAAGGAAATACTGTGTATGCGGATTGCAACCACAGTTCTTTTATTTTTAGTCGTTACGAACAGGATTGTTTATGCCCATGGAGAATGCTGTTTATCAAGATCCATTGCAGATGCAACAATCTCGGGTGTGACCCTTGCACCGAATTTTGGGCTTTCCCTCCAGTATGAATATACGAACATGGAGACAATACGGGAGGGCAGCCATAGCATAAGCCCTAATTCAGTATTGGATAATGTGGCTGCAGAATGGCCAGAAATGCCGGAAGATGGAAAGAGTTTTTCTGTGCCTACACGGATGATTATGCAAAAATACACCCTGTTGGGTACGTACGCTGCAACCAGGAGACTCCAATTTTTGACCACGGTTCCCTATGTTATCAATGACATGGATATGAAGATGGTGACAAGGGGCGCAGGAAGCGGCCATCATCATGTTGCGCAACGTGGCCTGCAGTCGTATCTGAGACCATTGGCAAGCGATACGACTGAGAACGATGTGCGTATGAACATGAAGATGAATACGGTTGAGGGGCTTGGGGATATAACCCTTATGGGGCTTTATACCCTGTACGCCAATAAGACCGAACTGCCAACAAGAAAAGTTACCCTGGGTTTGGGGGTAAAAACACCCACAGGGAAAAATGACGAGGAATTTGACTCTGGCGATCTTGTTCACGCTGCAATGCAAACGGGGACAGGTTCATGGGATCCGCTCTTTCTTGCTAATTATATGCACGCTTTTTACCCGTGGGTATTTCAAACCAACCTTTTTTACCAGATGACCACAGAAGGTGACGAGGGCTATGAATTCGGGATAAGATATCATTCGACCTCATTGCCAGGTACCAGATAACCAGGTATGTAAATCCTGGTTTAGAGCTGAATCTATTTTATGCCGGGCAGGATACGGATCACGACGACAGATACTCAAGGCCGGACGAATCACTTATAGACAATACTGACAACACAGGCATTACCTCTCTCTCTGTTTCTCCTTCTCTTCAGATAAAGATTCCAAAGACTGGTGGTAGTGTTGACCTGAAATTTCAACAACCCCTATACCAGCATGCCAGAGGCACTCAGCAGGTGGTGGACTGGAGGGCAATAGCCGCAATCGTGTGGGCTTTTTAGTATTTTACTTCTTATCAATTAAAAATCCACATTTTCTGTCTTTATGCCCTCAGGCCTTTTTCTCACGTGTTTTTCGTGCAGAAAGATTAACACATTTGACCCCATGAGGCCGCCAGGATGGAGAAATAACGCCCGTGTGATGATAGCGTTCGATTAATGTACCCCAGGTAACACAAAATCCCCATAGCGATCGTTGATCCGTCCATGGCACGCGCAGCTGCTTATTTCATCCTATCGCTACGGAAGAGTGGTATCTGGTAACGTTTCTTGTAAGATTGCAACACCAACACCGACCAGTCTGATGGGCTGTTGCAGCCGTATCGTATAGAGTATATCTTTTGCACACTATAGATGTCTATGCTGTTATTCATATGCATTCCAGTGGTACTGCGTCTTGTAATAGTGTTGAAATCCTGGTAACGCAGGGTAATGGCCACCGTTCTGCCAGCATAACCACCGCGACGCAAACGCCGTCCGACCATCTCTGATAAGTGGAGGATATGCCGCTCCAAAGTTTCCATATCACTCACATCCCTATCGAAAGTCATGCTATGTCCAACAGACTTGGCATCTGGTTCTTGCTCAAGGGGTATGACAGGGCTGTCATCTATACCCTGCGCCATGAGCTTTAGCCGTTCCCCGATCACACCAAATTGGTTTCTTAATAGCCGTATGGATGCCCGTCCCAGTTCACCGCAGGTCTTCATACCCATGACAGACAGGCGTCTTTCAATCTGTGAACCTATGCCACAGAGTTCTTTGGCTGGTAAGTGTTCCAGTAGTGTATCGACATCGTCCTGTCGTATGATAACAAGTCCATCTGGTTTTTTCATATCGCTGCCCAGCTTTGCCAGGAGTTTGTTATGGGCAATGCCGATAGAGCAGGTCAATCGGCCCAGTCTTTTGCGAATGTCCATCTTGATTTTTTGAGCAATAACCTCGGCGCTGCCAAAGAGAGAAATCGAACCGGTGATATCCAGAAACACCTCATCGATAGAATAGACTTCTACCATAGGGGTATATTGCCGATATATCCCAACAAGCTGACGACAGGTATCCGTATAGCGACCTGTGTCGCCTGCCACAAGGATAATATGCGGGCACAACCGTTTTGCTTCATATTTGGTCATGCCCGTCTTGACTCCATACGCCCGTGCCTCGTAAGAGGCTGTGGTAACGACAGTCCGCTCATTAGAGCCAATTACCGCGATGGGTTTTCCACTGAGCGCGGGATTGATCTGTTGTTCCACCGAAGCGAAGAAGGCGTTCATGTCGATGTGCATAATAATCTTGTTCATTTTATATTCGTGGCGTGTTCTATCTGGACTTCTTCATTCATGGGTTTTTACCACGATTGTCATGGTTTGTAGCACTATCAAATAAAGTCCTGGCCAGCCGTTTCTATAGAACGGAGTGTCCATACCAGGGTATCCGTATTATAGGAGATGACAAAGAGGTTAGTTCCGTCCGTAACGGTAAAATGGTGTATGCTGGTCTTTCCTGACCTCTCCGTCCAGATATACGTGATCTCCCGGACACTGTATTTTCTGCCGCTCCATACAAACCAGACGGGCTTGAGTTTCTTGTTGTTATCGCCAAAAATAGCACCCACCTTGATTGTCTCGTTAATCTCCGTAATCATAACTTTTTCCCATATTTGACACTGGAATTTGTTTCGGATTTCGATATTTGAATTTCGAATTTGTCAAAAAACGAACGACAGTATTTCTTGTTTAATATCGGGTAACTTTTCTTGGTTGTGGCTACGCAGCGCCAGGCCGTGTACTATAATTGCCTTATCACCACCGCAACCTTACCAATAATGTGCACATCCGCCTGTCCCTCTTTAATGATTATTGGTTTCATCGTTGGGTGCTCAGGTTTCAGTTGTATGGTGTCTCCTTTTTTGTAAAATCGCTTTACCGTAGCCTCGTCGCCGACAAGGACAACCACGATCTCCCCATTATGAGCCACAGGTTGTGGCTTGACGAGGACAAGGTCTCCATCCTGGATATGGGCATCAATCATGCTATCTCCCACGACCCGTAAGAAAAAGATATCATTGCTACGGCATAGTGTTTTATCCACGGAGAGATATCCTTCAATATCCTCTGTGACAGGCTGAGGAATACCCGCCCGAACCCTTCCTACTATAGGCACAGACCTGCCTTCCGGGCTTCTTGCAGATACATCAACAATCTCAATAGCCCGCGGGCTATTGAATTGCCGCTTGATGTATCCCTTACGCTCCAGGATTTTCAGATACTTTCTCACAACATTGGTACTGGAAAGTCCCAGTCCATCCATAATCTCCCGTACCGTTGGAGGATAGCCTCTTTCCTGAAAATATTCTTTCAGAAAGGTCAAAAAACCAGACTGCTTTTTGGTTAGTGTCGAATTCATAGGCCTTGATGGATTGGTGCTCATTTGAGTCCCTATTATATTTTTATATTCCCTGCTTGTCAAGTCTTGACCGGTAATAAATTCATGAAGTTATGGGAATGAGAAAATGGCCGCCAAGTCATTGGTTTGCATCGCAGCACTCATGAAAACTCACTTATGTCAGCAATGCCTCGGCGATATACATATCTTCTGGTGTGGTAATTTTAATATTTTCATCAGTACCAGGTACAATATACACAGGGTGGCCTGTCTTTTCCACCATTTGCGCATCATCGGTAAATTCCCTGTCCACATCCTTAAATTGATTGAAGGCTTTCAGGATGAGTTCCCGTGTGAATCCTTGTGGTGTTTGGGCCATCCACAGATTGTTCCTGGGGACGGTCCTCTGGATGCATAAATCACTTCCCGCCTCCTTGACGGTAGCCTTCATGGGTGCAGCAAGGATAGCCGCGTGAGATACTTTTACTTTATGTATGACGGCTTCGATGTGTTCTTTTCTGACAAGGGGTCTGACGATGTCATGAATCAGTACGATTTCAACATCCGTTCCGGTTGCGCAAAGCCCATTATAGACACTGTCCTGGCGCCGTTTGCCTCCGGCGATAATTTTCTTTACCTTGCAGGTATTCAGGGCATCCTGCCATTGTTCGCGAAGGGATATTATCTCGGCCTCGCCGACAACAACAACGATTTCACTGATCATTTCGATTTGAGAAAAACGTTCAATCGTGTGAAGAAATATGGGTTTGCCATGAATTTGAAGGAAAGGTTTTTTGACTGACCCACCCATGCGTAATCCCAGACCAGCTCCAACCAAGACAACAGATACTTTCATCTTATATCCCGTCGTAATCGACCCCAAAGACGCAAAAGACGCAAGCCAGCAAATACTTTGCCTCTGCCTGTGCCTTACCGTAAACATCCTAAACCCTTTCATACGGGGAGAAGGGCTTTTGTACTCATCCGCGCAAAGCGGTCTGTCGTCCTGCGATGTAGTCACACACCGCTTGATAAAGACCGGCTACTTCTATCCATCGCTGATATTCAACGGGAATCTGATAACGAAAATACCCCGTTTTTCATGTATGCCCATTTTTGTCTCGTGGCTAGATGGTTACAAATGTTTTTTGAGTTCTTTACAAAGGTCTTCCAGGGATTGCGGAATAACCTTTACATCTGAAATGACAGGCATAAAGTTAGTATCACCATTCCAACGAGGTACAATATGAAGATGGAAATGACCAACAAGCCCTGCTCCGGCAGGTTTTCCTAAATTAACACCAAGATTAAAACCCTCAGGTTTCATTATATTCACCAGAATATCTTTCATGTCTCTTGTCAGCTTCATAATTTCCAGCATTTCATGATCGGTAAGGTCAGAAATATCCGGCTTGTGTTTGCTGGGTGCAATCATGAGATGTCCGCTGTTGTATGGATATTTGTTAAGGATGCAAAAGCACTCCTTCCCCCGATAAACAACGAGATGCTTTTCGTCCTGGTTATCCTGAAATGCATTACAGAGGAAACAGCCCGTTTCTTTTGGATGTTCCTGGATATATGCGATAAGCCACGGTGCCCACAGATTTTTCATTGCTCATAACCTGGAAAAACCAGGACCAAAATTTAACGGAATTAATCAAGATTTAGGGAATAAGGTATTATCTGCATCCTGTACAGGTAGGGGCCGTGCAAGTTCCACAACCACCAGAACCACTGCCTCCACTACCTCCCACAGACATCCCAAATACTGAAAATATCTTTTGGAGGTTATCACTTTGACAGGACGGGCAAAATAATTTTTTTCGTTCTGATGCACTCCGGAAATATTCATCAAATTTTGTGTTGCACTGATTACATAGGAAGTCATATATTGGCATAGTGAATTACCCCCGAATTTAATTTTTTGTACCATCGGCTGGATTTATGGCAGATAAGTCATGGGATTAGCAGGCTTGTCTTTTACGTAAACTTTGAATTTAATCTCCGGAGGTTTCCCCGTACCCGTCGAATTAATATTTGCTATAGGCTGGCCTATCGCCACATTGCCGCCTTCTCCCACAACAGGACTACAGCGGCCTTCGTATATGGTGCGTATGCCCCCCTCGTGTTTAATCACAATGACAGACATGCCATCGCCACTATCGGAAACTGCCTCAATAACGCCTTTTTTTGCCGCAACAATTTTTTGCTCCGCTTGGGGCACGATACATATACCAGCATTTTTAGTCCCATTCCTCATTTCGCCGAATTGCGAAACGATTTGTCCTTTTACCGGCCAAATAAAACCGCGGGATGAGGCACCACCCGCACCACGAGTTGCTGGTGCATAAATTGAACGCGATACAAAAGACGAAGACGCGTCAGTTTTTCCTAACATAGGGATAATAAGTTTTTGTCCTACTTTCAGGTCTTTTGTATTTGTGATATGATTGGCCCTGAGCATTGTATCAACGGATACTCCGTATTTTTTAGAAATGCTCCATAGCGTATCACCTTTTTTTACGACATAGGTTGTCTTTTCACCTGGAACAGGGCGCTGAAACTCCGTACTGGACTTTTGACCTTCAATCGATTTGATCTCACTTTCCAGTGGCGCTGGTACCTTTGACTTTTTCGGTTGTACTGCACAGCCTCCTATAAAAAAAGATAAAACCATAGTGCCCACAACGGCGAGGGTCATGAAAGAATAATTTTCCATGGTATTTGATACACGGCAACCGTTTGGTTTGTGCATAATTAGATACTATAAGGATGTAACTACCCGGATAATGCCTGAAATTTATGTAAGGTGTCACAATTTTATCAGGGCTTAAAAGCAAATTCAAGTAATAATACTGTTTCCTGAAGAGCGAAGAGGCTTTTCACTCTGCAACCACAGCCTTGAAATTCCTTATCAATTCACTTGATTTACAACTTGTGCTGTGATATAAAAATACTATTGTAACATGAGCCATATAAGTCACTTTTAAGAAAACAAAGAAAGATACTACATTACTCTTGGAAACACCAAATGATACCTATAAGTTCTGTGAATATAGCTTGCGAGAAACTTCCCCTAGCCGACCTTAATGCGCCGAGAGTATTAAGTCGAAGGAATAGGGTGGGAAATGTTCCGTCACCCGATAGTATTACACAGGACGCTGAAGATGCCGAAACGATTCTTGGGCTTGCGGGTTTATGTGTCGACTTGTCGCCTGGCAATATAATTGATGCCAGAGAAAAATATATGGTTGAAATACAACCGAATAAGGAGGAGGTTTCTTCTTTACAAATCTCCGATATCGGTATGAGGCAAAAAGGGCTTAGAAGACCGCACTATGCACGTCTCCTGGTATTTGCTCATACACTGGTCTTTCAAGCTGCTTGTTGCTTGCCCCTGAGGGTCATCGCTGCTAACCTGGATGGTAATCCTGTTACCGGGAGGATTCTATTCAACAGATACTCGGAAGAACACGGGGGGAAATTAGTTTATGAGTTCCTGGGTAAAGGCACCGGGATGATTATTGATTTGAAACGCGGAGAAAGCTCAAGGGCGCAGCGTCATATATTTCTTGGAATGTAAAATAAAAAGAGGAGCCGCTTATTCAAACAATTACATTTCAGGAAAGAGGCAAACTTAAAAATTCTCTCTCGTGGATAAGAGAGCCACAATAAAAAATCCCTGGGGAGTGTACACTCCCCAGGGATTTTTTGATTGTTTGAATACATCTGCAAAGTTTTAAATCCACTCTTCGGACAATATATTGCCTTCCAGTCCAACAACGACCTGCTTGACCGGGATCTTGCGAGAAGCCTTTTCTGCCCCTTCTTTTGCGATTTGTGCCAATCCGAAACAGCATGGAACTTGCATGATCATAACGGTCAAGGTGTTTATCTTGGCGTCGTCAATCAATGACTTAATCTTTTCGATATAAACTTCCTGGTCCGAATCAAGCTTTGGACAGGCGATTCCAATGCTCTTTCCTTTCAGATAATCTTTATGAAAATCACCAAGTGCAAAAGCAGAACAATCTGCCGCCAGCAATATATCCTTACCCTGAAAGTAAGGCGCCTGCGGAGAAACCAAATGCATCTGTATTGGCCACTGTCTTAATTGAGAAGGACGTTTTCCTTCTTCGCCTCCCTCTTGAATTGTCTTTTCACTAAAATCGATTGTTTTTGACCCTGGACATCCACTCATTTTGCAACCTCCTGTAAAAATTTTTCTTCTAATTCAATAATAAACCTTTCATACTTTCTTGGTAGTTCGTCGCCTACCAACGCGTCTGCCTCATTACATTTACGGAACATTTCCCCGACTTGTTCCATAGATAACTGACGGTCAATCCATGGATAAAGAATTTCGTCTTCTTTTTTGATGTGTTGCGTTAGTAAATCCCGGTAAGCAAAAAGATGTTCTTTGATTTGTGATTTATTTCCTTTTTCGGCTCCTTCAACAACCTGTCTGATATGCGCTCGTCCCGTGTCGTGATCTTTGTACATGACCTGGATGACCTCTGCCTTTTCATCGACGTATTTAAAGAGAATGTCTTCTTCTTTCATGTGATGATATTTATCAGCATACGTGCGAATAAAATCGACACAATTCAGGATCAGTTCCTTATCTACCTTGGCACTGCCTTCAATATAATCGACGATCGCTGGAATCAAAGCCAGGAGTCGTTTGATCAATACATGCTCCTCTACAAGCTTTTTAACCGGTGGTGAATAACTGATTTTTTTTGGGGCTGTTTTTTTTGTCTTATCTACCACCGGTTTTGCAACATTCCTACCCGGGTAAACAGCCTTTTCTATCCTGTACATCAAAGTGGCTTCTTGTTCAGGATCGAGACTGTGAATCCCGACAACGTCCTTCAAAAGACAGCTTCCGACAGAACAGGGAACACAACCAATACCATACTCATCGAGAATACGACCCACTTCCGGACATGCGTCAATGATCTCTTTAATTTCTTTATTTAAAACATTCTCCAAAAACGCCCTCCTTCGATTATGGTTTTCTGCATTAATTACATGGAAATTTTATAAAAACTAAATTATAGCTCATTAAAGTAATTTATGTCAAGCCATAATCCTAATCATTACGCCAGGAAGAAATATCGTTTGTCTTCAGTTGACCTTACAAACTTTTTCAACCGGAATAATTATAAGACTATTTATAGAAGTTTGTTGCTTCAGTTTCTTCAACGGGTCTCTTCAGGCAATCCTCGATCATCTCGACCTTAAAACGAACATCTCCATCACTTAATGCCTTAACGACAACCTTCCAAGTCGTTTTTGCCTTTGGAGCAAGGCTTGCTAAAGGATTAAAGATCACTGTTTTGCCATCGGATGTTCCCTTTGTTGGGCCAGATGATGATACATATTGCATCGTATCTTCGAGTGTGCAGGTGATCTTGATGTTTGTGCTGTAGTCAGATCCCTGGTTTGTCACGGTAATCTCGTATGTCTCATTGCCACCAACCTCTATGGGGTCCTGTACGTCAATTACCTCCAGTAAAATAGCCGCGATTCCAATTACATCGGTTGTAGCGGACGCAGATACGGGGTTAACACACACGGCCTTAACAGTCGCAGTGTTTCTAACTTCACCAAGACCGTTATCCTTTAAATTCACATTGACCTTCCTGGAATCACTCGGCTGTAAAGTTCCCAAATTCCATGTAATAGTGCTGCCCGACAACACACCACCCTGACCAGCATTCACGAATGATGCATTTCCCGGTATTATGTCCTCAAGTACTGTAGATGCCGCAGTACCGTTACCTTTATTGGTTACAACGATATGATAGGTAATATTGTGACCGGTATAAATTCTTTTAGGAGCTGTTTTTGTAATCGTAAGTACGGGCTGTTTTACAATGGTTGTCGTTGTATTGGATTCAGCTTGCAGACCTCCTTCTGCTACGAGAGTTGCGGTATTCTTAAACTCGCCGGTTCTGTCTGCCCTGGCGGTAAAAGCAATCTCTCGTGACTCTCCAGGTCTTAACATACCAATTTCCTGGACTATATCACTCTTGCCATCCAACGTTTTCATGCCTGGCGGCAAAGACTCTCTCACCTGAGTATTTTGAGCGATCCCCGTGCCTGTGTTCCTTACCACAAGGGTTATTGGTATCGTATCGCAAAGCAAAACCTCAGTCGGCGCCCGCTTGCTGAGAGTCAATTTTGGTTCCACAACATTTGTTATAAGACAGAGTGGTGGTAAATTATATTTGACGTCTGTACAAAATGGCATATCTCCGGTTTCCAGGGGTATGCCAGTAACCCGTATTGTTTTCGTTTCATTAGGGTTTAAATCTCCTATAAACCATTTTGCTGTAATCCCTTCTCTCTCCTTTTCCACTTTCGGAAGAGAGCCGCTGAGCTTATATTTATGAGAAAAAGTTTCGGTTATCTCAACATCCTTTACATTACTGCCGGTGAGATTGGTGATTTTAATAGTATAACTAAACAATTTGCCAACCTGGATTTCAGCAGGTGCGTTCTTTTCTATGGATATAACGCCGTATCCTTTACTGCTTGTGGAGGATAATCTGTTAAGCTCACTTTTTTCGTAAGTAACCTGTGGTTCTCCCTGTTGATGCATGCGTTCATGTCTTGCTCCTGGTTTATCTTCAACGTGGCCATGGTAGTATGGTGACTTTTCGTGTACAAATGCCCCTTCGTGATAACCACAACCATACAAACAAAATATTCCCATGAGGAGTAATATCAACAACGCATTAACTCTTTTCCACTGCCTCATACAGTAACCCCTTTCGAAACTCGTCGAATATATTTAAAAATAAAAACCCTGCTTCGGGAAAAACCCAACAAATGAAGAAAGCCGGTACGTCGCTAAACGCCCGGCTTTCTCTTATTATACTGAGTAATATGTGTACATGCTCTCGAGTCTAAAACTTCACATCAAATCAACTCTTCCATCCTTAGTCAAAAAGAGCATTACTCATAGAAGTTTGTTGCCTCGGTTTCTTCTACAGGTCTTCCCAGGCAATCCTCGATCATAATAACCTTGAAACGAACGTCCCCGGCTTGCAATGCCTTTACTACAACCTTCCAGTCAGCTTTTGCTTTTGCGGCAAGCGTTGGCAATGGTGCAAAGGTTACCGTCTTACCATCAGCAGAGACCGATGCCGTCGTAGGACCGGTAGACGATACATACTGCATTTCTTCCTCCAGCACGCAGGTTATTTTGATGTTTGTGCCTGTGTCAGAACCCTGATTGGTTACAACAATGTCGTATGTTTCGTTGTTTCCGACCTCGATTGGATCCTCTATATCAATTACCTCAAGCAGGATTGCAGGAATACCCAACACTTCGGTTACTGCTGATGCAGAAACAGCTGAAGCACATGCAGCACTTGCTGTTACCATGTTTTTTACAGTACCGATACCATTGGGATTCAGAGTTAAGGTAACTTTCTGTGAATCTTGAGGCTGTAGGGTGCCTACATTCCAAGTAACTTTGTTACCTGATAATGTGGCTCCCTGGCTTGCATTTACCACTGATGCATTAGCGGGCACTGTATCTTCAATAACTGTCGATACTGCCTGACCGTCACCATTATTGGTTACAACGATGCTATATGAGATAGTACGACCTACATACACCTTCTCAGTGCCGCTTTTCTCAATAGCAAGAACAGGTTGCCTCACTACCGTTACAGTTGTATTGGATTCTGCAGTTAAATCTCCATCAGCTACTACCATTGCAGTATTTTTAAATTCTCCGGTATTTTCTGCCTTTACCGTCAGGGTAACTTCCCTTGACTCCCCCGCGCTTAACGAGCCAACATCCAATGTCACATCAGATTTGCCGTCCTGTGTGACCAATCCCGGCGGCAGTGACTCCTTAATTGCAACGTTGCTGGCAACACCCGTTCCTGTATTAGTTACCACAAATGTTACGGGTATTATATCGCAAAGCAAAACTTCTGATGGGGCACGCTTTGCTATCAGCAGTTTCGCCTCTGTAATGATTGGGTCGATGCACAGTTCTGGTAAATTGTATGTTACGTCTGTACAAAATGGCATATGACCGCTTTGAGTTGGAATACCACATACGCGAATTTCTCGTACTTCTTCTGGACTGAATTCTCCCAGGGACCATTTTGCTACACCCTGAGTACTCCCTGACTGCATCTCAGGTGTAGAAGTTTTTACTTGAAAATTATTGGGAAGGGTTTGAACAACTTCAACATTTTTAACTTTTCCCTTCGTAAGGTTCGTAACTTTTACTGTATAGCAGTATTCCTGGCCAACACGCCCGCTACATGAGCCCATTTTTTCCACATAAATCACACTGCAACAGTTTTTATCGTTTGTAGGATATGCACCGGTAGCGGCACACATATCGGCAGGTGGAACAGATGGTGGCTCGACATGCCCATGCATCCGTTGATGCCTTGGTCCAGGCTCTTCTTCAACATGACCATGATAGTATGGCGGTTTTTCATCATGAATCACACCACCTCCTTTAAATGAGCCGCAACCGTACATACCGAATGTTGCAACACCAGAAATAAACAACAACTTATACATCTTATTCCCCAATCCCATTCTATCCTCCTTTCTAAAAACCACTAGTTTTAATCAAGAAGTTACCCTATTTTACCGTATACTTTAGGATACTCCTTTGCTGCATCGGGCAGCTTTTGTCCTCATCTCGCTATCAACAGCAACTCAAGCAGGCATTAAAGAAGAAAATGGAAGCTTGCATTTTAACAAATGACCGTCAATAACGCCTTTTCTCATTTAACCAAAACGAAAAAACCTTACTGCTTAGATTCATATTTCTCGGCAGTAAGGCTATCTTTAATACCCCCAACTTCCTGTAATTTAAAGACCCTGTTACTTTGCGTCTCCTGATCACTCAGGATTTGCCATTATCGGGAGCACGAATGATAGACTCAACAGCAGGTAATGTCAAGTAAAAAATTTAAAACACACATCCAACTCCCATCTTCCACCGAAAACTTTCAATTTAAATTACGAAAGGCATAAAATTATTTCCTATTGACTAGGCAATTAGGCATCAGATATGCTTGAAATCAAAAAAAGGGGGAAATTTTTATTTTGAAAGATTCCTTACAATTTCTATAATATATGAATAGAGAAATTTTAATGTTAAACGCCATTTCTGGATAATTCTGAGAAATTTGTTACGACCACAGATCAACTTTGTACACAAGCAGTTAGGATTCATATTAGTAAATAGACCTTTCTGCGACATTGTTAAATCTTGCAAAAACTATCTAAGCTCGCATGAATTTGAAAATTAGAATAGAGGCCTGTATGAAGAGAATATTAGACGTTGTATGTTGTTTTTTTATACTACTTTTTCTTCTTCCCTTGTTTTTCATTATTGCCGTATCGATAAAACTTGATAGCAAGGGACCTGTTTTCTTTTTACAAAAGCGGTGCGGCAGGAATGGGAAGGTATTTAATATGTACAAGTTCAGAACAATGGTGGAAGATGCAGAATCATTAAAGAAAAGGCTCCAGAATGAAATGGATGGTCCCATGTTTAAAATGAGAAATGACCCCAGAATTACGAACGTCGGAAGAATTTTGAGAAGGTGTAGTCTTGACGAATTGCCTCAGGTATTGAACGTTTTAAAGGGCGAGATGAGCCTTGTAGGACCAAGGCCACTGGCAGAGGAAGAAATGGAGGGGGATGAGTATTGGAGAAGAATTAGACTCTCGGTCAAACCGGGGATGACCGGATTATGGCAAATCATGGGGAGGGCCAGCGGCAAATTTGATGATTGGGTAAATTACGATATTGAATATGTACAGAAAAGGTCATTATATATGGATATGAAAATCCTGTATTTAACACTGTTTGCAGTTTTTAGCCATGAAGGGGCTTATTGAGAATTGCTTACCTCGTGTACATCCTCTAACAAAGTATCAAATATCTCATTCTATAACATCTTCCAGTTCACGGACGCAGTCATTATCAACACGGATGAATTATACATCTCCTTGATTCTTTGAAGTAATTCACGTCCATCAATTCCTCCCGGGAGTTTCGTGTCTATTTCCAAATTTCAATTACTCCATGACCAATTTCTTGTTCTTTTTTTTTGTAAGTTTTTTTACGACCCCCTTCATCCCCTTGTGCAAGAGGATGTGGTTGCGGCAACGCTGTACCAGGCATATGATTTTACAATACGGCAATGAGTAACATCAAGGCACAAATACCTATAAAATTTGACTTCCAATGATTTGTCAATAAATCGGACAACTGGGTGTACTCCATTGCAGGTCATTGATTTAGCCATCCTCAAAGCCTTCTCTATCGTGCGTAAGGGATCACCATTTCAATAGTTTTTCAATACACCAAACACTCTCTCTATCGGATTATATTTGCTGTGATAGGGAGGATAATACGCCAACCGAACAAATACTCCCCACCTTGCACTAAACAGTACGAGTCGCTTTAACCATTGACTGTGCACCCCACTGTTGTCAGGGCCATTGTCGGCATTAATTACCAGGGTATGTGGAGAATTACCGTTTTTTTAGATATGGCCAGATGTCTTCGAGGCGGTCAATCATAAAATCAGAAGTAACGGATCCGCTTGTGAAAAACAGCCAAGTCCCTTAAGCGCTACACACAAACCATTTTAAACAATATTGCATGGTGTAAATCAGCCACTCTATAGTACTCTGACAAAGTATGACAAAAATTAAATACATTCAAAATAAGTTTTAAGACTTTTAATCACAGTGCTTTATAAATTTAGTAATTATTAATTATTTAAATTGGCCCGGAATATGCTCACGTATGGGCTGTGACAAAATGTTCATTTTTAGTAAATAATTAATTGTAAATAAACGCCAATTGGTTGGACTTTTTTTAAATTATGAAGTGTACCCAACAGAAAATTTAATTTTTTATCATAAGGAGGTTTTTGTATGACAACACTTGCATATTCTACAGATATAAAATCTTCGTTCCGAGGTTTAAAAATCGGTGTCTTTTTAATTTTTATCGCCATTAATATCGAATTTATTGTTGGAGATATAATTAAACCTCTTATTCTTATTGATGTAATTCAAACAAGTGGGCACGAGCACAGGTACGAATTTCATACACCTAGCTTGCCTGATATATGTGGAGATGTTGTAGCGATTATCCTTATTGGGGCAGGATACCTCTTCATAACATCTTCGCATCTTAAAAATACCATGAAAGGAATGATGTATACTTCTTGCGAAACAGATAATCCATTTCGCAAATCTATAGAAGAACGAAGGAATTACATCTTATGGGCGAAGAATATATTTATTATGACTACTCTGGGTTTTAGTTTATATTTTTTCTCAAAATACATTTTAACTACCGGACTTGAAGTGTTTTTTCCCGAAGAATCTGAATCATTCAATGTGTTGTGTATTCTCAGTGTCTTAAATAGCATTCTTACCTTGGGTGCATCTGTCATTTTTGTCTATGCCTATTGTAAATATATTTCTGTAGGTAACCATATTAAAATCTTACTCTACTGTTTCTTTTTTACAAGAAATCTATTTTTCACTAATATGCTGGGATTTGTTCATGAATATGATATAGAAGCTATTGCTCCCCTGTTAGATGCATTATTACCGGCAATTCTTATTTATTCGACAATAAGTATTTTGACCGCGTATAGATTACAACATAGGTATCAGTTTGGAGATATGGTGAGTTTAGAAGTGACAGGGAAGTCTGACATATCGCCAAGAAGTTGTGTTAGAAAACACAAAACACCTGGACCTTATAACAACAAATCCTGAGACTTAAGTCTCAGGATTTGTTGCGGAATATTAGCCTTTCGCAACATTTTCAGTTATCGGGGGCTGAATAACCTTTTCCTCTTTTGTTGTAAGGGCTTCTTTTGCGGTAGCTGTCTTTATCATGGAAAGCATCATATGAATAAAGATAAAGCCCCATGCAGCAAACGCAGCATAGATAAAATATTTTGATATATTAGCGATAAAGGGTATCTGAATAGCCTGCGCAAGTCTGATTGTGCATGCAGTGTACATCCCTAAAGGGAAGACCATTGCCCAGTAAAGTGGGCTGTATTTAAACGGTGTTTTATTCATAACGTATTTCCATATTCCAATGATTATCAGAAATGGTATCCACCATGTACCAAATGACCAGAAAAACAAGGTAAATCCTTTTGTGAACCCCAGAAAATCAGCGTAGGTACCTTCTACTTTCGGAATATTTATACAGAGAATAGAACCTGCCAATGTGGTGATGGCAAGGGCACCCATGTTGATCCAATACGGCGGTACCAATGCATCAGGTGATATCTTGAAAAACACGAGGCGGTAAATAATGAGCGTAATCAAAACCATATAAAGGAATGAACCAATCATCCACCACACAAGAGAAGAAAACATCACAAGACTACCATAGCTTCCAAATTTTGGCGCAAGTATAGCGCCAAGAACTGCTAGAGATTGCGTTCCTACGGTCGCAGTCAACCACCCGCCATGCAATACCATTTCAATCCTTTGTTCGCATTTAATAAAGAGAATGCTAAAGGTAGATAGCGAAACGGCTATCCAGAGAAAAATGCCAAAATACCAAAATACTTTTGCAACTTCAGGGAGATTAACTACCGTGGCAAACTGGGCTCCAAGTATATTCGTACCAGCAATTGTGGTAAAAAAGACAAGGCTTAATTTCGGGTTAGAAAGATCAGTGTAAAGATTACCCCAAAACATCCTTGCCTGGAGTATTTGCAATGACAGAATAATTGCATATGCAAGAATATTAAGATAGAAAAGCCCACAAGCAATAGCACTAAAACCCAGCAGATCAGATGCTATGGAAATTATTCCGGTAGACATCACCATTGCAAAATAGGCTGGATGAAATGTCTTGATTGTATTTCTGATAACGCCCATGTTGTTCCTATCTCTCCTTGTACAAGGTTTATATATACACCATAATTTATGAATTGTACCTTTGTTATAAACGATTTTTCAATGAAATACAGGCGATTGATTTTTCTATTCTGGGTTACTAGTATCGTTGACTCATAGGAAAGCAAAAACATGTGCCTTGAGGACAACCAGGTCTTTTCTTACTTTAAATTGTTTCTTAAATCCTCTATCGCATTCTTAACTTCTTCTCCATCCGGGGCGTTGGGGTTGAGTTTCAGGTAGGTCATGTAGTCCCTCAAAGTATTTTCAATTTTTCCCAGCTTTTTAAAGGTATTCCCACGATGGAGGTAGGCAAGAGGGTTGTAAGGAAAGAGCTCAATGGATGTGTTAAAGTCTTTCAGGGCTTCGTCAGTCCTTTCTAACTGGTTTTTGATTTGGCCTCGTTCAAAATACACACCGGCAAGCCGGGGATTTAACTCTATCATCCTGTTATAATCCTCCAGAGATTTTTCTATGTCTCCTTTCCCGCGATGCGCCTTAGCCCGGATATAATAGGCAAAGGCATTGTCTGGTGAAAATTCTATGAAGGCTGTTATATCTTTTATCGCATCGTCAAAACGTTGTGCATCGGCATGGAGAATACTCCTTTTCATATAGATTTCCTTATTACCAGGGTCGAGTTCCAGCCCCATGGTAAAGTCCTCCAATGCCTTTTCTTGTTCACCCGATTCGGCATAGGCCAGGCCGCGATGGGCGTAGGCAGCACCGAATTTGGGGTCTAATGAAATTGCCTTGCCCAGGTCTTCAATGGTCAAGTCTATCCTGTCGACCATTTTAAAGGCAATCCCCCGGTTATAATAAGACAAAGGAGAATTTGGGTCCAACGATAATGCCTGGCTATAATCCATAATAGCCTTATCAAAAACCCTTATTGTGGCGTAAAGAGAGCCCCGATTGAAATAGGCTGGCGCATAATCGGGATTCAGTTCAATTGCTTTGTTATAATCACGTAATGCCTGTTCCGTATCTTTCATTTTCTCATAAGTAACACCTCGGTTACAAAAAGCTACGGCATCATTCCCGTGCAATTCAATGGCGTGGTTTACATCTTTTAATGCAGCAGTAATATTACCGTTCTCTTTTTGTATTATGGAACGGTTCAGGTAAATATTAGCAATTACCTCATTTGTGGTAAGATTATTGAGATAATGTCTATTCTTGATACTTGCTTGAGAAATGCGCTTCCCTGACATATTGACGTAGTAGCTGTCAGGTGTCGCCATGCCTTCGTAACCAGTCTCAATGTTTTTGCGAAAATCCCCATCATCATAACGCAGAAAAACATGCTCTGGCACGCTTACCCCATAAATGGGTAGGTGTAAACCTTCTGCTATGCAGAGATAGAGAATGGTTAGCCCCACGCAATTGCCAATCTTTGTATCCAGTACCCTGTTGAGAGAAATAGAGTCAAGGTCGCCCTTTTGTACGTATTGGAACTGGAGTTCATGAAAAACTACGCGGTTGATGGTTTTAATAATTTGTTCCGGCTCTCTTTCATCACCGAGACCGATCCTGATATTGTTAACCATGCCATCCAGTTTTTTGAGATAGCCGTCTATGTCTATTTCGGGATAGAATTCTTGCGCAATTTCAAGGGCAGTTCGCGCAAGATTTGTTTCGTGTGTATCGATTTCCCAGCTCGTGTTTGGTTGTAGCACATCCGCAGACACAGGTAAACAGATGAATACAATTGATGCTGTAATAAAAAATAGTTTGCTAGTACGCATGTTTATTGACAAATCCATTCCATAGCGTAAGCCAGATTATTTTTAAATCAAAGTTTAGTGTCCAGTTTTCAATGTAATACAGGTCATATTCAATTCGTTTTTCAAGCGATGTATTCCCCCGCCAGCCGCTAACCTGTGCCCAGCCAGTTATTCCAGCCTTCATCTTGTGTCTTAACATGTATTTGGGGATGGTGTTTCTGAAATTTTTTATAAAGACCGGCCGTTCGGGACGTGGCCCAACAATACTCATGTCGCCTCGTAATACATTAATAAATTGTGGGAGTTCATCGATGCTTGTCCTCCTCAGAAATTTACCTATTTTTGTGCATCGAGGATCGTCCATCTTTGTCCATACAGGGCCCGTTTCCTGTTCTGCATTTATAAACATCGTCCGGAATTTGAGCATGTTAAATATCTTGCCGTCCAGCCCCATCCTTTCCTGTTTAAAGAAGACAGGGCCATGGGAGGCTGTTTTGATCAGGAGCGCGACAATTCCTATAACAGGGGACGTAAAAACTAATACGACAGAAGCAAAAATAATATCTAAAAGCCTCTTTCCGATGATATTCCATCCATAGAGCGGCGTATCGCGAAGGCTGATAAGCGGCATGCCTTCAAACTCACATACACTGCCACGCAGGCTAATGAACTCAAAGAGGTCTGGCAAGACCATAATACTAACCATCTCGTCCCCAATCCAATCCAAAACTTCCCGTAAGTGATTGTGGGCATTGAAAGGCAGCGCAATGAAAACAATATCAATACTCATCTTTGTAACAAATTCGCGGACATGCGAGTACTCTCCCAATACCTTGATTCTTTGTATTGCATTTCCGATACTATTTACGTCGCTTGTTAAGAAACCTGAAATCTGTATCCCGAGTTCCGGATGTTTCTGCAATTGTTTTGCAAGATCTTGCCCTAATTTTTCTGTGCCAATAATCAGGGCGTATCTCTGATTGTACCCCTTCTGCCTCAAGAACCGGAGAAATTCACGGAACAGGATACGAGTCAAGCTGAGCAATACAATGTTGATGAGCCAAAAATAAAAGAATGTCAGCCGGGAAAATTCATACTGACGGTAAAGGAAGGTAAGCGAGACCAGGATCAGGGTGGCAAACGTGGATGCCTTGCCAATATCAACGATTTCATAAAATCTGGTTGAAACCCTACGGGGGCGATATAACCCAAACACCTTAAAAACCAAACCCCATAAGGGGATCATGAAAACGAGGAGGGTCAGGTAGATTTTAAATGAGGGAATCCCTTTATAAACAGGTATGATGCCGGAATAAAAACGTAAATAATAGGAAGATACCCATGCAACAGACAGGGTAAACCAATCCGCGAGGAGTAACAACGACTCAAAAAACTTGCTGTGCTTCTTTAGCATACTAATTTTTCTATATACTGTTTAAATCTTTCTTTAAATAGGAAACAATCAAAGCTTTCTGCATGTTTTCTGATTAAAACCGGGTCAAACAAATCTCTATGGCGTTCAAAAAACCTTACAGCCTCTGTTAAAGACGCTGTCGTTTGTTTTGTGAAAAACACCCCGGTGGGTGTTTCCGGCTGTTGAGCTGCCACTTCTGTTGCAGAATTGTAGCAAGGATATACTCCACGAACAGTTTCCAGTACGCCGCCTTTTGCAAAAGCAATCACCGGTTTTCCGCATGCCTGTGCCTCCAGCGGGACAATTCCAAAATCTTCTTCCCCCGGAAAGATCAGTGCCTTGCATCCTTGATAATATTCCTTCAAAGATTCGCTGGATTGCCATCCGATACATTGCACATGCTTTTTTGCCATCTTTCTGATATTCCCTTCTTCCTGTCCCCCTCCAATAACGATAAGCGGCAAACCCATCCCTTCAAATGCATCTACAGCAATGTCAATCCTCTTAT
This sequence comes from Planctomycetia bacterium, assembly GCA_015075005.1. Lineage (GTDB taxonomy): Bacteria > Planctomycetota > Brocadiia > Brocadiales > Brocadiaceae > Brocadia. The sequence continues at coordinate 1,404,237 of JABTVC010000002.1, forward strand.
AGGGTGCAAACGCAGATACGATAAGGTAGTAATCTCCTTCCCGGTGACTCTCCAAAGGCGTATACAATGAACAGTCTACCGGTGGATGGATAACCTCTGACGTTCTTTTATAATATTTTTTTATCCGGTTTGCAACATGATAGGAGTTTGCCACAAAGTAATCCACCCGGTTACTGGAGGCAACGTCCCACATCCTCAAATAATGGGCAACTGCAGGCAACAAAAACCTGGGAACTAGTCCCTTCCTGTCACTGCCAAAATAGGTGTAGTAATGGTCCCATACATAACGCATAGGAGTGTGGCAATAACATACATGCAATGCAGATGAATTAGTCAATATACCTTTAGCCACGCAGTGGCTGCTGGATAAAACCATATCATACTCTCTCATATCAAATCCCTCTATCGCCAAAGGGAACAACATCAGAAAAGAGCGGTAGTGTCTCTTAACGAACGGCAGCCTTTGAAGAAATGAGGTATGTATGGTTCTGCCCTCTATTATCTTTGAGACTGAGCCGCGAAGATGAATTAATGTAAAGATGTCTGCATCGGGAAAGAGTTCACAGAAGGACTCCAAGACCTTCTCGCCTCCCCGCATTCCGGTAAGCCAGTCATGAACTATTGCCACCCGCATGACGCGTCCTCTTCCCTTATTGGACGAACCAAATGAGAAATACCGATATCGTAATCAGACAATTCCATCTTGCATTTTTTAATACTCTCTTGTAGTGTATTCAAAAAATTCCTTCCTATGTCTGTAATATTTAATATACCATTCTTTTTATCACCACGACAGGTAAAATCTACGGTACCATAATCATATGCAATACGTAAAGGTCTTGCCATATTCTGTGTATTACTTTAGCATGCCCTGCTTTATTTGTCAATAAATAAGGTCTGACCCCACGTGGCCCCGCTGCCCAGCATATGGCGGAACTGATAATCGTCTGGACCGCCGGGAGGCGCAGAGTGGATAATCTCTTTTCTTTGATTGAAGAGTTCGCGGCAAGAGATTGTCTCTTGTCCTGTGATTGCAGCAACGGGCAGAGAGAATGTGTGTGTTTCCTGTATGGCAGTGAGCCACTCTTCCTGATCGATACCGTATGGTATATTGAACTCTTTTCTTTGCCTTGAAAACCGCCCAACGACAAAGCGAACATGTACCCCTACCCATTTCAGAGACTATGAAAGAAGAAAAGAAGGGGATAAATTACATGATTTGATTAGACACTCAGGTTGGGGGGCGGGTTGAGCAACTTGTTAGACGGTTTATATTCCTAACTTTTTTGTTATAGATGAGATAGGTATAGTTCCTTTTTCTTTCGATCTTTCATGGGGAAATTTAATGAATCTCTCACTACTGCCGAGTTCTTCTACCTCTTTCTCAAACTCATCAGTTTCCTCTAAGACATAATTTTTCCCGTCTTTGTCGTAAATTATTAAGGGTTCGTATCTAGATAGGGCCAATAACTCATCTATTGAATGTTTCTTTTTCCTTAACCCAAGTTCAATAAGTAAAAATCGTATCTCTTGCAACATCAATAAGGTGCAATTTTAGCACTTCATTTTTCAGCACTACATCTTTGAGTTTTAATAGGTGATTTTATATATTTTCTGCCTGGCGGTGTATGTTTCATATGAAGATTATTATAAATCATGTGTTGCTCTTCCGTGGGCGTTGTGCAGGTTCTGACATCAATAACGTGGTCATCCTCTGTGCGCGTTATTTACTCTTAGATGACCAAACTATCCGAATTACGAAAAAAGTACCAGAGCAGTGGCGTAGAGGGTCTTCTCTGACAATTATGTTGGATGTGCTTCAAGACTTACTGCAGAGCGAGAAGAGCAATTAAAGAACATCTTCGGAAAACACATAACCCGAACGAGTCGGAAAAGAAAGTTCTTCTGTTTCCTCACACAAAGCCACCAAGACACAAAGATTTATGGTATATCCCCATCAATTATTCTTGATATTCCATCCTTCATAAAGGCTTCCCCAAAATTCAGCAAATATCCGGGCTTATGCCCGGTCAAACGCAAGTAAGTTAAAACCTGTTTCTTGTGAGCTTTATTAATGGATTCCACGGATTTCAACTCGATTATCACCTTGTTCTCAACGAGAATATCAACTCGAAAGGGATGGTACACACCCTCAACAGATTACATTTTACCTACAAAAGACGACTGCGGTTCCTGCAAGGCTGATCCTGAAAAGCAAAAGGAATTTATTGAAAAATACGAGCAATTGAAGGCTAATAAAGCCGCAGAAGACAAAATACTTTTTATGGATGGCACCCATCCTCAGCATAATTCTATGCCTGCTTACTGCTGGATTGAGAAAGGTGAAAAGAAAGAAATACCATCAAATACCGGCAGAAACATGATTTAAAAACCTTTAGCCTTGAAAGTTATATTGAGCTTAAAGGAAGATATACCCTCGAAGACCTGAAAATATTTTGTGAAAAAGCTATTATACGCCCCGGAGGAAGTTTTGTCCCTTCGGGAGAAATCGTAACTCATTCGCAACTACGAAGCCCAGCTTCGATCGGAGTGTGAAGGGGTTTTAAATATCAGAGCGAAATGCGTTGGACTTATGTACCTTCATAGATGCCTTTAAGAAATATTAATTCATCTATTGCAGAGTTTTAAATTGTCTTGAAAGGCGTTAAACTACTGTTAAAATTAGAGAAAATTATCGGATATAGAGACATCAATAGTTATCTGAAAATACTTAAGAATTAAATTGCTTTATGCGCAGACAATTTATCTCTGAAAGTTAATTATTGTTTTTATCATAATGGCTAAAATAACCTTTGTTCTTGGCGGTGCACGCAGCGGCAAGTCTGCATTTGCGGAAGAACTTGCCAAAAAGTATAATGATGTGGTTTATATAGCTACCGCAGAAGCCAAAGATGACGAGATGCGTGAACGGGTTCGGATACACCGTGCCCGACGTCCCTTTAACTGGAAGACCATCGAGTCTCCATATTATGTAGACAGGGTGGTTTCTGGCCTGAATGGGAAGGCAGGGCTTGTTTTAATTGATTGCATTACCCTCTATATTACGAATATGCTTTTAACCGGCGAAATAACAAATTCGACTGGTTGTTCAGACATGAAGATGGTGGATGTACAACTGAGACAGAAATATATCATGGCAGAGATTGACAAACTCGGTCAGGTGTGCGGCGAGTCGAGGTCTGATGTTATTATCATATCAAATGAGGTTGGTCTTGGTATTGTACCAGACAATGCCTTGTCTCGCGAATTTCGGGATATTGCAGGTTGTGCAAACCAAACTCTTGCCGGTGAAGCAGATGAGGTTTATTTTATGGTGGCAGGAATTGCCCAGAGGATAAAGTAATGGATATTTACCAGTTCAGGACACTAATGAATAAAGACGATAAGTTTCCGGTTTTTGTTTTTTTTGGAGACGAAGACTTTTTTATCCATGAAGCGCTTTCAGCAGTAAAGGCCAGGGTACTCAAGGATAGTGACCCTACCCTGGCATTGATTGAATTTGGTGGGGACGAGACTTCGGGTGGGGTAATTTTTGATGAATTAAGGACGGTGCCATTTTTTTCCAGTAAGAGCAAGTTAGTGGTTGTAGAAGGGGCAGATGATTTCGTTGAAAAAAATCGGGGGATACTCGAAAAATATTTACTGGCACCCGCAAGCCATGCTAAGCTGGTTCTGGTATGCAATAAATGGGATAAGAGGACGAAATTGTCAACCCTTGTTGATAAGGTGGGCATTTCTATTGAGTGCAAAAAATTGAAAGAACACTCTTTGCCGAACTGGGTGCAGACTCATGCAAGGCATTACAAAAAAGAAATTACCGCACTGGCAGCGCAAAAACTGGTTGATGATGTAGGGAACAATTTAGCGATCCTGGACAAACACCTTGAAAAATTGTCTATTTACCTGAGCGAGAAGACCACTATTGATGAAAGGGACGTGGATGCCCTCGTGGGTGTAGATAGAAGCCGCACGGTATTCGAACTAACCGATGCCGTTGCTCAAAGAAATGTGGCACAGGCGCTAAAAGTCTTGAGCCAAATGTTAACGCACGGAGAAGATTCGGTGAGGATTATCAGTTTGTTGGCCTGGCAAATTAAGCGGTTGTGGAGGGCGAAACAAATACTAAATCAAGGGGGCAATGAACAGAAAGTTACATCGGAATTACAGATCATACCGTTCTTTGCAAAGCGGTTTTTTGAACAGGTTAAACTTTATACCGAAGAAGATCTGGTGAAAAACCACGCGCTTTTACTTGAAGCTGATGTGAAAAGCAAGACCAGTTCTTTGAACACGCAATTGTTGCTGGAACTGCTCGTCTATAGACTATGTGCTTAAGTAGTGAAAAAGACCATTATTTATTGGCTGAAACATATGTTGCCGAGTATCTCCTTTTTAGATGTTTACCTTTTACAACTCCATACGTTGCGCACGTTATCAAATAGCAACTCAATGCTGTCGACAGCGCCAATTCTGGCGTAATTACAAAGAATAGGATGGCAGCAGAAAATTCCAGTACCATAGCCAAAATACCTTGCTTAATACCAATTTTGCCAGTAATATTGAAAAAGGGGATTTTGCTTACCATAAATAAACCCAAAGCAAAGGTAATAAATGGCAAAAGCATTACAACTATATTTGAACCATATCTTATTTGAACAAAGTGATTAAGAACGACAAGCTGTGCAATTGTTCCCCCTGAAAGTGTAGTGGGTAATCCTGTAAAAAAATGACGTGGCATAGTAACACCTTCATCTTTTTGTACGTTAAATCTTGCCAAACGAAGGGCTGCACATATCATAAAAAACAAACCAACGCTCCACAAAAAGGCCACAGGTAAATTAGTACATGTCTTTATCATAAGCATGGCAGGAGCAATACCAAAAGTTACCAAATCTGCCATGGAATCTAATTGTGCCCCTATCATGCTTGTGCTCTTCATCATGCGAGCCAATCTTCCGTCAAAGCCATCTAGTACCATGGCAACCACAATCAACCATGCTGCAATCTCAAACCGTTGGCTTGAGACACTGAGGATAGCAAAAAAACCACAAATGAGATTTCCCATTGTTACCATCGTGGGTAACATTTTTTTTATTTTCAATTCAGTCCTCCATGAATAGTTTGGATTTTATGTATAACAAAATACTCTTTTCATTTGTGTAGTTAAACGAGCAAATGTTGCGCCATAATCACAGATTAATTTTATTTTGAGATTAATTTTATAATTATTCTATAGAACAATAGTTATGACCATATTTAAGAATGAACTACATTTTCATGTATCAGATTATTTTGTAAAATAGCAGTATAATTACTGCATCTATCAAATATAATTACTGCAGTGATTATATTTGAGAAGGCAAACAAAGTGTTTGCAAAAAATTATTATTTCTGATAGCATTTTTGCTTTTATGAATCTCAACGGATTATCAATGAGAAGATATAGCGCGCTGGCAGCTTTATTATGTATTCTTTTCGCCGTCATTTTTATTGGATGTGCTACAAGGCGTTTAGGGTTGAGAAACATGGCCGCTGTTTCCCGATATTTTGACAGAGATGTAAATACGGTATGGGACGCAGTTATTCAGTCCGTTAAAGGGATTCCCATTGAAATTAAAGACAAGGAACAGGGGTTCATAAAGACTCATTGGGTTAAGGATTGGTCTGCGAAAAAAACTACGGGATTATTTCTGGAGGAAAGTTGGCAGGGGCGCTACCGTCTTCTCATTAAAGTAACCAGTGAACAAAACAAAAGTTATGTTTCCATAAACACCCAGATTGAAGAAAAGGCACCTGGCGGTAGCCGTGCATTTAGATGGAAACGTATTACATCAGACGGCACGATTGAACAAGATTTTTTAAAAAAAGTAGAAAATGTCCTTTCTAGCCCATGAACTTTCCACGACGGACACCCAAGTCAAAATTCTTTGTTAGTTTGCAAGAAAGGGAAAATTAGCAATATCCGGAAATTTACCCAAAAACACCAAGGCAATTTTATAAAGGTGATATATTTAACCATTGAGCAAAATTTCTCATGATAAAAAAAAAGAAATTCTTTCTATGCATATTCTTATTTTCTTTACCACACGTCGTGGTACCCTTCATTTCTGAAACCGTAAAGGCTCAAACAGAAACTGAACCGGCAGAAAATTTTCAATCTCAGACTTATCTAACAGAAGAACAGGCCCTTGCCCTTGTATTTTCCGAGTGTGACGAGATTGTAACCGATGAGTTTATTATGAGTTCTGAAGAAAAAAATAATCTTGAAAAACTCCTTAGCAGAAGGCTCTATGAAGATGGATTCAGGGTGTATATAGGAAAAAAGGGAGGCGTTGTCCAGAAATATGCCATTATTACGGAAGAAATCGGCAAATTTCACCCATTTACTTTTATTGTTGGGGTAGCCCCAAATGGGAAAATTAACAATGTCTCAGTCCTCGTTTATCGTGAAAGCCGGGGTGGAGAGATTGCCAGAAAACGTTTTCTCTACCAATTTATTGGCAAATCATTGAAAAATCCAATCAGGACAAACAAAGACATAATCAATATAACAGGGGCCACCATGTCAGTGCAGTACATGTGTGCTGGTGTAAGAAAGGTACTCGCCGTCATTAATACCTATTATCTTAGTGGAAAAAAAGATGTGAATACTATCAGGCGGGACAATAAACATACAGCGAGGCCTGAGAAAGAAAAACCCATACGTGTGGCAAACAAATCTCAAACCACACAGGACAGTAAAACTGGTATTCAAGGAGGTGCAGAACACAAAACGGAGGCGGATAGCAATCGTAAGGAGTTATCTCATGATATAAAATTGATGAAACAAACTCGCATGATTATGGGTACTTTTGCTGAGGTATCAGCATACTCATATGATGAGAAAACTGCAGGGAAGGCTATCGAAGGGGCGTTGGATGAAATGGAGCGCATGGATCGCATTATGAGTAATTACAAAAACAATAGCGAACTTTCTCAATTAAATAAAGATGCAGGGAAAGACCCTATTCCCTGCCAGGAAGAACTTTTCGATGTGATTTTACAATCACAATATTATAGTGAACTCAGCGGCGGTGCTTTCGACATCACGGTCTCTCCGATCGTGGCCCTTTGGGGATTTTTCCATGAAAAAGGGCATCTCCCCCCTGACAAAGAAATAGAAAGACTTTTACCCATAGCTTCCTATAAGAACATGGTAATAAACAAAAATGTCGACCCCGGAAAGCCAGGTACCGTATTTTTCCAAAACACACAAACCAAAATTGATTTGGGTGCTATTGGAAAGGGATATGCCGTCGATAAGGCACTAAAGATCATGAAAAAATTTGATATAAATAATGCCTGCATCAATCTTGGCGGGAATATTTACGTACTAGGTACCCCTCCTGACAAAAATGCATGGAAGATTGGCATACAGCATCCAAGGGACAAAAATGAAATCCTTGGTTATCTTGAACTCAAGAACGAAGCCACAGCCACGTCGGGAGATTATGAACGATTCTTTGAATTTAAGGGAAAACGGTATTCCCACATTATAAACCCGCGGACAGGAAGGCCGGTAAGCGGTACTATTGCAACAACGATTATAGCACCTACGGGCACACAAGTTGATGCACTATCGACCAGTGTCTTTGTTCTGGGTAATGAAAAAGGCCTGGAACTTGTAAAAAAGATACCTAACGCCGATGCCTTGATTGCATATGAGGGAAAGGGTGGGAAGATAATGATTGACATGACGAAGGGGTTCGCAGACAAATTCAAAAAAACCGACGTTAAAGGAGAAGACAATGTCAGGTGGCATGTGGTTGCTTCCGATTAGCAACAAGATTTTTTTTACCTTTTTCTTATTCATAATGTCTATTGCTATCGGTCTTGGTTTTCTCAATTATTATGAGAGAACAGGGCTTTCTGCACAAAAAACTATACGATACTACTGTGGTGACAAAGAAGAAGAAGTCGATACACCACTATCGGATGAAGAAAACAGGGTTAAACTTGAAGAAGGGTTGTTTTTTCCAAAATCCTATCGAGAGCTATTAGAGGTGACCCACACTCATATTTTTTCAATTCCCATTGTCTTATTTATCCTCTCCCGCATTCTTGCCATGACCCTACCCGCGAAGGGTTAAAGATTGTCATATATGGTATTTCATTTATGGGGTTATATTGAATCTCGCAGCTCCTGGCTTATCAGATATGCATCTCCTCACTTTGTAATTACCTTTACCATTTCCAATATACTCCTTATTCTGAGTTTTGGAGCGTACATCTTTATCCCCCTCTATGAAATGTGGTTTAGACTAGACCACGACGCATCATAACCATAACTAGTGAAACGTTATACGAGAAGCTTGTTATTGATAATTCTTAACTTTACCTGTTTAAAAATATTGACAAAAAGAAGTCCGGCAGGTAACATCTGATGTTCTTTGCCTATCCATAAATTTTCTATTTATTGTAATTTACATGCAATTTGGAACTGTCTGTATCATTGGTCCTGGACTCATTGGAGGGTCTATCGGACTGGGACTGAAAAAAAGAAATTTGGTAAAAACCGTTATTGGTGTGGGTCACAGGGCCTCTTCTCTCGAAGCTGCTGTTAAAATGCATGCCATTGATATAGGAATGGTGCATATCGAGGAGGCCGTAAAAAATGCTGATATTGTCATACTCGCCACATCGGTAAACCAGATTATCGATACGGCAAAAAAAGTCATACCACTCATGAAAAGCAATGCGATCCTCACCGATGTGGGCAGTACAAAATATCATATCGTTCAGCAAATTACTCATAATATAAGAAAAGATATTACATTCGTTGGTGCGCATCCTATTGCAGGTTCAGAGCAAAGAGGTGTTGAGTTTGCATCATCAGACCTTTTTGTGGGCTGTAATTGTATCATAACGCCTCTGAACAAAGATTCGAAGGGATTGGAAACGATTTCTTGTTTGTGGCAACTTTTAGAGGCTAAAATTATCTATTTGAGCCCGGAACGGCATGATGAAATACTTGCATACGTGAGTCATCTGCCCCATCTGATTGCCTCTTGTCTGGTGAATTCAATCAAACAAGAATATCTTGTTTGTGGCGCAAGTGGATTAAGAGATACCACAAGGGTCGCATCCGGGGACGCGGAGCTTTGGATAAATGTTTTTGACCACAATCGTGATAATGTTATAAAATCAATCGATCAATTTATGACTGAACTTGCTGAATTTAAAAGCGATCTCCTGAAGAAAGACAATACTATGCTACTCGATAGGTTAAAAAAGGCTAAGATGTCACGTGATACTGTGTTTCACGACAATTCAAAAAACCAAGGTATAACCAAATAAGTTCTATGTATTCAAGAATTGAAGTGTTTTTTAAAGATGAACTTCCCGACCCTCTGGGAAATAATATACGGTTTGAAATCGAAGCATTGGGTTTCTCCGGAGTTACAAACGTCAGAATTCGTCAAGTTTACATCATTTTTGGAGATGTAAGCAAAAATGATCTGGATACTATTTCCAAAAGACTCCTGGTGGATCCTATTACTCAACACTACCAGATTTCGGACCTCATCGTGAGCGCTCAGCCGAACGATTCCGGACTTCGGATATTGGATTCAGGACGTCATATCATCGAGATTAGCCGCAAACCAGGTGTCATGGACCCCGTCGAACAATCCGTTTTAAAGGCACTCCTGGATATAGGAATACGTGTTGAAGGTGTTAAAACTGCTCAAAAGTATGAAATTGGTGGGAATATATCAAAGGAAACGATCTATCTCATAGCAAACAAGATCCTTGCAAACACAAAGATAGAGGATGTTTTTATTTGCCCAGAAATACCAAACTATGATCATGGCACTCTTCAGTATTCCTTTAAAAAACAGAACGTACCGCTATTACATGCTGACAGCAACCACTTGGAAGAAATAAGTACTCGGGGTCAGTTGTCTCTCAATTTGCCCGAGATGCAATCTATCCAAAAATATTACAAGTCCATAAAACGGGAACCTACTGACATCGAACTTGAAACCATTGCACAGACGTGGTCCGAACACTGTGTCCATAAAACCTTCAAAGGCATTATCGATTTCGATGGAGATAAAATCGATAATTTATTAAAAAGTACCATCATGAAGGCAACAAGCGAACTTAATAAATCCTGGTGTGTTTCTGTATTTGAAGACAATGCCGGTATCATACATTTTGACAATAATTATAATATTTGCTTTAAGGTGGAAACCCATAATCATCCGTCCGCCATCGAACCTTACGGTGGCGCTAATACAGGCATTGGAGGTGTAATCAGAGATGTGATGGGTACAGGGTTAGGCGGAAAACCTATCCTGAATACCAATGTATTTTGTTTTGGTCTGCCTGACACCCCTCAAGATAAAATTCCGAAAGGCGTTTTACATCCAAAAAGAATTTTCAAAGGGGTCGTTGCAGGTGTACGGGACTATGGGAATCGTATGGGCATTCCCACCGCCAATGGCGCTATCTTTTTTGATGAACGTTACCTTGGTAATCCCATCGTCTTTTGTGGAACGGTGGGCATCATACCAAAAGACAAGTGCAAAAAAACGGCACAGCCTAATGACCTTATTGTTGTTGCAGGAGGCAGAACAGGACGTGATGGAATCCACGGGGCCACATTCTCTTCAGCAGAGTTACATGAAAAATCAGAGCAGATATCCGGCGGCGCCGTTCAGATCGGCAATGCAATAACGGGAAAGGCGTTATTGGACGTGCTTTTACAAGCCCGCGACAAAGGACTATACAATTGCATTACCGATTGTGGGGCCGGAGGTCTGTCCTCTGCTGTGGGTGAAATGGGTCAAGATCTGGGAGCACTCGTCCATTTGGAAAAAGTCCCGCTTAAATACGAAGGCCTTTCCTATACAGAAATCTGGATTTCTGAGGCACAAGAACGAATGGTGCTCGCCGTTCCACCAGAAAAAGAACACGACATTATTAAATTATTTAAAGCAGAAAACGTTGAAGCCACGGTCATTGGAAGATTCACAAACGACAAAATATTGCGCTTGTTATACGATTCACATACGGTTGGTGAGATTGAAATGGATTTTCTCCACGACGGTATACCCAGACTCGAACGCAAGGCAGCATGGCATCAACCTATCTTTGAAGAACCTATTCTGCCGGAAAAAGAAGATTTTGGAACTGATTTAAAAAAGATACTTTCTTCGTGGAATGTCTGCAGCAAGGAATGGGTTATACGCCAATATGACCATGAGGTACAGGGAGGAAGTGTATTAAAACCTCTTCAGGGCATTCGTAACGACGGGCCAGGTGACGCATGTATTGTTACCCCTATCCTCGGTTCCCGGAAAGGCATCATTGTATCCAATGGCATGAACCCGCGATATGGCGATATCGACCCGTATCATATGGCTGCCTCCGCTATTGATGAGGCGCTACGACAGATCATAGCAGTTGGTGGAAGTTTAGACCAGGTAGCGCTTTTAGACAACTTTTGCTGGGGCAACACCAGCAAGCCAGACCGTCTCGGTAGTCTCGTGAGGGCTGCGCAGGCATGCTGCGATATTGCCATTGCATATGGAACTCCATTTATCTCCGGGAAAGACAGCCTTAATAATGAATTCGTCACTGACAAAGAAACGATTGTAATACCCCCGACCCTACTCATCTCTGCTGTTTCGGTGATGGAAGACATTCGGAATGCCGTGTCAATGGATATCAAAGAGCCTGGAAACCTGGTTTATATCGTCGGCCTTACTCGGCCAGAATTGGGCGGTTCTCATTATTACTATATTCATGGATATAAAGGAAACAATGTCCCAAAGGTGAACACCGTCTTAGGGAAAAATGTTATGAATGCCTTGTCGCAGGCAACAAAAAGCAAGATAGTAAGGTCTTGTCACGACTGTTCGGAAGGCGGCCTTGCCGTTGCTGCCGCAGAAATGGCTTTTGCCGGTGGATTTGGCATGACGCTTAAACTTTCCGCCGTTACCACTGAAGTGCCCATTAACAAGGATGACACCATCCTTTTTTCCGAATCAAACACCCGCTTTGTCGTGGAAGTGCGACCTGAGCATCAGAAACAATTTGAGATGGTAATGAAAGACATTCCTTGCGGACTATTAGGGATAGTTACATCAGAACCGTCACTCAAAGTCCATGGTCTAAACAAAAAAACCGTCATCAATGAAAATATTTACGATCTCAAGGAAGCATGGCAAGCACCGCTGAGGTGGTAAAATACCATTTCCATAACAGTTTTGTAAGGTGGATTAAGCGTCCAGACTGGGTCAAATGAAAAATTTTGCTATATTCCAAAATTTTCTTCCCCACTTCAATGGCAGAAAAGCAATAGACTTAGAATAAAATGAGCAATTTGTAAGGTTTGCCTCCCACTTTTAAAGTGGGAGGTTTCATTTGACCCAGTCTGGTCATCGAATCCACCGTGTTGCCTGGATAAATTCAAAACATATCGTTAGTGCTTTTAACGATTTGTGTATTTCATGAGTTTTTCAGGAGATCGGCGGCTTCGGCGCAAAGACGATAAAACAATTTGTAACAAGAATGCGCAAATCGGTTTAGCCTTAATTGGGAACTTCATGTGAATTCAATGCGGCGCTGATTGGATAGCAGATTTCATTGCATCAAAATTAGAAGAGCAAGTTTTGTTGGATTTTCAATTGTTTCCATATTGATTTTCTCGACATAATTCTTAATGGTTTACGATAGCTTCCTTTTCCCTCTCCCAAAATATGATACTACGGTATCTGTCTCAAGCCAATCAGGTGTTCGTCTTTTTCCTGCAAATGCAGGATAACTACTCCACGGATACTCCATGGTATGTGTCACAATTTTCGCATGAACGGGATTAAGGTGAATGTAACGAGCAAGGAGAGTAATATCCTCGTTTGCATCTACGAGGATGGCCTTAAATCTGCCCTGGAAGAGATGGTCTTTTCTTCGATGTTTATTATTGAAATACACCGAATAGCTCACAGTAGGCCACTGAATTGCTCCGCTTAAATTGATTTGTGGTGTTTCAATGAACACATGATAATGTTTAGACATGAGACAATGGGTGTGGATTCTTATTGTAAATCGTGCTGCGCATTTTGCAAGATATTCCGGAAATGTATCTCTGTCGCGTTCGTCTATAAATATATCTTCACCAGCGTTTCCGCGATTAATAACGTAATACGCGCCGGGATATTCTATACGCGGTTTATCTGATTGACTTGAAACGACAGAACCCGATGTTATGTAATGAATTCCGGCATCTTTGAGCGACTGAATAACTTTTATCTTTTTCGGCGAAGTAACACCTTGTTAGGCAAATCTATCTGTTAATTCTTAGTTTTTAAGTGCAACAAAATTATTTCCACGTATTAAATTTTGGTGAAATAATTTTAAAAATAATTTTTATATCTTATAAGATATTTATATAATTAAGCTTGAAGTAATCTAGGTGTCTTTTTGTTTTTTATAGGTACATTGGCTGCAAGCTGTATCCTCATTTGAGGATAATAATATACAGGACTCATAACATTTAGCTCACAAGGGGTGAAAGATGCGAAAGATGGTAAGTAGAGTATTGAAGGAACGCATAGTAATCGTCATTGCTGCATTTGTACTTTTTGGGTTGTTTCCCCTTGTTTTGTTTCGATTCATTGCCTTTTCAAAGATAAGTGCCGAACTGAAGCAAGGGGTTCAAAGGAACCTTTGGGGTATTGTAAACAAACAAAAAGACCTCCTTACGCTGCTCTGGGAGGAGAGAAAATCGCACGCGAGGGCGATTTCAGACACTATCCAAAGTGAATTACTTATTCATGGCAATGAGGATTTTGTAAGTCTGGTGAATGGAAACAATGAACATGAATACCTAAGATTAAAGATGCAGTTGGAATGCACAAAGACGGATCATGGTTATAAGGGAATATTAATCTGCGATGCGGCCGGAATAATTCAGGCAACCACTGATACTGAAAAATCCCTGATAGGCACGAATATTATGAAAGAAAAACCCTTCAGGAATGTTCATGAGACCTTATACGATGGTAAAACATATACCTCCGAAGTGATCCATTATGCTCTCAATGACGCAAGTGATGTGAAAGGGGAGTCCCCGCCTTCCCTGTTCATGTCATATCCTATTAAGGGTGAAAGCCATGATGTGGTCGGTGCTGTCTTGCTGTGGATGGATACCTCCTTGCTCAATAAGGGCATGAGAAATGTTTTATTAGGAAAAACAGGGGAAGCCTATCTGGTAAATAAAGACGGCATCATGGTGACTCAATCAAGATTTTCAGGACATATTAAAAATAATGGTGATACCTGCAGAACGTGCCACACGGTCACAGACCCAGATACCAAAATGCTGACAAAGGGGGTAAAAAGATGCATTAAAGAAAGAAGAAGTGGTTATGACCTGGAAGGATACAGGGACTATGACGGGCTAAAAGTCGTTGGTGCATGGAGCTGGCTTAACGATTTGAATATGGGGTTAATTATTGAGATCGATGCAGATGAGGCACTTGGTACCGTGTACAATATTGATTCGATGGTAAAGTCTCTCATGGCGGTAATAATTATCCCGGCGTTTGTTATGGCTATACTCATGTATAGGAAGTTAAGTACCGGATATATGCTAAGAGACCTGTCTTTACCAAAGAAGGCCTTGCTGGGGGCGGCAAGTATCATTGTGGTTGGATTTGTAATAGCCATCCTGGACAATTACGAATTAAGAAAAGAGCGCGGGTATCTTCGGGAGCAGAAATACAAAATACCTAATCCCTTGGATGTATTGGGTTCGATTGTGACGCAGAGGGATGAGGATTTTATTAAGAGTAATATTTCTAAATTCAAGAAGAGGTTCCCCATTTTGAAATCTGAGAGCGTGATTAATAAAGAAGATAATGGTCAGGAAGTTGGAGAAACTAACACAAAACAATCTTCAGAAAAAGCAATAACGACGTGGGAATTAAAACCCTAAAAAAAGATTGCAGGAGGAGGTATGAATAACACAATTTTATCAACAAAAGATAAGTCTAAAGCGCTTATTGATGTACAAGACGAAAAGGGATGGTGTGAGTATGAGCCTTCTTACGACGGTGTCATTACCCATATCAATACCGCCGGGGCAAGAATTTTTGGTTTTGCATCGCCTGATGATGTAATCGGGAAAAAAATCAATGAGCTGTATGCGCATCCTTTTGACCATGAAAAGACATTGTCTATGCTCTTTCGAGAGGGACAGGTGAATGGCTTTTTTACCTTGATGAAAACGAGGAATGACAGATTGTTTTTTATAAAACAAACGAGTTCTTTGATTACAGAGGGTCTATACAAATGTCCTCTCAAGATAAAGAGCGAATTTGAGCCTGTTCAGTCGCGTGCACTCTTATTAACATAATTTAAGTTTTTGGGAGATCTATTTTTATGAATGCATCAGTACAAACATCGTCGGTACAAATGCCCCAGGGAAACGCCAAGGTGCTGATACTTGCAACCGTAGCATTTGTCATATCTTTTGCCGGTTGGGCACTTTTTTCTCCTTTAGCATCATACCTGAAGGTTGAGTTTAACTTATCTTCCACCGCAGTGGGATTATTACTCGCAACACCGGTATTGCTTGGCTCCATTGCAAGGGTGCCCATTGGCGTTTTGACAGACAAATTTGGTGGCAGGCGGGTTTTTAGTATCCTGCTCTTGTTTTGCTTTTTCCCTATGTTTGCCGCAGGGTTTGCGCATAGTTACGGCTTTTTACTGATCTGTGGATTTTTTTTCGGTTTAATTGGTACATCATTCGCTGTTGGGATTCCACAGGTTTCACAATGGTATCCAAAAGAGAAGCAGGGTTTGGCATTAGGAATTTATGGCGCGGGAAATATTGGCACAGCTTTCGCCACACTTGGAGCTCCACTTCTTGTGGAGTCTGTTGGTTGGCATACGGTTTTTATGATCTATTCAGTACCACTGCTCGTTATGGCATTTGTTTATTGGTTTTTTTCTGAAGATGCGCCAAAGCCTGCCAATGCAAAGCCCCCAACCTTCAGCGACAAACTAAAGGTATATAAGTCTTCTCATTTAATCTGGGTCTTTTGCCTGTTTTACTTCATGACCTTTGGATTCTTTGTAACCTTCTCGTTATGGCTGCCTTCTTACCTTCGGGACTTTTATAAAGTAACACCGGTAAAGGCAGGTAGTTTTACGTCCATATTTGTATTCGTTGCAACTTTTTCCCGTATTCTGGGGGGATATCTGAGTGACCGTATACCAGGACGGCGCATTTTAATAGCCCTTTCAATGGTCATACTCAGTATATTAATATTCCTGAATCTAAATGTATCACTCATGACTTCACTCGCGATCTTTTATTTGATGGGTATTTGTCTGGGCATAGGTAATGGAGTTGTGTTTAAGCTTGTAGCGGAGTATTTTTCAAAGGATACCGGCGCTGTTGGAGGTATGGTAGGTGCTGTGGGTGGTCTCGGCGGTTTCTTCCTCCCCATTATATTAGGGACAATCAGGGATTACACGAATAATTATTCTTTAGGATTTGTCTTTGTATACCTTGTGTGTCTCATATGCCTGTCGTTTATGGAAGGAAAACGATAACAAAGATGCATAAAAGTGCCGAATATTGCTTAGAGGCTATGCAAAATAACTTGAACAACTCAAAGATACGGTCTCCATTGCGAATGGAGCTAAATACTGTTTCCACGTCAAAGCGTGAAATTATAGAGTGTTCATGTTATTCCGAATAGACTCTTAGCATAGCACAGCCATCAGAACCAACCACCTTTATCCCTCCTGGAGAAGGAGGATAAAGGGTGGTAAAACTTACAAGAAAAGAGGTTTTACACAATAATACTATAGGGTTACATTATGAGTGTGTTAAAAATTGCGGCCTATTCACTGGACGTCCGTTGGTTTACTGTCGTTGCTGCCACGGCAATGATTACGTTCATTTTCAATTATATGGTTATGAAGTAATTGTCCCTTATTTCTTTATAACAAGCCTGGCTATATTCCTCTCTGTGACGGTTTTTAAGTTATGCGGATGGCATTGTTTTACAGAGATGTCTTGAACGAACTGCTTAACCCTGAAAAGACCCTGTATTTCTTTACCATTGTTGGGGCTGTGAACCTTGTTGGAATTTGTTTTTCCAGAGTATTTCATTTCTACAACGGCTCATATATTCTGGTATGTAGCCATTGGCCTTTGGTTAGGCATATCACTCGCCTCATTTAGCATTTTGTTTTACATCAAAATCTACTGATAGAAAAATTGAGGATGTCTTGCATGGTGGATGGTTCTTTGCTACCGTGGGCACTCAATCTACCGCCTTGTTAGGAGTTATTGTTGCGGAGCGTGCAATAAGCCATGTAATCTTTATCCAGGTATTCTCGTTTGCACTATGGTCAGTGGGGCGAGTTTATACCTTATATTCATGGCCTTAATCTTCTTGCGATTTATGTTCTTCAGGTTTGACAGCACTACTGTTCTCTCGCCTTATTGGATGAACATTGGGGCAGCAGCCGTAACGGCAATTACGGGTATCGTATTGCACCAGTATATACAAGCAGCAGGTGGACCTTTGCAGATTTCCTCCCATTTTAAAAGGAATTTCACTGCTCTTTGGTCTTTTGGACTGTGGTGGATACCGTTCTTAATAATTCTTGCCATGAGAAAGTTAGCTTGCAGCGGCGAGGGGCTTGTGTTTACCGTAGGATATTGGGATATTGTCTTTGCTTTGAGTTTGTATGCCGGTAGCACGATGCACATGAGTGGTTTATTTGAGGGATGCTACCTTGTTGTCATCTCAATAGGTTTTTCCATTGCCTGTTTTACCCTTTGGTGTTTTTCTTCAATATTTACCATGATTCATTTAGTGAGGTCTTCCGTATGGGTGCCCGTCAATGATCTGACGATACATTACGTGATTCCCTGTCGCTTTAAACTGCACGGCAGGCTTTTCCAGGTGAAAGAAGTTGTAAACGAATGGTTAGACCAAACCATGCAGGGTGTGTTAAAGAAACGATATTGTATCGTAACCAATAGCGATCTTACCTGTCTTATTTCATATAACCTGCTGACAAAAAAATGGTACTTTGATCAGGTTAAGGACTAACAGTTCGTTACGTTATCTTCTCGCTCATTTTGTGTGACACCATCTACCACTTTCTTAAAAAATAGCCTCTCATAAAGCTTGATACCTAATGTTATTAAGTTAAGCAACCTTTCGTACAATTCCCCTTTAAATAAGAAAGCGTACGGTAAGATGTTCATGTTAATTATTGTCACCTCCTTACTGCCCTAACGTAGTGTCTGACGTTGTTGTCTGTATATGCATAGTCGCAAAAGCCGGAGTCGAACCAAACTGCCCAGACCATGCCATCATTCCTGAAATCAGACGTCCATACCCTTTTCTGGAATGGATCGAATACCGGATCTATGTACAAGTCACCGTCTTTTTTTGCCGGTCCCATTAAAGAAATGGCCTCCTCCAGGGTGGGCAGACACCAGTCATTATAACCGGCAAACCTGTCTTTGTTCAGTGTGGAAATATAGTTCTTTGCATCCCGGTAGTTCAGATCATTCTGCGAACCTGCCCGCTGCCACATCAAACGGCTGGATTGGTCATACACAACCTTTCCGTCTTTCTGCAATTCATACTGATGAGAAACGCCATGACCAGAAGCATTCCTGCGGGAATCAAACAACCCCTTTTCCCTGATCATGCTTTGCACCACCTCAGGAGACAAGGCCTTCTCCGGTGTATCGCGCAATGACGTTCCGGTAGCCAATGTATATACCGAATGTGCGGTTCTCTTTGGTTCGGAAACAGCAGCTTTGTTATGTACTATCGATATTATCCCCCAACCGGTTGTTATGGTGAAAAGAATGCCGGGGACGAAAGAGAACGACTTAGTTTTAAACTGATGTATGGTGCTGAAGTACTCTTTGTGCGGAATAATTTGCATATTATTTTCGTTCAACCAATTACGATTTCAAAAAATTTGACGAAAGAACTATTATGAAAAACAGGATTTTTAAGGTTATTTCAAATACGACAACCTCGATTTCCTTGTAAATGGCTGTCTTGCAAAAATTATCAGCGTACCTGAATTACCATCGACTTTTTTGTGGCCTTGCATCGCGATTCTCTCTGACTAAAGGGTGTCCTCCAATGCAAATCCTACCTTTACTATAACCTCCCAGCGGGCAATCTTATCATTTTCAATACGACCCCGGGTTTCAACTACCTGAAACCACCGCATATTTCGCAAGGTCTTTGATGCCCTTGAAAGCGCATGTTGAATGGCGTCTTCCATAGTCGTTGTAGAAGTACCCACCAATTCAATTACTTTATAGATGTGGTCATCCATATAACACCCCCCCCTTAATTTAGATTAGAATAAAAACGAATAAAACCAAACAATTAAACCTTTTTTTCCTGCAAAATGTTTTTAATTTGTCGAGGGGAAAAGTATTGATTACGTTCTTTGCCTCCAGCCATCCCCTGCGCGCTATCCCCACACCCAATTCAATCATCCACATCTGGTCCAGATGATGGGCATCGGTGCTGATTGAGATCATAACACCTGACTCTTTGGCCTTTCTGCAGTTGATATCGTTCAGGTCGAGCCGATCATAAAAGCAGTTAATCTCAAGGGCAGTGCCTGTCTCTGCGCAAGCCTCCATAACTTTATCCATGTCGACTTCGTATCCCTCCCGTTTACTGATCAAACGACCCGTAGGATGAGCAATGATATTTACCTGAGGATTACGAATGGCTGCTATCATGCGCTCTGTAATCTTTTCCTTTCCCTGTTTAAATCCACTGTGAATAGAGGCCACAACGATATCCAGTTTTTCCAGGAGATTGTCAGGAAAATCTAAAGAACCGTCAGACTTAATATCTACCTCGGTTGCCGTGAGCAGCGCGAAGCCCTTAAATTTTTATTGAGTTTATCAATTATCTCAATCTCTTCAAGCAGTTCATCGTCCTCCAGGCCATTCGCTATATGAAGCGACTTGGAATGATCAGAAACGACAAGATATTTGTACCCCATCTTTATGGCATGTCCGGCCATCTCTTCAAAGGTAGGAATACCGTCACCAATTAGAATGGTTATGGAGGTCTCCCTTTATGTCGGAAAATTCGATGAGCTTTGGTAAGTTTCCCCCCTGTGCAGCCTCAATCTCCCCCCTGTTTTCTCGTAGTTCAGGCGGTATCCAATCCATACCTAACGTCTTGTAGATTTCCTCTTCTAATCGGCCACCAACCTTTTTATCTCCCTTAAATATTCCATATTCGCTAATTTTTAATCCCTTTTTCCTGGCAATTTCACGAAGGTGTACATTGTGCTCCTTTGAACCGGTAAAATATTGTAACGCCGCACCAAACTCATCTTCACGAACAACCCGTAAATCCACCTGAACTCCTTCTTCGATACGTACACTTCCCTTGGTATCACCCGCCGCTAATATCTGTGTAACCCCTCGCATATTCACAAAAGATTTAACAATTTCTGTACCTTCTGCACCAGAGACGAGGATGTCGATGTCGCCAACCGTCTCTTTCATTCTGCGCAATGAACCAGCTGCCTGAATATCCTGAATTTTAGGATTATGTTTTAACTCTTTTATAATTCTTTTTACCACAGGATACGCCATCCCGATGGATATACGTTGCTGACTCGTTTTAAACAACGTAATCCCTTTCACGATATTTTCAATCTTTTTATCACCAATTCCAAATAGCCCTTTTAATTTATCATCATGTAAGGCTTTTTCGAGGTCACTCAAATTGGTGATGCCCAGTTCCTTATGTAACATGCCCACAGTCTTTGGACCCAAACCCGGTATTTGCATAAGGGCAACCGTTTCTTCGGAAACTCCCTGCATTACCTCGTCATACTTAGACATCTTCCCGGTATTGATATACTCAATAATCTTTTCAGCTGTGCCTTCCCCAATGCCCGGGATGTCCGTTAATTTTCCTGCCTTGGCAAGTATCTCTATATCTTCGGTCAAATCCCCAACTACCCGTGCCGCCTTGCGGTAAGAATTTATGCGGAAGGTGTTCTCCCCTTTGAGTTCCAGTACGCTGGCAATCTTCTCGAACAATGCTGAAATTTCATGATTTTTCACTGGGAATACCCCTGACCTTTTAACCACAAAAACAGAAAGATTGCAAAGCAGTCTAACGTATTTCTCGCAAGCATTCAGATTGCACGTCGTTCCCAAAAACTGGAGAAAGCTTAATCAGTGCTTACGAGAAATTTTTGAGTACTTTAAGGAATTATATCAATGGCCAAAGAATACTTCAAATTTTATTTATTGACATCGACTAAGCACTTTTGCATAATCTAAACGTTTATGAAAATTTCATGTAATTGCTCAGGTTGGAAAACAATACATTTATAAACCTTTTGTGCCCTTGCGCCTGTTTTGTGGCAAAAAAGAGTTTTCCATAAAAAAGGAGAAATTAAAAAAATGGGAGAGCAAATGATTGGCATTATTGGAGGCAGCGGCCTTTACAATATCGAAGGAATCAGAGACGTAAAGCCTGTATCAATCGATACGCCTTTTGGCAAACCTTCTGACAGTTTTACGGTAGGCATCCTGGAAGGCCGCGGTGTGGTTTTCTTGCCCCGGCACGGCAAAGGGCATACGATTTTGCCTTCAGAACTTAATTTCAGGGCTAATATTTACGGTATGAAGAAATTAGGCGTGGAACATATCATTGCTGTTAGTGCCGTTGGAAGTATGAAAGAGGAGATCAAACCTCTCGATATTGTTATTCCTGACCAGTTTTTCGACAGGACACGAGGCAGGATCGGCACATTTTTCGGTGAAGGGGTTGTGGGACACGTAAGTTTTGCTGATCCCGTATGCGGTGTGCTGGCCGAGACTTTATACCATGCTGCTCAGTTGGCCGGGGCGCGAGTGCACAAGGGGGGGACTTATCTATGTATGGAAGGTCCTTTATTCTCTACCCGTGCAGAATCGAATGTATACCGTCAGTGGGGGGTAAACGTTATTGGTATGACAAACCTTCAGGAGGCAAAGCTGGCGCGGGAGGCAGAGATATGCTACAGCACCCTGGCCATGGCTACGGATTATGACTGCTGGCATGTAAGTGAGGAATCGGTGACGTTAGAGATGATTACTGGAAATCTGAATAAAAATGCCGAGATGGCGAAGCGGATACTCAAGGCAGCCATACCCAAGATTGTGCACAAAAGAACCTGTGCATGTGCAACGGCAGTACAGAATGCCATCGTAACGCGCAAAGACCTTATCCCGGAAATTACCAAAACGAAACTGGATGTTATCTTTGGTAAATATCTCAAATAATGTAAGTCCTGAAATAAACATTGCCAACTGTTTCTCCGCATCAGCCCTGCATCTCACAAAGCGATTGCCATTGTTTGCTATCATCAAAGAATTTAATCGCCCTGCGTCCACAAGCTCCATACTGACCATTCGGCTATTCCCAATCCTTTTTATGCTTGTGAATAATGCAGGCTAAAGGTTTTTTTATTTTAACTTACGGCTATTATTAATTATTGGTACAAATTGCAGAAATTGTTTTTCGTAGTATAATTAGGACTTCTACAAAATGTTGTGAATTTTACAGAAATTTTGGAAATATTATAAAAAGGAGATGTTTCTTGTCTGAAAAAAATGTAACAGAAATTGAAAATTTAATATTGGAGATTGAGCATCATATAGAGGATTTAGAAAACGCATCCACAAAAGACAATTTTGATAGGAGCACGGAGTTAATACAATTAAGAGAAAAGCAGAAAAGTCTTCAAATGGGATTGTGCTCTAAATTAAGGCCTTACGATATCGTGAAAACAGCCCGACATCCCTTGCGGCCACTTGCAGCTGATTATGTAAATATGATGCTTGATGATTTTATTGAGCTTCACGGAGACAGGCTTTTTGGAGATGATAAGGCGATTATATGTGGATTGGGAAGGATTGGGAATGAAAAGATTTTGTTTGTTGGGCAGCAAAAAGGAAAGAGCACAAAGGAGCGTATTGCATGTAATTTTGGAATGCCAAACCCTGAAGGTTATAGAAAGGCATTGCAAAAAATGAGACTTGCAGAAAAGTTCCATTTGCCAATTATTACGTTAATAGACACCCCTGGGGCTAATCCTGACATTGGGGCAGAAGAAAGAGGGCAGGCACAGGCAATTGCAGATAATATTTATGAGATGTGCCGATTGAGAACCCCGATTATTAACATTGTTATTGGGGAGGGTGGCAGTGGTGGTGCGCTAGGTATTGGTGTTGGTGATAAATTTGCAATTTTGGAATACGCATATTATTCAGTAATTTCTCCTGAGGGTTGTGCGGCGATATTGTGGAAAAATGCTGAAAATGCACCAGAGTCTGCTGAGTCTTTAAAGCTTACAGCAAGGGATTTGCTAAAATTTGGTATAGCGGATGAAGTTATTCCAGAACCTCTTGGTGCAGCCCATAAGGACCCTAAGGCAATGGCGGATATACTTAAATCACACATAATAGGCTATCTGAGAGAAATGAAAAATAATTCGATCGACAACCTTATCGAAAATAGATATAATCGGTACAGAAAGATAGGTAAATATTCAGAAGGATAAGGTTTATGTAAGGATATATAGGAGAGAAATAATAAAAATAATTTTGTGCTTGCCTTTGAGTTTTATTTAAGTATAATCCTAAAGTGTAATTTGTTGTTTTGCCATATCTAAAGTTAAGTTTAAAATAATTTTTTTTTCTACTTGATTTTTTTAGAAAAAAAGATATAATGATTTTTTTGTAAAGTTGGTTAAACCCTGTTCTTTTAAAATTAGAAGTCAAATGCGTGCGAGTAGTAAAGTTGATGTATAGTCAATTTTTGAGTCGATAAGAAGTTAAAAATAACCAAGCTTTGCTTGGTACCTTTATAATATTTATGAAGGGTATGATCTTGGCTCAGAACGAACGCTGGCGGCGTGGATTAGGCATGCAAGTCGAACGAGGGAGTATTCCGAAAGGAGTACAAATCGAGTGGCGTAAGGGTGAGTAATGCATTGATAACCTACCTCCAAGATGGGAATAACAACGTTTCAAGTAATTGAAACTACCGAAAGGGTTGCTAATACTCAATAAAATTATTGTTGCTTCGGCAATGATAGTCAAATAGAAGGAGATGAAAGTTTCCATTTGCTTAGAGAGGGGTCAATGTCCTATCAGCTAGTTGGTAAGGTAATGGCTTACCAAGGCGAAGACGGGTAGCCGGCCTGAGAGGGTGGTCGGCCACACTGGGACTGAGATACTGCCCAGACTCCTACGGGAGGCTGCAGTCGAGAATCTTTCGCAATGCCCGAAAGGGTGACGAAGCGACGCCGCGTGCGGGAGGAAGGCCTTCGGGTTGTAAACCGCTGTCGGGAGTTAAGAAATGCAAGGATGTTAATAGCGTTCTTGCTTGACTAAGGCTCCGGAGGAAGCCACGGCTAACTCTGTGCCAGCAGCCGCGGTAATACAGAGGCGGCAAGCGTTGTTCGGAATTATTGGGCGTAAAGAGCACGTAGGCGGCTGTGTAAGTCGGTTGTGAAAGCCTTCCGCTCAACGGAAGAACGGCATCCGATACTGCATGGCTTGAGTGTGGGAGGGGAGAGTGGAACTTCTGGTGGAGCGGTGAAATGCGTAGATATCAGAAGGAACACCGGCGGCGAAGGCGACTCTCTGGTCCATAACTGACGCTGAGTGTGCGAAAGCTAGGGGAGCAAACGGGATTAGATACCCCGGTAGTCCTAGCCGTAAACGATGGGCACTAAGTAGAGGGGTTTTGATTATCTCTCTGCCGGAGCTAACGCATTAAGTGCCCCGCCTGGGGAGTACGGCCGCAAGGCTAAAACTCAAAAGAATTGACGGGGGCTCGCACAAGCGGTGGAGCATGTGGCTTAATTCGATGCAACGCGAAGAACCTTACCGGGGTTTGACATGGTAGAAGTAGAAGCCTGAAAAGGTGACGAACGGTATCCAGTCCGTAACTATCACAGGTGTTGCATGGCTGTCGTCAGCTCGTGTCGTGAGACGTTGGGTTAAGTCCCCTAACGAGCGAAACCCTTGTCTTTAGTTGCCAACAGATAATGCTGGGCACTCTAAAGAAACTGCCGTCGTCAAGACGGAGGAAGGTGGGGATGACGTCAAGTCATCATGGCCCTTATATCCCGGGCTGCACACGTGCTACAATGGTCGGTACAAAGGGATGCTAAGCCGTAAGGTGGAGCGAAACCCAGAAAGCCGATCCCAGTTCAGATTGGAGGCTGAAACCCGCCTCCATGAAGTAGGAATCGCTAGTAATCGCGGATCAGCTACGCCGCGGTGAATATGTTCCCGAGCCTTGTACACACCGCCCGTCAAGCCACCCAAGCAAGATGCACCCAAAATCACCGGCCTAACCTGAAAAGGAAGGAAGTGCCTAAGGTGTGTTTTGTGAGGAGGACTAAGTCGTAACAAGGTAGTCGTAGGAGAACCTGCGGCTGGATCACCTCCTTTCTAAGGAGTAATCATATGCCTGCTTCGCACGCAGGACTTCTAATTTTAGGGATCGTGGGCCCAGAGGGATTGAGATAATCTTGGGCCTATAGCTCAGTTGGTTTAGAGCATTCCCCTGATAAGGGAAAGGTCAGTGGTTCGAGTCCACTTAGGCCCACTATCTTGTAGCAAAAGATTAGAAAGAGGGGATGTAGCTCAATTGGGAGAGCGCTGCCCTTGCAAGGCAGAGGTTAGCGGTTCGACCCCGCTCATCTCCACCACTTTAAATTGTTATAAAAAATTTAAGGTGTAAAATTATGTTGTTTTGTTCTTTGAAAAGTGAATACTTAACGGGTAGCAATTAGATCCTCAATTGTGTGTGATTAGAAGATTACATAAATTGTCAAGCTATGAAGGGTACATGGTGGATGTCTAGGCGCTGAGAGATGATGAAGGACGTGGAAGACTGCGATAAGCTTCGGGGAGTTGTCAAACAAACTGTGATCCGGAGATTTCCGAATGGGGAAACCTACCATAGGTTTATGCTGTGGTATCGGTATCTGAATATATAGGATATCGAAGATAACGGAGAGAAGTGAAACATCTCAGTAACTCCAGGAAAAAAAAGAAATGATCGATTTCCTTAGTAGCGGCGAGCGAAAGGGAAAAAGCCCAAACCGATTGTGTGTCAAACCCTTGTGTGTTGCATAATCGGGGTCGTGGGAATTACATTAGACAGTACAAGGACTGTCTGGAAAGTTACAAACGTAGTTTTTAACCGAATAGTGCAGGAAAGCCTAACCATAGAAGGTGATAGTCCTTTAGGTGAAAAAAATTACGCTTTCTTTGTAATTTCCCAAGTAACACCCGTCTCGTGAAAGCGGATGTGAATTAGGGGAGTCCACTCTCTAAGGCTAAATACTACTCAGCGACCGATAGCGCACAAGTAGCGCGAGCGAAAGATGAAAAGCACCCCTGTTAGGGGAATGAAAAAGAACCTGAAATCGTGTACTTACAAGCGGTGGGAGCATTATGATTTTATTATAAAATTATGTGTGACCGCGTGCCTTTTGCATAATGAACCGGCGACTTACTGTGCATTGCGGGTTAAGTCTATTGTTAGATGGAGCCAAAGCGAAAGCGAGTGTGAAATGCGCAAATATGTAGTGCATAGTAGACCCGAAACCAGGTGATCTACCCTTGGTCAGGATGAAACGAATGTAAAAGTTCGTGGAGGTCCGAACTCATTTACGTTGAAAAGTGATGGGATGAACTGAGGGGAGGAGTAAAAGTCTAATCAAACTTGGTGATAGCTGGTTCTCCCCGAAATAGCTTTAGGGCTAGCCTTGTGTAACTATACAATAGGGGTAGAGATACTGAATGAGTATTGGGGTCCACCAGACTACCAAATTCAATCAAACTCCGAATACTATTGTCTGTACCACAAGAGTCAGACGGTGGGGGATAAACTTCATTGTCGAGAGGGAAACAACCCAGACCGACAGCTAAGGTCCCTAAAATAGACTAAGTGATAAAGGAAGTGAGAGTGCTATGACAGTTAGGATGTTGGCTTAGAAGCAGCAATCATTTAAAAAGTGCGTAATAGCTTACTAATCGAGCATTCTTGCGCCGAAAATATTACGGGACTCAAGTCTATTACCGAAGCTTCGGATTTTTGCATCTATGCGTAGTTGCGAAAATGGTAGGGGAGCGTTCTATATCAGGCTGAAGAGGGACTGAAAAGACCCTTGGACGAAATAGAAGTGATAATGCCGGTATAAGTAGCGATAATATAAGTGAGAATCTTATTCGCCGCAAGCCTAAGGTTTCCTGGGGAAGGTAAATCCGCCCAGGGTTAGCCGGAGCCTAAGTCGAGGCTGAAAGGCGTAGATGATGGACAACAGGTTAATAATCCTGTGCCACCGTAATAGCGTTGAGCATGGGGGGACAAAGATGTAAAGGTTAGCAAATCTAATAGACACGGTTTGTTCAAGCCAAAGGTGTGCCTTAGGAAAATCCGAGGCGAAAAGCACCAAAGGTGAGTACGTTGGCGTAAGCCTAAAAGTAACCGGAGCATCTTTCAAGAAAAGCCTCGTTTGCGAGCTATTATGGTGTCCGTACTAAAACTGACACAGGTAGGCGAGGAGAGGATCCTAAGGCGCTCGAGAGAACCCTCGTTAAGGAACTCGGCAAAATTACTCCGTAACTTCGGGAGAAGGAGTGCCCCGAGATTTCGGGGCCGCAGTGAAAAGACCCGGGCGACTGTTTACTAAAAACACAAGTCTCTGCTAAGATTTAAAATCAACGTATAGAGACTGACGCGTGCTCGATGCCAGAACGTTAAGGGGATGGGTTAATATTCGAAAGAATGTGAAGCTCAGAACCGAAGCGCTGGTGAATGGCGGCTCTAACTATGAGAGTCCTAAGGTAGCGAAGTTCCTTGTCAGATAATTACTGACGTGCATGAATCGCGTAACGACTTGGGTACTGTCTCAACGAGGGACTCGGCGAAATTGTAGTCGTGGTGAAGATGCCACGTACCCGCGGCAAGACGGAAAGACCCCGTGAACCTTTACTGTAGCCTATTATTGGGTTTTGGCACAATATGCGTAGGATAGGTGGGAGACTATGAGGTCTTGGTTCTGGCCAAGACAGAGTCGACGTTGAAATACCACTCTTATTATGTTAAAATTCTAACTAAATTCCGTGAATCCGGGTTTGGGACAGTTATAGGTGGGCAGTTTGACTGGGGCGGTCTCCTCCCAAAGAGTAACGGAGGAGTCCAAAGGCTTCCTCAGTGCGCTTGGCAACCGCACGAAGAGTGTAAGGGCAGAAGGAAGCTTAACTGTGAGACTTATAAGTCAAGCAGGTGTGAAAGCAGGGCCTAGTGATCCGGTGGTTGTGTGTGGAAACGCCATCGCTCAACAGATAAAAGGTACTCCGGGGATAACAGGCTTATCGCCCCCGAGCGTCCATAGCGGCGGGGCGGTTTGGCACCTCGATGTCGGCTCATCGCATCCTGGGGCTGGAGAAGGTCCCAAGGGTTCTGGAGTTCACAGATTAAAGCGGTACGCGAGCTGGGTTTAGACCGTCGTGAGACAGGTCGGTCCCTATCTGTCGTGGGTGTGCGATATTTGAAGAGATCTGTCCTTAGTACGAGAGGACCGGGATGGACGTACCTCTGGTGCACCAGTTGTCGTGCTAACGGCATAGCTGGGTAGCTATGTACGGAAAGGATAAATGCTGAAAGCATATAAGCATGAAGCCTACTCTAAAACTATATATCGTTTTCCTTTTCGGAAGTGAGACACCTTGAAGACTACAAGGTTGATAGGCCAGAGGTGTAAGTATAGTAATATACTAAGCTGACTGGTACTAATAAGTCGAAAAGCTTGACTTTTTTTATAAACATTACATGCAACAAGAAGTATCTGTTGTTACCGTTAAGTTATTCATGATTTTTTTTCCGGTGGGCATAGTAAGAAGGAGACACCCGTTCCCATTCCGAACACGGTAGTTAAGCTTTTTACGCCGATGGTACTGGTGAAAGCTGGGAGAGTAGGTCACTGCCGGAAATTTTATTGAAAAAACCCGTCCAGAGTAATCTGGATGGGTTTTTTGTTTAATAATGCGGGTTTTTTCTTATATAGACATTGTACTTGTTTGAAGTTTTGTATGCTATCAAAAGAGGATATATTTAAAGAATATCTGGACTCGAAAAAGTTAAAATTTACTGTAGAAAGACAGAAGATACTTGAACGCGTTTTTGCAAACTATAAGCATTTCGAAGCAGATGAGTTATTAATTGATCTTAGGCAAAACAAGCTTAAAATTTCGAAGGCAACAATATATCGTACCCTTTCTTTACTTGTAAAGTGTGGGTTGCTGAGAGAAGTAATTTTTGGCGAAAGACATACACACTACGAACCGGTATTTGGGCAAGATCACCACGACCATTTAGTTTGTAATAATTGCGGTAAGATAATTGAATTTGTAAATCACAGAATTGAGAGATTGCAGGACGAGGTCTGTAAAAAAAACGATTTCGAACCACAATCTCATCGGTTGCAGATTCAAGGTTTATGTGCAGTTTGTAGAATAAAGGAATTCGAAGCAGTACAAATAAAGGATTAATAAATTCCATTTGTGGAGGTGTGATTATGGCACAGGTATGTTTATTATGTGGTAAAAAAACTCGCGTTGGAAACCAAATTGAGCGAAGAGGATTGGCGAAGTGGAAAGGTGGTGTCGGAAGAAAGATCACGGGAAAGACCAAGAGAAAATTTAAAATAAACTTGCAGCGAGTGAAAGCAAAATTTGAGGGTACCGTTAAAAAGATAAAAGTCTGTACGAGATGTATTAGTGCCGGTAAAGTAACAAAGGCCTTGTAAATATAATTAGATATATTAAATTGCAATTTTCTTTATGATGATCGATAAAGACGAAGTTGAGTATATAGCAAATCTTTCTCGAATTAGTCTAAATGAACGAGAAAAAGATATGTTTGTTCATCAGCTGAATGATATTTTGTCTTATATCGAAAAGCTTAACACATTAGATACTAAAAATGTCAAGCCAATGGCATACATATTAAAAGTATCCAATGTTTTTAGAGAAGATAAGTTAGAAACTTCTATCCCCATTCAAGATGTCTTGATAAATGCACCTTCCACCAAAAGCGGTTTTTTTAAAGTACCAAAGGT
The DNA here is from genome assembly GCA_015075005.1 of Planctomycetia bacterium. GTDB lineage: Bacteria > Planctomycetota > Brocadiia > Brocadiales > Brocadiaceae > Brocadia. Next base: position 1,434,483 of record JABTVC010000002.1, read on the forward strand.
AATTGAATAAGAATACTTTGAATTAAGAGGCTTGTCTTTGCGACTTTTTGAAACTTCTGCAATCCAAATAAAAAATAAAATTTTATCCAAAGAAATCCGAGCAACTGATTTTATAAAGATTGTCTTTGATCATATAAAAAATGTTGAGCCAAATATCCAGTCTTTTATAACTCTAAACGAAGATGAAGCAATAAAAAAGGCAATTGAAGTAGATAAAAAAATTGAAAATAGTGAGAATGTTGGTGCACTTGCTGGTATTCCAGTAGCTGTTAAAGATAATATATGCACAAAAAATTTATACACAACGTGTGCCTCAAATATCCTCAAAACATTTATACCCCCTTATGATGCCTTTGTTATTAAGCGCTTAAAAGAAGAAGATGCGATAATAGTTGGCAAGACAAATTTAGACGAGTTCGCAATGGGCTCATCAACAGAAAATTCTGCTTACAAAATTACACGAAATCCCTGGAATCTTGAATGTGTCCCTGGTGGTTCTAGTGGTGGCTCAGCTGCGGCCGTAGCAGCAGACTTTTCATTGATGGCTTTAGGGTCCGAAACAGGCGGGTCTGTTAGACAACCTGCATCGCTGTGTGGCGTCGTTGGAATAAAGCCGACGTATGGTCGGGTATCACGGTATGGGCTTGTTGCCTTTGGATCTTCTCTCGATCAGGTCGGAACTTTGTCAAAAGATGTGAGAGATGCGGCACTTTTATTACGCGTAATCGCTGGGTATGATCTGCATGACACAACGTCTGCAAATATCGCTGTTCCCGACTACTTAGATACAATAGATTCCGGAGTTAAAGGTTTAAGAATTGGAATACCAAAAGAATATTTTGCAGTCTCGTTTAATGATGATGTTTGTAAAGCTCTTAAAGATGCATTGAAAATATATGAACGCCTTGGAGCTCAAGTTGTTGATATATCACTGCCACATACGGAGTATGCGGTAGCAGTTTATTATATTATTGCAAATGCAGAGGCAAGCTCAAATTTGGCACGTTATGATGGTGTTAGGTATGGCTATAGGACGTTTAAACCAAACGGAATCATGGACATGTATTATCGTACCCGGTCTGAAGGATTTGGCAACGAAGTCAAACGGCGTATTATGTTAGGAAACTATGCACTGAGTTCCGGGTATTATGATGCATATTATTTAAAGGCATCTAAGGTTAGAAATTTGATAAAAATAGATTTTGATATAGCATTTGAAAAGGTTGATTGTATCATTTGCCCTACATCTCCTGTCCCTGCCTTTAAAATAGGAGAACGTGCTAACAATCCACTAGAGATGTATCTTTCCGATATCTATACTATTCCAGCAAATCTTGCTGGTATTCCTGGTATCTCTATTCCTTGTGGGTTTTCAAAGGATGGTTTGCCCATTGGGATGCAGATTCTCGGAAAACATTTTGAAGAAAAAAAATTATTACAAATCGCATATGCTTTTGAGCGGGAAACTGATTTTCATTTAAAAAAACCCGCACTAAAAATTTCTCCGGTTTAGGGATACTATTCAAAAGGTTTTCTTGTATGACGTATGAAGTTGTTATAGGTTTAGAAACTCATGCAGAATTAGCGACCGTAACGAAATTGTTCTGTGGATGCAGCACTCAATTTGGCGTTGATCCGAATATGCAGGTCTGTCCCGTGTGTCTTGGTATGCCAGGTGTTTTGCCTGTAATGAACAAAAAGGCCTTTGAATATGCGCTGAAGGCTGCCGTTGCACTCAATTGCAAGATTGATGAGTTCACAAATTTTGACCGAAAAAGTTATTACTATCCTGATTTGCCAAAAAACTATCAGGTTTCCCAAAATTATCACAATTTGGGTGCTGATGGGTATCTGGATATTAGTGTGAATGGGGTTACAAACAGGATTCGTATCCATAATGTCCATTTAGAAGAGGAGGCAGGTAAACTCATTCATCCTGAAGAAGTTGGTGCAGATTACAGCCTTGTTGATTTTAACAGGGCTGGTGTTCCATTGCTTGAAATCGTCTCATATCCAGACATGAGACGAGTGGATGAGGTGGAAAGCTATATGCAAACCTTACGAAAAATACTTTTATATACCGAAGTTTCTGATTGTAAGATGCAAGAGGGTTCTCTTCGGTTTGAAGCAAGTATTTCGTTGAGGAAAAAAGGTTGTGATAAACTGGGTAATAGGGTAGAAATAAAAAACCTTAACTCAATGAAGTCCGTTCTCAAAGCAATTGAATATGAGACGATAAGACAGCGTGATGTATTAGACAGAGGAGAAACCGTTGGCAGGGAAACGAGGTTGTGGGATGAAGTAAACGAGAAGAGCGCACGCATGCGCTCGAAAGAAGAGTCTCAGGATTATCGATATTTTCCGGAGCCAGACCTCTTGCCCGTTTTGATTGATGAAAAATGGTTACGCGCAATCAAAGATACCATACCCGAACTTCCTTTGGCCAGAAGGCAGAGGTTTATTGAAGGCTTCGCACTTTCCGGGTATGACGCGAGTTTGCTTATTGATGAAAAGATACTTGCAGATTTTTTTGAAGAATGTGTAAAAATATTAAATCGCCCTAAGGCATTCTGTAATTGGATTACGAATGACTTGTTGAGAGAGGTAAAAGATAGAAAATTAGATATTTATCATTTAAAAATTAAGCCCAAACAATTGGCGGCTTTAGTTGAAATAATAGAAAAAGGTACCATCAGCAGTACCATTGCAAAAGAAGTATTCTCAGAGATGATTCAAACGGGAAAAGATCCTAAAACGGTCGTTGAAGAGAAGAAATTGGTACAGATCAGTGATGAAGGGTTGATTGAAGCCATAATAACGAAGGTTATATCAGGCAATCCTGATGCGGTTGAGGATTATAAAAAAGGGAAAAAGAACGCACTTACCTTTTTGGTGGGGCAGGTTATGAAAGAAACTAAAGGGAAGGCAAATCCCAAGATGGTTAACGAGCTTTTAGAGAAAAAAGTTCGTGTATAAAGAATCTGTAAGACATCAAACATGTAGCAGGAAAGTTCTTCATTCAGCTAAAGCTTGCCAATAAAACAAGCCAACTATGTATTATCCCCTTTGAGGTATTCTTCCGGTATGTGATATTGTCCAGCCTGATGTTGTCATGGTTTGCAAGAAAAATAAGATTATCGAACCGTAGTGACTCAAAATACAGATCACAACAGGTGCAGGTGGTGCGTGCCTTGTCGGAAGAGGACGAGCAATTTCTGCTTCGAAAAAGGGTGGATTATTTCATTTTGGAAGGCAACGTGATCGTCTCGCCGGCTACCATGAAGTTGCCGCTCCCGCGATGATGAATCGTCCGCGGGTCTTTGTTTGACGGGTCGATCCACGCTTTGAGTACCTCAAGGATGAAGAGGTTATATTTAGCAACCATCTTTCCATCGACGACTTTGCATTCAAGATTCGCATAGCACTCGTCAATGATCGGTGCCTTGATACACGAGGCTGGCATCTGCGTGAGACCGAAGGTCTTGAACTTGTCTACCTTTTGTCCGGAGGTATTCCCACAGTCCACCACCTTTTTAGCCAACTCAACCGTTGGGATATTGATCACGCATTCTCTGGTCGTTTTCAAAATGTCGAACGTGTAGTTTCGATTGCTAATCACGCAACCTACGATTGGCGGCTCGAAATCTATCATTATGTGCCACGACATCGTCATGATGTTTGCCCGCCCCTTGCTGGCGGTCGTGACCATCACCACTGGCCCGGGCTCGAGCAAGCCATAGACCTTGGATAAGGGGAAAGATTTTTTTGCCATCCTGAGACCCCTGTTTTATATGGTTGATTTCGCTATGAATTCACTGAACAGATGGCTACTTCAGGCAAACACATAATATCTGACTATAACATAGATGTTAGATATGAGCAATGTTTCCAAAGTAATTGGTATTGAATAGACAAGGAATTTTCTAAAAGTTATGGGATATCCTGCCTTTTCAGAAATACCCAGAGTAATAACATTTGCAGAGGCGCCAATCGGGCTAGCGTTTCCCCCAAGGCAAGTCCCTAGTGCCAAAGACCACCAAACAGGCATAAGGGTTGAATGCTGAAGAAAAGGTTTTAAATCCCATTCTTTTGGCAATACGGCCTCTGCCGTATCTTTTACCAAAGGAATCATACTTGCGACAAAAGGAATATTATCAACAATCGACGAACCTATTGCTGAAAACCACAACATTACAACCGACATAGTGAACATGCTCTCAGCGTTTGGCCTTGTTAGCGCTATCAAACCTTCTGAAAGTTTTGAAATGAGTCCAACCTTAACAACGCCACCCACAATAATAAACAATCCCATAAAAAAGAAAATGGTTGGCCATTCTAACTCCCGAAATACCAGATGTACCTGTTCTTTCGAGATGATAAGCAGTACTGCTGCTCCGACAAGCGCTATGGTCGCCGGCTCATAGTGAAACGTCCCATGAAAAATAAATCCAAGCATCACCATTCCCAAAACACCAAGAGACTTTTTCAACAAACCAATATCCTTAATCAATGCGTATTCGTCCATGGCAAGTATCTTCTTCTTTACTTCTTCTTTCACATGCATTTTTTTCCCAAAGATGAACTTCATAGTCAGGATAAATCCGGCAAATATGAATAACACAGCTGGTGCGAGATGATAAATAAAATCCATAAAGGTAAGCTGTACCTTGCTGGCAATCATGATATTGGGGGGGTCGCCAATGAGTGTTGCCGTACCGCCAATATTGCAGGCCATAATTTCAGAAATTATAAAAGGAAATGGATCCAACTCTAACTCCTCTGCAATAAACAGTGCAACAGGAACGATAAGTAAAACAGTAGTAACATTATCAAGCAGCGCAGATGCAAACGCAGTTATAGACGCAAAGAAAACGAGAATCGAAAACGGTTTGCCTTTTGCGAGTTTTGCCGACTTAATAGCAATAAATTGAAATATCCCCGTTTTCTTAAGGATGTCGACGATAATCATCATGCTTATTAATAAAAATATCACATTATAGTCTATTGCGTAAAGTTCATCATAAAAAGCTTCGTGTTGACTGACGACTTTAAGGAGTATCATCAAACCAGCGCCAATCAACGCCACCTTTGTTTTATCAAGTTTTCCGAGACAATTAAACCAAACGATGCAAGAAATATTAGTGTAGCAATCCAAAATACCATAATGGTTGTTTCCTCATTATTTTTATGAATTAATAATTGATTATCTCATTCGATAACGTAAAATAGATTATCATAAAAAACTTTAAATTAAAAACAGTAAATTTTAAATTAGGAGTATTTTTTATATTTTTTGCTACGACACAGGATAAAAAATTGGAGTTTATTTTTCGTGGAGGGGGTAATAGAGTATGAAAGTTAAAGATATCATGAGTAAAGACCCAACGGTAGTTCCTATCTCAGGCACGTTTTTGAACCTTATGGAAAAACTTGGAAAGATCAGTTTTCATATCATATTCGTGGTTGACAAGGATGAAAAACTTGCCGGGGTTGTAACCGAGACAGATCTTTTAAAGGTGCTTATGCCGAAATATTTAAATACGGGCGATGCGTTATTTTCGGTTATGGGCGAAGATTATTTTGACAAAAGATGTCACGATTGCAAAGATTTAAGTATTACTGAAATTATGTCAAAACCGGTTATGTCTGCTACAGCAAAAGAGGATGATACCATAGTCAAAGTAGCCGCAGCCTTGCTAAACAAAAAAATACATGCTGTCCCCGTGTTAAGAGATGGCAAAGTTATAGGCATTGTATCCAGGTTAATCCTTTTACGATACATGACGAAGGTTATCCATAAGGGATAGATTTTCAACTTTATGAAAGGATTTATTGCAACGTCATGCGTACCCACCTTGACGATGGAAGATGCCATTCAAAATGCGATTTCAAGGGCATCGAAGACCTTGCGCAATTTGCGGTGGTTCCAGGTCATTGAAACTCGTGGTCGTATTGAAGATGGGAAGATCGCCCGCTGGGAGGTCATAGGAAAAGTAGGATTTGGATTGGAGGATAACCTGTAGTTAATAATGGAGAAGATACATGGACCAAAATGAAGAAAAAGGATATACAGCATATCAAAAGAAGGTTATCAGGAATTTTTACGAAAACAAAGACCTTCGCCTGATACAAAAGCTGGGGGAATTAGTCTCGGATTTGTATTTGGAAACGAGTGAAAAAAAGAAGGAGTCCGGATGGAATAAGATAAGAAAAATACTTATTGATCTCAAGGTACATCCGAATGAGATGGAATTCTTAACGAAGGATAAAAATCTTGCCGTGATTTCAAAGAAATTGGCAGATATGTTTTGATTCTTAGCAACGATAAAAAGCCTGAAACGAGAAGTCGGCATAAAAGGTTTCTGTTCCAGCAGACAATCCGTGAATGCACCCCACTTTTCAGTGTTGTGACTTTTGTTTTGCCCAGCCGTGATAATGTGAGAGGAGAATTCTTCACAGTTGCGGCATATAGAGCGAAGAGGCTCTTCGCTCTATATGAATGAATAGTTATGCCAGGGTGCGTTCGTAATTATTGCATATCTTTATATCACAAACGTCTATTTCACTTTCTTGCTCTTTTTTTTATATATCGAGAAGTATCCCTCTGCATCTTTCTCCATGCCTTTGGCCTTATAGGCAGTGCCAAGATCGTTGTAAATTTCCACATTATTTGGGTCAGACATTACAGCCGTATGAAAGGCATCAATTGCATCATCGTACTGTTTTTTCTTCATGTAATCTTTCCCCAGCCGGTATTGGGCATCTGCATTACTGACATTAATTTCAACCGTTCTGTTGTAATATCGGATGGCTTCATCTACATTTCCGGTTTTATCATAAAGCTGGGCAATATTATACAGGGCATTTTCATGGCCTGGATCAATTTCCAGTGCCTTATTATATTCCGATAAGGCTTCCTTATCCAAACCTTTCATTGAATACACAATGCCTAAATTCGAATGGGCTATTGCGAGGCCCGGGTCGAATTCTATACGTTTCTTTAATATCTGAACTGCATCATCGTACTTACCAACTTTTGTATAAGCAATACCCAGGAGAGAATATGCAGACCGATTCTCTGGTTTAAGTTGGATAGTTTTCTGAAATGCCGTAATAGCGCTATCAAAGACACCTTTATCAAAATACGCCGAACCAAGATTGTAATACGCTTCGGCGTCTTTGGGCTTTTGTTCAATAGCCTTTGAAAGGCCTCAATGGCATTGTCATACATGCCCTTTTGTGCATATGCAACGCCAAGTTTGTTATATACATCAGGGTAGCTGGGATTCCTGGTGAGCGCCTTCTTATACATCTCAATCGCTTCATCAAAAAGTCCATACTGAGCATAGTTCAATCCTTGTTTATACAGCTCATCAGCGACATTAATACGGTCTAACAGGCTCTCGCTTTGAGTTTTACCTTTACTTTCCGCTGTAACCGTCCCCTCTTTTGAAAAACAACAGGGTGAATTCAACAGGGTTACCATCCAAAAGCCACAAACAATCGTTGTCGCTACAATCTTCTTACTATTCACGATGTATTCTCCTTGAATTTGATTTTGTCTTTACCTGGTCTTTTCAACGAAAAGAGTATTTTTGCTAAATATGATAGTACCAATATTACACTGAGTAAAGCAACGTCTGTTGGGCCTGTTGGAAGATCAAAGTGATATGAAACATAAAAGCCAATAAAAGATGCGGCAACTCCAATGCCTGAGGAAACGATGCAAAAAGGAAGTATCCCGCGGGTGATTATTCTGGCAGTAATTGCCGGTATCAACAGAAAGCCAAATATGACCAGTGGTCCAACGGTCATTACTCCGAGCGATATAATTATTCCGATAATGGTATAGAGTAGCATGTCCCATATGATAACCTTCTTACCTATGGTGACAGCCATATCGATATCATAGGACACTAATATAAAGTTGCGATGAAAGCCGGTTAAAAAAATAAAGATCGCGCCATAGATAGCAACCATTAACCACAGATAGACATCAGGAATAGAAACAATCTCTCCTTTCAGCATGGAAAGCACTTCGGTCTGTCCATAAGGATTCCAGGAAACAAATAGTATAGAAGCTGCTCCGGCAATAACATAAGTGAAACCAATGCGGTTTTCAGTAAATCCCTTCCTTTTCCGTTCAAGAATTGCCAAAATAAAGATAGTAATGATGGTGAAGAGGATGGATCCAGTCAGTGCCATGACCTTTTCTGATTCAGTATGGTAGAAAAAATGCCATCCTAAGGTATGCAATAAAAAGGCAAAGGCAATCCCGGCATTTGACACCTGCGGCAATGCTATACCGAGTAAAATCATACGGCGCAACACGAAGAATATACCTACTTGTGGGCATACAAGTCCCACGATCAATCCTGCATAAAGGGCATTTCGCAAAAGAAAATGTGGATTCAGTATCTCTAATAGGTGTTCCATACAGTACCGTAATTTAAACAAGACAGCGCTAAATAGATTTTATTCTTTCAAATTCCTATCGCGTTAATGCCATAATGTGCCCTGAAATGAGATTTCATCAGTTATTAATGGTGAAAGCAACTCTATACTATTTCCAATTAACACTTTATTGTCATTGATCCAAATTATTTTATCTATCCATTTAGGGATACTATGAATTTCGTGGGTAACCATTATGAATGTCAGTTTATGTTTTCTGTGCAACAGCGTAATAAGTTCCATAATCATCTTCTGTGCGAGAATATCAACTCCGGTGATAGGCTCGTCGAGCACGAGAATTTCCGGTTTTGTTGCCAAAGCGCGTGCTATAAGTATGCGTTGTTTCTGACCGCCAGATAATTCAGAAAACAATTCTTTTTTCAACTCAAGCATTCCCACATCTTGTAAACATTGTTCTACCCAAACACGATTGGTGTTTGTAGTGAAACAAAATGGTTTTGCCTGTCCGAATGTACCCATTAAAACCACTTCTTCCGCTGTAAATGGATATATTTCATCCAACATTTGACGCTGAGGCACATAACCAAATCGGGGATAATAACCCTCGCCGTAAACGATAGTTCCCCGGATCGGCGGAATAATCCTCAGAATGGTCTTAAATAAGGTGGTTTTGCCACAGCCGTTTGGCCCAAACAGGACAGTAAATTCCCCAACTTTCAGACAAAAACTAATATCTGTAAGGATAGAATGCCCATTATAACCAATAGCAACATCTTTTAACGTGATACAATGATCCATAGTTATGACTTTATTTTAAGGGCTGATACTATTAGATTTATATTATAATCAAAAAGGGTTAGATAGTCATCTGTTTCTTTTAATCCCCCTACCATTATTGGTAGGATAATAACCTTTGCTCCTGTTTGAGCTGCAACAAATTCAGGTATTTTGCGCTCACGGAACTGCTCAATGAGAATAAGTTTTACCCCTTCTTTTTTCATCATGGGAATAATGTTGTTGATGTGGGTGGGGGAAGGGGGAATTCCGGGCTTCGGCTCAAGCGTTTCCACCACATTGAGATTGAATCGTTTTGCAAAATACGGGAAAGTCTTGTGATAAGTGACAATTTTTGTGCCTCGGAAGGGTTCTAATGATTTTTGCCATGCTGATATTTTTTGATCTAGTCTTATAACAAAATCATTCAAATTATCCTTATAATAGGTACAATTACCCACATCATTTTGACATAACCGATTACAAATCTGCGTTGCAACAATCTTTCCATTTGACGGGTCTAGCATGAAATGAGGATTGCCAAAGGGTGGACGTCCCCATGGCACGGTCGAGTGAAGTCGGAGTTTCCAAAACAGGGATTCCTGCAGAGGCAACTAAGTATCCAGGGTTCCCGGGAAGTATTTTTTGGTTTCTTGCACTGTTAACTAACGGCGGCAACCATCCGATTTCCAGTTGCAATCCTCCATCTATAAGCATATCCGCTTTATTGAGTTTAACGATAAAACTCGGTTTCGCATCCACAAAATGAGGGTCTTCCGTAGGTTTTGCAATGCTGGTTACATCAACTTTATCCTTTCCAATTTCCCTGGCAATGGCGCCCAGATCAGGGGTTGTTGCAACGATATTTAATTTTGCATAGACGGTGGATGTACAACTTATTACAAACAACAAAAAAAAGAATAATTGATATTTTATTTTCATAAAACACTCCTCAGTTAATAGCCATTATTGTCCCGAATATACACGGACAAACAAGTTTGTCCGTGCCACCTTCGAAAAGTATTTCTCTTCGTAATCTCTCTGGTTCGTGGTATTTAAAATTTATGTGCCCCGTGTGAACCCAGTAAAAATTCGAATTGTAAAAATACAGAATGTTCTGTACTGTTACTTCCCAAAACATCATCATAGTTATACTGCAATCGTATCTTTGAAAATTCCGATGGATAAAACGTGAGATTTGGTGAGAGCCGCCAGCGTTCAAATCCAAGGGGATCCACCGCTTCTTCCTCGCCATCCACATAATCTCCGCGCAGTCCGGCTACCCACCGTTTTTTAAATCCCCAGGCAATTTGAGAATATGTACCCCAGTTATGCATTACTTCGTCTGACAAACCGGCATTTACATCTTCGCCTGCCTCAAAACGCCGGCCCATGACCTCTGTTTGCCAGGTTACAAAGGGGAACCCCCCGGCAGCATATTTTGACTTCCACTTCCAGAACATATCAAGACCATAAATCAGGGTATCTTGATCCGTTCCTGTAGAATTCGGTCCAAATGCAGCCGATGCACCTAATAAAACAGTCGTCTCATCCGTCACTTCAAAAGAAGTTGTAATACGTGGCGTGTATAACATATCTTCCATAGCGCGTACGCGTGTTTCAACTGCCTCACGCCCAAAGAGTGCGTTATCGTTTCTGAAGCTGTACGCAGTCTCTCCCTGGCTGTCCTGTACCGCGAAGAACAATTCCGTATAATTGTCAGTTGGAGCCAACCATGAGATACGCACTCCCGGATTTCTCATCCCATCGGGTCCTAGAAATCGACCATTGACTAATGGCTGATCTGCAAAATCCCACGCATGGGGATGAAATGGATTCAATCTGCCAAATTCCGTAAAAAAGGTGCCTGCCTTTACTTGTAAATTCAGGGGTAGCGACATTGAGGTGAGATAGGCTTCTTCAACTTCGAGAAACGATTCTCCGTTTTTGTCGATCTGAAAGACAATATTTGCCTGTCCTTTAAAATAGGGGTCGACAGACCCCTCAAAGACCGTTTCTAAATTTTGGACGGTAAATCCCCGTTGGTTGGGGTCGTGTCCACCTGTTTCAAGGGTTTCTAAGTCTTCCGCCGTGGAGCCTGCTACGGCAAACAATCCATCAAATGAAACATTCATATAACTCTTTCCCGTGCTCCATAAGGCAAGAGGTTGTGCTGGTGACCATGCCCCTGGTACCGAACTTGCTATTTGATCCATTGAGGTCGTATTCATCTGTGGCATCATAGTGCCTGTCGTTGTTTGTGGGGGTTGCGGTGAATTTGTTGTTGTCTCTGCCTGTTGCGTCATAGGTATTTCTTCTTTTTTTCCCTCCGCAAATTTCAAGGTGTTTGTATCTACCTCTTCGATAGTTAACCTGTCCTCTTCTAATGGTATTTTCTCTTTTTCGAGTTCTTTTTTATCTTTCTCAAGAGTAGCGATCTTTTCTTGCATCTCTTTAAAACGGATATCGTAATCACGTTTCATATTTACAAGAAGTTCCTTCATACCTTGAAGTTGTTCCACAATCTCTTCAAATTCGTCCTTTTTAATACGGATTTCTTTTGCACCTTCCCCTGTTTCTTCTACCGTATCCGTCGTTTGGGAATCTTTGTCGGTTGTCGGTAGTGTTTCACTATAAACAAAAGATACGGAACTTTCCACGAAGAATATGCACACGAGCAGTACACAACTGAACAGTTTCATACTATTCTCCTGCAAAAACGCCTTGAAATGACAAGATAGGTAATAAGGTAATGTTTGAAATTTCAAATAGCCACAGAGTTAAAAAGAATGAAAAGGTTTCCTGGGTTCATTAGGTTAATTCGATAAACCCACGAAACACGAGAAACATGATAATTCACGATTTTTGTGATCTGGTTAGAAAGTAACCGGATGTCCAATTTAACACCAGGGATGCCTGTTAGCTAGCATTGATACTTCTCATTCGCGCCTTTGTGTTCGGTGGCTCAAATTACTTAATCAAGCAAAAAAACAGGTGAAAGCAGGCGGTGGACGGATGGTAAATTTATGGATGGATAAAGATGGAAGTATTGGACTGGAATTTTGCGGAGAACTAATGCAGACTGAATCGAAGTGTGTATCTAATGTTAAAAATTGTACTACGGTTGAAGGTGTCTTCAACCAATGGCAGATTTGACATGTTTCTGAGTCGTGTTGGGAACCGTTTTCTGGAACCTCGATGGGTGAAGTATATGAGGTACCGATAGTGTTATTGGCTATAGGATGATTTCTGTGGTTACAATGATGGGTGTTTAAAAAACTATTATGAAAACCTCCGAGTGTTAAACATAACAGTAAATAGGGAAGGAGAGTCGAAACAAACAGGATATTTGTTCTACGGTTGTTTTTAATAAAATACTTCGTTAATGGCATATGCACGGGAAGGAAATGTTGTTTGTCCCTAAATTAATGTAGGGCATGCTAATACCTTTCCGTGGTAAGTCAAGCGAAAATCTGAAAAATTCTAGTGTTTCCCTCTCGGTCATGACACCCTGCCTTTCAATATCCACACAGACAATCCGAGGAATACGAGCGCAAATAGCAAAAGAATCGTCAGACTTTCTACAGAACGAAATATTTCTGGCCGATGGTCAAGATCGGATTCTTCGTTAGAGTGTGTAGTGAGTAGTGTGGCGATCCCTTTATTTTTCAGGGATTGTATTATCCCTCTCAATGCCCTTGCACGCATAACATCAAGTCCCGTTGTCGGCTCATCAAGGAATAATACCGACGGGCCATGAATTAACGATGCCGCCAGAGTAAGCCTCCTTTTCAGTCCACCCGATAACTTTCCGAAGGAAACATTCCGCATCCATCCTATGATGTCTATTTCATAAGGTATCTCAGCGAGGTCATCGGGTTCATTTTCCTTTGCAATATTAAAAAAATTGTTTGACATTGAGGAAAATCTTGTGTTTAATCACACGTATCACACGTATCACACGTATCACACGTATCACACGTATCACACGTATCACACGTATCACACTTATCACACTTATCATACTTGCTTGTCACTCTTGTTGAAATACATCTTACGCCTGTTTAGGTGGGTGAGTACTCGTCGTTAAAGGTATTTTACAAGAATATCCATGAATATATTTGGATCAAGATTTTTTTGTTTTAGCCCTTGTCAGGCGAAAGGATAGAGAATTATTGGCCTGGTGTTTGTGCCTGGAACACCTTAAATAATGGAGGATTGGGTTTAAAGGGAAGCGTTTTATGTTTTAAGATATTTTGCAGGATCTTATTCTTAGATCAGAAAGGAGATGCTTATGTGTAAGAAATTTATTGTAACCATTGCTATTTTACTTGCCATTGCATTTACTGGTGGAATTGTTGGCCTGCCGTATCAGATAGTTTTTGCCCATGGGCATGGACACCGTGGTTGTGGGGATTGTGGACATTATGTATGTACGGGTGATTGTGGGAAATGCGAAGAGTGTATAGCACGGCGAAAGGCTGCAAAGGAAGCGGCAAAGAAGTGTGAGAAATGTGGACATGAAGAGTGCTCAGGCAATTGCAATAGGTGCGTTGATTGCTTACAGGAGAGGATAAAGAAAATGGAAAGAGAGTTAGAAAAGAAGTAATAGGTCCGCTTACCGCAAAGATCGCGGAGATTAGTAGGGTAGATTCGCTGTCGCTTAATCCACCCTACCCAACTAAAATAAATTTTGTAATTGGGTGGGTCAGAATAACAAAAAAATGAAAGGAGAATACAATGAGGAAAACAGGAATATTCATAGTGGTGATTGCTTTTTTTAGTCTGATTCACATGAGTCAGTCATTTGCCCAACAAGGGATGCAATGGAGGGGAGGCGGTGGTTGGGGTATGGGCGCTCCATACAGCAGGATGTTCGACCCGAAAACCGTTGAAACTATCAGCGGGGAAGTGGTCAGCGTGGATATCATTACCCCAATGAAAGGGATGTGCTACGGCGTGCATCTGATGGTAAAAACGGACAAGGAAACTATTTCCGTCCATTTAGGCCCGGGATGGTACATTGAAAACCAGGACACCAAGATCGAGCCGAAGAACAAGATTGAGGTTACGGGTTCAAGAATCATTTTTGATGGTAAACCCGCTATCATTGCTGCGGAGATAAAGAAAGGTGAAGAACTACTGAAGCTTCGGGATGAAAAAGGTTTTCCGTTTTGGAGTGGTTGGAGAAGACGCTAGTTTCATGTTATGTCCGTTCTGCTCGTTCCCAAACGAAACGTTTGCGTTACCTGTTTATTTTTTTTGAGGCTAAGTTGTTGGGTTTGGTAGTAGTAGATAAGACCATAATGACAAAGGCAGTGAACTATGTAGTGGATATGAACATAGAGAAGTTCTTTGATACGGTAGACCACAAATGGATGATGAAGTGTTTAGAGCAGAGGATAGCAGATCCAAGCCTACGGAGACTCTTAGTGAGATTTTTTAAAGGCAGGAGTAATGGAAGAAGGGAAATATCGAGAGACGGACAGAGGCACACCACAGGGAGGGATAATAAGCCCAGTATTAGCCAATATATACCTTCATTATATACTCGACCTGTGGTTTGAAAAGGAAGTAAAGATGCAGGCGAAAGGATCGGATGCCAATTGCGGTTTGGTTTTGAATGTGAGATCCTCAGGGAAAGCACATTTTTCCCTCCTCTCTTTGTATTCTTCCGAAAACCATTCTTCAGGAATAAAAAGGCGTTTGTCCAAAACTGCATACCCGTGAGCAGTGGCATAGGCCGCAAATACACCGACCTGGCAATTTTCTACTTTGCCAATGCTCCCGCAGTATTGCAGATTAACACCCGCTGAATCTTTTCCCTTTTTAACAAAACTACTTTCATCAAACATTAATACTCCGCCAGCATCTCCCATATCATCGCTTACCATACTACGGTACTTAGCTAACATTTTATCTTCGTCCCAAATAGCATCACTAATGGTTCGTTGCATTGCGCGAACTTTGGCATCCTCCACAGCTAGCGCAATAGGTTCAATAGATTTTCTTTCAAGCTTGCTAAACCGACCAACCATATAATGGTATACATTCTCTCTTGTTTCGCTACGATAAAAGCAATCTCTGAATTCATCATGAAAACATCGTAGTTCGTCTGCGAAAGAATCTACCGCAAAACTTATCGTGGCATTGACCCAGCAGATTCAAAAAAACCTTTTGGTAAAGTTGCCACGGACGATGTTCATTCGCATACGAAAGCGTGGAACGACTCGGCGCAGTAATTCCCAAATGGGTCAATTTACCTTTACGACTCTTGAGACCTCCCATAATTTCTCTTAAAGAATGCGCTCGACCTATTTGACAAAAATGCATGGAAACAAACTGCTCCCAGCACGAAAACCCTCTCGCATGATATTCAGTAGTGGTCTCCTTTCCTGCTCGATAAAACTCTGAACGAGGAAACAATTGCAATAATGGGCTAAATATGCTACAAAGTCTATTTATTACTGAGTCCTCCTTTGGTTGTTGTGTTTTATATACCAATTCTCTTACGCCAAATCAGGGCTCAGCTTAAAATTTAATTTGGACAAGAGTGATATTTTATAGGATTGTATTGGAATAAAAATACAATAAGGAGAGTAGCATGATCGTAAAAAAAATAGAAGACGCACTAAACAAACAGATTAACGCGGAGTTTTATTCATCTTTTCTGTACTTGTCCATGTCTGCTGATTTTGCTTCTAAAAATTTTGATGGTTTCGCTAACTGGTTTGGGATACAGGCAAAGGAAGAATACGAGCATGCAATCAAAGTTTATTCCAATATAATTGAGCGAGGCGGAAAGGTCATTCTGGCTGAAATCGCTGCACCGAAGACTGCCTGGAAGACCGCCCTCGAAGCTTTTGAAGAGGTCTATGCACATGAGCGAAAGATGACGGGAATGATTTATAATCTCATGGATATGGCCAGAGAAGAAAAGGATTACGCGACCGAGGAAATGCTCCGGTGGTTCGTGAATGAGCAAGTTGAGGAAGAGTCAAATACGTTAAAAATTGTCGAACAGTTAAAAATGATAGGAGATTCAAAGGGAAGTCTGTTCCAGATAGACCACAGACTCTCGAAAAGGGGAGAAAAAAAATAAATCATGTCGATGTACTCCCTGTTTCTTCAACTACCGAGTATTGCCAAGGGGAATTTTGATGGAAAAAGCTGATCTTACGGTTAAAGAAAATTGAATATACAAATGAAAGAATAGAGGTCAAACATGTCAAAAATGAAAGGCACACAGACGGAAAAAAATTTACTCGCGGCGTTCGCGGGTGAATCACAGGCAAGGAACCGTTACACATATTTTGCCTCTCAGGCAAAAAAAGAAGGATATGAGCAGATAGCAGCAATTTTCACCGAGACTGCGGAAAATGAAAAAGAGCATGCGAAGAGGTTTTTTAAGTTTTTAGAGGGTGGCATGGTTTCAATTACGGCAATGTACCCTGCCGGTACTATTGGCTTGACTCTTGAAAATCTTAAAGCTGCTGCGGCGGGCGAGAACGAAGAGCACACAAAGCTTTATCCGACTGCAGCAGAAACAGCAGAAAAAGAAGGTTTCAGTGATGTGGCTGCCGCCTTCAGATACATAGCGAAGGTGGAGGAACAGCACGAGAAGCGTTACAGGAAGCTTGCAGAGAATATTGAAAAGAACGAGGTATTTAAAAAAACAGGAAAGGTGAAATGGGTGTGCAGAAACTGCGGGTATGTGCATGAAAGCGAGGGTGCACCTGAGAAATGCCCGGCATGCTTGCATGAAAAACCATATTTCGAAATAAAGGCGGAAAATTACTAGACAATAGTCTTTGGGCATCGCGGATGACGATAAGCTTAATTCTGCAAATGATTTTCGCTACGCGGAAATCGACCTTCTACAATAACTTTACTAGACAAAAATCAATAATAAGCTTCAGTTTTCTTGGGTTTTCTTTGTTACCCAGTGTCCTTTTGGGCAATGAGGACTGAAAAATAGCTCTGATTAAACCGCCCTGAATGATAAAAACCAGGATGGAGACATACCTTCTCCCTTCACTGTGTTTTCAGCACCCAAAAGACCCGGAATCAAAGACGAAAAATCGATTTCTATCCAAACTCTACACTCAGTGACATGCCTTCCCACGTCCACCATTCTTCCTGATGGAGAAACCTTTCCGGTAGTTTTAATGTCAACTACCGGCTTCCTTTTGTCAATTTCCCTGCCACACGGATTAACCACAGCCTCATCGTCTTTACTTCCCAATGTTGTATCACTCCACCGGCAAGCAGCGCCATCCACTTCAAGAGGTTGTACGCTAACACCGTACATTGAAATAATGCGGCATTGGCCAAAAACTCACTGGTGCGTATTTGTCCCGCATTCACCTGACTCTTACACCCTTCTATCCACGTCTCACAGGTAGCCCTCTTTCCATAACAGCTATGCGCTTCCATCGGACTTAACCACTCTGTCGTAACAAAACAGAAATACTCATACACAAGAATATCAAACAATCCCCTCTCTGTTTTGATCAATTTCCTTACTGCCACAAAACGTCTTGCACAATTCCACCCGCTACATTGATACCAAAAATCGGACTGGTCCCACCCAGCATTTCCTTTCACCTTCTCCCATCTCTGACCTTCGAGCGATCCGACAAGATTCTTCGGCTTTATTTTAATCAGATATCCCGCCGACTATCGTCGTATCTACCGGAATCCCTTTCCATCCATCTCTGTCTTGATTTTCAGTTGTTTTCTTGCCTCTTTTTGTGCTATATTCTTCATTGAAAGGTGAACCTCCTTTAAGTTGTTTTGTAGTATCAAATCCCTTGGAGATTCTACCATTTCCGGCCTAATCCTGCAACAAGGCTTCGCCTTGTTTGCAGGATTTAGGTGATAGTATTTTTGGACAATAAATGAAGAAGTTAAGAGCAAAATAAATATAACTTTACATGAAGTAAGGTAGAAAAGGAACTAAGACGAAATAGTCTGTTCAAACGGAGTATTTCTGAATATTACAAGTAAATGGAACCATGTACGATCTGACAAATTTTACCATCCAGGACATGACCCAATGTGGAGATGCACTGGAGCACCTTGGGTATAAAGCGAAAGATATAGGGGAACTGGCCAATTCTGTAGTTCACTATTTCTATGAGCACCTTATTGACAGGCGAACAGGTGAAAAGTCCTCTGCGCTGGTACGCTTTTTCATGACATATCCATACGAAAGTCTTGACGAAGAATTACGTCAATTAGCCAGCAAGATGCCGGGAGGAAAATCTTTGACCAACACGACAAGTTGCTTAGTCCTCCTTGCAACGATGGGGGTGCTACCTGAGTGGAATTCACAGAAACTTTCCAAAGGACACCGGGTTATTCCCCTGGTAGATAAGCAAACAATGGAACAACATCCGATGATCGCCCAATTGGTTTATCAGTTAGGGATAGATATTGACAATGTGCTACATCCTCGTCCTGCTCTTGAGACAGAGCTGGAAAGTAAGATATTTAATGTGTTTCACGTACCCGACGCCCTGGGGAGCCCCCATATTCCTGCTCAGAGTGAATTTGTAATCCCTTTCGGAATTAAATCGGCATTGGGATTTGGAAGTATGTTGCCTACAGGGAATTTATTTACGGTGGTTGTATTTTCGAAAATGAAGGTCCCGCGGAATACGGCAGAGATGTTCAAGTATCTCGCCTTGAATACAAGGATGGCTGTGCTGCCCTTTGTATCAAAAAAAATCTACGTAAACGAGAAGAATGTGCTTGATGAAACCGAGAGACTCAGGTCGATCATTGCCACGCAAACGAGTTTATTGAGTGTATACAAGAAAACCGCTGTTAATCAGTCCATGCGTCTGGAGGGCTTTTCGTTAAAATTCAAGCTGTCTCTGGCGAAATTTACCAAAAAAGCCTGGCTCTCCATCTCTTTGATAACCGCTTCGGCAGTCTCTTTATATATATTTTATGCGACACATATCGAGTTTATGTTGCACGTGGCTGCAATACCTCTTGAAATATTGCTGGGTGTCTTATTGGTAGAAAGGCTTTTGGAAAGGAAAGATAAGGCAGAAAAAATTGACCAGTTGATGTACATAAAGAGTCACCTGTATCGATCTGAGATGCGTAACCTTTTTATTGCCAATTTCAGTTCATTGAAATTCCCGGTAATAACCATGTCGGAAATCAAAAATGCAAGTTTAGAAAAATTAAAGCATATGCGCAGCGATGCGGATCACCTGGAATATTTTTCATTGGACGCAATGGAGCTGGTGATTCGGGAGTATGTTTTAGTCTATCATGTATTTCGTGACTTCATGGAACGGGCAAGTACGTATGGTATGAATACTATTTTCCAGGATATGATCTATATTTTACATTTCATTCAGGATGTTAAATTGTTTAAGCAGGCAAACCCTGATAAGCCATTTATTTATGAGGCACAGAAACATCCTTTCTTACTGGAAAAAGTAAGAAAGGTTTTGGGAGATGGTACCAGGAAATTTCTGGATTATATGATTGAGCTAAAAGAAAAAAAGCCTGAGCTGTTCTATGACCTCATAACCGACTATGAATTATCATCACACAGAATAACCCGATAATGCATGAACGATAAAAAGTTATCATTACAAGGCGGAACGGCAAAGCAATCCCAGGACACTGATTGCTATACAGCAACACGCCTCCATCGCCCTTTTTTATACAAGACGTAGATAGCAATAGCACGGACGATCCAGTCAATTGCTGCCCCAAACCATACACCTGCCAATCCCCAACCGAGCGTAATGCCGAATAAATAGGCCATAGGAACATGAAGACACAGAGTGCCTGCGATAGTAATGATCATGGGACTTACCGTGTCGCCCGCACCACGGAGACCGCCGGCATAAACCATGTATATGGCCAAAGCGGGTTGTTCGATAGCGGCAATCATTATGCAGACCGTGGCCAGTGAAAGCACTCCGGGTGCTGGTTGGAAAATCATGGCCATTTGCCCGGGAAACAGAAGGAAGATCAGGGCAATGAATCCCATCAGGGAAAGGGCATAATAGCAACTACGTCTCATACTGAGGATTGCGAGGTCCACGTTCTTTGCACCGAGACTTTGCCCCACCAGGGTGGCAGTAGATACAGCCAGGGCAAATCCCGGCATAAAGGAGATCGACTCGATACTGATGGCAATCTGATGTGCTGCCAGAGATACTGTCCCAAGGATCGCGACAATCTTGATGAAGAACAAAAAACCCATCTGTGTTAAGAAGGCATCGATGGTTACAGGGATAGAGATACGAATGATTCTTCGTATAGACCCTGCTTGTATCCTAAAGATATGGCCTATCTTGATGCGTAAGATGCCCTTTCCTGAGAAGAGTTTTGTACAAAACAGGCCGGTTCCGATTATATAAGCGATGGCAGTGGCCCACGCCACCCCAGAAATGCCCAATTTTGGAAAAGGCCCGATGCCGAAGACTAGCAACCAGTTGAACAGGATGTTGATGCAATTAACAACGATGGTGGTCATCATGGGTGCCCGGGTATCACCTGCCCCGCGCAGAATTCCACTGCATGCAAGCATAATAAGGCGGAATACCAGGAACGCCCCAACGATCTGAAGATAAGCCGTGCCAAGGTCTGATACGACAGGTTCCGCACCCATCATGAGTAGCATTTTTTTTGCAAAAACCATAAAAAACGGCGTGGCCGTCAATCCCAGCAAAAGCGACATGAGGATTGCCTGTGCACCGACAATCCGTGCATGATCCTCTTCTTTTGCTCCGATATGTCTTGCAACGATGCTTGCAGAGCCCGCAGTGAATGAAGAGAAGACCATGGAGATTATAAAAAAAAGGGTACTTGCCAAACCTACTGCAGCAATGGCATCTGTCCCCAATCGTCCGACCATGATCGTGTCTGAGATAAAGACGCCCGCATGAAGTATGTTTTCAATAACTACCGGGATACACAGTTTAAAGATGTTTTTAGTAAGATTGTTTTCTGTGAGGTCAAGCAGATGCATGGAAATTGAGGTTATTGGTCACTTTTGAAGAAATCGACAGACATGATGTTGTCCCGCAAAAAGGCATTAATCCGGAAAGTGTGCCGGAAAGGTACAACCACATTACCCGTATTCCGTTTACCCTGGTTAAAGCAAATGCAATTCCTTCGGAACAACGATAATGCCCTTTTCCGTAATAGTAAATTGATGGGCATCCTCTTTAGGATTATATCCGATTTGTTTCCCGTCCGGGACCGTTACTGATTTATCAATAATGGTATTTCGAATTCTGACATTTTTGCCAATACGCACGCCCTCCATAACAATTGAATCGTAGACTTCAGAATAATTTTCGATCCTTACATTTGGTGAAAAAACCGATCTTTCCACGCGGGCACCGCTGATAATACAACCACTGGAAATCAGACAGTTCAGGGCTGTACCACATCTTCCACCCGGAAATAGTTCAGAAAACACGGTTTTTGCAGGAGGATTCTGTTCATGATATGTGCGAATTGGCCAGGACTTGTCGTAGAGATTAAAGATAGGTTCTATCTGGATAAGATCCATATTCGCATCCCAGTATGCATCAAGTGTCCCTATATCTCTCCAGTATTTAACAGCCTTATTGTTTTTATCATTAAATATATATGCAAATGTGCGACCATCTTGAATCATCGAAGGGATAATATTCTTTCCGAAGTCATGGTGGGTATCTTTTTTGGTATCTTCAATTATCTGTTTTACCAATACGTCTGTATTGAAGAGATAAATTCCCATAGATACCAGTGCTACGTTGGGGTTTGAGGGCATTGGCTTGGGATCAGCTGGTTTTTCAACAAAATCTATAATTTGTTGTTCATTGTTAATACCTACGATACCAAAACGGCTCGCATCGCTTAGGGGTACTTCAATACAGGGTACCGTGACGTCTGCTAGCTTAGCCTCATGGAATTCTATCAATTCACGGTAATCCATTTTATAGATATGGTCACCAGCCAGGATCAAAACTTTTTCCGGTCGTTCTCTTTCCAATACATAAATATTCTGATATACGGCATCGGCTGTTCCCTGGTACCACATATCACTTATTCTTTTTTGTGGCGGTATGCTTTCAATAAATTCACCCAATTCATAGTTATTTATATTCCACCCAATTCTTAAATGCCTGTCCAGAGAATAGGATTTATACTGTGTCAATATGCAAATCTTCTTCAAGCCGGAGTTAATACAATTACTTAAGGGGAAATCGATAATACGGTAAATACCTCCAAAAGGCACCGCAGGCTTTGCTCTGTCTTTTGTCAGGGGATAGAGTCGTTCTCCCTGCCCGCCTGCCAGTAACATCACGAGTACTTTATTTGACATTTCATTAATAAAAAGAGTGGACATAATATATTTCTATTCATTCAAAAGGACTTAATTTCATGCTTGGATACCACCTGGAGCGGCGTAGCCACAACCAAAGTGCCCAAAGTGACTGAAGTTAATGACTTATTTTATTCCAATAGATGTGAAAATAGCAAGTAATTCGCTGCACTCCTCCTAATCTGTATTGGCTTCTCCAGAAAATTATTTATTATCCATAACTTAGCTCACTTCAAATTTTAGACACTTTCGGCTTTTTATGACACAAAAAACTTACAAAAAACTTACAAAAAAATAATTATGTTATATTCATTGTCATAAGAAATTCTGCATTCGTCTTTGACTTAGCAAGCCTGTTTTTCAATAATTCAAGTGCTTCTGTGGGATTCATTTCGTTGAGCACCTTACGAAGCATCCACATACGTTTCAGTTCTTCGGGGTTTACGATCAACTCTTCTTTTCGGGTGCCGGAACGAGTGATGTCAATAGCCGGGAATAATCTGCGATCTGCCAATTTTCTGTCCAGGTGCAGTTCCAAATTACCCGTGCCCTTAAACTCCTCAAAGATAACTTCATCCATCCTGCTTCCGGTATCGATTAATGCTGTTGCAATAATGGTAAGGCTGCCGCCTTCCTCAATGTTTCTTGCAGCGCCAAAAAACCTCTTCGGTTTTTGAAGCGCACTGGCATCCACACCACCAGAAAGAATCTTTCCGCTATGGGGAACCTCGGTGTTGTATGCCCTTGCCAATCTGGTAATGGAATCGAGTAAAACAACAACGTCCTTACCATATTCTACCATCCGTTTTGCCTTTTCTATTACCATTTCTGCTACCTGGATGTGTCTGCTTGCGGGTTCATCAAATGTTGAACCAATAACCTCTCCTTCTACTGACCTGTCCATATCAGTAACCTCTTCCGGCCGTTCGTCAATGAGAAGAATAATCAAATATACTTCGGGATGATTCTTGGTGATGCTGTTTGCAATTTTTTGCAATAGCACAGTTTTTCCCGTTCTGGGTGGTGCCACAATTAAGCCCCTTTGTCCTTTTCCAATAGGGGTGACCAAGTCCATAATCCTTGTTTCAAACTCAGTTGGGCTTTTTTCTAAAAAGAGTCTTTCTGTTGGATGTAAAGGGGTGAGATCATCAAAGACAATTTTTTCACCCATGATCTCCGGATTCTCAAAATTGATAGCCTCTACCCGCAGCAAGGCAAAATATCTCTCTGTATCCTTTGGCGGTCGGATCTGACCGGATACAACGGCGCCGGTTCGAATACCAAATCGGCGGATCTGTGAAGGAGAGATATAGATGTCATCCGGACAAGGCAGGTAATTGTAGTCCGGTGACCGTAAAAATCCAAACCCTTCGGGAAGTACCTCGACAACCCCTTCCCCATACATAAGACCGTTTTGATTCACCCTTTCTTTGAGGATTTTGAAAATCAGGTCCTGTTTTTTTAACCCTGTATACTCTTTTATACCTTCACTTTTTGCGGTTTCCTGCAGTTCCTTAATGGTCATTTTTTGCAATTCTGTAATATGCATCTCACCGCGTTTGATTTCTTCGTACTTTTCATTCGTTTCCTGATCTATCACCACAGGTTCTTTTTTGCTATTTGTTACCGCCATACAATCCTTCCTCCTTAAAATTGAGAATTAAATTTTTTCTATATAAAGTTGCCAAAATTCTTTTATCTGTCTGAAAGTATTTTCTTCAGTAAAATTATTGTCGATGACGTAATCTGCCTTCTTCCTCTTATCTTCCAAACTCATTTGAAAACGCTCCCTTTTTTCTAATTCCCCTGCTTGCCAGTGACGGCTGATTTTACTCCGGCTTATCCTGTGGTCTCTTACGGTATTTACAAAGATAATAAAATCACACATCAAGGAAAGACCCGATTCCTCTAGCAATGCAGCGTCAATTACTATAGCTCTGCGGCGTCCCCGCTTTTCAATTTCGGTAATCTTTGAACGTATCTGTTCGGTGACGATGGGATGCAGAATGCTGCAAAGATCTTCCAGGCATGCCTTGTCCCGAAATACAATCTCTGCGAGCTGTGATCGGTCAATCTTGCCATAGATGTCCTGAATAGTATCTCCAAACCTTTCTATAATTTTACCTTTTACCTCTTTTGCAAGAATTAGCTTATGACACATCTCGTCGGCATCGATAATTTCCGCTCCCAGCGAAGCCAGCATGCGGGTAACGGTACTTTTTCCACTTGATATGCCACCTGTTATGCCAATAATCGCAGGTTTGGGATTCACTCTGCTTCCATCCAGTTTTTTCCGGTCTTTATGTTTACCTTGATAGGAACGGTTAACGTAACAGCGTGACTCATTTCGTCTTGTACCATGAAACGTGTTAAGGCTAAATTACTTTCATGTACCTCAAAGATTAGTTCGTCGTGTATCTGAAGGAGCATCTTTGCCTCGTAGTCGCCCTTTTTCAACTGTGCATGAATCTTATTCATGGCAACTTTTATTAAATCAGCTGCAGAGCCTTGAATAATCGTGTTAACAGCAATACGTTCCGAAAGGTTTCTGCGTTTTTTATCTTCAGAACGAAGGTCGGGTATAAACCGTTTTCTATTAAAAAGTGTTTTTACATATCCACGTGTTCTTGTTTCGTCGATAACCTTGTCTCGAAATCTTTTTACCCCTTGATATAGATCAAAATAAGTTTTAATAAACTCCCGCGCCTCTTCCAGTGACAGTCCCGTATCTCTGGAAAGCCCGAAATCACTCAGTCCGTAAATTATTCCAAAGTTGACAGCCTTTGCATTCTGCCTCATCTCCGGAGTCACGCCCTCTATTGAGACACGATAAATATCTGCGGCAACTGCAGCATGAATATCCTTGTCCTGGTGAAATGCAGTCACCATGGCACTATCTTCGGAAAAATGTGCGAGGATGCGCAATTCTATCTGGGAATAATCTGCTGATAAAAACACGGCATTATTTCCGGAAGGGATAAAGGCACGCCGTATCTCCCTGCCTATGTCAGTTCGAATCGGAATGTTTTGAAGGTTTGGCTCACTGCTACTGAGTCGTCCTGTGGCTGTTACTGTCTGATTAAACGAGGTATGTATACAGCCAGTATCTGGGTTTATCATAGATGGCAGGGCATCGACATAGGTGTTTTTTAGCTTTGTAAGCTGTCGGTATTCAAGTACTAATTTGGGTAAGGTATGTTGCCACGCAAGGGTAGCCAGGACATTTGCATCTGTGGATATCCCTGTTTTGGTGCGCCTTACATGAGGCAATTTGAGTTTATCAAAGAGAATTTCGCTCAATTGCTTGGGGGAGCTGATATTAAACTCGTACCCTACCGAACTATAGATTTCCTGCTCAAGCTGTTGTAACTTCGTAGTTAAATTGACGGACATGTCTTTTAAAATATGAGCATCTAAACGTATCCCATTCCATTCCATTTCAGCCAAAACGTAAATTAAAGGGATTTCTATATCGCGGAGCAAAGGCAACAGCTCTTCTTTTTTGAGAAGGGGTTCCATAACGCCGGCTAAGCGAAATGAGATGTCGGCATCCTGGCAGGCATATTGGCAGACCTTGGCAACATCTACCCGGACCATGGTAAACTGCTCCTTGCCAGATCCTAACAATTCCAACGTGGTTATTGTTTTATAGGATAAATACTCAAAAGCAATGTCGTCCAGGTTATGATTCCTTTTCGCCGGATTCAGGAGATAGGAAGCAATCATGGTATCAAATACAATCCCCTGTAAAAGGATGTTGTACTTTTTGAGTAGCAGGAGGTCGTATTTAATGTTTTGTCCAACTTTGTTGATGTTTTCATCTTCTAAAACTGCTCGAATTTTTGAAAGTGCCGCATCTTTATCTATATACGCTGTTCCTTCCGGCGCCATAACGGGTATGTAATACGCTTCCCTTGTCTTCCAGGAAAATGAGATGCCCACAATCTGTGCCTTAAGGGGGTTTGCGCTGGTCGTTTCCAAATCTACGGCAAATACCCTCTGTTTTTTCAATTGATCAAGGAATGTATTAAGTTTTTCCATGGTATCTATAAGCTGGTACTGTGTTTCTTCAGTCTTTGCCGTTGCAACCATATCCGTAAGAAGGGTATTAAATCCAAATGTCTTGAACAGTCTTTTTAGTTTTATGTTTTCTTCAGTATTTAATTTGCAGGCATTCACGTCAAACCGAATAGGAATGTCACTATACAATTTTAAAAGTTTCTGAGAGAGCCTTGCCTGGTCTGTAAATAACCGTAAATTTTCTTGTTTCTTTTTTCCGGAAATATGATTTACATTCGCGAGAACAGCTTCCAGTGACCCCCATTTTTTAATAAGTTCCAATGCTGTTTTATCACCAATACCAGGTACCCCGGGAATATTATCTGAGGTATCGCCCGAAAGGGATAAAACGTCTACCACCTGCTCTGGCCGTATACCTTTTTCTCTGAACAGGTATTCAGAGTCAATCATCGCACCTTTTTTGGCATTCAATATTTTTACTTGTTGACTGAGTAATTGTTCCATGTCTTTGTCTGAAGTCACTATGACAATTTCGACAGGTTTGCCGGATAGTAATTTTACCAGGGTACCAATGAGGTCATCTGCCTCATAGCCCTTCGCTGCGTAAACAGGAATATTGTATGCCCTGACGACTTTATAAATCAGCGGGATTTGTACCTGTAATTCATCGGGTGTTGGTTTACGGTTTGCTTTATACTCACGATAACTCGTATGCCTGTGAGTGGCCCACTTTGTGTCGAATACAACGGCTACATATTCCGGATGTTGCTCTCTGAGTAACTTCTGCAACATCCTTGTGAATCCGTATACGGCATTTGCTGGCTTCCCATCAGGTGTTGTAAGTCTTGCCGTGATGGCATAAAAAGCCTGGTAGCAATGCGAATGACCATCGATGATAAAGAATCGCTCTGACATTCTTGGTTAGCGATGTAAAGCCTTGCGTGCCATCAAAACAATAATTTGCTCAGGAGCATTTGAAATACATGCAGACAGGCAATTGCTGGGCAAGACAAATTGCGGAGATATACCGTAAAATTTATTTTATGATTTATATTTTAAAAAATGCGGAAAGCCAAAATATCGTAACTGTGCAATAAAAAAATCTGCATGACTCGCTAAAGAAGTTGGAAAATACCAGAACAAACTTATGGAAAGGTTAGCTTACGGCTTCTGCTAACTTCAGGCTGGACTACATATCATTACCAAAAATCAATATT
The DNA here is from genome assembly GCA_015075005.1 of Planctomycetia bacterium. GTDB lineage: Bacteria > Planctomycetota > Brocadiia > Brocadiales > Brocadiaceae > Brocadia. The sequence goes on from JABTVC010000002.1 coordinate 1,462,263, forward strand.
ACATGATGTTTTTACGTAGATGAAGAATACCATCATTAAAAATTATTGTCAAGGTAAATAATAAATTGTGATGTATGTAATTCGCTACAATCATCACTCTGGCGTCGTAGTCTCCATACCCTGAAAACAATTTAAATATTATTATGTGTCCGCTTGCCAAAGCAGTGTAGTCGATGACAAAGAGTTACTCCATTCCCAATTCCCAGAAACACCACAACACGAAGTTGCTTTCGCAATGAGGTCTTCGCAGAATTCCATTTTTATGAAAAATACAAGAATATTCCTTGAAAATATCTGGAGGAGGTGTTATTCTTTTGTTCATTAAACTCACGAAAGGGCCGCGGAATATGTAAGTTGTTTTAATATCCCTCCCTGCAATGGCTCGTCTCGAGTATAATTTGGAATAGGTGGCGGTGTAGCTCAGATGGTAGAGCAGCGGACTCATAAGCCGCGAGTCGGGGGTTCAATTCCCTCCACCGCTACCAAAAGTCTCATAACAAAAAGTTCCTGTGAGGAATCATTTTATATCAGATCATGGGCCTTATGCACATACCTCATATCCCCTCATTGGTGCAGACCGGACTGAACCTCATTTTTACAGATACTTTTGTTAATCCAAACGCGTAATTAAATGTAATTCCTGGTTTATTGGTTTATATGTAAAGGAGTATCACCTTGAAAAAAATTATAATCATACTTTTTATTGCTCTATTTTGTGTTGTGCCATCTGTTTGGGCGAATTCGTCGGGCCCCCGTGTTCGGTTGGAAACCAACAAAGGCGTTATTCTCCTGGAGCTTGATTCAAAGATGGCCCCAAAAACGGTGGAGAATTTTCTCCGCTATGTTCAGGATGGATTTTATAATGGCACTGTTTTCCATCGGGTAATTAAAGGGTTCATGATCCAGGGCGGAGGTTTTACCCCCGATATGCAGCAAAAACCTGTGCAATCCCCGATTATCAATGAGGCTGATAACGGACTCAGGAACCGGCGCGTTACCGTGGCTATGGCACGTACTATGGATCCCCATTCCGCCACCGCCCAATTTTTCATTAATACGGTGGACAACACATTCCTTGACCACAAGGGAAAAACGACCAATGGCTGGGGCTATTGCGTATTTGGCAAAGTTATTGAGGGTGTGGATGTGGTAACTGCTATAGAGAACCTGCCTACTACAACCAAGGCGGGATTCCAGGATGTGCCTGCTTCTCCTGTCGTCATAGAACGGGCAATCATAGAGAAATAAGGCTGTTGGGGTATCCGCTTGACTCCCCTTGCTAAGTTATAGGTACCCGGATGTATATTTTAAAATACTTACTATTGATTATAGAGATATGCATATTAGACAGAAGGGTATGTACATATGCGGGAGTTAATCCGTTTTATCGTAATAATCGTTATTCTTTTCCTTCTTCTGCTCGTAGCTTTTGGGCTGTTCCGATTAACCCCGGTAGTCCTCCTTACCTGTGGTGTTGCTGTAAGCTTCATGCTTTTGGCCCTCTATCTGTTTCGTGTCCATAAGATCCATAGCCTGAATATTCACGGAACGTTGGTGAGGATCATAACAGTTCGTTTTGATGGGCAGAAGTTATATTGGGAACCAGAGGAGTCTCAAATTGAAGTGTACGCAAAAACAAAACTGGCAACGTTTGCCAGCATTATTTTAGGGCTGACAGCAACGTGGCTAACACTAACTATATTTTACAAAAAAGGGGCTTTCAACGGCATAGCGGGATTTTCGTCAAATTTTAATCTGGCAGTTGGCTACCTGGTTTCCGTAACTGTCATCATTAGTACGATTATCAAGTCGAAACCGACAGAAACTCTTGTCGACTCAATCTGGGAACAGGCTAGTTATCTGATAAGACGGATAAATACCGACCTGGAAAGAATTCAGGAGTTATGTTCATTAGAAACTTCTATCAAATCGATTGCTTATCAGCTGAGAGTCCCTTTTCCTGTAGATTTTAGAACAGAAATTCAAGAGTTTGTCAGTGTTCATAAGAGTGAACTTCTATCAGATACTTCCGAACTGAATAAATTGATTGAAAGAAATATCATACAAGCGGAAGAAGATAAACTTCATTTGGGAAAGGCAAATAATCTTTACCGCGCCGCAATGAAACTCTACACGAGAGTGGCCATTGAAGTGAACTGGACTGGCAGCATGCCGCTGATAAAAGAAATGGAATATGACTACGAAGGCTTAGTTTCTGAAAATTTAAAATCCCTTCTGCAGGAGAGAAAATGGGATGATTTCCATGACGTAGTAAATGAAATAATGCGGGACCTTCAGCGATTGAGAGACCTGGCTATAAAATATCAGGAGACAGGGTATAAGGAAGGGACAAACGGTTATAAGAAAGAGGCAGAGGAAGAGAAGGCGTATCGGATTATGGAAATTTCTCCTGCAGCATCAGATGAAGAAATTAAGAAGGCTTACAGGGTGCTTGCTTTAAACTACCACCCGGACAATGCTGAACAAACCACTCTTGGCATTAGGAAGTTAGCAGAAGAGCGGTTTAAGGAAATTAATTGGGCTTATGATTTCTTGAAAGGAATTCGAAACTTCCGGGAAGGGAAAGATTAAGATGGATGACATGAAACCTCTACATGATGCTGCAAATAAAGGTGCTATACCCGCGGCGTTTCGGCAAAAAAATTGGGTTAAAAAACTTGAGGCGGCTTCGGGGAAACCGGTAAAGCCCCGCAAATCAAGGGGAACTGTATATCTTGTTGTGGATTGCTCAGGAAGCATGGCGGAAGGTAATAAGATAGAGCAGGCAAAAAGTGGTGCTATTGGCTTTGCCCGGGAGGCTCAAAGGAGGGGATACGCTGTGGGACTCATCTATTTTGCATCAAAGGCAGAACATATCCTTGAACCGCAGGATGAATGTACAAGACTCCACGCTACGGTTGAAAGAATATCGGCCATGGGTTCAACGAACATGACTGAGGCTATCCAGATGGCAAAGGATAAATTTTTTGATAAAGCCGGCGAAAAAGTGATTTGTATCGTGACAGATGGAATGCCCGACGATAAAAAAACCACTCTTGCTGTTACGAATGAGGCAAGGATACAGGGAATTGAAATAATGGCCATTGGAACCGACGATGCGGATAAGGGTTTTCTCGATGAGATGGTAACGCGAAAAGACCTTTCGCTGAAGGTTTCAAGAGATCAGCTGGAACGTGGTATCATTTCAATGGCAAAGATGTTACCAGAAAAAAATGACTGATAATTCGGTTGAGAAATTATTGCTTATTGAGGCGGAACTCGTTATTATTCGTTGTAACAGGTATACATTTTGTCTGGAAAACCTTTTATAATTCCTAAATTTCCATGCATAATATGGGGATTTAGGTTTATTTTTTAATATTTTGTCAACAATAGGAGAAGGGTTTACGCTATGGGCTTAAATTGCGGTATTGTTGGTTTGCCAAACGTTGGGAAATCCACCATCTTTAATGCATTGACTTCGGCCAAGGCCGCCTCGGCAAATTATCCCTTCTGTACCATTGACCCTAATGTAGGTATCGTTGCTGTTCCGGATCAACGTCTCGATAAAATAGCAGAAATAATTACGACTGAAAAAATTGTCCCAACAACTGTTGAGTTTGTTGATATCGCCGGGCTGGTGAGGGGCGCCAGTCAGGGTGAGGGTTTGGGAAATCAATTTTTGGGACATATTAAGAACGTTAATGCCATTTTACATGTTGTGCGTTGTTTTGAGAAAAGTGACATCATTCATGTTGAAGGTGGGGTGCACCCTGTTCGGGATATCGGGATTATCAATACGGAATTGATCCTTGCGGATATGGATACAGTAGAAAAAAGACTCTTAAGGAACGAGAAGCTTTTAAAAACCGGGGATAAGAATATTATTGCTGCCGTTGGTGTCCTAAAAAAAACCAGGGATGGCCTCAATGACAATAAACCTGCCAGGTTGTTGCCCTTAACGGATGAGGAAAGAAAGCTTATCGAAGACCTGCATTTAATGACAGCAAAACCGGTATTATACGTCATAAACGTCTTTGATTTTGAAAAAGACAGAGAATACATCGAGGCAGTTACCAAGTATGCAGAGCAGGAAAATTCAAAATGTGTGGTCATTTCAGGGGATATCGAATCAGAGATAGCGCAGATGGAGCCCACCGAAAGAAAGACCTATTATGAGGAGATGGGGATAGAAGAGTCCGGACTGGAAAAATTGATTCGGGAAACGTATCGTCTATTAGGTCTTATCACCTATTTCACCGCAGGTCCCAAAGAAGTAAAGGCATGGACTATCAAACAAGGGACGAAGGCGCCCCAGGCTGCTGGTGTGATTCATTCTGATTTTGAACGTGGATTTATCTGTGCTGAGACTTACAATTTCAACGACCTGATTTTAATGGGTTCAGAACAAAAAGTTAAGGAAAAAGGGTTTTTGAAACTCGAGGGAAAGGAATACGTTGTAAAAGACGGAGATATTGTGCATTTCAGGTTTAATGTATGAGAATTTCTACAAGTCGTTATCTGTATAAATCTTGTTTGTGGTGATCATACCATCCCCCACCGTATGTTTGATTTACTATCTTCCAGTCATTTCAATGCGCGTTTAAACCAGCCAATGACGGCCACTGCAGCAGGAGTAGCCGCTAGTATTCAGGTCGCCGGAATATACAAAATACCGTACCCTGCACACAAATTTCACCGGGTAGATTTAAAGGATTTTGAGAGGGCCAAATATTTATTTTATTTATTCCTTGCTTTGTTACACAATACCTGATACTATTTCTTTATATCGTTCAGTTGTATTGTAAAGTCGTACTATATATTCGCGTTATATTAAGGCTACAAGGTTACAACTTTGTGGTCTTTTTATTTTTAATTTTGTTCATGTAAAGGGGTGATTTAAGTATGGCAAATGGATCCGTGAAATGGTTCAACGACAAGAAGGGCTTCGGTTTTATTTCCCAGGATAACGGTGATGATGTTTTCGTAATCAGACTTCTATCAGGGTGAGGGTTTAGAACCCTTGCAGAGGGAGATAAGGTCGAGTTCGAGGTTATAAGGACCAGAAGGGCTACAAGGCCACAAACGTAGTCAAATTATAAGGTTATTAAAAGCGCACTCTTATATTTTAAAGAATAATCAATTGCAAGAGTTTATGGTGTTTAAAAATATGGAGTAGTCATTAACTTATCGTTATAATTGCGACTGAAAGCCCCAATATCTGTAAAAGATATTAGGGCTTTTGTTCTGTTTGAAATGTTTGATTTTTAGTATTCGATCTACTGTAGTCTTTCCTGCCCTGCTTAATGATGGATGTCTGGCTTGTGTAGCGTGCTTGCGCGCGGGATATCTTGCGGAGGAGCTGTGCGTGTTCGGGTAATTCTGTTGAGTTCTTGCAACTGTTCATCCTTAAGAAATAAAAGCTTCTCTTTGTTTTCTTGCCATGATTTATCCTTGCGAAGTTTTGGCAAGAATTACAAAAATTGATGAACCAAAAGCGGTATCTTATACGGATCAGTCTAAAACACCTGCTTTTCATAACAATTCTGTGTAACATAAGGAGGTAAATGAGATAATGAGATTTTTATGTCCAAAATACCGGCGTAATAGACTGACAGCCCAGCATGCCGGGGGCGGTTATAATGACCAGTCTAATTATTGTTAGGCGACGCTTGGCAAATGACCGAGAAGAAGCAACTCACCGAAGAATTCATTGCTTGGGGCCGTTATCTGTCGTGGGCCGACCAGCACCGAAAACGCCTTTACAATTTCTTCGAAGCAGAAGGCGATGCGGCGTCATCTGGTCACACTGCGAGATTCATCACGTATACCTCGCAGTTCTTTGCAAGCTTATGGGTAGTGGTTGAGGGATACAACGAGTTGACACTCCGCGACAACTTCGTCGACAGCATTCTTCGCAATCCACTCGGTCACGCAGATCTTTTGCGACGCTGCCGGAACGGTGTTTACCACTTCCAGCCCGACTTGCTGGCCTCCCGGCTAGGCGACTTCCTCAGCGCAACCCAGTCGGCACTTGCCTGGGTGTACGCGCTGCACTCGAGCTCATCCGCGTCTTTGGCACTTTCCGGAACGGGCAGGCATGACAAACGTTCTGGTGGACGAATAGCGCGAGGAAGTCGGCAACATTCTCAGCTGGCTGCCGGATGAGGACTCACTGTACGTGACAATAACCAATTTTGAAAACGCATTCGCGAGGACAGCGCGGTCGTTCCGGACGACGACGAGAGCCCGGCGGCGGCAAACGTCCGCGCCGCGATTCAGCAGTTGCGTCAAGCCGTTAACGATATTCGAGCAAAACTACTCAAGGAACAGCAACGGTACGCGAAGCCGGATAAGCTCGATTCGCTGTCGGACGGCGTCGTCTAACTAGTGTGGTGTCCCGTAAATAACTAGACATATCGGGAGAAAGGTGCTATGATTTCTGGCATGGCGAGAACCAGTCCATCAGTGGAATTGTCGGCTGCGGATCAAACGCGGCTGCAGCAGTGGCAGTCGGCCCACGGCACGCCGCAGCAGGTCGCGTTGCGGTGTCGGTTGGTCTTTGGCCGCTGTGGCGGGGGCGAGTCCTAGAAGCTGGGATTTACGCGGTCTGGGAGACACAAGCCGGTCGGGGTCGTAAACCGCAGTATGGCCTGTCCCAGCGCGACGCGCTGATTGCCGCCACCTTGCAGACCAAGCCCAAGGGCATGACCTACTGGAGTTGCCGACTGATGGCCAAGGTCAAGGCGTGAGCAAGAACACAGTCAACCGGCTCTGGCAATTGCATAACCTCAAGCCGCACCTCAGCCGAACCTTCAAGCTATCGCGGGATTCGAAGTTTGTGGAGAAGTTGACCGACGTGGTGGGTTTGTATCTGAATCCGCCGCAGAAGGCACTGGTACTGTGTGTCGATGAGAAGAGCCAGATTCAGGCGTTGGATCGGACACAGCCCGGACTGCCGTTGAAGAAGGGTCGGTGTGGCACGATGACCCACGACTACAAACGCCACGGCAGACCACGCTATTTGCCGCTTTAAGTTTGTTGGACGGCAAAGTGATCGGGCAGTGCCAAACCTGACACCGCCATCAGGAGTTTCTGAAATTCCTGCGGCGGTTGTACCGGAGTTTCCTGGGGAGCAGCAACTGCATTTGGTTCTGGACAATTACGGCCGCACAAGACACCGCAGGTTCAAGCCTGGCTGAGAACCCATCGGCGGTTTGTGCCCCACTTTATTCCCACCAGTTCGAGTTGGCTGAACCTGGTGGGCGGTGGTTGGGGAGTTAACGGAAAAGCGATCCGGCGCAGTGCTTTTGTCAGCGTTCCGGAATTGGTGCAGGCCATCGAAACCTTTCTCGCCGCTAGGAATGCCGACCCGCAGCCGTTTGTTTGGGCGACCAAGTTGGAGGACATCCTCCGTAAGATCGAGCGGGCTCGGGCCAAACTGGAGTCCATCCAGCTTGATTGCACGCAGCCACGGCGCCAAAAACGGAAAGAGTGATATGTCTAGTTATTTACGGGACACCACACTAGAGTACCAAAGATTTAGTAATTTGCTGACATTGCCCGACCACGTATAATTTCACCATTCTTTCTCATTTCACTTTCCTTTGGTGTTCGGTAGGAAGATAAAATAAAAAAACTTGTAATTATCCTTGTTTTTGTTACACTTACGACACGACAGAAAAATACGATTTCTCATCATCTGTCATCTCTTAGCTATTTCCCTGTCACCGAAGGAGGTACGCCATGATCTCGTTATTCCGCTTCACCTGGGCTGTCATATTGACCACGATCTGTCTCAGCATCTCCACCTTCTCTTATGCATCCCTGTCTGCCAAGGCGATTTCACCTATGCTGAAGGATTGGATGCACTGAACGAGGGCCGCTGGCCAAACGCCGTAGTGGCATTCTCCCGCGCCCTCGACGTTTCGGATGACGACCCCGACGTCGTCCTCGCCCGCGGGGTCGCCTATACGCTGACCGAGGATTTTCCTCGCGCGCAGAAAGACTTCGAACGGGCTACACGATTAGGCCTTAAAGGCCGCGAGGCCCAGTTGTGGATTTGGGCGACCGAGGCCATGAGTGGAATCATTCTATTTCCCGATCATGCGTTAGGGGGTGGCCCCAGAAGCCTTCGCTCGCAAGAACCGGCGGTGGTCAGTATTCCAGGTCATGTGGCTCAGGGAAGTGACGATTATTCCACCGAGTACGGCACTTTTATCGTCTATCAGCTCGCAATGGAATATCAAAAACATCGCCTGCCGGCAGACTTCGGCGGATCGGGCAACCCCAACGGGACAAAAAGTCCGCAGATGCGGCAAGCTATGCTGAAAGCCGGGCAACTGTTTGCTGAGCGCAACTATCGACGACCGGAGCTAACCTCGCTGAACGTCTCACGAGCGAAGCAGACGTCCGGCCACCAGACAGGCAGCGGCACCCTGGCACATGTGGAGCGTGCACTCGCCGGGAATCCTGGTGATCCAGATGCTCAGTACCAGGCTGGCAAAGCCTGGCTCGATGCCGGACACCTCGCCAGTGCTCGTCGAGCTTTCACGATCGCATTGACGCTCAGGACCGATTTCCCCGATGCCTACGTGGGGCGAGCCACAGCCGCAGCAAAGCTGGGCGACGAGAAACGAATGACTGCAGATCTTGCAGTCTTTAAGAAAAGCGGCCGGCCTGCGGCACGCACATCCATGTCCGCGGTCGAAGAGGAATTAAGCAAGTACAAAGTTAAGGGCCCGGCAGAGAAACTTATGGCCGGGTTGCAGGACGCATCACGTTCCGGAAAGCCTATGGAGCAATTGACAGCCCTGGCATCGAAAGTGCACCGTGCGATGGGGGAGCAGCGGCTTCGCTATGACGAACTCTATCAAGACCGTTTGCGCGTTCTTGAAGATACCGTGCGGGGCAATCCCAAGAGTCCGGACAAGCTGGTTGATCTGGCCAGGTACATCGTCGAGGAAGCCGACAACCGTGGGGAAAAAGTCGAGCCCCGCCGGGAGTTGCAAACATATCGGTTTCAGGAATCGCGTGAAAAAGAACTGGAACGGGCGATTGAACTGGCAGATCGTGCGCTGACACTTAATGCGAAGCACGTCGGAGCCATGATGCAAAAGGCAATAGCTTTGACAGCCTTAAAGCAATACAATCAGGCCGACAAGCTGGCAGATCAGGCTTTGGATTTGGCCGGAAACAATCCCGATGCCCTGCGGCTCTATGCAAAGTTTCGCGCAATGCGAGCCAATCAAATGTCCAGTGAGGCCTGGAGCCTCCGTCAAGAACGGTGCTCGAGTTCGTCTCACGATGAAAACCGAAGCGACGGCGTCTATCGGGTGACAACGACAACCTGCTATCCGCCCTCACAGGCCGACTTGCAGCGGGCCGCACAGCTGGATACGCTGGCAGCCGAGTTGCGGCGCCGAGCCAAAACAGCCCTGGAGAAAGCGGCGAAAGTCACCAAAGGCACAGTGGATGGGTTCCTGATTCTCGCCGACCTCGCCTTGTGGGAAGGAAAAACTACAGAGGCACAGGCGGCTCTCGAACAAGCCGTCAAGCTCGATCCCAAATCATTAGAGGCCCAGGATCGCCTTGTACAGTTCTGTGCACAATCCGGGTTACAGGAGAAGGCGGAAGAGCAGCAGTTGATTGCCGCGAACCTGATTCACACGACCGCCGCGCCTCTGCTGAGATTGGCCTGGAGTAGAATGGAAAAAACCGCCTGGCAGGGAGCCAGGGGTTATCTTAGCCGAGCGATCCTGGTTGATCCAGAAGACGCCCGCATCCCTGCCTACCTCGGCGTGGTTTTCGAAGGAGAAGACAAGATAAAGGACGCTACGGCGGCTTATCGTGTGGCATTGGCCTTAGAAGAGGCGCGCCTGCAGTTGGATGAACCGTCGACGCAGAAAGACAATCCTTTAGGGCGTGACGCGCTGGATTTTGGATTGGCGATTCAGGGGCATTTTCATCTTGCCGCGTTTGCGGAGCGGACCGGAAACCAGAGTGAGGCGCTTGGACACTATCAAGCGGTGCTTGGCTATGAACAACGGATGCAGCGCGGATTCGAATCGCGCCAGATGTTCACCGCAATGTGGCCGGATCAGAAGCCGGACAATGGAGCCGTGGTGATAGCGCCGAAGAATGCAGCGACGCTTGTCGCCGACGCACATCTTCGCGCAGGCAAAATATTATCGGCGATGGGCAAACAAGAGGACGCCATCGGACACTTCCAGATCGCAGCCCAATACGGGCCATTGAAGATGGCCGGTATCCCTCAGATCGGCAATGCCAATGGGGATACCAATTTCAGCGGCATCGCCGGCGCGCCGGCGTCGGAAGCTCAGTTCTATCTGGCCAAAGAATTGGTCGCGAAAGGAGATGTGCAGGGAGCCCAAAAAGTATTGTACGAGGCCGGGCGCAATCTTCCGGATCACCTGCGCAAGGATTTGAACGAACTGAACCTGGCTATGTCACGCATGGATGCGCGCCCGCCGAGTGATCCCTATGCCGGCATGAGCAAGGAAGAACATCGGTACGCTGAACTGCAAGATCAACGCAACAAAGAAGGGATGCGCCAGGCAATGAAACACCTGTCTCCCGCCACGAGTCTCGTTCCGGAACTGGTCGGTCGATGGGAGATGACGCCGGACAATAAATTTCTACCTAAAAAGATACTGACCATCGAGAACAGCTCCAATTACACGCTGGTCTCAACGAACGACGGCTCGGCGAAACGCGGAATGATTCACATGCAGGGGGGACGAGGCAAGGGTCACGGCAGGCCCGAGCCGTCAAGCGGCCAGATGATGCTCTACGATGATACCTCAGGACAGATGGGTACCATGTGGTTCGAATTCACGGACACCAACGTGATGCAGATTACTGATCTCGACGGCATCGTATACCAGGCGCAGCGGCAGCGGTGAGACGCGACAACTCGATTCACCATTCTTTACTGCATATTACGGAAATAGGCAACTTTGAAGAGACCTGTGCGGTAATACAGCACACCGGGACATGTGAGGGGGCGGTTGGGTAAATGTCCATTCCACCTTAATTCATTCATTGACAACGTAAAGATCGACTGCAACATGGACAACAAACAGAATGATATACAACGTGACAGATGGTTTAAGGATGGAAAACCCATACCTCACCAGGAATTGCAAAAACTGATCGAAGAGGAGGACGAGAAGGCTCGTGAGAAAGAGCGTAAACGGCTGGCAGTCAGGTATGGGTAAGTTGGATTTGGCGATATACTGACGAAGTACATTGGGGTATTAAAATGGGATTTCTAGGTGCACCTGATGATTCACTGCCCAAAGTCAGAAACATATGGCACATGGAAGAGCGAAAAGCTCCAGCAGAAGTGGCTGTACTGGCTCAGGCCTTCCAGGGTGGTGCAATTGCCTTCGGCGCCAATCCGCAAATGAAAGAATACACTGACGTTCTGGATTTCAAGAAATTCGCAGCCCCCGCCACCTGGATGAGGGGAACCGAAAACTCAAACATTGGCCAAAGAACTAAAATAACCTTTCAACCATCGATGCAATCTGACCTGGAGATATCCGCCTATTATCGCGGTCTTCCAATAGGCGAAAAGTCCGGGCAGGCGTTCCATGATTTGATTGCGGCCAATTCAAACTTAAACGCCCCCAGAGTTCTCTTTGCCGAAAAGCTTGACCCGGTCGGCACAACTTTGGCGCCGAGCGCTGCAGAAGCAGAGCTTCTTAAGAGTCTTACCGATGTTATGGGAATATCGACAACGGGAGACAATCAAATAACCAATCCACACAAGCCGCCTCACCCGTACGCGCCGGCTTTTCATGTCGAAAGCGTGCAGCTCAGACCGGTTAACGGTACATCTGTGCTTGAAGTGGAAGGTGCGTTTGTCGACGATCAGGGCAAGCCGAGGAACTACTACAAGGGTGTCTTTCTTGATTTCGATCGCACCACGGGAAGACATATCCATCAGGTTTTCTTGCAGGGTTCCGACAAAACTGCCTTTACACAGAACAACGTCTCTTACGAAGCGAGCGTCAATTCGCTTGTCTGGTGAAAGTGTCTGGCCTGGATATTCATGAATTCGGGGCAAATTACATGTCCTCCGAAGGGCACTATTGCTTCTGCCGGAAATTAACCAGGATTAGCTTGCGCCTATAGTTTAATGGCATATGCCCTTTTATGCAAAGCCGCGTTCACGCTTCTTTTGGGACTTTTGCCCGGCGGGTATAACTTCAGGCACATAAACCTTCTTTTCCGTCTCCTCTTTCTTCCTGGCTTTCGGTTCGTCATCCCAACCGATTTTTTCAAGGAAATGGTCATAGTTCCCAAAAAAAAGCTGCGCATTCTCTTCGTTGAAAACGATCAACTTGGCGATGTCACGCAGGATCATTTCGCTATGTGTAACAATGATGACCGCCCCTTCGTATTCGTCGAGCTGTTCGGTGAGCTCTTCTATCGATTCCATGTCGAGGTGGTTAGTTGGTTCATCGAGGGCAGGAGGTTTGTTGGGTTGGCCAATATCTTACCCAGCAACACGCGGCTCGTTCACCGCCGGAAAGCACACTGATCTTCTTTTTCCGCCGCGTCACCGGGAAACATCATCGCGCCGGCGAGACTGCGAAGGCGCTGGTTATTGAGCGACGGGTTCGACTTGCTCAATTCATCCAGGACGTTGCATTCAAGGTTAAGCCGCTGGATGTTTGTCTGCCCAAAATGGCCTATTTTATACCGGGGTGAGTAATCATCGCACCGGTGAGTGGTTTAGCTCACCGGCGAGAAGGTTCAGCAGCGTAGATTTTCCCCTGCCGTTTTTCCCAATGATGGCGATGCGGTCCTGTGCATCCACGGAGAATGTCAGATCCTTAAACAGTACATTGTGCGGATTGCCGTCGTAGGAGAACGATAGGTTACGCGCTTCCATCACGACTTTGCCGGGACACTTTACGTGATTGAACGGAATGCCAGCATCGCATCGTGGTCAAGCTTTTCGATACGCTCCATCTTGTCCAGTAGCTTCAAGCGAGACTGGGCACGACCGGCTGTGCTGGCGCGCGCCATGTTGCGCGCCACAAATTCTTCGATCTCCTTTATCCGTTTTCCTGGTGGACACGGGTCTTTTCGTGAATTTCATCCTCGTGATCGAGGGTTTCGAAAAAGGTGACAGTATCCCCTTTCAGATTGCGGATCTGCCGGCGGAGTACACCCAGCGTATGGGTGGTCACTTCATCCTTAAAGCCGCGGTCGTGCGTGATGATAATGACTTCCCCCTGGAATGACCGGAGCCAACCTTTGAGCCAGCGAAGGCTAATGATGTCGAGGTAATTGGTCGGTTCGTCCAGCAAAAGCATGTGGGGGTTTTGTACCAGCAGCTTTGCCAGATTTATCCGTATCTGGTAACCGCCGGAAAAACTCTCTGGCGGTTTTTCCATATCTGGTTCGGTGAAACCCAGGCCGAACAGTATTTTTTCCGCTTTCCAGTGGTCGTATATTTCGTCTTCCGAAAGGGCGGTAGCCACCTCTTCCAGCACCGTTTTCCTGGTGAATTTAAGGTGCTGCTCAAGCGTTCCGATTTTGTACCCCTTTGGTATGCTGATGATGCCGCTGTCGGGTCGCTCTTCCCCCAGGATGAGGCGGAAGAGAGTTGATTTGCCACTGCCGTTACGCCCAACAAAACCGACCTTTTCACGCGCGCCGATGCTCAAAGTAACGTCTCTGTATAGTACCTGTTTGCCGTAGGATTTGGTTAGGTTGCTTATTTGTATCATTTCATTATCCGCTTTCCTTTAAAGTCAATAACAAATAAATCGGTGTCTTTGTTTTGTTCATACTATAATAAAATAGATCGATAATTTAAACAACTAAATGCATTATTTGCATGTCGATTCTTGCTTTTCCCTGTAGTTTTGCATTACAATTGATGAAAGGTCGTTTTGCATTTTAAGCACTTTGGTTGCAGCTATGTTGCACCAGGTATTTTCACTTCCCTGTGAGCCCCATGAAAGAATTTCTTAAAATCCTGAAAGAAAATAAACAATATAAGGAGATTATGCACAGCCTCCTGGCCGGGAAGGATTGTACTGTTAACGGACTTTGGGGTTCATCCGCGAACTTCCTTATCGCGGCCATTGCCGGGGAACGATTGAAGGAGAGTAAGGTAAGACCTAAATTGCTTGTGGTTGTGCCCAATAGTGAAGAAGCAGATGAGGACAGGGAAGATATCGATACCTTTTTGCAAGGTCATACCAGTCTTTTCCCGGCCATTGAAAATATATTTGCCGATGATTTTGAGGGTGACGGTGATATACAGGCACAGAGGATTCATATTCTCAATCAAATACTCCATGACGACGTTCATGTAAAGCACAATCTGGATATCATTGTAGCACCGGTTCAGGCGCTTTTACAATCCGTGCCGTCTCCACGGTTACTATCTGAAAATATCCTGAGCATCCAGCGGAACAGGGAATATCCGCTGGAAGAACTCACTGCGTGGCTGCACGATCGCCACTACCGACTAACCAGTCAGGTTGAAAATGCGGGGGAATATGCCTTACGCGGCGGTATTATTGATATTTTTCCTTTTGCCTCAGATACTCCTTACCGAATCGAATATTTTGGAGATGAAATTGAATCTATCCGCAAATTTAATGTTGAGTCTCAGCTTTCTGAACAAGACTTAGATACGTGCCAGATACTTGCTGTTGATAAGATTTATACCGCAAACGCTCTTCCAGGAGAATCCGGAAAAACATCTCTCTTGACCTACCTTAGGAGAGAAACCTGGATTGTCCTTAAGGAACCTGCAAACATAGAAAACAGGGTAAAAGCGATATTGGCTAGCATCGATGCTGAAGATGGTGAGTCTGACCTTAGGAAGGTGAGTACGGACAAACAATCCCCATTCAAAGGGTACGGGGACAAGGTTTGCCTATGTCACCCATGCGGGGAAATCTTCAGTAGCCTGAGCGACTTCAGAAAGATTGCCTTATCGAAACTGCCGGTAGTATCAAATAACGGGGATTATACATTCCATGTTCAGTCTGCAGACAATTTTCCTCAAAATATTCAGGAGATCACAGCAGAACTGGGCAAAGTCATAGAGGCCAATGCCCGTACGGTTATTATTTGCAACAATGAAGCGGAGGAACATCGGTTTCAGGAGATTATCAGTGGTTCGGATATGAAACGTGATAATCAGGTAGAATTGCGGAAGGGACACCTGCGCAGCGGGTTTCAATTCTCTGATATACACATCGCCATCCTTGCACACCATGAAATCTTTCATCGTTACCAGCAGCGCCGTGAGTCGAAAAAGCCCATCCAGACCAGGGCAATAGACTCCTTTCTTGATCTGAAAAAGGGGAATTATGTCGTGCATGTGAGCCACGGCATCGGACGTTATTTGGGGATGGAAACGCTGGAAGAGGAGGGATGCAAGAGGGAGTACCTTGTCCTGGAATTTGAAGAGGGGACAAAGATCTATGTGCCTGCAACGAAGATTGAGTTGGTACAAAAGTACATCGGCAGTTCAGATCACAGACCACGACTCGATAAAATTGGTTCAAAGTCGTGGGAGATGCGGAAAAAACGTACAGAGAATGCCGTTAAGGATGTTGCCAGTGATTTACTGCGTGTTCAGGCACTGCGGAATGCCAAGGAGGGTATTTCTTATCCGGATGATACGGAATGGCAGAGGGAATTTGAGGAGTCATTCCTCTATGAAGAGACCCCTGACCAGCTTCAGGTTATTGAAGACATCAAGCGTGACATGGAGTCGAAGATGCCCATGGACCGTCTCATCTGTGGTGACGTTGGGTATGGCAAAACAGAGCTTGCCATGCGGGCAGCCTTCAAGTCTGTCATGTATGGAAAACAGGTGGCGGTGCTGGTACCCACGACGATCCTTGCACAACAGCACTATGCGACTTTTTCTGAACGCATGGCCGATTATCCGGTAAAAATAGGGGTATTAAGCAGGTTTAAGACACGCAGGGAGCAGAAAGAAACCCTGGAGAAGACGGCCGCCGGTATGGTTGATATCCTCATTGGTACGCATCGTCTTTTACAGAAAGACGTCTATTTCAAAGACCTTGGTCTCGTGATTATTGACGAAGAGCAACGATTTGGAGTTGAGCATAAGGAGCGATTGAAAAGATTACGACAGATGGTGGATGTGCTCACCTTAACGGCAACACCAATTCCCAGGACACTCCACATGTCACTCATGGGAATTAAGGATATTTCTTCACTGAACACACCGCCATTAGGCAGGCAGTCGATTCATACGCAAATTATTCGTTTTGACCCGGAACGTATCCGGCATGCCATTATGCTGGAACTCAATCGTGACGGTCAGGTGTACTTTGTTCACAATCGGGTGTATAATATTGAACGTATTGCCAAAAATCTATCGGCGATTGTACCTGGTGTAAGGATCATGACCGTCCATGGGCAGATGGACGAAAAACTTATGGAACAGAGGATGCGGGACTTTATTGATGGCCGTGCTGATCTCCTGGTTGCCACAACCATCATAGAATCTGGCCTGGATATTCCCAATGTCAACACAATATTTATCAATGACGCTGATACCTTCGGACTCGCTGATCTGCATCAGTTGCGGGGGAGGGTAGGCAGATACAAACATCGTGCCTATGCCTATATCATATTACCCATCGATCGTCCTGTTACCCCGGAGGCAGAAAAGCGGGTAAAGGCCATTGAGGAATTTGCTGAATTGGGTGCGGGATTCCGGATTGCCATGCGTGACCTGGAGATCCGTGGGGCTGGAAATATTCTGGGAACGGAGCAACATGGTCATATCGCGGCAGTAGGATACGAGATGTATTGCAGATTATTAGAATTGGCCGTGAGAAAGGCAAAGCACGAACCTGTGCATGAGCCTATAGATGTTTCCATCGATCTGAATCTGGAATCTTTTATTCCCACTACCTATATTCGGGAAGATACGTTAAAAATGGACCTCTATCGCAGATTGAATCGCTCCACCACCTTTAAGGAAGTAAGGGCTATTACTGAAGAAATAACAGACCGGTTTGGCAATATTCCTCATCCGGTAAGAAATCTGCTTTCTGAGAGTGAACTGAGGATTATTGCCCAACAGTCACAAATTCGTTCCATAGTACGGGTAGATGGTGTTTTAATTATCCAGGTTGCAGATTTGAAAAAAGCGGAAATAGGTTTAAAAAAACTGCAAAAATATATACGGGTTATTAACAAAGACACGTTGCATGTAAGACTTCCCGGAAAAGGAATGATGCCGGAGGATTTACTAGACTTTTTAAAAAAAACAATTAAGATTTAGCTTATACGAAACCCTGTTTCTAAAACCTTTTATTAAAGGGTGCAGATTGAAAGTGTTTATACGAAATATCATAGGTATTTTATCGGTTATCTTTGTCGTATCTGGCGTTTCCTATGGGGATGTAGGAAATTTCAGCGAGAATAGTATTAATTCTATTAAGGCGGTCGTGGGTGACGAGATAATTACCCAGGGTGACGTTGTTAAACGTGCAGCAGTGGCCATTCACGAGGCGCAGGGGAAATATAATGAAAAGGAGTTTCTTGAGAAGGTTGACGAAATACTGAATGACACATTAGATGAATTGATTAACAGAAAGGTTCTGATTAAAGAGGCACGACGGCTGTTTGGCACGGATGAGATGCAAATGAAAGATGTAGAAAAAGACCTCGATTCTTTCATGAAGGGTGCGGTTAAGAATGTGGGTTCTTTGTCAAAATATTATGAAATTGCTGAATCTCAGGGGATAAATCCGATTGAAAAGAAAAACGAACTGAAAGAAGATATTATGATAGACAAGATTATAAAAGATAATGTCTATAACAGGGTTAAAGTTCAACCAAAATTGTTAAAGCGCTATTATACAGAGAATATCGATGAATTCCGGCAAAAAAAAGAGGTGAGCCTCCGCCAAATCATGATTAAATTCTCTGCTCATAATAACAATAAAGAAGAAACGCTTTCCCTGACACAACAGATCATGAAGCGTCTTGAAAAAGGTGAAGATTTCTCAACCCTGGCGAAACAACATTCGGATGGTCCTCATGCAAAGAATGGCGGTCTGTTGAGTTTTGAGGAAGTTAATGAAATGAGAAAAGACCTCCGGGAAGTTGTTCATAGTTTAAAGGATAATGAACGGAGTACGATTATAGAGTCGCCTGTTGGGTATCATATATTTAAAATGGAACTGATCAAACCTGAGAAAGTTCAGGAGTTTGAGGAAGTACAGGAAGAGATTTACAAAAAAATTTACCGTGAAGAAATTAACAGATTAAAAAGCCAGTATATAAACAGTCTGAAGGCGAGTGTCTTTGTCAAGGTTGTTAATTAATACAATACCCTTTCGTTAAATAAAATATGAATTGAGATGCTTATGGATTAGAGAGATAATCTTTGGTTTCTTATCACGGGTTAGGGGCTAAAAAATTACTATGAACAAAGAGAAGTTATTTAAAGTTTATTCTGAAATCTATGCGACCAATTTTGGTTTCATGTCATGCATAGAGCAGTGTGACGGGAGATGTGAGCAAAAGCCGTTATCCGTGCTCTTGCCGTATGAAGATGAATTTATCTTTATACGGAGTGGTAAACACATAGCTAACGAAACGCTCACATTACCGGCCGGTACCCTCGAAATCATTGGCAATATGTGTAATTTTACCGATGGCGCGCAGTGCTTTATTCACGCACATCGTCCCATTGCCTGCCGTTTGTACCCATTTTATCCGAATTTGACCGTTGAGGGGGACTTAGAACTGCTCATGGATGAATTTTGCCCCCTAACGGAATCATTGATGAAGGACAAAACCTATGTATCGAATATCGTGTCGGCATTAAACAAGCTCGTCCCATTAATCAACAAGGATTACTGGAAGATACTGGGGCAGATACCATCGCATCTCTGGGATGACACCTGCACAGAAAGACGTGTATGTATATTGGTAAAGGATTTGCAACGGACAGACTCATGATGGTTTTCAAAACGGATAGCGCAAGCGTCTCAGGGTACCTAATTTCAGAAAGGAATATATTCGTATGACAAAAATGAAGATTTTGACTGTGTGTATTGTAATCCTGATGGTGTCGGTATTCTCAGGAATGAGGGCAGATACCTCGGCATCTGGCTTGCAGAAGGAAATGTTTCTGTTCAAGTTTGGTTCATTTGGTAAAAAAAATGGAAAATTTAAAAATCCTACAGATATAGCTACGGATAGTACGAGTAACATGTACGTCGCAGATTCAAAAAATAACCGCATACAGGTGTTTGATTCATCCGGTAGTTTCCTTCGCACGTTCGGTTTCTTCGGCAGCAAAAAAGGAGAGTTTTATTTTCCATTTAGCGTAGCAGTGGATAGCGCCGACAATGTCTGTGTTGCAGATACATACAATCACCGTATCCAGATATTCGACTCATCAGGGGTTTTTATCCGTCAGTTTGGTTCTTTTGGCAGCAGCAATAGTGAGTTTTATTATCCTCAGGGTGTCGCAACAGACAGTGAAAATAATATTTATGTTGCCGACACATATAATAACCGCATTCAGGTGTTCCGTTCATCCGGCGATTTGATGCGTACGTTTGGTTCTTCGGGTAAAGAAAAGGGGAAGTTTGATAAGCCAACGAGTGTGGCAATAGACAGTTTAGGAAACATTTACATTGCCGATACTTTCAACCATCGTATTCAGGTATTCGATTCAGCAGGTAGATTCCTCCGTGAGTTCGGCTCACAAGGCGCGGGGAATGGAGATTTTTATTATCCATTTGGTATTGCAACAGATAGTACAGGCACTGTCTATGTTGCTGATACCTATAATTACCGCATTCAGGTATTCGATTCAGCAGGAAAGTTTCTCCGCAAGTTTGGCACTTCCGGTACGGGAAATGGGCAGTTTAATTATCCACAGGGTATAACAACCGATGGCACAGGCAAGGTTTATGTTGCCGATTCAAACAATAACCGTATTCAGGTATTTGAAGTAAAAGCAGTTTGTGTGGCCACCGCAATGACGTCATCCCCGCCGGAGCTTACACTTGATCGAAAAGAGAGCGACACCGTAACGATTTTGGTAACTGGTGAAGACGGTTGCCTGGCAGCTAATGATGTGGTAAAGGCAAAGGTTGATAAGAGTGGAAGGAGTCTCATAAAAATATTACCAAAGAATAAAACGGCAAATAAAGAGGGTGAAGCCGTGTTTAAGATTAAAGCCAGGAATAAGACCGGCAGTACAACGATTACATTTACGGATGGCAGTCTGGAGACAACGCTAACTGTAACGGTTGTAGAATAAGGGAATTCTATGGTTAAATCAGGCGGCAGGCAGTTTTTTCTTTGTGCGGGCTGTGACAATTTTACTATCAGGTTGAATTTTCCTGGTTCGTCGGTCTTTGTTGTCAGGCCATAAATTCAAAATTTATTAAACTGCAAAGCACATGGGCGTGGAAGTTTTACAAATAGCCGGAATACCCGTTTCTTTCTCCAGCGAAATTGATTTAAAAAAGATCGTTTCTGCCAATACGTTAGAGACCTACCAACTCTTCAGATTAAATCTCGAGGCGCACAAATTATCGCTCCTCCCGGCATTTGACACCTTACTTTCCCTCAACCTCTCACGCGGAATCGTCCCCTTTGAACACCAGATAAATTCCGTAAAAAAGCTCCTGGGCAGGTTCAGGGGCAGGGGAATGCTTTGCGACGAGGTGGGGTCTCGGCAAGACCATCGAGGCATCCCTTGCCATGCTCGAACTTATTACCAGGGGGTTAATCAAAATTCGGGTGCGATCAAACAAGAGGCCTTCGACCTCATTATCGTTGACGAGGCACACCACCTTAAAAATGCCAATACCGTCGGTTGGAAATTCGTCAATTCACTCAAGAAAAAGTACATCTTCCTCCTCACCGCAACCCCGGTGCAAAACAATCTCGAAGAACTATTCAACCTCGTAACGCTTGTATATCCTGGTGAGCTTGGCACCCTGAAATCCTTCAGGAAAAACTTCATTTCCTCCGGAGACCGTCTTACGCCGAAAAACTACGAGCAGTTAAGGTCTCTCCTCGGAGAACTCATCATACGCAACCGGCGTGCAACGAGCGATGTGAAATTTACGAAAAGATACGCTAAAACCATACGCATTCAACTGAGCGAGGAGGAGGTGGCATTGTATGCATCCGTATCGGACGTGGTGAGGAATCAATATAAAGGTTCGCCTCAACAAGTCAAAATGGCACTGCGCATCCTCCAGGAAGAGATTGGGAGCATACCGCCTGCAGCCGTGTCTACCCTTGAAAGCCTCAAAGACAAGCTGCCTGAAAGCGCTCAAATCTCCCGACTTATCGAACAATGCAACCTCTTGACCTTTTCCGAAAAGGTCAAGAGGTTGATTGACATTATTCATAGTACGCCTGACAAGGTTATCATTTTTACCAAATTCAGGGCATCGCATACCGCAATAATGGCAGCGCTGGAAAAACACGGTATCCGGTATTCGGCCTTGCGTGGTGGGCTTACCCGGCATGAAAAAGAGAAATCCATCAAGGAGTTTCAGCACACCTCAAAGGCCCTTGTATCGACCGATGTGGGCAGTGAAGGAAGAAACCTCCAGTTCTGCAACCACATCATCAACTTCGACCTCCCCTGGAATCCCATGAAGATAGAACAGCGGATCGGAAGGATATCCCGCATCGGACAGGACAAGGAAGTACACGTCACCAACCTATCCGCAAAGGACACGATTGAAGACCATATTCTGTACCTGCTCGACGCCAAGATAAACATGTTCGAACTTGTCATCGGGGAGATTGACGTTATCCTGGGAAGGCTGGATGATGAGACGGATTTTGAGACGCTCATTATGGACGTCTGGACAAAATCCCCGGACATAAAGCAATTCGAAAACGAAATCGCCCAACTAGGCGAAGACCTGCTGGCTGCAAAGCAGAAATACTCTACGTTAAAGAACACAGAAGACAAGATATTTGGCGACCAGTTTAACACAGCTGTTGCAGAGAAGACGGCAAGGGAGGACCCCGAAGATGAGCACCGCGATTCTTGAAAAATTTCTTATTTGTCGGGGTTTCAGATTGTCATGAAGGTAATCCAGTCCGAGTCAATGAGAACTTTTACCTTTCTGGATCACGGCAAAGACGGTGCAAAGAAGATAGAGACAAAGATTTCACCCTTTCAGCCATACAATTTCAGGATATGGACGTTTGCCTTTAAGGTGCGCGTGACAACGGATATCATCGAAGACCATTTGTACGCGGTATCCATTGATGCCCGCACGCTGAAGGTGGTCAAGAACTTCACCGAATACCTTGACAAATTCCAGCATCTCCCGCATTACGAGGAAGGCATTCCTGACCATCACCCCCAGGATTTCCAAAGATATTATCAGTTAGCCCTTGACTGCGTGAAACAGAAGTTAACGAGCCTGATTGCCAGGAAAAAACAGGAGGCAACGGATCTGAAGCTAAAAGAGACAGAGCGCATCAAAAAATACTACGATACCCTCAATGAAGAGGTGGAAGAGGCATTGGAAAGGAAGGCAGGAGACCACGAAGCCGTGCTAGAAATCCAGTCAAAACAAAGGGCCATACTCATGCAGAGGCAATCGGCCCTGGGCGACATAGAATTCCGGTACAAAATGAGCGCAGGCATGTCCCTGGTATCCGTACTGGTTACCAACTACCCTTGCTACGTCTCAAAGGCAAGTGTGTCCTCAACCATGCAACCGTCCGGGTACGACATCATCTGTAACCCCCTCTTCAAGCGTTTCGAGCCGTTGATTTGCCCAACCTGTAAAAACCAGAGCTACGCCCTGAACTTCCTCTGCACGGGCATTCGGTGCCAGAACTGCTTCAAAAATTAAACCTTTCCTTTTTGCAGCCAATACGCCTAATTGGAAGGGGAAAAGTATGCAGAGGACGATACTAACTTCCGGCAATATTCATTGACTTGAAATAAAAGGGCGGTACTTTTGTAGAGCCCTGCCATTCTGCCTTATTGCCGATTGCTACTATGTTATTAAATTCTTCAAAAACGTTTCCCGCAATCATGCAGTCCTTTACCCTGCCCACAATTTCACCATTCTCAATGAGGTAGCCGAGATCAACGTTTACGGAGAATTCTCCTGCCAGGATGTTGCTCTGACCGCCCCCGAGTACCTGATCCACCCTTACATTCATGCAGTAAAAAGCATGTGCCGCATGTCAAGATAGTCTTTGACCTGTTTCATGTAGTATCAGGTTTGGTAAAGTTATTGACGAGGTACGAAATGCTGAATACCAAAAAGCGTCGAAAGAGAACAAGGACGTCTTCAAAGGGTTCAAAATATCTTTTGTTAAAAACAAACGAAATATTCGCAGGAAAACACCAGGAACATCTCAAACAGCTCTTGTCACTCAATGAAACAATAAATACCGTTCTGATTCTTAAAGACAAACTCAAACATATTTGACTTATACCTCACGGACGTGGGCGAGAAAGCCATTGACGAATGGTACTCTTAGCGAAAACGGTAAACCATTCTGTTGTGCATAAGTTTGCGAACATGCTTATGAAACACAGCTATGGAATCTTGAATCACTGTGACTATAAAATTCATACGAGTAAACTCGAAGGGGTTAATAATAAGATCAAGGTTATCAAAAGAAAAGCTTATGGATTTCATGACGAACGGTACTTTTCATTAAAAATTATACAAGCTTTTGCAAACTAATTTGGAGAAGAACCAAATATTTGTTGAACAGGATGAGGATAGACAGGAAAACTGATCAATCATGTTTGAATGACTGGGAAAGAAGTTCCAACGATATATCATCGAATACCTCATACGCGAACACAAGCACGCCGTGCTGAGCCGGGTAAGGATGGGTTAAGCGGATAGAATCCATCAATGCCTTTTCTTGTTGGTTGTGCTTCGCCCAACCTCTAATTGACACCTCGAACTTCTCAAGAAGAATAGAAACAAGGTATCTACAGACCCATCGGACCGAAAGACCCAGGAACTGCTTGAAAATCATTGCACAAAAAACATATCAATCCTCGAACCGTTAAAAACCAGAATTAAAGCAACGGATGAATTAATAAATGAAATTGTGTATAGGCTGTATGGATTAGCGGAAGAAATTAAGGTTGTTAAAGGCGTGGTATCTTGGTGAAGTCTATTATAATTATCAAAATCAGGTATAATTGTAGCAATTCTGTGATAAAATTTATCCAATAAATAGAGTCTGGCAATATAACAATATTATTGAAGCAGGGGTGACGAAAAATGACGGTAAAAGAACTGATAAAAGGAGATCGATAAACCCCCGGAAAATCTTCTCTCAGAAGTTTTTGACTTTATCCAATTTTAGAAAGTAAAGAGAAAAAATATCCTTATAAAAGCTTCTCAGGATTTATCCGCTTCAGCATTTCAAAAATTTGGGATAACGAAGAGGATACAATATATGACAACCTATAATAAAGGGATATTGTCGTTGTCCCTTTCCCTTTAGCGATCAAGATAACTTTCAGGAGCATTCCCGATTTTTGTAACCGTTTATGTGATTGGGGCAAAACAACACTGTCAGGGGTTAATACTGCTGTACGTTTCATTAAAACATGGCAGAAGTCACAAAAACCGAGGAATGTGCCCGGAACAACCCCACACAAGGGCATGAAAGCTGCAAGGGATGTGACAAGCCTGTCCACCGCTGGCGGGGGATTAAGGGGGTGGAATTGCCTGCGTAGGGATCTGGGAGGCTTATAACATGAATAGTCATAACTTTTTCTTCTCATTTTCCTACGCTCTGCGTGGAAATGCATGTTACGAAATAGGATAAAATTGTCCTTTGGCTGTCTGCTGGAGCGTGGGAAAGAGGGCAAATTTGTTTTTATAATAAAGGGTAGTTGAATTGATGGAGAAATCCGGTCCACCCCTGCACCCCTGCCCCCCGCCAGCGGGGGACATAGTTTGAAATCAGGATTTAAGAATAAAATGTTACTGTAGTGATAAGCATATTGAATATATCCGATTCCAAAAATTATTTAATTGAGTGTTTTAATGAAAGTCAAAAAGAAAATAGCGCTATTGATGCTGTTACCAATTGTAATAGGGATTGTAATTTATTGGTACACTGAGAGCTGGGTGGGCAGGGTTAAGGACGAAATTGACGTGTCGGGGAATATTGAGGTTACTGATGTTGCTGTGAGTTTTAGAATCTCTGGCTGGGTCGAAGAACGACTGGTTGATGAGGGAGAAACAGTTAGTGCTGGTCAGATAATTGCCAGATTGAGAGTACTGAATTAGCACAGGAAGTTTTACTTTACAGAGCAGAAGTAAATGCTGCCAGGGCCGCCTTCGAAGAGCTGGAAACCGGTTACAGAACTGAGGAATAGAGGAGGAGGAAGCGGTAGTCAGAAGCAAAGGGTTGATTTAGGCCGACTCAGCGCTGATTATAAACGTCAGGAAAAGCTATATGAAGGGAAAATAATTTCTACACGTGATTTTGAAGCTGTAAAAGCGGATTACGATGCGGCAGAAGCAAGGTATCGTGAGGTTAATAAAACTCGTACTCTTTGAGAAAGGGCCTCGCAAGGAAAAATTGATAAGGCAAGGGCAGATCTGCAGCGGCCAGAGCGGCACTGAGATTGGCGAAAACACGGCTGGGATACACAACCATTAAATCATCGATTCCCGGTATTGTCCTGTCCAAAAACGTAGAACCGGGTGAATACGTATCTCCCGGCACACCTGTTGTAATCATTGGCAACCTGAATGATATCTGGCTTAGGGCATATATAAACGAGACAGATCTGGGAAGGATTAAAGTTGGTCAAAAAGTACACATCACAACGGATACATATCCTGAAAAGATTTATGAAGGCCATGTTTCCTTCATAGCTTCAGAGGCTGAGTTTACCCAAGAACGTCCAAACAAAAGAAGAACGGGTAAAACTCGTTTATCGCATTAAAATAGAGGTTTATAATCCGGAAATGGAACTCAAGCCAGGCATGCCTGCGGATGGAAAAATACTGTTGAAAACAGAATAAGAAATATGATTATTGATACCATAAGAACTGAAAATTTAACAAAATTGTTTAATAATCTGAAAGCCGTAGACAATCTTACACTAAAAGTTGCCGAAGGAGAAATATTTGGGCTTGTAGGTCCTGATGGTGCAGGAAAAACCACTGTTATGCGACTTCTCACATCTATCATGGACCCAACTTCTGGCGCTGCATGGATTGCCGGAAACATACAGTAAAAAGATGCCGAATTGATTAAAGAAGAGATTGGTTATATGAGTCAGAGGTTTGGTCTATACCCGACCTCTCAGTAATAGAAAACATAAATTTCTATGCAGATATATACAGTGTTCCTCGAAGGAAGGAAGGAAAAAATTGAAGAACTTCTGAATTCAGCAATCTCACGCCGTTTAGGAAACGACTCGCCGGTAACCTTTCGGGTGGCATGAAACAAAAAGCTTGGACTCTGTGCACTTATTCATACACCCAAAGTTCTCTTCTGGATGAACCTACAAATGGCGTAGATCTGTTGTCACGCCGTGATTTCTGGAGAATTCTGTACCAGCTTTTGAGAAAAATGTAACCATCTTTGTGTCCACGGCCTACCTGGATGAGGCGGAAAGATGCACAAGGATAGGACTTATTCACAAAGGAAAGCTGCTTAGTATCGTGCATTCCCCGCAGAAGTGAAAAATTGATGCACAGGTCAGTAATTGAGATCCGCACTTCTGATTCCAGGAAAGCCCGTCTCCTGTTGCGTGAAAAGTTAAAAGCAGATTCAGTCGGCCTTTTCGGAGACAAAATACACATAGTGACAAAAAATCCTGATACGGACACAAAGGAAACAGAAAAAATATTAAACACTGCCGGAGTAAGAATCAAAGGTATCCGTACCATTGAACCATCACTTGAGGATGTCTTTGTCTCTGTCCTTGCCAGCCAAAATGAGTAAAGTAATGGATATGAACGCCATTGATGATAAAAAAGCTGTAGTTGTAGTGGGTCTTGAGAGGCGTTTCGGTGATTTCCTGGCCGTAGATAGCATTAGTTTTGAGGTTTTCAAAGGAGAGATTTTCGGATTCATTGGGCCTAACGGAGCAGGCAAGTCTACAACGATACGTATGCTATGTGGAATCCTTGCCCCGACCGGAGGAAGCGGTACAGTTGGCGGGTTTGACATACGTACCGAGCCGGAAAAGATCAAAGAAAACATCGGATATATGAGCCAGAAGTTTTCTCTTTATGAAGATCTAACCGTAGAGGAAAACATTGATTTCTACAGTGGAATCTATTGTATACCCGCAGAGAAGAAAAAAAGAAGAAAAGAATGGATTATTGATATGGCAGGGCTTAAGGATCACCGCCATTCTCAAACAGCTATCTTGTCAGGAGGCTGGAAGCAGAGGTTGGCACTGGGTTGTGCTATCTTGCACGAGCCTTCGATAATCTTTCTTGATGAACCCACCTCCGGAGTAGACCCGATAAGCCGCCGCCAGTTCTGGGACCTGATATATGAACTATCAGGTAGTGGCGTTACGATATTCGTGACAACTCACTATATGGATGAAGCCGAATATTGCGACAGAATAGGGCTGATCTACAGGGGGAAACTGATTGCCATAGGATCTCCGGAATATCTTAAGACCGAACTCATGAAAGAGGATATCCTGGAAGTGGCATGTGACAGGTCACAGGATGCA
This sequence comes from Planctomycetia bacterium, assembly GCA_015075005.1. Taxonomy (GTDB): domain Bacteria; phylum Planctomycetota; class Brocadiia; order Brocadiales; family Brocadiaceae; genus Brocadia. Next base: position 1,490,017 of record JABTVC010000002.1, read on the forward strand.
ATGGATCAAATTGGCGGACTACCGGATATAAAAGAAGTGACCCTGTTCGGAAACGGGCTTCATGTTGTAACCGGTAATGCGGCATCAGCAGAAAAATCAATTCGTAACCTGCTTGCCGGGCAAAATTATGTAGTGACGAGTATTGAGAAAGTCGTTCCGTCCATGGAAGACGTGTTTATTTCACTCATAGAAGCTACGATCGTGAGCATCAAAGAGGGATCAAAGATGGGGTTTGAACCGGATTAAACGCCTGGGGATTTTTATTTTATTGGCCAGTTTTGCAGGTGGTCGCAGGAGTAAGATTCCGTTTAGTAAATACGGAAAAGAACACGATGAAGCTAAACAGGTTTGGGCTATTTCCGTAAAGAGTTTTACATATTATACGCGATCCGCGAAGTCTGGGATGGCTATCGCTATTCAATGATTTTGTTAGTGCTTTCGGATATGCACTTACTCTTGATGTTGACAGTGTACCGATAGTTGTTTGGGACCAGAACGAATCTGAGATGAGCAGGAGTTTATAAGCCGGTTCACAGGTTCCCCGTTACTTTTCGCTCAAAGCCCAGGTAAGCAATTACCGTGATATCGAAAGGGCGATAGATTCAGGTAAGGCTTTCGCAGCTCTTATTATACCTACAGATTTTGATAGGAGAATCAACTCGGGACGTAGGGTTTCCACAGCTAATAGTGGACGGAAGCGACTCAAACACAGCGACTATTACAATTGGGTATGTCGATACTGTTGCCTTTAACTATTCCAGTGACCTCGTTATCAGACAGATTGAGCGCATCGGCGGATCACACGGGATTAGCAACCCTGTGGACCTTAGGCCCAGGGCATGGTTTAATGCCGACCTTGAATCAAAGAATTCCATTGTGCCTGGCCTTATCGCAGTGATCATGATGGTAATTGCAGCGCTTCTCACCTCTCTGACCGTTGCACGTGAATGGGAGCGGGGAACAATGGAACAGCTTATATCAACGCCTGTCAGTGGAAGCGAACTCATATTCGGTAAGCTATTTCCTTATTTCGCTATTGGAATGTTTGATGTTCTGATCGCAGTTCTCATGGGAGAATTTTTGTTTCAGTACCACTTCGTGGCAGTGCGGGACTTCTCTTTGCTATGGCAGCCATATTCCTTACCGGTGCACTTTCGTTGGGTATAGTGATAAGCATTCTGGCAAGAACACAGCTTCTGGCCAGTCAGCTTGCCATGGTAGTAACGTTTCTTCCGTCATTTCTTTTGTCCGGCTTTGTGTATGCAATTGACAATATGCCACAGGCTATACAGGTAATGACATACTTCATTCCCGCAACGTATTTTGTGACGCTGCTTAAAGGTATCTATCTCAAAGGAGTAGGGCTGAGGTTTTAATCTTTGAAGCGGTTTTGCTGACATTGTTTGGTATCGTAATGGTCATCCTCGCCAATGTTGGTTTCAACAAAAACTTGAATAAAAGGTAACTCTTTAGTCTAATTGTCCTTTGTAGTGCGACGAGGTTCGTCGCACTACATGGTAGAGACAGGTTTCAAACCTGTCTCTACTTAGATATTTCAAGTGAGGAACGAGCAGCAACCGTTTATGACAAATGCTTCGCCCCCTACACTTCCACTATACGGAAAGCAGCGTTATTATTGGAATTTTTCAAAAACTAAAGTGTTACAATAAAAAGTGATAGAACGTATAAGACAAATCCTTATTAAAGAATTTATCCAGATGTTTCGGGACAAGAAGATGATGGGAATAATTTTTATCATGCCGGTACTCCAGACACTTGTGTTCGGATATGCTGTTACGACAGACGTCAGGAATATTACCACAGCAGTTTATGACCTTGACAATACTGTAGTCAGCCGTGAACTCACGGCACGTTTTGTCCAATCAGGCTATTTCAAGGTAATCGAATATGTAAACAATGAAATGCGTGTACGGGAACTTGTTGACCGTGGTAAGGTAAGGGCGGTAATTCATATGAATGCTGGCTTTGCAGGAATTTAAGGGCAGGCAGGTCTGTTCAATTGCAGTTAATTGTAGATGGAACCGATTCAAATGCTGCCGGAGTAATATTTGATTACAGCGCAAAGATTGTTGCGCAGTTTTCAAAAGATTCTTATAACCCGCCTTACTCTGGTCAAAGGCGCTTATCAAATGCCCGCTGGGGTTGATATGCAAACGCGTGCATGGTTCAATGAAAACCTCGAGAGCAGAAATTTTATGTACCCGGAGTAATTGCAATCATTGTCATGCTTATTACCCTGATGCTGACCAGTATGGCCGTTGTCCGGGAAAAAGAGATAGGGACTATTGAACAGATCATGGTTACCCCAATAAGACAAATTGAATTTATCCTGGTAAAACTGTGCCTTTTGCACTTATAGGATTTGCAGATGTGATACTGATTACTGTGATAGGTGTTTTCTGGTTTGAAGTGCCTATCAGAGGCAACCTGTTTCTTCTTTTCTTTGCTACGGCTTTGTATATCATGACTACGCTTGGCATCGGACTATTCATTTCAACAGTAAGCCAGACACAGCAACAGGCAATGATGAGTACCTTCTTCTTTATTTTCCTGCAGTATTACTTTCCGGATTTATGTTTCAATAGCAAATATGCCCAGGGCAATCCAGTGGCTTACCTATTCTACTGAATCCTCTCCGGTATTTCCTGGAAATTATTCGCGGAATCTTTCTTAAAGGAATCGGGACAGAAATTCTCTGGCCTCAAATGCTTGCCCTTATGGTTATGGGGATATTGACTCTTTGGTTTGCTTCCCGGAGATTTCAGAAAACCATGACATAGTGATAGCTAAAAGCATCGTAACGCTTTAGTTTTGAAAAACGTATTGCCGATAAATTCCGTGGAAGCAACCTGTTTGTAGCAGGATAGGATGCTATTGTACAAAAGAACCCCTGAATCCCAATGTCATTAAGTTAAGAATTATTGTAACACGAACCAAACTATTCTCCTTCACACGCTCTTCCGTGGCCTCATAATGAGCTTGCAATATCGTCTTCCAATCTACATACTCATTGTCAAGGAATCGGTATGCAGCCTTAGTCGCACTGACTGAACCGCACGCCTGCGGAATGTTTGCCAAAGGTTTGTCATAAAACATACCTGTCATTTCTAAAAGTCTTGATGTCAATCGTGCATCGCCCAATTTTGTTCCTCCAAGTTCCGCCTCTATCCAATCCCGAGGCTCTTTTTGTGCCACTCTTTGGCGAACATGTACTTTGCCATCGGCACAACAACACGACACCGCCTGCCATTTCTTTTGCAACGGCATAACATAAACGTCTTTGACCGTTGCCCCTGTTCCTTTTCGTCCTCGACCTTCCGTGCCTCCAACATACTTCCAGTTAGCTGCCCGATAACAGCTTCCGGAAAACCGTCCTCGTTCCACATAGGTTTCTAAAAGTACAGGACGATATTTATACACTCTTTCCCAATCATCAACCAAACGTGTTTGGCATTTTGCCAATACATGCGATGCCAAACATTTTACTCTTACCGTAGGCGCTATTAAATACCGACTGTTATTGATAACAAACGTATGATTCCGCTTACGTGCTTCCTCCGTCCATCCTATCCACTGTCGCGACTTTCCACCCGTCTGGCACAGGCACTATAACTTAGCCCTCCCTATCCATCCGTAATATTCACTGCGTACAAGATACCGAAGTTGCGCCCCGCATAGGGGCTCCACTTCCAAGATAATGATGCGCTTCTAACATGCTACGCCAAAGTTTCAGAATGGAATCTCGTTGTAACCCGTATAATCTCTACGTCCCCCCAACTCCGCTAGCTCGCATGACACTTCCGCAACCGGAGGCGCCTCCGCAGGTTTATTGACTTTTGAAATGCATAATGCTTGTTAACCTTTGGAAGATTGATCTCTTTACGACGATCCAATTCCAACAACGCCTTGCGACAACTCATCTCTTGCAAACGGCCCGCTTGATTCCTCCAGTCCATCCATTCGCATACCCGACGTGACAGTTTACGACGCGATAGGCAGGTTCCTTTTGATAGTTTCTGATAAACGCTTTATTACATCATCTGAAAATATTCGACCTCCTAAACCGTCTGGGAATTCTATTTGCTATTGACTCGCGTTGAACAAGCTTTTAAGGATTTGAAAGGGACTCTTTCTATCCGCCCCATCTGACGCCATTTTGAAAAATTGTCGAACATTCAAATGATTGATGTTCATTAAAGAATTACGGGAAAAATTTGTTGTTGATGAGTAATGGAGTTTCTACAGGAGGTATTATGATGAAGGTAAAAGTCACTTCTAAAGGCCAAGTAACTATTCCCAAAGAAATCAGGGATAAACTTGGTATTCGGCCGGGAGAAGGCTTAGCCTTTGAAGAAAAAATGGCGTATTCTATATTAAAAATCTTTGAAAAAATCTCCTTTCGATAAGTGGGTTGGCAGGTTAAAAAATATAAAGGGCAAAGAACTGATGAAATAATTAAGGATATGAGAGGAACGTGATAACCGCAGTAGACACCAATAATGCAATAAACCGATACTGTTCTCTTTCCACCGATTTAATATAACAAACAGAGGCAATCGGCCCTGGGCGACATAGCATTCCGATACAAAATGAGCGCAGACATGTCTCTGGTGTCCGTGCTGGTTACCAACTACCCTTGTTACGTATCAAAGGCAAGCGTGCCTCAACTATGCAACCATACAGGTACGACATCATCTGGGAACCCACCTCTTCAAGCGTTTCGAGCCGTTGATTTGCCCAACCTGTAAAAACCAGAGCTACGCCCTGAACTTCCTCTGCACGGGCATTCGCGTGCCAGAACTGCTTCAAAATTAAACCTTTCCTTTTGCAGCCAATACGCCTAATTGGAAGGGGAAAAGTATGCAGAGGACGATACTAACTTCCGGCAATATTCATTGACTTGAAATAAAAGGGCGGTACTTTTGTAGAGCCCTGCCATTCTGCCTTATATTGCCGATTGCTACTATGTTATTAAATTCTTCAAAACGTTTCCCGCAATCATGCAGTCCTTTACCCTGCCCACAATTTCACCATTCTCAATGAGGTAGCCGAGATCAACGTTTACGGAGAATTCTCCTGCCAGGATGTTGCTCTGACCGCCCCGAGTACCTGATCCACCAGCACGCCATATTTGACATCTTTTATCATTGCTTCAAAAGTCATATTGCCAGGTTCAACCACAATATTTGAATTACCCGGAGAAGGCTGGGAAGAAAAACTCCTGCTTCCATTTCCGGTAGACGTCAATTTCATTATTCCTGCCGTTTGCAAGTCAAAGAGATAATTTTTCAAGATACCCCGTTCAAATAACGGCGTACACTGGGACGGAACACCCTCTCCATCCCAATGATAGCTGGAATCTGCCATATCAATCGTAGCATCGTCATACATACTGACCCGCTCATCGATAATCTTTTCTCCCAATCTATTGGTCAGGGGTGAGGCACCCTTTTGAACCAGTTTGCCATTGCAACCAGTTTCAAAGGTTGCAAGCAAGTTCCCCATAGCCTTTGCCGTAACCACCACAGGATAAGCCCCCGTTTTTAGTTTTAGTTCCTTGTGTGCAAGTTTCAGGTCTTTCAATGCCTTGTCAACATGTTTATTGAGATTGGTAACAAGACCCTTCGAGCTTTCCCCTTCGCCGATACAGAGCAAACTTTGTCCTTTAACCTCTAATATCTCTATCCCGATACCAAATGATGTAGAATCGATGGAAATATCCAGTCCTTTTGAATTGATGAGCCTTCGCGACCCATGCCCTTTCCCCATGCTGACACTACATTCGTAACTGGAATTTACCGACAATGCCTTCTCTATGGCCTCTTTCCCGATGTCTACACATTTGTGAATAGGATAGTCTACGACACCCTGATCAAAGATGGCAACTTTTGGAAAGTTCTTTTTGGGAGGGAATTCAAAGGCAGCAACCTGGCCAAACCTTGCACTCTCTATGGCATTATCAACCAGTTTCTCTGGTTTTCTGAAATCGGTGGTACTGGAGAACCCGATCCTCCCATCTTTAATTACACGGAGTCCGATTCCCCGTATCGATTTTGTATTTACATATTTTAGCTTATTATTTTCAAAACTCACCGACCGTGCCTCGCCTTCGTCATAAAGAACCTCTACGGAAAGGGTCTGTTTTAAAGCCATTTCTAAAACCTTTTCTTCAATTTTATTCATCGATTAAACCTCTTTTTTATTGCTTTAATGTAAAACTCGCGGCTTTGTCTTCTTTCACTTCGCCTATCCCTTCTGCTTTCATACGTAAACGCACATCATTAGCGCTGTCTGCATAAGCAAGGGCATTTTCATAACTAATCCTGCCTTCTTTACACAGGTCAAATAACGACTGATCAAAGGTTAGCATGCCTTCCTGTGTCCCTTTTGACATCGCTTCTTTTAATCCTTCAATCTGCTTCTTGAGTATAAGGTCTCTGATCCGGGGCGTATCAAGCAATATTTCGAAGGTTGCCAGTCGCTTTCCGTCTTTGGCCGGCACCAACCGTTGCGAAATGATAGAACGCAGATTCAGCGAAAGCAAAAGATACATTTGCTCGTGCCGCTCCGTAGGGAAAAAATTTATGATCCGTTCTATTGCCTGATTGGCATTGTTTGCGTGGAGCGTTCCTAAGCAGAGATGTCCCGTCTCGGCAAAGGTAATGGCTAATCCCATGGTTTTTGTATCACGAATCTCACCAACGAGGATAACGTCGGGCGCCTGCCGCAGGGTGTTTTTTAATGCATCACCAAAAGATAAAGTATCTAAGCCAACCTCTCTTTGCGTAATAATGGATTTCTTGTGCTGATGCACAAACTCTATAGGATCTTCTACCGTAATAATGTGTCCTGAGTTATTGGTATTTCTGTAATCAATTATTGCTGCAAGGGTAGTTGATTTTCCTGATCCTGTTGCACCAACAACAAGCACCAGTCCCCTTTTTGTCATTGCTACATCCTTAAAAATCCGAGGAAGGTTTAATTCATCAATGGTTTGGATGTTGATTTTTATCTGCCGAATAACAATGCCAATATTCCTTTGCTGAAAGAAGATATTTACCCGAAAACGGCCCAGTTCCGGATAATACAAGGCAAGATTCATCTCCATCTTTTCATAAAAATCTTTTCTCTGTTTCTCTGTCATACACTTTCCAGCCAGCATACGGGTATCTACTGCGGTTAGATTTTTTGTTTTAAGAGGGGTATTGATACCCTCTTTGCGGTAGACAGGCGGAAGACCAACGGTAATATAAATGTCCGATGCATCGAGGCGAACCATTTCTTGTAAGAATTCTGTAATTTCCATATGTACGGGCGCAGATGACATAGTATCACTCTCTAGACCTAAATCCTTTTGTATTATTATTTTCGATCAACTTATCGCCTATTCACTATCCAAGGAGTTTTTCGTACTATCTATAAAGGTATATTCGGCAGCCATTTCAACCCACGAGATATTCATTGACGTCACATTTCTTGATTACGGCTTATTTAAGACCACTCAGAACACTCGGACTGCTCACCAGATTTCCGATTGCCTCTTTGGTAACCAGATCTTTCTGACAGAGTTCAATCATAGCTTGATCCATGGTCTGCATGCCATGTTGCCGTCCTGTTTGTAACGATGATGGAATTTGGGCAACCTTATTCTCTCTGATGAGATTTCTTACTGCAGGTGTACCGATCATGATCTCTATTGCCGCAACACGTCCCTTCCCATCCTTTCGTTTTATGAGCTGCTGGGTAAGTACTGCCTGTATAGACTCAGAAAACATCGCGCGCACCTGTTCCTGCTGTTCCGGTGGAAACACATCAATTACCCTGTCAACTGTCTTGGGCGCACTGGATGTATGTAAGGTACCAAATACCAGATGACCCGTCTCTGCCGCTGTAAGCGCCAGGGAAATAGTTTCCAGGTCTCTCATCTCACCTACAAGAATAACATCAGGGTCTTCACGCAAGGCTGATCGCAAGGCATTGGCAAAACTGTGGGTATGCGGTCCCAACTCCCTTTGATTGATGAGGCAATTCTTAGACTGGTGTACAAATTCAATAGGGTCTTCAACCGTGAGGATATGACATTTTTCTTCACGATTAATAAGGTCAATCATTGCCGCCAGTGTGGTTGATTTACCACTGCCCGTAGGTCCAGTTACCAGTATAAGTCCTTTGCTTTTTTTCGTTAACTCGCCCACAATCTTTGGCATATTCAGTTGTTCCAGGGTTGGAATAGCCGTGGGGATAGTCCTGAATACGATAGATTCCCCCCTGCGCTGCAAAAAGGCGTTTACCCTGAATCTGCCGGTATCACCTAGCGCAATAGCAAAATCCAACTCGTGATGTTCCTCGTACGTTTTCCGCTGCTGGTCGTTGAGAATACCGTAGAGTAGCGTGTGCACTGCTTCTTTAGTCAGCAACGGAACGTCGATCTTTCTTATATCCCCGTCAATGCGGATCATGGGGGGTTCCCCTGAGCTTATATGTATGTCCGATGCATTTTCTTTTTTAGCAAATGCGAGAAGTTCCAGGATTTCCACTTATCTTCCTCCGATAATGACATTTTGTATACGGATGTGTGGGCCCCCGTCACTAACACGCAGCGGCGACTGTCCACCCTTGCCGCATCCTCCCAGGCCTCCGTGAATGTGAAGATCATTCCCAATTGCATCGATATTCATAAGCGTCTCAAACACGTTTCCCGTGAGTACAACATCCCGTACCTTTTCCTGCAACTTCCCGTTTCGTATCATATAAGCCTCCTCCGCGCTGAAGGTAAACATTTCCATATTTGTCTGTCCACCCAGGGCGCCAATGGCGTAAATACCGTTATCTACTTCTGAGAGCATTTTCTGAAAGGTATAATTGCGGGGCTCCACATAGGTATTCGTCATGCGTACGATGGGCGTATGGGTATAACTTATCGCACGTGCATTTCCTGTTGGTTTTTCATGCATCTTTGCCGCAGTTTCTCTCGAATGGAGACGGCTCGTCAAAATGCCGTCTTTAATAAGATAGGTTTTTTGTGTTGGGGTACCTTCGTTGTCGTACTTATTGTACCCTGCTTCTCCAACCAGAGAGCCATCATCTACAATGGAAAGGGCATCGATCCCGAATCGTTTTCCCATGACCATGACTTCCCGCAGCTTTTTGTTTTCATAAATAAAATCAGCCTCGCTGAGGTGTCCGAATGCCTCATGCACAAAGACACCACAAAGTTTAGGATCAGCAATAACGGTATATTTCCCCCCAGATACTGACTTTGCTGTGAGCAGGTCAACCGCACGTTTCGTTATTTCTTCGCATTTTTGTTCCATATGCTGGACATTGCCAAAACCACGCAAATCACCAACTGAATCATACGCCTGTTGCACATTCATTCCGTCCCTTGCCATAGCAAGGAGTGAAATGCCGCAAAAAATGGTTTCCTGGAGAATAAAACTGCCGTCCGTATTGGCAAAGTATACCATTCCATGAGAATCGAGATACCGCACACTGGAGGTTTGTATCTGCTTCGAAGAAAGGATTAAGTTGTTGTATCTATTACACATGGACTGTTTGTCCGTTAATGAAATATCTGCCGGATCAATCTCTGCCGATGTTTTTACGTGGTCATGTATTACCGGTATCGGAGCAATCTGACTTTGCTCTGTCCCAACGAATCGTGCCTGTTCACAGGCCATTTCCACGTATCGCGGAAGGTTTGTAATATCATTGAAGGCAACAAATCCCCAGCCGCCATGAATCAGTGCCCTTACACATCCCCCAAAGGTGTTGTTTTTACCGATGCTTTCGAGTTCTTTTCCCACATAGCTAATTCCTGTGCTAACGCCTTCCTGCACTCTAATTTCTACATAATCTGCCTTTGCTGATTTTAGGGCATTTTTTAACACTTTTTCCATTTGGGTTATTCCTTTGAATTTTGAATCATATTTTCAAAGGCCTCTTCATCAAGGATATGAACATTCAATTCCCTGGCCTTATCTAGTTTACTTCCCGGGTCATCACCCACAACAAGATAGTCTGTTTTTTTGCTTACACTGGATATGATTCGCCCGCCTGACTTCCTGATGAGCGCCTCTGCTTCATTACGAGAGTATTTTTGTAATGTGCCGGTAATAACAAAAGATCTTCCGGCAACCTTAGGATTATTCGTGGATGTTTGACGTGCCAGTTTTCTCGTATTAACTCTGGCTGCTTTAAGTTTTTCGATGATGTCTCGTGTGTGCTCGTTTCGAAAAAAGTCAACGATACTCTTAGCCACGACAGGCCCTATTTCGTAAATTTCTTCTAATTCTTCTTGCGTTGCAGTTGCTAATGTGTCTAAAGAATCAAAGTGATTCGCCAGAACTTCTGCTGTATGGAAACCCACATTACTTATCCCCAGGGCGCAAATCAGGCGGTCGAAATCCCGATTTTTGCTTTCTTCTATAGCATGCATTACGTTTGATGAGGATTTTTCACCCATGCGTTCTAAATTCACCAAATCGTCAAACGTAAGATAATAAATATCAGCATAATCTTTTAAAAAACCTTTGTCAACCAATTGTTCAACGAGAGCAGGGCCAAACCCTTCTATATCCATGGCCTGCCGGCTTGCAAAGTATTGGATGCGTCTTTTTGCCTGTGATAGACAGAGCGGGTTATGACAGCGCAAGTATACGCCGTCTTTCCTGACAGTACTTTTGCATTCCGGACAAATCTCCGGCTCACAAAAGACACTCTCCGTTCCATCGCGCTTTTCCTTTAAGACAGAGACAACTTGTGGGATAATTTCACCGGCCTTTTGGACCACGACATAGTCTCCTGCCCGTATGTCTTTCCTGCGAATTTCGTCAAAATTGTGAAGCGTAGCGCGACTGACCGTGGTCCCTGCAAGCAGAACCGGCGTAAGATTTGCCACGGGTGTTATCGTTCCGGTCTTCCCCACCTGCATCTCTATCTCCTCAAGTTTTGTGGTGGCCTGTTCGGGCTGATATTTATACGAAATCGCCCATCGCGGCGCCTTGCTTGTAGCGCCCAGCTGATCACGAAGGGCAAGGGAATTTACTTTAACTACCATTCCATCGATCATGTAATCAAGTTCACTGCGCCGCTTGTCCCAGGTGTTACAATGCTGAATAACCTCATCAATGTTCTTACATAACCGGGTATGGGGATTTACCGGTAAACCAAAACCCTGAAGCAGTTTCAGGCAATCCTTATGTGTTGCGAGTTCTAACTCCTCAAAATACCCGATGGCATACGGAAAAATAGATAAACGTCTTTTTGCTGTTATACGGGGATCGAGTAGTTTCAGTGTGCCGGCAGCGGCGTTCCTGGGATTGGCAAATTGAGGCTCCCCCGCTTCTTCCCGATCCTCATTCAGTCTTTGGAATTCATTGTTAGTCAAGTAAATTTCCCCTCGAACTTCCAGGACAGAGGGGATTTTCTGCCTTCTGTCTGGCGGTTCTAATTTTAACGGAATTTGTCGAACCGTCCTTAAATTTGCCGTTACATCATCCCCTTTAAAACCGTCCCCCCGAGTTGCCCCGTGTACAAACAAACCTTTTTCGTACCAAAGGGTAATAGCTACTCCGTCGATCTTTAATTCAACAACATATTCAATATCCCGATGCATATCGATTCCCGCCATGCGTTTTATGCGCTGGTCAAATTCCCTCAACTCCTTATCTGAGTATGTGTTATCGATACTCAACATGGGGATCTTATGATTAATAGTAGAGAATTGTATGAGGGGTTCTCCGCCTACACGCTGGGTGGGAGAATCAGCAGTAATGAGGTATGGGTGTGTCTTTTCAAGATTTTGTAATTCTTGTACAAGCTGGTCATATGCGAAGTCGGTGATTTCGGGATTGTTTTCTAAATAATACCTTCGATCGTGATATCGTATTATATCGCGAAGCTGTTCAATTTTTTCTTTTATGGTTAATGTCATGATGCAGAAAATCAGTATATCACAATTTATATCTCTGTCAAAGCATTATGTTTTAAGGATATAAATCGCTTGACTTTATAGTATAAGTAGTATAAAATCCCGACAGTGCGTTTTCTGTGGATAACTCTCATGATAATAAAATCTTACCGATTCAGTAAATCACCCCGGCAGGAGTTGAACATTTATGACCAAAGGAAGTGATTCAAGGGAGTTTTTTGAGATATTTAAACCACCACAGAAGGTAGAAACTATTGAAAAAGGCGAGGGTAAATCTCAGACAGAATCTGCGGAGGCAAGCAATCAGCCAAAACCATTTGTCCCGGATGATAACCCTGCTCTTAAATCAACCACAACATCGGACCCGCTGGGGTGGATAAAAAAAACAAGCGCAGAAGAACCCGCTATAAGGGAAAAATCAAAAGACCAAAAACCTGTCTTTGCTTCGTCAAAAGAAGAACGGTCTTTCCGCAAAGACGAGGTGATATTACGACAAGAGACCTTAATTATTGGCGCTATTGCGGCAACTTTTTTATCAATCGCATGTTTTTTTATTGGACACAAAGTTGGGTACAATAAAGGTGTAGTGAGCCGGGCAGAAGAATGGTTGGAAACATTAGAACAACACGATACAAAACAGTCTGCATTTAAACAGCAAAAACCTGCGGAGATTCCGCAAAAAACGATAACCAAGTCTGTCTCCGTAAAACCGGAAAAACAAATTGAACAACCAAAGCCGGTTATTAAAGATAAATGGACATTACGCGTAGTTTCTTATAAAAACACCAAAGAAGATCTTGCGAAGGCTAAAGACATAGCAAAAACAATTCAGAGCATGTTGGGGTATGATGCATTTATTGTTAATACGGGTAAGGAAATTTTCATCTGTGTAGGGGAATATGAAGAAGCAGACAATGCCGGCTTAATCAGTGCTCAAAAAGCACTGGCTGCGTTTAAATATGAAAATAAAAAACCATTTGAAGGGTGTTATCCTGTACGTATGAGATAGATTTTTAGGAGGAATCATGAGTATTGATAAAAGTTTAAAAACGAAGGGTAAGTTGGTGAGACCCAGAAACGTATTTACAAGGACAGAGCGCATCAAACTACTTAAGGGCGAGGGGAAATGGGATACAACGATGTCAGTCTTTGGTATTCCCAAGGTAAAAACCGTTAAGCTCAAACTGAAAACGAAGTCAGAGAAAAAGGCTGCTGTGACAGAAAAAACTGCCGGAGCTGCACCAGCAGCGGGAGCGCCTTCTGAAGCCATCACATCCGCTTCTGCGGTCAAGGGAAAGACCAAGAAATAATGATTGCCTGCAGGATGTCAAAACTTGACTCCTCTGGAATTCGAAAGGTCTTTGATCTGGCGCAAAAAATGCAAAATCCGGTGAACCTTAGCATAGGTCAACCGGATTTTGACGTTCCCGAGGAGATTAAAACTGAGGCCATTCAAGCTATTAAAGACGGTACAAATAAATATACCGTCACACAAGGGATAACTGAACTCCGCGATGGATTACTCAAACGGCTTCAGAAGGAACGCGGAGTGAATGCCGAAAGTATTATGATCACATCGGGAGTCTCAGGGGCATTGACACTAGCCTTCATGGTGCTGGTCGATCCCGAAGATGAGGTGCTCATTCCAGATCCCGCATTTGTGAGTTACAAACATTTAACTAATTTTTGCGGCGGAAAAGCCGTTTTTGTTGATACCTACCCAGACTTTAAATTAACAGCGGCACGCATCCAACCTCATATCACAAAAAAAACCAAAATACTTATTATCAACAGCCCTGCCAACCCAACGGGAGCAATGTGTAGTTCCGAGGAACTAAAGGAAGTTGCAGAACTGGCAAGAAAATACCGCCTCCTTATTATTTCAGACGAGATATATCACGACTATGATTACAATCAAAAATTTGACAGTGTTGGCAGGTACTATGAAAAGACTTTAGTTCTGGATGGTTTCTCCAAGTCATTCGCCATGACAGGCTGGCGAATGGGTTATGCGGCTGGACCATTCAGTATTATTAGTGAAATGATCAAGCTGCAACAATACACCTTTGTCTGCGCCCCTTCTTTTGCTCAGTATGCACTCTCGCGTTCATTAGGAACAGATGTGAGTAAACATATTGCCAGCTATCAAAAGAAAAGGGATTTGATGTATGACGGACTAAAGGACACATTCCCATTGGTAAAACCAGGAGGGGCGTTTTACCTTTTCCCTCAGGTACCCTGGGGTACCGATGAAGAGTTTGTAACGGCAGCCATTCAGAAAAATCTCTTAATAATTCCCGGCAGTGTCTTTTCTGAGCGTCACACCCACTTCCGCATCTCTTACGCCGCCACAGATGAGACCATTAAGCGTGGCATAGATATCCTTAATGACCTTGCTGAACAAAAACTTTAAAACCGTATTGCAACCAAGGGAGTCTACCGACATGAATTAATTAATATAGAAAAATACTGCACAGGACATTTTACATGGTTTTCTGTCATACAAAATGTCTCGATTTGATAAAGACTGGGATATACGGGCAATGGGATTTTTTTATAAGCAGTGCAGATTTCACTGTCCATGCTGTCGGTCACAAATTCATTACAGATTATAGCCTTCTTACTCATAAATTTCCTTTTGAGATTCCTTGCTGTAAAGATATTTCTTAAAAATCATTTTCGGCAATACGGCTGTCTTTTGTCAGGGGCAGAGATGTAGTGCAATATGCCTATACAAAAGACCCTTTACTTTGCTGAATTTAAACTTGTTTAATACAATATCAAAAAAAATGCCATGAATTAAAAAAATAGTTTAATTGTACTATTTAGTAGTAACTACTTAAACAGTAAATAGTTATCATTATGTGATAACCTAAATGAGATATCCATATGGAATGAAACACGTGTGACATGTCACAAAAGTGTGTCGGCACATAGGTGTCACATGTCACATTATGTGGTAGGCGAACGATACAAAACACAAGGAATATTATTGTGATTACAGGTATATTACTTTGAAGAAATGAGAGGTAGTATTGTATTTTCTTTGCTAAAACGATCAAATAGTGTATCACGTTTGAGGGCATACATCGTAATACCCAAACGATGACAACAGATTGCTAAACAAGTTTATCACCATTATATTACTTGCTATTTCCTCATCAATGCACTTATCTCGTCATCAAAATCTTTTTCTGATACATAGCCGATGTGTCTGCTGGCCACCTTGCCATTTTTTCCATAAACGATGGTGGTTGGATAGGCCCTCAGATCATGTGCCTCAGCAATATCATCCCCGCCAAGATACACGGGATAGTTAATGCCCGTTTTTTTAATGAACGGAGGAACTACTTCCGGCCCATTCTCATCAAACGCAATACCGATAATCTCTACACCATTGGTTTTGTATTTATTGTAAAGATTAATGAAGCCCGGTATTTCTTTCCTGCAGGGTGGACACCACGTTGCCCACAGGTCTACAATCACCACCTTGCCTTTATTACTTTCAAGCAAAGAGTTTAACTCGTCAAGTTTTATCCTGCGAACCTGGTCTCCCGCGCAGGCAATCAAATGACCCAGGCATAGTACCGCAGCAAACAAAGCAAGAAACCCCATGTAGCTAAATATTTTTTTATTCATGATGAGCTCCATTCCATGAAAATTTTACTTGCAGGATAGTCGCAACAAAAAAATTAATCGGACTCTAAATTTTATATAGTAACTTATTCACCGGCGGTAAAAACCATCTTTCCAGTTTCCATATCCACCCTGATCGTTGTGCCCTCCGCAAACTTCCCTTCCAAAATCTCCATAGAGAGTGGATTTTCTATCATCTGCTGTATCGTACGCTTTAACGGTCTGGCGCCAAAGTGTGGGTCAAAACCCTCCTGCACCAACTGTTCTTTTACCTTGTCCGCAACCACTAAACGATAGTTATTTTTTGACAACCGCTTCTGGAGATCTTTCAACTGTATCTCAGCAACCTGTCCTATCATCTCCTTTGATAGCCCGTGGAATATGATCGTTTCGTCGATACGGTTAAGAAACTCAGGCCTGAATGCCTCTTTCAAGGCCTGCTTCACTTGTCTTCTCAATTCTTCCTCATTTTCCGGACCCGTAAGGTCTTGTATCCACTGGCTTGCAATGTTTGAGGTCATTGCGATGATAGTATTTTTAAAGTCCACCGTTCGGCCATGTCCATCGGTTAATCTGCCATCGTCAAAGACCTGCAGTAAGATATTAAATACGTCACGATGTGCCTTTTCTACCTCATCGAATAAAATTACGGAATACGGTCTTCTGCGAATCGCCTCGGTCAGACGTCCGCCCTCTTCATATCCAATATACCCGGGCGGCGCTCCAATGAGCCGTGCCACGGAGTGTTGTTCCATGAACTCTGACATGTCGATGCGCACCATCGCATTTTCACTATCAAACAAAAAGGCTGCAAGGGCCTTGCAAAGTTCCGTTTTTCCGACTCCCGTAGGTCCGAGAAATAAAAAAGTCCCTATTGGACGGTTTGTGTCCTGAAGCCCGGCGCGGGCGCGACGGATGGCATTTGAAACAGCCCGGATGGCCTCATCCTGACCAATGACCCTTTCCCTGAGCCGATCTTCCATCTTCAGGAGTTTTTCCTTTTCCCCTTCCAGCATGCGCGTCACAGGAATTCCGGTCCACTTGGATACAACCATGGCTATATCATCTTCATCGACCTCTTCATTCAGGAGCGATTTGCTCTTTTGTAATTCCTGCAATTCCTGATGCTTTTCTTTGAGTTTTTGTTCACACTCACGGACAACTCCGTAGCGTATCTCGGCAACCTTCCCTAAATTTCCTTCCCTTTGCGCCGACTGCTCATCAATGCGGGAACGTTCGACCCTGGCGTTAATTTCTTGTATCTCTTTGATGACCTTCTTCTCGTTTTCCCATTGGGCACGGAGGGCGCCCGATTCTTCTTTTAAATCCGACAACTGCCTGTCGATCTTCTCCGTGCGTTGTTTTGATGCAGTGTCTTTTTCTTTTTTTAGTGCCTCTTTCTCGATCTCCAGCTGCATAATCTTACGTTCAATCTCGTCGAGTTCAACAGGCATACTATCGATCTCTATTCTTAGCTTCGATGCTGCCTCGTCAATCAAGTCAATGGCTTTGTCAGGTAAAAACCGGTCTGAAATATATCGCTGGGAAAGTGTGGCTGCAGCGACGATCGCAGAGTCTTTAATGCGCACCCCATGGTGCAATTCATATCGTTCCTTCAAGCCCCTCAGGATTGCAATGGAATCCTCTACGGAGGGTTCGCCTACATAAACTGGCTGAAATCGTCTCTCTAATGCGGCATCCTTTTCGATGTGCTTTCGGTATTCATCCAGGGTAGTAGCACCCACACAGCGCAATTCACCGCGGGCAAGCGCCGGCTTCAGCAAATTGGATGCATCCACTGCACCTTCAGCCGCACCAGCCCCTACTACTGTATGTAATTCATCAATAAAGAGGATAATTTGACCTTCTTTTTCACCCACTTCTTTGAGTACTGCCTTAAGACGGTCTTCAAACTCACCCCGGTATTTTGTCCCAGCAATCAGGGCGCCCATGTCTAAAGACATCACCCGCTTATTTTTCAGGCTTTCAGGCACGTCACCATTGACAATACGCTGGGCCAGACCTTCCACGATGGCCGTCTTTCCTACCCCGGGTTCGCCGATGAGGACGGGGTTATTCTTCGTCCTTCGGGATAAAACCTGTATCACTCGTCTTATCTCATCATCACGCCCAATAACAGGATCGAGCTTTCCCTTCCTTGCCAATTCCACCAGGTCTTTGCTGTAGCGCTCGAGCGCCTGATACTTTTCTTCAGGATTTTGATCTGTAACCCGATGGCTACCCCGGACATCTTTCAGCGCCGCGTGGATGCTTTCTTTGGTAACACCCGCCTCGACGAGTATTCTCCCGGCTGAAACATTTCGTTGCCCGGCCAGCGCCAGCAGCAGGTGTTCCGTGCTTACAAACTCATCTTTCAGTTTACCTGCCTCTTCCCAGGCAAGATTAAAGGTATCCCGAAGTTCCGCACTCACATAGGCCAGACCGGGAGCTCCCGATCCGCTTACTTGCGGCAATTTATTGATAGCTGCCATCGTTTTGTCGAGAATGACGTTCGTATCAATACCTAATTTTTTTAGAAGAGGAACGACAATGCCCTGTTCCTGAGTCAAAAGGACTTCCAGCATATGGACAGCCAATATTTGTTGTTGTCGCTTGGATTCCGCTAATTCCTGGGCTTCCTGCACCGCTTCTTGTGCCTTGATGGTAAATTTATCAAATCTCATAGTTTTACTTTTTAAATAAAATTCCTCACGCGTACACTGATGTAAATATTTACGCCAGAAAACCACACGGACATCAAATAAATAACTTTACAGCTTTTACACCCCTGTGGTAAGAAAAAGTTATTGAGGGTCGGTTTATGCTTGTATCTGCAATACGTCTGACATACTATACATCCCTGGTGGCTTTTTTGCTATAAACTTTGCCGCACGTATGGCGCCTCGCACAAACGAATCACGGGTGTGCGCTTTATGGGTAATCTCTATGCGTTCTCCCAAACTGCCGAAGATAACCGTATGGTCACCGATAACGTCTCCACTACGAACCGCGTGGATACCGATCTGATTCGTGGGCCGGTCACCGGTAATCCCATTTCTGCCATAAATAACGTCTTTATCCATCTCTCGGTCTGTTGCTTCGCATATCTTCTCGGCGAGTCGCAGGGCTGTGCCACTGGGTGCATCCTTCTTAAACCGGTGGTGTGTTTCTATAATTTCTATGTCAAATTCCTTTCCCACCATCTTTGATGCCTGTGCAACGAGATTAAACAGGGTATTGACTCCGACACTCATATTAGGAGAGATCAAACAAGCGATCTGTCCGGAAAGGTGCTGTATTTTTTCATGCTGCTGGGCGTTCAATCCTGTCGTACCAATAACAAGGGCAATATTTTTTCTTGCACAATATTCGGCTATAGCTATCGCAGATTCTGGTGATGAAAAATCAATTAAGACATCCGCATGTGTATTCATTGCCATGGTAATTTTAATGCCCGTTTCTCCGCCGCCGCTAACCGAGCCAACATCTTTACCTATCGACTGGTGACCTGGTCTTTCCAATGCTGCTACCAGTTTTAACTCAGGATCTTCAACGACAAGGGCTGAAATCCTGGCCCCCATCCGTCCAGAGACACCATTTACCGCAACCTCAATCATCCTCTTACCTCTTTTTATACTTCTTACTGGCATTCTTAAGAAAACTACGTTCCCGCCGTGTCAAATTTCTCAGACCATCCCGATTCACCTTATCCAGGATTTCATCTACCTTGGCGCGCAGATCATGATCTTTCGTCAGCTCTTTTTCTTGTTGATGAATCTGCCACTTTTTCAGGAGGTTTACAACCCGAAACGAATATCGGACAAATAAAAACCCGTAAACAAGGCCGCCCAAATGAGCAAAGTGCGCAATATTGCCACCCTTGGGAACAATACAGTTAAATATCGTAATACCGGCAAAGATCATAACCAGATACTTTGCCTTCATAGGAAAGAAATAAAAAATGACTGTAGCGTTAGGAAAATACATGGCAAATGCCACTTCAATGGCGAAGATGGCACCGGAAGCCCCCATGATAGGGGTCCATGGAGTAAATACACAACAACATATCCCCGCAAAGATACCTGCCGTAAAGTAAAGCGTTAAAAATTGCCGCACGCCGAGTGCCCGCTCAACTTCACTACCAAACATCCAAAGGCCCAGGAGATTAAATATCAAGTGCCACGGATCCGTTGTACTATGCAAGAACATATAGGTAAAGAATTGCCATACCCATACATGCCCTATCGCATCGGGCGGATAAAGCCAGAACAACTTTGTGAATTTATCGGAGGCGGGATAATGCCACGGATACGCCAATGCATTTCCTGCGTGTTCATCCGTTAAGGTGTTCATTACCTGATTCGACCATTGTAAACTCACTGTCGAAAATAACAATTGTAGCAGAAACACGCTTACGTTTGCAATAATCAGCAGCATGATTACGCGTGTCCACTTGCTCCCGATATTTATACCGAAGAAGAGTCTGTTATTGTGCATGTTTGAAACTATCTGACCACACGAAATGTCTGGAAAATTCTACTCTTTCAATACTGAGTAAGTCACAAAATTTAGTACAGGTTATACTAATCCTTTACCGTTAAAAGTCAAGAACGTTTTAGGTTTACGGCTCGTTCGGGTTAAGGATGTGTTAAGGCATTTATCTGGAAAACAATTTTCTGAAAACAAACATGCCGCTGATAAACAGGACAATATCTGCTCCCCACAAGGCAGGAACAAGAGGCACGACCGCATTTTCCGCCATTACAATTCCCGTTACCACCAGCGGATAGTAAAGAAACAGGATTACCAGAAAGCTAGCGCCAAATCCAATTATCAGATGTCCGCTGCGCAGCATAATCCCAAGTGGGACACCAATAATGATAAAAGTTATACAGGATAATGCCTGCGACAACCTCTTGTGTATGGAAATATCATTTTTTCGTCGTATCTTTTCATTCTTGGCAATATGTTCCACGCCCTCAATGTCTCCGATATTTTTAATCAAAATATCCCGCTGACTATCTATCTCAGAGATGGATTGGGAAAAAGAGGCGATTTTTTTGGTTTCGTCAGCCTGCACCGCCGCTGCCGCTGCAACATTGCGCTCGATACCATAAATCCTTTGCTTTTCTCTTTCGATCGATTCTTTGATTTGCATAATTTTTTTATCCCTATCTTCACTCGTTAATTTCCCAGCCTTCGTTTCTCTCTTTACCCGAATTAAATTTTCATTAACAACAAGGATATAATTTTTGGCTATCTTACTCTCGTTTTCCAATCCCTCTATCTTTGATTTCTGTCTGGCCAGGTTTTCATTTGACCGCTTCAGTTCCATGGTGAGATCGTCACGCTTCCTGGATAAATTACTCAATTTCTGACGATAAGCGGGAAGTTCTTTGATTAACATATCATCGGTCTTTTTTGAATCTAATGGCATTCTCACGTTTTTTGCGAGTTCCTTGTCAATTTCCCTGTTGGACCGGTAGAGTTGAAATATCGTCATATATTTTGCAGAAGATTCCCGTTTCTTTTCGCTCAAAGAAATCTCGAATGTCGTTTCATTAAACACACCCAAACGAGGTATCTCATCCAATTTTTTGTAATTTGGCTTGAGGAATTCCCCCCGGTGTAACGTGAGCAGTATCTTATTGGCCGCCTCATCCATTTTAATTGTTCCCTCTTCGGCCAGGATAACATTCGTCACATAGTCATCTGCATACTCAATTACCGCTATGTCTTTATTAATGGTATCTTCCACGCTTCCTATATAAATCTGGTACGGACGCAGGTCTATCTTTTTCTGAAATGTAGCCAGACGTCCGGCCAGGAGGTTATTTATTGCGCGTTCCTGGAGCAATATTATTTTATAACAAGACCGCGGTAAAACTTCCGATGATAAAGCCAATGTTATTAAGCTAAAGAGGCCTCCAATAACTAAAACAGGGGTAATTATTTTCATCAGGTGTATACCGCACGTCTGGATAGCGACAATTTCATGATCAGCACTCATACGTCCATACGTCATCAGCCGTAGCGGTAAGGATTGCTGAGGGATAGAATAAGGGTGGCCTGAATAAAGAGGTGGGGAATAAGTGCCCTAAGGGTGATGATATCGAGACCTTTATGTAACAGTTGAATAGCAAACCCCAAGAACATCAGGAATTCAAAACATACGAGTGATGGCAAAAACATCCTGAACCAATCTCTCATAAGATAACGTTCTAATATTTTGTTAACTAATAAATTAGGCATTTTAGGGTTTTCTCGTAGTATAAAGTTGTTAGAAAATATGGCTTGCCAGCCTGCACGTGATTATCCTAAGAATCTCCTTATCTTCCCTGCTGCGACCACATTTTCCATAATGGTATCTTTTTTCCCGGATGTAATAGATTGGACGATTTGGGATGTACATTCACTATGCAACAGGTTCTCGGTATACCTTACCATGCTTATTACCTTCTCGATATCCTTTGCAATCTTGGGGGATATTAGCTTTTTGACATCCCCATTGTAATACGATGCTGCCAATGAAAGATTTTCAAGGAATGACGGATACGCAGTCTTAAGAAACACTAAATCTTTTTCAGTTAAATAATGCAATCCCAGCAGCTCCGGAGGCAGTCCGACCGAATAGAGGGAGGCACAAAAAGAAATCACCCGGGGCAAGACAATCCCTTCAATGTTTCTTGAATAACCGAAAAGTCCAATATGAAGTTTACGCATCCTTCGTTTAGGAACAAATCTGGCTATCTCGTTAATCAACGGAGCAAGCTCTTTTATTTGTTCCCGGTAAGCGGATGTCCCTCTTTCCGTAATATCCAAAGCCGTTTCTTCATCAATAATAACCGGAACATCTCTCGTATGGTTATTAATCTTCTGAATGGCATCTCTCGCCTGTTCCTCATCATAATCGTATTTGAATGCCGACTGAATTGTAAAGGTTTGAACGCTAGGGTATTCTTTCAGACATTCATCCACGCTGAATGGTGACAGATTACCACGAAAGAGATTCGAACCCAATCCCAGGATGGGATATATCGGAATCTTGATCCTTTCCTGTAATGCGTGCAACCTCTGTAAAGCAATTTTGACAACCAATATGGCCGGTAGCATACCATAGTTCAATGCAGGATCTGAACGGCCAAGGAATACCCTTTGATGCAACAATTTTTTGTCCTTAAGATAATTCTGCACCATCGTGTCTGCAGAGAGCATGTAAGGAATATCCTCGAACAAGGGAATAACTTCTATAGTCTCTGGTTTAAACTCACCAATCCATTCCTTTATCGTAATATCATTCTCAAAACACCGTCTGTGCTGTTTCCCTACGACAAAATCACGGTAATAATAATATACACGATTAATTGCCTCCGTACTCGTAGTCATGGGAAGGATAACTTCAAAGATGGGTGGTATATTATCGTCTCCGTAAAACTGGTGTGCGGTATCGTACGAACGTGGTGCACTCTCCAAAGTTTCCAAAAGAATCTTTGCCTCGCTTTTTTCTACCATGGGATTGGGTACTCGTAAGGTAATGAAGTAATCCTTTCCAAGCCGGTATTTTTTGAAATAATGGTCATAACGAGAAAGCAGTTTCTTAATAACAAACTCATCGACTTCTTTTCCTTCACAGTCCCACATTTGTTCGTCACAGCGGAGGTGTGAAAAGACATAATATGCCTCTTTTATTTCATCTTCACCCAAAAAGCACGTTCCCTCAGTAAAAAATGGCATAGTTACATTATCGGGGTGTTGGGTACTCATCGTTCGTGATATTTTTCTCATATCTGTAACCTCATGCACAAAGAAGCCTTCACATTCCGTATTTGTTCTAAAACATTATATTATATTAAAAAAACTCTTAATTTCATTAAATTATTTTTATCAGACATAATTCTATTTCTTACTTTCCTTATTCTTAAAATAGTTTTATAATAATGATTTGTAATATTATTCTATAAAATATCTTTTTTGTGATAAGTTTTTTTACCTCCCCGTCATCCCATCCTTGTGAAGGAAAGGGTGACAGGGAGGTTTATCTGGTTGCGGCGTAGCCCGCCATAATTTACTATATGGGATTCTGATTTTCCCGTTGCAATATATGAGGAGAATGTGCATGTCCAATGAATGTGTGATAAATACAAATAAACCCACCATGAACGAACTGATATCATTTGTTAATACAGAGCAGTATGACAAACTGGAAGAAGCATGGCTCGGAATTGTTGAATCTAACAACAAAAACCTGCAAACGTTGTTTGAGGTAGTTGACCTCCTGGCAAAGCGGGAAGAAAAAAAACGTGCCCATGATTTTCTCATAATGCTGGCGCCTCACTACAAACAAAGAGGCCACTATCTGGACGTTTTAGAGATATTAAAAAAGGTATTAGAATATAATCCTAAAGAAAAGGGGCTGGCAAAGGAGATTGCTGAATGTTATTTATGCATTTATAAAGATAGACCCTACGCGAAGGATCTCATTGAAAAAACGTGCATAGAGACGACCACCGATATCCGGGGCGCTATAAAAAAATTAGGAAAGTACTTTTATCTCGACCGAGACGATTACGTCTACCATAAAAGTTGGGGCGTAGGCCAGGTCTTCTCTGTTGACACACAAGGTGAAAAAGTAAATATTAATTTTGAAAAAAAGAGCAACCATAGCGTTGCTATGGATATTGCCCCTGCTATATTACAGAAACTGGACAAGGATGATTTATTGGTAATGATCTACGCCCAAAAAGACGTACTCAATAAAATGATTGAAGAAAACCCCGTTGATTTGATTAAATTGACCTTGAAATATTTCAAAGGAAAGGCATCCGTTTCTCATATAAAGAATCGGCTTATATCAGGAGTTATACCGCCAGAGGCCTGGATCAAGTGGTGGACAAACACAAAAAAACTGCTTAAAAAAGACCCTTGTATAAGACTTACCGACGGTACCCCTACCACATCCTTCCTGGAATTTCGCGCCGCTCCCATGTCACACCACCAAGAAATACTCGAAAAATTAAGCCAAACCAAAGATATTATCAAAAAGATAGCAATCACCAAGAGCTATATTTCAGAAATGAAAAATACAGAGATAAGTAAAGAAACCCTCTGTGAAATTGCAAACCTATTCAAGAATGAGTCCGATCACTTATGTGGAACAAACCCTTCTTTGGCTACGGAGTGTTTTTTACTCCTCGATGAGGTGCAAGGCGTTCTCAAAGAAGAACCCGGAAAATACAGAACTGAGATTGAAACACTGATCAACACACATAAAATTCTTCCAGAACTCGTTGAAAACATGGATATATTGGAGTACAAGAAATATGTCCTTGATTTAATAAAAAAGATGAAATCAGAAAGTTGGCAAGAGGAATTTGTTTCCCTTTTTTTTGCTAACAGCGGCAACCTGTGGGAATTTATCATCAGGGAACTTGTTGCAGAAAACAAGGGTCATGCTATCGAAGAGATAGCATTAAAGCTGTTTAATCACTTCAACGCATATCCGGAACACTATATCTGGTTTTGTAAAAATGGTATGTATGGCAAATACTCAGCACTTTATAAAAATATTGATCCGGCTACTATGTTTAATCGGCTCATTGAATTATTGGACAATCTCTGCTTTAAGATTCAAAAAGGGCGCGATGGAGATTTTAAGACCATCGTCAATAAAATAAAAAAACTCTTAGAGGACAAAGGCACGGATTACGCTATAAATACCCTGAATGACGCCAATGCAGAAAGTATCTTTACTGTCGTTTCCAGTAGCAAAGGACTGGAGGATTGGTTCAAGGTTTCTATCGAGAGCGTAATTCAGGATCGTTATCCCGATTTATTCGAAAAACCAGGGCTCCCCAAGCTCGACGAAAGTAAAATCTATGTTACAAAAGAAGGCTACGAAAGAAGAAAGAGGGAATTCGATCATCTCATGAATGTGGAATTTCCAGAAAACGCGCGTGATCTTGGAGAGGCTATCAGCCGGGGTGACTTACGTGAAAATGCAGAGTACAAGGCGGCACGGGAAAAACAAGCAATGCTGGTAGAAAAGGCAGAACGCGTTAAGGCCGAGATACAGAGGGCGGTTATCATTGACCCCCACTCCGTTCACTCCGACATTGTGGCTCCCGGCACAAAAGTTACCCTCAGACACCAGGGAAAAACAGAAATAGAGGTCTATACCATATTGGGTCCCTGGGATATTGATATCGAAAAAGGCATTATCTCTTACCTGTCACCGATTGGAAAAGGACTGCTCGAGAAAAAAGCGGGGGAAACGACAATTATTAAGCTTCCCGAAGGTGAATCTACGTATGAAATCATTAAAATTGAGAAGGTACTATAAAGATATTTCCCATTGAAAGTTTACTTCATGAAACGACGGAGAAACGCCCCCATCCTGTCGTTTTCAGAATTGGAAAATATCTCCTTATGCTTCTTTAAAAGCCCTCATGCAAAAAGAGCTGTTCTTGCTCGGCGTCCCACAAACGCCAGCGGCTATAAATCTTCTTTAATTCCCCCGACCTTAAGAGTTTCCCGATGATTTTGTTTATCTCCTCGGCCAGAGATGTATCTTCCTTTCGAAGAGCAATGCCGTAATACCCTTTACCCACAGGATTGCCCACCATGTGCAATTGCGGATTTGGCATGGTGTAGTATGCAGCAATGGGTGAATCCACAAAAACTGCATCAATGCGGTTTGACAAAAGTTCTTTAAAAGGCTCCACCTGTCCGCTATAGATACTCACAGCAACATCCCCCATTTCTTCCAGCAGCCGTTTTGCCTCGGTATTGTACAAGGTACCAACCTTCTTGCCCTTCAAATCTTCCAGGCAATGTATGCGGTTGTCAGAGGCACGAACCACAATTTGCTCGGCATACACATAGTATGGTCGGGTAAACAATACGGATTGTCCTTTATCCGGTGTGATTTCTATGCCGTTCAGTGCGATATCAAAATCCCCACGTTGGAGGGAAAGCAGGATGCTGTCCCATGCGTTCTGAAAATACTGCACCTTTACTCCCAGTTCCCTGGCAATGGCAGCAACGAGCTCAACCTCAAAACCCCTGTGCTTTGAGGGGTGCGCAGGATCATGAAACACATAAGGAGCCCCGCCTTCTGCATCAAATCCCCAGGTTAACACTCCCGAGGTCTTTATTTTTTCAAGGGTGTCTTGGTATGCAAATGCATGAATTGTTGACAAAAATATTCCCAAAAACCCCATCTGTAATATTGCCATACTCCGGATGATAAAATGCTTATATTTCATAATGTATGAATATAAGTCATTCACGAAATCTTCTCAAGATAAATCCTTGACAATATAAACGAATTTAAGTTATAATGGTCTTTTTAAAGTACTAAAAAAATAAATTCTTCACGCAAAATGGTTCTTGCGGAATATCGTTACCTTCCTATTATAGAGTCCTCAATTACATACAAAGATCAAATAAGTTCAGGCTGCCTGCCGTATCGCCAAAAGAAACATTGCAAAGCAAAACAACATCGACCTTACAATTCAGCCACAGGGTATTGCCTGGTGATCATGTTCATACTCTCCGCTGGATTACAGGTAAACACATGGGGAAAATTAAAACGAAATGGAAAACATCAACAAGAGTTAGGCGAAATTATGGTATAAATTTTCTGATAGTTCACTCTGCCCTAACCCTCACTCCCACGGCGGAGGAGGAATGAACTGCTACTAATGTATGTCAAGACCAGAAGGAGGTCAAAATGAATATTTTTGCCGGTAATTTGTCACACGATGTCACAGAAGAGGATTTGCAACAGGCCTTTGAAGCTTTCGGACAGGTAAAATCAGTCAAGGTCATAAAGGACCTATTCAGTGGCACATCCAAGGGATTCGCATTCGTGGAGATGCCCGCCAAAGCTGAAGCGCAATCTGCAATCAACGGCCTGAACGGCAAGGAGTTAAAGGGACGGGCGCTTAACGTTAATGAAGCTCGCCCTCGCCCGGAGGGAGGCAGAGGTGGTGGAAGGTCAGGTGGAGGTGGACGGCGTTTCTAAATGAGTTAATTTTTTAAGAACAGTCGTACGTTGTAAGTTGAAAACTTACAACGTACGACTGTGTTTTATCGGTCTGAGGCTTTGCCTCTCCAGGCACATATCAATAATATTTTGACATTTTTAGCAAAAAACGTAGCGCTGATCCCTTGTGGTCGGCCAATGGCGGGGGATAAACCACCCGCGCTACGCATTTCGACTCATTCGGCATAGGGATTTTATGGAAAAATTAAAAAATTTTAAAATACTGGGATTATCAGAGAATACATTACATGCATTGGAAAAAAAAGGCTTTGAAGAGCCTACCCCAATTCAGCAAAAGACTATCCCGATTCTCTTAAAAGGGGAAGTGGATATTGTCGGTCAGGCTCAGACAGGAACGGGAAAAACAGCTGCATTTGGGCTCCCCATACTTGAAAGGATAAAAGAAAAATCAAAGACTGTTCAGGCCCTTATCCTCGTTCCAACCAGAGAGTTGGCTATCCAGGTCTCAGAAGAGTTAAATTCTTATAAAGGGAAAAAACTGCTGCAGATAGCACCAATCTACGGAGGCCAGTCAATAGAAGAACAGTTTAGAAGATTGAAAAAAGGGGTTGATGTCGTGGTAGGGACTCCCGGAAGGATATTGGATCATCTTAAGAGAAAAAGTTTAAAACTGGAAAACATAGCCTATTTAGTCCTTGATGAAGCTGATGAAATGTTAAATATGGGATTCATTGACGATGTGGAAGAGATTATAAAAAATACCGGTTCACAGAAAAGAATGATGCTTTTTTCTGCTACCATGCCTGAAAAAATAATAAGTATAGCCAAAAAGTACATGAGAACCTATGAAATGCTCGGGGTAAAAAAAGAGCAGATTACTACAAATTTGACAGATCAGATATATTTTGAAGTAGCACATGCAGACAAATTTGATGCGTTATGCAGGATCATCGATTTCGAACACGAATTCTACGGCCTGATATTTTGCAGGACGAAGATTGACGTAGACAGTGTTGCAAACAAGCTTATGGAAAGAGGGTATGATGCCGAGGCATTGCATGGAGATATAGCTCAACACCAGAGGGAAATAATATTAAACAAATTCCGAAAGCAAAGGATTAACATGCTGGTAGCTACGGATGTTGCTGCCCGAGGCATAGATATTCATAACCTAACACATGTAATAAATTACTCTTTACCTCAAGATCCTGAATCTTATATACACAGGATAGGAAGAACGGGTAGGGCTGGTAAGGAGGGGACTGCTATAACTTTTGTCACACCCGATGAATACAGAAGACTTGTTTTTATTAAAAAGTTTGCAAAAACTGATATCCGGAAAGAAAAACTGCCAAAGATTGAAGATATAATAAATCAAAAAAAGGCACGGATCAAAATACAGCTGGCAAAAATCATTAAGGCGGAAGATACGAGTGACTATATAAAATTTGCACAGGAAATGCTGAAAGAAACCGAGGCAGAAAAGGTAGTGGCCGCCCTTTTAAAACATACTTTTCAAGATGAACTGGATGCCAGCAATTATAATGAAATCAAAGATGTTTCCATCGATAAGAAAGGGACAACAAGGCTCTTTGTGGCGCTGGGGAAAATTGATGACTTAACTCCTAAAAAGTTAACTACTTTTATAAAACAGGAAGCCAAAGTTCACAGCGAAAAAATAAAAGATATTCAGATATTTGATAAATTTTCTTTTATAACAGTCTCTTTTGAAGAAGCAGAAATAATACTGAATATTTTTAAGAAGAAAAAAGGCGCAAGAAGACCCATGGTCGTAAGGGCCAAAAGATAAAGTGCTACGGTCAAAACCTTGCGTAAAGATTCACACAGCTATCTACCCTCCTGCGCTGATTTCAATTTGCTGTAGATATCAAATTCCGATTCTGCCTCAACGTCCAAGCCTTTTTCCTGGTAAAGCAGCCCTAATTTTTTATGGACATCAATATCATCCATATTGATGTCCAGGATTTTTTTATAGACATCAATGGCATCATCCTGCTTACCGATCTTTTGATACGTGATCCCCAGATTGTAATAGGCATTCACAAAGTTGGGATCGATTTCTACCGCCCTTTCCCAGAAAGGGATGGCAGTGGTATGCATATTTTTCTTCGCATAGGCATTGCCCAATTCATACTGGATCTCTGCATCATTGGGATACATTTCAACGATCTTTTCCCGGGTATGTATGGCTTTGTCTGTTAAACCCTGTATATCATAGGCTTCCGCAAGACTTGTCAGGGCATCGTAATCGCTTGGATTAATCTCAATAAGTTTGTTCCACAGGGAAATGGCCTTATCCAGCTTGTTTTGATTAAAAAATGCCACACCCAGGTTAAAGCAGGCATCCGTATTTTTAGGATCAAGCTCAAGAGTCTTTTTCCAGGCACTCATTGATTTGTCGTGCCTGCCTTCCGCTGCATAGAGCTCGCCACAGTGGTAATATGCCTCTGCATAACCAGGTTTAACCTCGATGGCCTTCCTGAATACTGACAAGGCCTCTTCCGGCATGTTATTTTCCGTATAAACCTCACCAAGTTTTAAATACGCCTCAGCGATTTTTGGATTAAGCTTTATTGCTTTTTCCAGCGAAGCTACTGCTTCTTCCGACCTGCCTTCCGCGCTATAAATCAGACCAAGGTTATAGTGCGCTTCCGCATGTGTTGGCTCTAATTCCAGCACCTTTTCAAAAGCATCCGATGCCTCACTGAGGTCGCCCTTTGCAAAGAGTGCAATTCCCAGGTTATTAAAGGCCTCGGTATAATTCCTGTTCAGTTGAATGGCGGCTTTGTGTTCACCAATTGACTTTTCAAGATTGCCCTGTTCGTAATACACGATGCCGAGATAATTGCGGGCATCGGCATCCTTAGGATTTAAATCAGCAGCATGTTTAAATTCATGCATAGCCTTATCCATGAAATTTTTTTTGTAATACGCCAGTCCCAGCATGAAATGAACATCAGCATCTTTTGGATCAATTTTGACTGCCGTTTTCAGACAGGCAATACATTCATCCATCATATGGTTATCAAAATAAAGGAGCGCTAAATTGTAGTTTAGCTCTGCTGCAGAGGGATTTAATTCAAGGCCTTCTTTAAATGCTGAGAGAGACTCCGTAAAAGCGTTCTTTTTTTTATATGCCAGACCAAGATCGTTGTATGCATCAGCCATTTCAGCCGTTTGATTTGGTTTATAGAAGGATATGGCTGCAAGCAACTCGGCAATGGCCTCATTCAGTTTATTATTTTCATAATAAGCCTTTCCCAAATAATGATGCAATTCGCCATCGTTGGGTATTCCTTCAGAAGCGAGCTTCAATTCCTCCAGGGCATCTTCAATCATTCCTTTTTTGAAGCAAGAAATGCCCAGGGTCTTGTGCTGTTCTGGTGTGGTTGCATCACTGATCTTACCAGTAACCGAATCGGGATATCCCCTTTTCGACCTCTTTTCTCCCTTGACATAAGAGGGAGTTCGGCATGCTACCGGTACAGTAATCAGTAATACAATTAGCCAGAATTGGTTTTTCATACTCATGGTATTATAATGCTCCTATAATTTCGCACAATAGCAACGTTTATACCTTTTTTCTCACATGATGCTTAGCCTGATACCATTATCCTCAATGGTAATCAGTCTTTTTTTGTAAAGGGCACCTACCGCCTTTTTGTATGTTTTCTTGCTGACGCCGAACAACGTATAAATAGTTTCCGGGGCACTTTTATCTGTTACTGAAATGAACCCGCCTTGCTCTTTCAGGGCGGTAATAATTGCTTCCGTTACGTCATCGACTTTTTCATAGCCGGGTTTTTGCAGGCAAAGGTCTATTTTATCATCACCCCGTATTTTTCTGATGAACCCTTTTATTTTCTGCCCTCTCTTTAATGACTGAAACACCTCGTTAAAATAGAGTACCCCCCAATGCGAACCATTTACAATGGCCTTATAACCAATATCGGTCTGGTTGCAAATGAACAATTCCACTTCCTGTCCCTCCTGCAGGCCATCAGGATTTTTGTCAAGATACTTATCCAGTTTCGAAGATGCTGCGATGCGATTACTGTTATCGAGATACACCCTGACGATATACGATTTTCCTTCTTTCATTGTGGGGTTTTGTTCACAATAAGGCACCAGCAGATCTTTTGGTAAACCCCAGTCAAGGAATGCCCCAACAGGAGTAACCGAAACAACCTTGAGCAAGGCAAAGTCGCCGACCATGGCGTAAGGATGTTCAGTTGTGGCAATAACACGATCTTCGGAATCAAGGTAGATAAAAACCTTAAGAATATCGCCAGCCTTGCACTTTTTGGGAACATACCGCTGCGGCAGTAGTATTTCACCCAGCCCTCCACCGTCAAGATAAACCCCGAAATCAACTTCCTTGACGACCGTTAGTTCGTTCACTATACCTATCTCTGCCATGCTTATCTCTTCCTATCCAGACCTGACTTCATCATTTTCATCAATGCCTTAATTATACTTCTGCTCTGGATTTTTGACAACCTCCAATAATTTCATACCAGTCGTTCCCATTTCTCTTTCTTTTACTTTTGCAGCAATAAATGTAAAAAAGATTGCAATTTACTTCACTTTTGCTCTACTATCATGCTTAATGCAGAGCAATTTCCTGCCATCCTTAAAAAACCTTTAACAGGAGAAATACAATGAGTAACGACGCGCCAGAGGACTTTATGACTCCGGATTATCTTAAGCGGGCGCTTAAGACGTTCAGGAAACGTCTCAGACTAACGCGGCTTGACGCCGAATCCAAACTCGGCAGTGGTGCACTCAGTGGTGGAAAAAATTCCGGTATTGTAGCCATTCGTCCGCCAGACAGTTATCCTCAGGAGGTGTGGAAAGAGCTCGTAAAACTGGGTAAGCTCCGGTATGAGGGAGATGGCCTCTACGAGTTAACCGATGACCTAAGCCCCGGCTGATTGTTAGCGTAGGTTTATTATAGCCGAAAGAAAAGCACATAAGCACAAAATTCGTGAGTCAACCCTGTCAGGGCTTTAAACCCTCACAGGGTTAATATTATTCATAATTTTTGCCAAAAGTGTAAAAATAATTTTGTGAAGATACTAACGATAGATTTAATCCTATTCAATGAAAGCGTTATGAATCCCGTAGGGACGAAATGATTATAGACGATAACTTTTTGTAAGTTTTCTACCTCCCTTTCTTCCCCTCCTTATTTTGTATTGATTTGTTCCTGTAAAGTGCTATCATACTCAGCCAGCTGCCCTTGAAAAGGATTTTCCTGTCTATTTCCTGCAATCCAGAAACAAGGCATGACAAGTTTGGGTGACATTAATTATGAGGATAAAATAACCCTCTCGGCAGGTAAATCCGGCATCATCGACTTCAACTACCAACACAGATACAGGCTATTATCTATGATTCCTATACAGGTCAAACCCTGACTATGCACACTGGCTTCATCAGCAGGGCTTCGTTTATAAAATGACAAGCGATTCAAGTTCTTTGTCTTTTCTGGTATACTATTCAACGGCCCGATCAAAATTATCCGTTCGAACAAAACAAACCATTCAAATACTGTAGCTAACCAAGATAACCTGCAAGCATCTCGCCTCCTTGTAAAGGAGGGGAGGTTAATATCTCATAAAATTCAACGGGATCCCGAACAGCTATCAAACAATTTTGGCAGCTCAAATGGATTCTCATTCAAATCTTCCCAGGGCAGCCCCTTTACCCTCTCCTTTCAGATCGCATCCCCGGTTGATAAATTCATTCAGTACGTAATTGAGGGTATATTCCATGAAGGAAACGAGATAGTCCTTGGACGGCAAAAACTCAATATCCATCGGATAGAAACCCTCCCGGATCCTTTAAGCAGCTTAAACGGTTTAAACGGTTTAAACGGTTTAAACGGCTTAAACGGCTTAAACGGCTTAAACGGCTTAAACGGCTTAAACGGCTTAAACGGCTTAAACGGCTTAAACGGCTTAAACGGCTTAAACGGCTTAAACGGCTTAAACGGCCCAAACAGCAAACAGCTTGAACGGCGAACGGTTTGAACGGCTTTACCAGCTTAAACGGCTTATTATTGAAACCCTTAGAATCCCCATCTTTATCAAAAGCCCATGCCTCCAGGTCAACAAGACATCTACCTGTTTCCGGGAGACGAAGGTTACGAAGAGCTCCTGAATCAAAACCTTATGCATAAGTACGAGACGCTCTACGGCAAACCTTTTGAAGGTGAACCGTTGAAATTCAGTTTCCACGATATCAAAGGAAAATCCGTGAAGCAATTTACCGTCTTCAGGAAAGGATTGGACGGCAGTACAAAGCCTGTTAACATAAAGGGACACTGCAACCATTTACCGTAACTGGCCCAGGAGAATTGATCAGTATCGGCCTGGAATGCGGCTTTGGACAGAACAACAGTATGGGATGTGGGTATGTAGAAGTTAACAGAGATGGATAGGATGCTTTTGTATGCATAATTAATTATATGAGGTAATATGAGATTAGATAAAGGACAGATTGACGAGTGCCGGTTTAAACGGTTTCATCAGATCAAGCGGTTTAAACTGCTTAAACCATTTTTAACCGGCTTAATTTTCTGAAAGGAGGCAGACATGTACTTCGAAGACCTTGAAGTTTGGAAGTCAGTAAGAGAACTAACAAACAAGATTTACGGGATTACAAAAGACGGTACCTTCTCAAAAGACTACGGTCTCAGAGACCAGATCCGGCGTGCATCTGTCTCCATCATGTCTAACATAGCCGAAGGCTATGAAAGGCGGCAACCAGGAACTCATCCAGTTTTTATCAATTGCTAAAGGTTCTTGTGGTGAGGTACGATGCCAGTTGTATATAGCAGGAGATCAGAACTATATTGACCAGAATGAATTAAAACCCCTCATTGAACAATGCAAGCGTATCTCAATAATGATTAATAACTTCATGGAGCATCTGAAAGGCAGCAGGTACAAAGGATCAAAGTACAAGATGCCGGAGCGAAAGAGCGTGAAAGAGACACTGGATGAAATCGCCAGAAGAAAATGAATGCAAAGAACGACGAAACCGGTGAAACCGTTCAAACAGCTTGAACGGTTTCACCGGTTTGAACTATTTGATCGGTTTCGCCGGCTTAAACGGTTTGAACGGCTGATCAGTTTTCCCGGTTTAAACGGCTTAAACCGTTTCGCCTGTTTGATCGGCTTGAACAGTTTCCTCGGTTTAAACAGTTTGAACTGCTTTTTCTGCTTGAACGGCTTAAACGGCTTGATCGGTTTTTCCGTCTTAAACGGCTTAAACTGTTTCGGCTGTTTGATCGGCTTGAACGGTTTCCTCGGTTTAAACAGTTTGAACTGCTTTTTCTGTTTGAACGGCTTAAACGGTTTTATCTGTTTGAACGTTTATTTTAACCGGAGGTAATCATGCCATTATTCAACTGGACAGGGAATCCGTGTGTGGATGCGGGGAAGGGATTATAAAACTATGATACATGCAAAAATTAGAGGTTATTTTAATTCAGAGCTTTTTAATACAGTTACTGGAGAATATTTTAAGAGTTTCCTTGATGAATTTATTAAGCAATATGTACTGGTTAGTGCGAAAGGTTCGAGTGGACGTCAGTTTCAAACAGGAAGTAGCATATTTGACAAAGTTGTAAATCAATACGATATGCCTTATCACATTCATATTATCAATGGGTTATTGCCTGCTCTAAAACTGCTTGAGGAGAGATTTAAAAAGGAAGGGTGGCTTGAGCAGAAAGAAGCACCGTTATTCCTGCGCTGTTTTGTCATTGGATTCACATTGCATGATGTTAATAAGCTGACTGGCATTGATGAATTAAATGAGAGCGTCGAGCAGTCTCTTGTTTCACTATGTGAAGGACTAAAACTTGAACGGTTTTTCCCTGAATGGAGATATTGGATTGAAGAAATTAAATTTCTTGCTCTTGGCACTGAATACCGAACAAAAATCTTTGCTCACCAAAAAACTATACAGGAACAAGATTTTTTCAATACAGTATTGGCTGAACATTGCCATCTTGCCGATTCCATAGCTTCGATAGATAGCTTTTCCTCTGTTGCCGACTTTTATGAACAACTATCTAAAAAGCAATTGAACGGCAAGGGGTTGAGTGATTTGTGGCAGCTTTCCTTCGTAGAAGTTCAAGAGAATCTTTTTACACTCCTTTCTCAGAAACTATTGCTTGCTGCAAAATCTCTTATTGGGGATGAACGGCAGCAGACAATTTTATTTAGTTTAAGAAATGGTTTTGTATTTATCGGACAACCCTTGACTACAACTGAAATTAATAAAATAAAGATTGATTTCAAAAGCGACCTGTCTGATGTTGTAAAGTCCTCACTACTCGACTTTCAAGCATGCAAATTCGGTTTTTTAGAAAGCCTCAGCGAAGAAGATGACTCAGAAAATAAGTACCATGAGCAGATAAGAAATTCCCTTGAAAAAATACTGAGAGCTGGCTTTGCTAATAACGGGTCTGGAAGCGAGAAGATTAAACCGTTTTCAATAACCAATTATGCAGCACCTCTTTCAGAAGAAAGCAGCAAACCAAAAGCGGAAGAGGAAATAAAAAGCCTTGAAAAGTTGATTGATGAAAATGAGTTGCCTTTGACGGTCTTTCCTCAAAAGGCAAAGGATGGAACTGTTCTGAATTACTTTTTGCGGTTTAGTAAAGAATGGGAGGAGGTCAGCGAATCAGACAGGAAATTTCTGACTCTTTATGTCTTAGAAAAAATGAAAATACTTTCGTCAAAGATTTTTGCTAAATGGAAACCCAAAGACTCTTATCCTGAATATTCAACTGCAACAGAACGATCTGTTATAGCTTTAATGAATGTTAACAAGCTATGCAATGTGGCGGAAATTGACGGCAAAACCATTAATGATACTTTAGAAACCGCTTGGAGTGAGATTATTAGAACACTGGCGACATCATCACTTGTTAAAACTGTGGATACACAGGAGCTTGATGACTTTGCTGACTTTTATATTTCAGGCAACTTTGCGCGTGACATTGAAAAAATAGTCGGCCTTATTGAAGAAATTCCTGAAAAAGCTGATATGTGCCTTTTTACTGGGCGTAAAGCAATGACAAAATATGGTGCAGAAAGGGCTTTTGGAATCTCTGCTCTCAACTTTAGTAATAGGTCTATAAATACATTAAAAAGTAAGGATAATCAAATATCTTCACTTTTTTTTCAAGAAAATGAATTGCGCTTAAAAGAATTACCACGGGGGTTCTATACGAAAAAACTTAAACCAGAAGATAAAAATAAGTTTGAAAGGCAGATGTTTTTGAATGCCTCCGATGCAAACGCTGCAATCTATTATGATTTCGGAGAATATTTTGTTGATGTCTCAAGTTGCCAGTTGCTGGATGTCCTGAGTAAAGCATTTTCGTACGACTGTCGGGATGTAAACGGCTTGACGCTTATTTTTGATAGCCTTGCATACGATTTTAACCTTTACGGAATGAATTTCAATCGTATCGGCGAGGACGTGGAGTCCAATTTTTACTTCATTCACCAGATGCTTAAGCTGATACAAAAAACAGGCTTCAGGATTTTTGTGTCAGGTATATTGACGCCATACCATTCTCATAAGGAGATGTTTGTCTTTGAGAACTGTCTGCCCTTTGCAAAAAGGCTTGGATGGGACAGGATTCGGATTGACCAGATTGAAAGCAGATTGCAGGAGATGAATCTTCTTTTATCGCTTAATAAAAAGAGATTAGTCAGTAATGTCTTAAATTATGCAGAAGACAGGCAATCTATATTTACGGCTTTTGCGTTGCTGGATGATGACAATAAGGCAAAGGCACGAAACGCTATGCTTAAATTTATAAATTTAAACAAGGAGGTGTTAAAAATGAGTGTAATGAATGAACTGGCACAGATTGCCATTGAAATGGTAAGGCCAAAGTCAGGCAGTACTTCTCAGGAAAGCTGGATAATCCGGGATGCCCTGAAGGTGCTGAAAGACTGCCATAAGGAGGGAAGGGATAAAGAAACGGCAATAGAGCAAATTGCCGGAGATTTAAGAAAAACCCTGAAAAGCAGGGATGGTGCCGTCCTGTCAAAATGCGAGCCTTTTGCAAAAGCCCTTTATGAACGGTTGTTTGAGCAGGAATGGAAAAAACATTTTCCCCAGCCGGGAAGGCTTCGCAATTGGGTAAACCAATTTGCCTTTCTTTATTCTGATAAAGGATATATGGAAAGCAGGAAATCAAAAATTAAAGGCATTATAAAGAAGCTGAAGGAGGAGGGGAAAGACATTTCAGAAGACACCGTGATCCAGCTTCTTGTTGCTGAAAATAAAAATCTTGAGAAATATGCAGGTGATTACCGTGAAGTATTTCAGGCAGTAGTTTCGGAAATTAAATAAAATCAAAAGAGGAGGATAGAAACATGGCAGCAATTAAAGAACTTTATAAGTTTATTGACGAGAAATGGTTTGTGAGTGATTTAAAGGAAAACCATATTGGGCATCTTAAACTTGCCTTGGTCAGAGAGGTTGTGAACCCCCTCATTATCAGAAGCACCGACATGGAGGCGACAATCACATTGGTAACCGCTGACGGACGGGAGCTTGTTGAAATCCCTCCGAGGAAGTTAAAGAGCAGGGAAAAACTACTTGGCCTGATGCTGTGCAGAGAATTCGGGGTTGTAGATGAAAAAGTCCGTTACAATGTATTTGATGGTGCCGAGATGTTGAATAATCCAAACTCTGCACTTTTTGGAGATACATCCACGAAATCTGGTGATACGGCGGGGCTTACGAGCAGGGCAATTTACGACTGGGCATATTCGCTAAGAGACGTAAAAGATATAACCGAGAAGCTGCAACACAATGCCTTAAGCGAAGCGGGGACGATGATTGATGAAGCGACTGGTGAAATGCGGCAAAGCCTTTATTCAACGGAATATATATTGCCGGGAACTCTCTTCCCTCATTTTATAACCGTTGATAACATTACCCCTGAACTTTTTATTCATCTTCTTTCCAGTGTTCTTAACCAACACCGTTATGGAGCACAAACAACTACAAACGCCAACAATATGATAAACCATCTAGTTGCTATTGGTTTTGCAGATTTTGAGAAACCGATTAACAGCTACACAATTTCAAAGGCATGGAATGCAGATACAAAAAAAGATGTGCCAACATTGGACTCCGTAAACACATTTGTCAATGAGCAAATGAAAAACCACTACACTGAAGATGGCTTGGTAAAAAACCTCGCTGATATCGTGAAATGGGTTGATGGTCTTTGGAAAGAAAATGATAAACCTTTGCTTAAAGAGATTTATACTGCTGCCCAAACAGGTGTTGATACATATTT
Source organism: Planctomycetia bacterium (assembly GCA_015075005.1). GTDB lineage: Bacteria > Planctomycetota > Brocadiia > Brocadiales > Brocadiaceae > Brocadia. Next base: position 1,528,981 of record JABTVC010000002.1, read on the forward strand.
GAAGAAAATCAAAATGGTTAAAGAATCTTCGGGTGATAAGAAGCAGAAAGGGGCAAAAAAGGTAAAAGAAACAAAAGCGGGGGGCGCCAATGAAAATACAACCCCTGAGAGTTAAACTTCTCTCACCCATGTTTAATTATTGCAGGGTAACCACTGGCGGCGCCATAACAAGCGACTTTATCGGCGATATTGCCTTAACCTATGCAATTAACAGGGTTAGGAAAGACAGGAATTTTTACGAGGAGTTCCGAAGAAAACCGTATTATGAGGAATTGAGAGGACTTGATTATTATGTTAGCATGGGAAAGCCTGTCAAGTATGAGATGACAGGGATATATACCAGAAATACTCTTTTTAATGTGGATGGTTTTCCTGATATGTCCATCATTGGTAAAGAGGGACTTGCAAGAAAAGGACTGTTTAAAAACTATTTCAAGGTGCAGGGGATTCAACCGGAGGGGGAGTTTTCTACCTGTCTGATCTGTAAAGACTCATTCACCCTTGATTTACCCTTTACAATCCGTTTAGGAACAGGCAGGGAATGTATGGCAATCCTTGATAGGGATGACAAATTTGATGGCAATCTTTGGCTGAATGCTTTTACCCTAAAAACAGTGTTTGGTAATTTGCAGACAACTATTAAATCACTTAAGTCATATTTGTTTGAATATAAACTTGAAAACTACATCCTGATGAAAAACATTTCTACAGAACAGGTCAGAGTGATTTTTGACGGCATATTCTAATGACGGATAGCGTTTCTCTAAAAATATTGCCCCAGTTTGTGGATACAGTGGACGAGCAGTTTGAAGGTCGCCGTTTGCACAAAATCCAGCAGGCGCTTTTGAACTATGAAGATATACCTGAATTCACAGTAATAAGCGCCAAAAACAGGAAATGGAAGTTTTGCCTTCCCGCTTCCTATAATCCAACACAAAACATCAGGCAGTTCTTTTAGTAAACGCAGGTGCATCATTGTATCTCCGACAAATGCCTTGATTGATGATATGGAAAAAGAATACGCCAAAGCTTTTCCATCGCTTCAGATTAGCAAGCTTAACAGAAAGAAGCTGGATGACCTCAACGCAAAAGGTCCTGATAGATGGAATGCCCTTATTCAGGTAATCACAGACAACGAAATTATTATCACTAATCCTGATTTGCTCAATTTTGCCCTCTTTGGCGGTTATTACAGGCACAAAGGGCAAAAAGAGATAAGCGAAATCTTTGCCAGAATAGACTACTTTGTATTTGATGAATATCATTTGTATGATGAAGAGCAGATTGCCAATATAATTTCATGGATTGCAGTAAAAAAGGCTCTGATTGCAAAGCCGGTTAAATTTATTTTTGCCTCAGCAACCCCTGAAAAAGGATTGCTTGAAATATTACGAACCCAAGGCTTTAATCCTGCTGATATCATAGAATTCATATCTGACAAGGCAACTTCATCGAGCCGGAAAATTCATGGTCAAATAGAGGTCACATTTTTGAAAGGTGCTACGCCACTTCAATATCTCATCTCGAATGCTGAAACCATTAAACAGTGGATTAAAGACGGAGAAAGAATATTAGTTGTATTCGATAGAATGACGGAACTCCGAATGGCAAAACCAGAGATAGAAAAGCAATTTCATGATGTGGTAATCGCAGAAGTATCCGTCTACTATACAAAATCTGAAATCAAGGAAGCGCCTGGCAATGCCGGCTTGATACTTGGCACTAATAAAATCGAGGTTGGTGTCAATCTGGATGTGTCCATTTGTCTTATGCAGACAGGCAAATACTTTGCTAACTTTATCCAACGATTCGGGCGCATCGCAAGACAGGGAAAAGACGGCAAGGCAATAATTTTTCTTGATAACAAAATAAAGGAAATAGAAAAGGCGTTTACTGGGAAAGAAACACTGTCATATTATGACTTTATCGAACAATGTCGAAATATTGAGCTTTTGTCAGACCGAAAATTTTATTCTGAAAAAATTCCACAGTATCTTGGGGCATATTATTTTATCATTGCCACAAATATAAAAGACTATGCGACACAGAAACTATTTAGAGAGACCGTTAATATTGATGGTCAAGCAGGATTTATGCTGGGTTTAATGAGAAAAATAGATAAAGGAATTAGGCGCCTTGAATATATAAATTCTGCCTGTGGAAAGAAATTTAATATTGACATTGAAAACTGGAAAGAATGGTGGAAGATATTTACTGGAACCTTTAAATATTTCAGGGCTTCCATGCCAGATATCTTAGTTCGAGATTTAACCTGTAATAAGGATAATCAGATTACTCGATACTCTTTAGAGTGGATATTGGAAAACAGAGAAATTGTAAGAGAGGAATCTATCAATGGTGAGCGATGCCTTGTGGTATCAGGTTTTTTGGAAGGGAAGCAGGAGTTACAATACTATGTAGAATCGCTTCCTGTTTATAAATTGAACGAAGGGAATCTTTATTTGCAACAGAAAGAGAAGTATTCTCTGAAAGAAGCCTTCGAAAAACGGCTTGTAGAGATTGCGAAAATGTATAAAGGGCAAAACCAGTTTGTATTGGCTGCAAGACAATTAATTGGTGAAGTTGAAAAATTGAAGCCTATAGTTACCCATAAGCGCTTATTTGTTTCTGATGTTCAGTGTTATTCAAATTTTTTGTGATCCGCAAAAATAAGTTTTTTTATTTATGGTACACTCTACGGGTTCAGGTTTACAACCAGAACCCCCTGATTCTATGCGAATAATTGGTACGTCTCACCGATGAGGATGATTAAATGACAACGAACCAACGAATCTTCTCTATACAAAAGTTGAAGACGAGGGGTTTAGCCACGAATGGACATGAAGAAAAACGAATTTCACTTAACATGGATGGACAGGATGAACATGATTAAAATATCCTGCTTATCCCGTAAATTCTGTCAAAAATAATTTGGAGACACTGAAATAGGAAAAAGTATTGAACGAAGTATATTAGATAGTACAATGTATATACATAATTTTACGTTAAGAAAATTCGAGGTTGCTATACAGTCACTAAGTTATCAGGATTTTCTTTGATGCATGGTGTCTTAGTGGCATTAAAAAAATTTACAAAATGCTACATTTCAGGAGTAATATGCTTAAAAATCTGGTCACACACAGTAACAGCGCAGCATTAATTATTGATAAACCTATGCAAATCCTCAAAGGTTGATATGAATACACCACTTGAAATCACCACTGACAGGAAAAATCTTATTATTTCTCAGTTCATGACAAGGATAGAGATAAAAGTTTAGAGCAGCTTTAGTAAAAAAAATAAATAAAAACACGAAAAAACCCAGAAAGCTGGCTGAATGATGAAAGATATCCTTTTCTGATACCTTGAAGTCATTGATATACATAGCAATCAGATGATATTATATGGAGGATTGCCGGGATAGAGGGTTATAAACCTCTTATCTTCAACTATTGCAATGCCCCACGCATTCTCAGGAAACTCTACGATGCAGCTGTACCTTTCAACAGGAAAAGCTTAACAAAGTGAGTTCGCCAAGTATATTGAAAAAAATTGAAAGAATGAATGGATATAAATAATGAACACTACAGAACAAACATCTATCCGCTTGCAGCACTTAGATTAACTATTACTTCCACAATTAGAAGAAGCTCTGGTATTTTACTAAAAATATTGAAATGGAGCACAACAGCGATGATGGTCTACCTCAGTAAGCTGATCCACGAGACATCATTACGAACAGGAGAATAAGGAGATTGAGATTGATGGCTGATCAAGATTGATTTCATCAACAAGGACAGGGTCATCCAAATATGAAGAAGTCGGACAAAGGTGGAAGAGCCGCATATCAGCCGAAAAGTATTACCTCTGGTATCTGAAACAGAAGGGCGTAGAAGGTATTACCGGTAAAATTAATTATCAAAGCTCAGAAAGACCCTGGACGTGTTTTGGAGCAGGAGATGATGAGAAGATTCATGCAATAGTAAACGACATCAAAGTGCTTGTGGAAGCCGAATTACCTCCGCCGATACAAAGGATGAAGATGTGCAAGAATTGCAGTTATAGGGATATACTGGGTGTAATAAAGAACAATCTAAGCCGATTAAGCCGTTCAAACTATTTAAACCGATATAGTTTTCGGCTAACGGTTGAAACGACCTTCTTGAAATTGAAACTGCTTGAACAGTTGAAACTGCTGTGAACAGTTGAAACTACTTGAACATTGAAGGAAACTTGAACAGCTGAAACTGCTTAAACGGTTGAAACTGCTTAAACGGTTGAAACTGCTTAAACGGCTTAAACTATTTTTAAACCTATGAAACAGAACTATTACATCTTTAACAACGGCCGCCTGAAACGACAGGAAAATACCATCTTCTTTGAAAAGGAAGACGGTTCTAAGGTCATAATACCATTGAGAACACAGAAGCCCTCTATGCCTTCGGTGAGATTGACTTCAATGAAACTCTTTAATTATCTTGACAGAAAGGCATACCAGTGCATGTATTCAACTACTATGGTTATTATTCCGGTAGCTACTATCCATGGGAATAGCAAACTCCAGGTTGGTGAAGCAGGTGAACCACTATACGAGCCGTCAGAGAATTATCCTGCAGGGGCGTTTATTGAAACAGCAGTTTCAATATCTGAAGAACCTGAGATATATGGCAACAGGGAAGGAGTGGATGAATATATCAGCACGATTGAAGGTTTCAGGTCACAAGTCGAAAAAACAGAGGTCGTGGAGAGTTGATGGGAATAGAAGCGAAACATCCAAAATACGTATTACAAATTTACCATTATTGACCAGGAGATAGCATTTGAACGCAGGGTGAAGCAGCCTCCGGACAATGCCGGTTAACCTGCAATCTCATATCTAAACTCGATGGTCTATACGACATGTCTGGGTGAGAAATATACCATACAAGATTAAATCCCTGATCTCTTATCTCCATGAACCGGGCGAACAGGTTTTCCTGAGCCTCGACCTGGCGGAGGTTTTAAGCCTATTTTCAGCGACAGAACCATATTTACGATACTGAACCGGCAGCAGATTAAAAGGATTTTATGACAGAGGTTAATTGCTGTTATCTTAACAGAAGGAGAAAGACAGTTATAAAAAGAATATGATATGAGAAGAAAGACAATTATCAGCCATAATGAAAACTGAGAGACAGGTCTCTTACCGGTATCTTATAAAGATTGGAATATTACAAATTGGTCAAACACCTGATTGGCGAGCAAAGTGAAATCCGTCGATTGAAGATCTGGTGGTGAATTTTCATAACCGTTCGAGCAGTAGTATTCATTTAAGCCGCACAAGCCGTTTGAACTGATTGAGCCGTTTGCACGGTTTTCACGGTTGAACAGATTACACAGTTTGCACGGTTTGAAAGGAGAGATTAACAATGTACGTTGTTGTTGTATATGATGTGGATCAGAAACGATGTACGAAGATGTTAAAGCTGTGCAGAGGTTATCTCCATCATATACAGAACTCGTATTTGAAGGTGAGTGGTGAACTGATGGAAGAATTGAAGATAAAACAAAGAAAATCATGAACGAGAGGATGAGGACTCACTCATTGTATGTATTCAAATCAAAGAAATGAAAAATGGCTGGATAAAAGATTGTTGGTTGACAAAAGACCGGTTGATAATATTATCATAGAATTCCCTGAAATTTGGGAACACTGATAGAAAACTGGAGTTTCTCTATCCATTACTCTCCCAAACGGGAGTTTGGGGCAAAACAACACGGCACATTGGTTGCGGCGTATGTACTAGGACTAATAAGTTTACTTTGTCTGTTGGAATACAACAATGCGACAAAAGTATTCCATTGTTTGGATAAGTAAGTGTTTTGTAGTGGCAAAATACCATAAAAAACCTGTCGACCTCAGGGTAAATACCTGTTCGCACGTCTCTGTATCTCTGTTTGATACACTGAAATGATGATTATCCTGTTATGAAATAATAGCTTGAGTACATCATGTCGACCTGCCGGGTTTTTTACATAATGAGAGGTAGACGAGCAAAATGGCCATTTTGCATACGAAAAAAGATCGTAAGTCTCTGTATTTATTGTACCCATAAAACGGGTCTCATTGAACCTATAAGGAATTGAAACTGCGGAAAGTGTAACTGACCCTAAGGGCGTAAGGGCTGGTCTCATTGAACCTATAAGGAATTGAAACGCTGAGATTCAGGAAGTATTAAGGGACGGGTTGAGGTCTCATTGAACCTATAAAGAAATTGAAACCAAACTATTATTCTTGATAAATTATCAAATTACAGTCTCATTGAACCTATAAGGAATTGAAACAGCATATTTAGTGTCCTTCCGCACTCTTTATTACTTGTCTCATTGAACCTATAAGGAATTGAAACAACACAGGCAATGCAGTCATATAAGTAGGAAATCCATCACGTCTCATTGAACCTATAAGGAATTGAAACACTATAGCAAGATTGAATTTTCAATCTGCATTAAGCATCTCATTGAACCTATAAAATTGAAACTGACAGCTATTTCGCGATCTAATGCATCTTCAGATGTCTCATTGAACCTATAAGGAATTGAAACATGCGATATTTGTTTCTCCGTCGTGCGAGCGGGGAGTAGTCTCATTGAACCTATAAGGAATTGAAACACAAACGACAACGATATATGTATTCTATTGATGGTTCTTGGGTCTCATAGACCACCTATAATTGAAACCAATATATTCGCTTAACGCGTCTAATTCAGTTTTGTAGTCTCATTGAACCTATAAGGAATTGAAACAGGTCTCACTGGGGATAGAAATCACATGCCGGAACGGTCTCATTGAACCTATAAGGAATTGAAACTACATAAAAAATGTTGGGCAAATAGGGAATTATCATTGTCTCATTGAACCTATAAGGAATTGAAACTCTTTAATCCTCTGTTAATCCTCTGAACCACCTTCTCGTCTCATTGAACCTATAAGGAATTGAAACGTATAAAGCACCCCCCACAAGCGTCAACGAGTCTCATTGAACCTATAAGGAATTGAAACTACTGGGACAAAGAAAGGACGAGGGCAACAGATGGGTCTCATTGAACCTATAAGGAATTGAAACCTTTACATCACTTTCACGTTGATTTTCTTCAAGATGTCTCATTGAACCTATAAGGAATTGAAACGAACGGCACTGTGAGTACGACAGTCGAAGGATCAGGTCTCATTGAACCTATAAGGAATTGAAACAACCAGTATTCGTGTAAATAACAAGGGTGATTTTCAGTCTCATTGAACCTATAAGGAATTGAAACAGATAAACCATCAACAGGTTTTTTTCCTAACAATGCGTCTCATTGAACCTATAAGGAATTGAAACCCAGTTAAGAAGGCTACAAGTGGTAATAATTCACCGGTCTCATTGAACCTATAAGAATTGAAACCACTTAAAAAATTGAATTATCTGTCGTAATCGGTCTCAGTCTCATTGAACCTATAAGGAATTGAAACCAATAATGCCTGGATAGACGCTAAATGTATCGCTGTCTGTCTCATTGAACCTATAAGGAATTAAACTTTCCTCTGAACTGATTATCTGCTGTCATTGTTCAGTCTCATTGAGACCTATAAGGAATTGAAACTAGTTTTGTGAAGAAAATGAAGATGGAAAGTCTCATTGAACCTATAAGGAATTAAACATTGTTGTCCCTGCCAATCCATAATGCTAGAACCGTCTCATTGAACCTATAAGAATTGAATTTGGTCTACACTTACAACAATAGGATCAGATTTTGTGTCTCATTGAACCTATAAGGAATTGAAGCAGGAGTCGTGAACAGAGTGAACGACGGGGGCAACATAAATCTCATTGAACCTATAAAGAATTGAAACCTAATATGGGGATTAACAGCTGGCATCCATACAACTGTCTCATTGAACCTATAAGGAATTGGAAACATGGAAAGATGTCTTACATAGGAATAGACAAATGAAGTCTCATTGAACCTATAAGAGATTGAAACATTATCGTATTCAGGATACATTAATCAGTGTGTCTCATTGAACCTATAAGGAATTGAAACAGTTTGCACATTCATCATCTCTGAGTTTGTGGTAATGTCATTTGAACTATAAACCCATTAACAATAAACCGTTGTCCATGAACCTGAACTGTCAAATGGTCTCATTGAACCTATAAGGAATTGAAACGGATAATCGGAAAGTACCAATTTGGGGTTTCTGACAAGTCTCATTGAACCTATAAGGAATTAGAAACAGGGATTAATTTTCTTACAGCTCATGAGAACCTATCTCATTGAAACTATAAGGAATTGAAACAGAATCCAATCTATGATAGTCTGACTGGATTAAGTCTCATTGAACCTATAAGGAATTGAAACCGATTGATCAAACGCATTGTAGAATAAGCAAATCTCATTGAACCTATATGAATTTGAAACTAGGGACTATAGTATTATTTGGGTTTGAAGATATCATTTGTCTCATTGAACCTATAAGGAATTGAGAAACTTGATTGACAAGTAAACATTTTTAAATAATATTGTCTCATTGAACCTATAAGGAATTGAAACTAGTAACTATTTGCAACACTACACCGCCTGTCGTTTCAGTCTCATTGAACCTATAAGGAATTGAAACCAAGTAGGAATACCTGCAATAACAGACAAGGCGAGGTCTCATTGAACCTATAAGGAATTGAAACATAATCAGAATAGACAGTCACATTACCTTGCCTTCCTCCCTAATCTCATTGAACCTATAAGGAATTGAAACGGTTTTGTATCATACCCAAAGTCCCGTATGCCAGTTGTCTCATTGAACCTATAAGGAATTGAAACATTGTCCATTTCCTGTATTAAAACAGGCAAGTTGTATAGTCTCATTGAACCTATAAGGAATTGAAACAATGGTATAACCAAACCAATAAACTTTTGTAACAGATCATTGAACCTACAAGGAATTGAAACAGTTAGAATATAAGTTAAATTCAAATCTTCAGACGTCTCATTGAACCTATAAGGAATTGAACAGTCAAATGACATCGTTATCTGATCCTTCGACACTCATTGTCTCATTGAACCTCAGGAATTGAAACTTCTGGTTTAAATTCAGATATCACGGAACTATCAGGTCTCATTGAACCTATAAGGAATTGAAACAATGTCTTTAGTCTGCTTTGTTTTAGATTATTATAGTCTCATTGAACCTATAAAATCTAAACTAACTTGAAGTTAGAGTGGATAGATGTTAAGCCTTCCTCGTCTCATTGAACCTATAAGGAATTGAAACTCCTCATTCGTTATTACATCGTATGTCTTCATTTTCTGTCTCATTGAACCTATAAGGAATTGAAACTGATAATATACACAGATCCTACAATGAAATTTATCGTAGAAAATTGAACCTATAAAATTGAAAGAACAACTATCAATTTTATTTATACTAATTCCTGATGTCTCATTGAACCTATAAAATTGAACCATGCAAGACAGGCACATGGTCTCGAAATGTTTTCATCTCTATGAACCTATAAGATTAAAACAAATATCAATTTGCATTTTAGCAAGTCGTTCATCATCTCATTGAACCTATAATTTAAACTTTATAACCGCACCTTTTACATTCCTTACCTATTCCTATGTCTCATTGAACCTATAAGGAATTGAAACGTCAAATAAACGCCGACCTGGCATGCGTTTTGTTGTCTCATTGAACCTATAAGGAATTGAAACGTAACAATCTCGTAGATGTAACCCGTATTTCTGCGCGTCTCATTGAACCTATAAGGAATTGAAACATCCTTCTATTCTATTATACCCAATCTCCCCTGGTCTCATTGAACCTATAAGGAATTGAAACGCGATTATCGGACTCGTATATATTCATAACTGTATAGTCTCATTGAACCTATAAGGAATTGAAACTACAGAGTCCGGCAGAATTTCCGGCCTTCCCGTTCAACGTCTCATTGAACCTATAAGGAATTGAAACGACTCTGTACGGTGTCATAAAGTGTATCTGTGCTGGTCTCATTGAACCTATAAGGAATTGAAACTATCGTCTTGATAGGAGATAACTGTAGTCGTGTACCAATCTCATTGAACCTATAAGGAATTGAAACTATGGATCTAAACAGACACGCTTGCCCAAATAGTCTCATTGAACCTATAATGAATTGAAACAGTTTGGGATGTATTTCAGTATTCAATGGCCCCTCCTCATTGAACCTATAAGGAATTGAAACCTTTATCGCTCACTTTTAACTGAATCATTCGAGATGTCTCATTGAACCTATAAGGAATTGAAACACGTTGGAGAGAGTTTCAGAATCAAAGATATTATGTCTCATTGAACCTATAAGGAATTGAAACATATTTCGATTACTGATTATGCTAAGGATTAACGCTGTCTCATTGAACCTATAAGGAATTGAAACGTACCTTGTTCTTTTCCATTTCCTTAGAGCTCCTTGTCTCATTGAACCTATAAGGAATTGACTACGAAGATCGCTGAAATGATCAGCGCATCTTCCCGTATCTCATTGAACCTATAAGGAATTGAAACCGGAATGATAGAGAAACCAATTATTGTATGAGATAGTCTCATTGAACCTATAAGGAATTGAAAACATGAAATACTGCCACCGTGTATCCTCCGGTAAAACGTCTCATTGAACCTATAAGGAATTGAAACTAAAAAGCAAAAGAAACATTACAGGTAAACCGTCTCATTGAACCTATAAGGAATTGAAACATATCTGCTGCGGTGTTATACTGTATGAGACTGCCTGGGTCTCATTGAACCTATAAGGAATTGAAACGTCAAACCAGCTAAGCCACGTACTGCTGCATCACCCGTCTCATTGAACCTATAAGGAATTGAAACAACACAACAGATGAGCCATATCAAAGGGCTTCATTAGTCTCATTGAACCTATAAGAATTGAAACACAATAGGGTGGACTTGAAAAGCAAATTGAGGCGGCGTCTCATTGAACCTATAAGGAATTGAAACAGGATAGGTCTTGGGATGCTGAAAATGCAGAAATGGTCTCATTGAACCTATAAGGAATTGAAACCATTATAGATGATCTCTACGATAAAGACTATGATGTCTCATTGAACCTATAAGGAATTGAAACCTGCCGTGGGAAGCATCAAAATCTGAAAGTGCACTGTCTCATTGAACCTATAAGGAATTGAAACACAAAAGGTAATGGCGTGCCAGTGTGTCGGATAATACACGTCTCATTGAACCTATAAGGAATTGAAACACAGACTGCCTGGTAATTGTTGAAGCGATGTTGGAGTAGTCTCATTGAACCTATAAGGAATTGAAACATCCTTACCTCAGCGCAATATACAAGCTCGATGTAGTCTCATTGAACCTATAAGGAATTGAAACACACCACTAATCGCTTGACTTGACATTTTTATTCACCGTCTCATTGAACCTATAAGGAATTGAAACCAATATCACTACCTGTAGTATCCGATGGATTAGTGTCTCATTGAACCTATAATGAATTGAAACAGGAAAACAGGATTCTGTTATCGTTTTATTAAAATAGTCTCATTGAACCTATAAGGAATTGAAACAAAAGCGTAAGGCGCTAAAAGAATCGCTACCTGCCGTCTCATTGAACCTATAAGGAATTGAAACGCCTGCTGCGTCAAAGATCGCCTTTACCGCCGTATGTCTCATTGAACCTATAAGGAATTGAAACTCAAAACTAAAAGCATTATCTATTTTCCCTGAGTCGTCTCATTGAACCTATAGGAATTGAAACGTTACTGAGGTTGGAATAGTAGCAAGATTGCTTACTGTCTCATTGAACCTATAAGGAATTGAACCGTGAAAATATAGAGAAGTTGTTCTTTGTATTATCGTCTCATTGAACCTATAAGGAATTGAAACTTGAATCAGGGTTCACAGAAAAAGAATCAAGATTTGTCTCATTGAACCTATAAGGAATTGAAACCATCTCCGGTGGCAATTAACGACCTCAATCGAAGGAGTCTCATTGAACCTATAAGGAATTGAAACAACATTTGCGTAGGTAGTATCGTAACTTTTGGCTGCTGTCTCATTGAACCTATAAGGAATTGAAACGGATGTAAGCCAAAAATACAATGTAATGTTACAAGCGTCTCATTGAACCTATAAGGAATTGAAACGTGGTAGTGTTAGTCTTGGTTCTAAGCCTATGATGTCTCATTGAACCTATAAGGAATTGAAACAAATTACAAAAACCAAGTCAGTGAGGCTTTATCTGGTCTCATTGAACCTATAAGGAATTGAAACACCAATGGGTCAGAATATGTTTCCTTCTCCAACAGGTCTCATTGAACCTATAAGGAATTGAAACATCGTTTGCGTCTAAGTGCTGAATACGAAAGAGATAAGTCTCATTGAACCTATAAGGAATTGAAACACTACAAAGAACGCAGTGTGGTTTAGCTGGTAGAGTCTCATTGAACCTATAAGGAATTGAAACAAAGATTACACAAGGGTTTTTGGTGGCGGGGATAAGTCTCATTGAACCTATAAGGAATTGAAACCAGTTCAAGACATCTTTCTATCGTATCTAATTGTAGTCTCATTGAACCTATAAGGAATTGAAACTTTCTGCAAATCTCCAACAAAATCATCTAAACACAGTCTCATTGAACCTATAAGGAATTGAAACTTAAATGATTTACCCTCTTGTGAATCTAATTTAAGTCTCATTGAACCTATAAGGAATTGAAACAAAAAAAATCGGCATGCTCTTTGGTTAGGTTTTAGGTCTCATTGAACCTATAAGGAATTGAAACGAGATGATATACCCGCACTTTAAACTTTGGGTACAGTCTCATTGAACCTATAAGGAATTGAAACAGATGTTCTACTTGTGGAGAAAAAGTTCCAAAGTCGTCTCATTGAACCCATAAGGAATTGAAACTCAGGTATCAGGTAGATGTAGCCCACCGATAAAATATATCATCCGACCGAAGGTTATCGATTGCTTTTAATCAGAAATCTCGTCAATACCAACGGGGCGCATGGAATTTGTTATTGGTGGGCGGTGCCCATCCTACCATGGCTGAGTAATACATCACATCGTTTCATCACACGGTTGCATAATACCACACGTCTGTGCCGCGACGCACTTTTCACGCATCTTTACATACATGCATGGTAATTTATATCGGCTACTTTTGTTTATATGGTATTGCTATTCAATATTTTACAAGACAACTTGTTTAAATATTTTCCAGTACTTCTATTGGCGGTATTTTAATTGCTTTGGAAATTGGAAAGAGATTTGGTGTTTTCGTAATTCTCTGTAAAACTTCTCTTCAGTTGCCCGCCCCAAACTCCTGTTTGGGAGTGTAATGTACGAGAAACTCAGTTTCTCTGCACGTGTGTTTCCAAACATGAGTTTGGGAACAGGGGCACTTGATGCCTTTTTGATGTACTATGTTTCGGATAATTTTTGGAAACGGATATTATTTCAATCGAATTGGGAGGAAACAGGGTTACAGTGCGAGGCAATTATGTCTGGTAATCGATATTTTAGCCGTATCAAATTTCCGGCACACGCCCGGATTGAATTCAATGATACTACCCATACATTAGAATTATTTGATATCTCTTTGCGAGGTGCATTATTACACTCCCAAGTTCCTGTTTTATTAAATGCAGGAACTTGTTACACACTAAAAGTCTATCTTCCCTTATCCAATATTACCCTGACCTTTTGTGCAGAACTCGTTCATTTCCATGGAAACAATTTTGGGTTTAAATTTTTAGATGCAGACGTAGACACCATGACCCATCTGAGAAACCTGCTTGGCTATAATATTGGCAACCCTGACCAGATTACCCACGAATTTCATTTCTGGCTGGATTCTGTATGAAAATAAGGGAGTGATACCGGTGTACGTATTACCATGAATTTGCCTGCTGATATGTCAAATGCCTGAACCATCTGAACAATTGATATTGCAATACTTCGGCCCTTCGTCACCATCTTTTGCCAGATGCCGCCAACGGCCTGCTCGCGGGTCTTCTCCTGGTTCGACGGGTGTGGTGCAGCATTCGCATCCAATGCTGGGATAGTTTTGTTTATGCAAGGGGTGTACAGGCACGTCATGTTGCTGAAGGTACGTTTGAATCTGTTCGTCCGTCCAATCGAATATCGGGTACAGGGTGTATCCTGCAGTCCGCGGATCTTGAATGAGCGGGGACACCCGGGCACGCCTGCCTCCTTCACTCCGGCGCAAACCAATCATTACAAGTTTACGCCCGTACTGCCTGATATGATTGAGGAATGGAACTGTCTTGCGCACGTGACAGCATTCTTTCTGACCATCGGTGCAGAGGTATAATTTTTTTCCAAATTTCTTTTCCTGCTCTTCCGGGGTTAGCTCGGGATACAACGTTACAATATGTAACTTGTAACGGCGCATATATTCGTCACGAAGCTGCAATGTCTCCCTGAAGTGATGGCCTGTATCCACGAAGAGTATTTCATTCTTCAGCTCCATCCGGTAAAAAAAGTGCATTAGCACAGATGCAGAACTCTGCATGCTGCTCAGCAGCACGGCATCATTGCCAAATGTTTCTACTGCCCAGCGAATCCGTTCCATGGCAGTCAGGCCCTGCAACTGCTTATTTGTAGCTATTATGTCCAGTTCCATCGTATATCTCAAATGCTTTGAATGTGGCCGGGCATTCCGTTGCCTTCATCGATTTTTCATGGCAAAAGAAATATCGTGTGTCAATGCCATTACCCTTTCTGCTTCTTCCATCGTTAATGTTCCTGTACCGCAACTGGGTGTAATGATTGAACTTTCTCGGATTAATGCCCTTGATATTTCTTTGCTAACGAGAAATTGAATACCGTCATTCAGTTTTTTGAGCAGATCATTAAGCGAGACGTTCATAATCTTGGGAGAAGTTGGGACGATACCCCACGCCAGATAGCCTCCCCTGTCAAGAAATGCCTTTATTTCACGCCAGTACATCAGGTACTTATCCATAAACTCATAGGCGTCAAAACTGATAATATCTACCCGGGAATCCATAAGCATTGCCCAGTCCGTGTTGCCGCAACAATGAGTGCCGGTCAGGCCGCCGTGGGATTGTATGGTTTCATAGACCTCGTTCAGGGCGCTCACAGCCCTTTCGCGGCTGATATTCATAAATGCAGAACCGAAACTCGTGAGATAGGGTTCATCAGCAAAGATGATAACCGGCAGGCCATATTGGGACAACTTTGTAAACTGCCAGTATGCCTTCATCGATATCATCTTGATGATTACATCAAAGAATTCCTCGCTGCACAGGGCCGTAATTCCGTAGAAAGCTTCAGGTTAACCTGCCAGGGTAATCGGTCCGACCACCTGCCCTTTGAGTGCGCGAAAAGATTTTTGGGGTGACTTGTTAAGCCGGTCAATCATTGCGTAAAACCCTGCTGAGCATGCGGGGCTTATTTGAAACAGGTCGGGGTCATTTTTTAAATAGTCTTCGTAAAAACCGGCCAAAGCACTGGATGTGTCACTTGAAACGTCAAGACTTACTGTTTTCCCGTCCGCATGAATTTTAAGGCAGGGAAGTCCTTCTGTGTACTGAATGCACATTTCTTCTTTGATACTGTTTTTTGGTAACTGAGGCCAGCAGGGTATTTCGGGGAGTGATTTGAACATAAGTTCACAAGCCGCATCGACGTTGGTATGGGGAAGACTACCAATTGCCGTTGCTGAGAAATCACCTTTAAATTTCATTGACATAGAATTACTACCTGCCCTTACTGTAAGAAAGTCCATTCCCAGGGGGGAATACTTTATACCATGATAAAATATGTGGCTTTAATGTAACACGGACAAACAAAGTTTGTCCGTGCCACCCTCGTAACTTTGAAATTCCTTACCATTGAACCTGCTGTGCGACTTTAACCATAGGAGAATCTTAGGATTTTTGCTCTAAGGCGAGTTTATCAGACTCTTGTTCGACTTTAACCATAGGAGAATCTTAGCCGTTTTTTAACACCGAGTCAATAATTAAGTATGGTTTCCCCGGAATCCCTGACGTCTTCAGCCTGCTTCTCCTCAGCATTCTTTTTTGTTGACATTCAGTGGAATGAAAACATATCATTGTAACGGCACTGCCGGATAGAGACGGATGGGGGGCAGTAATAACAGTATGGCAATAAAAAGGGCGAACATAACGATATGGAAGATAAAAACTACTTTCGGAAAAAAATTCATGAAATTAAAACACGCGTCCGTTACCAGGAGACAGACCAGATGGGTATTGTCTATTACGGTAATTTCTTTGTCTATTTTGAAATGGGCCGGACAGAATATTTGAGGGATCTTGGATTGCCATACTCAGAATTGGAAAAGGAGCATATCTACTTCCCCGTTGCCGAAGCACGATGCAGGTATCGCTCACCTGCCCATTATGATGACGTTCTCGTTATACAGACCTGGGTTTCTGAATTGAAGCATGCTACCGTGGAGTTTAGCCACAACGTGCTCCGTGAGGGTGATAGCACCCTCATTGCGGAGGGCAGTTCAAAGCTGGCATGTCTCAATGAAAAGCGGAAGCCTGCTCCTATGCCGGAAAAACTGAGAAAACTCTTCCAGTAAAAAAGAATCTTTTCATGCATCATGCACGCTGCAGTGCATTTTAAAAAGCCTTTTCTCCAAAGATGGATGAAAAGCGCTTATTAAATAATTCAGGAGTAAAATTAAAATTCTGAGGGCCGTGTACTTCAACACAATAAGCAGCACAAACTGCCCCTATTTTTGCAGCATGTATCATATCTTTTTTTGATGCTATAAGCCCTTTAATCAACCCTGCCCGGTAAGCATCACCTGCCCCTGTGGGGTCATTCACCTGTTGTACTTTCTCGGCAGGTATATTGCTGCTTTGTATCTTGTTGTCGTTATCTTTATGCATGACCACAGAACCGAACTCCCCTTTTGTTATAATGAGTGTTTCTGTCCTTTCAAGGATGTCCTCAATGGTCATGAAGGTTTTTTCCTGGGTTAATTGCAGTTCATAGTCATTGCAGATAAATATTTTAGATCCGTGTATCATCTCCGTTAACAGCTCTTTCGTCCACGCAGGAAGGGATTGTCCCGGATCAAAAATATAATCGATCCCCTTCTTTTTGTATAGAGTGGAAAAATTAACCATATCACTCAAATTTCCTGGCGCAACGATAGCAAGCGTCTTCTCGGGTGCGACAGTGTCGAGATCAAAATCGGAACTAAATTTCATTGCACCGGGATTAAAAGCAGTTATCTGATTGTCCGACTGGTCAGTGGTTATATATGCACCCGCAGTTAGTTCATCCTGTATGACCTTAATATTTTTTGTACAGATGTTGCGCTGTGTTAACCAATTTCTGTAAGGTTCAAAATCACGTCCTGCCGTAGCAATGATGGTGGGACTTTCTCCCAGCAATGCAAGGGCATAGGCAATATTACCTGCAGTGCCTCCAAAATTTTCCATGATGTCATTTATCATGAAACATACATTCAGCATGTGTATCTTATCGGGAAGTATATGGTCAGAAAACTTTCCCGGAAAATTCATAATCCTGTCATAGGCCAATGATCCCGAAACAAGAATGTTCATGTCGTCTCCTTTTATACTTATTTAATTTCTGCGAAGAATAAAGATAATCAGGTTGACCGGGTAGGGTGGGCGTCGCCCGTCAAACATCACCTCATCATGCCAGCATACGGGTGTAAACCTCAGTAATAGCCATTAGTCCAGAGATTTCGCACAGCGGAAACCAATCGTGTCATTTTTGTAAGCAGGTTCATCGTAATCCCGGTTTGCGCAACGGATGTGGACAACACCAGACCCATTCCATGAACCGCCCCGCAAGACCTTGCAGGCGCTCAGCGCCTTGCCTGCAGCGGAGGGTTTTAATTCATAAATGGAAATGCCTACCTCTTCCGGTCTCCCAAAATAGGGATTCTCTTCCGCCAGGGCGGGTCCATGTGGATTTTTGTTCGGGGCATGGCGATAATACTGACTGTCGTACCAATCGGCCGTCCATTCCCACACATTTCCGGCCATATCAAAACATCCGTAAACACTTTGACCTAGTGGGTATTTCATAACAGGTGTGGGCTTTTCAATCTTGGCCTCAGCGCA
The DNA here is from genome assembly GCA_015075005.1 of Planctomycetia bacterium. Classification (GTDB taxonomy): domain Bacteria; phylum Planctomycetota; class Brocadiia; order Brocadiales; family Brocadiaceae; genus Brocadia. The sequence continues at coordinate 1,547,150 of JABTVC010000002.1, forward strand.
GTTTAACCTCGTTTTATCAAACTCATTGCCCCACGGGTATATCCTGCCATCGGTACCACGGGCTGCTTTTTCCCATTCTGCCTCTGTAGGCAGTCTCTTCCCTGCCCATGCAGCATATGCCTCTGCCTCATACCACGAAATGTTTGTAACAGGGGAGTCTGGTTCGCCATGAAAAACACCATCGGGATCGCTGCCTTCCAGGGGATTTGACTGCATGATATATTGCCATCCTGCATCAGACCACACGCCCCTTTTCGTATAACCGCCTGACTCGATGAATTGTCTGTATTGGACGTTGGTAACGGGGTATTTGTCAATGAGGTAGGCGCTTAAATAAACCTCCCTTTGTGGAATCTCATTTTCCAGACGTTCGACTTCAATGTTCCGGTCAAGTTCTAATAACCTGTCGATGTCTTGTTTTGTACTCCCCATCAGAAATGGACCTTCAGCGACAAGAACCATATCCTCCGTATTGTACCGTTCATCTTTTCCGTTAATCATATCGCTAAAAGTTTATCATAGAATCTTTGAATGTCAAAATAGTTTCTCTTATTTCCGATTGATTCGGGAAATAAAAATCAGTATCATTCCTGTACCATGTATACAATACTGCAAAAATATTTTGGTTATACCAGTTTTTATCCGCTTCAGGAAGATATTATTAAGGAGGTACTGGGGCAAAGAGATGTCTTTGTCCTTATGCCTACAGGCGGTGGTAAGTCTTTGTGTTATCAGCTGCCTGCACTCCTCTTCGACGGAATCACAATTGTTATCTCTCCTTTAATAGCCTTAATGAAGGATCAGGTGGATGGATTGTTAGCCGATGGTATTCCAGCAACGTTTATTAACAGTTCGTTGGGCTATGGTGAAATTGATGCCAGAAGACAGAGTTTGTCAGACGGGGAAATAAAGATACTGTATATTGCACCTGAACGGTTGGTCATGCCTGAGTTTTTACAATTTTTACAGGGCTTAAAGGTGTCTCTGCTTGCTATTGACGAATCGCATTGTATTTCCGAATGGGGGCACGATTTCAGGCCTGAATACCGGCAGTTGCGGTTGTTAAAAAAGAAATTCCCGAAGGTTCCCATTATGGCCTTAACGGCCACCGCCACCCCTGTTGTCCAGAAAGATATTATTACCCAGCTGGAGTTATCAGATTGCAAGGTTTTCAAGGCGAGTTTTAACCGGAAAAACCTGTACTACCAGATTAAATCCAAGGACAATCCATACCAGCAAATACTCCAATACCTGGAAGTCAGAAAGAAAGATTCAGGGATTATCTATTGCCAAAGCCGTAAAACCGTGGAAAGCCTTGCATCAAGCCTGCAAACGTCCGGATACCGGGCATTGCCATACCATGCAGGCCTGACGGCTGAAGTCAGAACGGAGAACCAGGAACGGTTCATCCGTGATGACGTCGAGATTATCGTGGCAACGATTGCATTTGGTATGGGTATCGACAAACCAAATGTGCGGCATGTGATCCATTATGATTTGCCGAAGAGCATTGAGGGGTATTATCAGGAAACAGGGCGTGCAGGAAGGGATGGATTGAAAAGCGACTTTGCATCCTCTTCTTTAGTTATGCCGATAAATTCAAGATAGAATATTTTATTAATCAAAAGGAAGATGAAAATGAAAGACAGGTCGCATATAAGCAGCTGAGGGAGATGACAAATTATTGCGAAAGCAACATGTGCAGGCGGAGGTTGTTGCTGGCTTATTTTGGCGAGAGATTCGACGAACCTGCATGCGGCTGCTGTGATGCCTGTTTAGAACCAAAGGAACAATTTGATGGAACGATTGCCGCACAAAAAATATTATCCTGTGTTTACAGGACGGGCGAACGGTTTGGTATCAATTATGTCGTTGATGTCTTGTTGGGCTCCCGGAATCAAAAGATAATGCAAAACTGTCATGATACAATCAAGACATTTGGTGCAGGAAAAGAGCACTCTAAGTCACAATGGCAGTCATTTATCCGTGAGTTAATACAATTAGGGTTTCTGAACCTGGAGGCAGGCAAGTATCCGGTCTTAAAGTTAAACGAAAAGAGCCGGACTATCTTATTTCGCAATGAGAAGGTGTTTTTAACAAAACCCGCGGAAAAACTCCCTATTCAGAAGGTCGAAGCAGACGAAGACCACGACCGCACGTTGTTTGAGCGTTTGAGAACACTAAGAAAAACGCTGGCTGATCGGGAAGGAGTGCCTCCCTATGTTATTTTCCACGATACCAGCCTGAAGGAAATGTCTATGTATTATCCCCACAACGTAGCTGATTTACGCGCAATAAGCGGTGTTGGTGAACGGAAATTAAGGAGATATGGAGATGCTTTTTTACAGGAGATTATCGATTACTGCAAACAATATCATATCAAGCCAAAACAAATCGTTCATAAACCTTTTGAGTCTTCTGTAAAGCGGGAGAAATCTTTAACAATTCAAACAACCTTAGAAATGTACCGTCGGAATTTCACCATTCGTGAAATTGCACAAAAGAGGGGACTGGCAGTATCCACCATCGCCTCTCATCTGGAAAAACTTATTCTGGATGGCGCAGACATTTCCGTAGATCGTATTGTTGACGCTAAAAAACAACAGCACCTCAAACAGGTATTCAAAGAAATAGGTACTGATGCGCTAAGTCCGGTAAAGGAGAAACTGGGCGAGGATTATTCCTACGAGGAGATAAGGCTCGTCAGGGCAAAGATGATGGTAGAAAGGTAAGAAGGAAAGGTGAATATACTGCATAGGCAAAGGGTAATTGTTTTACAGGCTGCCTGAGAATATGATCAATAAATAAGAACAAAAGACAAAGGAAATTGTGGGTAAATTAAAATAAGATCATAAACAAATCAGGAAAAGTTTCAGTGCGGTAACAAAGACCTCACTGCAGATAAGCGAACAAAGGAAAACACAAAGAAGATTTAAGAAAGAGACCGATCAGATTTTATATTCTATTTTCAAGGGTGACCCTAATCCCTTCCGCAAAATCGGATATCGATATCTTGGGTACTACCATAACAAGCAGATGAACATGGTCCATTTGCACATTTAACTCCACAACTTCACAGCCTTTTTGTTCAGAAAATGCTCTGATACACTTACTTACTTCTTCAGCTACTTGACCGGTAAGTATCCTGAAACGATATTTTGGTGTCCAAAGAATATGATATTGACAATGCCATATCGTATGCGATAATTTGCGAAATCGACTCATTTGTTACTCCTTTGTTGATGTTGTGGGGACAACTCAACTTAGATTGTAACAATGAGTCGTTTTACTGGCAAAGCCTTTGAACTCTGACCACGCCCACAGGGCGTGGTTTTTCACATTATTAATAAAGCATGATTTTATTGCTTTCCATCTTTAATTTATTATAGTATTCTGACGATTTATAGAATAAAGACAAAAATAAATGTTGGGGTTCCAAGAGAATATTGATGTCAGAAGACAGAAAAATTTAATTGGAAGTCTGATTGTGAAATCTAAGATTTCAAAATTTTACGCTCAACTGTGGCAGTGGTTATATCAGGCGCAATATCGTGTTTCGGGTTGGCAGCCGTACCATATACAACTTACTGCCGCCGCAATGTTGTTAATATTTATTGCTGCCAGTTTCTGGGTTTCCCCCCAATTACAAGACGCTCTTAGTCCATACTTCTCGAATCAGACTCAAAACAATCTCTCTAACCTACGCTCATTACTTCTTAATGTTGGAAGTGCGATGATTGGTGCATCAGCTATTGCTTTCTCGCTCGTGGTGTTTGCAATGCAGGTAAACGTTGAACGTATGCCGCATGGGTTATTCAGAAGGTTTAGTACAGATTTTCGTGTCATTGCTTCGTTTGCAGGAACTTTCCTAATTGCGATTGCCATAGCATGTTCCTCGTTAATCCCCGATGCGTCATGGGCTGCAATTGCAGTGATTGGTGCCACATGGGGGGTAATCCTTGTTTTCATTCTATTTTTGAATGCTTATCGTAGAGCGTTAGTTCTCATAAACCCTTTGCAGCAATTAAAATTAATCGTCAACGATGCCTGTAGAAACTTACAGTCATGGATAAAACGGACAAGGCGAATAACACCTTTACTTAAGGGAATCGAGCCAGAGGAACCTACTGAAGGCAATTCACGACGCAGTACCCATGACATGGCTCGAATCACATATTTGAGCCTTCATCCGCACTGGACTGTCCAGGCTCAATTGGCAATTTCACATGCAATGTCATATGCACTAAGGTTTGCAGAACAAGGCGACCATGAAGTTTCATATGAGGCACTAAAATCAGTCGTAGCCATAAATCATTCTTATGTTAAAGCAAAAGGGAAGACGTTTTTTGCACAAGTTTTTATGGTCGATAACCCTTTAGTTAACGATGGATTCATCAACAACACATTGGAACTTCTTCGACAACACCTTCGCTCTGGCATAACTCGTGGAGATGAACAGCATATAGAACAAACTCTTCAAGCCATGGAGATGCTGGTTGGCGTCTATGTACAAATTGATTACTCGAATGAAAATGCCACCAAGACTCACGCCCTACTTGCAGCCGGATATCTGTCAGAGGGTGTTAAATCTGTTGTCCTTCATGACATGCCCGATGTATTGATGGAAGGTGTACGATTGATGGGTAAATCAGCCCATCTTTTACTTTCATGCGACGAACCGAATAGTGTAGTTGCAACAGCAGAAAACATCGCATTGTTGGCTTGTACTGGATGTGCCAACGAGAAGTATAGACCTGTTACCCTGACCGCTTTTGAACAACTTGCCAAGCTAACCTTCGATCTCATCCGAACCTCATCACATTACATTCATTACGCAATCAAGCAGCTCAGAGAGGACATTACCATGGTTGTTAAGCTCTTCCTGAAAGTGCCTGACACACCTCTACAGAGAATACATAGTACATTTTTGGCCCCCTATTTTTCTGTGACCGCAACACAGGCATTCCTTGCATGGCAAAGAGAACTTATCAATGCTCTTTCGGACGCAAAACAGGATGATGACGCAGCAAAAAAAATAGTGAGTAATTTTGCTTGTTGGTCAAAACAATTGTACATTTCGCAAAAGGAGTTGCTTTTATTAGCAGTTGAAAAGAGGTCTGGTTTTACTTTTGACATTATTCACTGGATTGCCTCAGTGACCAAGATGTTGCTGGCGCTGTCAAATGCACAAGTATGCGATGACCACATACGTGACGAACTTTGGAAAGATGCACTTTGGCTGATTTATGTGATTGACTGGATTCCTGGTGACGAGGAGACAGTAAAATTTATTGAAAGTTACCAGCCAGTGACGGTTCTTTTTGAAGCAGCAATGGATGCCCATTCGCGAGAATGTCCTGATATGGCGGTAGAAATCCAGAAGATAGTTGTTAATTGGGCTTTTAAAGCCGGGAAATTTCAGACAGGATGGGCAACTTTGGAGCAATCAATATATGCCCTTGTTACTCTGGTATTAACAAAAGGTGGCCAACAGCACTTTGATGTCTTAAAGCAACAGTTAACAACCCGTTTTTCTCAAGAACCTGCAATAAGTCAAGAAATCAGAGACTGCACGGCTCGTGACATTCGCAGAAAGTCAGAAACGCTATACAATCTGAAGTTTGAAACTCGTTCGGTCGAATATCAAATGAACCGATTAGATCAAAACATGTTGAGAGATAGCCTTGTGGAAATAGCTAACATTTTATCTCCTGGAACATCAAACGAACCAGGAGGAAAAGAGAGGGTCGCCCATTGATTTGTGATTATTGTAAAACACCAATCAAGGACGACCCCCATAATCCAACCAGCGCTTTGATTATCTGCGGCCTGTATGGGCTCTAAATCCTATAGAATAATTACCTCGATTCCTTCCATATCCCTGAAGTGTCTTTTATCAAAGGTGTATATGGTCTTAACACCTTGTTCTTTTGCAAATTCTATAATCCATGCATCTATAAAATCTATATTCTTACTCCTGTAAAGTCTTAAAGCAGAAATTATCGTTGATCAGATATCGAACAAGCAAATTGGTATCTATAACAACCTGTTTACTGCCTTCCACCCTGAACAACTCTCTTTCCCACATACTTTTTAGTTTTTTTTCTTATCTCGTCGTAGTTTTCTTTCGTATTTATATTTTTTAACAAACCTTTAAAATCACGAAGGGTTCTGGCTGGCTTGATTACAATTTTATCGTTTTCCTTTTCAAAGATAACAACATTTCCTTCCTGCACATTTAAAAGTTTCCTCACTTCCTTTGGTAAAGTAATTTGACCTTTCGAGGTGATTTTTGATGTCAGCTTCATAATCGTCATTCCCTTTACTAAAATATTTGTCCTTACAAAGATAGTAATACCGACAGATATATTATTCAAGGAATTTTATTGTGGCAACCGCACGAGTCATAAACAACATTTGGGTCATTAGTAATATCGGGATCGCCTTGACTTGTGATTATTGGAATCAAAAGACAAATCACACATTCGTGGGGTTACCCATCCGGTTCAAGGCTTTCTTTGGAGTTATCTTATGCGAGCAATTCCTTTGCCCCCGGCAAGTATCTGCCCCGGAAAATTATTCAGCCGATCGAAGGAAAATGTTCTCGTGGGTGTCATTGATTAATTTATTCCTTCCTGCCCATGCAAAAAGTGTTGTAACAGCCTTCTTTCCGATGTCACCCAAATCAATACTATAGGTATTAACGTATAATTGAATATGCTGACTCCGAACGCTTTCCTCCATTTCCTGTGCATAGCGCCTGACAAACTCTCCTGAAGACGCAGGATTGGCATATGCAAATTCAACGCTTTTTCTCAAGAGACGATTAACTTTTCGTGCAATTTCAGCAGGGATGTTTCTTTTTATTGCAATCCCACCCAAAGGGATGGGTAGCCTTGTTTGTGATTCCCAGTATTCCCCTAAATCCATGATTTTAATCAGCCCCTTATCCTGATAGGTAAATCGATTTTCATGGATAATGACGCCGGCATCCACTTTGTTTTGTATGATTGCATGTTCTATATCAGAGAAAAGCATTTCCACTTTGTTTGTTGCCGTGGGGAATGCCAGACTTAGCAGGAAATTTGCAGTGGTATACTTCCCTGGGATTGCAATGGTAAGGCGTTCATCTATCTGTTTTTGATTTCCAGGTTTTGCTATGAATAATGGCCCGCAATTATTACCCAGAGCGCTACCGGCATGTAATAACACATACTCGTTTATCACATGAGCATATGCATAATAACTGAGTTTTGTGACGTCTAATGCATGCTGAAGGGCGAGTTTATTCAAATTTTCCACATCAGTAATGACTAATTCAAACGACATGTCTTCCCTGTCGATTTTATTATTCACCAGTGCATCAAAGATAAAGGTGTCGTTAGGGCATGGCGAAATACCGAGAGTTAGCTTCATAAGTTATGGCATTATCGTTTGGAAGAGGAGAAAGAAATGTGGCATTCAGACGCTGATGTGCTGTGGCAACTGTTGAATAATTTCCAATGCAATGCTGTTTAAATTTTTCATAGCTAAAGGGATGTTCCATGTGTCTTTATTTCTGTCTTCTATATAATTTGAAATAGCACGGATTTGAAGACAGGGAACTTTTTCCATCAAACAACTATAGAAAAATGCCGCCCCTTCCATGCTTTCAACATCAGGATGATATTTTTGAATGACGCTATCGATGCTGTGTTGATAGCCGTGAACTTTATTGACGCTAATGCCTTTTACCCTTTTTAAATCAGATACCCCATAATCCACATCATAAGTATTATGGAGTAATTTACCATCATTGTAGGGGAATTGGCTGGGATTTAACAATTGCAACTCTATAACATCGAGAAAATTTTCTCCATCTTCAGCCCCTAAATCTGCAACGCGTTCTTCCACTACCCGTACTACCTCGCCAAGAGAAATGTTTTTACTGAAACTGCCGGCAATCCCAAAATTTAATGCTATGTCATAGGTATTATTTGCCAAAGCCTTTCCCATGAAATACGCCGTATGCATTAATCCTACTCCGGTAATTACTACATCGATATCTGTCTGGTGATAGTGAATCGTTCTTCGTGAAAATTCTTCATTGCCACCATGTCCGGTTATTGATGATACGAGGGATTTTATTTCAGGGTATGTTGCCGCCACAATAAGTATCTTCATAACCTCATTCCTTAATCCCCTTTATTGACAATCAACGGCGCTGTGGCGGGCTTCTGGCTTGCCACGTCCCAGAGTATAATAGAGGCATCTTCACTGCCCGAGGCTAACAATCTGCCGTCCGGGCTAAAAGCAATGCCCTCCACCGACTCCGTATGGCCACGTAAGGGTTCACCGATAGGGTTTCGGTCTCTTATATTCCACAAGATAACAGTCTTGTCCATGCTGCATGAGGCCAGCGTCTTACCATCCGGACTAAATACAACGCCCTCTACAGCACCTTTATGGCCAATTAAGGGTTTACCAACTGGTTTTCTTCCTGCCACATCCCACAGGATGATCGTTCCGTCATCACTGCCTGATGCTACCACCTTGTCATCGGGGCTAAAGGCAACGCTCTCCACCCACATTTTATGACCGGTTAGCGCCTCACCAATTTGTTTCATCGTTTCAATATCCCACAGAATAACATTTCCATCCACACCGCACGAGGCTAACATCCTGCCGTTCTGACTAAAAGCCACTCCCTTCACTGGCTCATTGTGTCCATAGAGCGGTGTACCAATCGGTTTCATGCCCGCCACGTCCCATAGAATGATGCGCCCATCTGCACCGCATGAGGCCAATATTCTGCCATCGGGGCTAAAAGAGACACATTCCGCCCACCCTTCGTGTCCATTCATAGGCTCACCCATAGTCTTCAGGTTCGCCATATCCCACAGGATGACGGTACCATCTGCGCCTCCCGATGCCAGTATCTTCCCATCCGGACTGAATACGACGCTCCAAACTACCCCATGATGACCAACAAGGGGTTCGCCAAGCGTCTTCATGCTCGTTAAATCCCATAGTACAATACCGTGATCATTACCCGAGGCCAGTATCCTGGCATCTGGACTGAAGGCAACGCTGTTCACTGCCTTTTCGTGGCAGGTCCAGGGTTCATCAATACTATTTTTCTCGGTCTGCATTGAATCCGGTGGAGTTATGTCCCATTCGTTTGAGGCAACGCATCTGCTGATAATCAAACTAAGACAGATCAATGCTGCTCCAAAAAGCAGAGGAACCAAACGCCTTGCACCGGCAGCGCCATTTTGCACTTTCCGTGGTATCATCTCTTCTCCTTCTGTTGTTCATACAAAGTGTTCATACAAAGTATTATGAGGCATATCAAACGGGTAAAATGACTCCATAATCGATTTTATTCATTGCGTAAAGGCATTGCCCTTTTACAGGCATTACTTTATCATGCCCCGCTTTATTTGTCAATAAATCAGGCTTGACCCCCAGGGTGTTATTTTCTTGCTTGAAATTGCAGCGCTTCTCATATAGGATAAATTTATTGAAAAGTGGCGTTTTGTCTGCAAGTATTTCTCAAAAGTTAACCATGAAGGAGGGGGTAGCATGATTGCCGAGATTAGTGTGATCCCTATTGGGAAAGGGGTAGACCTGGCTGGTTATGTTGCCGGGGTTGTCAAAATCATCGATGAGAGTGGTTTGGATTATAAGCTCCATGCCATGGGTACTGTTGTGGAAGGTGATGGTGATCGGGTCTTTGATCTGATTAAGAAATGTCATAATAAGATGCTGGAGCTATCAGAGAGGGTATATACTACGGTAAAGATAGATGAAAGGAAGGACATCAAAGGTAAGATGCTCGCACATAAAGTGCAGGCTGTGGAGAAGGAACTAGGAAAGAACTTGAAAAAATAAGGCTATAATAAATAGCTTAAGAGCTTTTTTATGAGGGAGTTAAAATGAGAAATAGATTTCTCATGCCGAATTTGATCTTCGTTTTTTTTATTTTGTCAAATATAGGAATTATTCATGTGATGGGAGAAAGTGCCATGCAATCGGTAAAAGGGAAAAAGGCCGTTATGATTATCGCGAGTAATAATTTCAGGGATGAAGAATTGTTAAAACCCAGGGAAGTTTTAGAAAAACATGGAGTTGCTGTGACCGTAGCCTCTTCTTCGCTGAAGGAGTCAACTGGTATGTTAGGAGCAAAGATAACACCGGACATCCTGTTTTCCACTATTAACGTTGCAGATTATGACGCCGTTATATTTGTTGGAGGTTCAGGAGCTAGCGAATATTGGGATAATCCAACTGCCCATAAGATTGCGAATGATGCAAACAATGCAAAAAAGATAGTTGGAGCCATCTGTATTGCACCGGTAACCCTTGCAAAGGCAGGCTTGCTAAAGAATAAGCAGGCTACCACTTATTCCTCTACGATAAACGACATAAAATCAACCGGCGCAAAATATACTGGTGCGGATGTTGAACGAGATGGGAATATTATTACCGCCAGTGGTCCTGCCGCAGCACAACAATTTGGAGAGGCCATCGTCAAGGCGCTCGGACAGTAGATTCATCGTTAGTACGCTGAGTCCTGCCTTAGGGCTGGACATAAAATAACAAGAACATATTATTCCACTTGCATAAGGGTGGCACGGACAAACTTGTTTGTCCGTGTTCTTCGTCAACTTTGTTTAAGAAAGCGTACGACAAGATGTTTATGTTAATTATTGTCCCTCTCATACCAACCCGATAGCCTACGAAGAATCAATAAGTTCATGGTTTTGCATGCAATCGTTACAAGCATGCCATGTTACAAAAAGTAACAACCCTATTTACACCACAACTACACGTATTGTGGGGAATTTAGCCTGGTACTCTCTTCCAAAAAACGCTACCTTTTGTTATACCTCATCTTTGCATATCCTTCGGGCATCACATGGTTGCCGCAGTCCTTAACATTCAAATATATAAGTAGTTACAACTATAAAAAAATACGCTGCCTTTTTTAGTACCAGCGGCATACTATCTGCAAACTAACAACTGTTGTTTCGTAGATGTATTTGCAGATCATTTCTTTCCCTGTTCTTTTATGATCTGCATTTGTTAGAAAGGTCAAGGTGGGCGCATGTCCTCCCTGATCTTTCTCCATGAGACGATAGAGAAAAGTGAGGAAAAGAGAAAAATGGAATTTGCGCTTCAAGTTTATATAAAAGATTTAAAAAAAATATCTCCCCTTGCCATGGAGGAAGAAATACGGCTATTCGAAAGAGTCAACAAGGGCGATTTGAAAGCAAAAGAATCTATTGTTACGGCCTATCTTCCGCTTGTTATTAAGATTGCCATCCGGTTTGTTTACTGTAAAAACTCTCTTGTAGATTTAATTAGCGAAGGAAACATTGGGCTTATACGTGCTGTAGAAAAGTTTGACCACACGTTAGGTCAGCGGTTTGGCAAGTATGCTTCGTGGTGGATCAAATGGACTATTCAGCGGGCGCTGATTAATAACTCAAAGACTGTGCACATTCCCGTTTATATGGCGGGCCAAATTTCCAGGTGGAAAAAAATATCATCGAAATTAGGAAATACCCTGCATAGATTTCCCGATGGAAGTGAAATTGCACAGGCATTAAATCTTAATGAAAAGCAGGCGCATTGGATTGAAATGGCAGCACGACATTCCCATACCTTGAATGAGACGCATTTAGAGAATAACGATTTTATGGAACTGAGTGAGTATATCCCGGACGAAAGTACAAAGATGCCTGAAGAAGAGTTGATTGAATTTCACGACAAGGAGCACTTGAGGAGATTGCTTGAGACAATCGATTATCGTGAAGCAAAAGTGCTGAAAATGAGATACGGGTTTGATGATGCAGAACCCATGACACTGCGAGAGGTAAGCAAGAAGCTTAATATCAGCCGTGAGTGGGTTCGGAAGATTGAAAAAAAAGGATTATCAAAACTGAATCAACTGATGAGTTGTAATAAGTAAATTAGAGGGAATAGCGCGTTTGAAAGCTGGTTGTGCGGAGGGCGTTCTCCGCGGCTGGGCTTATTGAAAAAGCTGGTCATGCCGGGGGTGTTCCCGGTGGCTTGGCTTACTGTTCAAAAAGGTAAGGAGGAGAAGAAAATGGTAAAGAAATTTGGGTATAGTTTAGTTGTAATGGGCGTATTGATGTTTGGTGTTGGCGTTGTAAATACCGCGCTGGTAGGTTCCGCTATGGCAGAGGAAAAGAAGTGCGAGAAATGCGGACATGAGTGTTCAAAGCCAGAGAAGGATTGTAAGTGTGAATGTCATCACGCAAAACACTAAACAAGAAACAATGTTTCGTGTTGTAAAGTTAGAAGGATAAAACAAAGAGTCAACCCGTACGGGTTGACTCTTTGTTTTGATACCGGATGTTTTCTCTGTCAGAATCCTGAAATATAATGAACAGAGAATTTATAGTCACTCATTCTTAAGCGTTTTACCACACCCCACAAACCCCTTAGACCTATCTTGCTAAAAGAAGTCTGAATTCAGTTGGGCGCGAACACGGACAAACGGAGTTTGTCGTTCGACCGAGCGCTCACGACGAAGTCCGTGCCACCCTGAAACAGGCTTAAATAATCGGCATACATACGTTCATACCCCAAACCAACACATGTTTTGCCCTGCTTTTTCAAAAAACTAAACCGCTACGTTTGGTATTTTGCTGCTGCTGGGCAACGCTACACATATTTGCTTGCAATTAATTCTATACAATTCAAAGTATGTATGATAAATTAGACATTTTATATACAAATTCAGGAAATGCGGGGGGAATTTTCAAAACCTGAAATTTTGGAATCTGAGAAATGGTAGTAACATCATGTTAAAGAAACTCAGGGAGTTTTGGGAAAAAAGCATTATCTTCAGAGTTTTTGTAAAGAAGTATAAACGCTACTTTATTTTCGGCACGATATCGCTGGTCGCCGTAGATATTATCAATATCTTCCCCCCCCTCATTATCAAAAAGGCCGTAGATATCCTTTCAGGCGAGGCAGATATCACAAAAATCGCAACCATCTCCGGTCTTTTTATTCTCGTGAGCATTTGCCAGGGTGTGTGTCGATACCTCTGGCGAATGAACTTTATCGGGACGTCCTTTCGATGCGATTACGACCTTCGCATGGCCTTCTTTGAACACATAGAGACACTCTCTCAGAGATTTTTTCAAAAATACAAAACAGGGGATCTCATGTCAAGGGCAACCAACGACATCGGCGCTGTTCGCATGGCCGTAGGACCTGGCTTATTGATCGGCCTGGATGCCATATTATATTTTTTTGTAATACCCCCGATTATCATCTACTTATCCCCAAGGCTGTCTTTCTATACATTTCTATTGATGCCGCTAACCCCATTCATTGCTTATAAAATCAAGGACGTGATTGATAAGCGGTTCCGTGATGTGCAAGAACACTTTTCGAGGATCAGCGAAAAGGTGCAGGAAAATATATCGGGTATCCGTGTGGTAAAGTCATTTAATATGTCCCGCCAGGAAAAAGAGTCATTCCTTAGGTTATGTAAGGATTTCATGAAGAAGAATCTTAAGCTGGCCATTCCCCAGTCCCTTCTGGGGCCGGTGTTTGAATATATTACTTACATGGGTATTATTCTATTGCTCTTTGTTGGTGGAAAGATGGTAATCGATGGGGCGATTACCCTGGGTACCCTGGTTGCCTTTCAACGGTATATCTCAATGATGGTCTGGCCTATGACTGCGATTGGATGGTGTTTGTCCCTCTTACAGCGTGGCAGTGCGTCTATGAGGCGTATTGACGAAGTGATGGAAGAAAAGACAGAGATCGTTCCGAAAGATAACGCGGCACTATGTGTACCGAAAGGTGAGATTGAATTCCGTGACGTAAACTTTCGATATGATTGTCATAAGGAATGGGTATTAAAAGGCATAAATCTCAAGATTCCGGCAGGACAACGTACCGCCATTGTAGGCCCGATAGGCAGTGGAAAATCAACCCTGGTAAACATGCTTTCGCGTATCATCCCGGTAAACGATCAGGGCATCTTTATAGATGGCGTCGATATTAATACGATAGATATCAAGGCATTACGAAAGTGTATCGGCTTTGTTCCGCAGGACACATTCCTGTTTTCTGAGAAGGTTGAAGATAATATACTATTTGGAGTAGAAACAGGGAAAGACAATACTAACGCACAGCAATTTGCCCGCATTGCTGGAATTGAAGAAGAGATTCAGGAACTTCCTCAAAAGTATGAAAGTTATCTGGGTGAACGGGGGATCAATTTGTCAGGTGGACAAAAACAACGGATTACCATAGCACGGGCGCTGGCCATTCGTCCCTCAATTATCATTCTGGATGATTGCCTCTCCGCCGTAGATGCACAGGTAGAAGGCACCATTATGAAAAACATCTTAAAGAATTTCCCGGGCAGAACACTGTTGGTCGTGACCCACAGACTGCCTGCAATCAGAGGGTTTGACATGATTGTAGTAATGAAAGAAGGTGTGATCGTTGAAAGAGGCACACACGAACAGCTCATCACCGTTAATGGATTGTATGCTTCCTTGTATACAAAAGAGGTATTGGAAGAAAGGCTTGGCTAGGTGCGAAAGAGATCCTTTATTATGGTATCGTAGCGGCTTCCATAACTTCGTAACTCAACAGTTCTCTCATACACAGAAACAGCCGTTAAGGTTATTTGCAGATATTCTTTCGGTAAACATTCCGACACTTTATCTGCCCATTCCACAATAGCCACACCATTTCCATAAATCATCTCATCACTCCCGATGTCCAGCATCTCTTGTGCATCTTCCAGCCTGTATGCATCGAAATGATATATAGGGATACGCCCTTCGTATTTATGCACCAACGAAAATGTGGGACTTTTCACTGCACGCCCGTCTGTGACGCCCAACCCCTGGGCAATACCCTTTACCAACGTAGTCTTTCCGGCACCAAGTTCACCTACCAGGGCAACAACGTCTCCTGGCGACAATACCATGCCGAGCTTTTTACCAAATCTCATTGTTTCTTCCATACGGGTAGTTTTAAAAATCAATTCTTTTCCTTTAGTATCTCACAAAAAATATTTTTACATTTTCGGCAAAAATATGAATAAGATTAACCCTGTCAGGGTTGACTCTCTTCCGACCCGACTCGTTCGGGTTAGGATTTAAGATGCTCGTATCCGCGTGGCTTTGTACGATGGATATTACCACAAGAAGACTTTATCTGAATACCGCGTCCTTTCACGATCTCCCCAATGCAACTTACCTTTACATCGGTGAGCAAATCAGAAGACAAGACTTTTTTTGCCTGGGCTTTTGACAATGTCATCAGCAACTCGAAATCCTCACCGTCAGATAATGCATGGTAAAGCGGTGTATGTCCCGTTTTCTTTGATAATTCCATCGCTGCGTGAGAGACGGGAATCTGATCTTCATAGATGATGGCGCCCACACAGCTCTCTTCCAGGATGTGATTTAAATCCGCCGTTAACCCATCACTAATATCAATCATGGCATGAATTGTAAAGTTTTTGTTTAAAGCGAGCCCCTCTTTTAATCGCGGTTCAAAAGAGAGATGCCTGCCCAGAATTGACCCCCCAAGCATCCCTGTTACCAGGATCGCATCCCCTGCCCTTGCACCTGAACGCCTGATGGGTTTTAGTCCATCGTCCCTTCCCAACAGAGTAACATTGATACAGAAAGGGCCATGGCCGCTGATAATATCCCCACCAACAATCCTGATGTTATATTTATCTGAAATGTCCCATATCCCCCGGTAAAGTTCACGTGCAAATTTTTCTGTGGTATGTTCAGGAAAGCAGATGGAAATTACTGCAACCGTAGCCTGACACCCCATCGCAGCAATGTCACTGATACTGCAGGCAATTGCCTTCCTGCCTGCTTCACGTACGGTGCATTTTTTCAGATCGAAATGAGTACCATCAACCAGCATGTCCGTCGTTATGAGAGTCAACTTATCAGAAGAGACGTCTATAACTGCACAATCATCCCCTATACCCAGCACGACATCTTTACGTCTTTTCTGCCGTTTCCGAATCCATTCTATGAACGAAAATTCACCCATAAAGACCTTTTCCCTTTATTAAAAATCATTATCTGCGCTTTATCTTATAAATGAGTCAGGTTTTTAAGAATACTATAACATCTTTAACTTGCTTGACTCAACATTTTAAATTCGTTAGTATGTGCTCTTTTACTTCGGACACAGATGCACAGGTATCATCAGGATTAATAACGATTATCATGACGCAGCAAATCCGCAACCAAATCCCCTTAGGAAGGGGGGGTGGAAAAGGAACACGAAAACAATGCGGGAAATACCAAAGGCCGATGAAACCAATAATGCAGAGTTTCTCTGTAAAGAATTAAAGCCGGTATTTGAGGTTGACGGGATAACTCATTTAGACGATGGAACCGGGGAATAAGATAAGCAGAAGACCCGTGCGCTTGAAAGCTCTGGATTTACCATGATCAGGTTTACCGACGAAGATGTATTGAAGCATATGAGCGGTGTTATACGGAGGATTAAAAAGGTGGTAGACACGATCGGGCTGTCCAGTCCGCCCCCTACCCCGTTAGCGGGGGACATGGCTGATTCAACGCGAATAAGGGGTTGATGGTGATTGTTAATTCCTTAACTTAACACGTATGGGGTTAAGGGGGTTGTGGAAATACTTGCTAAAAAGAGAAGACGTTACAAAGGAATACTATCATGCAAAACCAATCACGTCCAGGCATAAGTAACAATAATAGTTCAAAAGCAACTGCCCTAAAATTCATTGTTTTGCTTGGAGTAGTGAGCCTCTTTGCGGATGTAACATACGAGGGTGCCCGCAGCATTAATGGTCCATATCTGGCCTTACTTGGGGCAAGTGCAACAACCGTTGGGATTGTTGCAGGACTTGGGGAGCTGATCGGATACAGCTTGCGTCTTGTCTCCGGCTATATCAGTGATAGAATAGGGAAATATTGGGCAATCACGTTGTTTGGTTACGCCCTGAACATGCTGGCAGTACCTGCCCTGGCCCTGGCAGGGCGTTGGGAAATTGCAGCCGTTCTCATGATTACCGAGCGCATAGGAAAGGCCATCCGAACCCCGGCCCGTGATGCAATGCTTTCCCACGCAACCAAGGAGATAGGAAGAGGAAAGGGCTTTGGATTACATGAGGCGTTAGACCAGATTGGGGCGGTGCTTGGCCCTCTCACCGTTGCTGGAGTTCTCTACTTCCGGGAGGGTTATAGGACAGGCTACGTCGTCCTTTTTGTACCGGCAATTATGGCTATAAGCGTGCTCGTAACGGCACGGTGGTTATATCCTCAACCTCGTAATTTGGAAATAACTCAACCCGAATTGGAGACAAAGGGCTTCCCCAAAAAATTCTGGCTTTATCTTATTGCCGTTGCATTGATTGCTGCAGGTTATGCGGACTTTCCGCTGATTGCATATCACTTCAAAAAAGCATCCGTTGCTTCAGATATCTGGATTCCGCTCTTTTACGCCATTGCAATGGGAGTCGATGCCATTGCGGCACTTTTTTTTGGATACCTGTTTGACCGCAAAGGCATTTCCATATTAATCATTGCTTCTCTCTTTTCCATGCTTTTTGCCCCGTTGGTTTTTTTAGGAAACTTCTCTGTTGCCATCATCGGTGTGGCACTCTGGGGCGTGGGTATGGGGGCGCAGGAATCCATTATGCGGGCTGCCATCGCAGAGATGGTTCCAGCAAACAAACGTGGCACAGGATATGGCATTTTTAACACAGGCTATGGAATCTTCTGGTTTTTAGGCAGCGCATTCATGGGAATTCTCTATGATATCTCCCTTATATCCCTTATCGCATTCTCAGTCGTAGCGCAGCTTGCTTCAATCCCCATGCTTATATTGGTCAAAAAAAACCAGGGATAACTCCCTAATCCGAACGAGTCGGAAGAGAGTCAACCCTGTCAGGGTTTAGAACCCTGACAGGGTTAGTCTTATTCATATTTATGCTGAAAATGTAAAAATACATTTTTTGTAACACTTTAGTCTTTTGAAAAACGTATTACCGATAAGCTCCGCAGGAGCAACCTGTTTGTAGCAAGATAGGATGCCATAGCATATATGAGTTCCGTCAGGAGCGACCTGTCTCCCTGTCAATCATATACAGGCCGCTCCTATGGAGCTATTTACCCTATTAAATTTTATTACGCTACAAACAGATCACCCCTAACGGGGTCACATTGTTTTTTATGTCTCCTGAATTTTTCAAGAAACTAAAGTGTCGCAAGGATTAAAGATTCAGAACCTGCGCGATCACAGGAGCGAAGCGGAACTCATTTTTACCGCGTTGGCCGAACTCTCCGCCCGCCAGATAGCCGAAACTATGGAAGCCACCGGAATGGAAGAAAACAAAGTTGCCGGCAAAACAGGCGGCGGCATTGCCAAAAAGGCACGGCTGGAGTTGGAAGAGAAAACGGGGAAGAAGGTCGTAAGTGGCCAAAACTATCTGCCGTCAAAAAACAGTAAAGAAATTCAGGGTAAATACGATGCCGATTAAAGACCGCCATCACCCCAAAAGCGAGATACTGCTTTATACCGCACAAGACGGAAACCAACGCATTGAAGTGCGGTTGGAAAATGGAACGGTCTGGCTGAGTCAACGGCTTATAGCGGAGCTATTTTAAACCACGACGGCCAATGTAAATATGCATCTTAAGCATGTTTTTGATGAGGGCGAATTGTTGCCAAATTCAGTTATTAAGGAATCCTTAACCAATGCCGCAGATGGTAAAAAATACAAAACAAAATTCTACTGTCTGGAGGCTATCGGGTGAAGTCATCCCGTGGCACGCAGTTTCGGCAGTGGGCAACTGAATGGTTGCGGGATTACATGGTGAAGGGTTTTGTGCTGGATGATGAACACCTTGCCGAGCCGGGCGGAATTTATAAAATTGCAGAAGACCAAAGCCGATTCAAAAAACTCATGGTCGGTGAATGTGACCAATGTGGATAAAACCACATTCGACCTGTCGGTGAAGAATCCGCATAAAAAGGATGAAACGATTTCGAGAAGCCCTGCGGAGATATTGGACAAGATGGAGGCACTGGATGAAGAGGGTGCGGAAATACTGAAAACCGTACGGGAGACACTATGAAAAAAGCATTACCTTCAGATGATCATGTAATCCCGGTGTTACCGGAATTACTATCTTCAATCAGGCAATTAATCGATGTGTCAAGAAGGCGTGCTGCCGTCGCTGTCAATGCGGAATTGTCCATGCTTTATTGGCATGTCGGGACTCATATCCGTTCGACGATATTGCAAGGTGAACGGGCAGAGTACGGGAAAAAGATTATTGCTCGTCTCTCACGCGATTTGACGGTCATTTATGGAAATGGTTGGAGTGAAAAAACATTGCGGCACTGTCTCCGCATCGCGGAGATTTTCCCTTCTGAAGAGATTGTCTCCGCACTGGGGAGACAATTGAGCTGGACACACATAAAATCATTAATATACATGGAAGACCCGCTCAAACGCGACTTTTACATTGAACTTTGCAGGCTCGAACATTGGAGTGTGCGTCAACTGCAAGACCGCATCAATTCGCAGTTATTTGAACGCACTGCTTTGTCCAAAAAACCGGAACAACTTATTGAAAGTGAACTGGCGGAACTCAGGCAGGGGAATCCTCCCTCACCTGAAGTGCTGTTAAAAGATCCATACATCCTTGACTTTCTGGGTTTGAAAGACCGCTATGTAGAAAAAGACCTGGAGGACGCCATTTTGAGGGAGCTTGAACAATTCCTTCTGGAACTTGGCGCCGGATTCACCTTTGTTGAACGGCAGAAGCGGCTGCAGATTGATAATCGCGATTATTATATCGATTTATTGTTTTACAATCGTAAGCTCAGGCGGCTGATTGCCATTGAGCTGAAGATGGGTGAATTTGAAGCCGGGTTCAAAGGCCAAATGGAACTCTATTTGCGCTGGCTTGCCAAAAACGAGCAGGAAAAAGGGGAAAATCCGCCGCTGGGGATCATACTCTGTACCGGAAAATCAAGTGAACAAATCGAACTGCTGGAGGTGGGCAAAAGCGGCATCCACGTAGCCGAGTATTTAACCGTGCTTCCTCCCCGAGAAATCCTGCAGGAAAAACTACATCAGGCTATTGAAGCTGCACGTAAGAGGATGAAGGATTAAGAAAAGAGAGGATGGCGTATGAGAAAATTAGGTCCGAGCGGGAAAAACAGATCAAAAAAGTGATGAATAATACAATTGGGATGTATGGCGATTTGAGCGGTTTGGTAACACTTCCGCAGATAAAACGTTTGGAGTTGGGAGAAGGAGAAGATTAATAAATATCTATGAATAAATTACAAATAAATTTAGAAAATTGCTATGGCATAAAAAAACTCAAAAAAGAGTTTAATTTTTCTAGCTCAAAAACATTTGCAATTTATGCGCCTAACGGGGTTATGAAAACCTCATTCTCAAAGACTTTTAAAGATTTAAGTATTGGGGTAAATTCTAAAGATTTAATATTCCCAAACAGAGAAACAATTCGTGAAATAAAAAAAGAAGATGGCAGGGATATAACCAAAGAACAGGTGTTTGTTATAGAGCCTTATAATGCAGATTTTAACTCCGAGAAGATGTCAACTTTATTGGTTAATAAGGAGTTGAAACGTAGATATGATGAAATCCATTTAAAAATTGATAAAGAGAAAGAAAAACTTCTGAAAGAGCTGAAAACTTTATCGGGATTGCGAGATGATATTGAAAAAGAAATTTCTGAAACTTTTACAAGCGTTGATGATAAATTATTTGTTTCTTTAGAAAGAGTGGAAAAAGAGGTTGTTGATGGCTCTAAACCAGAGTTTTCTGATATCTCATATAAAGAAATATTCAATGAAAAGGTTTTAAAATTTTTAGAAGCGAAAGATGTTAAAGAAAAAATTACGGAATACATCAAAAAATATGATAAATTGATTGAAACATCAAAATATTTTAAAAAAGGAGTTTTTAATCATAACAATGCATCAGTTATCGCGAAAAGCTTAATGGACAATGGCTTTTTTGAAGCGAAACACTCTGTTTTTTTAAACTCAAAGGAAAGCAAGAGTGAAATTCATACAAAAGAAGAGCTTGAAAAAGTAATTGAAGAAGAGAAAAACGCAATTCTAAACAATCCCGAATTAGTAAAGGCCTTTGAAGAGATAGACAAAAAATTAAAGGCAAACCAGGAATTAAGGAATTTCAGGGATTACTTACTGAAGAATCAGAAAATACTGACAGAATTAAAGGATCTGGGTAGTTTAAAACAAAAAATATGGATATCATATTTAAAAGATAATAAAGAACTATATGCAAACATTTTAATAGAATACCGAAAAGGAAAAGAAGAACTAAATAAAATAATTGAACAGGCACGGACAGAGGAAACTCATTGGATGAGCGTAATTGATATCTTTAGGAATCGGAAATAAATAACTCATCGGTTTTGTAATGGCTGAATAGTATAATTCCATTCACCGTGAAAATCGTTTTGCTTCAAATTTATTGTCTTCATTTCTTTATCAGATATCTTGATTCCTGTGGGATATTCTTTTGAGTCCAATGTTGCTTGCATTTTCAATCCGGTATCGGTCGTAGTATTTGCTATCAAATTAACGATCACCTCATGGCTTGTCAATGGCCTGCCCCGCCAGTTTTTCGTAATATAAGAAAACATCCGATGTTCTATCTTGTTCCATTTACTTGTTCCTGGAGGAAAATGACAAACCGCAACTGAAAGCTGAGTTTTATTCGTAAATCTTTGAAGTTCCATCTTCCGCAGGCGATTACGTGAACCGTTACTTCCCCCTCCATCAGCAGTAATCAACAATTCTTTTGCATCAGGATATGCCAACCTCCCCATCTGGAACCACCATTCACTGATCGTGTGCACCGCAAACTGAGCGGTGTCATGATCTGTCCCAACGCTTACCCAGCCTTGATTTCTCGTCACATCATAAACCCCGTATGGAATGCCTTTGCCATCTGCCAAACTTGGAAAATCGTAAGTTTCGACTTCCTCCGGAATACCTTTCGGCTGATATTCTCGTCCACCATGAGAAAATCGACCAATTAGTTCTTTCTTTTTTGTGTCAACTGAGATGACCGGTTGATCACGTTTTTGAAATTCTATCACCCTGCCGTTTATGAATCTAAACTGCGCATCACGGTCGGGATGAGATTTTCCTTCCATCCTTTTGCGCACGCCTTGCAAACTGTAGTTTAGCTCTGCAAGCAACTGCCCAACCATGGTATGGCTAATAGCGTGTCCTCTTGATGTCAATTCCTGCGCCAGCTTCCGGGTGCTCTTGCATGTCCATCGCAAGGGAGACATAGGGTCTCCCCGGGAGGAGGGTTCTACCAATGCGTCCAACATTCTAAGAAGTTCGGCATCTTTTTCGACTAATGGTTTTCTTCCACCACCTGACTCCCTGGCCTTTCTTGTATTACCAGGTCTCTTTCCGGCAGGACTCGTTGCCATTTCACGTCGGCCAATTCTTATCGTGCTTTCGGCAATAGCGGTTGCTTTTGAAACTGCAGCCACGCCTCCATGCCCTAATGATTGCGCTTCGGCTGCTGCCCACATTCGACGCCCTCTCTCACCAAGCTCGACTTTCAGAGTGTTATATTTAACTCGAATTACATTTATTGCCTCTTTAGAAATCATCCATGAAATATAACATAAATGAAAACCAAAAACCAGTATAAACCGATGAGTTATTTATTTACATTGCCTTAACAAAAGATTTTCTGTTCCATTTAAACTTACAATTAAAAATCAAGATGATGTTATCTTGAAAAGGGATGTCCCGGGTATTGCTTTTGTATTCATAGATCCAGACGGAGAGACATCAGTAGAAAAATCGAATCTTCTCCAAGCTTTAAGTAGTGGTGAAAAAAAGGCGCTCTATATTTTAAATATAATTTTCGAAGTCCAGGCAAGGAAAGAAGAGAAGCAAGAGACTTTATTTATAGTGGATGATATAGCAGACTCATTTGATTATAAAAACAAGTATGCTATTATCCAATACCTCAAAGAGATTTCGGAAGAATCTATTTTTTATCAAATAATACTCACGCACAATTTTGATTTCTTTAGAACAGTTGAAAGTAGAAAAGTAGTTGATTATCCAAACTGTCTTTTCTCTTATAAAACTGAAAACGAAGTAAAGCTAGAGAAAGCAAGTGGCATAAAAAATCCTTTCATAAATGATTGGAAGCAAAATCTCGGTGACTTAAAAAAACTGGTTGCATCAATTCCTTTTGTAAGAAATATTATTGAATATACTAAGGGGGAAGATGATGCAGATTATAAAAAGCTCACTTCATTGCTTCATTGGAAAGATGATAGTGAAAGTTTTTCAATGGAGAGTTTGAAAATAATCTTTGAAAATTCATTAGCTGATGTTAATTTTCCAACAGTTCATCACACAGATAAAATTATTGATAAAATCTTTCAAGAAGCAGAAAGTTGCTTGACTGCAAGTGAAGGTATTAATTTCGAAAACAAAATAGTGCTTTCAATCGCAATTAGGCTTAAAGCTGAAAGGTTTATGGTTAACAAAATAAACGATCCATTATTTGTTTTGTCTATAACTTCTAATCAAACTATTGAATTATTAAAAAAGTATAAAGACAAAAATCCTTCGGAAAAAGAAAATCTAAAAATATTAGAAGAGGTAAATTTAATGACTCCGGAGAATATCCATCTTAACTCTTTTATGTATGAGCCAATTTTAGATATGTCCGATCGGCATTTAAGAGATTTATACAAAAAAGTCAAAAACTTATCATGACTAAAAAAACTAACCATAACTGGCAAACGAAAAAACTTGGCGAAGTTTCTAAAATTAATTACGGTTATACTGAAAAAGCATCATTTAAAGGAATCGGCCCAAAATTCCTAAGAATTACAGATATTCAGGATAATTGCGTTGATTGGGAAACGGTGCCATTTTGCAAAATAGGAAAAAATGCATTATATAAATATCTTTTGAGTGAAGGGGATATTGTATTCGCAAGAACAGGGGCTACCACTGGCAAAAGTTTTCTTCTTACAAATCCGCCTTTAGCAGTATTTGCATCATATTTAATAAAATTACGAATTTTAGACTTAGAAATATTAGCACCTGAATTTTTGTTTCTATTTTTTCAAACAAAAACCTATTGGGACAAAATTGAAACTGGCTTGTCTGGAAGTGCTCAAGGTGGTTTCAATGCCACAAAATTAGCAGAAATATCAGTCCCCCTTCCCCCACTCTCCGAACAACAGCGCATCGTTGCCATTCTGGATGAGGCTTTTGCCGCCATCACCACGGCGAAAGAAAACGCCGAAAAGAATCTGCAAAACGCCCGCGAGCTTTTTGAGTCGTATCTGCAGAGTGTCTTTGCCAATCCGGGGGACGGGTGGGAAGAGAAGACATTGGGGGAATGCTTTAAATTAAAAAGTGGCGATAATATAACAAGCAAAATGATGATTGAGAATGGAAAGTATCCTGTTTATGGTGGTAATGGAATCGCGGGGATGTATAATAAATTTAATCTATCAGGGAGCAATGTAATTGTAGGTAGAGTCGGAGCTTTATGCGGAAATGTAAGGCATATAGAAGAGGCTATTTGGCTCACTGATAATGGATTCAAAATAACAGATTGTAAATATGATTTTGATAATGCGTTTCTTGCATATTTATTGAACTTAAAGAATCTACGAAATTATGCAAGGCAAGCAGCACAACCAGTCATTTCAAATTCATCATTAGAAGAGGTGTTACTACAATTTCCAAAATCATTAAAAGACCAAAAATCCATCGTCACCAAACTCGATGCGCTTTCCGCCGAAACCAAAAAGCTCGAGGCCATTTACCGGCAAAAGCTCGCAGACCTGGACGAATTGAAAAAATCGGTATTGCAAAAGGCGTTCACAGGACAATTGACAATGGAAAATTGAGAATGGGTGATTGAAAACGAGCAATGTGGTCAAAGAGAAGTCGTTTTACGTTCGCGGTGCGGGTAGTGGACCGGCTACCGAACGTTGTCAGCGCCTGAATACCAGCGAAGCGGAGTCGGCCATCAACGACAACAAGGAACTCTTGAAACTGTTAACCCGTATCATCAACTCAACTAAACAAGGAATGGACACATGACCGCTGTCAATTACCAATTGTCCACTGAATACCGTGAAATTGGCTGTTTTTTCTTAGATTTTCACGATTATGTTGACAAAAGAGTGAAAGATTTTATACTGTAGCTATGGCAAAAATCTTACATGTTTTTAATTCAATCAATCGCTTGAGAGAGCGGTATTATGTTGCGGCGGTCGGTAAACAATCGCTTTTGGATTTATTGAGCGAAGCGGAGGTTGCCGAGCAGGTGTATAACTCTAACGCCATCGAGAACAGCACCCTCACCCTTGAAGAAACTGAAAAAATCCTTTTGCAGATACATTTAGACAGATACATCACGGAAAGAGAAATCTTTGAAGCAAAAAATCTCGCACGGGTAGTTTCTTACATCAATATCAAGGCCAAAGAACAAGAGCTTACCCTTGAGGTTATGCTATCGCTTCACAAGATGCTTATAGCGAATATCAGGGATGATATCGCCGGCAGATTTCGCAAGGACGGTGAGTGGGTCAGGGTTGCAAACCACATAGCGCCAGACCCAAAAGAAGTGGCAGGAAGATTGGAAAAAATGCTTGCCGGATATAACGCCGCCAGCCATGAAAATATTATAAAACGTATTGCGCGGCTGCATCTTACCTTTGAACACACCCACCCGTTTGTTGAT
>JABTVC010000020.1 GCA_015075005.1 Planctomycetia bacterium
TGGGAGAAGAGAATTATCGTTTTCATGACCATCTCAATCTGGCGCATTATGCCAATGCCGCATGCGACATTCAGTTTAATTTTCCTATGGGTTTCAAAGAATTGGAAGGAATTCATTCTCGTACAGATTTTGATTTAAAAAGCCATGAAGAGTTTTCGGGCAAGAAACTACAGTATTTTGATATAGAGGAAAACAAAAGCTACATTCCTTACGTGGTGGAAACCTCTATTGGATTGGACAGAATGTTTTTGGCTGTGTTGTCCAGTGCCTATACGGAGGAGAAATTGGAGGATGGAAGTGAAAGAACCGTATTAAAAATACCTGCGGCACTCGCTCCCAACAAGGTGGCTGTTCTGCCATTGATTAAAAAAGACAGACTACCTGAAAAATCAATGGAAATCATAAACGACTTGAAGTTGGATTTCAATTGTTACTACGAAGACAAAGACACCATTGGTAAAAGATACCGAAGAATGGACGCCATTGGAACTCCATTCTGTGTAACGGTGGATCATCAAACAATGGAGGACAACACGGTGACGCTTCGCGATAGGGACACGATGTTGCAAGAGCGTGTTGATATTTCTACATTAAAAGACCGATTAACTGATTCTTGCTCTATGAGTGCGCTTATTAAAAAGATAGCGTAAAACAATGACAGCCCTTTTTCTGATAGCGGGTGTTGTTGTTATTGTGCTATTCAGATATAAGGGTGAGCTTCAGAAGGGGTACGGGGAAGCGGTACGTTCAGCCGGTTCTATCAGGAGCAAGGTGATGCCGATGCCCCTGGTGTATCGTGAAATTTTAACCAAGTATTTTTCTTACTACAACAAACTCTCTTTGAATGATAGATCAAGGTTTGAACAAAAACTTTCTCATTTCATTTATTCTAAATTTTTTATCCCGAGAAATTTTGATAGAGTTACAGATGAAATGAAAGTGCTCATTTCGGCAACAGCTGTGCAACTTACTTTTGGATTGGATGTACACTTATCTCATTTCAAGAGAATATTGATTTACCCCAATGACTACTATTCATCCATCACCAAAAGTTTCCATAAAGGAGAGGTGAATCCAGCTTTTGGAATGATCGTGCTTTCATGGCAGAGTTTTGTATTGAGTTACATTAAACCCGCACCAGATGGTATTAATTTAGGTATTCATGAGTTGGCAGATGCCCTGCGCCTTGAAAATATAATTCGAAACGATGAATACCAGTTTTTTAACGAAGGGCTTTTGGAGCAGCTGGATGCTTACGGAGCTAAAGTTTGTGACGTTCCCGATCACGCACAAGTTAGATTTTTCAGGCCTTATGCCTGCGAGAACCCACACGAGTTTTTTGCTGTAGCCATTGAGAATTTTTTTGAACGCCCCACGCAGCTGTACAAAGAAATGCCTGGGTTGTACAATGTTTTGTGCGCGTTGTTGAATCAGAACCCCGCCATTTATGCAGCCCGTGTTTAGAAAGACAAGGTGGCTTGGTTATCATTGTAAAAAAATTACGCAATGCAGTGGTCTTCTTTATTGTCTTCGCAAAGGGTAGGGTCTAAGAAATCCAGCACTGGTGTATTCCGCAGTGCCTTTGAGCAGGACTACGACAGGATTATCTTTTCACATCCGTTTCGCAGGCTACAAGACAAGACACAAGTACATCCACTCCCTGAGCATGATTTCGTTCATACCCGAC
>JABTVC010000021.1 GCA_015075005.1 Planctomycetia bacterium
GTCCTCATTGTTGTTGCTGTTGTTATACTGCACAGTAATGGTTACTGGCCAAGCTATTCAGCACTCGCTCCCGTGCTGGGTGCTTCGATGGTTATTCTGGCAAACAAACAGAAATCTTTATTCACATCAAACAGAATTGAACAGTGGGTGGGTAAGATTTCTTACTCAGTTTATTTATGGCACTGGCCTGTAATTGTAGCGATGAAACATTATGATATTGAGTTCAGCGCTATAAATATTTTCTTTGGTGTAATTGTGTCTTTTGCGCTTGGGGATATTTCATACAGAACAATTGAAAACACGCTCAGGAAACGAGTTAAGCTACAATTTAATATTGTATTATTTTCCTCTACTCTGGCTCTATGCTTGTTTGTCATGTTCACAAAAGGTGTTAGTTTTAGATTTTCAGACACCCTAAAGCAAGTCGTTGAGTATCGTATGGACAACTCTCCCTGGAGGCCTGATATTTGCTTCCTCAATCCAGATCAAGATTATTCAGCATTCTCAAAATGTCAGGATAAAATGACTGAAAAGTCTTTTGTTGTATGGGGTGACTCGCATGCCGCACATCTTATGCCAGGGCTGAAATCGGTATTTGGAAATTCACTTAACATTACGCAGAGAACTGCAAGCTTGTGCCCACCAATCATTGGGCTTCAAAAAGATGACAGGCCGTATTGCAAAGACATCAATGATATGGTAGCCAAGGAAATTTCAGACAACAAGCCTACTACGGTATTAATGTCCGCGTTGTGGCCTGTCTATCCTATGCGTGATTATCTGCCTGAGACTATTAAATTCCTGAAGGATAACAAAGTAAAAAACATCATCATTGTTGGCCCGTTCCCGGTTTGGAAGAAAACGATGATTGATACTATTGAGGATATGGGGATTAATTCCGGAAGGACCGTTCCATGGAGCATGACGGATGAAACCCGTAATCTGAGAGATAATGACAAATATCTTAGAGAGCTGGCGAAAGAGCATTCCCTTACTTATATTTCACCACTTGAGACTATGTGTACAGAAAGTTATTGCAAAGCAATAATAGGGAATAGAATTGCTTACCCTATACAATATGACAATGCGCACCTAACACCAGAAGGCTCAGGGTGGTTTATTGAGGAAGTGAAAAAGCAGATTTCAAAATAAACAGAGGGGCTTGCCCCTCTTTTTATTTTATAAAACTACAACAATAATGCAAATTATTTTATGTGTATAGCTTTTCTGATGGGGCATGCTATATTTTGTGCAACCGATGTATCAACCGCTTTCAGCGCATCGAGATAATCCAGCCACAGATTGTACTGCGCCAGTTCGTCGCCCGTCAGGCGCCCGAGCGCCGCTTTGCCCGGCCACCGCCTGCTGTTCATGTGCTCGTTGGCCTGATCGATTCTCTTCTTCTTTTCCTGATTTGCGGCAGAAATTAAATCATCTTGCGTTGGAGGTGGAATACAAACCCAGGCAATACGTCCATTTGATGAACCGAGATACATTCCCTTTGGTGGAGTTTTCATATAATACTTATCAACTTCTTCATCGGTCAGAGCATAAAAATCATTCGACCACAACCCACTGGCCTTATAAGCTGGAATGTTCTCCTCTGAAAAATATGTGTTTGATGTCGAGGAAAA
>JABTVC010000022.1 GCA_015075005.1 Planctomycetia bacterium
GATGAGAACTCTTTTATTATTATCCAGTAGTTCAATGGCCGTTGATATTCCTGCCAATCCACCCCCCACTATTACATTTTCACATTCAGGAATATTCATAAACTATTTTCAAAATACCTCCATAATATGGCCTGCACCACCTTATATAGATCACTACCAAAATAGCACTTTTTGCGCCCCCTTCAAATTCAGAAGAACTTCCAAAGAATATGTATTTAATAAGCCTTAAACTCACTTTTCAGAATGAAATAGCAGTGAGGAATTTTTCCACGCTATTTGTAAAACGGTAGCCTACTTTTCCAGGCAATTTGCATTAGTGTTTACAATTCTTTTTAAGGAAAGGAATATACCAGTAGATTTACACCAAGAGTAAAGTGAGAAAATTTGGATGGCAAGCTGCTTCCAAAAGATGGATAACACCACTTGAAATTACAACCATGTCAGAAGTTTCCCTTCCGGTAAGTTTTCGAGATCTTCAAAAGGCAGAGGCTCTTTTGAAGAATATTATACAACCTACACTTTTGGACTTTAGCCAGAATTTGTCGGATCGCGCAGGAGTTAATGTTTATTTGAAATGTGAGAACCTGAATCGAACAGGCTCGTTCAAAATTCGTGGTGCTTATAATCGAATGGTTCATTTGACTGACGAAGAAAAGTCTCATGGAGTTGTTGCAGCATCGGCAGGTAATCACGCACAGGGTGTTGCCTTGGCAGCCAAGCTCCTTGGAATCAAAGCGACTATTGTCATGCCTCATGGAGCATCTTCACCTAAGTTGCTCGCCACCCTTGGCTATGGTGCTGAGGTTGAACAAACGGGACAAACGATTGACGATTGTTTAATACGAGCCAAGGAGATTGAACATAAAACCGGTGCAGTTTTAATTCATCCATTCAATCACAAAGACATCATTGCTGGGCAAGGAACCTGCGGTCTCGAAATTCTGGAACAATGCCCTGATGTAAAAACAATTTTGGTGAGCACCGGAGGAGGAGGATTGCTTGCCGGGATCACTACTGCAGTAAAGTCCTTACGACCCGATGTAAAGGTAATTGGTGTCCAGGCTGAACAGGCTGCTGCTTATCCACTCTCCATTAAAAAAGGTAAACCTGTTGCAATTAATAACATGAACACAATGGCTGACGGTATCGCGGTAGGATATCCTGGCGAAATACCTTTTGAGGTTATACGGAAATTAACTGACGCCATAGAAACAGTAAGCGAAAATAGTCTCTCAGGCGCATTGTTATTTTTAATGGAACGTGCCAAGCTAGTGGTAGAACCTGCGGGTGCCGCAGCGGTAGCTCACTTGCTTGATATGCCTGTGGGCCATTACCACGGGCCAGTAGTAGCCGTTTTATCTGGCGGAAATATTGATCCGGTTTTATTAATGCGCATCATTCGTCATGGAATGGCTGCTGAAGGGCGCTACATGCACTTTCGTGTTCGTGTACCCGATAAACCCGGTTCTTTAGCGGGAATTTTAAATGATCTTGCTGGCT
>JABTVC010000003.1 GCA_015075005.1 Planctomycetia bacterium
AGATATAAAAATGCAAAAATTTACCCACTCACTTGGCGGTGGGATTTCAATGCACGGAGCATACTAAAAAGAAACTCCTCTGGAAATGCACAAAACCGACCCAGATCACCGGCGCCCCAGCCGTCGCTGTGCAAGCGGTTTTTATGTGTTTGATATTCAGTTAACTTACTTTTAAAACTTGTAGCGTTCCCTTTCGAACAAATGCTCGAACCATTTTATATAGGTTACGGTTTGATGTTCTGGTTCAGATGGAAAACATTTTCGGGATCGTACTTCCTCTTAATCTGTACCAGACGGTCATAGTTCGAACCATAAGCAGCTGCGATGCGGTCGACTTCGTCTTTAGTCATGAAGTTCACATAGACAGTGCCAGACGCATAGGGTGCAGAGGATTCAAAAAACTCACGTGCCCATGCAATACACCTCTCATCGTCTGCAGCCTGATCCCATCGCCCGTGCACATTGAGGGCGAACTTTGCGTCCCGATGGGCATATGCCATGGAATCTGCCGGACCGCGGTTGGCTGCGCCTGCAAGGAGCCCGATGAATATCTCACACTGCGGCGAGGGCAACTTGCCCGCAAACTCAATCATCGTGTCCATCACGCCATCATTAAGTACTATTAAATTATGGGATTTCCAGTAATTCCTGGCGCCGGGCGTAAGCAGCGGATCAAAAGCCTTCTGCCATTCCGTGTATGGTTGAGCACCGATGTGTTCACCATGGGGGTCACCAAAATGGCGCAAAGGCTCGATCAGTTTTTTACCCTGGTTAACATCCCCGGCATAGAAGATGGCAAGGATAACCACCTCCTTACCGTGAACATATTCGGGAAGAAATGGCAACGGTGGAGATTGGCGTAACACGACCCACACACTGAGATCTTCAGGCGCGGATTCTATAAATTCTCGATACTGTGTCAGCACCTGCTTGGCCTGCTTGAACGGAAAAACGAGCAAACCGGCCAAGATTTCAGTGCCCACTGGATGGAGTTTGAATTCGTACCGGGTGACGACCCCGAAGTTACCGCCGCCACCTCGAATTGCCCAGAACAGGTCGGCATTCTCGTTTTCGCCTGCTCGCATTTTCTTGCCGTCCGCGGTGACCACATCTGCCGAGACAAGATTGTCAATGGTCATGCCGTATTTGCGTGTCAACCAGCCGAACCCGCCACCCAGCGTCAGCCCTGAAATGCCCGTGGTCGAATTGATCCCCACTGGTGTGGCCAGTCCATGTTTCTGCACTGCTGCGTCAAAATCAGCCAATGTGGCTCCGGGTTCAACATATGCACGTCTCTTAGCGGCATCAACGCGAACATTCTTCATATTTGAAAAATCGATCATCAAGCCGTTATCACATAAAGCATTTCCCGCAATGTTATGCCCTGCACCTCGAATTGATATCTCGAGTCCATTCTCGCGTGCAAAAGAGATTGCATGTGTAACGTCATCGGCTTCTGCACACTGCACGATGACAGCCGGCCGCCGGTCAATCATTGCATTCCATATTTCGCGATCCTCGTCATAACTCGGATCACCGGGTAGGACTATCCGGCCCTTCACTTTGCTTCGAAGCTTCCCAGTTGTCTCATTGGGTATATTTTTCATGGTAATCTCCTTTTGGTTTAAAATTTAGAAAAAGAATACCGAGTCGGTTATCTTAGTAAGTCTATGCTTTCCCCTGCCACATAACGGGGCGCATCAAGGGCCGGAGCGAGCGGGCGAAGCCCGCTTGCGATAGGTACCCTGGATGCGCTTGTTGGGCCACTGATCTCCGCCAATCAGGGCGCAATGATCCTCTGGCGACATTTTGGGCAATGCGTAATCAAGTACGTCCCAAGATGATGCCCGCAGTGGGGGCAATCGACGCGAAAAACGCGATGCCACTTTTCGGTGTGATCATCATCAACCTTCTCGCGCCGTTCGACGCCTTCCGCTAATGCCTTTCGCCAAGCCTCACGTCCTTCCTCAGCAATCCCCGCGCGCCTTCTCTGGCCTATAGCAACATCCTGTCCCACCTTTGCGAAGATGTCGGCTAGTTCAGCGGACCTTCGATGCTTCTGCTCAAACTCGCTGACGCTCTGATCAAGAGCACTCCTAAGAGAGCACAAGTACTCAGACAGGCGGGGACGCCCAACGTTTCTGAGAAATGCGGCTCCCGCCTCGTATCCTTGAAACACCTTCTTCCACTCGTGGAGGTGCTCGACGAACTGACTTATGTCTGAGGGCGGAAGAAAGGACTTTGCAGTGGCCTCTAAGAATGCCCGAATTCTCGAAGCCAGATCGCGGTGCAGGGCTTCAAGTTTTTGTAGTTCTGTCTTTTCAAATTTGTCATGGTCCTGGGAAGGGTCAGAGCTCATCGTATTTTCACCTTTCTCTTGCGCGGGCCAGTGAGGTTGCCTCTATCGTAGAATTTCCTCTGATGACGCGGCTTGGTATCTAGCAGCTCAACAATGATTATACAGTCTGTATAAAACGGCAGACACAGACTGTTTCAATATATATAAGAAGTTGCCATGTCTTCTTATCACGCATTATAATTTATTTCTTATAAGGTTGTTATGTGTTTTTTTTACAATCATCCATTCCGGTTTATACAGTCTGTATAAACCGACCTACAACCTATCAACGGGACTTCGGACACCGTGACCGCCTTTGTTCAAGACATGGGCGTAAATCATCGTGGTGCTGACGTCTTTGTGGCCAAGAAGTTCCTGTATGGTACGAATATCATAACCGGCCTCAAGCAAGTGCGTAGCAAAGGAGTGACGGAATGTGTGGCAACCAGCGTGCTTGACAATACCCGCTTTGCGGATTGCTTCCTTGACGGCCCGCCGAAGGATCGTCTCGTGGGTATGATGTCGCCCTTGCCGTCACGGACAAGAATTTCGTTTCGGTAAAAGTCAATGTCCTGAACCCGCAAGCGCAGGCATTCCATCAGGCGCAGCCCCGCGCCGTACATAAGCGAGGCCATCAGACACTTGTCTTCCGAAAGGTTCGACAATACGGCTTTCACTTCATCGCGGGTCATAACCACTGGCAGGCGTGTTGGCTTGCGGGCACGGATGACCTTGCCGAGATCGCCTACTTCACGGCCGATCACGTGGCGATAGAGGAACAGCAAGGCTGAAAGCGCCTGGTTTTGCGTAGAGGCGCTGACCTTCTCCTTTACAGCAAGATGGGTGAGGAAGTCGTTGATTTCCGGCTCAGCCATTTTCGCAGGTTGACGAACCTTATGGAAGAAGATGAACCGCTTGACCCAATGACAATAGGTCTCCTCTGTGCGGCGGCTGTGATGACGAGAGCGAAGGGCTTCACGAAGACGGTCCATGAGTTTCGGCTTCCGGTCTGTTTCCGACGTGTCTGATGGACGTTTTATGGTCATGTTCGAACTTATTGTTACGGAGCGAGCTTCCTGCATGGTCTTCCCCCCTCGGCGAAGGCAATCAGATGATAGAAAATTGCTTTTCCTTTAAAAGTGATGATAATACAAAAATGATGAAGAATACAAGCTTTTTTTGGTTTTTTCTGTGAAAATAACGGGTGGTGGATTTTTCCAGGTTGTCTGAGAATAGGTGTTTTAGCAAATTCTTGTGTCATAGTTCGTGCTAATTCTGTGCTAAAATCAAACTCAAAGGATAGAATTAATTGAAATGAATACAATTGATGTAACATTAACAACACCTTGATTTTCAAGTTAAAACAGGAAACCAGCCCAGTATCAAGGACTTAAGAATTTTTAATATTTCGCCCTTGCAGATTGAACCACATGTTTTAGTTGTGCAACGGTGTTAAACGGACTTTGCCGTGAAAGACGCCAAATGTTTAGGTTCAATCGGGGATGATTGAACCAGCAGTAATAAAACAGATCGAAAAAGGCAAACCATGAGTGATCATGGGGCGCAAAGTAAAGGGTCTTCCGAAGCTGCTTAAACGGTTTGAACGGCTTCAACGGTTTTACGAGACAGCCTTACTGCTGAAGATGTTTTGAACAAACATTTTTGCAGTAAGGCTTTTTTTTATTTATGCCCACACATTTTGAATAATCTATAGGGCATGAATTCCTACTATGGCTTGAAATATACCAAACGTTTCGGTTCAATCGAAGACAATTGAACCAGCTAAAACGTTGTGCATTGCCAAGTGCCATCAGGAGACAGTTCCTGCCTTGACGAATCCCCGTTTTGCCCTTAATAAGTACAATCTTCTATCGAATGTCCTTCGATCATCTTTATTCCCTCCTATATTTTTATTTCTTCAACCTCGAACCGCCCATCCACTTTCTTGAGGTATCCCATCCGCACTTTAGGGTCGTGTTGAAAGATCAGGAGCCAGTGTTCCTCAAATGCTTGCCTTAATACCTTTTTCTTGTTTTCCAGGGTTTCCAGAGGAAATAAGTCATATCCAGAGATGTAGGGATAATGCACATGGGCAACGGTGGGTACCAGATCGCCCAGAAAGAATGCCACGTGTCCCTCAGATTCAATTTTTACGCATTGATGATGCCGGGTGTGTCCTCCAATTTTTATCAGGGATATCCCCTTGTCCACTTCTACAATGTCTTCATTCACGAGGATGAGAGACTGCGAGTTATCAAGAGGTAAAAAATCTTCTGTTCTGTAACTTGCCCTTGTCCTTTCATTGGAATTTGTAGCGGCCTCCATCTCTCCTTTCTGGACGAAATATCTTGCCTTTGGAAATGTCTGGACAATCTCACTTTTTTCATTCAGGGTTGTATTTCCACCAGCGTGGTCGAAGTGCAGGTGGGTATTGATGACGAGATCAATATCTTGGGGTTCGTAACCAAAACGATACAAGGATTTCAACAGGTTGGATTTTTTTTCAATACCATAAATATGACAAAATTTCTCGCTGTGCTTTGTTCCAAGCCCGGTATCGACCAGGATGTTATATTTCTTTGTCACGATGAGGGGACAGTGAAGTGCTATTTGTATCCTGTTTCTGTCATCGGGCGGATAGATCTTCTCCCACATGACACGGGGTACAACCCCAAAAACTGCCCCACCGTCAAGATAAATGTCACTGTCGGCGACAGGATAAATTTCGAATTTGCCCAGTCTCATCTTTTCCTTTCTGGTTTCCCAGTTGTGCTTCTTGATTAAATATGTAATATTATATCAAAATCTGCAAACGATTACTATATTCCTGGATATTAAAGTTACAACCCATTCTACCTCCATAGGAGGAAATAGTTTTAAATTTTATTAGAAAGAACACCTGCTTTGTGTAGGTTTATCGAAAAGGAAAGGAGCAATGCCGATGAAAAGTATCAAATGGTTTTTTGCTTATCTCGTCTTGATTGCTATTTCATGCGTCTATATAGACACCCTCTTTGGCTGGTCTGGAGGACCTCCGGCATATCGGACAGGTGCGCCAAAAGACATAGGTACATGCAATGACGCAGGTTGTCATAATTCGTTCGAACTCAATTCAGGAAATGCTATATTTCACCTGAAAATGAAGCCGGTTGTCCGTATTTAACTTAAATCCACATATTTTATAATGGCACACATTATTCCCCTCTTGGAAGGGGTTAGGAGTGGATAAGTCGGTAATTCGTGGGATATTCACTGTGATTTCACGCCCAAGGAACCCACCCCTCAATCCCCTCCCAAGAGGGGACTTTCTAACTTAAGATGCGATATAATTTGTTCATATCAAAGATATTGGTAATTTTCTTCATATGGGGCATGTTGTTTTCTACCATTCTTTTCGCTCAAACTGAGAATGCCACCGATATAATAACAGGTGTAAACGAATCGAGTGGTTTTACCTATAACAATTTTGTTTCCGGCAACTTCAGGACTCAATATGAAGGCCGATGGGCAGAAGGCGGGCAAGATGACCACGATATGTATGGATATCTGCGTTTTAAGACAAAGGATTTTTTCCATGATAAAGTAACCATAGCTGGTTCAGGGAGATTATCAAAAGACCTCGACGGACATGAGCCGAAAGACGGGGCATTTAGAGATATCCTCGACTCGTATGACCACAACGTCAACGGTCGTCTTTACTATTTGTACGCAGATATCAGGAATCCTGTCATTGACAAGTCGAGCCTCAGGGTTGGGCGCCAGTATCAATACTCTGTTGAAACCATTTTATTCGATGGTGCAAAATACGAACAGCAAATAGGTGCTATTGATACCTATGCCTTTGGCGGTCTACGGGTCTCACAATACAGCAGTACCTATTTTGATACCGTGACCGGAGGCGGTGTGGGTGTCAGACCATTTGTGGATACCCGGACAACCCTGGACTATGTGCGCATTATCAGTGACGAATTCATTGATGATGAGATCGGTCTTAACCTATGGCAAAAAATTCATGAAGACCTGAATTTTTCCGGAAGATATACGGTTCTGAACCAATTGCCAAAGGACTGCCTTGTTAAATTATCCTGGGATAAGGCCGACTGGGATGCAAGCGCACAGGTGTCTTATTACCGATTCCTGCATTCAATGGCCGAGCATAGCAACAATATATCCCCTTTTTATCAAATCCTCGGAAGCTTCAAACCTTTTGACCTCATTAGCCTGACTGGCTATAAAGGTTTGGGCGAAAAATTTGGGATATCAGGCGGGGTAGACCGCAGGAATGTACTCGATAACGACGACGAGAACACCTTCAACCGCGACTACAACCGGACATTTTTTTCATTCATGGTAAACAACGTCATTTTACAAGAATCCAAGGCCACCTTTACGGTAGAATATTGGAATACTGAGGGTATCGATCACAGTACAGATATCGGCATTGACTACGACAAAAAAATTGGTAAATTTGATATTGGTGTTGGCACGAGCTACTCCGTATATAAATACAATTTTGTTGGGAGCAACGATCTGCAAACTATCCTGGACGGTGAATCATCAAAGGATATTGAACAAAAGATCGATGTGCGTACGTATTATTTGAGGCTCAAATATTTATTAACAAAAAAATCCGATGTCAGTTTGCGATGGTCGTCTGAGATAAGCGACGCAGACCCGGATACCGATATCTATCATCAACTCTTGCTTTCTTATAGTACGAATTTCTAAATATGACAAATAAAAATTCCTATTACTTACTCTTCTTTATGCTGTTTACCTTTCTAACAATGCTGGGGGGTTGTAAAGAGTCTGAGATCCATTACAGTCATGCCAGGCATATGGAAAGGGGCCTAAAAGACTGTAATATGTGTCATGCCTATAAAGATGACCTTGAACCGAAATGGCCCAAGATGGCGAAATGTCTCACCTGCCATATGAAAAATTTTGATGCCAGTAATCCCCAATCCTGTTTGCTGTGTCACACAAAACCGGGAATGGGAATAAAGGTTAAACACAATATTCCGAAAAAATACCGGGATTTAAAATTTACCCATAAGGTACATCTTGAAAATAAGGTGGCGTGTAACCAATGTCATGCAGGTATTGAGAAGAGCGATGCAATTACCCCTGATCTTATTCCGGATATGTTTGGAACGTGTATCCCATGTCATAAAGAAAGAGGGGAAGAAAAGATTGCGTGTGATGTCTGCCACAAACACATTAAAAAGAACCGTATGCCCTTATACCATGAAGACCGATGGGTCAAGCATGAGGATGCGCGGTGGATACAAAAACACGGAGGCGAGTTCTATTACAATCCGGACTACTGCAAGCGATGCCATGCCGACAATTACTGGTGTGTGAATTGTCATCAGGACCAAAAACCCAGGAATCACAATAACGCATGGCGCAGGAAGACCCACGGATTTGCTGCATCATGGGAACGGAAGAAATGCAGCGTGTGTCATCAGGAAGATTTTTGCGTCCGGTGTCATGAGAGTACAACGCCGCTAAGCCATAATGCCTCGTGGGGTGGTGTGAATACGAGGAATCGTCATTGTCTCAATTGCCATTTCCCCGTATCAACCGTTGAGTGTGCGGTATGTCATCCCAATCCCGCACATCCTTCGGCCACAAATTCTCCGCATCCGCCTTTTGTTGGGAATTGTACCCAACCAGGTTGCCATCCCGCAGGC
Source organism: Planctomycetia bacterium (assembly GCA_015075005.1). Lineage (GTDB taxonomy): Bacteria > Planctomycetota > Brocadiia > Brocadiales > Brocadiaceae > Brocadia. The sequence continues at coordinate 8,035 of JABTVC010000003.1, forward strand.
AGGGCAGGCGAACCGCCGCACCCGAATCCCATGGGGATTAATTGTACGGTTTGCCATATGCGGTAATTGTTTTTTTTATTGTGCCAATAATATTTTGGGTATTTAACATATTCCACTGTGTTGTGCTTGACGTCTGTCATGTTATGCGATAACATGCAGACAATTATAGAATAAAGATAAAAAACAATGTTAGCGGTACAAAGCGCATATGGAAACGGCGAGGCTAGTCCTTGAATATTTAAAAGTCTTGTTAAGCCCACCGATTATCGCAGGGATTATAGGGCTTGTAATCTTGATCCTATTTCGCGAAGACATCAAAGCGTTGATCCTTCGTATCGCGAAAATAAGATTTCCTGGTGGTGCTGAATTATCTACTTCGCAAAGCGAAAGACAAATTAATGAAGAAAAATTTGAGCAAAAACCTTTGTCGGCAGCAGAAGTACCTTTACCCGGACTGCCCTCAGATTTAACACCTCAACAACAGGTTAAGTTGACCGTCTACAACGGCGCTTCGCTTGCTTTCGACGTCAACTTAACCTGAACGTTGGAGCATAGAAAAATAAGACTAAATCTAATGACAATGACAATGACAATTGAACTATCAAATACCCTAGATATTATACGCAAGTCTTTAAACGGTAGTACATGTCGGCATGAACGATCAAAAATTGGACAATTCTTCACACCTGCTGTGATAGCACGATATATGGCATCACTATTTGAACAGATAAGAATGGATGTGCGGATACTCGATCCCGGGGCAGGAACAGGTGTTCTTTTTGCGGCATGTGTAGAGGCGTTACTATCTCGAAAACAGCGTCCATCTTCAATTAAAGTGGTTGCCTATGAAAACGACAAACATGTTCTATCATATTTGAAAGAGACGATAGAGCAGTGCCGGATAATGTGCAGTAAAGCCGGCATTACATTTCAAGGGGAAATAAGGGCGGAAGATTTTGTTGCAACTGCCATAGAGCAAACAAATAATCGCTTGTTCACTGCGGAGGCCGAGCGCTTCACGCATGTAATTTTAAACCCCCCATATAAGAGAATCAACACAAAATCCGACTTGGGTCGCTTACTATATACGGGTGGAATTGAAGTATCCAATCTTTACGCAGCGTTTGTGTGGCTAACGGCTCAGCTGCTGGAGAGTAAGGGTGAGATGATTGCAATAACCCCCCGGAGTTTCTGCAATGGGCCTTATTTCCGCCGATTCCGGGTAAGGCTGCTTGACATAATGAGCATGCGACATATCCATGTATTCGAGTCGCGTAAAAAGGCTTTTGGCGATGATGATGTGCTTCAGGAGAATGTGATCTATTACGCCGTTAAGGAAAAGGAAAAGCCGGAATATGTACTGCTATCATTGTCCGATGGTGCAGACTTTGATAATGCAAAATGTCAATCCATCCCTTACAATCAGATAATCTTGCCGGGTGACCGTGACGCTTTTATTCATCTTGTGTTAAGTGACGATGACAAACGGACAATGAAGCGAATGGGATGCTTTACAACAACGCTCGATACACTTGGGTTAGATGTTTCCACTGGGCCTGTAGTAGACTTTCGAGCAAGGAAATATCTTCATCAACTTCCTAACGAAGGGACAGTGCAGTTAATATATCCTTGTCATTTAGAGGGAGGTTTTATTAAATGGCCGGCAGACACTCAAAAGAAGCCGAATGCAATTGAAGCCTCAGTCCATACAAAAGACCTTCTGGTTGAAGCAGGTTATTATGTTCTCACAAAGCGTTTTTCGGCAAAGGAGGAAAGACGCAGGGTAGTAGCAGCGATATACGACCCCCATCTGACAGAAGCTTCGCAGGTAGGGTTTGAAAACCATTTAAATTACTTCCATGCTAAGGGTGGTGGACTTCCGGCAAACTTGGCAAAAGGCTTGGCATTATATTTAAATTCCACTCTCTTTGACCAATACTTTCGCATTTTTAGTGGACATACCCAAGTCAATGCTACAGATTTGAGAAAAATGCGTTATCCCACATGCGCACAGTTGTTGCTGCTCGGTACGCACGTAAAACATCGAATGCCGGATCAGGAAACGGTGGATGCGATTTTGAAAAGAGAATGTGAAAATAATGGCTAAGAAGATAGATGCAAAACAGGCGAAACGGAAGATCAAAGAGGCATTGACTATTTTGGCTGCTCTTGGTCTTCCTCGTCAACAACAAAACGAGCGTTCCGCGCTGACATTCCTTTCTTTATTGGGACTTAAGCCTAACGACAAGTGGGGTGATGCAAGTGATCCGTTAATGGGCATTACTCCAATGATGGAATTTTTTGCTAACCACTATGCAAAACAGTACGCGCCATATACGCGGGAGACGGTACGTCGCCAGACTGTTCATCAGTTTATACAGGCTGCTTTGATCGTGCCCAATCCAGACAAGCCTTCTAGACCTACAAACAGCCCAAAGGCGGTATATCAAATAGAACCTTCTGCCATGAAACTTATTCGTGAATTTGGAAAACAAAGCTGGGATACGCATTTGAGTGAGTATCTTCTAACGGCGAAAACATTGAAGAGACTCTATGCGCGAGAACGGGATAAGCAGCGCATTCCTGTCAAGCTTAAAACTGGCCACGAAATCAGCCTTTCACCTGGTGGGCAGAATGTATTAGTAAAGAAAATAATTGATGATTTCTGCCAGTTTTTCACGCCTGGTGGTCATATAATCTATGTGGGCGATACTCAAGCAAAGTGGGCATATTTTGATCCCGATTCGCTTAGATTACTGGGTGTAAAGATAGAAGAGCATGGGAAGATGCCGGACGTTGTGGTGTATTACACGGAGAAAAACTGGCTTGTTCTAATCGAAGCGGTTACAAGCCATGGCCCTGTGAATCCGAAGCGGAGACAAGAACTGAAGGAGCTTTTTGCTGGTTCAAAAGTAGGAATCGTGTATGTGACGGCATTTCTTGAGCGACGAACCATGATAAAATACCTCGACGATATCTCTTGGGAAACCGAAGTTTGGATTGCTGAGTCACCAACGCATATGATTCATTTCAACGGCGAACGGTTCCTGGGCCCATATGAAGATTAGTTGTCTTGTGATTATAAGAATCTGGAATTCCGGGGACATCTTGCTTAATTCTATGAATTGAAATTATGTATGGTGTCCCCTTAATTTAATTGATGGATGCTGATTGCCTTATCAAGTCGACTAAATCTAATCTTAAGGAACTTATTTGTAATAATTTTTCCGTTATTATTCCTCAGCTTGTGAAAGAGGAAATTGTTGATAATGCGAAGGGGCACCCTGATGCTGCGGTTATACAAAAGAATCTGGAGAGAAAGTTGATTACATTACACAAACCACATTCCCCTTTTAAAAAGGGAGAAGATGCTATTTTTACGATTTTTCAGCAGGGTGATTATGACGCTATCGGTAGTGATGACAAGAGATTTATAAAAAGGTTACGTATTTTTAATATTCCGTATATAACCCCTGCGGTATTTATTGCAATTTTATGTAAAAATGGTAAATTAACAATACTTGAGGCTATGGAAAAACTGGATTCCTTGTCACCGTTTGTCAGTAATGAAGAATACAGCGCAATGAAAGCAATTTTAGGAAGCTGGAGGAACACATGAAAACAAAGTCTATAAGAATACCAAAAGACATGATGACTGCTATAGAAATCGTGGAGAAAGAAGAAAAAATTGAAGAATCCACTGCCATGAGAAAACTTATAAGAATTGGTTTTGAGACGTATGTGGGAAATCTTTACAGACAGGGTAAAGTGACGTTGAGAGAGGCCGCCAGGCTTCTCGGTATAAATCAGATAGAAGCAATGAATCTTTTTCTTGATTCAGGGATAAAAGGAAATCTTGATGCCTCTGATGTCCTCACCTCACTGGAAAGGTTTGTTCCTCGAACTCCCCGCTGAAACGCGGAACGACCCTTGCGTTCTCTCCGAATGCCCCCACTGCCACAAGCCGCTGAGGTTTAATCCTTTCATTGTAGATAATAAGGATATGTATTGAAAAGGACAGAAGACAATCTTTTGGTATTCAGGGTCTTTTAGCTCGTTCCTCTACCCATTTCTTGAATGTGCGATGGCTTTCACCTGAATGTCTCCCTGCCAATAAATTTCCTACGCATAGAGTAAGGAACTTACGTAGTGGTTTATTTTAGTCTATCCACCCATTTACATGAGGACGTATCTGTTTCTGTCCCTTTCGTCTGATAGTGCCCTATTTCCAACTCCCCCTCGTCAAGCCGTTTGTTTGGCATTCCCGAATACGGCTTTCCAATCATCTTCTTACACAGACACTCTTAAAACTTCTTCCTTTTCGGTGTTGAGTTGCCATATCTGTATTCCCGTGTAGGTAATTCGAATTACTTTACCCATTCGTTTTGTCATGGTATTGAATTCTGAATCATGAATGCCCCAGCTTCTCAGGAGTTGACCTTGACTGTCGGGGATATTCTCATCCAGCACGGTCACGCATTAGCGGTCTCCGGCATGAGTTCGGGCGTATGTAAAATTAAGGCTTCGCGTGCCAGGCGAATGGCTTCGGCAATGGCTTCTCTGGTCAGTTTTCCGCGCCATTCTTCAATAATCGACTCCCAGTCCATGTCGTTGGCAACGTGTTCAGGTACGTCCGCAACCAATATGCGCGTGTCGCGAAAATTCGTATGTAAAGATTCAATTTTCACCCTCTGCCCCCCTAATAGAAGCGGGAAGCTGGAATTTATTCTTTCACTGGTTCAAATACGCGTTCGACTTTATATCGCGCAATATTTCTCTTTCCACCACGTCCTTTCGCCTTAACAGGCATATCTTTATCTACAAAGTCAAGTTCGGCATTATCTGGGATAGTATCAATAATCACAGGATGTTCAATTATCTGCCTTATAAAATCAAAGGTCATTCCAATGTTTCTTTCTGCATACTCTTTTTTAGTCATTGCTTCCCATAGCTCGTCTCTGACTTGGTGCAGTGCATTAATTTTATATCTGATAAATCCTCAAGCATTTCCTCCAATCGATTGAGTTCTTCCGTCTCAATAATTGCTGCTACCTTGCGTCCATTATCGTGGACTTTATTTACCGAAAAGAGCCCGAAATAAGGTGCTCTATTAATCGGTGTCCTTCCTTTATATGGAGACCAGAGGCGTGGGCGTTGGCTTCACTATAGGGCAGTCCTACGCCTTTTTCTATACCTGTGCCATAGGCCGCAAAAGGGACGGATTCCGGGGTATGTGTTCGTTTGACAATGGGCGTATAATGGTCAGGAAGTACCAGTATACGCAAGTCCCGGAATTTACTTTTGGCTTCAAGAATAGGTCCGATTATCTTGGAATCTATCTGTTCGATAGCCGACACCTTTTCATGGACATTTCCCTCGTGTCCAGCCTCATCGGGCGCTTCTATGTGTACCAATACAAGGTCGTGGGTTTCAAGCGCCCTGATGGCATATTGCCCCTTATTGGCATAATTTGTATCAAGATAGCCGGTAGCGCCAGGCACTTGTATAATGTCCCAACCAAGATAACAGGCTATGCCTTTGATCAGGTCCACGGCAGTAATGACGGCGCCCGTGAGATTGAATCGTTCTTTGAACGTGGGCATTTTAGGCCGATGTCCCTGTCCCCAAAACCAGATCATATTGGCAGGATTTTCTTCCAGGTCTATACGCACCTTGTTTACATCGTGATTTGACAGAAATGTCCGTGAGCGCTCCATGAGATCGGTAAGGATTTCGCTACCATTCCCTCTGGGGAGGTGTTTTTGAACTGATTGACCCATGATGTCATGGGGTGGAAAACATTTGGCATCCATCTTCTGCGTACCCCTATACACCATGATATGCCGATAGCTTTTACCGGTGTAAAATTGAATGATTTCATTACCCAGTTTTTGGTTGAGTACGTTAATAAGGACTGCCGCTTCATCAGTTTTTATATGACCGGCACAAAAGTCCTCCAGGGTATCTTCGCTGGTTGTAATAAAGTTGCACCGAAATGCCCAGTCGCCGTCGTTGAGTTTAATACCGATACTGGCAGCCTCAAGGGGTGCGCGTCCCGAGTAGTATTCCCTGGGATTATAACCTAAGAGGGTAAGATTGGCGACGTCGCTGCCTGCGGGAAATCCACTTGGAATGGTTCTAACAACGCCAAGTTGGCCATTTTGTGCAAGAAAATCAAGGTAAGGGGTACGGGCGGTTTCGATGGGGGTTCTGCCGCCGAGTTTGTCTAAAGGATAATCTGCCATACCGTCAGGAACAATAATGCAGTATTTCAAGAGACCTCCTATTCTTCTACACGGAGAAATTTCGTATTATCTTTTATTACATCGAGTTGTTTGATTTCTGCAAGTGCCTTTTGCAGATTGCCTTCTTCTGCAAGATGCGTCATCATTACCAGGGGAACATTCCCGTTTTCCCCGGCTTTGTGCTGGATAACCGAAGCAATACTGATCTCATGTTTCCCCAGGACACCGGATATTTTTGCAAGCACGCCAGGCTTATCGGTAACGGAAAACCGTAAATAATAGCGGGTTTTGAATTGCAGCATATTCGCTATGGGGACACGTTCACAATGACCAGAAAAGGTCTTCATGGCCTTGAACGTAATACCAGCCCTTCCCAGTGCAACATCCACAAGGTCAGCAACCACGGCGCTGGCAGTGGGCATCTGACCTGCACCCCTGCCATAGAGCATGGTTTCCCCTACAGCGCTCCCTGTAATACAGATGGCATTAAAGACACCCTGTACCGAGGAAAGCGGATGGTCATGGGGAAGAAGCGTAGGGTGGACACGGAGCTCGATCCTGCTTTCTGCATTTTTTGCGATTGCCAGGAGTTTCAAGGTATATCCCAGTTCATGCGCATACCATATGTCCGATAAGTCCACGGAGCTTATACCTTCATGATAGATGCTCTTGTAGTCAAAGTCTACACCAAAACCAATCCTTGCTAAAATAGCGAGCTTGTGTGACGAGTCTATGCCCTCGACATCCATGGTTGGATCTTTTTCCGCATAACCCAATTTTTGTGCCTCAGCAAGGGCATCGCTATATTTTACGTTCTCTTTGGTCATCTTGGTCAGAATGTAATTCGTTGTGCCATTTACAATACCAAAAACAGCCTCAATCCTATTGGCGATAAAGCCATCCCTCAGAGCTGCAATTATGGGTATGCCGCCTCCCACACTCGCCTCAAAGGATATGCTCTTGCCGTGCAGGCGTGCCGTGCTAAAAAGTTCTGAACCATCGAGGGCTAAAAGCATTTTATTTGCCGTCACAACGTCTTTTCCTTTTTCAAGAGCCATGGTGATAATTTCTTTAGCCGGGTGTACGCCACCGACAAGCTCTGCTACGACCTGAATGTCAGGATTATTAAGCAGTGTCTTTGCATCGGTCGTAAAGAAGAAATCTGATGGCAAGTTTAGTTTATTTTTTGTATCCGGGTTCCTATCGGCAATACCTTTTAACACCAGCCGGCAATCAAGTTTTTCCAGGAGCGGCGAATTCTTTTCCAGGAGAATTTTTGCAACGCCTGTCCCAACTGTTCCCATGCCTATGAGTCCCACATTGAACGTCTTCATAAATTATTTGTTTCCTAAAATGATATTCGTCACAAAGAGGCAAAGACACAACATCTTCGGGGTTGATGATAGAGAAAAAATGATTATACAAAGAGGATTTACTATAACGGATAAAATTGTTTATTGTCAATACAATTTGTAAGCACATGGAGTTGTTTTACAACCCGTTCCGTTTAATTTTCCTTGTAATGTTGAAAGATGTCTGATAGATTATTTTGCTAATTCAGACAGGATTATTTCGCGGAGGCCTCATAGAGAAGTATGGTAAGCTTCAAACAAAGAAATATCATCTCTATCAGACATTTTAATAAAGAAGAATTGTTGTACATCCTTGATTTGGCCAGCCGAATGGACCACATGGATCATACAGATATGCTCAAGGGTAAGGTGCTTGCCTCATTATTTTTTGAACCTTCAACAAGGACACGACTGAGTTTTGAGTCGGCCATGAAACGGTTGGGTGGAATGGTAATAGGCTTTGCAGAGCCTGGAGGTACGTCGACAGCCAAGGGTGAATCTCTCAGTGATTCGGCAAAGATTATAGAAGGCTATTGCGACATCATAGTGCTGAGACATTACCTTGAAGGTTCTGCACAATTGGCGGCAGATGTTGTTAAAATACCAGTGATTAATGCGGGTGATGGTGCAAATCAGCACCCGACACAAACCTTTCTGGATCTTTATACAATCCAAAAGACAAAAGGAACACTCGAAGGCATTACTATTGGATTTTTGGGAGATCTGAAGTATGGCAGAACGGTACATTCACTTGCTTATGCCCTGGCATATTTTGGTGCTGAGATGTATTTTATTTCACCGCCCAGCCTGCGATTGCCTGCGGATTTTCTGGAGACACTGAAAGATAGAAAGGTAAAGTGTCATGAAAACGAATCACTCATGGGAATAAGCAAGAGATTGGATGTGATTTATTGCACAAGGATACAGAAGGAACGGTTCGCTGACCCCATCGAATTTGAAAAGGTTCGTGGAATATATAGACTGAGCAAGACGATGCTTGAAGAATTTGGGATTAAGGATGGTTTAAAGGTATTGCATCCCTTACCACGGGTAGACGAAATGGATGACAGCCTGGATGCGACTGATTTTGCTGTCTATTTTCATCAGGCACGGAATGGCATTCCTATCAGGAAGGCTTTATTGGCCGCCGTTTTGGGAGCCGTCGAATGAAACATCTCGACGTCGCTGCAATCAAAGATGGGTCAGTGATTGATCACATAGACAGCAAAAGCACCCTGAAGGTTGCCGAAATTTTAAATATCCAGAACGAGGAGCAGGTCGTCCTTGTGGGTGTGAATTTAACAAGTAAACTTTTAGGGAAAAAAGGCATTATTAAAATCGAAGGAAAAATTATTGATCAAAAAGAAGTCAACAAAATTGCCCTTATTGCCCCAAATGCAACGGTTAATATTATTGAGGATTACGAAGTTGTTAAGAAATTCCATATTGTAGTTCCGGAAATTATTGAAGGTGTCGTTAAGTGCTTCAATCCTAATTGCATAAGCAATTATAATAATGTAAAAACCCGGCAGCATGTAGTGAGTAAAAACCCCATAAAATTACAATGCCACTTTTGTGAACGTATTATGAGTGCAAAGGATATTGTATTGATTTGATTTTTTGGGTAGAAACTAAAATAGCCTTCCCTATCCAACTCAACCCAATACCCCGAATTCTTGCGCTCAATCTGTTGGATACGGCAGGCTATTCTTCAAACTTCCGCATACCCTTCCATTTTTTTTCTTATTCTGTAAGATTTTCAAAGAGACATATGGAGTTGGGGGCGGTCGTTACTTTGTATGTCACAACAGGTGTCTTAGCGTATTTATTAGCATTGCACCTTTAGGGAACGTTTAACCCCATTAACACTCCCCCAACTCCGATGCTATTATATCACGAAAAATGATTTTTGCAAATGAGTTGGAACAAACAGCGCCTATTTCATTTTTCGGGATAAATAAAAAAATCACTTGTCCAACGAATATGGATTATTGTACTATTTTAACGTATCAGACGTATTAAAAGGACATTTAGGCCTGATAAGGCAGGCAAGGAAAGAAAATGATGCCGTGGTGGTGAGCATCTTTGTAAATCCCTTACAATTTGGAAGGAATGAAGATTTCAAGCACTATCCAAGGACGTTTGATAACGACCATAAACTCATTTCCCAGGAGGGGGTAGATATCGTATTCAAGCCGGACGCGTCGGAAATGTATCCGGGTGGATTTTGCACATCGGTCATCCTTGAACACCTTGAAGATAAGCTATGTGGTAAATCGCGTCCTGGACATTTTCGGGGCGTTGCTGTGGTTGTGCTAAAATTACTCAATCTCATAAAACCCGATATTGTCTATTTCGGTCAAAAAGACTTCCAGCAAACCGTTGTTATCAAAAGAATGGTTTCGGATTTATATGTGGTTGTTATTATAAAGGTACTTTAGAAAATAAGGGTTCATGATGGGTTTGCCCTGAGCTCCCGAAATGCCTATCTTAACGAAACAGAAAAGAAAGATGCCCTTTGTCTATACAAGGCACTGACAAAGGCACAGGCCATGGTAAATACCGGTATCAAAAATACAGAAGAAATTGTGCAGGAAATGGGAAAAATTGTTTCTCATTACAAGTCAGTCATGATTGATTATATTTCCGTGGTTGATCCTGAAACCCTTGAGTCGGTGCCAAAGGTACGAAGCGGTGATGTTGCTCTTCTGGCAGTCAGGTTTGGTAAGACACGACTCATTGACAATGTAATTCTAATGATGTTATTTACCGCCTTTTTTATTCATTATACATTTAACATGAATCCTTTGGCTAATTGGCTTCATATTGTTTATGATTTATGAGTAACTTGTTTTATCAGATACCTGAAATCTCGAATACTCTATTTTGCAGTGATGTTAAATTACTGCCTTCTGTTGATGAATTATTTGAATTGGAGCTGGCTAATTTAGAATATCAAATTTTGGATAAAGATGACCTAATAGAACGGAGTGCTTTTTTCCAATCTGTAAACGGAAATTTAACTAAACACTTTAGACTTTATTCTGGGCATACACAAGCACTTTCAGAAAACCGTTCTGCGCAAACAAAGAATTACTTTGAAAATGGGCAATTTTCAACTGGCTATGCCACGCATGGTCTCTTCCCATATCGTGGAAAATTCCATCCGCAACTAATTAAAGGATTGCTAAATATAATTGGTATTAAAAAAAACGATGTCGTACTCGATCCAATGTGTGGCAGTGGGACGACAAATATTGAAGCTGCCTTGATGGGTATTAATTCTTATGCTGTTGATCAAAGTCCATTTTGTCAATTAATGGTAAAGGCTAAATTTGAAGCATTGACCGTTGATATTGACTTATTGAAAGGACTTTCTCTGCAAGCTGAAAAACTATATAATTTTTTTGATGTTAAAAATGTATCGGCACAACTGGAAAAAATTAAAGCTCCTGAAAAATTGAAAGTTTATTACTTGGCATTATTGGCATTTTTGGATGCTATGGGCTATTCACTCCGTGTTACCAAATCTAATCACAAACAATTATTTCAAAAAGTATTGGGTAGATATCAAAATACTGTACTTGATTTTCTAAGTAATCCCTATTACAAAAAAGACCCACTTGGATCTATAAGAATTTTATCCGATTCAAATGCCTTGAAACTGGAATTAAACAGCGAATCGGTTGATGGTGTTATCACCTCACCACCGTATTCATTTGCCATTGATTATGTGAAAAACGATGAAGCACAATTACAATACCTTGGATATGATACCGAGACAATTAAATCCAACATGATTGGATTAGTGGGGAAAAATAAAACAGTGCGGCTAAATAACTATTTTCGCGATATGGGAACCGTTTGTTCTGAAGTTTCACGGGTATTGAAAAAAGGGAAATTTTTTATAATGATCATTGGCTCAAATACAAATCAAACGGGTGGTATTCGGTTGGAAAACAAGATTATAGATTCTTGCCAGAAATATGGACTAACGCTGGTTAAAAGTATATTAAAATCCATCAAGGGAATGCGAAACACAATGAAAGAGGAATATATTTTGTTTTTTGAGAAGACTGTTTAAACGAGCGTATTATGAAATCAGTTAATGAAAAATATCAAACCGTTATTGGAAAAAATACCTTCTATTTCTTTAACCCAGTTTTGAAAGAAAATATGAAGGCTATTTAAACTCCATCAAAGAAATACTGTTTGTGTTGAAAAACGAAATTGAAAACGAAGGTCTTAAAAAAGTCCAGCTTGAGCGTCTTATCGGTGAGAAGAAAATGGTTTGAAGCGCTACTGCTTTGACAGGTTTTCAAATGAATACCTCAAACGATTAACAACAGTTATCCGTGTGGTTAATAATCCAGAGCTCTCAAAGGCTTGTTTCTAAAGATAAGTGGTGTGAAGATGGGCCAATAGAAACAATCAAAGAATGGTCAGACGGAAGAATTCAAAAATGCTTTACAAATGAATATTTCCGAGGAATCGTCATCAACATCTTCTTTGAAGGTCAACCATCCCGTTTTTATCAAATACCATCCTCTTTTGAGTTAAAAAAACTCAGCATTTCAAAATTAAAATTTGATGTTCCTTCAATGATAGACACTAATCAGATATAAAGAGAAGGGATCATATTCTGGTATGAAGGAAAACAATCCAGAAACTTTGATAGAAACTCTATTAGATAATTTGAATATCCCTTTTGAAAAAGGTGATTTGAGCGAACTTATTGAAAATGCCCTGCAACCAAACGGACAATGGATTTTATTATACCCAAAAAAATCCAAGAATCATAATTGAGCTCATTTTAGTCACAACCTCTTCCGGGCAAGGCGATAAATCCAAAGCCGAAATATCAATTGATTTGCTCATCAAGGGACATTATCCCAAAGCACAGTTTATTGGATTTATAGATGGAATAGGATGGTATGTTCGCAAAGGTGATTTAAAAAGAATGGTAGCAGCATACGAAGATGTCTTTACTTTCTACAAAGAAGAGCTGAAAAGGTTTGAAAGACTTTAATTGATACTTTACAAAATAATGAAACTTGGAATGATTTTGATCAGGCAGTCAACCAACATGTGGAAACGTTAAATTTCTTTAAATTAGAACAGTTTAGACCATTATTATTAGCAATATTAAAAGTTCAAAGACAAAAAGTAAAAAGGCGCTTAAGTTGATAGTATATCATGGCTTGTCCGTAATTTAATTACTAGTTCTTTGGGTGGTGGAACGCATAGAAAAGAATACATAAATAAAGCTAAAAGGTTTTAATGAGGAGATTAAAACGCCAAAGGATTAAAAGAAGATTTAAAAAACTAATCCCAGACGATGTTGAATTCAAAAATAGAAGAATAGGCAATCTAACTCTTATGCCAAATAAGTTAAATTCCAGCAGCAGGCAATGAACCATTTCCTCAAAGAAATTTGTTTTATGGGTTCATATCTTTGGATTACAAAAATGATAGCTGACAATTATGATGACTGACGCCTGACAACATAAGAGATAGGCAAGAAAAGTTAGCAAATATAGCCGTACAAACATGGAATCTTAATTTTGATAGTCAATAATTATGAAAAAATATCTTAACAATATTATACAAGGCGATTGTCTTGATTTATTAAAAGAAATTCCAGACAATTCTATTGACATTACCTTTGCAGATCCACCTTTTAATCTAAAAAAGAAATACAATGGATACAAGGATAGTCTTGAGTTTCAGGATTACTTGAAGTGGTGTGAAAATTGGATTGCTGAAATGGTCAGGGTTACAAAACCAACGGGTTCCATTTTTGTTCATAATATTCCTAAATGGCTAACATATTATGCCGCTTTTCTCAATAAATTAGCAGACTTTAAGCATTGGATTTCGTGGGATGCACCTTCGGGACCTATGGGGAAAACACTTCAGCCATCTCACTACGGAATTCTGTATTATGCAAAAGATGTAAGTCAAAATAAATTTTATGAAATTCGTTATTCGCATAAACGTTGTAGAAGATGCTGTTATTTATCAAAAGACTATGGCGGGAAAAAGGCTGGACTTCACCCTTTTGGACCGCTTGTTTCTGATGTTTGGACAGATATTCATAGAATAAAGCATAATAAATACAGAGACGAACATCCCTGTCAACTTCCGATTCATTTGTTAGAACGAATTATTTTGATGTCAACTGACGAGGGCGACATCGTGTTTGATCCTTTCGTTGGAACTGGAACAACAGTAATTGCAGCGAAACGTTTAGGAAGGCGGTATATTGGCTTCGATATAGATGGAAAATATGTTAAAAATGCGCAATTTAAATTATTAAGAGAAAATTCAAACTCAAAAATTGGGAATATTTGGGTAAGCTGGTTTTTAGATGGATTAACAACAATCAGGGACAAAGATTGGGAAGAACTCTCTCAAAATTACTTTATACCAGAACCCCGTAATAAGATTGATCATACAGCAATAAAATTTATAAGAACAAAAGAAATTGGTTTAAAAAATAAAAACACGTCGAACAAGAAAGATGAAATTATGACAAAAAGGGAAAGGTTACTTTTAAGATAAACTCTGTTTATTTGGTTGTGTACACATTTAGATTATTCATACTATTAGGAAAATTATTATAATGACCAAAGAATTTGATTGCCGCTTTTTTGCCTCAGAGAAACCCTGCCGATTCATACTCGATTGTCCCATTGATAATACGTGTCCAAAATATCAATCAATGGTGATACGGATATTGATTTTTAAATTGGCCGCCATTGGGGATGTGCTGAGGACTACCCCGATCCTGCCTGTTCTGAAGGAGAAATATCCGCAGTCCTATATTACGTGGATCACCGATACATCTTCCTTGTCCGTTTTAGAGGAAAACCCTCACATCGATTGCCTATTGACAGCAAATTACGAAAATGCCTTACGGCTTCAAGTTGAAAAATTTGACGTGTTAATCTGCCTGGATAAGGATACCGTGGCTTCCAGCCTTGCATCCCTGGTGCAGGCAGATCAGAAACTGGGATTTGCCCTTTCGGAAAAAGGACACCTTTACCCCCTGAACAAAGAGGCTTACTACATGTTTCGGCTGGGCGTTTCTGATGAACTCAAGTTTCGGCAAAATAAGAAAACCTATCAGCAACTCATCTTTGATGCCCTTGGATTAGGAGAAAAGTATGGCGAATATGTTATCAATCTTCGACAGGAGTACGCCGCCTATGGTGAGCAGTTGATGAAACAGTGGGGGATTCATAATGGCAGAATGGTGATCGGTTTGAATACGGGTGCCGGGAAAAGGTTTGCGACAAAACGATGGGAAATTGGGGGGTTTGTTGAACTTGCAGATCGTTTGTCAACAGACCTGAAGGCACAGGTGGTGCTCCTGGGCGGACCTGAAGAAATTGAAAGGAATAAGGAAATTGCCTCCCGGACAAAGGCGCAAGTAATAGACAGTGGGTGCCATCACAGTCTGAAGGAATTTATGGGATTAATAAATCAATGCCATCTGGTTGTTACGGGTGACACCCTTGCCCTGCACCTTGCCATTGCTTTGAAAAAAAGGGTTATTACCTTTTTTGGTTCTACGTGTCATCAGGAAATTGATCTGTATGGGAGGGGTAAAAAGTTAATAGCCGATGTGCACTGCGCGCCGTGTTATCGGGGAAATTGCGATACGATGATTTGTATGAAAAGCATAAGCCCCAATGATGTGTTTCATGCTTGCAATGAGGTATTAAATACAACCAACTTCCTCTAAATAGAGTTCTCGCTCCATTACTGAATTATGTTCAGCATAAGCATCTCATCTCACGACGACACCCTGTCTTTCTGCAAAAACGAAAGAAATCTTTCTCTGTATGGATTATTTCAATATGAGGATAGATTGTTGGGCAATTTCCATGACTTTGGCAGGAAAGATGCCCAAATGGAGTGTACCAATCACAGAAATGACAATGGCAGCAACAATGAGAGGAGAAATGGTGAGCGGGGTAAATTCTCTGGTGGGTTCCTTCATATACATGATTACCGTTATTCTCAGATAGTAGTACACAGAAATGACGCTGTTTATCACACCAATAACTGCCAGTCCGACATAACCTGATTTAATAGCGGCGCTAAAGATATAAAATTTTCCCACAAAACCTGCCATCGGTGGAACGCCTGCCATGGAAAACATAAAGAGCGTCATCGCTATAGCGAGAAGCGGATGCTTAAAACCCAACCCTGCATAGTCATTGATTTGTATGAATTCATCATCTTTATGGCTTAACACGATGACAATGGCGAATGCCCCAATATTCATAAAGATATACGCCAGGAGATAGAATAATGTGCCCGATATACCCATGTTATTTGCTGAAACCAGGGCAATAAGGAGATAACCGGCATGAGCGATGCTGGAATATGCCAGCATGCGTTTAATGTTCGTCTGGGCGATAGCCACGACGTTGCCCAGGGTCATTGTCATTACGGCAAGGACGAATATAATCTTTTGCCATTCGTAGTGGGTCGATCCAAAGGCGGTCATAAAGATACGCAAAAAGGCTGCAAATCCCGCAGCCTTAGGCCCTACCGACATAAAGGCCGTTATGGCAGTGGGTGCACCTTCGTAGACATCGGGCACCCATGCGTGGAATGGCACAGAAGCAACCTTGAATCCGAGTCCAATGATTATAAGCCCCATTCCCATGAGTAACAAGGGGTCTGAGATGCCTCCCTTACTTGCAATAAAACTGGCGATTTGTTTGAGGTGTATCGTGCCTGTTGAACCGTAAATAACGGCAATACCATACAGCAAAAAACCCGTGGAAAATGCACCAAGTAAGAAATATTTTAAGGACGCCTCGTTTGAGATGAGTTTTGAGCGCTTGAATCCCGTTAGGATGTAAATACTGATAGACATGACTTCCAGACCGACGTAAATGTTTAATAAATCGGCACCGGATGCCATAAGCATCATCCCTATCGTTGAAAACATGAGGAGTGCATAATATTCGCCGTGATTGATTTCCTCGCGCTTGATGTAGCTGTGTGAGATCAGGATCGTGAGCCCTGTACAGAGGAGGAAGATAAAGTTAAAAAATAAGGAATAATTATCAATGGTAAAGGTCTCATGGAAAGAGAACAGCGTTGTTCCGGTAGAATTTCTGACCGAGATGCCTGCGATAACGATCCCTATGAGTGATACATAGGCAAGGAGGTTCTTCTCGCGAAATTTTCTGGAAGACAAGACATCAATTAAGAGTACGATCATGCCAAAACCTGCCAGGATCAGGATTGGTAAGATACTCAGGATATTAAAAGTCATTATCGAAACGTTTGTCATATTTGAAGACCTTTTACCACTCTGTTTTGGTTTCAGGAACTATATCAATCAATGGTGTTATAGTGTTATTTTGCTTTTGAACGTTGGATACGATATTCGCCTTTTCCCCTACCTGTGTTAAGAGGTGATTTACTGAGGCATCCATCTTTCTCAGGAACGAGTTGGGACAGATACCTATCCAGAAGATGAGCAGTATAATGGGAATCAGGATTGCAAATTCCCGTTTATTCATATCTTGCAATGTCTTGTTCTCTTCATGAGTTATTTCATGAAACATGACCCTCTGAAACATCCAGAGCATGTATACGGCAGCAAGGATAATGCCTGATGTTGCAATGGATGCATACAGAATGCGTGACTTAAACGTACCTACGAGAATGAGAATTCCCCTACAAAGCCATTCAATCCTGGAGTCCAATAGAGGATAGGGGTAACGATCATAAAGAAGATGGCAAAAACAGGCATCTGTTTGGTGAGACCTCAAATCAGCTATCATTCTCGTGTGTCTTCTGTCATAGAGCATTCCGACTATAAGGAAGAGCGCCCTGTGCTGAGACCATGATTAATCATTTGGGTAATGCCACCCTCGATACCTTGAATATTAAAGGCAAAGATGCCCAGCATGACAAAGCCTAAATGGCTCACGCTGGAATAGGCAACGAGTTTTTTCATGTCGTCCTGCACCATGGCAACTAATGCCCCATAAATAATACCTACAATTGCCATCCAGGAAATCACAGGGATGAAGGCATGGCTTGCCTCAGGGAACATGGGTAGACAGAACCGCACAAATCCGTATGTCCCCATTTTCAAAAGCACACCAGCCAGGATCACACTCCCTGCTGTCGGTGCTTCTACGTGTGCATCCGGCAGCCATGTATGAAAGGGAAACATGGGAACCTTGATGGCAAATGCAAATGCAAACGCCAGAAACAGCCAGAATTGAACGGCAAAAGACAGATCAAGCCGGTAAAATTCCAAGAGATTAAAGGTATATTCTCCGGTTGCCTTGTGATTGAGAAAATACAAGGCGATAATGGCCAGGAGCATGAACACGCTGCCCGCCATAGTATAAATGAAGAATTTTACCGCTGCGTAAATCCTCCGTGGCCCACCCCAGATACCGATGAGAAGATACATCGGTATCAGCATGAGTTCCCAGAATACATAAAACAAAAACAGATCCAATGATATGAAGACGCCAATCATGCCCGTTTCAAGCACGAGCATGGCAATCATGTATTCCTTTACGTGCCTGACAATATGCCAGGATGCAAGGATGGAAATAGGGGTAATAAAGGTTGTTAAAAGTATGAGAAAAAGGCTTATTCCGTCTATTCCGACGTGGTAATGGATTCCAAAGGAAGGTATCCACTGCAGTTTTTCGACAAACTGCATCTCATAAGTATGCGCATCAAAGGTAACGTATAATGGCAGGGAAATAAAAAATACCACGATCGAAACTAACAGGGCTGTGACCCTGATCAGTTCGCTCCTTTTTGAATCTATCGAAAGAATAAAGAGTGCCCCAATGATGGGCAGAAAGGTGATTAATGTAAGAATAGGCATAGAGATCCGGTTATTTCAAAATTACAGCTGCGGATAATATGAATATCATGGCTAAACACATTTTATTTACCGAACACAGCAAGTACTACAACAAAGATGCAACCAAGCACAATATAAAAGGCATAATTACGTATGTAGCCAGTTTGCAAGAGGCGCAGAACATTCCCGAACCCTCTGACAAGACGGGCGATGCCGTTTACTGAACCGTCGATCATCTTGACATCCACGAACTTCCATAATATCTGGGCCGAGATTTTTTTTGTCGTGTTCACAAAAAGGACATCGTAAATTTCATCGACATAATATTTGTTCAACAAGAGTTTGTAGATGAGACGAAACCGTTCTGCCAGTTTTTTTGGCAGTTCGGGTTTTTTAATATACAGGTAATACGCTAGGAATATGCCACCAAGAGCGATAGCCGTTGAAACGACCATCATCAGGTAGGGAAGCCCTGCGCCATGGTGCCCGCCAGATGCTGCCCCGGAAATTTCGGTATGGCCATGTCCACCAAGCACCGGTGATAAAAAGTGCTGAATGGCGCTTGCGCCTGGAATACCAAGGAATCCTCCAAAAAGGGAAAGTCCCGCCAGTACGGTTAACGGAAGTGTCATATTTCTGGGGGATTCATGGAGATGTTCCGCTGCATGATGATCCAGCCTTGATTTACCATGGAAGGTCATAAAAAGCAAACGAAACATATAAAATGCCGTAAAAAAGGCTGCCAATGCCCCCATCGACCAATATATGAAATTTCCGCGGGTAAGTGATTCCAGCAGAATTTCGTCTTTGCTGAAGAATCCGGCAAATGGCGGAATACCTGCAATAGCCACGGTACCGATCAAAAAGGTCTTGTATGTGGTAGGGATATGATGCCTGAGCCCCCCCATCTTCCGCATGTCTTGTTCACCCGAAAGGGCGTGAATGACACTGCCAGACCCTAAGAATAGTAAAGCCTTAAAGAATGCGTGAGTCATAAGATGAAAGACGCCTGCAGTAAATGCGCCCACACCGCAGGCGAGAAACATATATCCAAGCTGACTAATAGTAGAATAGGCCAATACCCGTTTGATGTCGTTTTGCACGAGACCGACAGATGCCGCGAAGAGCGCTGTAACTGCACCAATGCTGGCCACTACAGTCATGGTAAACGGGGACAACATATAAAGGGCATTGCACCGGACGATCATATAAACGCCAGCTGTTACCATGGTTGCCGCATGGATAAGTGCGCTGACAGGTGTGGGACCCTCCATGGCGTCTGGCAGCCATGTGTAGAGGGGTATCTGGGCTGATTTGCCCGTTGCGCCCATAAACAAAAGAAGGGTAATGATGGTTATCGTGAAACTGCCTGCTTCGAAATGCCCGTGAGAAGCAGCACTTAACACCTCAGTAAAATCAATGCTATGAAAGGTCAGAAAGATGAGCATGATGCCTAATGCAAAGCCAAAATCGCCTACACGATTGACTACGAAGGCCTTCTTGGCGGCATTTGAAGCCGATTTTTTTTCAAACCAGAATCCAATAAGCAGGTAAGAACATAATCCCACGGCCTCCCACCCGATAAACATAAGGAGGAAGTTGTTGCTTAGCACCAGTAATAACATAGAGAAGGTAAACAAATTCAGATAACTAAAATACCGGTGGTAACCCTTATCCTGATGCATATACCCAATCGAATAGATATGAATAAGAAATCCGACACCGGTAACGACGAGGATCATAAGGGTGGATAAGGGGTCTACCTGCAGACCTACAACCGATTTAAATGAGCCTGATTCGATCCAGCAAAAGACTTCTTTCTCAAACAGCCGTTCAGCCGGTGGAAGGAGAAGGAGTCCGCAAAATACCAGGAGCGAAACAAGGAAGGACAGACCAATTACCCCACAGGCAAGGTATCCGACATGTTCCTTTTGCAGCCTTTTACCAATGAGACCGTTAACGGCTGCCCCAAGTAACGGGAATAACAAGATCAATGCTACGAGATTGAGCATGCGGTTCCTACCATTTCATGATATTTATATCGTCGATGTTTACGGTTTCTTTGTTTCTGAATACGGCTACGATAATTGCCAGACCAACAGCAGCTTCGGCAGCGGCAACGGTCATGACGAAAATTACAAACATCTGTCCTTGCATGGAATTAAGGTAATGGGCAAATGCCACAAATGACAGATTGACGGCGTTGAGCATCAGTTCGATACACATGAAGATTATGATGGCGTTCCTCCGTATCAGGACACCAACAACACCCAGGGTAAACAGGATTGCACTTAATACCAGATAATGAGTAAGGGTAATCATATTACAATTTCCTTTTCGCCAGCATAATAGCGCCAATAGCCGCTGCAAATAACAAAATAGAAGTTATCTCGAATGGCAACAGGTACTCTGTGAATAATAAGGTGCCAATGATTTTTGTGTTTCCCATACTATTCATATACGCCGTTGTATAGTGATCGCCTTTCCCTTGCAGAAGTTTCGATTTGATAACTATACAGATGACGGTGAACAATGCAATTCCCATAAGGATAGCAGGTATCCTTTGAAAAGGTAATGCGTTCTTTTTCTCCTCCTTTATATTCAGGTTCAACAACATGATTACAAAGAGGAAGAGTACCATGATAGCTCCGGCATATACAATGATCTGTACGGCAGCAACGAACTGTGCCTCAAGTAATATGTAGAGAACCGCTATGCTGAGCATCGTCTGGATAAGATATAAAGCGCCAAAAACAGGGTTTTTCTCAAAGACAAGATAAACCCCGGACAATACCGTGATAGCAGCTACAATATAAAATAAATATGCTTCCATATGATAATGCCTTGTAAAAACTTCTTTTTTTCGTAATGCTTACTTCGGTAAATTTCTTTTCTTCGTAAGATCCAGTAATCTTTCTTTATCAAAGGTCTCTTTGTTTTGATATGTTGCCAGTTCAAAGGTATCTCTCAGAATTATCGCCCTTACGGGACATGCTTCTTCACAAAATCCGCAGAAAATGCAACGGAAGGCATCCAGTTCATAGGTTTTCGGGTATCGCCTGTTCGTCTCATCCTCTGCTCCTTCAACAGAGATGCATTGAGAGGGACAAACCCTGGCGCATAGACCGCATGCGACACACTTCTCCCTGCCGTCCTTTCCGATTTGTAATTCCGGCAGTCCACGAAACCTGGCCGAAAGCTTTGGCCGTTCTTCAGGATACGGTATGGTAACGCATGTGCGCGGATTGAGAAATCGCCTGAGTGTAAGCGCCAAACCTTTAAGTAAGGGTAAGATCATATTATCCTTTAATAACCATAACGAGTCCGGTAATTACTATATTGAGAAGCGAGAGCGGTAACAGGAACTTCCAGCCTAAATGCATTAATTGGTCGTATCTGAGCCTCGGAAAAGTTGACCTTATCCAGATAAAGAAAAATAAGCAACCAGACAATTTTAACAGAAACCATACTACGGGCGGTAGAAATGGCCCGTGCCATCCGCCCAGAAAAAAGGTCACTGCAATTGCAGACACGGTGATCATATTAGCATATTCGGCCATGAAAAACATGGCAAATTTCATACTGCTGTATTCTGTATGGTATCCGGCCACAAGCTCTGACTCTGCCTCCGGGAGATCAAATGGACAACGATTAACCTCAGCAATAGCGCTTGTGAAATAGATAAAAAACCCGATGGGTTGCAATACAATGTTCCACAATTTTCCCTGGGCATTGACAACATCCACAAGACTTAACGACTCTGTCAACATGACCACCCCAATGAGTGACAGGCCAAGGGTCAGTTCATAGCTGATCATCTGGGCTGAAGACCTTATTCCACCCAATAATGAGTACTTGTTGTTTGATGCCCAGCCAGCCATGACGGTACCATAAATACCCAGGGAAGACACCGCAAAGACATAAAGAAATCCAATATTAATATCGGTAATTACAAGGTCTACGCTGTATCCGAGTATCTTTACTTTATCCCCAAAAGGGATAACTGCAAAGGTAATCAGGGCGGGAATCATGGCCATGGCAGGGGCCAGTACAAAGAGCAGTTTACTCGCCTTTTCCGGAATAATATCTTCTTTAAACAGGAGCTTTATGCCGTCAGCAATAGGCTGTAATAATCCATGCGGCCCGACGCGCATCGGCCCAAGGCGAACCTGCATGTGAGCCATGATCTTTCTTTCGAGCCAGATCATGGAGATAACCATAAGCTGGATTGTGCCGAATACAATCAAGACCTTAACACAGGCAATAACAAGATAAGCAAATAATTCTTTATTCATTTAACTAACATTCGCCTCTACCCGGTGCATTCGTTTGCCGCAGCATTCTAATATACCCGTCGTTTCAACAACAACATCTATCTGCTGCCCGCAGACATCGCACTGAAATTTTACTCCGTCTTCGGGCTTATGATGAACTGATGTCCACGTGGACATCATGCCCTTGGCACCCACGAAATGCATTTCCTGACCACAACACACCAATACGCCAAAACCCTCTCTCGTAACGACTACTTTTTGTCTGCATATCTCGCAAAAATATGTTTGCCCTTTTTTTGCCATACAATTACCCTCATATATACTGACCTGAACGGGCCAAAATTCGTAGCGCTGGTGGTTTATCCCCGCCATAGCTGCTTAAACGGCTTAAACGGCTTAAACTGTTTAATCTGTTTAAACCGTTTAAACAGCTTAAACAGTTTAAGCCGTTTAACACCGGACACAAGGGACTTCGTCGTGAGCTCAGCCGAACGATCGGCGCTACATTTTTTTACTAAATTTGCCCTGCGTCCTTATAGATTTTAACAGGCGTGTACGCCTTGTCGCGCAGCAGATTAAGAGGTACCCACTCATAATCTTCGGAAATAAAAACTGTGCCTTCCGGTGTTTTACCACTCACTTTTGCCTTGAGCTTAATCTTGTTTTGCATAGATTCAACCGTAACCATATCTCCATGCTGAATAAGCAGCCCTTGCGCATCGTTTTTATTTATCTCCACAAAACATTCCGGTACGATTGATGTGAGTGCCTTTGAATACCGGGAATACGTCCCCTGGTGATTCAAGCTTGCGCCTGTGAGTAAGATAAATGGAAAATCCTTTCGCTTTACCAGAGATAACAATTTGGACGGAACGATTTCAAACGTATATTTTGCTGATTTATTCTCATCGTAAAAGGCAGATACCCAGTGAAATTCTTTTCTTTTCAGGCGGTCATAATTAATTCCTGCATAGATGGACGCTATACTTCCTATTTCACTCAAAATCTCTTTTGCAGATAGATACGAATAAGTATGACCCATTTTTTTCGCTAATTCACAAATGATTTGCCAGTCTGGTTTGGCATCTCCCACAGGCTGAATTGCTTTATTCAGCCGTTGTACGGTCATCCCCATGTTGGTAAATGTTCCTTCCTTTTCGGCAAACGTAGCAGCAGGAAAGACCACATCCGCCAACTGTGCCGTTTCCGTCAGAAAGGTATCCTGGACAACGACAAAATCGATCCTTTTCAATGCCGCATGAATATCCTTTCCGATGGGATAGGTTATGATAGGGTTTTCTCCCATAACATAGAGCGCTTTTAATTTGCCATCGAGCGCAAGATCAATACCATGGGCAGCATCTTTCCGGAAGATATTGTCTGATAGTTTTGTGCCCCACAATTTTTCAACCTTTTCTCTATTGGACGCATCATCGATATCAAGGTACCCCGGAAAGAACTCGGGGACAACCCCCATATCATTTACACCCTGAGAGTTATTGTGATGTCTCGAAAACAGCATTGAAATCTTACCAGGACTTGTCTTTTTATCCTGAGCGGCATTGATAAGTGCACAGAGATTCGACAATGCTTTTATCGTGATTTCACCTAACGGATCTTCTTCTATATCCTTTCCACAAACGATGCAACAATTCCCTGGTTTTGTTAATAATGTTGCTACGCTTCTGATGGTTTCCCCAGAAATACCGGTTGATTGAGAAGCATCCTTTACGCTGAACTTGTCCAACGAAGACTGCAATTCATGCAGATTGCTTGCGGATATTTCCGCCTTTTTTAAGTCAACCAGGTTGTCGTCAAGAATGACTTTAATCAGGGCGTTGATCAATACCTGCTGACTTCCTAAAGCATAGTGTAACCGGATATCATTTTTAGCAGTACTATTGAATGAGACATTTCTTATATTAGCAATAATGAGATTGGCGTCGTTTGTCCTTATGGCTTTTCGGGCCATGCTTCCGACTACCGGATGGGCCTCGGTTATATCAGCCCCGAAAAAGAACAGGGTATCTGCATGCTCTATTTCTTTCAGCGATGCTGACGCTATCCCATTCACAACAGACTTATAAATCAGTCCATTGAGGTAAGGTGATTTTATATGCGATACGTTGTCAATGGTATTCGTTCCTAATACAGACCTGCAGAATTTCTGGAAGAGATAATTATCCTCATTGGTGCATTTCTCAGAACCAATGCCGCCAATGAATTGTCCGCCATGTTCACGGATAATGTGCTGAAACCGTTTTGATACGGCATCAATAGCGTCGTCCCAGGATGCCGGACATAATTCTCCGTTCTTTCTGATTAACGGCGTTTTTAGCCGTTCCGGGGAATGGATAAACTCGTGGCCGAATCTGCCTTTAACGCATAGGTTTCCTTCGTTTATTCCCAGACGATCGTTTGACACAATACGCCGCACACTATCCATCTTTGTGTTTATAACAATCGAACAGCCAACAGAGCAGTATGGACAAATTGTAGGTGTACTGATGAATTCCCATGGCCTGCCCCTGAACCCCAGTGTTCTGTCCTGCCAGGCTCCGGTCGGACACACCGCAACACAACCACCACAAAAACTGCAGTCCAATGGTCTGTCAAATGCAGTACCTATAACCGTTTTAAACCCGCGATTTTGGAAGTCAATGGCGCTAATCCCTTCAATTTCCTTACAGGTGCTTACACATCGGCCACACAAAATACACCGGTTCCGGTTTAGTTCTAAGACCGGATTGTCCCTTATCACAGGATAATGCGACCGTACGGTTTTAAATCTGCCTGGAGCCAGATTCTGTTCGTAGGCGATATTTTGCAATCCGCACTCACCGGATTTATCGCAGGTAGGACATGAGAGTTCGTGATGTGCCAACAAATATTCCATAACAGACTTTCTATATCTGCTCACGTTTGGCGTATTTACCTTTACAATCATCCCTTCAGACACGGGGTATGCACAAGCAAACCGGTGTCCCGTTCTTTTCCGTTCGGTGACTTCAACGAAACACAACCTGCAACCTCCGAACTGGGAGAGTTTGGGATGGTAACACAGACCGGGAATATAAATGTTATTATCCGCAGCTGCCTGGAAAATATTTGTACCTTCAGGGGCACTTATTGGTTTATCATCGATAATAAAATTTATTATATTCATTTTATTGCCAGGAAATTACATTTTTCATAACAGAGATTACACTTAATACATTTCTCCTTATTAATAACAGCAACCTCAGTCGTGCTGCCGCTGATTGCCTTCACAGGGCAGTTACGGATACACGCCTGGCATTTGGTACACCTTTCCGGTGTAACTTCATATTTGTGCAAGGCAACACATGTGGCAGTCGGGCACGTTTTGTCACGTATATGGGCAATATATTCATCCCTGAAGTACCGTAGTGTGGATTTTACAGGATTCGGGGCAGATTGCCCAAGTCCACACAAGGACATCACCTTTATTTCATCACACATTTGTCCCAGTACTTCCATATCTTTCTCTTCTCCCCGCCCCATAGTAATACGGGTGAGAATATCCAGCATTAAGGTAGTACCAACCCTGCAGGGGGGGCATTTACCGCACGATTCATTCGCGCAAAAATTCATAAAGAATCGCGCCAACTCCACCATACAGGTGGTGTCATCAACAACCACAAAACTTCCGGAGCCCATCATCGCCCCAGCCTCAATAAGCGATTCATAATCAATTGGCGAATCCAGCAAGGACTCGGGAAGACTTCCACCCGACGGACCTCCGATTTGCACTGCCTTAAATTTTCTTTTTTTCGGAATTCCGCCGCCCATGTCAAAGACAATCTGCCTGATCGTGGTGCCCATAGGAACCTCAACAAGCCCTGCATTTTTTATCTTACCCGTCAGGGAAAAAATCTTCGTCCCCTTACTATGTTCCGTACCGGTTTTGGAAAACCAATCGGCACCTTTATTTATAATAAACGGTACGTTGGCAAAGGTCTCTACATTGTTTAAGCACGTGGGTTTATCCCATAAACCAGCCTCTACAGATTGTGGCGGCCTTGTACGCGGCATACCTCGTTTCCCTTCAATGGAGTTTTGCAGTGCGGTAGATTCACCGCAAACGAAGGCACCTGCCCCTTCTTTTATATAGATATCCAGACTATACCCGCTTCCCAGGATGTTTTGTCCTAAAAAGCCACGCTTCCCGGCCTCTTCAATGGTGTGTTTTAAACGCTTGACTGCCAATGGATATTCCGCGCGCACATAGAAATAACCACTGGTAGCATGAATAGCATATCCAGCGATAATCATACCTTCCAGGACTGCGTGAGGGTCGCCTTCCAGGAGGCTTCTATCCATGAAAGCACCCGGGTCTCCTTCATCGGCATTGCAGAGAACAAACTTTTCATCAGCAGCATACTTGGCGCAGGATGCCCATTTTTCACCTGTTGGGAAACCACCGCCTCCACGACCCCTGAGACCTGATTTGCTTATTTCATCAATTACGGCCTTGGGTGTCATAGTTTTGAGTACCTTTTCGAGCGCCGTGTACCCGCCACGCGCGATATATTCCCCGATATTATCCGGGTCAATATATCCGCAGTTCCTGAGGATATATTTTTTTTGGCCCTTATTCATCTCCATGTCGTCAAAGAAAGGCAATCCATCGTAGGGGATAACGGTTTTGTCATCAGGATACATCTGTGCCATGACGAATTTCTTGACTGCCTCTCCCGTCCCTCCGTGCTCTTCCAGGATTTGCGGAACCATAGTGGTTTTTACCTTTCCGTAGGTAACACGCGTGCGGCCCGGGAAGATTACGTCCACGAGTACTTCATGCGCACATATACCAATGCAACCAGTAGACAATATGTCTGCTTCGAGTTTTTGCTTTTCTAACTCCTGCACAACACTTTTCATCACGCCTTTGGCACCGGCGCCTAAACCGCAGGAGGCCATACCAATAATAATCTTCGGCGTTTGCGGATTGAGTTTTTGTTGTTGATGCATCGTTTCGTTACTCATATTACTATTGGGAAACTCCTGTTTCTCTTATTTCTTTTATAACATTCCCCACGGTGTCAGGCGCCAGTTTCCCATGGAGGTCTTCGTCTACCATCATGACAGGCGCCAGCGAACATGCGCCCAAACAAGCAACTTCTTCTAAAGTAAATGCATTATCCTTTGTTGTCATACCTGTAGAAACTTCCAATGTCTCACTAATTTTTCCCAGAACCTTTGTTGCCCCTTTTACATGACATGCAGTCCCGCAGCAAACCTTAATGATATGCTGTCCACGGGGTTTTAAATGGAACTGGGCGTAAAACGTTGCAGTTCCAATAATTTCATGGATACTTATATGCAATCTCTCTGAAATGAAATCAATAACAGGTTCTGGCAGATATCCATATTCCGCCTGTACCATTTGCAAAACAGGGATAAGCGCCCCCCTGGCGTTTTTATACTTCTCCAGCATCTGTTCCATCTTTGAAAAGTCTACCGCTTTATTTGTATTCATCGTAAGTTATTTTGCTGTACTTTAAAGAGACACAAAAGAGTGACACGTGAAAACCCCCGCATACCCTTTTGCGGTTTTCACATATTACCGATCAATTTCTCCTAAAACAATGTCGAGACTTCCGATCGTGGCAACGACGTCAGAAAGTAACCGGCCTTCTACCATCTTCGGTAACGCTTCAAGATTAACAAAAGAAGGTGGCCGTATTTTTAGACGATAAGGACGGCTGGAACCATCACTGACCAGGTAAAAGCCCAATTCACCTTTGGGTGCCTCAATACTTGTATAAACCTCTCCCTTCGGCGGATGGATACCGTCCGTAATCAACTTAAAATGACTGATCATAGACTCCATCTTTGTTTCAACATCTTCTTTCGAAGGCAAGGTAACGTTTGGTATACTGGCTATACAATCGCCTTTGGGGAGGATATTTAATGCCTGATGAACAATCCTGTTGCTCTGGTGCATCTCTTCAATCCGCACACGATACCGATCGTATACATCCCCGTTTTTACCCAAAGGGACTGCAAAATTATATTTGTCATAACCGGAATAAGGTTCTGACTTCCTGATATCCCAGTTGACCCCGGACCCTCTTAAACTTGGACCGCTTAGTCCGAAATCGATGGCATCTTCAGCGGAAATAATTCCTACACCAACCGTGCGTTTTTTCCATATGGGATTGTCCGTCAGGAGTGTCTCGTATTCGTTGATCCGCGACGGAAATTCAGAGACGAATGTGCGAATTTTTTCCAAAAATCCACCCGGTATATCTCTGGCCACACCGCCCACACGGATATATGAAAGGTGCATCCTTGCGCCTGAAACCAGTTCAAAGATATCATAGATCGCCTCACGCTCCCTGAAACAATAGAAGAACACGGTCATAGCGCCGATATCCAGCGCATGGGTTGCCAGCCACAACAAGTGGGATGTAATTCTGGTAAGTTCGCAGAGAAGCACGCGGATATGTTGCGCCCTTTCCGGAATTTCGATGCCAAGCAGTTTCTCAACCGTCAGGGCATAAGCTAAGTTGTTTGAGAAAGGGGCGACATAATCTAATCTATCTGTGAGGGGAATACACTGATGGTATGTCCTGTATTCAGCAAGTTTTTCTACGCCCCTGTGGAGAAACCCAACGTGCGGTACCGCCTTTGTAATCATCTCGCCATCCAGCTCCAGCAAAAGCCTCAGGACTCCATGGGTGCTGGGATGCTGCGGACCCATATTAATGGTCATCAGGTGGGTCGTAGTTGTTGTAGCACTCTCCGTCACGCTTCACCCTTTCGATAGATATCCCTGAGTTTGGCGGGTTGCCTTCCGTCTAAAGGATAGTCTTTTCGCAAGGGGTGACCTTCAAAATCGTCAGGCGTGAGTATCTTTCTCAGATCGGGGTGGCCGACAAACATAATACCAAACATATCATAGGTCTCTCTTTCATGCCAATTAGCCGTTTTCCAGACGTCAGTTACCGTTGGTATGCTGGGTTCGATGGCTGGAACAAGCGCCTTGATGCGCACGCGATGATTTTTCTGTATGGAATAGAAATGGTATACCACCTCAAAAACATCGTCTGTCGCGATCCGGTCAACACCACATAGATCCGATAAAAAATCAAATTCGAGTTCCTTGTTTTCTTTAAGAAAACGGGCAACATCAGCAACATATTCTTTCTTTACCATAAGGGTTAACTCGTTACGAAATATACGAGCATCTCCTATTTCTTCCGGAAACCGTGTCTTCACGCATGTGGCTATAGCTTCATTATCCATGGCGTTCACAATGACTCTTTTTCAATCTTTTTCTGTATCTCCATAATGGCGTGTATCAATGCTTCAGGTCTTGGCGGACATCCCGGGAGATATACATCCACAGGCATAACCTCATCCAGGCCCTGAACGACACTGTAGGTGTTATACACGCCTCCGGAGATTGCGCAGGCGCCCATAGCTATAACCCACTTGGGTTCAGGCATCTGGTCGTAAATCTTTCTTGCTACGGATGCCATTTTATACGTGAGTGTACCCGCAACGATCATCAGGTCGGATTGTCGCGGAGAAAATCTGAAGACCTCAGCACCAAATCGTGCAAGGTCGTAACGAGGCGCAACAGCAGCCATCATTTCGATGGCACAGCAGGCCAATCCAAAGGGCATAGGCCAGAGAGAAGACTTGCGTGCCCAGTTTACCATGGTAGTCAGGGTCGTGGTTAGTATATTATCACCCAGGTGACTTTCTAGTCCCATTCCAACCCACCCCTTTTCAATATATAAAGATAGCAGATAAGCAGTATGCCTATAAAGATGAGCATTTCAATAAACCCAAAGAGCTTGAGCGACTTAAACGCCACCGCCCATGGATAGAGAAAAACGACCTCAATATCGAAGATAACATAAAGCATGGCAATGAGGTAAAACTTTACCGAGAAACGCTCCCGCGCTGACCCCACAGGCTCTATACCGCACTCATACGTGGAGAGCTTTTCGGCACTTGGCTTCCGTGGCCCCAAAATAGAAGAAAGCCCTATATTAGTAAGGGCAAAGCCTCCTGCGATAATAAATAATATCAGTATAGGTAGATAATTTAACATAAGAGGTATTATAAAATTATTTTTTAAAAAGTCAAAGAGATTTACTATTGCAAATCTTTTGCGAAACAATCAGGATAATGACAGCACAACGATACCCAACGTGTTCATTAACTATGCTTTATCGTAATACTTTGTAAAAACTCCTTTTTTTAACAAGTTTTGTCATGAAAAACCGCTAAATCCGAGGCACGAAATATGAAATTTGTCAAAAAACAAACGCCAGTATTTGTTATTCAGTATCAAGTAACTCTTTTTGGTTGCGGCTATGCTGCGTCAGGAACCTTCTCAGTATACAAAATACGTAATTTACATAAATATAGTTGACAGCGCATGGCCATCAGCATATAAATTGAGATATGAACCCGGTATACCACTTAGACCTTAATAGCGAGAAGATACAAGACGCAAAGATTGCATTGCTGCCCGGCGATCCTTTCAGGTCACAGGTTATTGCAGAAAGAATTTCAGGGATTTATGGGACGGGCAGTAAGAAATTGGCTTGGAAGCGTGAGTTCTGCACCTATCTTGCCGAGATAAAGGGAAAACATCTTCTTGTTACCTCCACAGGCATTGGCGGCCCCTCTGCCTCAATCGCCATTGACGAGCTGGCCCAACTGGGAATAGGCACGTTCATTAGGGTAGGGACTACGGGGGCTATTCAGGAGGATATCAATATCGGCGATGTCATTATCACCTCTGGCTCTGTGCGTCTTGATGGGGCATCAACCCATTACGCCCCAATTGAATATCCCGCAGTTGCTCACTATGAGATACTTAATGCCCTGATTGAAGGGGCAAAAAAGACAAAGGTAAGGTACCATGTGGGTGTAACGGCATCTTCCGATACCTTTTATCCGGGCGAGGAGAGATACGATTCATTCTCAAAGTATGTACTGAGAAGATTTCAGGGGGCAACGAAAGAATGGCAGAGACTGCATGTGTTGAATTACGAGATGGAATCATCAACTGTCTTAACGCTTACTGCTTCAATGGGCCTCAAAGGCGGGTGCATAACCGGCGTGGTGAACCGGGGAGGCACAGGGGAGATAACAAGAGAGAGTCTTAAGATTGGTGAGGAAAATGCGATAAAGGTTGCAGTAGACGCTGTAGGGTGTTTGATATAGTATTCCCTTGCAAAAGTATTTTTTTTTTGCAAGTTTTGTCATGGAAAACCGTTAAACCCAAAATTAGAAGCCGTTTAAACGGATTGAACGGCTTCAACGGTTTTACAAGACAGCCTTACTGCCGAAGATGTTTAGTCAAAATCTTTGCAGTAAGGCTTTTTATTATTAAAGAATAGCACTCATGAGCTCAAGAATTTACGAATTACGATTTGGGATTTTCTCCGCTTATTGAACGTGCTACATTATTTCTGACGCGGAGGAGAACTTTGTTATCAATCATCCGATCTATGCAACAGATGACAAGAACGACTCTATTCTTTTTATGGTCGGAGTGATAGTATCTTCACAAAATTCAAAATTAACCCTGACAGGGTTGAGGGTTTAATAGATCAACGAAAAGGTGTGAATGAAATGGCAGAGCCACTATTTGTGTCTAATATTGATGAGAAATCCATGCAAGAACTGGTACTTGGCGCAGTGCTTGACGTCTGGACACAGGCAGGGGGGAGGCATTATATTCCTATTATCGGACGCAGTATGTTTCCCCTCATCCGGAGTGGTGGTCAGGTATTGGTGGCACATGGTTGCGCTGGTATAAGACGGGGTGACGTGGTTGTCTTCCGGTAATATGGTAAACTGATCGCACATCGGGTATTGCGCATTCGTAAAAATGAGGCTGTACATACGTTCATTACAAAGGGGGATAATGTGCTTCAGTTTGACCCGCCTTTGCATGCCAACAAGATTGTAGGCAGGGTACTTGCTATTAAAAGAGGAAATCGGTGTATGCCTCTCGATACAGCAGTTTGGCTGATATTGGGGTGGCTTATTGCAGTGAGTACGGTGTTTTTGGCTAAAATACATGGTTGTGGCCGAAATCTCAAAGAAAGATGGTTTGGTTCGTATTTTACCTGCCTGACTCCTGTTTTACATAGATGCGAACAGGTCTTTTCTTTCTTTATTCGAAAG
Organism: Planctomycetia bacterium; assembly: GCA_015075005.1. GTDB lineage: Bacteria > Planctomycetota > Brocadiia > Brocadiales > Brocadiaceae > Brocadia. Next base: position 40,955 of record JABTVC010000003.1, read on the forward strand.
ATTCTGTTTGCAGTCTTTTGCAAGTGGAAATCGTAGGGTTATTCTTCCCGCAGGAATGATCTTACCCTTAGAAGAAATAAGAAGTTACCTAATCAGGTATCTCAAAATAAGGTTCTTCTCCAAATTAGTCAATAGAAATTGAGGAGAAATTTCATTAAATCATTGAAAAGAGTGGACATTTGGTGTTTCCTATATACCGATATATAACTTATTTACAGGAGGCCAGCAATGTCCACGTTAAGTATATTACCATATTTTCCTTTTCAGCGGGTAAGAATTACAAAGCAAACTGTTTTCTGATGCTGAGATGTCCCAGCTTTGCAGTGCCCGATGAACGATTTCACCCAATATGTCATGTGTGTGGCAGCAAAGCACAGCGCATTTATCGTCACGACAAACGAGCTTTGCGGGATATGAATCTTAGTTTCCGTTCGCGTATGGATAAATTGTTCGTATCGTAAGATAGCCTGTGAGTCATGCAATCGAATCGTAGTTGAAGACTTAGGTTTTTTCAACCTTACGGTCGTGTTACGCATCGTTTAGCAGCGTATATTCACGAACTGTGTAAAATGTTAACCATTACCAAAGTTTGCAAAACATTTTGGAATGAACTGGAAAACAGTAAAAGCAATCGATAAGTTTTCTGGAACGACAATACGCGCAGACTGACTATCAGCATCTTCGCATACTGGCAGTAGACGAAATCTCTGTTAAGAAGGGACAGCGCTATTTGACCGTTGTTCTGGACTATCTGGTGGTCGGGTAGTCTGGTGGGTAAGGAAGAACAAAGAAACCCTGAAACCTTCTTTGCCGGTATGACAGAGGAGGAAAGACAGTCTCTTGAGGCCATTGCCATGGATATGTGGGGCCTTTATATTCTTGCGGTAAAAGCATGTGCCGCATGTCAAGATAGTCTTTGACCTGTTTCATGTAGTATCAGGTTTTGGTAAAGTTATTGACAAGGTACGAAATGCTGAATACCAAAAAGCGTCGAAAGAGGACAAGGACGTCTTCAAGGGTTCAAAATATCTTTGTTAAAAACAAACGAAATATTCGCAGGAAAAACACCAGGAACATCTCAAACAGCTCTTGTCACTCAATGAAACAATAAATACCGTTCTGATTCTTAAAGACAAACTCAAACATATTTGGACTTATACCTCACGGACGTGGGCGAAGAAAAGCCATTGACGAATGGTGCCTTTTAGCGAAAACGATAAACCATTCTGTTGTGCATAAGTTTGCAAACATGCTTATGAAACATAGCTATGGAATCTTGAATCACTGTGACTATAAAATTCATACGAGTAAACTCGAAGGGGTTAATAATAAGATCAAGGTTATCAAAAGAAAAGCTTATGGATTTCATGACGAACGGTACTTTTCATTAAAAATTATACAAGCTTTGCAAACTAATTTGGAGAAGAACCCAAAATAAAAACAGAAAGTTTCAGATGAATCTATCAAACGAAGATAGGCTTTTATTGTACTGTGCTCAGACTGGAAGTTCCGAAGATACGCTGGATAAGGTCAGAGATATTGTGAGCCGTCCATTGAACTGGGAAGAGGTATTCAAGTCTGCCCTTTGGTATGGAATTGCACCATTGCTTTACAGTAACCTTAAAAACATGCAGGAGAGCCCCTTTATTCCCGAAAGAGTGATGGATAAGCTTAAGTTGGCCTATTATAGTAATGTAGCAAGAAATATGTGTGTGTATGCGGAACTGAATCTGATTTTAAAGGCACTTTGTGAAAAAGATATAGGTGTTATTGTTCTTAAGGGCGCAGCTCTCGCAAAAACGGTATATGGCGATATTGGTTTAAGACCAATGGGCGACATTGATCTTCTTGTTAAAAAAGAAGACCTTCCCCACACAGAAAAAACAATGACCAAATTAGGGTACCGTTTCCAAGGTGATATGCCCCGGGAATGGTATCGGGAGAATCACCAGCATATAAGTTTTCTCCATCCGGAGAAGAATATTCCGGTTGAAATTCACTGGCATATAGCAAGGAAGGGGCATCCATCCCGCATTCGTATTCTGGACACCGATATCATCAAAGGCTGGTGGGAAGGAGCTAAAACCATAGATTTTTCAGGAAGAAAGGCACCCATACTCTGTCCCGGTGATTTAATTGTTCATCTTTCTCTCCATTTTTTAAAGCACCGTTTTATAAGCCAAAATGAACTGTTTAGTAGTAAGGGCGCCCTCATCCAATTGTGTGATATTCTTCAAACACTCAAATATTACCGGGACGAGATTGACTGGGTAAGGTTAAAATGTGGGGCAGAAAAATACGGGATAGATAGCCCCATTTTTACCACCCTTTTTATTGTGAAAGAAATTATGGGGGGAAACGACGATGTTTTCCGTAATGCCCTTTGTAGATTTGCACCGGTAAGCTCAGATAGAGAATTAATACGGCTTATTAAGAAGAAAATCCTTATGAGAGACGATGCGCATACCATCGTTCCCAACACCTTGATTCAATCACGGGTAGCACACACGTTTCTGGAGAAGGCAAAGATATTACTGAATGGTATATTCCCTAACAGGGAAATTATTTCAGGAAAATATTTAGTTCCTTTGTCCTCTAAGAGGATATATCTTTATTATGTAATACATCCCTGTCGTCTTCTTTTAAAATACAAAAATTTAATGTGGAATATTCCACGTATCAAAGAAGAGACGGTACTGAAAAGGTGGATGAGTAATAAGGATTAAATTTCTCTGTGGCTCTGCTGTTTACGCCTCTCTTTTCATAAAAGTTTTTACAGAGTACTACTATAAAGCCATGTCAGAAGCAAATTCATTAGACGACCTTATCGAGTCTTTTATAAACTACATCATTGTCGAATGCGGTTTATCCAGGAACACCATTCTCAGTTACAGCCACGACCTGCAGCTATTTACCGCCTTTCTGATTTCGAAAAACATACCGGACTTTGAAGGCGTCCGTCCTGATACGATTACCAGCTTCATTATTTATGAAAAAAAGCGTGGTCTTTCCATGAACTCCATCACCCGCACCATTGTAGCCATCCGCATGCTATACAAATTTCTCGTCTCAGAGGGTACATTGAAAACGAACCCCCTTGCCTTGATCGATTCACCAAAACTCTGGCAAAGATTGCCGGAAGTTATCCCTGTTCATAAGATCGAAGACCTCCTTTCGTCCCCCAATACAAAGACGAAGTTAGGGATAAGAAATAAGGCCATTCTTGAACTTATGTATGCTACCGGTGCACGGGTGTCTGAGGTCGTTGCAATTCAAATGGACTGGATTAATCTGGAATACAGTTACGTGAAATGCAGAGGCAAAGGCTCAAAGGAACGCATTGTGCCCCTTGGGACAAAGTCGATCGAGGCCATTCAAAATTATGTAAAAATCGCCAGGCCAGAAATAAGAAACAGTCAGGATAGTACGTATCTTTTTCTTTCAAAGTCAGGAAAACCCCTTCGGCGGGAGAATGTATGGGTCATTGTAAAGAATTGTGCCTTAAAAGCAGGCATCCATGGCCACATCTCTCCACACAAGCTGAGGCACTCATTTGCCACCCACCTCCTGGAAAACGGTGCCGATCTCCGTTCCGTACAGGAAATGCTGGGACACATCAATGTCTCAACCACCCAAATCTATACCCACGTTAGCAAGCAGCACCTCAAGGCCATCCATCGACAGTACCACCCACGGGCATAAACTAAAGTTGAAATTACCGATAGAGAGCAATCTGAGAGTCCAGCCAAAATAGTAACATCAAAACTTATACATTTACTCGACAAAATGAGAAAAATAGTGTAAGCTGATTACTTGTTAATGCTAAATTTATATTTACCCAAGAGACATACGATGCAAGATACTGGATGTACGATACGGGATGGAGAATACAAAGGTAATATATCGTGCATCATATAGTATTATTGTGTAAAAACCTCTTTTTTCCGTAAGTTTTTTACCTCTCCTTTCTCCCTTCCTTGCGAAGGATGGGAAATAGGGTGGTTGATTTTGGTTGCGGCTGTGCTGCGCTACATAATATTTTCCGTGTTCTCTGTAACTCTGTGGTTAATCCTGACTAATATTTGAAAATAGCAAGGAGAATGACATGAGTCGTAAGATGGTAACGGTTGACGGCTGTACAGCGTGTGCACATGTGGTGCATGCCACGAATGAAATTATAACAATTTATCCCATAACGCCTTCTTCGGCCATTGCGGAGATCTGCGATGCAAAATCTGCAGCAGGGCAGGTGAATATATGGGGGTCGGTGCCGAAGGTAAGCCAGATGCAGTCTGAGGCTGGTGTTGCAGGGGCTGTTCATGGCTCTCTTACCACCGGCGCCCTGGCTACTACGATTTCAGCCTCGCAAGGGCTTCTTTTGATTATCCCTAATATGTACAAGATTGCGGGGGAGCTGACACCCACGGTCTTTCACATAACCGCCCGTTCCCTGGCATGTCAGGGGTTGTCTATCTTTGGAGATCATTCAGATGTTATGGCTGCACGCTCTACAGGTTTTGCCATGCTGTGCTCGAAAAACGTACAAGAGGCTATGGACTTTGCCCTAATTGCACAGGCGGCTAGCCTTGAATCCAGGATACCCTTCATGCACTTCTTCGATGGGTTCAGGACGTCCCACGAGGTGCAGAAGATCGAGGAGGTTTCTTTTGATGCCATGCGGGCAATGATCGATGATGAGCATGTTATAGCCCATCGCAAGAGGGGTCTTACCCCTGACAATCCTAATATCCGCGGTACCTCCCAGAACCCTGATGTTTACTTCCAGGGAAGGGAAACGGTTAATAAATATTATAATGCAACTCCTGCTATTGTACAGAAGGCAATGGATAAATTTGCGAAGATTGCTGGTCGCCAGTACAAACTCTTTGATTACTGTGGTGCAACCAACGCTGAACGTATTATTATCATTATGGGTTCAGCCGGAGAAACAGTGTCCAATACCATCCGGGCACTCAATGCAAAGGGAGAAAAACTGGGACTTATTCAGGTAAGGCTTTACCGGCCATTTGATATAGCCGCCTTTGCCGCCAGCTTACCTGCGAGTGTAAAGGCGATTGCGGTTCTTGACCGTACCAAGGAACCTGGCGCAATTGGCGAGCCTTTATATCTGGATGTCAGGACGGCAATTGGTGAAGCGATGGATAAAGGGCTGACTCCATTCAAAGATTATCCCGTTGTTGTTGGAGGTCGTTATGGACTCGGTTCAAAGGATTTCACGCCAGCTATGGTAAAGTCCGTGTTTGACAATATCGCACAGAGCAAACCCAGAAACCACTTTACTATTGGTATAAATGATGATGTTACCGGTACCAGCCTGAATTATGACGAATCCTTTACGATAGAAGGGAAAGAGGCGTACCGGGCATTGTTTTATGGGCTGGGTGCGGATGGCACCGTTGGCGCTAATAAGAATACGATTAAGATTATTGGGGGCGAAACAGAAAACTATGCACAGGGTTACTTCGTGTATGATTCAAAGAAGTCTGGTTCAACGACGGTATCACATCTGCGCTTTGGGAAAGACAAGATACTGAATCCATACCTGGTCACAAAGGCAAATTTCATTGCCTGTCATAATCCTTCATTCCTTGAGAAATTCGACATGTTATCCCATGCGGAGGAAGGTGCAACATTTCTCCTGACTACTTCAAAAAATAAGGATGAGATATGGGACAGCCTTCCGATGGAAGTACAGGAACACCTTATCTCCCGGAAGATGAAGTTCTATATTATCGATGCCATTTCCCTTGCCGAAGAGATTGGGTTGGGTACAAGGATTAATACCATTATGCAGACTGCCTTCTTTGTCATTTCCGCGATTATTCCTAAAGAAGAGGCCATTGATGCGATCAAGGCAGAGCTTAAAAAGACGTATAGTAAAAAGGGTGAGGATGTGGTGAAGATGAACTACGCATCGGTAGACAGCGCGCTCAAAAATATTGTCGAGGTAAAGATACCGGGCAAGGTTACCAGCACGATCAGGATGCGACCACCGGTGCCTGAAGATGCACCTGAATTTGTCAGGAAGGTAACAGCCAGGATGATTGCCAATAAAGGAGATTCCCTGCCTGTTTCAGCCATGCCTGCTGACGGTACCTGGCCGACAGGGACGACCCAATATGAAAAGAGGAATATCGGGGTATACATACCGGAGTGGGAGCCTGATGCCTGTATTCAGTGTGGTCAGTGTTCATTTGTCTGCCCCCATGCAACCATCCGGATAAAGGCGTATGACCCTGTATTGTTAAAGGCTGCGCCTCCGGCTTTCAAGTCGGTTGACGCAACGGGCAAAGAAATGGGAGGGCTTAAGTTTACTGTCCAGGTAGCGCCTGAGGATTGCACCGGCTGTGGCTCATGTGTATTCAATTGTCCTGGTCAAAAGAAGGATGCGCAGGGGAACAAGATACCCGGCGTCAAGGCGATCAATATGAAGCTTCAGGAACCGCTTCGCCATCAGGAGGCAGAGAATTATGAGTTTTTCCTCGACCTCCCCGAAACGGATACTTCGAAGTTTAATGTTAATTCAGTAAAAGGGAGCCAGTTTGTAAAGCCGCTCATTGAGTATCACAGTGCCTGCCCAGGGTGTGGAGAAACTCCTTACATCAAGCTCCTTACTCAATTGTTGGGTGATCGTTTGATTATTGCCAATGCAACAGGGTGTTCTTCCATTTACGGAGGAAATTTGCCGACAACGCCTTACACCAAGAATGCGGATGGGCGGGGACCAGCATGGTCGAATTCCCTCTTTGAAGATACGGCTGAATTTGGGCTTGGAATGCGTCAAACCGTGGATAAGTTTTACTCACAGGCGGTAGAATTATTGGACAAGCTGGTAAAGACGCCTGCGTATACAGAGGCAAAAGAACTCTTTGAGTCATTGAAAAATACAGATCAGTCTAACCAGGCGGAAATCGATAAGCAGAGGTTACGTGTGGAAGAATTGAAAAAGAGGCTTTCAAAAGATACCTCGCCGGATGCAAAGCATCTCCTTTCTCTGGCCGATTACCTTGTGAAGAAATCGGTATGGTCTATTGGTGGTGATGGATGGGGTTACGACATTGGATATGGCGGGGTTGACCACGTGCTGGCATCGGGTGAAAACATAAAGCTCCTGATTATGGATACCGAGGTTTATTCTAATACAGGTGGACAGATGTCTAAGGCAACGCCGCTTGGTGCGATTGCCCAGTTTGCTGCAGGCGGTAAGAGGACTCCCAAAAAGAATATTGGTTTGATGATGGCTACCTATGGTAAGGTATACGTTGCCCAGGTAGCATTCGGGGCAAATCTTGCCCAAACAGTCAGGGCATTTACGGAAGCCTCAGCATACAACGGACCATCGCTCATTGTCGCATATTCAGTTTGTATTGCACATGGCTTTGACATGAGCAGGGGCATCGAGCAGCAGAAAAAGGCCGTTGCAAGTGGTTATTGGCCTCTCTATCGTTACAATCCGCAGCTCGAAGCAGAGGGAAAGAATCCCCTGGTCATTGACAGCAAAGACCCGTCAGTCCCTTTCGAAGAGTACGCCTACAAAGAAAATCGCTATCGTGCACTGAAGGCAAGCAATCCGGAAGTAGCGGCAGCGCTTATGAAGCAGGCGGAAGTGGAAATTCAGAGAAGATGGAAACTGCTCAAGCACCAGGCAGCGTGGTCGCCCGTATGATGTGTATTAACCACAAAGGTCAAAAAGTGCACAAAGAAGTTGTAATACCAGAACAATTTTCAGCAGAGAACGATGAGCTTACAGAGAAACTAAGAGGTTGAGAAATGGCGAGGCGGAGAGATTGTTGGCCACAACTACTCCTCTTCCCAATTCTCACCTTCTTGGGTTTTTTCTCTACGTTTACCGTGCGTTTCAGACGTTAATATTCGTCCAAATGATACCATTCCGCATTTTCAAGCCAATTTTGCGGCCGTGAAATGAAATTAAGGATGTTTTCCAGTATCCAATAATGTTTTTTTTCTTCCTCAGCCATCTTCAAAAAGAGTTCTTTTTGCGATTGATCATTTACCTCCGTGGCCTTTTCTGAGTAAAATTCCTGACTTTTTTTCTCGATTTCCTGAGCCTTTTTATATAAGTCCTTTTGTGAGATATTCACACTGACGGTATCTTTCGCTTCCTGCATCTCCACGAAAATATTTTTCACGTTTGATAGTATGTCCGTATGGGGAGGCTGAATTTTTTCATTCTTTTTCATCTTCTGTAAAATATCGTAATGCCTTACCTCTGCATCAGCCAGCATGCCCAATATTTTTTTAAGCCCGGCATTGTTAATCTTTTGAGCTGAATCACGGTAATAGTTCTCGCCGTCTTTTTCCATACGCATTGCATAGTCATATACATTCATTTTTGCAACCTCCTGTTTTCGCTTGGACAGATTACAACAAAAGAGTTTCAGGTTCTTAAAAAAAGAGTATTTATTTGAAAAGACAGTATTTTCAAATTAATTCTTCCATCTCAGACTTCGGAGCGCGCATCATGAGATTGCTTACCGCCTCCAACGGATTTTTGTTTGTAAAGAGCACGGCATAGATTTCATTCGTGATGGGCATTTCCACGTTAAATTTACGGGAAAGAGCCACAACGGATTTCGTAGTCCATACACCTTCCGCAATCTGCTCCATCCCCTCCAGAATTTCTTGTAATTTTTTTCCTTTTCCAATCTGTTCGCCAACCCGGCGGTTTCTCCCATAAGGACTGATACAGGTCGTTATTAAGTCACCCAAACCGGCAAGTCCGGAAAAGGTACTTCTGTTCGCTCCCATGGCAATGCCGAGACGGCTAATTTCTACCAATCCGCGGGAAATAAGGGCAGCCTTTGAATTATCTCCAAATTTCAGGCCATCGCATATGCCTGCTGCTATAGCGATCACATTTTTCATTGCAGCGCCCAACTCAACACCTGCCATATCGGGGTTTGTGTAAACCCGGAATCTGTCTGTGGTAAACACCCCCTGGACGACTCGCGCCAGGTTACTATCCTTTGACGATGCAACAATGGTAGTGGGTAATCCACGTGCTACCTCTTCAGCATGACTTGGACCCAGGAGCAGAGAAGTGGGCGGCTTTCCCAACACGTTGGCAATAATCTCACTGGGCGTCATGAGCGTTTCATTTTCAATCCCTTTGGTAACACTAACAATCGGCACCTCATGAGCAAAGATACCCTTAAATTTCATAAGTACAGAGCGCAGGTAAGGGGTAGGAGTTGCAGATACAATGAGTTGTGTGTCCCTCATGTTGTTTGAAATATCAGAAGTAATGCATATTCCGGAAGGTATCGGAAAGCCTTTTAAATATTTGATATTTTCTTTTTTTTCCTTTAAATATTCCACGTATGACGGGTCAGCACCCCACAGCGTAACTTCGTAACCCTTTTTATGTAAAAGAATAGCAAGGGTGGTTCCCCAGCCACCGTTTCCAATAACTGCTATTTTTTTAATAAACAAATTTGAAGTCATCTGTCACTGACCGGTTTAAAAAACAGGGCCGGATTACTCCAGCCCTTGAAATATCACATAAAAACTGTAAATAAATGCATACATTCTTATTTTGCAACCTTGCATGCCTCTGTTGCATACAACGGATGCGCAGAACAAAGAGTCCTAACCGTTTTTCGAACCTCATCTTTCACCCTGGCATCGTTTGGCTGCGAAAGGACTTTGTCGATACACTCTGCTATTTTAACGACCTCTGCCTCTTTCATACCTCTTGAAGTAATAGTGGGTGTCCCAATACGGATGCCACTCGGTTCATTTGCGCCCCTTTCATCAAAAGGAATCGTATTTCTATTGAGGATAATATCTGCGGTTTCTAACAATTCCTGGGCATCTTTCCCTGGAATACCCTTACTGCGTAAATCGATGAGGAAGAGATGATTGTCCGTTCCACCAGATACAAGATCATATCCCCTCTTAACAAATTCCTGTGCCATTGCCTGTGCATTTTTTACTGTTTGAATCTGGCATTGCTTGAATTCTTCTGTCATTGCCTCCTTAAATGCGACTGCCTTTGCTGCGATGATGTGCATAAAAGGACCGCCCTGAATTCCCGGAAAAACCACAGAATCTACTTGTTTTGCGTACTTTGCTTTGCATAAGATTAAACCCCCTCTGGGGCCACGCAGTGTTTTGTGAGTCGTCGTGGTAACAAAATCCGCATAGGGTACCGGATTGGGATGTGCTCCGCCGGCGACAAGCCCGGCAATATGGGCAATGTCAGCCATAAAATATGCTCCAACCTCATCCGCGATTTTTCTGAATCGCGGGAAGTCGAGTATTCTGGGATATGCACTTGCGCCAGCAATGATTATATGGGGTTTTGTTTTAAGGGCAATAGCCCGAACCTCGTCGTAATCAATATATCCCGTATCTTTCTTTACACCATAATGGGTAATATCGTACAGCATGCCTGAGAAGTTCTTTTTGAATCCGTGGGTAAGGTGGACGCCGTGCGACAAATCCATTCCCAGCATACGGTCTCCCGGTTTTAGCACAGCAAAACAAACGGCCATATTTGCCTGCGAACCTGCGTGTGGCTGCACGTTGGCGTGTTCTGCCCCAAAAATCTGTTTTGCACGTTCAATTGCCAGCATTTCTACGGTATCTACATTTTTACACCCCGCATACCATCGTCTTCCCGAATAACCCTCGGCATATTTATTGGTCATAGAAGAGCCCTGGGCTTCCTGTACTGCAGGGCTACAAATGTTTTCGGATGCAATCAGGTCAATAGTATTTTGCTGCCTTTCCGATTCCTCTTGTATGGCCTGCCAAACTTTCGGATCTGCGTTTTTTAGTGTAATCATCTTTTTTGCTCTGTCCTTTAAAATAGGTTTCCTGTGGTGCCGCCTCTCGTAGTCGGCATTGGGGAATTAATTACTCCCCACGCTAAGAACTTGCTATTACGATCTTTGGAAATTTAATGAGTTTTAACCATTCTCCATTTTAGATAGGCTTCCATAAACTCGTCAATTTGACCATCCAGTACAGCCTGTGTATTCCCTGTCTCTTTACCGGTGCGCAAATCCTTCACAAGAGAATAGGGTTGTAAAACATACGACCGGATTTGATGACCCCATGCAATTTCACCCTTCTCATCATATGCCGCAGAAAGTTCCTTCTCCCTTTCCATTTCTTTTATCTGATACATTTTTGCCTTTAACATACTCATGGCCATGCGTCGATTCTGGTGTTGTGAACGTTCACTCTGGCATTGCACAACAATCCCCGTAGGGATATGAGTAATACGAACGGCGGAAGATGTCTTGTTTACATGTTGTCCACCAGCCCCTGATGCACGATAGGTGTCAACCCGTAACTCATCTTCGTCAATTTCAATTTCTTCTTCCTCTTCAATTTCCGGAAGTACATCGACCGCGGCAAACGATGTATGTCTCCGTGCATTTGCATCAAAGGGCGATATCCGCACTAACCGATGTACACCGATTTCAGATTTTAGGTATCCGTAAACATAGTCACCCTTTACGAGTGCGGTGATTCGTTTAATGCCAGCCTCTTCACCAGGTAATACATCAATAAGTGAGAGTGTGTGTCCGCTTTTTTCAACCCAACGGCTATACATGCGGAACAGCATGGATACCCAATCGCACGACTCTGTTCCGCCAGCCCCTGCATAAATACTCAAATAAGCACTACAATGGTCATGAGATTCTCCAAGTAATGTTCGCAATTCGAATTTCTCAAGCTTTTGCGTGAAGGACTTAACGTCTTTAACGACCTCGTCCGCTGCTTGTTCATCGTGTTCTTCTTCCACGAGCAAAGATAAGCACTCGATGTCATCCAATGCCTTCTGTAATTCCAGAAGGGGCAGGATAATTCCCTTGAGTGATTTTAATTTTCTGATAGTTTCTTGTGCCTTATCCTTATTCTCCCAAAAGCCCGGTGAAGAGGATTGTTCTTCCAGGGCTGACCGCTCTTTTTCTTTATTTTTCAGGTCAAAGAGAGTCCCTCAGGTGGACTAAACGTTCCCGAAGTGTGGATAATTCCTTATTACTGATCATACTTACGATACCTCAATTAAAGATGAGAAATTGCTATTGGTTGTTTGGCATACCCTGAAACACCTAAGGTGATACCACTTAAAAAGCGCGGGGCAAAATAACCAACAGGCTCCTGCGGCTAAACAGATTGGGGTAAAAAAGCCAAAATGTGTAATTAAGATATAAAATTATAAATTATAAATTATGTATATGTCAATATAGAATTTGGAATTGACTTGAATAGAAAATATTCTTATCATGTTTTTATCTGTTTGCCTGATAACTTCAATAAGGCTTTGATGGCATTCGACCGATGCCGCAGGCCTAAGAGAATCTTATTTTAATAAATCGGTTTGTAATAAAAACAGGTCTCAATAAATAAAGGCAATTGTGCGTGTAATAGCTGGAAGTGCAAGGGCATACCTCTCAGCCCGGTAAAAGGAATTACGACAAGGCCTGTACTAGACAGGATAAAGGATCCTTATTTAATATACTCGCGGGGTTATTCCTGAGAGTCGCGTTATCGATATGTACGCAGAATACGGTGCAATTGGAATAGAGGCATTAAGCCGGGGGCAAAAATCCTGTATTTTTAGAGAGCGACTCGTCGGCTATTCACGTTATTAAAAAAATCTTGAGGCGACCAGACTTCATGGTAATGCGCAGGTACTAAAATACGATGTGTTTGAAATTACTCCTTATCTCGAGAAAAACAATATAGCCGTCGATTTGATATTTGCCAGTCCACCATATCCCCTTATCGAAAAAAGCTTATACAGAGACAAACTCTTGACCTTGTTTTCCTCTTTATGCAGCAAATTATTCATTACAACCGGGCGGTCTGATAATGTTGCAACACAGAAAAACAGATTTTGAAATAGCGCCGGCGGTCTTTTGCTTAGAATTATTTGACACACGAATTTATGGTGACACACAACTTTCTTTTTAAGAATACAACAAGACAGGAATATCCTTTATGAAATACTGGCAAGAACAAGGGAAACTGAAAATTGCAGCACCTGCAAAGATCAACCTTTCCTCGAAATCTTAGGTAAGCGGCCAGACGGTTATCACGAGATTGAAACGGTTTGCAGGGAATTAGCCTCTATGATTATATCTCTATGGAAGATTCTGGTAAAGGCATGGAATTTACTTGCTCAAATCCCAAACTTTCTGTTGGCGAGGATAACCTTGTTTTGAAAGCCGTCCGTATCTTTCAGAAAGAATCAGGAATTTCCAGGGGGGTAAAAATACATTTAGAGAAGGGGATACCCGTTGGGGCTGGCCTTGGCGGCGGAAGTAGCGACGCTGTGGCTACTTTGTTTGGATTAAATAAGCTATGGCAGGTTGGGTACGATGAAGGAAAACTGGTATCACTAGCCGGGGAATTAGGTTCAGACACCCCATTTTTTGTTTTCGGAAATACAGCGATATGCAAGGGAAGGGGAGAGTTGGTCACTCCATGTGTCTTACCTGTACCATATACTTACATAATACTGTATCCAAGGTTCGAGGTCAGTACCGCAACCGTTTACAATAATTTCAAAATTGTCTTGACAAAAAATTTAAAAGATGTTAGTTTTTTCCTCCAAGCGTTAGCGTCGGGAAATCCGGAAAGATTGGGGGCTAGCTTATATAATCGATTGGAAGACGTTGTCTTTCGTCTCTATCCGGACATCGGAAAAATAAAAAAAACGTTGGCAAAGTTTGATTTTTGTGGCACACTTTTATCCGGAAGCGGATCCGCTTTATATGGCTTATGCAAGGGGGAAAGAGATTCGAAGGAAATTGAACGACAAATAAAGATGCTTGATGTTGGCGATGTGTTTGTGGTAACCAGCGATGTCAATGGCAATGCTAAGTGAACAGAAAGGGAGATGGAACTGTGAATATTACTGAAGTCCGGGTAAAGTTAACAGATGCTAAGAAGAATAGATTGCAGGCTTTTTGTAGCATTACGATAGATGATGACTTTGTCGTAAGGGATCTGAAGGTTATCGAAGGGCACAAGGGGGCGTTTGTGGCTATGCCCAGCAGAAAGCTCACGGATAGATGCCCAAAATGTGGCGGCAAAAACCACCTGATGTCGCAATATTGTAATGATTGTGGTACTAAATTGAATGAAAAACGCGCATCCAGGGGTGCAGGTAGGTTAAAATTGCATGCAGATACAGCCCATCCAATAAATTCAAGTTGCAGAGAACTGATACAGGAAAAGGTGCTCACCGCTTACAAAGAAGAGGTGGAGAACTCTCAGAAGCCCGATTACAAGCCCGCAAAATATGAGGATATGGATGACGTTGATTTTGATGATATAGATGACTTAGAATCGGAAAAAGAAGAGTAGGTAAAATAGATGGTTTCATGAGTAAATTAGTTCTCTCTGTTTTCATGCCAGACTCTGAATTTTAACAAGGCCTTTCCTTAGTTTATCGGAATGCGAATCAATTCCCTGTAAAACATATCAAAAGGCGCTGTTCAGAGGGTATTACTGTATTTCAATTTCTTTGTATCTTCATTGGGTATATTGATAACTATTTTCACAACGCGACAATCGAATGATTAAAACGGGCTCACAAATTTTAGCAGATGCATTAATAAGAGAAGGTGTTGAATACGTCTTTGGCATTCCTGGTGGTGCCGTTTTGCCATTGTTTGATGTATTATTCGATTCTCCGGTAAAGTTTATCCTGACCAGACACGAGCAGGGCGCAGGTCATGCAGCGGACGGGTATGCAAGGGCTACGGGCAAGGTGGGCGTTTGCCTTGCTACATCAGGCCCTGGCGCTACTAACCTGGTTACTGCAATTGCAACGGCCTACATGGACTCTATACCGATGGTAGCAATAACCGGACAGGTCAAAACATTTCTCATTGGAAATGATGCCTTTCAGGAAGCGGATACTATTGGTATTACACGTCCTATAACAAAGCACAGCTATCTTGTGAAGCATGTTAAAGACCTTGCAAGGATTGTAAAAGAGGCATTTTATATTGCTAATACCGGACGGCGTGGTCCTGTGCTGATAGACCTGCCCGTGGATGTTGCTATGGACAGGTGTGAAGAAATAATACCAGCCGAAGTTGATCTGCCAGGATATAAGCCCAGATATGAGGGTAATATCCGTCAAGTCAATGTTGCCGCTGAAGTTATTAATAGCGCTCAGCGGCCTGTTGTCTATGCAGGCGGAGGCGTTATTGCTTCCGAATGCTCAAGAGAATTACTTGAGCTTGCAGAAAAGGGAAATCTTCCGGTAACTACAACACTCATGGGTCTCGGTGGCTTTCCTGAGAACCACCCTGCGTCATTGGGGATGTTGGGGATGCATGGTACTGCTTATGCAAATTTTGCAGTAACTGAATCTGATGTATTGCTGGCAATTGGATCAAGATTTGACGACCGTATTACCGGAAAGATCGACGAATTTGCCCCCCGTGCAAAGATTATTCATATAGACATTGACCCGGCATCCATTAGCAAGAGTATCAAAGTTGATATCCCAATTGTGGGGGATGCAAAAAACATCTTACAAGCACTCATAAAACACATCCGTTTTGCTGAGAGAAAAGAATGGTTTGATAAAATTAATTCCTGGAAAGAAAAAAATCCATTATCGTATAATAATACCGGAAACGTTATTAAACCTCAGTATGTAATTGAGCAAATTTGTGATATAGCAAAGGGAAATGCAATTATCACAACCGAGGTAGGACAAAATCAGATGTGGGCCGCCCAATTTTTTACCTATACAAAACCACGTACATTTCTATCTTCTGGTGGACTGGGCACGATGGGTTACGGTTTCCCTGCGGCAATTGGTGCACAGTTAGGGTGCCCGGATAAAATTGTTGTGGATATTGCCGGTGATGGCAGTATCCAGATGAACATCCAGGAACTGAGCACCGCCGTTCGTTTGAATATTCCAGTGAAAATAGCTATACTGAATAACGGTTATCTGGGTATGGTACGGCAGTGGCAGGAGCTATTTTACAGCAAACGGTATTCTAGTGTATTTTTGAATGGCAACCCGGATTTCGTCAAGTTAGCAGAGGCATATGGTGCAAATGGCTTTTTAGTCGAGAAGAAGGAAGACGTACGACCAACGATAGAAAAGGCGTTTTCTCTGAAAGGTCCTGTTATTATGGATTTCAGAATTGACCCAAATGAAAACGTCTTTCCGATGGTGCCTGCCGGACAGGCGATTAACAGAATGATGATTGGAACAATGGCATAACGGAACTAATTTCATGGTTTTTATGTTACAAACACCAGATGTCCTCTCTCAAGAAAAGGCACATCCATGGAATCACGAATGAGTTAACCCGGTGAGCAGATAAACGTATAACACGCAACCAAACACTCAATGCCCAAAGGTAAGGATGTAAGGAGTAAGTGATGACAGCGATAACTACCAGAAAAAGGGTGACATATGCTGACTATGTAATGATAGATGACAATAATCGTTACGAAATTTTGAATGGGGAGTTATGTGTGGTTCCGGCACCATCTACAGACCATCAGGGTGTGTCAAGGAATTTAGAGTTTCTCATCTGGAACTTTGTGAAAAGAAAGGGGCTTGGGAAAGTTTTTGATGCCCCAATTGATGTTGTTTTCGACGATGATGAAGTATTTCAACCAGATATAGTTTTTATTAAAAGTGAAAATCAGGGCATAATACACAAGGCCGCAATCCACGGCATACCTGACCTTATTGCGGAAATAGTATCCCCTTCGTCCGCTTTTTATGATACGGTCGAAAAGAAGGAAATATATAGAAAATATGGGGTAAAGGAATACTGGCTGATATTCCCGGAAGAAAGGGCTGTCGAGATTTTAACCTTAGAAAAAGATGAATACCTGGAATTTTGCAAAACCAAAAAGACAGGAATCGTGAAGTCCAAGGTACTGGAAGGGTTGGAAATAAATTCTCAGGAAGTTTTTGACTAAAGTATCTTTTCCTATTGAAATTTTTTCAAGAGTAATTTTTTTGGGGAAATCACATGGAATTACTTTTAGGATCGGCGATTACACTCGCTATATTAGGCATGGTCTTTGGGATAGGTCTGGCCATCGCTTCAGATAAATTTGCAGTTAAAGTTGACCCCTGCATTGATAATATTAATGAAGTGCTCCCGGGGGCAAATTGTGGTGCATGCGGTCAGCCGGGCTGCAGTGGTTTTGCTCAGGCGGTAGTGGAGGGTAAGGCACCGGTAACTGGTTGCACGGTGGGTCAGTCTGCAGTGGCAGAGCTTGTAGCAAATATAATGGGTATCAAGTTTGAAAACAGGGAGCGGACGGTTGCCGTTGTAATGTGTCATGCGAGTGGAGTTAAAAACAAATTTATCTACAGTGGTGTGAAAGACTGTCGTGCAGCACATAGTGTTGGTGGCGGTTTTCTCGGCTGTGATTATGGATGCTTAGGCTTAGGCACTTGTGTGGAGGCATGTAAATTTGAAGCTATGTATATGGGAGAAGATGGCCTCCCGAAGGTAATTGAGGAACGGTGTACGGCATGCGGAAGGTGTGCGGCCGTATGTCCAAGAAAACTTATCAGTATCGTGCCGGTATCAAAGATGGTTCACGTACGTTGTAAATCTCTCGATAAGGGGGCTGTGGCAAAAAAGATATGCCAGGATTCTTGCATTGCCTGTAAACAGTGCGAGAAGATATGTCCCTACGATGCCATCCACGTGCAAAACAATCTTGCAGTAATTGATTATAATAAGTGTACCTCCTGTGGGAAATGTGTAGAAGTTTGTCCCAATCATACCATAATCAATTTTGCCAGAGAACGGAGTCTTGCAAGGCATACCTTGACTGTATAAATGCATCAGGATCGTTTTTATATACCATTTACCCCCGCAACTCATGAAATTTGGATTGAAGGTAAAGAAGCACATCACATATTACACGTCAAACGGGCAAAACCGGGAAGCACAATTACCCTCTTTAATGGAAAAGGGTTGGAATGTCTTGCACTTGTTACTGAAATTGCGCATGATAAGGTAAAGGTGCTTATTGAGCAATTCAAGGCTGTCGATAGAGAGCCGGATATAAGCATAGACCTCGCATTTTCCGTCCCCAAAGGGAAACTCGTCACTTTTTTAATTCAAAAATGTGCAGAGTTAGGCATAAAGGCGTTGATCCCCCTCTCCTGTCAACGAAGTGTTGTCGATATCCGCGATAAATCTGACGAAAAGATTGAACGATGGGACAAGATCGCAATCGAGGCGTCTAAGCAGTGCAAACGAAACTTTATTAGCACGATAGAAAAGGTACTATCATTAGACGACATAATAAAAACTGTTTGTAACTATGACCTTTCACTCATCGCATGCACAGAACTTCATGCAAGAACATTGAAAAGTGTGTTGTGTGAGCATCCATCAGTTAAAAAGATCCTTTGTCTCATAGGGCCAGAAGGTGGTTTTACTCCTGGCGAAATTGAAATGGCAGTGAAAGCAGGCTGTGTGCCCATCAGCATAGGTCGTTCGACATTGAGGATTGAGACTGCGGCTATCGCAATTTCCTCTATGCTGCTCTATGCTTACTCTGATGAGAAAGATCACGCATCATTATGAAGCAACTGAGACAAAGAAATGCTGACGCAGTTCCCGACTATAAAATTAAGCAACATACATCATTAATTGTGCTCCATCTTTCTTTTGTTGGTATTCACCGCCAGCCTACTTCCCGCACTGACAATTTGTATACATTTTAACGAAATGCTATACTGGTTGTCTTTCGATGGTAAAGGCCAATATTCTAGCCAGAACGAGTGGAGCGTATAGCATGGGCGGTGCCGGGGGTTTCGGGGCGGATAACCCTCTCATAACAGTTTGAACCATTTAAACCGTTTGAACTGCTTAAGCCGTTTAATACCGGCCACAAGGGACTTCGTCGTGAGCTCAGTCGAACGATCAGCGCTACAGTTTTTACTAAAAATATATTTGTTAAGAAATACACGCATGAATGAGCCTAAATCCCTCTTTCTGACCGATAACTCCCTTGGCATAGCCACAGACCTTTATCAACTTACTATGGCGGCGGGTTATTTTGAACAGAAGATGCAGGATATTGCAACCTTTGAATTATCAATTCGTCATCTGCCAAAGAATCGTTCTTATCTCGTGACTGCAGGACTGGAACAGGCGCTGCACTATCTTACCCACATTACATTTTCACCGGAAGCTATTGAATTTCTCCGGCGATTGCCCATCTTTAGCCAGGTAAGTCAGAAATTCTTTGAATATTTAAGGAATTTTGCCTTCAGTGGCCGCGTTTACGCTATGCCAGAAGGAACGATTGCCTTTGCCGATGAACCGCTACTTCGGGTCACAGCACCTATTATTGAGACACAGATTGTAGAAACCTATCTTCTTTCAACAATTAACTTCCAGACCTCAATAGCAACAAAAGCGTCAAGAGTCGTCTATGCTGCTCTGGGACGCGAAGTAATTGATTTTGGAACACGCCGTGCGCATGGTCCCCAGGCGGGTGTCCTTGCTGCCAGGGCATGTTATATTGGCGGATGTAAGGGGACCTCCAATGTATTCTCGGCCTGTGAACTGGACATACCAGCAATGGGAACCATTGCCCATTCATGGATCATGGCATTTGAAAATGAACAAGACTCCTTCTGTAAATTTCACGAAATATTCCCCGATAATACGACCCTGCTCATCGATACCTATGATACCTTAGCTGGGGCAAGGCATGCCGCCATGATCGGCAAGAAGCTGAAGGGCATCCGTATTGATAGCGGAAATTTAAGTGAACTGAGCAGGAAAGTTCGAAAAATCTTAGATACCGAAGGATTACATCATGTCAAGATCATTGCAAGCGGCGATTTGAATGAGAACCGTATCGATAATTTGCTAAGGAATGATGCACCCATTGACTCCTTTGGCGTGGGAACTGAGATGGTGACATCCAAAGATGCCCCGGCACTGGGAGGTGTCTATAAGCTAGTAGAGCAGGAGCATAACGGCAAATCAATACCACGAATGAAATTCAGCGAAGACAAACTTACCTATCCATGCAAGAAACAGGTATATCGGACCATTGATAAAGCAGGCAATTTTGTGGAAGATGTGATCGGGCTTGAAGGTGAAAATTTACAGGGGATACCCCTATTAATACCTGTTATAAAAAACGGCGAGATGTGTTACGACCTGCCGACGATTCACGAGATCCAGCATACCACATCAAACAACCTTGCACACCTGCCAGAACCCTTCAAGCGTTTAACTGATGCCGAAACCTATCCGGTCACTAAAAGCCAGGGACTTGAGGCAAAGAGACACGAGGCAGAAAAGATACTCAGGGACATCAATATACCGTAAAATTTGTTTGCTAAATCGGAGGTGACGGACGTGAAAACAACAAAAACCTGGACAGAAAAAATGATTATGTCTATACCTAAAGACGGGCATAAGCACGAATTAATTAATGGAGAGTTTACCATGGTACCAGCAGGGTTTGAACATGAGTATGTTGGAGTAAAACTTATTGCTGCACTGGAAAATTTCGTTTCCAGGAAAAACCTGGAGCAGTTTTTTGGTTCAAGTATGGGCTATTGGATGAAAAGCGTATAACCAAATTGAGAAAAAAAGATCGCTTTATTACTCCCATCTGGATGTGATGTACACAACAAATATTCCGTAATTTTCTTACGATCCACGTGTGCCTGATCTGCATTAGGCAAATTCATTAGTTGGGTTAAGTGAAAGTAATTTTACGTGGTATAATGCTTAAGCTGTGCGGCAGGCAATAGTCTGTCTGCATGAGTGATTTGTTATGCCCGTTCTCTGGATTCGCGTATTGCTTCTAATATTTCTTTCCGGGCAATCCTTTTGCCCAGGTCTGGCACATCAAAGGGAGAGCGACGAGAGGGTGTTTTCGGCACAATAGAAAACATGTCACCTTTGCGGCGACGAATAACAACTTCCTCTTTCTTGGATTCTTCAAGAATGTCTGCTAATTTTTCTCGTGCCTGAGAGTAAGTATATATTTTCATTCACTCCACCACCTTTATACTAAGGTTTCTTGCCACATCACACATACGGTCGTCAAGGCTAATAAGCGGTAATTTATTTTCAACACAAGACT
This sequence comes from Planctomycetia bacterium, assembly GCA_015075005.1. Lineage (GTDB taxonomy): Bacteria > Planctomycetota > Brocadiia > Brocadiales > Brocadiaceae > Brocadia. The sequence continues at coordinate 62,093 of JABTVC010000003.1, forward strand.
GTAAATAGTAAGCATCATAGGCATATATACTGAATCGAAGAGCGATTTTGATTGCATCATGTATTTTTACCGGAACCAATTTGACTGCTATTCTCTGCGAGATGTCGTACGCCTTGAGAACTTCCCGATCATTAAGGTTACCCTTTTTTCTGACTGCAATCAATGCATTTCCAATTTCGTATGGCAAAATTTCAGGAGAGACTATTTTCCTCCCGAGGGTTTTATTAATAATCCAGTCCCTGTCAGATTCGTCGAGAACGACAGTAAGAAATGCGCTTGTGATCTGCGACATTGCATTATTTCCTCGCCCTATTAGGTTGTTGGGTTTCGTTCCTCAACCCAACCTACAATACTAAACTGTTACCCATCGACCACTCCCAAGTTCGAATTAGAAGGTTTTGAGATTTGTATATATTTACAACATCGCAATTAACGGGCGGGAAATAGCAGAGCGAAGCGGCGCTTTTTCCCGCCCGTGTTAAATTGCTTTGTTAGCGCTCCAGTTATCATTTTTTCTTGCTCGTCTTTTTTTTCTTTCGTACTGATTGAGCCAACCATGTACTGTTTGCCAAGGATCACCCTTACCGTGAAAGGTAAGGAAGTATGGCCTGTGCCTCGATAACCACCCGAAGAATATGAACATTGAAAGATCACTAGATTTGTCTTCTTCCCAGAGTTCCCATGCCCTTTGAATTTCAGCTTTTGCCTTTTTTACCAAGATTCGTTTCTTCGGTTTTTTCGAGTAGCAATCTTCCCATGCATTTAACGGATCATTCTCGGTGCCTTCATACATTCGTCCGGGACTAGGCATCGACACATAATTTATGCCCTCTGATGTTCTCTCAATAGCCGCGCAGGATGTACACCACTTTATCCCTTGGTCCATGATAGTTTTTACGCCGTTTACGTCTGCGCCATCGGTTCGGCCACATGATGCACAATATAACTTGGCGGTCATATTCCTCCTTTATGCACGTGACACAAAATGTGTTCGGCCAGTTTGAGCACTAGCAATGATTAGATTGATCCGCATAATGTGCTGAATACAGAATACTATCGTGATAATCAATTCAGACACTGCCACTTGTGTCTCTTTGCACTTGTTATCATGTCGTCTTATGCGGATCAGCATAAAATCCTCTTGTTCCATACGATCCAATGACAATAAGAAAGTAATGTTGCTGACGATTTCACCTGCTTTTTCATTGGATAGGTTTTTTGATAACTTCATTTTTTATTCGATTACCCCATAACGATTAAGCGGTGGGGCGCGAGCCACGAAGCGGTTAAACATCCCAACGAGCGCCTTGTTAGCAATCATCAAACAATCCAGTCTGGCTTCGTTTGAATAGGCCCTGGATTATTTCTAGGCTTCACTGGGAATGGCTTTCCGCAACCAGGACAATTATAGTCCCCAGACATTACCCGCTTATCTTGAAGAATATGAATTTCCTTTTTTTCGAGGCAACTCGGACATATAAAGTGGTTTGTTCCTTCTTTTGACTTATATACTACTGCACCCCCATGTGTTTCAACCAACTCATAATTTTCAAGTCGTTTTTTCCACTCATCGTTTTCATTTGCAATTTTCTTCAGCTTATTATTTTCTTCCTGTAGCCTGAATAGTTCTTCTCGCAATTGAAAAAGAGCATCTTGAGCTTCTCCAACTTTTTTTACGGCATCATTAATCTTCTCGATCGATTCAGTTTTGGTTTTGAGGTGTGCAAATCCAGTAAAGACCTCCTTTGCCATTTTTAGACCATTATATGCAGCTGTAAACGTTGTTACATCCATTTGCCATTACCTCGCGTTTGACTGCCGACAATGATTATACAGCCTGTATAAAACGGCAAACACAAAATCTCTCACTATATATGATATACTGCGATTTCAAAAGAGAGTTAATCAACAGAGTCATATATAAGAAGTTGCCGTGTCTTCTTGTCAAGCATTGTAACTACTTTCACATCAAGCTTTTTCTGCATTTTCTCCAATCGCCCATTCCGGATTATGCAGACTGTATGATCCGGCCTACAACCCATTAACCGGGCTTCGGACGCCGTGACTGCCTTTGCTCAAGACATGGGTGCAGATCATCGTCGTGCTGACGTCTTTGGCGAAGACAATCAGAGATCATTTACCGCTTTACAATGTCAAACTTCTTTTACATGGAGACGATAGGAAATTGTTTCTTCTTTGAAATAGGATGATAATACAAAATGAAGAAGAATGCAAGCCTTTTCGGTTTTCTCTGGGGAAAGAACGGATGAGAATCGTTCAGGTTTTCCGAGAATAGGTGTTTTAGCAAATTCTTGTGTCATAATTTGGTTCTTCTCCAAATTAGTTTGCAAAAGCTTGTATAATTTTTAATGAAAAGTACCGTTCGTCATGAAATCCATAAGCTTTTCTTTTGATAACCTTGATCTTATTATTAACCCCTTCGAGTTTACTCGTATGAATTTTATAGTCACAGTGATTCAAGATTCCATAGCTATGTTTCATAAGCATGTTTGCAAACTTATGCACAACAGAATGGTTTATCGTTTTCGCTAAAAGCGCATTCGTCAATGGCTTTTCTCGCCCACGTCCGTGAGGTATAAGTCCAAATATGTTTGAGGTTTGTCTTTAAGAATCAGAACGGTATTTATTGTTTCATTGAGTGACAAGAGCTGTTTGAGATGTTCTCGGTGTTTTTCCTGCGAATATTTCGTTTGTTTTTTTAACAAAAGATATTTTGAACCCTTGAAGACGTCCTTGTCCTCTTTCGACGCTTTTGGTATTCAGCATTTCATGCCTTGTCAATAACTTTACAAAACCTGATACTACATGAAACAGGTCAAAGACTATCTTGACATGCGGCACATGCTTTTTACTGCAAGAATATAAGGGCCCCACATATCCATGGCAATGGCCTCAAGAGACTGTCTTTCCTCCTCTGTCATACCGGCAAAGAAGGTTTCCAGGGTTTCTTTTGTTCTTTCTTACCCACCCAGACTACCGACCACTCAGATAGTCAGAACAACGGTCAAATAGCGCTGTCCCTTCTTAACAGAGATTTCGTCTACTGCCAGTATGCGAAGATGCTGATAGTCAGTCTGCGCGTATTGTCGTTCCAGAAAAACTTATCGATTGCTTTTACTGGTTTTCCAGTTCATTCCAAAATGTTTTGCTTCGGTAATGGTTAACATTTTACACAGTTCGTGAATATACGCTGCTAAACGATGCGTAACACGACTGTAAGGTTGAAAAAAACCTAAGTCTTCAACTACGATTCGATTGCATGACTCACAGGCTATCACGATACGAACAATTTATCCATACGCGAACAGGCCGATTCATATCCCGCAAAGCTCGTTTGTCGTGACGATAAATGCGCTGTGCTTTGCTGCCACACATGACATATTGGGTGAAATCGTTCATCGGGCACTGCAGTAAGCTGGGATATCTCAGCATCAGAAAAAACAGTTTGCTTTGTAATTCTTACCCGCTGAAAGGAAAATATGGTAATATACTTAACGTGGACATTGCTGGCCTCCTGTAAATAAGTTATATATCGGTATATAGGAAACACCAAATGTCACTCTTTTCAATGATTTAATGAAATTTCTCCTCAATTTCTATTGACTAATTTGGAAGAACCCATAATTTGTACTAATTTTGTGTTAAAATCAATCCAAATGAATAAAATTTGTTTGCTAAAGACACACTTACCTATTAAATTAAAAGCCATGAAAATTGCACTGGCGCAGATTAATCAAACGATAGGTGACTTTCAAAGGAATACGGAAAAAATCTGCTTGTACCTTGAACGTGCCAGGAATCAAGACGCGGACCTTATCGTTTTCCCGGAATTAGCCGTTACGGGCTATCCACCTAAGGATTTTCTCGATATTCCAGCGTTTATAGATGAAAATCTAAAGGCCCTCAACGAAATAACCAGCCGCGTATCTGGTATTTCTGCCATTGTGGGCTTCATCGATAGAAACAAGCGGCATCATGGTAAGCTTGTTCATAATGCGGCAGCATTCATTCAGGATCAAAAGATTGTTTCTGTCCATCACAAGTCACTCCTGCCGACATACGATGTCTTCGATGAATGCCGTTACTTTGAACCAGCGCATCTGATTTCACCGGTAAAATTCAAGGACTATACGTTGGGCATATCGATCTGTGAAGATATATGGAACGACGAAGAATTCTGGACACGTCCCTTGTATGAGATAGACCCGATCGAAAACCTGGTCTCTCAAGGGGCAAATGTCATGATCAATATCTCCTCTTCACCCTTTGCCGTGGGGAAACATGATAGGATCAGAGTGCGTATGCTTATACACGACGCTATGAAATATAAAGTTCCCTTTGTCTATGTAAATCAGGTGGGGGGCAATGACGACCTCGTCTTCGATGGAAACAGTGTGGTAATAAATGCCCAGGGCAAGCTTATTGCCCAGGCTGCCACCTTTGAAGAGGACTTGATGGTGGTCGATATAAAAAACCCATCGGTACAAATACAACCTAAGATCTATTCCGATATCGAAACGGTACATATGGCCTTAATTGCCGGGCTTCGGGATTATGTAATAAAGTGCGGTTTTAAGAAGATAATCATTGGTCTTAGCGGGGGTATCGATTCTGCTGTAACCGCTGCACTTGCTGTAGAATTCCTGGGCAACACAAATGTCATCGGAGTACTCATGCCATCCCAATTTTCGTCACAGGGGAGCATTGATGATGCCGTAAAACTTTCGCAGAACCTTGGTATTGCATATAAAATCATACCCATTCAGGAGGTATTTGTAATATATCAGAAAACCCTTGAGACCGAATTCAAAGGAAGTCCCTTCGATATTGCCGAAGAAAATCTCCAGGCACGCATCCGTGGCAATATCCTCATGGCGCTTTCCAATAAGTATGGATACCTTGTCCTAACAACGGGAAACAAGTCGGAACTGGCTGTAGGCTATTGTACCCTGTATGGTGACATGAGTGGCGGGCTTGCCTTGATCTCTGATGTCCCAAAAACGATGGTTTATGAACTAGCCAGGTATATAAACCGGGAAAAAGAGATTATCCCACAGAATTCTATTACCAAGCCCCCTTCTGCTGAATTGAAACCGAATCAATTTGACCAGGACAGCTTGCCCCCGTATGATGTGCTCGATGGCATCTTGAAGGCATATGTGGAAGATGCCAGGGGCATCGACGAGATTGTTCGAATGGGGTTTGATGAAAAGGTTGTGCGGGAAATCATAAGAAAGGTAAGCAGAAATGAATACAAGCGGCGACAGGCTGCTCCGGGTATCAAGGTAACTTCCAAGGCATTTGGATCGGGCAGACGAATGCCCATTACCCATAATTTTATGTGTTAAGAAATAGTTTCTTATTGGGTATCAGAAGTTTGTGGAAAATTTTACAGCTAAATTACCTATTGGTGTCTTCGATTCAGGTATTGGAGGAATCTCGGTTCTCGCTGAGATAATCAAGGCACTACCTTACGAGGAGTTTGTGTATTTTGCCGATACACTTCATTCCCCTTACGGGACCAAGCCAGAGGATGTTGTCCGGTCTCTATCGATAAAAGTTACTGAATTCCTGGCCCTTATGGGCATTAAATCCCTGGTCGTTGCGTGTAACACAGCCACAAGCGTTGCAATCAACGAGATTCGAAGGAAGTATCCTTTTCCGGTGATTGGTATGGAGCCCGCCTTAAAACCAGCGGTGGGGCTTGGACTCACAGGCAAAATTCTCGTCATGGCTACTCCCCTGACGTTAAAAAGCAAAAAATTTAATGTGCAGGTACAGCATTACAAAGATCTGGCAGAGATCGTTCCGCTCCCATGTGGAGGACTGATTGAGATTAGTGAAGATGATCATTCCGGCGGACAAGAGATTCGGGAATATCTTGCTCAGGTATTTTCCCCGGTAAACACCATGGATATTTCAGCTATTGTCCTGGGTTGTACTCACTATGTCTTAATAAAAAAGGAAATCGCGGACATTGCAGGAAGTAAAGTTGTTATTGTCGATGGAAATTGCGGAACAGCGCGGCATTTACGGAACGTGCTTCAGAATGAACATCTGCTGAATACTGCAATTGCAGAAAAAATTCATATTCCTTTAAAGGCACGGGTAAAGTTTTATGCCTCGGGAAGTGAAAGTGAGGTGATGATAAGGAAGTGCAGGCAACTATTACAAAATGAGGGGATTGTCAGTTAGTAGGAATTTTTTTGTGTTGGTAAATTTGATAAAATTTTTTAGTAGAGAGGAGAAACCGTATGTCGACATTAGATAATTTGAAGGATGCCTTTGCGGGTGAATCGCAGGCCAACAGAAGAAATACCTCGCCTTTGCAAAAAGGCTGATGGAAGGGGTTTTAACCAGGTTGCAAAGCTCTTCCGGGCTGCTGCGAGGCTGAAACAGTACATGCCCATAACCACTGAGGGTAATGGGAGGTATTAAAGAGTACAAAAAGAAAATATCCAGGAAGCCATTGAGGGAGAAACGTATGAGTTTACCAAGATGTACCCTCAGATGATTGAAGAGGCCAGGAATGAGGGAAATAAACAGGCCTTGCAGAGTTTTGAAATTGCCAATAAAGTAGAAAAGATACATGCAGACCTTTATCAAAAGGCATTACAAAATCTGGGCAAGAACGAGGCCGTAGATTACTATGTTTGCCAGACCTGTGGAAATACGGTTGAAAAGGAGGCGCCGGATAAATGCCCCATCTGCGGCGCACCTAAGTCCATGTTTACCAAGATTAGCTAGTAAATCGTTTCGTTACTATATCAGATTCATTATCATTGCGAACGATAGCGAGGCAATCTTAACCTTTTGCAATACAAATCAGGCATTCGGCGACTTGTTTTGGTTAACCCCACCCCTTCCCTCCCCGTAAACGGGAAGGGAGATAGGTTTCAATATGAGTGTACTGGTCAGGCAAAAGTTTTAGGAACTCCGTAAACGGGAAGATAGGTTTCCCCCCGTTTACGGGGGGATTATGGGGGGTATTGGGAATTCCTGTACGTCCAGAGATTGCTTCGTCACTCCGTTCCTCGCAATGACATGACAGACTAGCAAGGTATTGGCTAAGGCAGATGAACAAAAAATCAAATGATTGAAATATACAAAAAACTACCGAAGACAAATTGTGGTAAATGTGGTGTGCCCACCTGTATGGCCTTTGCACTTAAAGTAAAAAACGCACAACTCAGGCTATGGGATTGTCCTTACATTGCCCGGGAAGATGTGTCGCCGGTTTCTCAGCAACCCGCAGTAACCATGGATGATAACTATGAACGAGTTAGTAACGAATTAGAAGTTGAGGCAAGACAGGTAAACTTTCAAGAGGCGGCCCTTGCCATTGGTGGCGATTTTGAGGTTAGAAACGGCAGGGAAATAATAAAAGTTACGATGATAAACAAGCCTTACGAGATGCGCAGGGAAGGTTTATTTGAAGATGATGTCTCGTGTCACGATTCATGGACAAAAATCATAATGTATGATTATATCCGGAGAAAGGGGAGTAAGCCCTTAACAGGGGACTGGGTTACCCTGGGATATTTCCCTAATACCGCCTCACATGTAAAGGCATTTCAACGCAGCGCAGAAGGGAAGGTTGCGACAATCTTCAATAAGAATCTCCATGGCTTGAAGGTGCGCTGTAAAGAACTGGGTGGAGTGGAAAGCCAGGGGAAAATGAAGGCCGATTATGTCTGTCGTATTGACCTCTTACCCCGTATCCCCTTATATGTATGCTTTTGGGAGGACGACGAAGAGTTTCCGGCGAGTTGCAAGCTCTTTCTGGACAGCAGTGCAGAGGCTTACATCGACATAGAATACCTTGCCTACCTTGTGGAACGATTTGTAGAATCATTTGTTAATTTACCGCATTAATGTAGCTACGAATTTATTATTCGTGCAGATGCGCGTTCATTCATGGCTAAAATTATAAGGGAAATTTACGATGGCGAATTGCTGGAAGTGTGGTCTCTATCTCGGAGAAAAAGACGAATGGAAGAAGATGACTACCACAAAGGGAGACATCTGCATCTTATGCTATAACAAGGCAAAGGAGACTGATGAGCCCCGTGTAAAGGCCGAGATGGACGCCTTGCTGAGAGAAAAGGAAAAGCAATAATAGCTTGATTGTATGGGAATTTTCATTTTATGTAAGCGGGTTTCAGGGTGGCACGGACAAACCTTGTTTGTCCGTGTTCGCGCATAACTTAATTGTAATAGTTGAACAATGTGAATTATCTTGGCAAGGCATACCGATGGGGAGTTAACGCCAGGGGTCTTTAAAATCAGTGCCCAATAAAAACGACTTCCATTGCGGCCTTTTGTTCTACGGCAGAAAAGATAATTTTGGTGGTACCCGGGGAAATACCATGTACGATAAATACTGCCTTACCAGCGGGATCGGTAATTTTCTCAGGTGTAACAGTCGCAACGGTTGGGGAGGTACTGGTAGCCGTGACCTTCATGCCAAAGAGTGGGCCGCCCTGCTTATCCAATACTTTAACAAATACCGGATCCTCAGAACCTGAATGGGCACTCAGTTTGTGAGGGCTTACGATAATTCGTTTCTCTTCCTCATAGGGCGTCGTTTGTGCACAAGAATTGAGCACGATGATGCCAAGACACGTTAAAGAAAAAAGCATGGCCTTTTGATGAAATAATTTCATGGTATTTTTTCCTTCTCTTCAGATGTTTATTCGCGTAATAAAGCATTTCCTGATGCATATCAACTTTTAATCATTTTGTATTTTGCTGAATTTTACCAGTAATTTCAGGGCATTCAAGGAAATTTATTCTTACTCGATGAAGTATATACCACAAGATCCTGTATTGCCTTATGAAGAAAGCTTTCTCTGAACAATTCTGGAGTAAGTTGTTGTTCTACCTTGTCAAGGTGGATATGAGACGGTAATAAATAAAGGTTTTTATTAAGGATTTTTTAAAACATCGTGAGTACCCACCCTGCGTAAAATACAGGTGTCCCCTTCGATGCGATACGTAAATCGGTAAGATTTGGTTATGCGTCCTTCCCAAATATCTCGTGGATCGTTCATCTTTTTTATATTTAAAGAAGGGTGGCTGGGGCTAGACAAGAAAAATTCTATTTGTTTATCTACCGCCGTTTGAATTTGTTTGGGCAGTTTCTGTAATCCCTGACAAACGGTTTCGAAAAGAAGAGTTTCATATTTTGGCCTTTTTAAGAGCCTTGATTGCATCTTTCGCATTATCAAAAGGCCCCAATACCTCGCCCTTAGCAATGGCCGCGTCCGCTTCTGCCTCTTTCTTCTGCCATTCCGGGGTATAAAAATATGACTGGTCAGGGTGAATCACCTTCACAGGTTTTATCACCAAACCCTCTTTTTGGCTTTCTATTTCCAGGTAATCACCGATTGAAACGTTAAACTTCTTGCGAAGCTCTTGCGGTATGGTAATTTGATAGTTTTGTTTGATCTTAACGAGCGGCATCGTAATTCTCCTCATGGTCTTTTAAAGTTATAAATTGTAAAATTTGTAATCTTTTAATTTATAATATTCCCAGGCTAATCATTTGTCAAGCAAATCACAGGAAATATTTTAAAAGCTTGCTTTACAAATAATCAAACAGAATAAAAGGTCGCGGTGGAGATGATTTTCTGCATGGTAACGATATTTTTATGGTAGCACTTTTTTAAAAAAAATTCATCGTGTTTACCACAGCGCAAGAGGGTAAAGATATTATTCTCAATCAAAAATAAGAATCGATAACTTTTAGTAATTCTTCTTTCAAAGACATCGCTGTGTCCTTTTATAACTTCTCCCTTGGTTTTTAATATGCAACGAAGGGTGAAAGGGATGAAAAGGATTAGTTGCCAGTAATATCAAACCCTTTTCTGTTCTTCGTTTTATATCAGTCAGTAGGCCTTCAAAATCCTTTTAAAGGATGCGGATCTTATAATTTGCATGACTTTAGGTCTTTAATAAGGTCTTCAACATTATTAAATTATTTTAATGCACCCTTTTTAATATCTTTCAAAGCCTCTTTTACTTTTTTCTTCCCCTGTTTTGAAAGCTCAAACTCTGATTCTGGAATTTTATCAATTAAGATTTTAGGTTTTAGCACCATGTGGTTTTCCTTCATTTCGGCCTCTAAAATGTCTCCCTCTTTCACTCCTAAAGCATCTCTAAATTCCTATGGGTGTTGCCTTTGGAATCCAAAAGAGACGTTGCCGAATTATACAAAATATATTCCAAACGAGGCATCCAGGAATCCTGCCAAATATTTCGGAAGACAGAAATAACCTGAGCGGCAACCAAAGGCCACTGTTGCGGTGCAACCGACTCTAAAATATTAAAGCCGATAGGGTGATCATGGTCTGCAGGATCAAAATATACGATATCATTGGTGCGCCCCGTTGGGCACAAACTCAAGATATCCTTGATTAAATCGGCGTGGGCATCTATTACCCCGACTCCGTGTCCGTGCTCCCCTTCGTCCGGCATCGTGCATTGATAAAGAGATCGTTCGCGATCAACTTACCCAATAACCTAGTGAAACGAATCCCATAAAGAACAACATATTGGCAATATGACGAATATCGCTATATATAAAGAAACAGTAAATTTGAATTTTGTTTTTTAACTTTTGCATTTATAATTTTTATAGGGTAAAAATATAGTATGAAAACAGGTATTGCACATCTGCCGCTTCACGCGGGCAAGGCGCCGGCATGGTTATTCCAGCGAATGAAACGCCTTGCACGGGAGATTACTATTGCTATTGTGAGTGAGTATGGCCCACAGGAAATGCCCAGGAGACTCTCTGACCCATTCTGGTTCCAGGCGCTGGGCTGTGTATTGGGATTTGACTGGCATTCGAGCGGTGTGACCACGACCACCTGCGGGGCGCTGAAGGAGGGGATCAAGGGGCTTGAGAAGGAACTGGGGCTTTTCATTGCCGGAGGCAAGGGCGGGACTTCCCGAAAGACGCCATCTGAGATTGTGGGTGTGGGTGACCACTTGTCATGTGATCCCGAAAAACTTGTTTATGCCAGCCGTATGAGCGCCAAGGTGGATAGTAGCGCCGTGCAGGATGGATATCAGCTCTATCACCATTCGTTTGTCTTCACGAAGTCCGGGGACTGGGCCGTTGTTCAGCAGGGAATGAATGATGTCAATAAGTATGCCCGCCGGTACCACTGGCTGGGTAGTAAGGTTACAAATTTTGTGGTGGAACCACATCAGGCTATTTGTTGTGATTCCAGGGGAAGTGCCATGAATATGGTAGCCGGGGAAAGTGAAGAGGCAAGAAAGATGACGGTCATACTTTCCCAGGTAAAACCGGATACCTTAGTAAGTGAAATCAAGAAGATGCAGAACTTGCATTTGCCCACCCGTCATCACGTCGATGTTCATGATATTCATCCTGATAGACTGTACAAGATATTCATAAAAACCTATGAAACCGTCCCCAAAAATTTTGAATCATTGCTTGGCATTGAAGGAGTGGGACCAAAGACCATTCGTGCCCTGGCTTTGATCTCAGAGATTGTCTATGGTAAAGCCCCTAGTTTCAATGACCCTGTAAGATACAGCTTTGCGCATGGGGGGAAGGATGGACATCCCTACCCTGTTGATAAAGAGGTTTACGACCGTTCCATTGAAATATTAAGAAATGCCCTCAAACAATCGAAGGTGGGAAGCAGTGAGAAGATGGACGCTATCAAACGGTTGAATTATCTTGATGCATAGGATTTTCAATTTTGATAATTAGGAGAGGAAGGGTCTATATGCAGGGACGTCTATTCCAGGAAACAGTGTTATTTTATTAATAACGCACGTATGCATGAGAAGGTTTTGAAATTAGTATATATTTCCAGCATAACGTAAAAAACTAACCGGCCGTCTGCTTTTTGGCGGTCCGTGTTGAACGCTTTGTTAAGCAGGAGTTTGGAACCAGCTTGATTTCCAGGCGGCAGCCGACTGCCTGAGCATACTTCTTGAGAGTAGTCAGTGATGGAACATGCTTGCCTGCAGATTCCAGGCGTGAAACCGCACTCTTTGTCGTTCCCATCAACTCCGCAACCGCTTCCTGAGTGAGGCCAAACCTGGAGCGCGCACCAAGCATTTCGCGGGTAAGCGTGTACTCTTCTTTCAAGTCCTCGTATGCTTCCCTGAATTTCTTACGCTTCAAGGCTTTTTTGAGGAAAGCCTCATGGTCGTGGGGAACTGGTTTATATTTTACATCAGCCATTCTGCACCTCCTTCATCCTTCTCCGGGCAATGCGCAATTCCTGTTCCGGAGTTTCCTGGGTTTTTTTTCACAAAAGCGTGAAGTATCACGACCTTTGACGCGAGGGTGGAAGTACTCGACGGTATAGTTCACAATAATGATGTTAGCAAGTTTGCTAACCTTTGTCAAGCATTCTCCAATACAAAACAGAATATCAAAGAATGCGGTGATTTATAAATTTTCGGTTAATCCTTTGTAATATTTGATCACCCTGTTTTGCAAGTATATTGTTTTTAATTCAAATAGGTTTGTAGTTTTTTCGGATTTGATAATTAGGAGAGAAAGATTCTCTATGCAGGGATGTCTATTACAAGAAACAGGATTATCTTATCAATAACGCAAGTTGGAATGAGAAGGTTTTGAGATTAGTATATATTCCCGGTATAACGTAGAATTGAGTGACGAGTGCCACTATATTACAACAACATGCCTAAAACCAATTTGCATACCTTAAAACAATGCAAGCTGAAAAAGCGCACTGTGGCACTCTTTCGCTCCAATGACTTGTTATACATACTTATTTATCTTTTTTGGCACGATGTATAACTAAAGTACACTCCAAAGGCTTATCTACACCATAGTAAATTAAAAGCTTAGCAGTCATTGAATCAGTTGTAGGCAGGGAAAAATTTTCAAATTCAATATTCCATCCACGACTCCAAAACTCTTCAGGATTTAGGGAGATATTCTCTTTATATTTTAAATGGGCCTCATAGCCTTTAATAAAGCTCTTTGTCTCGTCCCAATCATTAGAAGTATTAGAAGAATTATTAGGACCCGCAGTTTGGATGGAATTAAGCTTCTTTGATAAGTGAATATTTATTGAAATATCTTGAGCTGATTTGCTGCCAATATTTTTTATGAAGATCTTGTCTAGGGGGATTGTCAAACTACTACAATCTTCAATAGTCTCTGTATTACCGCTAATAGGCTGGCCATCATAAAATATTTCCAACTTCGGTTTTATCAGTGCTTGATTTGAAAGAACCTCAAATTTTCTTTCCATGTCTCTTACAGCATTCGATACTTCTGTCTTTGAAAATATAGACAAAATGGCAAGGAGGACTCCAACAAAAATGAAAATACTTGTTATTGCCGTTAAAATATATTTGAAAAATCGGTGCGTTTTTTCTTGTTCATCCTCAAGAGATTTGATACGTGATTCAAGTTCTTGTTCGTTTCCCATTTATTACTCCACCGTTTTTATATTTATTAGTATGTATAATGTTACGGCTTAGGCGCGCTTTCAAGCGTCGCCTGGAGCTGTTTGTTCGACAATCTTTCCTGGAGTGTACAAAAGGGAAATCCTGCGCAGAGCATCTTTGGCGGAGTCTGGTCTCCAGAACTCAACCAACTCTAGCCTCCGTCGTTTTCTAGCGCCGGCATACTGGCTGAGGTCGAGCATGTACGCCTCGTATATGCGGCCTGGCCTGCCGCTTACGGTAACACGCGATCGTATAAGGTGAACCAGTTTCAGGTCAACAAGCTCGTGTATGAGGTCAACCTCACGACCTTGCTGTTCTTTGTCCAGGAGAAAACAGTTTGTGTTGTTATGTTCTAAACAGAACTGCCGGATATTTATGAACTCTTCTTCCAGTGGAGTACTATCATCGAGCGTATCCCGTCTGAAGTCCTCGCGCTTCGCTGAATCGTACTCACCGGCCGCCACGTTTACGTCCTCTACGCTGACCTTGTCTCCGCGATGCCCACGCGCCACGTCGACCGAGCGGCGAAATATCGAGAGGAAATCCCTTGCAACTCCGCCGCAGGCGAGAACCAATCGGTCTAAAGCTCTATCGGTCAGGAAGGCATCCAACCGCCCTACCTTCGCAGACTCAGCGAAATTCTTCAAAATTTTTACGAGAAAGGCCTTTGCCAGAGAGTACTTTTCCAAGGTAAGGTCGAGATCGATTTCATCAGCGTCATCCGCAATCTTCATCCCGACCGGAGGATCGCCATGTACGTACCACCTTGTGCGGTGTCGTATGGTACCAACCTTAAGCCAAAGATGGTGATCCTTGGCGAGCCGGTGGAAGTAATCGACCACCCGCGCTTGGTCACCCCTGCGAATGTGATAGAGGTCGTCTAGGAAGAGATACGCGTCACCGTCTGACAATTGCGCCAAGGAATTGAAAAGACGTTGGTAATCGATGATGTGTCTATGGAGGAAATCAACTTTGGAACGTTTAAATGTCTCCTCAACTTTGCGTTTCCGCATGCTGGAGCTCTCCGCATTCGCGGATGCACCCATTGAGCCAACTCCTGACTGTGCGCCAACCTTCAGCTCGAGAGTATCCTTCTCACTCGTCTCGGCTCCAACAGTGACAGACATTTCAGCCTCGTCAACGGAGTGTAGTTCTTTTTCAAGTGAGTCAATGTATTTGCTGATCTGGTTCGATAAGGTAGCCGTATTTCGTCGATTGAAGGAGGATCTTTGCGGGGTGGTACCAAAAAACCGCTTCCAAAAAGATGTCCGACTTGCCGGATGGATCGCTGCTGAGTCCATCCATTTCTTGAATTCCCCGAGCGTTGAAATGAGGACGCTGATAAGAACATCAGGATAACTGTGCCCTTTGAATGCTTCCAGATTCACATAGGCAATGGGGCGTCGGTCCACCGTCAAATCGGCTGCGGCCTTTTGTAGAAGGCTTGATTTCCCGGACCCACGGCGTCCGAACACGATATGATGGCGTTTATTGATTGTGCGACTCAGTGTCCCCGGCGCTGGTTCAACGAAGTGCTTCACCCCAGCTTCTGTGGAGCGAGCAGCTTCCTCTACAAGAGTTAACAGGGCAGCTATCTCCGGAGTTCCAAAGACGTTACTCATATTGTCAATTCCTTCCCATCATCACATCGAACAATGATTATACAGTCTATATAAAACGGCAAACACAGAATCTCTCGATATATATATAAGAAGTTGCCGTGTCTTCTTGTCACGCACTGTAACTACTTTAGCATCAAGCTTTTTCTACATTTTTGCCAATCGCCCATTCGGATGATACAGACGGTATAATCCGGCCTACAACCCATTGACCTGGCTTCAGTCACCGTGACCTCCTTTGCTCAAGACATGGGTGTAGATCATCGTCGTGCTGACGCCTTTGGCGAAGACAATCAGAGATTATCATTTACCATTTTGCAATGTCAAGCTTCTTTTACATGGAGAGATGATAGGAAGTTGTTTCTTCTTTAAAAAGGATGATAATAAAAAAATGAAGAAGAATGCAAGCTTTTTTCGGTTTTTCTGGGGAAAGAATGGGTGAATCTTTCCAGGTTTTCCGAGAATAAATATTTTAGCAAATTCTTGTATCATAATTTGTACTAATTTATGGCTGAGAATGTAACGCGGGTATGAAGGTACATTCACAAGTTATAGATTTCACCATACTTGTTCTTTAAGTATGCAGTGAAAGAATGGGTTTGTAAGGATTCCCCGGTGATTTTATTTGCCAGTTCGTCCAGGGTGAACTTACGGCCATGGATATGAAGATTTGCGCGTAGCCAATCGAGTAATATATGAAACTCTCCTTTCTCAAAATATGTATCGAGTCCAGAGATGTCTTTTTTGATTTGATCAAATAATTGGGATGCAAAAATATTGCCGAGTGAATATGTTGGGAAATATCCAAAACTGCCGTGTGACCAGTGGACGTCCTGAAGTACACCATGCGCATCGTCTGGCGGCGTTATACCAAGATATTCCTGCATCCTGGTGTTCCAGGCATCAGGTAAGTCGCTCACTGCCAGGCGTCCTTCGAGCAGTGCATTTTCCAATTCGAAACGGATCATGATGTGCAGGTTGTAGGTGATCTCGTCCGCCTCCACGCGAATAAGCGAGGGTTGGACGCGGTTTACTGCGCGGTACATCTTTTCGGCATTCACGTTCCTGAATTGTTCGGGAAAGACAGCTTGCACACGCGGCATGAAAAATTTCCAAAAAGAGCGGCTACGTCCGATAAGATTTTCCCACAGCCGTGATTGCGACTCGTGGGCACCAAGGGATGCACCGTCCGCAAGGGGGGTCCGTTCGAGTTCGTGGCGTAGACCCTGGTTGTACAGCGCATGGCCGGTCTCATGTATCGTTGCAAAAAAAGCGGCAGGAAAATAATCTGGCATGAAGCGTGTCGTGATGCGCACATCGTCTCTGGAAAAAGACGTGGTGAACGGATGCGGCGAGCGGTCCTGACGCCCGCGTTCAAATGCGTAGCCAATTAATCGGGCCACTTCAACGCCGATATCCCACTGTTTGTCTTCATGAAAGTCCTGATGTAAAAAAGAATTGTCGACTTCATGGAGTTTAGATGAAATGGCATGAACGAGGGGGACGATTTCCTTTTTTACGTTTGCAAAGATGGCCTCTACCTGGGCTGTTTTCATGCCGGGTTCGAATTCGTCGAGCAGCGGGTCGTAGATACGGTCAGTATAGCCCAGGTACCCGGCATACCGTATTTTTAATTCAAGAATCCTTTGAAGATAAGGTGCAAAGTCGCAGAACCTTGACTCATTCCTGGCCTTTCGCCATGATTCGAAGGCCTGGGCACTGGCATATGCGATTTCAGAAACAAGCGCAGGTGGCAGCCGGCGGGCCTTATCGTATTCACGTTTTGTTACACGAATGAGGCTTGCATCGTCCGAGTCGTAGGGTAAACTATGGGCGTGTGCGTGCAGCGCGTTTAAGAGGCACCCAATTGCATCATCGGTAAACTTTTCGTGTGCAATCTGGCTCAAGGTGGCAAGTTGCCGGGCACGTGCTGCTGCACCGCCTGGCGGCATGTAGGTCTGTTGATCCCACCCAAGTAACGCAGCGGCGTTATGGATGTCGCTTATTTCAGCCAGTCGTTTTTTCAAATCATCGAGTTTCTCTTGCACGAGTCCTCCCTCTATGTTATAAGTTCATTTTATAGGAATTTCAAACACCGCCCGCGCTACGCGTTCTGGGTCGTTCGGGGTAGCTATAGACAAATAAGTTTATTCATGTCACCTCTCATAGTGAAATTCTATACTTATATCACGCATCATTGTAATTATATACTATTACCCTTTAAAAACCTTTTTTTCCAGCAAATTTTTCATGGTAGTTATGCACAGACCGACGTGGGTCGAAATTGATCTGAGCGCATTACGGCATAATGTGTTGGCCATAAAGAGGACGGCCGGACCAGGGGTGAAAATTATGGGCATAGTCAAGGCCGACGCTTATGGACACGGCGACTATGAGGTGTGCAGGGTTTTGCTAAACCACGGGGTTGGAATGCTGGGCATTGCCATCCTTGAGGAGGGCATTCAATTACGGGACAGAGGTATACAAGCGCCCCTGTTATTTCTTGGCGGCCTCTTTGAAGATCAAATCGACGCAGTTATTCAATACAATGTAATACCGGCTGTTTATGATTTGAAGCTTGCCAGGGTGTTGTCAAAAAGGGCACACGAATTACATAAGACCGTACCGGTACATGTGTATGTGGATACGGGTATGGGTAGTATTGGCGTAAGGTATGATAAGGCAGTAGAGTTTGTAAAGTCTTTACACGATATAAAAAATATTTTTATCGACGGCATATATACCCATTGCTCTTCTTCAGATGAAAAGGAATCGGCATATACAAATCTGCAAATCAGAAGATTCAGGGACATACTGACAACCCTGGATGCGATGAAGATAGGTATCCCATTAAGACACATGGCGAATAGTGGGGCAATCATCGGTTATCCTGATGCGTATTTCTCTATGGTAAGGCCTGGCCTGTCATTATATGGACTCTATCCTTCAGAAGAGGTATCGAGGGACATCGGCATTAAACCTGTCATGAGCTTCAAGACGAGGGTTATTCATATGAAAGACATGCAACCATGCGATGATGTGGGCTACGGCAGGACATACAAGATTACAAAACCTACCCGTGTTGCAACCCTCCCCTTTGGATATGGCGATGGATATAACCGGCTACTTTCTGATCAGGGAAAGGTCATTATAAGAGGCGTCACGGCATCTGTTATCGGACGGGTTTGTATGGACCAGTGTTTTGTGGACGTGAGCCATATCAGCGAGGTCTGTGTTGGCGATGAGGTTGTGGTATATGGCAGTCAGGGACAGGAAACCATATCGATAGAATCCATTGCAAGAGAATTACAAACGATCCCCTATGAGGTTACCTGTAATGTAGGCAAGCGGGTGCCCAGAATCTATATTAACCAGGAGGGGAAGTAAACGTAACCTTTTTCAACTGCTCGTTCCCAAACAGGAGTTTGGGAACAAGCAGTAATTGTAACGCCGATACCTTGTGGTCGGTATTAAACGGTTTAAACGGCTTAAGCGGTTTAAACGGTTTAAGCGGTTTAAACCGTTTAAGCAGCTATGGGGGGATACACCTCCCGCGCTACGCGTTCCGACTTGTTGAGCAGAAGATTATTGATGAAATACTTCATGGGCAAAGGCTGTATTGACCTGGAGTAGTAATCTCCTGAATCCTTGTTCAATATCTGCCAGTTTCAGATCAGATGAAAATGGATGACGGGGAATGGCAATGATGTCGACGTGGGGGTGCAATACGTACTTATTCAGCCTGTACGCCTCCCTTAGTAATCGTTTGGCACGGTTACGCCGAACGGCATTTCCTACTTTCTTGCTCACGACCAGTCCCAGGCGGGAATACGGAAGTCCGTTTTCTGTGACGTAGAGAACAATATTAGCATCTTTACATATCTTGCCTTCATGAAAAACCTTCTCAAATTCCTTCTTTAAAGTCAAATGTTCTGCCTTGGTAAATCGAAAGTTCATTGGTTAAATCCACGGATACAGCGGGGGTTTTTACGAAGGGTTGTTGGGTTTAATCCGCCAGATACCGTACCTCCCCGTTACATCCATTCTCCGAAAATTTTCACATCCCTTCACAACACGAAGAGGCTTAGGGAAATGTTCGCCACGTGTTTTGTGCATGCTTGTAACTTAGCAGAAGAACAAGGCGAAGTCAAGGTTTCTCGCACAAGATCAAAGAATGCCCCATAACAGCTTGAGTTCTTCTGACAAAGGTAATGGCCTGAAGCCTAATGCGAAGGCCTTTGAGCTATCAAGTGAGACGTCGGGCGGTCTTGATGCCGCCATAATTACATCCTGCTGCCTGCAAGGCACCAACCTGGCTTCCCGAATATTAAGGGTATTCATAAGCAACGTACCAAAATCGTAACGTGAAATACGTTCAATGCCTCCTACATGGAGTAAGCCGCTTACCTTTTCAAGAGCAAGAAATATTCCAGATACTGCGGCATTTACGCTTACAGGAGTTCTAAATTCGTCCACAAAGAGTCTCAATTCACGACCTTCCCTCGCCGCTTCTACCATGGGCTGAATGAAGCTCTTGGCGTCTGGTCCTGAAATGCCAAACATCAAAGACATGCGGCAAATAGCAATCACGGGATGGCATTTCACCATACCTTCCTCAGCCAGTACCTTCTGTTCACCATAAAAATTAACAGGACAAACAGTATCTCCTTCGCTGTAAGGTGCGTTTAATCCATTGAAAACCAAGTCGGTTGAAGTGAAAACACAGGGAATGCCGTAGTCAGCGCAAAGACCGGCAATATTGATTGAAGCATCGACGTTGATTGCTTGTGATTCGGCACGATGGGTTTGGCAAAAATTTGGATCGGATTTCGCTGCGGTATGAATCACGGCATCCGGGTGGACATCATGAAATATTCTCTTCAGTGCATCAAAATTTCTCAAATCAACTTTCGTAATATATACACCGGCAATTTTTCCATGATGAGAGAATGCAGTTCCAAATACTTCCCACCCTCTTTTTGCCTTCTGGCAAATGTTCCACCCCTAAAACCCATGAACGCCCGTGACGAGTAATTTCTTCATATTTCTCAACGTCACCGATGCAAGACTTCTGTGAGAAATTGAGTTCTGTCATTCACCACAATCATCACGTAATGATTCCAATTCGGTGTGAACTGTCTCCCATGTGCTGTAAAGGGTATTCAATTCCTGAGTAATATTTTTATACCGTTTATTAATCTCGGCAGATTTTTCTTTATCGTTGTAAAGTGTTGGATCTGAAAGGATGTGATCCAGTTCCTTCTTTTGTGTTTCCATGAAAGTGGTCTTGTCTTCTATATTTTGAATTTCTTTTATAAGTTTCCGTTTTCTGGCATTTTGCTCTTTTTTTACTAAGTACTGTTGTTTTTGTGACCCGATTTCATCCAATTTTGATGGGGACGATGCCTTCGTCCCGACTTCTGCAGTTTCGCTCTGTAAATCAGACGCCTTCTTTTCAAGAAAATCCTTAAAACTTCCTAAATGAACATGGACATTGTTATTTTTTAATTCATACACCTTGGAGACCAGGCCATCAAGGAAGTCCCGGTCGTGGGATACAATCAACAGACTCCCTGCATAATCCAGCAATGTATTCTTGAGTATCTTTTTGGTGGTGATGTCGATATGGTTTGTTGGTTCGTCCAGGATAAGAAAATTCGTTGGTTTCAGAAGCATCTTGGCAAGAGACAGACGGGACTTTTCACCACCGCTCAGAACGTTGACGGTCTTAAAGACATCGTCGCCAGAAAAAAGAAAGGCGCCCAATATGTGCCGAACGTGGGGGATCATATGAAATGGAGCTACGGACTCGATTTCCTGCAATAGCGTATGTTGATTATTTAATTTTTCTGCATGCTCCTGAGCAAAATAATCAAAGAGTACATTATGTCCCATCTTGATAGTTCCGGAATGTGGTTGTTCAATGCCACCTATGATACGTAATAACGTAGATTTTCCTGACCCGTTTTGTCCCACAAGGGCCACCTTTTCGCCCCGTTCAATCGAAAGGCAAATATCCCGGAAGATCAATCGTCCGTCATATGTATGGGAAACATCTTTTACCTCCAGTACGGATACACCACTTTGTTTCGAGGGAGGGAATCTAAATTTGATCTGTTCTGTGGTGCTTTCCGGTAATTCTTCCTTCTCCATCTTTTCGAGCATGTGGATGCGGCTCTGTACCTGGGAGGCCTTGGTATTCTTTGCCCTAAACCGTTCGATAAACCGTTCTACCTCTTTGATCTTTTTCTGCTGGTTAACATGCCGTGCAACCTGTAATTCCGTTCGCCTCTCTTTTTCAACCTCATAAAAGGAATACGTTCCATAGTACTCATGGATTTTCCCCTTCTCTAATTCCCAAACCTTGGTAATGTTGCGGTCAAGAAATGTCCGGTCGTGTGATATAATAATCAGGCCTCCCTGGAATCCCCTGAGATATTCCTCTAGCCATAAGATGGAATCGATATCCAGGTGATTCGTTGGTTCGTCCAAGAGGAGCAGGTTGGGTTCTTGAAGTAACAACCGGGAAAGGGCTACCCGCATCTGCCACCCACCGCTGAATGTACAAATACTCCTTTCGAAATCCGATTCTTTAAAACCCATACCTTTTAAGACCTTGCCCGTTTCTGCTTCGACCTTAGCGCTGTTGACAACCTCTAACTGATGTTGCAGGTGTGCGTACCGATCCAGGAGCATATAGTGGTCATCGCCTTGTATAGAAGGATCTTCCAGGTGGGCATGAATCTTATCGATCTGACTTTTCAGATGAAGAATGTCTTCAAAGGCAGAACTTGCCTCTTCAAAAACAGTCTTTTTCTTGAAGACAAAACCTTCCTGAGGAAGATAACCGATATTGGTATCTTTTGCACAAACAAGATTGCCATCGCTTGGTTCAACAAATTTGCAAATAAGCCTGAAGAGTGAGGACTTCCCCGTGCCATTGGGGCCAATTAAGCCAATCCGGTCGTTTCTCCGGATGTGTAAAGAAACATCATCTAAAATGATCTTCGAACCGAAGGCAAGGCCGATATTATTCAGACGAATCATTTTATCCCGCCGTACACCGCTTCCCGGTACTCCTTCCAAAAACACTCGGCACTGCGGAATCCTGCCTCTTCAATGATCTGAAGATCATCCGAAAGGAATAAGAGGTGATCGCCACCCTTCTTCTCTTTATCTGACAATTCTGAGGATATCTGATCAAGGGGCTTCTCCTGATGTTTAAATTTTCGTATTCTGTCTTGTATGCCCTGATAGTGTAAACGTCTGAATCTGGCCTCAAGGATAGCATCTCCGGTCTTAAAGATATCACAACTTATAAACCAGCCATGTGGTTTCAGTATTGAGTGAATATACCGAAAGAGACACTCTTTTTCTTCCCGGTATAGATGGTGGAGGGCAAAAGAAGAGACCACTGCATCAATATGAGAAAGGTCTTTCATTTTGTTTGGTAATTCCTGGAACGTGGAGATTTGGAATGTAACTTGTTCAAGGTGGTTTTGTAGCCTTAATTTGGCCTTGCCTATCATGAGTTCTGCCGCATCCATGGCCACAATCGTTGCGTTGGGGAATATTTCGATGATTTTATGAGATAAGTACCCCGTACCTACCCCCAGGTCTAAGAACCGTAAATTCTCTTTCCTGTCAAATGGTAATACTTCACATACGATGGATGCCATTTTGATGCGGTTTGGGTGCCAGACATCCATATCGATGTCATAGGTTTCAACAGTATCGGTGTTATTAAATGCGTAGACCGTTTCCCTCAGCGTATTTTTTCGCATAGCCGCATAGTGTCAAAATGTGATAGATAATTATTTTGTATCATGAATTATAATAGATGTTAACGCATCATATTGTATAATCAAATTCATAAAAAATACAGAGATAATTTTCAAACCATCGTGGTGAGTTGCAAAGAGGGATTAATGACAGAGTCACACAAACAGAGAGATAGGAGTTCAAAGACTAAACCACGCATGAGAGGAAAAAGCCTAACGGCAGCAGACGTGCAGAAATTTCAGGAAATGATTTATCAGCACTATCGGGAGCACGGTCGTAAATTTCCCTGGAGAACGACACACAACCCTTACCACATACTCGTCTCAGAGGTTATGCTTCAGCAGACCCAGGTGCAGAGAATTATGGGAAAGTATGAACCGTTTATCAAGGCATTTCCGGATTTTCCCTCTCTTGTGCGGGTACCACTGCGCACGGTGTTCAGGGAATGGCAGGGATTGGGTTACAATCGCCGGGCAATAGCGTTGAAACAGATTGCCCAAAGGGTTATGGAAGAATTTCGTGGTAGTCTTCCCTCTTCTGTCGAAACGTTAATAACTTTTCCTGGAATCGGTCGGGCGACCGCTTCCTCAATTTCTGTCTTTGCATTTCATAAACCTGCGGTCTTCATTGAGACAAATATACGCAGGGTATTTATCCATATATTTTTCCATGACAAGACGCATATCAGGGATGCTGAAATTCTTCCCCTGGTAGAAAAGACCCTAGATACTTCCGATCCCCGGAAGTGGTATTATGCCCTCATGGATTATGGAGTAATGCTGAAACAGAAGTATGAAAATCCAAACAGGAGAAGCGCTCATTACCAAAAACAGTCTCCATTTCAAGGTTCCAATAGACAAGTGCGCGGAATGATTCTTAAAGTCCTTGTCAACGAATCATATATTTCCGAATGTGAACTTGCGCAAAAACTTCAAATAGACCAGGAAAAACTGAAAACCAGTCTTGTTCAATTAGAAAAAGAAGGGTTTATTAAGAGCAAAAAGAAGAGATTTGCCTTGGCATAATTCCCTTAATTTCATATTTTTTATTAACACATGGCTGTAACCTGTTCGTGCTGCTTTCATGTTCTTCAGATGCTGAAGACACGTGAGGCTTGTTTAAAATCTCTACGAACGTACAAAAAAACCGCACAGAGTATTTTTACTAATCAACTTTTGCAAGCGAAGAAATTTAATAATTTGCAAGTAATTAATTGATATTCAAAGGTGTCCGGCTGAATACACCGCGAATATAAAAAGTGCGTCCTCTATCGCTATCGGCAAATCGCCTTTAAACCATCTTAAAACAACGAGGCATAGCGTTTGCTTATTCTAAACAAACATAAGTTTCGGCAACAAAAACAAGTTCGGTGTTATTGCGTCGTCCAGAACTGTTTGTGATATAACAAAAACGATGCGACCCAAATGATCTAAAGGAAGACGCATCCCCGATCTGATGGATTTTGGTCTTATGAGAAACCTTGGCGTCTCAGGTGATTTGTTCGTGTTAAACATATCCAGGAAAATAGGCATACACTTTCAGAGAAATGTATGTATTTGCGTGTCTCTTCTTGTAATTCCTGGTATATATGGTTGTTATACGCCGCCAACTATCACAACAATGACCCCTTTAAAAACTCGCGAACGTGTTATAACTACTCCGAATCCCCCAAAAAGGATGAAACCTTATATTGTAACCCAACTGGATCGGTATTTTGTACGAGGCTGGAAGCACATCGTTATCCATCATAGCGCCTCGGCGTCCGGTAGTGCCGCTGAATTTGACAGATTTCACAGAGAAAAAAGGGGATGGGAAAACGGTTTGGGATATCATTTTGTGATAGGGAACGGAAACGGTACCCGCGATGGAGAAATTGAGATCGGTAATCGATGGATAAATCAGATAGCTGGTGCCCATGCCGGTGTGGAAGAATACAATCATTATGGCATAGGCATATGCCTTGTGGGAAACTTTAACCAATCTTCACCAACGGCCGCACAAATGGCTTCACTTTCGGTATTGGTTGAATATCTACAGAACAGATGTCATATCGCTCCTGAAGATGTTATAATGCACCGGCATTGCAGACAGACGGATTGCCCCGGCCGAAACTTCCCTTATTATAAATTGCTTGCTAATACTTATTTCTAGGCTATCCGAGAATGTAGGTTTTCTTGAATTTAAGCCCCATTGTTTTTCGCTTGACATCGTACAAACAAAAATGCTAAATAGCGCTACTTTTGCAATATAGAAACCATCAGCGAACTGTAAAGTAAGGTAGAGATTTTTTTTCACTAGACTTCAATTGAATATATTTTGGAGGGAAAAAGATAATGCATACCGTCATCTTAAAGAAAAGATTATTAAGTCCGATTTTGGCCAGTATTTCGATGCTTGTTTTAGGTTTAACTTCTTATGCTTCAGACAGCAAAGGCGATCTCAATATACCATCGATAACAATTATTCAAAATGATGGAAATTCATGCCTTGCTCGTATCAATGTAAAAAACGAAGGGAAGAATGGACTTGGAAAATTAGCAGAACTTGATCCGAAGTTTGTTTCATCGTCACCAGCGATTGTAGCATATACCGCTTTTTCAGGTTTTGAAGTAGCTTTAGATAATGGAAGCATCGCACTGATTCATGAACCCCTGACTTCCTCAGACGCAACCAGTCTTTATGTAACTTTTCGATCAAGTCAGGAAATGTCTTTAAACGAGACAGAATGGAAATTATATAAATATGACGAAAATTTAGTTTCGAATGCTTATGACTCGAAAAAAATAAATTATAATGATTTTCAAATGGATTCCAATTCTTATTACTTTGCTTCGTGGAGTCCAAATCCAGACGATGATGATAAGCCATTGGTTAAGGGATTGTATCTCTGCAAGGTAACAGTAAAAGCTAAGAAGTCTGCCCTAAAAAGCACCGTTAAATTTAAATTTGAGGTTACTAAATAATTCCCAACTTTAATCTCCGATTAAAGTTGGGAATTCAAGGAGACAAAAGCACGCTTGCCTTTAAATTTGTACGTGATTGCCGTCTACTTTGTCGGGAAAAAGTCGTCTTAGTAACGGGCAACTATTTCCCGGCAAAGCTGGATTCGTTATCGATTTTCTCCTGATACATCCTTATGCCATCCTGATCAATCTTCAGGTGATTCCTGTCTTGTTCGTTCCCGATGAGGATTTTACAACAAATCCCTGTAGTAACATAACATCCTACAAAAAAACCTTGAAAGATTTATGGGTATATGCTAACATCACGCATTGTGAACGCACGGTGATTTTTGGCGCAGTATAGCCACAGCAAAATCCAATTACGTATATTAGAGAAGGAATAAAAAGAAAGGAAGTTTTGTGGGTGTAGAATTCCAGGGAAATTTAATTGGTACCGGGAAGGTTTTTGGAATTATTATTAGCCGATACAATAACTTTATATCACAGCGTTTGTTGGATGGTGCAATTGATGGACTTATTAGGCACGATGTAAAAGAAGATGATATTGATATTTTTTGGGTACCGGGCGCCTGCGAAATACCGATTGCAGCACTTAAGGCGGCGCAAAGTGGTAAATATCACGCATTAATTTGTTTAGGCGCCGTTATGCGTGGAGAAACCCCCCATTTCGACTATGTCTCGAACGAATCAGCCAAAGGCATTGCACACGTTGGATTATCCACGGGCATTCCAACCATTTATGGCGTTATCACAACAGAGACACTGGAACAGGCTATTAATCGTGCCGGTGCGAAGACCGGAAATAAAGGGTCAGAAGCAGCCTTATCAGCTATAGAAATGGCAAATCTTTTTGATCAAATACAAGCCGGCGTAAAAACCGTTAAAAGGCATTGACTTATTCATGGCATTGTTTTTCGCCTGCTCTTCCGTGTAACTCCGTATTTCAAACTATAACAGAAATCGTGATATCCCATGCGTAACAGAACAATTGCCCGCGAAATCGCCCTGCAAGCCCTTTATCAACTTGATCTGCGCGGTGACGACATTATTAATGAGATAGATAATTTTTGCAAAAAAAGCACGGAAAAGCACGACGTATACCAGTTTACCTCGGTACTTGTCAAAGGGTGCCGGTCACATATCAAAGAAATCGATGAAACGATATCGAAGGTCACAGAACATTGGGAATTACGTCGTATGGCTATTATCGACAAAAACATTTTACGTCTTGGAGTTTATGAACTCTTGCATAGAAATGATATCCCACCAAAAGTATCAATCAACGAGGCAATAGAGCTTGCCAAAAAATTCAGCACAAAAAATTCAGGAACATTTGTGAATGGGATTTTAGACAAGATTTATACACAGTATGGAAACGGAAAACTGAAGAACGATGCGTGTCCCCACATGCTTCAGGACGGGACAGAAATTAACTATGGAGACTCAGACCTGCACATACACACGAACTACTCCGACGGCACAATGACACCGGAAGAGGTTGTTGATGAAGCCATCCGTCTTGGCGTCTCAACTATTGCGATTACGGACCACGACACAATTGATGGTCTTATGATTGCCTGTCGTTACGGACAGGGCAAAAATCTCCACATCATACCGGGCATAGAATTTTCTTCATATCTCAGTCCTTCGGAGATTCATATCCTTGGATATTTTATTGATGTGCATAATAATTATTTACAAGAAATTATAAAACAAGCCCGCGAAGATCGCATAAAGCGTATTTATGATATGGCCGAAAAGTTACAGAAGCTCCGGGTTGATATTAATCCACAGGAAATTTTAACCCTTGCGGGGAAAGGCTCACCCGGGCGCATGCATGTGGCAGAAACAATTTGGAAACATGGCTATTGCGATAGTATTTTAGCGTCGTTTTCAAAATACATAGGAGATAATAAACCGGCGTATGTCCCTAAAAAAACTTTAACGCCGCAACAAGCCATTGAATTAATCATAGCTGCGGGTGGGGTAGCTGTTCTGGCCCATCCAGGACTAACCCACAGGGATATCGTCATTGAAGATATGGTAAAATGTGGCTTGCAAGGGATTGAGGTATATTATCCATCGCACACCCCACAGGCTATCCGGAAATATGTCGCGATAGCAAAGAAATACAACCTGGCAATGACCGGAGGCTCAGATTTTCACGGCGAAAGGAGGACGGACAGCCCTATTGCCAAAGTAACCGTAGCGGGCGATCTTGTTAGCAAGCTAAGGGAAAAATGTCCTCCCCGGTGAAATAGTTTATTATATACTTAACGTCTGAACATGCATAGCTTGCCGAAAGGATCACAAATACATGTGCATTTTTCTTTGTAAAACGGTCTATTTGTAATAATCTCACGGAGACAATAACCCCATGGAACAGCCCTCAAAAAAAGACAGAGACACCTTGGTTGAAAAAAAAGCAGGGATACCGGAAACCACTACTCTAAAAGAAATCACAGAACGGCAACCGGTGGGTTTATCAGATAATAGAAAGAACGACCTGGGGAAAACCAAAAGGAGTTTTTGGTACCGGCTAAAAAATTTCACTTTTGAAGCGCCGAAAACGGTCGTTATAGAAGGCGATACGATAAAGCTCGTTCCGGTCTCACCAGAAACCGCTGCGCTCAAAACGGATATTGAAAAGCCACCTTCGTTCATCCAGGAAAGTTCCGTCTCAATCTTACCCGAAACAGCGATTGTTAGAGGTGAGACGGAAGTTCAAATCCCGGCTCCACCCGAAGCGATGGTTGCTCCCTTACCGGAAACGATCATTGATGAAGCGCCCATTGAAGAAGAAATTTTAGTTTCATCAGAAAAACTCAAGAAGGGCTTAGAGAAAACCCGCAGTCGTTTTTGGTCTCGCCTGAAAAACCTCTTTTCTTTCCGGAGAAATATTGATGAATCTGTCCTTGAGGAATTGGAGGACATCCTGATTGGCGCGGATATTGGCGCAAAATCGGTTCAAAAATTAATTCATGAAATACATGAAGCATGGAAATCCAAAACAATAACCGAAACCTCACAGATACAAGACTTTATAAAAGACAGGCTCAAAGAAAGTTTACGGGCGCTTCAAACCGATGTCAATTATGCCCCCGTCCCCCCCACGGTGATTATGGTTGTGGGCGTAAATGGGGTGGGTAAGACAACTGCCATAGCAAAACTCGCAAACTCTTTCATTAAGGACGGTAAAAAAGTCATGGTGGCTGCAAGCGATACATTTCGGGCGGCTGCAGTGGAACAGCTGGATATTTGGAGTAAACGTATTGGGGCTGAGATTGTAAAGCACCAAACCGGTTCTGACCCGGCCGCAGTAGCATACGATGCCCTGGAAGCAAGTATCGCAAGGAGCATGGATGTAGTAATTGTGGATACTGCCGGGCGTCTTCATACCCACGAAAACCTCATGAACGAACTGAGTAAGATTAAACGGGTTATTTCCAAAAGAATCCCTGGCGCTCCTCATGAAGTCCTCATGGTACTCGACGCTACAACCGGGCAAAACGCCCTCTCCCAGGCTAAGATGTTTAAACAAGCCGTAGATGTTACCGGGATATTTTTGGCAAAGCTGGATGGCACGGCAAAAGGTGGTTTTGTGCTTGGCATGCGCAACGAAATAAACATCCCGGTAAAATATATCGGACTTGGTGAAAAAGCAGATGATATAGAAAAATTTAACCCAGATGCCTTTGTCGATGCCTTGTTTGAGTGATACCATGCGAACACAAGAAGCGGTTTTTTTCCATATCTTTCGGTTTCATCCGGATAATGATAAAAAGCCGTACCTTCAGAAATTCGAAGTTCCTTTTATCCGAAAAGACCTAACCGTACTTGAGGGACTTTATTATATTCAGCAACGACTGGATGACTCTCTGGCCTTTCGGTCTTCCTGCAGAGCGGCTATTTGTGGTTCTTGTGCCATGCACATCAACGGAAAGTATCGCCTTGCCTGCAACACCCAGGTTTCGGAACTCAAAACCAACACGATTACGATTCGCCCCCTTGCCCACATGCCCATTATCAAAGACCTTGTTGTTGATATGAAGCCTTTCTGGGAAAAATATGAGTACATTAAGCCGTACTTGATACCTGGTAAACCATTGCCAGCGACGGGAGAACGCTTGCAGAGTCCGGAGGAAAGGGTGAAAGCCGACCTCCTGATTGATTGCATCCTGTGCGCCTGCTGCCATTCCTCGTGTCCGGTCACAGCATCACATAAAAAGTATCTTGGCCCTATGTCTTTTCTGAATATAGACCGGTTTGTATCTGACACACGGGATAGCGCAAAGGAGGAACGCCTGGCAATTGTAAACGACGAACATGGCGTATGGCGTTGCCATACAATCTTTAACTGTCAGGAGGTATGTCCCAAGGATTTGAATCCGAGTGGTTCTATTGCCCATTTAAAGATGGAAATTATTAAAAACAAAATCCGGTAAAAATATTTATGAATGGAGGGAGGCAAACATGGAAGAAAAGAAAAAAATTGTAGTTGTTGCAAGAGCAGAGGGTATTGAAATTATTGTAGAAGGTGAAAAGGACACGGATGATTACGAACTTCTCCTTTCAAAGACTCAGGCAGTGGAGCTGCAATGAACATCCTGAATACCCTTTACAAAACGGGCGTAAAGATATAGGCGCCCTATGGGAGATAATGACTCCATAAAACGCATCTGTGTGTTTTGTGGTTCCAGAACAGGCAATCGGCCAGTGTATGCGGACGTCGCTCAACAACTGGGCAAGGCTATCGTATCGCATGGAATTGGGCTTGTCTATGGCGGAGGGAGTATTGGTCTGATGGGAGATATTGCGGATGCTGTTTTAAGAGAAAAGGGAAACGTACTTGGTGTAATCCCTCATGCCCTGGCTTCCAAAGAGTTTGCCCATACTGGTCTTACAGAACTCAGAATGGTGTCAAGTATGCATGAACGCAAGGCCATGATGGTGGAATTATCCGATGCTTTTATTGCAATGCCAGGCGGTTTTGGTACCTTTGATGAGTTCTTCGAGATTCTTACCTGGGCACAACTGGGACTGCATGCAAAGCCGATTGGATTGCTCAATGTTGAAGGATATTTTGATTTATTGCTGGCATTCATTAACCATGTATTAGAGGAGCGTTTTATACAAACCAAACACCACGGCTTGATTACGACATCTCGTTATCCCGATGAACTAATATCGGAACTCATCCGCTGTAAACCCATCCGGGATATTCCCCAACTAATCGATTGGAAAGAGACATAAAACAATCTTAATTTACACGGGATAGTTTTTGCCTTTGCTATTGCATCATCAAAACTCGTTTCCCAGGCTCTATTCGTTATGATGGTCACTGTGTGCGTCATTACTTTTACACTCGCATCCAAATTGAATTACCGTATGCCCGATCTTAAATTTTTCACTAAGGATACGGTTGATTTCCTTCGAAAGTTTAGTAGTATCACTAATGAGCATGTCTTTTGTATCAATATGGCCACTCATCGAATACATACCTGAAGTGATTGTCCAAATGTGAATGTCATGGGCATCATCAACCCCGGAAATCTGTTTGAGGCTGTCAATGACATTCTCAATATTAATTCCCTTCGGTGTTGCTTCCAACAAAACTTCAACGGATTCCATGACCAGTTTATATGACCAGATCAGGATGAGGACGCAAATCACAACACTAATGACAGGATCAATAATAAACCAGTTGGTATAATAAATAATACCAGCTCCAATTATAACACCCACAGAAGAAAGGGTGTCACCCAACATATGCAGAAATGCAGCCCTGACATTCAAGCTGTGTTCGTGTTCATGTCCGTGTCCGTGTCTATTCCCTTTCAGGATATATACACAGGCGATATTGGCGACTAAACCTATTAAGGCTATAATAAACATTCTGCCGCTTGATATGGTTTCCGGGTGCACAAAGCGGTGGTAAGCCTCATAAAATATCCACAGGCTAATCAGGAAGAGGGCTGCACCGTTGAACAAGGCTGCCAGTATCTCCACCCGAAAGAAGCCATAGGTCTTTTTTCCGGTAGGGGGTTTTGCGGCAAAATATAGCGCAAAAAGACTCACAAGCAATGCAAACAGGTGTGTAAGCATGTGGCCTGCATCGCTAATCAGGGCAAGACTATTGGTAATAATTCCTCCAACAACCTCCACGACAAAAATAGTACCCGTTATAACGCTCGCGAGTACCAACCTCTTCCGCTCATGCGCCCTGTACTCGTGTTTACAACCATGCTCATCTTTGATGTGGTAATAATCTATGCTATGGATGTTTTCGATGATGTATCTCCTCTTGTATAAATATGCATTTTAGAAAAAGTAATGTGCTTCAAAGCTGAATTATAAATCTTCGAATGACTTAAAACAAACTTTTTCTATCCTAACCTGAACGAGTCGTAAGAGAAGCGCCTAAAATACGATATCCTTTTTCAGTAACTTTATATTCTTCAAGGCTTAAATAATAACATGTATTCAGCGTTCTCCGGTATTTTAGGATTTTCACGGCAATTTAATTGTATAAGAATTTTCAAATCTTCTATCATTTTAAGGAAAAGTAGTATATAGTATATTGCATATGAGGTTTTTATACCGTCTGGTGTCAGATGGAATCTGTATACTTACATTTATGAAAATGTAAACAAAACAGGAGATTTGAATGAATATTTATGTGGGCAATTTGGCGCGGGAAGTAACTCAGGAGGACTTAGAAGAGGCTTTTAAGGCCTTCGGACAGGTTACATCAGTAACCATTATTAAAGATAAATTTAGCGGCGAACCGAGGGGATTCGGATTTATTGAGATGCCTGGAAAGGCTGAAGCACAGGCGGCAATTGTAGGCATGAACGGCAAGGAGTTGAAGGGACGGGTACTGAACGTCAATGAAGCTCAGCCGAGAACTGACCGAGGTGGTGGTGGTGGTGGTCGTGGTGGTGGTGGTCGTGGCGGCGGAGGAGGAGGATACGGTGGTGGTGGCGGATATGGTGGTGGCAGAGGAGAAGGGCGGGGCGGTAGTAAGCGGCGCTTCTAGGCTGGAGTTTTGCACGCTGCAGAGGTTTTGTCGATACATAGATTCGAGAACGTTTTAAAGACCCCCGGAAACAAAGGCACTGTAAAAGCGATTTTCATAATCCCATGTATATTTCTATATCGAACGGGTGGGTTAAGGCGCTGTCTTTTGCGCCGAACCCACCTTTACATCGGGGAGGTTGACTTCGTGAACCCACCCGTTTCGAATGGTTGATACTGAGTTTTGCTCCCACTCTACTTAATCTGCTTTGTTACCAAATGCCAATATTATCTATGATAGTCTGCATCGGAAATACCTTCCTTTTTCCGAATCCCGTTTCTACTCCTATTATCTGCATAAAAGCTTACTTGCCGAATAAAAGTCCTTCTTGAGGCGTTTATTAAAAGGTTTGTTGCCAACCACCCTGAGATCACAATTGGCTATAACGTCCCTATTATAAATGAAAAAGGCAGAACCTCGGGGATTGAAGTTCTGCCTATAAGCAAGATTGGCTCCCCCGGTAGGATTCGAACCTACAACCAACCGGTTAACAGCCGGCTACTCTACCATTGAGCTACAGGGGAAATTATTTTTTAATTATTGCAAATAACTAAGTAATCTTGACAATTCTTTTCTCATATCATGGCGATGAATAATCATATCCAAAAAGCCATGCGCTAACAAAAACTCCGCTGTCTGAAAACCTTTCGGAAGGGTACGTTTTAACGTTTCCTGAATAACCCTGGGACCTGCAAAACCTATCAGTGCCTTTGGTTCAGCTATCGTAATATCTGCCAAAGATGCAAAACTAGCCATCACACCACCCAAAGATGGGTCAGTTAATATTGAAATATATAAACCACCAGCATCGTGTAGCCGCGCTATAGCCGCACTGGTCTTTGCCATTTGCATCAGAGAAAAAACTCCCTCCTGCATGCGAGCACCGCCCCCTGAACCTGAAATAATAATTAAAGGTAGTTTTCGCTCCGTGGCCATTTCTGCGATACGAGCAATTTTTTCCCCCACGACAGAACCCATGCTTCCCATAATAAAGCTCGGATCGGTAATTCCAATCATTATTTCCCTGCCATGTATCTTGCCCTTTCCTACTATTGCCGCCTCCTTTAACCCTGTCTTTTGCTGCTCTGCGATTACCCTTTCAGGATAGGTTATTCTATCTTTAAAATGAAGCGGGTCGCATGGTGTCATATTTGCCCACATTTCCTCAAAGCTGTTTTCGTCGAGCAAGAGATTCAGTCTATCTCTGCTGAATATTCGAAAGTGGTAGTTGCATTCAGGGCAAACGAACATCCGTTCTTCAACGGTTTTTTTAAATAGCATACCACGACAACCATCGCAACGTACCCACAACCCATTTGGCATATCCTTTTTTTTTCTAAAAAACACCATGGGTAAATTCATTTTATAATAAAATACCTTATATAATATCCTTAAAGAACAGCACAAATGTCAGAAGCATTTTCTGATACAGGTAATAAAATCTTCGAATGATTAAGAACCTTTTTTCTGTGGTTATGATTTTTCACGAACAACCTGTTCAGCCATTTTTCTGAGGGTTTTAATTGCATTGCATGGGTCATTCGTTTTAAAAATTGCTGATGCTGCAACTATTACATTCGCCCCTTTTTGAACAGCCTGAGAAATGGTTTCTGTTGTAATGCCACCGTCTACCCCGATATCAAATTCGTCCGGTGCTATGCTGCGAAGCCTTCCAATCTTTGGTAAAACCTTCGGCATAAATTTTTGCCCGGAAAAACCTGGATTTACAGACATAACAAGTACCATATCCAACGTATCTAAAAGGTCTTCAACCAGTTCGGTCGGTGTATCAGGATTCAGCGATACACCAGCCTTTAAGCCTGTTTCCTTAATTAATGAGATAATCTCTTCTGGTTTTTCTGTAGTTTCTATATGAAAAGTTATC
Source organism: Planctomycetia bacterium (assembly GCA_015075005.1). Taxonomy (GTDB): domain Bacteria; phylum Planctomycetota; class Brocadiia; order Brocadiales; family Brocadiaceae; genus Brocadia. The sequence continues at coordinate 96,914 of JABTVC010000003.1, forward strand.
AAGTCGCCGCCCTGTGCTGATGCAGCAAAAGTCTTCACAAAGCGCTCCGGATGTTCAATCATCAGATGAATATCTAAAGGTACTTGTGTAATACGCCGTATCCCTTCAATAATAAAAGGGCCCATTGTAATGTTAGGGACAAAATGTCCATCCATAACATCGATATGAATCAAATCGATGTCTGCCAACTCTATCTTTTTGATTTCTTCTTCCAGGCGTACAGGATTGGCAGAAAGAATGGAGGCTGCGATCTTGATTTTTGGTTGCATATTCTTTTCTGTTTTGGTCTTTCCTGATAATTAAAAAGAAAGATAATTCCGTTAATATTTTTTAAATGCCCTCTGTTGCTCTGGATGGCGAAGGTTAAGGTGTCCTTACGCTCTTCCTCCTGTCTGATAACGATGCGATTCCCGGAGCTCTACCCCTTCTAATAATTTCAGGAATGCTCCGCCTCCTGTAGAAATAAACGATACTTCGTGCGTTTTCCTGATTTATGAAATGCCATATCGGTATCACCACCACCTACGATTGTTGTGGCATGAGAGCTTGTTACTGCATCTACCATGGCATACGTTCCACGGCTAAAGGCATCAAATTCAAATGCGCCCATGGGGCCGTTCCAGACAATCGTCTTTGCATCTTGGAGCGCTTCAGTAAAGAGCTTTGTAGTTGCGGGACCAATATCAAGGGCAATCCACTTTTCTGGTATTTCCTGATAGGGAACGATCTTTGTTTCCGCCTGGGCATTAAAAGTCTCTGCAACAACAAAGTCCACAGGCAAATACAGTTTTGTGCCATTTTTTCTGGACATATCCATCAAATTTCTTACCACATCAAGCATGCTGTCATCAACCAAAGATTTACCGACGCAGAAACCCTGTGCCTTGAGAAAGGTGAAAGCCATCGCTCCTCCGATAAGAACTTTATCCATCTTTTTGGATAGATTTTCAACGATCTTTATCTTGTCAGAAACCTTTGCGCCACCTAAAATTGCTACTACCGGCCGCATAGGATTATTAACTGCCTTCTCAAAATATTCCATCTCCTTCTTAAGCAGAAATCCTGCTGCAGATACTACATAACCATCGATACCGGTCATCGATGCATGCTTTCTGTGACAGTTTCCAAAGGCATCTTGTATAAATACATCACACATACTGGCCAGCTCTGCCGCAAAAGACGGGTCGTTCTTTTCTTCGCCGGGATGAAACCGTAAATTTTCAAGCAGAATCACATCGCCGTAACGCATCTCTTCGATTTGTTTTTTTACCTTTGGACCAACACAATCCTCCGCCATAAGCACCTTTACCTTTTCACCGAGGAAACGTTGTAGCCTCCTTACGACCGGCTTAAGGGAGTACTTGGGATTTGCTTTGCCCTCAGGTCTACCCAGATGCGAGACAATAATTACCTTTGCTTCCTCATCTAGCAAATAGTTAATCGTCGGCAGTGTTGCCCTTATTCTGATATCATCCGTAATATTTCCTTCTTCATCGAAAGGGACATTATAGTCGGTACGAACCATTACCCTCTTTCTTCGCACATCAATATCTTTTATAAATAATTTACGCATAGCATCCGGCCAGTTTTGTAATAAATTTCGTGGTTTATAAACTTAGGGACGGGCGATTAACTCGACAAGGTCAACCATACGATTTGAAAACCCCCACTCGTTGTCGTACCAAGACACTGCCTTCACCATACGTTTATCAATTACACAGGTCAGACCAGAATCAAAGATACTTGAATGGGTATTCCCAATAATATCTGAAGAAACAATAGGGTCTTCACAATACTCCAAAATGCCCTTCAGTTCTCCTTCGGCAGCCCTCTTCATGGCGGCGTTAACTGTTTCTACCGTAACATCTTTTGAAACAAGGACGACCAGATCAGTCACCGAGCCGTTAACGACGGGCACTCGCATAGCTAAGCCGTCTAATTTGCCTTTCAGTGAAGGGATTACCTCCCCAATGGCCTTTGCTGCACCCGTTGTTGTGGGAATGATATTCACCGCTGCCGCCCTTGCCCTCCTGAGATCTTTATGGATGAGATCGCTGATACGCTGGTCGTTTGTATATGCGTGAATTGTTGTCATCAAGCCCTTTTTCAATCCCAAAGCTATCATGTATCACTTTTGCCAAAGGCAGCAAACAATTTGTTGTACATGAGGCATTGGATACAATTTTGTGCTCTGGCTTAAGATCCTTTGTATTAACACCCACGACAATTGTGGCATCTATTTTGTCTTTTGCTGGTGCTGAAAGTATAACCTTTTTTGCGCCTGCATCCAAATGTTTGACACAATCAGCCCGGGAGGTAAAAATTCCGGTTGATTCAATTACAATATCAACCCCAAGGATTTCACGGTAACTTTGAAGGGTTTTCTCCATGAGCAACCTGACTTCTTTGCCATTCACAAGTAATGACTTTTCTCCTGCCTTTACGCTGCCATCAAATCTACCATGGACCGAATCATACTTTAATAATATTTCCAGCGATTTCGAGTCGGCAAGATCGTTAATTGCCAAAACGTCGATACCCCCGATAAGCAATTGTACGAAAGACATTTCTTCCGATCCTTCCAAAACCATTTATTCCAATCTTAATAGACATATTTGTTATCCTTTTGCTTATACTTATGCCTGCGGTAAGAGGGAGTTAAACTAACACTCCAACAAAATAAACATATGATAAAATGCCGAACAAAGACACAGTATTTTAGCAGGCAGGTATAATTTGTCGGCAGTCTTTAATATCCAGGAAAATGGAATTGTAATACAACAATGCCAAATGCCGGCCAGGCTGCAAATCAATGGCTTGTGGCAAGATGCTAAATTGCATTGAAAATAACTGAAAATACCATTAGAATATGCATAAATCATAAAGACGTCAGAACGAGTAAAAGCATCAGAGAAATTCATAAATTATTTGCATTTCTAAATTTTCTATGTCCGAATCGAATAAATTATTTCACTCCGTAAGAATTATCAGTGCCTGCACGTTTTTAAGCCGCATACTTGGTCTTGCAAGGGACATGATTTGTGCGAGTATTTTTGGGACAAGTATGGTATGGGATGCTTTTACTGTAGCATTTAAAATTCCCAACCTGTTTCGGCGCCTCTTTGGTGAAGGCGCTCTCAGCGCGGCTTTTATTCCCGTCTTTACTGAAAACATAGAAAAACGTGGTAAGGCCGAGGCCCTTGTTTTTGTTAATGTCATCGCTACCGTACTGATTATTATCCTTGGTGGCATTGTTCTGCTTGGGGAAAGTTCTTTCTTCGTCATTCCCAGGATATTCCAGGTGCAGGAAAAGTGGCAACTGGTATTTAAACTGCTTATTATCATGTTCCCGTACGTCTTCTTCATTTGCATAGTGGCCTTTATGGCGGCAGTACTGAATACGCTTCATCATTTTTTCATGCCTGCCCTTGCACCTGTTGTTATGAATGTCTGCTGGATTTCAGGTGCCGTTTTAGCTCCGTATACAGGGAAGACGCCGGATAAGATGATTTATGCAATTGCTCTATCAACCTTCTTTTCTGGTCTTATTCAGGTAATCATTCATATTCCCATCCTCAGAAAGAAAGAAATATATTATCGATTCGTTCCCCGATTTTCACATCCGGGGCTGAAGTTGGTATTAACCCGCATGGCACCTATTGTCTTTGGATTAGGTATAGTTCAGGTTAACGTGTTATTAGATAGTCTTATCGCTGTCGGATTTTCTTCTCCTCAGGGCGAAACAAGCCTGTTTAATTTTCTGGGAAACACTTTCCATTTCCCTATGAAAGCGGGTGCCGCATCGGTACTCTATTACAGCGACAGGCTGATCCAATTCCCCCTGGGGGTATTCGGTATCGCCATGGCAACTGCCGTTTTCCCCCTTTTTTCAACTCATGCGGTACGAGAGGATTGGAATAAATTTTCGACCGCCTTCAATAATGCGTTAAAATTCATACTCTTGATTGGCATTCCTGCGTCCGTGGCTATTATTATGCTTCGGGTACCTATCGTCGATCTCCTTTACCGGAGAAATAAGTTTGACGCAGAATCCGCTTACAGGACTTCGCGTGTCATCCTCTTTTATGCTGTTGGTATATGGGCATACTGTGGATTGCATGTATTGATCCGTGCGTTTTATTCCGTCAAAGATACCGTTACGCCCGTTAAAGTTGGGGCGGCGTGTGTCGGGTTAAACCTCATTTTAAATCTTTCGCTTATATGGGTATTGCAGGAAGGTGGTTTGGCTCTTTCCACCGCCATCAGCGCTATCGTACAAATCGCCATTTTGACGATTATCTTACAAAAAAGGCTTTGTATTAAGATAGAAAACGAAGTTTTTATTTCATTGCAGAAGACTGTGGTTGCTTCAGTCGTAATGGCAGGTGCGTGCTGGGGTACTCTTAAAATGTTTCCTGATCTGAGCGGAGGAAGTCTTTATGTTAAAGGGCTTCGACTCTTTGTCCCCATGTTCGCCGCATGTGCTGCGTTTGCGGGAACCTCTGTCTTGCTCAAATCAAAAGAGTTTTTGCACCTGGTCCGGCTATTGTTACGAAAACATAACAGTTTGCAGGGTAGAGTTAGTAGCAACCTTCTCTTTGTGTCGTCCGCTTTGTATTGTTCCGCAGTGCTATGATTAAAATCCAGATCGTGCCAATTACTGGTTTGTCTTTAGCTGAGCTAGAGACCTTATGTATCATAATGAAAGAGCCTGTTTATAGAGCTAAACAAATACTTTCCTGGGTTTACGACAAAGGCGCAACGACCTTTGACCAGATGTCAAACCTTTCTAAAGATTTCAGATGTAGGCTTTCAGAAAAAGCACCGGCTATTCAGTCTAACGTGGACACTATCACACAAACTGCACATGGCACAGAGAAGTTTTTAATTCACTTAGCCGATGATAACGTGATAGAGAGCGTCTTATTAAGGGAAGACAAAGGATCACTGCGTGTGTTTCCACACAAGTAGGATGCAATGGCATGCCGGTTTTGTGCGAGTGGTCTCCTGGGTCTGGAAAGAAACCTCACCACAGGCGAAATTGTTGAGCAAGTCCTGCATATCAAAAAATCACCTGCTTCCGGCCGAGCATCTCACCAATATCGTCTTTATGGGGATTGGTGAACCTCTCAAATTACGACAATGTCATCAAGTCACTGAGGATTATGAATGCTGACTGGGGATTAGGGATTGGTGCACGTCATATTACCATCTCAACTGTTGGCAATGCTGATGGTATTCGTCGATTGGCGCAGAAGGGATCTAGGTAAATCTTGCAATATCCCTCCACGCACCAGACGATATAATACGGTCAGAGATAATCCCATCGAATAAAAAGACCGGCATTAAAACATTATTGTGCCGTAGGGAATATTTTGAAATTACCCGGCGGGACATCAGTTTTGAATATGTCCTGATCGATGGCGTCAATGCATCAAACAAGACGCCGAATCCTGGCGATGCTGCTCAGCCATATTCAAAGCAATATTAATGTTTCTTCCTTAAATCCTGTGAAAGAATTCAATCTGAAACCACCCTCTCGTGAAACGATTGAATTATTTTGCAGGACATTAGAAAAACGGACTTGTCGTGACCGTTCGAAAAAAGGGTGACGATATTGATGCTGCATGTGGTCAACTTCGCCTGCAACGACATAAAATTTTATAGAAAAACTGAAAATATTTTGCTATGAGAATAGAAGGTAAAGAAGAGGTGTCTGGTCAATCCTTACTCTCAAAAATAAATGATGGTATCTATATCGGCAGGATTTGGTATACTTACCCTATTCATGGACTTGCAGCGGTGACTTTACCAGTACCATCATTGCGGTTCAAGGTGCAAAGTTAGATAATATCTCAGGTTTTATCGTTTAAAATGTTTGTTGAGTTTTGACCATAAATATTTTACAATTATCCGGGAAAGGAGGCAGAGCGGCAATAAACTCGTAAGGTAGAATTTCTTTCACATGGTTTAAACTATTATAAAAGGAGATTGATTATACGCAAAAGCAGATACTGACATTTGTACGGGTTGTGAACTTTGTATACAAACGTGTCCAGATGTGTTTTTATATGAAAGGGGATGGCTGAGGCAAAAATAGCGACGTGTCCCCTGAAAACGAAGACGCCTGCAGGCAGGCTGCTGAAGAGTGTCCGGTTGAAGCAATAACAATTGAAGACTAACTAAATAACAAAAAGACCTTACACGCCTCCCGAAGGACGTGTAAGGTCTTTTCGTATTTAGCGGGCGCTAAACATCGAGTAGGGGTCTTCTGCCGGTTCTTCTTCTTCTCTTTATAATGGCACGCCCACCTTTTGTGCGCATCCTTTTTCGAAAACCGCACATCTTTTTATGCTTTATAGAACTCCGCCTGATATTAACCTTCATAATTACCGGTCTCCTCTAAAATTTTTCAATGAGGTTTGGATAAGTTAAACACTTGGCTACAATATCACATTTGTTAATTTTTTGTCAAGATATTTTACAAGAACAATTGAATTATGGTTTCTATGCGGACACATTACCTGTGATGTATAGGAAATTTCATTTCATTTGCAGGGTTTTTCGGGTGGCATGGACAAGCAATGTTTATCCCTGCCATCCAAAAAACCTTGAAGGTGTTAAAATCGTATTGACATTAATCTTTTGAATTGATAATATGTCCCGACTAATCATAAATGTCATGTCTGGAAAATAGTTAAGACTAAAAAGGGATTTTCCTTTTACAGCAAAAAAGGGGGTGATATTCTGTTTTAATTGGGCTATTCATAATATGGGTCTTCCATAAAATTACCATGTATACGTCTGTTTATATGTTATAATAAGGAGAAATGTAATGCAAACAACGACAAAAAGGGATCTATGCGAAAAGATTGCCAGAAGAACAGATAACACCCATATGGTTGTAAAGAAGACGATCCAAATGTTTTTGGACGAGATTATCGATGAGCTTGCACAGGGCAATCGCATCGAGTTGCGAGATTTTGGGGTTTTAGAAATACGCCAGCGTGCCGCCAGAAAGGCAAGAAACCCCAGAACCGGAGAAGTGGCTTATGTGCCTGCAAAAAATGTGGTAGTGTTCAAGGTTGGGAAATTAATGCGGGAAAAGGTTGGTAATCCAACCCAGGCACAACAACCTATACAGGGCACTTAACTATGCGGATACTGTATGTTTAAACAAAGGCAGATTATTGAAAAAGGAATTATAAAATACACGAATGGCAATCGTGCAACTGTTGAACTAATAAAGCCTGATTCGCAGGAGTGTAAAAGCTGCGGTGTTTGTATGGGGATAGAAAACAAATCCAATCTTTTAGAAGTCAATGCATTTCCTGGTTTAAATGAGGGTCAGCAGGTAACGTTAAAAATAATCGAATATTCTCCGTATAAAGCCATGTTTTTCGTTTTGATTCTTCCTGTCATAAGCCTGATAATTGGCGGCTTATTAGGAGGGAAGCTTTATTTTATCTACCCAAATTCGCAAGACGTTAGAATGATATCTTGCGGGTTTATTTTCTTTATAGTGTCTATTTTGGCTATAAGTATATATGATAAAAAGATAAGAAATAAAAAAAACATACATCGGGAAATCATATCAATAGATATTCAAAATAATTTTAATCCAGTTGCAAAATAAGCTGTCACGTCTTTATTAAAAACTGTTCTGGATTCTTCATCTCGTATCCATCAAGGATATGCATAGCGCAGCATAGCCGCAACCAAAATGAACCACATCTTCATCCCATCCACACGAAAGGAGGGGATGAAGGGGTGTTAGAAAACTTACAAAAAAAGTTTTTATAGGGTAATGCTACAAAATGACCTCAATATCCGAAAAAACATTGGCATCTTTTCACCAACAAGCATGCGATCTTTATGTTGGTAAACTATTGGGCGGAAAATACAAAATAATAGAAAAAATTGCGGTTGGAGGCTGGAGTACTATATATAAAGCAAAGAGAAAATTGCTTACTCTTGATGATATTGTAGCCGTGAAAATATTGCATATAAATTTAAGTGATAATCCACAAGACATTAAGAGATTTTATAACGAAGCTGCTGCTATCTGTGAATTACGCCACCCCCATGCAATTCATCTGTACGATTTTGACAGAGATGCAAACGGTACCATTTACATGGCCATGGAATTTGTTCGTGGTAAGAATTTAAAAGAAACGTTAAGGGACATTGGGCCATGTAATGTGGCAAGAATGTTACACATCATCCTCCAGGTATGTGACGTAATTTCTGCAGCCCACAAACATCCAAAAAAGATCATACATCGGGATATTACGCCTCAAAATATCATGTTGTCGAAAGCCGGAGAGTCGGGCGATTTTGTAAAAGTTTTAGATTTTGGAATAGCAAAACTCCGAACGCATGACAGTGTATCTCTGACCGGAAGCATTGTGGGTACCCCCCTGTATATGGCGCCAGAACAATGGAGAGGTGAATGTGACGAAAGGACAGATATCTATTCTTTGGGAACAATTATGTATGAAATGTTAACGGGTGAGACTCCATTTAGCGGGGATCAAATTACATTGATGAATAAACACTTGAATGAAAAGCCTCCGCCTTTCCGGAAGATGCACCCAAAAATAGAGATTCCCAAATACATGGAGCACATTATTTTCGATTGTTTAGAAAAAAACAGGGATAGGAGACCCCAAACGGTAGACGAACTCAAATCGTTATTACAAAGTAGAAAAAGCAGCGCCAGATTGAGATTTACGAATTATTCTAAAAGTAGTATGTTTGGGATAATTCTCATCTTTCTGTCAATACCGTTAGCGTTCTATACGTACCTTGTGTCAAAGGAACAGAAAGAAAATACTGCAATTCCGAACAGACTGGTTTCTTTTCCTGACGCACATAAAGACACTACAGTATTTCAAGAAAATGATAATGATACCCTGCAAACGACTTGGGATAAAAGCTTCGAAAAAGTTTCAACTGGAGAGATAAATAAATATAATAAAATATATAATACTATCCGTGGCAAGATGCCAATCTCAACCTCACATGCCGGTAACGATGGCAATTTTAAGCATATTGCCGATGTGGAAACGACCAACAGCAATAATTCTCCTGATAAAGTAATTGACAATATTCGGAAATATGACATTGTTAAGGACAGAAAAGAAACAATACAAGATATAAAGGAAATAGTAAAAAGTGAGATATCAGATTGGCTGCAGGAATATAAAAATGCCTTGGAAAGAGGAGATATTAAAACACTAAGGGAGATGGAACATATATCTACCGAAAGGGAGGAAAAGAAACTCCGGCAACATTACTTGTATGTTCGGGATGTTACTATATCTATCAAAAATGAGGTAATTGATTTAAGCGATGATCAAAGCCAGGCCACCATTAGCTTTGATAGAGCTGATGAGTGGACAGATGAGCGTAGTAACCGCCATAGCGAAGTTTTGCCAAGGATAACCAAAACACTTTGTAAAGAAGATGGTGTATGGAAGATTGCAAAAAGGAACAAGGAGTTATCCCGACGGGACATACTCCGTAAAAAGTACAAAGAGATGCTGGATAATATTACGATAAAATATGGTGGTTTTCGGGAACAAATGAACGATCGTTTTAGGAAATAAATTAGGGACAACAATCTAACCCCGTGGTTTTTGAGTGGAAGGTTTATGGTACATCCGCCTGCAGATAAATACCTTCACCGCTTTTCCTGTGAACGATAGTTTTTTATGATTTTACAAGGTAAATCGCAATACGTAAGAATAAATTTTCCCTTGACTTTCAATAGTATTTAATGTCTATTTGTAAATATATGTTTATACACCGATAAAGGCAAACCCCGAGTGATCGGGGGGCGCAAAGGAAAGGGTCTTAAACTTACAGGGAAGTAGGGATAGAAAAGATAGCCTTACTGCCGAAGATATGTTCTCCATTTAGTGAACGTCTTTGCAGTAAGGCTTTTTTTTTCGAAAGGAGTTTATTTCATGCGCGCAATGCTTTTCATAGCAACTGCCTGGTTCTTTGTTTTATTACCGGCATTTTCTTCTCCTTTAATCGGGAACGAGCAGTGGGTTTCCGAATCAGATCAGGGTATTTATGAATTCGGCGAAAGAGTACTTCAGGATATAAATCATCCATATGATACAGAACTTTTGAGGGAGTGTATGGGATTTTATTTGGATAACCAGCAGTTTGACAGTCCGCAGGGAAGCTACACCAAGGCGATTCGCCTTGGTTATCAAATTGTTACTATTGATCGCAAAGACATCGAGACGTATACAACCACGGCCTGGTTGTTGTGGTCGAAATGGGTGTGCTGGGCTAAAAATCCAAATCGAATGCCCGATGGTGAGGGAAAAGCGGATGAAGCCATTGATCTTCTGAATTGGGGAAAACAGTGGAACCTGAAATCGGAGCGCTTTTATAAAGAATCCGCTGATACGATATGGCCGTTGGCGAAATATCACCGGACGGATCTTTACGATTTTGTGATTGAAAACTATCGAAAAGCGGATCTTTTGGCGGGATCAAATGACCCGCTCAGAGTTCGAATCCGTTTAAATCTTGGTCATATCTACCGGCAAATTAACGAGAAAAAACCTGCTATCTATTGGTATAAAAGGGTCATTGAGATTGCCCCCAACAATGAAGTTGCAATCCGTTATCTTGCACATTTGAAAAATGAACCTGATAGGAAAACCCTCCAATAGCGTGATTGAGTCATCATGGGGTGACGCCGGGTTTTCCCGACGATGATTGGACGGGGGTATTTTCTGTTTATTGTGGTTTGAAAGGTCTCGTTTTAACGGATCAAGATGAGGTGTACCCCATTGTCTAGGCAATTATTTGGTCGCGCAGAGTCACTGCCACCCGCATAGCGAGTGGCTTGATTAGCCCCACAAGGGCATTATTACAGGTATCCCTTAAGCGAAAAAGGGATGGCGGAGGCAAAAGTATCCGGTGGAAAATCAGAAAAACCCTGATGCTGCGCATCTGAAAAAAATCGTATTCAACATGAAGGAAAATATTTTCAAAAAACTCGTCTTTTACCCATGTGCAATTTTCGTTATTCTATGGAGCACATGTCCCTTCTTCTGGATTTTGTTGACGTCTCTCAAGCCTGCCTCAGAAATTATGCAATTGCCACCTATAATCCCAGATACTTACATCATTGACGCATACAAAAATGTCCTTTTGAGAAGCAATTTCCCGCGTTATTTACTTAATAGTTTCATGGTCTCATTATCGACCGTATTGATTACGATACCTTTCTCACTCCTGGCAGCATACGGTATCTCCCGTTTCTCATTCCGGGGGAAGACCTTTATTTTATTTATGATTATTATCCTGTTTACCCTTCCTTCCATAAGCCTTGTTGCCGCCCTCTATAAGCTTTTTTATACCCTTGGATGGATCAATTTGCCTATTTCTCTTGTATGTACTTATAGTGCCCACAATTTTCCATTGGCATTTTTCCTCCTGGTAAAATATATCGACAAAATCCCCATTGAGATGGATAGTGCAGCCATCATCGATGGTTGCACGCGTCTTCAAACCTTACGATACATTATTACCCCGCTGTCGTTACCAGGTATAATTTCAACATCAATTCTTATCTTTATTTTCTGCTGGAATGAATTCCTTTTCGCCCTTACCTTTACCCTGGATGAATCAACACGAATGTCGTCGGTAGGGATAGCACTATTTGAGGGCACCTATGAGATCCCCTGGGGAGATATTGCCGCTGCTTCTGTCATCGTAACCCTACCACTCCTTGTCTTTCTGGTATTCTTCCAAAAATATATCGTTCAAGGATTAACAACGGGTGCGGTGAAAGAATGAGGATCAGACTGGAAGACATTACGAAGCGATACCGGAATACCATTGCCGTTAGCAATTTAAACTTAGATATACGTAGTGGCGAATTTCTGGTTGTGCTGGGATCCAGCGGTAGTGGAAAATCTACTGCATTAAATATGATTGCAGGTCTGGAAACACCTACTTCAGGATGCATTTTATTTGACGAACTCATGGTGAATCAAATCCCACCCGGAAAAAGGGACGTTGCATTAGTCTTCCAGAATTATGCCTTATATCCGCACATGAAGGTCTGCGACAATATTTCATTTCCCTTGAGAATCCGAAAAGAAAAAGATATACACCCGAAGGTTGTTAAGACGGCAGAAATGTTAGGGTTGCATGACTTATTACAAAAGTATCCTAAAGAACTTTCCGGCGGCGAGAGACAGCGGGTAGCGCTGGCAAGGGCGCTTGTGCGGAATCCACAGGTCTTTCTGATGGACGAACCCCTGAGCAATCTTGATGCACGTCTTCGACTTTCAGCACGGGGAGAGTTAAAGAAGCTTCAAAGAGATCGCAACATAACGACTGTCTATGTTACCCACGACCAGACTGAGGCACTTACCCTGGGAGATCGCATAGCCATCATGGATAAAGGCTGTTTACAACAGATTGGCACTCCTAATGAGATATACCAGAAACCCCAAAATATCTTTGTTGCCAATTTTATTGGAACACCTCCGATGAATATGATCAACATAGAGCCGTGTGGAGATTGCTCCTTCGTTTCAGGAGAAACCACATTTGAATTTCCCACCCCCTTGCCTGTAAAAACAAACTGTGTTTTCGGTATACGTCCTGAAAAACTTACCATAGTGCCTGCAAATACACCTTCTGCAATAGAGGGTTTGATTGAATATATCGAATATTCAGGTCATGAAACAATAAACCATGTTAAAATTGCTCCAAACACAACCTGGTACGTAAAGGATACTGTTGAAAGAATAAAAGTAGGTGATCTGATAGGTTTGAAATTCTCTTCCGATGATATTCATTGGTTTGACCCGATAACACAAGCAAGGATAGAATTTTGAAAAAACGAACAATCTTATTATTCGTTTATAGTTTACTTCTACTATGGATTATCCATTCATTTTTACGGGTAAAAAATGCTAATGAAGTTGTTTTTAGCATTGGAGCTGGAATTCATGAAATTAGATTTCTAAAGGAACTCGTCAATGAGTTTGAAGTGAAAAATCCCGATACGAAGGTTAGATTAAATATTCTACCCGCTCCTACAGATCAGCAGCACCATTATTACCTTACCACACTGGGATCAAAGACGGTAGATATTGACGTGATGAGAATTGATACGATCTGGATTGCAGAATTTGCGTCAGCACGCTGGTTAGAACCATTGGATTCCTTTATAAGCAGTGAGCAAAGAGCGTCTTTCATTCCAATAATTGAGAGAAACAATATATTTAGAAACAAACTGTATGCTATCCCATGGAACGCTAATATCGGGATGTTGTATTACAGAAAAGATCTTTTGGATAAATATAACCTGAATCCTCCGGAGACATGGGAAGAACTTGTTGATACCTGTACAAAAATCTGTGCAAATGAACCAGTTTTCGGGTATCTCTGGCAGGGAAAACAATATGAAGGACTAGTCTGTAATTTCCTTGAATGTATTGGTAGTAATAATGGTGGAATTATCAGCAATAATGGAAGATTGATTGTTAATTCTGTACAAAATAAAATAGCTTTGGACCTTATGCACGATTTTATCTGGAAGTATCGGATATCACCACCAAACACCCATAGCGAACTTATGGAGGAATCATCAAGACATTTGTTTCAACAGTCTAAGGGGCTTTTTTTAAGAAATTGGACCTATGTATGGGATTTGTGTCAGGAAGATCCCGCATTGAAAGGAAAGATAGGGGTATCTCCGTTACCAAAATTTTCTCATGGAAATTCAACTGCGGTGTACGGAGGATGGCATCTGGCGATAAATGCATACTCCAGGAACAAGAAGCAGGCATGGCAGTTAGTTGACTTTTTAACCTCACCTGAAGTGCAAAAGGAATTAGCCATGAATTTGTCGTGGGCACCTACAAGATACGCACTCTATAATGACCCGGAACTCATACAGAAATTACCTTTTCTTCCAATCGTGGAAATGGTTCTGGAAAACGTTCTACTCAGGCCAAATCTTCCCTATTACCAATGGATCAGCGACGTCTTACAAAAATATGTTAACGAGGTATTATCTGATCAGATGGGCAGCGATGAGGCATTAAAGACCATTCACAAAGAACTCGAAGGAATGAGAAATGAATTCGCTGCGGACTAAATTACCGTATCTATTTTTACTGCCCGGAGTAACGCTGGTAGTAGCATTTAATTTTGTTCCATTTATAAACACCCTTATAATTTCATTCAAAAATTCAAAACTGATTTTACCAGGAGAAACATGGACAGGATTTCATAACTATCAGGTAATTTTGACTAATATTCGTTTTTGGCACTCACTTTTTATCACACTTTCATTCACCATCGTATCGATATGTCTGGAAGCTATCCTGGGTTTATGTCTGGGACTTATGATGAACCTGCTATCTCCGGGAAAAAACATTTTAAGAATATGTATACTTATCCCATGGACGATCCCAACGGTAGTAACAGCCAAAACATGGCAATGGATGTTTGATTATAATTTGGGCATCATAAATTATCTTTTAGAAGTCTTAGGAATAATAAGAATCAATTGGCTCGGAAATTCATTTTTAGCCTTCTTTTCTCTGGTCGTTGTAGATGTCTGGAAGACGGCCCCTTTTGTGGCGATCATTGTTTTAGCAGGCATTTCTGCCATCCCGCAAGAAATATATAAGGCGGCCATCGTTGACGGTACAAATGTCTGGCAGCGATTTCGTTTTATTACCTTACCGTTGATATTGCCCATTTTAGGTGTTGCTATTATCTTTCGCGCCATCGACGCACTCAGGATATTTGACCTCGTATATGTACTTACTGGCGGAGGTCCGGGTGGTTCAACAGAGACCTTATCGGTGTATGCATACAAACTCTTCTTTTACAAGGGTGACTTTGGGCAGGGCGCTGCGACATCCTCAATAATCTTACTCCTGGTGGCAGGATTTGGTTATTTTTATACAAAAAAATCCTTCAGGGGTTGATTTGAAGGTATTCAATGGTTTTATGTACAGAGTGTCAAATAATACCGTATAATTCTTTATTTTTCCGTGCAATAACACACTTAATATAAAGCATAAAAGGCCGGAAACAATTTAAATGATTATTGACTTCACTCAGCAAAACCATTTAAAATTGATTAAAAGTCCTGAGTTATTATCCGTGTGTTTTAATCTGAACATGTGTGAAGATACTCACCGCGATTGGCAGCAGTTCCTTCGAATGAAATGAAAGGCTAGCAAATGGAATTTAAAGATTATTATCAGATCCTCGGTGTTGCCGATACCGCCACACAGGATGAGATTAAGCGAGCCTACCGGCAACTTGCTCGCAAGCATCACCCCGATATCAGTAAAGAACCTACGGCATACGCGCGTTTCAAGGAAGTCACAGAGGCTTATGAGGCATTAAGTGACAAAGAAAAACGTGTTGCCTATGACCATCTTCGTCAGTCAGGTTACCATCAAGGCGATGAGTTCAAACCCCCACCGGATTGGCAAGCGCAACAGGGGTTTAGCGACAGGGGTTTTTCAGCTGAAGATAGGGCCGACTTCAGTGACTTCTTCAGTAGTATTTTTGGTGGAGGATTTAAAACGGGACAGGGCCGTCGCCGGCAAAATTTCTACGGTTCAGATGACCCTGCCGCGGCAGACATTTACGCCGAAATCACCTTGCAATTAGTAGATGCTTACCAGGGAGGGGAGAAGCGTATCGTCTACCAGAGCCCGGAAGTTCAGCATAATGGTCAGATCGTCATGAAGAAGCACACCATTGATGTTTCTATTCCGGCAGGGGTTGTTGACGGGCAGCATTTGCGACTGAAAGGATTAGGCAGAGCGCGTGACAGTTCAGGGGGAAGGGGCCATCTTTACTTAGAGATCCATATTGCTCCCCATCCATTGTACGTCCTCGACGGCAAAAACGTCACCAAGAAAATGCCGGTTACTCCATGGGAGGCAGCACTTGGCGCAACGATAGACACTACAACGCTGGGCGGTAAAGTTAAACTTACCATTCCGCCAGGCAGCCAGAGCGGCACAAAACTTCGCTTGAAAGGACGTGGTTTGCCCGGTAATCCCGCGGGCGACCAATTTGTTATTCTTCAATTGGTGAATCCTGCCACACTGGATCAAGCGACCGAAAAGTTGTATCAGCAACTTGCAGAAGTCTCTAATTTTAATCCCAGGGCGTTACTGGAGGGAGATTAATGAGTATTCCTGTTATGAAAGAAGTAGAGCCGGTGAGCTATTACAGTATCGTTCAGGTTTGTACGGTTAATGCAGTAGAAAAATCCTTTGTCATCGAGCTGGTACAGCATGGGGTTGTTGATCCTGAGGGTGATTATAAAGAACCGGATCAATGGTGTTTCACCCAAACGCAGGTATCTTTGTGTAAACGGGCCGCAAATCTCTACTATGATTTGCAGGTCAATATTCCGGGGATTGGGTTGGCACTACAATTGTTGGATGAATTAGAGCAGCTCAGAGCTAAAGTCAAACTACTTGAAGACCCGTTAAAATAACCTCTCATTTTAATGGATAAACAAGAGCGCCAACCTTATCAAACCAATTACCAAGAGTATAATTCCTATGAATTTAGCTAACTTCTGAATAAAAATCAGCAATATGCCTAATCCAATTATTATAAATGGGCTGGCACCACTGATAAAACCACCTATTTGCTGAGGAATCGACATTGCTTTAGGAATTACTTCCTGCCCAAAAGCAACTTTCACTATAAGAGAATTTATAACGAATACGGTGATAAACAGACATCTCTTCATAAGTATTTACCTTTAAATAGAAATAAAAAAGTTGACTACGAATTTATTTATGTAACGTGGACTCCAAAGACATCTTTGTGTTTATTGCAGGATGGTGCTGTATATTCTTTGTCATACCTTGATTTGTGCCATGTAAAAGCATATGCTCTTTGCGTTGCATTGCCATAAAGGTAGTAAGAAAATAGACTGCGGAGTAAATGATTATAATAGGTGATAATATATCCAAAAAAGGGGCTCCCACATGCAAGTCGTAATCAGATATTAATCCCAACATATTTGTTGCAAAGAGATTCCTTATTATGAAGAATAAGTAAAGTATGAATGTAAAACGCCTGCTTGTGGAAAGGTATTTACAATAAGCATAGACGATTATTAGCGGTGAACATAATTTCATAATATCGTTTAATGCATTTAAAACAGAGCATATACCTGTAGTATTCTCGATAAAAATAATCTCTAAGCCAATAGATAAAACATATCTTGAGAAAAGGTACATGCTGATAGCTATAACAACCGCAAAAAATATACTTCTTGATTTATGGATATAATCCTTTAATGGTCCGATGGGTAATAGTTTTTGATTCCTTATTTTAAATGTGCCAATATTCACACCTTTTGTATTGCTAGAAGTAATAAATAGATACGCTGCAGCAAGCACAATGACCATTATTATATCGCCACACATGTCAGGCATACTTGGCGCATGAATATCGTATTTATTAACAGGACTACCAGATTTGAGAATGTCAAAAAATATAAGGGCGTTGATGATGTTTCCTGCGACAAATCTTAAATTAATCCCAATGAATGTCAGCAAGGCGCCAACGTGTAAGTTTTTTATCGTAGATTTAAATAGTATATTGTTGTTCATAACAAAGGATTAAATTATACAAAAATCCATTTTTGATATATATTCTGTACTTGTGCATCTGTTTTCTTTGGCACAAAGTTGAAATCTTTGCATGGCCATTATGATAACAGCCGGCTTGATGAGACGCAAAAAACACAATGACAGACACCCAGGGATTTATGATTTTTTTAAGGAACTTCAGGCAGCAAATGGGTAAAAATGAGAAGTAATTTAGTAATGATTTTAGCATAAAATAAGGGGAAAAAGAAGTTTTTTTGAGCAAAATAACTGAAATTACCTTTAGAGCTGTTGCCTTGGAAAAGATGGTGAATATAATCATCATCGAAGGTTATTTATACGGGTTTTCAAGTGGTATGGACAAATTTCTTTTGTCCGTGTACAATATAACCGGAGGGTAAAAATCATGAAGGTCCTGGGTGTTTCCGGTTCACCGGTCTATGACAGCAATACGGACAGTGCGTTAAGAGTCGCCCTGGAAGCTGCGGTACAATCAGTCGGCGTAAATAAGTTTGAGGAGCAATTGGATGTCTTTGATGCCGCCCGTGAGCTTGGCAAAAGGACTGCAACGGCGCTTACGTCAAAATCGTATTGATTACGATACCTTTCTCATTTCTTTTGGCATTTTTCCTCCTTGCGAAATATATCGGCAAAATCACAATTGAGATAGATAGTGCCGGTGATTTCAGGTATTAGCCGTAAAAAGATAAAGGAGAGACAATGAAATCGAGTGGGAAACATTGGGATAAAATATTTTGCACTACAGAGAATGCAAAATTAGGATGGTATGAAAAGGATTCATCGCAAATAGTGGAATTGTTAAATCATATTCCAAAATGGGAAAATGCTGGGGTATTCCTGCCGGGAGCAGGGACTTCGGTTTTAATAGAAGAGCTCCTGTCCAAGGGCGTAAGATTAGTTCTCAATGATATCAGTATTGAGGCTTTAAACCGAGTCAAGGGCAGGTTGGGTGACGAATGCAAAAACATCATTTGGCTTTGCCAAGACATCGCCCAACCAATTAAAGATGTAATACCAGATGTTGATATATGGATTGATAGGGCAGTTTTACATTTTCTAACCGATGAAGATGATATAAAAGGATACTTCGGAAATGTAAAATCAATATTAAAAATAGGTGGCTACGCCATATTTTCCGAATTTTCAAAAACAGGTGCTTCCAAATGCGCTGGGCTAACTCTGCATAGGTATTCCGTAGAGGAACTCTCCGAAAATTTAGGAACTGAATTCAAGCTCATCAGCCACTACGACTATAACTATATCAATCCATGGGGTGATCCCCGGCCTTATATTTATACTCTTTACAAAAGAGAAAATAGAAGCGATGGCTAACCAGTCGCTGCACCTGACCGCCAACAGCGTAGCGGTTTTACAAAGTTTTGCGCCCATCCTGTTGACGGCAGGCGATCTCAGACGTTGCGGAAATACGTAAACAACGCATGTAAGATGCCACCTGCCTTTTAAAATTTATGGAGGGTGGCATTTTACTATGAACACCCATTCAAAGAAAAACAAGCAGTAAGGCTACCATCCGTTGGATATTCCTCCATTTTTTCTATTGCGCGGTAGTAGATTTTTTGATAAATTCTTTAAGCGCAATAAATGAGACCTTTGAAAAACTATCGATGTTATTTCAGCCGGAGGGAGAAATTTTTAAATAACTGAAATCGTAAAGATTTTTCATCGCGAATGCTCCTCGAGACGACAAAATTCAAGGGGCTCTCAATAAAATGACATCGTCCACCTCACCACCCCGCCCTCTTGTAAGGCTGGGGTGGGTGGTATTAGGATTTAAAGTTTTTTTATTAATCAGCCTTATTATAGTATTTTCCTCTTATTTGGTGTCACATCGATCGATGAAAAGAGAGAAAACGAGCACGGAGGAATTCGAAAAAGCGGTAGCGAGGCGAGACCGGACGAAGTACGTTCTCCGGCTGTATGTTACAGGGATGACCCCAAAGTCAGCCCAGGCAATCGCCGATGTGCAGAAACTCTGCGGAAAATACCTGGCAGGCCGCTACGAACTCAAGGTAATAGACATCTACCAGCAGCCCAAGCTGGCCAAGGAAGAACATATCATTGCCACCCCAACGCTCATCAAGGCACTCCCCCTGCCACTTCGGAGGCTCATCGGCGATATGTCCGATGCGAAAAGGTTTCTGGTGGGCATCGGCCTGAAACCCAAAGAATTTATGAGTGCGAATCAATGAACAAATCGGATAGAACACGCCAGCAACTTTTGGACGAGTTGCAGGAACTCACATCGCGGATGATGGAAGCTGAGGAAACTCTCCGTGCTATCAGGAGTGGTGAGGTGGATGGCCTGGTTGTCTCAACGGCGGAAGGAGATCGGGTCTTTACCCTGGCGGACGCTGAGCATCCATACAGAGTCATGGTCGAAACTATGAACGAAGGGGCCGTCACCCTAACCTCTGACGGCACGATCCTTTTCTGTAACCAACGTTTTGCCGCTATCATCCAGGAGTCTCTGGAAAAAGTAACGGGATCTTCAATCTACCAATATATTTCGTCAATTGACCTTCTATCATTTGAGGTGTTGCTTGAGCGGGGTTTAAAGAGGAACAGTAGGGTCGAGTTGGCCTTACAGACCCGAGGTGGGAGTTCTGCGCCTGTCTTACTCTCTGTAAGTCCTCTTTTGCCTGCCGATATGCCCGCTGCCGTGTGCATGGTGGTTACCGACCTGACGGAGCAAAAGCGCAATGAAGAGATCCTGGCAGAGGAAAAACTGACAACTCAAATCCTCCATCAAGCTGCGGAAATATTTGTTATCTGCGACCACCAAGGCCGTATCATCCGTGCAAGTCAGTCGGCCAATAGGCTCTTTGGCAGAAGCCCAATCTTCCAGGCATTTGACGAGGCATTTCACCTTTTGTATCCCGACG
This sequence comes from Planctomycetia bacterium, assembly GCA_015075005.1. Taxonomy (GTDB): domain Bacteria; phylum Planctomycetota; class Brocadiia; order Brocadiales; family Brocadiaceae; genus Brocadia. The sequence continues at coordinate 117,495 of JABTVC010000003.1, forward strand.
GAACTCCCTTTTTCATTCTATCCGCCATGTGTGACAATGCCCTCCACGCGGTTGAGGTCATTTTCAAGCATGGGAATAACGAGTCATTTTCTTTTCTCTTGAGTGCGAATTCACTTATCACTCATAAAGGTGTCGTCGGCATTGTTGTCGTAATGGTGGACATCACCGAGCACAAGAAGATGGAAGAGGTGCTACAAAAAGCCCACGACAAGCTCGAACAGCAGGTGGAGGAGCGGACTCTCGAACTTCGGACGGCTCTTTCTGAAATCAAAACAATGAAAGACCAACTCGAGGCCGAGAATATTTACTTCCGTCGAGAGATTAAAACCCGACATCGCTTTGCACAAATTCTTGGGCAAAGTGATTGTCTCAGGCATGTTCTCTATCGGGTAGAGCAAGTTGCTCCCACGAACACCACGGTACTCATCCTTGGTGAAACCGGTACGGGGAAGGAGCTGATCGCTTTCGCCATCCACGACATGAGCCCTCGTAAGGAACGACCATTGATCACGGTCAACTGCGCTGCCCTGCCGGGCAATTTAATTGGTTCTTCTCCAAATTAGTTTGCAAAAGCTTGTATAATTTTTAATGAAAAGTACCGTTCGTCATGAAATCCATAGCTTTTCTTTTGATAACCTTGATCTTATTATTAACCCCTTCGAGTTTACTCGTATGAATTTTATAGTCACAGTGATTCAAGATTCCATAGCTATGTTTCATAAGCATGTTTGCAAACTTATGCACAACAGAATGGTTTATCGTTTTCGCAAAGCACCATTCGTCAATGGCTTTTCTCGCACGTCCGTGAGGTATAAGTCCCAATATGTTTGAGTTTGTCTTTAAGAATCAGAACGGTATTTATTGTTTCATTGAGTGACAAGAGCTGTTTGAGATGTTCTCGGTGTTTTCCTGCGAATATTTCGTTTGTTTTAACAAAGATATTTTGAACCCTTGAAGACGTCCTTGTCCTCTTTCGACGCTTTTGGTATTCAGCATTTCGTACCTTGTCAATAACTTTACCAAACCTGATACTACATGAAACAGGTCAAAGACTATCTTGACATGCGGCACGCTTTTTACTGCAAATATATAAGGGTCCACATATCCATGGCAATGGCCTCAAGAGACTGTCTTTCCTCCTCTGTCATACCGGCAAAGAAAGTTTTCAGGGTTTCTTTTGTTCTTTCCTTACCCACCCAGACTACCCGACCACCAGATAGTCCAGAACAACGGTCAAATAGCGCTGTCCCTTCTTAACAGAGATTTCGTCTACTGCCAGTATGCGAAGATGCTGATAGTCAGTCTGCGCGTATTGTCGTTCAGAAAAACTTATCGATTGCTTTTACTGTTTTCCAGTTCATTCAAAATGTTTTGCAACTTCGGTAATGGTTAACATTTTACACAGTTCGTGAATATACGCTGCTAAACGATGCGTAACACGACTGTAAGGTTGAAAAAACCCAAGTCTTCAACTACGATTCGATTGCATGACTCACAGGCTATCTTACGATACGAACAATTTATCCATACGCGAACGGGAACCAAGATTCATATCCCGCAAAGCTCGTTTGTCGTGACGATAAATGCGCTGTGCTTTGCTGCCACACATGACATATTGGGTGAAATCGTTCATCGGGCACTGCAGTAAGCTGGGATATCTCAGCATCAGAAAAACAGTTTGCTTTGTAATTCTTACCCGCTGAAAAGAAAATATGGTAATATACTTAACGTGGACATTGCTGGCCTCCTGTAAATAAGTTATATATCGGTATATAGGAAACACCAAATGTCCACTCTTTTCAATGATTTAATGAAATTTCTCCTCAATTTCTATTGACTAATTTGGAGAAGAACCATTTAATTGAGAGCGAATTGTTTGGCCGTGAGAAGGGGGCATTTACCGGAGCCGATACCCGGCAGGTCGGTCGGTTCGAGGTCGCCAATGGTTCCACCATTTGCCTGGACGAGATCGGGGAGCTACCGCTGGAGTTGCAGGCAAAGCTACTCCGGGTAATTCAGCATAACGAATTTCAGCGTCTGGGATCGTCCCATACCATCAAAGTTGATGTACGGATCGTGGCAACGACCAACCGAAACCTTGAGGAAGAGGTCCGCAATGGCCGGTTCCGGCAGGACCTTTACTATCGGCTCAACGTCTTCCCCATCACTGTCCCGCCACTTCGACAGCGGAAAGAAGACATCCCGCTGATGGTCCAAGCCTTCGTCGAGCGGTATGCCAGGAAATTAGGCAGACAGATCACGTCGATCCAGAAGGAGGCGATGAAGGCGCTGCAGGATTATTCGTGGCCAGGGAATGTCCGGGAGCTGGAAAGTATCATTGAACGGGCCGTGATCTTGTGCCCCGGGCCGATTTTACAACTGGTAGATAAATTGGAGATTTCATCCCCCCAACTTTCATCCACCGTGAGGACGTTGGAAGAGACGGAGCGAAACCAAATCCTTAAAATACTTTCTGAAACCCAATGGCGCATCGAGGGAAAGGATGGGGCCGCAGCGATCCTGGGTCTTCACCCGAGTACCTTAAGAGCGAGGATGCATAAGCTCGGGATAGTCCGGCCGGAGATAAAATAACTCAATTAAACTGCCCACCTCCCTTCAAAGTATCCCTCAACACCTTGAGGTTCCACCAAATATTGAGGCCATACGAATCATTTCATGCTTTTTTGTTGTCCTCCCCTATCAATCTAAACTCCTGTTATTAAAGGACTAATCCATACTTCTTATTTTCCCCCGGCTATTGGCAGACCATTTGCCATTAGTTTTATTATGATCCTCGTAAACATACGAATGCATGTCCTTCCAGAGAAACGCATGGAGTTATCACAGACGATCGCGTTACTGTCCGTTTCCATAAGGATGGAGAAGGGATGCAAGAGCTGCGACTTCTGCCAGAGTATCGAGGATGAAAATCGACTCTTTCTTCTTGAAGTATGGAATACACGGAAGGACCTTATGACCCACCTGAAATCAGAGCGTTTTAAGGTGATCCGTGGCGCGATGAGCCTTCTCAGAGACCCCTATGAAATGATGCTCCACACCGTTTTTCATCCGAAGGGGATGGAGGATATTTACCCGAAGATTGCGTGATCGTGCGACGGCGGAGGATCGATGAAGGGATCATGGCCGCAAGATTGGTGCATGCAGCGTGTAGAAAGGAGACCACATGACATGCACTTGAGAGTTGACGAGACACAAGGAGATATACAATGAGGAATTCAAATGTGAGGACGAAACCAATGAAAAGTTTAATTACGGGGAAGACTGGGGCCAGCGTGCCAGCAGTCAAACCGGGAACCAACAGGAGGAATACTATGAAATCCAGCACGAAGGACCAGGCGGAAGGCAAGTTTCACAAAGTGAAGGGCAAGATCAAGGAGATAGCCGGGAAAATTAGCAAGAATCCCAAGTTGGAAGCCGAAGGCAAAGACGAAAAGAGAGCCGCAAAGTTCAGAAAAATCAGCCTGTCAAGAATGTCCTGGGACCAAGAGCTGCATATCATGCGCTATTCACACCCTGGAGGCCGCGGACGAGGCCGGATAGGCGTTAATACCATTATACCGTTGAAAGGTAAGGAAAGGCATTACAGCCACCATTTCAGTGAAGCTTTTTATCATGATTATCGGGAGGAAAAATTATATGGGCAAAGCAATTATGAGCAAGCGTTTTTGCAGGACGTTTTGGTTAGAATTGATAACGACGGCAGTCTGGCTGTGCGGGGTTTCAAGATGTGAAAGCACCTGGGGATATCGATTCTTCTGTTCTTACATCCAAGGTCAAGACGGCAATAACGACATATGACCCGATGCCAAGGTGCCCAGATCACTGTTGAAACTTCATGATGTCAGCAAATTGAGCGGCTTCGTGGATTCCCCGGAGGCCGCAGCCAGTAAGCATGGAAGCAGTGATCTGTCGAGGAGTCGGCGCCTGTTACAAATCAACATGTCTGTAGCCAAACGGACAAAAAGCCAGGGTATTCTGCAAAACCTTAATTTGACCTTTTAACGGGAGAACGAATATTCCATTGGCACAATCTTAATCAGCAGTTTTGGTCCTGATTCTTTTGGTGTAATCAGCCAGCTGGCGGCCACAGCTGGTCGCCAAAATATGATACCAGCGGTGTGATCAGTGGTGGTGAACTACATAAGACCTCTTCTGGTAGAAATGAATTGGCAAGAAGATTGAAATGAGGCGGTGACCCTGAAAAATAATCACTATGCGGCTACGAAAGAACAACAATCATCCAGCGAAACAAACTATGGAAAAAGACGCATAGCTAGCAAGATGAAGAAGCAACTGCGAGTCAAGCTCGATTGACCTATTGGCTGCGAACACTGAAAACGAGAGGCAGACGAAGCCATACACACAGGAACTCGACAAATTACGTGACAAACAGCGTATTGCCTCTGGTGCTGAATGCTGAGGAATCAGGAGACGATGCTTGAGAAAACAGCAAAGTCACACGGATAAGGTTGTGGATGACCTTAAAAATGGCATAGCGCACGTCGTTTCTTATTTCAAAAGCAGGACTTCGTTTCCGTATAAGGTTGGGTTGCGGAACAAAACCCAAACTACATGGCTGAGTATAAGTTCCATGAATAAATATTTAATTTTCAAGGTTGTGAATTTGTTGTAAGCCCGGCAAATTTACTGAAAATGTTCTCGGTGGTCCGGGTTAAACCCTGTAACAGGAGGAGAAGAAGATGTTAAAGAAATTTGGGCTAGGTCTAGCTGTTGTTGGTGCATTGATGTTTGGTATTTGTACCGTAAATACTGTGTTGGTTGGCCCTGTTGTGGCAGGCAATGAAACGGGGAAAAAGGTCGGCCTTGCTCAGGTACCGGCTGTAGTTAAGGCTGCGATTGAGAAGGAAACGGCCGGCTGCACCGTCAAGGAAATAGTGAAGAAAGAGGCTGATGGCAAAGTATGCTATAAAGTTGAGTACGTAAAGGATGGTAAGGAAAAAACAGTTGGATTCACAGAAAAAGGCGCTGTTGTTGAATGCAAAAAGATCGATATTGCGAAGGTACCGGCTGTAGTCAGGGCCGCAATTGAGAAGGAAACCGCTGGCGGCACCGTCAAGGAAATAGTGAAAAAAGAGGCCGATGGTAAGGTGTGTTATGAAGTCGAGTATGTCAAGGACGGCACGGAAAAAACAGTCGAATTAACAGAAGAAGGAAAAAGAAAATAACTCAGACCAGTGCAGTTGTTTTCTCAATATCAATGTGTCAGCTAAATTCTTGCAATCATCAACATTGATTGCCAGGATAAGGTTGAAAACGGATAGCCAGAAACTGCCAAAGTGTTTACGAGTAGTTTTAAGGTTGAATTCTTAAACCCGGCAACTTTACTGTGAGAATGTTCTCGGGAGTTCAAGTTAAACCTTTAACAAGAGTGGAGGAGAAGCGAAAATGGTAAATGCACGCAGATGAAGGAAAAAGTCGATACTGCTCCACAGTTTCGGGCCGTGGTCAAGACCGCCAATTGAGAAGGAAACCCACGGCATGCACCGTCAAGTGAACAGTGAAAAAGAGGCGGATGGCAAGTAGTACCACATAATGCGGCTATGGAAAAAACACGCAAACTTACAAAGAAGGCGTTATTGTGACAGACAAGGAAAAAGCCTGAGTATTTCAAAGTCCAGCTGTTGTTAAAGCCACAATTGAGAAGGAAAACTGGTGGCGCACCATCAAAGAAACAGTGAAAAAGAGGCCGATGGTAAAGTGTTATGAAGTCAGGTCAAATGTATGCCACATCAGAAAGCGGTTATTAATATCCAAAGCAAAGACATACATCATCCTTCACTATGCAATGGGTAGCCAAAATTTGTCTATCCTATGAGTAGTTAGAATCGCAACCTAATCCGTTTGGTATTTTAACTTAAAAAGATGCCATATTTAAAAAAACTGGTATTACAGCGGCGCATGTTAGTATTGATGTTTGCCAGGTTGTGTGCTGGTACCTTTGCAAAAAATCCTGATCGACCGGACATCAGGCGCCACGGAAATGCAAAAAGCTTGCGCCAAACCGTGCAAAAAAACAGATCATGTACGTGCTAATTAACCATAGTTTAAATTTATTTTGGTTACACCATATTTTCCACGAATATTTGCCGAAATCGCGCAACTTTACTGGAGAATAGTTCTAACGAAGTTCAGGTTAACTTTTAACAAGAGGAGGAGAAGGAAATGTTAAAGAAACTCTGGGTTAGTCTAGTTTTGTTGGTGCATTGATGTTTGGTGTATGCCGTGACGCATATGGTTCTGTTGACCTGGTATGGCGGCAAAAACCATGAAGCAAAAAAGTAAACATTACTCAGTACCGACGGAGCATTCCAGTTTCTGTAAAAGCCCTGACATTATCGCCCCAACCAGCGATAATGTATCCATGAATTATCAAGGCGGTGCTGCGGTATCCTAAAAGTTAATTAATCTTATGCCCCTCATGAGTACCATACAGAGACCCACCAGGCGGCGCATGTTATACGGAAACAACGTGCCTGCCCGGAGCAATATTGAGGATACAAACTGACCCCTGCGGTCATTGAGAAGTGGACGAACTGCAACCAATCGGTTTTGAATTAGTCACGATGACGCAATTAATTATCTGAGGGAATTATTTCACGGGGGAAAGAACTGGTATATTGCGATCCACCAGCAACCTTCGGGAGACAAGAAAGAAACGTGAAAGCGGTTACCATATGATATGACCGTGAGCAGCATAGAGAACTTTGAAGCATTGAAACTCTCTTTCATGGTGATGGTACTGTCACGAATCGGCCTTGTATAAAGAATCGTTAACGGGGTGGCAAACATAGTTTTCCAGTCATGTCATCATGGAGTGGCAACGGAGTGGGTTTGGATGAACCATGCGCACTCCCGGGAGCTGCACGATTATCGATATCTTGGCAATACTACCCCGGGAGCGGGAACGAATAAAGAGGAGATACAAAGATGGGTAGCGAGACTTGAGTGCATGCCAGTTTTAGAGCGCCAGGCGTTGTTATCCGCCATTGGCGTTATCAGAGCAAAGAAGCATTTTGCAAGGGGGACGTTTGGCTTCTGCAGTTAGAAAACGACAGAGCAATCCGAAACCTGGCGGTCGTTATTTTATGAATTTTTAGACACAAGATTGGATAAGATTTTGGAAGAGTACCCCATGGGAGATTTAGGAGAAATCTCAAAAGCAGTATTTCAGGAAAGAGCGGAGATATTAGGCCACCTGCTTCTTGGATTGATCGAGAGGAAGTTCGGACATTTATTGGAGCAGCAAAAATGTGAGTGTCCCCAATGCGGTAAGAGTATGCAAAGTCAAGGAAAGCTGTCAAGGCATATCCAAACCCTTGCGGGGCAATTTGAATTAACCCGGCCATATTTTTATTGCCGGGCGTGCCGCTTTGGATATTTTCCTTTGGATGAGGCGCTTGGATTGTCTGACTCATCGAAACAATATGATGTGCAAGATGTGGAAGCCTGGTTGTCGAGCGAAACCGCCTATGAAACGGCCAGTGAGACCTACGAGAGAATAACAGGTGTAAAGTTGAGCGAACATCATATGCATGAGGTCACCAACGCAACAGGGCAAAAGTGGGAATTTTGGATGCCTGTCCATCCAAAGAAGAAATCCATAAAAAGATAGAAGAGTTGTCAGAGAATAAATTCCGACGTCCCATTATGATGCTTGCCCTGGATGGGCACATGGTTGATGCGCCCTGAACCTAGCCCCCACCCCCGCAAAGAAAAAAAGGGCGGGGAATGGAAAGAGATTAAAGGTTTTAGGCTGTATCTCATTGATGGCAAAATATTGTTCATGTAATTAGCTGCACCCAGGTCTGCAAAGGATGATGAGTTAGCACAAGACTTGTTGAGAATCAAAGAGGGCGGGCTTATTCCCGAAGAGAAAGTACGGCTGGGAATTATAGGAGATGGTGCCCCATGGATTTGGAAGCGATGTAAAGAAATCTTTCCCTCGGCAAAAGAGATTCTTGACTATTTCCATTGCTCGGAATATGTACACGATGTCGCCAACGCCCATTACGGAAAAGAAACAACAGAGGCGAGGCAGTGGTGCGAAGCGACGTTGACTCGGATATACTATGATTGTCATGAAGACGTGTTTGATAGTCTGGGAAGGATGAAAGCGCAAAACCAGGAAGTTCAAGATAAAATTGACACATTTTACAAATACCTGTCAAATCATGGCAAAAAAATGAATTACGGTTCTGCCAGGCGTGGAGGATATCACATTGGCAGCGGTGCTATTGAAAGTGCTAATAAATTCATTAGCCACACAAGGCTTAAACGATCAGGTGCTTGGTGGTATATCAAATATGCTAATAACATGCTCAAGATCAGATGCGCGAAATATAACAGGACTTACGATAAAATCGTGGAAAAATACAAAAAAAGAGGATCAGGAAAAGAATTAAAAAACAAAATTTAAACAAAATCTTCGTCTTGTTAAATAATTTACAAAAAATGAAAATGCAATTACCCTCACTGTAATCAAGGCCGCAATTGAAGGAAACGGCTGGCAGCAAGGAAAAGCAAAAAAGAGGCGATTTCCACATCAAAGTTTTTATGCAGTCAAGTACGTAAAACTGGCCGGAAGGCTCCACATCTTGTCCAGGTTTTATGCATGGTGGAGTACGTAAAGGCTAAGGCATGGAAAACACAGTCGGATCAGAAGAAGGAAAAAAGCACTTAAATTGATTACAAGCATTTTCCTCAATATCAATATAAGCTAAGAACCAGCAATGTGTATTACCTGATGCTGGCAGAATGAAAAAGATATCAGGAAGGACTTTTGCACAGACACAGGAACAGTCAATACATTCATTGCTGAAGAAGGGCAGAAATTTTCTCAATATCAATCCTCTGCCTCGGCAGCGACCTGGTTGCTGGCCTCTAAAAAGCAGAGGGGCTTTGGTCGCCTTTAGGCAACCCACACTAGCCTTTATCCCTCTTAATGGACAAAGATTGAAAGTATACAGGAATCTTCCTACGGGAGAACTATTTACCTATTGAATTTTATTCTTGCTACAAACAGACCGCCCCTAACGAGGTCCCATTGTTTTTATGTCCCCCCATGAATTTTCAAAAAACTAAGGTGTTACAATCTAACTACTTAACCAAAAAAAGACCAAAAAAGAAAAGAGAATTGCCATGCTTTTAATTATCGCTGCTGTTCTGGTCGTATTGTGGATCCTGGGCCTGGCCACTTCCACCACTCTGAGCGGTTTCATTCACATTCTTCTGGTGATCGCCATCGTGATCATCGTGCTTAGGCTCTTTCGCGGCCGAAAATCTTAGTGGCCATTTTTTGTGGTCAGGTATGAAAATCAAGGCGGAATCTTCTATGAATGAAGTAGTCTCGCTCACAATTCTTGCCGGTGGTATCCTGCTTATAATCTTCGGCATCAGTGCAATGAAGTAATTCAGTTCGGGTATTTCTCGGTTTTACCGGCTCACCTACCGACAAGGCGATATGTATGTTGATCGGCGGCGCAGTCGCAACCGTTATCAGGCTGGTGGGACTGTCGCGTTGGTCAAAGGGAAGTTGAGGGTATTGGTCTGTTTTTATAGCTATATATTGAAAGGTGAAAGGAAATGAGTAAACCTAAAGTCTTAACTACAGCTGCAGGCATACCTGTCTGCGATAATCAGACTTCCCTCACTGCCGGAGAGCGCGGCCCGGCATTGTTACAAGACCATCATCTTCTTGAAAAACTGGCACATTTCAACCGTGAACGTATCCCTGAGCGGGTTGTCCATGCAAAGGCAGCCGGCGCACATGGAACTTTCGTCGTGACCCATGACATCACCAATACACAAAGGCCGGCATCTTTTCGGAAGTTGGGAAAAAAACCGAGGTGTTTGGTCGATTTTCTACTGTGGCAGGGGAAAAAGGCTCTGCTGATACGGTTCGGGATGTCAGGGGCTTTGCATTGAAATTCTACACCGAAGAAGGCAATTGGGATATGGTTGGAAACAATACTCCCGTGTTTTTTATACGGGATGCCATAAAATTTCCCGATTTCATCCATACCCAAAAACGTGAACCTCAAACCAACCTAAGATCAGAAACCATGATGTGGGATTTCTGGTCGCAGGTTCCGGAATCATTGCACCAGGTAACTATCCTGTTTTCTGATCGCGGTATTCCCAAAGGGTGTCCCCTTTATGCACGGTTTCAGGAGTCATACCTACAGCTTCATCAACGCGGACAATGAACGTTTTGGGTAAAGATTTCACTTCAAGACTCAACAGGGCATCCAGAATATGACTCCGGAAAATGCGGTCCTTATCGCAGGGAAGATTCCGACTACCATACACGGCAATTATTTGAAACTATCGGGCGTGGGGATTACCCCATACGCATCAACCCAACTTTTACTAAAAACGAGCAGTTAGAGCAGAGAAGTAAAAAATAGTAAATTTTCAATGTAGATTAATTTTTTAAATAAACACATTTTTCAGGACACGGAGAATTTTTGCTATAAAGTAAATATCATAGCATAAATAATTTCTTAGTAAATCAAAAATACAATACGAACCAGCGTGTCTCAACCAAAAGACTTAAAAAATCACAGAAAAATATATAAAGTGTTTTGATGAGGACAATTTGAATAAAATTGCCCGTGAGACATTCTTTGTACAACGTTCAACCAATAAAGTATCCGGCAGAGACTTTGTAGAACTGACGTCTGTAGAGCATTTTGATAGCGGAATAATTTCTTTGGAAGGATAAGCGATATTCAGCAGGAAGTCTCGAGTCAGATATAACCCCACAGGCATTGAGTAAAAGATAAATAGCAAGAACGCGGTAGCATTTTAGAACGTACGTTAGAGGCCATATACAAAGAACAGGTAGCGCCTAAATTAAAGAAGATGCCTTTAGAGATTATTAGAGCAATTTTCAAATGTATCTTCAGGATAGTACCCAAATAGAGCTCAATGAGCATTTATCGGAAGAATTCAGAGGAGTAGGCAGCAGTGCGAGTAAATCCTCTTAAAGATAGATTTATTATATGAGGCAACACGTCATATATTGAAAAAGTTTCATTACGGAAGGGATCTATCCGGATCAGAAAAATGGAGCAAGAGTATTGGATCAGATACGGGAAGGATTTGATAATCAGGGATTTAGGATATTTTGATCTTTCCGTATTAGGAGATATCGGGGAAAAGGCTTTCATTATTTAAGTCGCTTATTCAAGAGCACTAAAAGTCTATTTAAGCTCAAACCCGGTGCGGCCGTAGACCTTGCGTCATATGTAAAAAAAACAAATTGGTAATAGGGTTTAATAGATATGAAAGTTTATCTTGGAGAAGCCAGGATATGCAGCCGCCTGATAGCGTATCGCACACCGGAGCATATAATAAATGACCGCCGACGTAAAGCCAAAAGATCAGCACAAAGAAAGGAAGACCTTGTCCCGTGAATATTTAGAATGGTTAGACTATAGCTTCTTCATCACCAATGTAAGAGACAAAAACCCGCCGGAAATAGTAGGCACCATATACCGAATGAGGTGGCAGATAGAGTTGATATTTAAACAATGGAAGCAATTATTCCGAATTGATGTAATGAAAGGAAGCCGTGCAGAAAGGATTCGCTGTCTCTTATACGGCCGATTGATAATGATACACATGACTCAGATATGCATTTAGCGCAGGGCATTGTCATTGTACTATGGGTCGTGAGTTAGCGCAGTAAAGCTGATTCAATGGCTACAGAAGAAAGGCCGTCTATACGCCAATCCATTATAAACAACAGGCTTTCAACATGGAAGAATTGCTAAATAGTCTCTCAGAGGACTTTTAAAACAAAAGCGACGGCGTAAAACAACAACTTTGAATTAATAAGCGGCCAGATTGAATTTTAGAAAGTTTTCATGATGACAGGAGACGACAGCCAAATCAAAAAGCATGTTCTCAAAGAGCCAAAAACTAATCAAGTCGGTTCGCTATTGTGGGCGTGACTTTACCAGGAAGAAATGAAAGTTATTAGTGAAATAGTCACGACAAAAGGTTTGGGCAGAACGGCTATTTCTGAGAAGATATGTGAACAATTTCTATGGCTAAAAGCAGATGGCAAGCTAAAAGATATGAGTTGCCGTGTAGCGCTGTTGCGCATGGAAAGGGACGGCTGGACAAGTTGCCGCCCCTTTGAGACGAAATGGCAATGGCAAACAGTACAAACACCGTACTATGTTAAATGATAGCAACCTTGCTCAATCTGTCCCGGAAAGATTCAAGATATAAGTTTGATATAGTAAAACCCCAAACAATCCCGAATATGGAACGAAATGATTCATCGTTGGCATTATTTAGGATATAAAAATTGGTTGGTTACAACTTCGCTATCTGATAAATAGCCGTTCCGGCATACTTGGATCATTAGGTTTCGGTGCATCAGCCTGGAAATGCAGGCGAGAGAAGGTTTATAGGTTGGAGTCGTCAAATTCAGGAACAAAATCTCCATCTGATAGTAAATAATTCCAGGTTTGATTTTGCCGTGGATAAAATCGAACCCATCAAGAGTATTGGGCTTAGTGCAAAAACTTCCAAATGATTGGGGAACAACGTTACAAATATCGGCCTGTAATGCTAGAAACGTTTGTAGAAAAAACGTTTCAGGGTACTTTATAAGGCGGCAAATTGATTTGCTTAGGAGAAACGAAGGGAAGGGGAAATTGGGAGACTATTCAACCTTTTACGAAAATGTAAAATTAATAATGGTATATCTATTGCAAAGAATCCGTTCTGTATTACAACAATTGCCAATAAGTTCTTAGCTCGTTTTTTAGTAAAAGCTAGGTTGATGCGTATGGGGGATTACCCTAAATGGACATTTTATGTTCAGATAATGCCGGAAGCTGAAGCGGAAACGTATCGGTGGAATCCGTTTGATTTAACCAAGGTCTGGCCGCATGGAGACTATCCTTTGATCGAGGCAGGAGTATTGGAGATGAACCGTAATCCCTCGAACTATTTTGCCGAAGTCGAGCAGTCCGCCTTTTCTCCGGCTCACGTTGTTCCCGGTATCTCTTTTTCTCCCTGTAAAATGCTCCAGGGACGTATTTTTGCCTATGCAGATGCACAGCGGTATCGGCTGGGCGTGAACTTTGAGCGGCTGCCGATAAACAGTCCGCTTGCCACGGCAGCAAACACCTATCAGCGGGACGGCTCAATGAGATTCGATGACAACGGCGGGGCTTCGGTAAATTATGAGCCGAACAGTTTCGGAGGACCCAAAGCAGACCAGGCGTATAATGAGCCGCCGCTGAAAATTTCAGGTGACGCAAATCGCTATGAACAGAAAAGAGGCGTTGACGATGATTTTGTCCAGCCCGGGAATCTCTTCCGGCTGATGCCGCCTGAAGAACGGAAGCGACTCATTGAAAACATTGTATCAAGCCTTAAAAAAGTGCCGAAAGATATCCAGGAAAGGATGGCTCCGTATTTTTACAAAGCAGATAAGGTTTATGGAGAGGGTGTTGCAAAGGGACTAGGACTTGCATAAGAGAACAACACGTTCTCCCCTTGAACAAGGAATAGGAGGGAAAAGTAAATTGATCTATAAAAGCATAAAGAAAAACAGGAAGAAGAGGAAGTATTGATGATTGCTTAATTAAATTATTTATTTAAAGAGAAGTGCGTGAAATTGTTTTTAAGAGATGGTTCTTTGCTCACATGGCCACAATGTTTGTGCTTCCAGCACCGATGGGCAGCATGATGCTTTCGGCTTGTGCTCTCAGCATGATACCGAAACCCAAACGCTGAAGGGCGTCGTTGAGCGTTTCAACTACAGCCCGCAGGGGAGCTATGAGAGCCTATTGATCAAAAGCGGAGACAAGCTTGTGCAAGTCAACTTTCCACCGCACATGACGACGGAAGTGACTACGCCTGTGGCGACGGGCGACCCGGTCAGCGTGGTTGTCATGGCTGAGGACTCAAAGGGAGGCCATCCTGTCAAGGAAATCCAGGATGCGGCAAAAGACGTCGCAAAGTAGTATGACGAATACGTTTTAGACAATCAAAAACGCGATGGTATTAAAGTTAAGCGGTTGAGAAGTTTGGAATGTATATTTTACATCCCAACTTCCCGCCTTTCATTATTTTTCATGAAAGGAAACGAAGTTGAAAAGTTTTATTGCAGGTATCACATGTATACTAATATTCGTTTTAAGTGGAAACGTTTTTTCAAAAGAAAATAAAGTAGCTGAGATCAGAGGAAGCCATCAAAGTTGCTAAGGACAGCAGTCTGGAAAAACAAGGCACTGAAAGATTCAGAAGGTAAAATATGTAATCAATTTTCAAATTATTCAGGAGGTTCTGTCCGTAAATGGATTTGGAATTGAAGGGCTTTATTATAAGGGCGCGGCTAAGAAGCCTGCGAAAATTGAATTCTCCATTCAGGATGGTATGTTGTTTATTAAAACCAAGCAACCCGTCAGAGGTTTTCTTGTTTGTAAGGATGTCATCATTCCGGCAGTTTCTAAAGTGCGCATTGAATGGGAATTATTGAATACCCAAAGGATGCTTCCTTTGAGAGAGGAAACAGGACACAAGCCTTGGCTTTATATATATTTTTTGGCCCAGAAAAATTGTCCAGTGGGTATTTTATGATACCGGATTTGCCTTATTTCTTGAGCCTGTTTCTCGGCGAAGCCGATGAAATCAACCTGCCTTACAAAGGGAAGTATTTTCACGCAGGTGGGCGTTATGTTTGTGTAGGAAACCCGGAACTTAATGAAACGGTAATTTCAGAGTTTGATTTGGTTCGTGCGTTTCGAACATATTACAAAAAAGAGGCTCCCGCAATATCTGGTTTATGCCTTGAGATTGACACTACTACATCTGGAGGTGGAGGAAAAGCCGAGGCTTATATCAAACGTATTGAATTCCTCGAATAATTTGAATTCAGCACGGACAAACAAGTTTGCCCGTGCCACCCTTGTAGCTTTGAAATTCCTGAACATGTGAATGAAGGGTTGATGAATGGAATTTAAAGATTATTATCAGATCCTCGGTGTTGCCGATACCGCCCCACAGGATGAAATTAAACGAGTCTACCGGCAACTTGCTCGCAAGTATCACCCCGACGTCAGTAAAGAACCCAAGGCAGACGCGCGTTTCAAGGAAGTCACAGAGGCTTATGAGGCATTAAGTGACAAAGAAAAACGTGTTGCCTATGACCATCTTCGTCAGTCAGGTTACCATCAAGGCGATGAGTTCAAACCCCACCGGATTGGCAAGCGCAACAGGGGTTTAGCGACAGGGTTTTCAGCTGAAGATAGGGCCGACTTCAGTGACTTCTTCAGTAGTATTTTGGTGGAGGATTTAAAACAGGACAGGGCCGTCGCCGGCAAAATTTCTACAGTTCAGATGACCTACAGCGGCAGACATTTACGCCGAAATCACCTTGCAATTAGTAGATGCTTACCAGGGAGGAGAAGCGTATCGTCTACCAGAGCCGGAAGTTCAGCATAATGGTCAGATCGTCATGAAGAAGCACACCATTGATGTTTCTATTCCGGCAGGGGTTGTTGACAGGCAGCATTTGCGACTGAAAGGATTAGGCAGAGCGCGTGACAGTTCAGGGAAGGCCATCTTTACTTAGAGATCCATATTGCTCCCCATCCATTGTACGTCCCTCGACGGCAAAACGTCACCAAGAAAATGCCGGTTACTCCATGGGAGCAGCACGGCGCAACGATAGACACTACAACGCTGGGCGGTAAAGTTAAACTTACCATTCCGCCAGGCAGCCAGCAGCACAAAACTTCGCTTGAAAGGACGTGGTTTGCCCGGTAATCCCGCGGGCGACCAATTTGTTATTCTTCAATTGGTGAATCCTGCCACACTGGATCAAGCGACCGAAAAGTATTATCAACAACTTTGAAGTCTCTAATTTTAATCCCAGGGCGTTACTGGAGGAGATTAATGAGTGTTCCTGTTATGAAAGAAGTAGAGCCGGTGAGCTATTACGGTATCGTTCAGGTTTGTACGGTTAATGCAGTAGAAAAATCCTTTGTCATCGAGCTGGTACAGCATGGGGTTGTTGATCCTGAGGGTGATTATAAAGAACCGGATCAATGGTGTTTCTCCCAAACGCAGGTATCTTTGTGTAAACGGGCCGCAAATCTCTACTATGATTTGCACAGATATGCCCATGCTCAACTGTCACACCCAAACAAATAGCGACATCAGTTATTCCACAACCACTCCGGCAATTGCCGGATCAACGTTAATCCATCGTGATGGCGCAAGTAAAATTGTTCGAGACGGAGAATCACCAGCGGCATTTTTTTGCCGGTATTCAGTTGGGGCGGCCAGTCTGGTTTCAATACTTTTATCAGAATAAATACTCCTGCGGTTGATTGAGAAATTCATCAACCGAGAGATTCTTATTGACAGCTTGTGGTAAATTTTGTTATACAAAGCTAACAGTATTTAGTGTTCTTGCCACATACTAAAACAAAAACATTACGATAAGGGCAAATCCATGGCAATCAGGAGACGCAAAGTAAAGGGTCTTTAAATCTACAGGGAAGTGGGTTAAGAAAAGGCAGTATTTTAGAGTTAAAGATGGCCTTACCGGCGGAGATGTTGGAAAAAAATATCTTAGTGGTAAGGCTTTTTTTGTTTATTAAGGTAGCGCTGAACAGATTTGTGGAAACAACTGAAAAGCTCTTAAAACAATTGAGATAGCCACTCAGGTAAAAGGTGTTAAGTCTGTTAAAAATAAGACCACGGTTCCGCTATCAGCCAGGCGAATTTGAAGATCGCGCATAGTGTTATGCTTAAACAGGAAAATGTCAACAAGGGAACCGTTGTGTCTGTGCGGGGCAGTGTGGTAGATGCGTGTTTCTCTCAGAAACTACCGGCCATCTATAATAAACTGTGTGCAGGAAAAAAAGGCGAAATTGTGATAGAGGTGCTCATACACCTGAGCCCGGAAATGGTTCGGGGAATAGCATTGACTCCTACCCGGGGATTGTCTCGTGGCTCTTTCGTGACAGATACAGAGCAACCTATCTGTGTTCCCGTTGGACGACAACTTCTCGGCAGGGCATTTAACGTATTCGGAGAAACCATAGACAACGGAGAAGCGTTAAAGGATGTTGAGTGGCGGTCAATACATCAACCCCCTGTCCCGCTTTCAAAACGAGCGGTTACATCTGCGATATTCACAACCGGAATCAAGGCAATCGATGTACTTGTGCCCCTTGAAAGGGGTGGAAAGGCAGGGCTTTTTGGTGGTGCCGGAGTCGGGAAAACAGTGCTCATTACGGAAACTATTCATAAAGTAATGGGTCTTCACGGGGGAATTAGTCTCTTCTGTGGTATAGGCGAGAGATGCCGGGAGGCCGAGGAACTTTTCCGTGAAATTAAAGAGGCAGGGGTGCTCAACAACACGGTAATGCTTTTCGGTCAAATGCAAGAGCCTCCTGGCGCCAGATTCCGTGTGGGGCATGCAGCGCTTACCATGGCTGAATACTTCCGGGATGAAACGAAGCGGGATGTTTTACTCCTGATTGATAATATTTTTCGTTTTATACAGGCCGGCGCCGAAGTCTCCGGGCTTCTTGGTCAGCTACCTTCACGTGTCGGATATCAACCCACCCTCGGAACAGAACTTTCACAACTGGAAGAAAAGTTTGCAATACACAACACGGGTGCAATTACTTCGGTGCAGGCGGTGTATGTGCCGGCTGACGACTTTACCGACCCTTCAGCAGTTCATACCTTTAACCATTTGTCAGCGTCGGTCGTGTTGTCCAGAAAACGAGCAAGCGAAGGACTCTACCCTGCTATTGACCCGCTTCAATCCGGATCGAAGATGCTTATGCCACACATAGTTGGAAAGCGGCATTATGAGATTGCCCGCGAGGTACTGAAAGTGCTGGCAATTTATGAAGAATTAAAGGACATCATCGGCATGCTGGGTTTAGAGGAAGTTTCCAAGGAAGACCGGGAAATTGTGAATCAGGCCAGAAGGATTGAAAGGTTTTTAACCCAACCATTTTTCACTACGGAGCAGTTTACCGGTCAGGAGGGGCGGTCGGTCGACCTGCAAGATGCGCTTGACGGGTGTGAAAGGATTTTAAACAACGAATTCTTCTCCTATCCTGAGATATCACTATACATGATAGGAAAAATCGATGAGGCAAAAAAACATGATGCTTAAAGTATTGCTCCCCACTGAAGTCCTTGTCAACAAAGAGGTCACCAAGGTGCTTGCCGAGGCTGAAAATGGCTTTTTTTGCCTTCTGCCGCACCATATAGATTTTGTAGCTGCACTTGTTCCCGGCCTGCTTTCGTTTGAATCGGAAGGACACGAAGAATTTCTCGCTATCGATAAAGGGATACTTGTTAAGTGCGGCTCCGAGGTATTAGTTTCAACATTGAATGCAGTGCGGGGGGCTGATTTAGGAGGATTGAAAGAGACGGTAGAGAAACAGTTCAGAATTACAGACGACCGGCAGAAGGTTGCCCGTTCTGCCATATCCAAACTAGAAGTCAGTTTTGTGAGACGATTCATCGAATTTGAGGAACGCGGCCATGTCTGAGTTACCGGAGAAAAATCATCACAATTCCCGACACAAGTTTGTTGAAGAGATAGGAAAAAAAGAGGCCCGCAAAATCCGAAGAAGACGCGAAAAGGGTATTCGAAGTATATGGTATGGCATGGGTATGTCGGGAATTATCGGGTGGTCGGTAGCAATTCCGACAATAATTGGCATAACGGTTGGGATCTGGATTGACAGGCGGTGGCCGGGACATTTGTCGTGGACACTCATGTTGCTTATGGCAGGAATTGCGCTTGGTTGTCTAAACGCCTGGTACTGGATAAAAACGGAGATCAAGAATGAATGAATCCGGTTTGTCGTTTACTTTACAACGATTTTTATCCCATGCCAATAATGGGACAGGAGGGATAATGTGACGAGAGGAATCCTGTTTTTCATGGTTCCATTCGTTGTGGGAATGGCATTGGGCATTCTCAATTATGCCGGTCTTTGGTGCACGGCACAGAACCTTTCTGCAATAAAGCGCCCTATGCTACTGATCCTGGTAAGTTTTGTAGTGCGGATGGGTATTACCTTGTTTGCCTTCTACCTCGTTATGGACGGAAGGTGGGAAAAACTGGTTGCGTGTACCGTAGGCTTTTTCCTTGTACGGCACACGCTGGTTCGGCGTTTACGGCCGGAAAAGCACATATGAGACCATCTGAAAAAGGGAGGCAAAAGATTGAAAATAACCCCTGATGCGATAATATTTTTAAAAATTGGCCCGGTGTCTCTTAATGCAACGATTGTGTTTACATGGGTTGTGATGGTTCTGCTGGTTGTCGGCTCCTGGCTGATAACAAGGAAATTGGCAACGGGAACGACATTATCCCACTGGCAAAACATGCTTGAAGTACTGGTCGTTGGGATGCAAGATCAGATTCGTGCCATTAGCCGTCAGGAACCTTCTCCGTACCTTCCTTTCGTGGGAACCCTGTTCCTTTTTATTGCGGTCTCGATTATCCTGAGTATTGTACCCGGATACCAGCCACCCACGGGTTCTTTATCTACAACTGCAGCACTTGCAATTTGTGTTTTCATTGCAGTCCCCATTTTTGGGATCGCAAAAAAGGGCTTTGTAGGATACCTAAAATACTTTTTTAGACCAACACCTTTCATGCTCCCATTCAATATCCTGGGAGAAATCTCCCGTACTATTGCATTGGCAGTTCGGCTCTTTGGTAATGTGATGAGTGGGACCATTATTGCTGGTATCCTGCTTTCCATCGCCCCCCTGCTTTTTCCTATTGTTATGGTAGCATTGGGGCTGCTTACGGGATTGATTCAGGCATATATATTTGCTATTCTATCAATGGTTTATATTGCATCAGCGACCCGCGTACATGACGAAAGGGAGCAAAAATACGAGAACAAAAAGAAAGGAGTGGAACAGTATGGATAATATTGGTCTTATCGGGACGGTCTCTATTATTGTCTCTGGCCTGACGATAACTATTGGCTCTATTGGGCCTGCTTTTGGAGAGGCCCGTGCTGCCGCTCAGGCATTAAGTGCAATTGCACAGCAACCGGACGAGGCAAACACGATTACCAGGACATTATTTGTCAGTATGGCAATGATAGAATCTACTGCTATTTATTGCTTTGTAGTTACCATGATTTTGATCTTTGCTAATCCGTTTTGGAATTATGTCGTTGGCAAGGCCGGGGGGTAAGATGCTTATTGATTGGTTCACGGTACTCTCACAGGTAATCAATTTTCTTATTCTGGTATTTCTTCTGAAATATTTTCTTTATGGCCGGATTATTTCTGCCATGAATGCACGTGAGCAAAAAATAGCCTCACGACTTCATGAAGCAGATAATAAGCGGGCAGAGGCTGAAGAGGAAAGGGAATTGTACCGTAAAAAAAACACGGAGTTTAATAATAAACGTGAAGAGATGCTGACTCAAGCAAGAGAAGAAGCCGAAGTCAATGGAAAAGAATTAATCGAAAAAGCGCGTGAAGAGGTAAACGCAGTGAAAAAAAGATGGCATGAGGCCTTGCAGGAAGAGAAGGAATCTTTTCTTCAGGAATTACGGAAAAAAGCCGGGAGGCAAGTTTGTGCAATTACTAGTCGGGTCTTTTCAGATTTATCAGATTCTCATATAGAACAATGCATGATAAATGTCTTTCTTCGAAAGTTGAAGAATATAAACAATGCTGAACTCAGCAAGATGAAAGAATCAATGAGAACATCGGAAAAAGCAGTAAGTGTCTCCAGTGCCTTTGAAATTTCAGAGGATGCGCAACAGGAGATTAACCATGAAATTCATACATATCTTATGGATGACAGAAAAATTGTGTACGGGACATCGCCCGATCTCGTTTGTGGAATTGAGCTTAAGGTTGGTGATTATGTAATTGGCTGGAATCTAAATGACTACGTAACTGCCTTAGAAGAAGAGGTAAATAAAACCATCGAGGAAGAATTGAGCGGTTAAACAGGACATGCAAACGATTGCAACTGGTTTAAGAATTTACTACAGATTTCCAAGACAATAAAGAGATGGTAAACGAAACTGCCCATAATGAATTGAAAACTCTCTTAGATAACACTTTCGAAGGCTTCGACCATGTTTTAAAAAAATTTAGACCTTCCTTAAAAATCCGTGAAGTGGGAATGGTCAGGTATATAGGACGCGGCATCGCACGGGTAGATGGCCTGAGGGGTGTGGAATCGGAAGAACTGGTCCGATTTGCTGATGGCGGGCTGGGAATGATTTTCAATCTTGACCAGGAAGAAGCGGGTATTATATTACTGAACGAAGGCACGGGAATCAAGGCCGGAAGTGAGGTCAGGCGCACGGAAAGAGTTATGGATGTTCCGGTAGGTGAGGCGCTGCTCGGACGTATCGTAGATGCATTAGGGAGCCCCCTGGACAACCTTGGTCCGATTCGAACCTCACAACGTCGCACCGTGGAACAAGATGCACCTGCGATCATGGACAGATCGCCGGTGACTGTGCCGCTTCAGACAGGAATTAAAGTGATTGACGCCATGATTCCCGTCGGGAGAGGCCAGCGCGAATTAATTCTTGGCGATCGCCAGACCGGCAAGACTGCGATCGCGCTGGATACTATTATTAACCAGAGAAACAAAGACGTGGTCTGTGTCTATAGTGCAATAGGGCAACGGAGTTCTTCCGTGGCGAAATTGATAGCAGACCTTCACAAGCATGATGCAATGAAATATACGATTGTGGTAGTAGCCGCCGGGGAGGGACCACCGGGGATGCAATTCGTTGCTCCCTATGCCGCCACGACTATGGCGGAGTATTTCATGAGGCAAGGAAGGGATGTTCTGATTGTATATGATGATCTGACACGACATGCACGTGCATACAGGGAAATTTCTCTCCTTCTCCGCCGCCCACCCGGAAGAGAGGCGTATCCGGGAGATATCTTCTATATCCACTCACGACTTCTTGAACGTTCAACTCATTTACGGAAAAAATTCGGCGGAGGTTCTCTGACTGCTTTGCCTATCATTGAAACAGAGGCACAGAATGTATCAGCATACATTCCAACCAATCTGATTTCCATTACGGATGGTCAAATATATCTGTCTCCGGAACTTTTTCAAAAAGGGTTTTTGCCGGCAATTGATGTGGGGAAATCTGTATCCAGGGTAGGGGGAAAGACCCAGTTCCCTTCGTACCGTTCGGTAACCGGTACGTTACGTCTTTCTTATTCACAATTTGAGGAACTGGAAAAATTTGCCCGCTTCAGCACCAGGCTTGACGAGACAACCCGCAAAACTCTTGAAAGGGGAAAGCGGGTAAGGGAAATTCTCAAGCAGCCACAATATCAACCTCTGCCTGTTTCATACCAAATTGCAGTTTTGCTTGCAGCGACGGAAGGAATCTTTGACGAGATTCCTTTAGATCTGATTTCTCTGGCAGAACAAACAATTTGTAAGGAGGCAACTGAAAAATTGCCTGATGTGTGCAAACGAATTGAGGCAGGTGATAAACTCAAGGACGAAGACCGGTATGAATTGATAACCATGGCCAGGATGGCTCTTGCCACAAAAGAGGAGAACTCTCTGAATGCAAACACTTGAGTCGCTGAGGAAAAAAAAACAGAGCGCAGAAGATTTGTATACCATTGTAAAGACAACGAAGACTCTCGCAGCGATGAACATCCGGCATTACGAGAAGGCAGTTGAATCGGTTTCGGTTTACTACAGGACTGTTGAGATGGGTCTTCAGGTAATATTACAGAGAGGTCCGATTGAAATATTGGAGAGGCTGCCGGCAAAAGATAAGGGCGCATGCATACTTATTTTCGGATCAGACCAGGGTCTCTGTGGAGGATTCAACGATCAGATAGTAGCCCACGCACTTGAAGATATGTATGAACATGAAATTACCCATGAACATCGGTTTGTAATGTGCGTGGGTTCTCGTGCAAGGGCACTTCTGGAAGAGCAGGGACACCCTGTCGTAGAAACCTTTTCCGTTCCGGGATCCTTATCTGCCATTACAGAAATCGGTCATAGAATTGTAACGACAATAAATGAATGGGAATCAAAAGGCAATATTAATAAGGTTATTCTCTTTTACAATAAATTGATATCAAGTGCATCCTATAAACCACAAACAAGACACCTCTTACCGCTTGATCATACATGGTTTCAGACTATAACACGTAAGGAATGGCCATCGCGTACAATTCCTACCTTCACCATGAACCGAAACAACCTGTTTTCTGCCTTGGTACACCAGTATATTTTCGTTTCTCTCTACCAGGCATTTTTAGAGTCCATGGCGAGTGAGAACGCAAGCCGGCTTTTATCCATGCAAACTGCAGAACGAAATATCGAAGAACGGATTGAAGAACTTCAAGCCCTTTACCGGCACCAACACCAAAATTCCATTACCTCTGAACTTCTGGATATTGTGTCAGGCTTTGAGGCTTTGCAATCGTCTCCCGATGGTGCCAACGAACAAAAGCATTCGCATCTTTAAAGCGATAAAACAACTTCAAATATCGGGGAACATGCGGTAGCCCGGATATACAAGAAGGCATCGGGGCTCAAGGATATTCACGTTACCAATATTAATTCTACCTACTACGGAGACGAGGTGGCAGAACTGCTCTCTACGGAGACACTCCTTATGAACAGCCTCGGTACAGGACCGGTTGACGGGTAATACAGGGTTCTCCCGATTTCTTCAGCATCACGAAGAAGATGCATAATGCCCTTCAGGGCGCGGATGTTAATCTTACCAAACTGAAGATGGAAATTTACGAGGAAGTTGTTTTCGAGAACGCCGTCCGCAATCATATTCACTACAACATTGTTGTCGTCCACGACCCACAGCCGCTTCCGATGCTCATGCATTACCGGAAGCGCGGCCCCTGGATATGGCGCTGTCACGTAGACCTCTCGGAGCCGAACAGGGAGATGCTCAATTATCTCATTCCATTTATCAGGGCATATGATGCCGTAGTGCTAAGCCTCAAGGAATACCGGCAAAAGGGGTTAGTAACCCCGCAGGTCTTCTTCGTTCCTGCGATTGATCCCTTCACCATTAAGAACAAGGAATTTACCGGGAAAGAAGAGCAGGAGTGCCTTCAGTACCACGACATTCCGACAGACCTGCCCCTCATAGTGCAGATATCCCGCTTTGATCGATGGAAAGACCCGGAAGGGGTCATCGAGGCTTTCAGGATTGCCCGCAGGGAGGTGAATGCCACCCTCGTACTCCTTGGCAACGTGGCGACGGATGATCCCGAGGGCGCAGAAATTTTTGAGTCTCTCCTTAAAAAACGTGAGGAGCGCATCGTCATCCTCCGTGTTCAGGACACCGCCCTTGTGAATGCCCTCCAGAGGCGGGCTGCTGTCGTCCTTCAGAAGTGCATCCGGGAAGGCTTTGGTCTTACCGTGGCAGAGGCCATGTGGAAGGGAACACCCGTTATCAGCGGTAACGTGGGCGATATCCGCCATCAGATACGGAATTATGTAAATAAAATCGCTGGAAAAAATGTGTTATTTAAGCGTAACATATGTGATAAAATGTATACAGCATTAGCTCCGGATAAAGGGGAAGTTTCAACGATAATTTTGCAGGGAGAGCAGAGATGTTTATGAAGTGTAAAATGCCTGACAAAAGAAATACTTTTGTACGAGTACAATATTTATATGTTTGTTTACTGTGGATAGGGCTGTGCCTTACTTCGCATGCACAAACGTTAGAGATAGCTACCCCTTTGTCAGAAAAAGGGAAGATGGATGAAGTAAAGCTTTCAGAAACCGGCATGACGGTAAAATCTGAAGACAGTGAGAATGCCAAAATAAAGGCAGATAAGGTAAAGGTTAAAATGGGCATATCTCTTGGTGAAATGGAGGCCTTAATAGCAAGTTTAGAAGATGATGCAGACACAACGAATGTTTATCTTGAAAGACTTCAACAGGATAAAAAAGGTTATCAGGCGGATGAGACGAATCCATCATTTTTAAAATTACTCGACACGGAACTTGCGATTGTTAAACAAAAAGTCAATGTAGACAACGAACAAAGACAGGCATACAAAGACCAGATTACGGCACTTCAAAATCAATCAAAAACTTATACTGATCGGGTTGGCTTATTAGGTTCGATAATAAAGTTGACAGAAACCGTTACCGTGACACCTTCTGAGCAGGCTGCCACAGCAAGAAAAGAGGCCGATATTGCAAAGGGTTACATTGCGGCGGCACAAGCCAGTCTTAAGGAAAGGAGACGCTGCTCTCGCATTTTATTCAGGAGCTGGAGGATGTTAAAGTTATGACCTCCGGTAAAGAACAAAACCTTGCTAAGGATTTAGAATTACTAAAGGCAGAGATTAAGGATAACGGTCTTATTCCAGTAACACAGGAAAAGATTAGCAATGTTTTATCATGGCAGAATGCAGTAAATACTCAGTGGATTGCCCTGTTTAAAACAAGACTGGAAACAGCCAGGATTCGTCATGACGAAGCGGTACAGGCGCTGAAAAATTCTGAAATTGATGCTGCCTTCTCAGCAGAAAAGGCGAGACTTTTGGAAGAAAAGCAAAAAAAGGAAGAATTGAAAAAGAAAGAGTCCGCGCAGGAAGTGGCAGAAAAAGTCGAGGCGTTAACGCAGAAAGTTGCAGAAGTTGCAAGGGCGGAAACAGAAAAGACCATCCAGGAAACGGCCAGAAAAACCGCGGAAATTGTCCGGGAGCAACTGGTAACGACCTCTCCGGAAAAAAAGAGGGTGCTGGAGTTAGAGGCTGAGGTACATAAGCAAATCGGACTGGTGGCAAAAAAGAAGGACGAACTTATTACGATAGGTGCCCAACGATATAAAGACGTTACTGAAAACAGAAAATTGGAGGCAGAGGTAGAAGAATTAATAAACAAAAGACTGGAGTCAAAAGATGTTGAGGAATCATTAAAAAAAGTTGAATCAGAATTAAAACGATTCTCGGATGCAATTACGGCATTGGAAAGTCTCATTCCTTCTGTAAAACAGGAAGAAAAACTGCTTTCAGACACCCTGTCTATGGCCCGTGAGGAAATATCAAAAATTGAAAAGGAAGTAACAACATTTGAAGACAGAGAATTGGCAGGAAAGGCAATAGAATATGCACGTCAGATAGTAAAGCTACTGGAAGAACAGGTTGGACTTCTATCTGCAAGACTAGATAGTTTGTACGAACGACTGGAAACCAAGAAGAAGGCATTAGCCTTGTTGGACAAAACGAAGGAAAAGTTGATCACTCTGAAGGCCGCCAATGTTTGGACAAGGATAGCAAGTGATATTTCTGTTCATACGGTAAGCGCCGTATATAAGGATTTGATAGCTTGTTACGGTCGATTTGACCAGTTTTACGCCGTGGTTCAAGTTCAGGCAAAAAGTATTGTTTCATATGCTTACCATAAAAAGTATACCCTTGATTTTTGGGTAAGGGTAGGGGGATTAATCATACTCCTTGCTGGCCTTTATTTTTCTAAAAGATACCTGCGTCGATGGTGTACTAACAAAATAGGGGCAATGTATGAAACTGTTCATGCATCATATTATAAGTCAAGACTTCTTCCCAGTCTTTTGATCGTGCTTCAGAACAGTCTGAATATTATGTGGATTGCTATCCTTTCCCTGTTGATGTCACGCATCTTTCATGCTGAATCTCCCCTGGTAACGTCAACGGTATATGTATTAACCTTTATTGCCATACATAAGGTACTCAAAGGCCTTCTTACGGAATCTTTTAGCCCGGAAAAAGGAGATAAAAAATTAATTACCTCGCTGGCCTATGTCTCTCCCAAACACCTTTATAAAGCACTGAACATCATTTTATTGTTTTCCCTGATATCTTTATCAATAATTGCCGTGCTCACAGTATTTGAGTACCAGAACGACGTTGTTGAATTACTATGGTTTATTTATCGTGTAGGGATATTAATACTTCTGTTATGGCTTGCAACTCAAAAATCGCTCATATTTAAATTGTTGCCGAGCGCTGAAAGCAAATTTGGAAGGCTTATCCATCGCATAATAACGATAATCTATCCTGTTTTTATTACTTTTATTGTTTCTCTGTTTGCGATAAGGAGTCTCGGCTATCCGGTATTAATGTATGTGTTATTGAAGACATGTATAAAGAGTTTTGTTGTTGCGTTTATCGCATTTTGGGTATGGAAATTCTTGTGTTATCGCTTGAATTACGTAAGAGAGTTGCACCTGAAGAAAAAGAATATCAAAAAGGATACTCCAGAGGAAAATAGATTTCATGCGGTTACGAAAATATATCAAGTCGCTTTTAATTATGTCGTTTCTCTTGTTGCCGCAATAATTATTGTTCGGGTATGGGTCGGTACCTTTCATGATGCCGTAGGTTCGCCGGCCGCCCCGTATCCTGTTCAAAAAACTTTTGAATATGCAGGAACAATTTTAAAGGCTATTGGTAACGGGTTAAAGTATCGTTTCTTCTTTGAAGAAGGCAGGTATACCTCACCGGTAAAGATTTGTCTCGCCTTAGCTGTCCTGTTCGCATCGTTTCTTGTCGCCCGATATATCAAAAAATCGCTGGACGAGAGGGTGTTTAGTAAACTCCATTTAGAACGTGGATTGAGACAAACCTTATCCACCTTAATACGATATATCATCATCGGTATTGCTGCTTTAATCGGTCTTAGCCTGGCAGGTATCCCTTTGCGAAGCCTGGCCTTCTTTGCAGGTGCCTTCGGTATTGGTATTGGATTTGGGATGCAGAACATCATCGGTAATTTCGTAAGTGGGATCATCCTTCTGTTTGAGCGTCCCATGGGGGTTGGTGATGTAATTACCCTGGAAGATGGGACTTTGGGCACTATTGAAAAGATCAGCGCAAGAAGCACAACCCTCACAACACCAGACGAAATTACCATAACGGTGCCTAATTCAAAGTTTGTCGAGAGCAGAATAACTAACTGGACCCACCCGATACCCCGAATGAGAGGTAGTGTAAAGGTAGGAGTTTCATATGAAACCGATACAGAACTTGTAAAGAAGTGTTTGCTGGAAATTGCCAAACAAAATTCTAATGTCAGAATATACCCTGAACCCTTTGTGAGGTTTGCTGAGTTTGGTGACAGTGCATTAAATTTTGAATTGTATTTTTGGGCTGATGATCCGGGAAAACGATGGTTTGCCCAGAGCGAACTGAATTTTACCATTGCCAAGGTATTTCGAAAGAATAATATTGAAATCCCCTTTCCACAAAGAGACATCCATATACGTTCAGTTGTACCTTTTGCTGTTAAAGATATACCGGCACAGGTTAAACGTGAAGATAAGCAGGAGATCAGCGATAAAAAGACTGAGGATTAATGTATAGGCCTCGACTTTTCATGGGAAAGGGCCCGAGATAATTTTTGTTTTTAATTGGGTATAATTTCTAAACAAAATGGAGAAATATATGAGAATAATAATATTTTCTGCTTTTGTCTTTTTGGTTGCATATTTATTTTCCCCTGTCAAACTTACTTTTGCAAACGAGTGGGGTATAGAAAAACAACCGATAGAACCTGATGATTGTGATGTTATAATGCTAAAACGTGGGATGAACAAGACAGCGGTACCACCCACTGGCTTTATGGAATCTGGGGCAATAGTAAGGCTAATATTTATGCAGTAGGGGTTTATGGTACGATAATTCATTTTAATGGAAAAAGGTGGGAAAAATCAGCCCGGGTTACGAATAAAAGGCTTATCGGTATTTGGGGGATGGATTCAAAGGATGTGTTTGTTGTGGGTGCAGATGGGCTTATATTTCATTATGATGGGATAAAGTGGACACGCCAAAGAAGCAATACAAGAAACTGGCTCAGAAGAATATGGGGCGTTGATAATACTGTTTTTGCCATAGGAGATTACGGTACCATACTTCATTACGATGGAAAAAAATGGAAAAATACGAAAGGCGTCACTCGTTTTCAGTTGCTCGGTATATGGGGAAACAGGAAAGATAACATATATGTTGTTGGTTCCAATCTCAAAGGACGATACTAATATCTCTTATGCTATATTTTGGTTCAGGATATATTGAAACAATACCTGTTCGATGATCACGGTATAAAACCTGGATGTGCAGAACCTGGTAAGTTTGCGGAAGCAAACAAGGTTAATGGTTGGGACTTTAATGAATGGCTTCATGGAAAGACATCTGAATAATACCTGAATAAAAAATAGCGGGTATATACATGATTCAGGGAGCCACGATATCTTGTGTCCTTTATATGAACGACAATATGGTTTGGACCAATGATGATTTTATCATAGGGAACAGGATCGGCACTCATTGCTTGGTGCATAAGACGAAAAAACAGTTTCCCCCGGCTTGGCGATGTTCGCCTGTTGAACGAAATGCGAATTTCCCATAAAAGCGGGTACCGGTAAGAGTCCTGCATGTACCGTTGCATCCATTCCCATTCATCTCTTTCTTGATTTTCAATTGTTTTCTTGCCTCTTTTTATGATATATTGACTATTAAAATATCAACCTCCTTTTCGCTGTTTTAAATCCTTAAATTCCTTGAAGATTCTACCATTTCTGCCCTAATCCTGTAACAACGGGAAGCCTTGTTTGCAGGATTTAGGGGTTAAGAAAAATACGGGGCACCGATAACGATAATATCTTTACCATTGGAGATTACGATATTATCATTCACTATGATGGCAAATGACGGGAAAAAGAGAAAAGACTTACGAATTATCATTTGTTTGGTTCAAAGGGAAATAAAGAGGCTAATATATACGTTGTGGGACTGAATCCAAAAAGCAATTATAAGGGAATTTTTGCAATGAAAAATGGGATAAAGTATGTAAGAAATGAAGGGTGTGAATTTAATGTCTGGGCGCCTTTTCTTAATAAAGTAGCGGTAAAGATAATTTCGCCCGAAGAAAAAGTTATCCCTATGGAAAAGGACAATGAAGGATATTGGAAAACGACTATTGCAGGTATAACTCCTGCTATGAAATATTTTTATCTACTTGGTGATGAAGAGGATAGAGCCGATCCGGCTTCACATTACCAGCCTGAAGGAGTTCATGGAGCATCACAAGTTATCGACCATAGTGCATTTTCCTGGTCAGATGGGAATTGGCAGGGTATCCCATTAAGCGAGATGATAATTTGTGAACTTCATGTTGGTACATTTACGCCGGAGGGAACGTTTGAAGCCATAATTCCCAGGCTTGATGAATTACGGGATACCGGAATAAATACCATAGAACTCATGCCTGTTTCTCAATTTCCCGGAGAAAGGAATTGGGGCTATGACGGCGTTTACCCTTATGCAGTTCAGAACTCCTATGGAGGGCCAGAGGGACTTAAGCATCTTGTAAATGAATGTCACAAGAGAGAAATCTTAGTTATTCTTGACGTTGTATATAACCATCTGGGGCCTGAAGGGAATTATTTAAGGGACTTCGGGCCGTATTTTACGAATACCTACAGTACCCCGTGGGGCGAAGCTATAAATTTCGATTCCGCATATAGTAAAGAGGTGAGAAACTTTTTTATAGAAAATGCCATTCATTGGTTCAGTCATTATCACGTGGATGCACTTCGGCTTGATGCTATTCATGCCATATTTGATATGGGAGCGAAACACTTTCTCTCTGAACTTTCAGAACGGGTCGAAGAATTTTCTCAAAAAAAGGGGAGAAAATTCTCCCTCATCGCTGAAAGTGATTTAAACGATTCCCGTGTTGTAATACCAAGAGAATCCTGGGGGTATGGTATTGATGGGGTATGGTGCGATGACTTTCATCACGCGATTCATACCCTTCTTACCGGAGAAAAGCGTGGATATTATCTTGATTTCGGAAAGATTGCGTACATGGTAAAGTCCATGAAAGAGGGTTTTGTCTATTCAGGAGAGTATTCCGAGTTTAGAAAGAGAAATCATGGTAATTCTTCAAAGGATATACCTGCAAAACAAATGGTTGTTTTCTCACAGAACCACGACCAGACAGGCAACAGGATGCTTGGGGAGAGGCTCAGCACCCTTGTGTCGTTTGAGGCTCTTAAACTTGCTGCCGGAATAGTTCTTCTCTCTCCATATATACCCCTTCTCTTCATGGGAGAAGAATACGGAAGGATGCCCCATTCCTTTACTTTGTAAGCCATTCCGATCGCGCCCTTATTGAAGCGGTACGACAGGAAGGAAGAAAGAATTCCATGAATTCAAATGGCAAGTGAATCACCCGACCGCAGAGTACAGAAACATTTCTGAAGTCAAAAATAAACTGGGAAAAAAGGAACGAAGGTACTCACAAGATTTTATTAGATTTTATAAGAAGTTGATAACACTAAAGTACCACCCCGCACTTTTACACGCTGACAAAAAGGCCTTGATGCGGATAGCATGGAAAAAGAAAGGGTTGTGCTTGTAAGACGGTGGAATGACTCCAGTCATGTGTGCCTTTTTTTTAATTTTAATAATGCCGATGTTCGGGTTGTCCCTTCCCTTCTTGCTGGTAAGTGGGGCAAGATACTGGATTCCTCAGAGAAAATATGGAATGGGCCCGGTTCGCTTCTCCCGAAGGAACTAAATCCCGGGGATGAAATAACTATAAGGGGATGTGGTTTTGTTATGTATAAAAAATGCTGATACGGTACGCTAATCTTGTGTAAGGGTTATTCCAATGCAAATGCATATTGACGAGGGGAAAAGAGTTATTATAGAAAGGCTAAACCCGGAGATCGATGGTGGGCGTTTTCCCATTAAGAGAGTTATTGGCGAAAAAGTGGTAGTTACTGCTGATGTTTTTGCCGATGGACATGATGCTGTTTGGGCAAACGTTTTATACAAGTATCAGAACGATGATACCTGGCAGGAAATCCCTATGTTGTTTTTGGAAAATGACCGGTGGCAGGGGGGATTTATTGTTGAAGAAATGGGAATTTATACATACACAGTGGAGGGCGGCGTAGATCATTTCAAAACCTGGCAGAATGACCTGAAAAAGAAATATGATGCCAGCCAGGATATAAAGACCGAAATACTCATAGGAATTCAACAGATTCACGATGTATTAAAAAGGGTATCCGGTGATGATAAGAAAAAACTGTTAGAGTATATAGATTTTTTAAGACACGAAGAAAACAAACAAAAAGCGATGAAAATTGTTTTAAGTGAGGAACTCAGCAACCTGATAAAGAAATATCCGGACAAACAGTCTGCTACGAAGTATGAAAGGGAGCTTGCCATAGTAGTAGACAGGAAAAAAGCCCTTTTTAGTACCTGGTATGAACGATTTCCCAGGTCATGCTCTCCTAAATCTGGCGAACATGGAACATTCAAGGATTGCGAGGCCATCCTTCCGGAGATTGCAAAGATGGGCTTTGATGTCTTTTATCTCCCGCCCATTCACCCTATAGGAAAGACGAACCGCAAAGGAAAGAATAATTCACCCGTATCTGTCCAAGATGATGTAGGATGCCCTTGGGCAATAGGTTCGCAGGAGGGGGGACACAAATCGATTCATCCCCAACTGGGAACACTGAGCGACTTTGAACAATTGATGAACAAGGCAAAAGATTATGGGGTAGAAATTGCCTTGGACCTGGCATTTCAGTGTTCCCCGGATCATCCGTACGTAAAGCAACATCCGGAATGGTTTCGATGGCGTCCTGACGGTTCTGTACAATATGCTGAAAATCCACCGAAAAGATATGAAGACGTACTCCCCTTAAATTTTGAAACAGAACAATGGCAGCAACTGTGGGAGGAATTAAAGAGCGTCGTGGTCTTCTGGGCAGAAAGAGGTATCCGCATATTCAGGGTTGATAACCCACACACGAAGCCATTTTCTTTCTGGGAGTGGCTGATAAGGGAAGTTAAGAGTAAGTATCCGGATGTTCTTTTTCTTTCAGAGGCATTTACCAGGCCAAAGGTTATGTACTATCTCGCAAAAGTCGGATTTACGCAATCTTATACCTATTTCACATGGCGGAATACAAAGAAAGAATTTATCACGTACCTTAACGAACTTACGAAAACAGAGGTTAAGGAATATTTCAGGCCTAACTTCTGGCCTAATACCCCGGATATCCTTCCGGAACATCTCCAGCATGGCGGAAGGCCAGCTTTTATGATTCGGCTTATTCTTGCTGCAACATTATCCTCCAATTATGGTATTTTTGGCCCGGATTTCGAACTCTGTGTCAGTGAGGCCATTGCGGGGAAGGAGGAGTATTTAGATTCGGAAAAATATGAGATCCGATATTGGAATTGGAACAAGCCAGGAAATCTTAAGGATTTTATTGCACGAGTCAATCGCATACGGAAGGAAAACCCGTCCCTTCAGACGACCAGGAATGTTCAGTTTTACGAGGGAGAAAATGACACTATTCTCTCCTATGGGAAAGTAACGGATGATGCTTCTGATATAATATTTGTCGTGGTAAATCTTGATCCCTATCACGTCCAGTCCGGATGGATAAAAGTTCCTATTGATATATACGGAATAAGCGCAGATCAGCCGTATTTAGCACATGACCTGTTAAGTGACGACAAATATATCTGGCAGGGAGAGAAAAATTATGTTGAACTGAATCCCCGGATTATTCCTGCTCACATTTTCAAGATCAGAAAACGATTAAAAAAAGAAACTGACTTTGACTATTTTATGTAAGGAGATACATACATGCTGGAGAAAGATGTTTATCTTGAGGATAATCCCCTCTGGTATAAGGATGCGATTATATACGAACTTCACATAAAGGCCTTTTACGACACCAACGGTGACGGAATCGGAGATCTTAAGGGACTTACTGAAAAATTAGACTACCTGGAGGGTCTTGGTATAACTGCCATATGGCTTCTTCCCTTTTACCCGTCTCCTCTCAGGGACGATGGGTATGATATTGCAAATTATTTTGGTGTACACCCTGACTATGGCGTATTAAGAGACTTCAAGGAATTTATCAAAGGGGCCCACAGAAGGGGGATCAGGGTGATTACGGAGCTCGTTTTAAATCACACCTCTGATCAGCACGCATGGTTCCAGGGCGCAAGGAAGGCAAGGCCTGGTTCTTCCCTGAGAAATTTTTATGTTTGGAGTGATACCCCGGAAAAGTACACAGATGCACGGATTATATTTAAAGACTTTGAAAATTCAAACTGGACATGGGACAATGTGGCAAATGCCTACTACTGGCACCGATTTTATTCTCATCAACCCGATTTAAATTTTGAGAATCCTTTAGTTAAGAAAAAAATACAGAGGGTGATTAATTATTGGCTCGATATGGGGGTTGATGGATTTCGGCTGGACGCTGTTCCTTATCTCTTTGAAAGAGAAGGAACAAACTGCGAGAATTTACCAGAAACACACGAATTCCTGAAACAAATCAGATCCTTTGTTGACGGCAAGTATAAAAATAAAACGCTGCTTGCAGAAGCAAATCAGTGGCCGGAAGATGCAGTGGCATATTTTGGAAACGGGGATGAATGTCATATGGCATTTCATTTCCCATTGATGCCCAGGTTGTTCATGGCCCTTTGGATGGAAGACCGGTTTCCCATTGTTGACATCTTTGAACAGACACCACGAATACCTGATACGTGTCAGTGGGCGCTTTTTTTGAGAAATCATGACGAACTTACCCTTGAAATGGTAAGTGACGAAGAAAGGGATTACATGTACAGGGTCTATGCGAGTGATCCGGTTGCACGGGTAAACCTCGGGATTCGCCGTCGTCTGTCTCCACTTCTCGGAAATAACCGGAGGAAGATTGAACTTATGAATTTCCTTCTCTTTTCCCTTCCCGGCACTCCCATTATTTACTATGGGGACGAAATTGGCATGGGAGATAATTACCATCTTGGGGACAGAGATGGTGTAAGAACGCCCATGCAATGGAATATTGACCGAAACGCCGGCTTTTCCCGCGCAAATCCTCAGAAACTGTATCTTCCCATCATTACGGACCCCGAATATCATTACGAAACCATTAATGTCGAGAATCAGGAAATGAATCAGGGGTCGCTTCTCTGGTGGATGAAAAGGGTTATTTCCAAGAGGAAGCATTTTAAGGCATTCGGAAGGGGAAGCATAGAGTTCCTGTTTCCCGACAACCCAAAAGTGCTGGCGTTCGTACGTAACTATCAGGAAGAGTGTATTCTGACCGTAATGAATCTGTCGCGATTCTCACAGGCAGTGGAGATAGACCTTTCGAAGTTTAACGGATGTATACCAGAGGAGGTGTTCAGCGGAAATAAATTTCCCATGATAAAAGACACCCCCTATCTTCTTACCCTTGGTCGCCATGACTACTACTGGTTTCTGTTGCGAAAAGAAGAAGGCATCGTGAGAACTGGGAAAATACGCTCGATCCCTGTAGTAAGTGTGACTGGAAGCTGGGAAACTGTTTTCAGGGGAAGAACAAAAGAGATACTGGAAAAAGAAATATTGCCCGTTTACATAACTGGATGCAGATGGTTTGGCGGTAAATCGCGAGAGATACAATCGATTAAAATCGTAGAAAATATTTCTTTGAAAGAAGACGCTTATGTCTCTCAACTACTCCTGCTTGCAGTCTGGCACACTACAAGAACCTGTGATTATTATCTTCTGCCGGTCTCTTTCACATCCGGCGACAAAGCGGAAAGTATTATTATGGAAAATCCCTATGCAATACTCACACACCTGAAGTGTGAGACTGCCGAGGGTATCATTTACGATAGTGTTCATGATGAGGAGTTCAGGAAAATAATCCTCACAATGATCATAAAAAAGCAGCGTATCGCCGGACTTCAGGGAAAGATTGCCGCTTATCCAGGAAAGGCATTTAAAAAATATAAACATGATGAACTTTTTTCGGAAAAATCACAGGTTCTCAAGGCAGATCAGACAAACACAGCTTTTCTCTATGGCAAGACGCTTTTTCTAAAACTCTACCGGCGGCTTGACGAAGGAATAAATCCTGATCTGGAAATTGGCAGGTATCTGACAGAAAAGGTATCTTTTCCAAATGCTCCTTCTTTCCTGGGTGGCATACAATATGTACGACAGGGTATCGAACCAGTAGTCATTGGAATGCTGCAAACATGTATTCCTAATCAGGGGGACGGATGGACTTTTTCCCTTGACTGGGCAGGAAGATTTTTTGGTAGAGTTATTGCAAGAAAAAAAGATATCCAGGAGATGCCAAAAATTCCGTCTTCACTCTTTGAAGCTGCTACCCAGGATATCCCACTACTTATGAAAGAATTAATTGGGGGTCTCTACCTTGAGATGATTACCCTTTTAGGGAAAAGAACTGCGGAACTCCATGTCCAGCTTTCTTCTGAAAGAGAGAATAGGCATTTTACACCGGAACCTTTTTCTGTTCTCTATCAAAGGTCTCTCTACCAATCAATGCAGGCACTTACAAAAAAGAATTTTGCGCTTCTCAGAAAAAACGTTAAAAAATTACCCGACAATCTGAAAGAACTAACAAGTGCGGTACTGAATCGCGAAAAAGGCATATTGGATCGTTTTAAAATACTTTTCAAGAGGAAGATATCCGTGATAAAGATACGAATTCACGGAGATTATCATCTGGGACAGGTTCTTTATACAGGAAATGATTTTATTATTATTGACTTTGAAGGTGAACCGGCAAGGACTCTCAGCGAAAGAAGGTTGAAGAGGTCTCCGTTAAGAGATGTGGCGAGTTTGATAAGGTCTTTCCATTACGTTGC
This sequence comes from Planctomycetia bacterium, assembly GCA_015075005.1. Classification (GTDB taxonomy): domain Bacteria; phylum Planctomycetota; class Brocadiia; order Brocadiales; family Brocadiaceae; genus Brocadia. The sequence goes on from JABTVC010000003.1 coordinate 154,281, forward strand.
CCATACTGCCCTTCTGAACCAGGGAACGATTCGAACGGAAGATATTCCTGCGTTAGAGCCCTGGGTTGAATTATGGTACAAATATATAGCGGGTACCTTTTTAAGGTCATATCTTGATACAGCAAAAAATGCCCCTTTTATCCCCAAAGAGAGAGAATCACTTGATATCCTGCTGAGGGCATATATTTTAGAAAAGGCAATTTATGAACTGGGCTATGAGCTAAACAATCGTCCTGAATGGACATTGATTCCCTTGAAAGGCATAAAATATCTGCTGGAGGAAAAATGATGTCACAAGAAACGGCCATATTTGACAATTTTATGGAGAATAAAAGCCTCCTTACCGATCACGATGTTTACCTCTTTAAAGAGGGAAACCATTTCCAACTATACAACAAACTCGGTTCTCGCACTATAGTTATAAACGGAGCCGCGGGATCGTACTTCGCCGTATGGGCACCAAACGCAGAGGGGGTGTCAGTTATAGGAAATTTCAATGAATGGAATAAGGAGTCACACCCTCTGGCGATACGAGACGACAGTTCCGGTATTTGGGAGGGATTTGTTGAAGGTATTGGAAGCGGTACCACGTATAAATACCATATAATCTCCAGGTACAACAACTACAAGGTTGATAAGGGTGATCCCTTTGCCTTTCGCTGGGAAACCCCTCCCGAAACCGCTTCACAGGTATGGGATATGAGTTATGATTGGGGCGACAGGGAATGGATGAAAAAGAGGCGTAAAGTAAATTCGATACAGGCGCCACTGAGTATTTATGAAATCCATCCTGGTTCATGGAAAAGGGTTCCGGAAGAAGGCAACAGGTTTCTTACCTACAGAGAAATGGCCCGTAATCTTGCTGAATATATCCTGGAGATGGGCTTTACCCATGTTGAATTTTTACCCGTTTTGGAGCATCCGTTTTATGGCTCCTGGGGGTATCAAACCACAGGATATTTTGCCCCTACAAGCAGGTATGGAACACCGCAGGACTTTATGTATCTGATTGATTATCTGCATCAAAATGGCATTGGCGTTATTCTTGACTGGGTACCTTCCCACTTTCCTACGGACGAGCATGGGCTTGTCTATTTTGACGGTACACACCTCTACGAACACGCGGACACAAAGAAGGGTTTTCACCCTGACTGGAAAAGCTGTATTTTCAATTATGGCAGAAATGAAGTAAGAAACTTTCTTATTAGTAGTGCACTTTTCTGGCTCGATAAATATCATGTCGACGGTATCAGAGTGGACGCCGTGGCATCAATGCTTTACCTTGATTATTCGAGAAAAGATGGCGAATGGATACCCAATGAGTATGGGGGCAGGGAAAATACAGAGGCAGTAAGGTTTCTGAAAAGATTTAATGAGGCGGTTTTTGGCGCTTATCCCGACGTACAGACCATAGCGGAAGAATCGACAGCATGGCCGATGGTTTCAAAACCGACAGACATTGGCGGTCTCGGATTTGGCATGAAGTGGAATATGGGATGGATGCATGACACATTGGAATACTTTTCAGAAGACCCGATCTATCGAAAGTATCGCATGAATCAACTTACTTTTAGTATACTCTACGCATTCTCCGAGAACTTTGTTCTCCCCCTGTCTCATGACGAAGTGGTTTATGGAAAGGGGTCTTTGATTAATAAGATGCCGGGAGACGAGTGGCAAAAATATGCGAATCTCAGGCTTTTATTCGGATACATGTTTGGTCAGCCGGGGAAAAAACTTCTCTTCATGGGCGGGGAGTTTGCTCAATGGAGAGAATGGAGCCATGACGAAAGCCTCGACTGGCATATCCTCCAGTATCCGTATCATCAGGGAGTACAGAAATGGGTCAAAGATTTAAATCGTCTGTACAGAAGCGAAAAGGCGTTATACGAACTCGATTTCAGTGGCGAAGGGTTTGAATGGATAGACTTTCATGACTGGGAACACAGCATTATCAGTTTTATACGAAAGGGGAAATCAGGTGATACCAGTATCCTCATTGTATGTAACTTTACGCCTATACCAAGGAAAAATTACCGGGTTGGCGTTCCCCAGGGTGGTCACTGGAAAGAAATGTTAAATAGCGATGCAAAAATATATGGAGGAAGTGGATATGGAAATTTTGGAGGTCTGGAAGCTGCACCGTTACCCATGCACGGAAGGTACTATTCGCTTTCTCTGAATTTACCTCCCCTGGGAATACTTTTTTTCAAACGACAAGGAGATAGTGAATAATGGATAAATATATTTGCATTCATGGACATTTTTATCAGCCGCCACGGGAAAATCCATGGCTTGAAGCCATAGAGTTACAGGATTCTGCGCATCCATACCATGACTGGAACGAAAGGATTACTGCGGAATGCTATGCTCACAATGCAGCATCCAGAATTCTGGATGGAGAAGGTCGCATCATGGACATTGCCAGCAACTATGCAAGAATGAGTTTTAACTTTGGCCCTACCCTTCTTTCGTGGATGGCAAAACATGCCCCTGATTCGTATCAGTCCATACTTGATTCTGACAAACAGAGCATTGAATGGCGGTCAGGCCATGGCAGTGCAATTGCTCAGGTTTACAATCACATGATAATGCCCCTTGCTAATACCCGTGACAAGCGTACTCAAATCCTGTGGGGTATCAGAGATTTTGAGTACAGATTTAAGCGGTTTCCCGAAGGTATGTGGCTTTCAGAAACGGCAGTTGACAAAGAAACCCTGGATATCCTGGCCGAGCAGGGTATAAAATTTACCATTCTTGCCCCGCATCAGGCATTCAGGGTGAGGAAGGTTGGTGCAGAAAAATGGAAAGATATAAATGGAGGACAAATTGATCCCACAAGGGCTTATGTATGCAAGTTGCCATCTGGCAGGACAATAAATATCTTTTTTTACGATGGGCCTATATCCATGGCAGTTGCATTTGAAAAATTACAGACTCGGGGAGAAGGTTTTGCCAATCGACTGTTAAGTGGTTTTTCTGACACAAGGAAATGGTCTCAGATTCTCAATATTGCTACTGACGGGGAGTCATATGGGCATCATCATCGATCTGGAGATATGTCCCTTGCCTTTGCTCTTAATTATATAGAGTCCCAGGGACTTGCAAAACTAACAAATTATGGCGAATATCTGGAAAAACATCCACCAACTCATGAAGTTGAAATAATTGACAATTCGTCCTGGAGTTGTATCCATGGTATAGAACGATGGAAAAGCAATTGCGGATGTAACTCTGGCGGACATCCAGGATGGAATCAAAACTGGAGGGCGCCTTTGCGTGAAGCGTTGGACTGGCTAAGAGACCAACTGATGATCAAATATGAACAAAAGGCAAAAGAATATCTTTGCGATCCATGGCAGGCAAGGGATGAATACATTCGTGTGATTCTCGATCGCTCGGATAAAAATACAAATAATTTTTTTGAAAAACAACAGGCAAAAAATCTCAATGACGATGAAAAAGTAATAGTCTTCAGACTTCTCGAAATGCAAAGACATACCATGCTTATGTATACCAGCTGCGGATGGTTTTTTGATGAGCTTTCAGGCATTGAAACAGTACAAATTATTCAGTACGCAGGAAGGGCAATTCAACTGTCGGAAGAGGTATTTAATGATACTATTGAGAATGCCTTTTTGGAAAAACTCTCCCGGGCAGAAAGTAATTTGCCGGAAAAGAAAGATGGTGCCCATATATATAGACAGTTCGTCAAGCCGGCTATGATAGATCTTAAAAAGGTTGGTGTGCACTATGCCATCAGTTCACTCTTTGAAGACTACCCGGAAACAACCGAAATTTATGCTTATGTGGTTACGAAACAAGATTATCAGAAGATATTTGCGGGGAAAACAAAGCTTGCCGTGGGTCATATTTGCATTACTTCAAAGATAACAAGAGGAACAGCATGTATTAGTTTTGCCGTTCTCTATCTTGGCAACCATGATGTTAACGGTGGCGTTCGTAATTTTCAGGGGGATGAGGCGTATCGATCCAAGAAGGATGGGATAATAGCAAGTTTTGAAAAGGGGTCATTTGTTGAAATAATACGGCTTATGGATAAGAATTTTGGTATGCATAACTACTCTCTGCGAAATCTATTTAAGGACGAACAACGTAAGATTTTGCATGAAATTATTAATTTAACTATGCAAGATTTCGAATCAACGTATCGTCATATATACGAGGATAACCGTCTTTTAATGGGTTTTTTAAAAGAATTAGGAATACCCGTACCGAAGGGATTTCTTGTTGCAGCAGAGATTACCTTTAATTTTGATATTCAAAAGGCATTTTTGAAAAAAATCGACATAGAGAGAATACAGCAAATAATTAATGCTATAAAAAGATGGAACGTACCACTGGGTTCTGCAGAGACAGAATTCTTAATCCGTAAAAGGGTAGAAGAAACTATGGATAACCTATATAAAGACCCCTCCAATTTCTCTTTACTTGTAGAGATTAAGGCACTAATAAAGCTTTTACAATCACTTCCTTTTGAGGTGAATTTCTGGAATATGCAAAATATCTATTACAAGATGGCAAAAACAGCTTATAGGGAATCTCTGTCGAAGGCGAGGGCTGGCGATGAAAATGCGGCAAAATGTGTGGAGGTTTTCAAACAGATCGGACAGGATATATTTTTCAATGTCGAAGCCGTCCTTCCTAAAGAATAAGTTTGTCCTTTTAATAAGTGAGGAATAGAAATGAACAGAAGAAGCGGCATGTTACTTCATATTACATCCCTCCCATCACCGCATGGCATAGGAGATCTTGGAGAAGCGGCTTACAAATTTGTGGATTTTCTTGCAGAGACCAGGCAGTGCTTATGGCAGGTTCTCCCTTTAAACCCAACCCGAACAATATATGGAAACAGTCCTTATAGCAGCTATTCGGCCTTTGCGGGAAATCATCTTATGATAAGCCTTGATCATCTTATCCAGGAGGAGATTCTTTTAAAATCTGATTTAGAAGGCGAGATTACCTTTCCACGTGATAGGGTTGATTATAAAACCGTTACTGAGTACAAAGAGAAAGTTCTTCGCTTGGCGTACAAACATATTCACCACAAGCTGGAGAAAGACTTTGAATTTGAAAAATTCTGTCGTGAAAACAAATACTGGATCGATGATTACACCCTGTTTATAACTTTAAAGGAACACTTTCATGGAGTTGCCTGGAGTGATTGGCCTGATGATTTACGGTACAGAAAAGAAGAAGTTATAAGGGAGTGGAAAGAAAAATTGAAGGATAGGATACTCATGGAAAAGGTTTTCCAATTTCTCTTTTTTAAACAGTGGTTTTCTCTGAAAAAATACTGTAACTCAAAAAACATACAAATAATTGGTGATATTCCTATTTATGTAACATACGATAGTGCTGATGTATGGGCTAATCCTGAGATTTTTAAATTAGATGATACTAAAAAACCCATGTTTGTTGCCGGAGTCCCGCCGGATTACTTCAGTGCAACGGGACAACTGTGGGGAAATCCTGTTTATAACTGGGATGTTCTGAAAGAAACCGGTTACTCATGGTGGTTGAGACGTATAGAATTCAACCTGAAACTCTTTGATATTGTCAGACTTGATCACTTCAGGGGTTTTGTTTCATACTGGGAAGTTCCTGCGGGTGAAAAGACGGCAGTAAATGGAAGATGGGTAAATACCCCAGTTAAAGATTTTTTAATATATTGTATCGACATTTTCCGAGCCTCCCATTATTGCGGAAGACCTGGGAAGAAATACCCCTGGAAGTAAAAGAGATTATGAGCATATTTGGAATTCCCGGAATGAAGGTGCTTCAGTACGCATTTGGAAAAGATGTACCAGTAAGTCCATTTATTCCGCACAATTACACAACATGCTGTGTTGTCTATACAGGAACACATGATAATAATACAACGATGGGTTGGTACAAGAAAGAAATAAGCCGTGAAGACAGAGACAGAATTCAAAAGTACCTGGGAAGAGAAGTTACAGAAAACAATATTCACCATCACCTTATCAGACTTGCTATGATGTCCGTTGCGAACATGGTTGTCATACCATTGCAGGATATTCTTGGCCTGGGGGAAGAGTCGCGAATGAATTTTCCGGCAACTTCTGAAAATAATTGGGAATGGAGGCTTTTACCAGAACAAATAACACCAACGTTAATAAAAGACATAACAGAAACTATCATAATATACGGCAGAGGGTGAAATGTAAAATCAAATCAGGCCTGTTGAACTTTTTATAACAGTGTAGCGGTAAGGTGCACCTTATCACTATAGTCGGTTCCAATCCCATAAACATTGAAATAAAAACATGTTGTACGTCCAAAGATAGCGATAATAGTTCAGAAAAATTCAGAATGGTTAAACAACTAATAAAGAGAACAAGACATGACGACAGAAACAATATCTGATCCTCGAATACCTATTTCAACATACAGGCTGCAATTCAACCATCTGTTTAAATTTTCAGATGCTAAAAAAATTATTCAGTACCTTTACGGTATCGGTATTAGCGATATTTATGCGTCCCCTTATTTTAAAGCAAAAGGTGTTAGCCTGCATGGGTATGATATTGTTGCCCATGATGCTATAAATCCGGAAATCGGCACAGAAGAAGAATATAACGATATGATCCAGGAACTCAGGAAATATGGGCTCGGCCAAATTCTCGATATCGTGCCAAACCACATGTGTATTACTAGTAAGGAGAACACATGGTGGATGGATGTCCTGGAAAATGGTCTGAGTTCTATGTATGCAGATTTCTTTGACATTGACTGGGAACCGGTGAAAATAGAGCTGAAAAATAAAGTACTTATCCCTATTTTAGGTGATCAGTATGGAATTGTTCTCGAACGGCAGGAATTGCGACTTGTATTTGAAAACGGTGATTTCTTTCTTTATTACTATCAGCACAAATTTCCCATAAGACCAAAGACATATATCGATATATTACAGCATCGTATACAGGAGTTAAAAAATCATCTCGCCCCAGAAAACCAGCATCTTAACGAGCTTTTGAGTATTATCACCGCATTAAACCATTTACCCTTGCATACTGAGAAGAATCCGGAAAAGATTGCAGAACGATACCGCGAGAAAGAAATCATAAAGAAACGATTATGGAATCTCTACAGTGAAAATCCTGAGATTAAGGGATTCATAGATGAAAATGTGAAAATATTTAATGGAATAAAAGGTAAGCCAGAAAGTTTTAACTTATTTGATAATCTCCTTAATCAGCAGATATACTGGCTCTCGCAATGGAGTGTAGCTACCGAGGAAATAAATTACCGGAGATTCTTTGATATTAATGACCTTGCGGCAATCCGTATGGAAAACCCGCTTGTTTTCAGAGAAACCCATAAGTTGATTTTTAAACTTATCAGAGAAGGCAGGGTTACGGGATTGAGGGTTGACCATCCCGATGGACTATATAACCCTTCGGAATATTTCCAGCGATTACAGAAAAACTGTTTTCTTCATAAAAGGCTTGTTCTTGCAGAAGATCAAACGGAAACTTCCGAAAGAGAAGCTGAAATATTGAGACAATACAGCGAACTGTTGTCAACAGATCCACAGACGAAGGCTTTTTATATCATCGGTGAAAAGATCCTTATCAAAGGCGAAAAGACACCAGAAGACTGGCCCATCTTCGGCACGACAGGATATGATTTTATGAACTTCCTGAATGGTATCTTTGTTGAGACAACGAACGTAAAAATATTTGACGATATATATACCAGATTCATCAGGTCAAGGCTGAATTTCCAGGATATTGTTTATGAAAAGAAAAAATTAATTATGGAAGTGATTATGTCGAGTGAAGTCAATACGCTGGGACACTACCTGAACCGACTATCGGAGAAAAACAGGCATACCAGAGATTTCACATTGAACAGCCTTACGAACGCTATAAAGGAAGTCATTGCCTTTTTCCCGGTATATAGAACCTATATAAAACTATCAGAGGTAACAGAAAGGGATCGATGGTATATTGAGATTGCTGTATCAAAGGCAAAGAAGAAAAATCCAGCCATGAACAAATCGATCTTTAACTTCCTGAAAGATGTCCTTTTGCTCAAATATCCCCCGGAATTTGGGAATGATAATAAAAGAGAATGGCTTGATTTTGTCATGAGATTTCAACAGATTACCGGTCCTGTTACAGCTAAAGGTGTTGAAGATACTACCTTTTACGTATACAATCGTCTCGTCTCTCTGAATGAAGTGGGAGGAAGCCCGGATAGATTCGGAACTCCTCTTGAAACTTTCCATGGACAAAATATCGAGCGCAGTAAGGGATGTTCTTATACCCTTAACGCCACTTCCACACACGACGCAAAACGCAGTGAAGATGTGAGGGCAAGGATTAACGTCCTGACGGAGATCCCTGAAGAGTGGAGGGAATGCCTCAGCCGATGGAGACGGCTCAATAAAAAAAAGAAAGCCGTTGTTGAAGGTCAGACCACACCAGACTCTGACGAAGAGTATCTTCTCTATCAAAATCTCATTGGTGCATGGCCCGTTGAGCCAATGAATGCGTCTGAGTACGAAGTGTTTAAGAAACGAATAAAGGATTATATGGTAAAGGCATTAAGAGAGGCAAAGGTTAACACAAGCTGGATAAATCCTAATTTTGTATGCGAAGAAGCAATGATGAAGTTTATGGATACCCTCTTGAACAACGCCAGGGGAAACAAATTCCTCGATAGTTTTCTGGCGTTTCAGAAAAAGATATCCCATTATGGCATGTACAACTCCCTGTCACAAACACTCCTGAAGATAACATCTCCGGGCATCCCCGACTTTTACCAGGGAACGGAGTTGTGGGATTTCAGCCTCGTTGACCCGGACAATCGAAGGCCTGTTGATTATACCCTCAGAATCAAAACGCTGGAAGCGATTAAAAAGAGTGAACGTGAAAGGTCTCTTTCAGAACTCGCCAGGGAACTGACCATTCAGAGAGAAAACGGAAACATTAAACTGTTTTTGACATATCATGCCTTGAGTTGCCGTAAAAAGCACAGGGATTTATTTGAAAGAGGAGATTACTTGCCTGTAGAGGCAAAAGGAGAAAAGTCTCACCATGTCTGTGCCTTTGCAAGGAAATCAGGAACTTCCACTCTTCTTGTCGTTGTACCCAGATTTTTTACAAAACTCGTACAGAGACCTGACGAATTACCCATGGGTAAAACGGTATGGGCAGATTCGTTTCTTTCCGTCCCTTTCGAAGCGGCGGGTGTGCCATATCGTAATGTTTTTACCGGAGAAATTGTAACTGCAGGGAAGGATGGGGACGTAACCACGTTTTCTGTATCTGAAATCTTAGCGAATTTCCCTGTTGCACTCATGGAAAAGATGGAGGATAGTATTTAAGGTAAACGTCTTTGGAAACAGCAAAGAAAATTTTATTAAATAACACAACAGAATAACGATATGCCGGATCAAACAATAACATGCCCCTATTGCGGTAAAGAGATACCTTTAACCGAAACGCTCTCTCATCAAATAAAAGAAGGACTTCAAAGGGAGTTTGAGCTGAAAGCAAGGGACAGAGAATTGGAGGTTGCAAAACGCGAGAAACTCCTTGCAGAAGAGATGAAAATTCTTGAAGATTCAAAGAAGTCGATCGACCAGCAGGTCTTCCGGAAGTTGCAGGCTGAAAGGACGAAGGTAAAGCAGGAGGTCAGGAAAGAGGTGGAGTCCGCCGTTAGGGTTGAGCTAAAAGACTTGCAGGAACAAAATGTGGAAAAAGAACGGAAGCTTGCAGAGGCACAAAAAGTTGAGTTGGAATTTCGAAAGAAGATGCGTGAATTAGATGAACTGAAGAAAAATCAGGAACTTGAAATCGTAAGGAAGCTTGACGAAGAACGTAAATTGATCTTTGAAAAAGCAAGAAAAGAAGCGGCGGATGAAAATCGCTTAAAATTCTTAGAAAAGGAGAAGCAACTTGAGGATACCAAAAAGGCCCTCGATGAAGCAAAACGCAAGGCACATCAGGGTTCCATCCAAACCCAGGGAGAGGTGTTGGAGCTGGATTTGGAATCTCTTTTAAAGGCTCAATTTACGATTGATGAAATCCAACCAGTACCCAAAGGAATTAAAGGGGCTGATATTGCGCAAAAAGTTCATAACCGGGGTGGCCATTATTGCGGCACCATTCTATGGGAATTAAAGCATACAAAGGCATGGAACGAAGGATGGTTATCGAAATTGAAAAATGATCAGAGAGAGGTAAAGGCAGAAATTGCCGTCCTGGTCACAGAAACCCTGCCCAGGGGGGTAGAAAGTTTTGGCCACATGGAAGGGGTGTGGGTCACGAGTTCTGCGTTGTCCATTGCCCTGGCATCAGTATTACGGACGAGTTTAATAGAGTTGGCACAACACAAATTCTCCATTGTTGGTAAAAGTGAGAAGATGGAGGTGCTTTATAATTATTTATCTGGAACGGAATTCAGACAAAAAATTGAGGCAATCGTGGAATCCTTTAAATCTATGAAAGAAGATCTGGATCAGGAGAAAAGGGCAATGATAAAAATGTGGGCAAAGAGAGAAAAACAGATTGAAAAGATAGTCAATAATACCGTAGGCATGTATGGTGACATGCAGGGTATTATCGGTGCATCGTTACCACAAATTAAGAGCTTAGAACTGCCAGATGGGGCATAACCGCTTAAGAAAGAAGTTTTTATAAGATAAATTATCATGTTATCCGTTAAGATTGGACACTATCACCCATCCCTCGAAAATTCGTTTGTAAATACCATACAACTACTAAAAAAGGACGATCCCTTAACACCCCTTGTCGTTGTGGCACCAACAAGCTGGATGCTGAATCGCCTCCAGGAACGCCTGGTGGATGGCCATAACACCTCATTTATAAATATTTCGTTTATGAATTTCTCTGTCCTTGCAAATGAGATATGCATGCGGTCAGAGATAGACGTAGGTCAGATTATTCAGCAGCCGGTTATTTATGAAAGCGTCATTGCCGGATTATTAAAACGACATACGCCTCAGGGTCTCTCTTTAAAACGGGCAGCCCCTGCCTGCCATCGCCAGGGCCCTTGTTCCGTGTTATCCAGGACCTTACAGACGCAAATGTTCAGATCAATGACTTAAAAGAGGCTGTTCAGGAAGGATTTGTTGAGGGGATTGAAATACAGAAACTTCAGGAAGTTATACATCTTTATGACATGTTCCGGCAGAGATTAAAAACCTTGAATATATCCCACTATTCTGATGTCTTTCGGATGGCCACTGCGTGCATACCAGATTCAGAATATCTTAAAGGTTTTAATCACATCCTGGCATATGGATTCTATGACCTTACGGGAGCCGAACAGGATTTTTTCGGAGAAATATTCCGGACTTACCCAACTATACTGTTTCTCCCCTACCAAAAGAAACACGCTGCCTTTTCCTACGTAAAGCCCTTTTTTGAATCATTCGTCCTGGGACTGGCACACGATGTAGAGGAGCTGCCTTTTGATACTAGTTTTGGATTTTCATCCCTCATGGATTCGCAATCCGAAGATAGTTCTGTTGCAGGTTGCGAGTTGCAGGCCCCGGATCACGGGTTAAACACACAACGCACAACGGATACCGCACCTTACGCTATGCGTAACGCAAAATCCATATCTGACATACGTATTATAAATGCCTCTGGTAAACGGGATGAGATTTGGACAGTTGCTAAAGAGATACTGAAATTAGTGGATGAAGGGTATAAGATGGAAGAGATTGGAGTAGTCGCAAGGACACTCGAACCTTACAGAGAAGCTATTAAAAAAATATTTCAGGAGAATTATATCCCCTTTATAACCAGCTCGCAGGAACCTCTGGAAAAATATCCGCTGGTAAAAATTATTCAGCAAATCCTTCTGCTAAAACGGGAGGATTTTTATCGCCCCCTGGTTATTGAATTGCTCGGATCGCCTTACTTTAAAATACCACCATGCGGTACGAAAGGCGTTACTCCACGTCCTGACCTCTGGGACATTTTGAGCAGGAGGCTGGGTATTTGCGGTGAGATTACATGCTGGTTGTCAAGGCTAGAGCATGCTAAGGTTATATCGGTGGAATCAGTTACCCTGGATAATGAAAAAAAAGAAGACATAAAAGAGGGCGGGACCTCTCCCCATCCCCCCCATTCCCCTTGCAGAGGGTGGGACAGGGAAAACAAAAATAGGGTTCCGGCTGACGAAGAGACAGGAAGGTACATCCACATTCCCACCGATCAAATTGAACTTCTGCAAAATGTCCTGTGCACCTTATCAAATGACTTGAGTTCCATACCTGAAAAGGCAACGTGGACGATTATGGGTCAAAAAACAAACGATTTGCTCGAAAAATATCTTCACATGCCTTCAGAAGGTATGAATACGGAAGAGACAGAAAGAGACCTCTTGATACGGGATTTAATACAGAAAATCTTACGCACTTTATGCATCCTGGACTGTCTCGGCGACGAGGTCACATGGGATCAATTTATCGATACCTTTATAGAAGCATGTCAGGAGGGGGTATTGCCCATTGGATTGGGAAATGGCAGGGGTGTGAACGTCCTGGACGCCATGACGGCCCGCGGCATTCCTTTCCGCGCCTTATTTGTATTGGGTCTCAATGAGAAGGTATTCCCCCGCGCTATCTCTGAAGAACCCTTCTTGAGAGACCATGTCCGTCGCCGGCTCTCCGAAGTGCTGGGAAATGTCATTCCTGAAAAGCTCAGAGGCTTTGACGAAGAACGACTGCTCTTCTTCTTCCTGCTAAATGCCGCACGGGAACATCTCTATCTCCTCCATGAACGTTCAGATGAATCGGGCAAACCGAAGGTTCAATCCCATTATCTCATGGATATTTTTCAAAATATGAAAAGCACGTCAGCAACGGCAACGTATCTTCGGGAAAAGGCGAAATACGAAGTTTATGTACCGCGTGGAATTAAGGATAAACTGTGTACGCAGGAAATATCTTTGCTTATACCCAAAGAGGTTGGTATCCGAATGGCCGTCGACGGCATAGATCCCTCCTGTTTTATGAAGGCCGTTGGAATCAACCGGGATATCTTTGGCCGTTCACAATCAGCCCTGGGTTTTATGGAAAGTTACAATTCCCATGCAACTTCGTTTGATGGGGTTGTTGGTGATATGTCCGGATGGCTGAATGAGCAGGCATGTCGGGGTTTTAGCCCTACTACCCTGGAGACCTTTGGTACCTGCCCGTTTAAGTTTTTCATGAGCAATATCCTTGAATTGGAGTCCCTGGAAGAGCCAGAAACGGCTGAAATGATTGCAGCCGTGGAACTTGGCATCCTGTATCACAACATACTGAGGGATGTTTACAGCATCTTGATAGAAAAAAGATATTTTGACACAAAGGGACATAAATTAAATTCTGTAGAACAGCATAGCAACCACCAAAATACCCATCCTTCACCTCCCCCTTTACACCAGGAAGCAGAAGGGAAAGTAAAAAAATCAAACCCGGAAAAGAACTTTTCGCCGTGTAATCCTACAGAACTTTTGCATAGTATCGCTCAAAAATATTTTGTGGAGATAGAACAACAGATACCGATTTCATACCCCATCATCTGGGAAATCGAAAAAGAGGAGATGCTCGATCTTCTCACAAAATTTATATCGTGGGATATTGCACACATCGAACAAACGGGCTACGTTCCCACGTATATTGAAAAGGCGGCAAGGTTCAGTCCACAAAACGACTTACACAAACTCATTCCGGATCATTTCAAAGAGGGAGATACGTCAAAGATGACATTCAGGGGAAAGATTGACCGCATAGACGTGAAGAAAGGGGAAAATGGTGTCGGCTTCCGTGTGCTTGATTACAAATCAGGGAGGTTTATGAAGGAAAATCTCATGAGGGCGGTCATACGTGGTCAAAATTACAAATCCTTCTATATTATCATGGCGGAACATTTACTGTCGGAGGAAATCAGGAAGGGTCGCATTCCGCCGGGTCAGGTTAATTTAGATGAGGCATCCCTTGTTTACATTTCCCAGGATATGGATGAAAAGAAGGGACAAGTATGTCCGAAAAAAAAGACCATCAGCCATAACGACTGGATAGGGTGTAAGGAACAATACTGGGAGACATTGAAGGAATTTCTCCGCATCATTCGCGAAGGCATCCTCCCCGTTTCGCTTGCAGAAGATACACGAAAATGTGAATGGTGTGAGTTTGCCACCACATGCCGCAGAGGCCACCAACCACTTAGATTCAGGTTGGAACAGGATGCAAGGTTAAAGAAATACCGGGATATTATTAATTTGAGTATCAGGAAAAGCTCAAACAAACCCTGATGCACCTTGACTTCCGGAATTTTCGTGTAGACCTCAGTGTGTATTGACCATAAGAGTTTTCATTTTGTGTAAGCGGGTATCAGGGTGGCATGGGCAAACCTTGTTTGTCCGTGTTCTTATCAATTTAATGCATGGGTGCAATGCCGTATTTTCCTGCCATGATCATTCCTTTCTTATATTTTGAGTCAACGGCCGGTTGTAATGTTAAATGATTTTGCAGGCTATCGGCAAGTTGTTTGAGTTGTTCCAATCGTCCGTTTAACAATTCCACTTCGATTTCACGATACTGTGCCAGGCCTTTGTGTCCGCGAAAGGTTACCTCGTCGAGAGATACCTCAGCCTTAAATTGTTCATTGCAGCTGACTACTGCTGTGTGGCGGTGTGTCTCTGCCACCAAGACCTTTCTCAGGGGTTGTTCGTGAAGATTTAGCTCATCAATGATCGTTGACGGGATCGTTGGTTTCTTCCCGGCATGCCAGAGTTTTATTTCTTCATCAGAAAGTCTCCATTCAAACTCCCTGCGTTCGAAAATAGCCCCTTGTTGTTTCCCTGATACTTTATAGGCCCCAACACAGGACTTGTCCATTTGCCGGATACGCAAGGCAGCACCTGAATTAAGGAGCGTGTATTGAGGCGTATCAAAATAGACATCGATCTGGAAACACAATTTTTCCGTGGTATACCGGAAACCCAGTTTATTTAAGACATCCGGAAAGACATCCCAATCAAATCCATCGGGACATATGAATTTTGCCTCAACTTCTGTCTTCTCTCTTTTGTCGTGTAAATCCCATTCCATACGTCTTTCCACAATCATGAGGTTTTACGCAATATCCGGCCATTTGTTGTACCGTTATGCGTGCCGCTGCTGACCGTAATCTTTCCATTTACTATCACGTATTCTATCCCTTCTGAATATTGATGAGGCTCTGCAAATGTACTTTTATCGACAACCTTTTTGGGATGAAAAATGGTGAGGTCTGCAAAATATCCCTCCCGTATAAGACCCCTTCTATCCAATCCAACTTTTTGTGCAGGCAGACCCGTCATCTTCTGAATAGCCTGCTCTTCAGAAATAAGCTTCTTTTCCCGGCAAAATCTTCCTAAAACACGCGAAAATGCCCCATAACTTCGCGGATGTGGTTTGCCTTCACTAAGGATTCCCTGGTTAGAACGCAGAGAACTATCAGAACCGATAAAGACAAAATCCCAACCCAATATCTTTTCCAGATTTTCTTCACACATACTGAATAAAAAAATATCCACCCTGGTATCTTCGTCTATCAGCAGGTCAAAAACCGTTTCTATGGGAGATTTATTGAGGTTATTTGCAATTTCTGAGATTGTTTTCCCTTCCATCCATCTGTTTTTATCGGAATAGACGGACGAAATCACGATTCCCTCCCAGGCGGTATCGTCGTAGTGCAGTGATATTTCCTTTGCAATTTGTATTCGGGCGTTCGTATCTTTCAACCTCCGTATCTGCTTTTCGGTGCCACCTTCATAAACCCAATGAGGCAATATAACATCGAGATCAGTAGCAGCAGCAATATATGGATAGCGGTCACACGTAACGTCAACTCCTTTGTCTCTGGCGGCTTCAATAATCATCATGACATCGTTGATTTTATACCAATTTTTACTTCCTGATGTCTTGAGATGTGATACTTGCAATCTTGCCCCGGAGCGCCTGGATATTTCAATAGCCTCGGAAAGGGCATATTCAAGGGTATCACCTTCATTCCGTATGTGGGTTGCATAAAAACCACCGTATTTTTTGACTATGGTGCACATGTGTGTAAGTTCCCTGTGTTCTGCATAACAGCCGGGCGGATAGATAAGGCCGCTGGACATACCGAATGCCCCAGCCTGCATGGCTTCTTCTACATCCCTGCCCATCTGAACTAATTCAAAGGGATCGGGCGCTCTATTTTCATATTCAAGGGTACATGCCCTGATATTTCCATGACCAACGAGAAATGCCCGGTTGATAGAGCTCCTGGCTTTTTCTGCGGTATCATAAAACTCTGCCGCCGATTGCCACGTGGGAACAATGCCATATTTGGCTAATCCCTGAGTGCGTCTTTCTAATATCTTCCCCTGCAGGGGAAAGGCGGAGAAACCACAGTTTCCGCAAATCTCCGTAGTTACCCCATCAAATATCTTACTATCACTTTCCGGACGGATAAGCCATAAAAAATCACTATGTGAATGGATATCTATAAATCCGGGAGCGACAATCATCTCCTTTGCATCAATCGTATGGGATTCGTTCCCGGGAATATTCCGATCCATAAAAGCGATCCTGTCATCCTTGATAGCAATATCTGTCTCCCGCCCTGGAGTACCTGTGCCATCGATTACTGTACCGCTTTTTATTATCAGATCAAAATCCATGGATTATCCATCTGCATACGGAATAGCTTGGTTTTGTCAACTGCAGTTGAAAACTGTTTTCAGGCATGCTATCTTTCTTCTACGAGGGAAGAAGGTTCATCCAGACCCAATACCCAATCAGTATCGCTGTGTGCAGCGTCGAGGTCGTTCTTGATAGTATCAAGATGTTTTTCGTTGTGATATTTATCGGTGGTAAAGCAGCCTGGCAGAAACAACGACGCTGTTGTGCTTATAATTAAGAAAAGTATCTTTATGAAAGAGATTTTTTTTATCAATTAATACTCCTTTCGCTGTCTGGAGGAAGGTATCTTCATAATACGTCGATATTTGGTGACTGTTCTTCGGGCAATAGTGATACCGGAAGCTTGTAACTTATCAGCAACTTCTTCGTCGCTCAGTGGATTGGCTTTATTTTCCTTTGCAACGATTTCAGCAAGTTTCTGCCGTATAGCTTCCCATGATTCCATGGATCCATCTACATTTTGAAAACCTCCCGTAAAGAAGAACTTCATCTCGAATATACCCTGAGGTGTTTGAATATATTTATGCGCAATAGCACGACTTACCGTTGAAACATGCACTCCAACAATATCTGCAACATCCTGCATTTTTAACGTCCGAAGGCGATGAACGCCCTCATCAAGAAAATCCGTTTGTAACTCCACGATCTTACAAGCCACCTTATACAAGGTATTCCGTCTTTGTTCAATCGCATCGATAAGCCATTTCGCTGATTCAATTTTCTTTTGTATGTACTGACGCGTTGAAGTATCGGTGCCATTTTCAGTCAGAAATTTTCTATAAAAAGAACTGATATGCAAATGAGGCAGATTTGTGTTATCAATCAGAAACACTTCGTATTTTCCATCAATATGTTCTACTTTTACCTCCGGAACTACATAGGATATGGTCTCGTCACAAAACAGAGAGCCAGGCTTGGGATTTAACGTGCGAATAAATTCTACCTGTCGCTTTATCACCTCCAGGCTGTGACAGGTTTTTTTTGCTATCAGGGGGTACTTCTTCATTTCAATATCTTCTAGGTGATTAAGGATCAGATCCGAGGTCAGCTGATAGTTTGTATCCCGTTTGTCAAGTTGTAACATTAAACACTCTTGCAAATTCCTGGCCCCGACACCAGGGGGTTCTAATGTCTGCACAATATTCAGGGCGTCACTGACTTCTTCGAGAGAAAGGGGTTTTTCGAGGGATTGCATAATTTCTTCTAACGGACTGGCTAAGTATCCGGATTTATCTATTGAATAGATGATATTCTCGCATGCCTCTGTGAGATGGGCTGGAATATCGATCAACGACACCTGCCCCATTAAATAATCATGAAGGGACATTGGTTTGGCAGCTGTATTCTCTAACGCTTCCTGCTTTTGATCGCGCTCTTCAGAGATATTACTGCGCCGCATGGTTGTCTGCGAATAGTACTCACGCCAATCCTCCTCTATTTCTCCCAGCTTATCAATTTCAGCCACTTTCTGATCTTCTTCGGCCGTCTGAGCTGCATCGTCACCTTCCTTGAGATTTTCTTCTTTCTTCTCATCAACCACCTCTTCAAGGACAGGATTATCTACCAATTCTTGCTGTATATGTTCAACAAGCGCTAATAATGGCAATTGCAGAATTTCGATTGATTGTATGATTTGAGGAGACAACTTCAGTTTTTGTTGAAGCTGCGGTAATAAGGATGATTGCATTTTCATGAAACATCACCTTCCATAAAAAACGACATTAAACCTCTAACATCTCGTTTCTGCCGCTGATAGCATCAGCAACAATTGCCGTGTTTGCATATTCCAGGTAGCTTCCCGTTGGCAATCCGCGTGCAAGCCTTGTAATCCGAGCCCCTAAAGCATGCAACTGCTTATGAATATACAGAGCCGTTGTATCTCCTTCCATGTTTAAATTCGTAGCCAGGAGAACCTCTTTTACATGATCGGCCTTCACCCGCTGTACCAGTTTTTCAATTGTCAGAGATTCCGGATGAATACCATCCAGGGGAGAAATATGTCCCTGGAGTACATGATAAAGACCGCGGTATTTCCCTGTTTTTTCTATCGTCAGAAAGTCCGCAAGTTGTTCAACAACACAAATTATAGATCTGTCGCGAGACACATCACTACAAATATGGCAGGGATCGTTTTCCGAAACATTAAAACAGACCGAGCATGTCTTGACAAGCTTTTTTACGTCCCGGATGGCATAAGCAAGCTGCATAGCTTCTTCTGCCGGCAATTTTAACATGTAACATGCGAGACGTTCCGCTGTTTTCTGGCCTATACCGGGCATTTTGCCAAATTCATTGATAAGTTTTATTACAGACTGTGGATACGCACTCAAAATCAGAAACCCCTTAAAGCCAATTTCACCAAATTACATGCCGCCAAACATTCCTTGCATCCCTGGCACATTGAGCCCACCGGTAACTTTTCCCATCTCGGCCTGGTATAACTCCTGCGATTTCTTAAGCGCTTGAGAAACGGCTGATAAAATGAGATCCTCAAGCATCTGAACATCTTTTGGGTCTACCACCTCCGGATCAATCTTAATGGATAGAATTTCCTGTTTACCATTCATATGCACCGTAACCATTCCACCACCGGAACTGGCTTCTACGACGCGTTCCTTTAAATCATTTTGAAGCTCCTCCATCTGCTTTTGCATCTTTTGCGCCTGCTTCTGTGCCTGCTTCATCATTTCTGCAATATTACCAAAACCTTTCATCGTGATGACCTCCTCTATTTATTTACCTTAACAACATGACCGCCAAAAAGATCCAGGGTCTTTTTTACTGCTGGCTCAGAAAGTACCGGATCGGCAGACTGCTGATCAGAAGAGTCACGACCCGCGGATACCTTTGTTTTCGTTTTTTCTGGACTTCCATTTTTAGACACCATCAGTTTTAGTCGCACATTACCAAGAACCACTTCTTTCGCGCATTGCTCGATAATTTTCTTTTCTTCAATCTGATCAAGTTTTTCTTTATGAAAGGAACAATTACCGGGGAATTCAATGGTAATTTCTCCATCCTTTAATCCAGCAAACCGGCCTTCTTTCAAGAGTGCCCAGGTCGATTTTTTTTTACTCTGAATCATGCGAAGAACCTTTTCCCATAGATTATTTTCATCACCCTCTGTCCCGGAATCATTGCCTTTACCCGGTGTAGCAGGACATGTTTCCGATATCGGTTCCGACACCGTATGCTGAGCAACGGCTTTTTGAACCGGCGCTACGTCCTTGGTTTCCTTAACCGGATGACTTTTCAGGTGTATAAGTCTATCTTCTAACGACGCAATCTTTTCTGCAATCTCGTGTAATGAACCAACCGATTCCATCCGGCACAATTTAATTACTGCAATCTCCAGCAAAATGCGCTGCAGGAAAGAATCGGTTGTGCGCATCTTCGCATCCGAAAGTATCTGAACCATATAAATGAGGGTATCCCGGGAAATGGAATTTCCATATTTTTGCACGAAAGACGTGGTAAACTCAATCCACTTTACCTCCGGCCCACAGGATGAAAAGATTAGCAGTTCCCTGATACTGGAAAGCAATTGATCGATAAATTCTCCGGAAGTCTTTCCTCCGTTTAAAATTTCATCTACAATCCTCAAGGCAGAGGATACATCTTTTTTTGCGAAGCTCTCAAACATGCCAAATATCTTATCCTCATCGATGCAACCCAAAACAAAATTTACATCTTCCGGGGATATCTTATCTTTACAAAAAGAGAGGAGTTGGTCTAAAACCGATTGAGAATCCCGTAACCCACCCCTGGCATATCTTGCGATCATGTGAATGGCAGAGGGTTCAACCTGCACCCCTTCAGACTTGCAGATATCTAACAACCGATTTTCAATATCATGGACAGATATATTCCTGAAATCGAATCGCTGACACCGGGACTGAACGGTCTCAGGGAGGCGATTAACTGCCGTGGTAGCAAAGATAAACTTGACATGCGCCGGAGGTTCTTCGAGGGTTTTCAGAAGGGCATTAAACGCCTCACGGGTAAGCATGTGAACTTCGTCAATAATATAAATTTTGTAGCGGGCACGCGATGGGGCATAGCCTGCATTTTGCCGTATATTCCTGACTTCGTCGATTCCCCGGTTTGATGCGCCATCGATTTCCAAAACATCGATGTCGTTCCCTTCAGAGATGCACCGGCAAATATCACAGACATTGCAAGGAGTATCCGTAGGCCCACGCTGGCAGTTTAATGCCTTTGAAAAGATTCGCGCCATTGAAGTTTTCCCCACCCCACGTGGCCCTGCCAGCAGGTAGGCATGGGCAACCCTGTCGGACCGGATAGCATTTCTGAGTGTTGTCACAATGGGCTCTTGTCCCACCAGGTCCTCAAATGTTTGAGGGCGATATCGGCGTGCTAATACAACATACGACACTAGCTTTTACCTCGATAATTACATTTTCTTCCCAAGACGTGAATTTGGACATGCAACAGCTTTACAAAGCATTATACCTTCTTACCAGACCTAATATCAATACACTTTCTTTCGTCGCTTTTCAGACTAGCGGAAAATCAAAGAAGGGGGATAGCAGTATCATCCTGAAAATTGAAAAAAAGGCCGTGCACTTTTTTCCGTTCCCAGTCCCATTACTGTATCTATGCAGTAAGCTCAAGCCCGACTGGCTCACGGCACATAAGGACATATGTTTATGGCTGCTTGCTTCCGCACCTGACCAGGTTCACACAATCTCTTATTGCATGAGATCAGGCCTTCATCACCGCTACATAGATAAAGTTAATGTTCTCTAGGCCCTCGAAAAGCGATTGATCCTGCTATAGCGGGTTGCAGGTTACAGGGAACCGCTAGCTCCCCATCTAGCACGGCCTATTTTATAAACTGGCGGAGAGGGCGGGAGTCGAACCCGCGATACCGATTTTGTCGGTATACGCGCTTTCCAAGCGCGCTCATTCGGCCTCTCTGACACCTCTCCTGATTATTTGCAAATTGTAAAATTATCTTCTCGTCGGTATTTTAGATTTTCCACTGGCGCGCTTCACGTTGCGACTTTTCCAAGGTTTAAGGCAGCGCGCGCGGAGCTGCTAACTGGCGGAGAGGGTGGGATTCGAACCCACGTTCCGCTATTATGCGAAAACGGTTTTCGAGACCGTCCCGATCAACCACTCTGGCACTCTCCGGCCATTGCGGTTCAAATGGCCAAAACCTTAAACTACTTAAGCGGTTTAAACCGTTTAAACAGCTTAAGCCGCTTAAACAGGCAAGGGGTTATTTCATCCGGCAATTTTCTAAAAGAACTTTTGTAACAAAGACTTACATTCGTTAGCAAGGATACCCGGCACAACTTCCAGACGGTGGTTAAACCTAGGTTCCTGAACAAGATTCATCACGGATACACATGCCCCTGCCTTTTTGTCCACAGTTCCATAAACAAGGGTATCTACTCTTGACTGCACTAACGCCCCGGCGCATTGCACAAGGCTCCCAAAGTAACATAGATGGTTGTCCCTGTTAAACGCCAATTTTCCAAATAGGCTGCAGCTTGAGTTATTGCTATCATTTCGGCATGGGCAGTAGGGTCGTTGAGTAATTCACGTTGGTTATGAGCGCGGGCAATGATACGACCCTCATAAACAATCACAGCCCCTACAGGCACCTCGTCCTTTTCTATGGCCTTTCCCGCTTCTATAATAGCTTGTCTCATGAAATATTCATGATTATGTGCGTATTCCATAATTACCATAAATCCTATATCAGAACTTCAAAACGCGCCCAGGAGGATTTGAACCTCCAACCTCCGGATTCGTAGTCCGTGACTCTATCCAATTGAGCTATGGGCGCTAGCAACAATTATATAACTATGTTCTCGTTACAAAAAAACATTTCTTACGATCATAAGTGGCGGATTCGTAAACAAAATACATTTACATCGTAAAGGAATAATACTCTTGGCGAAGGCGTGCAAATCGATAAGTAAAGAAAGTAAGTATAAGCTTATAAAAAGTTATTGTCAAGACATAATCCCCTTGTCCTTAAAACTCACAAAACATTCATTTCCTATGATAATATGATCCAAAACTTTTATCCCAACAATACTCCCGGCCTCCAGCAACCGGTTGGTTATTTGGATGTCTTCTTTGCTTGGCTCAGGATCACCCGATGGGTGATTATGGACAAAGATCACGGACGCTGCGGACCCCTGATCGCCGGATTAAATACCTCTCTTGGGTGAACGATACTGGATGTAAGGCTACCTGCTGAGATCGCCAGCTCTTTAATAACACGGTTTTTGTTGTCAAGTAAAACAACCAAAAAGACCTCTTGTTTCTTTCCGCGCAAACGTTCGTGAAAGTGATCAAAGATGTCGGTGCTACACTTAAACTGCTGAAGGGGCTTTACCGAAATGGTAGAGAACCTCTTTGCAATGGCTAACGATGCCTTGATCTGTGCAGCCCGTGCCGGACCTATCCCTTTCGTCCTGCACAATTCACCAACAGAGGCCATGCTCAACCTCCGGAAGTCCCCATACTCAGAAAGAAGCTTGTGCGCTAAATCTACTGCGCTGTAATTTGTCGTCCCGTCACGAATGATGATCCCTAAGAGTTCTGCGTCAGTCAGATGCTCGTCGCCACTTTGGATAAGTCTTTCCCGTGGTCTCTCGTGGGTAGGGAGTTGTTTGATCGTAGGGCGTTTCTTTTCTTCCTTCATACCTGCAGTCACAGCCACAATACCGCATATACGGCACGTTAAGATCACAAAAATGTTTATTTTTCAGGAGGCCACCTCTATATACCGACAGATTATACTTCATGGATTGATACTGTCAACAAAATGTCTTTACACGCAGTTTACACAAAAAATATTTGATTAAACATCTCGCCTTGTTTATAGTAGCATGGATTACAAAAATAATCCTTTAGGAGATTTACCGGTGCACACCACACATTCGGCAATGTCTGAATTTCAGAACGTTATTACACCACATCAGGATCTTACTGATTTGCATACTCTGTTGATTAAAAAAGCTGGAGAACTCGGCTGTGTGCAGGCAGTCATCATTCATCCCAACACCATTACTGTTGGGCGATGGGTTCAATTAAAATGCAAGTATGGATGTGAAGAATATGGAAAAAAACTCACCTGCCCACCACACTCGCCTTCGTTTGAAGAAATGAAAGAGATCCTCAGGGAATATAACAGGGCGTTACTGCTCCACGGACGACTGAGCTGGCAGATGCGTTATATCACGGCAGAAATCGAAAAAATTGCGTTCTCCCTGGGCTTTTATAAAGCCTTTGGACTCGGAGCAGGTCCTTGCAAATTATGCGAAAATTGCGATACCGCTCTTTCCTGTGTTCGTACTATGGAAGCAAGACCTTCGATGGAGGCATGCGGTATCGATGTCTATCAGACAGCAAGAAGGCATAACTTGAAAATCGAGACGCTGAAAAACAACAATGAAGAGGTCAATATATACGGCTTGGTCCTTTTGGAATAAATTTTATACGTAAGGGAGAAAAAATATGGTGACAGATATCATTAATAAAGTAATTAACCTCGGTTTCGGTGCACTGCTTGTAACAAAAGAGAACATTGAGGAAGTTATTGATGAAATGGTAAAAAAAGGTGAAATCAAAAAAGACGAGGCGAAGGCACAGGTAAATGAGATTTTTAAAAATGTTTTATCTGGCAAACGCGAAATTGAATCGAGGATTGAAAAGATCGTAGAAAATGCGCTCCACAAGCTGGATATACCAACCCGAAAAGAACTCCAGCACATGCAGGAAAAACTTGATGAGATCATAAAGAGATTGGAATCACGAGAAGATCAGACGTAGTAATTTGGAAACGAGTCATATATGCAACTCAGAAAAATAGGCCAAAAGATTCGGGACATACGGCGTTTCAATCAAATTCTCAGGATATTGACCAAACACGGCTTTGGTTTTGCCATCCAGCAACTTCATTTAGAAGATCATGTTATTGGAAGGGGCATTATCAAAACCCGGATATTACGCCGTTTTACCGAACCTCTGGAGTCCCGGGCTGTCCGGCTCAGAAAAGTATTGGAAGAACTCGGCCCCACTTTTATAAAATTTGGCCAAATTCTGAGTGTTCGGCCGGACCTGGTTCCTTTAGACCTTTGTAATGAACTGAGTAAACTCCAGGATCATGTTCCGCCATTTGGTTATGAAGACGTCAGAAAGCAGATCAAGGAATCCTTTGGGAAATATCCGGAAGAATTATTTGCCTCATTTGATCCAGATCCCCTGGCAGCCGCCTCCCTGGGACAGGTACATCGGGCACAACTCGAGACGGGCGAGAATGTCGTCGCAAAGGTGCAACGTCCTGATATCCGCAAAATGATCGAAACCGATCTCGACATTCTTTACATCTTAGCCCAACTGGCCAGCCGATATATGCAGGACGTTAAATTTTTTAACCCGGTTGGCATCGTTGACGAATTTTCAAAGGTCATAACAAAGGAGATAGATTTTACCTGCGAGGCGCACAATATTGATAAATTTCGTAAGAATTTTAAGGATAGTACAACCGTTCATATTCCCAAGGTCTTTTGGGATTACACCAAAACTAAGGTCGTTACCATTCAGGAAATCGTGGGCATTAGGCTAAACGATTACTTAATCCAATCACATACAGCCGAAGAAAAGAAAGCCGTTGCCGCAAATGGTGCTGATGCCATCCTGCAGCAAATATTCATTGACGGATTCTTTCATGCAGATCCTCATCCGGGAAATATTTTCATCCTGCCTGACAATGCCGTCGCGTTCGTAGATTTCGGAATGGTGGGCAGGCTCGATGAAGACACAAAGGATGTCATTGTAAGCCTTTTAATAGCTGTATCCATGAAAAACATCCATGGTATCCTGAAGGCGCTGGAAACGCTGGGAACCTTCGTTGAGGAGGATACCTTGCAAGATTTCAAACATGACATCAGCGATTTTCTGGAAAGGTATTACGATATCCCTTTGAAGCGGGTTGAAATTTCCACAATCTTGCCCCAGGCCGTCAATTTAATGACACGACACAAATTAAAGATACCCCCGCAATTTCATACCTTAATCAAGGCCATTGCTACCATAGATGGCATTGCCAGACAGTTAGACCCGGAATTTAATACCATCGCCCACACCAGACCATTTGTAGAAAGACTTGTACATGAAAGGCACGACCCGAGACGCATATTTAAAGACATGACCCTGTATTCTTTGGAACTCCTGGATATCCTTAAGATAATCCCAAGAGATACCTATGAAATTATAAAAAAGATAAAAAAGGGAAACTTGAAGATCGAATTTGAGCACCATGGACTCTCGAAATTCATATCGGAAATGGACAAATCCAGCAACCGGATTTCGTTTAGCCTGGTCATCTCTGCACTCATTATCGGTTCTTCACTGATTATTATGGCCAACCGGGGACCCTTGATATATGGCTTTCCCGCACTGGGCATAATGGGATTTGTCTTTGCGGGCATCCTTGGATTGGGGCTGACAATAGGGGTTTTGAGATCCGGGCGTTTGTGAAATAAAAGGAATTATTCGTTTCCCGAAACAATCATTCCCCCATTTTAAATCTCATACCTTGCCCACGGACGACAGATAGATGACGAATTCATCTTTTCCATCAATTCGAAATAGCCGGTCCAAAGCTTCCTGATCATAGGCCGCAATGGCGCACGTCCCTGCACCAATCGCCTCGCATGCAAGATAGAGGTTCTGACATACATGCCCCACATCGATAGCAATAACCTTATGGGCTGCCAGGTGGTAGCGCCACTCCATCCGGTAAGGAATAGCCGTCCAGATGAACGTCACCGATGCATTCCCGGGGTAGGGCTGTCTGAAAACGGCATCGACAATCTTTCCGGCAAGGTGATCTTCGGAAAATTCAAAGAGTAATTTATGAGAAAGCGGGAGATATCGATAGATACCCTGATTCAGTCCTTTCACATTGAGTGCAACCAGATACGTCTCAAAGGCATGCCGGCACCCTGCTGAGGGTACTGTACGATATGCATGGCCGCTGACGACTTTCTCTCGTACCCCCTGGGTTGCCCAGAGGAGAAAAGAGATTTCTTCCAGGGTAAGAGGTTCCTTTGTGTATGCCCGACTGCTCTCCCGATTTCCAATCGCCGTAACGAGATCGATCCCGGCGATGTTTTTCCACTCGCCAGGTTTCACAAGGTCAATTTGCACGGCATCAGTCTGATACGGTTTTTCGATGGCGGGAATATCAATGCCCGTATTTTGACCCGTCTTTGAAAAATCTATTTTTTTCCGGATACTATCTTTAAGAAAATATCGGTATTGCTCTATCAAATCTTCATCCATATATTTCACCTCTATTTCTCATTGAGTAAGTTTAGACCATGTAGTATAACATCAACCAAATCTCTTTACAAAAGAATACCCACACCCGTATTTTCCGTGTTTTTAGTTACGGATTATAAATCTGCACCAGCCACCCATCCGGATCAAGGCTTTTATAGGAATTATCCGATACCGTTGGGAAAATGCTGAAATAAGTCCGACATGAAAGAACACGTATTACGAGAACAAATTTTTTTCATCCCGGAATAATTCCCTGGAATGATAGAAGCTTTTCAGCTACTATTTTATTGATTTCCTTCAAAAATATTCTTTTAACGACAAGGTTTAACATGTATGACACTTCTCATATACGATGATATTTTCTTGCAACATGATACTGGCGTTGGGCACCCGGAAAATGCCCAACGATTGGAAAACACCGTTCGGCATCTCAAAGAGCGGGGACTCTGGGAACAACTAACGGTTGTGAGACCCCGCGCCGCATCGATAGAGGAAATTGGCCTTGTTCATCCACAAGCCTATAGAGAAACCATCAAAAAAATCGCTGATACAGGCGGAGGGTGGTTGGATGCCGATACCGTGGTTTCCGCCGCATCATACGATGCCGCTATTCATGCCGCAGGGGCGCCATTGACGGCAATAGATTTAATCATGAAGGGCAAAGAGAAAAATGCATTTTGTCTCGTACGCCCGCCAGGCCACCACGCTACACCCACACGCGGCATGGGGTTTTGCCTCTTTAATAATGCAGCCATTGCAGCAAGATACATCCAGTCTAAATATCGCCTGGAAAGGGTATTCATTGCTGACTGGGATGTTCACCATGGCAACGGTACACAGGATACGTTTTATAGTGACCCAACGGTATTCTATTGTTCAATGCACCGCTACCCGTTTTATCCGGGTTCCGGCAGGAAGGATGAAACAGGACAGGGGAAAGGCAAGGGATTTACTATCAATGTTCCCCTACCGGCAGATACCCTATCAAAAAAGTATACGGAATTGTTCACGGATGTCATGGAACAGAGCGCGGCTCAATTTTCACCTGAATTCATCATTGTCTCAGCGGGTTTTGATACCTACAAGAAAGACCCTATCGGTGGGTTAAACGTGGAGATAGAAGATTTCAGGACGTTAACGGAGATTGTCATGAAAACTGCAGAGCGGCATTGTCACGGCAGGGTTGTATCATGCCTTGAGGGTGGTTACCACCTATCAGATCTTCCGTCCTGCATAGAAACCCACCTCAAGGCATTGCTTCGGAGATAATTAACTTTTTTCTTGTGCAGCGGCCTTTATCTGATTCAGTTTTTTTGCGAAACGTGATTTTCTTCTATTGGCGGTTTTTTTGTGTAAAATCCCTTTAGCGGCGGCTTTGTCTAATTTTTTCACCGTAAGCCGGAGTTCTTCTTCGGTTGCCTGCACATTTCCCTCTTTTACGACACCAAAAAAATCCTTTATCTGCGTTTTAAGCGCAGACCGATAAGACCTGTTTCTTAAGTTATGTTTTATGTTTTGTCTGAGCCTTTTTTTAGCGGACTTCATTGTAGGCATAGTACCACACTCCCTTACTTATTAATTGACAAAAAAGTAACCAGCAGAAATGCATGAATTAAAGCTTTATAATTTATGCAATTTATGACTCAATGTCAACAGGAAAACGAAAGAAACTTGCATTCTTTATTTTTTTTTAGTATAGTAAATAAACTGTGTATTATGCATCGCTTTATAAAACATTTTTCCTCATCCCGAGTTTTTACGAGGACGAATTTCACGAGAATAGGTTTTATCAAGTTTTTCATAACACCCATTATCCCCTTTTTTAAGGGAGATTTGGTTGTGGCCGTGCTATGCAAGATATTTATTTATCAGAAAGGTGCAAACTTCTGTAAGGAGCATACCTTGTATATGCTCGCCTTAAAATTCCTAAGGCTACAGAAGAGATTATATCCATGAACATCGTCCTCTATCCCGACCCCGTGCTTCGCCAAAAAGCAAAACCGCTCAAGGAAATCAATAAAGAAGTATGCAAAAAGGTAGAAGAAATGATGGAGTTAATGCACCATGCAAGGGGTATTGGGCTGGCTGCGCCACAGGTGGGATGGGCTGTCCGCCTGTTTATTATTGATGTTGACGGGACAAGTCACGGAGAAAAGGTATTTATCAACCCGGTTATTATAGAAGAGCTCGGCGAGTTGAATAAGGAAGAGGGTTGCTTAAGTTTTCCCGGCATTTCAAGCAAGATTATCCGAGCCCAACGGATTAAGGGCCAGGCATACAACCTGAAAGGACAGATGCTGGAAATAGAGGCAGAAGGATTGGCTGCACGCGCATGGCAGCAATGAATTGGACCATCTCAACGGAGAGCTCTTCATTGACAAGATGAGTCCTTCGAACCGGCTAGCTATATCACACCAGTTAAAAGAATTTGAACGGTTATATAAAGCCGATAAAGCTACTGTGTAAGGTGGCTACACTACCAGGGAAAAGACAAATTTTGAACAGAGGCTGGTCTATTACATAATGAATGTAGTCTTTATGGGGACACCTGAGTTTGCCGTTCCCAGTTTATGCTCATTGGCAATATCAACACATAAAATTACTGCTGTTGTTACACAGCCGGACAGACCAAGGGGGAGAAGTAAAACACCACTCCCTTCGCCAGTGAAAGAGAGGGCAGAAGCACTGGGATTAAAAATTCTGCAGCCTGTCAACATCAATGATGAGTCGGTTGTGAAACAACTTCAATCTCTTGCCGCCGATTGTATCGTCGTTGTTGCCTTCGGCCAGTTTTTGTCCAATGCCATCCTTCATCTTCCCCGATACCAATGCATTAATATTCATGCGTCTCTCTTACCAAAATTTCGCGGGGCAGCCCCTATTAATTGGGCAATCATGCAAGGTGAAACCGTCACAGGTACCACCGCTGTAGTTATGACTGCCAAAATGGATGCCGGTGATGTTATTGATCAGAAAACAACGCCGATATCTCCGAACGAAAATGCAGGGGAACTTGAAAAAAGACTGTCTGAAACGGGAGCGGAACTCTTGATCGATGTATTGCACCTGGTGGAAACAGAAGAGGCTACCTACACAAAACAAGACGAAGGCGGCGTAACCTTTGCGCCAAAATTGAAAAAGGAAGCTGGATTAATACTGTGGTCACAGACGGCACAAAAAATTCATAACCTGGTACGAGGAATGACCCCTTCTCCCGGAGCCTATACGTATTTTCTCAAAACGGGTTCTACCGAGAAGAAAAGGATTATTATACTAAAGACGCAGATTCACGACACACAAAAAATAACAACAGCTCTTAACCCCGGTATAATCGTTGATGTTGCTCCCTGTGGAGTGCACGTAGCAACCATGGACGGATTCATCTGCATCACGCAATTACAGCCTGAAGGTAAACGTGCAATGGACGTACAGGAATACTTACGTGGCCACAAAATAACCGTTGGGGACATGTTTGTACCGTAATATCTGTTTCCCGTTTACGGCAATACTTCATGCACACGATCGGCATGATTAAAGGGCTTGTGAATACAAACTAACCTTTTACCATTTACACAAGGCAGGTACTATGGAATTTATTGATAAAAAGTTGTTTCTATCAATAACCTCATGCGATGAAGTTTCGTAAGAAAAAGTGTTCTCCAAAAATTTGCTGATTTTATTTCCCCATTGCATTCAGAGTTCGCAGTGCAAGCAGAACGTTAAAAATGATCTGAACGAATGTAAGCGTTGCGGAAAGTGTAAAATCAAGGACTTGTTAGAGTTTTCTGAAAAGTACGGGGTTCACATTACCCTTGCCAGCGGGGGACGTGCCGCCCTTCAACGGGTGATGTCTGAAGACATCCATGGGGTGATCGCTATTGCCTGTGAAAAGGAACTCAGGACGGGTTTGATGGCAGCCATGTCTAAGGCAATACTTGCGGTACCCAATCTGAGACCTCACGGATATTGCAAGGATACGGATGTTTATCTGGATGAGGTAAAAGAGGCGATTGAAAAATTCCTCACCTAAGGCAGACGTTCGCTATGAATGTATTCGTATCCTGCGGACAATTGACGAAGAAGAAGTTTTTGCCCAGGAACTTATCTCTGAATGTTGTTCTCACGACGATTTGTCTGAGAGAGACAAAAGGCTTCTTACCGAGTTAGTAAACGGTGTTATCCGCCATCGTTTATCCCTTGATACCCTAATCTCCTTTTTTTCAAAAATTTCGTTCAATAAAATAGAACCCTGGGTAGTCTATGCCCTGCGTGTGGGTCTCTATCAAATCATCTATTTAGACAAAATTCCCGCTGCTGCTGCTGTAAACACCTCTGTAGAACTGGTAAAAAAATTAATCCGCCGTGCAGATGCAGTCAAATTTACAAATGCAGTTCTTCGGTCCATCGGACGAAGTATTCACAACAAATCCGCACACGAATCAGAAATTACCGAACCGCGGAAGGCCTTACACAGAAGGGAAAATACGTGGTGTACCTTTCACTCACCGATCTTCCCTGACCCACACAAACACCTCTCTTCTTATCTGTCGGCAAATTATAGCCACCCCGAATGGTTATTAAAACGATGGATAGGCAGATATGGGAAGGAAAAAACCATTGAGATATGCAAAACCAACAATCGCGCACCGGGGGTATTTCTCCGGGTAAATCAAAGGAAAATATCGATCGAAGAATTTATTGTGCTACTCGATCAAAAGGGCGTCACCTCACACACCATAAGGAACGCTATTGCTGTTGATGACATTGCCGTTTCAGAGATTCCGGGATTTGCGGAAGGATTGTTCTTTGTGCAAGACATTTCTGCTATGAAGGTAGCAGAATTCCTTAAAGCAGAAAAATCACTTACCGTGTTAGACCTGTGTGCCGCACCCGGAGGAAAGACAACCCATCTTGCAGAACTCCTGGAGGAAACTGGCCGGATATACGCACTGGATATCTCTTTCAAGCGCCTGCAGCTCGTGAAAGAGAATTGCCTGAGGATGGGAATCCATAACGTCTCTCTTGTATGTGGTAACGCATCTGAAAACAGGGCTCCCTTTCATATTCAATTCGACCGTGTACTTATAGATGCACCGTGCTCCAATACCGGTGTGCTTGCACGCCGTGTAGAAGCCCGGTGGCGATTAAAAGAAGGAGATATTCACAAACTGGCCTCTCTCCAATACTCGATCCTCAAGACCGGCGCTGCCCTGCTGAAATCTGACGGTTATTTGGTATACAGCACCTGCAGCATTGAACCGGAAGAAAACCAGGATGTAATAAAAAAGTTCATAGACAACGAATCCCAATTTCATCTGGATGCAGAGGAATATTATTTGCCAGGTATGAATGCAGGGGATGGAGGATACATGGCAAGGCTTTGCAAGAGACAGGTTCATAATTGAAGGGTTCGCATGAAAATAATCATTGAGTTGTTTTCGGAAAATCCTTATCCATGTTCACTCACCAAAGTCTGAAGGAATAACGGCGCACAGGTCGCCCTGGTTTATTATTTGCATTTCCTGTATCGATGCTGGTGCATGAACAACAAATCGTTTTGCCACCACCAATAATTATTGAAATAATAGGGATAAGGATCGTAGTAATATTTTTCAATCACAGGCCAAAGATACAGCTCCTTCACACGGATCAGTGGATATGTGTATTCTGTTGTGTCCAAAGGTAAAGTCCTCTTTCCCAAAACCTCTCCTGCAACCGTCACTTCTCTCCCTTTGGCATATACATACACATCCAGGTACCGGCTGTCGAGTGCCAAAAACCTTCCTTCTGTTTTGTCCAGCTTTCGGTTGCCCGCGAAAACCGGCAGGACGCTGCAATACCTGTAATAAGGTGCCCTCTTTCGTATTTTTGGCATCGACAATGACCCCGCTCAAGAGAACCATCTGGCCCTGGAAACGTTCAGGATTATTCAGTACCGCCATGAAAGTAGTGTCCGGTTTGACTTGCTCCCTGACCTGCTTCGATATAACCGGCGCACAGCTTGCCAGAGATATAGCAAGGCAATCGGCATTGGATAAGAACGAATGAGACAATCGCCATTTTTAATCATAGGTATTACTTCCTCATTTTAGAGATATTTGTATTTTTGAAATGCATAGTTTTCCCACTTTTAATGATAACGATTAACAAGAATATCAACAACAACATTATCAGTGTGAATATCCAAGGCCGAAACCAATATGCCACGAAGGATATGGGGTACCATACCCTCTTTCGTCTGGCCAAAGGTATAACTCCTTCACATAAACCAGTGGATAGCTGTACTCTGTTTCGTCCAAAGGGAGAATCTGCTCCCCTGAACCACTCCCGCAATCGTAACAGCCCGTCCCCGAGTAAATACATTTCCATCGAGGTAGCGGCTGTCAAGAGCAAGAAACCTCCCTCCGGTATCGTCTACGTCCTTAGGCTTTCCGCGGAAACCTGCAGGGCGTTGTAACACTTTTAGCAGCGTTCCCTCTTTGGTATTTTCGGTTTCGATGACGATTCCGCTCAAGATAATCATTTGACCTTTGCAGCCTTCAGGATCATTGAGTATCGCCCCGAAAGTAACATCCGGTCTGACTTGATCCCTGACCTGCTTCGATATAACCGGCGCACAGCCCGCCATTAATAAAAATGAAATAATCAATATTAATTGAAAAATAATGGAGTGTGTATCATTTCTTGCCATGATTATTTCCCTTTCAGAGATAGACCCATCAACTATTCAAAAACTCTCCTGGAATAATATTCCCTTTCCCCAAAATTACGTATGGGTCAAGTTTCTTTTTAATCGAGGCCATTTCCCTTAGTCCCGGCGGACCAAACATATCCAGAAGATATTCTCGTTTGATCTTGCCCACGCCATGCTCTGCGGAAATAGTACCCCCCACTCAATAATTTGGTGGGCTATCTTACGATAAATCTGCCACCCCCTCTATTGTGGCAGTTTTAATTTAAAAAATTCCTGGTGCCCTTCAGGAAAAGATAGTCTTCTTTATTGGCAACACATTCTCCACGGCGTAATTCCAGCATGTCTCCCGTCGCAAGAACAACTTTTAGTCGCCTCACCCACGTACGGGTGGTGCCATATTTGAATGTGCGGGCACCCGATGCATTCGTCGCCACACTGGCACCGACAAAGGCATTCTGTTCCGTCGGATCCGGCGGGTAAAGGAGTCCCTCTGCTGAAACTGCCATTTGTAACGCACGGAGAGTAATGGCTGGTACTGTTATAACATAACTAGAATCCCCGGCGGCTTGATGAATGCGCCTTGTCCCGCCCAGTTTTTCGGTAGAAAGCACAATTCCTCCGAACGGTATCCGTCCCCCGACAAGACCTGTTCCATTTCCTGCAATCGTCACCGGTGTCCTGGCACGGCATGCCTCATCCAGCACATGAATGACCTCTTTTTCATCTGCCGGAAAAACCACCTCATCTGCATAGCCGCCAGCAAGATTAGAGGCATCCTTCAAATATGGACATATTACGCCGTGATCAGTACTGCGGAACATATGATTTTAAAACGATATAAGTAGATAAGAGAGTAAAGGTGCAGATGCCAAATAGTATCATAAAGGCATCGTGAAATAAACTGTTAAAACAGGTAAACAGGGGGCGCATGTATGAGTTATTCTGTAGGATGGGATTCATATTGGCTGGCACACATGCTTCGATTAGGCATATTACCGGAAGGATATATTTATCTGAAATAAGCGATCAGTTAATGGATAAACACCACAAAATCGCGGTCCGGAGTGATAAGACGGCAATAGGCTTTTTCCATGAACAGTCGGTGTGTATCACCCAAAAGATACGATTTTTACTTGTTGAACTTGGGTTGTAATCTTTTGAAGCGAATGACGCTTGCAGAATTTAGGTGTAAATAAAGGGCCTGGATAATTACTAGATAATTAGAGGATAATAAGCTATGATTATACTAAAAGATACTTGCAGACACTACTTATAAAATATATAAAGAGAGAAATAGACTTACCAAGTCTTACAAACTGGGCAATAGAGTATATTTAAAACACACAGATTTTAGAAAGGAAAGAAAATGAAGTTTTTTATTGATACGGCAGATGTGAAAGAAATTCGCGAGGCGCATAGTTTAGGCATACTGGATGGAGTTACGACGAATCCCTCTTTGATAGCCAAGACTGGTCGGCCTTTTCGTGAGACGATTGAAGAGGTCTGTTCCATTGTAAAAGGCCCCGTTAGTGCCGAGGTGGTAAGCCTTGATACAGAAGGCATGCTCAAAGAAGCACGAGAACTGGCAAAAATTGCTGATAACATTGTGGTCAAAATTCCCCTAATAAAAAATGGCCTAAAGGCCGTGAAACGATTGACGGAAGAGGGTATCAAAACCAATGTAACCCTCTGTTTTTCATCGAATCAGGCTCTTCTGGCGGCAAAGGCTGGTGGCACCTATGTGAGTCCTTTTGTCGGAAGGCTTGACGATAAGGGCCAAGTGGGCATGGATCTCATACAGGATATTCGTACCATCTATGATAACTATGGTTTTCAAACAGAAATTATTGTTGCCAGCATTCGCAATCCCATTCATGTACATGATGCTGCGTTAATGGGGGCAGACGTTGCTACGATTCCCTTTAATGTGTTTGATTTACTGGTTCAACATCCGCTTACAGACGATGGCGTTAAACGATTCTTAGCCGATTGGGAAAAGGTGCCGAAAAAGTAACTATCCACCGCAGAGGCCACAGCGTGGCATAACCACAACCAATGCAACCTCCCCTTCATCCCCTCCTTCGCAAGGAGGGGATGAAGGGGAGGCAAAAAACTCACACAAATAAAGATATTTTTATAGGGAAATACTGCAAGGGGAGTATGGGTGACAATAAAAAATCTACAAAAAGAGTTATTTGACACAAAAGTAAGCACGACAAAAAAATCTCCACTTGCCGACCGAGTAAGACCGCTGGATTTGAAGGAGTTTGTGGGACAGGAACACCTCGTTGGACACAACAAGATACTCCGGAGACTTGTGGAAAACAAAGAACTCGTATCTCTGATATTTTGGGGACCCCCGGGGGTAGGAAAAACGACGCTGGCCTCTATCGTTGCACAGGCAATGGACGCACATTTTGTCTCATTTTCTGCGGTTTTATCGGGGGTAAAGGACATTCGGGTTGTTATTGAAGAAGCGAAAGAACAGATGAGGTTTTATGGTAAAAAAACCATCCTCTTCGTAGATGAGATTCACCGCTTTAACAAGGCCCAACAGGATGCCTTTCTTCATCATGTGGAAGACGGTACGATAACTCTCATAGGCGCTACTACCGAGAACCCTTCCTTTGAGGTAAATGCACCACTTCTCTCCCGCTGTAAGGTACTGGTACTGGAGCAACTTACCGGAGAGCATCTCAAGGTTATTATGAAGAATGCCCTCATGGACAAGGAACGAGGGCTTGGCAATATGAACATAGAGATTCAAAGTGATGCCTTTGATTTCATTGCCCGCCTTGCGCAGGGAGATGCGCGCGTAGCCTTAAACGCCCTGGAATCAGCTATTATGCTCACGAAACCGGACCGGGAAGACAAACAGGTGGTGACCTTGGAGATTGCCCAGGAGTCTATGCAACGAAAGGCGATCCTTTATGACAAGGGCGGAGAAGAACATTACAACGTGATTTCTGCCTTTATTAAATCACTGCGCGGCAGTGACCCTGATGCCGCCCTTTATTGGCTGGCGCGCATGTTGGATGCAGGCGAGGACCCGCTCTTTGTTGCAAGACGTATGATTATATTTGCCTCAGAAGATATTGGAAATGCAGACCCAGGGGCTCTCCGGTTGGCCGTGGCTACTAAAGACGCCTTTCATTTTCTGGGGATGCCTGAGGGGTGGATACCTCTGGCCCAATGCGTTGCGTATCTTGCTTGTGCACCTAAGAGCAATGCCTCCTATATGGCTTATCTTGCAGCATTGAAAGATGTCAAAGCGAAAGGTGCTCTGGCAGTGCCATGTCATATCCGAAACGCCCCTACCCCCTTGATGAAAGACCTTGGATATGGTATAGGCTACAAATATCCCCATAGTTTTGGAGGGTATGTAGAGCAGGTATATTTGCCTGATGAACTTCAAGACCGGGAATACTACAAGCCGACGGATAATGGATTTGACAAGGTGATCAAAGAGCGGCTTGCAATTGCCAAAAAGGGGCGAATCAGACAACAGGGGTAGGCCTGCAATCGGGATAAATATTTTTTACAAAGGCTTGCATTCCCCTTTGCGTAAGGCTTTGGAGTAGATTTTACCATTAAAAACGTCGTAACAAAAAAGAAAGGTCTATACTATGATTAATATATTCCGAAAAGGTGCGGAAGAAATTAAATTACCACACGGAACCAAAGGTGAGCCAGAAAAAATTGGTAAACCCAGAAAGGAGACTGAAATGGGCGAAGAAAATGTAACATACCTGACTTCTGATGTTGAAATTAAAGGCACGATAAAGTTCACTAATGTCCCTGAAAATTGACGGAAAATTTGAAGGGGAAATGATAACAAGTGAGGAGATCTCATTCTTGGTAAAACGGGCAGTATAAAAGCAAATGTTAAGGTAAAAAACGCCATTATTGAAGGACGCATGGACGGAAATATTATTGCATCTGAAAAAGTTGAGCTTAAGGAACGGGCACAACTCATTGGGGACCTCAAGTCAAGAACCCTGGTTATAGAAGAAGGTGTTGTTTTTGTTGGAAATTGTAACGTAAACCCAGATGGCTTCAAGGCAGAAAATAGCAAAGAATTGAAAAAGGGAATCGAGAAAGGGTAAAGATAAGGAATAATTCTTTAGTAAATACACGTTGTTTATAATTGAATTGATCTATGAATTCTAAAGCAAATGAATTGCCTATTGTATGTCCTTATTGCCATCGCAATCTTACCGTATCACTTCATTGTATTTCGATTCCATGCCGTTATTGTAATCGTTATATCGATATCAAAGCGGTTCTCTCGCCCCCTGAAGAAAAGAAAAAGCCCTCTCGCGGAGACAGAAGAATTCTTTGTTATAAATGTGGAAAGGAAATTTTTACAAACACTAAGGCTCAGGCAGTCGTGTGCACCTATTGCTATCATCATAATGACCTGAGTGACCACAAGATAAAAGCCCTCTTTGGCAAAATTATTGAGACACATGGTACATTGTATCTAAAGAAAAAAGGGGTAATAGAAATCTCAAACATCCGGGTTGGGAATGCTGTTATACAGGGTAAAATTCATGGTGACATTTACGCGCTGGGCGCTGTTGAGATTTTAAAACATGGAGAAATCCATGGCAAAATAACCTGTCGCACATTGATTGTGAAAAAGGGAGGGATATTCAATGGAAGTGTACAGATGATAAATGCAAACCCGCCTTAAAGATTGATAAAGAATGCAGAAATTTATACTCACCCATGAAGATAGGATTTATACCTTGCTGACCTATATAGCCAGAAAACTACTTGTATCCAAAAAAAAGGCAAAACAGCTTCTGGATAAACGACTGATTTTTGTAAACAAAAAAAGGGTCTGGATTGCCTCCTACCAATTAAAAGAAGGTGATTCCGTTGAGGTCATTACACAGGAGGCAAAACACTCAGAATTCCAAAAAGACGCCATCCTGTTTAAAGACAATCACTATCTGATCGTTTCAAAACCATCCGATATCATAACAAATGGCCCAGAAAGCCTTGAAAGCAGACTGATAGAATACTTCAAGGACGACCATGTCAAGGCTGCTCATCGGCTAGAC
This sequence comes from Planctomycetia bacterium, assembly GCA_015075005.1. GTDB lineage: Bacteria > Planctomycetota > Brocadiia > Brocadiales > Brocadiaceae > Brocadia. The sequence continues at coordinate 193,120 of JABTVC010000003.1, forward strand.
AAGGATACATCTGGTGCGATTATCTTCACCATGAACAATAATGCCTTTGAACAGATAAAGACTCTGTTTAAAAAAAACCTCATGAAAAAGATTTACAGGGTTATTGTAAGAGGTCGCGTAGGAAAACAAACATTCACGATAGATACCCCACTACGAGGACAGAAAGCCGTGACCCATGTAACGCTCCTGAAAAAAGGAAAGACTGCCTCCTATCTGGAAGTGAGTACCGAGACAGGCAGGACCCATCAGATCAGAATACACCTCGCCTCTGTGGGATATCCTGTTATTGGAGAAATGGAGTACAATCGCAGACCAATAGAACACCCGCTATTGAGACAAATCCCAAGACAGATGCTCCATGCATATCAACTATCGTTTATCCACCCCTATACCAATAGGGCGGTATCTGTCAAAGCGCCTATTCCTGCTGACTTCAATCAATGCCTTAAACTTTTGGGTCTCTAAGAATAAATTTACTTTCTGCATGCAGTCAGATATGAATCACTATAAACATGCTGATTCATGATGATCTCTGCAGTTATTGCAGCGTCCATTAAATCTTTATCAAGCACATCCATCACTGCGGCATCCAATCCGTAAGAAATGCCCATGGCAAGAAATATCCTTGCTAAAAGTCTCTTTTCCTTCGTTCCCTGTGAGAAATTACTTAGTCCCACATTTCTATGGGGCGGGGGGTCAGAAATCATTTTAATCTGATTGAAGATGTCAAACATGAGCGCCGGTTGCTTTTGATCGACGTTAATAGGAAAGAGCACAGGATCGATATATACCTTTGACAGCTCATATTCATGCTCCACGGCCTTTTCTACAATCTTCATAGCGATCTCCATGCGCCGTTCGACGTCCTGTGGAATACCATATTTGTCCATCGTCAGACATATCAGTGATGCATTATATTCCTTGGCTAGGGACATAAATTTATCCAATTCTTCGGGGTCCCCTTTTGAAGAATTTATTAAGACTTCATTCTTTATCACCGATAAACCAGCCTTCACAACATCAAATTTCTGGCTATCAATGGCAATGGGCGTCTTTACCGTATCCTGAACAACCTCAACCAACCATTTCATTGCCCCAGCAGGGTCAGCCGTAGCAGTGCCTACATTCACATCCAGAAAGCTTGCCCCTGCTTCTGTTTGCTTTATTGCGAGTTCTTTTACAGCTTTTGGATCCTTATTCTGTATCGCCTCCCGTACATCTTTAAACATACCGTTAATGCGTTCACCGATGGAAATCATTGTATGTTTATCCTTTCTCTTTATTTTATTTATTTAATAGAAACGTTCAATACACTTTTTTACTGTGGCAACAGCCTTCGGATGGTTCATACGGATAATATCAACTCCCGATTGTAAAAGGCTAACCGCTGTAATGGCTTCCCACATTGGCCCTCGCTCATCCCTCGGACCCCACTGCGGAACCTCGCTATCTTCTGATTTAGACTCCTTGGTTCTCCATGCCTCGTGCCCGACATCACAAATTACTGGCATAGACATCATTTTATCACCCGTAAGCGCTGCCAGCCGCTCACGTTCCTGAATAGAATAGGTATACTCCATACCATAACCCAATGCCCCGGTCGATTGGAACATTACTATGCGATTGAGTGGAAAATCCATTTCTGACACGAGGATGTTAACCTGCTTTGCAATATTGATATCCACTGGCGCTAACGTGATGAGAGCATGTCCATCTGCCAGACATGTAGCCGTAAGTGTCTTATAACTATCCTGTGTCACCACTCCCAACAAGCAATTTTCTCCCCTCGCAGCCTGACTCACCTTAGGCATAACCTCATTGTCTTTTTCATCATGTTCACAACCCCAAATAATTAATGGCACACCTACCGCAGCAAGGATAGCCTTTACCGTCTTTACCGCTTGCTCCGCACTTTTGTTGCCTTTATCAGGATGAATTCCATCCAACTTAAGGCAGATCACGTCGGCGCCATACTGTTCTACACATTTTTTTGCCCATTGTGCCGGATCATTAAGAACATCCGCAAAAGGCCTGGTCAATGTCTCTGGCCAGTCTTCGGGGGGTACATCATAAACATCCATTGCAACCACCGGTTTTTGTCCTGGGTTCCCCTCAAAATCCATAAAAGGGATACTTTTTGCGCCACCGATAGTAAATGTTTTTGTCCGGCTACCTCCTTTGTCCTTTGTGGCACCGAGGGTAATTTCATTGACACCACCCGACCATTTGTCAGCTACGTTTGGTATTTCCATTCTTTTGTCTCCTACCAATTCATCAAAAACTTAATCACATCGTCCACAGAGGAAAAACTTTGAAAATTACAGGAATTCTATTTTTGACAATTTTAAGAACTCATTCTTTTTTAAACGCTATGTTCTTCCAGCAACACTCTTTTCGATCAAGCTTGAGGGCAAATGCTTTTGCAAGAACCTGCCGAGCTTTTGATATAACTCGTTTTCACGAGAAATTTCAAACACAGAAGACCCGCATGATGCATTGTCGTATACCTCCTGATCGAATGGGAATATTGCGGATATTTCAACCCCCAGACTATCTAACTTCTGCTGAAGATTTTCATGGATACCATTCCTGGGTACGCGGTTCAACACGCAAAACTTTTGGCGAATTGCAACAGGAAGCGAATCGGCTAATGCGAGGATCCTTTGTAATGTCAATGCACCCACAATCGTCGGCTCGCTTACGATCAACAGGAGATCCACATTATTCGTCGTCCTGCGCGAGAGATGCTCCATCCCCGCCTCATTATCAGTCACAACAAAGGGGTATGCTGTCCCTACTTTGTCCATATATTTACGAAGGAGATTATTTACATAACAATAGCATTTTGGACCTTCTGGTCTCCCCATCGTTAAAAGATCAAATTTTTCCTTTTCGATGATAGACTCCTCGATAGCATACTCAATATATCGATCCTTTGACATCCCGGAAAAATCCACCTTCTTCGCTACGATATCCTCACGCAGATCGGCTACAGTGTTTTGAACATGCAGACCGAGCAAAGCACCTAAAGATGCATTAGGATCGGCATCCACGGCTGATACTGATTTCCCTATTTCTTCGGTTATATATCGAATAATAAGGGCAGAAAGGGTTGATTTTCCCGTTCCTCCCTTTCCTGCTACTGCAATATTAAAAGCCATAGAATATTCCTTTTTTTTACGAGACCACAAGTTCCTGGGCAACTGACGGAAATTTTTCCATATCGGTATGGGGCAAAAAGTTTGCCGACATATATTCTTCCATGTATTTATTATTACTCATGAGGTCAAAATAGGTCATTTTCGAAGCAATTATTCCGGCAACTTCGCAAGCATCTTTTGCGAACAAAGCCATCTTTGCGCCAATTACCGATGTATTCCCCACAAATTGTACCATAGAGACGGATACATCAGGAAGCATCCCTATAGTTATCGCACTCCTTATATCCAGATAATTTCCAAAACCACCGGCAAGATAAAGCTGTTCAATATTATCTACACTCATCCCCATAGATTCAAGCAATGTGGAAATTGCCGAATAAATGGCTGCTTTTGATCGTATGAGATTTTGAATGTCTGCCTGGGTAATAACGATATCCCGCTTTGTAGACGTTTTGCTTCTATCAACCAGGACAAATTCATATCCGTTATCAGTTTTTCTTAAACGGTCTGAGTTTATTTCCTTCTGGAAATTGCCTGTCCTGTCAATCACACCACTCCTTGTCAGATTAGCCAGACAGTCTAAAAGTCCGGAACCACAGATACCACTCGGCGGCGCGTCGCCAATCGTTTTATAAACAACGTCATATTTTTTCGTAATTGTTATCTTTTCTATTGCACCCTTAGCCGCACGTGTGCCACAGGAAATACCGCTGCCTTCAAAGGCGGGACCAGCCGATGCGGAGCAACACACCATCCAGTCTTTATTTCCCAGCACAATCTCACCATTCGTACCGATATCAATAAGCAGTGATAACATATCTGCCTTATCCAATCTGATCGCCAGAGCGCCCGAAGAAATATCCCCGCCCACGTAGGCACCCACACAGGGGAGTGTATACAACAAGCCGTTGTTATTAATTTTAATCCCCACATCGTGAGCTCTCAATGGCGGTACAAAATTTGCCGTTGGAATATACGGTTCTTTTCTGATATTCGTAGGATCCAAACCGATAAGAAAATGAGTCATTACGGTATTTCCGGCGCAAACTACAGCGCTAATATCATGGATACTGATATGATTTCTCTTAATAAGGGTAGAAATAAGATGATTAATGTCCTCAACGAGCACCTCCTGCATAAGCCCCATTGCATTATTTTGTGCAGCATAAATAATCCTCTGGATATAATCATCTCCATATTTAATTTGTGAATTATAGGTGGCCTCAATATCAATCGTCTCCGCGGGAAAGATTCAGGAGGTGTGCAACCACCGTGGTTGTCCCTACATCTACTGCAACACCATAATTTCCCGCACTGACATCACCACCCTGTATTTCAATAATTTCAACCGATGGGCCCCTGTATCCCAGTGTCACCGTAACCTTCCAGTCACTGCTCCGTAAAATACCCGGGAGGTATTTTAAAACATCGAAATTTATTGTTATCTTTTCTAAAGGAATATCCGCTTTAATCATTATTTCCTTACACAGCCTCTCATAATCCGCCATACAATCGTCCAGGCTGGGTGCCGGCAGTTCAAGATAAATCTTATTCACCAATGGGTCTTGCTTGAAATGTTCCACTTTCGATGTAGCTGCCGCTAAAGATCCTGAGAATTGGGGAAAGTCACTCACAAGTATTTGACTTTTATCAAGCTTCGATTCTTCGGGAATTATTACTTCCAGATCACCGATCACCTTGGTACTACACGCCAAAACATATCCTTTTTGTGCTTCTGACACCGAGATATGGGTAGTGGGCATACTCTCAATCGTACCAGAACCCAGAACAACCTTGCACTTACCGCACGTGCCATCACCGCCACACAAGGCATTGATAAACAAATCACCTTTGTATGCAGCATCGAGGATAGTTTTTCCCTTTTCAATTTCCACCGTGATGTCGACGGGGAAGAAGTGTACTTGACAACGTGAGTTTTTCATGTTTATATTCCGAAACGAACTTTCTCAAACAGTTTCATATTACGGCTTCCATACCGTTTTCAAATAAGATGGAAGCCCTGAAGCCTCTCTTGGTCCTACCAGGATTTCCCACCCAAGGGTCTCCTGAAGTTTTCCAGACATCACGGCAACAAGACCGGGAATTATCAATTTTTTGTGCTTTACCTTTGTCTCAACCTTCGCATCCGTCATAGCCTTAGCAACGACCTTATCATTTAATTTGTCCCCGGAGTAAGCCGTTAACACAGAAGTGCCACCAGTATCCACAGACAAAATATAGGCAGGAACCCGGCTTGACTCAACCTCGCCTGCAACGGTATAATACGTAAGTGAAAAGTTTGTAGTAAATAATATTGGAGAATCTTCCCTGACATCACCCACCGCATATAATTTTGGTTCAACCTGAATTGGCTTCTGCGGGTCAGTAAATATATTTGTTCGTGCAGTAAGCAAGGGCATAATTGCCCATGGTTCACATACATTGACTGCAACGATACCAGCATACTTAAGTAAATACGTGCTTGCCAACGATATTTCCTGGAACGGGTCTTCATCATGCACAAAGGTAATCATAGGAAATCCAAGGGCACGGAAGTTTTTCTTCAATGCCACCCGTCTTATCTTGGTAAGTTTTTGAAGCACTTCTTTAGGATTACTGCCACTCACATCTAATACAACATCTTCAACACCTGCTTTTTTCACGCGCTCAGCCAGGTCGGCAAGTTCTTCAAGCGTCGATGCCGTTACCGTCATCGGACACTTCTTTTCAGCCGCCAATCCTGCCATAGCCTCACAATTACCTGCATTGGCGCCATGGATCAACGGCCTCTTTTCCGCACAATGCTGCAAAGCTGCCTTCATATTATCAACCGACGCACTACTTAAAATAATACTCAAATGAGAGCCGCCACTGACCCTCTTTGCCGCTTCAGCAAATTTTTCTGCACTATTGCTCTTGTTGATAATGGCGATCAAATCGATCTCAATCTCAGTGCCAACACGGGCGACTTTCAAACCATTAATCTTTTTCAAACGATCGCTAAAATCAGCATCATTCAAATCGTCCCCGATAGTAACCGCAACACCGGTAGGATGGTAAAATTTTTCCTCGTGTCTGAATAAGACATTTTCTTCGCCAATCTGAACTTGCTTGGCGCCTGTACCTACAGTTACTAACTTAATCGGAGGCGCAGAAGCTGTTCCCAAAACATTCTTAGCCGCTTCGCTTACATCGGGACAATCTGATAAGTTTGCCTTTTTTTGTGCCAGTTGCATGGCAAATGCCAGGCATGTAGGTCTTCCGCACTTCTTACAATTTGTTTTGGGAAGTAGTTTGTAAATGTCTAATCCAGTTAGTGCCATTCTTTACTATCCTTTCACATGAATAAGCTTGCTCAGCATCAAACGAATAACCACCCTTTCACCCCCATTCGCAAAAGAGGACAAAAAGGTGGTTGCAGTGCACAAGAAACTTCTCTTTGATAGTGGGCAATTACCATAAAATTATGTTTTTAAATCATCACTTACCTGTATAATTTTGCTGACTAATCCATACTTGAGCGCCTCTTCGGATGACATCCAGAAATTTCTTTTGGTATCCAACTCTACCTTAGCCACAGGCTGTCCCGTCTCAACAGAAATCAACCTATTAATCTTTTCCCGGCATTTGAGTATTTCGCTGGCTTCTATTTGAATATCGGCAGCAGTCCCATGAATACCGGTAGAAGGCTGATGAATGAGGACACGGGCATTGACCATACTGAATCGACTCTCCTTTTTTGCGCCAAGCAAAATAATCACCGCAGCGCTGGCAGCAACCCCTGCGCATATAGCCTTTATCTTCGGTTTGACAAACCGCATCATATCATAGATCGCAAAACCGGCATCGGCATCTCCTCCGGGAGAATTAATATACATCTTAATATCCCCATCCCCCTCCCCTTCAAGGAGTATAAGTTGTGTCATGATCTGTTGTGCCATCTTCTTTGTCACTTCATCCGTTACCATAATCGTACGCGTTTTCAACAATTTTGCAACGAGATCGACCCCACCTTGACGTTTCTCCTTGTCTTCTCCTGGGCATTCTTCCTGATTCCTCACACACGGCACATCAAAGATCATCAATGGACTCCTGATAAAAAAACATGGGTAGAATTAATTCTTATTCTGAGATTTCTTATATACCGCTTTATTTATACAAGGCGACAGAGCAGAACAGCCGCTGTGCTTCCTGGTAACACATCCGCAGGAAGCAGGTATTGCTTGTCTGACTATATGTTTTAGCTGCCTCACCTTCTCATTATTTTGCGTTGCCGTACGTTATATCATTTTCAAAACATCGGCGCTAAGGCTAACGCAGGATGGTTTACCTTCTGCATGTACGCAACAACCTCTTCTTCCGTCTGCGCAACCGTTTCATCAGCAATCTTCGTGAGGAAATCTTCAAGACCCAGCTCTCCGGCAGTTTTTACAAGTATCTCCCCCAATTCTTCCTTTAGCGCCTTTGGCATCCAAACGACACGGGCCAACCCGCCATCAGCAGAAACAAACTTCTTACTACTCAGATAAAACTTGCTATGGCCCATAAAGCCGGGGGTTTGCAATCCACCACCGACGGTTCCCGCCAGCGTGGAGAACTTCATACCACACGGAGTCATTTCCGTAAAATCACGGTCTACCACCATGATCCCGTTGGTACTGGGCAGCATGGCAGATATACACTCGAAGCATCCGCAGCTTGTCATAGGATCCGTCATAATACTATACAAACTCACCTTTTCAAGGGATCTGTTTGATCCATTGAAAATGAATGAATTTGTGCCTTCCCACTGGCCAAGTCTGCCATCAACAGTTTTTCCTCTTTCTATGGGCTGATTCGGTCCGGTTGGATTTATCTCGTAACCGGCCTTTCCATCCAGCCAGCTCACGGAACCACACAAACCGGAACGTTCAGGTGAAACAACACAAATATGGGTTGGTGCAAAGCTCTGACAGAGCGTACAACTATAAAATAAGCTTACCGAGTCATCGGTCATGCCTTCCAACCGTGCATCACGCTCTACATATGCTGCACGCACGTCCTTCAAGAGCCTTTCCACATCTTCTTTTTTCGTATACAAAGTTACCTGTACCTTGTCAACGATAGCACCAAAATCACTATGGAACTTGGCATGAATAATGTCGCCTATATGCTTAATCCTAAAGCCGGACTTAAACGCCTCCTTACTAATACGGTGACGTATCATATCTCTCTGCCCCATATGAAACAATCCCTGAGCCTCACCGAGAAAGCGGTGCATCTGCCGTTCAAAAATCGGCTCAAAATCGGGCTGCATCTTTCGCCCGGCGACCTCGACCATAATACCCAGAGAGACGCCTGGCCCAGGCGGAATTCCTTCCAAATCAGGGCCAACAACCTGAACCTTACCATCCGTAACGTCATCGATTTCTTTCGCGCACACATATTCAAAGGCTGGTACACCAGGACCACCAATTTCAATTTGCATGTCCTCTTTTCTGATACGCTCTCCCTCAAAAGCGGGACCATATGCCACCGGAATATCCAGCTTATGAATAGAAATTTTCAAGCCACGCACTTCGATACACTTATCAACAATCTTATCAATCGGTACCCTGGAGACCACGTGTTCGTAAGTGCAAACACCTGTCGGCAATATTTCCGGAATGTCAATATTGGTAATCGTTGGAAAGCCGTAGTTGATTGCGCCCGCTGCATTTGCATATTGTTCATCGGTAACTCCCGTACCCAATGCCAGTACAAAGGCAAAGATACGATTTTTGTTATAGAGGAGATTCCGCCTCGCTTCGCCTGGCGGCACATTTCCAAACGAAAGGGCTGCCCTGTTGGCAAAGCCCAGGGCATATACTGCAGCCGATGTCTCTTTCCCAAAAGGCACCAGACGGGTATCCCAACCCATCTGGACTCCCTTTTCAGCCAATTGCTCGGCAAAAGATACACCAAGATTATCTGATTGCATAAACACATAGAGATTCTTTTGCTGAAGTTCCCTGGCAATCTTCACGGCCGTATCTGCGTCAGGCGCACACCCCACAATTGCGGCAAACCCTGGCGCTGTGCCATCAACAAACTCAATACCGCGTTCACGCATGATAACATCATCTGCGGCGCCAAGCCATATTCCATCTACCGGGTGAGGCCCGATCAAATATTTACAGGCCTCGTAAATTTCCTCCGAAAAAAGCGTTGCCATACCGGCATCCAGGGTATGCCCAAGGTAAGGAACCCAGTGTTTTTCTGCTGGCAGTGGAGGAAGCATGCTTCTTGCCATTCCCATAATATATTCACAATCTTCCAGCGTTTTCACGGCAACGCCCGTCATAGAGTAAATAATGGGCAAATAATACGCCGTGTTAGGAAACTCCACCTTACAATCGCGCCCCTTTTGCGCAATCGCGTCAGCCAGTTTTTTATCAGCCTTATCTACAATTTGATTCGCACCACGAATGGCGGCAGTACAGATGATCTTTGACATACGCAATACCCCTTCAAATCTTTTTATGAATGATGTGCTGTTGGCTTACACTCCCTTTCCAGCGCCCTTCTCTCAGCCATATCGTACAATTTCCTCTCCTTTTTCGCATTGATACCAAGTGCGTCTCTCTTCTTTTCGATGTGTTCCATGAGCATCTTCGCTATCTTCTTTAAATCAGGTTCAAAATCCCACCTGGCACCAACTAACTCTTCCATCTCTTTTGTTAACAACCGCTGCATGTCCGGCGCACCGGCCACAGGCGAATTCATGCCAAAGACGGTATAAATCCCGGAAGCCACTAAAAATTGCCCGATAGCAATCGCCTTTTCACTCATCCATTCCGTGCATGCGCCAGCAACCGGCAATTCACTTATATCATTTCCCAAACCGCCCTCTTTCACCATTTCGCTAACGGCGATAAGAATACGGCTGTTATCAACGCAAGCGCCGGAATGTAAAACAGGCGGTATACCAACTGCTTCGCAAACCTCTTTAAGGCCAGGGCCACATGCATCTTTCATTTCAGGAACCATCAACCCGTCGGATGCGCATTGCCCCGCAGCACAACCCGTCGCTACAACCAGGAAATCATTTGCAATTAGCTCTCTTGCCAGATTTATATACGAAGGTTCACACACACCTGCCTTGGGACTCGTACAACCGGCAATACCCACAACACCGCGAATCCTACCGTTAATAATATTGTCGTTTAATGGCCGGTAACTTGCCCGATACTTGCCGCCCAGCATATATTTGATCGTCTCATGACTAAAACCAGCAACGATATTCGGCTCAGCGCTGGCCGGAATAAACACCTTTTCTTTGTCCCGGTTTTTATAATTTCCTACAGCCATCATGATAATCTTTTTCGCCGTCTCAAGGGCATGTTCATCTTCAAACTCTACGTGCTCTGCACCAAAAATCTTTGCCTTTGACAGGGTTGTTATCAGTTTCGTATGGAATTGCTTTGCCGTATCAGCGAGTGACTGCATTACGCACTGGATATCAACGACCATCGCCTCAACAGCGCCTGTCGCAATAGCTGCTTCCTGCACGGTCATATGGCCGGCCATAGGAATCCCATGCCGGACGAGGAGTTCGTTGGCCGTGCAACAAAGGCCTGCAAGCACGACACCCTTCGCCCCTGCTGCTTGTGCAGCCTTGGTAACTTCCGGATCACCGCAGGCAAGGACAATGGCCTCAGCAAGTTGTGGTTCGTGTCCATGGACAATAATATTAACGTGGTCCTTTTTTATGACACCCAAATTTGATCTTCCCTGCGTAGGCTTTGGGGTACCAAACATAATATCCTGCAACTCCGTTGCTATCATACAACCGCCCCAACCATCTGCTAATGCCACACGCATGGCCTGTTTCGTGAGGTTCTGGTAATCCTGATCGCCACCCATTCCGGTACGGTGCATACTCTCAGTAACCTCGCGATCAATGGCCCTTGGCGCAATGCCTAATTTCTCCCATATCTTCTGGCGTGCCTCTGGCGCCCTCTTCAAGAATAATAAGGTGCCGTAAGGCTTTCCAAACTCCATCAACGCCATCTCACCCACTTCTTCGGCAATCTCATTAATCTTCCGGTCCTTTGTCTTTATCCCAAAACACTCAGCAACCATCATCAACTTCTCAACATCCTTAATCCGATAGCCAGGCGCCTCACCCCTTGCGGTTGAAACCAGAAGATGCGCTGCCGCACGTGCATGGTCTGAATGGCATGCAGTACCTGCGGCACTCATACGAAGGTAATGCCTTGCTGCAAAGGTATTTGCATCCGCGCCACAGATACCCTTCTTTGGGCCTTTCCCAAAGGGGTCAATATTACATGGGCCATAATTACAATGACGGCAGCATAACGCAAGGCTACCATAGCCACATTGCGGAAGTTGCGCCTGATACCTATCGTACATGGTCTCCACTTTCAGTTCTTTCATCCGATCAAGCATCACCTGATCTGCTGTTTTTGATTTTTCTTCCATTTTATTACCCCCTTTTTGCTATAGGTTTACAAAATACCAGGCTAACCGACATACCTGACATATACGGCCAGACTGACCATCTACTACAGTTGTCTGCGGTAAATAGAACACATAATTATAAATATAAATACATTGAAATCAAGAGAAAATACAAACTTTACTTTCCTTTTGTACAATCATCCAGGCTGTTCTTTATTTGTCTCACTTCTGACATCAGCTGACTATTTTCTGCAAAGACCGCCTTCCCCATAATATCCGATTCAAGCACCCTGTCGTTATAAGAAATAAAACCCAGGACAGGAATACCCTGCAACCCCTTTTCGATCAATGCCCGGTGTTCATCGGAAGCCACCTTATTACCCACCGCATAGATCGCTTTGAGGCCTATATCGTCTGCAAGTTTTTTAACCTGAAAAGCGGTTTGGATGCTCTTGGAGCCCGGCTCAACGATTACAATCAGTGCATTTACCGCCTTTACCGTGGCACGACCGAGGTGCTCAACCCCAGCCTCCATATCCACAATTATAACCTCATCCCGTTGCACGATTAAATGACTGAGCAATGTCCTTAAAAATGCACTCTCAGGACACGCGCATCCGCCACCCCCGCGTTTCACTGCACCCAACACCATGAGCTTTATGCCTTCATGTTCCAGAGAGAGTTTATCGGGAAGATCGGAAACCGTAGGATTCAGCTGAAAGAACTTCCCGTATTCTTCAGACGTAGCGCCCGTACGCTCCTTTATCAAGTCCTTCATCTGACTAATCGGCACTATCTCCGACACATTTTTAATACCTAAAGTTACTGCCAAATTAGCAACAGGATCAGCATCTATCGCTATAACCTTTTTCCCGCTTTCTGCAAAAACCCTGGCCAGCGTGGCAACAAAAGTCGTCTTCCCAACACCGCCCTTACCCGAGACTGCAATCTTCATAATCATCACCCTTGCATCTAAATTGATTTATGTAATCATTACATTTTAGTTATAATTATACCACAATTTATCTCTTATTTGCATAATAAAAATTACGAAAAAATACACGGTTTAAGTCACAGGCAGATTTTAATTAAGCATGGACAAACGGAGTTTGTCCGTGCCACTCCAAAACCCTTATATAAAATGAAACAGCCAGCATAACACACTTAAGATCGTTTCAGGATAACCATTTCGTGGCCATCGAGAGGAATTCTGACGGCACTCCGCGAACCTATTTGCTCAACAGCCAGCCTCTTTTCCGGCCCTAGCAGATTGACCATTTCACATCCCGAAGGAGTCAAATTGGTGTCCACCGTAACAAAATCATTCCTGAAATTTATATCCAGATTCATAGCAACAAGAACCTCTGTGCTGTCAAGTATCCTCGAATAAGCCAACGTACAGTTGCCATCAAGAGGGTGCCCGAAATCAATACCGTTCCCTGAAATCTCGCGGAAATATTGCCTGCCATAGCGGAGTGCCGGTTCACCTTGCCTGACCACTGCTATTTTGGCGATGCACTGGTATATCTGGTGTTTCTGATTGAAGAAGTGGCGTCCCGTGCTATCAAACGCACCCCATCGACCGCCAAACATGCACTCCCTCACATAGCTGTCATTGTTCCCCCCGCCGTCAAAACCCTGCTCTGTGCCGTAATAAATACACGGCACCCCCTGACTTGTCAGCAGATATCCCATAGCAAGAACAGCCTGCCTGGGATAGGAATTGCCATGCATAAAACGTCGATACGGCCTGGACATCTGGTCGTGATTATCAACAAAGGTAACAAAGTAACGACCGGCCTCCCCATGATCTGCATACAGTGTCTTGAATTGTTCGTACCGGTTGCGAAGGGCGGATGGTCCGATAAACCCCTTAACTGCCTCTTCGAGGACAAAATACAGGGGAAAATCCAGCGCGGCATCCAGTGAGGGAAATCTCTCATTTGTCCCTTCGATACGGCTGTTGCGGCCAATATAGCTCTGTATGGTGAGATCATCTCCCACAATCTCACCAAAGATAAAGAAATTCTGTTTACCTATACGCTTGGCATATTCACGCACGGCATTGCAGAAAAGAGCGGTAGTACTGTCTTCCATGTGTTTCACCGTATCTACCCGGAACCCGTCAATATCTGCAATTGCAATCCAGTATTTATAGGCCTTGATCAGGACGTCCAATACAGCAGGGCTGTTGATATCCAGCTCTTTTAAGCTCAGGAAATCACCGTTTATAGCCTCATCAGTGTCACTCCAATTCCTAATCTGTCCCCTCCGTTTATAACATTCCGGATGCTGCAGTTCCTCGGGCCAGACGGCGTCATCCTTCTGGAATTCCTTCTCTGGATTAGCCTTCCGCCAAAAACCAAAGTCAAAGGGGACTGGCTCATCTTTCCGGAAATAATAGGGAAAATCACCAGGATATGCCCAGTTGTCACCCGTGTGGTTGAGAATAATATCCAGAATAACATACATATTCTTTTTATGGGCCTGCCTGACCAGTTCCTGCATATCCTCCCTGATGCCAAACCTTGGGTCTACCTCCAGAAAGTCCTGAATACCATATCCATGATAGGTATCGTTCTTCTCCTGACGATTTTTAAAAACAGGACTCAGCCATATCGCATTAGCACCGAGACCCCGGATATAATCCAGCCGGCGGATAATCCCTTTGAGATTTCCCCCCTGGAATACCCTGCCCTGTTCCGAATCCCGCCCTTTGGGAGCGGAAACTGGGTCATACGCGGGAAGACCTTGCTGATTATTGTTGAACCGGTCCACGAGGAGAAAATAAATGAATGCGTCCCGCCAGTCGCGGGGTGAAGAAAAGACCTCTCCGCGAGGTGTAAAGTCTAAATCCTTTACCGATGTAATTTTGTTTGCCATATCTTATATTCTCCCCATTTCTGTTCGTGCAATACTTTATGATAGGACAGGTATCGGCCTGCCATAATTAAATCTACCAAAACCCTGAAATCACCAAACACAAACTGGTGATGAAGGGCATGCAGTACGCGGGAAACGAAATCAAGGAAATCAGAATGGGCATCGGAGTTAATGCCTCAGCATGCCCACTGATTTATGCCCTTGGATGCGCCTTGTCATATACCTGTTTCAGCCGTTCCGTGGTTATATGGGTATAGATTTGTGTCGTCGAGAGATTGGCATGGCCCAGAAGCTCTTGCACTGACCGCAGATCGGCGCCACGGTCTAACAGATGGGTTGCAAAGCTGTGCCGGAAGGTATGGGGAGAAATATTAAGACTCAAACCAGCCATTTTTACATATTTTTCCAGCATCCTTGCCACACTACGACCGGTAAGACGCCCACCCCGCTTGTTCAGAAAAAGGGCTTTGTTATCAGAACCCCTCTTGCTTAGATACGACCGTATGGCATCCAGGGCATGATTTCCGACAGGCTGCAAACGTTCCTTTTTCCCCTTCCCCCTTACTTTAACAACCTCATTAAAATAGTCTATATCTTCAATGTCAATTCCTACCACCTCACTTACTCTCATACCCGTACTGTATAAAGTCTCCATGATAGCCCTGTCACGGACGCCTGGCACAGAATTCAGACCCGGTAAATTTAAAAGAGTTTCAGCCTCGGTGACGCTCATGAACCCAGGGAGTTTCTTATCGAGTTTGGGCGCCCGGATATTCTCCAAAGGGTTGCACTTTAGGATGCCTTCACGGCACAAATATTTATACAGTGACCGGACAGATACTACTTTTCTGGCAATCGTGGTCTTGGAATAGTCCTGTTTTTTTAAAAAGGCGAGAAACCCTCTCAGGAATAAGCGGGTAACATCTCCAGGATCATGGCATTTTTCAGCAACAAGAAATGAAAGATATTGATTCAAATCATTTCGATATGCCCGTACGGTCTGCGATGAAAAATTTCTGTTGTGCTCGATATGGGCAAGGTATTTTTTGATATAATCCTGCATAGATTAAGCCCTTTAACCACAAGGTACAGAGAGAAAAAAACTCCGGGCATCTCCCGGTTTGATGTTCTTTCGTTTCACTGATACTTTTCGATATTAGCATACTCAGATTTAAATGACAAGGCGAAAAACGGCATTTTAAGGCGTTGGACAGGTGATTTACCTTGACAAAAATTTGCACCACATCTAGAATTACTCACCTTGCGGAAAAATTTTACGTGTACCATCATATGTTATATGGATTCGAACAAAAACATAACCGGCGAAATAGTTATTCATGAAGTCAAGAATGCCTGCACCCCTTTAGAAGCATTTTTCCGGCTGACTTCCCAGGCAAACGTGTTTTTCCTTGACAGCGCCTTGCCGGTAAAAGGGATTTCCCGATATTCGTTTTTAGGTGTTAACCCCTTTTTAATAATGAAGGCAAAACGACGCAAAATCACCCTGACCGATAATACCGGCACCCTTGAAATTGAAGGAAATCCCATTGAACACCTGCGTGAGTTACTCAATCAGTTTTCATTAACAAACACCATGGAATCCATCCCGTTTCCCTGCGGCGCTGTTGGGTATTTCGGCTACGACCTGTGTCATTTTATAGAAAGGTTGCCCGACAAGGCCGTGGATGATATGGGCATGCCGGATATGTATATGGCATTTTATGACACCATGATATCGTATGATAATTTTCTGAATACCTGCCACGTCGTCGGGGTGGATTTTGGTTTAGATAATACGCAAAAAGATAGAATGGAATTCATGGATAACCTGTTGCGCAGACAATTTGATGCAGGATATAAATCTGGAGACTCTCTGCTCAATCCGGTTATATCTGAACCTACGCTGAAATTTAATTTTACCAAAAAACTCTATATGGATGCAATCGAACGCATCAAGAATTATATTACCGCAGGTGATGTCTATCAGGTCAATCTCTCGCAACGAATAGAGACGCACATCGATATCCCTCCATTTGAGCTGTATAAAAAATTACGTTTGATAAACCCTGCTCCGTTTTCGAGTTACCTGGCCTTTGACGATGTTGCCATTATCAGTTCATCACCCGAACGATTCCTCAAAGTCAACGACAGGCATGTTCAAACTCGTCCTATCAAAGGTACGCGGCCTCGCGGTGGGAATGCCGAGGCAGACGAAATGATGAAACAGGCCTTACTCTCGAGTCCGAAGGACAATGCAGAGCTTACCATGATTATTGACCTGGAGCGTAATGATCTTGGACGTGTCTGCGATTACGGCTCTGTCAAAGTCACAGAAAGAAGGGTTTTAGAGGCTTATCCCACGGTATATCACCTGGTTTCTACCATTGAGGGAAACTTATATGAACGATATAATTTCATAGATCTGCTCAAGGCCACGTTCCCCGGCGGCTCCATCACGGGGGCACCAAAGATACGCGCCATGCAGATCATTGACGAACTCGAACCCACCCGGCGAGGCGTTTACACAGGCTCTATAGGCTATATCGGATTTAACGGCAACGCAGACTTGAATATCGCAATACGCACTTTTATTATGAAGGGCAAGACCGTGCACTTTCAGGTGGGGGGCGGCATCGTGGCCGATTCTCATGCGGAAGAAGAATATGAAGAGACCATGCACAAGGCCAAGGCCCTCATTGATTCATTAAAAATATGCCCACCGTTATTTTCTTAAACGATACGATTGTGGAAGAACCTATCGGGTACTTGAGCACCCTGGACAGGGGGTTTCTCTATGGAGACGGAATATTTGAAACCCTCCGGTCATACAACAAAGAACCATTTCAACTGGAAGACCACGTTACACGCCTCTCGCATTCTGCACGGTATTTTGATATCCCCTTTCGTTATACAACCCGGCAAATACGGCAAATTATCGAACAACTCCTTACCCTGAATAATTTTCAGGATGCCTATATCCGTATGACCTTGTCCCGTGGATCGGGAACTCCCGGGCTTATCCCCGCTGATACATGCAATCCTACCTTTGTGATCCACACAAAACCATTCGTTACCTATTCAGCGTTATGGTATAAAACAGGTCTCTCGCTAATCACTTCCGGCCTCAGGAGAAGTGCAACCTGTCCCATCTCAAGTCACAAAACGTTAAACTATTTAACCAACTACCTTATTAAAAAGGAGGCGGTTGAGAAAGGTGTTCATGATGCCATTATTCTCAATACCAATAACCACGTTGCCGAATGTGCCGTAAGCAATATCTTTCTTGTTGAGAAAGATACCGTTCTTACCCCTTCGTTGGCAGCTAACATCCTCCCTGGTGTTACACGCAGGACCATCCTGGAATTATGTAAAGAAAATGGCATTCATTCATCAGAGGAGCTTTTCGGGCTGGAAAGAGTCCTGGCGGCCAACGAAGTCTTCCTCACCAATTCCCTTATGGAAGTTATGCCGGTCTCTCGGGTTGACGGACTACCCGTAGGAAGCGATGTCCCAGGCATCATAACAAGCCTTTTGCATGATAAATACAGGGCATTGACCTAACCCGAACGAGTTGAAAGAGACATCTTTTTTATACGACAGACGAAATGACGAGGGACGCCTGTCGTCAATTTTTACTAAAAACGTCAAAATATTTTTTGTAAGAAACTACATGCTTAAAAACCGAAAAATAATATGAAATTTATCATTATCAGCCTGATTCGGGCATATCAATGTGTTGTCTCTCCCCTTTTACATCCTTCCTGCCGGTATGAGCCAACCTGTTCGCAATACATGATCGACGCAGTTAAAAAGAGGGGTGTCCTTCGGGGAAGTTGCCTTGGTATATGGCGTGTATTGAGGTGCCATCCTTTCGGTGGTTCCGGGTACGACCCGGTAAATTAGGGTGACAGACTTTCCTTTTTCGTTAATTCCTCGTATCGTTTAAGTTCCTTATCAGCGTCCGTTTCCATTCCTTTCTTTCGATATGCAAACTCAAGATTTTTGTGGGACATTGCCATTGCCGGATTAATTTGTATGGATTTCTTTAATTCATCAATTGCCTCATCCAGGAGTCCTTTTTCAGTATAAGCGACACCCAGGTTGTTATGAGTAACCGCGTCATCTGGTTTTTTATCGAGGACATTATTATACTCTTTAATAGCTTCATCAAACTGTTTTCTCTGCGCATAGGCAAACCCTAAAACGTAATGAGCTTCAGAAAAATCGGGTTTTAATTCAACGGCCTTCTCCCAAACAAAAATAGCTGCGTCCTGCATGTCGTTTCTGGCATAGAGTGCACCGAGATTATAGAGTGTTTCCGCGTCGTTTGGGTAGAGCCCTAATACCGTTTTATATTCTTCGATAGCTTCTTTAAACAACCCCTTTTTGTGATACGCTACGGCAAGGTTGTAATGTGCTTCCCTGTTATTGGGTTCCAGCCTTAAAACCTTCTTGTACTCATTGATGGCATCGTCAATCTTGCCCTGACTATCCAAGGAAACACCCTGACGATTGAAGTCGTCAGGATCTTTGATGCCACAACCTCCAACGGCAATCATGGCGAGAAAAAATAATACCGGGATACATCGGGGGATTAAAATGGAGTGCATAAAGATTTTTATCCTTTATCGTTTGTATGAAGTGACCAGGGCTTTTGCACAATAACTATTATAGTGTCCGCGCATGGCAAATGTTTATTACTTTTTTCCCATCCCTTATCTCACATGGTTCGACAAGTTTCTCCGTGAACAGTTTAATGCGGACAAACCTTTCGTCGTGAGCTTGTTGAAGCGCGAATACCATGGCAATGTGTGGGACAATTTTACCAATTTAGTAGTATAGTATTAAGTTTTAGATACTTCAATCGAATTCCCTGTGTGGAATGATGTTGATTTTTTCTATCTTAAGGCTATAATTTCTCTTTTGCGTCACGTAGATATTTTCGCTTTGCGTATACCTTTTTTGCTATGCAAGAAATAAAGGTATACGGGTATTGATACAATGCGCCCGTAGCTCAGCTGGATAGAGCGACGGTTTCCTAAACCGTAGGTCAAAGGTTCAAATCCTTTCGGGCGCATTAAAATTCCTTCTCTGGATTTATCTGTAACCAATGATTGATTTACACACGCATACGCTATTCTCTGATGGTGTACTTTTGCCGGCAGAATTGATTCGCCGTTGCGAGGCAAAGGGTTTTCGCGGACTTGCAATAACAGACCATGTCGATTACTCCAATATCGAAATGGTAATACCGAATGTTTTAAAAGCCTGCAAAGAAATAGCGGCTGTTGCAAAGATCAAGATACTCGGGGGTGCGGAATTAACCCACGTTCGTCCTGAACACATAAAATCTATGGTAAAAAGGGCAAGGTCTCTTGGCGCATGCATCGTGCTGGTGCATGGTGAGACGATTACTGAACCCGTGCTTCCGGGGACAAACCGGGCAGCCATAGAAGCAGGTGCCGACATCCTGGTACACCCGGGCCTTATAACAGAAGATGATGCAAGGCTCGCAAAAACCAATGGTGTTCGGTTGGAGATCTCTGGCAGGAAAGGGCATGCTTATGCAAATGGCCATGTCGCCAGGATGGCAAAAAAGGTTGGAGCAAAACTTATCTTTGGTTCTGATTCCCATACGCCTGATGATTTATTAGACCGAAACCGCGCTGAATGCATTGTTCGCGGGGCAGGTTTGGAAGAAAAAGATATTAATGAAATTTTTAAAGAAGCTGAATCTTTAATCGGTTTATAAAAATTAAAAGAAAGACGAAGATGAAAGAAACTACTTTACAGGTATTACAAACGTTGAATAGATATAAGATTTATATTGGAATAGGTATTGGCGTTGCGATTGCTGCCGGTGGTGGAACTACTTTTTTACTCACAGAAAAGGCTCGAAAAGCTGAGGCTGTGTGGCAAAGTTTATGGAAAATAAATAGTGATCTGGCAATGTCGGCACAACAGGGAAAAGCGAAAAGGATAGAACATCAGCATTAAACACAGCGGCTGATGCTTATAAATACATCAAAGATACGATGTCTTCCTCCAACGCGACACCGTGGGTGGTATTCCAATTGGGAAATGTTTATTATAGTCTGAAGAATTACGATGAGGCCATCCGCACGTATAATGATTTCCTGGATAGGTATAGCGGACATCCCCTCTTGCCGATCGTAAAACAATCCCTGGGGTATGCTTACGAGGAAAAGGGGATTTTACAAGAAGCGGTCAGGCAATTTGAGGAAATATTGGCTGCCGGTAATAGTTTTCTCATTGCGCAGGGGAATTGGGATGCAGGGCGTTGTTATGAAAAGTTAGGTCAAACAAGCGATGCAATCCGCTTATATACCAAAGCGATAGAACTTTCTCCAGACAGTAACTGGGCTACCATGTCGCAGTACCGTTTATCCGTGATCCGATAATATGCAACAGGAAGTTTCACAACTTAAAGAAGTAACCTTTGACATAAAGAAGGTGTTCGAAGCCAAAAGAATCGACCGATATCTTGCCTCACGTCTCCCCGACTACTCAAGAACCTTTATTCAGAAATTAGTAAAAGAGGGGGCTGTACTGGTCAATGGCCATACCGTCAAAAGTAGTTATGACATACAAAAGGGAGACTTCATTTCCGTCCATGTGCCTGTTCTCGAGGAAAGCAAGATCGTCCCTGAGGACATTCCTTTAAATATTGTTTATGAAGACGATTATTTAATGCTCATTAACAAGCCGTATGACATGGTTGTTCATCCTGCCGGTGGTCATCCTTCAGGGACACTCGTAAATGGATTAGCATTCTATTGTCAAAATCTATCTCAGATTAACGGACCGTCAAAAGCGGGTATTGTACACCGGCTGGACCGAGACACCACCGGAGTTATGTTGGTAATCAAAAGCAATGTGGTACATTCACACATCGCCATGCAGTTTGAAAAAAGGCATATCAAAAAGGAATACATTGCCGTAGTAGAAGGCGAAATTATGTTTGATTCCGATGAGATTAATTTACCCATCGGAAGACACAAGAGTGAGCGGCAAAAGATGGCCGTAAGACGTGATGACGGTAAGGAGGCTATGTCTGTCTATGAAGTAATGGAACGTTTCCGTGGTTATACCCTCGTAAAAATAAAGCCAAAAACGGGACGGACGCATCAGATTCGTGTACATATGAAGGCAATTGGTCACCCTGTCGTCGCAGACTTTATGTATAGCAATCATGAATCATGTTACCTTTCAGATTTATTAGAAAAGGAAAGGGAATCCGGCGAAGTTCCTATCATCGATCGGCAGGCCCTGCACGCCCACAGGATCGAGTTTTTTCATCCTGTCCAGAACAGGAAAATGGAATTCCAGGCAGATCTGCCGGAAGATATTTCACTTCTTGTAAAAACACTGAGGGAAGTAAGGCCTTATAAAAACGGCAATAATTAGCTGCAATCATTAAGGAGTAGAGATTTTCGTGAACATGTGAACAAATTGATATACACGTCTCGTGAAGAACAAAGGTAAGCGATCCCGCCTTCTGAATAATTTGAACTAATGACCTGTGTCCGTGCAATAACAATTTTCTTTTCGTGCTTACTATAATCGCTACTTATCGATACATGATCACGGCGATTGGTTTAATGCCTGGAAACAAATTCATTGATTTTCATCGGCCTGATGATATAATTTTGTCATTATCAGGAATTTTATATAAGGAGGCACGAATATGTTTAGCATGCCAGGCGGTTGGGAATGGCTTATCATCTTGATTGTGGCGCTTCTGATCTTCGGTAAAAGACTTCCGGATGTAATGAAATCTCTGGGTCGGGGCATCGTTGAGTTTAAGAAGGGTGTCAAGGGCGTCGAAGATGAAGTTGAAGATGCCAGCAGTAAAAGTACGCAGAAGAAGATAGATGCCGAGAAAGAAGTCACCAAACAGGAAAGTAAATAACTGATTGAAGATTCAGTTTAAGAATTACGGGGGGCGCGGAGCACAACACCCTGTAAATTGATCGTATTAGTAAATAGTTGCCGAAGCCTTAGTTCAAACTTACATTTAAAAATAGGGGTAATTCATAATGAGAGACAAGAGAAGGCAAAGATTAACATGGCGTAGCAAACGGGCGAATCATGGAAAGATGGGGTGCAAGGGAAGAAGGGTTGGAAGGTATAAGTAAATCTCGTGCGCTCAGTCATCCGTTGTTTGCATACAGGCTCTGAATTCAGAAAAAAAAGGCCACTTGTAATCCGGGTGGCCTTCTTTTTTTGACAATCATATTACTTTCTCTCATCTGGTTTGCTGAGTATACCCTCAGACCAATTAATAATAGTCCCAATATCTACCGGTTCACCACCGATAGACATCTTGTGTTGCCGGCCTTCCAACAACTTCTTCTCTTCACCCTCCAGGAGTAGCGAAGCGTCACCCTTCACAGCTGTTACAATGGTAACAAAATTCTTTGCCACGATATTCAAAGTACCCCTATTCATTCTAATACGTCCATTCGGGGTGTCAATTTCCAGTGGTATTTCCGTTTTTTTTACAGAAATGAGAATCTGTCCTGATTTAACCACTATCTTTAATGGATCAAGAAAATGTACCTCCGTATTTGCATCCATACCTACATCAATACCTTTCTTTGTGGATAAGACCGTTTTCCCTTCGCCGCCTGTTTTCAAGGTAATGCCATCCCGAAAATTGGTATGACTGGATATCTTTTCCCAATTCACGCCTTCCGGATACAAAATTTGAATTTCCCCCGTGCTATTCAAAAGGTGAATTTCCCCACCTTTGTGCGTTAAATACAGATACACCGTACATAAGATCAATATTCCGCACCCAACGATCAAGCCCAGGAAGATAAAACCCTTCCTCGTAGGTCTGGCAATGAGTATTCCCAATTCATAGAGAACCATCATGGGAATAGCGGTCATGGTCTGCGTAAAGGGGTCGGGCGGTGTGACCACGGCTGCAATAATAAATATTGCCAAAATGGCATACTTTCTCCAAGTAATAAATTTATCAGGGGTAACAAATCTGATCTTTGAAAGGAGCAGCATGACGAGTGGCAACTGAAAAACTAGCCCTAACGCCACGGTCAACATGAAAACAAATGAAACATAATCCTTCATCGTAATAATAGGTTGAATACCTGGCCCAAGAATGCCGATCAGGAATTGCAAACCAAAGGGGATGAGCAAAAAATACCCAAAAACCCCTCCAGCCACAAATGCCACATATGAGACAGGCAGAAACAAAAGTACATACCTTTGTTCTTTTTTATACAGTCCTGCGCTCACAAAATGCCATATTTGATATATGACAAAGGGATAGGCCAAAAAAACGGCTGTTATGAAACACAACTTCATGTAAGCATAGAAGCCTTCCTGGTAGCTTAGCACCTGCAACTCGGTCGGAAGACCCATCTTTTCCATGGCAAATTTATGGGGACCTTTAGCCATATCCAATATCTGCACTTTAAAAAACCAGCACACGATAAAACAGAAAATAATTGCGATAATAGAATACATAACCCTGCTTCGCAATTCTTCCAGATGTGCACTCAATGACATCCTTATATTCTCAATTTCACTTGCCGTTTCTTCTGTCTCTGTTTTTTCCACACCATGTCCTCGTTGGTTTTCTCGACCATAAACCAGTAACTCACTGCAACAAAAATTAAAAAGTTTATAATACAGGCACACTTCTATAATTACAAGGAACAATTCATACGACCGATGTACTGTCAGTTGGCTGCACGGCAACATCTCCCCGTATAATGGCCGGTATCCACAAATCTCTCCAAACGGAGGGGACCATGGCCGTACCGTGCTTCAAATCAGCAGGCTATGCAGGAAAGTCCAGCAAACTGCCACGGAGCGATTTCGGTTTCTTCAGCTGTACACGGAAGGATTCTGGAAGGTGAAAAGAAAATACATGTCCTGATTACTGCTACTATTTCGCGATGAATTGCCTGATTTTGTTAGCGAGTCAGCAAGATTGGACAGTGCGTCGATCTCATGACCCTTACCGTAGTACTTCCCAGGATCATTTCCCGAAGTTTGGAGTGACCATAGGCGCCCATAACCAGGAGATCAAACTTTTCATCTTCATCATTACAAAGTTCCAGGATACCCTTTGCATGGTCGTTTCCTTCTTTTGCAACAGTATTGACGATAAGTTGGTAACTCTCGAGAAATGTCCGCGCTTTTAACAGGAGTTCAGAAGCTTCATCTTTTTTACCAGCCACACAGACCACCGTTAACGGTAACTTCATGGCCCGTGCTATTTCGGCACCGTTCTGCAATGCCTTGTCCGCAAATGTGCAACCATCATAGGCTATCAGCATTTTAGTAAACGGTTTAAATTCTGAGGGCGTAATGAGTACTGGTTTATGGGTCTGCCGTACTACAAATTCAACATTGGTGCCCAAAAAAACATCGTGCCATTCCGCATGCATACCCATTTTACCCATAGAAATCAAATCACAGTCATCAGCGGATTTAACAATCTCATGACTCACAACTCCTTCGCGTATCTCCCTGCTATATGGTATACCACCCTGACTGCATTTTCCTTCTACCAGATTCAAGGTAGCATCCGCTTGCGATTCCATCATCTCCCTGATGATCTGATTAAAAGTCCCATAAGGTACCATTCCGCCAATACTCGTGCCAATATCGTGGATCAATGGGCCAGTTAATACCTTGACATCCTTAACAAACAATCCCCTTATGCTTGCTTTAAAGAGGCGTGCCAGACTTACAGCATAATCAGCCGCTGTGAGGCTGTTTTCAGAACCGTCAGTAGGGACAAGGATTTGCTTTATCATAAACACGATGCCTCCGGTTGTCTGCTTTGGAAAATGATATGCTAAAATATGATTGTTGTTTTTCTTAAGTTTTCAATAACACAAGAGCGATGCGATTATTACCAAATAACAAGATTTTGTCAAGCTAAATATGAGGCTTAAAATATCTAAGATATGTTTTAAGCCCCCCCCCAACGATTATGAATTTTATTGACCATCTCCATTTAATTGATGTATAATAAAGAACTAAATACGACACACATATCTTTTGTTAAGTCGGTATTTTACAATTGATTAAAAAGCGAGGAAATCTTTGTTGTTTTTAGATTTACGCATATGGATAAAGATATTGTAAAAGAAATATTCCTGTTGTTCCTTGAGGTTATCAAGGCATTCTGCGAAATGATATGGAAGGGGATAAAAAACTTTTTTAGTCTGATCTGGGACAGGTTTTTTGGGATGGCTGATGTTTCCTCTATAGACAAGGCAGAAGAGCAAGAGTGGGGAGTTACCGGTGAAGATACGTGGCCTACCGCTCCAAAGGCGGCATCAGTCATGCCCGAAGCACTCAAGCCACAGATAAAAAGAAAAGAGACCTTGCCTGTACCTGGAATCCCCGTACTTCCTGACGATTACGGAGACAACCGGATTGTACTGATGGTAAGGGACACCGAGTGGTTATTTACCTATTGGGAGATACAAAAAGAGATTATGAGCAATGTTCTCAATACATTCGGCAGTCTGGCACATAGTGCGAAAATTGTATTGAGGGTTTATGATGTAACAGATATTATCTTTGACGGTAATAATGCCCATAAATACTTCACTATTGAGATATCTGGCAGGACTCGAAGCTGGTATATTCACGCGGGCGAACCAAACAGGTTGTTTTGTGTAGACATTGGGTTTCTTACACCGAATGGGACATTTCGCATCCTCTCCAGATCGAATACAGCAAGAACTCCGCGGGCTGGCGTATCTGAAGTAATTGACGAAACGTGGATGAGTATTGCGGAACTTTATGAAAAGGTAAATGTATATGTTCCTATGGGGTTTGGTATCAGTGAATCTATGTTTGAAAGAGCACATAAGGGTTTGACGGAAATACTGAAAGAAGGCGTGTCCTCATCCGACTATCCGGTAAGTTCGTCGATTTCAAAAAAATAATTCATGGAAAAAGGTTATCTGTCATTAATTTTGCATGCGCACCTGCCGTTTGTCCGTCATCCGGAATACGCTGAATTTTTTGAAGAAGACTGGCTCTTTGAGGCCATTACCGAAACCTACATTCCCCTCATTAACGTCTTTGATAAACTGATCGACGACCGGATTGATTTTCGAATAACGATGTCGTTGACCCCGCCGCTGATCTCGATGCTTACTGATCCGCTTTTGCAATCCCGTTACATTCGTTACATTGAAAAACGGATCGAACTTGCAGAAAAAGAGATACAGAGAACGAAACATCAACCAGATTTCAACCGTCTTGCTCAGATGTATCACAGGCATTTTACCAATGCACGATACGTCTTTGCAGAAAAATACCATCGAAATATTGTAAAAGCCTTCAAAAAATTTCAGGATATGGGTAAGTTGGAGATAATTACCTGCGGGGCGACCCATGGTTATTTACCCCTTATGAATGGTAATGTGAATGCCATGCGTGCCCAGGTACATGTGGCAGTAAATCATTACGAGAAACATTTTGGCAGAAAGCCGTGCGGAATATGGCTTCCCGAATGTGCCTATGAACCAGGGATAGATAAGATACTTCATGAAGTGGGTATTCGCTTTTTTATTGCCGAAACGCATGGGATACTCTTCGCTTCCCCAAGGCCAAAATATGGTAACTATGCCCCCATTTTCTGTCCGTCAGGCGTAGCCGTTTTTGGCAGAGATATGGAATCTTCCAAACAGGTATGGAGTGCCAAAGAAGGATATCCCGGGGATTATTTTTATCGTGAGTTTTATCGTGACGTCGGCTTTGATCTCGATTACGATTACGTAAGACCATATCTCCATGGGGATGGTAAACGCACGAATATCGGCATTAAATATTACCGGATTACCGGCAAGACAGATCAGAAGGAGCCTTACTCACACGAAAAGGCCATGGATAAGGCTGCCGGGCATGCAGGAAATTTTATGTTTAACCGGGAGAAGCAGATAGAATACCTGTCCTCGGTAATGGATCGAAAGCCTATTGTTGTTGCACCTTACGATGCGGAGCTCTTTGGTCACTGGTGGTTTGAGGGGCCAGATTGGATCAATTTTCTCTTTCGGAAGATCGCCTTTGATCAAAAAACGATCTCATTGATTAACCCGTCAGAATATCTTGAGATGTTTCCTGTTAACCAGATATCTACCCCCTCTCTTTCGAGTTGGGGATACAAGGGTTATCATGAATATTGGCTGAACGAGAGCAACGATTGGATTTATCGTCACCTTCATAAAGCGGCAGAGCGTATGGTTGAATTGGCAAAGGCACATGCTCACACACATGAAAATTCTTTACAAAATCGGGCACTCAATCAGGCCGCGCGGGAACTGTTGTTAGCCCAGAGCAGCGACTGGGCATTTATCATGAAGACGGGAACTATGGTGGAATATGCCACGAAGAGAACCAAAGAGCACCTCTTTCGTTTTACGAAACTTTATGATGATATCCGATCAAATAAAGTCGATACCGTATGGCTCTCCGATATAGAAGATAAGGATAATATATTTCCAGACATTGATTATCATGTCTACCAGTAAACACGACATAATTTATCGTGTCGTGCAGCGGGAAGTTTAATTTTTTTCGAGCGAAAGGAGAAATCGGGAGCATGAAAGTACCAAGAGAGGTTGGAAAACATACAAGGAATAAAATCCATGCAGAAAACGACCCGTATTTACCACCAAAGGGGAAAGGGCTGGCGGGCGTTGCTATTTGTAAGGGATGTACGGCCGTTTATCAAAATAAAAAGTGGTTCCTCGATGTTAAACTGTATGAAAAGAAAAAAACCTTAAAAGGTATAACCTGGGTAACCTGTCCCGCATGTAAAAAAACGAAGGAAAATGTTCCGAATGGTGTTGTGACATTAAAAGGTGATTTTCTCAAGCAGCACAAACAAGAGATAATGAATCTTATTCATAATGAAGATGCACGTTCGAAGAAATATAACCCGTTAAAAAGGATTATGAAGATCAACGAAACGGGTGGCGAGATCGAGATACTTACGACAGAAGGCAGGATGGCACAGCGCATCGGATCTATTTTGTTCAAGGCGTATAGTGGTGAAGTGGTATATAAAAAACACGAAAATACGAAATTTATGCGTGTGGAGTGGAAGCGCTAGTACCTTGCGTTTACAATTTTACAGAGGAGTGAATTTCATGATTAAAATTGAAAAAATTCTGTTTCCTACAGATTTTTCTTCATGCGCAAAACATGCCTTAAAGTATGCCCTGGACTTTGCCCTGGAGCGCGGGGCGAAACTCTATATCTTGCATGTAATCCCTAAGCTGAACGTTCCGGTAGGGCCTGGCGGATTGACCTTCCCGGTATCAAAACTCTATGATGATATGGAACGGGATGCGAAAAAGAATATTCACCGCCTGGTACCCAGGCGATTTCTCGAGAAGATAAAGGTTGAAAATATTATTGTGCGGGGAGCACCCTTTCAGGAAATCATTAAAGCCGCAAAGAAATATGATGTTGACCTGATTACCATTGCTACACACGGTAGAACGGGAATTTCTCGCGTACTTATGGGAAGCACGGCGGAAAAGGTCGTGAGAACAGCGCCCTGCCCGGTTTTGTGCGTCAAATACCCTGAGCGCGAAATTGTGCAGCCTTAGAATTCAGAAACACTTCATAACAACTCGATTCAGGCATCAATAACTTCCACCTTGTATATTGGCTGACATGGAAATCATCGTTGAACAGATGAATGGCCTCCCTATTCAACAATCTGCGATTGAGATTGTTGAACGCAAAGGGTTAGGGCACCCGGATACTTTGTGCGACCGCGCTGCTGAGGAATTGAGTATTGCCTTCTCTAAATATTATTTTGAAAGGTTCGGCAGGGTGTTGCACCACAATATTGACAAGTGCCTTCTTGTGGGCGGACATTCCGAGGTTTGTTTTGGCGGAGGGGAGGTAACAACACCTATGCGCCTGATTATTGCCGGGCGGGCAGTAGAATTGGTAGGAAAGGAAACGGTACCTTTGGAAGAGATCGCCAGGGAAACAACTTACCGGTGGTTAAAAGAACGGTTGAGATTTATAGAACCGGAAAAGAATGTCATTGTTGAAACAAGGATTAGGGCTGGTAGCCCGGAGCTGAGGGCTACCTTTGACAGTTCGATTCCGTTAGCAAATGACACCTCGATTGGTGTCGGTTTTTCACCCATGACAGAGACGGAATCGCTCGTTTATCAGACCGAACAATTCTTAAATTCTCCGGAAGTGAAACGGGATTATCCCATGATTGGCGAGGACATCAAAATCATGGGCATAAGGATAAATACCTGTATAAACCTTACGATTGCCATTGCCTTTGTTTCGCGATTTATTGTATCAAAAGATGCGTATTTTGAAATAAAATCGAATCTCTTGGAATATATCCATGCCTTTGTGAAAAAATTGACGACGTGCGAGGTCTCAATTGCACTCAATGCTGCAGATAATTATAAAAAGGACATTGTGTATTTAACCATAACCGGAACAAGTGCTGAATGCGGGGACGATGGTCAAGTAGGCAGAGGGAATAGGGCAAATGGTTTGATCACCCCTTACCGGCCAATGACCCTTGAGGCTACTGCAGGGAAAAACCCTATTACCCATACCGGCAAATTATATAACCTGGCTGCCGGTGAAATATCGGCAGAGATAACGAAAGAACCCGATATTTCTGATGCTGAGTGCTATCTGGTAAGCCGGATAGGAACACCCATCACGGAGCCTCAAATTGTACATGTAAAAATTCGTTCCAACCCTGGAAAAAAGGTTTTAGAAGAAAAATGCAGAACCACTATAAAAAAACATCTCGGTCAAATGCCCCAATTATGGACTGGGATTTTAGAAAGACACTATTCATTGTTTTAGTGCAAGATTGGCTGGGAAGTTGAAGATTATAAGTTCGGGATTCAAAAGGATACCTTTCAAATGAAAACTTATAACCCAGTGAAACTCCGGAATATCCATGGCAAATTATTACCGATTAATTGAGGGTTAGCCTATGGCTGTCAATACCATGGTGCAAGGGACATTGGTCTCCTTTCTTGTGGGAATTACAGAGCTCAATATCGATACGACAGAAATCGTCGATATCAAAAAGGTCAAAAGTTCCCCATCGTATCCCGATGTCATTCCTAAACAGATGGTGGTGAAGGTTGAAAAGAGGCTTGTTGAATCCAGGGAAGTCAATTTCCTGGTTAAGTTTTGTCCTCCGGGAATTGTCATAGTGGAGGCATCTGTTAATTTGGAGAACATCTTAGGTGAACATGTCTTTGATATCAAACGGGGTCTCTTTATAGAATGCAGGACTATTTTGCGGGAATATCATTGTGACCCTTATTTTGATGAAGAGTACAGCGTATACTGTGTATCTGATTACCAGGGAGATCCGGAAAGCCCTATTTCTGAGCATAAGGATAGCATCGCAGGGCTTCTCAAGACAGAGCGAATACCGTTAGACGAGGAAGAGGTCAATTCCACGCTTAAATTTAACATTAAGTATTCGAAAGATGATTTAACGATTGTTGATTGGGATGGAGCGTTTGTATTTGATCCGCGCGGTGATTTCGCCAGCAATATTGAACTTTTTGAGATTGCCAACCTTCAATTATTAAAATTGAGAGTATTGGAACACGAGTTAGAGGAACGCATGGAGAAGGCCTCACGGCTTTTGCAAAGGACTACCCTGCGGAAGATACCATGGCTCAAATCCAGAGAGATCAGGTACTCTTTGCGTGAAATTATACAGATACGTACTGAATCCATCCAGGAATTTGCGGCCACAGAACGGAATATTAACCTCATAGGAGATTGGTATTCTGCCCGGCTATTTAATCTGATAACAAAAAAACTCCATCTGGAGGAATGGAAGGCGAATATTAATAAGACGCTTGATACCCTGGAAGATATTTACAGTATGATTTCTGAGAATTTTTCAATGTCCTTTTCTACAACCCTTGAATTTATCATTGCCTTTGGATGGTTCTTTTTGCTGATCGGATATTTTTTATTGTTCGTTTTAGAGGTATTACAGAAAAAATAAATATGAAGATAATAACGGTATTGTTTTTTATGACATGCTTTGTAACCGCGAGTTTTACTTTTAACACGTTTGCTGAAGAAAAAGGGCCGGGCACTATTAATGGCGCTGTTAAGGCCAAAAAGGCAAAGTATCTCAAGGATACGATTGTTTATATCGAACAGGTATCAGATACTTTTGATCCCCCAAAAGAACACGCTGTTGTAGACCAGAAAAACATGGCCTTTATTCCCCACGTGCTTCCGCTGATAAAAGGAACTACGGTTGATTTTCTTAATAGCGATACGGTTCAACACAACGTCTATTCGCCAGACGCCGTAGCAGACAACTTTAACCTGGGGACATGGATGAAAGGCGAAACAAGACCTTTCACGTTCAACAAACTAGGGATTGCCACCATCCGGTGTAATGTGCACGTCGATATGCTGGCATACGTCCTTGTCCTTCAAAATCCGTACTTTGCAAGGGTCGATAACGAAGGGAGGTTTTCTTTTGTGAATGTACCAGAGGGAAAGTATGTTATAAAATTATGGAATAAACGGTACA
This sequence comes from Planctomycetia bacterium, assembly GCA_015075005.1. Classification (GTDB taxonomy): domain Bacteria; phylum Planctomycetota; class Brocadiia; order Brocadiales; family Brocadiaceae; genus Brocadia. The sequence goes on from JABTVC010000003.1 coordinate 225,208, forward strand.
AGGCTGTGGATCAGAAAGTCGATGTCAAGGCAGGTGTCATATCTGATGTCACGTTCGAGTTAAAATAATTTTATTTCGGTTTTGCGGTCTAATTGGTTAGCCTCTAAAAGCTTGTGTTGGCTTTGCCCATTCACCTTTTTTGAAATAAATTACAGCTATGGTATACTATGCGGTTACAAAATATGCATACAGGAATTAAAATCACGATGGTTATCAGGGTAATAATCATGCCGATGGTAAAGGATTTAGGCTCGTAAATGAACTGAATGATGTGATCGCCCTTTTCGACGAAGACAGACCGCAGGATGTAATTGGTCTTTAACACCCGATTCTTTTTCCCGTCAATGTATGCATTCCAGCCCGGGTAAAAGGTATCAACAAGGACAAGATACCCGTCCTCTACGAGAGTTGCCTTTACGGTAACACTGTTTGGTGAGTATTCAAGAATTGTAGGATTGGCCTCTTTCTGCAAATTTTCTCCAGATGTATTCATGGTGAGTCTGGATGGTTCTTCCAGGATAACATAGGTTAAAGGATTAAATTCGCTGCTGGAGAGTTCTTTGAATATGGCATCTCTCCCCTGCAAGGTTTTGGCCCCATGGACGATAAAGGCGCGCGGCATTGCCTGTGTATTGTAAAAGAGGGCGTATTGAGAGTCACGAAAGACCAGTTTTATCGTTGGACGTTCTATCCTCACATGGGCGGAGAGGAGTATATATTTTAAGTTAAGCATATTAGTCAGTCTGGAAATTTGTGCAACTTCCATAACAATGCGCGGTTCTTCTATGGGTTTACCGTCGGACAGGTTGATGAATTCGCTGTATTCTTTAATGACATTGGCGTCATATCCCCCGACATGAGAAATGTTATGCGCCATGCCCTGGTTGAGTTCAAAATTTCCAACTGTCGTAATACGGAACGGTTCGGAGTCATTTTTCAAGACGTTGAGCATTTCCTTATTCCAAAAGCATTGGCGGAAATCAAAGGTCACCATATATTGGTTTCCGAAACACCAGAGGTCACCGAATATCAGGGCGATTGTGATGGGGATTAAAATCTGCCTTTTCAACCTGCCATTTATCCATAGCCCGATGACCAGCAGGCTTAATATGCTAAGGAGTATAAATTTTGCTGCACCCCTTGCAGCAACGGCAAAGGTTGCATGCAAAAATCCGGCATCTTTCAGGCTGGGTAGTGTGGTATATCGATCGCCCAATGAACAAACCTTATGAATAATACTATGCCATGCCCCGTATCCTGCCCTGAACAAAAAGAAAATTATAAGAAATAAGCTTATCGCTATAACAATGCCTGTCGTAATGTAGAAAAAAGATGTAATCTTTTTTTTGATAAAAATACCCTTTTGCAAGTATTCTGCCCCGATACCGGAAAGGACAGAAAGGGAAAAGGCAACAATAAAAATGAATTTGGAGTTTCCCCGAAACATGTTAAATCCGGGCACAATGGCATAGAGGATTTTCAAGAGCGGGGTAAACTTACCCAATGCAAGGATCGTTGTGACGAGTGCTAAAATTAGAAAGGTCTTTGTGAATTTATTTCTATTATAGAAGGAGGCAAGTGCACACAACAGTAAGGGCAGGATGCCAGCGTACAACGACATCTCCCAGAGATAGCACCTCCCCCAATAAGGGGTTTTTATTGAATCCCCAAAATATTCCGGGATAAATAAGGTGATGAAATTCTCTGGTGCAAAGGAAAACTGACTTACCCATTCATAGGAAATCGTTTGCCGGGCAGAGTGTTTAATCATCTCAAATGCCGGTAATAGTTGAATGGCAGCGAGTGAAATACCTGCAACGTAGAGAATGAAAACTCCCGCCGTATGATATCCGACTAATTTCCAGTTCTTGTGCTCTCTAAACTCCTGAACTATACGTATGATGAAATAGATAAATACAGCAATTGCGGTATAAAAAAAGTATTGAGGATGCCCCGCCAATATATTAAACGCAACTGCAACCCCGCCAAGAAGTGCATAGAAAAAATTCCTGGTACGGATAAATAACTCTGAGAATAAAAGAATAAGTGGCAACCATATCATCGTGCACAGATTAGGGAGATGTCCAGGATAGACATGAAATATCTGGGGTGCGCAAAACATAAATATGGTGGCCGCAATCATACAACTCGGCCGGGAAAGACTGTCCGGATAAAATTTCGGATTTTGGACTTCAGATTTTGGATTTAATACTGAATTCCCATATCTGAAATCTGCAATTAAGTTTTGGTTGCTAAAACTTAATCTACCGAGGTTTAAATATCGGAGGTATAGATAGGTAAATACACCTGATAGAAATACATGGAGGATAATGCTGTAGTTGATGGCTACATGAATAGGGAATACAAGAAAGATCAGATTGAGCGGATAAAATATGGCAGATTGCACTCCTCCGACAAAGGGCGTCCCACCGTAAATGTATGGATTCCAGAGGGGAATCGTTCCTCTCGCCAGGGTATTAAAACCAAAATATCTCCAGTAAAATAGCTGGTGACGGGTATCAGTATTCTGGTCGCTCAGGACACTAAAATCCGTGGGAATAAGAACGTTGTGGAAATATGCCAGGGCAAGAAGGAAAAAGGTGAGTATCGCAAACCAATCGTATTGAGACCATGCCTTTCTCTGGTTTGTGATTAAATTCGAAGTGGAATAATTGCTGTAGTTCTTGTTCCGCATTTGGTCTTTTACGAGATGCTTGCTTTGCAATACGTGGTTTGAAAGCCTATTTTAAGAGGAATATGCCACCTAAAATAAGCAACATGCCGATTACCTTGGACATGGTAACTTGTTCGCCCAGGAAAATCCAACCCAAAAGAAATGTAAATAACGGGTAACAGCTTGTAATGGGAATGATCCTCGATATCTCACCCATCTTGAGCGCCTTGTAAAATACCAATTGTGCTACAACTCCCGCCAGAATGCCTGCGAGGACAAGAAAGAAAATTGATTTAACATCCATTTTCCTAAAAGATGGAAACTGAGGTGTAAAAGCAATAATCATTGCAACCCCCAGGAAAACACCTGAGCATCTTATCAGATAAGCGGCAGTGGGTTCAACAGAAGAGAGTCCTACCTTTTCCAAAAAAGGCACAAATCCCCAGATAAAGGCCGTAAGTAAGGCAAGGATAAGTGTTTCCATGAAAGTACTCTAAAATACGGGGGCTTTTCTCGTGTAATTAAAACCACGCACGTCGCTGCGAATTAACACCAACAGTCACAAATACAAGAAATGTGAAGTTTAAAGTCACATGATTATAGTAAAACCCAAGGGGGAAATTACACCGACATTAAGGCTTCACGACGAATTTATTTACCCTTAGCCCCTCCCCACGAAGGGACTAGTGTTTGCGACTGCAAAAGAGATGCAGCATCACGGTTTTTCTTACTTCCCGCCGGATACTTTTGCCTTGCGTTTGCTTTGATAGATTACCCCTAAGGCGAAATGCGGCTTGTCGTCGGCTGGATTGAGTTCCAGGGCTTTTTGTAACGATTTTATAGCCTCGTCAAGCTGATCCTGCTTTGCATAGGCAATACCCATATTATAGTAGGCATCTGTATATTGCGGGTTAATTGCCACGGCTTTTTTAAAGGCAACAAGAGATTCATCCAGGGAGTCCATGGTGGCATAGGTAACACCTAAATTATAATAGGCCTTTTCATGTTTTGGGTTAATCTCTACAACCTTTTTAAACGCCGCCACAGCATTGGAATACTGCTTCTTTCCATGATAAACGATTCCCAAATTATACTGTGCCTCGATATATGGGGGGGCTAGTGCAATAGCCTTCTTTAGGCTTTCAATGGCTTCATCTAACCGGCCTGTTTCATAATAAAGTACACCGAGATTGTTATAAGCCTTTACAAAATTGGGTTCAATCTCCAACGTTTTTTTGTATTCGGTGACGGCTTCTTCTGTCATCCCTTTTTCGCTGTATAAAATCCCAAGATTATAATGCGCCTCTGCCGAGCCAGGGTTTTTTTCTATCGACTGCTGAAATTCCCTGATAGCGGCATCCAGTAATTCATCCTTGCCCTGATCCTGGCAATAACCCACATGTACCAAAGTTAATACCATAAACACGATAACGATAGACATCCTCATAACATGGCTCCTCTTAAATACTTTTAAGTTAATTAACCGGTATACGGCCTTCTTTTACGGGCGCACATAATTTTTTCATAGTGATTGATTCAACCATCCCCGATATGGGCGGTTGAATCTTACGGTCTTTTAACATAGTAATTGATGTCTCTTGAATGACGCCCTGAATGAATGAAGGCATAATATCTTTTATTTCCGTACCGGGCTGAAGCAATGGCTTATCTTCTTTTGTTGTAAATGAAATACGTGAAACGTCCTCAGTCGTAATACCCACATTCGAATCCGTTTTATATTTTCCGGTTATAAGTGCTGCTTCTGTTTTCATCACGGGTGACGGAGGTGCAAAGCGTAATAATTCCAAGTTCGCATCAGACATGGCTGGCTCCGCGATCGTTATTTTCAGTTGCTCAGGAGACCCTGCTGGTGATAGTTTTTCGTTTTCTGGTTCCAAAACTCTTTGAGGAGTTTCTTCTTTTATGACTAATACAATCGGTTCTTTTTTGATGGTCTTTAAAATCTTATGAACGAGCAGGTCTCCCACGAGTAATTGCTTCAGGGAAGCTTCTGTTTTAACAACTTTTAAATAGTGATAGTTTATGATAATTAATGTAATCCCAAAACCGATTACGATTGCCGACGTAATAATCTTGGAAACAAGAGGGAAAAATTTCATAACGAGATGAAACAAAACGACGAAGATCAGTGCAGATACTCCAACCTCTAAAAGGCCAGCTTGTGGTGAGCCTGTCGAGGTAAAATAAACCATAACGATTACTATGACCAGAAACCATATGCACACATGTGCTATCATGTGCTTCCAGGTATTCAGCGGTTTATGAGGGTCTTGCATCTTTGCCGGTTCTGTGAATTTATTGTTTTTATCTGCCGGAGTGTTTTTTTCTGTCATACTCTTAAATTTGTCGAATTGAAAAGGACACTCGAATACGCTTATTTAGCTCCTTCCGAGAAACACCATACAGGAAGAACCAGTAGTGTCTCAGCATAGTCTAGAGTATTTCTCAGATTTTGTCGAGCAAAAATTATAGTACGGGTTCTTCGACATCTTTAAGGGATGATATACAATTTTAATCAGACATTAAAAGTGGCCGCTAAATCTTTGTATTCTTTCTCAAAATAATTTTCATCTATTTTATTTACTTCCGCGGTTTCTTTGTTGCTTCCAATTCTGCCTGTTTCTTTTTTAATTCCTCTTCCTTTTGCTTTTGCTTTTGCTTTTCTTCTAGACGTCTTAGCTTTTCCTCTAAAAACGAGAGATTAATTTCTGCATTTTTCCATACCTGAAGTCCGGTATCATAGCGAATGGTGGATGTTTCCAACCTTGTCTTAAATATTGCAATCCTTTGTTCATTTACTGCCTTTTTCCACTGTAAAACACTCTCTACCTTTTCCTGCAATTTTTTTGTAAATTCTCCGTTCCCGCTGCCTTCTATTGCTGTTTTCAAACTTTTAGCAAGATTCTGTTCATCAACAAAGGCCTTATCTATAATCTCCTTCAACCTGTTAGTGAAAAAGGAAACCACCGCCGCTTTTTCTTTGATGCCGTCTTGTATTTCAATAATATTACTTGTTACAACGTCAATATCTTCCCAAATTACCGGGGCAGCATCATATGGTGTTACCGAAACTGCATCATCCAGCTTGAATATTGACTTTAATAGCACAACCTGATCAGAATAAACCTTTTGGTGATCCTGAAGTACGGTAATCCGGTCCTCATAGGTTTCTATTAATTCGTTATCGATATCTATCTTTTCCTCAACTGCCTCAATTTCTATACCCATTAATTCTAAATACTTTTGGTTTGCTTGTTTGCCCTGATAATCTTTTTTGCCCTGTCTGAGTCTGTCACGATAAAGAATCATCGCCCTTACGTCTTGTTCTAAACTTACTATAAATGACTTTATTTCGTTGATGGATTTGCCAACATGGGCTTTCACTTCGTCCTCTTTTGACGTAACCCGTTCAATATCTTCGGCTTTCACTGTTATGCCTGTTTCGCTGAACTTTACCTTGACGGTCTTTCCCTTTTCAGAGAGCGGAGTCGGTGTCGTTACCGTTTGTGCATACAAATGAATGCATAGGCCTGTCCACAGGAAACAAGCACCCAGATATCGTACGAACCAAAAAGTAATGCTTTTTTTGGGCATCCTGTACTTCAAAAACGTATCTACTCTCCTTGCAAAATTGCGTCTTTATTTTCTTTGTGACTTAGGCACAGGATTTATATACAAGGGAAAATAATGGAGAAACAGGTAGCTATGACAAACCATATCTCTATATGAGATTGCTTCCCCCTTAATTTACCTACAATTCCCCATAGAGAAAAAGCTAGCACATACATCACTATGGAGCAAAAAGTTGCTGTAACGAGACTGCCCACCCAGAGAGGCATTGCATATCTAAAAAACATCTTAAGCATACCTGTCATCCCTGCCAGTTTGCTGGCATCTGGAATGCCACTTAACCATAGCCCTAATTTGTATTGTAAGGGATAAATGACAGGTGCTGTTAAAGGATTTGTTACCCAGCTTGCTGCTAACGCACTGGGGATATTTACATGCAAAAATAGAGCAGTAAGAATTATTAACGGTATCTGTACTCCAATCGTGGGTGTAAGTGCCACAAAAACACCAAGTGCCAAACCCGCCGATACGCCTTTTTTCGTTGGTTTCCATAAGCGCGGATCAAAAAGTCGGTCGCCTATAAGTCGGTGAAATATTGTACCATTCAAATGGTGTTCCTGGGGAATGAGTCGCGAAAAATTCAAACCTAACCGTTTCAGGCTGAAAATATGTTTAATCTTTTTGCGCATAAATACCTTTTATTCTTCCTTGCTTTGCTGTCTCTTTACTCTCAGATACCGATAATTTCAATCTGTGAGGAAATATGTTCCCAGGGAAAAATACGAAGTTAATGAAATAATATCGGCAATTGCTAATACCAATGGACACGAGGCATGTGCTGGATTTGCGCCGATCTTTTTAAAGAGAATCGGCAGACTGCATCCAAGAAAGGAGGCGTTCATAATCGTCAACAAAATCGTGAGAAACAGGGTCAGGGAGAAATACTTATTACCAAGCCAAAAAAGAGATACTGTATAGAGCAATCCGCCACACAATAGACCTATTTTAGTACCAACCAGTACCTCATAAAGTACCAATCTTCTCAATTTAGTGGTTTTTTCAAGGCAAGAAAGTGTGACTGCGACGGCCTGCGTTCCAATACTTTCCGCAAGGCCTAGAATAATTGTTATGAAGAAGGCCATAAAAATAAATTCATTTATCGTCCTGCCGAACAGTTTTGTAATAAATGCGCATGTAAGCCCGCTGAATATGTTAAAAAAGAGATACGGAAATCGCAAAAAGGTGCTTTTGAAGACAGTGGGTTTTCTGAATTCCTCTAATTGAATACCGATTATTTTGAGAAGATCGTCACGTGCATGTTCTGCATCCTCTTCAATGGCTACTGTTTCTTCTATAAAATCATTTGCTCTTGCAATACCGACAAGTTTTTCCCGGCTATCAACAACAGGAAATGCCATGAATTTATATAATATGAAATATTCCAGCGCCATATTTATTGAACATTGAGTGGTCAACCGAATTGGATTGCGTACCATAATTTCAGCAATCTTTGTCTCCCCGGGTGATGTAATAAGCTTTCTCAAAGGAACAATACCGATCAATTTTCCTTCGTTGTCTGTAATATAACAATAAAAGATATTGCCGGAAAGCTTACTATTGCGAATCACCTCAAGAGCAGTTTGTGTCGTATCATTTGCCGAAACAGCAAACAGTTCAGTGCTATACCTGAGTTCAGATTTGTTTTTACTTGTTTTTTTACGAAAAAGCACGACTGGTTATCCCTGTCTAATCCGAACGAATCGGAAGAATAATTAGGTTGCATACACAAAGAAATTATTATACGGTCATTCTTAAATAAAGCAACTTACAATAGTATAGTTTCTTCGGTAAGACGGGAGGATGTGGTGTGCCGGCCAGGGTGTGATCAATGCGAATTTCGGCAGGAGAGGGAGATTATCGGACATTACCGCTGCCGGCCGGAGATTGGCATCCGGCATATTTAAAAGTCTCCCTTCAGCCCATTTTGTCGGGTGAATCAGATAGTTTTACCGAAGGGTTCTTTTCTGAAAAATATTTTAACGACCACTCGGACGGGAAAAGAATAACCGTCCGTCCTTGTTCATCCGTGCCTGATGCAGCGCCATGCGGTAAAAATCGGTTTAAATCCATATCATTCAAAGGCGTTTCCAGCCATCTGAGAACTTTCCATGGCATGGCTTCTAATCTGGACTCAGCTCCATATTCATCCTTGAGGCGATACTGCATAACTTCAAACTGCAAAGGCCCCACCGCCCCCAGAAGGGGCAGGTTGCTCTTATGCTCATGCAAATGAAAAACCTGCACAATATCCTCGGCAAGAAGATGTTCCACCCCTTTACGGAAAGATTTATAACCTGACGACAAAGAATTATGCAAAAAAGCGAAACACTCCGGAGCAAACCGCGGTATCTCCTCAAAAATCAGGTTAGGATCCGTGCTGATTGTGTCTCCGACACGAAAATCCGCCCTTGTAACAAAACCGACGATATCACCGGGATACGCTTCCCCGGCGATTTCCCGGTTGCGGCCAAACACATTATGGCAACTGGATAACCGCATTTCTTTTCCGAGGCGCGCGTGGTGTATCGTCATGTCGCGATGGAATCTTCCGGAGCAAACTCTTACAAAAACCATGCGATCCCTGTGCAGTGGATTCATGTTCGTTTGGACTTTAAAAACAAACCCTGAGAAGTGAAGATTATCCAATGGGACCCAGCCGCTTGTTGCTTTTCTGTGGGCAGGACACGATGTATACTCCAGGAACCCTCTTAAAAGAAGCTCCACGCCGAAATTATTGGCCGCACTTCCAAAAAAAACCGGAGTTGTCTTCCCCTGGAGAACGGCATCCCGATCAAAACCCCCATGGGCACCATCTAAGATAGCTATTTCTTCGGCAAATTCATTGTATGTCTGCTCGCCTAGGGCATCTTTCACCAGAGGGTCGTGAATATCCCGAATCGACACAGGCGCTTTATACGCCCCGCCAGGCACCCTCTCAAACAGATGCACTTCTTTCCTGAGCCTGTCATAAGCGCCTTTAAAACCCTGACCGTTTCCCAATGGCCAAGTAACAGGGAATGCGTGCAGGTTAAGCACTTTCTCCAGTTGGTCTATCAATTCCAAAGGAGCCATGGACGGACGATCAAGTTTGTTCATAAAGGTAAAGATGGGAATACCGCGTTTCCTGCATATCTCAAAGAGTTTGCGGGTTTGACTCTCGATCCCTTTTCCGGCATCAATGACCATAATCACCGCATCAACAGCCATTAATACACGATACGTATCTTCCGAAAAATCTTTGTGACCAGGGGTATCAAGCAAATTCAATCTGTAGTTCCCGTAATCAAACTGAAGAACCGTTGAGGAAATAGAAATCCCTCGCTTTTTCTCAAGCTCCATCCAGTCCGAGGCGGTTTCACGCTGCCTTTTCTTCGCCGCAACTGAACCAGCCAGGTCCAGAGCCCCGCCATACAACAAAAGTTTCTCTGTTAACGTTGTTTTACCGGCGTCCGGATGCGAAATAATCGCAAATGTGCGACGGCGCAATACTTCCCGTCGTATCTCTTCGCTCATATTTTGTAATTCTGTGTCCGTAATCACCATGTGAGTTGAAATATCTATAATAAAAATCTTCTTATCAAGTTTTATCTCTGAAAAAGTTAAATCAAAAACTTCTAACTATCGGATTCCCTTTTACTATCAATATTCCAATGTGTTAATCTTATTTGTCCATGATCTGCAAATATCGTGCAATGCCATTTCTCGTAATTAAACCGACGATCTTATCATTTTCCATGACTATAATTCTGCCTTTATCTTCTTTTATCATTAATTCAAGGGCTTTCATGACACTGGAATCATGGGTCATCTCCCATTTTTTATTGTGGGGGACTACAATATCAGATACCTTTACTTTACTCCAATCTTTCCGATGAACGTTCTTGATTTCCTTGAGGGTGATAATACCCAAAAATTTTCCGTCATCCATTACGGGGAATCCTCCGTATCCATATTTAAGAAAATACTTATCTACCGCCTCATCGACGGGAATTAAGGAATTGACGGTTACAATATCCCTTGCCATGGCGTTTTTAACCTTGATACCTGAGAGTGCCTCCTGAAGGGTAGTCTGTTGTTGGATCGACTGGGCTGCCGTATAGAGGAACCATCCTATAAGCGATAACCATAAACCTCCGGGAGAACCGGTAAAAATCAAAAACAGACCAAAAAGGATGAAAAACAGGGCTATCTTTTGCCCGAAATTAGCCGCCTTCTGTGTAGCATAAAAAAAATCTTTTGTCTTGCTCCATAGAAATGCCCTGAGTATCCTTCCTCCATCCATCGGAAAGCCTGGTATAAGGTTAAAAGCGCCGAGTATAAAATTGATCTGCGCAAGGTAAGAAAAAAGTGCCTTTGGCCCACCACTTATATTTCTAGCTATCAGGAAAAAGAAGGCCGATAAGAGAAAACTCGAAATGGGACCTGCGATTGCAATCCGAAACTCCGCTTTGGGATGCGGCGGTTCTCCTTTCATCTGTGCAACACCCCCGAAAATAAAAAGGGTTATGCTGGTAATAGTGACATGGTATTTTTTTGCGATATACGAATGGGAAAGCTCATGGAAGACGACGGAGACAAAAAGCAGCAAGGCTGCCAATATGCCTTTAATCCAGTAACCAGCTACCGGAAGATCTGGTGCGGCCTTCGGGAAATAGTGCGTTGACAAAGACCATGTTATTAAACCAAAGACAATAAACCACGATAAATGCACTCGTATGGGTATTCCCATAAGCGTTGCGACCTTCCATGCACCTGAAACTTCTGTCTTGCTCATTTTATTTCTCCTTTATTTTCCTATGTACCGGCAATTTTCATTTGAACGCTTTCCTCTTGCGTTTACGTCCTTTGTACATACTCAATTTATAATCCAAATTTGTCCACCAGATGTACCACGACCGATGCATTGTCATCGCCAACGTGAAATTTGACCTCCTCCCATTTCGGATGACGTCGTATTTTTTGAACATCGAGCCTTGAAAAACCAACTGGTTCCTGAGGTATCCCCAGAATACCGCTCCGTTCTAATTTACCACTGCTGTTAAGATCATGATACACAGAGATGGCGTACTCTCCCGGTTCCACATTTTTAATCCTATATTTTCTGAAATTATCCGTACGTTCAATGAGTTCTGCGTCAATATCCACATATCCTTTATCTCTTTTCATGTGACATTCCTCACTGTCACAAATAGAAAAACGTACCGGGGCGTCATTGTTATGCTTAAATCTGTCCACAGTAACAATTACATCTCCGGCAAGCACTTGAAAAGAAAACACAACGAATAGTAAAGGCAACAAGATAAAAAGCATATTTTTTTTCTCCTGTAAAAAAAGGACTTCTGTGTTATCAGGTTATCAGAAGGGAGATATGATAGGAAAGGTGCTACTGAAACATAACCACGATCATATTCTGAAGTCAGAATTTAATACTGTCAAATGCCTGTTTTAAATCTTTGGGAGCCTCCGCCCTCTTATCCATTTATCAATCTCAGCCTTGCGGATATTGTCAAAGAGTATCCGTCACTCTTAGTTTCAAGCTCTTTACCGGTGATTACCTCGTGATTCTCGCTACCCAACCCGAGTTTTTTTGCGATGGATACGGCGGTAACAGCATGGCCACCCGTTATCATAATAATAATAGTTCTGATGCCGGCCTTTTTACAACCATTTATGGCCTCTATGGATTCAGGTCTTGGCGGGTCCATCATTCCCTGTAAACCCGTAAAGGTCATACCCTGATGCCAGGTTATGGTGGGTAAGTTCCTCCATGTCATGAGAGGCTTCCTTGTAAGCTAAGGCGAGTATCCGCATACCTTCTTTTGCAAAATTGCTGGCAATATGTAAAATCTCTTTTAATCCTCCGGCACGAGACCTGCCTTCATTGCTGAAACAATATGGGAGACGATTTCAAATGCATCGGTGCGGAATTGTTTGAGTATGGGGAAATATCTTCAATTCTGGTAGTCCATGCTGGCGCGTACCAAAGAATTCACCCGGTCATCTTAGTTTAACATCCATTTCCGCAATCTTGAATCCATTGCAGGTTTGGTCATAATCTTAAGCAGTTCACGTTTGAGGGCTTTTTCTTTATCCATGGCTCTACGTTTCTACTCTACCAAAAAAATAAAGGTATTCCCAGGCAACGCAATACTTACAATCTGTTGTTAGATTAAACAGTTGCCTGTGAAACAGGCTGTTCTGACGACGCCTGTGCCGCCGCAAGTCTGGCAATGGGTACCCGAAATGGTGAACAACTCACGTAGTCCATTCCGACCTTATGGCAGAATGATATGGTTTGCGGATTTCCACCGTGTTCACCACATATTCCCACCTTCAAGCCTGGTCGTGTGCTTCGCCCATTCTTGATTCCGATATCTACCAGCTGTCCTGTACCTTCCTGATCCAATACCTGGAACGGGTCCTTTTCAAGAATACCTTTTTCAATATACTCCGGCACGAAAGAACCCACATCGTCTCGGCTAAAACCAAAGGTCATCTGGGTAAGGTCGTTGGTTCCAAAGGAAAAGAATTCGGCGTGTTTTGCAATCTTATCCGCTATCAGAGCCGCTCGTGGAAGCTCAATCATGGTACCAACCATATACTTGATCTGCATACCTTTCTTCTGCATAACGTCTTTAGCGACTCTCTGAACTTCATCCCTTAATATACTAAACTCCTGTTCGGTGCTAATGATAGGTAACATGATCTCCGGATATACAGAAACGCCTTTTTTCTTCACAGTGCAGGCAGCCTCAATAATAGCCTGTATCTGCATGTCGTAGATTTCCGGGTATGTAATACCGAGCCTGCAGCCACGGTGTCCCAGCATGGGATTCAATTCGTGAAGCGCCGATACCTTGTCCTGCACCTCTTTCAGACTAATCTTCATCTGCCTTGCCATTTCTTTCTGATTGTATTCTTCCTGTGGCAAAAATTCATGAAGAGGCGGGTCAAGTAACCTTATCGTAACAGGAAGCCCATTCATTGCCGTGAATATCTGCTCAAAATCCCGGCGCTGCATGGGGAGTAATTTTTTAAGCGACGACGTATACAATTTGAGAGGTTCTTTAAGCTCTTGCCTGGCTTGCATCAATTCCTTTTTAATATCGCTTGTTTTGCTATTTGCCGCTTTTGCTAGTTCCTTCTCCAACGCGGCAATCTTTGCCTTTAAGTTTTTTATGTCCGGGGCGTATAAGATCATCTGCCGGACAGAGTCAATCCTGTTCTCTCCAAAGAACATGTGCTCCGTTCTGCAAAGCCCAATACCCTCTGCGCCAAATTCGCGCGCCTTTTTTGCATCCGCTGAGGTATCGGCATTTGCCCTTACCTTGAGTTTGCGGACTTCATCAGCCCATTCCATAAGTATTGCAAAGTCTCCGCTCAAGCCAGGCTCAATAGTAGAAACCTGACCTAACATTACTTCTCCGGTACTACCATCTATTGAGATGTATTCTCCTTTTTTTACCACCTTTCCATTTACCGTGAAGGTCTGGCTCTTATAATCTATCTGTAGCGCACCACATCCTGCGACACAGCATTTACCCATGCCCCTCGCCACTACGGCGGCGTGCGAGGTCATGCCTCCGCGTGTTGTTAAAACACCCTTTGACGCGTGCATTCCGCCAATATCTTCCGGAGATGTTTCCTTTCTTACCAGGATTACCTTTTCTTTCTTTTCGGCAAGTTTTTCTGCATCCTCAGCGTTAAAAACCACCTTTCCTGTCGCTGCGCCCGGCGAGGCGGGAAGCCCGGTGGCAATAACCTCTTTTTTTGCTTTGGGATCAAAGGTTGGGTGTAATAACTGATCGAGTTGGCTTGGGTCAATACGGGAAATAGCAGTTTTTTTGTCTATAAGACCCTCTTTGGTCATATCAACCGCAAACTTGATGGCGGCCTTTGCGGTACGCTTACCAGTTCTGGTTTGCAGCATAAATAGCCGGTTTTCCTGAATCGTAAACTCTATGTCCTGGACATCTTTAAAGTGGTTTTCCAATATATTTTTGTATTCGACAAGCTGTTTATAAATATCGGGCATTTCTTTTCCAAGATTAGCAATTGGTTCTGGTGTGCGGATTCCGGCAACAACATCTTCTCCCTGGGCATTGACGAGGAATTCACCATAGAATTTGTTTTCTCCCGTTGCAGGATTCCTGGTGAAGCATACGCCGGTGGCAGAGCTAGTTCCCATATTTCCGAAGACCATGGCCTGTATGTTCACTGCCGTTCCAATGAGTCCTTTTATTTCATAGAGTTGCCGATATTTAATGGCCCGCTGGTTATTCCATGATGCAAATACGGCATCGATTGCCTTCCGGAGTTGCACTTTTGGATCGGTTGGAAAGTTTTCGCCAGTCTTTTTTTTGTAAACAGACTTAAACTCTTCGACAATTTTTTTTAATTGATCAGACGTCAGCCCGGTATCACTTTTTACCCGTGTCTTCTTTTTGTATTTATCAAGAATCTCTTCAAAATAATGGCGCTCAACACCCATAACAACATCGCCAAACATCGTGATAAACCGCCGGTAAGCATCCCAAACAAAGCGTTCGTTGCCAGTCTTTTTAATAAGTCCTGTAACAGCATCCGGCGTTAATCCCAGATTTAAAACCGTATCCATCATACCTGGCATGGACGCCGCTGCACCGCTTCGGACAGAAACCAACAAGGGATTGTTTGGATCGCCCAATTTTGCCCCCATGAGTTTCTCCAGACGGGAAAGATTCTTTTCTAGTTCTTGGGCGAGACCGCCAGGGTACTGTTTGTTGTTCTTATAATACGCATCGCAAACCTCTGTCGTTATAGTAAACCCGGGAGGTACGGGAATTCCCAGATTGGTCATTTCTGCAAGATTGGCTCCCTTGCCACCGAGCAGGTGTTTCATGCCAGACCCCCCATCAGCAGAGCCATTGCCAAAGAAATAGACATACTTGGGCGACATCCAGCTACTCCTTTCTACAGTAATAATATACTATCAATGCACACGAAGAATATGATTTACATAATTAAGACGAAGATAAAATGGCTATTTATGTTATCAACAATAAGGTTTATACGCAAGTAAATTATGAATGAACCACATTAGGTCAATTATCTCACGAAAATTTATGTATGGAACGTATTTTATAATTTATCGTTGCTAAAAATCAATTTTAAATCACTCACTGATCTTTTTAGCTTAAAAACGGAATGCTGTTTTATCGCCGGATTAAGGATCAAAAAATTTCTTGCTTTAGCCATCCGCCAGGTGGTATTTTACATGCCATAAAGTTCCCTTTTTTAATGAATCACATTGCCCGCAGAATTGTCACCCAAATTCCTTCGATCTCTTGTTAAATCGTGTTTTACTATTCGTAATTACAAGGCAGAACTTTTTATGAGAAAGCAGCGGAAATAGCCATGCGGCCCGATGACAAGAAAGCGATCTTCGGATGGAGCATGTATGATTGGGCCAATTCGGCCTTTGCCACAACGATCATGGCTGGATTTTTTCCAATTTTTTTAAAACAATTCTGGAGTGCCGGCGCCGATACCACCGTAAGTACTGCAAGATTAGGACTTGCAAATTCTATTGCCGGCATTACTGTGGGTCTGTCAGCTCCCTTATTAGGTGCTATTGCTGACAAAGGAACATCAAAAAAGAAGTTTCTTCTTTTTTTCGCTTACATGGGCGCGGTGATGACTTCTACCCTATACACGGTTTCAAAAGATAATTGGCCTATTGCTGTCTTGTTGTATGTCCTGGCAACCATTGGGTTCTCCGGAGGTAACATTTTCTATGACGCATTAATCACTGGTGTTGCATCTGAGAAGAAGATAGATTTTGTTTCTGCTTTGGGTTTTTCTCTGGGCTATCTGGGGGGTGGTATACTTTTCACTCTAAATGTATGGATGACCCGCAGTCCTGAAACATTCGGATTTGCAAATGCCGGAGAAACTATAAAATTCTCATTCCTCTCCGCAGGTATCTGGTGGGCAGTCTTTTCGGTTCCGCTATTCCTCTTTGTGAAAGAGCCAAGAAATAAAAAGGCTAATTCGGCTACAGGTATAAGCATGGTGAAGGCGGGTTTTGCTCAATTAAAAGAGACTTATCATAATATCCGACTTTTGAAAACCATATTTTTGTTCCTTGTCGCTTACTGGCTTTATATTGACGGCGTGAATACAATTGTACACATGGCGGTGGATTATGGCATTTCCATTGGCTTCGAATCCAGCGACTTAATCGTTGCATTGCTCGTCACCCAGTTCGTTGGTTTTCCGGCCGCCATAGTATTTGGTTACCTTGGCGTTAAGATAGGCGCCAGGCGTGCCATTTTTATCGCCATTGCAGTTTATCTGTTTGTTTCCGTCTGGGGCGCCTTTATTCAAAGCAAAAAAGAGTTTTTTATCCTCGCCGTTATCGTTGGTCTGGTACAAGGAGGCATTCAGGCACTAAGTCGTTCATATTATGCAAAAATAATCCCTGTCGACAAATCAGCTGAGTACTTTGGCTTCTATAATATGCTCGGCAAATTCTCGGTTGTTATCGGCCCTGCCCTCATTGGGGGAGTCGGTCTACTAGTAAAATCTATGGGTTACAGTAGTAATATTGCATCACGAGCAGGCATCATATCGGTTTCGTTCTTCTTCATAGCAGGCGGAACTCTATTCTATTTTGTACGTGAAGAGAAGGGAAGAGACGATGCTAAATATTTGTCTTAAAAAGCCCCTGATTAATTGGGACGTGGATTTCCTCAAATATACTCCCAATAATTACTCTTCTAAAAATCAAAGGTATGGCCGCTGTATTAACGGATATTCAGGAGATCGCACCTGACGAATTAATATGAAAAAAGAAACAGGAAAGACACGTCATGCAAAAGCTGCATTTTTTTATACCATGCATCCCTACCTTCTTGGATTTCTGAATAATTGTTTCTTCTTCGTGCTCAAGGCGGCAGGCGTTGTGTTATTAAAAGTTTTTTTTCATATCCAGGCTCAAAATGCAGGATATGTCCCCCGGAAAGGACCTGTTATTGTTGCCGCAAACCATTTCAGTTACATGGACCCCGTGGCGCTTCAATCAATGTTTCCGAGACGCATTTCCTTCATGATGACGGAACTCTATTACGAAGGACGCGGAAAGTGGCTTTTTCAATTATTGCATTGTATCTGTGTGAAAGAGAAGGGTTCAAATAGCACTGCACTTAAGCAGGGTATGGAGGTACTTACCAGAAACGGCGTTTTAGGCATCTTCCCTGAAGGAGGGGTAAGCCGGGAGGGTCGCCTTCAGGAAGGAAACCCGGGTATCGGTTTTCTTGCCATAAAGAGCGGCGCGCCCGTCATCCCTGCATTTATCTCTGGCACTTACAAGGCATTACCAAAGGGTGCAAAGATACCAAAAATTTCCCGAATTACAATAATCTTTGGCAAACCGATGACATTTGAAAATTTTAACGAACAGGAAAGGAAGAAAGGGATTGAGGAGATTACAAAAGTGATTATGGGGCATATTGAAAAACTATCTTTTTCTGACAAACAAAGAGAATAAATTTTGGTGCTTTTTCAAGATCATGCTGAATAATTCAATACTTAACGATTTATCTATTTACAGCGAAGAATTTATGCTTGGTCATGGCAAGACGGCGTGCCTGCTGATCCATGGCTTTTGCTGCGGACCGATCCAGATGCGGGAACTTGCGGAACATTTGTGTAAGTGGGGTTTTACCGCAAGGGGGATACTTCTGCCGGGGCACTGCAGAAATACCGGTGGTCTTGCAGCAAACGCCCATCACGACTGGAAAGAAAAGGTAGCGTCTGAATATCAGCAGTTGCAAATGCATTACGAAAAGGTCATCGTTATCGGGTTCTCGCTGGGGGCATTGCTGACCTTGCAACTGGCCTTAGAATATCCCCCAGAAAGGATCATTCTCATGGGTGCCCCTCTGTTTATGATCCGGGAATACCTCCCCACACAGAGTTTGATCAGACTATGCAATAATTTTATGAAAAAGATAAAAACATGGAAGAGACGGTGTTATATGGAATCGGAAGGATACACCGGCTATCTGCATCAACCAGTAGATACGTATTTTTCATTACAAGCCCTGTATGGGATCGCAGAGGTCATTCGGGCTGTCGATTTGAGACTCAAGGACGTGAAATCGCCCACCATGGTTATCCATTCCAGGAAAGACCTTATTGCTGCCCCTGCAAGTGCAAAATACGTGATGAAAAATCTTGGTTCTCCCCACAAACGGCTGGTTTGGCTTGAACGAAGTCATCATTTGATGATGTACGATAAGGAAAAGGACGTGGTTTTTCAGTCTATAAAAGAATTTATAACAAACGATGGGTAGAGCTTATCAGGCGTTGGCTTTACACCGAAAGTCGTTTTATGTGGATGAGAAGTGTTGAAATAGCCTTAATTTTGCGGTAATATTTATTAATGCGAATAATAGCCTTGCTTCATACTGTTGGTGCCAACGATCCCGTGTGGTCTACTATCCACAAAAATCTCAGATGCTTTATCCGCGCAATCTGTATAACCTGTGCAATCTGTGGTTTTATCCCCTCGCCCCGCATTATCTTTGCTATGGGAGAGGCATCGAAATTTACCTTTACCCAATTGGAATATTCTGGTGGGAATTGGAATCCAAGACCCAATGCGGGGAAACGC
Source organism: Planctomycetia bacterium (assembly GCA_015075005.1). Classification (GTDB taxonomy): domain Bacteria; phylum Planctomycetota; class Brocadiia; order Brocadiales; family Brocadiaceae; genus Brocadia. The sequence goes on from JABTVC010000003.1 coordinate 244,191, forward strand.
CTTATGTGGGAGATTATTAAACGTACCAGCGTTGAAACACGCATTGACATCGTTACCCTGCGGGCCGATGATGCAAATCTCTTTGAATATCCGTTTCTTTATATGGCGGGGGATCAGGAATTTTCACCCTTCAGCGCGAAGGAGATTAACAATTTAAAATTATACCTGGAATTTGGCGGCACGCTGTTAATTGATGATTGTCTTGGGAAAAGCGATTTTGGGTTTGATAAATCCATTCGACGTGAGATCGAACGGTTATTTCCCAATAAAACACTGAAAAAACTGCCCAATGACCATACTATTTTTAAATCTTTTTACTTATTGAATCAGGCATATGGCAGGATCATGGAAAAACCTTATTTGGAAGGCCTAATAATAGAGAACCGGGCAGTCATTATTTATTCCCAGAATGACCTTGGCGGAGCTTGGGCTAAAGATACCCTTGGAAGCTGGGAGTACCAGGTAATTCCCGGTGGTGAAACACAAAGATCCATGGCGTTCCGTCTGGGCATTAACATTATCATGTATGCCCTAACAGGCGACTATAAGCAAGATCAAGTGCACTTGCCTTTTATTTTGAAAAGACAGATGTAGTAAGGTTGGTGTTATGGGAATTCCTGATGAATTGAATATCGTGACAGGTGCGTTTGGTTATACGGGTAAATATATAGCACAAAAGCTCCTGTCTCTTGGTAAAAAGGTCAGAACGATTACCGGACACCCAACCGTCCGAATCCTTTTGGAGATCGGGTAAGTGCTGTTCCGTTCCATTTCGACAGTCGGGTCGAATTAACTAAAAGCCTGCAAGGTGCCACAACCCTTTATAATACGTACTGGATACGTTTTTCATACAAACAAGTCACATTCGATAAGGCCGTAGAACATACGAATGCCCTTATTAAGGCGGCTGAAGAAGCAGGAGTTCGCAGGATTGTACATATCAGCATCACAAACGCCTCCGAAGAGTCCCCTTTTCCTTATTTTAGAGGGAAGGGTATCCTGGAAAAGGCCATAAGTCAGTCCAGACTGTCCTACGCAATCATCCGGCCAACCGTACTTTTCGGGCACGAGGATATCCTTATCAATAATATTGCCTGGTTCCTGCGGCGGTTTCCCCTCTTTGCCGTTCTTGGTTCCGGCAATTACAAACTACAGCCTGTCTTTGTAGAAGACGTGGCCGATCTGGCAGTAAATGCTGGTCAATGCGCGGAAAATATGGCCATGGATGCAGTTGGCCCGGAGATTTACCCATTTCACGAAATGGTTCGACTCATTGCTGCCAAAGTCCATGGCAAGGCGAGGATGGTGCATCTCAGGCCAGAATTAGCGCTTTTCTTTTCCAGATTGGCCGGCTACCTTGTGAATGATGTGGTATTAACCCGGGACGAGGCCTATGGGCTGATGTCAAATCTTCTGATTTCCAGGGATACTCCAACAGGAAGAACAAGACTGAGTGATTGGCTGACCTGGAATGCTGATACTATTGGGATCAGATATGCCTGAGCTGGGTCGACACTACCGTTAGTTTCAAAAACCGGCACAGAGCACACCTTTGCCCCGATTCTTGCGATAACACAACAAAAACAAGGCGCATGCACTAAAGAAGCATGCGCCTTGTTACACCCCAACCCGAACGAGCCGGAACGCTTGGCCCGGGCGGTTTATCCCCCGCCCAAATGCCGACCACAAGTGACCGAGCTACAATATTTGCTAAGAAACTATTCAATTCAGATAAATTACAAAGTTACTTACAAATAGCCATTGTCCATGATCCCCTACCACCACAGGTATTAGTCCAGCTACCCGAAGCAGTCTTGCCACTGCGACCAGTGTGTTTTCCTGTATAGGCAAACTGGCCGCAACAACCGCCACGACTCGTTGCTATCAATTGAACATTCACCGCATCGAAGGTACCGGTTACGTTATACGTCCCGCATGTGCCCGTATTGACAGTCCCCGTCAATTGACCAGGCCCAGCTACCTGGAGGGTCCACACATACCCGTAGTTGTCGCATAAGGAAGGAATGGTTAGGCCCGCAGACACACCAAAAAACTTTGTATCATCCCCTACCTGAGGAGCTGTATCGTCGGCAGGGCCGGCATGTACGGAACTTGTCAAGGCCATTGCAACAAACATCGCAAAAAAAACACCTAATAACTTTTTCATTTTTCTTGTCTCCCTTTTATACATGGTTAACTTAAAACAACCTATCCGAATCTGAACGAGTTGGAACGCGCAGCGCGGGCAGTTTATCCCAAGCCCAAATGCCGGACACAAGTGACCGGTGCTGCAATTTTTCCTGAGAAACGAAGACACCCTCTCCCTTTCTCCGTTTAGGCAAAACACCTCCTTTCTATTCGCAATATATTTCCGGTTAAAACAATTTTCCAAAGACAACTGCAAGTTTTATGCAAAACAACAATTATCCATTCAAATAAGTCTTAATATATTTAATTGCTGGATATTACAGCATTGCTCATTGCTTATTATTTGTCTTGCTTCAGAAACAGATGAAACTCAATCTGTTCAAACTTAGGACTTTGTGTACAATTTGTCATCACATGAAGGACAAATTGTAGTCAACAACAAGTATTGTCTGTTTCAAGCAGACAACACCTCTGGTTCCTGTTTTTTTGATTTAAGTGAATTAATGGTGAAACGCAGGGGTTTTCGTGAGCAACGAGGAGGAAAAAAGCAAATATTTGATTCGTTAATAAAGCAGACAAAGAATATTCGATAGAAAATGGAGGGAAAACTTGAGCATCGTGAAGTTGGGGTACTATCCATTTAAAAGGATTTGGTTAAATTGAGGTAAGTGAAGGAGCTTTTGGGAAATTTCAAGAATTACGGCAAGGGACTCCGTCTAAAAGGAAAGCCAGGAAAAGTATATGTCTATTGATTTTAAAATACCGGAGATTTAACAAAATGCCCTCCTGTAGGGCCTTATGATATGAGCCAATACATCAGGCAGGGGAACGTTGGCACAGATACAACACAGCACCAAAAGATACTTCGGTGGTAAGAGGCATACTCAAATGTACAATGTCTGTTTATCACAGCTAACAAACAGCTTTTTAAGGATAGTTGTAAGATTTAAGGCGTGAGTTGAAAACTTAAATCTTACAACTGCGTTTTATCGGCACAATGCTTTACCTTGTTCGTGATTACTCCAATACAGTAAAGTGCACCTATTGGATACCAACAGCACTAAAGGCAGCTTTTACGGCAATAAGCTCTTTACCGTTGCCATACAGATCTATGGTTGCCTGTTCTACTGCATCACGGGCATCGACAAATTGAGAGTTAGGGGAAAGGTAAAACATGGCAGCGTAATATATCTGTTTTGCCTTTTCGGCGCCAACGTTCGTGTTTATAGTAATCAGATAAGCCGCCTTATTAGGAATACCAGAATTTATATGAACCCCCCCATTGTCAGTCCATGGTCTGTTTGCCGCACGATATTGTTCAGAGGTATGTTCGGGTTGCCCCCAACTGTTCAAGGCATTCTTGGGGTTATAGTCGTTTTCAGAATAGCTATCAGTTTTGAAGGGGGGATCATCCATTCTTCTGAGCGCGTAGTACGCCTCTTTGCCGGGGGTCTTTGCGATCTTCATGATATCCTCTGCCATCCAATAGGGACGGTCGTCCCCGTAATCGATAGACACAAACATTCCCATAACATCCGACCATGACTCATTCAGCGCACCAGGTTCTAAACCGTAGATAAGTCCATTTATTGCCTGTGTAACACCATGAGTGATTTCGTGGGCAACTACATCCAGAGACCCTGAAAAAGGAAAAAATGTTTGCCCGCCATCGCCATATACCATTTGCGTCTCATTCCAGAAGGCATTTTCGTATGCCGTATCGTAATGCACGGTCGATACAAGACCATGAGAAGAATCAAATCCACTTCCAGCAAACCAGGAAAAATCGCTGAAATTGTTTTTATAGAAATCAAAGACAAAGTTTCCATAAAAATGGGCATCCACACCTGCCGGATCATCCCAGGAGTTGTTTAAATCCTTCATTATACTCCCCGGAAGCGATTTGGTGTTGTTGGCGGTATAAGTCTTTATCGTTACCGCAGTCGTATTAGAGAGAGGAGCGTTGCCAAGATAGAAGTTTCCTCCTTTCTCGTAGGTGTCAAAACTCTTTACATTACCATCCACACCAATGCCTGATCCCGTGGCCGAACCGGCATGCATAACCCTGTTTTCAATAAGGATGATTGTACCGTCATGCGCATCAACATATACTCGATATCTCGAAGGCTCTGGTTCGGGATTAAACCGAAAATCTATCTTATAACTAAGATAGCATTTTCCTTCCCAGAAAAAAACTACCAGGCTTGCAGTGTCAGTCTGTTTTAGGGAGCTTATCTCACGCCGGGCAATAGCCGTTGCTTCTTCCAGGGAGAGTATGGGAGTAGTTTTAACCGGGATATTTGGCTCAAAGTAGTTCGCCACTGTCGTTATTACACCATTCTCTATCCTTACAGTAATTTTACCACCTATGACGTCCAGCCCGTCTTTTTTCTGCCTGAAACTAACAAATCGCCCCCTCGATGCGGCATTTGTGTTATCTAATGCTAACTCTTTATCCGGGTTTTTTACGCCAAACAATGCCTTATGCTGCTGAATGAAGCCTCTTGATAAGTCCACCTTAGACTTGTCAGACGGCCCGGTAAGCTGTCCCGAAATAAATTTAGCAACACCCCTCCTTTCGTCCCATTTTACAATTACACCCTTTGAAGAGGCCTTTTCTATTTCTGAAATGGCAGTCTTTTGATCTTTGCTTGCTGTGGTAGGAATGCCGTCGGCCATCACCATGCTATAACTAAAAATCACCCAAAAAGCAACACTACATCTTGCTAAATTTTTCATATTCTCTATCTCCAATGGGATGTCGTATAAGCTAATTCTCTCTCTTGCCTACGAAGTGTATTTAAATACTTCTCATATTACTTGTCAATAAAAAAATATATGTTGCAGGGAGGATTAGAATGTACCAGTATCCGGTGATCTATGCCCAAGGTATTCATAAAAATCTGAATTTTAAATTGATAATAGGGTGGCACGTGCAAACCTTGTTTTGTCCGTGTTGGACTTGTACGCTATTGTCTGTAAATCACAAATTAAAGGTTTGCTAAAAGAAGTGTTGATATTTATTCTCCTATTTGGTAAATTCGCACTAACAAAGGAGTTTACCACAAAAATTTTAGAAAGAAGGCCGAACGATGAATTTATTCGATGCGTTTGATATGGTTGCAAAAGATGAGAAGGCTTTGCAGGAAAAATACTTAAAGCATGCAGATCAGGAGACGGACCCCTTTGTAAAGGCGTTTTTTAATAGAATTGTAAAAGATGCCGTAAAACATGAAAATAAGGTGTATAAGAAATACGAAAAAATTTTAAAAACAATAAACAAAAAAACCTATTAGGCTGTGTATAATATTTGTTATGTTAAAACATCATCCCGTATCCTACCGTCTTTTTCTTCCTCATCTGCACCCCCTCCTTTAATATCCTGAATACCTCTTCCATGCTAAGTATCCAGCAAAACAATGTCAGGTTTTTAATAAGTGAAAATCCATAAAGGCAAGGCTGAAGACCGAAGGGATAAAAGCAGTAATGGAAAAATATTATTTCCTTGAATAGCTTAAAATTACTGATAAAATTAATTTTTTTAATGGGTAGAATGTGTAGCAGATTAACGACACACAAAAGTGTTGTTATCCGGCATGTTCTCGTATAAAGGGGCTTGTTTGAAATTTTGTACATTTTACTTAGGTTTTTCCCTATGAAATTTCTGACTGAATATATGACGTTTAATACCAAGAAGCGGCGTGAATTTATCAACATCACAAGGGAGGTAGACAGGGTGCTGCAAAAGAGCGGTATTAAAGAAGGTATGATCCTGGTCTCTGCCATGCATATAACATCAGGGGTCTTTGTTAATGATGCCGAACCGGGTCTCCATCGTGACATTGAGGAGTGTCTGCTGCGACTGATTCCGGAGGGGCACGATTACTTTCATCACCGGACCGGCGAGGTTAATGGGGACGCACATCTCAGAAATCTCCTTGTTGGCCATCAGGTTGTCATACCGGTAACTGAGGGGAAATTAGACCTCGGACAATGGCAAAAGGTGTTTTATGCTGAGTTCGACGGTCAGCGTAGTAAGCGGCTCATTATTAAAGTGATGGGAGAATGATAATTCTTTTGTCGGGAATTCCTGGAAACCTGTCAAACAAAACCTGGCTATGACCGTAACGAATACGTGTGTAACGTTTGACAAAAAAATAAACGAAGAGGCGCCGTGTATTCTGGCCTGTCCAATACGGCAGGATGCCCGGGACTACGTTCAGCTCATTGCCAGAGGACGTTTCAGTGAGGCATTCCGGCTGGTGAGGGAGAGAAATCCTCTCCCCGCAGCATGTGGCCGTATCTGTACCCATCCATGCGAAACAAAATGCCGCAGGAATAGTACCGATGCCCCGATTGCAATCGCGTGGCTCAAAAGGGTACTTGGCGATAATTTTTCCGAAGAGACCAGGAAAATAACCACGGAAAAATATCCCGAAAAAATCGCTATTATTGGCGCCGGCCCTGCCGGGCTTGCTGCGGCGAACGACCTGGCCCTTTTCGGTTATTCCTGCACAATCTTCGAATCCAATTCTACCCCTGGCGGCATGCTTCGTATGGGCGTACCGCCCTATCGTCTGCCCAGAAAGACCATTGATAACGATGTAGAATTTATCAAAAAATTGGGCGTTGAAATTCAATACAATACAACGTTTGGCGCAGACATTACCTTTGCCAGTTTAAAAGAAGATGGATTTTCAGCCGTTTTTATTGGTATTGGTCTCATCGAAAGCCGTACCTTGAATATCGAAGGGGTACAGCTTGGAGGCGTTCTTAAAGGCATATCATTTTTGAATGAGGTAAACACCACGGGAAGCGCCAGGATTGGAAAGAATGTCCTGGTGATAGGCGGAGGCGCCGTCGCAATGGATTGTGCGCGGACGGCATTACGCCTGAAATCACACAAGGTATCCGTTGCCTGTCTTGAATCCAGAAAGGAAATGCCAACGACCGATTTTGAAATCGAAGAGGCCGTTCATGAAGGGGTAGTTCTTTACAACTCTGTGGGCCCTAAACGCATTGTCGGGAAAGATGGAAAGGTGGCGGGTTTGGAAACACTCAGGGTGAAACATGTCTTTGATGAACAAAAACGTTTTAACCCGGCCTTTTACGAAGGGTCAGAGTCTGTTATCGAGGCGGATACTATTATCCTTGCAATCGGACAGGCATCGAATCTCTCTTTCCTAAAAGGGCAGGATGGTATTCAAATCACGCGAGGTGGCACTATCGTTGTCAACCCTGCCACCTTCAGCACCTCTGTGCATGGTATCTATGCTGGTGGGGATATCGTGCTGGGGCGTGGAACCATGACTGAAAGCATGGCACAGGGGAAAAAAGCGGCGATTGCTATTCACAATGCCCTGAGAAATACGGCAATAAAAGACGAGAAATGGGCTGAAAAACCTGCTGTTCCTGAAGTGCTGCCATCCAGGATATCCTTCATTAAGAAAGAACAGAAACAAGAGATGCCCGTCATGCCCTTAGAAGAAAGACTGAATAGCTTTGATGAGGTAGAGTTGGGATTCCGACTAAATGAGGCCGTGAAAGAGGCACAGCGGTGTATGAACTGTGGCGCTGGCGCCCTTGTGGACGACAATCTCTGCGTCGGCTGCCTTACGTGTGTGAGGGTATGTCCCTTTGAAGTCCCTGAAATTAAGAGGGGGGATACTACGGCTTACATTGATGGAGATTGCCAATCCTGCGGTTTGTGTATTGTTGAATGTCCTGCAAAGGCTATCAGCTTTAAAACGCCGTTAGAAGATTGCGGAAGAGACGCCCTTGAGGCTGTTTTTCAGGAAAAATTTATCCAGGGTGTAAAGCCACTCATTATAAATTTTTATTGCCAATACGGTGTATATTATGAGGATACAATCGATGCCATAGACGATGCGTTTTTTTCTCATGTCAGACGTGTTGGGGTGTTAGGACTGGGGAAAGTCGACCCTTCATTGTACTTGAAGGCGTTTGAGTTAGGCGCTCATGGGGTAGTGGTAACAGCTTGTAAAGATGATATATGCCACTTTTGTAAAGATCGGGAGTGGGTTGAAAGACGAACGAAATTTGCTTCCCAACTTCTTGGTGGTTTGGGAATGGAGCCGGGACGGTTGAGAACCCATTTTGTTTCGTCTCAGAATGGCAAGGAAGTTCTTGAACTCGCCCTTCGTATGGTTGAAGATATGAAAAATTTGTCATCCGGCCAATCATGACCGGCAGCGTAATAACGATTTTTTTAAACCTTTAAAAAAAGAACATGGGTATTATAAATAAAAAGTGCCTGGCCAGTTTATCTCTCGTTCTTATTGGTCTTTTTTTTGCCGTGGTCAATACCTTTGCTGTCACATGGAATTCCGAAATAGTGGATAGTAACGGAGACTTTGACGGAGATACTTCCCTGGCTGTTGACACATCAGGGAAGGTGTATATGAGTTATTATGATTATGATGCCGGCGTTCTCAAATATGCATCTAACGTTTCTGGTTCTTGGGTAACAGCGACGGTTGACAGCAACAGCGATGCGGGAGAGTATAATTCCATTGCGCTTGATACATCAGGTAAGGCATATATTAGTTACTATGATTCAAGTAAAGGCGACCTTAAATATACCACCAACGCTTCAGGTTCCTGGAAGACAATAACGGTTGACAGCAATGGAGATGCGGGTCAATATAATTCCGTTGTGCTTGACTCATCGGGCAAGGTGCATATCAGTTATTATGAAGCTAACAAAGGTGATCTCAAGTATGCCAGCAACACCTCTGGCTCCTGGATAACCAGGACTATAGACAATAGCGGGGATGTAGGTTTGTATAGCTCCATAGCGCTTGACTCATCGAACAGGGTACATATCAGCTATTATGATGCGGATAATGGCACCCTCAAGTATGCCACCAATACCTCTGGTTCCTGGGTAAGCACAACCGTTGATAGCAGTGCAGATTTTGATGGGGATACCTCTCTGGCAATTGATGCTCTGAATAAAGCGCATATCAGTTATTATAACTTTGATGCAGGCGATCTCAAATATGCCACGAATGCCTCAGGTGCATGGATAACCACAACGGCAGACAGCAACGGTGATGTTGGAGCGTACAACTCCATAGCAATTAAATCATCTGGCGATGTATCTATAAGTTATTATGATGCCGATCATGGGGTACTAAAATATGCCGTATATACCTTTGGGACATGGGTATTTGAGATTCTGGACAGTATTGGGGATGTGGGGCAGTATAATTTTTTGGCGACGGATATATCAGATTATGGACATATAAGTTATTATCGTGCGGATAACGGTTACTTACTCTATAGTACCGATAAAGTTCTGACGACACCAACACCAGTCTCTACGCCTGGTATATGCAAGGCCTCATCGATCACTGCATCTCCAGGTAAGCTGGTAATCAAAGAAAAAGAGAGCAGTAACGAAACTGTTACCGTACATGGTGACAATGGTTGCCTGGCGGAAGGTGTCACGGTACAGGTAAAGATAAATGAATCTGTCAGAAAGAAGGTGTCTGTTTCTCCGGAAGATAGCACAACGACAAATGGCAATGGTGAGGCTATATTCACATTCACTGGCGAGAAGAAAGGCAAGGCAAAGGTTACTTTTACGGCAGATGGTATGGATGAAAAAGTGAAAATAATTGTGAAGGTTAAATAAAATCGATCACGATAAGAAAATAATATATTCCGGATATTACCTTATGTGTAGCTATTAGCAGCGTGATGGGTAGACTTACTTTTAATAACAACTGAAGAATTAGGGTATATACACATGATTGTAGCATCATCGAAACCGTTTCAGGAAATCAAACAGATGCTTTCTGGTTTCAAAAAGGTATGTGTGCTGGGATGTGGTTCATGCGTAACGATTTGCCATACCGGTGGCGAAAAACAGGTCATCGAGCTTGCCGCACAACTCAGGCTATCTGCAAAACTGGAAGGCAGGGAAGTTGAAGTTATAGAGGATTCCACACTTCGGCAGTGTGAGTGGGAATTTATAGAGGACATAAGAGAGGTTATTCAGGACTGTGATGCCGTTCTTTCTATAGCATGCGGTATAGGTGTACAATATATGGCCGAGAGATTTCCCAAGATAAGGGTTTTCCCAGGCTTAAATACCACCTTTATGGGAGGGCCGACCGAACAGGGAATTTTTTGGGAGCGGTGTGCTGGCTGTGGTAATTGTATCCTGGGAACCACCGGAGGGTTATGCCCTGTAAGCCGATGCGCAAAGAGTTTGCTGAACGGGCCATGCGGGGGTTCCCAAAATGGAAAGTGCGAGGTTTCACAAGAAACCCCCTGTGTGTGGCATCAAATCTATGATCAGCTGGATACCCAACGACTTTTAGCGACGATGGAAACGATTGTACCGCCTAAAGACTGGACTACGGGTATGGAAAACCATCCACGGAAGATGATTCTTGAACACCTGGTAATGAAAAAATAATAAAAACCGACATGTTTTTATACAAAGAAGCAAAGAGGGAGTAATCATGCTAATAGAGTATATTCAGAAGGCGATGTATCTTGCCAAAACGTACAGTCTTTAGATTATGATTGAAAATAAAACTGATATAAAATCCGGCAGTAACTTAGAAAAACTCCTTCGAAGCGGGCAATTTGCTGTAACGGCAGAGCTTGGCCCTCCGCGGGGTGCTGATCGTTCAGTAATAGAAAAAAAGGCAGCACTATTGAAAGGCTACGGTGATGCCTTCAATATTACTGACTGTCAGACTGCCGTAGTACGGATGTCCAGCATTGCCGCTGGCCGCATCGTCCTTGATGCAGGATTAGAACCGATCATTCAGATGACCTGCCGTGACAGAAACCGTATTGCCATACAGAGTGATCTTTTAGGTGCAGCTGCACTGGGTGCAAAAAATCTGTTATGTCTTACGGGGGACCACCAGAAATTTGGCGACCACCCCATGGCCAAGGGGGTCTTCGATATAGATTCAATCCAGCTCATTCAGATGGTTAAAATCCTCAGAGACGAAAAGAAATTTCAATCGGGTCAGGAGCTGAAGGCATCCGAACCGAGATTCTTCATCGGGGCAGCCGAAAACCCCTTTGCCGACCCCTTTAAATTTCGTGCTATCCGGCTCGCTAAAAAGATTGCTGCCGGTGCCGATTTCATACAAACCCAGATTATTTACAATGTTAAAAGGTTTAAAGAATGGATGAAAATGGTTACGGACATGGGACTCCACGAGAAGACCTTTATTCTTGCCGGCGTGGCCCCGCTCAAGTCTGCAGGTATGGCCAAACATATGAAGCACAACGTGCCCGGTATGGACGTGCCTGATGAAGTCATGGATCGTATGACAGCTGCATCTGCCGTCAAGAAAGGCAAGGAAGAGGGTATCCGGATATGCCTTGAGGTTATTGAACAGATCAGAGAACTCAAAGGTATCGCCGGTGTACACATCATGGCCGTTGAATGGGAAGATGCCGTTCCTGAGATTGTCCAGCAAGCCCGTTTATATCCCAGGCCAATGGTGTAATTCTTTAAGTTGCTAATCGTCTCCGAAGAGCATCCATTCAGTTCGTGCAAACGTTCAAGGATATCACTGCAGATTTGCTGTATTTTTATGATTGCTGAGATCAGGCAAACTAAGCGTCTATTCCCTCACTATAAATATGCCAGAGTTGTTTATGTATTTTTTGAGGCACAAAGTTGAAGTTTTTATATGACGAAACAGTTATCGTAGACTGAATGAGTCCCATAAATACAACAGCGGACATCTTGGCATCAACATCTTTATTTAATATCCCAAGTCCTGTTGCGCTCAGAAGCAAGCCTTCTATCCTCTTAAGATACCTCTGTATCAGTTTTAAAATCTTTTTCCGTATGAAAGGATCACTAAACTGCATAGCGCCCATGATAACAATAAAGGATGTTTTGCGCCGGTTTTTCGCAAGAACAAGCTGGGCAAGTAAGATATTTTTAAGATTTTGTATGGGGTCTTTTTCTGCCATTGCCTTATCTAAGGCCTCCATGAGAGTTTCCTCAATATTATCTATTAACAGACTCAATATATCTCTTTTGCTCTTAAAATGTCGGTAAATAGCCCCTTTCGTGGTTCCCATTTTTCCCGCTATTTCGTTTATAGTAACGTGTTCAATTCCTTTAGAAGAAATAATATTTCTAATAATATCTACAATTTGCTGCCTCCTGACCACTGTGGATTTTCTAATCTGCACGGCGCCCCCCTTTTGTTTGTAAATGGTAATCAAACTATAGTGAATCTTCTTAATAACTTACCGTGCAATTGTCGTTGCGAACGGTAGCGAAGTAACAATCCCTGTTTGATAATGCTTCGTTGCGGTGCTCCCTGCAATGGTAATTTACTATAAGGGTTTACTATAAATAATTTATCCTTGGTATCAGTATATTACAAAAAATATAAAGTTATTATAAATGATAAAATTACAGATTGGAACTAAAACTTGAAATCAGCAAAATAAGCATTTGGCCCTCTTCGATGGCCAGCACCCAGGCCCCTTCCTTTTCCTCCCGGACGTTTCCTGAACTTTACGCTCTTCGAGCGGACTCCATCTTGCAAGTTCAAGTTGTCAATGCAAGGTTGTTTGTTTTTATTTAGCCCCGGAGGGGCGGCCTGTTTGTAGTATTGAATGCAAATTAAGGTATTTAGCTCCATAGGAGCGACCTGTTTATTTTATTTATCAAACAAATATGCAGCCTCGCGTTCTTCTGAAAGCACACAACAGGTCGCTCCTACAGAGCTTTTGGGGTGTTTTAATTCCATTTCTACAAACAGGCCGCCCCTCCGGGGCTACATTCGCACATCTCCGGCAGGTCTAGGTTTCGCATTCCATACACAAATAAATTATAATTACCATATCTCACTATCATCAGAATGCTTATACTAACACCACCCTGCAAACCCGCATAAAAAGAATGAAAATTCCTATACAATCAAGATACGCCATAGTCTCACGTCCTTCCCTGCGAACCCTAATCTGAATTACTGACGTAAAAGAAAACCATGATTGGCAAGACACCAGAGCGCTGTGTTGATTTACGGTGCATATAAGTCTCCGCTGGCACAACCGAGAAATGTTTGGTAGTAAAAATTTCAGTGCACAAAAGGTCAGCGTTATCAAGCTGGCCTTTTTCGTTTTTTAAACCAGAATTATTTGAAGGTTTGGAAATTAAATAAAATTGAGCATAATTCTATACCTGAGTTATAAGCAGTTAAAGGGAGGAAAACGTTTTCCATGAAGGAGACCTTCACCACTCTGCGACCGCACACTCTCAGGCGTAATAGTGGCAAGGCGCACCTTGCCACTATTGTTATAAAAACTACAGAATCCGAGTTTCCCGTGCATTATCTGATACGTTTTTTATAATCTTCCATCTCATTTGCCCCATTGCCACTTTACACCTCCTGCCTTCATTACATTGCAGTTGCTACTTTTCGGCTTGTGTTTGTCAGGGTTTTTTCCTCCATAAATGAAAGGCACATGAGACAGACGAGAGATACGAAGATGTATCCGAGAGAATAATTGTTGGTATAATCTTTAATTGTGCCTAAGATTATTGGAAGAAAGAAACCTCCAAGACCACCTGCTGCTCCTACCAGCCCCCCCACAGCCCCCGTATCTTTTGGAAAGTATTCGGCTACGAGTTTGTATACGACACCATTACCTATACCTAAGCAAGTTCCCATAATATAGAACACCATGAGTGAGGTTACTAATGATACGTTCAAATTGAGGAATACTGCGATGATAAGTACAGTTACTGTAAGAAGTACCATTATTTTTCTTCCATTAAACCTGTCACCTAGATAGCCACCCAGGATTCGGGTAAATGATGAAAGGAACACAAATATTGATGTGAAGCTACCCGCCTTTACCGGTGAAATATTATAAAAATCACAAAGATACGATGGTAGCCATATCGAAAAGCACACGAAGAATCCAAAAAACATAAAGTAAAATAGACAAAAAACCCAGGCCATTCTGGAAGATCTAAATAGTTTCAGTTTATCGCTTAAGGTTGAAACCTTTGCATCAGCTGATTTTGGGACATCGGAAGTAAAAAACCAGTAGATAAATGCCATGAAAAGCAAAGGAAATGCATAAAATATAAACGCTTTATTCCATCCTAAAGACTCCGCGATAAATGGTGCTCCAAAAGCAGAAAGGGCAGTACCGGCGTTTCCCACACCGTAAACTCCTAAAGCAAAGCCTTGTTTCTTCTTCGGATACCATTCTGAAACATGTGGAATTCCAATAGCAAATGACGAACCTATTAAACCATAAAGTAGACCACATGCTAACAAAGAGCCATAACTATGTGCAAAACTCGTAAGAAGCAGGGATAAAAAACCAAACAAGAGCATAATAGTAAAAACAAGCCTTCCTCCAAACTTGTCTGTCAGAATACCCATAGGAATTTTGGCAATAGAGCCAAGTAATACAGGTGCTGCAAGTAATAATCCCACAGCTGTGGAAGACAGGTTAAATTCTACCTTAAAGTATACTGCCAAGGGAGCATATAATGTCCAACCCGAAAAACATAGTGCAAATGCTACTGTTGCAAGTATCATTACCCTTGTATTACCATTTGGTGTTTGTATCGATTCATTCACAGACATATTCACAGAACAATCTCCTGATAATTAAAATGTATCGTCTTGGTAAACTAATTGCGTTTTGCTGACGATATAAAAAATATTACATTTCAAACGATTATTAAAATGAGTGTACATACTGACTAAAATAGTTTAAATTCAGTCTTAACCTTATAAATTCTCCTTCCAATAAATATTATTTACTGTTTTAATTCCCATGCCATTACTGATTTTTCTGATGATTGTTTTGCATTACTTTCGACAACCTCTTTCTCCTTGTTACCTTGATAAATAGTATTTTCGGATTTAAGTACCGGAAGCTCCGTTTTAAACTTAAAAATCTTACTCCTGATGAAATCTTCATCCCTCTTTGTTATAAGAGAGCCCAAGGTATTTAAAGGGTTACGTACTTTATATTTTTGCTCCCGAAGATACCCGCGCTCCTTTCTTAATTCATAACCATCCAGGACTGCTATGATGAATCCAATAGTCATGATGGTCGTTACTCCCAGTAATGCCTTATGAGGCACAGACAAATTTTTGAGCATACAGCCCGAACTTAACTTTCTGTAGGTCAATATTGCCATTGCAAATGCCGGAATGACGATCGCTATCATAAGAGATTTTATCATCGAACCAATATTGTCCAATGTCCCCAAAGCTTCATCTGCATCAATTTCAACAATGAGTCCCATGTTGAAATCTTTCAGCCAACTCCATGCTCCCACGACTTTTAACCCGTCGTAATCCCTGTATCCTTCTAAATCATAGCCAATTGCCTTTTCCGTAATGCACCTTTTTACCCCTTTCGTAATCATTTGATTATCAGGGTCTGCAACAACATGACATGTTTTACAGGTGTCACCGGTATTTTTGATGTGTTCTGAAAATCTTGATTGTGTGATCATGATCCCTTCTTTATTTACCAGATAAGCTTCGCCTGTCTTTCCGAGGGCAACATTTTTTATGGCTTGGTTCAGTATCGAGGTGTCCATCCATAACACAACGGCACCGGTCACATCACGATTTTCACCTTTAATGGGATAGGATAAAAACAGAGAAGGTATATCATGTTCTTTTTCATTTTGGATACTGCCACTATGAGAAAAGTGGATTACATCAGAAAAATATGTTTTCCCATCATACAAGGTTTCCTGGATATTACGGAACGCCTTTTCTTTCAAAATATTTGTGTCAACCATAGATTTTTCAGTTTCTGTTGCCACGTGAATAATACCTGCACCATCGCAAATGAAAATTCCTCTATATCCATAATCCGTCTTTGTGCATTCCAACTGTGTTTTTAACCTGAGATATTCATGCTCATTTTTTCCGTTTATGAGATTGGTAAAATTATTATCGTCATGAATCAATAGTGTGCTAAGAATGGCATCCGAAATAGCCCTGGCATGCGATTCCCTTTCATGACGCAATAGCATTAGCACATCTTGCTGCTTATTGAGTATGCCCTCCAGATTCCTTTTTACTCCGTGTTTTAACTCCATACTTACCTTTGGAAATGCAAGTATTCTGAACAAAACAAGGGGAATCATCCCAAGCAAGAGAAACGTAACAATGATTACGACAATTCGTTTTTTTAATAGTCCCAGCATAATTATCCCTTCCTATATAAATAAACGTTTATATACTTGGAAAATTATAAAATATGAGGTATCATATGTCAATAAAATGTATATTGTTGTTTACACAATTACAAATCCGGGAAGAGTTATGAACAGGGCTGTACGTAAAAAAAATAATCTTCTTAAGGAAAGCCTGGCCGTCGGATATAGATAAGACTTTAAAAGAGGAGAATGAGGTAAAAGTTCTTATGGCAAGGTAATGAATGCTCAATGGATGGAGGCTCTCTATGAAAAAACAGAAGCAATAATCAGACCGGAAAAAATTCCGAAATCAGGAACCAATTAAAAGTCCCTCTTGTTTTCATGAACGAAGTCGGAGATAAAGAAAGAAATAACGCACAAGCACTTTTCGAGTTTGAAATGATTTGACTAAAAATGGTATCGCAACGTATCATAACAAACATGAAAGGGTTTATCGTTGTGTACAATAGTGGTTAATTTACAATAATTTCACCTGAAAATGAAGCCGGTTGTCTAAAAGATAAACATTTTCATGACCCCTTGTGACCGTTAGGTCATGGATGTTTCATTTTAAAAACATTAAATTTTCATGTATCATGCGTACTTTCAATTTTAGCCTGACTTTCGTAATCATCTTCATTTCCTTCTGTTGCTCTGTTGCAATTGGATCACCTTCGTCGGGAGCAGGGCATTCAGCGTTTTCTGAAGATTCCAAACTATTTCCTGTTGTTATTAAAAAGGAAACCGGGTCTTTCACTGTCGCAGAAATACTTTCTCCAAAGAAATACATAATGAGATATTTGGAGACTGCAAAGAAAGAAGGTCTCCCGGAGAAATCTCCGGATAGAGGGCATCAACAAATTGTCGCGGAGAAAGAGATCCCCTCAACAGCCGGAGAAAATGATACCTACCCGGATGTTTCCCCAACGGGAGATACCACCACACCTGTTACCGGGGAACAATTCCTCGTTGGAGAGGAGAAGGGCACACAAACCCAGGCTGTGAATAATGCATCTCTCCAGGCTGTTACAGGGCAGAAATCTCCTTCTCCGTCGTCTGTTGTGGAGGGAAAAGATATCCATGGTGGCCCTCTGGTTGCTGATGGCTCCCAATCAAAGGCCACAGAGAAGGAAACATCTGCTGATAATCAAAAAACTGATGTCCATTCAATACCAACCATGCCAGGTTCTGCGACCACGTTTGCCGATGAACAACAAGTTCCTGCAGTTGATGAAAGCGTAACTCAAAGGCACCTGGAGGATAACAAGTCCCTCCCGCCTCTGGCCGGGGCAGAATCCTTATTTCCTGTTTTTGTAGATAAAAAGGGTTATCTGGAAAAATATCTGAGTGGCGGAGGCCACCACCCGGGTGGCTCTTTTCCAGAGACCCTGCCGCAAGAAACTATAGAAGAAATCACACCCATGATAAGAGCCACACCTGAACTTCAGAGTGAAACCATTGCCGGCGGGGAGCCCCTGCCGACAGAGGCACAGGGAACACAAACACTTACGGTGGAAAATAAATCCCTCCTGACCACAGATGAGAATGTACCGACTTTCACTCCCGCAGCGGAAGGGAGTTTAGACGTATTGATTGAAGAGGCAAAAGAACCTGAAAAAGAGATACCCTCACCCGAACCTCCGGCAGAGACAGGAAAAGAGGCAGAAGATTCAAAGCCAACCTGGGAAATATGGCATAAAGATCCAACTCATGGCGTGATACTTGCCGTTGTTATTACTCTTATTGCTGCCAAGATAGCAGAATGGCTGGCTAGGATGTTGCGGCTTCCTGCTGTAGTTGGAAATCTGATCATAGGAATGCTCCTGGGTAACGTCTTCATCTTTACCGGATGGGATTTTTTCCATTTTCTCAGGACGATGCCGTTCTTAAAGATGGCATCATACTTCGGAACGTTGCTACTTCTTTTCACAGCCGGTCTTAATACAGACCTCAGGGCATTATTGCGGGTTGGGGCTTCTTCCTTCCTCGTATGTTTGGGGGGGATAATAGCCCCTGCCGGGCTGGGACTTATGGTGGGACATTTTTTAATTCCAGACACTTTAATCGGTACGAAACTACTTCTGGCAATCATTCTTTGTAATTCGAGTACCGGATTATTACTTGCGGTTTTGAGCGAATCAAAGGCAATAAATACCCTGGAAGGCAGGGTAATAGCAGGCGCAACGATTCTTACCGATATTGTTGTAATTTTAACTTTTGGCGTAGTAAGTGGATTTGTTTTGAAAGGCGGGGTTTCTCTCGTAGGTATGTCGGTTAGCTTTGGCATAGCAACCACTTTTCTGATAATCAGTTTGATAGCTATATTACGATATGGTGAAAAGTTTGGAAATTTCCTCACGAGAAGGCTGACAGAGGGTCTGAATATACCCATAGTGGTAATTTTATTCCTTTTATTAGCATTTATGTTCGGGTCTCTTGGACTCCACACGGTAATAGGGGCATTTGTTGCAGGTTTATTTCTGCGGAATGTGAAGTTGCGAAACTCTGATGATGGGGAGCATCGTAATGTTGAATCGTTTGTAAGACCATTTTATATGCTCCTCGTACCGATACTTTTTGTTCGGGTGGGGGCACAGGTAGAATTGGAGAGCTTTTTCAATCTAAATGCAGTCCTCTTCGGTCTTGCTATAACAGGTGCTGCCGTTATAGGGAAGATGTTTTGTGGTGTCTGCCCGATTGAGAAAGGTATAAACCGTCTGGCCATCGGCATAGGGATGGCAACAAGGATGGAGGGGACATTAATTCTTGCTGGAATTGGCAGGGATATGGGGATATTGAATGATGTTATATTTTCCTCTGTTATCATGGCAATCGTGCTTACTTCCACAATATGTCCTTCTCTTTTGAGATTATTACTCAAGAAAGGTGTCCGTCACAAAGGTTTGCACAGTGTTGCTGAAAAAAAAGAATTAGAAGAGGTAACTTTAAACTGAATACATGGAGGTAAGGATGATTAACTTTCAGAAAATCCTTTGTCCCGTTGATTATTCAAACTGCTCAATGAGCGCACTTACGTATGCGACAAAATTGGCATTGAAGGATTCTGCCAGGCTTTACCTCCTGTATGTAAAGGATGAACGTGTATCTGATTATGGCGGGCTTAAATTTGACGCTGAGTTTAATCATACTGCCGAAACTGTTACAGGGATGGAACAAAAATTGAGAAGTAGTATTCCTGAAGAAATAAGGTGTAGCATAAATGTTGAAATACTGATTAGAACAGGTGTTCCTTTCGAAGAGATTTTAAAAGTAGCCCGCAATAATGTAACAGATCTTATCGTTATGGGCACTCATGGTCGTACGGGTATTACCCATATGGTTATTGGCAGTGTGGCAGAAAAAGTTATAAGAAATGCCCCTTGCCCAGTCCTATGCATAAGGAATTATTAACGGTAACAATGCAAGATTAGCGTTTTTACTTACCTGAGCATTTTCTTTTCAATACGGGACTAATACTTATGGATGATAAAGATAAAAAAGGCTTATCCATGGATAAAAACCCTCATTTTTGAATATGTTGTTAGGCTTGGAATTTATTACAGAAGCACGCTTACTGCAAGCATTAGATCATTTAGAATCAATGAATGCCGTACAGTTACAGAAAACAATATTTGAGAGTGTTAAGACACAATATGACACTGATGATAAAGGCATATATTATCACATCGCTTTATGAATTTCATAATTACCGGCGGTTTGATTGTTTTTGATCAGGGAATAACCTCTAAGGGCAGCCAACTCGATATTGATAAATTGTCTTGGAATGTGGTCTGTGGAATACCAATCAAAGAATCCCTGAAGCGTTTTCTGCGGCCTATTATATATGTATAAAGTTTATACGAGAGACTCAAAAAAAGATTTCAAAATGTCTCGAACTGTGACACTATCGAAAAAACAAGAAGAAATTATTGCACATGTTGATAGAAAATTACTTAAAAACCCGTAGTGTGTAAAATACGTTTGGAATTCAGGTAATCATTCTCTAACCCATGTACATGTTCAAAATAAGCCCGTAATATCTCACCAACGCCCCATGCCTGAGAAATGCAACCGCGGGGAATATGGGGATAATCACCATCAAATATCTCGGAAACAGTTCCTAATCCAGCATCAGACACATGTTCACGAAATGGCAAAAGAAGTCTTTTGATATATTTTACAGTATCCATCTCTCCTGCATAGGCCTTAGCATAGGCAGAAATATACGGGCCTATTAACCATGCCCACACCGTGCCCTGGTGGTACGCACCATCTCTTTCATACACATTTCCACAATAATGGCCAATATACCCAGCGTCTTTTGGTGATAAACTTCGTAAACCAAATGGCGTTAACAGATACTCTTTCACAACCTCAACAACCCTTCTCTGTAGCGTCTTTGACAGCATCGGGTAGGGCAAACTTACCGCAAATATCTGATTTGGACGAATGGCGCTATTCCTTGTTTCACCATCAATGTAGTCGTAAAGATATTGCCCCTCATCATACCAAAAGACCTCTTGAAATGATTTCAATACCTTGCCGGCTAAATTATCATACCCTGTGCTTTCTCCAGGCAAATTCATTTCATGTGCAAGGAACGACATGATCTTCAAGGCGTTATACCATAAGGCATTGATTTCTACAGCCTTTCCTTTCCGCGGTGTTACAACCCAGTCGCCCACTTTTGCGTCCATCCAGGTCAGTTGCTCCCCTTCGACACCCGCATAAATCAAGCCATCAGCTTCCCTATGTATGTTATACCGGGTACCCTTCTCATAATACCCAACAATCTCTTTTAAAACACCATATAAATCTTTTTGAATAGTTTTCAAATCCTTTGTAAATAGCACGTACTGATATGCCGCATGGATGTACCATAATGACGCATCAACGGTATTATACTCCGGATGCTCGCCATAATCAGGGAACCGGTTCGGTATCATTCCCTTATCTACATACCGGGCATAGGAAAGTAATATCTTCCGCGCATCTTCAAATCTGCCTTGCACAAGGGTAAGTCCTGGCAGTGAAATCATCGTATCCCGCCCCCAATCCCCAAACCAGTGATATCCGGCAATAATGCTCTTCTTGTCATCTTCCCGTTTTACGATAAAGCTATCTGAGGCAGCCAAAAGGGATCCAACCAATGCGGTAAACTTTTTCCTCTCCTCTTCATCCGCCTTCTGGAAAGGAGTGGAAATAGTAGGGGCAGTTTTAATGTGTCTGGATTGCGCCATGCAGGTATTTTCCCTGCGGGAGGTTTCTCTGTTTAACAACCCGAAAACATCGACTTTGCCATATTCCTTCGTGGATGCCACAATATAGCAGTCCGTCCCTTTATTCAAATCAAAATGCAGGGCAAAGGGACTAAAATGGTCTTCATGGGCTTCCAGGCCACGTTCAATCTCTTTCGGATATTCCATATTTTTATACCAAAAGGAAGCATTGTCTCCTGAGTGAGCATTATGAAAAAGATACAGGGGTGGAAGCGTATGGTAAGGTTGCACGCAGACCCCATTGGTCAGGATTTTGCAATCGTTTTTCAAAGACAGGTTCTCATGGGTAACGCTATGATAGTCGCGAAATGCTATCATAACCCTCACCTTTAAAAATTCTGTACTGATGACCCGGCTAGTCTTCTGTACCTGATACAAAATTACGGTAGTGTTTTCCCCATGTACCATGAACACCGTCTTTTTTATATGTATTCCGTTTATAGAATAATCGAAGGCGGGAAAAGGATTCAAGCTGAACCGGACAAGATTTTTATATCCCTCCGGATAGATTGTGCCAGGGTAGATATTGGTGGAAAGAGGGGTTTCTTTTCCATCAAGGCAGAGGAATTCTTCGAGCTTCGAGAGCAACAAGGTGCGCCCCAAAGGTGGTTTTATGGCAGCCACGAGAAGTCCATGATACCGCCTGGTATTTGCCCCAAGTATCGTAGACGAGGCATACCCACCAATGCCATTAGTTTCCAGCCATTCCTTTTCAAGGGATGCAGAAAGATTTTGACAAACATCTCTTTTAAACTCTATTGTCATATTCCCATGCTTTTTCTGTTTTTAAAATTTTATATTTTTAAGCCAGGCATACCACTAACCACCAATAGGAATCGTCACGATCGGAGCACCTTCTTTCCCGCCTGTCTCTGTGAGGGTAAAGACAAACATCAGGGAGGAAAATAACCTCTTGGATGGCAAGTCTTTATCATCAATCCAAAACCAGTAATCCCGATAGGGAATCGCAATGAAGGCATCCAATGGCCTTTCTTGAGAACTGTGTATCCGGATCAGAGGCGCAGGAGGGGAGTTGGTAACCGACTGATCCGATGGTGTTGGATTCACACGATTCTCTGCCACATGCACATCGGGTACCTCTATATAAGAGGCCAGATCAGAAATGATTTCTAAAACCGACCGGGTGAGGATAGCGACCTCTTTGTCATTTGTAGAAAAAGAGCCATAGATCACCCTGAATTCATGTATGTGGGGGTCGAGGCCAAGTACCTCCCGGGTAGCGAGGATATCCACCTCCATCGCGGGATCTACCTTCTCGCGGAAAAAGAGCTCGAGAGATGCCTCTTCTTTGCCTGTTTTTTTTATCCGCATTCCCATAACCCCAGCACTCTGAACTTTTCTCATCCTTTCAAGCAAAGGATAGAACTCTGGATCTGCCGGGCGTGCCCTCGCTCCCCCTCCGAAACGATTCTGTGTACCGTTAATGGCGTGTATACAAAGCCTGAAAACAAGATCGATGGGAAAACCGCTTTGAACCAGGCTAAGGAGAGAAGGAGGAGGAATGGGATTCATCAGCTTCTGGGCAAATTTTTCTCCTGTCATGGGACTGTAGGTTATGGTGGGACGGTCAAAGTATCTTCCAATTCCTCCTATACCGAAGATATTGCCTCCACCAAACCCTGCCTTGGGGCTACTCCAGGAACTATTCAAACTGATTGCGCTATCCAGTGCATACTGACTGATAATGGAGTTCACATCAAGAAAAACAGGCGCATCGGCGTAGCGCATCTTTACTATATTCAGAAGCATTTGATCCTTCCACGAATCGGAAATGGCTGTGGTATAATCAAATCGGTCCCTGGACAGGTGCCGTGGCCCAATACCTGCACAACCAGTAAGACCGGCGAGTAACAGAAGAAACGCTGCGCTGAGAGACCGACCTGTGAGAATCATGGGAATTCCTCCATTGCACGTGTCATAATTAACCTTCGTAATAATTTGGTTTTTTGAAAAACACTAGAAATTGTGTTTTTCCGCTTGTTGCTATTCATTGTCACCGGATGAATCTGCCACGCTCTGCTTTCTGCGACATATAAGCGAAAAAATAGTAAGTATTAGATTCTGGCAAGCGCAAAATGCAACTTGCCGTTCGCAAAGATAGTTGTATGTCAATGTATGTAGTGCATTTACTATAAATGAGAATAATATTAGGTATAAGTATTGATACTACATGATAAACTTCCGTGCGGGAAAAACAAGAAAAAAGATGACGGTATCGTGAGGGTATTTGCAATAATTAAAATTCCTTGAAAGCCTTAAAATTACGGGTAAAATTAAACGTGATTTATTTTTATAGGAATTTCACCCGAAAATGAAGACGGTTGTCTAAAAGATAAATATTTTCATGACCCCTTGTGACCGTTAGGTCATGGATGTTTCATTTTATTTATGCGGTTTTTAAAGTGGCATGAACAAACTCTGCTTGTCCGTGTTTAACGTAACTGCACATAATTTTAGCACAAATTATTCCCCTCTTGGGAGGGGTTAGGGGGTGGATATCTCCCGCCAAAATGCCGGCCATAAGGGACCGGCGTTACATTTTGCTAAAAATATACGATTGGCGAAGAAGGTTTCTGCTCATATGCTTAATAAACAGCAAGAAAAATCAGCTGTGGAAAAAAGCCTTGATCTTTCTATCAAGGATGGTGTTGCATTTGCGGCGACAACCGGGTTCGGGGATAACTACATCAACCCCTTTGCCGTTGCTCTTGGTGCCAGTAATTTCCAGATTGGTTTATTAAGTTCCATACCGCAGCTCCTTCCTGCACTCATGCAACTGAAAGTTGCCGATATGACAGAGCGGCTTGGGAGTCGCAAGAAGATCATTGTGCGTTCGGTCTTTCTCCATGCCTTTATGTTACTCCCTATTGCTTTAGTCCCGTATGTATCCAAATCTATCCAGATCGGTATGCTTATCGGTCTTTGTACGCTGTATATGCTCTTTGCCTCTCTTGCTGGCCCTGCATGGGGTTCACTTATGGCAGACCTCGTACCTTTGAGGAAAAGAGGGGTTTTTTTCAGTAAGCGTTCAAGGCTTATTGGTCTCGTTACCTTATCTACAACATTTTTGGCAGGGTACACCCTGCATCTATTCAAAACGCAATCGCTTATTGGCTTTACCATCATTTTCTTTCTCGCCATGATTTCACGATATATCTCGTGTTATTTTTTGAGCAGGATGTATGAGCCGCCCCTGGAGGTAAAACGCGAGCACTATTTCTCGTTTGGGGCATTTGTGCGCAGGCTCAATGTTGGAAATTTTGGGAAATATGTGATCTTCCAGAGCACCTTTAATTTCGCGGTATTCATTGCCTCACCCTTTTTTACGGTATTTATGCTCCGCGATCTCGGTTTTTCATACCTTACCTATACCATCGTCGTTATAACCGTTCCGCTTGCAACTATTCTGTCGATGAGTTATTGGGGCCGGTACTCAGATGCCCTTGGGAACCGGAGGGTTATGAGGATATGCAGTATTATTATATCCGTTTTACCTGCCCTCTGGCTTGTTTCTCATGAGGTATACTTCCTGATAGGTATTCAGGTGCTGGCTGGTTTTTTCTGGGGGGGATTTAATTTATGTTCCTCTAATTTTATCTATGAATCTGCAATCCCTGAAAAGCGGACCCGCTGCATTTCGTACTTTAACACAATCAATGGCCTTGCCATTTGCCTGGGAAACCTGCTCGGTGGTTTTCTGGCGACACATATACCTCCCGTATTGGGTTATCGGTTGCTTACCCTTTTCGCCATTTCATCTTGCTTAAGGATTATTCTGTCTACTACCTTATTGAGCAGGGTAAAGGAGATCAGGAATACTGTTAGCGCTTCAGTATAGTCCTTTAAAAATCTTTCTCTGCGGTTTATCATCACAACTGAGACAAGTTTTTAAGGATAGTTGACTTATGGTATAATTTTGATTAGATTGGCAAACATGTACTCCGTCATTTCATACTTTATCGGGGAAAAGAAATGAATAAAAGAAGAAGCGGCATACTACTTCACATTACTTCCCTCCCGTCACCTCACGGTATAGGAGATTTTGGAGATACGGCTTACAAATTTGTGGATTTCCTTGCAGAAACCAGGCAGTCCTTATGGCAGATTCTTCCCTTAAACCCAACGTGCACAGTATACGGAAATAGTCCTTATGGCAGTTACTCTGCCTTTGCAGGAAATCATATTATGATAAGCCCTGATCTTCTTGTCCGAGACGGCCTGCTTTTAAAATCTGATATTGAAGGTTACGTTACCTTTTCCCATAGTAAGGTTGATTATAAAACAGTTACAGCCTACAAAGAGAAGATGCTTCGTATATCATTTAAACATATCCATCGTAAGCTGGAGAAAGACCATGAATTCGAAAAATTTTGCTGTGAAAATGCATACTGGCTCGAAGATTATGCGCTGTTTATAACACTGAAGGAACACTTTCATGGGGTTGCCTGGTGTGATTGGCCTGAGGATCTAAGGTATAGAAAAGAAGAAGCACTCAGAGACCTGAAAGAAAAATTGAAGGACAGAATACTCCTGGAAAAGTTTTTTCAATTTCTCTTTTTTCAGCAGTGGTCTTCTCTTAAAAAATATGGTAACTCAAAAAACATACAAATAATCGGTGATATTCCTATTTATGTAACGTATGACAGCTCTGATGTCTGGGCTAGGCCCGAAATTTTTAAGCTCGATGATACCAAAAGACCCATGTTCGTAGCCGGGGTACCTCCTGATTATTTTAGTACAACAGGACAATTATGGGGAAATCCTGTTTATAAGTGGGATGTTCTCAAAGAAACGGGTTACTCGTGGTGGCTGAAACGTATAGAATACAATCTTAAACTCTTTGACATTATAAGACTTGACCACTTCAGAGGTTTTGTTTCATACTGGGAAGTTCCAACCGGTGAAAAGACGGCAATACAGGGGAGATGGGTAGATGCCCCGGTTAAAGATTTTCTTGACACCCTGTACAGGCATTTCCCAAGTCTACCCCTTATTGCCGAAGACCTCGGAACGATAACATCTGACGTAAGGGAAATTATGAACATGTTCGGAATCCCCGGTATGAAGGTGCTTCTCTTTGCCTTTGGAAATGATTTACCTGTCAATCCTTATATCCCGCATAACCACATAAAATCCTGTATTGTGTACACGGGGACTCACGACAATAACACCATTCGGGGCTGGTTTACAAGAGAAGCAGGCACGGAAGAAAGAAAAAGATTAGATAAATATCTGGGGAGAGAAATTTCAGAAGATAATATTCACCGTGAAATTACGAGGCTCGCTATGATGTCTGTTGCAAACATGGCGGTCGTACCAATGCAGGATATTCTTGGCCTCGGGGAAGAGTCGAGGATGAATCTGCCTGCAACTGCTGAAAATAATTGGACGTGGAGACTCTTGCCGGAGCAAATTACCCCCACCCTCAGAAATGAGCTAACGGAAGCAACGGTACTATACGGTAGGGGGTAAATACAGCCTGGAGACTGCAGACGATTTTCGCGCAGCGAAATTTGTAAACATCACACGGTGAACTGGATGGAATGAAATAGGAGAAGGTGCAAAACCTGCTTAACAGTCACGGACAAAGATGGAAGACAAACTCACATGGAAACTTTTTTTAATCCTGTATCAGTTGCCATTGTTGGCGCTACGGAAAAACCGGGCAGCTTGCCGGGCATTATTCTAAAAAACCTCCTCAGTATGGGTTTTAAGGGTAAGGTGTATCCGGTAAATCCAAAATACGGGACGGTCTTCGGGTTAAAGTGTTTTCCCTCGATACTTGATATCCCGGATGAAATAGCACTAACCGTGATTGCCATTCCTGCATCATTGGTATTGGATGTGTTGCAGCAACAGGCACACAAGCGGATTCGCCATGCCATAATTATCAGCGCAGGTTTTCGGGAAAAGGGCGCAGAAGGTATTGAAATGGAAGAGAGGATCAGGTGCGTTGCAATCGAAAACGATATGAAAATCCTCGGCCCTAATTGTCTGGGTGTTTTGGATAATTATACAAATTTTACTACCTCATTTTTGTCATGGGAGCGGGTGAGCATCCTAAAAAGGTTCACTATCGATCCTCTCTCAAGCGGCGCCTTTGCTATTGCCCTGCTGGATCTGGCCGTGCAGGAGGGATTAGGCATAGCAAAGATGATTAACTATGGAAACAGAATTGATGTGGGAGACGGCTCTCTTGCCTTTTTAAGAGAGGATGTCCACACAAAGGTAGTCGCCCTATATATGGAATCAGTTGATTACGGAAGGCGGTTTATCGAAGCGGCCAGGTCGTGCTCAAAGAAAAAGCCTATCGTGGTACTCAAGGTAGGCAGGGGTGCAGCAGGCATTGCCGCGGCAAAATCCCATACCGGCGCCATTGCAGGCAACTACGAAATATACAAGGCCGCATTCTTGAAATCGGGTATTATTGAGGCGCATGGTCTGGAGGAATTTATTGATGGTGTCAAGGCCCTTTCCATGCAAAATCCGCCAGCAGGGAATAGGATCCTCATTGTCACGAATGGCGGCGGGTTCGGTGTTATTGCGGCCGACCACTGTTCAGAGAACGGGCTGGAGGTGCCACCCCCTTCTCCGCAGTTAAAGGAGAAGCTTGGAAGCAAATTTTCAACGTTCTATGTTGTGAACAATCCCGTTGATTTGACTGGAAGTGCATGCGACAGAGATTATCACATAGCCTTACATGCCTGCATGATTGAAAGCGACGAATACGATGCCGCCATCATTATACCACTTATGGCACCTCAGGGCATGAGCGAGAAGGTAGTAGGCCTCATTACAGAAACAATGAAACGATCCGGAAGGCCCGCTGTTATATGCACCGTGGGCGGGGCATTTACCATGAAGATCAAAGGCTTGTTTGAAGAACGTGATTTTCCTGTCTATCCTTCTCCGGAACGGAGCGTACGGGCGATGTCCATGCTGCTGAAAAGGAGGATATTACAGGAGGGCGCTGTGCGTTCGGCAATATAAATACTCCCTGCTTGTTCGGGTTAGGGTATTCTCACCCAGACATTCTCGATAAAGATTGAGACCAGGAGAAGGAATAGACTTGCAAGGGTGGGATAGAGATAAAGGTCTTTTTTCTTTAAAACGGTTTCTACGGTAATTTTGTCTCTTTCGATAGTATCGATCTCGTCATAAAATCTGGCAACCTCTTCAAAGTCATCCGCATGATAATACTTTCCTCCTGTTGACTCGACGGCCTCCTGTAACTCTTCAATATGTTGTGCTGCAACTTCCGGATCTACACCGGTAACATCTGATGCCTTGACCGCCACGACATATGCCTTTATTCCCATCCTTTTCAATAAACGGAGGGGACGGCCAGGTGAAATGCCAATATTGTATATCCCATCCGTAAACAGGATAATGAGCTTGTTTTTGAGCACTCCCCGCTGCTCCATTTCTTTGGCAAAAGAGACGGCGTAATCGGCAAGATATTCTTTATTAATGCTGTTTCTCAAATCCCTGATGGTGAATTTTTTTCCCATCTCCTTTTCAAACAGCGCTGCGATAGAGGTGAAAAGGCCTTCTCCAATGGATGTCTGATAACCGACCTGAGACGCTTGTACACGCTCCAGTGATTTTTCCAGTAACTGAGTTTCCATGGTAGGGATAACAATGAGGGCTGCATCCGTACCAAAGATGGTAATTCCTATAAGGTCATGTGCCCGTTTTTTTATAAAATCTCCGACAATCTTTTTGATGGTTTCGATAGCCGTTCCCGTCATGCTAAAAGAGGTATCTATGGAAAGAACAATCTCCCGTCCCTGCCGAGCTGTTTCCTCCTGATAATACTTCGTTTGTGGGTGTGCGATGGCCACAATTGCAAAAAATACGCTGCCAAAAAATACGGGTTTATTGAGATAGGATACAATCCTCCTGATCCCTGCAGGTTCTTGTATATAGGAAAGACTGGAATACCCAAGGAACTTCTTTTCCCGCCAAAAGAGATATAATAAACCAAACGGAATGAAAAGCAGAAGGAGCAACGGATTAGCGAGGGTCATGTAGTTGTACCTGACATGGAGTGGGCAAACAAAAAAATGTCAAAATGTTTTGGTTAATCGCTTACTAAAATTATTTTAACAAACCAGGGCTGGTCAGTCTTATCATTTCTTCTATTCCTAACAGTATTTTGTCAAAGGCGTCTTTGTTAATATGTTTTCCAAAAATAAGGCCATCAAGTTGTTGTAATACCGCCAGGATGATCGTTGTTGTTTCCGCTGAAAATTGTTTCTGCGTATCGCAGTGCGGGAAACTTGATGTTGGAATGGATTGTGCCATTTCATTTGAAATACCCAGGAGTGTACCCGTGTATGCCCTTAGCGCTTTGTTCGTGTTGTGGATATTCTTCTGATTGATCTGGTCGTCATCGGTAAACTGAAATGACTTTAAGGTGTTTTTGAGTCTCTCAAGGGCAATTTGGGCCGTTTCGCCTGCAGGTTTTGGTGGAACTGGTAATAATCTTCCTGCGAGAGAACGTAACTTTGTTACCCCTAAAAAGAGCAACAAAATGATGCCTCCTCCCAGGGGTAAATATTCATGGAAAAAGACATGTTTCCTTGAATAGAGCATCGGACCTTTGATTCCCTCTAACGGCACGTCCACCGCTTTTAAAAGATTGTTTATAATAATAGGGATGGATTCGGTCTTCACCTCTTTTGTCTCGATGTATGAACTATCGGCTTTTGCCGTGTTTGATTGCGTACGGGCGTCTCCATAATATAAAATCGTTAATCCGGGAATTTCGGGTGTCTTCTTTTTACCTCCCTGTTCATATAATGAAAGAGTGTAGTTTATTACAATCATTTCAATAGTTCCTTCCGTGCTTTCTTCTACCTCTTTTTTTAAAACCTCAAACGGAGAAAAGTTGAATTTTTCTATACTTTCCCATAATAATTTTACGTTTTTTTCATGACGGATTGTGAGGACATAGTTGATACGCTCGCCAAGGGTAACGACGTCCTTATCCACTTTGGCCGCAACAAGGACCGGCACCTTTTTAATGGCAACCGGTGCAGAGGTTGAGGTTCCCTCAGTCTTATCAACTTCGTCTCTGTATGAAAGAGAAAAAGAAGGGACAGAATAAATACCTGGCTGGATGTCTGAAGGTAAAGAAAGTGCGTAGGTAATTACCATATAATCATGCTTGTTGTCAAATATTTGGCGTTCGCCCAGGGTTACGCCTTCGATCCTGAACGGCGAGAGATTAATTTTGTCCACACCTTCCAGATTAACCGTTATCCCTAACTGCCACACGATCTGAGCAGTTACATGCAACGTCTTGCCAGTGATTACCCGGTAATCGTCAATAAATGTCCAAATTTCAAGAGGCCGGTCTATCAGGGCAAATTCTCTTTCCTCTGCTGCTTGTTCCATGGCCTTGTATTGCTCTTGTGCATTCGCATGAATGAAACAATTTCCTAAAAAAAACGCGCTGATACATAAGATGATGCCGGTGTACTTCATCGTCTCCTTCTTCCCCCTCTCCGGATGCGTCTGTCGAAAAATTCAGAGATTCTTTTTGTCCATATCTCTTCGCCTTCATCAGTCAAGAGTGTAACATGGTCTATATGTAATTTCCTTAACAAAGTCAGGTAAGGCAAAGGCTTTTTCCATGCAGTCAAGATGTCCGGCGATTTCACATCGCCTGTCTCTATATCCCGGGTAGTGAGAAACCCCCTTGCGTAAGGCAAGGTTGTTTCCATTCTGTCTGAAATAATAATAGGAATTACTTCGTGCAAATACGAAAGCGTTTTCAGCGATTGTTCATAATTATACGGCGCTAAAAAATCTGACAGGATGAATACCAGGGCAGGCCGGAGGACATTTTCGTGTAAAAATGTAAACACACGATTGAGATCAGTACGATTACCGGCAGGTGTTTCGTGTAAAATATTTTTTATATGTATCAAGGCTTCTTTTTCGCCGGCTTTTGGTTGTATGTACTTTTCTATCCTATCAGTAAATGTAATGAAACCTATCTCATTACCCGCTTCCGATGCAGCATGAACAAGAATTGAGAGGATGGCTGATTGAATTTCTTCTTTTGTATTTCTAAAAGAACCAAACTTCTCCGACCTGCTTTTGTCAACGAGAAATACAATAGTTACCCGTTTATCCACCAATTTCATGCGTACGTGAAGTTTTCCCGTCTTTGCTGTTGCCTTCCAGTCGATAGATCTGCAATCGTCTCCTGGCTGGTATTGTCGAAGCTCATCGAACTCCAAACCATGCGGGGCATTCAAATAGCTGGGAAATATTCCCTCAAAGAGATTTCCGATCAATCGTTGTAAGGAGAGTTTTATCCGCCTTTTCATCGACTTTATTCCAATATCGGAACCCGGTGAAGGATTTTTTCAATAATATAGTCAGAATCGATGCCCCGGGATTCTGCCTCATGGGTAAGAATGATTCTGTGTCGCAGGACAGGGTAAGCCATTTTGTGAACATGTTCGGGCAAGACCATTTCGTCGCCCCGGATAAAGGCGTAAACACGTGATGCCTTCGCTAAAGCGATGGATGCCCTCGGTGATGCTCCATACATCACAAGATTTCCAAACTCACTATTTTCTTCTTCGGGTCGTGTTGCCCTGACCAATCGTGTTATGTATTTCACAATGACTGAGGTCTCGTGCAAAGGCAACCATTCGACAATCGTATGTCGCAGGGAAAGCACTTCTTTTGGAGACAAAACGACATCGAATGCAGCCTCTTCGTCCTGAATCTGTCTTTCCGTAATCTCTCTTTCATCTTCATAGGATGGATAACGTACTTTTAGCTTAAACATAAACCGGTCTATTTCAGCCTCTGGCAACAGATACGTTCCCGATATCTCGATAGGGTTTTGGGTTGCTAATACGAGAAATAATTTTTCCAAAGGATAGGTCTCACGGCCAATAGTTACCTGCTTTTCCTGCATCGCCTCAAGGAGTGCGCTTTGAATCTTTGCCGGTGCGCGGTTGATTTCATCTGCAAGGAGTAAATTGGTAAATACAGGCCCTTTTTGTATCCTGCTTTTCCGTGTCACAGGGTCCCACATTTCAAATCCTGTGATATCGCCGGGGATGAGGTCTGGCGTAAATTGTACCCTTTGAAATTTCGCATCCAATACACGGGCAACGGTTTTTACCGTAACGGTCTTTCCAAGCCCTGGATAACCTTCAAAAGGATATGGCCATCTGAGAGGAGAGCAACATGATAGCCTCGATCATTTCTTCCTGGCCGACAATAACCTTCCCTACTTCCCTTTTTATCTTTTCGACCGTCTCTGCAAGGAACTCCCTATCATGTAGTATTAGTTTTGTCCGTGTCTTCACACTTCATTAACCTCCGTTATGGTCATCGGTTATTTTCAGCCAATATGCCACTTTCCATGCCTGATTTTCAATCAAATTATATATTTCCCTTTTTTTATTTACAAACAAATTATAATTCTTCTTTTTTGCAAGTAAATGTAATTTCGTTAAGATACAACATTACGAAGGCAGAAGTTAAACAAAAACCACATAGTCTGCTATTTTGGCATACGTCATGCTTCTTTGAAGAAAATGCGTATATTTTTTCGTTAGAATTGTATTGACTGTAAATTTAAAAACGTGTATATAACTACAGTTTAATTTGTAAATTAACAAGAGCTATGTAATTATCGTTTAGTTTGATAAATCTAATTTATGGAAAGGGGTTTGAAAATGTCATTTTCAAAACCAAATGCGTCAGCAGCGACACGTTCAAAAAACAGAACGCCGAACGATAGGACGCCTGCCAGCGGCATGTGTTCGGTTTGTGTAGATGATTGTCCAGGTTTATGCGAGATTGGGAAGTCCGCCTTCAGGGGATCTGAAAATTTGTATCCACAACCCTTTGGAATTATCACGGCTGGGGCGGATAAAGAATACCCTGTAGATTTTTCGCATATAAATATCATGGGAACCGCTGTCGGGGCAAGGGGAATTGAAGCCAACAGCGATAAAGCAATTTTTGAAAACGTAAACACAGAAACCCGGCTGGGAAAAGATAAAGGAATAAAATTAAGATTACCGATCATGATTCCTGGATTGGGTTCGACAAATGTTGCAAAAACACACTGGGATGGGCTGGCTATTGGTTCGGCAATTTCAGGTACGGGATTAACTATTGGTGAAAATGTCGGTGGCATGGACGTCAATACCAAATTAGAGAATGGAAGGATAACCCATTGTCCTGACATTGAATATCGTGTAAAAACCTACCAGGAATGGCAAAAGGATGGTTATGGAGTCATCGTAATGCAAGAAAACGTCGAAGACGGCCGATTAGGCGTTCTTGAGTACGGCATAAATAAATTAGGAGTGCAGGCAGTTGAAATAAAATGGGGGCAAGGCGCAAAGGATATTGGCGGAGAGGTTAAAATTAACAGTCTGGAAAAAGCAAGAATGTTAAGAGACCGTGGCTATATTGTGCTACCGGATCCGTATGATAATACCGTAGTATCCGTCTTTGGTAAGGCATTTAAGGAATTTGAAAGACACTCCAGGGTTGGGATGGTTAATGAAGAAGGGTTTGTTGAGAGGGTTAAGGCCTTAAGAAAGGCTGGCGCAAAATATGTTTTCCTGAAGACGGGCGCTTACAGACCAGCCGATCTTGCCAGGGCAGTGCGGTATTGTGCTATTGCCGGGGTTGATGTGTTGACGGTAGATGGCGCTGGTGGCGGGACAGGCATGAGTCCCTGGCACATGATGAACGAATGGGGTGTGCCTACTTTATATATTGCATCCCTTACCTATAATTATGTACACAAATTAGCATCGAAAGGTCAGCACGTTCCGGATATTATCCTTGCCGGAGGTTTTGCATTTGAGGATGATATCTTTAAGGCTATGGCGCTTGGTGCTCCTTATGTCAAGGCAGTTGGTATGGCGCGTTCGCCTCTCTGTGCAGCGCATGTTGGAAAGTTAGTAGCTGAACAAATCAATAAAAATGCAATTGACAAAACCATAGAACCTTATGGTAATAAAATCGACGAAGTCTTTGTTTTAGCATCCAGGGCCAGGAAGTTATTCGGTTCTCATGGCAAGGAAGTGCCCCCCGGGGCACTTGGAGTTTATTCATACTATCAACGCTTGTCCCAGGGTCTGCGGCAGTTAATGTGTGGTTCGAGAAAATTTGCACTGGAATATTTAACACGGGATGATATTGTTGCCCTGACTCGCGACGCAGCAGAAGTAACTGGTCTGCGATATATTATGGAGGCCGACAGTGAAGAGGCGGAACAGATACTCATGGGAAAAGAGAAAACCAGGGCCAACATGGTAACGAAGGCGAAGGCAAAGGCAAAGCCAAAAGCAACCTCAAAACCTCTTGCAAAGGTAAAAGACAAGGGAAAGAAAAAGAAATAAATGGACTTGCTTCAAATTCTTTATTTGAAAAGAGCGTAGTTAAAGAAGGATGTGATGATTTTGTGAAAATGCCAGCGTTTTTGCATATCAGCCAGGGCTGAAAAGTTATTTACAAGAGTATGTATTTAGTTATATTTTAAGGGTTTTCCAATATTTTTTTGGTATTGGAAAACCCTTTTTTTGTCAAATACGGTTTTCCTGGTGCGGCGTACTATGCCGGATACTTGTCACGCGATAACAGCAGGAGAGCGTTAATGCAAAGATCAGGGCTAAGGGAAAACAAATTCTGCTCAAGTATGGTTATCCGTCGGACAAACAGGAGAAGGTTAAACGGCTGAAACATGCTCATAAAATCATTACTCATCTTTATCCTCACCTATGTCATCATCTCCGCACAGAAGATGAAATGGCACAAACTGGACAGGCCGTCGGGGGCATTGCTGGGCGCAGTACTCATGGTACTAACCGGTGTATTAACGCTGGATGAGGCGTACCGTGCGGTGGATTTTAATACCATCCTGCTGTTACTGGGAATGATGATCCTCATTGGATATTTCAGGATAGCGAATTGTTTCAAATATCTCTCGTATTTGCTGATTACCCATGCCAGAAATTCCTTTCTCCTGCTCTGTTTTGTATCCTTTTCCAGCGGTATCCTGTCCGCACTGTTTGTCAACGACACCATCTGTCTGATGTTTACGCCACTCCTGATACTTGCCTTAAGCCAGACGAAGCTCAATCCCGTTCCTTATCTCATTGCCCTCGCAACTTCGTCCAATATTGGAAGCGTAGTTACTCTAACGGGTAATCCACAAAACATGCTTATCGGGGTTTTTTCAAAGATACCGTATGTAGATTTCACATGGCATCTCTTGCCTATTGGAATATTAAGCCTTATCGCCAATGTACTCATTATCTGCACAGTGTTCAGAAAAGATATTACCTTTAAAAAGTTGGAGCCAATTGTCCTGATAAAACCCGAGCTTGATGTAAAGCTTACCGCAAAATCGCTCTTTGTGCTCTTCTGTATCTTTTTAGGATTTGTATTTACGGGCAATCTCCCGTTATCGGCAATAACCGGCGGGCTTGCATTGATTATCATATCAAGGACAAAACCCCAATATGCCCTGGAAAAGGTTGACTGGACGCTGTTACTCTTTTTCAGCGGGCTGTTTATTGTGGTAGGTGGTATCAATAAGGCCGGTTTTTTAACCCTGGCACATAATGCCGTCGAACCCTATCTTGGGAAAACCGCACCGGGCCAGATTATCCATTTCAGCATCTTTTCTGTTATTGCATCCAACCTGGTTTCGAATGTACCTTTTGTCTTACTATCAGCGGCGTGGATTGATAAATTTATTGATCCGAAAACCATGTGGTACGTACTGGCCATGAGCAGTACGTTTGCCGGAAATCTTACCGTCGTGGGCTCTGTGGCGAATATGATTGTCCTGGAACTTTCGAAGGAACACGTTCATGTGGGGTTTTGGGATTTTTTTAAGGTAGGGTTTACTACGACGGTAATTTCAACCATTATTGGAATCATTTTATTACTATGGAACTAGAGGTTTTGTGTTTTATCTCCCGATAGAAGATGTGTTATAATGGGAAATCAAAGCCATGAACCGTATGAAAGGAAAAGTGAACGAAAAGGAATAAAGTTGCATCAGCAATCGATGTAATAATTTCATAAATATTTAACTAAAAAGGAGGTGAAAAATGCGTCAATGTTCATTCAAAACGATAGTGAATAATCTGGCGTTTGTTGTGGTTATCGCGTTTCTCAGTTTGATGCTTATCCCGGCAGGCGGCGTTGTGGCAGAAAAGGGGGAGCATGGCGTTGAAAATGTTAATAAGTTGAAGTATGCTGACCCCGTAAAGGACATTCATCTCTACCTATGCGCATTCCATATAGCCAAGAACAATCCCAAATTTGAAATAGAGGCCCACCATTATTGTTCGATGTGGAATCTCAACATTAAGGGTAGCGATATACACCAGTGTGTCATATATGACTCCAAAGAAGCGCCTGCCAGGCTCCTTGGTGTCGAGTACATCGTCAGCAATGAGACCTATCAAAAGCTTCCTGCCGAGGAAAAGAAGTATTGGCATCCCCATGCATATGAGATCGTATCCGGGCAACTCATCGTACCCGATTTAGCTGATATGGGCAACAATGCACTTGAAGGTTTTTTGACGAGTTGGGGTAAGACGTTCCATACCTGGCCTGATCCAACCACTGAGATCCCAATGGGAGAGCCGCTCCTCATGTGGTCTGCCGGCGCCGATGGCCAGATCAGCAAAGGGATGATAGAAAAACGCGACAAACAGTTCGGTATTTCTTCTGATGAACTCCGTGAACGAAGGAAGAGCTATGGATACCAGGTTCCAAAAGTAGCTGTGCCGAAGTCAATTGATGAGGTTGGCAGACAATGGACGAGTAATGGGCCAGACACGCCAGAGAAGTTAAAATAAAAATTGTTAGCCCTTTGAATTAAAATTATCCTTAAAGGACATTTTGAGCTACAATACTCTTTCCAGACATTCAGTTTCTCATGGCGTAGCCTTGGCATCTGGGGCATGCCCATACATACGGGCTGCAAATCCCATAATTTAGCATGAAAATTGCGTTGGTAGTATATCAGTTTATCAGGGAAAAAGGCGGGGTGGAAAGTTATGTGTTTAACTTATCCAAACAACTCCTTGACCGAGGTCACGAAGTGCATGTCTTTACCCACCGATGTAGTCATGACCGTGATACAAGATTAACCTTCCATCACGTTCCGGCCATTGCCTGCTGGTCTCCATTAAAATACTGGACATTTGCGGTAAATGCCCCTAAGATTATTAAAAAAGCTGAAATAAGATTCGATCTTGTGCACGGATTTACGCAGACATTGTTTCAGGATATTTATCGGGTTGGCGGGGGATGTCACTGGGACTACATGATGCACACCTACCCCTTGATGCAAACCGTGTTTGGCAAGATTCTCATGTGCCTGAATCCAAGACATGCAAGCCTTCTGTTTCTGGAAAGAATTATTTTCAAAAGGAAACACTATAAGCAAATTACCTGTATCTCGGAGCAATGTAAAAAAGAAATTGTAAACCATTACAAAGTATCTCCCCACACGATAGAGATTATTTACAATGGGGTAAATGTTATGATATTTACCCCCAGGAACCGCATAACTAACAGGGACGCGGTGAGGACTTCATACGGAATTGCACCGGATGAAATTCTTCTCTTGTTTGTCGGTTCCGGTTTTAAGAGAAAAGGGCTGAAATATGTTATAGAAGCCTTGTCCCTGACAAACAAATCTCAAAGAGTGAAATTGCTCGTTGTGGGAAAAGGAAACATTCGAGAGTACCAGAGGCTTGCAAAAAAAATGGGTGTTCTTGACAAGCTGATCTTTGCCGGTGTATGCAAATACATCCAGGAAATATATGCGGGAGGGGATATTTTTGTTTTTCCCAGTGAGTACGATGCCTTCGGTACCGCCTGTCTTGAAGCAATGGCATCAGGGCTTCCGGTCATCGTCAGTAAATCGAGTGGTGTATCGGAGATCATCGCACACGGTCAGGACGGTTTTGTCATTCGTCATCCCATTGATGCACGGGAAATAACAAAATATATGAATGTCCTCTTCATAAAAGAAAAAAGGGAGCAGATGGGTTGCGCTGCAAGGCAAAAAGCAGAAAAGTATTCCTTCGAAGCGAATACTGAAAAAACGCTCCGGATGTATCAAAAGGTATTGAAGATTTATTCCTAATGCAGACGACCTGTAACACGTATAACAGAAATGGCATGTGCTGGTTGATAAACGATATATCGCCGGATCTCCTGAAAGAGATGTTCGATGCTCTTCACGAAAATAGAGATTGTGAGGTCGTCCGTAGTGGATATCACAAAAAGATATTACGATATACGCACGATCGGGAATCATTTTATATAAAGCGGTATACCGTGAGAAATTGCCGGGAAGGCATCAAATCAATAGTTTCTGTATCAAGGGCACGCAGGGAGTGGAATTGTGCCCATAAACTGCTGGGGAGACAACTCCTCACTGCCATACCTGTTGCTGTGGGTGAGAATCGACGCTTTGGAATGCTTAAAGATTGTTGCATTATTTCAAAGGCAGTACCAAATAGTACAACGGTAAAGGAGTTATTGATTGCATTCCGTCAATCTCCCGCACATGCATTAAAAACAAATACCTTACTCAGCAATCTCATTTCGTACATTAAAATGGTGCATGATCACGGTATTTTTCACGGAGAGCTCCATGTTGAAAACATACTTACAGACGTCAATAATATTACCTTGTTCTATTTGCTGGACCTTGGCCGTGCTGTATTTAAAAAGAAACCGTCATTTTCATTAAGGGTTCAGGAACTGGCGCGGCTATTATATTCTATGGCAGACACCTGTACAAACGACGAAATAAC
Organism: Planctomycetia bacterium; assembly: GCA_015075005.1. Classification (GTDB taxonomy): domain Bacteria; phylum Planctomycetota; class Brocadiia; order Brocadiales; family Brocadiaceae; genus Brocadia. Next base: position 283,697 of record JABTVC010000003.1, read on the forward strand.
GGAATTGATACATCGTTATTCAGCGAAAATGTTAGATTCCAAAGATGAAGAAAATTTTACCAGGACCATCTTTGCCCGGATTTACAGGATTAAGCGACGACTCTGGCAGAGCAGGACAAAAAAATGTTTAAAAACCAATGATGTGTTTAAGGTCACAGCATACGTCAAATACACCATAAACATGCGAAATGAATGGGATATCGGTACGTTAGCTGCTTTGATTGATAAACACGCCCTCGCGTTAGAGCAGTTCGAAACTATGATAAAAACATCCCCTAAAATATGCATTACGCGTATCCCTGTATCGCACGAACGTATCAAAAGTGTATGCATCAAAGAATACCGGTATCCATCCGCATTGAAGCGATGTTTGTATTGCTTTTGTAGCTCTCCTGCACGCAGGGCATGGCTGGCTGCACATGGTTTGATGGCATTAAATTTTCGAACCCCGAAACCCATTGCGTTATGTGAGGAAAAAGGGTTCTTCAGAACAAAAAAAAGTTTTGTTATTATGGAAGATATTTCTCATTACCTGACGTGCAATAAATATGTCAGTGAGAATTTTAGCAACCCGCATGACAAAATTGCCTTCAGGAAGAAAAGAAGGTTTATTTCCTCATTAGCGATGTCTTTTCGACGACTCCATGACTCCGGTATTTACCACGGAGATTTAAAGGCAAATAACATCATGATTATGGAATTACCAGACACCTGGGATTTTTTTTATTTGGACCTGGACCGGGTATTTTTTTATAAAAAAATAACAAGAAAAAGATTGATTAAAAATTTGTCTCAATTAAATGCATCCATACCTAACTATATAGGGAAAAGAGACCGGTTACGGTTCTATCGAGCGTATACCGGCAGTAAAAATCTTAACGCCGAAAGCAAACACATCGTAAAAGAAATTATCAAAATGAGCATTCAGCGAAAGCATGTATGGTATCCAGAAAAATAAGGTATTTCCTGAAAAAGTTTGTCCGAAAATTCCTAAAGGCCTATCAAAAACGGGTACTGCCCGGTATATTTACTTCTACAAATATTGAATTATACGGGTATTGCAACAGGAGGTGTTATTTTTGTTTCAACAGTAACCGCTTTCCTGCAAGGGATGCCGGTATCATGGATGAAGGCCTCTGGAAAAAAATAATTGATGAACTGTCGGCTATTCAATACACAGGCAGGATTTCACCGTATTTTTATGGTGAACCTTTACTCGATAAAAGAATTGCCGGACTCGTTCTTTATGCAAGGGGAAAATGCCCCTATTCACGTATCCTTATAAGTTCCAACGGAGATATGCTGACGGAAGAATTGCTGGTAAAACTCATAGAAAATGGTATGGATGAAATGCTTTTAACAAATTATGACGATTTTGAGAAAGAACAGATCGTAAACCTGTATAAGAAATATCCACGCTTTATTCAGTATAGAAATTATAAAGAAATTGATTTAAAAAACAGAGCCGGTTCTCTATTCGAAAAAAGTACAGACAAGATTAACCAACCTTGCTTAAAACCGTCCAAACAATTAGTTATTAATTGGAAAGGAAACGTATTGTTGTGTTGTAATGATTATTATGAACACTATATTTTTGGCAATGTGAATAATACATCGGTTAGAGAGATTTGGAAAGATAATGATTTCAGAAAATACAGGGAAATTTTATCTCAATCGGGCGGAAGAAGACAAATCGATATATGCAAAAAATGTGATATGTAAAATGAAAAGGATTTATTTTCTCATACAAGAATGGGATCATCCGGCAAGCAGATATAGGGTACTACAATATATTCCGTATCTCAAAGAATCACACATCGAGGCAAAGGCCGCACTCTTCCCTGACTCTTTCATCACGTGGATGAAACTATTTTCAGAGCTTAAAGATTACCACCTGGTGTTTGTTCAAAAGAAGCGGCTATGGCATTGGCAACTCTGGTATCTTAAGCGGAAACAGATCCCGATTATCTATGACTTCGATGATGCTGTTATGTTTAAAAGTCCTGTGGATGCCGGTGGCAGGTCTTTTAAAAGACAAAGGACGTTTGCCAGAATGGTACGGTACAGTAATCAGGTTATTGCCGGGAATCAGTACCTGAAATCACAAGCATTACCGTATAATAAGAATATAACCATTATACCTACGGCGATCGATACGAGTCGATATACCCTAAAGGATTATCGCAGAAGCAAAGGCCGTGTTACGATTGGATGGATAGGAAGCAGGTCTTCGCTCCCATTCTTAAAAGAGCTAACCCCAGTCTTTGATCAATTATCAAGCCAATATAACTTTCTGGAGCTAAAGATTATCTGTAACGATTTTTTTGAGTGCACGAAGATGCCGGTTATAAAAAAAAGATGGGCACTTGAGGATGAAAATTCTGATTTGCAGGATATCGACATCGGTCTGGCGCCTTTACCTAATCATGAATGGACTCAAGGCAAATGTGCAACAAAGTTATTACAATATCTCTCTGTAGGAATTCCTGTTGTTTGTTCTCCTGTGGGTGTGCACAATGAGATCATAAAAGAAGGGATAAGTGGCTTTTTTGCAGCATCTTTACAGGAATGGGCAGAAAAGATAACCACCCTTATATGTGATAGAGAGCTTCGGGAATACATGGGATTAGAAGGCAGAAAGACGGTGTACGCGTCTTATTCGTTGAAGGCCAATACCCCAACATTTATTAACATCATCAAAGGAATTTCATAGCATGACGGATACCACACCTCTCGTAAGTGTTATATTACCTACCTATAACTGTGCCAATTTTTTGCCGGCATCTATTGGATCGATCTTATCCCAGACATACCATTCCTATGAGATTATCGTAATAGATGATGGATCGACAGACAATACAAAAGAAGTTTTAGTGCCATTTATACAAAGGATAACGTACATAAATCTTGAACAAAACAAAGGACTCCCTGCCGCAAGAAATGTTGGTATTCGTTCAGCACAAGGTAAGTATATTGCTTTTATTGATGCGGATGATCTTTGGATGCCGGAAAAATTACAAACTGATATTGAATATTTCGGGAAATACCCGGATGCCGGCATGGTATATTCACTGCATACGAACATCGATGCAGAAGGATGCGTGCTTGACGGGGCACTGAAGAAACGATTGCCTGCTGGCAACATCTTTAACCAATTGTTTTCGGAACAAAATTTTATCATTGCCTCATCAGTAATCGTACGAAAGGAAGTATTTGAAACAACGGGTTTATTTGATGAACAACTTTTCAATTGCCAGGACTGGGATATGTGGTTACGGATTGCCTTTTATTTCAAAGTCGCAGGGATTAACAAGCCGCTCGTCAAATACCGGCATAATCCACATTCCCTCAGCAAGAACAGAGACAGCGTTTTGAAATATCAAAAGCTCGTTATTGATAAAACATATAATACGTTTAAAGCCAAAGGAAATGGCTTGTGTGAGAAGGCCTATAAAAAGCGGCTGGCTTCACACTACGCAAAGGCTGGCCGGTATTATTTAAAAATCGGGGACAAAAGTCTGGCAAATGAAAATTTTCTCCTGTCTTTAAAATATAATTCGCTCAATTTTAGAACTATACGATATTATTTTAGATGTTAGTGAATTTTACATGATCGATGTGAACTTTATTATAATAAACTGGAATACCAGGCAATTATTATTAGACTGCATAAAGTCCATTTATACAACCGTTCCTGGTCTTAGGTATCTGATACAGGTAGTCGATAACGGTTCCCATGATGATAGTGTCAAGGCTGTACTTGAGCAATTCCCGCAGGTTTCAGTCATAGAAAACCAAGAGAATAGGGGATTTGCGGCTGCCGTGAATCAGGCTTTAAGAGAAAACGCGGCAATATACAGCGTGTTACTGAATACCGATACCCTCCTGCATAAAGATGCCATACAGGTCATGCATGCCTTTATGGAACAGCATAATGACGTGGGAATTGTCGGTGCGCAACTTCAAAAGCCAGATGGCACAAGGCAGCATAGTTATGATAATTATCCCACCCTTGCAACGGAGCTTTTTAATAAAAGTTTATTGCGTTGGCTCCTTCCCGCCCGCTACCCAAGTAAAAAACAGGCAATAACACACCCTATGGAAGTTGAATCCGTTATTGGTGCATGCCTGATGGTCCGAACTGATGCGGTAAAACACGTTGGGAAGTTAGACGAAGATTACTTTTTTTTTCTCGAGGAAACCGATTGGTGTTATCGTATGCAGAAGGCTGGTTGGAAGGTGTATCATCTGCCGGATGCATGGGTCACTCACCTGGGTGGACAGAGTAAGAAGAAGTCGCCTTGGCAATCGCAGATAGAGTATTGCCGTTCGTTGTATATCTTTTTTAAAAAAAACAGGTCTCCCTTTTCATATACCATAATCAGAATAGTATATGTGGTGAAGATTATGGTAAATTTAGCAGCGAACCTTATAAGTAATTTATCCGTATTATTTCTCAATAAGAAACTACGGTATCGGCTATCAACATACTTCAGGCTCTTTTTGTGGCATTTTTTATTATGCCCCGACTGGATGGGTCTAAAACCAGGAAAAAATAAGAGACGGGAGAACTACTCCCGATAATTTATTATGCAGAAACATAGTACGCCTCGCACAAGTCTCATCTCAGAATGCGCAGGTATTGCCTATTTTTTTATACTCTCTTTTTTCCCATTTGACGCAAATATCATCAAACTCCTCTGCCTCCTGACCATTATCGGGTGTTGGGTTACAAAGATGCTATCCGAAAAAAAGGTACTGTTCGTTAAGACGCCACTCACTATTCCCATTTTTTCATTCTTTTTGTGTTCATTGATTGCTTCACTTCATTCGGCGCTAATCCAAGATAGCCTTGGAGCGATAGTGAAAGACTATCTCGCATATTTTACGATCTTTTTTTGCATGGTGAATACTATTCAGGGTCAGGAACAAATAAGGCGCATCGTAAAGGCCATGCTCATTACGTGTGGTCTCGTATGTGCATACGGGTTGTATGGATATTACACGGGAATAGCGATCCGCGATGAAAGGCTTGTGGCCACCTTTGAATATCATGCCCGTATCGCAAAATATATATCGTTATTCTTACCCATCGCGGTATGTTTGCTTTTCCATTACAAAACGTATTAACCCGTCTGTACCTGACTATCCTCATTATCGTGTGCAGTTTTCCCTAATCCTAACCATGAACAGGACAAGCTGGGTGGCCATGTTCGTTACGATGCTTTTATCGGTTTTGCTGCTCAAAAGAAGTTGTTACTCTGTATCATTGTCAGTGTGTGTGCTTTAATTGTTTTCATTTTACCTGCTAAATTTATTACCCATGCGCAAAACCATCACACAGGTTAACAAATTTCTTGATTCTCATAAAACAATATCCTTGGAGACCGGATATTGTGCTGGAAGGCATCGATAGCCATAATTCAGGATCATCCGTGGTTTGGCATAGGACCTGGCAAAAAGAATTTCCGAAGCGTCTATCAGCAATACGCAGAAACGATAAGGCATAAAGAAAGACAACTGAAAAAAGAGAATACCAATGAGCTGCCCGAACAAACAAAAGGCAAAAAAAAGAGGCGATTAAAGGATATTGAAAAACTATCCCACGCACACAATATCTTTTTGCACATATGGGCAGAAGCGGGCACTGTGGGATTATTGACTTTCCTGTGGCTATTTATAACCATATTTTACGCGTCAATAAAGGCGTGGCGGCTATCAAAAGCCGGATACGAAAAGGCGTTTTTGATGGGTATTGTAGCAAGCCTTATTTCCATCTTCTCACACGGATTGACGGATAGCTTCTGGAAAAAACCCGAAGCATTATTTCTTTGGTATATCATTGGGATAGGATTCGTTGTTATTCACAACACATCAAAAGTGCAAAAAGATGAATTCGTGCGAACATGAAGGTATCCATTATCCTGATAAATTACAATTCCTCTGCCCTGCTCCGGCAATGCTTGAGATCTGTTTACGAGCAAACAAAGGAAATTTCCTTCGAGATCATTGTAGTTGATAATGCCTCTTCTGACAACAGCAGGCAGATTGTTCGTTCAGAGTTTCCCGGGGTACAACTTATCGGAAGTACTGAAAATCTTGGCTTCAGCCGGGGAAACAATCGTGGCACAAGCATGGCAAAAGGCACGTATCTTTTGTTTCTCAATACCGATACGATTCTTTTTGAGAATTCGGTCAAGGTGCTGGCTGATTTTCTTGATAAACATCCGAAGGTTGGCGCAGTTGGCCCCAAGATTCTTTTTGATGACCGATGTTTTCAACTTTCATCAGGACGGCTTCCCAATCTTTTCAGAGAATTTGCTGATAAAATCGTACATGCCCTTGTCCGGAAATGGCGTAAGGTTATGTGCCCTTTTCTGGAGCGTTGGCATAACGCAACGAAAGCGGTTGGCTGGTTAACAGGCGCGTGCCTGCTGGTCCGCCAAAAGGCATTTTTACAGGTCAATGGCTTCGATGAAAACCTATTTATGTACTTCGAAGATAAAGACCTCTGCAAACGGATCAACGCATCTGGATGGCAAATCATGTACTATCCAGTCACCTCTATCATCCACTTACTCGCGGGAAGCTCCGGTTCTGTGGATAAACAAAGGATCAACGGACTTTATCGCACCAGTCAGCTCTACTATTATCATAAGCACCTGGGAAGGCTGCAGTCTGCAATAGTCCGATTGTATCTCCGCGCAACGGGAAACCTATGATGCCTACAAAGAAAATCCGCGTTTTGGAAATGATTGATGATGCAAGTATTGGTGGAGGTCAGGTTCATGTGTTGATGCTTGCAAAGTATCTTGACCGCGAGAAATTTGAAGTCAGTATTGCGTGCAATGGCCAGGGTTTTCTGGTAGATGAAGCCCGCAAGCTGGGCATCGATACCATTTCTGTCTCCCTGGAGAATCGCGTCACATTAAAATCCTTTCGTGAAGTTACGCGGATATTCCGCCGGGGGAATTTTGATATCCTCCATACCCATGGGGGTACGGCCGGTTTTTGGGGAAGAATATGTACCCTTGTCGCAGGCAGGCCCATCGTTCGTATCCATAGTTATCATGGCATGCATTATCTGAGCAAAAACTACGCATTTCCCCGACATTTGCGCATGATAGACCAACTTCTTCTCTGCTTAACCGACAAAGTCATTTGCGTCTGCGCATCCGATTACAAAAAAGGATTAGGAGCAGGCATAGTAAAGAAAGGGAAGGGCGTCATAATACAAAATGGAATTGAGATAGAAAAATTCCAGCATTTTAAACGGAGGAAATCTCTCCGGGCAGAATACGGACTTGACGAATCGGCCATAGTATTTGGAAATGTAGGACGTCTTCACGTTCAAAAGGGACACCGTTATCTCCTTGAGGCATTTCAGGCAGTAAAAGGCAAATATCCTAACGTGCATGTATGGATTATCGGAGAAGGAGAGCTTCTTCCTGAATTAATAAAGCTTGCGCATGACCTGGGAATTCACGGCTCTGTACAGTTTCTAGGGGCAAGAACAGATATTCCCGATATATTGTCTGCTATCGATATCTTTGTGTTGCCGTCTTTATGGGAGGGACAGCCCATTTCAATTATGGAAGCGGGCGCTGCTGGAAAACCTGTGATAGCCACAAATGTTGATGGCATTGCTGACATTTTAACTGACGGGGAAAATACACTCTTCGTACCCGCAAAAGACCTGAATTCCCTCGCGGCTGCCATGATGAGAATGATCGAAGATTCAGAATTACGTAACCATCTTTCAGCCTCTATTAAGGCAACAGTATCCGACGGCTTTACTGTTGAAAAGATGGCGAAGAAAATGGGAGACCTTTATCATGAAATAGTATTCGGCTCATCGGGAAAGAGTGTGGGTAAAAATGAGCCATAAATTGCCCGTAGAGTAGCATAAAATAAGGGAAAAAACAGTATTCTGGGGGACGGAAGTGTCGGGCAATGGCGGTAAGGGATGTGGCGAAGGAGTTGAAGCCGGGCTGGGATACTGCGAAGGCATTGAACAAGAAGTATATGGAGAAGCAGCTTCGTCGGGATCCTGTTGCACCGGTGCACCCTGTTAGTTTTTTGAAAAATTCATGGAAAACACAAAAAACAATGTAACCCCGTTAGGGGCGGTCTGTTTGTAGCACAATAAAATTCAATAGGGTAAATACGGCCTGTATACGACTGGCAGGGAGACAGGTCGCTCTGACGGAGCTAATATGTGTCATGGTTCCTATCTTACTATTAAAACAGGTTGCTCCTACGGAGCTTATCGGTAATACGTTTTTCAAAGACTACAGTGTTACAAAAAATCGGGAATACGCCCGTTTTCCCCACTTAATGCAGCAACGATGCCCGTATGAATTCCCTGAATAAGGGATGCGGATCTGTGGGCTTCGATTTAAACTCCGGGTGAAACTGCACACAAACGAACCAGGGATGGTCTTTAAGTTCCATGATTTCCACTAATTGCTCGTTCGGTGTGCGTCCACTAAAAACGACGCCATTGGCCTCAAACATTTCCATATATTTATTGTTAAACTCGTACCGGTGCGATGCCGTTCTGAGGATATCCGTGCTTCCATAAGCCATATAAGCCTTTGTGCCTTCATAGCAGCACACGGCTGCGCCCCCAGCCGCATGGGTTCCCCTTTCGATGACACCATACGCTGCTCTTCCAACAAGCTAATTACGGGATCGGGGTATTAACATCAAATTCAGTGCTGTTTGCACCCTTGAGATTGCACACATTCCGCGCAAACTCAATTGCGGCACATTGCATCCCGAGGCAAATACCAAAGAAAGGGATTTTGTTTTCCCTTGCATACCGGATCGCTTCAATCTTGCCCTCGACACCGCGCGCACCAAATCCACCAGGGACAAGGATGCCTTTCACCCCTTCAAGGTGTGCCCTGGCTCCGTTTTTTTCAATATCCTCGGATTCTACCCTGCGTACATGCACCCGTGCGTTGTTCCCGATCCCCCCATGAATGAGGGATTCGTAAATAGACTCGTAGGCCGACTGATGCGCTATATACTTTCCTACAATCGCTATCTCTGTTGCCTGACTCGGATTTTTCAGAATTTCCAGTATTGATAACCACTTGTCAATATTGTTGCCGTTTGTTTTTAACCCTAATTTTTGGACGATAAACGTATCTAAGCCTTGATCAACAAGGATCAGCGGTATCTCATAGAGATAAGGCTTCACGTCCCGCTCTTCAATGATCGCATTTTTATCCACATTACAAAAAAGGGATAGTTTTTCTTTTGTCTCAGCGCCAAGATGTTTTTCCGTCCTGCAAATGATGATATCTGGTTGAATGCCCGCCTGCCGCAACATGCCAACGCTATGCTGCGTAGGTTTCGTCTTTATCTCTTCTGCGGCACTGAGGTAAGGAACAAGTGTTAGGTGAATATAGAGTACATTCTCCTTGCCCACCTTTTGGCCAAACTGTCTGATAGCTTCCAGGAATGGCTGATTTTCTATATCTCCCACAATACCCCCGATTTCAGATATAACCACGTCTACATCGGGCCCATCCAGCTTCTGAATACATTCTATAATTTCATTGGTTATATGGGGAATTACCTGTACCGTCTTCCCTAAATACTCCCCTTTGCGTTCTTTCATAATAACAGAATAATAAATTGAACCGGTCGTAAAATTACAATGCCTGTTCGTCTTGCTCTGGGTAAATCGCTCATAATGCCCCAGATCCAGGTCTGTTTCAGCGCCATCGTCGGTCACATATACCTCTCCGTGTTCGTAGGGACTCATCGTCCCCGGGTCGATATTCACATAAGGATCAAATTTTTGTAATCTTACTTTAAGTCCCCTGCTTTCTAACAACATCCCGATGGAGGCAGAATTGAGACCTTTACCGAGAGAAGAAACCACACCGCCAGTAACAAATATATGTTTAGTCATGTTTGTATCTTTCCAAAAATGCTGTCAAATCTTCCCTCGTGTCAATACCCCTTGAGGTATGCCCTGTAATTGCTACCTTTATTTTATATCCGTTGGAGAGAGCCCTGAGCTGTTCCAACTTTTCAACATGTTCCAAAGACGAAGGCGGGAGTTTGGAGTATTGTAATAAAAATCCCTCCGATATGCATAAATACCCAGATGCCTCAGAAATGTAATGCCTGGTTCATTGATGGGATCTTTACTGTCTCGTACGAAGGGAATCTGTGAACGGGAAAAATAGAGTGCATACCCACGATTATCCAGCACAACCTTTACCACATTCGGATTGTTTATTTCCGAAGTATCTGTTATCACATTTGCAACAGTTGCCATTACCGCAACATTGTCTCCTACTAAAGCATCTATGACCTGATCAACCGCAGACGCATGCAGCTCGGGTTCATCCCCCTGCACATTCACGATAATATCAGCATCTAATCTCCCCGCCACCTCAGCAATGCGGTCTGTTCCTGATGTATACGACACGGAGGTCATTTCCACGTCTCCACCAAACCCTCTTACAATATCATATATGAGCTGGTTATCCGTTGCAACAATAACCTTGTGAATTCTCTTTGCCTGCTTTACGTTCTGATAGACATGTTCTATGATATATCTTCCGGTAACGGACTTGACTTCCGGCAGGATTAACTTGCATGGTAGCCTGGTCGACGCATATCTTGCGGGGATTATGACAACTGCCTTCATAGGATACATCCAACCTTGAATTTTTCTTTGTGTCCTTTGCGTCTTTGGGGTAAATCATTACGTAATCAATTACTTGGGTATTTCCAGGGATATGTCCAGTGCCTTCGCTGAATGGGTAATGGCGCCGACAGAGATTCTGTCCACACCCGTTTGCGCTACCAGGTGGACATTTTCCAAGGTAATATTTCCCGATGCCTCGGTAAGGGGCTGGCGTGTGCCCTCGCCATACTTCCACCTTTTCACCAGCATCACTGCATCTTGTAATTGCTGAATATCCATATTATCAAACAGGATGATATCAACCCCCGCTTTAAGGGCGTCCGTAACCTCTCCGGGCGTCCTTGTCTCTAGCTCAATCAAAACACCCTTTCTTATCTTTTGTCTTACCACAGATACAGCCTTTTCAATGGTGCTGACATGGGAAGGGACTTCATAGAATAACTTGTTTTTTATAATATCCAGGTGGTTGTCTTTTATGAGCACCTGGTCATAGAGCCCCATGCGGTGGTTAACTCCACCGCCCGCTGTTACTGCATATTTTTCCAGATATCGCCAGCCGGGTACGGTCTTTCTTGTGTCCATAATGGAGGTTTTTAACGGTTTAATACGCTCAACAAAGTGTGATGTTAGCGTCGCAATCCCCGAGAGCCTCTGAAGAAAATTTAAAGCAATCCGCTCACCAGAGAGTAATACCTTTGCACTACCATGTATTATGGCGATGGTTTCTCCCTTATGAACAAGAGACCCCTCCTTCACCCATTCTTTAAAAAAGATATTTTTATCTAATTTTGAAAAAAAACTGCTAACAACGGGTAAACCAGCGATAGTCCCGTTTTCTTTCGCAGTAAAAACTCCTTCTACCATCAGGTTGTCAGGGATAAGGCTTTCTGTCGTAATATCCCCCGTAAAAATATCCTCCTGAATAGCTAGTTGAATAAGGGGATCGATCTTCGCCGGTTCGAAATGAATTTTCGTGTTCATAATTAACAAGACATATTTAATCTTTTATCTTTCACGTGCCAACACCTCATTAAACCCTATTTCATTGCTATTATATACTGTTTCGAAGAGAACTCAATACCATAATTGCCAATGATTGCCTCTGGAATATTTATTTTTTTCCTTGACATCCAACAATGACTGTGTCATTAATGCATGAAAGAAGAATGTTGATTTTTAATGAAAAAGAAAAATACGTGAAGTAATAAAAAAACATACGATAAAGGCAAACCCTGAGCAATCAGGGGACGCAAAGTAAAGGGTCTTTCAACGTACAAGGATGTAGTTAAAGACGCGCCTTATCCTTTCGTGAAAAAGATAGCCTTACTGCCGAAGATGTTTACGAATATCTTTGCAGTAAGGCTTTTTTTATTTTACGGGTAAAAAAGGAGAGGGTAAGTGAGTTTATTAGGCAGGCCTTCATTGAATTGGTATGAATCTTACTTTACCCATAAACTTAACCAGACAGGAGGAATCTATGCCAAAAGGTATTGCTCTAACAACGGGATTAAATGCCGTCAGCCCCACACATTATGGCGGCTGGTCGGGAGAACTCAATGCATGTGAAGCAGATGCCAGAGATATGGCGGAGATTGTAAAAGCAAAAGGGTTTGATGTAAAAACCTTACTCACCAAAGAAGCTACGCGAAAAAATGTTATTGATGGGATTAACAAGGCAGCCAGCACCCTAACATCCGGAGACATCTTTGTGCTGAGTTATTCCGGCCACGGTGGTCAACTCCCTGACCTGAACAGCGATGAGGCTGATGCTCAGGATGAAACGTGGTGCCTCTATGATGGCGAACTGGTCGATGACGAAATTTATTCGTTGCTCGGCAAATTTGCGCAGGGTGTACGCATCCTGGTTTTTTCTGATAGTTGTCACAGTGGCACGGTAACAAAGCTCGCCTATTATCAATCCGCCTTGAAAACGTTGGGTTCAAGGGGAATCTCTCCGGAAATTCGGTATCGTTTCATGCCGATGGAAGTGGCGGTTCGCACGTATCGTGATAACAAAATATTCTATGACCTCATCTTAAAAGATCCTCAATTGAAGGAATCGCACGATGCAGCCAAGGCCTCCGTGATCCTTATTTCCGGATGTCAGGATAACCAATTGTCCGCCGATGGTGCGTTTAACGGATTGTTCACCGCAAATTTGTTGCAGGTTTGGAATGAAGGAAAATTTAAGAAGGGATACCGGGCCTTTCACCGCGCCATCGTTAACCGTATGCCACCCGACCAGACACCAAACTATTTTCGCGTGGGGGAGACAAACCGCACCTTCGAAAAACAGAAACCGTTCACCATTTAGCGGGCCATGTATTCCCTGTCAACAATACCAGGCTACGGAGTGAGCAGTGAACCATGAAGCTGTAGGCGATGATGAAATAAACCAAAACATACGATAAAGGCAATCCCTGAGCGATCAGGGGAGGCAAAGTAAAGGGTCTTTTTTCAAAAAAAGGAGGTAGCTATCGTGGTTAGAGAATTAGTGAAAACCAAAAGACTGGAGTTTTTATTTGGTGGTTTACTTGCAGCTTCATTATTCATAGCTGGTTGTTGTAAGCCCGCTGTGATAGGTTCCCAGGCTGTTACGTTACGCCCACAGGAAACCTCCATGTGGTGTTGGGCTGCCAGTGGTGAAATGATAATGGATTTCCTGGGCCATGATGTGAGTCAATGCGACCAGGCAAATAAGCGTTTCGGGCATACAGATTGTTGTAATAATCCCGTGCCGTCTGCGTGTATCAATGGCGGCTGGCCGGAATTCGATAAGTATAACTTCGAATTTAAAACTACCTCCGACGCACCCTTAAGTTGGGACCAGGTGAAAGACCAGATTTACTGTAAAAAGAAGCCATTTGCCTTTTCCTGGCACTGGTCTGGTGGTGGAGGGCATATGATGGTCGTAATAGGCTATGTAACTATAGATGGGACAAATTATGTAACTATCAACGATCCGTGGCCACCGAACGTTGGCGATCAGCGCGTTAGCACATATGCCACATATGTCAGTGGTTCAGGCTACACTCATTGGAATGACTATTACGACATTACCTATAAATAAGGGGGGAGATACCATGCATCTTTTAATAACACTACTCTTCACAGTATTAGTTATGATTGCACAAGCAAATGCTCAATCGGATAATACAGAACCACAAAAAGTAGCATCAGAGTCAATAGTGACACTCCGCAAACTGGTTAACGAGCAGAACTACAAAGCAATGGGCTTTGAATCACCTGACGAAGTGTCTACTGTTGCCCTGGGGGAGCCCATTCGTGTTTTCCTGGTGCGACTTGACCAGTTGCGGGAGTATCAACCGGGAAGCGATCCCAACAAACTACTCATAGACGGCGATAAAATTATTTATCCTTTCACAGTAAAAGAACAGGTACGATCTTCGGTTGTTGTGGAAAAAATAAATGAGGCTTGGAATGCTACAAATTTTGGTGGTCCTCACTTGATTAAAATCCTTGCTAACATCAGAAAAAATACCTCTGACTCCACAGGTCTGCCTATTTCGTCTTATTTTGCCGTCCAAGTAGCGGCCCTGAATCTCTATTTTGTTGGACATCGCACCGACAACGAACTGATGCTGACCCCTTTACTTGATGATCCGGGTTTTGAGTTCAAAGCAGGCCGTACCATGCCGGCTAAAGATGTGTTCTCTGCAATCCTTCCTTCAGCCAGGGAGCATAATGGATTACCACGATGAATTCCTGTAATAAAACTGTTGAGAGGTGAAAAGAAGATAGAGACGACCGGAATGCTCAGGAGAGCAAGGGTTTTCGTGTTTTCTGAAAGGTACAAAATAATCTTAAAAGATAGGAGGTGACGTCATTGCCCATTAAAAAAAGGTCTTATAATTATCCAATCATACCCAGTAAAGGCTTAAAGGAAGGAGGTGGAAACGTTTTTTAATCCCAATTGGTCTGCGAGCTTACATGAAGTGCGGGTACATAGAAGTTTTTGACATTACCATTTAACGGAAGGTTTTGTGAGACCTTACCAAACAAAGGAGGATTACATGGCTGAAAAAAATGAGATAGGGACAATAACACTTAAGATTAATCCGGAACAGCTCAGGAAGATTGCCAATTCAGGTCGCCTTGAGGAATTTGTTGCGAAGGCAACTGATATTTTTAGACGTGATCTGAAGGCAGAATTGGTATCAGAGGCCGCCTCATCTGTTGCAACGTCCCTTTTCTTTGAGGATGGTGAATATGGTACCGGGCCACGACCGCCTCACTGGTGGAATATCAAGCATATAGAAGTATTAACAACCAGGATAGAATCGCTCGAGCAATCAATTCTTAAAGCTGGAATGTAAGACTCAATAGCATGTTTTCACAATGGATAAAAATCTAATCTGAATCTCCTGTTGGTCGATGGAGATTTTCACTATTCATACCAGATGAAAGGTTAATGCGGGTTTAAACCCGCATTAACCTTTATTTCAGGCCAAAGAGATAAATCGGTGGTCAGATTTACAGGAGGATTTACTATGGAAAAGTGCCGGCCAGACAATCTTTCGGAGTTTTTAACGCGAACGGGGAATCTCTTAATCCATCTGCTTGATCAGTGTAATTTACACTGTAAACATTGTTACCTTGACGCTTCTCCCTATGGCAACCATATATTACCTCTTGATTTAGTGCGACGAACCATAGATGAGGCACATGATTTAGGAATTAAATCAGTACAATTTAGCGGTGGCGAGCCCTTTCTCTATCCTCATATTCATGAGGTGTTATATACAACAAAGGGGAAAAATTTTACTGTAATTTTATCTACAAACGGAACACTCATAGATGATAAGGCGGCAGACCTCCTTGCTGAGATACATGCCTCTGTAGTAACAAGCATAGATGGTCCGCCTACTTATCACGACAGGTTTCGTGGAAAGAAGGGGAGTTTTGCTAAAGCAGAGGCTGGTATTGCCCATCTTGTTGACCATGGTGTGACGGTAAGGATAGTAACAACTGTCTGTGAGGATAGCGTCCAGTATATCGACTGGTGTGCAGAATGGGCAAACAAAATGAGAGCTGGTGCCATTCAATTTCAGCCTCTCGAAGGCATTGGCAGAGGAAAGGATATTGAGAATAAGCGGCTTTCTGAGGAGGGGCTCCATGATCTTTTCATCCATTTGAACGATCTTGCAGTATCTTATGCTTCCAAAGGTTTACAAATTAAGATGACATATCAAAGCCGCGACTATCTGATTGCTCACCCATGCACAGCCTTTGTCTGCAATGGCGCGGACTGTCATCGGGGGGTAGAAAAGGAATTGAAAAAAATTGTCATTAGGGAAGATGGCTCGATACTGCCAGAGCTTGTGGATATTGACAGGCAATTTTCTATAGGCAATCTCCATAAGGATACGCTGAAGAATAATTTATTAATCTATCTCAATGAGAAATATTCGTTTTTCGATCAACTATGTCGGGAGGTCTACCGTGATACGGTACATAATTATCCATCTCCTCTGATTCCCTGGAATGAAATATTAACGGAAAGAAGTCGAAGGTTTAAATCATTAACGGCCGGGGAAGAAGGAGTATTAAACAAGGGGTTAGGTCTTGAAACCGCCTGTTGCTCTGATGTATCTCCTCAAACCTAAATCAGCGCCCGGATTCGGCGGTAAAGTGCTGAAACATTGTATCTTATCCTATCAAAGCTGTTCTTCTCTCTGGGCAAATTTAAAATTTCTTACCATACTCTCAAAATCGCCCTGCACAGAACTAAATGAATCGAATGGGGACCAGCATACCAGATCGTAGACCTTGTCTCCCCTTTTGATGACGTAAGAATCGATCTTCAATTGGCAATTATTCATTTCGCCATCTAAAATAGTATGGAGTGCACTGTGCCTGTCCACAAGCACCGTGACCTTCGATACGATTTTCTTGTTTGTTATTCCAAGAAAAAGGTGCCTATTGAGCATATCCAGCGAAAGCTTTTTATTCTCGATATCGCTGGAAATGACGACAATCATGGCTTTATGTTGTTTATGCCATAACGCAATGTCTTCCTTATCTACCCGAATTTGTTCCCACCCTTTTCCAGTTCCGGGTATGGTTATTGTGTAATTTTTATACGGCGGGGAAAAGATGCCCTCTTTGATCTGTAATGGGGCACAACCGAGCATATAGATAAAACCTGAAATGGCCAGACAGGGGATTACCTTCTTCGTGCGAAAATACCACATGATTACTCCTTTTCGTTTCATAGATATTCCTCAAACCTCTCCCACAAGGTGGCAGAGGCATTACCTTTAGAATTTGGCGGCATGGACTTTGAGTTGAACGCTCAGCCGAGCGACAAGTTCGTTTGCCCTTGCTCAGGTTTATTTTACAAAAGTGAGATTTCGCTCATACTATTTCGATCATATTCTAATCTGGTTTGCCATAATCTGAAAACCTTATTTTTTAATCAGGGTATATTTTTTCTATACAAGAATTCCCCCTTTGGATAATTTCTGAAAAAAAGATAGTGCATATTTTAAGTAACAATACTTGACATATCGTTACCGCTCATTTAATATAACCAAACTATGATTTCAGTCGATACCGCCACAAAAATTATTGAGGATACCATCAAGCCGCTGCCGGTCAAAACACTACCCTTTGAAAATACCCTGGGGTTTTGCTTGGCGCAGGACATGCAATCTGACATCGACATGCCTCCTTTTGATCGTTCGGCGATGGATGGTTACGCCGTCATTGCAGCGGATACCACTCCTGTCCCTGTTGAATTAGTCGTCATCGAAGACGTTGCAGCCGGTCATATGCCCATAAAAAAGGTATCACGTGGGCAAGCATCTAAAATTATGACAGGAGCTGCGGTACCGGAAGGGGCTAATGCCGTGGTCAAATTTGAAGAGACAGAAGACCTTTTGGTAAACGACCGGGTAAGAATTCTCAGATCAATTGACAGGGGAAGAAACATCTCAACCCGCGGCGAGGATATGCAGGTTGGGCAAACGGTTCTTCACAAAGGCATGCCCATTCGACCTCAGGAAATTGGCATTCTTGCAATGATAGGAAAATCTCATATCGGGGTGTTTTCTGCACCAACGGTAGGTATCATCTCTACCGGCGACGAACTGGTGGATGCCGGACTTAAGCCTTCCCTTGCACAGATCAGAAATAGTAACGGCTATTCCCTGTCCGCTCAGGCCAGACGTTTGAAGGCGGAGGTGGAAATATTAGGTATCGTTAAAGATACAAAAGAAGAAATTCTGCACATGATGCGCAGTGGCTTCCATAAGGATATCCTGATCCTTTCAGGTGGCGTCTCTATGGGGGAATACGACCTTGTAGGAGAAGCAATGAAGGATTTAAACACCCATATCTATTTTGAGAAGGTGGCATTAAGACCGGGGAAACCCGTTATTTTCGGCAGAAAGGATAAGACCTTTATCTTTGCCTTACCAGGAAATCCCGTGGCATCCTTTGTTACCTTTGAATTATTTGTTTACCCCGCTATCCGGAAAATGATGGGATTCGCTGACGTCCACAGGACGACCTTAAAGGCGTCTTTGGAGACGGAGATACTCGTCAGGCGAAAGCGTCGTGAATACCGCCCTGCGTCCCTTCGCATGCACAATAATACATGGCTGGTTTCCCCGGTTGAATGGCATGGTTCCGCCGACTTGCTGGCTACCACCAGGGCAAATTGTTTGCTTGTTGTCCGTGAAGACGCAGAAAAACTCGCTGCAGGACAATTGATCGATGTTATATCTCTGGATTAACTTTAACGTAACCTGTTTCCAAAACTTTGAGCAGAACAAATTTCATAAAAAACCTCCTTCTTTCCTTTCTGACCATTCTTCTTTTGTGTCTTTCCTTTCCACCCGCAGACCTGGGCTATCTTGCATGGGTCGCCCTTGTATCCTGGTTCATCCTGATTGTAACTGAGAAGAAATATATTTGTCTCTATTCCCTGGGTATTGGCGCAGTGTTCTTTGTTGTCCAGCTTTCATGGCTACGCCATGTCACAATTATTGCATGGATACTGCTGAGCTTGTATTGTGCTGCATATTTTCTCGCCTTTGCCTTCTGTACCAGGTTCATAGCCTTTGCATGGAAGTTTCCCCTTGTTGTCGTTGCGCCGTGCATTTGGACGGCAATGGAATTTATACGGTCATTTCTGTTATCAGGCTTTCCATGGTTTTTTGCCGGACACACCCAGTATCAGTATCTGCCGGTAATACAGATCGCAGATATCACCGGTGTTTACGGGATTTCCTTCATCATTATCATGGTAAACGCGGCGATTGCAGATCTCATACTTTATAGCTTTTCAAGCCGCAGGGAAATTCCTCCCCATGCTTCGCCCCTCACCTCCCTGAATCTCTCTTTAAAAAAGGGGAAATATTCGAAATCCGGATTTTCTCAGGTGGAACAGGGGGCGATGCGCAGGATAAAAGATTTATTAAAAAGGTTATTTCCTGCAAAACAATACCATGCCTGCTTGTTTCCGGGCAGAAGACTTATTTTTTTCAGCCTGACGTGTATTCTGCCTCTCATGCTCCTGTCGGCCATCCTGTTTTACGGGCTCTACTGGCTCAGGCATTATCGCCCTCAGGAAGGTCCAACCCTATGCATGGTACAGGGAAATATCCCCCAGGATTTAAAATTCGAGTCTACCGAAGAAGATCAAATCCAAATCCTGAAAAAATATTCTGACCTGTCAATGCGCCTCAAAGGTACGCCAGTCGACCTCCTTGTGTGGCCGGAGACCATGATGCCAGGAATTCTTAACATCAACCCTGAACTTACGGGGAGAAAGATTGACCTGTTATCACAGTTTACCGCCACCCAGTTAGCGCAGGATTTAAACACAAACCTGCTTGTGGGGGGTATTGCCCTGACTTTTGCCGGAGAGGAACAGATTTATTTTAACAGCGCTTATGCTTATAGCCGGGAGGGAAAACTATTAGACCGCTATGATAAGATGCATCTTGTGCCATTTGGGGAATTTACCCCTTTAAGGAAATACTTCCCATTTCTGGCTAATCTTGTACCTTATGAAATTGGATTAGCCCATGGCCACAGGCGAACCTTATTTCATATAGATACCCTCTCACAGGGAAGTTTTTCATACGGTTGCTCTATCTGTTATGAGGATACCGTACCGTCTCTCATCAGAAAATTCAAGAAGGACGGCGTGGATTTTATGGTAAACATAACGAATGATGGCTGGTTCCGCGATAGCGCCGAACTCGACCAGCACCTTGCCATTATGGTATTCCGGGCAGTTGAATACCGCATCTCCATGGCACGCGCTGCCAATACCGGTATATCGTCATTTGTTGCGCCTGATGGCACCATTTATGACAAATTGTCAGACTCCGCCGGAAAATACCGGGAGATCAGCGGTACGCTTACCAATCGCATAAGATTCGTTAAAAAACACAACACGTGCTATACCCTGTGGGGCGATTGGTTTTCAATTTCTTGCGTAACCGTGTCTGGAATTATCCTTTTCGCCACCATTTGTGGAACAATTTATCACAGAAAATGTGAGATTTGAAATTTTGGATAGAGACTTTCTCCTTGACATTTTATAAACGTTAACCGTATAATTTCACCTCGGACGTACGAATCTACTAACTATAAAAGACTGCGATACTTGTGGAAAATTTGAGCGCTAACACAATAATTTCTCCAAAGAAAAAAACATCTGAATGCACCCATTAGATTTCATCTTAGGTTTTGTCTCAACCGACATGGGCATCGACCTTGGCACGGCAAACACGCTTGTTTGCATACCCGGCCAGGGAATTGTGTTGTCTGAGCCTTCTGTTGTTGCAGTGAAACCAGGCACAAATAAAGTTCTTTTAAATGGGAATGCCGTAGGAAACGTTGCAAAGTCTATGCTTGAAAGGGCGCCAAGCAGTATCTCTGTTATACGCCCCCTTAAAAATGGCGTCATCGCAGACTTTGATATCACCGAAGCGATGCTCAGGTATTTCATCACGAAGGTACATAAACGTAAATGGGGGGTTCGGCCCAGAGTATTAATTGCTATTCCATCCGGTATTACTGCTGTGGAAAAACGGGCAGTAGTCAATTCTGCGGAGCGTGCTGGCGCACGTGAGGTTTATCTTGTTTCTGAACCAAAGGCGGCAGCCATTGGGGTAGGCCTTCCCGTAGGTGAGCCGGTAGCGAGTATGGTGGTCGATATCGGAGGCGGAACTACAGAAGTAGCAGTCCTTTCACTTGGCGATATCTTTGCGCACGAGAGCCTCAGGATCGCGGGAGATGAATTAGACGAATCCATCGTCCAGTACATACGGAAAACCTATAACCTGGACATTGGACACCGCACAGCAGAACAAACAAAGATAGTAATCGGTTCTGCTTATCCCTTAGAAGAGGAGCTAACTATTGAGATCAGAGGACGTGATGCTATTGCAGGTTTGCCCAGGGCCATGACCATTACCTCTGAAGAAATCAGAGAGGCACTAAGAGAACCATTCGATAAGATCGTAACTGCCGTAAAATCCACCCCTTGAAAAGACGGCGCCCAGAGTTAGCGTCAGACTTACTAACCAATGGTTTGGTGTTGGTAGGTGGAGGTGCTTTGATCCGGGGGCTGGACAAATTGTTGGCAGAAGAGACGGGATTGCCCGTCCAAGTGGGTAATGACCCTTTAACAGCCGTTGCAAGAGGGACGGGTTATCTCCTCGAAAACCTTGATCTATTTAAATCTGTTTTACAGGATGAGGACATCCACTCCTAGTTTTAGCAATCTCATAAAAAATCCCCTTACGACAACAGTTACCCTTTTGGCAACATCCTTGCTTTTGCTTTTTTTGCCGTTGAAATTTTCAAACCGTATCAAGATGACCTGTGTTGCCCCGATACGACCCTTACAATGGGCAACGTGTTTTTGCAGTAATTCTGCCAGTAACTTTTTCGATAAAATTATTTCTTCGTGGCAGACGACACAAGGAAAAAAAGACCTGGAACACCAAGTTTTACAATTCAAAAACAAACTTATAGAACAACAGGACACTATCTACAAATTAGAAAACAGGTTGCGTACCCTCTTAAAGTTCCAGGCAGAAAATAATATTATTAAAAAAAGCCCTATACCAGCGGATATTATCGGATACGATGCCTCAAGTTTCAGGAAAAACGTAATTATCAATGTCGGCGCAAAGCATGGCATAAAACCTGACAATATCGTCATCTCAGACAATGCGCTTGTCGGCAAGGTTATCTCGGTAAGTGGAAGTAATAGCGTTGTTCAGCTTATTACGGACCCTGCATCGCGTATACCAGGCAGGGTAGTTCAAACGCGGGAACAGGTAATCCTGGAGGGCGACGGCACGGTTTTTTGTAAATTAAAATATGTGCCGCGCTGGGCAAAACTCAATAAAGGAGATGATATTGTCACCTCCGATATTGGTGGATTTTATCCGGTTTCACTGCCTGTTGCTACGGTAGTAGAAAACAAAACAAAGAGTGGCGCACTCTTTCAATCGGTAAAAGTATTGCCCCGTGTAAATATTTCGAAAATGGAGAGTGTGCTGGTTATTCAAAATTAAGCACGGACAAACACGTGTGTCCGAGCCACTCTTGCAACTATAAAATTCCTGAATATTAAATTTTATGCGATGGTTCACATTTTTTTGTATCCTTTTCTGCATCTCCCTTTTTCAGTCAACCGTGATGCATTGGCTTATTTTTAGGTCGGCAGTGCCCGATTTGTACTTTCCGCTAGTGGTATTTTATTCCTTTCTCGCCGATGCAAAGCGAAATACGATTGCAAATTGGTTTACGGGCTTGTCAAAAGATTTATTTTCGGAAGGGAGTTTTGGAATAAACTCCGTATTTTTTGTTGCAGTAGGATTTCTTATCTGGTCATTCAGGGAGATACTTTTTCGGGGACATGTGGTTACCCAGGTACTCATCACCTTCATCTTTTCAATTATATACAATGCACTCTATGCTATTCATGTCTCGATCTCATTTCATTCACTCCGTCTTTCAACAACCGTGTGGGTAATCTTAACATGCTCTTTATATACGGCGATGATTGTCCCTGTGCTGTTTTGGATATTTAATAAAATCCAGCCTACCCAAAAGCTTTTTTTCAATCAGGGGTAAATATCCATGTATCCTTTCCGTTTCAAGATTATGCTTATTGTCTTCATTTTGCTTTTTATTTGTATTGGCGTCCGGCTCTTTCAACTCCAGATTATTGAGAGTGATAAGTACAAGGGCATCTCGAAAACCCGACGCATTGCTACTTACCCGTTAGATTCAATACGGGGAAGCATTTTCGATAGAAACGGAAAGACGCTGGCCATAGACCAGCATGCCTTTGATATATCCGTACACTACAAGAATCTGCTCTATTGTTACATCACGCGTAATAACAAGACTATCCCGAGAGTTACCATGATGGAAGAGCATAAAAAGACAAAAGATTTGTGCATAGCATGCCATGCAAAGCAGGATGCATGGCTAAATAAATTATCTCACTTGTTAAACATACCACAAAGTAAATTGTTGGATCGCACAGCACAGACAATCGAAAAGGTGGAAAGGCTGAAGCAAAGTATGGAGCAGAAATATGGCAGGGCAATTCGTATTAAAGAGGAAACAGGCTTTTACCCCATTGTTTCGGATGTTACGTGGGAAAAGGTTATCCAGATAGAGATTAAACCAGAGGATTTCCCTGGTATTCGTATCACTCCCCGGCCAGAAAGAATCTATCCGGAACAGGAACTCGCCTCACACATCCTGGGATACATAAGCAAACTCACGGAAGGCGAATGGAAAGTGCAGAGCAACAAGTGGAATGATTTTATCCTTGCTTCCAGCAGTGCCGGTAACGATACTTCTTCGTTACTCTATGACGGCTATGCCGAAAACGACAATATCGGACGGACTGGGGTTGAGGCGTACTACGAAGATGAATTGCATGGACTGCGCGGTAAAAGGTTCGAAGAAGTTACCTGTAAAAACACCCAAATTGAGAAAACTGTCCTGGAACGGCCGCCGGTTCCCGGAAATAATCTGCACCTCACCCTCGACAGTGAAATTCAGGCCCAAGCTGAAAAGGCACTCGGAGTAAATATTGGCGCAATTATTGTTATGGATCCGTGGACCGGTGAAATATTAGCCATGGCCAGTAATCCACGTTTTAATCCGAACACGATTGACAGGGATTTTAGCAGGCTTATCAGACATCCTTCCAAACCATTTCTCAACCGAGCCATACAGGGTGCACTGCCGCCCGGATCTATTTTCAAGGTTGTTACAGCAATAGCCGCCCTGAGTTCAGGCGCTATATCCAAACAAACGGATTTTGAATGTCCCGGCTACACCAAGTACAAAAACATTATCTTTAAATGCTGGTCAGAGTACGGACATGGATCAGTTACGATAGAAGACGCCATTCCCTATTCCTGCAATGTATTCTTCTTTGAAACGGCGAAGATGCTCGGGGGGGATTCTTTATACGCATGGGCAAAGAAATTTGGTATCGGCGAGAAGACGGGCATTGACCTTCCTCACGAAAAAAAGGGAAACTTGCCAAAATTGACAACTACCGCAAATACCATGAATGTTGCCATAGGACAAGGGGCGTTGCTCACTACGCCACTTCAGCTGGTACGGATGTATGCTGCATTAGCAAACGGCGGCACACTCGTTCCGCCACATATCTTATCAAAAATCACAAATAGTCAGGGAGAAACTGTTCGAACATTTAATCAGGAGAACAAACAGAAGATTCCTGTACAGCCCGCTATTGTCAGTACCCTGCGCAAAGCCCTTCAGGATGTAGTTATCCGGGGTACTGCCAAAGACAAAGGATTGGATATATACAAGGTTGCTGGTAAAACAGGTACCGCAGAAACAGGCCGCCATAAAGACAACCATGCATGGTTTGCCGGTTATGCACCATATGATAACCCGCGGTACTGTTTTGTTATTCTCGTGGAACACACACCAGGTCATGGCGGAGACATTGCCGTTCCCCTTGCGAGAGAACTTGCGTCGTATCTATTTCCTGAATTAAATCCTGCATTATAATTTTTCTCTCTATTTTTAATAGATACT
Source organism: Planctomycetia bacterium (assembly GCA_015075005.1). Lineage (GTDB taxonomy): Bacteria > Planctomycetota > Brocadiia > Brocadiales > Brocadiaceae > Brocadia. The sequence goes on from JABTVC010000003.1 coordinate 308,463, forward strand.
ACTCAAACTTTGATTTCTATAAAGGGGACGAATGATGAAAGGGATCATCCTGGCCGGTGGCAGGGCAACGCGATTGTATCCGGTAACAAAGGCAATCTGTAAACAGCTACTGCCTGTCTATGACAAACCAATGATTTACTATCCTTTATCAGTTTTACTGTTGGCAGGAATAAAGGATATCCTTCTGATTTCCACCCACGAGGCGCTTCCCAAATTTGTTGATTTGTTTGGTGACGGAAAAGAGTATGGCATAAAAATCAGTTATGCAGAACAAGGAACACCTCGTGGACTAGCAGATGCCTTTCTTGTTGGAGAAAAATTTATCGGTGACGACAGGGTTTGCCTCGTTTTGGGCGACAATATCTTTTTCGGACATGGTCTTTCAGGCCTGCTCAAAGAAGCCATTGCTCAAAAAGAAGGCGCTACCGTCTTTGGTTATTATGTGAAAGACCCCCAGCGATACGGGGTTATTGAATTTGATAAGAATAATCGTGCAATCTCCATCGAAGAAAAGCCGGCAAACCCAAAATCAAATTGGGCGGTAACCGGACTCTATTTTTATGATAATACCGTGACCGGAATAGCAAAGAAAGTGAAACCATCAAAAAGGGGCGAGCTGGAGATTACCGATATCAATAATGCGTATTTATCGAAAAAGCAATTACATGTCCAGCTCATGGGGCGCGGCTATGCCTGGCTTGACACAGGGACGTATGATTCTCTGATTGATGCGTCAGTATTCATAAAAACCATCGAGGAAAGGCAAGGGCTTAAGATAGGCTGCATTGAAGAGATAGCTTACAGGATGGGTTTTATTAATGCCAGTCAGGTGAGAAAATTCGCAAACCAGATTAATACCAGTTACGGAGAATATCTGAAAAAAATTTTACGAGAGGGATAGCACCATGCCTTTTTCCTTCAAACAACTAGCAATACCTGATGTACTATCCATTGAATCCGGGGTGTTTCCTGATGCCAGAGGTCTTTTCGCTGAAATTTATAAATATCCGGAATTTTTTCAATGTGGCATAACAAAGCATATCGTCCAGATTAACTACTCAAAATCTGAAAAGCATGTACTGAGAGGACTTCATTATCAGAAAAACCCTATGGCGCAGGGAAAGATCATGAGGGTGATATCCGGCGAAATTTTTGATGTTGCTGTAGACATACGGCATGGATCGCCATATTATGGGAAATGGGTGGGTGAAACATTATCATCGGAAAATATGAGAATGTTGTATATACCTGAAGGTTTTGCGCACGGGTTTTGCGTGCTCTCTGATAAAGCAGAAATTATGTACCAATGCACAAATACCTATTCCCCGGAAAATGAAAGAGGCATTATCTGGAATGACCCTGATTTAAACATACACTGGCCCACGGAAAACCCCGTTTTGTCCGAAAAGGACACCCGTTTCCCTTCTTTAAAAAAAGCGGACAACAACTTTGATTACGCCGGCCGATAGGTTGCTTCAAAGTAAGGATAATGATTAAAATAATGAAACATCCATGACCTAACGGTCACAAGGGGTCATGAAAATATTTATCTTTTAGACAACCGGCTTCATTTTCAGGTGAAAATTTATAAAATAAAAAGGTCGTTGATGCAAAAGAGCGGACGAATCTTCCTGTGGAAAAACACCTTTTCCCCATTCCCCGTTTATGAAGACGAGTTTCATGAGGACGGTGTTTGGCAGATTTTACAACTCCCTTCATCCCCTGGTTTTGATGGGGTGCAGCGCGTGAATGTTTCCTGATCAAATGTAAATTGCGCATATAAATTAAGGAGTTTGGCAGATAGGACAGTATTCCAACCGGGCTGCGTTCATGTCCAATAGATACACATGATTACGCTTCCCGCTATGCTCCAATACCAAAATGAATCAGGAATCACGCTTTTCTCTCTTTTCCGAGGCAATCCATTGGATTAAAACCGGGTGGAAAATATTGCGTTACCAATGAATCAAGGATAGTGAGATAGCTCAATTCAGCCCAAACAGGCGATGTTCCTGACCAAACCACGAGACGGCCAGCACAAGATGATAAAACATACACAGGCTCTTATTTAAGTGAGTATTTCAAAGATTTCGTACCGTATCGCCCTTTTTTTCATTCACCTTATGGCCAACAGACCGCCAGATTTTATGGGTGTATTTTTCTTTGCGCCCGTGTTTCCGCAGCAAGTGTGTCTTGTTGACAATTACGAATTTTAATCGGAGTTTCTATTTGTTGTAATTCATAACATAAGGCCGGGTATTATACTAAAAAATCTTTAAAGATCAAAAACGAACTTTGGATGTGCTAACGAGCTTTCAGTCTAACGTTAGTTCCTTGTAAACTCTTACTCCGGGGATTTTTGTTGTATTCCATGATTTATAAGGAGTTTTCATGGTTATGTGTCTACTCCATAGACCGCCACAAAGAGGAGGGCAACTATCAGTGCGTGCTTTTCCACCTGGCCCATGTTTCACTGTCTCCGGTTATGGCAGGCAGGGTTCCCTCGTTGCGGATATTACCCTGGAAAGAGACCCAGCCTTCGCGGCCTGGAAAAGGAGTCCTGGTCATTATTCCGGAAACGATATGCGCTGCGTCCCTGAGAAGCTTCCCGAGAGGAACGAACGATATGCCCCGTCTTGTAGCAGTCTTGAGAAAATCGGCGAACAGTGTGGCACAGGCGATGCCTTCGGCCTCTGCGTGTATGGTCAGGACATTCAGGCCTTCGGGTTTGATCTGCGAAAGCAGGAACTCGTTATAGTTGGCGGGGGTGATGCTGTTCTTGTAGATAGCCTCGTCATAGGTCGGCAGCGTGACGGGGATCTGCGGCTGCAAGAGAATATTGTCTCCCACGACAGGCCGGAAGATGCTGTTGCCCCGGCAGTCGCTGTTATACACAAATGGGAGTTCTGCCTTTGCCAGCAGGACGCCATCCGTGCACTTCCAGCCCGGTACGGCCGAGCAGGTCGGAGGAGTGCCTGTTATGTCGGTGAGCATGTCGAAGCCCTTGCGAAGGACAAGACGGATATCCTCCTCAGTCATGGTATCGATGTGGGACTGCCATGCCTGATGGTCCCATGCGTGCAGACCTATTTCGTGGCCGCCCCGTGCGGCGAGGCGAATCTGGGAAGACAGCTTCTTTCCGATGATGGGGCTGGCCAGAAGGTACCCCTGAAGATGATATTCCAGCCATAAAGGCTCGCAGCTCTCGTTCGCAGCATCTTCCAAAAATACGGGTCTGAGCAGTCGCCAGAGATGACGCCCCATATTGTCCGGGCCGACAGAGAAGAAGAACGATGCCTTTACTGTGTGCTCATTAAAGAGTCTGCAGAGAGCGGGACGCCGAGATGCGTCCCCGGAGCGTGTCAACATCAATTCTGAGACCAACTTTTATCGTCACATCCATCTCAGGGCAACATGGCAGTCCGCTCGTTCTGGGCATCCACCTCAGTCGCCATTGTCCATCTCTATCTCACCCGATTCAACGTATTCCCTGATGAAGAAATCCAGCGTCTTCCCGACGGAATCATTAAGCATTACGACGGGGTTCTCCAGCCGAGAAGTTCCTGGCATTCCTGATGCTAGGTTTGCGGTGCTGCATATCTTGATACCCGTCTCCGTAGTACGAGCCGCTTTCGATGATACGAAAACCGGCGAACGGCGGGAACTTGCCCGCAGCAGGTGCTTCTTGAATTTTCAAGTAGCATTTCTGCAAGATCCTTGATGCTTGCCTCATTCTCCGGGTTACCTATGTTAATTATGCGTCCGTCGCAGTTGTGCTCCTTGTTCTCTATAATGCGGAAGAGGGCATCGATGCCATCTGAGACGTCCGTAAAAGCAGCGTTTCTGGAGACCGCCGTCGATGAGCTGAATGGGCGTGCCCTGCAGGAGGTTGAGAATGAGTTGCGTAATGGCTCGTGAGCTGCCGATACGGGCGCTCTTGAGGGCTGTCAAGCTTCGGCCCTATCCAGTTGAACGGGCGGAAGAGCGTGAACCTCAGACCCTCTTTTGTCCCGTAGGCCCAGATGACACGATCCAGAAGCTGCTTGAGCACGAGTATATCCATCGCTGCATGCGGATGGGTCCCAGGATGAGCCGGGAATTGTCTTCGTCGAAATTCGGGTCGTCGCACATGCCGTAAACTTCAGATGTCGATGGGAAGATGATGCGCTCTTATACTTAACGCAGTACCTGACGACGCGGAGATTCTGTTCGAAGTCAAGCTCGAAGACCCGTAGCGGGTTGCGCGTATATTCGATGGGAGTAGCGATAGCCACCAGAGGCAGCACGATGTCGCACTTTTTGACGTGATACTCTATCCAGTCGCCGTGGATAGAAATGTCGCCTTCCTCGAAATGAAAGCCTGGCCTGTTCAGAAGATTCTGAATGTGATTGGAATAGAGATCCATACCGTAAACCTCATACCTGCCGTCTTGCAAAAGCCGTTCGCTGAGGAAATTGCCTATAAAGCCATTAACACCGAGGATGAGCACCCTCTTTTTCGTTATCATTTCAATGCGGCGGCTGGCGCTGGGACCGAACTTGAGACCCTCAACGAGATTAAAATCACGTGCCATCTGGGCGCCGCTCATATAGATGCCGCTATCAGCCTGACCGTAATCGATACGCAGAACATCCTTTGCCGCAGGCAATCACCAGTGGATCGGAGGAGAGTATGGTTCCCGGAACAACATTGCTGCTGCGGCGTTGTTTTATCGCTGAAGCCACCCAGAAAAGTACTTGTTCTCGCCGATATAACTGAACGCCCGGGGTACGGGCGGGTAACTGCGCGGATAAGATTCCTTATATCGTGTGCAGGTTTCTGCCACGCTATCTCACCGTCGGCAGGACGTCGTCCGCCGAAATAGGTTGCCTTCGAATGATCTTGCGGGTGGCGGGGGGCACTGCCGTTCTTTAACATGGGCGGTATCTCATCGAGCAAAGCGGTCGTTGCCCCGGCGGACTTTTCGAAGAGGCTCTTTGCCGTGTCGTTCTCCGTGATGGCGAATTTCTTCTGGCAGACGATGTCGCCGTCATCGGGACTTGGGGTCATGTAATGAAGTGTGACGCCGGTCTCTTTCTCGCCGTGAATGAGCGCCCAGTTAATAGGGCAGCGGCCACGATACTTCGGCAGGAGGGAGCCATGCAGGTTCAGGCAACCCATGGGATGTCGAGAATGGCGGGCTTGACCATGTTGCGATAGTAGAACGAGAAAATGATGTCGGGATTGAACTGTCGTATCCTGTGCACCCAGATGGGATGGTTGATGTCGTCAGGGGCAAAGACGGGGACGTTTTTTGAAGCAGCCAACTCTGCACACTGATCTGAACCAGACGTTCTCAGCCAGATCATCCTTGTGGGTGAAGATAGCAACTATCTCAACACCGTGCTTCAGCAGCGTCTCGATGCCGATGCAGCCGATGTTGTGATATGCCAGAACAACTGCTTTCATAGTATCACATCATAACCTTTCTTGGCCTCTGGAACATCCTTGTCTTTTCCTGCCGACGACCTGCTGCACAAAGGCGCGGTCTGGCGCGGACATCGCTGTAGATACGGCCAATATACTCCCCCCAGCAGCCCCATTCCTATGAACTGAGCGCCGATGAAGATGAAGAGAATTGAGAACAACGTAAAGACACCCTGTGCGGCCCATTCAGTCCCATACGCCAAACGTAGTATCAGCAACAATTTACCGAAACCTATGCCAAGGCGGCAGCTGCCACACCCATTATGCTGAGCATCCGAAGAGGGAACGTCGTCATGCTCGTCAACAGGTCAAACTGCAGATTGATGAGTTTCCACAGGCTGTATTTTGACTCACCCTTCAGGCGTTCGGGTGTCCGACGGGTATTTCTGTCGTCATGCGGGCGAAGCTGTTGGCCAGGATGGGGATGAACGTGCTTCGCTCATGGCACTGGAGCATAGCATTGACGATATGGCGGCGATATGCGCGGAGCATGCAACCATAATCGGTCATCTTTACACCGGTTGACTTCTGTGCAGCCCTGTTGATGATCTTCGATGCGAGCTTGCGGAAAAGCGGGTCGTGACGATTCTCCCGCTGGCTGGCTACAACGTCGTAGCCCTCCTCCATTTTGGCGATGAGCCTGGGTATCTCCTCCGGAGGGTTCTGCAGATCGGCATCGAGCGTTACTACGATCTCTCCCCGCGACTCGAAGAATCCAGCCATGACGGCTGAATGCTGGCCGTAATTTCTGTTGAGGAGCACGCCAACTATTTTGCCTCCGTGTCTGGCGCTGCCGCCGAGATCATCGAGGCAGATTTGTCCCGGCTACCGTCGTCCACAAGTATGATCTCGAATGGCTTTTCATCTGCGAACAGGCGTCAAGACACCTCCTGATCAGCTCTTCGAGGTTGTGTTCCTCGTTATATACCGGGATAACAACAGAAACTAACGAATCCCGTCTGCCTTTCTTTAATAGCTTGCATTATTTCTTGAGATTTCCTTGATTGCGTCAACCCATCGTCAACATCCTGCCCGGTCATATTGGGAAAAGGGCAGCGAGCAGATACGGTCGGAATTCCATTCGGTATTAGGGAGCATGCCGCGTCGCATTCCCATCTTCTCGAGGTAATACTTCTGCAGGTGCACGGCGCGAAAATGAAGACCCGTGCCGATATTGCGCGCCTTCAGTTCCATCATAAAATCATCGCGACTCATGCCTGCCTTATCCGTATCGAGGGCGCACGATAAGAGTGCCATGCGTGCCTGACGGGATATTTCGCGTCCGTAAGAGGGATCAATTCGTCTATCTCTGCCAGACGCCTGCGATACAGCATCGCCAGGTCAGTACGTTTGGCATTGAATTCTTCCAGCCGGGCAAGCTGTCGCAGTCCCAGCACCGCAGAAATGTCTGTCATGTTGTACTTATACCCAGGCTCCAGCACCTCCGCCTGCGGGGGCGCCCTGCATCTGCCTGTCAAACGCGTCGACGCCGAGGCCATGAAACTTCAGCCGCCGGATACGTTCAACCAGCGCAGCATCGTCAGAGCAGAACATACCGCCCTCGCCGGTAGTCATATTTTTTATCGGGTGGAAAGAGAATATCGAGGTGCCAGTCTTGCCGACATGGCAGCCATTGTAGAGTGTGCCGGCTGCGTGGGCCGCATCCTCGATGACAGCCACACCGTGCTTCTTTGCCAGCTCCGTTATGGGGTCCATATCGACCGCAGAACCGGCGAAATGAACGGGAATTATTACCTTTGTCTTCGGTGTCATAGCTGCCGCGATGGATGTGACGGAAACCATCAGTGTGTCACGGTCCACGTCAACAAAGACCGGTCTGGCTCCTGCCAGAACCGCCAGATTCGCTGTCGATACCCACGTCATTGAGGGCGAAATGATCTCGTCACCCGGGCCGATGCCGAGGGCACTGAAAGCTACGTGCATACCAGCAGTTGCTGATGTAAGCCCGATCGCGGCAGGGCAGCCGATGTACTCCGCGAACTTTTGTTCAAAATCGGCCGACTTCTGGCCTGTGGTTATCCAGCCGGAACGAAGGACATCCGCCACCGCAGCGATGTCGTCTTCGGTAATAGTCGGCGCTGAAAACGGTAGAAACTTACTTCTCATTGGTCGTCTTTCCTCCGGTACTGGCGTTGTATTCTGACTATTCAGGGCCATACCCCCATCTTTCCTCTCGCGCCTTCTTCGATTCAAACGGCACGGGCTTTTCTTCGAACGTAGGCGTAGCAGGCAAAAGGCTTGATAATTCGGCGGGAAAGGCTGACATATATCTCATCTAGCAATAAACACCCCGGGCTGATCGCTTTGCAGGAATGACATGATGGTCTTTTGTCGGGGTCTTGTTTGTCAGCGTACTTGTCCTCGTGTCTAAGAAGCGTCACGGAGTCCCTTTGCCCAGATAGAATACCATTTTGCATCGACCTCTCCTTTCCACATGAGACCGATGCGGTCTGGCGGTATCCATGCCGTAGCGCTTTGAATTTTGTTGATAAACTGATGTTCAGACCTGCTTTCCTCAAAACGTTTTGCTGTACACAGAAGAATCCGCCCATCAAAATAAACGCCACTACCGCCAGTGGGAGGAATGCCTTCTCTTCCGGCTGCACGGCCAGGCGATGAGCGGCCATTGATGCAACTATTGCAGCCGCTATTGCGGCCAGGGCTACGAGTATACCGGCAAGGCTAATACCAGCAAGTGAAACCCCTGCGCTCTCTGGGTGGGACTATAAGAAGCGCCAGGAATACTAACAGCTCAAGGGCTGCCGCGCCGAAGAGAATCCACTTCTGGATAGTGAACCCTGCAGGAATAATGCATGAAGGACGAAACTCCTTCATGCGCGTCAGGATAACGGCGGTCAGAAGTGCACAGAAAGGGATAATCGGCAGGATGTAGTAACTACGCCGTGAACCGGAAAGGGTAAAGAAAACGAATATCAGGGCAATGACCTTGATCAGCCAGTGTGTATTTTTGTCCAGTCTTGCAAAGTACTTCACTCCGGTGATGAGGGCTGCGATGAAGAGAGCGCCCACGGCAGGATAAGCACAGGCGCGAATGAATATACGTGTAAAGGGGCGCCTTGTGGTCGAAGGGCGAGAAGAATCTCTGGACGTTTTCCTGCCAAACAAGGGCCAGCCCGCTGGAAGCGTAAGATGCCTGGGTTGTCCCTGACGACCAGATGAAGGGCGCAAAGTAAATTGCAATGCCTATGGCAAGAGCAAAGAGCGGCGCGGGACGGAGGAATGCCTTCCATCTCTTGCCGGCTATGGCGTCGGGCAAGATAGCTATGGCAGTTACAACCGCCGCCACCGGGCCTTTGCAGAGCGAACCGACAAAACGATAAGGTAGAGAACTAAGAACGTGGTGAAGTTGATTTTGTCGCGCCTCGACCAATACCAGAGTATCGCCAGCATCACGGTTGCGAGATTCTCTGTGTCGGCCGCAGCCATGCGTGACTGGGATATGAGACCGTAGCTTGTAAGCAGTATCATCGCGGCAATGCGGCCGACCTCAGGCGACCACAGCCGGCGACCAAGCCTAAGGGTTGCCCACACCGCCGCTATACCAGCAATCGCGCTCGGCAGGCGGACAACAAGCTCGTTCAACGCGCCGGAAACGAAGGCTAACGCGGCAATGAGCCAGTACGTGAGCAGCGGTTTGTCAAAATACGGCTCGCCGTTTATGGTCGGATGAAAATAGTCGCCGGTGAGCATCATTTCTCTGGTTATCTCGGCCCACCGTCCCTCCGCACCCCAAAGCGCGCGCTCGCCGAGGGCAAAGAACACGAGTACGCAGGCCAGGACGAGTATCGCTATATCGAGCCGCTCGTATCTTTCAGCAAATCTGTTCTGTTCGCTATTCATATTTTGGATTTCAATAAACTATGCTCAAACGGCCTTCGTCCTGGATTTTGCCGGAGGAATTCTGATCGAAACCAACACGACTATCACCTGCCCTGATCAGAAACACGGAAGAGATGACGTTGAAGTTACGTGATCTTGTGTTCTTATTTCAATCGCAAAAATTTATTTTTTTTCAGATACCAGGCAGTGAAAAATGCACAGGTGACAACCAGGATTAAAAGTGACAAGGACCACAATGTGTATTTCCTGGCCTATAACCGTAGTCCAGGTATGTATCCTTCATAATCAAAAACGATAGTCCTGTTATCCATACAAAGGGTGTGGCGTATTCTTTGGCAATCAATCGTTTCCATTGGAATTCCATGCCTTTTACGGTGTTCCTTATCCCTGAAAAGTTAGGGATGATGCGGTTGACTCGCCCGCAGTAATCTTTGAACTCCTGGCCAAATTTTTCTTCCAGGTAGTTTTCCTCGGCTCGTATGATTGCCAAATAAGCAAACAGAAAGAACGGCACCCCAAACAAAACAAACAGGAGCGAGTTTGCGGCAATGCCGACTCCCATGAGAATCAAAATGTTTCCTAAATAGAGGGGATTTCTGCAATGTGCAAAAATCCCATTTTGGACGAGTTTTTGGGCATACACCTGTTTTTTTTTGCCACCACGTTTGATATAGGCAAGTCCAATAGTCAGCGCCCGCAATATCTGACCACTCAAGGCTATAATAATACCAATGGCAAGTTCCCATGCCTCCACGAGATCACTGCCACATACCGGCCAAGTCCCCTCGAAAAAAAGTAATGCAAAGGCCAGGGGGAAGAGTGCATTCCGGTATCGGAAAAAGAATGTGCCTGCCTTGATCATCATTTTACGGCCACCATGCCACAAAAGTTGTACCACTTGAAAAAAACATCACAATACCGGAATCCCTCTTTGATCAGGAGTTCCCTGTTTTCCAATAATTTGTAGGGGATCAATACGTTTTCGAGTGCCTCTCGTTTCTGTGCGATTTCTAATTCGCTATATCCATTTCGCTTCTTGAAATCATAGTAGTACTTTATGAAGAGCCGGTTAAAAACAGAGTCTTCTCCCAGTACCTTTTCTACAAGAATCAGGCAGCCGTTTTCGTTCAGTCCCCTTAGGATGCTACCGATCAGTGTATCCCGTTTTAACGGCCTGATGAATTGAAGTGTAAGCAACATAACCACAACCGAGGCATTCTCGATATTTACTCCCTGATTCAAATCGGTGCAGATCAGTTCATGTTCCCTGGAGAAATGGTATGCGTCGAGTTTTTGTTTACACCTGGCGAGCATGTTCTGTGAGTAATCGATGCCAATGAATTTTACTTTACTGGTGATATTTTGACTTAAATTGAGAAGTGTCGTGCCTGTGGAACATCCGAGATCATAAATATTTGTTCCTTCAACAGCGAAATCAGCTGCCATTTCCACGATCATTCTTTGGATTTCCTGATAAAACGGAACTGACCGGTCCAGCATATCGTCAAATACGGAAGCGACTTTCTCTCCAAACGTAAAATCAGCGATCGTTGTCATATTTCCTTTGAATATTTCGTCTTTTGACATAGGTGAATACCTTGCTTCAAGTTTGTTTATGGGATACTTCGTTTGGCGTCGATGTCATTACTGCGTGTGTATGTTTCTTGATTAAATGTAAATTGCGCATATAAATAAGGGTATTTGGCAGGTAAGACACTATTCCAACCGGGCTGCGTTCCATGATCCAATAGATACACATGATTACACTTCCCGCTATGCTCCAATACCAAAATGAATCAGGAATTACGCTTTTTCCTTTCTTCTCCGAGGCAATCCATTGGATTAAAAACCGGGTGGAAAATATCGCGTTACCAATGAATCCAAGAATAGTGAGGTAGCTCCAATTTAACCCGAACAGACGATGATCCTGACCAAGCCACGTAACGGCTAGCACAACGTTGCAAAGCATGCAGAGACTCCTTATTTAATTGACTTTTTTAACGATTTTGTACCGTATCATCCGCAGGCAACGAGTGCAGCAACCGCAAATGGTTTCGGCCCCAACGCCCGACATCCGATAACAAAAACTAATCTTTCGTGTCTTCTCCGCTGTAAGCAACGCATAAACATCGGCATGATTCATGAAACAAGGTCACATATTATACAAATAAATCTTTAAAAATCAAATCCTATTACGTGTTTCAACTGTGTTATTATTCCGAATTTAGTGACTATCAAGTACGTGTACAGTATTATTATCAGGGTACTTCAGATGTTTTTCCCCCGAGGCGGAGCAGCATCATCTTTTCATGATCGACTTTACGATCAAGAATCAATTTGTAAGGAATAGGCTCGTTGTCGTTAAGAAGGGATTGAAGATTCTGCTCGCCGACAATTAAATAAGAACCTGCCTCTGCCTCACGTAAAATCCGGCATGCAGAGGGACGATCATTGCGGTCGAGTTTGTGAATTCCTTCATACCGCCGGCCCGTCCACGCCAGCACCTCGCCAATACTACTTACACAATATACTCGTGAGTTTGGTTCAATAACGCCAAGCACCTCTTTTGCAAAAAACATGGGTGAGTTTTTGTAAGGTTGTACTATAGGCTGAATCGCAACAAAGTAGATTGGCATGGTAACTACGGAAATCGATATCAGTCCCCATGCTGCCCGCCGCACGATATGACTCGTTACACTGTGGCGAACAATTGAGGCGGCGATTCCAAGCGCAAGAAATGGATAGAGAGGCAACATATAATGCAGTCTTCTTTTGGGAATACACGAAATAACGATAAAAATAGCCCCGGCAATAGCGAGTGGGGCAGAGTAACCGCATCGCCGCAAATCCTTAATGGCCAGAGGGAGAAAAAATAAAAGTGGCAATGTTAGCCGAAATACATGCCGAATATAATAGAAAAATGGCTTTGTGCTCCTCCCTCCCTTAGTTACATCTAAATCGGGTTGAAATAACACACCGCGGAGATATTCACCACCGTCACGAAGGTAAGCCGGGGTGGCCCAGATAGCGAGAGCGGTCAGAAACCCAAGTCCAAAACAAAGCCAACCCAAATGTGGCCTTTTAAGGTCTTGTCGATGGAACGGGACAAAAATCGCAAAAAAAGCAGGAACAATAAGTCCGTAAGGTCCTTTCGTTACCACCGCAAGACCAGTAAAAAGCCCCGTCAAAACAAAATAAAATATGCGAGAAATACGCCTTTCTTCTCTCATGCCAAGACCAAGACTGAGACACGAAAACAACATTGATGCGCACAAGATCATGTCAGGCCGTGCTTGACGAGCCATAATAACGTAACCAGGCATACCAAGTAATGCAATCGCCCCGACCAGCGCAGACCGCCGGTCGAAAAGCAAGAGGCCTAACCCATAGGTTGCCAGGATTCCCAGCATGCCAGCCACCGCGGAAGGTATGCGCGTAATGGTTATACTCGGTTTGCCAGCCATACGCGTGAGGAAAGCCGCAGCTGCGTGCATTACTGGTGGTTTGTCATAGTATATTTCACCGAAGAGTCTCGGCACCAGGTAATCACCACGTTCGGCCATTTCGCGGATAATCTCCGCGTGTCGGATCTCGCGGCTCTCAAGATGCCTGGTCTGACCAAGGGCGGGAAATATAACCACAGCAGAAAGTGCGGCCAATACTAATAAATCAAAAAGTCGTGTTCTCCATTCCTGAGAATATTTAATCATCTGAGACGCTCCTTGTTCGATAAAGGCCTGCAAATGGAATATCGTGGTTGATTATAAAACTACAAAAAATTTATCTTCTCAGTTTGATCGCAGGATTTTGCTCTTTTTCAGATACCAGGCAGTAAGGCACGTACATGCTCCTTATTTAACTGAGTTTTTCAACGATTTCATACCGTATCATCCGTTTTTTCATCCATCTTACGGCAAGTAAGTCAAAAAAGGACTTGAACACCCGGTTCCACACTCCATAATGGCTCTGACCTGCAAATCGCGGGTTGTTGGTTACCGGGATTTCCGCCAACGAAAACCCTTCCATTTTTATTAATGTTGGCAAGAAACGGTGTGCCCCCTTAAAAAATTTTATGTTTGCAAGACACTCTCGCCGAAACGCACGGTAGGTGCATCCCGCATCGCTGATGTTTTCGCCTGATAATTTGTTACGTACCCAATTGGCAATGCGTGATGAAGCAATCCGAAGGAGGTTGTCTCCATGGCCGCGTGTGGCCACCCGGGTACCGCATACGCAATCGTATTGATGAAGTGCTTGCAAAAATTTTGGTACATCTCGCGGGTCGTTTTGCAAGTCGGCGTCCAGCGTAATAATGCAACGACCACGTGCCCCCATCATACCCGCCCAGCTGGCGGCTGATTCACCACAATTACCTTTGAATCGCTGGATATGGAAGCGAGAATCGGCTACAGCTATTTTCTTAAGGAGTGTCCAGGAATTGTCTGTGCTGGCGTCATCGGTAATTACTACCTCATAGGGAATTCCTAACGGATCAAGCGCTGAGGTGATGGCATCTGCAAGTACCCATAAATTTCCCTCTTCGTTATAACACGGGATAACCAAGCTGATTTCGGGTGGTGTTTGATTCATTTTTTGCTGTAAAAATCTGTGATACAATCACAAACAATGTTAGCCTCTTCAAGGGGCATTTCGCCATGGATAGGTAACGAAAGGATTTCATTAACGAGGTGTTCTGTTTTCGGGAGTCCTGGCAGACTGCTATACTTTTGAGTAATTGCAGGTTGCTTGTGATTGGGCACAGGATAATGAATGCCGGTATCGATACCGTGTTGTCGTAAATATTCTGCAAGGCCATCGCGTTGTTTTGTGCGAATTACATACATATGGTAGACTGCCGTAGCCCAGGGCATTTCCGTCGGCGTGCTCACGATGTTGCGGAGTCGTTCATTGTACAAGGCGGCAATTTTTCGCCGGTTTTGATTGAAAATATCAAGGTGCCGTAAAGCTACACGACCAATAGCCGCCTGAATTTCATTGAAACGCAAATTAAAGCCTATCATTTCGTGTGTGTATTTTTCTTTGCGTCCGTGATTTCGCAGCATTCGCATCTTGTCAGCAATCATGGCATCGTTGGTGCAAATGCAGCCACCATCACCCAATACCGTCAGATTTTTTGACGGAAAAAATGAAAAACCACTTGCCACGCCCATAGAACCAACCATTTTGCCTTTGTATTTCGCGCCTTGTGCCTGAGCACAGTCCTCAATGACCCATACATGGTGTTTCCTGGCAATCTCGAAGACGCGATCCAGATTTGCGGGATGGCCATATAAATGGACGGGTATTATTCCCACAGTACGTGATGTGATAGCACCTTCCAGTTGGTCTATATCCAGGCAATACGTCTCGTCCACATCCACAAAAATTGGTTTTGCCCCGCAATGAATCATCGGTTCTATGCCTGCAAATGCTGTATGTGATGGCACCACCACCTCGTCGCCGGGGCGTACATCCATCGCAAGGTGCAACAAAAACATACCAGCTGTCAATGATGAGCTTAGTATCGCGTGCTTTGTGCCCACGTAAGCAGCCAACTCAGACTCGAACGCCTCGCATTCTTTGGCGAGAATGTACCACCCTGACTCCAGAGCTTTTAGAGCTGCCTGCTTGACTTCATTGTTTACAAAACTTTTCGAAAGCGGAATTTTTTGCATGGTGTTCCCGTGCTCCTTTATCTGTTTAATTCTATTGTTCGTTCCTCTTTGGCGGACTTCAGGGCCGCTTCGACAACGCGCACTGCTTCGTAACCTGATCTGCCGTCTGCCAGAGGATGTTTTCGTGTCCGTACCGACTCGATAAATGCCCTTAATTCCATCAGCAATGGTTCTTCCGGGGGAAATTCGATCTGACGCATTGTTCCTTCCACGGTCTTGAATCCCCCGTCAACTTTTACATGTTTATTCTCAAATGTTTTAACCTTATACTGAGCTACGTTGTAATCACAGACTGCGCTTAACTCTTCACCGACAACAATCACCTCACGGAATTTGCCGGGAGAATAATAACCGGCCTCCACCGTTGCCCAGGTCGTTTTATCGGCACCCTCATAGTTCATTGAAACTAATGAGGCATCGTCCATACCACGACCCATGAAATCCTTCACGACAGCATTAACCCGCGCAGGAGGGCTGTCCATAAAATAGTTAAACAAATCAATAAAATGAATGGCATCTGCAAAGGTTACACCGGTATCATTGCGTGGACGTTTAAAACCGCTGAAATTACCGCGTAAAATCCTGATCTGCCCGAATTTCCCGCGTTGGATTGAATCCTTCAACCATTGTGATGCAGGATCATACCGGAAAATATGCCCTACCTGCAAAATGCACCTGTGACGGTCAGCGATTTCTACAAGCATACGAGCCTCCTCTGACCGCAGCGTAATAGGTTTTTCAACAAACACGTCCTTGCCAGCCTCTAAAAATTCCCGGCAAAGGTCAAAGTGGGTGTTGGCGGGGGTTACTACCACCATTGCATCTACTGATGCCAATATTTCATGGTAATTATGAAACAGATGGGTGTCGGGAATACCCAGGGTGCGAGCTTGCGCAAGCCGTTCCTGGTGAATCTCCGCGACAAAAAGTTCTACAGGCAACGAATGCAACAACCTCAAGTGGTTTGCGCCCCACCTCCCTATACCCAGTAGCAGAACCCTAATCTTCATATCTTCTCAGCTATAAGTAAATCAAAAACACCAGGACAGTCCATGTACACATATTACAAATATAAATCTGCGTTTCTATTACGAATGATCGTGTTTGGATGAATACCATTCGCCTCACATACATCCGAGAGTGTTTTCTTTTCTAAGTGCACTTTCAGGCGCACCAGGGACACGGGTATCCATGTTCCCACTTTGAATTTTCTAAATATTAAATATATCACACCATGTATGAACAGAAGATGAACGCAAAATTAATTTATTGTAATCTTGGGAATTTTGCAGGGGGGTAGTATAACGGTAAATACACTTCTCTTTTGTGGCTCGTTTTAAGGACGGACTAATCAATTTTATGTGTCCATCCAATTAAAATATCAATTTGCGTAAATATTCATTATCCTGTTAATCGCTGGGAGAAATCTCCAATATGGCCTTTTTACTTTTATCCAGCTTAAGGCGCGTTGTGCAAGGGAGATACATGCGCTTTGGGTTTGGCTCGACGTGAACATTCTGGGATATTCCCTGATTGCCCGATTGATTCGCTTTTTTAGCCATCCGTGTTCTAAACCGGGAGACATGTAAAGACCGGCCAGAAGCTCTTTCCATTGTAAACTGCTCTTCAAATCATGCGCTATGGATTTTGCCAATCGAAATAAAGGCCATAATAGCTTTGTTATTTGTGGCATGACGTGCATTGCTTTGCATCAGGTTCTTTTGCATGACAGGTGAGTTTGTTTTCCGCCTTTACGTCAGACCATTCTTTAAAAGTGCCTTCGTGGCAACCGCAAAATTAGCTGTTTCGATATCGATCATCATCAACCCTTACCGGGTGCGGCGCAAGTATTCCGTTGCCGTAAGAGGTTCAACCATCTTGCATTCTTCAAGATGGCAGAGGCACAAGTTACCCCCTCTTCCCGGGAAATATTACGAGTTTCTGATTGAGTCGCCGAAAGGGTTGGTTCGGGTGCATGACATCCCAAACAATCGGAGAGAAAAATCTCACAACAAAAAACCTTCTTCTCTTGTAATTATTACAGGTAGGTTTGTAAATTATACACAGATCGTCGTTAAACTGCACTCTCTTATATCCACCCTAATAAGACCCTGAGCAAAACTGGCATTACTATTAAGACAAGAGGTAATTGAACTACCAGCCCTGAGATAATTGCAATCGCCAGTGGTTGTTGCATGGATGAACCCTGACCAACACCCAGGGCAAGGGGTAGAAGAGCCAGAATGGTCGCAAAGGTGGTCATTGCAATGGGACGTATTCGATTTTTGCCCGCCATGATAAGTGCGGCCTTCCTGTCGAGACCACCAGGCAAACTCTGATATTCCGAGAAATAGATGATAGCCACTTCCGTGATGATACCAACAATCATAGTCATACCCATCATGGAGGATATATTGATTTCCGTACCGGTCAGCCACAGGCCTATGAAGACCGCCGATAAGGCTGGCAGTATGGTGGCGAGCATGGCAAGCGCTACACGGAAACGTTCGTAGAGGAAAAGCAAAAGCAGAAAAACCAGAACTACCGCCGCAACGAAGACCGCGATAAGTCCTGCGAAGGCGATCTGTTGCTGGGCATAGAGTCCCCCCAGGTTGTAATACACCCCCTTGGGTATCAATCCCGGAAGGCTCAGCACACCCTTGACATCTTTGATTACAGAACCTATATCACGGTTACTAATGCGACCCGTGACGGCAATCATCTGTTTCAGATCGTCGCGCATGATTTGAGGCTGTCCGGTAACAACGGTAAGGGTCGCTATCCGCTTGAGAGGGAAAAGGTGCCCGTCCGGAGCCCGTAGCTGAAGGTTGCTTATCTCACGCCCGGTTGCCCGCACATTGCATGGAATCCACACACGTACCCCAATCATCTTGGGTCCACGTTGTACATGAGTGGTGACTGCGCCGCTTAAATAATCGGACAACATCTGTGTTATAGATTCAGGATCTACTCCCTCCAGAGATGCCCTGACCCTATCTACCGAAATGTTTAGTGCGTCCCCGGCGAGGACAACTCCATCGCGTATATCCACTACGCCTGGAATTTTCCTGATGGCACCGGCTACTTGCGGCCCGAGTCTAACAAGCAGTGCACCATCATCAGAATAGAGTTTAATCTCGATCGGCTGTGGAACGGCGGTTAGATCGCCAATAAGGTCTTCCATCAACTGGGCCATTTCTATTATTATGCCAGGGACAGATTGTTCCACCCGTGTGCGCAGATCGTCCATAACTACATTTATATCACGTCGCGGAAATGGCTTGAGGCGGATGAAGAAATCTCCCTCGTTGGCCTCTGTCAAGCCGCCGCTAAGGCTTAACCCAGTCCGCCGAGAGTAGGTATCTACCTCAGAAGTTGATTGAAGAATCGCTTCCACCTGACGTAGCAGGCGATCGGTTTCGGTAAGAGATGTTCCTGGCGGAGTCCGGTAATCAAGGACAAAGCCACCTTCATCCATCACGGGCATAAATCCAGAGCCAACATGCTTGTAGCTGAACCAGCCCAAAGCGATTAATGGCACAACAAATGCCAATGCAAGCCAGGGACGTATCATCATGCGACGCATGATGGCCTTATACACCAATGTATCCATTCGGTCAGGAAACCACCTTCTTTCTGATTGGTATCCTTTTAGCTGAGTAAATGATCTGCTAAGATAGGCACTGCCAGCCAAGCCACAAAAAAAGAGATGATAAGACTGGCAGCAATGGTCAAAGAGAGCGCTTTAAAGAAAGCCCCGGTTACCCCTGAAAGGAAGGCCAGTGGGGCGAAAATGATGATGGTGGAGGCGGATGAAGCAGCAAGCGGCCTGGTAAACTCTCGCGCAGCGAGCATTGTCTCATTGTGATGACCGCCAGTGCTATCACGCAGGCGGCGGATAATATGCTCCACCATAACGATGGTATCGTCAATGATAAGTCCTACTGCTGCTGCCATGACCCCGAGAGTCATGATATCGAAGCTCATGCGTAAACTATAAAGCATTAAGATGGTGGCGGCCAGCACACTGGGTACAGAAACGAGGGCTATCAGGGTCATCTTTAGATTGCGCAGGAAAACCAAAAGAATCAGGGCCGCGAGCACAACGCCGATGATGACGGCATCGCGTACGCTGGCAGCAGAAGCAACAATCAGCTCACTTTGGTCGTACCAGTTGGCAATCTTCACATCTTCGGGCAATTGTTTGCGGAATTCGTCAAGCTTCTCCTTAATGGCATTATCTATCTGTACGGTATTTCCGCCTGGCTGCTGGTAGATTTGGAAAATCACGGCATCATGACCATCAGCGGTGACACGTGTCCACTGGGGTGCCTCTTCCATGGCCACGTTGGCAACGTCATCCAGACGCACCATGCCATTTTCTCCCGAACGAAGTATGGTTTCGCGGATCTGTTCAAGACTGGGCAGTTGAGTATCCGAGACAATCAGATAGAGCTTGTAATGGTCTTCCAGACGGCCCACTGCAGAAATGACGTTAGCAGCGGAAAGTGCCTTGCTCACATCGGAGAGGGTTAAGTTGTAGGAGGCTAACCGGGCAGGGTTTACTGTCACCCGGTATTCCTCAACGGCTCCGCCCAAAATTCCAATCCTGGCCACCCCCTCTATTGCGGAGAGTCGCGGACGCAACTGATAGAGAGCAATATCTCTCAGTTCAACGGGAGAATGGGTATTGGAGGTCATGCTGTAGGCCAGTACAGGGAAGATGGTAGTGTCCATCCGCCTCACGCGAAAGGATGTCCCCTGTGGTAAAAGGGAAATGGTTTGATTAATAGCTGATTCCGCTTGCAACATGGCCGCAACCATATCTTCACCCCATTTGAAATTTACGGAGATATCAGCGCTTCCACGACTGGTTGCAGAACGCACATTGCGAACCCCGGGAATGCTGCGCACTGCCTCTTCAACAGGCCAGGTCACCTCAATGGCCATGCGTTCTGCCGGACGATCACCCGCATTGAGGCTTACCACTACCCGGGGAAAATTAACGAGGGGGAAGAGGGCTACAGGAAGTTTGAAACTGCTGGCTAACCCGCCCAAGGCCAATACTGCCAGTAAAGACAGTACCGAACGACGATGTGATTGTATCCAATCGACAAAAATCATGGAGATTCATCTCCTCTGATCTCCATGCCGTCATGTAACTCATAATTGCCGAGAACCACTATCAGATCACCTGGCCGAAGATTCTCGCCGGTTACTTCAACATCTTTATCTGTCTGTAAACCGACGCACACAGATTGCCTCCACGCACGACTTTCCTTAACCGTAAAGAGGACGTAGTGATCGCCTTCGGGGAGTACCGCTGTATGAGAAACAATCAGAGCCTCCCTGGAAGATACGGTTATTTTACCCTGGACATACTCTCCCGGCAGAAACTCGGCTGATGCTGGAAATGTAACGAAGAGATCGACAAGGCGGGTAACCTGATTCACAGATCTCGAAATCGCACGGATCCGACCCGTAACGTCACGCGATGATTGCATATAGACAGAGAAGAGCGAAATCGGCTGATCAACCCTCAGTCGGTTTATATCTTCTGGCTCAACTCCCAGCCTGGCTTCAAATCGGTTTTGAGCAACGATTTCGACCAGCGGCATACTCGCCGGTACAATATCTCCTTCGTGAACATATACCTTATTGATCAGTCCGTCAACATCCGCTACGACTTGTTTCTTTTCTCTGATCCCTCGCTGTTTAAGATTTTCAAGCCTCAGGCGTGCTTCCTGAAATGTTTGCTTCGTCTGTAGCAATTCTTGAATGGTAGCTAATTTTAAGTCAAAGCGTTGCTTCATGTGACGGAGTTTTTCTTTTGCCGATTTAAAGTTGTTCTTTGATTCTTCAACCTGAAGGCGGGTATCAGGGCCTGGATCGACTTCTGAAAGAACTTCACCCATGGAAACCTTTTGTCCGACAATTGCAAATATATGGCGAACTTGTGTTTCAAAAGGTTCTGAAATTGTCTGTACTGCTCCGGGAGCCGGAACCACTGATCCATACACAATAATATCTTCGGTGAGGGTTTCTTTTCTTATCGGAGCAATCTTCACGCCCGCCACAGGCTCTGGAAGGGTAATATCATCCATGACCGCGGATGTAGAATGAAACGGTTGAGATTCGTTTTCCATTGTTTTCTTTTTGCCGTTCAAGAGCCACAGATATCCGATCAGCGTCGCAATACAGACGCTTGTGACGATAAAAATAAACACGATGGGACGTTTCATTCTAATATCTCCGCGCAATCGGATTATTTAGAGGGAGCAGTTAAGGGTATATCAAAGCCCGGGAAATATTCCCCGGCAGCGATTTCAAGGGATATACCCAAATCGGTTAATTCCTGTTTGAGTTTGACGTATTCTATCTGTTTGATAATCAATCCGTTTTTTGTGTTATAGTACACGAGGATATCAGCATTGCCTACTCGTAATGCCGTGTAATAAATTTGAACCAGTGCTTTCAGTTCCACAATGAACTTTTCTGTTGCACTTATCTGTTGTTTGATTGAATCCATATCCACCAGGATACGATTAATTTCGGAACGCGCTTCAAAGAGGCGGGCCATATATTCATCAAAAAGTTGATTTCTTGTCGCCTGTCCAATAGCGATCTGTCCCTGTTTTCTATCAAAGAAAGGCAGATCTATAGTAACTGCAAAGCCCGTGGTTACCACATTGGATGTATCGCCTGCATGAGAAAAACCAATATTTATTTTTGGAAACTGAGAAAGTATTGCTGCCCTGACAGCCTCTTCCTGACTCTCATATCCCTTCTTAAACGCCAGCAAGTCGAGACGCCGGTCCTCCAGCCCTTCTGTAATGTTAGATACGGATGGAAGCGCTGGCCAGGAAGGAAGATAGATGTTTTGTTGTAGTGAAACAACACTACTCACAGGGAGGCCAAGTGCCTGATTCAGCGCGCTCTGCCCCCGCTTCTGTTCCTGAATAAGTTTTAGCTGAAAGATCCGGTTCTGCTGGAGGGCTGCCTCTGCGGCCGCAAGGTCTACGGCAGTTAACTCACCGAATCGAACGGACTTTTTGACGATTTCAAGATTTTCACGAAGCCCTTCCACAGCCGCCCTTTCAAGGTTTAATTGCTGGTCTATCCATAACAACCGGTAGACCTGCAATTTCGCTGCCTGAGCTACCTGCCATTCCTGCCACGCCACATCGATGTCCACTGAATCCATACGGTATCGGGCAGCTTTCATTTTTGCATTTCGGACTATAAGGGAAGTGATGTCCCAGCCTAATCCTAACCCGAAGCCGTTGATCGTTCCCTGGGTATTTCCTCCCGTGGGAACGTCAAGGCTATAAGACAGTTGAGGGTTAGGCAAAATACCGGCCTGGATCAGTTGGGACATTGAAACTTTCTTTTGATCCCGAACGGCTCGCAACCTGGGATTTGTCAATACCGCCAGGATGGCCGCCTCGTCCGGTGAGATTCCGTCCCGATCGTCGAGCCCTATCGGTTTCAAAATGGGATGCCTGATCATTTTTGCCTGAACCTGTACCTTTTTCATTGACGGGGCTTTCAAAGCAAGATTCACAGCCGAATTGTCTATTGGTATGGAATGATAGATAGCGCATCCAGCCAGCAGCGTTGTGATAACATATAAAATCACTATCTTCATTTAATTTAAAATTATATCATGTTGCTTATTAACAAAAGATGAACGCAAAATTAATTATTTGTAATCCTGAAGAATTTAGCAGGTAGGTAGTGTAACGGTAAAAATGCTTCCCTTATGCAGTTCGCTTTCTACCATTATTGTACCATGATGGGACTTGACGATCCATTGGCAGATGCTTAGTCCAAGCCCGTTACTGGTGTGGTTTGCCATTCCAGCCTTGCTTGTTTTATAAAAGCGGTCGAATATATGAGGACTATCTTCCTGAGAAATACCAATACCATTGTCTTTAATGACAATTTTTGCACAACCCTTGTCTTTGCTAAGGGACAGCTTAATTGTCCCATCAAGAGGGGTATATTTTACGGCATTATCCACCAAATTTAAGAGAAGCATTCGAATAAGCAACTCATCTCCATCAATAGACACATCCTCCATCTTTTCCATCGACACGAAGATGTTTTTCTGTTCTGCAATGAGTTTTAGTTGTTCAGCAATATCCGTAATAACAGGACAAAGGTTTATTCGTACCATATGTATTTCATATCGTCCCACATCGGCCTTTGCCAGGATGAATAGGTTTTCTACAATCTTTGAAAGTCGCCCCAGGTCTTCCAGGGTATCGGCAAGAACTTGCTGATAGTTATAGATATCCCTTTCCCTTGCCAGGGCGACTTCTATTCCTGCCTTCATGATGGCTATGGGTGTGCGTAATTCATGGGAGGCATCGGATGTGAACTGACGGACCTGGTTAAATGAATTTTCAAGGCGGGTCAACATCTCGTTAATTACTCCTGAAAGCTCGCTGATCTCGTCTTTCACAGGATATATTGTCAGCCTTTTCCCCAGGTTTTCGGTTTCTATCTGCTGGAGTTCTTTTATCATGCAATCTATGGGACTTAATGCCTTTTTTGCCATAAAGCGACCACCAAACCAGCTACCGATAATCGCAAGGCACCCTAAAGCCGTGAGTGCAAGTAAAAAGATTTTGAGAGCGCTGTCGTTGTTAACAACAATCCCAATCTGGATTAATTGTTGGGTATCCTTCTTAGGTATCGTAATAATGCGTAAAAGACGCCCCTTTGGAGTCATCACAGTCTTAAAGTATGTCTTTCCTGAAAGGATTTCTTTAATTTGGTGGCTATTTAAGGACAGATGAGCATCCTTTAAGTTTCCTGATCGGAATTGAAGGTTTCCTGCATGATTGAGTATTGCAATATATTTTCCCGATGCCCACTCTTCATCTCTTTCATTCGATATACGCTCCACATACTTCCTGAAGGAATTCTTGCTAATTCGCTCATAATGAGCGATACCTTCGGCCTCTTCTTTAAGCCCAACATCTATACGTTTATTATTTGCGTAAGAAAATGCAAGGTATGTTAGTAAACCAAAGAGAACAAGCGTTCCTCCGAAAATGCTGGTGTACCAGAAGGTGAGTTTGGTGCGAATTGTCCAGGAGGTCATGGCTTTTCCTCGCTCATAACGTAACCTACACCCTTGATCGTGTGGATCAGTTTGTTCGTGCGATCCTTATCGATTTTATTTCTCAATCGATTTACAAAGACGTCAATCACGTTCGTGATGCTGTCAAAGTTGTAATCCCATACATGTTCTGCGATCTGAGTACGAGTTAATACCGTAGCGAGGTTTCTCATAAAAAATTCTAATAGAGCGAATTCTTTATTGGTGAGGTCTATGGGCTGACCCTTTCGATAAAGGCGGTGTGCAGCTATATCCAGAGAAAGGTCTGCAACCGTTAACTCAGTCTGGTAATGAACCTTCCCTCTTCGGATTAATGCCCGTATCCGCGCTATCAGTTCTATAAAAGAAAAGGGTTTTACCAGATAATCATCGGCTCCTGAATCTAACCCATGAGCCTTATCCTCAATAGCATCCTTTGCCGTCAGTAAAAGAATGGGCATATCTTTACCGTTTTTTCTGGTCTCCTCCAGTATCTCGAGTCCGTTTTTCTTTGGAAGCAGGATGTCAAGCACAACGAGGTCATACTCATTGGTCTTGAGCATAAAGAGGCCTTCTTCCCCGTCGTAACTTACGTCAACGGCAAAGTGGTTTTCTTCCAGACCCTTTTTGATATAGGTGGCTAATTTTTTTTCGTCCTCTATGACTAATATTCTCATACCTAACCTGAACAAGTCAAAACATGTTTAATAAATTCCGCCTCACAAATTCCGGATACCAAAGAAATTTACATTTCAATTCCATAATCTCTCCGGAATGGTTTTTAAATCTTACATGATCTATTCTTCCAGAATTGGTCAAAAATTTATGAAAAGACACTAACGCTTCTTTTGTGATAGCGCATACAGAAAGTAACAGAAATAAAAGCCACTTTCAAAGATATTTCCTCAAAATATTTACTTTACGTACCGACACTTAAAGATTACATTGAATACAGCAGGAGTTTTTTAACCAAAGCTTTAGCGAAACAACCTCAGATAAAACATTTCCCTTTAAATTTTTACCATTATTGCGTAGATTTATGGAATATGCTGATTATATACAACCCGGAGGGGTTTTCCCTGAAACATATAAATTTACAGACTTATTAATCTTTCTGCTGTAAGATGTTCTCTGCAAATTACGAGGAGATAAAAATGATTCAGGTCTGGTGGATGTGGATGGCGCTTGCTGCCGCTTTTATTATCGGAGAGATATTTACCCCTGGATTTTTCCTTTTGTGGTTTGGTATTGGAGCAGCCGTAGCAAGCATTTTAGCGATCCTGGAGCTCGGTATGGGCTGGCAATGGGGAGCCTTTCTGGTTATTGCAAGTGTACTTTTTGTGATTTCCAGAAGATTTGCGGAACGATTCACCAAAAAGCAGCCTTCAGGGGTTGGCGCTGACCGGTTTGTTGGTGAAAAAGGAATGGTACTGGAAGAGATTAATAATATAAAGAGTACCGGTCTTGTCAGAATAAGAGGCGATGATTGGAGGGCAGATAGTGATATGGACGAAATAATACCCTTAGGGAAAAAGATTGAAGTTGTAAAGGTTATTGGAACGCGTCTCGTAGTTAAAATTATAAGGGAAGGAGGGCAAGATGATAATGCCAGGTGAAATAACCATATTTATTATTTTGGCAATTGTCGTATTTGTGATTGCTGCCCGGGGGATACAAATAGTCAGGCCATGGCAAAAAGGATTGATTGAGCGGATGGGAAAATATCAACGTACAGCAGACAGTGGACTCACCGTTATCATCCCTTTTCTGGAGAGGATGATTAAAGTGGATATGCGGGAACTTGTGGTTGATGTCCCACCGCAGGCGGTAATTACCAAGGACAACGTTGTTGTTGAGGTAGATGCGGTAATCTATTATATGGTTACTGATCCGGTACAAGTTACGTATAATGTTGCCAATTATTACATGGCAGCGACTAAACTTGCTCAAACAAATCTGAGAAATCTGGTCGGTGATTTAGCCCTGGACGAATCGCTTACATCGAGAGACGTAATAAATACAAAGTTGCGTGAGATCCTTGATGCTGCCACCGATACATGGGGTACAAAGGTAACGAGGGTCGAGCTTCAGAGAATAGAACCACCTAAGGATGTTACTGACGCAATGCACCGGCAGATGAAGGCCGAGCGGGAAAGACGTGCAATTATTCTTGAGGCCGAGGGACACAAACAGTCGGCAATCCTTAAGGCGGAAGGGCAGGCGGAGGCAATAAAGAAAGTTGCCGATGCCGATAAATATCAAAAGTTAACTGTGGCCAAGGGTGAAGCAGAAGCAATCCAGACCGTCTTCGGAGCTATTCATGCAGGTAGGCCTACAAATGATTTAATTGCGATAAAATATCTCGAATCCCTCGAAAAATCGCCGATGGTAAGGCAACAAAGATCTTTTTGCCTTATGAGGCCACAGGTATTCTTGGAAGCATCGCTGGCATTGGTGAACTTCTAAAAGAAAAGCTTACTTCGGAAAAAGACGAAAGCAGGAATACACAAACTAAATCTCCCCATGAGGCGTAGCCACAACCAAATATCCATCAGGAACGGGGAACAGGGGCAAACGTGTTAAGTTAAGCGATTGGGTTGGGTGGCACGGACAAACAATGTTTGTCCGTGCCTTTCTTGCGTGACATTAAAAACTTTGATTCAATAATTATGAGACAGGCATTATGATTCATTCTTCCAATAGTATGTATAAAGATCAGCATAAGACCGTTTTTTTTGAAACCTTTGGCTGCCAGATGAATAAGCTCGATGCCGAACTCTCGCTTGGTCTGTTGTTGGAAGAAGGCTATCAGATTGTTGATAAGGCTGACGAGGCCGATGTCATCTTGTTTAATACTTGCAGTGTGCGTCAGCATGCCGAAGACAAGGTGTATTCTCATCTTGGGGCGCTAAAAACACTGAAGAAAAAACACCCTGAAGTTATTGTAGGTGTCCTGGGATGCATGGCACAAAAAGACGGTAAAGCTATATTTAAACGCATGCCCCATGTTGACCTGGTCTGTGGAACACGTATGTTCGCGCGGTTGCCGGAACTCATTTTAAATATCAGAAATCGTGGTTCGCATGTCCTTGCTGTAGATGAGGATCAGATTATTCATGTAAAGAGGGCCGTGTCTCACCGACCGAATTTTTATCAGGCTTTCGTTACGGTTATACGGGGTTGCGATAACTTTTGTTCCTATTGCATTGTACCCCATGTACGTGGCCGGGAGATCAGCCGGACGATCTCTGATATAAAAGAAGAGGTTGAAGCCCTTGTAGCGAATGGTTGCAAAGAGGTTACCTTACTCGGTCAAAATATAAATTCCTACGGAAAAGGTTTACCTGGGGGTGTAACGCTCGGGGATCTGCTTTCTGAATTAAACGATATAGACGGACTCGGAAGGATACGGTTTGTGACTTCACATCCTGCAGATATGTCCCGTGATCTCATCCGCACCATAAGCCGTTTAGGAAAAGTCTGTGAATATTTACACATGCCCGCCCAGTCCGGTTCCGACCAAATCCTTAAAAGAATGCGGCGCGGTTATACAGCGGGTTATTACCGTGATTTGATTTCGTATGCAAGGGAAGTAATTCCTCATATGATGGTAGCCAGCGACTTTATTGTAGGCTTCCCGGGAGAAACGGATGAAGATTTTCAGGAAACTGTGCGG
Organism: Planctomycetia bacterium; assembly: GCA_015075005.1. Lineage (GTDB taxonomy): Bacteria > Planctomycetota > Brocadiia > Brocadiales > Brocadiaceae > Brocadia. The sequence goes on from JABTVC010000003.1 coordinate 336,272, forward strand.
CTCATGGAAGAGATACGTTTCCAGAACTGCTTTATATTCAAGTATTCACCTCGTACAGGTACGAAGGCAGCCGAGCTGGAAGATGATGTGGCCGATGAGGTGAAAAGGGCAAGAAACATGAGGTTGTTGGAATTGCAAAAAGGTATCAGCCTCGCAGAAAATAAGAAGCTGATAGGCCGGGTGGTGCAGGTACTTGTTGAAGGTGCCAGTAAATCAGATTCAAATAAATTATCAGGTCGTACAAGACAAAACCACATCGTGGTTTTCAATGGTTCTCGGGAATCCACGGGAAAACTGATAGATGTTCTGATACACGAGGTAACAGACCTTACTTTGTATGGTACGCCAACGTAGGTAGCATGTCATTGCGAGGAACGGATTGACGAAGCAATCTCTTGTATTGTAAAAGGATAAGATTGCTTCGCTATCGTTCGCAATGACAATGAATCTGTAAACGTATTAATGAAACGAAATACTAGAAGGCCGAAGCCGGTTTGCAGATATCTTTGCTCTCTTACCATGCAACGGTAATGATTCTCACGTGGACTATTTACTGAGAAATTCGATACGCTTGATAAAAGCCCCGGCCTTTCCCTTATCGCCAGACGAAGAGGTATCAACCGCAAGGCTTATTCCCGATATTGGGGGGACCGCATCTTGGAAATATGCTTGAAACGCACGATACAAATCAAACTCTGAAATTACCGTTTCTCCAGGTTTCGGATTTCCCAGACAAACAAAACGGCCTCCTTCGTCAAAACACCTCCCTGTGTAGGGCCTGTTAATTTCGTCCTTTTTACTGAGAAACAGGCCTATGAAGTAAGGACTATCTGGTACAAAAAAACACCCGCTGGACAATCTGACATCACCAAAAAATATATAAACCATCAACGCCTCATTGTTGTTATTCTTCGCATAAGACGCATCTTTTGGGTATTGAATAATTCCCCATTCAATCTTCACTTTCGAAAATTTTTTAAGAATGACAGAATTATTGAAAATAAAAACTCTGGTGGGTTGCCTGGCTTTAACAATCAGCGCGTTTTCATTTGCAGATAATTTAATTGTCCTGTGGTCTTTAGTCCTGCCATTAAAACAAAACCCCTTCGATTCTAACCATGTATAGACAGAACCTCCTGTATAATCAGAAAAATCAATTAAGGATCTTTCCTGCTGATTACTGTTGTTATCCGGTTTTTCCTGACTATGGTTCTTGGCGACTTTGGATGATTCCTGGATTTCGGCTTGTTGGCTTTCTTCAGGGAAAACGCTGCCGTTTAAAACAATCACCATGATTGATATGATACCTGCTGCGATAAAACTTTTCACTTCTTGTGTCTTTCTTTAAATACAAGCCGATAAAAATGATTTTTATTGAGAATTTTCAAAAAACTACATTGTTACTCAAAAATCAATTCCACCCCTGATGTGTAAGGTGGCAGTCCAATAAAGATTAAAGCAAAAAGTAAATTATACTTTATATTTCGATAAAGATGCAAAAAATCTTGCCAAAAAAGCACTAGATTCAGTAATATTACAAAGATATATTTTTGTAATTAACTCATAGCTGATAAAAGGGGTATGCATGAATTGAATACGGGCTAAAATTCTCATGAGAATAGTAAAATCTAATTACTATAATTTACCGTGCTTTTTTCGTCAATTGAGGGTCATGTCAAATGTCAGACAACATTGAAAGACAGAGGGAACTGAGTCGGATGGTTTTAATTCCAGGAGAACCTAAGCCCTCTGAGCAAAAGGCGGCAAGGCAAATTCAACGGACGCCACAGCAACTTATATACACATTTTCATTAGGCGCAATATTTGGATTTGCCGTTTTTGTGACACTGTGGATTATCGCTGGTTTTTCAAAATTAGCGGTTACGCTGCCGTTTGTGGGCGGGTGCATTGGTGTAGCCATTGAAATGATGAGACAAAAGAATAAGGGGTAGCATGAAAAGATGAAAATATCACTTTGCAGGAGTCTTTACTAAAAATTATCCAAAGGTAATTATCAAATGATTTACAAGAGGGAAATAAAAAAATGAAAGTAACGATGATCGGCATATCAGGCTCTGGCAAAACAACATATATGTCTTCGCTCTATGAGACGTTGGGAGACGCAGGTCAAAATGATGCGGGTTTTTACCTTGCCCCCCGCTCAGTGCAACAATTTGATAAGGCTATACTGAGTGTTGGCGATTTTAGCAGGTTTTCACTTGTCGATAAATTTAAATGGCCAGATGGGACACAACAGACAACGGTATGGCCTTTCACCGTTTACTATAATTCAAAACCGGTGACATACTTTGATTGGATTGATTATCGTGGCGGTATTCTCACAGAAATTACCGATGTCATCGATACGAACGATACTTCGGAAGCGACAAAATCAGAAATTAGTGAACTGGCTTCTCACATTGAGCTGAGTAACGCCGTTATCCTTGTTGCCGATGCCTTTGTCCTAACGTATTACTCAAATATTAAAGAAGCGAGGCACCGGTCAGGCGCCCGCAGGATCCATGAGATATTTACGACCTATAGCAGGATGTATCCCAACAGAAACTTGACATTTGTAATCATTCTCACCAAGGCGGATACGGTCGATTCCAAGTGGAAAAGCGATAATTATGCGCCATTGATAGAGCGTGGCATGGAGGTGTTCAATCAGATGGTGTCGTTATGCAAACAAAATCCAGCCTGGGAGGGAGGTATCGTGCCCGTCTCCGCGGTGGGAGAAGGGAATGTTAAGAGGGTTGTTACTTCCACGGGCGATCTGATACATCCCTTTAAATCCGAAGACAAAATTGTAGGATTTCCATCGCCACTGAATGCAGAACATGTCTTGTTTTATTGTTTGGGGCAAACATTAAAGCAGATGAAAGGGGAGGCCCACAAGAGTATAAAGCAGCGCGAAAAAGAATTATCAGAGGTGCTGAAAAAGGCAGGACTGGTAAATAAAATTTGGTCTCTGATCACGCGTAAGCCCGACGCCGAGAGCATTGCCAGGGCTATTTTGGAGGAAAAAACTAAAGATTATGAGGTTTTAAGCCAGTTTGAGCCACACATCGAACCGCTCCTCAGTAAGGCGCTGGAAAGGATAAGGCGAATTGCATGATATACCAGGAGCTCCTGTATTCCCGTTCCTTGTCAAAAGACTACCGATGGATGATTGTTCCTCCGAAAGTTTCGCCAGAAAGCCTTAAGGCATTAAACAAACTTTACAATTTGTATGATAAATACAAAAGTATCTTTAGTAAGGCATCCGTTTTGCCGCTCTATTGCTTAAATTATCCAGAAATGACATTTCTTGTGAGTTGTGGTAAGTCAAACTACAAAGACAAGGATGGCCGTGATATTTACTGCTTGCAAGGTATTAGTGTTGCGCATGAATACAGGAGGCATTTCTGGTTTATACTTCCCTGGATATTGGCTCATTACGATACGAAAGACACCTTAAACATCTGGAGAAACATAGACTTTTCTCATGCAGACGATATTGTGCGTCGCGTATCGGGAGATTGTTTTTTCAAGCTTGACCAGTTGGATGAGTCGATTGCCGAATTAACAAAAGCACAAAAACCTGCTCCTGGAAAATTATCCATACATGAACCAGCGTATATTCCGTTTAATAAAGAAGGCCTGCAAGAACTATCTCATTTACTGGCATCGGCCTGTCATGAATGTGTCGATTTTGCCTTTGGCGTTACGCCGGAAATGACCAAAATGTTCGGCTTCAAAATCATTGCTGAGACGGGAGGCCTTTCAAAAAGGAAAAATACCAGGAATGTAACAGCGGATAGCATCTCTTCTCACACCTCTGATTATGGCCATACCATGGCCATCCAAGAACCTCCTGATGATCCAATAGCGCGTTTTGATCCAAAAAAGAAAGGTGATGTGTACCAAATGAACATAGTGAGAGGAAGCGGTGCTTCTCGCATTCTTGGTCAATTATTACCACGTTTTTTGTCCCTGTTTAAGATAGACAAAAAACATAAACAATCCAGGAGTTCAGGTCAATGAAAGGATAGTTTATACTTAGGATTCGTTTATTTGTCAATAAAAAGGTCATGAAAATGGTGATCCATGAAATTAGCAATTCTTCCACATTTTTTGCTTTCAACCCGAATTGCTGCAAGGTATCCCCACAGTGGGTCATATCCTGTAAGGCAAATTTGAATCATACATGGCTTTATTATCCTGGATTAATTAAATTGTATAGGAAATTTCATTTTATGTAAGCGGATTTTTGGGTGGCATGGACAAACCTTGTTTGTCCGTGTCTAATTGGTAACTCCTGGTGGAAAGTTTGGCCAGGATTACACGAAACACTGAGGGCGGGACACGCGCAGGCAAGTGCCCAACTCGATATGGATTACTGGGATTACTGTAAAACTAATTTTTAATTACTTCAGCCCTCGCGCATTAAAGAATTCTTTGTACTTCATGTCTTCTGTCAGGATATGGTTCGTCCACCATAATTTTAAATAACTGAATATTTCTGTCGGAACTGTCACCTTATGGGCCATAGTTTCCATGCAGAAATCAACGGTTTTTCTTTTAAATTCCTGGTGTTGCTTTTTTTGTATTGAATACCCTGGATAACCATATTCGAGCATGTATTGCTCTTCTGTTTTAAGATGATCGTTGGCGAATTGGGTCATTTTTGTCAAGGTATCCGAGATAATTTCTGAATCAACTTCCGTATCGTTCATCTCAATCAATGTATTTACCAGGATGACGATTTGTTGGTGTTGTTTATCTAAGTGACGAACGCCAACACTAAAACCTTCGTCCCATATAATCTTTTCCATATCTATCTCATTTTCTTCAAAGGCACAAAGTAAAGAGTCCAAAAATTTCGTTAATCAAAGGTTCTTTAGAACGCTGTTTTAGATACTCTTTAAGATTTTTAAGGCTAATTTTTTTTCATAGCACGTTCAAGGCTTAAGTTTCAATTCATTCATTGCATTAAGAATGGCTTCGTACCAGCCTACATAATCGCCAAGTCTGTCTTCGACCAACCTTAACTCCTCTTCTGTTAGTTTTCTGTCTAATTCCTGTTCGGCGACATTTTGAATATCTTCAATGTTGATGGAATAGATAATTTTTTCTGGGTTGATCATACATAACCCGAACGAGTCGGGAAAAAAAGTCCTTCTGTTTCCTCACACAAAGCCGCCGAGACACAAAGATTTATGGTATATCCCCATTAATTATTCATCATTCTTTGCGGCTTCGTGTCTCTGTGTGATTACTTCTCCCCATTTTCATGAGGACAAGTCTTATTCGTGAAAAAATATTTTTGCTGAAAAAGAGAATAAAGCCACTCGGTCTTTCCTGATGGGAAACCATTATTTATGTTTTTTCTTTGTCCCTGAGTTAAATTCCAATAATTTTTTCCAATCAATTTTTCCATCCATACAAAACCGTTGGGCAAATTTCAAGGTAAATTTATTTAAGATAACACTATAAGCTTCAAGAAATTCTTCATTTTTTTGTTTTGCCTTATGTCCGATGGGCTCAATGATATCAATGTAAAAACTTTCACTTCCCGAAACCAAGTGCCAAAATTCCTGTCCGCAAATTTTATAGTAACCATCCTTTTCAGGATTTTTCTGCTGAAGTATTTTATCTAATTCTGTTGTAGTTGTAATATATTCAAGCCGTTTTTGATGAAAAACGGAAATATGCTTTTCTGCATATTCGTGAACTTCATTCAGATTTAACTGATTCATATCTTACCTTTGGTTCAAACAATACAAATTCTTCTGTCCAGAGCCAACCTTGCTTTCTCAACTCGAGTATCGATTCTATCACGTAAGTATGTCGTTCACCACTTTCTGCTTTTTCTTTAATATTTAAAATGAATACGCCCGTAGGTTTTGAAATCCGTAAAAGTTGCTCGCTAATTGGTAAAAACCAATCTACGTATTTTTCGGGTTTTATCCCGCCATAAGTATGTTTTCGCCTATCAGCATATGGTGGAGATGTAACAATCAAATCAATTGAATTATCATCAATTGTTTTCAGAACATCTTTACAATCACCTTGAATGATTTTTGTTATAATTTCCTTCATATTGTTTTTGTTTCATGGCAATCAAAAGTTTCATTCACAGTACACTCGATATTTTTAATCAGGAACTTTTCTTTTTCTCTGTTTTCTATGGTTGAAATATCCTGAATGTCATTTGTGTAAAACTCACATACTCTTCGTGCTTGTTCTTTTGTTTTAGCACTAACCGACACCAGATAGCTTTTAGTAAGTACAACCTGATATGTTTTCATACTTCATCCTTTCTTAAAATTGTAAATAGGGCTGTCAAGAAAATACCCTACAAGTTACGGAATAAATTTGCCTTTGTAAGGATGAAGGCGGTGCACATGCTTTGTGGTTTCGGCTTCTTTTATTGTTAATAAATCTTTCTCTATGATCATTTTATTTAACCATTCATCGTTGCAATATTTTTTGTATGTCCAGGTGATATTGTTCAGAAATTGGAAATAATTATCTCATAATTTCAAAACGTGAGCAACTCTAAAAGTTTTTAGGACGAATACCCATAAAGGACAAACCTGAGATAGGACATTTGGTAATTGGAGTTTGAGATTTATTTGTAACTTGGGATTTTCTCCGTTTATTGGATGTGCTCAAAAAACTTATAAAAAAAGTTTTTCTAGAGTAATGCTATAAAAGTGGCCTTGGTGGTAATCATGTCGTATATCTTCATCTCCATATTCCGGAACAACTCGACCAGCCTTTGGGAATTGAGGGGCGGTTTCAATGAGGGCGTTTACTTTCTTTGCAAATAGTTTGTAGTTTTTCAGATTTGATAATTAGGAGCGGAAGATTCTCTATGCAGGGATGTCTATTACAGGAAACAGTGCTATTTTGTTAATAACGCAAGTATGCATGAGAAGGTTTTAAGATTAGTATATATTTCCAGTATAAAGACAAAGCGCACTGGCGGGAATGGAGCACAGCGGAATCTCCGACCAGTGCAGCGCCTTATTAGCACTATAAGTTATAATCTCCGGCCGCTTCCGGCTGGTAAAGAATGTCATCGATGCGGATACGGCGCACCCCAGACGGGACAGACCATTCCACAACATCTCCTTTGGCGTATCCAGGATCGCCGTGCCCACAGGTGCGAGAATCGAGATAGCCCCCGCATCAATGTTCGCATCTCCTGGAAAAACTAAAACATAGGTCATTTCTTCAGACGTATCCAGGTCACGCAGGACAACCTTTGAGTTCATGGTCACCACATCTGTCGCAAAGCGTCTTTGGGCGACACGACTTCCGCCTCTCAATTCTTCTGCAAAGACTTCAAATCTTTTCTGTCTGACCACCGAATTCTCAGCCACAGCGATGAGTTCTTCAGAGTCGCGGTTTGTCATTCGGTAATGTGCAGGCTTCGTGTTGTTGTCATGATCGCCTCCGTTATGAATGCCATAATAATTAGACTGGTCATTATAACCGCCCCCGGCATGCTGGGCTGTCAGTCTATTACGCCGGTATTTTGGGATATAAAATCTCAGTATCTCGTTTACCTTCTTTCTGTTGCGCAGAATTGTTGTGAAAAGCGGTGTCTTGTACTGATCAGTATAAGACACCGCTTTTGGTTCATCAATTTGACTTCGCACTCCTTTTGGACCGTAATTCAGCACAATCTTCTTTAGAAGTGATGATAATACAAAAATAAAGAAGAATGCAAGCTTTTTTCAGTTTTTTCTGGGGAAAGAACGGGGGGACGAATCTTTCCAGGTTGTCCAAGTATTTGAGCTTGAACCCGTGCTGTGAGACGTAATTATACTAACTGTTTCGGTTCAATCGAGGACGATTGAACCAGCGAAGCGAAAGATTTTATTTCTTTAGAAACTCAAAACGTCAGCAACTCTATCAATTCTTTCCTCGAAAATGATTTGAACATGATATCGTCTGACTCGACGATGGAATCCATGAGGGCGGCCTTGGCGGTGATCATGGTATCGATTTTTTCCTCTAGTGTGCCCCTGGTGATGAGTTTAAAGACCTGGACGCCACGGGTCTGGCCAATGCGATGGACACGGTCGGTGGCCTGGTCCTCACGTGCGGCATTCCACCAGCGGTCGTAGTGGATGACTACCGAGGCAGAGGTCAGGTCGATACCCAAACCGCCTGCCATGAGGCTACTCAAGAAGACGTTACAGTCGCGGTCGTTCTGAAATCTCTCAACGACCTTGCCCCGATCCCTGGTATTGCCGCGTAAGGTCTCATATCTGACGTCGATGCTGTCCAGCCAGTAACCAATGATGTCGAGCATCTCCAGATATTGGGAGAAGACCACGACCTTTTCCCCCGACTCCAGCGTCTCTTCCATGATCTCCTTGAAAAGTTCAAACTTGCCAGATGTCGCCCCTTTGGGAGAGGTGCCATTCAGAACCAGTTTTGGATGGTCGCAGAGTCGTTTCAGTTTGGTGAGCAATGCAAAGATGTGAATGTATTCCACAGGCTGGCTTTCATCCTTTAATTTTGCAATAAGCTTGCTTCCCCGTTCACTAACAATGTCCTTATACATCACAATCTGGGCTGGCACTAGTGTGCAATAGCGCTTCTCTTCCGTCTTTGGCGGCAGTTCGGTCAGAACGTCCTTCTTGAGCCGCCTCAGTTTAAAGGGGTGAAGGATCTTCTTTAATATCTCGCGCTTTTCATCGTCCTGATATTTTACAATGGGGTTCTCGTAACGTGCCTTGAAGTCCTGTATACTTCCCAGATAGCCCGGCATGAGGAAGTCAAAGATAGACCATAATTCTGACAACCGGTTTTCAATGGGGGTGCCGGTCAGTGCCAGACGGCGCTTTGAGTTAAGGAACTTGGTTGCCTTGCACATCTGGGTATTATGGTTCTTGATCTTTTGTGCCTCATCCAGTACTACGTAGTTCCATTGAATCTTGTTAAGGACTTCCGCATCACGGGAAAGGATGCTATAGGTGGTTAATACCACAGAGGGCAGATTGCCTGAAAAGAGGGTGTTCCGCTCTTTTCCATAAAACAGGGCTGTCTTTACCTCGGGGGCATAGGTCTGGAACTTTGATTTCCAATGATCCAGCACAGAGGTGGGACAAACGACCAGGTTAGGCATGCCCGGCTCGTTTTGTAAGGCGGAGAGGACTACTACCATTGCCTGATGTGTCTTGCCCAGCCCCATCTCATCTGCCAGGATACCGTTAAAGCCGTTCGTATGCAGGAACCAGAGCCAGTCATACCCGGATTGCTGGTAGGTGCGCAATTCACCTGTGTATGAACCAACGGATGGCGCAGGTTGTGGTGGTGTGATGCGATCAAAGTTCGCCAGGAATTTCTGCGTCTCGTTACAGGCGGTTACCTTTACTTTCTTACCGCATTCAGCACGGGTGCGCAGGTATCCCAATTTGGGCATCTTGATCCGCCCATTTTCAATAATACCGCTGCCACGCTGCCAGAGGTCCATAATGTCTCCGGGAATTTCTATATAATCCGTGCCCTTTCTCATGCAGTGGTCTTTATCAATACATGATAAAATATCAGAAAGAGTGACGGTGTGTTTCCCTACAGTATACGTTGGAGACAGCCATAGCCAGTCATTATCGCAAGACTCCACCTGCACATGGGAAATGTCTGGTTTTTCATGAACTTCTACGCCTTGTAATCGTTCTGAAGGCTTAAAGCAAGAATCATTGAGTAATGAGTCGAGATCGTTCTTCAGGAAATCTATCGCGGCCTTTTCTTTATAAACAAGCGGCTTTTGTTTATTGAAATAGGGTTTCAAGGTGAAGGGGATGGGCTCTATAGGTCTGTAAGAATTATTAAGCCACGCCCACCGCTCACCGATCCTGTTCTCAGCCAATTGCTCCCAATGGACGGACTGGTCGTCTTTTTTATTGGAACCCTTCAGTTTCAGTATGGGAGATAATTCTATATGTCCTTCTGTGTTTATATCGGCATGGAGATAGGGCACGAGTGGACTCTTATAAAGCTTGACCTTTCTTGCCCGTTCCGATAATTCTACGGTGTTGCCGGAAAATCTTGTTATTTTTTCGAAAACATGCGGGCTTTTTTCGGCTGAGATGTGAACCACGGTTTCGCAACTTTGACCCGAAACGAGTTTCAGTTCGAGTTGTGGTCCACCATTGAGCAAGTCTACCTTGATGTTGAAATGACCGAAGGCAGAAAAAATTTCGGTCAAAACATCCGTTTGGCTGGGTTCATATAAAGGAAATGGCGATATCCTTGGAAAAATATCGTCCGGGTTAAAAAGCATTTTTTGTTGCGGGTATGGCGATTTATTATGACGTTTCGTTTTATCCCGCTGCGCAATCCACTCCAGGAGAGTAGCAACAATGTGCTTACATAACTCCCCCTCCGAGATATAAAAACACTCGCAATCCATCTCGTATAGTTCATTTTCGTTGGCAAGGATAAAGACAGGATACGGCACTACTGATTCATTTCCTGCAACTTCTGCCGTTAATTCTCCGTCATTATCATGTCTTATATTATGTACACGGCCATTTTTGTAATAGGCAAAACCACGACGATAGACGCCATTATTGGTAATTGATCTGATATATTCAGGCGTAATAAAGTTTAAAAGGGATGCACTCATAAAGTTCATACTCCTGTAAAAATAACTGATACCCTGGTGTGGGAGAAATCTTTAATATACAAGATATATACCAATTTGCAGATAAAAAGTCAACTAATGACCTTAAATTCTTATTTGAGCAGATTTGGTCATATTCCAAGGCAGGCGATGTATGCAGTAGCCGAGTCGGTGGGTGGGAGGGGTAAGGCAAAGGAAATAGTTACGGGGAGTTTAAACAGGGGGGGTATTAATTGTATGCACGGCATAAAACCCTTGATATCATAAAAGCCATATATGATAATCTAGCCATGAATATTTTATTATCCATTGACGCTGCTACTAAAAAATTTGTCCTTTTGGTGGGCCAGGCAACCTTATTGGCAACCAAGGGGTTTGCAGAGATTTTTTTACCTCCGTTCAATCCGAAGCTCATCCTCCGGGAAGTAGACAACTTTGGGGCAGGGTCGCTTCTCCTGGTCAATCTCATTGCACTCTTTACGGGCATGGTGATGGCCCTTCAGACAATTTATGGACTAAGAATGTACGGCGCAGAGATGTATGTCGGTAGCGTGGTTTCCTTATCCCTTGTCAGGGAGTTAGGCCCCGTGATGGCTTCAATCATGGTGGGCGCAAGGGTGGGGTCGGGTATTGCAGCAGAAATTGGCTCTATGCAGGTAACAGAACAGATAGATGCCATGCGCGCCCTGGGGGCGAATCCTATTAAAAAACTAGTGACTCCAAAGATACTTGCCGGCATGATTACGCTTCCACTGCTCACCGTTACGGCTGATATTGTTGGGATTTTTGGCGGTATGGTTATTGCGCTCTTTGAGCTTGATATAGATCGTACTTTCTATCTTGATTCCGTTTTGACAACGGTCCAGATTTCTGATTTACTGAGTGGTATTGGGAAAACGGTGTTTTTTGGGGCGCTGATTGCTGTGCTTGGTTGTTACTTTGGATTGCGAACTACCGGTGGCACAACGGGCGTTGGACGTTCTACCACCATTACCGTCGTGACCATATCAATCATGATCTTAGTCTCAGATTTTTTCCTGACGAAATTGTTTTTAATTATTTTTTAATTCTGTATTTATCGGTAAAAATCCGTATCCCGTTTCAATGTCCGATATAATTATTGAATTTAGAGATGTTTACAAGTCTTTTAATGGACTTCCGGTTCATAAGGGGATAAATTTATCCATACGAAAAGGCGAGATTATGGCTCTTCTCGGGGGTAGTGGATCGGGGAAGAGCGTCCTTCTCAAAGAGATAATCGGACTTATGATGCCTGATAAAGGAGATATTGTGGTTTTTGGTAAACATGTGACCCAAATGAAAGAAGATGAACTTATTACGTTGCGGAGGCATGTGGGGATGTTGTTTCAGGGGGCAGCCTTATTTGATTCGCTCACGGTGTTTGAAAACATCGCCTATCCGCTCAGGGAACACCTGCAACTCACCGAAAAGGAACTTCAGGAACGGGTGGCTGAAAAATTACGCCTCGTAGGATTAAGCGGTATTGAACTCAAGATGCCCGCAGAATTGAGCGGCGGAATGAAGAAGCGGGTCGGACTGGCAAGGGCGATTGCTACAGAACCCGATATTATCTTGTACGACGAACCTACGACAGGGCTAGACCCGATGGCTGCCCAACGCATAAACGAGTTGATTGTCGAATTGCAGAGGGAATTAGGAGTTACTACCATTATCGTAACGCACGACCTGCACTGCGTGAGAACTGTCTCTAATAGAATTGCAATGCTTCACGAAGGGAAGATTATCATGGTTGGGACATGGGAAGAGCTGGTAGCCTCCGACATCCAGGAAGTGAAAGATTTTATCAGTGGTGTTATCTGTGAGTAAGGGGGGCTTTTATGACAAGAGAACAATTTGCTGAATTACGGGCAGGGATCTTTATGCTGGTAACTTTAGTGGGTTTTGGCGTTATGGTGTTTATTCTCGGCAATCAGAAAGGATATTTTGCACCACAAATTACCTTAAAGGCAAGGTTTTTACATGTATATGGATTAAAGGCCGGCGCTCCGGTACGATTTATGGGCGTGGGGATAGGACAAGTAAGGGACGTTATTTTAATCAAGACATTGCCTTGCACAGGGATAGATGTGATACTAAGAGTGGATAAATCGGCTCAGAAAAATTTAACCCGCGATGCCATTGCTACGATTAAATGGATGAGCTATGTGACAGGTGATTCTTATGTGGAAATTACATCCGGTGCGTGCCTTGAGCCTGTTGTAGAGGATGGAGATTCAATAAAAAGTACGGAACCAATCAGCTATACTGCAGCCATTGAAGGCAGCATGAGTATCGTTGAATCCGTTTCAAGAATTGTAAAAAAACTGGAGGACGGCGGTCTTGCAGAGTCGCTAAGCAACATTTCAGCGTCACTGAATGAACAAGTTAAGGCCTTCCAGAAAGGCGATGGGTTATTGTACTCCCTTATGTACGATCCAAAAGGGAAGCAACTCCTTGGGAACCTGGTTAAAACTACCGAATCCCTGAATGAGATTACAGAAAAAATTAACAGCGGAGAGGGAACCCTTGGTGCACTGATTTCAGATCCGACCTTGTACGAAAATCTAAAAAACCTCCTGGGTGGCGCAGAGCGGAGTTTTATCCTGCGCAACTTGATTCGGAAAAGTATTGAGAAGGGGAAAGAGAGGGAATAAGTAGCAATAGCCTGCAGGCGTCTGGTTTTTTGTTGCCATTTTCACGAACCTTCATAATATTTTTATGGGTTAAAAGTACTGTAAAGCGGCATGACACCTGAATCTGTTTTCTTCATAGTATCTACTTTAGCCGTTTAATAAAAACGTGAATTTCCCCACCTTCTTCTTTGACATGCAGGAGTTCATTCCCTGTGGTATTGCACCAGGAAACGATATCCTTCTTAATCCCTTCATCAGTGGCAATGACCTCGAGTACCTTACCTATTGCAACATCTTTAATTTTGATGGACGTTTTAAAGATAGGCATGGGACACATGAGGCCATAACAATCCAATACTTCGTCCGCTTTCATAAGAAATTCCCACTTTTTGTTTTAGTTGAACTGATCTAAAATTAGTGCTCGTGGTGTTCGTCATGGGCATGCGCCTTCTTTTTCTCGAGGCCTTTGCCAGTCGTTTTCTTGTGATAATCGTCAATGGCCGCCTCGATGGCCTCTTCCGCGAGTACGGAACAATGCATCTTGGCAGGAGGCAATCCATCCAATGCCTCAGCCACCGCCTTGTTAGTAAGCTCCAGAGCCTCGTCCAGCGTCTTTCCCTTAATCATTTCTGTGGAAATACTGCTGGTAGCTATTGCAGCACCACAACCGAAGGTCTTAAATTTCACATCGACAATTACATTGTTCTCAACCTTGATAGACATCTTCATAATATCACCACAGGCAGGATTTCCAACCTCCCCAACACCATCGGCGTTGGGAAACTCGCCTACATTGCGGGGGTTTGCAAAATGATCCATGACTTTTGCGCTATATTGCATAAAAAACTCCTCATTTTAAAATATTTCCTTTAAAACTATTTTTAATCCTTTCAAAGCGGGCGATTCAAGTATATCCGCTTTGGTGTACGTCTTATAAAGCTGATAGGCTTTATCTTTCAGGATATAAACTTCCACCTCTTTTTCCTCAGGAATTACTATCCAATATTCTTTTACGCCAAACCTTGCATACAACCTTTTCTTCTGCACCATATCCCTGTAAACACTATTTTCTGAGATTATCTCTATCGCAATATTAGGTTCACCCTGTATATTTTTATCCCCTATAATATTCAATCTATCTTGAGAAATGAACAATATATCAGGCTGAACTACATTTTCATTATCGAGGTATACATCGCACGGTGCATAAAAGATTTCTCCGGAGTTATTTTTAGTTATAAAGCCTTCAAGGATAAATTCTAACTTTCTTGAGACTCTTTGGTGGTAGGGAGTGGGAGATGGCGTCATGAGTAATTCCCCATTAATAAGTTCATACCTTTTATCTCGCGGGGTCTTAAGATAATCCTCGTACGCACATTTTTTCTTTTCAACAACAATAGGCACCATTAAAACCTCCTGTCCCCTCAATTACGAGAATTTCATTTCTTTTGATTATACAGGGGCGACATTTGCCTTAAACGTTCAACAATGGGTGGCAATTTTTCTAAAACGTATGTAACATCCGTCTCAGAATTATCAATCCCTAAGCTGAAAAGCACCGTCCCCTGAGCAAGTGCAGCATCAACGCAGGTAGCCATGATGACGTGAGACGCCTTCAGCGACCGCGAGGTACACGCGGACCCGCTGGAGATGGCAATCCCCTGCATATCGAGAAACAATAAAACAGATTCACCCTCAATATACTCGATACACAAACTGAGATTGCCCGGCAAACGATTCGTCTGATGTCCGTTAAGATACACATGATCGATATTTTTCAGGATACCATCTCTTAGCTGATTTCTCAAGTTCTGTATTTTATCTATGCGCTGAGACATTTCTAATTTTGCCAGTTCAGCGGCCTTTCCCATACCAACGATACCGATAATATTTTCCGTTCCTGCCCTGCGTCCGCCTTCCTGTATGCCGCCCTCCATGAAAGGAAGTATCCTTACCCCTTCCCTTACATACAGCGCCCCAATCCCTGACGGGCCGTAAAATTGATTGGCAGACATGCTCAGGGCATCTATATGGGCGTCTTTGACGTCAACGGGGATGTTTCCCGCGGCAGCAACGGCATCCGTGTGAAAGAAAACATCCCTTTCCTTTGTAATGGTTCCGATTTCTTTCATGGGTTCAATCGTCCCAATTTCCCCATTTGCATACATTATGGACACCATCGTCGTCGTGGGTGTAATGGCCTTTTTCACATCGTCGGGATTAACCATTCCATATTTATCCACCGGCAGGCGGGTCACTACATACCCTGATTTCTCTAATGATTTCAATGGATTCAGTACAGAAAAATGTTCAATTTGTGAAGTGATAATATGGTTTCCCTTCTTTTTATGCGCTGCCAGTATGCCTTTCAGGGCAAAATTATTGGCCTCCGTACCGCTTGATGTAAATATGATTTCGTTCGGTTTTGCATGAATCAAATTGGCTACGTGTCCGCGCGCTGCCTGTATAGCATCACTCGTAATCCTTCCAAATTGGTGGAGGTTTGAGGGATTGCCAAAGCCCTCCTTTAAAAAGGGTATCATCGCCTCCACCACGTGAGGGTGCATGGGTGTACCTGCAGCATTGTCCATATATATTTTTGTCATGAAATATTTTCCTGAATAGGGTGAAAAAATTAATTCTGAAATTTCCTTATATTATATCATCTTCTTCTTTTAATCCAACCATTTAATGGTGTCATTGTGTACAATTCTGGTTTTCAGTTTGTCAGGAATATGGCCATTCCTTGCACATCAATAATGTGTCTTCCCGGACGTAGCACGTTTTCAGACATGGTTCAGGAGTGCAAGGGTCTCGACACTCTATGGTCAGAATAACTCGTAATAACCTTGCATTCCCAAACAGAGTTTGGGAACGAGCAGACTAAAATATTATACGAATAATTCATCAATATAAATCAGCGAATGATCATTTAAGACATAATTCCGGGAAGAACTATAATTCCAGTGTTCCGGTGCGTTAACCAGACCGCGTCTCACAGGGTTATAATGTATATACTCGATCTTTTGAATAAGCATGTCGTTGTTCAATATCCACTGGGGGTGGATACCTTCCTGCCATAACTGATAATCACTTTCAGTTTTATGCCGCTTTTTATAAAAGGCAAGCTGGCTTAATAACCACTCTTTATTTTTGATTTGTTGTCATTTTATACTTTCCCGGCCGATTTTAAGATTTCCTGTAAATCTACTATATGCCATATTTACTGGTAATTTTCCATTGACAAATGTTTTATAATTATGTAAATATAAAAAAATGAGTACAGTAAAACAAAAAAGAAAAGATGTAAAATCCGTAGAATCCTTAGAATCCTTAGAAAAAAAAATAAAACCAGTTCCGATAAAAAAGGACGATTCCTTTTTTTCATCTGCCCCAGTGGATATAGGTCATACTAATAATGAAATAATTGATGAATTGTTGTATGGCATGAAATGTCAGAAATAATCTTTGCAGACACCTCCTTCCTCATTGCTTTTTATAATAAGAAAGATGATAAGCATTCGATAGCAAGATTGCTTGTCCAAAATCTTATTCATCATCAAACATCGGTTGCATTTCTAATTACAGACTACATCTTTGATGAAACCCTCACTACCGTTATGAGGCAGGGAGGTAAAAACCTTGCCGTAGATATAGCCCGAAAGATTTATGAATCCCCTTCCATAAAGATTTTTCCTATAGATTCTGAAATTTTCAATCTTTCATATGATATGTTCATCAATTATCGGGATCAAATGTGGAGTTTTACTGACTGTACATCTTTCTGCTTTCTGAGAAGATATAAGGATGCATTAAAGGTCGCGGCCTTTGACCGACATTTCATAGCTGCCGGTTTTCATGTAATTCCAGAAATCCAATCCTGAACATCAAATCATTTCTCCTGTAAAACATAGCCTATCATCTACTTTATTACCTTTCCCTGATTATCTTCAACAAGTGATAAGGACGCACAACCGGCAATCATGATGCATAAGATGGATACGACTACACTTTTTGTTGTCATTTTATACTTTCTTAATCAATTATAAAATTTTTGTTGTCATATAGTTTCCTCAAAAGATATTTTGAGTTACCAAATAAGGGTTAAAATTTTAGGGAATATAAAAATATGATGAAAAAATATAAAAAGTATTAGAGCATTTTATTGTATCTCAAAGACAAAATAGCTTTGAGAGCTTTTACTGCTTTTTGATAATCTTCGCTATTGCTGCCCTTTTTACAATAAAAAATTAAACATGTACCTTTTCCCTCAGGGTCGCTATATTTTGAAACATAAAGGTACCCGGGTTTAACTTCATCTGCAAGTTCACTTACTCCAGCATCATCACCTAAATGCTTGTATGTAGATATCTCAAATAGGCACTTTCTTTTTAATTCGCGAATCCAAGCAAAAACACCCATCGAACGACGTTTATCTGAGTTAAATTTTTTTAAACTCCAATATTGACCAGAATTGCATAAGTGATAATAACACCCAATTGAGTTACTAAATCTTTTTACAAAATCTTCCCAATTTTCCATATTACCATATCTCCTATTATTGGATTCAGTAATAGTTCTGATTCAAATTACAAACTTTACTTACAAAAACAGGCGTCTTTTGCCTATAAAATGGTATGTGATATTCCAAGTTTCATTTTTCTTTGCAGTTTATGTTTATTTATCTGACTTTATACCATCCACGCTTGATTCTATCAAAGATCCGTTCATACGTTCCTGCACACCTACATGGACTTTTGTTCCCCTCCGCATGATCATTTGGTCGAACACTACCGTCAGCAAAGTCGGGAACCATTTTCATAATCATATCCTTAATTTCTTCAGTCCTGAATCTTTTACCACGGTGATTTTTAAATACACCTTTTAATTTCGCATGATTTGTCATCTCCAATTCTCCGCCTCATTAATGGTTTAGGTTTTTAGACATATATTTCCAAATACTGTGATCTAAATATGCCCGATTCACTCCCATTTGGTCAGCCGCTTTGTTGATTAACTGATGTTCTTCAATGTAACCGTTCACTTTAATCTTGGCTTCACTAAGAAATGTGTCTAAGTGGCGGTCAACTGCGCTTGTTTGAATACCAACTAGTATTTTAAAGTAGTCTGCTGTTTTATTACCAATACCTCTTAATCGTTTTAATTTTTCTATATTGTTAATTTCCTGCAGCCATTGCTTAAGGTCTGTCTCTGTTTCGATATTTTCCTTTTTAAAGAAATTAACTACACCTAAAATCCTTTTGGGCTTTTCCTCATCATTCCATTGAAGTATCTTGTAAATCCCAACTTCATCGATAATTTTTATAAACTCACTTATTGTTCTTGCTTCAGGATACTGTTCTTGTATCCGCTGAACTCTTGGTCGAACCACAGTCTCATATGTTGTTCCGGCTTGCAACATAGCATCTGTAATCGTAGCTCCCATGTGATCATAGTTCCCATCTATTTCTTTAACTATCTCAAAATCATTGAGTGAACGAATATAATCAACAAGAATTTTCGTTTTTTCCTCTAAGTTCATATATTCCTCTTTTCTAAAAAGTAAAAATTAATCAATAAATTCCTTCATATAACGAAAAAACATTATTTTTTTTCTTCTGTATGCAGTAATTAATGTTGAACCACTTCTATCTATAATCATTTGTGTGCCGGAGTGTTTTTCAATCTTTTCTGCTGTTTTGCGAAGTACACTGACAATTTCCATAGCGGTCTTTTTCTTTAAGAAAATCTAATGGCTTTGATTAAACTACTTGGGCAAAATGACCTCTTCCACAATGGTAAGCTCAGCCAGATTTAACCCTCTTTTCACCCATTCTTTTATATGCAAGCTTGCTTATATGCATAATCTTTCTTCTCCTAAAAATTTTGGAAAAAGGGATTTAAAATACGTTATTAAATTATTAGAATATCGTCCATAAAGTATTTTTAAACTCAAGAGATTATAACTTTTGTCTTCTTATTGCCATTGCCCGTTCGTGTAGAGTTCCGTCTCTAACAGAGTCCCATAATGTTTTTAGTTTAGTACTTGATACATTTAATTTCTTACACAGTAATTCATTTGTTTTTTCACGGTCATTTTCTGCTATTTTAAGCAAACGGCGAATAGTATCCGATTTTACTTTTACTTCTTTTGCGACCTCCCTTATAGGCTTTTCTTTCACAAGAAGCTGATGAAAGACTGAAAATATCTTTTCCTCTGGAGTGCGCAAGCCATAGAAAGGTTGACCGCTTCTACTAGAGAAGGATTTACCGCATACTTTACAAAGGAATCTGCGCCTATTCTCTGATTGTTTAACTTTAATTGTCCCATTAGAGACTATGTTACTCATTCCCGTTTTACCATATAGAGAACATGCAACATTTGTACAAGCTTTATCCATCAAGTTATATTTGGATTTTCTTCCCTTTCCTGCCATTATTCTAATCTCCTAACTTAAAGAAACAGCACATAGAAATTATTTATCAACTATTATAGGGTCGTTATATAACAAAAAAACTTTTACTTACTACTAGTAAAATTACAAATAAAATTTTTAATTCAACCAATACCAAATTAATAACTCCTATGAGTTTTATCCGCCTTCCAGTTCGATTATATAATAGTAAACAATATTTTATTTATCAACCATTGAGGGGTCAATGGTAACAAAAAAAATCAATACTACTAACACCATACTGAAACACGAAAGCTAATCGCAAAATTTAAATTATTAATCCACTATTCAGAACACTCTCGTTTTTCAAAAAAACTAAAATTTTCATCTCTCGTCGAATGCTTTCATTATATCAAAAAATTTCTAATTAATCAATATAAATATTTCCTTGCGTTGCCTAACCCGAACAACTCAAAAGAGATTAACAGGTTGGTGGTATATTTAAAGACAATTTTTCAAGAAGAGATATGGAATACGATTCAACCTTCTGATGGGTTTTTATTGTACCCGTTCTAATTTTGCATATGCCAGCAGAAGATGTTTTGTTCCTCCCATATTAAAACTCACCCTGACGCTTGCCTTTTCATTGCTACCGGAAACCTCCAGTATCCTTCCGATACCAAAAAGGGGGTGACTGACCACTTCTCCACTCGAAAATGTGAGGGCATTTTCTTTTGATGGGGTGTCTGATTGACAAGCGGTATTTCCATCAAAATCAAACATGGATGACACTTCGCGATATGAAGGACTTTTTTTATAAGAAGGAGTGTAGGAATACACCTGGTGTGTTCTATCAATTTTCTCTAATATCTCATCTGGTATCTCATCTAAGAATCTGGATGGCTGGCAGGGGTTCAACTGTCCGTATCGCATCCGGCGCTTAACATGGGTGAGGAAGAGTTCCTGCATTGCCCGTGTAATACCCACGTAACAAAGTCTTCTTTCTTCTTCAATCTTTTCATCTGCGTCACTTGATTCTGAATGGGGCAGTAATCCTTCCTCCATGCCGGTAAGAAAGACAACGGGGAATTCTAATCCCTTTGCCGTGTGAAGCGTCATAAGAGTTACAGCTTCAACAGTATCTTCTAACTCATCCACGTCAGAGACAAGCGCCACCTCCTCTAAAAATCCCTGCAAGGTGCCCTCGGAATAGTTTATGTCGTATTCATGGGCGGCATTGACCAGCTCTTCCACGTTGGCAATGCGGTCTTTCGATTCTATTTCCCCCGATTCACGGAGAAATACGAAATAGTTTGTTTTTTCAATCACTCGCTTAATAATGTCTTCTACGGGAGATCTTGGCAGTTGCTGTAATTCTGAGATAAGCGCAGAATACCTTTTTATTGACAAGGCCGCTTTCCCCGTAATGTCGGATATTAAATCAACCTGCTGCATGGCATTAAAAAGCGTTGTGCCCTGTGCATCCGCCCAGTCTTCCAGTTTTTTTATGGTGGTATTGCCTATGCCGCGCGCCGGGGTGTTAATCGAACGTTCCAGCGCTACCTCATCATGCGGATTGATGCATAATCTCAGATAGGAGATAATATCTTTTATTTCCTTCCTTTGATAAAATGCAACACCTCCGATAATCGTGTAAGGGATCCCGGAGTTTCTCAGGGAAATTTCCAGTACGCGTGACTGTGCATTGGTACGGTAAAATAACGCAATATCAGAATATTTGGTGCCTTTATCCTTAACCCCTTGTATTAACCTTGCAATTTCATCAGCTTCTCCATGCTCATCTTCACAGGAAATCACCCTGATCTTTTCTCCCAGCATATTTTCTGTCCACAAATCCTTTTGCTTCCGGTATTTGTTCTGTTGGATTATACTGGACGCTGCCTGGAGGATATGTTTCGTTGAACGGTAATTTTGTTCGAGAAGCACCACCTTGGCATCGGGATAATCCTTCTCAAAATCCATGATATTCCGGATATCTGCTCCGCGCCAGCCATAGATAGACTGATCAGGGTCTCCTGTTACGCAGATGTTCCGGTATCTGTTTGCCAGGAGTCGTGTAATGGTGTACTGGGAGTAATTGGTGTCCTGATATTCATCGATAAGGATAAATCTGAATTTGTCCTGATACATCTCCAAAACATCAGGATGGGTCTTAAACAGCTCTGTGGTTTTTATCAGTAAGTCATCAAAATCTAAGGCGTTATTCGCCTTCAAAAGGGTTTGATATTTCTTATAGATCTGGGCAACGTTGTGATTGTAATAGCCCGAAGTCGTCGAAGCAAATGTTTCGGAGTCAACAAGCTTGTTTTTGGCACTACTGATTGAACTTATAACCGTGCGGGGTTTCCAGTGAGTGGTATCCATCTTCAGCTCGGCCATAATGGACTTAATCCGGTTCAGTTGATCGGTCGTATCGTAGATACTGAAATCCCTCGAATACCCTAATCGGTCGATATTGCTTCTCAGGATGCGCGAACACATCTTATGAAATGTGGAGACCCAGAGTCCTTTATATGACGAAAACTGTTTCACCCGTTCACCCATCTCATTGGCAGCCTTATTGGTGAAGGTAATAGCCAGGATGCTGTATGGTTTTACTCCCTGTGACATTAAATAACCAATGCGTCTCGTAATTACACGGGTTTTTCCGCTGCCAGCTCCTGCAACCACCAGGAGAGGGCCTTCGATGTGTGTAATTGCCTCGCGTTGCTTGTCTGTTACATCATGTAATAGTGGCATATCGTTTCAATCTTTTTTTGCAATCAGGCTCGCAATGGCCTTTTTGTTATCTAAAACAAGTTCCCTGTAGTAAATAATCTTGAGGTCTTTGAAGAGATTTAAAAGTTCATTGGATTTCAATAGATACTCCTTATTTCCCGGGCCTTTGAATCCTCGCTCCAGGTTTTCAATGGTGAAGGTTTCGTAAATAATCATTCCGCCCGGCTTCAGCGCATCCTTCATCCGGGGAACGAGATCCCGTTGCAGATAATAAAAGCATGCTACCACATCATAGGTATTTTTGGGCAATGGGTACGTTTCCATATCGGCAACAAAGGTGTGTACGGTAACATCATTTTCCCTGGCAAGTGCATGTGCTTTTTTGATGGCTACTTCCGAAATATCACAGCCATCCACCTCAAATCCATTTTTTGCCAGGAATACGGCATTGCGCCCCTCACCCATTGCAATTTCCAGCGCCTTTCCCTTCGGCAGGATGCCGACATGTTCCTTTAAAAACTCAACCGGTTCCTTGCCAAAGATATAAGCCTCCGTTTCATATTTCTTATTCCAAAATACCTTGTCCTTGTCATCTGCAAACGATAAAGACAAGGCGTTGCCAATAAAAATAGGAAAAATCATTATATACAACATAAGCAACGAACAATGAATATATTTTTTAATAATCATTTTTACTGTGCTCCTTTTTTTACTCCTTGGCCTTTGCGCCAATATCTTTTCTGTAATGACATCCTGCAAAGGTTATCCTTTGTATTGCCTTATAAGCCACCTTCTGTGCCTCCTGGATGTTTTTCCCCAATGCGGTGACCCCCAGGACACGCCCTCCGCTGGTTGTAATCTTTCCGTTTTTCATGGAAGTCCCGGCATGGAAGACCACGACGTCATCGTTTTTTTTTATTGTCTCAAGTCCTGAAACAGGGAACCCTTTTTCATAGGCATCAGGATACCCTTTAGAGGTCATAACAACGCAAATAGCGGCACAGTCATTCCATGCAATGTCTGTATCTTCTAAGGTGTCTGTTACGGTTGATAGAAGGATCGGGACTAAATCACTCTTCATCCTCATAAGAAGGACTTGTGTTTCAGGATCGCCAAACCTGGCATTAAACTCAAGCACCCTTGGTCCCGTACTGGTAATTATGAGTCCGGCATAAATAACGCCCTTATAAGGCCGGCCTTCCTTCTTCATGGCGTGAATAATGGGCACCAGGATATTTTCCTCTATGGAAAACTGCATCTCTTCGGTAATGAATGACACGGGTGAATACGCCCCCATACCGCCGGTGTTGGGTCCTTTATCGCCGTCGTAAACTGCCTTGTGGTCTTGCACCGATGATAGGGGAAGAATTGTATTCCCGTCGGTAACTGCAAGGATTGAAACCTCTTCTCCCGAAAGAAACTCCTCGATAATGACCTTGTCCCCCGCGCGTCCAAAGATTTTTTCTTTCATAATATCATCAAGGTGTTTGTTTGCACCATCTAAAGTCTTGCAGATAAACACCCCTTTCCCTTTGGCCAATCCATCGGCCTTAATAACTAATGGGAATTCACATACCGCTACGTGTTTCTTTGCCTGATTAATATCTTCAAAGACCTTAAAATCTGCCGTAGGAATACCGTGTTTCCTCATGATGGTTTTCGCAAAGACCTTGCTTCCCTCAATAGCCGATGCCCGCTTGCTCGGCCCGAATATGTGCAGATGCCCGTCTCTGAATTTATCGACAATACCGGCTATTAACGCATCTTCCGGGCCAACAACGGTCAGGTCTATTTTTTGTTTCAGTGCAAAATTATAAAGGCCGTCTATATTTTCCACCTCGATGTCCACACATTCTGCAACTTCTGCAATGCCCGGATTTCCTGGCGCGCAAAATATCTTTTTTACCCGTGGTGATTGCGCAATCTTCCACGCAAGGGCGTGTTCTCTTCCCCCACTTCCGACAATCAATATTTTCATCTGGTTGTCCACCTTACTTGTCTCGTTGTGGTTAAAACGCTAACTAACCGCCCCGTTAAAATCCCGCTGCCATGAATTAAAGAATTTGCTTTTTACAGAGGCGGGAAAGTGCTCGTTTTCTCTTTTCACACCCAGGTTATCTGGATGACTTTCTCCATTCTACCAAAATAGGCGGGGAAAAAGGAAAGTTTTTTTACCTTGTCATCATTTTAACGTGGCAATATAAAAGTTTTCCTCAATTAAAGTTTTTATCCTTGACAGTCTGGCTTGGGCTGATATACTATCCCGGACAGCTTGATTATTTGTGTACGAAATAAAAAGGCTGGTATTCTTCTTACTATTACGCGGGGTAGAGCAGTCTGGTAGCTCGTCGGGCTCATAACCCGGAGGCCGTGGGTTCAAATCCCACCCCCGCTACCAATAAAATACAGGGATGCAGTTATCGCTGTAGCCCACTTCCTCTTGTTGCATTAAATCTGTATCAATTTCCCCAAGCATCTATATCACTATTGCAATTCTACTCTTCAGAAAGTATGAATTTTAGATAAGTATCCGCTCGTGATAAGAATTTCACAAATATTGCTCATTAGCGCCCTGGCAGTTATTCCTTTTCTCAACTCACTTGACAATGCCTTTGTCTACGACGATGTTTTCACGATAACCAATAATTATTTTATCAGAGATTGGGGAAATTTCCCTGCCTTATTTACCAACGATTATTTTAATAGCTCAGGAGAAGTAACCTATCGCCCTGTTGTTACTTTTTCCTATTTTCTCGATTATTCAATATGGCGACTCAACCCGATTGGATTTCACCTGACCAATATCCTGCTTCACACCCTCTGCGCTGTGCTTGTTTACCTGCTGTTGTCTGTTGTAGGTAAGAACTGTGCCATTCCATTCCTGTCGGGTATTTTATTCGCCTCTCACCCCATATTGACGGAGGCCGTGAATGGAGTCAGTTACCGGGAAGACCTTTTAGCTGCCGTCTTTTTTCTTGGTTCTCTGGTATTATTTATTCAATCAAGAAGGCATTATCACAAACATATCTTTCTGTACCCCCTCTCCTTGTTTGCATATCTTTTGAGTTTGTGTTCCAAGGAGATGGCAATCACCTTACCCATAATTATTTTTCTTTTTGACTGGGTCTTTGGCGATGCTGAGACGGTAAAGAAAAATACGATTCCCTATTATCTGGGATTTGTCATTGTCAGCAGTTTTTATCTGTATTTGAGGTTTGTCTGGTTTCACAACCCTATAGAAAAACAGTTGACGTATCCCGGCAATAGCCTCCTGGTAAACCTGTTAACCATGCCGAAGGTACTTGCGTCATATATAAAACTACTATTTTTCACCATGCATTTTAACGAAGACTATCTTGTAACACTCTCGAAAACCCCCTTTGCCGCAACCTTTATTTTCAGTATCTCATTTTTGAGTGCAACAGGGGTAATTATCTATAGGTCTTATAACCATTCACGGTATCTATTCTTCTTTATGCTCTGGTTTTTTATTACCATGGCACCCACCATGAATATTATTCCGATAGCAAATATTATGGCCGAGAGATACTTATACTTACCGGCAGTCGGATTTTGTACGGTGCTCTCATACCTGTTACTAGGAATCCTGAGACAGGTAGGTACCTTTGTTTCACGGAAAGACGTGAATATGGGAAGATGGGGAAATGGGCGTATTAATTTCCCCGTCCAACATCCTCTCAATCTCCAGAATTCTCTGCTCTGCAAGCCGTTTCCCATGCTCATAACGTGCCTGGTGTTAGTCCCCGTTGTCTTTTATTCGTTATCTGCTGCAAAGAGAAATAGAATCTGGAGAGACCAGTTTACGTTCTGGTTAAACACGATAGAGAGCTCGCCCAATAGTTCGAGGGCACATAATAATCTGGGTATGATGTACCTGAATGAAGGCAATATAGATTTAGCGATTCGTGAGTTTCAAACGGCGATAGCTATTGAATCAGACCCGGAATATCACCACAACTTAGGGATGGCTTACCAGAAGAAAGGAGTGAAAGGAAAGGCGTTAGAAGAGTACCTCCGTGTTTTAGCCGTAAATCCTAACTCTGCAATTACCCACAATAATATGGGTAATATCTTAATTGACGAAGGACATCTCGATGAAGGTATTTCAAAATTCAAAGAGGCCATTTTTAAAACCAAACTATTACGATGCCCACTTCAATCTGGGGCTTGCCTATTTCAAGAAAGACCTCTTAGACGCCTCGATAGATGAATTTAGGCTCGCGATCCATTACGAACCAGACCATGCCGAGGCGCATAGCTGTCTGGGTACGGTCTATGCCAATAAGGGCCTATTCGACAAGGCAATTATAGAAATCGAAAAGGCCTTACAGATAAAACCCAACTATCCCAATGCTTATAAAACCTGGGAATAATCTATCTCAATTATAAAAAGGATGTCCAAAAGGCTTTATCCCTTTTTCATGAGTTTCTGAGACTGGACCCAAATAATAAAGAGGCGGGAGTAATAAGGAAGATTATAGAAGAACTTCAAGCATCACGATAAAACCTGTTCAATCCACAAATTGCTAAAAAACACACAGAGCTACCAAGCTGTACCTAAACAGCCGTAGCAGGCAACTGGCAGTAAAATAAGGCAGATTAAGAAGTAGGAGTCTGGTAATAGCTTATAGACTTAAATTTCCATAAAACTGCAAATGTCTGTCGACCTTATTTCTTAATTCTTCCTGATCAAGGGCAAAGCAAGGACTGATTTCGATTAAACCCACCACATTACCGTGAGAGTCCGTAGGAATCGAAACACCGATATGCTGCAACCATCGCCCAAACAGATTAATCATGTCTTGTTTTGTGGAAGCCGGGGAGTTCTCCCCTTCCATATTTTTTAACGGAGAAAACTCATCCTCCCGAAGAACCTCCATGATTACACTTTTTTTAACATATTTCAGTACATCAAAGATGAAACTCTCAAATTTAATAGCATTGTTTTCCTTGGGGTCGATCAAGCCGCCATCTTCGCCCAGGCATGGTACCTTTTTCATTGCAGCATGATATGGGAGGGACTCTCCCATCTGATATACTTTTTCAAGGAAATCGATATTCATCATGTGTACTGCATTGTTTCCAGCATTATATTTCAGCGCAGCACCCTCGTTTTTTTCACACATATCCTTATGGCTGAGTTCGCTATATTCGATTATATGTAACTGCCCATCAATATATACTACAATTCCTACTTTTTCTTCAGGGCGGCATTTTTTGACTACCTTTAATGATATTTCTGCCTCCTCTTTCACATGATGTCCAACAAAAATCGGATCAGCAATTTTTATTAAAACGTTGTCAACTTGATGATAAAAGATGTTTTTGATGCCACGACTCTTCATATCGCCAAGAATGCCCTTTTCCTTAAGGGCAATAAGTACTCCGCCATGACCATTGGGGCTCATTATGATATTTGACTTTGAATCCATCAATAAATTTCCATCCAAGTCTACGACGGGGAGCATTCCCTGGATAAAAAAACATACCTGCTGAGGGTCTAGTCCGAAGAATTTGTGAAATTTGAAAAAATTTTGTGTTGCAGAGTCATTATTTTTACTGGTCATAATGTACCAGGGAATCCTGGTATTGTATCTTTTTTGCGCTGCAATTATTTTTTCTGCATGAAGCTGAAAAATACTCTTTTTACTAATGGGTGCAATGGGAAATGTTCCTTTTGGCCCGTTGATCCCTAACCTCGTTCCATCCCCACCAGCAACCGTGAGAATAGCGACGTCTCCTTTCCGTAAAGATTTTTCGCCAATTTGCCTTGCCCTTTCTGCAATTTCCCTTTCAGCATCATTTTTAGGAACAGCTATAACGTGTGGTGGTACTAAAACACCCTGCCTCACTTGTGTGGTTTTCAATACTGCATCATTGAAAAGGTTCTTTATAAGAAGAAAATCGATGGAAGATATCTGTTCCAGGAGGCTCTTTTTTTCTGAAGGTGTTAATTCATTCCACCACCCAAAAACGTGGGATTGTCCGAATTTATAGGCATCTTCGATGTAGCTTATATAGTCCGAATATTCTTCCAGTATTTTTCTTTTTGGGAATCTGTTATTAACGAGAGAATCCATAAACAGAGAATTCGAAAACTTCATGAGCCTTTCTCCTAACAACAAGTTAAAAAAATATAAGGGCCATATAAATCTCTTTAAGTCTGAATATGTCCTATAGTTTTAATAATAACCCACTTTTTTGAAAAGTCTACTACCTGCAATAAAAATCTTTTCATCTAGCCAAATTGTCTAAATTATCGGCAATTGGTCTAAGAATTTCATAAAATGCCTATTTTTGAATCAAATCGGAATACGTTTGGGAGATTGATTATAGCTAATTTATCTCGAGGAACAAGGGTTTTCCCCAGACACATTTAACCCTTTTAAGAATTTAAACTTGAAATAACCTAGCAATAACAGTACCCTTAAACATTATTTTGATAGGCAAAAAGGAGTTTCATGAAAAAAAAAGTAATTATTATTCCGATCATTGTTTGTTTTCTCATGGGAATAGCAGTGTCTGTATATATGCTTGCCCGGCGGGTAACTTCTGATGAAGCAATAAAGAGCCGCCTGGTGGGCATGGTGAGGGCTTTTGGAGAGGTTGCAATTGATCATGTACACGTGGATTTTTTAGAAGGAATTACTATCGACAACCTCTCGTTTGTTGGCACCTCTGAGGATACGCGAGGCAAGTCTCTTAAAATCCCTAAAATTGTGTTAAAACACCGCCCGCAAAACCTTATAAAAGGCAAACTCACTATAAAAAATGCCGTAATCATTGAGCCGGAATTAACCGTCGAAAAACCCACAGATATTTGGTCGCTCCTGGATACCATTAAGGCAAACTTTGATAATTTAAAAATACCCGCCTATTTGGATGTATTAAGTCAAGGCATTGAGATCAGGGATTTGAAGATTCATATCAAGGAAGACCCACAGGCAAATAGTCCGGAAATAAAATTGTCGGGTATCAATATCACATTTTTACCTTATGCAGGTTCTCTTAAAGATATTACCATGAAAGGGAACATAGATGATCCATTTTTAGGGAATTATTCGTTTACTATGAGACTGCATCCCGAGATACCCCGCCTCGATATCGAGGCCGATGCAAATAGTATTGTTATGAATGAGGGGTTTTGTGATAGATTCCCATACATCGGCAAGATGCTCTGGAGAGATTACAAACCTGTTGGAAAGGTCAACGTGTCCTGCAAGGCCAGTTTTAATAATCAGGATAAGCAAAAAAAGATGGATTATGTCATTAATGTCAACCTCAATGGACTCACGGCTACGTATGCGGATTGGCCATTTCCGATGTATAGCCTGAACGGTGCAGTGGAAATAAACACAGAAAAGTTGTATCTGAAAGGGATTGTCGGATACATAAACTGCGGAAACTATACCTCTCAGGCGGAATTCAAAGGAGAGTTTGATCTTTACGGATCTAAAAAAACCCTTGTAATGACAATTCCTAATTTATTGGTAAACCAGGAGCTTTTAAAGAATGTGCCTGATGTCGGCGAACAGGTGTGGTCAAGAATACGTCCAACTGGTTTGGTAGACTTGGCCCTCCAGTATAACGAAGGGGAAAAACAAGAGCGGGATTATTTTCTGGTCGCAAATTGCAAGGGCATGGAAATCAAGCCTCAGATTTTTCCTCTCCCTATTTCTTATGTGAATGGAGAGTTTAAACTGGCCGACAATGTCTTGGTATTTAAAAATGCCACGGGCATTATTCAGTGTGGAGATCAGTCCGTCTTTGCCGAGATGAACGGCGTTTACGATATAAACAGGAATAGAAAGATATTTAATTTTCGTGCCCCAAACCTGTCTCTTACCGAATCGTTTTTGAAAAATCTTCCCGATAAAACGCTTGGAGAAAAACTTTGGACAAATCTAAATCCTTCAGGAAAGATCGATATGAGTGCTAATTTTCAAGGTTTCGAAGATAAGGGTGACGATTATACCATCGAGATCAATTTGAAGGATTGTGAGATGAAGACCGGCACATATGAGATTCCTCTCAGGGGGATGACAGGAAGGCTCGATTTCGGCAAAAGCGGATTTTCAAGCAGGCGCATCAACGCCAATTGCTGCGGTGGACACGTAGAAGGAGCGCTATCTGTATCATCTGTATCAACAGATACCTATAACTATCATGGAGAAGTTATTTTTTCAAGAATTGCGCTTGAAGAATTGGCGCACCAGGTAACCAAGAAAGACAATTCACTATCGGGCTTACTTTACGGCAACATTAAATTTAACGGAAATGGTTCAGATCCTAAAAATTTTCACGCTGAGGGGCAAATCGATGTGAATGAAGGATATCTCTCAGAGGCGCCTATTATTCTTAGTGTTTTCAACTTCCTTAATGCCAATCTGACAAAAAGAGAGCGTTTTCACAGTGCAAAAGTAAAGTTTACTGTCAGAGACGGTATAGTCCATATTGATGAAGGAAAGGTCTCTGGCGATACCATCGAACTTAACGGTCGAGGGGATATCAATTTTGACGGAGAAGTTCATTTAGATGTTGTTGCCGGATTCAATAAAGGTTTATTTTCGCAGATTCCTATCGTGGGGAGGGTTTTTGATCTTGTGGTGGGTGGTGTACGAAAACAGTTGACCATGGTAGAGATCAAAGGAAAGTATTCAGATCCGGTAAGCCATTCAGTCCCCTTTCGACCCCTCACTCGATCTATCAGGAACATGTTTGAGATATTACCGACGGAAGCACATGAAACTTTAAACGATGCCGAAAGCAAGAAAATAGGAAACGATACTCCATAAGGTTATGCTGGAACATTTCTTTTCACCAGGAACAGTTGCGGTTGTTGGGGCCTCTCGTGAAGAGGGGAAGGTGGGGCACGATTTACTCAGGAATCTGGTTACGTATGGGTACAAGGGGAAGGTCTATCCGGTGAATCCCAAGGCGGATAATATCCTGGGAATCAAAACGTACGCCAGTCTGAGGGAAATTAACGACACCATTGATCTTGCCGTGATTGTTGTGCCTGCCCCCCATGTATTAGCCGTGGTTGATGAATGTCATTATAAAGGGATTGATTCGATTATTGTTATTAGCGCCGGCTTTAAAGAGAGCGGCATTGATGGGGCATCAAGGGAGCGGGATTTACTCCGGAAGATCAAACAGCATTCGATCCGCATGATCGGACCAAACTGTCTCGGGTTGATTGACACGCAATCGGCCCTCAACGCCTCTTTTGCTGCCGACATGCCTGCGCAGGGTAGTATTGCGTTCATTTCTCAATCAGGGGCACTCTGTACTTCCGTATTGGATTGGGCAGTGGATGAATGTATTGGATTTTCCAAATTTATCAGTATGGGGAACAAAACAGACATTGACGAGGTAGACCTTATACAAGTTCTCGATAGTGATGGCCAGACGAAGGTCAT
The DNA here is from genome assembly GCA_015075005.1 of Planctomycetia bacterium. Classification (GTDB taxonomy): domain Bacteria; phylum Planctomycetota; class Brocadiia; order Brocadiales; family Brocadiaceae; genus Brocadia. Next base: position 368,133 of record JABTVC010000003.1, read on the forward strand.
TCTCGGTTATTTAGAAGGGGTAAATAACGGAATGGCATTTATGCATGCAGCCCAGAAAATCACGAAAAAAAAACCCATGATCATAGTAAAGTCGGGCGGTACTATGGCGGGCGCGAGGGCTGCCTCGTCGCATACGGGAACGTTGGCTGGCGCAGAAAATGCATTTGATACGGCATTTAAACAGTCGGGGGTCTTGCGGGCAAAGACAGTCGAAGAACTCTTTGATTATGCCAGGATATTCGGACAGCAACCCTTACCCAAAGGACCAAGGATAGCACTGATTACGAACGCCGGAGGGCCTGGAATTATTGCGGCAGACGCCGTAGAGCGGTCAAAATTGGAAATGGCAGCATTATCTAAAAACACCATTGACCTCCTTCGTTCTTCCTTACCGCCTATGGCAAATGTATATAATCCCGTCGATGTGCTGGGGGATGCAAAAGCCGACCGGTACAAATTCGTTGCCGAAACGGTGGCAGCAGACCCCAATGTTGATATAGTTCTTGTTATCTTGACGCCTCAGACTATGACGGAAATAGAGAAGACGGCAGAGGTCATTTGTGAAATTTCAAATTGTGCCGGTAAAACCGTGGTAACCTCATTTATGGGGGGCAAAAGGATTAAAAATAGTTTAAAGATTATGTGTCAGAGAAAGGTGCCTAACTATCCATTTCCGGAACGCGCAGTATCCGCTATCGAGGCCATGTACAGATATACCTTATGGCAAAAAAAACCCATTCCGGAAATGAAAGAAATGAATATGCAAAAAGAGCAGGTGGTGCCGGTCTTTGAAAAAGTGAGGCAAACGGGACGCCAGGATTTGGGAGAAGATGAGGCAAAGCAGGTCATTTCAGTTTATGGTTTTAAGATTCCCAGGAGCATTCTTGCTACCTCAGAAACAGAGGCGGCAGAAGCTGCTGAAGAGATCGGCTACCCGGTTGTTGCGAAAATTTCTTCACCCGACATCCTCCATAAATCTGATTTTGGGGGAGTAATCGTTGGGATAAAAAATGCGTCAGAGATGCGAAGGGTTTTTTGTGATATGACTCAAAAGTCACGCAGGCTTCTGCCTTCTGCGGAAATAAAGGGCGTCTTGGTGCAACAAATGATTACGGGTGGCAAGGAGGTAATCCTGGGGATGTCGCGCGATCCGCAATTTGGTCCCTTACTGATGTTTGGATTGGGCGGTATTTATATAGAAGTACTAAAAGATGTTACGTTCCGAATAGCGCCCATTGGATTACATGAAGCAGAGGAGATGGTGCGGGAGATTCGATCTTTTCCGCTTTTACAAGGTGTGCGCGGCGAAAGGCCCGTTGACATAAATGCCCTTACCGATGGTATTGTAAGGATTTCTCAGTTGGTAACCGATTTTCCTGAAATCATGGAAATGGATATAAATCCCTTGATGGTATTCCCCGATGGAGGGGGTACCATGGCTATAGATGCGCGCCTCACGATAACGCAGGCAGGGGCAAGCTAAATAATTATCAAACGTTGCTTAAAAAATATGTCTTCACTTTATATAGTACTCTATAAAAGGGGGTTATCATGATACCCGTATTTATTGCCTCTGTCTCGCCTTTTTCCGGGAAGAATTTAATTTGTCTCGGCCTGGGATTACAATTCAAGAGGGATGGATACAAGGCGGGATACTTTAAGCCTGTTGGATTTTCTCCCGTCGTTGTTGAAGGCGTACTCACCGATGAGGACGCCGTCTTCCTTTCGAGGGCGCTGGAAGTTAATGAGCCGCTCCAATCTATATGCCCTGTAGTGTTAACTGATGAAATCATGGGGCGCCTGATGGGTGGCGAGGAACTGAATATCCGTCAAAAAACGTTGACAGCCTTTAATCTCGCGTCCCAGGGAAAGGATATAATGATTACACGGGGTTTGGGAAGGCTCTCTGGTGGCATATGTCTGCGTTTTTCAGAATTGGATTTTATCAAAGAAACCCATGCAAAGGTGATCTTTGTGGATAAATTCCAATCGTACCTCGACACACTCGACGGATTTATCCACGCAGCAAAGATACTGGGGGATCAATTGCTGGGTGTTGTGTTTAATTTGATTCCTTCAACAAAAGTGAGTTATATACGGGAACGCATGGTTCCCTTTTTAAAAAGCAATGGTATAACCACCTTAGGCATTATTCAAAAAGACCGGATCCTTGGCGCTGTACCAATCAGGGAAGTTGTCGACACCCTTACCGGGAAAATCCTCTGTTGTGAAGACAAGGCAGATGAATTGATTGAACATTTTATGATTGGGGCCATGAATGTCGAGAGTGCCTTGAGTTATTTTCGAAAGGTCTCAAACAAGGCAGTAATCACCGGAGGGGATCGGAGCGATATCCAGCTTGCCGCCCTCGAAACCCCCACAAAGTGCCTCATTCTCACGGGCGGACTCTATCCAAATGCCTCTATCCTGGGCCGCGCACAGGGGATTGGCGTACCGATTATTGTAGTGAGATCGGATACAGCGACTACGCTTGAGGTCTGTGAAAATCTTTCGGGATTCGTCAGCCTGCATTCCAAGTCTAAGATACAGCGCGCCGCTGAAGTGGTAGCGCGGGAAATAGATTTTAAGACTATTTATGCGCAATTGGGGTTATCGAAATAACTATTTTCTCGTTAAGAATTATACGGCTGCAGATCATAAAATGATAATATATTTTAGAAATTAGATATGTCAATTTACTTTTACCTTCCATTGCTTTTCATTGCAACAACCAGTTCATTGACTCCTTGATGAAAAATCTCTAGTCGTTTATTGTTTGCAAGGTCTTGTTGGGAAAATTGCCCTAAAGTAAAAGGGAAAAGTATCGGGCTTTGGGTAATAACAGAGATTAATCCAGAATGAGAATTTCCAGAAATTAAAATTGCCTCAACAAGCCATGCGATAAGTTTTTTATCGGTAATTATGTGAGGAGTTACTGGTAAATAAATACCTTTTTTCGTAGCATCTTTTAACACGCCCCAATCAACAAAACATCGTAAAACACGTCTTGCTGCCCTGGTTACTGTTTCACGCTCACCGTATTGTTCTTTTATTCGCCTTAAAACCTGTGCCGGAGTGAATGATTCTTGCAGTTTTAAAAGACGTCCAACTGTCTCTGCCATTGTTCCAAAAAAAGGATAGACTGCCATTGATGATCCCCAGTGGAGAATGATGTGATCGTAAAAAGGTACTCTTCTAAAATAGATTATTGCATCTTTTTTGAGTGGTTGCACAGTTTCAGGCACTGAAACCCAAATCTTAAAGAGAATGGTCATTGCCTTTTCCCTGCTTCCACGTTTTGGATTTCCTTTGGATTGAAGTTGTTCGGTTAGAATTTCACACAATACCGCCTCTATTTCTTTCTTTGTTTTTCCCTCTGAAAGTAATTCGGCAGTTTTCTCAAGCCATTCAAGTCTTATACGCTGGCTGAATCCAATTTCTTTTTTCATTGTCATCTAACTTCTTTCAATCTGGACATAGGGAACAGTCACTTCCTCTAACGATATTCCACCATGTGCGATAATTTGTTCGCCCGTATGAATAAATGCAGCCCTGTCAGGGGCTAATAATGGTAAATAATCCTGTGGGAGGCCAATTTGTGGCCATTCTATTGCCTCAGGAAATTTTTCCTTTGTCGTTTTCCGTAAAATTGAGTTGGGATATATCCTTACCCTCTCTCCTCGTACATCGGCTATAGAACCCTCTGTAGGACGGCCACATCCTTTAGCCTCGATACTGCCATGGTCGGATGTTAAGAAGATTTTATAATTCCTTTCAAGTAAAAGGTCAATCAGCTTTCCCAAAAACCCTTCTTTTGCCCATTGACGTACTTGATTATGCATGCCTGCTAAGCCAAGTTCCATACCGTGCATTATCTTATCTACTGTATCCACTATCAAACCCAATATACGAATTCTCTGATCTGAGGTTATTTCATCAACCGCATTAATTTTTGTTTCATTCACACCTTTTACGTAGGCTATTTCTGTCTGTGTAAAACCATGATCCATCCAGAACTGTGACCATAATACAGGTTCTCTTTCGGTCGTGTTAATGCTGTTGGGAAAGTAAATCGGTGGTTTACCTGCAAATGCGGCCTGTCTGGATACCGAAGTAATCGTTGGTATCCAACCAAAAATCGCCCTTTCTCGAATAGGTAACTGTGGTCGTTGTTTCACAAACTCTTCCCTGATCACTAACCAGGAATCAAAAGCCATACCATCTATCAGGATTAATGCAACCTTTCCTCTACCTATAGACCTCATGTAACGCTCCATTGCCCTTGGAATATGATGTACCATAACAGGAGGCACAGGTGGTTGATTATACAAACCTCCATATCGTTTCTGTATCCAGCATAAAAATGCTTTGTCTATCCTTTCCTGAAGTATTTGAAATTGATTCGTGGTGCCGGCATCCTGCCGGCTTTTGAAATCAAGCTGGCTGGAAGCCAGCTCCACGTATTTTTCTGTTTGATAGAAAAGAACGATGACCTCTGCCCACCGATGGGCAAAGATCAGCCAATCCTGATGTTTACCTTCTGAATCAGGGATTGAGCCTTCAATACTCTTCATTAACTTTTGTAACCGACGTAATGTATCGAGTTCCGGGTCTACCTGGATTCCTGAAACAACCCACATTTTGGAAAGCATATCAGATTTTGGGTGTTGAACAGGATGTAACATACCTTCTAAAAAAAGATTATCTATGTAAATACGGATATCGTCGTGATCAAAAGGAATGACAGGTAGTCCTGGATATTTCAAATTATCGGCTAACCCCTTCTCACTAACTATTGCCGTTTCGCCCTGTGTCAAGCCTTCAAGAAATATTGGCCATCGCTCTTGTAAAAACTCAAAAAATGCTTCTCTATCCGATGCAACCCTCTCAAGAGGCCATGCATCAAAATATTTATTTTGACGTAAGAGATAAATAAATCGCTCGTCCAGAATCGAAGGAATACGCTGTTCTCTGTAATGTAATCGAAGGAGGACACGAAGTAAATCGGGTGGTTGTTTAATCAGTTCAGGGGCAATCTCAAATACATGCCTGAGAATGAAGTCTTTTGTCGCGTTATCTCCAAGCTTTTCAGGTTTATACCGTATCTGCGCCTGATATAGGGCATCAAGATTGTTGTGGTCGAGACTCATGATTACCGGATAACTTAAATTGGGGAACAGTTCGCCCAAGTTAAAAGAAAGTTTTCGCCCCACACACAAAAAGTCGTATGGGAGAGAACTTAAATCATCAGTTGCGGATCTAAGAATCACCACAAGGTCTGTTATTTCTCCACGATCCCATAGAGAGCGATATTTTGATTCGTAAGAAAAGCGGAATGCAACGGGATCGTCAAATTCGAGGAGTTCAAAGCCACGCTCTCTTAATGCAACAACAATTCCTTCTTCGGTCAGTAATCCGTCGGGGTCTGCAACCAGCGTCAAACGTGCAATCTGAGGGGTAAACTCCTTGAGAATATGATCGCGCCAGCTATTCATGTTTTTTTCTCTACACGTACTATCATCAATGGAACTAATTCTGGACTGGTTTTCGTTTTTTGATTCATCTCTTCCTGCTTTGCATGATCTTCTTTTTCCAACTGTGAAAGGCGATATGCCCTTACCTGCGGTAATCCCAATCGTTCTATAGCTCTGCGACGTGCATTAAGCGCATACTCCCATCTTTTAATTTCCAGTGATATTAACTCCCCGTGTTCCTGAACAAGCTGTTCATAAATGGGTCTTCCCTGTTTTTCAGCCGTTTCCCATATTTTCTTAAAAATGTGCTGTGATTCCTGATTGCTCAGGTAATGATGTACATTTACAACACCTGAAACAATTTTATCCCAGATATATCTTGCTGTGGGGTGAAGAGCCCTGCCGTCATCGTGAATAAACAAAGGCATTATACGCTGTCTGCTCCAATCCCTGGCCTGAATTACAATTTGCCATAAGGACCAGAAGCCCTGAATGTCCGAAGGGATATCTGAAAAGACAATACAAGGAACAGGCTGGGCAGAAACAAAGGGTGGCATATTCATTGAAATATCTCGAATACATCCATCCTCTAAGGTGAGTTTTCTGGCAGAAGGGACACATTCCGCGTCATTGATTGCAAATACAACATTATTCATTTTTTCGCCAGTAGGCCATGTAAGATTCCATATCCTTCCCTTTCGTTCCGCCACGCCGCCATGAGAATTCAGGTAATTAATTGTCATGGTTTCTACCCAATGGGACAATGGATGTTCTAACAGCTTTTGAGCTTCTAACGGGAAAAGATTATCCTGAGAGTCAAATAAAGATACACTCTGGCGTGCAGACTTTACCTGGTCTTTTACATAAGATACGACAGATTCGACTTTATCTTCAAAGGTATCAGGATGCACGATAGCCTCCATATATAAATCATCGAATATTTGTTCTGCCTGTACTGAATCCAGGACATCACCAGTTTTGTCAACCCCAAATTCCTTGAGTATAATGGCAAGTTTTTCTTCCAGGACTTCTTGTACCCTGTGTTCCACTGTCTCTTGTAAAACAAAGTTTATTGCTTTAACAGGATGTGTCTGACCTATGCGGTCAACGCGTCCAATTCGCTGTTCAAGTCGCATGGGATTCCATGGTATATCATAATTAATTACTACGTGACAGAATTGAAGGTTAAGCCCCTCTCCACCCGCATCTGTCGAAATGAGTATACGAATTTCTTTGGAAAAGGCATCCTGAACTCTTTTACGTTCTTCAATATCCATGGTACCATTCAGGCATACAACAGAGAAACCTCTTTCCGTTAAATAGTTGTGCAGCATTTCTTGTGTCGGAATAAACTCCGTAAAGATTAAGACTTTCAGATTCGGGTCTCCTTCTTCCTGCTGGATTCTATATATCCAGTCCAGTAGTGCCTCAGCCTTAGAGTCAGAACAAGACGACTCCGTTCGCCTGGCTGCTTCAAGGAGCAATTTGACTTCTTCACTTTCGTTTTTTAGTGCTTTAAGGCGTGCAGTTAAAAACGTATTTACCTGATCCTGGCTATCCAGATCGTACCATTCCTCATCGGTGAGTGACAGGAAAAGGTTGAGTTGTTCGTCTGGTTCATGAAGTATCTGCAAACGCTTTTCCAGGGTTGTGCGAATTGCACTGGTTGATGACGTTACAAGGCGTTGCATAAGTATCATCAAAAAACCAACATAACCTTTTTTCTCCTGTATTGCCTGATTATATCCATCACGGACGTATTCCGTCACTGCTTCATACAGGAGACGTTGCGCTTTATGACGATACTCCCACGATATTGGAATTAATCGTGTCTGTCTGGGCTTAAACAGAGGGTTCCCATTCGCATCTATTGCATAGCGTTTTTCAGTTCTGATAACATAGGGTTTTACCCTTTCTTTCGTTACACTGCTGACATCGGGGAAATTTAAACTATCAAGGAGTGAGATTAATCTATAAAACGAATCGGATTTGCCCTGATGCGGAGTAGCTGTAAGGAGCAGGCGATACGAGGATGCCTCAGCCAGACCCTGACCCAGCTTATACCGGGCAACCATTTCTGAACTTCCACTCAGGCGGTGTGCCTCATCTACAATGATCAAGTCCCATCCTGCTGTAATGATATCTTCAAATCGGTCCTTATTATGTGCGGTTACCTGGTCCTTCGACCATCCGTAACGACCTTCTAATGGTTTTATTGAATCCATGGGACAAATAACCTGATCACACGACTGCCAGATGTTTTTTTCTGCCATAATTTTTCTATACACCGGAAAATCACCTGGTATTACGAGTTTGAATTCTTCATTAAAATGTATCTGCATCTCAGCAACCCATTGAGTCAACAAGCCTTTTGGCGCCACCACAAGCGTTCTTCTTACGTGTCCACGGAGTTTAAGTTCGCGCATGATAAGCCCTGCCTCGATAGTTTTGCCCAGCCCTACTTCGTCTGCCAGCAGATATCTGATGCGATGGCCCGACACGGCCTGTGATAATGCCCTGATTTGGTGGGGAAGGGGAATGACACTGGACTCAATGGGGGCAAGCAATATATCCTGGGTAAGAGCGTCCGCTACCCATGCAGCAGTTGCAGTGTAGGTAAGATTGGCGGGAGTACACAATCCGTTTCGGTAAGTGGCTTCAATCGGTTAGCTGGAATACGAACTACAGTATCCTGAATGGGAAGCCAGACACGACATACGGTATCGCCCCACAAAAACTGAGTATCAATAATCTTGCATGTCTGTCGATATTCGACGCTATATGCCCATTCACCCATGTTCACAAGAATTATTTATTCACCATTGCCTTTCTAATACAAATCCACGTGACATTTCTAATGCCCCTATAGCGGATCTGTTGACATCTATAATATTTACAAAATCTCTATCTTGGCCCCTAATGCCGTATCCATGGAAGGTCTTTATCAATCTTTCTGCAGTTTCTAAAAGAAGTAAATTAGCTGCAACAGTTTCTCGAAAAGTAGTGCGATGCGCCTGATTACATTGTTCACGCAGACATTGGAGATAATGCCTAAAAGATTGTTGTTCTGAATAATTAGTGGAGGAAGGTTGCGCACCAGAGAATAAAATATCTGCATATGTTGAACCTAGAGATTCATCAGGTTTTAATTTGCCTAGTATTCCAGCGCGGAATCCCATATCTAAAAATGGCAATTTATATTCCGATAAAGTTTGTGGGCAATAATACCATTTTACCCTTCTACTGGTACTGTCCTCTTCTGTAAGTTGAAATTTCTCTGGTGGAAATGACCTCACATTCAGCCAAGTTCCAGAAGCAATCGCATTAACATTGGCGGAAGCTAAACTGAGCATTTGGTGATTACAATAACCTACAACTACTTCTTTACCTTGTAACCGTAATCCTGAACATAGCATCAAAAGGTTTGTCAGCCACATTGGATCATCCACAAGATATTGTCCATTTGGATGTTCAGGTACAACATAATATCCCTCTACATCCCATGACTCAGAACAATTTAAAACAATTTCTGCCTGTTCTTCAAACCTAAGCGTTTCTCCAGAAAGACAAATAGTCGCTAATGTTTCTTTGTCTGTAAAGACTGAATCAGCTTCAGCAATAATTGCATTCTGAATTGCAATCCAATCGTCATCTACTCGCTCACAATAGATACCCGGTATAATATATTTTTCTGTCTGTGCCGAATCATTAAGTAACTTTAATTCAACTAGCAAGTTATTAAGTGCAACACCACCAAGGAGCATACCCGTATTAAAAATCAGTTGGCCAATATTTATGATCAATCAGTCGATGATGATTAGCTCTTGGGTCATAAAGTTGAGGGTCAAGAAGCATCCTACCATTTAATTTAACTATCTCCGCCGAAAGGTTTTTAATTTGATCCGAAGCTAGGTCACGAGGACTTAATATAACAGTACCTTCTTTCCAACTTTGGATGAGTTTTTTACAATGTTCCATCATACCGTGTCCAAATTGAAGATATAAGTCCATTAAATTTCCTCCTGTGAGTTTTTTGTTTTTATGGAAGGCAAAAGGGCTGTATACCAATCCAAGGCAATCTTCGCAGTTCTTGGTCGTCTTGACGGATATTTATCCATGAGAATGTTTATGAAACCACTCAATAGCCTTTGAGAATCTCCAGGAATTAATAAAATATCGGGCGATAGTGTTTCCGTACGTCTGAGAATATCCAAATGATCACGGGCACCAAATACAAAGGGATGCTGGCCTGTAAGCGCCTCGTATATTAAAACTCCAATAGAAAAAAGGTCTGTTCTTATGTCTATTTCTTTTTTAATGTTTCGAAATTGCTCTGGTGCAGCATAACCTGCGGTATGCGGTCCAAAATGAATATTGGTAGCGGTAATAGACGTCTTTGACAAGTGTCTCGCAATACCAAAATCTAAAAGCCAAAAAAACCCGTCATTCCCAATAATGATGTTTTCTGGTTTTATATCCCTGTGAACAATTTGCTGCTTCTCTAATTCAACAGCAGTTTCTAATAAACTTCTTAAAAGTTTAAGACACACATTAAGCGATAGTTTTTTTTGTTCATTCAGAATACTACGAAGAGTTGAGCCTGATATATATTGTTCTAAAAGATATGTAGTTTGTGCGTTTTCACATAAAAAAGGTCCCCATTCGTATAGCTTTGGAACGTTGGGAAAGTTATATTTGGTCAAGGAATCTATTTCCCTTTTCGTTCTTTCATCCGCAGATGGATCGAGTATGATTTTTAGTGCAACAACTCCATACTCTTTGTGTATTCCTTTATAAACAACCTTTTGACCACCTTGAATAATAATTTCTATATCTTTCAAACTGGGAAACCTTTCTTTTATATTATCCAAATTTGGCAATTTCATGGTTAATCAATTAAAGAGTTTATAAATGTAAATAACGGCCTATCCACTCATTGAAAAGCCATGAAGCATAACAAGATGGAAGCATTCCCCGCATAGAATGGCTTAGTTTATTTATACCATTTAAATTGCTTGTATATATCCCAACTCCAAGTTTTTGTGATGTATTTATAGTATTTTTATTAGGCATAACGATTGGCAATAATACATACGATTCTGATGCATACCATTTATTTATTTGAGCCTGTTCGAAAGCAGATTTCAGGTTACTAATTTTAGCTTCAATTGCAACTATTTCTTTAACAGCAAAATTTTTTCTAAGGCTAAATGGTTTCCACTGTTTTGATTTTCTGTGTATCAACTTACTATCTAACAATCGTTCCAAGGACTTAAGTAAAATATCACTGTCTATTCCCAGTTTGCTTTCCATTGAAGATGAATCTGATCCATTAACAAGATGTAAATAGTGTAGTACCTTTACGTCAATAGGTAAAAGTGAAGATCTGGCATCATTCCATTTGTCAAATATGTGATGTAGGTATTCAACAAAGACAATATCAGGGAAACCTGTATCTAATTGAGGTTCACAAAAAACAGCTAACTTCGTATCTTTGTTTTTAAAAGAATTCGTTATAGAATTCACAAAATTTCTAACCAAAGCTTGCTCGGGTCCTTTTCTTGAATTTCTTGTTAATAAACCTATCTCCAAATTGCTTTTATTAAATTCAATAAAGTCTTTCATAAATCTACTCCCATCCTTGTTATCGCCTGGTCGTACCACATGAGTAATTTTTGGTCTTCTTGGAGTACATTTTCTGGAATCTTTTTTGCCACGGAGATAATGATTTGGTAATCACGTTCCTGCCATACCCTTTTAAATCCTGCCCGTACGGCTTCGATACGGAAGGATTTGAGCTTTCTACCTGTAAATGACTTGTATTCCTCAAAGTCTTTGAGTAATGCCCTTTCGCGCAGTTTTTCAAGGTCTTGTGCCTTATTGGGATCAGGAACGTACCAACGATCTTTGGCTTTGTCACGCAGTGATGGGTTATCCTTTGGTAGATTTCGCAGTTCCTTAAAATTGGTAGAAAGATAACTATGTATCTGACTCGGCACATCATCTTTTCCATCATAACGTAAGAAATTTTGCTCTAACATCTCTAAAAGTTCCAGAGGTTTTTCATATTTTTGCCAGCCTCCAATTTCTTTCATAAATTGGGGGTGAATTTCCTGGAAGGTTTGTGGCTTTCTGGTGAGTTGCTGTTTAAGCCACTGGATAGCCGATGCCTCGTCGGTGACGAAGAGTTGAAGCTGGCGGAATTCTTTTACTGTCATACGCTTCTTGTCGTACTCAGCCGCTTGCTCCGATAGGAAGTACATGCCGTCACGAGATGGGAAACGTTGTTCTAAACCGGCGTAAAACTCAGCCGCAGAAATGGGGACAGTAATCCCCCGCTGGACGTGGAAGGCAACCATGCGGTCAAAGAGCAGGTAGTTCATGCGTTCAGCGATTACCTCTGCCCTACCGTCTTTTGATTGAACAAAGACAGGGAGCTGCCTGAGATGAGTCCTTACAAAATCCCAGACACCTTCCTCTGTGCCAGCCTTTAATTTGAATCGCTCTTCAAGGCCTCCATTTGGTTTATATGCAGAGATGATAAGGTCTTGCTTGACAGCACCAGCAGCAGTCATCTGATTCATAGTATTTTGTTGCTTGTCGATGGTTCTCACGTCGGCGATGACAAGACCGGCTTGTTGGATTGCCTCTTGAATTGCTATCCAGACGCTGTTTCGGGAATTGTGAAACTCAACAGTCATCCACCGCCCCGGCTTAAGAACTCGATTGTACTCTTTGAATGCTGTACTCATCAAAGCTTGGTAGTCATGAAGCATTTTACCTTGAGTCCGGTTTTCAATTGCTTCTGGTCTGTTGTTTGTAAGGACTCTTAGCCAGGACTCCCAAACCAGATTAAGTTCAGAATACATCAAATTGCTTCCAAAAGGAGGATCAGTGAAAATATAGTCTATCGAATTGCTGGGAATAAGGGACTGTGTGACAGATGAAGTCGATGCTAGATTTGTCCCCAGGCATGGGGCAACCTGTGTGAACCGTTTCAGCTTACCTGATAATGCATACCAAGGGCTGACTTCCGCGATTAAGGGTGATATGTAAACTGTACCTTTCAGGTATCTGTTCACCTGGGAGTAAGACGCCTCGAAGAAGCGATTCTGTGGTGTGAAACTCATCATAACGCTCTGAATGCAAAACAGCATGGCAGAGTCTGCTCTAGATTTCCTCGCCTCGGATACCAAAAACGATAATGCAAAAAGTGCACGCTTACTGAAAAGTTGATGCGTTTGTTCTAGAGAAAAGTTGCTGTATTCTGTGGTCTTGTCTCCCTCTGGAATGCGATTTGTGGGATACCAGTAAGGGATTTCGATCTGCTCAATGCGTTCGAGAAGCTTAAGATCATCGGCATCAGGCTCTTTTTCAAAAGACTTACCAGCATACTTGTAAACAATTTGAACAGGAAGCCGCTTCTGTCTTTGTCTGACTTTCTCGGCGGTCTTATCATAGTAGCTTTCCCAAACCCTTTTCAATTCCGACTTACTTAGATTTTTTTTGCAGGAAGAACACACTATACCACCAGGCCTTTTCATTCTTGTTTTAGCATCGATCGCAGCGCCCCAATACAGTATCTCTTCCAAACACTCCGGACAACTGTAAACATCACTGTGAACCACATAGTCGATCCTGCCTTTATTGCCACTTTTGTGTGAGGTTTCGTACATCCATCCCAACTCCCTTTCTGCTTTGAGAAGAAGTTCCCTCATTGTCTGCTTAAATTTAGCTAGATCGTGTTTCTTGTTAGGTTAGGCGAGATGAAAGTCGCTGATGGACTTAAGTCTATCAGAATAGCGTTTCTTTTCCTATCGAGATTGTCTCTTTGCATCGCCTATTATCTTGTGATAGGTTGATAGTAAACAACGACTCAATCTCTTGCCTATTACCACAAAGTATTGCCGCCACTCCGGTCATGCCCGTACCACAAAAATCCATCAAATATAATATCCCGGGTTCCGTGTAATGCAGGATATAACGCATGATGGCTTTAAGCACTTTGTGTGATATGAATGGGCATTGTAAATAGGGTCGTTCTTTCCCTCGCTTACATCAGTGGCAAATGGCTCACGGCGGTAATTATCGGTTTCAGGGTTGTAAGGTTTGATATAATGCCTGACAAAGTCAGGCACGAAAGGATTTGGACAGGCGGTATAATACGGCGGGTCAGAGAGTATGAGAATATCTTCATCGGCGCCAATGGGGAATCCCTCGATCTTTCTAAACTCAGGGTTTTGCAAATGCTCATGGAGTTTTTCCGTAAAATACTTCCGCCGTTCCTCATCGTTTGGGAAGGTAAGGCCAAGGCATTCAACCGGGCCTATTTGTTTTACGTTTTTATCTTCGGGAAAAGGTTTTGTCAATCTAACGTATCCTAAATTAACCTTTATGTTGCTTCACTTGATCGCGCCAAAATGTCTTTATAAACATCCTCACTTATCCAGAAACCGACTTCTTTAAGCCTTTCAACCAGCGGCTTTACTTCAGCTATTATTCCTTTTCTTTAGCGGCTATCAATAATCTTATGCGTTGATAACATGAAAACCTCTGAGCCGAGCAACCTTTCTCCTAATCTGTCATCCATAACGATGATGTTGGCTTTTAATTCTTCTGCAAGAACTATTACCTCTGCTTCACCATCGTCGATATCCGTTAGAAGACACTTTTTTGCCAATTCATTTTCGATATTCTTCGTTTTTATCCATTGTTCATTCTCTATTTCTCGAAAACCGAAGGTGTCTTTGCCTCCTGATATTATTTCTTGTTTTACTGCACCGGGTATAAAGATTTCGTCGAAAAGCTTTTTTAACAAATCTGTTTTATTGATAGCAGACAAATAGATGATTGGTGACGTGTTTGCAACGACAATATTTTTAACCGATGTCAACTTTCATATCCTCTTTAAATTCTTCTAATGTCGATATGGATACCTGATATTTACCGAGTATTTTCAAAAAAGAAATCTTATCCATACCTGCAAGCCTGGCCGCCTTTCCAGACGATAACTTGCCCATCTCGTAGAGCTTTACTGCTGCTGCTATTTTCAGCTCTTCAGAAAAATCGCCTTGTGTCTCTTTTAACGACACCAAAATTTCATCTGGATACTCGATTGTTAATGTTGCCATATTGTTTTACCTCCAATCTTATCTAAGGAACAAGAAGTATATGAGATTTAATAATCCGCTCATCTTCTGCACGGACAAGCAGAGTTTGTCCGTGCCACCACAAATACCTGCATAAGTAAAATGAGAATTTCTATACAATAAATCCATTTTATAACTATATCTTCCGTTATTCTATGATAATCCTGACCTTGTTTGCTTCTTTTCCCCGGGTAAGACTCGTTATGTATTCATCAAAACGTCTTTTTAGCTCATCGACAGTAACTGGGGAACCGCCCGCAAGAAGTTTGTCGCGCAAGTCTTCTGTTTTTACAATTACTTTTGTAAGACCCGAAAGGACTTCCTGGATTGTTTCGATGAGTTCATTGGTAATCTTATCGGGTAGTTGCTTACTTTTCAGAAAACTATCAACCAGTTTTCGTTGCTCTGGTTTTATCAGTGGTAAGTTTTCCCGTATCATTGGATCATCCAGATTTGTGAGCAGGGACTGCGTCCAGTTGTTGAAAAGATTATCAAGTTCATCTTCAATGCCTGAAAGACGTAATCTTACGTCGCCTGAAATCAGTTCTATAGAGGGTCGAAAGTTACAATGAGGGCATACAGGCGAGTGTTCGATATCTTGTTCAGTAAGGGCAAAGCATGTTTTTAAACCTGCAAGGCTGTTTTGCAGGTTTATAAGCTGCTGACGGGGCATCAGATGAATGGTTGAAATTTTCTGGAGCTTTTCCAGTTTTTTATCCTGTATTAATTCTGCTTTGCGTTTATCCTCGTTAACACCCAGACGGGCTTTCGTATGGAGCATCATATATTCTGTCTTGTAATGCTTTTTAAGTTCTAAAAATTCCTGCATTGTCTGTTGCCTGACCTGTACAGGATTTTGCTTGTAGTGGTTTACTATATTGGAAAAAACAGATTCCCTGCCGGATTTCATCTGAGTAACTATTGAATGTCCATCAGGCAATACTGCCTCAGCGGATGAAAGGTACGAACTTGTTGTACCGAGTTCTGCAACCAGCTCTTGTAATTTTTTCAACTCCTGTAGTGTCTGAAGTCCGACCTGCTGTGCCTTTATTTCGCCCATATCATAACGGAAGTTCTTCATTTTCCCTGGGGAATTATATACCTGAATAGACTCCAGAAATGTTTTTGTTGAACGCAGATGAGAGGTATAGGACTCTTTTTGCGGTTCAGTCAATAAGGGTTTACCCCAGAAGACCATACCCCCATGGAGGTTTTGTAAAACAATAACGAGATTCTCAATTGTTGCTGTAGCAAGGCGCTGAAGTTCCTGAACGGGTTCCTCCTTACCCTGCGTAACCATTTGTGCCATACCAGGGGCTAGTCCGAGGAGTTCAAACAATGCCTTAAGAGCAGGAATATTCCATTCTTTTGGTTTTTCAATATGTTTAAAATTGATGATGTCCGCTAACGGTGTTTCAATTATTTGAGACAGGTTGTTTGCATCAAACTTCCGTCCCGGTATAGAAAGAACAACATCCCCGGAATAGACAAGGGCAGTTAATAAAACAGTAATCCACTCCGGTTCAAGGCGAAATTTATCCGGCGACATGTATTCAATATCGTTTACCTTTTTAACCAACTCGCTTCTATTGAGCACCTGACCTTGCCCTCTCTGGTTCAGGGATTCCCGAATGTAATTTGCATATTTGGACTTATAAGGATTCAGTTTTTCACCGTCGAGAAGTTCCAGCGCATCGAGCACATAGGTAGCCTGCCTTGTTTTTGCACCTCCGGAAATCCATTTCAGTGCATCCTCTGCTGCCTGAACACGATTATCGCGGGTAATCAGAATAGAAAAAAAGGGGTATTCTGGCGCTTGATCTTGAAAATGTTTTTCCAGGCAAATTCCTGTGACTGCATTAATAAGGTCCCTGTAATTATTTCCTTCGTTCGGTTTTTTTCCTGGTGAAACACCCTTCATCCATTCGAGCAGTTGTTTTGTTCTTCCCTGATAGGTTATTTCAAAGGCCGTTGTAGCATGTTCCTGAAGCCATTTTATTAAAGCATCCAAAAATATTTTAGCCTTTGATTCATAGATCGATCTTGCCTGCCCTGAAGAAGTAGAAGCCAGATCAAGGCTTGCCGCATAATTCCGGAGGTTTTCACGAAAGGCATCATCTATGCCGGTGAGCTTAAAGAACACTTCGTCTGCCTTTTTTTCATCTCTGAATTTTGGTGGGTCATTAGGCTGAAGGAAGTAAAGGTAAAAGTCCCGTTGTGGCACGGCGGTAGATCTCTCATTTGATGCCCCAAAGAAAAGGTACCCCTGCCGGGTTACTTTGTGTTCACGCCATTCTAGCTCGTACTGCCAAATGCGGTATCCAGTTACATACGTAATATCTGTGCATTCCATTACCCTTTTGAGCGCTTCATAGTAGTAACGGTCAAGTGTCTGAAGATCAAGGCTATCTGCACGTTTATCAATTTGAGTATCGTAGTCAATAATTTTATGAACATCCAAATAAAACTGTCCGCAGGGTCGGCCCATATTATCTCGTTCAGTAGCAGAGACAAATTGACCATTAACCGTTTTGATGATTAACCTTAATGTGGTTTCTACTTCACCGCGTAAATCGTCCGCAGGATCACCGCCTAATTCAACTACAACAGGGTCGAAAAGGCAAAGGGTATCTCTCAGTCCTTCAGCGTCAAGACCAACCGATGATTCAATGTCACCGACTGCCAGCCGGTAAACACTGAGCCCATTAATGATTCTACATGCAAACTCTTTATTTTTACCGCGGAGATAGCCCGTTCTTACTAAATTTTCCAGCTTGGCGCTACATTCCAGGACTTCGCGAACTTCAGGTATCGAACGGAATGATGCATTCTCCTTCAAAATATTCCAGTAGCTATCGTAAGATAGTAGTCCAGGTTTATCTTCCGGAACATCTGTATCGAGAAGTTGCCTCATGAGTAAAGAGAGCGTTTTCAAAACCTCACGCTTTTCTACAGCCTTTATTCGCTCAAAAGTATCGATATAGTCAGGATGAATGGGAAACAAGCGAACAAAATCATCCATGCGTTCGTTCATATTGGTATAGAATTTTGCAAAAGGGATAAGGTACTCACGGATATTTGCCAGATGTTCCGCTGTTTTTCTCAGTAAACGTTCTGAAACAACATATTTAATATCCTGGCGTGCAATGAGAATTTGTTCAAAGCGATCTTTAACGCGCCGAACGCTGTCAGACACAAAAGAAAAGCGTGGATTGTCAAATATGGACTCCTGTATGCCGGCAATAAAACGAAATTTTAAATGCTTGCATACCTCCCCAATCTCTCGTAAAAAGTTCAGATCAAGGACAAGATCGTGATCCCGCCGTGAACGCAGATAGTCAAGAAACTCATCCACTACCATAAGAAGACCGTGGTCTGGATGCTTCTGGTGAAATGCAGACATCATTTCTTCGAAGGCGTCTTTGTGATTTGATATTTTATCCTGTGGTGGAAATCTATAATCAACTCCCCATGCAGAAAGGGTTTCTTCCAGATGTGAGCATATAATTTCCCGGAAATCCATGGTTGTAGAACCAAGTTCCACGCGTAATACTTTAAATTTACCAGCAATAGCGGAAGCAGCATTACTTACCTGTGAATTTTTAAGAAAAGAGATCAGATGCGCATGTTCAGCAATTGCAGAAATAACCGACATTACATGTGATTTTCCTGTGCCATAATTTCCCACGACAAGAATGCCCTTGTTGTCCATAGGCTGTTCAAACTGAAGCTGCGGGAAAACAATACTTTCAAGCTTCTCAGCCATTTCTTGAGAGATAACATAGGTAGAAACGAGTTTTTTAGCTTCTTCCATTTTGTCTGCATCACGAAGCTGGATAGTCGTTTCGATCGGCTCGAAATGTATCAGGTCACGGTATTTCATGCCTCTATTTTCCTCATATTTTATTTGGAATATGTAAGTAATCTTCTTCCGGACTTACTACGAGAAAGTCCTTAACAGGATATCGTCTGTACTCAGGGTGGTTTGGTTCGGCATAAGTAAGATATCCGATTTCAATTTTGCCATTCCATGATGCAACGATTGTTCTATTGCGGGAAATTCCCTGAAACAGCCGAAGGGGATATTGTTTAAGTGATACGTCAAAGAGTAGTTCTATGTTGTCGAGTAATATAGTTTTTTCATTATGGTTTTCGATAATATCTCTTAGAATTGTTGCCACATGAATTGCCCGTTGCCTTGTGGTAAGATCGAGCAGAAGCCGGGATATCTCTACATTAACATTTAATAAAGGCAACCCCAGCCGGTTTGCAACATCCTGTAAAGCTGATGTTTTACCCTTTTCAGATGGGGCGACAACTAAGACAAGCCTGTAATAAAGCATGTTTACTTGCTCTATTCCTTTTATAATTTGTTCTGATAGCGGCTCTGGCATATTTTGGAATGTAAGTGAATTGCTATTTAAAAATAT
>JABTVC010000004.1 GCA_015075005.1 Planctomycetia bacterium
GGTCATACGGAAGAGCTGGTTGGAAGGGCAATCGGTGGTTTTGATAGAAAAAGCCTGTTTATCACTTCGAAGGTTTCACCGGAGCATTTAGGCTACGATGATCTCCTTGCTTCTGCAAAAGGGAGTCTGCAAAGATTAAATACGGATTATATTGATTTATATCTGATTCATGCGCCTAATCCTGACATCCCAGTACAGGAAACCATGAAGGCAATGGATTTTTTGGCTGAGCAGAAACTGATCAGATGTATGGGGGTAAGTAATTTTTCGGTTGAACAAATAAAAGAAGCCCAGAAATATACCAAAAACAAAATAGTTGCTAATCAAATTGAATACAACCTGCTCGTAAGAGACAAAGGCAGAGTTACGGAGAATATGGAATCAAAAATAATTCCTTATTGTCAGGAAAACAATATCCTCATTATCGCGTGGAGGCCACTTGCAAGGGGTAAGCTTGCAAAACCCGGTTTCAAAATCTTAGATGAATTAGCTGATAAATATCATAAGACACAGGCCCAAATTGCGATACATTGGTTAATTTCTAAAAAAGGGATTGTTGCCGTTTCGAAATCAACAAAAGTTGAACATCTTGAAAAAAACCTGGGTGCGCTTGGTTGGAAATTAAGGCAAGAAGATATTGATAGATTGAATAACGATTTTATTGATTCAAGGACGTAAACAATTTTACAAATATGATTATTTTTCGAAATGAAGGTTTAAATTTGCCATGTTTGAAATAAAACGGGTTTATGAAAAACCGGATGAAGGTGATGGAATAAGGGTGTTGATTGATCGTCTATGGCCGCGGGGTCTCAAAAAAGAAGAGGCTAAAATTGACCATTGGATGAAAGAGATCGGCCCCAGTGATACGCTTCGTAAATGGTTTGCTCATAAAGAGGAACACTGGCAGGAGTTTAAAAGTCGTTATATGAAAGAGTTGAAAGATAAAAACGAACTTCTGAAACAATTGATAGATTTAGGGAAAAACAAAAAAGTTACTCTATTATATGCTGCCAGAAATGAAGAAATAAATAATGCACAAGTGCTTTTGGAGTTATTAAAAAACAAATGAGTTGGACCTGTCCGTATCAGATAAATAATGAATGTGTTAGGTTGAGAAAACCCTGTCAATCATTGCAGAAAGGTTGTGTGCTGGATGAGAAAGTTACATTTATTGATAATCAATTAGATAATGAATTTAAAATGAATTTAAAAAAGGAGGGTGAACAAGATGGTAAAGTTAGATCCCATTGCGGAATTCAGAGAAGACCACAGAAAGGTAAGAGACGGATTACTTGAATTAATGGAGGCCTTGCAATCAAAGGACATTGCTACGGCAAGAAAAATACTTGGCAAAATAAACGTGGTTGTCGGTCCACATTTTCGATATGAGGAAGAAACTCTTTATCCTGCACTGCGGGTATTATTAGGTGAGTATGTAGACCAGTTACTCAAGGAGCATGATGGTGTAATAGCAACCGCTCGTTCTTGTGCCGATCTATTAAAGAAGGATAGTCTAACAGATGGAGAGGCAAAGCAGGCTGCCACGGCAGCAAGGACGCTCTTAATCCATGTCTCAAATTGTGACGGTTTGTCCATACTTTCCGAAAGATTGAGTAAAAAGGAAATTGATAATTTAAGCGAAAAACTTGCTGCCGCAAGAAAGGAAGGCGTACCTTTACTAGATTGGGCAGAAACCATAAGAGGCAAATGAAATAAACCATGGAAACAGATAAGAAAGGTTTGTCGATCATATTTCATAGTGGCTCGTACGATCGCGTTTATCACGGTTTTTCCATTGTCCTTGTAGCCCTGGCATTAGGCAGAGAGACAAGGTGTTTTTTTACTTATTGGGCATTTCAATATCTGGTGAAAGGAAAGGCTGTGTTCCAACTGAATGAAGAGGGCCAAACTCACAGGAAACTGTTAGAAGAGCATATGAAAAAAGGCCACATACAAAATATATCAGAACTTCTAACGCAAGCCAAATCATTGGACGCAAAGTTTTATGTCTGCACCAATTCTATGGGCCTGTTAAATATATCCCGGGACGAACTCGTAAATGAGGTTGATAAGAGTATGGGGCTAACTACATTTCTTGCAGAAACTGGCCAGGATCAAATCCTGTTTATTTAATTAATGATAAAAGAAAAATAATCAGAATTAAAACCGGTCATCAACCGCACGAAATAAAATTTGATATCCTGCGAAAAGTTGAAGAACGCCTTGGCCGCGTGCGTTCTGTCGATAAATTCGCACCACGAACTATCGACCTCGACCTCATTCTGTACGGAACATCAGTAATTAATGGGCCTGACCTTCGCCTGCCAGATCCGTCATTTTACACCTATTCGTTTGTGGCCGTTCCGTTTTTAGAGCTTGCACCTGACATTGTCATGCCGGATACCGGCAAACAACTTTCAACCGAACCTGTAACAAAACTTAAAATCGCCAAGTCGTTAGGCGTCCTTATGGAAGAATTGCTAAAGTAACTTTATGGAAAATAAAGATACATAAATACACTATGAAGAAACCTGTAATCTTTACCATCGGCCACTCTACTCATCCTATCGGTGAATTTGTGGAGCTGTTACAAGCGCATGGTATTAAAGAGATTGTTGACGTAAGGTCAATACCAAAGTCGCGCCATAACCCTCAGTTCAATTCAGAGACGCTCAAAGAATCATTACAACGGGCGCACATACGGTATAAGCATGTACAAAAACTCGGAGGGCTACGCCACACAACGAAAGATTCGTTAAATCTCGGTTGGCGCAACGCCTCATTTAGAGGATTCGCCGATTACATGGCAACGCCTGAATTCTCAGAAGGTTTGGAAGCCCTTATAAAGATCGCTAGTTTGAGAGAAACAACTATCATGTGCGCCGAAGCCGTGCCGTGGCGATGCCACCGCTCGCTCATTGCCGACGCGCTCACGAAAAGAGGGTGGGCAGTGAAGGACATCATGAGTCGCACCTCCGCCACAAAGCACCGCCTGACGCCTTTTTGAAAGTAAAGAAAGGGCAACTCATATATCCCGGACCTAAAACATGATTCGCTATAGATACAAGAAACCGGGAATACTTTTCGTGGGTATTAATCCTCATCCCGGATCGTTCAATCGTCGCGTGCCGTTTTCCAACAATAAGCTCTTTTGGGTGGCACTCCTCTCTCGGAAGCCGGTCTCATTAAGGAGAAAAGAGACGAATTGCGCGACGACAAGACACTGGAGCGTGTCTACAAAGAAAAATTTAATACGGTATATGAGCTTGGATTCGTGAACATTATTGATAGACCGACGCGAGATATAACAGGGATTAAGAAGCACGAGGAGTTGCCAGCCGTAAAAGATTTCTCGTATTATAAAATCCGAGATGCCGAAGGTGGTCTGCTTCATCGGCAAAGTCACGTATGAAAAGTACGCCGGATCAAAGGATTTCTTTTGGCTGGCAAGAAAATATAGGCGAGTCAAAAGTCTTTGTCGCGCATTTCCCTTACGCGGCGAAGCCCTTATTAAGTCCGAGAATTGCAAGAGATTAAGCGAACTATCCAAAGTCTGATACTAATTGAAGGCATCGGGTTCATCGGAAAGAATCCGTTTTGATAGATGGAATTTTTGAAGCCGTAGCCACAAACTACGTTTACACAAAGACCGCTGAAGTGGTACAATGAAATACATATGAAACTAAACCTTATTCGTAGAAAACGGAGAGCTCCGGACATCGAGTCGTTTATCTTCAGTTCCACAGAACCTCTCACCTGGAAAGCCGGACAGTTTCTCCACTATGTCTTCATCGCGGGCGGTATCGGCATCACGCCATTCCACTCCATACTTAAAGAAACGGATCGCGCAGAGATAAAACAACACGCAACGTTATTGTATGCTAACCATGACCACAACATCCCATATAAAGAGGAGTTGGAAAAATTCGCAAAAAATAATTCGAACCTTATCATGCATTATGTCATCGCTCCCGAGCGCATAGACGAAAACACATTTAAAAAATTGGTGCCGGATATGCAAACACTAGTCTTTTATGTTTCTGGTCCCGAGCCGATGGTGGAGAGCTTAGGTGGCATCTTAAAAAAAATGGGTATTGCGGTGAATCATATAAAGCAAGATTATTTCCCAGCGTCCCACACTCAATAATTTGCTAAATATTGGGAATGAAATATCTGAGCATTCCTGTATTGATTAAAGAAGGGATTAAACCGGATCACGTTGATCGATTTTGTGAAGAAATAGAGCTTCTCGTCACCAGTTTTAGTACACTGCCATACGGAGAAGCGCGCTTGGGCGTTTACTATGATGTTGGAATATATCTGGATAAAAAAAAGGTTGTCTTTGAAACTATTTTCTCTCGGTAAGATCGTACTCTGGCTCAATCGCCAGCAATTCTCCGAATCAGTTGTTCTTGCTGTATTAGCGATACTCATTGGTCTCACGAGCGGTATAGGAGTATGGCTCTTCAAGCAACTGTATAACGTGATATTTCAATACGCATTCGAGGGGATAGATACGCCTCTGGGTTTTTTGCATCACAAGAAAATTATCCTTCAAGTGATTAATGATCTGGTACATTGGGCCGAATTCGACAGGATGGGTTCGATCTTGGGTCTTATAGGAAATTGGATGATATACCTTGTGCCTGTCATCGGTGGTCTCGTTGTCGGATTGATTTCTCACTTCTTCATCGGTAAAGAACGATATCAGGGCATAGCAGGTATAATGGAGTCCGTAGCGTTAGGGAATGGACGGCTGCCTTATAGAAAAATACCGGTCAAAACAGTTGCTTCTGCATTATCCATCGGTTCCGGCGCTTCAGTTGGTCCTGCAGACCCCTCGTTGCAAATTGGCGCATATTTAGGATCGATGTTTGGGCAACTCTTGCGCCTTTCTGATGAGCAAATTCGTGCACTCGTTGCATCGGGTGTTGCGGGTGGAATTGCCGCTGCCTTCAATGCGCCTATTACCGGCATATTTTTCGCGTTGGAGATTATTATAGGAGACCTGCGCGTAAACGCCTTTGGCATCGTTGCATTGGCAGCCGTGGCCGCGTCTGTGTTTACTCAGGCCGTATTGGTACATCCTGCGTTCCTGGCATCCCTGCCATATACATTTAACTCAGTATGGGAACTGCCGCTCTATTTTGGGTTAGGTGTGCTCTCCGGAGGGCTGCATTGCGTTCTATATTCGCCTGCATCATTTCACGCGGGATATCTTTGATACATGGGTAGATGCCCCGCTGGTTTAAACCAGTTGCTGCCGGTCTCGCCGTCAGCCTCGTTGGAATTTATCTACCGCAGGTGCTTGGCACAGGTTATGCTACAATTGGAAATATCTTAGACGGCAAACCGCTTTCCAGTGACTCTCCTGCTTTCACTGGCATTATCCGAGGCTGGTGCTAACGCCGATTTGCATCAGTGGCGGTTTCCACGGCGGTGTGTTTGCGCCTGCCCTTTTTCCGGTGCTTCACTTGGGGGTGCTTATGGACTCGTTGCTAAACAGGTTTTCCTCTTCTCTCAACATTTCACCACCTGCCTTTGCGATGGTCAGGATGGCAGCCGTCCTTACGAGCACCCGCCATGCACCGATTACCTCGTTCATGCTGCTATTTGAAATGACTCATGACTATCGGATCATTCTGCCGCTGATAGCTGCGGTAAACGTCAACCTGTTCCTCTCATGGCATTTACAACACGATTCAGTGTATACCTTGGACTGGCGCGCAAGGGTATACGTCTGCAACAGGGACGTGATGTTGGCGTGCTGGAAACAATTACGGTTGACAAGGTCATGGAAACGGAGATCGACACTTTGCGAGAATCTGGTTCGTTGACAGTGGCAATCGATTTATATATGCAGAAACGGTATCACGGCTTACCAGTGCTCAATGACGATGGTAGATTGACTGGTATTATCACCGTGCAAGATATTGATCGCATACAGGGTGACAGTAGTGATACCGGGATGCACACCGTTGGTGAAGTTTGTACACGCGAGTTGCTTTTGGCGTATCCCGATGGGACGATTCGGGCGGCGTTGCGGCGTATCAGGGTTGAGAAACGTGAGTCAATTGCCAGTCGTTGCCCGTGACAATTCGCGTCGTTTAGTAGGTTTGCTGCGCAATACCGATATTGCACGCGCCTACGATCTGGCGGTGACCCGCCGTGCGGCAATTCAGCATCGTGCTTATTAAGTTGCAACTAAGGGCGCTTGACGATGCAAAATTTTTAACTCGAATCAATAATATACAATCGTCGTTTGATTACTTTACGCAGGAAACATAAGGAGGATGTAAAACAATGGAAGATACAAATGTATAATTTGTGGATATATCTACGACCCGAAATTTGGTGACCTGACCATGGAATTAATCCCGCACGCAGCTTTCAGGATTTACACCTGATGATTGGGTCTGTCCTCAGTTAATGACATGCGCTCCAAGGAACAGTTTGAACAAATTTGATAAATTTGATTGAATGAATAAAGGGACTTCCTTTGTTTTCTCAAAGCACGGTTTAGCGTATTTTGCAGTTACTATGATTAACGGATTCATAAGGAAACAGACGGATGGATCAGAATAAGAAACATGCTCATATCACAACACTTGGATCTCAACCTGCACGATTAATTGATTTGGTAAATTACCGGGATTGCTCAGTGGTGAGCCGAGATCATGAATAAAGACAGGAACTATAGCGGTGTTTGCCTTTGATGAAGGGCAAGGGCTGAGTGAACATACAGCGCCATTCGATGCCTTAGTTTATCTTCTTGAGGGTGAAGTGGAAATTGATTATATCAGGAAGTCCCTTCGCCTGAAAGAGGGAGAAGTTGTTATCATGCCAGTAAATAAACCACATGCGCTGAAAGCAATAAATAAATTCAAGGATGATGTTGACGATGATAAGGTCTTAATTCTTGCTTCCTGGTGATATTGTGTAACAGGTATGGAAGATTAAGAGGCTGATAATAGGCCGAATCTGCCAGAATCGTTTTGATTTATCTGAAAGTATCAATCGATGGAAGCCAAAAAGATATCGTTGTCATAGAGGCGGACTGCGGAGGATACGTCTGCATTGCGATTAGCAAGGTTGTTCCGTAAACACCCTGAATATCAAGATACATCTTATAGATGGAAATCCTTATCACGCGCTCAAGACACAATTACACGAGGGCAGCCGTCCGAAAGAAGAGGTATCTGGCTTCTATCGATCGCATTATAAAAAGAAAAACATTATCTTTCACCTTGGAGAAGTAACGGGATTGATACGAGGAACATATCGTTCATAGAATTCGGGTCTTTAGCTTTTCATTACTTAGTGATTGCACTTGGAAGTCAGGTAATTTTATAATATCCCTGCAGAGAAAGTGGGATGAATACAGGACAATTAGGACGTATTATCGTCGATGAGTTTCTTAGAGCGGAGAATCATCCTTTTATTTGCGCCATTGGTGACAATGCCCTTGCAATAAATCCTCCACAAAGAACCTGTTCCCGCTGCATTTGCGGTTTGCATTGCAAGGACGATTGGTAGCATACAATGGGTCTACGGATATTTTAGGGTATGAAAACCGTATCATCCAAAAGTTCTAAGGTGAATCGGGCCAGCCCAGGAAGGCACTTTGCCGTTGGATGGTTGGCGCTCCTTCCTGAAGAAAATTACCTTTGTTGGTTTTTTTGGGAAGTCTTCTTGAAACAGCCGTTCAGGAAAAACACATATTCCTCCTGAGAAAGAAAGTGGAAAGTGGATAACGTCATAATAATTTTCTACGATGCAAAATTACGTGAAAGGTCATCGAAAGTCAGGCGATGATCACGAACAATTGATATCCTGACACAAAACGTGTGTGACGGAAGTCTCCTGTTGCAGAAAAGGAGTTAGTATGATGTTCAAGAGGGTCCTGACCATGTGGGAAATTGTACCGGGGAATGCGGAAAGACCATTGACTTCTATGTAGACGTTCTTGGCTTTAGAATTAGGAGTCGTAGAAATGAAAAATACCGCCCATGAAAGAGATTGTTTATATTGAACTTGGCGATACGGTACTTGAGAATCATCTCCGTGGACAGGCCCAAAGCGAAATCCAACAACCCGGACAGGTAGGATGCAGAGGCATTGCCCTTGAGGTGGACAATATGGCCACGGCAGTGAATTATCCTGATGTGACAGGGATAGCTATGGCCCAGGGCTACATAGACACGGGCAATTCGTTCCGTGGAGATAAAGAGACCACGGATGGGCTTATTATAGAACTCCGGCAGTGGAAGTAGCAAAACTACGCCGCCGCAGAACGACAAAGCCGGTTTCAGCGGACAGGATGCCGTTGTTTGGCAGGGAGCGTTGGGCGTAAGGGAAATCATGGTTGCGATACGATAACAGAAGTAGAAAGAGGTAACGGATGATCCCAGACAAAATGATGCAGGTTCTCAAATGCGAAGTGTCGTTGCGGTAGTGACCGCCAGGTGGCGACGTATCCGCATGTGGTTAACACTGGAACAACTATACACATCACCCAAGATGAACATCCTTTCAATCGGTTGGCGGCATGGTGCTACGCTTGGGAGGCAAATCTGAAGACAAACAACAACATTCTTTAACCCTTGGGAAGCCGGGGAGGTAGAGGGCCATGGCATTTTGTACGGGTTCCTGGTCAAGGCACGGCAACCTTCGTGAGAAAACCGGTGAGCGGTTTGACATCGTAAAAGCGCTTTCCTTAGGCAGGCGGCAATGGAGATAACGATCCTCTCCGTTACGCAGACATTGTAAACATAAGGGCAACAAATTAAATGCAGCTCGAAAGCGTAGCTAAATTCCGCAACCGTAGGGCACTCCGCTCAGAGAATGGTGTTCCCAATTCTGATTGCCATCGGTTTTTCCCATTTGTTGAACGATACGATTCAATCGTTGATTCCGGCCATTTACCCATCGTCAAGGAATCGTTTCGATTTGACTTTCGCGCAAGTCGGATTGATTACACTCACTTTTCAAATGACCGCTTCGTTGTTACAGCCCGTGGTCGGGTTTTACACAGATCGGAATCCGAAACCCTTCTCACTGGCGATAGGAATGTCATTCACGTTGTTTGGATTGATCTGCCTTGCGTTCGCCTCTAGTTTTCCACAGTTGCTCTTTTCAGTCGGACTGGTTGGTTTGGGTTCGTCGATCTTCCATCCAGATCTTCGCGCATCGCTTACATGGCATCAGGTGGCCGACACGGATTTGCCCAATCACTTTTTCAAGTCGGAGGAAATGCAAGGAAGTTCGATCGGCCCGTTATGCGCCGCATTGATTGTGTGCGGGACGGACGGCGTGCAAACATACTTTGGTTTTCACTCGCGGCAATCGTTGGAGTCAGCGGTCCTGTACAAAGTCGGACAATGGTATCAAACTCATCATCACAGGATCGTCGGCGCAACAAAGCACTCGCTTCAAAATGCTTCCGTTGAGTTCAACGAAAGTCGTGACGTCTCTGTTTATCTTAATCGCTCTGATTTTTCAAAATATTTTATTTGACCAGCCTCACGAGGAGCTATTACACGTTTTATCTGATCCACATTTCATGTCTCAGTGGCCAGCGCGCAGGTTCATCTGTTCTTGTTTCTGTTTGCAGTCGCGGCGGGGACATTGATCGGCGGGCCCGTTGGGTGATCGGTTCGGGCGCAAATACGTGATCTGGTTTCCATTCTTGGCGTGCTCCGTTCACGATTGCCCTGCCTTACGCGAATCTGATGTGGACTTCAGTTCTCACCGTGCCAATCAGCGTCATTTTAGCGTCGGCGTTTTCTGCTATCTGGTTTATGCAATTTGCTGCCGGGAAAGTCGGAATGATTGCGGGACTGTTTTTCGGTCTGGCATTCGGCATGGCGGGCATCGGCTCAGCAGTTTGGGGAGTTGGCCGATTTAACCAGTATTTCTTACGTCTTTCACGTTTGTTCCTATTTACCGTTGATCGGTCTGTTGACCGGCCTTTGCCTAATATTGAGCTGAACGGTAATATTTCACAGGAAGAATAATGATGACTATTTTAGCAAAGATTGATGCACGCAAGGGCGTTTGAGTTGTTGGCGGATCGGAAACACTGCTCGTTTGCGCTTACGAAGGTGACGAAGAATTCCGGCAGCCACGGAGAGTGCGATCTCGCTGCACGATTTTGTTTCGAAAAGGAGGCGGGCTGTACGGTTGCGATGTCTATGCCCCAACCGAAATCGATCTCGACGCTTATTTCGCCCGCATCCGTTACGCCGGACCGCGAAAGCCGACGCTCGCCTTGCGCTTCACGCCATCGTTGCCCATCACGTCACCCGCGATCCGTTCGAGAACCTCGACGTGCTGCTGAGCCGGCCCATCCTGCTGGAACCTGCCTCGCTCAAAAAATTGATTCGCGACCGCCGCGGTGGATACTGCTTCGAACAAAACGGGCTTTTTCTGCTGGTGTTGGCGGCACTCGGCTTTCAGGTCCGCCGCTCTCCGCCCGCGCGCGCGGATACAGTGGCCTCGCGGTTTTACGCCTCCGCGCACGCACTTGTTCGCCCGCGTCAGGGATCGCCGGTGAGACGTGGCTTCGCGGACGACTGGGCGGACTGGGCGGACTGTCGCCGACCGCGGCACTCCGATTTCAGCGAACGCGAACGTGCCACATTGGCATGGACGGAAGCGGTCACGCGCATCGCCGACACTCACGTTCCCGATGACGTGTACAAGGTGCTCAACTGAAACAGTTCACCGAAAGGAACGGGTTAATACTCTCTCACCTTTGCCGTTTGTGGCGATCAACGGTTGGAATCGGTTGAACATCGGCTTTCAAACGGGTTCCCGGTTCTTGACACCCCAAGACAGAAGAAGGCAGTACGATGTTCAGAGAAAGGATGGCTATAGCCCAGGCGCCAACAGACACGGGCAATTCGTTCCATGGAGAGACAAGAGACCCGGATGGGCTTATTATTAGAATTCCGGCAGTGGAAATAGCAGAGATGGTGCTAACATGGGCGAACGACCAATCAAAGCGGGCAGAATACCGTCCTTGAGCCGGAGCGTTAAACACAAGGAAACCGGTGAGCGATTTGACATCGTAAAGAAACGGTTTTCTTTGGACAAGGGCGACTATGGAGATAACAATCCTCTCTGTCATTATCAGCCATTGTAATGATAAACAGAGGTTTGACGTGGAGATAAAAAGGCACTATCTTTATTACTGAAATGATGCAAAATTCTCTTGAAGGCCTACCGATAAATTATGTCCCAATGAGTTGCGGGCTTTAAAGCAATACCCGTTAAGCCGTTAGCAAGACCTCACCTTTGTCAGGCCCTCGCGAGGAAAATTGTCAGTACACATGCCGACATAAGATCTTATTCCACTTTTGCCCGGTTTTCTGGATTCCGGATCTTCTGATCACGATGTCAAATTACAGGGGTTAAAACGAGGCCGAAGAACGTGACCCCGAACATGCCGCTGGAATACGGGGGTTACCCAGCGCCTGACGCATCTCGGCGCCGCGCTTTTGGTGGCCAATCAAGAGGGGGATACGCCCAGTATGAAAGCGACGAGGTCATCAATATCGGCGGGCGGGCTGACGCGCGAGGCCCAGATCACGGCCTCACTCGCATCCCTTACCCGTATCCTGATAGTCCTTGGCGAATTCCACTATTAAATCGCATTCTTACGCAGGTCCCACAGGCACGACGGAACCCTATCTGCGTGGGGATGTTTGTTGTCCATGTCCCACAGCCCTATATGCCCAATATCGCCGAAAGGAGGCACATGGGCACGATCAGTATGATCGTCAGAGGGGAATGACCAGCTCTCATGGCGGGCGAGACAATACGAGAATACTAACAACACACATACCGGAAATATATACAGCGACGTGTTTCCTTGGTGACCTCTTGATATGCAAGCTCCGTCCATTCGTAGCTCACGCCGCAGGGAGTATCCGGTCTGCTAACCTCTCCATCGCTTCAATCGCTCGGCCCGAGCTGAATCCGGCAGCGTTGCACCACTCACCTCGATCGCGGGGAAGAGGTTGCCAGCGCACGACACGGTCAGGTCCCGTTTCGTTCATTATATCGACAAACGAACCAGGGGATGGAATCTCCGTTTTAGGCTCCGTGTCCTCAGCTTCGCGATGCCTTCGGCCTGCTGACGGAAGCCTCCTTCTGCCTGCGCCGTGACTCTGTAAACCCGCCCAAAGGGTTAATGTCGTTCGTACATCGAGACCCAGATAAACCTGAAGTGTGTCGAAGATATTCGTCAGCGGACGTCTAACTTCTTTGCCTTTGTCCTGTCGACCTCGACGTATATCTGCGAAGGGTCTTCGTGCTAAACGTGGTGTACACCCCAGTCAGGCCTGCCTCCTGATTCGCTGCCTCGATCAAGGCGTAGGCCGCCTTCGAGCTCCTTTATGCCCACCGGCGCGGTCTTCGACCATCATCTTGAGACCCGCCTGACGCCCAATCCTCTGACCGGCGGGGAGAAATAACCAGGGCCTGGCTTCCTGTATAACGGAGCCTCTTGCTCAGGTCGGCTATTATCTGATCAGGCGCAGGGTATTTCTGGCCCGTTCGTCGAATGGTGTGAGCAGGGGTGAATATGACGCCCGCGTCCGGGCTATTCGAATGTCGCCCCGAGAACCCGCAAGCCCAACAGCATAGACAATGCCCGGCGTACCAAGGATGATATTCGTCGCGCGGGCGATGACTGCGTCAGTCCTCTCTCAGGCGCCGTCCGGAAGCGCAACGTCCACGATGAGATACCCCTCGGTCTTGAGCGGGTATGAACCCGTGGATGCACCTGGAGTGAATCCGATATACGTCAGTCCGATGAGTCCGCAATGAACGAATTACGGCAATGGTGCTGAAGCGTAAAATCCTGCTGATAGTGCCCTCGTAAGGGTTTGTCGCGCGGTTGAAGGAGGAACGGTTGAAAGCACCGAACACCTTCCTGAGAGCCAGATTGAGGTAAGGCCCGCGAACCATCCGGCGCTGCATCCTGCGGCGAGAAGCCCTGCGGATTGCCCAAAGGGCAACCAGTGCTATAAAGGTGATCGTGAACGTCCCGGCAATATTAACGCCTGGGATAGATGCGAGTGCCCGTCAGTAACGGGTAGGCGGTAAAACCGACAATTACGGCTATGCCCACACGTGGCAGCTCACGCCTTTCGGCCTCGCTATAGCGAGCGATTAGCTGTGCCCGCCCTCGCGGGTGCGAGTAAGCGCGTTTATGGCAGACGGGATAGTAGATACCGCGATAGTAAGCGCGAACTGCTTATAGAACTGGCCGCTTATCCCACGGGAGAAACGCGTGGGTATAAACACCGAACTGAAGTACGAGGGGATCCTTTCACACGGGCAGTAATTTCTGCCATTGCTTTTAAAATGGCCTCCGGGAATCGAGTCCCTTCGACATCCACCGGGCTTTATGTTCTCAACAACGACGATAGGTCGTCCACCGATGCTATCGCGAGCACGAGGCCGAACAGCGTATAGGGTTGTTGAGCGAAAATCCGAAAGCTGACATGACGGCGAACGTGCCGATCGAGCGACACTACTGCATCTATCATGGGCAGCAGCGCAGACTTCCAGTCCTGAAGGAATATTACGACGACTATAAAAACGAGAATAAATGCAACGAAGAGAGTGTGGTACACCTCGTTTATAGATTGCTGCACGAATTTCGTCGGGTTGTAGACAATCTGTGATTCGGACCCTTGGGAAGTCCTTGCTGATCCGGGCCATGGTTTTCTCTACGGCCTCTGCCGTGGCCAGCGCGTTAGACAGGGAACTGGAATATGCCGATCCCCTGCGCAGACTTACCGTCGACGTAACTGTTGACGCCGTAATCCCTCGCTCTCGAGCTCTATTGCGCCGTCGATCCTTTAACCGCGTGGATACGCCCGTCTTCACCAGTCCTGATGATTACGTCACCGAACTGCTTTTCCTCGACCAGCCTTCCGGGTATGTTAACGGGAGCTGAAAGGCGTTACATCGGGCATGGGAGGCTGCCCAATGACGCCGACCGCGACCTCGACGTTCTGCTCGCGGACTGACTGCACTGCGTCACTTGCGGTCATGCCCATCGATAAGAGCTTTTCGGGATTGGTACATACCCTCGTGCCATGTTCCGCGCCCCGAACAAGGTCCACGTTGCCGGACACCCTCTATGCGGTGGGGACGTCGTAAACCCTGATCGACGCGTGGTTGCTTATGTAGAGCTGATCGTAGGTATTATCGGGCGAGAGGAGGTGAAATACCAACAGCAACATGTCTGAGAGCTTTTTCTCACCGTGATGCTATCCGCCTAACCTCCTCAGAGCGGCACGGCTCACGCCACGGCGATCCTGTTCTCAACCAGCTTTTGAGGCCTTACTTATCTATATCGGTGCGATCGCGAACGTTATCGTGAGCTGCATCATCGCCGTCCGCTCGTCGACTGTGAGGACACATAGGAAGCATGTCCTCGACACCGTTTATTTCCTGCTCGAGCGGCGTTGCGGACGGTGTCCAGCTATAACCTCAGTGTTTGCGCAAGGGAAGCTCGTGCGAACGACATGGTCGGCAGGATTGACAGCCAGGGGTACTGGCTTACGGGCAGCGTAAAATACGCTATCAAACCTGCGATTACTATCAGGATCGAATCACTGTGGCGAATATCGGCCTGTCTACGAAAAACCTGGACACTATCTATCACTCCTCAATTGCTATCGGCTCTCTTGTAAATCGCCCCTTTCCACCAGAGTCATTGCGTACCCGCATGAGGAAATTCTTTTCCCTGACGACTGGCCTTCACGTTCTTCGACAGGATCGACTTTGATCCCCGGGCTGGACTTCCTCTGCAGGCTCCTTTGACTATTACCCGGTCTTCAGCCACCGCTTCTCTTACGATCCTGGCCCCATTCATCCCAAGCCGAGCGGTGACCTGACGGTACTCAACTGTATTTGACAAATTGACTAATAAACACGAACTTCAGCGACTGGTCGCTTCCGACAGCTTCGTCGGGTACGAGCATGGCCTTATACTGCCCGCTGCCCGCGATCTTCATCCGGGCGAATAGTCCCGGTGTGAGGGTGTTGTCCGGGTTGGGGAATACGCCCCTTCCTCTGATAGTCCCAGTATTCGGGTCCATCCTGTTATCGACGAAGTCGATGTAGCCCTTGTGCGGATAACCCGTTTCGTTCGAGAGTTCCATAAAAGCCGGGTTTTCTCCTTTCCCGGATCCAGGCATAATCCCCTCCCGCTCCAGACGGCTGTATCTGAGATAGGACTGCTCGTCTTCCTCTAAGTAGCAATAAATCGGGTCCGTTGAAACTATGGTAGTGAGGAGTGTACCACCGGTACCACCGTTAATGAGGTTCCCTTCGGTGACGTATTTTCTGCTGATCAAACCGTAGATGGGCGCCCTCACCTGCGTGAATTCTACGTTTAGTCTGGCGGCGTCAACGTCAGCCTGCGCCATCTCGACTGATGCACGAGCTACCTGCTCGTCGGAAACCCTGGTGTCGGCCTCTTCTTCCGAAATTACCAGCTCGCTCAGGAGGTGCTTCGCGCGACGGAGGTCTTTCTCCGCAAGAGAAAGGCGGGCTTTTGAGATTTTTAACTGGGCCAAAGCCCGGTCCAGCTCTGCCCGATAGGGTCTCGGGTCTATTACGAAGAGCAGGTCACCATTTTTCACCATCTGGCCGTCCTTAAAATGTATGGATTCCAGATAACCGCTTACGCGCGCCCTCACGTCTACCGTATCCACGGCTTCGAGCCGTCCCGTATACTCGTCCCACTCCACGACCTCCTCGACCACGGGCTTACTCACTGTAACCTCAGGCGGCGGGGGTGCCTGGGTCTGCTGCCCTTCGCATCCGATTAGCAGAAATGCATGGGCTGCGAGAATGAGCAGGAGTAAAACAGTGGGTTCAATAGTGAATGGACGGAAGAGGGGAAATTGCTTTTTAGACATTCAGTAAGGTTAGCAAAATTATTAACCAGATTCAATTGAATTTTCATGAGGTAGAAATTACCATCATTGAGTCTGGTGACCGCATAGTGCCGAAAATGGAGGCATCCTTTGCGACACATATTCATAAAATACTCATTGAAAAAGGTGTAATAATCATAACGAAAACAAAAATCATTAGCCGGACATCAGACACTGCAACCCCTTCATCGGGTGAAGTGGTGAAAACGAAAACGGTGATTTGGATGGGATGGCACTCGTATTCATGAACTCGTGGGAGAAACCTGAAGAAAATTACCTTTGTTGGTTTTTTGGGAAGTCTTCTTAAAACACGTGATGGAGAAGGGTGCCGAGGTCATCACCTCGGATGATGGAAAATCCTTTGAGGGAAATGGCGGCGGTGCCGTGACAAAAGTTATCATGGGCAAACGACAGCTACCGGCAGATATGGTTGTTCTTCCCCTTGTGAATTGCCTTAGGCTCTATGGCAGTCAACATGGGTCGTGTTGCTGCAATTTAATGCTACGGGTGGTGTAGATGCCTTTAAGGGTGCTTTAGGTACGCTGATCGTGAAGGCTTTTGATATGAACATCGGAAAGGTAGGTCGATGATAGGAAAACAAGTTGACATACCGGAGAATGGAAATAATATGTAAATTAATGTTGCGTTGATGCAGAATTAAGTGAAAGGCCATCGCAGGTTTACAGGTTGCATTTCTCTGTATCCGCTCATGCAATATCCACACCATTAGGAGACAGGATAAAGTCTTCATGAATGGACAATACATTGATTCCCATTATAAATCACGGTGCAAGGATGCATTTATCCTGGCTGTCAGCAATGGGAAAGGGAGTAATGCAAACAAATAAACATGAGTGCCTAACTCATTCCTTTGTTTCTTCTGCTTTCTTTTTTTTCGATTCACCGCCTACCACAAATTTTGAAAATAATGTAATTGCCATAATAACGATAGCTATCGAACCACCAAAATAAAGGGTTTCTAAAGGTTTTTCCCACATTACAATGTGCTTTAAAAAAGTGATAACAATAACCACAACAACTGCTGCAATCAATTTTTCTTTTAAATCAGTGAGATCATGTATTTTCAACCAGTACGGATAGGCAACAGTCTGATCTTTATCAACAAACAACTCAAAGAGTCCGATCCCCATTACAAACATTACTACAGAAACCATAAATAAATCTATGGCAGAAATAAAATGTACGGAGAGTTCTACACGATGTCCCTCATGGTTAAACAAAAAATCCAATATATTTGGAATGCCGTTAATAAACTCCCACACCCCTGCAAAGATTAATAAACCTGAAGCAAAAATGGTAATCATGGAGGCCAGTGCCACAAAATATCGACCTACATTGACAAAAGCTTTATTGATACGTGTTAAAAAATCCTGATTTTTCATATATTTCCTTTTATATCCCTAACCTTTTTCCCTTTCAATCGTTTGAAATTCTTCCAGTAATTCCTTCTGCCTTTTTGTTAAGTTTTTGGGAATGCTGACAATTACCCGCACATATTGATCGCCGAAACCATGTCCTTTTAGATGTGGCATACCGCTACCCCTCAGTCTGATCCCTCGATATGCTTGTTCTAGCGTAATTTCAACCTGCACACGCTTAACATATTCTTTGGGTTGAGCGAAACCCCGCCTGCGCGTGCCAAAAAAATCGCTAAAGATACTACCACGGCCAAAGAAATCTGAAAAAATATCATGCCCAAAAATATCTTCCAGATCACTAACGTGACTAAAATCACGCCAGGTAAATCCTTCTTTACTAAAGTCTGACGCAACCCCTGCATGCCCGTATTGATCATATCTGGTTTTTTTATCTTCATCAATGAGTACCTCATACGCCTCAGATATCTCCTTAAATTTTTCTTCAGCGAGTTTTGGATTATCCTTATTAAGGTCGGGATGGAATTTCTTTGCCAGGGCTCGATAGGCAGATTTGATCTCTTCTTTCGATGCAGTTCTGCTTACCCCCGATATCTCGTAATAGTCCCTTTTGTCAGACATAAAGATATCTTACGTTCATTTATGGCTTTATTCAATAAAAAATGATATCTGCTGTTAAGGGCTTTCTGGTTATTCCAAATCCTTTTCTGTATGGTTCTTTGGTTGCAAAGATGTCGGGATTGAGAATTGGCTGGTTATATCTTTTCGTTTGCAATTGTATCGAGTGCTGTTATGAGTTGGTCTATGTCGTTTTCTGTGTTAAAACATCCGGGACTTATCCTTACGGTACCGTCTGGGAATGTCCCCATAATCTGGTGTGCAAAAG
The DNA here is from genome assembly GCA_015075005.1 of Planctomycetia bacterium. Classification (GTDB taxonomy): domain Bacteria; phylum Planctomycetota; class Brocadiia; order Brocadiales; family Brocadiaceae; genus Brocadia. Next base: position 18,252 of record JABTVC010000004.1, read on the forward strand.
GGGCACAGTGAAGACCAGGGCGCACAGCGATATCAAAGGATTGATCGAGAATTGCACCAATCTCAGCGGGTTTAAAACCTTTTACAATCATCGATATAATACCTACCTTTTTGATTATATCTGTGGTTCCGTATAAGACAAACCGCTGATCATGCCTGAACGCATGTATGAGTTTGTTAGTCAGATTTTGTTCATGCGTTCTGATGGTACTGACACCTTTTGATAAAATGTATCCGATACCCGCTCTCAGACCAGCAATCCCTACTGTATTGGGTGTGCCGCTTTCTAATTTGAAAGGCAATTCTTCTGGCTGGGACAGTGAGGCTGGCTCAAAACCCGTCCCCCCTTCCCTCCAGGGATCTAAAGTTAAACGTTCTCCTACATATAGGCCTCCTGTTCCCGTTGGTCCTAAAGGGCCTTTGTGTCCTGTAAATGCAAGCATGTCAATGAAGTATTCGTTAACATCGATTTCACACACCCCTGCCGTTTGAGCAGCGTCCACCATAAAAATACATTCTTTTTCTCTTGCAATCCTGCCGATCTCCTGGATTGGCTGAATCGTACCAAGGACATTCGGGGCATGTGCCACAACAATCAAACGGGTTTTGGATGTGATGGCATTTTTGATATCGTCTGGATCAATAAAACCTTCTTGAGAATTTCTAACCTTGGTTACGGTAATCATCTTTCTCTTTTCAAGTCCATTGAGTGCACGCGACACGGCATTATGTTCGAGAAAGGTTGTGATGGCATGATCACCTGGTTTGAGCAGTCCTTTAATCCCCATGTTAATAGCGTCAGTGGCATTAAACGTAAGAACAAGCCTCCTGGAATCTTTGATACCAAACAACTTTGCAACGATACTGCGGGTATCTTCAATTTCCTTTTCAGCAGCCACTGCCATCCGATGCCCTGAGCGACCGGGATTAGCCCCCAGTGTTCTGTGAAAGGTATCCATTGCTTTATATACATTTTCTGGTTTTGGAAATGTCGTTGCAGCGTTATCTAAATAGATCATGTGAGATGGTAAAAGATAGGTGATAGAAAATTTGTCTTTCCCCTGTGAGGAGGAATTAAAACAAAAATGAAGAAAGATTGCAATCTTTCTTCATTTTTCAGCTAATCGGCACTTTTCATATGTCAGTCAGAAGTGGAAATAAAAACCGATGATTCCTACGGTTTTTCAACAGGGTACCCTTCTGATTTCCACTGATTAATACCCCCTTCCATATTATACAACTCTTTCAAACCCTTATTTTTTAATAGCTCGCATGCCGTGGCACTACGTTTTCCCTTTGCGCAGTGAACAATTACCTTCTTATCTTTGGGAATCTTTGAGATGTTTTGTTCGAGTTCCTGGATAGGAATGAGGTTGGCCCCCTTCAGATGAAACTCGTTGTATTCCGCCTTTGTTCGCACGTCCAATATGAACACACCCTTCCCTTCTTCAATTAATTCTTTGGCCTGCCTGGCAGATATATTCTTCACCTCTATTTGTGTTTTTGCAATGCCTTCCCCTGCATAGAGTTCTTTTGAAACAAGGATACCTGGAAAACCGTTTAGGAACAGAATTGTAACTACAACCAATGCCACAATCCCTATATAGTGTAAATCACGTTTTATACGCATCTCGCTATTTCTTTCTTTTCAGAAAGCACCCCGAATAAAACTATTTTTTTCCATCTCTACCGATTGCGAACCTGACAAAATTCTTCATAATCAATAAGTTCCTTTATTGTAGCCTTATCACTACACAAAGGGCAATTGGGATTTTTGTGTATCTTAACTTTTTTAAAGTCCATATTTAAGGAATCATATATGAGCAATTTTCCTTTTAATATCTCCCCTTTGCCCAAAATAACCTTCACCACCTCTGTGGCCTGAATAGAACCAATGACACCTGGCAAAACACCCAGTACCCCAGCTTCCTGACACGAAGGCACCAATCCTGGTGGGGGAGGTGTTTCGTATAAACAGCGGTAACAGGGCCCATCAAATGGTATAATGGTGGTAACTTGCCCTTCAAACCTAAAAATGGAACCATGAGATAGTGGTTTTCTGAGAAATACACAGGCATCATTCACAAGATACCTCGTAGGAAAGTTATCAGCTCCATCAACGATCACATCATAATCTTTGATAATCTCTATAATGTTTTTCGAACTGAGACGGTCCGTATAAGGAACCACCTCAACATCTGGATTTAAGGCCTCCAGTGTCTCCTTGGCAGAGATCGCTTTGGAGCGTCCTATATCGCTGGTAGCATGAAGAATTTGCCTTTGCAGATTCGAATGATCCACACAATCACTGTCGGCAATACCTATCTTCCCTATTCCTGCTGCGGCAAGATACAATGCGGCAGGCGAGCCAAGACCACCTGCGCCTACCAAAAATATTTTTGCTTGTAAAAGCTTTTGCTGTCCCTTTCCGCCCACCTCAGGGAGAATAATATGCCGTGAATAACGCTTTATCTGTTCTTCTGTAAATGGTAACGACATCTTGTTTCCTTAATTAAACACTTTTAAGATATTTAAAGAACTGTATCGCTTATGCATGAATCAAATTAATTTAGAAGGTCCGTCTGTACCCAACCCTCATGTAGCAGCAGTGGAGATGTATTTTGGTTCCCGATTTGCCTGTTTTAACGACGGAAGTTTCATTTCTTTCCGTTTTCCTTCTTAATAGTAGAAATAAATAAACGAAATGTCAATACTGTTATTTGGAAAATTTATAGTGCTCTTCAACAAAACAGCCGTGCAATTTTAAATACGCACTTGCAATACCTTATATCTTTTGCTTTAATTAAGCATGTTTCATGGTGAGAGGGACAAATTTTGTTTGTCCGTGTTCATACATATTACAATCCACCTGTTATCACACTTCTGGCGTATTATTTTTTTAAACTTATTTAAGAAAAAGTTTAACCCTTATCATATTTTTTTGATAATGAGCACTATAAAAACCTTTTGCGGAATTCCACTTTTATATTTAATCCTCATCCTTACTGGTTGTACAACCGTAAGATATTATCCTGTTAATTTTGTAGAATCTCTCCAACACCCCACCAAATTCCCTCAGGTCTTTTCATCTAACGTACAAAACATTGAAGAGCTTGCAGATAAAAATCCTCTTGGTGAAGATGAAGATATAAAGATAACAGATGTGGGTGAAAATAAAAATTCAAGTATGCACCTTATTCAAATCCGGGAAAATGGAGAGCTGCATCCACATTACCACAAGCGGCATGATGAGGTTATCTATGTTAAAAAAGGGGGTGGTATTGCTACACTCGACGGAACGCGATATCTAATAAAACCCGGTTCTATTTTACAAATTCCTAGTAAGACTGTACACAAATTTCTTAATACGGGCGGCGAACCATTTATTGCCGTCTCTATCTTTTCTCCCCCTTTTGACGGAAGAGATGAAAAAATAATCAAGGAAAAAAAGAAACCTGATCGTGGCGTGAAAGATGAAAAAAGGCTTGCAGCGAAAAAATCTGAAAAAACTACCGAAGGAAATCAAACCTCAACAGAAAAAGAATTTACGGATGAAAAAATCCAACCTTCTGCGGACAAAACTAAAACAGTTGAAGAACAGAAGTTAAATAAATCTGTTCAAGGGGGGTGGAACTCCAGCACAGAGGGAAAATCTATCTCCCCTAAAAAGGTTTCCTTAACAGAAAATAACAAGAAATCAAGTGGTTTAATACATGATAGTGAACCCGCAATAAATATCGAGGATTTACACGAAAAACTTATGAAATTGTCAGAACTGAAAGAGGAAGGGATTATCTCCGCCGAAGAATATGAGGGGAAAAAGGATGCCCTTGTGGCAGGTAAGGACATCGGTGAACTTCCGGAATTAAAAGGTCTTGCTAAAAAGAAAATCATTTTAGAAGATGAACCTGTTTTACAGCAAACGGAAAAAGATAGATATACGGACAAAGATATTGCAGATGAAGGCCGAGACACAATGCTAAGTACTCCTGGTACATCTGATAAAAAAGAATCAACCGTGCGCGAAATCGCATCAGAGGAAAAGGAACCTTCATCTGATAACAAGCTCAGAATATTGGAAGAGATGAAGCAGGAAGGCTTAATTACTGAAGAAGATTACGAAAACAAGAAAAAAGAACTTGACGTCGCAACTGGAGAAGAATCAATACCAGTGCTGTCGGAAGAAATCATCGGAGATGAACGAGTAGCAGATCTTAAAGAGCTCTATGATCAGAAACTCATCACAGAAGACGATTATCAATATAAACTGAAGGAGCTTATCGGTGCAGAAGCAAAGAGTCACTCCCCGGACATTTCTACAGAAAAAACCACCGAAAACGAGAAGTTGTTAGAACTCAATGAATTAAAGGAAGAAGGACTTATCACCGAAGAAGACTACGAGTCCAAAAGATCACAACTTCAGGGCCATTAAACAACACACCTCAGGCACATTTCCACCAAGTGTTATTCTGATTTACCCAATACCCCTTATCCATTAAAAGTTATGGTAGCAGTATTTTCATCAGATTAATTCTGGCACGTATTTCGTCACTTTATGTAGCAAATAAATTACCGTGGCATATAATTTTCACTTGATATTTCCAATTAAATGCACTATATATATCCTCAAAAATATCAAGTACGAGGCCTGTAAGGTTAATTTTCAAAAAGGAGCCCATCATTCAAGAATAAATATATGATTTAATTTTTCAACTTGCATCTGTGTTTTATCGGTCAGAGGCTTTGCCTCGCTAGTATATTTCATGTTTCCTACACCATTATAAGGAAAAGGAGGGCGATCAAATGTCAGCGAAAAAGTATTTGAAGTTGTACGTAATTATGAGCATTGTTCTTTTGATCCCACTGATTGGGGTTGCGCGATCCAGTTATGGGACAGAGGTGTTAAAGGGTCAACCGGAGAACTTTACATTGCTCGCAATTCACGAGAATCAAAACGATTGGAATGAATGGGCATCAGAAGATACCTCGTTCAGCGTGAATTCTGAAAACCATAAAATTCTCCTTGCCGGCAACAATGTGGAATCCCATACACAAGGTAAAGCAATACCTGCTTCTGGAAAATCTGAGGCGTCTGGTGGAATTACCTCTCCTATGGAGGATTTTCTTGAATTAGCCAAATACGGCAAGGCCATTCATGTTATGGCTATGTTGATGGTAGGTTTCGGATTCTTAATGGTCTTTGTTAAACGATATGGTTATGGCGCTGTTACTGCTACGTATATTGCGGTAAGTATTGTCATTCCATACTATATGTTTCTTAAAAAAATGAATGTTTTTGGAGAACCGGCTGAATTAACTATGGACCGGTTAATTCTTGCAGAATTTTGCGCAGCAAGTATACTGATTGCAACAGGGGCTTTCCTGGGCAGACTAAAGATGTCTCAATATATTATCCTGGCTTTGATATTCGTCCCGTCCTATATGTTAAACGAATGGATTATGCTAGACAATGGTATGGGCCTTATCCCAAAGGGACAATTGATTGATACGGGTGGCTCTATTGTTATTCACCAATTTGGTGCCTACTTCGGATTAGGTGTTATTGTCAGAATGACCACAAGCGAGGATTTTAACAAAAAAATTGAATCAGATAAGATCAGTAATCAATTCTCCATGCTGGGGAGTATGATGCTGTGGATATTCTGGCCGTCATTCTGTGCTGCACCGGCAGAAATATCAAAGATGCCCCTGGCTGCAGTAAATACAATTCTTTCGCTCTGCGGAGCAACAGTTGCTACCTACATCGCCAGCACGATGATTCGGAAGAAGATCGCCATCGAGGATATGGCAAATGCAGCCCTCGCCGGTGGTGTGGCAATTGGTTCTTCTTGTGCTCATACAACTCCAAAAGCGTCCCTGGCTTTGGGGTTCGTTGCTGGCATTTTAAGTGTTGTTGGTTTTGCTATCATTCAACCGCGTGTTCAAAAAGCTTTAAAAGGAATTGATACCTGTGGTGTCCATAATCTTCATGGAATGCCCGGCATGCTCGGTGGTCTTGCGGCTATCTTTATTGCTCAGAATGTTGTCCCGGGATTACAAATCAAAGGGGTGTTTGTTACCTTTATTATTGCATGGATTACTGGACTTGCTGCGGGAGCAATCGTATCCCTTTTCGGCTATAGAAAACAGTCCTACGAGGATGCAGTAGAATTTATTGTTGAAGAGGAGCATCACTAAGATTCCTTTCTAAAAGGATTCTTTACACAAAAACCTCCTGCATTTTTAAAAATGCAGGAGGTTTTTTATTTTTAATAATCCTCCCGTTTTGGGTTGACACTCTGGCAATATTCTGATAAATATGGACACCTTCATTTTGATGATTGAATTACGCGACGTCTTTAATCATGGAATATAGAAATGGTAAGTTTTTTATGGTCTTTTTTCTTTATTGCTATTGCAGAGATGGGTGATAAAACCCAATTAGTGGCTCTTTCTTTCGCCACAAAGTATAAACCGACAAAGGTATTGCTCGGTATTTTTATTGGAACGCTTGTAATTCATTTTTTGTCAGTAATGATCGGGGAGAAATTGAGTACGTTCATTCCTCTGCAATATTTAAAGATTTTGATCGGAGTTTCCTTTGTTGGCTTTGGCATCTGGACTTTAAAAAGGTGACACTTGTAATGAGAAAGAAAAAAATGGTTACAAATTAGGCCCGATAGCAACGGTCGCTATTGCCTTTTTTCTTGCGGAACTTGGCGACAAAACCCAATTAGCGACAATCTCACTTGCCGCTCAATACCGCTCATTCATGGGAGTATGGCTTGGTTCGACGTTTGGCATGGTTGCGGCAGATGGGGTTGCGATAATCGTTGGTGTTATTGCCGGGAAAAAACTTCCTGAAAAAGTAATACAGTACGTCTCCGCAAGTATATTCATTCTTTTTGGGGCAGCAATTATTCTAGAGGCTATGAGATAAATGGGCAAAAACCGTTCGATAAATCATGCACAACGTGTCGGAAAGGTGGCTAACCTGGTAATCTTTCTGGGTATATTAGGTATCATCCTGAGCATCCTGGCGATGACCACTAGTCAAGGCCTTGCTCATCGTGGCTATGGATTTACCTATCTTACCATAGGATTATTCATGATAGGGCTTGGATACGGCATTCGCTACCGCTATAAATACTGTTTATATGCTGCTATAGCATTGTTTGTAATCTTTTCATGTAATTTCCTTTTCAAATTCTTTATACATCACTCCATATATCTAACCCTGCGGTTAGCCTTATGCAGTTGGGTATCCTTTCGACTCATCCAGTCTGTTTCTTTTATGCAAACGCTCATTGCTACAAATACCTTCCCTGACAAGAGCAATCGCTTTATGGAACTTTTACTGAAACAAAAACGATTATGACAATCCTGGACAAAATTCACCGGCACAAATTATTTGAGATTGCTGAAAACAAAAAACGTATTCCTCTTGAGGTATTGAAAAAGGCTATTCCAAAAGGGCACGAAACAAAAACTTTTAGCCGTGCGCTCACCTGTGATACGAATATCAGCATTATCGCTGAAATTAAGAAGGCTTCCCCATCCCAGGGGGTCATCAAGGAAGATTTTAATCCGATTGAAATTGCCCGACTTTACGAGGCAGGAGGTGCTGCAGCTATCTCCGTCCTTACCGATGAAAAATTCTTTCAGGGTAATTTAAAGTACCTGATGGATGTCAAAAAGTCTGTAACCTTGCCTGTTCTGAGAAAGGACTTCATCGTAGACGCTTACCAGATTTACGAGGCACGATTTGCCGGAGCTGATGCAATACTGCTTATTGCAGCACTTCTTTCCAAAGAGGAAATCCAGTTTTTTTTAGACCTGGCACAGGAAATGTGCATGGATTGTTTGGTAGAAGTACATGCGGAAGCGGAACTGCAAAAGGTTTTACAAACAAGTGCCACTATTATTGGCATAAACAATCGTGATCTTGCAACATTTAAAATCGATCTGGAAACCACAGACCGACTGATGTCCATGATTCCTGATGAAAAAATTATTGTAAGTGAAAGTGGTATAAAATCACGCACAGAAATAGTAAAATTATTCAAAATGGGAATAAATGCTATTCTGGTCGGTGAAACCCTAATGAAAAGTCATGACATACCCGCTAAGCTCCATGAACTCTTAGGAATACCGTAATTATTTTAGCTGGGCATCTATTGCAGCCTTTAAATCCTTTTTCGATTTTGCTCCCACCATCTTATTCACGGCTTGCCCTTTATTAAACAGGATAATTGTGGGTATTGCAGCAATCCCAAACTTAGCCGGGGTGCTATTATGTTCTTCAGTATCGAGCTTTCCCACCTTGATCTTGTCTTTGTATTCCTTTGCCAATTCGTCTATCACAGGGGCAAGCTGTTTGCAGGGGCCACACCATGCTGCCCAAAAATCTACTAACACAGGGATGTTTGATTTTAACACCTCTTCTTCAAAATTTACATCGGTAATTACGACGACGTCTTCAGACATTATCATCCTCCTTATTCCTGTTTGTTTGATAATTAACACTCACAAAGAGATTACAGTGACATTCTCCGTCACGTTTAATCTCTTCACCGTGATAAACACATGGACAAATAATATTCTTGTCTCGTTCCTTATCTCCGGTAACCAAACGACATGGGCAGTATGCGTACCCAAATTTAACCTTACGCATCACCAGCCCCTTAACTACCCTATCTATAATTTTAGTATCGGGATTTAGCTTGTAGGAGCTGTGGGCTACATATTCATTAAACATTTTACGGATTTTTATTTCTTCTTGTTCTTTGCTATCATCCATAGGTGTCCGTTAAAATATCAAATTTTTTGAATTTCCACACCAAACTACAACAACATGTACAATAATTTCTTTAATGATGTATTTATACACTATTTTACTACCTTGTGCAATTTATTTATACCCAGTTCGTAAACAGTTAATAACCGATAGGAAATATTTTACAGTTTGACAATACTTACTAACTTTTATATTATCAATCATTATAAGGTTCTTCTCCAAATTAGTTTGCAAAAGCTTGTATAATTTTAATGAAAGTACCGTTCGTCATGAAATCCATAAGCTTTTCTTTGATAACCTTGATCTTATTAACCCTTCGGTTTACTCGTATGAATTTTATAGTCACAGTGATTCAAGATTCCATAGCTATGTTTCATAAGCATGTTTAAACTATGCACAAAGATGGTTTATCGTTTTCGCTAAAGCCCATTCGTCAATGGCTTTTCTCGCCACGTCCGTGAGGTATAAGTCAAATATGTTTGAGTTTGTCTTAAGAATCAGAACGGTATTTATTGTTTCATTGGTGACAAGAGCTGTTTGAGATGTTCCGTGTTTTTCTGCGAATATTTCGTTTGTTTTAACAAGATATTTTGAACCTTGAAGACGCCCTTGTCCCTTTCGACGCTTTTGGTATTCAGCATTTCGTACCTTGTCAATAACTTTACAAAACCTGATACTACATGAACAGGTCAAGACTATCTTGACATGCGGCACATGCTTTTTACCAAGAATATATGGGTCCCACATATCCATGGCAATGGCCTCAAGAGACTGTCTTCCTCTGTCATACCGGCAAAGAGGTTTCAGGGTTTCTTTTGTTCTTCCATTACCCACCAGACACCCGACCACTCAGATAGTCAGAACAACGGTCAAATAGCGCTGTCCTTCTAACGAGATTTCGTCTACTGCCAGTATGCGAAGATGCTGATAGTCAGTCTGCGCGTATTGTCGTTCCAGAAAAACTTATCGATTGCTTTTACTGTTTTCCAGTTCATTCCAAAATGTTTTAACTTCGGTAATGGTTAACATTTTACACAGTTCGTGAATATACGCTGCTAAACGATGCGTAACACGACTGTAAGGTTGAAAAACCTAAGTCTTCAACTACGATTCGATTGCATGACTCACAGGCTATCTTGATACGAACAATTTATCCATACGCGAACGGAACCAAGATTCATATCCCGCAAAGCTCGTTTGTCGTGACGATAAATGCGCTGTGCTTTGCTGCCACACATGACATATTGGGTGAAATCGTTCATCGGGCACTGCAGTAAGCTGGATATCTCAGCATCAGAAAACAGTTTGCTTTGTAATTTTACCCGCTGAAAGAAATATGGTAATATACTTAACGTGACATGCTGGCCTCCTAAATAAGTTATATATCGGTATATAGGAAACACCAAATGTCCTCTTTCAATGATTTAAAAATTCTCCTCAATTTCTATTGACTAATTTGGAAGAACCCATTATAATAATATCTGTGCAAATAAAATTTTCATTTGCAGAAAACTGCAAGAATAGCTGTGATGATCTACATTTTCTTAGCGAGACTTTATCTAATATGAATAATTATACAAAGACAAAGATCGTTTGTACTATTGGACCTGCATGCAATTCTCCCGCAATCATTGAAGAGCTGATAGATGCGGGAATGAATGTAGCCAGATTAAACTTTTCCCACGGTACACTGTCGGAACATGAGGATAATATCAGAAATATACGTCAAATCTCTTCCCGATTAGAAAAACCAGTCGCAATTATACAGGACCTGTCGGGTCCAAAAATCAGAATAGGCACATTAAAAAAAGAATCCATTACTTTAAAGGCTGGCGACCAATTTACGCTCACAAATAAGGTTTTGGAAGGGAATGAACAGATAGTGTCTGTTACCTATCCACTTTTACCCGATTATGTTTTTGCTGAAGACGCTATTTTACTTTGTGATGGAGAGATTGAATTAAAGGTTATTCAAAAGAATAGCACCGATATTGTCTGCGAGGTCATTGTTGGTGGCGTATTGAGTGCCAGAAAGGGAATCAACATTCCAACAAGAAGTCTGCCAATTCCTTCCCTTACAGAAAAAGATAAAGGAGATCTCGAATTCGGGATTGAGCACGATGTGGATTACATTGCACTGTCTTTTGTGACAAACGAAAATGATATTTTACAGCTCAGAGAGATTATACAACAGAAAAACAAAGATATACCTATTATTGCCAAGATTGAAAAACATGAAGCACTGAATCGTATTGAGGAAATTATAAATACTGCAGACGCGATTATGGTTGCCAGGGGTGATTTAGGAATAGAAATACCTTTAGAAAAGATACCCCTGGTTCAAAAGAAGATCATTCGTATTGCTAACAGTCATTGCAAGCCGGTTATCACTGCCACACAAATGCTACAATCCATGGTCAATAATTATAGACCTACCCGTGCTGAAGTTACTGACGTCGCAAATGCAATCTTTGACGGAAGTGATGCAGTCATGCTCTCAGAAGAAACTGCTAAAGGTCGCTATCCCGTAGAATCTGTTCGAATGTTATCTAAAATTGCAAGAGAGGTTGAACTTGGACTGGCCAAAAAGGGTAATAATGAATCGCCCTACTCAACGGGCATCAAAGTTACCATACCTGATGCCATAAGCAGTGCGACATGTCAGGTTGCTGATGACCTTAGCATAAAAGCCATTATTACCTGCACTCAAACGGGAAGTACCGCGCGGTTTGTTTCCAAACATCGGCCCAAACAACTCGTTCTTGCAGTTACCCCATCACTCAATACGTACAGAAGACTTGCTCTGGTCTGGGGTGTTGTCCCAATGCTCACTGAGCCTTTACAGAATACCGATGACATGATGAAAAAAAGCGTCGAAGCAGCTACAAAGGCAGGCTACATCAGTGAAGGTGAAACACTGGCAATTACCGGAGGTGTCCCTGTATGGAAGCCAGGGTCTACCAATCTCTTGCGGGTTTATCAAAATGGTTAAGACGGTAACACGCGAAGAAATGAGAGAATTAGACAGGAAGGCAATTGGAATATATGAAATTCCTGGAATTATTCTTATGGAAAATGCCGGGAGAAATGTGGCAGAAGAAGTTCTTAAAATGACAAACACTATGAGTAAGACAAAAGTGGCCGTTTTGTGTGGAAAGGGAAATAACGGAGGTGACGGGTTTGTTGCTGCCCGGCATCTTCACAACTGTGATATTCCCGTGAGTATCTTTCTCGTAGCAAAGATTTCTGATATTTTAAAGGATGAGGATACAGGCACAAATCTGAAAATACTTTTACATATGAAGGTACCTGTTCAGGAGATACTTCTTACTACTGAAGTGAACAGCATCTTAATGGAATTATGCAAGTATGATATCATAATCGATGCATTGTTTGGGACAGGGCTTTCGGGGGATGTTCGTGAACCGTTCAAAATGCTCATTGATGGCGTTAATCATCTCAACAGACCCGTTGTATCTGTAGATATACCATCGGGTCTCGATTGTAACAATGGCAACATTTTAGGCACTGCTATAAAGGCGACAAAGACTGTTACATTTGCTGTAAGTAAAAGAGGTTTTTATCTGGGAGACGGTCTGTTGCACACGGGAGAGATTATAGTAACTGATATTTGTATCCCTAAGGAATTACTATCTTAATATCCAAGGGGGTTGCAATATCTTCATCATGCGTCCGATTTTATTGATACACAATTCTTACCGGCAATCTTACAATGTTCCATGAATTGCATTATTCTTTTTAATAAACTATCCATGGTATCATTGGGCCGTACAACTGTACCAGAAACGGATGCAGTAACACGAATAGTATCGGCCCCCACGGAAATACTTGATTGTTCAATAAGAACGCGAATTTTATTTGCGATGGCATACAGATGATCTTCGCAAACATTCATCGCAATAACCATAAACTTTTCACCACCCCAACGGCCTACCGTATCTGATGCCCTCAAACTATTTAACAATGTCTTTGTCACCATCTTTAATACAGTATCCCCAATATCACGGCCATATCCATCATTTATTCTTTTAAATCCATCGATATCCACTAGAAAAATCCCATATGACCAACCAAATCTGTGTATCACACCAAACACAGACCGTAAATTCATCTCCAACCCCCGTCTCTTCATTAATCCTGTGAGGGGATCAAGTAAGGCACACTTTTCAAGTTCTTCAATTTTGTGAACAAATTCAACCTTCGAAGAATTATCGCATAGTTCCTCAACTGCACCAGTAACCTGTCCGTCTAAATTTTTAATGAGCGATACGCGCACGAGAACAGGAATCCGATAACCATCCCTATGACGGGCATAGACCTCCATGCTATGGGGGCGCCCATCAGCAATTGATTCTGCAACAATACATGTATTCGTGCAGACGTCCCTACCCTGTGCATCCACATACATTAAAATACTACCATCACAACATTTCCCTACTGTGTCGCAGTTTGCATATCCCGTAAGAATCTCTGCGCCTTTATTCCAGTATGTAATAACCCTATCTTGATTAACTGCACATATTCCTCCCGATAAACTATCCAACATACTTTGATGTAAATTACCATCGATCATTACCGGTACTCCCCAAAAAGGTCGAGCAACCAAAAAAACAATTATTCAACACGTTATCTCAATAGTATCGGCCAAAGGCAAAAACAGTTAATGTCAAAAAACAGCCGTTCCACAGACAGATTTACTTTATGACAAAAATGTCTTCAGATTGCATCTTCGCATGATAAGAACTCCGCACAAGTGGCCCGGATTCTATGTGATTAAACCCTATATTCTCCCCTGCCCTCCTTAACATGTCAAACTCCTCTGGTGTATAATAACGTCGTATCGGTAAGGCATTTCTTCCGGGACTCAGATACTGTCCTATTGTAAGCATATTACAACCTGCATCCCTTAAATCCTTCATAACATTGATTATTTCATCCCATGATTCACCCAGTCCTAACATAACTCCTGATTTTGTTATCAAAGAAGAATCTATCTCTCGTGCATTTTTTAGTAATTGTAAGGAAAGTTTATAGTTGGCCAAAGGTCTTACTTGTGAATAAAGGCTGGGTACGGTTTCTATGTTGTGATTTACTATATCCGGCCTGGCGTTAATTACTGTTTTAGCGCAACTGAAGCTCCATAAATCGGGTATCAAAACTTCCACTCTACAATTTTTGCTGTGTTCTCGAATACAGGTAATTGTCTTTGCATAAATTAATGCGCCGCCATCACTCAGGTCATCTCTTGTTACGGAGGTTATTACTACATATTTTAATACCATTAATTTAACGGCTTCAGCGACTCGACGGGGCTCATCCTCATCTGTCCCAAAGGGGCTTCCCTTCTTCACAGCACAATATCCACACCGCCTGGTACATATGTCACCCAGAATTAAAAATGTTGCAGAACGCTGCTCGAAACAGTTGCCAACATTAGGACACATTGCCTCTTCGCATACGGTATGAAGTCCCTTCTCCCGTAAAATACTCTTTATCTCGTTATAATTTTTACCGGTAGGTAATTTTGTCCTTAGCCAGCGCGGGTGCATAAATATCTCTTTTACAGGGGCGTGTACGAAAACTAATACTAAATATCACCAGGAGACGAGAAGAACATACTGATAACTTCGTGTAATTCCGTGATGAATGGTTCTGTTTTTTTTAAATGCAGTCCACTTCTCTTTTCAGCCCATTTCTCCATTCTAAATATTTTCTGGGAAATGGTTTGTCTTTTTTCAACATGTTATATAAATAATTAATTCTGGACTCCACCATTACTTTAGCAAGTTCTGTATTATCATGTATGTATCTGTCTAGTAATTTTAATATCTTATCTTTGTTTTCATAAAACCTTACTATTAAATCCACGATATGCGGCATATCCTGGACGACATTTCTACTAAAAAAATATATTATCGAACTCGCAAATGACAAAATGTCTTCGTCTTTATTAATAATAAGACATGCATTGTTATCTATCGCATGTAATTTATCGTCACCGGTAAACAATACATTTCCCAGATGCCTGTCGCTATTTCCAATTACGAAATCAAAGACCCTGAGCCGTTCAAAATCATTCCTCTCCTTGTCCGTAAATTTATCTATCTGATAGCCATCTTTAGCGTTTTTAATCCACACCTGTACCGAACCATCATATCGGATGTTGCCGATCACATCGTCTATTACCATCGTTTTGGGCACCAATCCAAGTCCTACGATCTTGTCGATTTGATAAACAATCGCCTCCCGGATTGCCGTGTCTGGGTTGTCAGCCATCCAGTAATGCCGGATGTCACACTTAAACATTACGGCACTTCCATCTTTAAATATTATCTTTTCTGGTCCGCGAGGTCCTCCCATCCATCGATCATAAACAACATGGTCTATCTCCTTGTCTTTTATACTACCAAAGATACCTTCTTTTATTCCTTCATCAAGGATATTGCTTTGATTATTCTTTGAATTTGTAATTTCTTCTTTTGCCATAAAATAAAGAAAAGAAAAGCCCCCAAAATTAATACTTATTTATATCTTCAGATACCTTTTCTCAGTACCCATCCTCTGGATCATTACATGCATTTCAACCGGTATCATCTGCACTTGAAATATATCCGCATAGTGACTTGCAAGTGTATTATAGACCTCGTTAATGTTTATGCTTTTGTTTACCAGTTCCTGAATAGAAGTGACTCTCATCCCTTGAATTCCACACGGAGTAATATAATTGAAAGGCAATAAATCATTGTTTACATTGAGAGAAAACCCATGCATGGTATAGCCCAATGCAACACGGATACCAATGAACCCGATCTTTGCCTTATTTACCCAAACCCCTGTATTTCCCTCATTTCGTTCGGCTGCAATACTAAAGTCAGCCAACACCCTTATCATAACTTCTTCCAACATACGCAGATATTGGTAGTAATCTCTTGTGTAGTTACTCATTTTTAAGATGGGATAACCAATTATCTGACCTGGGCCATGATATGTTGCCAATCCTCCCCGATCGGTTTTATACACGGCAAAACCAATATTCTCGTAATATTCCTTATTCAATATCAAGTTCGATTCTTTATATCTACGCCCAAAGGTAAAGGTAGGGGGATGTTGTAGCAATACGAGACAATCTTCTGTTTTATGAGAAATTCTCGCCTCAAGCAGGGACTTTTGAAGCTCCCAAGCCTTACCATACTCCACCGTATCAAATTGGAGGAGAAGACCTCTTCGCCACATACGTTAAAACCTCCCATCCTTCCAGAATATCTTTTACTTTACGAAGAAACACATCTGCATGAGCACCATCCATAACCCGATGATCAAATGAAAGGCTAAGATACATCATGGACCGAATTGCAATTGCATCGTTTATTACAACCGGCCTTTTAACGACTGCCCCTACACCCAATATTGCCACCTGCGGCAACAATATAACCGGTGTTCCAAGTAAGCTGCCATTAAGACCGTAATTTGTAATGGTGAACGTCCCCTCCTGGACATCTTCTGGTTTCAATCTTTTTTTACGCGCACGTACGGCAATATCCTGAATATCGTGAGCTAATTGTATCAGGTCTTTTTTATCAGCATCTTTTACCACAGGGACGACTAACCCATCCTCAAGAGACACTGCAATCCCGATATTAATATAGTTTTTCTGAACAACTCCTTCATCCGTCCATGATGCGTTTAAAATAGGATACTCTTTAAGGGCACGAACTGTTGCAAGGGTTATAAACGGAAGATAGGTAAGATGGATACCCTCTTTCTTCATACTGTCCTGATTTAACTCGCGATACATTGCAATCTTTGTCATGTCAATCTCAAATACAGTTGTCACATGAGCGGCAGTCCTCTTGCTCTGCACCATCCTCTCAGCGGTAATCTTTCGTTTCGGACTCAAGGGAAGGAGTATTTCTTTCTCTAAAACCTTCTTTTCAGTCTCCGCAGGAGGAACAGTAATAAAACCAGACCGGGAAGCTACGTAATTCATTATATCATTTTTCGTAACCCTCCCTCCTTCTCCCGCACCCTTTACCTCATCTAAGTTAACACCATATTCTTTAGCCAATCTTCTCACTAACGGAGAATATCTTTTTTCTCCTTCTTCTTTCTCCTCATACTTCTCAGCTGGCTTTATAACCTCTACAGTTTGTTTTTCCTTTGTAACTTCAGATTTTTTTTCTGATACGATGATACCTTCTCTTGCTTCAATAGTTTCAATGTGAGCAATCACTGCCTGAACGGGCAGGGTCTTTCCTTCGGGATAGAGAATCTTTTTCAAAATACCCGTAACCGGCGACGGCACCTCTGTGTCGATCTTGTCTGTACTGATCTCCACAATGGGTTGTTCCTTTTCAATCCGATCCCCTTCGTGCACAAGCCACCTGGTAATGGTCCCTTCCGCTACACTTTCGCCCATCTGTGGCATAATTACATTAACAGGCATATCTCAAAACCTCCCAACCTTAACAGACGAGAACAAACCGATTTCATAATTTTAATCCTGAATCACCAATGACAAATTCCAGGCACATGCCGAATCAATAACGATTTAATTTCTCTACTGCAGAAATGACGTCCTTTGGCTGCGGAATAAAGGCTTCTTCCATCTGTGCACTATACGGTACTGGAGTATCAGGAGCAGCAACACGCACAATAGGTCCATCCAGATACTCAAAACAATATTCACTAATTATGGCGGAGACCTCGGCACCAACACCACCCGTTTTCGTTTGTTCATGTAATACAACAACCTTGTTTGTCTTTTTTACCGTATTAAGAATCGATTTTTTGTCCAATGGCAGGATTGTTCTCAGGTCAATAATTTCACAAGAAACTCCACGTTCTTTAAGCTCCCGTGCCGCCTCAAGTGCGGTATGAACCATTGCCCCGTATGTAATAATCGATACGTCATTGCCTTCAACGGCAATTCGTGCCTTCCCTATAGGCACAATATAATCTTCTTCAGGAACGGAATCCTTAATACGCCGGTAAAGATATTTATGTTCACAATAAATAACAGGGTCATTATCACGAATAGCCGCCTTCAAGAGACCTTTTGCGTCATATGCAGTTGAAGGGGCAACGATTTTTAATCCGGGTACATTAAAAAAAAATCCCTCAATAGACTGTGAATGATATGGCCCACCGTGTATATTACCTCCGTAAGGTGCCCGTACAACGATGGGAGTGGATGCCCCCCATCGGTAATGATTTTTTGCAGCCACGTTTACCAATTGGTCGAAAGCACACGAGATAAAATCAGCAAACTGCATCTCCACTATGGGACGCATACCAACCAGTGCCGAGCCAATGGCAGCACCGGTAAAGCCGGATTCGGATAACGGTGTATCCAAGACGCGCCACTCTCCGTATTTTTCGATAAATCCTTCAGTGGCACGAAATGCACCACCATAAACACCAACGTCCTCACCGAGGATAAAGACGCTGGAGTCTCGTGTCATTTCTTCATCCATCGCCTCTTTAATCGCCTCGAGATAGGTAATCTCTTTCATATCCTCTACTCCTCTTCTACAGGTGTTGCATAAAGGCCTTTCAGCCCATCTTCTGGACTTGGATACGGACTTTCTTCTGCAAATGACTCGGCCTCTTCGATTTCTTTTTTTACCCGCAAATCGATACCGTCCAATTCTTCTTTCCTGGCAATAGTATTTTCCATCAAATGTTTTTCCATATGTAAAATAGGGTCCTTTTTCTTCCATTCTTCCAGGAGTTCCCGGGGGACATATTTGGCGCTATCATGCTCTGAATGACCGTGCATCCTCATGGTCTTGCATTCTATAAAGGTAGGCCCTCCCCCATTTCTTGCGATCTCATAGGCCTCCCTTGCTGCCATATATACAGCCACTACGTTGTTTCCATCAACAATCTTGCTGGGTATGCCATAAGCCAGGGCACGTTCAGCAATATCCTTAATGGCCATTTGCAATTTTAATGGGGTTGTGTAAGCATACTGATTGTTATTGCAGATAAAGACAATGGGCAATTTTCTTACAGCAGCGAAATTCATTCCTTCGTGGAAATCACCGCGACTCGTTCCTCCGTCCCCAGTGCATGCAGCTACAATCCGCTTTTCACCCCGCATTTTAAAAGCAAGGGCTGCACCTGCCCCCACCGGATAATTATCTGACAGATGACTAGGAAAGCCCAACACACCAAAATTCAAATCTCCAACGTGGACATTTCCTTCTTTACCACCGGTAACACCCGTCTTTTTTCCCAAATACTGTGCGATAATACGCTTTGCCGAAATCCCTCTGATTAGGAAAACACCCATATCCCTAAAATAAGGGGCTGCAATATCATTCTTTTCAAGGGCATAACCATACCCCACAGAAACAGCCTCAGTACCATTGCTTGTCCATGCACCACCCAATATCCTTCCTTGATGATAGAGCGATGTCACACGGTCTTCCAGTCTTCGTGTTAATTTAAGATAGTAATATAATTGCAGTAAATCTTCCCGCTTAATATCCATTGTTTTTCTCCGACTCTTTAATAACAACCATGGATTAAACCCATTAGACTGTTCAAACGGTTTAATCGGCTTAATCGGTTTAAACAGCTTAAACGGTTTAAACGGCTTGAACGGTTTAAACGGCTTGAACGGTTTGAACGATCTGTTTTACCTGTGTTTTCCGTTGGTCTCAGGCAACTTTCACTGAAATAGAGTGTTTACAGACCACCCGTAATGGCCCGGTCGATCTCCATTTGAGCCTTCAGTTCCATCACATGATTGGTTATCTCGTTTATGTGACCTTTTTCCCACTCTGCCAGGCTTAGTAACATCTTGCGTGTCGCAGGCCTTGCCGCTTGCAAAGCTGCCCGATAGTAATAATCATATGACTCCTGTTCCCTCTTAATTGCCTCCATGAGCACTTCCATTAGGGTGACAGGTTCCGGTGTGCAACCCATGTTCATACATCCCCCTTCCCAAAAATAGTGTAAAAGATTGTCCGCAGAGAGAAAAAAAATTATTATTTTACTCTCATAATTATTTAAAAATCCTTTTGTCTTTCACTGTATCCTCAATGGTTCATCTACTTCTTTAAATAAATTATACTGTTACTAAATGTAATGGTCTTAAACCCGTTAACTGGGGATTTACTATATTTTTATGCTGAATTAATACCTTGAAGACATCTCCCATCCCCTCAGGATGATTGAGATTTTTCTCTTTTAATATCGTCTCAATATCATTATTTTCATTATGTAATCTTTCCAGAACACCCAAAGCAATCAAATAATGGGATTGCCTTGTAAAACCGGTAACCTCTAATCCCAACGACCTTCCTGTATTCATCAGGTTCGTAAAATCCACATGGGCAGTAATGTCCTGCGCACCCAGACGTTCGTAGTAATCCCGATTGACGTTATGCTTGTAATAACATCTTACTGTACATTCAGTATCGTTTCTACAATAAATTCCATCTATTGTATCACCGTAATCAACGGTTATAATAAATCCTTTGTTTAACTTCTCTGAAACGTGTCTTAGCCACTTTGCAGCACCCAAATTTACCTCACATGCTTGACCCTCTTTTAGATATATCTTGTTGGTTTCAAGATAATCTTTTAACGCCGGCTCAGATACCTCATCGTCTATTTCGCAAAAATTTGGGGCATTATAACCCACATATACCTCTTTTAAAATCTTATTTTTTATCTTTAAACGATGTACCGGCAACGCATCAACAAATTCATTCGATAAAAAACATCCCTGAATCTTGTCAAAAGAAAATCCACCTTCTGAGTAAGTACGCCACGACACCTTTCTATCCAAATGATTCATGGGAGTTTCTTCCGTCAAATTAATAGCATTTAAGAGCGACCTCTGTTTTTCTCTTGCATAGAGATTTCTTTCAACAATGATATAATGAAAATTATCATAAAATCTCGGATACTCCTTCTTTATACATTGAATAACGTCATAACACAACCACCCCCTGTTCGCACCCATCTCCACAACCGTGAACGCACCTTCTCCCATAATCCTCCATATCTCTTCCAGTTGTTTTGCAATGAGTTCACCAAACATTCTGTGCACAGTCGGACTAGTATAATAATCTCCAAATTCCCCTATTCGTTCCTTATCTGAGTTGTAATAACCGTACTGCGGATGATACAATACCGTTCGCATAAACTCTGCAAAGGTAATTTTTCCTTTCTTATTTATGCTTTCTATGATTAAATTTCTCAGTAATTGCATATTCACCTTAACATTGCCTTGCCGCATTATAGATAATAGGTTCAAACATGGGGATATGCAAACCGACCTCGACATAATTATATCCAATATCTATAGGGGTGCTATCTCAAATAAAAAGGAGAAGAAAAATAGCAAATCTTAAATCCGATTAATCAATTCCTGGATATATCGTTTCAACCCCCCCATGCCAGCATAACGTACACCTAATGCCTTAGATTGGGTGTTGTCAATCATATGGATGGATTGCTTGGGGATGCCGCTGATGATGGATATGGAATCACATAGTTCTCTTGCTAGACCTGCAACGGTCATATTATCTACATAAAAGTCTACCAGGTTATAAATCTTTCCGGATGCCTCTTTATTGCCAATAGCCAAATCTATGGCCTGAGCGACATCTTCCACATGCACCACCTTCCCGCCTCCTGAAACCTCAACATTTATTCCCTGTTTAATGTCCTTCATGATATTATACCAGGCAGAATGGGCAAGATGTGGGTTTATCCCATAGATGCCAACGGGCCGGAAGATGGTGGTATCAAACGACTTTGACATAAAATATGCATGACAAAACGCCTCAACCGATGCCTTATAGGCGCCATAATTTGAATCGGCTATGAGGGGGTGTTGTTCGTCCAGTTTAATATGGGAGAAGATATGCCCGTATACCGCACAGGAACTAATAAAGATGAATTGTTTGATACCTGCTTGTTTTGCGGCATCTAATAGCTCTATGCTCCCTAAGAGATTTGCCTCTACGAATCTTTTGATGTCTTTATTGGCCGCTTCATGGAAAGAAGCCCCGTTTCTTTCATAGGCCATATGGATAACCACATCGGCACCTTGTACAAATTTCTTCAATGTTTCTTTGTCGGTCATGTCACCCTGGATAAAGGTAATCTTTTTCTGATAATCTTGAAGGTGTAAGGTATTGCTGGTATTCCGTACAAGGGCCTGGATGTAAACAGCCCTCTCAACGAGTCTTTTTGTTATATAATGACCCAAAAAACCAGTAAGACCTGTTATGGCAATTTTCACAATATACCTTCCTCAGATTAAAAAAGCCACGAAGACACAAAGGTGTAAAAAGATAAAAATAGACGGCGGAAGCAGTAAACAGTGACCTTTCTAATACGTTATATGATAGTCTTAATTTATACTGATACGCAAGTGAATTGCAACGCTTTTTTGAAGAAAAATTTTGGGTATCTCTTCCAGAAACCCTTTCAGAAATCGTACATTATCAAAACCCAGGTTCTTTGCTATAATCTCTTTTGATGCATTGGCATTTATCAGCATTTCATCGGTCATATCAATCCCGACAACCCGTCCACGTTTGCCGGTCATCTTTGCTGCAATAAAACAATCAATCCCACCTCCCGGGCCTAGATCCCGTACGCTTTCACCAGGTACGATGTTGGTAAGCGCCACAGGACTACCGCATCCATACGAAATATTCAGGACTTCCGCTGGAATATGCGACAGGTCTGCTGGATTATACTTGGTTGGACACTGGTCACAGAGTGTCTTTTTAGGTTGAATAGCGGCAGCCGCATAAGATTCATCCCACAAATTGAAAAATTAAGTGTAGCAGAAAAGATTCTTCTGGTCGAGGATATAGGGGATAGTATATCTTCTGAAGAATTTGCCATTCCTGTCCCCCAGAGTCATATGAAAGAGCAGGACTTTCGGCTTTGTCTGCTCAGGCAATTTCCATACGCTATCTATTTTACGATAGAAAACGAGCAGGTTATTGTATTCGGGCTCTTTCATTGCGCGCACAACCCACAAGCGATAAATGCAGAACTCCAAAACGGTCGAAAGATTAAGACGATTAGCAGTTCTATGCGTGCCGGGACACGTGGGCAGCCTGTTTCAGTATTCAAACCAGACCTGAAGACACCTAATAAGAAAATCCAATTGACGAATCCGTCTTATTCGTATGGCAATAAGTAAAGGGCATAACAAGTAGTTCCAGCGGACGGCACACACGGCGCGCCGCCGCCGAACTCGTTCGTTAGGCTAATAAAAATCCGAGTCGCCCGGTTAAGTAATTGCATATGAATGCCAATCTTGTTCTTTGAAATTATGGATACCGGTCTGACCAGGTAAAAGTATCTGGCTGACAAAGGTATGTTCATTAGCTTCATCTTCAGTGAAAAATATTTTTGATGGTATAAAAAAGAAGCCGCTCTTTTTTATACCATCGGGTGACGCTATCACTTCACGAGCAAAGTCATCTTCTTTAAGACGGAGTCTCTTAAAATGTACCGGCGGCGTCTCTCTCCAAAATCATTATTGACATTTCTTCCACTCTCGTCCATCCTTTGCCATGAGGTCGTCTGCCTCATGTGGACCCCACGTACCCGCAGCATAGTTAGGGAACTTCCGATGCGGCAGCGCTTTCCACACATCCTGAATAGGGGACACGACACTCCACCCGGTTTCAATCATATCGTTGCGCTGGAACAAGGTTGCATCCCCCAGCATGCAATCATACAGCAACCTCTCGTAGCCTGTACTGGGTATGCTGCCAAAATAATCCTTGTACCTAAATTCCATATCAACCGTTCCCAGGCGCACAAGAGGGCCTGGTACTTTTGCGCCGAAATTTAACGAGATGCCTTCATCGGGCTGAATATGGAGCACCAGTAAGTTTGGTTTCAGCTGTTCAATATTGGTTTTTCTAAACAACACAAAAGGGGCACGCTGAATTGAATAGCGACCTCGGTAACGACAGGGAAGTCGTTTGCCGGTCCGCAGGTAAAACGGCACGTTTGCCCACCGCCAGTTATCAATGTACAGTTTCATCGCCACAAATGTTTCAGTGATAGAATCCGGAGGAACATTTGATTCTGAACGATATGCAGGCACTCGCTTACCGCCAATTATGCCCTCTCCATACTGACCCCTCACGGTATATTGAAGTACTTCTTCAGGAGACAGAGTCTGAATGGCGCGTAAAATCTTGACCTGTTCATCACGCACGGCATCTGCCTCAAATGAAATAGGTGGTTCCATTGCCGTCAAGGTTACTAACTGAAACATATGGTTCGGCACCATATCACGAAGCGCTCCCGCTTTGTCATAAAAGCCGCCACGTTGCCCAACACCAAGGTCTTCTGCAACCGTTATTTGCACATGATCAATGTAACGCCGGTTCCATATGGGTTCAAAAATACCGTTTGCGAACCGGAAGACCATGATGTTTTGAACCGTTTCCTTACCGAGGTAATGGTCAATACGATAAATCTGACTTTCTTTCAACACTTCCTTGATTTCACGATTGAGGGCACGGGCAGACTCGATGTCGTGACCAAAGGGTTTCTCGATGATAACCCTGCGCCAGCAATTATTCTCTTCACGGGTAAGTCCAGCGCTACTGAGTTGTTGAATAATCTGGGAGAAGAAATCAGGCTCCGTCGCGAGATAGTATAGGTAGTTACCATGCGTGCCTCGCTCTTTGTCCACCTCCACTAACAGGCTCTGAAGCTTCTGATAAGCATTCGCATCCTGAACATCCCCTGGCAGATAATAGAGCCTCTGGACGAACCAATTCCACAGGTCAGGATCAACCGGACTCGTCGCAAACTCTTTGATGTCATGGCTGATCTTCTCACGGAACGCTTCGTGGCTCATTCCACGTCGGGCAAATCCGACTACGGCAAACTCTTTGGGCATTAATTGTTCTCTTGCCAGGTTATAGAGCGCAGGAATGAGTTTACGCTTGGCCAAGTCTCCGGAAGCGCCGAAAACGACCATAATGCAAGGGTTACCCGCATGACCTTGTGGTTCACTAACTGCACTCTTTTGGTTTCTTCTTTCCATTCTTATTCTCCTTTACCACATGGATAATTTATAATTAAATCACGTTTGGAACAGGCTCTGAACCCGCCGGAGGCTCACAATTTGTAATTTACAGACAATGTCGTACAAGTTCAACAGGGACAAACAAAGTTTGTCCGTGCCACCCTATTATCAATTTAATATTTACATTTTATGTGCATCCTGAGTATATAATAACATCAACTCCATTGCGATACTTTAATCCTGTTTATTGTTTTACTTCAATGCCCGGTTAACCGCCGATAGCTGTTTATCCAGGCTGGCCTGTATGTGGGGATTCATTTTTTGGCTCCGGATTTATTCGATGCTGCCTGTAACGGTTCTCCATGACCTGTATCTTTTCTAACTTGTACCAATGTCGCTCCTCACCGTTAAATGTGGTATAAGAAATCCTGGAGATTATCATAATTGTAATTGCAAAGGACTTGATTCTTTTGGATCCCTTTCATAATTAGGTCTGGAAGAGAACTATACGCAGGTTATCTCAGCAACAGGAGAGGGATGTTGCTCGTACACAGTAAACAGGTTGTATTGCTTCCGACCAGAAACTGCCTGACACGTGAGTGTCCATAAGCCCCCATTACCATCAGTTCAATTTGATTTTGTTTCTGATAGGTATCAAGCGCAGCCTGCACCTTGCCTTCGAGCATTTTTTGAATCACATCAAAACCTGCCGAGACCAGCTCATCAAATGCTGCCGGGAGTTGCGCTTTCTGCTCATCCGAACCATTACACATCACCAGGTGACAGGGCAGACCTTTTAGCAGTGGGTTTCCCACTACCATAGCAAGCGCTTTTTGTGCGGTTGGGCTGCCATCAAAGGCTATCATGAAGGAGTTTGGAGGAGAGAATTCTGCCAGCACTATCAGAATAGGCTTGTGTATCGTGCGTATCACACTCTCAAGATGACTGCCCATCGCGTGCGCAGCAGTGTCACGTCCTGCTCCCCGGCATCCCACAACCAGGAGCCTTGTCTCTTTCTCAATATCCATTAAGGTTTCTACAAGATCACCGTGCCAATGAAGTGTGGAGATATCTTCTGCGCCATATTCTCTGACACGGCGCACAGCGGTTTCTAACATAGATTACAACTTTATCCAGCGCGGCCATGGGGATTTGCTTTACCCATGTTCCAGCAAAGACAACCATACTTAATAAAAACACCCCCGCTGCAAAAGATACGAGACGTCCGCGTCCGCCAGATTTTGTAGCGATAATAGACTGGCCAATCATAGCGCAACCAGCCATTCCTCCCATCAACCCGGCTCCGATATTGGCAATACCCTGTCCCTTACACTCCCGGTTTTTATCACTGTGTGAATCGGTTAAATCATCAACAATGGTGGCCGTCATCAGAGATTCCAGCAAACCCACAACCATGAGCGCTAAGGAGTAGGGGAAAATAATGGTCAGTGTCTCAAACGTCATCGGGACTTCCGGCAACAAAAATATGAGGAGCGTATCAGGCAATTTTCCCACATCGCCAATAGTTCTGATATCCAGTCCCATGCCGATAGATACAGCAGTCACCGCTACAATACAAATAAGGGGGGAAGGCAGCACTTTACCCAAAACCGGTATATAAGGGAACAGATAGATAATACCCAAGCCGCCAGCCGTCAATGAATATACATACCAATTAACCTGCATAAGTTCAGGCAACTGTGCCATGAAAATCAGAATAGCAAGGGCATTAACAAAACCATTCACGACAGAACTTGACACAAAACGCATCAGGCTCCCTAATTTAAGGAATCCTGCGAGGATTTGGAGGGCACCCGTCAATAGTGTTGCTGCGAGGAGGTATTCAAGACCATGTTCTTTAACCAGAGTGACCATGAGCAGGGCCATCACACCCGTAGCCCCCGAGATCATACCGGGACGACCCCCGGCAAAGGCCACGATCACAGAAATACAGAATGCGGCGTACAAACCAACCTTTGTGTCAACTCCCGCAATGATTGAGAATGCAACTGCCTCAGGAATAAGAGCCAGAGCAACAACAATACCGGCCAGCAGGTCGCCCCGCACGTTAGAAAACCAGTCTCTTTTCCATGTTTCCAGCATTGAGAGTTATTTCTCCAGGTAAATAAATACACGCACAACACCAACCGCTTCAATATGAACAAGCAGGGTGCGACACGAATATTTTTCGTTAATCAGGCAAATTTATGTTTTAATCAAAAAACACGGCGTGCAGCCTTTAGCGGGCAAAAACAGACATGAATGGTGGAATAGATTAAGGCGGCGCAACTTTCAACTTTCAAAGTATAAATCTCCATAAAATCACAAAAGATAACAAGCAAAAACTAGCAAAATAGAAGCGAATAGCCTCAGATCATTCTGACTCTTTGCACAACCCTGCTATGTGTGCAAACTACGGTTTTTCTGTCTTTGTATCATCGTAACCATTTCTTCACTCCGTGACCCATGTCCCAATATTTTCATTTCCACTTATTCATGACAAACAATGACCAAGAATTATTCCCATAAAACAAGCAAAATTCAACAGGCAAAGTAGTTTGACACCTATAGCATATTATGATAACATTGTTTCTTCAAATTATACCGCTCATAGAGTAAACACAGTAAATGCGTTTACCTGCACGTGTCATTGCAGGAACGCGA
Organism: Planctomycetia bacterium; assembly: GCA_015075005.1. Classification (GTDB taxonomy): domain Bacteria; phylum Planctomycetota; class Brocadiia; order Brocadiales; family Brocadiaceae; genus Brocadia. The sequence continues at coordinate 45,769 of JABTVC010000004.1, forward strand.
TATCCAGATTCAATCTCTGCGGTCTGGATTGCTTTGGTCTGTCCACAACGACAGTTTTCTTATTGTATTCACAATAGATTTATAATTACTTTAATAATTCATCAAAAATTGGAGAGAATCAGCATTGGTTAAGGAAAAACAAGTTGTCGTAGGTTCCAGGGGTAGTAAGCTTGCATTAATCCAGACAAACTGGGTTATCTCTGAACTTAAAAGATTAAATCCTGGGTTTGCATTTAGCATCGAAAAAATATCAACTAAGGGTGATAAAATCACTGATGCACCATTGTCACGTTTAGGAGGAGTTGGTTTATTTACCAAGGAACTGGAAGTGTCTCTCATCAAGGAAAAGATTGACATTGCTGTTCATAGCGCCAAAGATGTGCCGACTGAATTACACGATGGGCTAATTATCGGTGCTACACCCATGCGTGAGGACCCTCATGATGCCCTTATCGGCACCAATAATTCCAATTTAGAAAAATTACCTGATAATGCACGTATTGGCACAAGTAGTCTTCGAAGAAGGGCACAATTGCTTACCTTCCGGCCAGATTTTAAAATCTTAGACCTGCGTGGCAATTTGGATACACGACTTAAAAAACTCGAAACGGACGATCTTGATGCCATTGTTGTAGCCTATGCCGGATTACGACGACTCGGTTATACAGGTCCGATCAGCCAGATCATACCGTTTGACGTTATGCTTCCGGCTGTGGGACAAGGTTCACTCTGCATTGAAATTCGTAAAGACGACGACCGAATTCACAAAATCGTTTCACGTATGAATGATACACAGACCAGAACTGCTGTCGAAGCAGAACGAGCTCTTTTGGCAAGACTTCAGGGCGGATGCCAGGTACCCATTGGGGCATATGCAGAGATACAGGGAAAAGAACTACATCTTGAAGCGATTATTTGCACCATGGATGGCGATCATACTATACGGGACAACCACAAAGGCCCGATCAATCAAGCTGCAAAGATAGGGGATGAACTTGCACAAAGAATGCTGGAAAACGGCGGCAAGAAAATTCTCCACGAGATTCGCCAGGAATTTCAAGGACGCGTTGACCATATATAATATAACAGTTCCTGTTATTGCCGAAAAGGAATTCCACAATCAGTTAAAGTATTTTACTATTATTGATCTACTGATATTCTTTCATTGAAGCTAGTAAATTCCTCTCTCTTAAAAAAAAGCCCATGATGAATATCATCATGGGCTTTTCTATTGTAAATTCAGATTGTCAATTCTAAGAGATTAAAATCTACTACTTCGTAAGGATAGCTTTCTCTAAACGTCCTTCCCTGCGCAATCTGGCTGCCTCTGACTGGATTTTGGTAAATTCCATCATCATAGGCGCTTGACCCCACCACCAGGAGACGTCTGGCTGTGCATGCGCAGTTCCTTTATAACCTTGCAGTTTGTACCAGAACCACAATCTGTTATACATATTCTCGATATTCGATGGATTGTCCTGCTGCTGCAGGAACATACCATAAACACCAAGAATTGGCCCTACCACAGGGAACTTGCCCTTCAAAGTCTTAAAGGCATTATAAATCGGTTCACCGAGGAATGCCGGGCTAAGCTGCTTTTCGATCCCATCGCTCAAAGGATAAGGGTCCCTATCGGCAGCACTGGGATAAAGATATCCATCTGCAATCAAATCCTCAACGATCTTCTGTGCCTTATCTGCAAGGGTATGTGCCTGAAACATAAATTCATCCAATGACTTCAAATACGTATCGGCAAATCGATCGCTATGGCACTTAGCGCATACTTCCAGCCAATAAGACCTTTTGGCAACATTTTCTTCTGAGTAGATATCAATTTTATCAGAAATAATCTTAATTCCGTACGGATAATCCTTCAGAGAAGAAGTATATTCAAGGTTCTTTGGTGGGACGGTACCCATACGCCAGATACCTTTCATCACGGGGTTATGGATAAAACGGCCGTGCTTTTCATACATGTGGCAGTACTGGCATGTGGGAGTACGGTAGTCCTTCCCTGGCCTTACTTCTGATAATGGCCTGTTAAAATCAAAATGCTCTTCTTCCTGATGATAGATTACACCATGTTTAGATTCGCCATAAGATTCCGAATCGGGATGGTCAGGTCCCATGTGACAGGTTATGCAGGCTTCTGGCTGCCTTCCCTCTGCAGCGCTAAACTTATGACGGGTATGGCACACATCACATTTTTCAGCGCCAGAATGACAATGGTCACATCCATGTTGTCCATAGAGATAACCCCTTCGTGCGGCCTCAGCATACCAGGGAACAATAGTATTCGCCTCCCACGATTGAATATGGTTTGGACGGCCGACCTCACGTTCCCTTAAGAAATCATCAAATTGCGGTCTATGACATTCACCACACACCTCTCCGGTTGGCATCCTGATCTGGTTTTTCTTGGTATCAGCATGACAGTCAAAACAGTGGACTTCATTCAATACCCTGTTTGTACGTTTTTCGATTTCAGCAGTTCTGGCGGATAGATATGGGGTGCTCTTTGGATTTTTATGCCCTGAACTTCTCCAATCCCTTACAACACCAGGTGTTGCTTCTTCATGACATGTTACACACAAGTCCCTTCTTTCTTTTTCAATAAAGAGGGAATGATCCAGGTTTTTCATGGGTTCATAGTGCCTGTTCGGCTGCCAGTACATATCCAGCATCTGCGGCTTAAAATAATCCTTAAACGGCCCTGAACCCTCACGAAGTCCAACATTATCTTTATACACTGCCCGATACCAATCGGGCGTCCCCTCATACAAGTCGGGTGGTGTCTCCTTCTTGAGTGGTTGCTCAGCGGCCCACGCCACAGAAGTAAACAGCATCGCAGACAAACACAAACCTATTCCAACTTTTTTCATTTCTTTCACCTCCATTGGTATTTAAAGCATACTTAAATGCTATTTATTTTGGGTTTCTTCTGGTTTAATGAGCGACAATACGTAATGGGTTAAGTACCATCTTTGTTCATCACTAAGTTCCTTTGCAAAAGACGGCATGGGCGTACCATTCAGTCCTGTAGTAAACCGGAGGTATACATCCGTGGGTGAATTTCCACCCTTAAATTTTCCTGTGGTAAAATCAAAAGGTTTTATGGGGAACCCAAAATCATCTTCCTGCTCAGACGCGCTGGGCCCGTCTCCGCGCCCTTCAACCCCATGGCATTTCCAGCATTCTAGCTTTTCTTCGTAAATCTTCTTTCCTTCTGCAATGGTTCTTTCTGTTGGCCTGATTTCCAATCCGACATTAACCGATGCATCCGGTTTTCTGACTTCAAATGCCTCGGAAAAACTCTTCAGGACGGGAATCACCGATAAGCGTTGTTCCTCTGTCAAAATGTCCCATGGGATCATGGTAGAATTTGGCACTCCATAGAAAATCGTCCTGTAAATGTCCTCATCCGTGGGAAGAGAGCCACTTGGAGTTGTTCTAAATTTATAGGCTCCTCGTGAAAAATCACGTGGTTTAGGCAGCAACGACCTTGCAAGAGGCCCATCTCCCTTACCTTCCTCGCCATGACAGGGGCTACAATATTTTTTATAGGTATCCTTACCCACCTCCGTAACCTCCGTTGGTACATTAATTGCGCTGGCAGTCATTGGCATTACACTCAACATCAAAGCTGCGCTTGCTACTGTTGTAGCACTCCATAAGCCAATCTTATCCAATAATACCTTAGGTTTCATATCAGCCTATCCTCCTTTCCTCTTGCGATGTTATAAACTCAACCATTTTTTTTAACAAATACATTTTTTTGCTCCTTTTCTAATTCTGTGGATAAACACACTCTATTGATGTCGTTTCTTTTGGGTGGACAGTTACCTCCTTTTCTAAATTTCCTAGCTCTTCATGCCAAACCTGGAATCTATATGTCCCTGGCGGGATGTCACAAATTTCAAAATATCCATTTCTATCCGTCACATCAAAATATGGATTATCGAGAACGACAATCCATGCGCACGCATATTTGTGCAGGTCACACGACAACTTTATAATTTCCGGGTAATCAAATTTTTTTGATATTCTCTGTTTGTAGGTCGTACCTAGATTAAAAGGCTGATTCTTAATTGAGCGGGTATGGATATTATGCATTCCCTCGTCGCCATGTAAGATGTCTATAGTAGTGCCTGTTAAAATTGCAATTACGTGAGGAATGTAAATATTATTTTGCTGGTCTATAATGGGATGAATCGTTGGTATCCTCTTTTTTTTACCTTTTGTAATATCTTTAATAGAAACCGTGGCGTTTTTGAGGCCATTATTGATCTTACTAAAAATTAGTTTCTCGGAAGGGGTTTTAGAAGTATCAGATAATTCCCAGTCGCGATAGAGATCGAGTCCCACGGCAGCTAAATCACCCACGTATTTAACGTTACCAATAACATTGCCGCCATCAATAACTTCTATCTCGGTATACTGCTGCTGTGCCGATATATTTTTTAAAGAAATTGCACACCAACCTAAAAATCCAAATAAGAAACTAAAAAAAATAATCTTTCTCATCACCTGACATTCAGACAAACAAATTTTCACTTAACATCCTTTACCCTATAAAACGCCTAACCATAAATAGCGATATTGCTTTGCCAGCAATTTATCGTGGTACATACAACCCAATTATAATGACCACACTACACTGACAAAAATCATTCCTACACGTAGCAAAAACATAAAATACTGAAAATAGCTTCTAAGTAGTAAATTTAAGTGATACTTAAATCTTCATATGGTTCTACTCCTCTGATATAGATTGGCATATGCACAATTTCAAGAATGAAATGATATTTTCATAAATATAATTCCATCTTAAAAATAGATAGCCTTATTTCGTAAGGGATCGTTGCATCGGGCTGTCCGTCACTGAGAATGTCCCCTTATCAATATTCTTTCCATCGGCAAAGACAAGGTAACTATACTTTCCATAGTGAGGTATCTTGAATCCTACGCTTTTTATCGCGTCCGGGCTGAGACCCGCAAACAAGACAACTCCTTTTTTCATATTCTTTCCATTTTTAGCCGTCACGAGAAAGGCATTACCTTTCTTGTCAAATGTTACCTTATTTACCACAAAGAATCCCTCTTCAAATGAGAAATCCTTTGGTAAATTTCCGACAAACATTTTCGTAAGTTTATTCTCCGTTGGTCCCCCCAGGATAAACAGACTTTTTTGAGATAACTCTGTTTCCGTCACTGACGTATCTGCCTTCACCACATTCTTGCCACCCGCTAATAATTCAGCAAGATTCTTGTAGGTCTCCTGCAAGGCATCTCCTCCTCCCGCCGGATACACAATAACCTTATCATCATCCCCCATTACCAAATCTATCGTAGGTGGAATTTCTTCCCTATGGAGACGTCGAAATACATCACATTGAGGGTCTATAGCAATATACCTAGGCTGAGATTTTGTCTGGATGGATATAGAGTTAGATAGTTCATGTACCTCCGCAATAGTATAAATAGTTTCATCATCCAATTCAAGTTGAATAGGCAAGGAGAGACGGTATGGTTTACCCTGCTGAACAATTTCCACCCTTGTCAACCAACCATCTTTGACCTTTTCCATCCTTGTTGCTCCCAATTCAATAAAGGGCGCACCCTCGCGATTAACCCATTGTTCAAAAAACCAGGATAAGTCCATCTTGCTGGTATCTTCAAAAATATACCTGATGTCTTTCCAGCCTGCTTCTTGCCAAATATAATCTTTGTAAAACCTTCTCAGTGATTGATAAAATAAATCATCTCCAACCATCCGCCTTACCATGTGGAATACCATTGCGGTCTTTCCATAGCCAATGGCCTGGGTTGCGTGATCTCTTCTGCCGATAAATTTTTTTAAGGGTAAATCGTTCTCTTCAGTTACGTAATTAGTGTATTTTCTGCAAATATCCCTGCGATAATCCCCGGCAGAGGCACTGTCCTTGAGCTCTTTATAATAATAGTCCGCCATATAGGCTGTCAGGCCCTCACACCAGTTCCCCTGAGACTCATCCACAAATACCGAGTTGCCCCACCAATTATGTAAAATCTCATGCCCCAGAGAAGTGTCTACAATAAATGGCATTTTTACGACGGTATTTCCGAGTAGGGTAAACGAAGGCATACCGTAACCCGTTTGAAAGAAATTTTCCACAATGGCAAATTTTCTGTACGGATAGTCCCCCAGGAGTTTTTGGTACATGTCCAAATAGCGTGTGGTGGCATTCATGTAGGTTTCTGCCAAACCTTGATCTTCAGGGAAAAAGTAGGCATAAATATCAATATCATGATGTTTGGCACTGGTCACCGTATACCTTCCGGCTACAAGATGACATTCCTCGGAGACATTTCTTTCTTCCCATGTGGTATACGTCTTACCGTTAACTGTTTTTTTACTGATAAGTGAACCCTGTGTAACGGCCTCATATCCTTCCGGCGTAATCACAGTTATCATAAAAGTTGCCAGGGAACCTGGAATATCAGGATACCATGAGCATGCCGGACTCAGGTAAACCCCTGCTTCATCAATAATACCAGTCGTTTCACCAACGTCCTCCAACTCTAACGAGGCAGGCTTTTCCAAGAGGCATCCTTCGTATGTAATATCCAAGACCACCCCATCAGATTGTCTCAATTCCGGTGGTATTTTAATCTCCAGACACTTTACATTCCCCCAAACACCTTTTTCCAAAACACTATCTCGGACCTTAAAATCTAATTTCCTATCCGAAGAATAAACAGAAAGGATTTGGAATGCCCCGTTAATAAAACACGAAAAGTTTTCCGCATGCTTACCGTGCACACGCATATGATCAACTGCCTTTAACTTGTGTTCCTTCAAATAGAGTTCGATCTCCAGATTGTGGCCCAGAATCTTATTTTCATGAACCTCCTTGGCAAATATGTCAGACACTATAGCAAATAATAAAACAGATGCAAAAGGCAACACATACCTGTATGATTTTGTAGTTATCATATCACAACTCCTTTTAAACCAACTATAAAAAAGCCTCTTAAACCTTCAGAATCATAAGAAACTCGAAAGTGTGACGGCTGGATTATCTTACAATGCTTTTACTATTTCAAGGATTTTATTTGTTGACAATCCTATCGATTTTAACTTTGACAACTGATATCACATAATATACTATGCTAACATTTTGTAGAATAAATACCTATACAATTTAGCAGATTTTTAGGTGTAACTATCATGAAATTAGCTGAAAATCTTGTAACCTTTCGTTTAAGACTTAAAAATATTCCTGGCACCTTGGGAAAGGCACTTACTATCATTGGCAAGTGTGGTGGAAGTATGGGAAATGTCCGGATCATTAAGGCGGATAAGGAATTCAAAATTAGAGATGTGGCTGTTTATATTAGTACGGACAAACAGGTCAAGGAAATTATGGATGCCCTTGCTGATCTCGGAAAAGATATTGTTGATGTCCTCAGCGTTAAAGATAAGGTCTTTGAACTCCATGAAAAAGGAAAGATTTTTTTAAGTAATCGCATTAGTATCACTACCTTTGAAGACCTTGCACGGGTATATACACCCGGCGTTGCAAAGGTCTGCATTGCTATTAAGGGACAACCAGAACTGGCCAGGGAATACACCATTATCAAAAACACAGTCGCTGTTGTTACAGACGGCACAGCCATTCTGGGATTAGGTGATATAGGTCCTGTAGCAGGCATGCCCGTTATGGAAGGCAAGGCAATGCTATTCAAGGCATTTGGAAATATTGATGCATTCCCCATCTTGCTTAATACCAGGGACGTAGACAAAATCCTTACGACGATCATTACCATTGCCCCCACTTTTGGCGGTATTAATCTCGAAGACATCTCAGCCCCCCGCTGTTTTGAGATTGAGAAAAGATTAAAAGCCGCCCTAAACATTCCCGTCTTTCACGATGACCAGCATGGTACCGCGATAGTCTGCCTTGCCGGTCTCATGAATGCGTTAAAGGTAGTAAGGAAGAAGATAGAAAATATTTCTATCGTAATCAGTGGCGCAGGCGCCGCCGGAATATCAATTGCCAAAATACTCCTCGACGCCGGGGCAAAGAATATTATGGTTTGTGATACTTCAGGGGATTATTTACAAAGACAGAAAGACCAATATGAATCCTGCCAAGGATGCCTTAGCGCAAATCACCAATCCAAATAACGAAAAGGGGACGATTGCCGATGCAATGAGGGGAAAAAATGTCTTTATCGGTGTCTCCGCTCCAAATATCATTACGAAGGACATGGTAAAAACCATGCATAATGACCCTATCATATTTGCCATGGCAAATCCCTACCCGGAGATCGAGCCAAATTTGATTGAGGGTGTCGCAAGAATTATCGCTACCGGCCGGTCTGATTTTCATAATCAGATTAATAATGTGCTTTGTTTCCCTGGTCTTTTCCGTGGGGCATTGGATGTTGGGGCAACAGCGATCAATGATGAGATGAATATGGCAGCGGCTTATGCCATTGCAAATACCATTGAGGAAGAACATCTATCTGAGGATTACATCATACCAAGTGTGTTCAATGAAACCGTACATAAAAATGTGGCCAAAGCGGTAGCGGACGCTGCTGTTAAAAGTGGCGTGGCTACCCGACACATGCTTTAACGAATACATTCTATCTCTGTACAAACACTGTGAGAACTAGAATCTATTTCAATAGGATTAATCTTTTTTTTCTTATCATCATAGATAAGTCTTACTTTTGGCTTAGATAACTCATGGATATTTAATGAGGATACAACTCCTGTGAAATCTTTGTACATACCATTCTTAATTTTTATTTCACAACCGACCGGATACTTAGGCACTACACTTAAAAAACAATCAACCAATTCCTTGTTAAATTGTGATCCAGCCCCACTTTTTATAATTTCGTAGACAAAATCAGGAAGTAGTCCCGGACGATATGGTCTGTCAGAACTGCAGGCATCATAAACATCTGCAAGTGCAGCGATTTCTGCGATCATGATCATCTTTTCCTGCTCAGTGTAAGCAACACCGTTTTTGTCAAGCTTATTAGTGCCTTTCAAGCCTCGGGGATACCCTGCTCCATCCTGTCTTTCGTGATGTTGATAGGGAATATGTGCGGAGGTTGTCCCAATTCTTTGAATGTCTTTCAGTAATTCATATCCATAGGTAGGATGTTGTTTTACCATATCAAATTCTTCTGCGGTTAATTTTCCAGGTTTATTAATTATCCTTTCGCTAATGAAGATCTTTCCAATATCATGAAGAAACTCACCGATCGTCATCTGTACCATCTTGTCTTTCTCAAGAAAAAGCCTTTTTCCAATAAGTAAGGATATTACCGCTGTATCAACCGAATGTTCGTAAGTATAATTATCAAAGCTCTTTATCGAATTTAATCCTGACAAAATATCCTGATTCATGATTTCATCAACAAAATAGTTAATATCGTTACAAAGTTGTTTAAAGGCGTGGCTTTCCTGAAATGACTTTTTGACCTTTGGCGTGTTAATGCATTTTATAATAGATTCGGCAGTATCTGCCTCTATGTTTGCGATGGAAGACCTGGTTACTTGATATGTTTTAAAAATATCTTTTGTAGACATAATACGGATTTTCTCAGATACCGGATCTTCCAGGATGATGTCCGCGGTTTCTTCATCATCGACATAAATTCTTACAAATCCTCTGTTTTTCAACAGGTTGATATATGCATTTGTCAGCGCCACTCCTTTGTTTAACAGCACTTCGTAATTATATCCATAAATTGTTTTACCAAGAATCATACCTGGCTCTGTATTATTCATATGTATTCTTCTCATATATATTCTGTATCCAAACCCACGTTGTTAGTTACTCATTACAATAGGAATTTAATCGATGATTTATAGAAGTATTCTAAATTTTTATTCTGCTATTATCGGACGATCTTTTGTCTTATTTAGAACAGAATTGTTTTTCAATCAATCACTTTTATTAAAACAGGATAGTAAGGTTTATTGTGCTTCCAGGAGTTGTATTATTTTATTGATGTCATTCGTAGGGGCGTTGCAGGCATAGTTTTCGCAGATATAAGCAGTGGCCTTGCCTTCGATGGGTAATTGTTTCTTTACGAATTGTGCAATGTTCTCAATAGATTTGTCCTTTGAGGGGTGCAACAGGAGGAATTTTCGTGGCAGGAATCGTTTCCTTATTTCCTGAAGCATCAGTTTTGTGTCCTTTTGATCAGGTTCGCCTGCAATGACAATCTCCTTTGTAGGGCCCAGGGCAAGATCTAAGGCACACATGAATTGGGTGTAGCCAGATGGGTGCTGGCTTATCGTCTCTCCAAAAGTTTTGATAATTTGTTCCGCCATCTTTTCTAAATCCAGGTTTCCTGTCATCCGGCCTAATCGCACTATATTGAGTAACGCAACTGAATTCCCCGAAGGTGTTGCCCCGTCATAAATTTCCTTTGTCTGTGCTATGAGCTGTTCATTCCTTGCGCCGCTAAAGAAGAATCCCCCGTCCTTTTTATCCCAGAAATTTTCGATCATCTGCTTGTTGAGATCTAAAGCCGCTTTAAGATATTTTACCTCAAAACTTGCTTCGTACATTTCGGTCAGGCCCCAGACAAAATAGGCGTAATCATCCAAATAACCAGGTATTGCGGCATCCCCCAAACGATGGCGCCGCAATAATGTTCCATCCTTCTGACGTAATATATCCAAAATAAAATCCGCCGCACGCATGGCTGCCTGTGCATAGATAGGTTCATGCATCGCCTGCGCACCCTTGGCCAGGGCAGCAATCATTAATCCATTCCAGGAGGTAAGTATCTTGTCATCTTTATGGGGATGCATTCGCTTTTCGCGTACAGCGAAAAGTTTTTCATGTCCTGTTCGTAAAAGTTCCTGGAGTGCTTCTGGTTTTATGCCTTCCAGTTTAGTAAAAGCCTCAAATGATTTATCCACATGCAGAATATTCTTTTCCTCAAAATTTCCTTCCTTTGAGACGTCATAATAGTCACAAAATATTTTACCGTCTTTTTCACCTAAAATCTGTATGATCTCATCAGGTGTCCAGACATAAAACTTACCCTCTATGCCTTCGCTATCGGCGTCTTCTGCGGAATAGAAACCACCTTCAGGAGAAGTCATATCTCTCAGCACATACGCAAAGATACCTTTCGCGATGTCGGCATAATACGTCTTACCTGTGGCCTGATAGGCCTCTGTGTAAGCCATGGCAGTTAATGCCTGGTCATAAAGCATTTTTTCAAAGTGGGGAACAAGCCAGTATTCATCAGTAGAATACCGGTGAAATCCTCCTCCCACATGATCGTACATGCCACCCCGTCCCATCCGTTCAAGGGTTTTTTCAACCATCTCCAGCGACATGGGATCCTTGCTGCGTTTCCACCACCGGAGGAGAAATGTATAGTTGTGGGGTGTAGGGAACTTGGGAGAAGAGCCAAAACCACCATAGATGTTATCAAAACTATCCCGCAATTGTTCATAAGCATGTTTCAGCGTTTCTTCAGTCAGAATTACCCCCGGCGTTGTGGCTGCCATGGATTGAAGGACATTTGTTACTTGATTACCCGAGGTGATGACACTTTGTTGATTTGTCTTCCACAGATTGGAAATCTGATTAAGAATAGCAATGAACCCTGGGGTTCCGTACCGTTCCGTTTTCGGAAAATAGGTACCGGCAAAAAAGGGTTTTCTTTCCAGGGTTAAGAAGAGGTTCAGAGGCCAACCTCCACTCCCTGTCATGGCCTGGCATACGGCCATGTAAATATTATCAATATCAGGGCGTTCTTCCCTATCAATCTTGATCGACACGAAATTTTCATTCAATATCTTTGCAACCTCCCCATCCTCATATGATTCACGCTCCATGACGTGGCACCAGTGGCAGGTCGAGTAGCCGATAGACAGAAAGATAGGTTTGTTTTCCCTGATAGCCTTTTGAAACGCCTCTTCACCCCACGGGTACCAGTCAACCGGGTTATACGCATGCTGCAAAAGGTAAGGGCTTTTTTCATGGATCAAACGGTTAGGCCTTCCTTGATGAGGGCTTTTCGTTTCCAGCTGGGATAGTGCCGAATTTCTCGCATCATTTGCTTTCATATCGTTAAATACACAACCTTTCACAAAAACAAATAGAATGAAACTACGGATTGCAAGAGAATAAGTATTGGAGGTAAAAAGCGATAAAAACTTACCCATTAATTATGCGCTACCAATCAGAGTTCATTTATATTACAGGCGCTTATTAAAATTTGAACCTCTATCCTTTATCCTTTTTTATTTTGTATAATATCGTCTGCCCAGCTTAATGCAGCAACAACGTTCGGAAATCCAATGGTGCTGGTGAGGAGAATCATTGCATGATATATCTCCTTTGGTGTTACCCCTGCCACAAGTGCCCTTCTTACATGACTGTGAACAGCACCCTCGGAGTGTTCAGTTGCTGCAGCTGCAAGTTGAATGAGTTGTGCAGTCTTTTCGTCCAGGGGACCCTCCTGTTTAACAACCTTGCCAAGCTCCTCAACTGCATCGAAATATTTTTCATGTCGTTTTTTCAATTGAAGAAACTGTTTAGGTAATTTTTCCTTTGCCATACCACACTCCTTTTCAATAAGCAATTATACTGATTATAATTTACGACAGGTAAGTGCTTTATTATACCATACTGTTGTTAAAAAATGGATGATAAATACTATTGAGTGATGTTGTTATTGAGTTTTATAAGGAGAAATCCAGTTAAACACTTACGTTGATGAGACAAATCAATAAATGCCTGTCTATTTTTCTAGTCTCATACTTTTTTGTCTCACATCAAAAATAGTTTGTGGCCCCTGCGGATACTTCCCCTGGCTGACCATCCCCATCATATTGTGATCATGGGCAATACTGATACCCGGTCCATAATTGCACGATGAGCACCCGCGTTTGGAAGAAAAATCCGGGATCTTATACAAAATATCATATCTCTCACCCGACCCAATCAGTAAGGTATCTTTTTCGTATGGATAGCTTAATTTTCTTCCATCCGTACCAATTACCAATCCATGATATCCATGGGGATGCCATGCGTAAATATGGTTATATCCTACGGCCATTAATCTGACCAAAACCGTCTCGCCTTCGTAAGCAACGATCCTTGTCTTGGGATCGTTAATCGTTGACAACGGGTTCGTTAAATTATTCGTAAATATTCTACCGTTCAGCATAAAATAATTCGACTTCCAGTCCAGTCCCCGTCTTATATTTCCTTCCGCCCTGAGCATCTCCATATATTCGCTGTCAACTTCACTCATAAAAAGGGTATATTCTCTGTCAAAAGTATACCCATAGATTTCGTTAGGGGTTTTTTCAACAATCAAAGGGAAATACATGCCTGCCATGAGATGGTTCGTTGTGTCAACGTGGCAATGCCCCATATATGACCCTTCAAGGTCTTCTGGTATGGTTAAAAAATATCTGAATATTTCTCCTGGGAAAACAGGGGTATACGGCAAGTCGGGCACGCCATCAACAGCAGGTATGAGGTCCAACCCATGGAAATGAATGGTGTGGGCAACGTGATTAATACCCGAATGTTTCTCCGTTTCATACCATCCTGCATTGTGCAAAACAACAACATAATTCTTCCCTGAAGTAAGACGAATCGCGTCACCGGGCACTTTTATTGGGAGTAATTTTTTATCTCTTTCTTCTTTTGTTTTTATTTCTCCGACGTCAGAAAATTCCTTTGCATGAGTAAACCCCCAGAAATAAATCAATTCTCCATCGGCCATTTCCTGATAACCATCCGTCACGTAAATATGAAATTCCTTTTCTACCTTGTTTTTATTCCGTAATCCAGAGAATTCCTCTTCTAGCTTTTTGTCACCGGGTATTACTATTTCTTCAGGATAAACCGCACCCGTAAAAGTAAACAGAAGTGTACTGAGGAAAAATAATGGATATTTTTGTTGTAGAAACATTGCAATAAATCTGGAAAAATTGTTTTTGATAGAAATCATCATCTTTTAATCCTCAATGAACAAACTAAACCAAATAAACAGAGTTCTTCTGTGGCTATTTTTGTACTTTTTTATAACCTTGTGGCTTTGTGTCTGTTACTATTGTAATAATCTATCATGTAATAAGTTACAACACAAGTTTAATTCTTGTAATTCCGTTTCATTCCGAATGTACAAGAACTGATAAACATCCAGGATGTTAAAGGACAAGCAAAACCATATCAGGTAAAACACCTGTTACGAATAATTGAACGATATAATCTGAAAATGGAGGATAAAGCGGAATGAAAGATTATCATATCAATATATTTTATAGTGAAGAAGACGAAGAATACATTGCGGATATACCCGATTTAAAACATTGCTCTGCTTTTGGCGAAACACAGGAAGAAGCCTTACAAGAAGTACTAAAAGCAAAAGAGGCATGGCTTGAAGCGGCGCGTACCACAGGCAAACCAATACCAAAACCTCGCTATCACCCGCTTATTTATCAGGATGCATAAACTCAAGGTTATAAAACAACATTACTGGGCTAATATCTTGTTTATTTCGCCTTCGTTCATTCAATTGGAGCATCTCTTAAAATCTTATTAAGATCATTTGGATCAAATGAAACAGCCCAACTCCATTTCCCGAAACCGCCATGCTGATTAACAGCTTTACACCACTCGTCTAAGAATGCCCTTTTAGTTTTGTTCTGTTCGCTATCCTGTCCTTTGGTTTCAAGAACGAGATGTTCTCCCTTCTTCAATTTGACAATAAAGTCTGGGAAATACCTTCTAATAACTCCCTGGTAGTTGTAAAGAATGGCGTAACCTAAGTGGTCGTTCTTTACGAATGATTCAACCACACTGCTTTCGTTGATGGTTCTTGCCTCAAGAAATTCCCATGTGCTGTCAACAACGGTAAAATTGACATGTGTTTTTGTAAAGGCCTCACACGGCTTGCTTGTCCACCACGTGCGCACGTCAGCAGTTGAACGGATGGGGTGTTCCTTGTCAAAAACAGGGGTGAGTTGTGTCGTATTCTCTGCCCGTATTTCATTCCAGATATGCTGAATGACCTTGTTCATATTAAGCATAATCAGGATTCTCTTTCTTACTTCATCCTCATTGAACAATGGATTTTTTATCCTGATTCTGTTATAGATTCATAAGGATCTAGTTCCAGTGGTTTGACTTTTTCCAGGTTAATAGATAGCTGTGGCTTGTAAATGTGGTCAATCCTCAGAATGTTAGGGAATGAAATTTTGTGTTCCGCTTTTTGTTTAACAGGCTCAATCCTGGTTTTGGGTGTAGGCGGTAACGGCGGTGGCCCATCGCTTCCACTTTCATGAGGCAGGAACGTAAACGGAACGCCGAAGATGTTAACATACTCCGGTTCGAACAAACCGTCCTTTCCCACATCGTAAGAAGTTCTCCGCAACCCGCGACCAA
The DNA here is from genome assembly GCA_015075005.1 of Planctomycetia bacterium. Taxonomy (GTDB): domain Bacteria; phylum Planctomycetota; class Brocadiia; order Brocadiales; family Brocadiaceae; genus Brocadia. Next base: position 61,206 of record JABTVC010000004.1, read on the forward strand.
CGACCTGTTCGCATAATAACTGGCTGCTAAACGCCCGTAACCCCATAATGTGAGTAACCGTTTTGGCGTCCCAACCTTCGCTGAGCATACCCACGGAAATCACATTATTTATATACTCTCCAGGTTCTCCACTCTTTCCAACAGTATCAACGGTACGTCTTAATAATTCTGCTTGCTGTTTTTTTGTCAGCTTTTTCTCTTTTGGCCGGGCATCTCCATCTTCCTCCTCTGTTTCTTCAAATGTAATGTCAATTTCCTCTGTTTCCGCTTCTGCTTTGTCTAAAATACTGCTGTCTATCTGCAATGTCTTCTGTGGATCGCATAAATCACCCAATCCGGCAAAGGATAGTAAAAAGGCATCGTGGTCAAAGGCATATTTGATGCGGGCTGAAGTGTACGTGGTGTTTGCGACGGTTATCATCACCGGCGGAATTTTGTGTCCCACCTTTTCCCAGTCGTCGTTCGTGGCCTTCCAGTCCTTACCTAAAAGCAGGTAGGCATTTTTGATGAGGTCGGGAAGCGGTTCGCCTTCTTCTGCCTTGCGGTTGATGTCATCCTTCACGGTGGCATCCATGTAAATGTGATACAGTCGTGAACGCAGGTTAGCATCAACGTTAGCATCATCACGAATTACCCTTGGCGTTTTACCAGCCCTGACTCAATTGCGTCATTCAAGCCGAAATCGCTGACAATCCAGGAAACAATGCCTCTTCCGTTGCTTTGCCTGATGGGGCAAATGGCGTGGCCGATAAGTCAAAACATCAGATGATTCCTTGCCCGGTGAATCCTGTCAATCCACCTATCAAACGGTGCTTTCTTCAATGTCTTCTTTCTTTACTCCTTTATTTTGCTTTCTGCCGGAATACGCCATGCATGATGGGCTTCATCGTTGATAATGACAAGTTTGTTGCATTTGCCATATCGCCTAACACTTCCTGCACATATAGCATCACTTTTGGCGCCCCGTTTGTCAACGGTCCTCTTCTTTGCCAGTCTTTCTTCGCTGTCCCAGGCGAGGGTGTGCCAGTTGATGATTTTTACCTTGCCTTGCCGCAAGATTCCATCAAACCCGATGGAACGATGTTAAATTCTTCAAAGTAGTTTTCCTTGCCGAAGGGATTCAATACCGATAAGCGGTTGCGAACCGTCAAACCAGGGGCAACAACCAAAATATTTTTGGAAAACCGTGTGTCTTTACTATTGGTTACTTTATTCAGGACTTGCCATGCAATGAGCATACCCATGACAATGGTTTTGCCAGAGCCCGTGGCCATCTTGGTGCACCATCGTGAAAAGTCCCCACCATCGCTTTGGATGTCAATACCTGTGCGATCGGCCTCCGGCGCTTCGGTAAGCCATATCAGGGTTTCGATGGCCTCTAACTGGCAGAAGAAAAATCTGCGGTCTTTGCGTTCTTCGGGGTCTTGCCAGTGTTGCAGTAATCTCTTAGTAATACCGGTAACGCCCGGATAGCCCTGCTCTCGCCATTTCTTTATTCTTGGACGGATTTTATTGACCAAATCAATTTCAATGAAAAGACCCGGATCATCAAATCCTTGTGCTTGTGGTGTGGCAACAACATATCCTGCCGGCCTGCGGCCTTCCTGTAAGACAAATTCCGCGTATCCGTATATATTCCCAATACTGTGTGTTCTTCGTAAGGGAATTGATGATGAGCTTGTCTATATTTTCATGGTTCTTGTTCAGTTGTCCCCGCTGGCGAGAGGATCAAGAGGTGGATTGCTCTATCTCCTGAATAGCTAAAGCAATGCCTTCTCTCACCTTCAATGCGCCTTTATACTTCTTCATCTGTAAATCGTAACACCTTAAATCCTGCTTCTATCAGATCTTTTTCCTTCTTTAAATCTTTTGCAACCGTTTCTTCTTAATGATGTGTTGATCCATCTACTTCAATTACCACTTTCAATTCTTTGCACATAAAATCAGCGATGTAGTTTAAAACGGGTCTTTGTCTTCTGAATTGATACCCGTTCATTTACATTGCTCTTAATACATATTTCCACAAACATGCCTCAGCCTTTGTCATTTCTTTATGTAATCTGCTTGCGAAAGGCTGTAGGTATTTATTGTATACGCAATTGTTAGTTTCATCAAACTGCACATTTACCATCTCCGTTATTTCGTGACACCTCCGCTAGCGGAGGACATCATAGGCGAATGAATTTCTTAGTAATAATCTTCAAATTAAATCTCGTCAAGGGCTATACACCGGTTTAAAATCAATTACAGATTTTACCGTCTTTTTTAAGCTCATCGAATTATTCATCGCCGCCTTAATGTCCCAAAATTCATTTACAAAACTGATTAAAGCCCCATTGTAGTCAGGTCCTTGCCTTGCATCACTCTTAGAACTCGGCACAATTGCTTCACGTAAACACCTGTTTTTTGATTCTTGGGCCAATTCTATCAGCCTACGCTTTGGATCTTTAATAGCCTCAATATCCAAAGAAATACCTTCTATTGCAATACCAAGATACCTAACAAAACCATTACAATCAGCCAAAAGCCATGCCTCTACTTCACGCACTGCAATTCTAAAAAGAAGATTAGGGTGTTTAGGGTGTGGCAACCACTCTTTTATAAGAGTGGGAGGGCATTCGGAAGTATCAAGATCAGTAAGCACTAAAAATGGAATTCCTTTCGCCGCATTGTTAAAACCGGAGATGTTCTTTTTAAGATAACCAAAACCCCCTCGGCTATAGCAGGTTGATACCAAGAAGCGGTCTTCAGCAATGCTAAGTATTTTCTTTAAGACTGCTTCGCTAAGCTGATCTTCCACTGCCAGGCTGATAGCAACTTGTTCCATTATTTGAAAAGCTCCAGTCGATCTACATTTGGAGGTGTGGTACGCGGTAATACTGCATCTGCAACACTCACTCCCCCTTGTAATAAATCCCGCACCTCTTTAATTGAAGCCGCAACCGTTACTGATGTCCCCTCCACGCCAGGTGTCAGCGTTACCACCTCTTTTCCACCAACACCTTTATCTGACAACAGGTCATAGCTGTGAGTGCTGATAAATATTTGCCTCTTTTTTTGCCGTTGTATTCTGTAAATTAATGCCGGTATCTTGCTCACAATCCCGGCGTTTAACGATAATTCAGGCTCTTCCAGTAGCAAGGGAGATTCACCTTCCAACAAAGACCAGAGCAGTCCGATTAAACGTAGTGTCCCATCGGAAAACTGGTCTTCTCTTTGCTTGCCTGCATTCGGACGCCAATGTTCATAGACAGCCTCTAAATGTGGAACGCCTCTTTCATCTTTAACATCGGTTAACTGCTTCAATTGAGGCACGGCAATACGCAGAGCCTCTTCAATCTTTTTTAATCTGGACTTTCTTGTCGTTTCATGCGTTCTTGCAACCCTTTCCAAAAAACTTCTTCCAAAAGGATCGCCGGGAATTCCCGAGCCTGAAAATGCTTCCGGATATCTCAACAGTTGGGGAACGAGATGTAAATACAAGATAGACTCAAAAAATTTAGAAATTTCTCTGAACTTCACGTTAGCATTAACTTGTTCAAGGTGAGTCTGAGTTCGCCTTGCTAAATCTTCCTTATCATTATCATCCGGTCTGTTTAGAATTTGAATGTCATTATGCCAAACCTTCTCATATGACAAAAATGGCTGCCTGCGACCCCTCACTTCCTGTTTTATACCGATGGCATATCTCCAGATTTGTCTTTCATCAGAAGGTTCCGAAAGATAAACCTCAATTTCAACATCCGGATGACGCCTTGCTGCAAGACAACGTATTTTTGATAAACCACCTCGATCTTCAACAGCCTTCTGTAAGCCTCCTCCAGGTTTTGCAATATCCCTCAAAAACGAAATACATCCAGCAGGTTAGACTTTCCAGATGCATTAGGGCCTACAAAGAGACTCGTTCTCCAAAATCAACATCAATCTCTCTGCGAAATTTCTCCAGTTTTTTTAGAATTAAGCGAGATATTATCATTACTCCACCCCCCTAATAATCTTCAAGCTCTCAATGCCCCTTGCATCAACAATCTTTACTGCCACTGCTTTGCCCGGGGTAAAAGGCAAAGACACTGTCCCTCTGAACGCTTCGATTTTTTCTTCATCAATCTCTGCCTTCAGGTTTTTGGCTAAGGTTGCCCAGCCTTCTTTGGCGCCTGCCATCGGGAAAAATACCTGCGATGGGAATAAGCTGCGTCCATCGTAATCGTGGTCTAGCATCCACATGGCAATGTCGCCCTTGCCGCCGCTTTCCACCGTTCCTGTTTTGGGGTTGTAGTAATCGAAGCCATGAACTTCTACATGAGACAAGTGTTTCGTGGTTAGTGGCGAGTGGATAGTGATTTGATTAATGCAGTCAACAATTTGTTTATCTCCGCGCAATCGTTTGATAAAGTCAAATAATTTTCCACCGTCAGGAAATTCATTTCTTTTGACAGCAACAGCAAGGTCTCCAATTCGGCTAAAGAACCCTTGGAAATGCCCAGAAACTGAATAAATTCCCCTGTGCTGTTCCTCGCCTGCCCCTCCGCTATGTTGCATGCAATAGATACGGCTGCCCTGCGCATCTGTGAAGTCAGTCCATATATCTCTTCTTTGGGAAATCGCTGTGTAAAGGCATAAATCTTTTTTGTCAATGCGATTGATTTCTGCCAGACTATCAAGTCCCGATAACTTTTTACCGTTGTCATATAGTATTATTTGCCTCCCTTCACTATCCACTAACCACTCTTCACTAATCACTTTCACATCCGGCTGACCTATGAGCCAGAAGCTTTCGTTGCTGCTGCGTTTCTTTTTCAAGTCATCGGTAAGCATGTCGGCATTCATCTGGGCTTTGAGCAGGGTAACGCCTGGCCAGTTGGTTTCGTCAATGTCTTTGGCGGCTTCTTCGTCAAACTGGAAGGCGCAGAATAAGACGATATGTGGCTTGGGTTTCAGATGCATGGCTTCTTCCAATGCTAACTCCACCATGCGTTGCTCTAACGGTGCATGTTCAGGGCCGAAGCAGATTAAAACCCGCTTTGGTGACTCCCCTTGTTTTCCTCCAGAGGGTAACTCCTCCCCCTTACCTCCTCCTCCAGCGGGGGACACTTTTGTTTCTGCCTCTGCCTGTAAATACCTTGTGCCGCTGAGGGCTCTACCCGTGTAAATTCAATCAGCTTGCCGCCTTTTGCTCTTGCCCTGCGAAGCAGTTCATCCCGCCAATTGCTTTGGCGAAGGTTTCACCGCTGCGCTACGAAGTGTCTGCGGTAAGTCCTCCCCTGCATCTCCCTCAATGTGGGGACATTAATATCCCCGCTGGCGGGGGACTAAAGGGTGGATATCTTCAAACGACTTTGCCACCGGTGCGGGAACGGCTTCGACCGTAAATGGGCCAGTCACCCGCTAATCGTTGCTATCTCTAAACGGCTGGTCATATAAGGTTTCCTGTCAGGAGGTTCGTTGTTGGCAATGCTTTTGAGGGTTACATGCGGAACGGTTTTGTATTTGAAACCGCTTCCAACTCCTTCACTCGGATGGGCCAATTCATAGTAGTCAACACAGCCGTCATCAAGCGCTGCTTGGCAAGGGTAACGGCAACCCTTGAAGTATCGCGGGTGATCCACCGCCTACCCCAGTTTTCAGCTACATAAGCCGTTGTGCCACTGCCACAGGTGATATCCAGCACCAGATCGCCGGGTTCAGTGGTCATAAGCAGGCAGCGTGTAATAAGTTTGGTTCCTGTCTGCACCACATAGATTTTTTCATCTGTGAAATTTCCAGTTGCAGTATCAGTCAAGGTTAGTTATTGGCTTATAAGGAAAATCACTTGCATACCTTACATATCTGATGCTGTTTTCTGCACATGAATTCTCCCATTTTCTGCCAATTTTTTTAATCCTTCAACAGAGGTTTTCCAATGTTGCCCGATAGGTGGTTTGTACGTTTTACCTTTATACTCAAATTCTTGTAGTGTGTCAGTTGCACCTTGAGAAACGAGACTTGTCGGTTGATATAATTTAGCATCAGCCGGGATTTTTTCTTCACCACTAATTTCTTTTGATGTTAAGCCTCTATAGGACTCATTCTTAAGTTTAAGCCATTTGTAATTACCACTTTCAAGCGACACATCCTTATCCTGATAAGGCTGACGGTATTTTATTTTGGATTTATCTTTTGAATACCAAATCAAATAATCGCCAGTTCTCGCAAGTGTTGCAGAAGCAAAGCCACTTGTTGAAACAAAAGAAACTAAACTCACAAAATTTTCGCCGCCAAACACTTCATCCATTATTTCTCTCACATGATGCACATTTTCATCACTGATCTGCACAAAAATACTTCCGCTTTCATGCAGCAGTTCTCTGGCTAAGAGCAAACGATCACGCAAATACGTGAGATAGCTGTGTATGCTGAGTTCCCAGGTATCGCGGAATGCTTTAATCATTTCGGGTTCGGCTGTCAGGTCTTCGTCCTTCCCATCTTTTACATCCCGCTTGTTTACAAAGGGCTGGAAGTTACTGCCGTATTTAATGCCGTAAGGCGGGTCGAAATATACCATCTGCACCTTTCCACCCATGCCTTCTTTTTCCAATAGTGAGTTCATCACGAGCAGGCTATCGCCCGCTACGAGACGATTGCTCCAATTTTCCCTGTGCTTGTAAAACTCGACGGCCTCACGCAGGGGTTTCTTGTGCCCCTCGAAAAGGGATAATTGCCTGGGGAAATTATCTTCTTTTTGCACCGTCTTAATAATCCGCCTCGGGTCAATGCGTTCGTGCACATGCAGGCTTACGGTAGGTATTTCAAAGCTGGTATGTTCAGCCTTGCCGGCCCATTGCAGTTGCGGGTCAAGATGAGGGTCGTATTGATAAGTTTTCTTCTTTGGGCCGCCATTATCGGTGCGTGCATCCACCAGCCCCACGGGCGGGTTGTTAAGCCTTTGCTTGTCTTTGTGTTCGTACTGTTCGATAGGTTTCGAATTTGATCCTGTATCCCTTTTTCGCGCCATAGATTTTCTCGCCTTAATTATTTTAATTTATTGATTGCGCGCCACACGTATAAGCCCCCATTCGTAAGTGCCATTTTAAGATAACGTTAGAGTATTTGCTGGAAGTATAAGGAATTTAAGGGATCATTTCAATGGTATTCTCACTGTCAAGAAACAATCAAAATGAGACTAGTTCACACAAATAGGTAGGTTATAAGCATGACGCAAAGGTACGCCCATCGTTGTCCGTGAAGCTTGCTGGATGGCATCCAGGTCTTTGGGGTCGGTTACAATCTGGTCACAGTTGAGGTAAACAGAAATGTGTCAAGTACCTGAAACCCTTGACTTAATTGGCTGGGGAACTAGGATTTGAACCTAGACTAAATGATCCAGAATCATTTGTGCTACCGTTACACTATTCCCCAGTATTTGATATGTTGCATATTCAGTTTAAGCGCCAATTCTTATGATGCTGACTTTGATGTGGAAAGAGGAATATCAATAAATTAGCAGGACTTATGCCTTCACACATATATACAGGTAATCCCCTTGTCTTCTCATTTTTGAATCCTTATAATCTGCGCTTGTCGGCGTCCAAAATTTTGCTTTGCTATAATACAAAATTTTCTTAGGCTAGTCAAGCCTATTGATGTTTATTTACATACAAGGTTTTTGACCCACATGGACGGTAACAACACCTAAAGTCCTTGAGTAAATCTTCACATTTACCAGCCCGCAGTATTCCATCTGTGCTCGCAGTCCATACCGGTCGGGAAAGCTGAGTACAGATGACGGAAGATAGGAATATGCATTGTACTTACTGCGCGAGATGAGTTTCCCAACAAAAGGGAGTATTCTTTTGAAATAATAATAATAGATTGCCTTAAAGACGGGATTTATGGGTTGAGAAAATTCCAGGATTACAACACGCCCACCCGGGGCAGTTATCCGCACCATTTCAGTAATGCCGGCCCTCAGATCAGCCACATTCCTGATCCCGAACGCTACGGCAGAGACATGAAAAGAATTATCCTGAAATGGCAAATGTAACGTATCGGCCTCGATGACTCTTATTTTGTCGGAAAGATTCCTTTTCTTCAGTTTGTGGTCAGCTAATCTCACCATTTCATGACAAAAGTCACTCCCAACGACCCTTCCATCTCCATGTAACACCCTGGAGTAAGCAATCGCCAGATCGCCTGTGCCAGTACAGACGTCCAGCACCCTTGCATCCGGGGCAACGGTACTTACCTTCACGGCAAACTTGCGCCAGCTCTTGTCAAAGTTAAAACTTAAAATGGTATTTAAAGGGTCGTATACCCGGGCAATTGAGCCAAACATCTGCTGGATATATGCGCCTTTTTTTGTTAATAATTCAGTTTGCGTAAGCATATGCAAAAACTATTGAGTAGTCAGAATAAAGAAATAAATACTGCTATAGTAAAATACCGCATTGTACCGAAAAAAACAAATGATATTTATCGTGTCTGTGGTATAATCGCCTATATAATTATATTTGATAAAATTGTATTAGGATACTCGTTTGTTAAAAGGCAAAACATTACAAGACAATAATAGGAAAACGCCTCGTTTCTTTGTGCGGGATATTCCCCTGTATGGAGATCTGATCCTGTCTCCCATGGCAGGGTTTTCTGATATTCCATTTCGGCTCATCTGCCGGGAATTTGGCATGTCAATGAGTTACACAGAGGTAATTTCCATGGACGGGGTGCTGTGGAAAAACCAGAAGACCTTTAAATTGCTCAATTATGTGCCAACGGAGAGACCCGTTATCTTTCAGATTCTTGGCAATGATGAGGATAAACTCGTTGAGGCGTGTCGCATAATAGAGCAGTTGGGGCCGGATATCATCGATGTAAATATGGGTTGTTCGGTATCCGATATTGCTGGCAAAGGGGCTGGCGCAGGACTTCTCAAAGATCCCGCCAAGATAGGCCGTATATTTAATAAACTCACAAAGGTACTCCACGTTCCCGTAACGGGGAAGATCAGGCTGGGATGGGATAACAAGTCGCTCAATTACCTGACGGTAGCCAGAATTCTCGAAGAAAACGGCGCCTCTCTCATTGCCGTTCATGGTCGTACTCGGTCTCAATTCTTTCATGGCAAGGCCGATTGGCATGCAATTGCAGAAGTCAGGCAGGCAGTAAAGATTCCTGTGCTTGGAAATGGTGATGTAAAATGTGTGGCTGATATTGACCGCATGAAAGGTGATACTGGGTGTGATGGGGTAATGATCGGGCGGGCTGCCATCGGTCATCCATGGATTTTCCTGCATAAAGACAGGGATCAGGTGTCATACCATGATAAGGCAGAACTCATCCAACGGCATCTGTCACATATGCTTGAATACTATGGGCAGGATATTGGCGTTATCCTTTTCCGTAAGCATGCCGTCAGGTACATCATGGGTATGCCCAATGCGGCAGAACTTCGTCCACAGATGGTAAGATGCACTGGCGCCGCAGAGATTATGGATCTTCTTGCCAATCATTTTGATCGTATTCAAAAACATGAGGCTGCATAATAAATAAAAGTGTTTTATAAAGGAACTATTGTAGGAGATTATATTGCTGAATAAGTTAGATATAATGGAATTAAATATCCTGTAAATCCTGTATAGATAACAGAAAGGAAAGAATGAAGACCGGCGTTATTTTAATTTCGCATGGCAGCAAATTAAGCAGCGGCAATGATGGATTATTTAAAGTAACAGACATGCTTCGCGCAATGAACCGATGGGATATGGTAGAGGCGGCCTTCCTTCAACTGGCAGAACCCGCATTCCCTGAAGTCGTACAGAAAATCGTGGAAAGAGGTGCAAACCGCATTGTCGTGATACCCTTACTGCTATTTAAAGGGAATCACGTCTATAAAGACATCCCTGAAATGATTGAAGGAGCAAAAAAGAACTATCCTCATGTCGAGTTTGTCTATTCTAATAATATTGGTGCCGATGAGCGCATTGCCTTAATCGCAGCAGATCGTATTCACGAGGCATTGGCAGAAAGAAACTATGGAAACAGACAACGGATTGAACAGCCACAGGCCATTACTGATGAGAGTTTTGAAATCATTGACACCCTGGTTGATTTGGGGTCGGTGCCTGCACTGCACAGACCAATTATCCAGCGTGTAATACATGCCACCGGCGACACGGAATATGCATATAATTTAATCTTCCATCCTATGGCTGTTGATGCGGGGATATGCTCACTCAGGAGCGGGAAAAACATTATTACCGATGTGAACATGGTAAAAGCCGGGATTACTAAAGGGCCCGTTGAAAAACTCGGAGGGAAGATCGTGTGTAAAATATCGGACAATTCAGTTATCGATGAGGCAAAACGGTTAGGTAAGACACGTGCCGTTGTATCCATGCAACAGTCCGCACATGAAATGAAAGATGGTATTGTGGTTATCGGCAACGCCCCTACTGCCCTATTTGAGGTTATTGACCTGATAAAAAAAGGGTTGGCACAACCAGCCCTGGTAATCGGTATTCCCGTAGGCTTTGTGGGAGCGGTTGAGGCAAAGTATGCACTGAAGGACATTTCGGTTACCTATATAACTAATACAAACAGGAAGGGTGGGAGCGCCGCGGCCGTATCGATTATCAATGCTATCATTAAATTATCAAAAGAATGTAGCGAAGATGAAGAAACTATATAGAGTTTATTACTCAATGACATGTTTATCGCAAACATACGTAGCATTCGACATGCAGAATAGAAATTAAATTGTTCACCTTAATTCTTTTGTTCTGACTTCTGGTTTCATATGTCTTTACGAACTGGCTATACTACGGGAAGTTGCGCAACTGCCGCGGCAAAGGCAGCGACATTCGGATTATTTAAAGGGAAAATTCCTGATGAGGTAGAAATTGATACGCCAGCAGGCATTAAGCTGAGACTTAAAATAATCGACAAACGATTAACGGATAATTATGCAGATTGTTCCGTTCTAAAGGATGCGGGGGACGACCCTGATGTGACCAATGGATGTAAGGTACAGGCACGAGTTGAGCGCACGTCTGGAGAGACCATTGAAATTGATGGCGGCGAAGGCGTTGGTCGTGTCACAAAACCGGGATTACAGGTACCAGTAGGATATGCAGCGATTAACCCTGTACCGAGAAGTATGATTGAAAATGCAGTAAGAGAAGTTATTGGGCGTAGCACTGGTGCTAAAGTCGTAATCTCTGTGCCCAATGGAAGGGTCTTAGGTGAGAAGACATTCAATCCCAAGCTCGGGATCCTGGGAGGTATATCTATTATCGGTACCACAGGGATTGTTCGGCCCATGTCAGAAGATGCCTTCAAGACCTCTCTGTTGTGCGGACTTGATATTGCCAGGGGAATTGGATATGATACGGTAGTGCTTGTGCCGGGTAATCTGGGTGAACGCTCAATGCTGAATCTGATACATATCCCCAAAGACCAGATTATTCAAATAAGTAATTTTGTAGGCTTTATGTTAGAGGCTGCGGGGGAAAGGCATTTTAAAAAGATCATACTTGCAGGACATCCGGGTAAGTTGGTAAAGTTATTGCGTGGTGATTTTCATACCCACAGCGCCGTCTCCAAGCCTGCAAACGATATCCTGATAGGTATCATAGAGCAGCAAATACAAAATAGGGGTCAGATGTCAGAGGTCAGAGATCAGAGCAAGAAGGCCAAAGCAAGAAATCTGACACCTGGCACACGATCCCAGAACCCTATAAAGGAACCTGCCAAAAACGAAAAGTTTTTACCGGATAATGCCCCCATCGAAGACATCTCCTTATCAAATACAGTACTCAATAGCCTAAAAGATGTTTCGACCGTTGAAGGAATCATTGAATTATTAAGAGATTATAAAACCTTATGTATCATGGACGATGTTGCAGAAAGAATTGAAGCTAAGGTACTCGAATTTTACCGGGACAAACAGCCGTTTTTCAAAATAATAGCCGGCATAATTTTATTTGATATGAAGGGCTCACTGGTGGGTATTTCGGATAGTGCTCAGTCATGGCTGAATCTAACAAAAACAAAGTTATCATCGTAGGCTGCGGACCGGGACTAAAATCATATATCTCCCCTAAGGCCCTTTATAATATTAAAAAGGCAGACATCCTTGTAGGAAGCCGGCGACTATTGAAACTCTTCCCGGGTGTGGTTACTGAAAAGATAATCCTGGAGAAGAATTATAGTATCCTGGTAAATAGGATTGCAGACTGGAGTGCCACGAAACAGGTCGTGGTACTGGTGAGTGGTGACCCGTGTTTCTTCAGTTATACCAAGATGATTGTAAAGAAGATGGGACGCGAATCTTGTCTAATCATTCCGGGCATCAGCAGTATGCAACTTGCCTTTGCAGCTGTGGGGGAAAGTTGGGATGATGCCTGCTTTATGAGTTTGCACGGCAGAAGTGAAGAATATGCCCAACTCATTAAAAAGGTCAGGGAATATAGTAAGGTTGGAATCCTGACAGACCATAAAAATACCCCTGCCGTTATTGCACGACACTTATTAAAAAGTGGAATTCCTGAGAGACAGATGTTTGTGTGTGAGAATCTTTCCCTTCCGGAAGAATCTATTCGTGAGACAGATTTAGTTTCAGCGGTACACTTAAAAACACAGGGTGCCTCTGTTGTAATTATAAAAAAATATTTACCATGAAACCCGGCAACTTTTACGGTATCGGCTTAGGCCCCGGCGATCCGGAACTCCTCACGATGAAGGCGATTCACACCATTCAAAGGGTGGATTGCATCTATGTTCCAAAGTCCGACATCAAAGAAGGCAGTCTTGCATTGGAGATTGTCAAGGATCATGTAAAAGAGAAAAGGGTAATCGAACAGGTCTACCCCATGACAAAAGATAAATCGGTACTGAATACCGCATGGCTCAAAGCTGCTGAAGAGATTCATACCGAAGTTTCAAAAGGATATGATGTTGCTTATTTAACCTTGGGGGATCCGTTGACATTTAGCACCTATATTTATTTGCTGCGGTATCTAAGCACCATGCTGCCAGGCCATACAATCCATACAATCCCTGGCATTACTTCGTACAATGCCGCTGCATGCATGGGCAATTATTCTTTATTGACGGGCGATGAGCGACTAGCAGTAATTCCAGTACCAAAAGATATTACGGAACTGCGTCCCATCTTAGAAGCGTTCGATACCGTGGTTATGATGAAGGTAGCCAAGAAGCTGGATGAGGTGATTCAATTACTCGAAGAAATGAGGCTCTCAGATAATACTTTATTTGCCTCGTATATCGGACAAAAAGACGCCTGTATTACGTGCGATCTTGTATCATTAAAAGGCAGTGGAAGGGGATATATGTCCGTGCTGATCGTGAAAAGAACGAAAGATTAATCCTTGGTTTTCAAAAATTCTAAAGATTTTTAAAACCTTATAACGTTTAATTTTTTTATCAACAAGAAAAGAGGCTATACCCGTATGAAAATACTCTGCATTACCGTATTTTTTGTCATGAGCATTAATTCACTACTTATTGCACCTGGTTACGCAGGCTGGAAACCATCGGCAGAAGATGAACCAGGAAAAGTATCGCCGGCAAAAGAGAAACAGTCGTTGCATACGATGGTTGAAGAAGTTGTTAAAAACTTTAAAATTCACTACCCACAATTAACAGACTATTTTGAAAAGGCTTATGGTTATGCGATATTCCCGACTATTACCAAAGGCGGTTTCGGTATTGGAGGTGCCCATGGGACTGGTGAAGTGTACGAGAAAGATAATTTTATTGGCACTGCAAGTGTTACGCAAGTGACTATTGGCTTCCAGTTTGGCGGACAAACATACAGTGAAATTATTTTCTTTAAAGACAAAGAAACCCTCGAAGATTTCAAGGAGGGTACCTTGAAACCTGGCGCTCAAGCATCAGCAATTGCTTTAACTGCTGGTGTTTCCACCGATGCTGACTATGATCATGGTGTAGCAATCTTTACCCTGTCGAAAACAGGCCTCATGTATGAGGCGGCGATAGGAGGACAGAAGTTCAATTTTCAACCAAAATAACAACCTTGTTCCGAATTTTAATTTTGAATTTACCAAAATATAAAGATGATATTTGTTATCAGTGTCAAGGGACTCTTTTTACTTGTGGCTAAGCCGCAATAGGCGAAATTATTCATCTTTCCTCTTCACAAAGGTTAGTGCACCGGAATTGATGCAATATCGGAGGCCGGTTGGAGGTGGACCATCATGAAACACGTGTCCGAGATGTGCATCACACCGGCCGCAGGTGACTTCTGTTCTTATCATACCATAGCTCGCGTCTATGGAAGACTTGACGTTTTGCTCTGAAATCGGCTCCCAAAAGCTTGGCCAGCCTGTCCCGGAATCAAATTTTGATTCTGACCTGAATAATTCATTGCCACAACACACACATTGGAATAAACCTATTTCTTTAAACTTGTTGTATTTCCCTGTAAAGGGTGCTTCTGTACCCTTTTTCCTGGCGATCTTATATTGTTCCGGGGTAAGGAGTCTTTGCCATTCTTCATCGCTTTTGATTATTTTTTCAGGCATGCGCTCCTCTTTCTGATCGAAATTCGCGGAGTTACTTTCTGTCGTCATTACTGTTTGCTTCTCAATGGTTTTCACTTTATTGCAAACAATCAAGATGATTGAAAACAAAAAAAGAATGAAGAGCGAACAAGTCTTCATAAGTCTATTTACCATGAGAGACTATCCTAACCTAATCCCGGCAGTAAAGATAACCGGGATAACAAGCCCGTTCATCTCGCCCACGATGTGCATCACCAGCATGTACGACAAATATCAGTTTACTCATCAGAACGCAGCACAGACCGTCGCATACGCTTTGCATTGCCTCGATGATGTTTGGATTCAAAACGACGCTTCTTCGATGCCAGCGTAGGCCGTGTTTGCCGGCGAGTTTTTGGTTTTTCAGCTGCCTTGCGCAGCAATTCAACAAAACGGCCGATTGCGTCCTGACGATTTCGTTCTTGTGTCCGGAAACGCCTGGCAGCGATAATGAGTATGCCTTCTTCGGTAATGCGCCTGCCGGAAAGACGTACTAACCGTTCACGAACATCATCAGAAAAAGAGGGAGAATTACGCACATTGAAACGAAGCTGTACGGCCGTGGCTACCTTGTTGACATTCTGTCCACCCGGGCCAGAAGCACAGATGAATTCAAGATGGATTTCGCCTTCGTCAATTGCAATAGTGCGTGTGACCTTAATCACGTCTCTTAATTTCCTTCCATTTAATGATCAAACCGAAAAAACAGTTTTCGTGTATCTGATGAATCACGGTACTCGTGCGCATTGTCAGTTCGAAATCTTTTCGCTCTCACAAATCGTTACCTTTGTCATTGTATCGCCTTGACGAATTGCGTTTACAACATCCTGACCACTGATTACTTTGCCAAATACCGTATGCATGCCGTTAAGATGGGGCTGTGGTGAATGGGTTATAAAAAATTGGCTGCCATTGGTGTTTGGCCCGGCATTAGCCATTGAAATCACACCGGTGTCGTGGGTCAGTGGATTCCCTTTTATTTCATCTTCAAACTTGTATCCAGGCCCTCCCCTACCCGTGCCGGTGGGGTCACCTCCCTGAATCATGAAGTTGCTGATTACCCGGTGAAATTGTATGCCATCATAGAAGCCCTCCCGGGTTAAAAAGACAAAATTATTAACGGTTTTCGGGGCATTTTTGGGAAAGAACTCTATCTCAATTGCGCCTCTGTTTGTCTCAATTGTTGCATGATAGGTCTTCTCTGGGTCGATCTTCATTGCCGGTGGGCTGCTCCACTCTTTCTTCGACACGACAACTCCTTTCTTAACAATATGTAAAATTAGTTATCTGCGCACACATATAATATTTTGTACCTTCATGTCAGACACTCGTCTATAATTTTGGAAATTATATCACTTCAAAAACCTTAACGCAACGTCAATAAAATCTAAAAAAGGTTACTTAGGCACTACCTATACAGTCAATGGTTGAAATTGTTTGTCTTTGGTGTTTAGGAAATCATTTCACCAAAAAATTCATACCAGAAGATGCGGTGATGATGATGCTTGATGATGCACAATCAATTATTATTCCTGGTCACGGTCTTGCACTTGCTCAGGCACAACATATTCTCCATACTTTGGAGAAGGCACTTATCAAGAAAGGCGCTCGCGTCCGTTACGCTATACATCCTTGTGCAGGGCGTAAGCCCGGGCATATGAATATCCTGCTAACAGAAGTAAAGGTGCCACACGACCTTCTTTTCGACCTGGATGCGATAAACGATGATTTTCAAAATACCGATGTTGCATTAATTGTTGGCGCTAACGATATTATTAATAGCGAAGCATGTGCTGTTAATAATTCCCCCTTGTACGGCATGTCCGTCCTCAATGCAGACAAAGCCAGGACTGTAATCGTGTGTAAGAGGAGTCTAAAGCCAGGATTTTCAGGTGTAGACAACAAAATATTTTATAACCCGAAAACGCGGATGATTTTTGGTGATGCTAAGGAAAGTATTGCCGAAATGCTAAAGTTGTTGAACACATGACCCGAAAAGGCGCATTTCAATGACCGCTTATTTCTTGTGTGAATCGTTATTCCAACATGATGCAATCATGTAACCGGCAAAAGATACGGTATTACCTATCGCTTATCCATGCTACTGTTTGTATGGTTTTGACACCCCTGCTTCGTGAAATGTGGCCATTTCATGTAACAATTTCACTCCCGCTTCTACCAGGTTTATACCCAGCGCCGCGCCGGTTCCTTCACCTAACCTCATGTTTAAATCTAGCAAAGGAGATTTGTTCAGCAGGTTTAACATGACCCTGTGTCCCTTTTCTCCTGATACATGGGAGGCTATTAAATATTTATTTACTTTAGGTTCGATTGCGTGGGCAATTAAAGCGCCCGCTGTTGAAATAAAACCATCAAGAACTACCGGAATACGGTAGCGCGCAGCACCTAAACATAAACCGGCAAGACCTCCAATCTCATACCCGCCAACCTTTGCCAATACATCTATTGCGTCGCCTGGATTGGGCTGATTTACATCGATTGCTTTTTTTATCACACGAATTTTCCTCTGTACCGATTCTTCATCTAATCCTGTACCACTGCCTGTTGCCAAAACAACATCCATCCTGCCCAAAACAGAGAGTATTGCGCTACTCGATGTCGTGTTGGCAATTCCCATGTCGCCCGTGCCAACAATATCAATTCCTTCTACAAGTTCTTCCTCAATCAATTCGATGCCGGCTTCGATAGACCGAATAGCAGATTCCCTCGACATTGCTGGTCCTATCGCCATATTATTTGTACCGAGTCCGACCTTCTTTATCTTTAAAAGAGGATGTGTCTTCAGGTACGATGCAACCCCGCAATCGACTACAATCACCTTTGCGCCGGTATGACGTGCCAAAACATTGATAGCCGCCCCCCCTTCTATAAAATTTTGCACCATTTGACCTGTAACTTGTTGAGGGAAAGCGCTGACACCTTCTTGCACAACGCCATGGTCTCCTGCCATGGTAAATATCTTTTTGTGTACGATTTTACAGCTAATGCTATCCTTTATTGATGCGTAGAGTGTTGCTAGCTCTTCCAGCCGTCCAAGGCTACCCCGCGGTATGGCAAATGCTCTAAATTTTGCCTGAATATCCCCCATGGGGTCTATCAAAACATCTTCTATATGCTCTAAGGTTTGTTTTAAAAGTTTCATGTAAAATGGTTTTAAAACTCCGCTATTTAATGAGTTATGATATAGTTTTAATCTAAAGTAATTTAACGTTTTACCGATAATTACACAATAAACGATATAGTATTACCCTATAAATAATTTATTTTACATCGGTTCGTTGTAACTCATGCCTGCACTATGGCGAATTTTATATACACACATAGGATATTTCAAGCAAATTTAATATGAATACTTCATGCTATCGAGTAGAAGATGCCTTATTGAATAGTGGCATCATCAATTCGGAACAACTGGAAAATGCCAAAACAATACAAAACAAAGAAAACAT
The DNA here is from genome assembly GCA_015075005.1 of Planctomycetia bacterium. Lineage (GTDB taxonomy): Bacteria > Planctomycetota > Brocadiia > Brocadiales > Brocadiaceae > Brocadia. The sequence continues at coordinate 79,234 of JABTVC010000004.1, forward strand.
TCCACTGGAAAGTGTACTTGTTAAACTAGGATATTCGACACGTCCTGAAATTTTGCGGTGTCTGTCTGATCAATATGATTTGCCGGTAATTGACTTGGATAAAACTCATATCCCTCCTGAAATGATGAGTTTGCTGCCCGTGCCGCTTATAAAAAAGCATGGCATAGTACCCATATCAAAGAATAATGGTGATACTACCATTGCCGTGAGTAGTCCGCCCGATCTTGGATTTTTAGACAACCTGCGCTTTCTGTTAAACTCGGATATTAAATGTGTGCTTGCCACACAGGAAGACATAAGGAATATTATTCATAAATATTTCGACCAGGAACCTTCTGAAGCTATGGATACCCTCCTGAAAGAATTTACTGCCCGAGAAACACCTGTGCGTAAGGCAGATGGTGACCGAATGCATAAGCAACAGGCAGAGACGAAAGCCGTAAAAACGGAAGACGAAGGCCCTGTTATTCAACTTGTTTCTTTAATTATCAACAAGGCAGTTTCCCTCCGCGCCAGTGATATCCATGTCGAACCTCTTTCAAACAGATTACGTATAAGATACCGTATCGATGGTGTATGCCAAGAGATCGACGTACTTCCCAAACACCTTCAGGATTCAATTATTTCCCGGATTAAGATACTGGCCAGCATTGATATTGCAGAAAAGAGGAGACCACAAGATGGTAGCATTAACCTGAAAAATGCAGGGAAAGATTTAGATATCCGCGTATCGTGTTTACCTTCTATTTATGGGGAAAGCATTGTCATGCGTCTCCTTGAGAAATCGGCTATCCTGATGAGCCTGAAAAATCTGGGATTTTATGAAAACGATGACAGGCGTTTTCAATCTATCATCAAGAGACCAAATGGCATATTGCTAATTACCGGTCCTACAGGAAGCGGTAAAACAACTACCCTGTATGCTACCATTCATGCTCTCAATAAGACCGACACAAAGATTATTACTGCAGAAGACCCCGTTGAATACACCCTTCCGGGAGTCAACCAGGGTGAGGTGAATGAAAAGATCGGATATAGTTTTCCTGTAATCTTAAGAACTATGCTTCGTCAGGATCCTAATATTATTCTTGTAGGAGAGATTCGCGATGCTGAGACAGCGGATACTGCCATTACTGCTGCCTTAACCGGACACCTTGTCCTTAGTACTCTTCATACAAATGATGCACCTTCAGCCATTACGAGACTTATTGATATGGGAATAAAACCCTTCCTTGTTGCTACGTCTTTGCAGGGTATTATGGCCCAACGCCTGGTTAGAAAAATTTGTTCTCAGTGCAAGGAGCCCGTTACCTATACAACAGATCAATTATCAGAAATGGGATTTGAAGCAGAAGCTTTAACAGAGACTGTATTTTATAAAGGAAAAGGCTGCAGGCATTGCAATAATATAGGATATCAGGGCAGATTAGGTATTTACGAACTGTTAGATATGAATGAGACTTTACGTGACATGACATATCATGTGGCTGCAGCAAATGAGATTAGAAAAGCCGCCAGGACACAGGGAATGACAACACTGAAAGATGACGGACTGAGAAAGGCAAAAGATGGGAAAACCACATTAGAAGAGGTATTTAGAATTACCGGAATTAATGATTAGCGAAGACAAAGCGTTCATACAATCAGACTACTACGATTATGCAAATACAAGAGAAAACTAAAATAGATTTAAAGACCGAAGCCAAGAAAAGACTTTTTGGACAATTATTGAAAGAAAAAGGGTTTGTTACTGAAGAACAAATTCGGGAAGCCCTCGCTATACAAAAGCAGAAAGGAGGTTTGCTCGGTGACATACTTGAAGGTCTTCGTTACGTAACTCAAAAGCAGATTATGCAGGCGTTAGGTGAACACCTGGGATTAGAGATTGTTGATATAGAGAACATAGAAATACCGAATGAAATTATCAATTTGATACCCCATGCCATTGCTCACCTGTATCGTATAATTCCTTTAGGTATCAAAAACAACACACTCACCATTGCCCAGGAAGATGCCTTGAACTTCGAAACAATAGATGATTTAAGGTTAATACTTAACCATGCAATAAAACCCGTACTCTGCAATAAAATCGCAGTTACCAGAGTCTTAGAAAAATACTATCCCAGGAAACACGAGTCAGTAGAGCAACTATTATCAGAATTTAAAAAAGACGGGTCTTATATTGAGTCTTTTAAGGGCGAGTATATTGATATTGACGAACTAAAGAAGATGGCAGATGCAGCTCCTGTAAAAAAATGGGCAGGACTCATGTTTTTAGATGCCATAATAAACAAAGCGAGCGACATCCATTTTGAGGCCTTTGAAAACGAATTTAGGGTTAGGTACCGCATAGATGGCCTGCTTTACGAAAAGATTTCTCCTCCAAAACAATTAGCAATACCAATTGCCTCAAGAATAAAGGTCATGTCCGGTATGGATATTTCAGAGCGTAAATTGCCTCAGGACGGACGCATTCAATTAAATGTGGGAGGCACACCTATCGATCTGCGGGTGTCTTCGCTACCCACTAAATTCGGGGAAAGCATTGTTATGCGCTTGCTGAATAAATCTGCTGTATCGCTTAATCTGGATACGTTAGGGTTTGATTCAGACGAATTAAATTTAATGTACCAATTATTGACTAAACCAAACGGGATAATCCTTGTTACGGGCCCAACTGGTTCGGGAAAAACAACAACCTTATATGCGGCATTAAATTATTTAAATGATATTGGCACAAAAATTATTACTACGGAAGATCCGGTGGAATATGACATTGACGGACTCATTCAGGTACAGGTAAACCCATCTATCGGCGTCATCTTTGCAAGTTGCTTAAGGGCAATTTTACGACAGGACCCTGACATTATCCTTGTGGGAGAAATACGTGACGAAGAATCAGCCAGAATTGCCATACAGGCCTCTTTAACAGGACATCTCGTTTTTAGCACCCTGCATACGAACGATGCCCCTACGACGGTATCGCGTTTAATCGATATCAACATTAAACCGTATCTGATCGCCGCCACCGTAGAGGCAATTATTAGCCAAAGGTTAGTGCGTAAGATATGTGTATCGTGTAAGGAAAACTACGAACCGTCTGAAGAATCATTAATGGAATTAAACCTTACGAAAGCAGATGTCATTGGAAAAACATTTTTCAAGGGTAAAGGCTGTAATAACTGCAATAAGACAGGTTATAAAGGACGCATGGGAATATATGAAATCATGGTAATCAATAACGAAATCCGGCGATTAATTATTGAACAGGCAAATACAAACACAATCAGAACGGCTGCGAAGAATAATGGAATGAAAACCTTGAGAGACAGCGGATTGAAGGCAATTTACAACGGATTAACAACAGTCCATGAAGTTGTAAGGGAAACAATGTTGGCATAACTTTACGGTATGAGATTATTGCACAGATAAAAGTCGGAGGAACCTCACGATGTCTGTATTTCAGTATAACGCCGTTGACAACAAGGGACAATCAGTAAAAAACAGAATTGAGGCATCCACATCTGATGAGGCCATTACAAAGATACGCGGGCTAGGCCACTTTTTAACTAGTATGAAAGAAATTAACGTCCGCAAGAAATCTGATGAAACATCAGCGGCAAACACACCGCGTAAAAAACGCGGTGAAATATCTATTTCGTTTGGCAGGGTGAAATCAAAGGAATTAACCATTTTTACACGCCAACTAGCAACGCTTCAGGATGCAGGCCTGCCAATTATACGTGGTCTTATGATACTTGCATCTCAAATGAAGAAAGGGTTACTGAAAAAAACTACACGAAAAGTCATTGAAGACATTGAGGGAGGCAGTACACTTTCCGGAGCGTTTGCAAAAAACCCGAGGGTCTTCGATAAACTGTATATCAACATCGTGAGAGCAGGCGAGACGAGTGGCTCACTCGACGTCATATTGCAACGATTAGCTGACTTTCGGGAGAAGATAGAGCGGCTTGTAAGAAAAATAATCAGCGCCATGATATATCCAACGGTTGTTGCTGTTGTTGCAGTCAGCATTGTCATCGGCCTTATGATCTTTATTATTCCAAATTTTGCAAAGATCTTTGAAGAAATGAATTTGGAACTACCCGCACCGACCAAGATGCTTATTACCATGAGCATGTTTTTAAAGACACAATGGATATTTATTCCTTCTATACCGTTTGGAGTTTTTGTTCTATACAAACTTGCAGGAAAAATAAAAACGTTACGGTTATTAATAGACAAAACAAAATTTAAATTGCCCATCTTCGGAAATATTATAAACAAATCCACGGTATCCAGGTTTACTCGCACCCTTGCAACCCTCACTTCTAGCGGTGTACCCATACTAGATGCACTCAATACTGTTAAGGACGCTACGGGAAATGCAGCTATGGCTCAAGCCATTCACAATATCCACAATAGTATACGAAGTGGAGAAAACATCGCGAAGCCTCTCCGCGCCTCAAAAATCTGTAATGAAATGGTCGTTAATATGGTTGAGGTAGGTGAGGAAACGGGGGAATTGGATAAAATGCTCAGTAAGGTAGCGGATAATTATGACGACGAAGTGGACAGGGCTGTAGAGGCCATGGTAAGCCTGATAGAACCTATTATGATTGTATTCCTCGGCGGAACGGTTGGCTTCATCGTAATAGCCATGTTTGTGCCTCTTATAAAAATAATGCAGGGACTAGGCGCTAATTAACATATGAAAACAAACAGATATTTAGGATTGCTTAAACATGAGGGTTTTTCCCTCATTGAGATGCTGGTAGTGCTTGTCATACTTGCTATTTTAGCGGGAATTGCAACTCCTGTTTATATTAGCATGAAACCAGCAATGCGACTGAACGGAGCAACCAGGCAGGTCATGGGAGATCTCATGTGGGCAAGAATGCAGGCAATTAGCCAGAATAACAAATTTAAGATATTTTTTCTGGCAGACAATCATCGATATACCATTTTGGATGACGATGCTGGTGATGGTACCATTGATAGTGGAGATTTGGCAGTGACAAAAGATATTCACGATGAATATTATGATGTAACTTTTAGTTCGACGGCTGCTCCAATTTTTCATCCTAGAGGAAATGCGTCAAATTTAGCTACCATAACTATCACAAATTCAAGCGGAACAAAAACGGTAGCAATTTCTATAACTGGCCGAGTTAAAATAGAATAATGGGTTTAAATACCGTGGAAAAATTATGAAAAATACTTTCAAATTATACAACGAAAAAGGCTTTCTGATGATAGAAGTCATACTAGCTATTGCGCTCATCGCTATAGGGTTATTTACCGTAATGAGCTTGGCAACAGCAGTAATTAAGGGCAATACGCAGAGCAAAAAGATTACCACTGCAATAACCTTGGCACAGGACAAGATGGAGTATTTTAAAGGGATAGATTACGATAATATCTCCGGAACATATACCGTCTCTAATGATTATTATTTGGATACGCTGGTACAAAACAATATCCCGGGAACAAATACGAAGACCGTTACAGTCGATGTATACTGGAATCCAGGATCTACGACTTCAAAGCATAAAGTAACATTGCAAACTATCTTTGCAAAATAGGAGTCTGATAATGTCATATGCACTGAAGAACAAGGAGCAGGGTTTTACGCTTATAGAATTATTGATTGGTCTTGCAATTAGCCTGATTCTCATGGGTGTCGCAGTCAGCATCTTTAATGTACAACGTAAATCATACAACATGCAGGAGCAGGTTACCGAAATGCAACAGAATGTTCGGGCCGCCATGGATATGATGGTTAGAGAAATCAGGATGACTGGATATGATCCAACTGATTTAGGTTTTGTTGGAATTGGCACCAATACGACAACGTTACTCCAAATCCTGGCGGATATTGATGGCAATGGAACAACTACTGGCACCAATGAAGATATAACCTATCGTTATTATAATGCCAATGATGCAACGTATCCTCGCCAAATCAAGAGGAACACGGGCGGAGGATTTCAACCGCTTGCCGAGAATATTGATGGATGTAATCTTCTTTACTATGACAGTCATGGCATTGCTACTTCAACGGCATCCAGTATTCGTCAGATACGAATTACCATAACCGGAAGGACAACCAAAGCGGACCCTAATCTTGGATATAGTTATGGTACGCTGACTTCCCTGGTAACCCCGGAAAATCTAAGTAATTAAGCGACTTTTTTGTCTGACTTTTTAAACCTCAGAATACCAATGTCTAAATTTGCATAGAAGGAGCTTACGTATGCATTCAAAATTTCGATCAGAACGATTTGACATAATATCGATATACACAGAGGAACATGGAATAGTCCTTGTTGCCGCCCTGGCGCTTGTAGCTATTTTAGCGCTAGTGGGTGGTATTGCCGTTATAACAACCAACACGGACGTTAAAATAAGTAGCAATTACAAGTCCAGCGTACAAGCATTATATGCAGCACAATCAGGATTAGAAGAAGCACGGAATCGTCTTAGCGGCTCATCGTCAGCGGCCAATTATGCAGGTGATCCTGCTGCAAGTCCCAACGCAAATTGGTCTGCATACATCTTGACGACAAACACATGGCAGACCTCAGATGACCCAAATTATAAAAACAGCTACACAAATTATATTCCCCAATATACCCCCAACAATCACACAAATACCGGTATAGTTGTGAATAGCCTTCAAACTGTCACCTCTTACTGGGTTAAGATTCGACATAAAAGGGAATTTGATGCCGAACAAGCTGGTCATACTATTACGTCACGCCACTATCATGACAATGATGGAAGCACAGCAACCCATAGCGTTGGAGTGCCAGGGAACATTGTCTATTATGGATACGGAGATCCGTTGTCGCCTACAACCGCGGTCCAATTTACATCAATCACACCACCAGCAAAATACAAACCTGTGGAAATTATAACGGCATACGGAAAGATCGGCGGTAGCTTAAAGGTAATTGAAATCGAAGTGGTTCATAAACCAGGACCTCCCATATTAGCTCCTTTATATTCAAAATATTGTTTAGATATAAACGGTTCATCTGGAACTGTTAGTGGAAATGATAACTGTGGTACGAATCCACCACTTCCCCCAGCTTATGTTTTAAACCCTCCTGGAACGATAGACATAAGTGGTACTCCCAATCTTACAGGTTCTCCATCATCACCGCAAATTGGGCCAATGGATGTGGATATTATGGGGTATATTAATGAACTAAAAGATGATGCTACAATAACAATAATCAGTGACCAAACCAATGGTACCTATGGGAACGCAAGCAGCTATGTTATCTGTTACTCGGACACATCGAATCCTCCTAATACTCAAGGGTTAAAATTAAATGGTGTAACTGGTTATGGTACTTTACTGGTAAAAGGAGATTTAAAGCTTGGAGGCGGCTTTATCTGGCACGGATTAATCTTGTCTACCGGCGACGTCGAATTAGACGGAGGTGGTAGTGGAGTAAATATTTTTGGGGCAATTCTCTCCGTTCAGACTTCAACCATAAATGGCGGCATTAATATACATTATAATAGCTGTGACATAGAAGACGCCATTGAAAATCAACCATTAAAAGTAATCAATTGGAAGGAGATTTACTAATTTCTTTTGCAATTATAAGAATATTTATCGTAGAGTATTTTATAGAATTGCACAATAGCAGGTAGGAAATTCCCAACCTTTTCAGTTAAGTTACATACGGTAAAATGAAAGGAGCGGGTGGTATATGAAAGTAAGATGTAAATCAAAAGTGGTACGTTTAATAGCAACAGACAGAAATGAAAAAGGAATAGTGCTTATTGCTGCAATTGCATTAGTCGCAATTTTAGCATTGGTGGGAACTGTTGCTGTCATCACGACAACCACCGACATGAAAATAAGCAGTAATTACAAGAACAGCGTACAAGCCTTTTATGTTGCAGAGGCCGGTTATAACAGGCTTATCGGTGAGTATACAAATAGTCCGAGTAATTATACTACAAAAGCTAGCGCTACAGCCATAGGACTTTCCGCTACTGATCCGTGTACGGCAAATTTTGGTAGTAACACAGCTTATTGGTTTCCCAGTGTTACGTATGGTAGCGGCATCCCTTCTGCTTACGTGGATGTTGAAAGCTACGGAAAAATCTTAGGGACAAATAGCATTGCAAAATTAAAGGTGCGCATAAAGGCAAGCGCTTCTCTGTTTAACCAAGGCATCTTTAGCGATCAAGGAGTTACTCTTTCAGGAAATGGGAAGACGGATAGCTACAATTCCAGTACCGATCCTACGGCATCAATACTTCTGTCAAATGGTGATGTAGGGACTAATAAGAAAGGAGCCGGAAGTATTAGTTTGAGTGGTAATGCAAAGATCTATGGGGATGCTATGGTTGGACCTGGAGGTAACCCAAATACGGATATTACAACCAGTGGCAATGCCGCGGTCTATGGCAATAAATCCGCTGCGAGTAGCCCCAAAGATATGACGCCCATGACCGATCCTGGTGGTGGAACATCAGAAACTTTAAATGTAAATGCTAACAATAGTAAAACGATATCTTCCGGAACTTATCGTCTTCCTAATATCAGTATCAGCGGCAATGCCGACGGTTATATAAATGGTGCTGTGACCTTATATATAGATGGAAATATAAGTATTAGTGGAAATGGAAAGTTAACGATCAATTCCGGGGGATCGTTAAAGATTTATGTTTCAGGAACCGTCTCTATAGGTGGAAATGGTATAGCCAATCTAAATAGTAATCCCAAACCGAAAGATTTTATTCTGTATGGGACTTCAAATTGTACGAGTGTAGCTATTTCTGGAAATGGAAATCTTTACGGTGCAATATACGCTCCCAAGGCAACCACGAGCATTACAGGAAATGGCAATATTTATGGATCGGTTGTTGGGAAAACCATTAGTATAACGGGCAATGGCGATGTCCTCTATGACGAAGATTTAAAGAATTTTACGGAAGGTCCCCCATCAAATTTTAAAGTTATCTCGTGGAAAGTAATCGACTCCTGATTAAGACAAATTGTGAAACTTTGATTGCTATTGATGAATAATATTTTATAATAAGCAGTTATGCTTATCTATTCTGGTAAAAAAATAAACGTCAAAAAAGACGAGGTTCTCTTAGATGATGGCAGAAAGGTAATGAGGGAAATTATTGAGCACCCGGGTTCTGCCGCCATCATTCCTTTTATCTCAGAAAATGAAATTTTCCTTATCAGGCAATACAGGCATGCCGTTAAAGAGACACTTTATGAAATTCCCGCTGGCACGCTCGATAAGGGTGAAACATTCCTGGCGTGTGCAGGACGTGAATTGGAAGAAGAAACAGGTTATAGGGCAGGTACACTTGAACCCCTCATCATTCTCTATCCCTCTCCGGGCATTCTGAGTGAAACGATGCATCTCTTTAAGGCAACGAATCTCGTAAAACCCACACAAATTATCAGATGGACGAATCAATCAAAGGTAGTGTACAAGTTAAACTGGTGATGCATTAGAGATGGTAAAGAAGGGCACGATCAGAGACGCGAAGACAGTTTGCAGTATTTTGATGTGTGTCAGATAAAAATCGCCCCAATCATCTCTTATACTTTTCTTAATTCTGCGCCAAGGGTATTGTGGAGGGCATAGAGGATAATTTGCTGAGCACTATCGACCTCTTCATCTTTAGTGTCCTGTCTATGGCTTGAAACAAGAGGTTAAGGGCAATACTCTTTTTTCCCGAAGGTATCTGTTTGCCGCGATACACATCAAAGAAATTCACTTCCTTCAAAAAAGCAGTCTTTGTATCCGTGATGCATCTTTCGATAGATGACCATGTTACCTCCTCATCGACAATGATAGCAAGGTCACGGAAGACGGGAGGATATTGCGGTAGTTCATGATATTTTTTTACAAAATTTGACTTTTCTACCAAGAAATCCATATCCAGTTCTGTTAAGCAAGATACCGTTTTGAATCTTAATTCCTGGCTGGCCTCTCCAAAGTATCCAACAGTGATACCATCCATTTGAACTCTTGCTGCCCTTTCATTCCTCAATAATCCTGGTTCGCAGAAGATAATCCATTCACATTTTGAAAAGATGCCGAGATTGAATAACAAAGATTCAACAATCCCTTTTAAAGTCAAATAATCTGTATCAGCCAGGATGGACAAACAGGTCTTTTCGTGTGGCAGTTTAGCTCCGGCAAGATAAACTTTAGCGATCTCGAAGATTTTTATTTGTTCTGTGCCATGATGCATATTATATCGCTTGGTATTAATAAGACTGGGTAGGAGAGATGTCCGCAAACGGCTCTCTTCCTGTCTCAGTGGATTGGCAATATCGATGCCCTCTTTATCAGACCACAGATTAACCGCTTGTAGTGGAGCGGTATCTACGATGCTAAAGGTTTTAACTTCATAAAAACCAAGACCAATAAGAAACTGACGGATAGTATCCTCGACAACTTCAACTTTGTTCTTCGTGCTCCCACGAACATTAATAGAAGTCTTTGTTGGAATGTTGTTATATCCGTAGATTCTGGCCACCTCTTCGATCAGGTCAATCTCACGGGAAATGTCACCCCGAAAGCTTGGCACTTCAAGATCAATAAAGTTATCTACATCATTAAGTATGTTAAATTGAAGTTTTTTTAAAATATCAATAGCAACATCTCTTTTTACTTCTACTCCTAACACTTTGTGAAGACGTTCCATACGGAGTACAATTTTTTTTGTTTCATGTCTTTCCGATCGTATATTAACAGTGCCGCCAGCAATTTCTCCCCCTGTACAATCTTTGATAAGCCGCACAGCCCGTTGGGATACGCGGTCTATGCCTTCGGGATCTATACCCCGTTCAAAACGATATGAGGAATCAGAAGTAATGCCTAATGCCCGTGATGTCCGCCGCACCTGTCTTTGCTCAAATTGTGCGCATTCCAGAAGGATGTTTCTGGTTGAGCCGGAAACCTCTGTTTCCACGCCTCCCATAACTCCTGCAATGGCAACAGGTCTCCTGCCGTCTGCAATAACCAACATATCAGGGAAAAGAGCACGTCTTGCTCCGTTGATTGCTACAATTTCTTCTCCGATTCTGGCCTTTCTTACGATTATCTTTTGCTCTGCTAACCGATCCAGATCGAATGCGTGAAGGGGTTGCCCTGTCTCCACCATCACATAATTGGTTATGTCAACAATATTATTTACCGGTCGAAGACCAACACACTTTAACCTCTTTTGCATCCATTCAGGGGAAGGAGTAACCGTTATATGACGAACTACCCTGGCTGTATAACGAGGACACAATATCGGTTCTTCAACGCTAACGTTTATAAATTCAGATATATCCACATGAGCGCTACCGACATTTGTTTCCGGAAAATAAAGATTTCCTCCCTCTGCTGCAGCTATCTCACGTGCGATACCAATAATTCCAAGGCAATCCGGACGATTTGAAGTAACTTCTATATCCAGGCAGAAATCGTCTTCTACAGGTTGAATGTCGGCGACCACCAATCCTACATTGGTTAACTTATCCGCCAATTCCTGAGGAGACAGGCAAATATATACATATTCCTTTAACCAGTTGTAGCTGATCTTCATTATTTATACTTTAAAATTGTGATAAAAAACGAATATCATTTTCATAGAAAAGACGTATGTCGCAAATACCATACTTCAGCATCGTAATCCGCTCAACACCCATCCCAAACGCAAAACCTGTATACTTTTCTTCATCATAGTGTACCGCCTTGAATACATTGGGATCAACCATACCAGCCCCCAATATTTCAACCCATCCACTATAAGAACAGACACTACATCCTCTGCCTCCACAGATAGAACACGAAATATCAACCTCGGCGCTCGGTTCTGTAAAGGGAAAGAATGATGGCCTCAGACGCATTCGAATATTTTGGCCAAAATAGGTCTTAATAAATTGGTTGAGTACCCCTTTCAAATCTGCAAAGCTTACCCCTTCGTCCACAAAAAGACCTTCCACCTGGTGAAACATAAAAGAGTGTCTGGCATCAACCGTATCAGGCCTGTATACCCTGCCAGGGGCAATAATCCGAATAGGTGGTTTTTGCTTTTCCATGATACGAATCTGAACAGTGGATGTTTGGCTTCTCAAAAGTACATCATCTCGTATGTAAAAAGTATCAAAATCAGTTCGGGAAGGATGATCCGTGGGAATGTTTAATGCCTCAAAATTGTAATACTCTAACTCAACTTCAGGGCCGTAAACTACATCAAAACCTAAGCGGGCAAAGACCTCTTTAATATCATCAATCGTTTGAGTGATCGGATGCTTTTTCCCTATAAAGGGGCGTTTGCCCGGTAAAGTAATATCGAATAATTCAGTCTTAATTTTTGGAATTACTTCTGCTGATACCTTTGTAATAAGTTCATCTATTATATCCGCAATTTCAATCTTTAAAAAGTTAACCCGCTGTCCAAATGCGGCGCGTTTTTCTGTTGGCAACGCAGGAATAAGCTTCATTAAATCATTGACAATGCCCTTTCTTCCCAAATATTTTATCTTAAGCTGTTCTGCATCTTTCCGCGTGGTAATTGTCTTGGTTTCATCTTGTAAATTACTTTTTACTTCTTCTAATTTCTCTGTCATTCAAATGTATTTATTAAAAAGTAGAAAAAATGCAGGCACGTTCCTTCCATCCTGGTCAATACCAGAAAAGAACGTGCCCCATGTTTCAGAAATGAAAATCCCGTGAAAGGACAGGCTAACGATTATTGTACGGGAATGAAGCTTTTATCAATTGCCCTCAAGATTTTAAGCTGATGCTTTTACTTGTTCGACGAGTTGATCAAATGCAGATTTGTCATGAACAGCCATCTCTGCCAGCATCTTTCTATTGAGATCTATATTAGCCTTGATTAATCCACGAATAAAACGGCTGTATGAAATACCACGTTCTCTGGCAGCAGCATTGATTCTGGATATCCAGAGTTCTCTAAATTTTCTTTTTCTCGCCTTCCGGTCCCTAAACGAAAAAACCATGGCGCGGATATACGTCTCCATGGCCTTGCGGTATAAATTACCTCTGCCGCCCCAGTAACCTTCCGTTTTGTTTAACAACCTTTTTCTCGATCTTTTTCTTGCACAACCTTTTGTTGCTCTTGGCATATTACAACTCTTTCATCAAAAAAAATTAAAATTTACCTTAAGACCCTCGTAATGCCCTCGTCATGATCTGATTAAAGGCGGGTGAGACCCCTGTTTTTTTTCTCATATGTTGCTTTCTCCTTCCCGATTTTCCCGACATCAGATGACTCTTGCCTGGCCTTGATCTCTTTACCTTACCTTTTGCACTGATTTTTATTCGCTTCTTAAGCCCTTTATGGGTTTTTAACTTCGGCATCTACAGACCTCCATAATTAATATAGTAACAACTAAGTTTCACTTAATCCTGAATAACACTTAATAAATTCTCAACACATTGAAGTTTTCTGCTTACTTTGGGGATAAAATTATCCCTAGCCTGCGATCATCAGATATTTTATCTTTTTCTACTTTTGCTATGTCCTCTAGTGATTCAGCGATTCGTTTCAAGATCGTATCACCTAAACTTGTATGAGCGCGCTCGCGCCCTTTAAACATCATGCTGACGATGACACGGTCTTTATTCTCTAAAAATTTCCTAGCCTGGCGAATCTTCGTTTGTATATCGTGCTCGCCCGTCTTTGGCCTTAGCCTTAATTCTTTTAACTGGACTACATGTTGTTTCTGATGTGTTTTTTTCTTTTGTTTATACTTATATTTGCCATAATTCAAAATTCTACAGACGGGAGGATTAGCTTCAGGAGCTACCTCCACAAGGTCTAGATCTACAGCCTTTGCCTTTGCAATAGCATCTTCCTTGGTAACGATCCCTACTTGTGCACCGTTCTCATCTATCAATCTTACCGTAGCGGAACGGATACGTTCATTAATTCTTAATTCTTGTGAAATGTATATTCTCCTCCTAAAAAGTCAAAATCACCTTTTTTCTCTAATTTCAGATTCCGTGTTTTTAATGAAATCTTCAATATATATCATCCCTTCGTTGCCTTTTTTCCTGCTTCTGACAGCAACAGCGTTACCTTCTATTTCTTTATCACCGACGACCAGCAAATAAGGGATTTTTTCTAAAGTGCCCTCTCGTATCTTGTAACTGATTTTTGCGTTGCTTGTGTCACATTCAACCCTAAAACTCCTGGCAAGTAACTGAGCTTGTAATTTTTTGGCATAATCAATGTGTGCATCGGTTATGGGCAATATTCTCATTTGAATTGGCGCAAGCCATAATGGAAAATCACCTGCATAGTGTTCTATCAAACACCCCACAAACCGTTCCATCGCCCCCAGCACCGTACGATGAACCATTACCACACGATGATGAAGACCATCTGAGCCAACGTAATCGACATCAAATCTTTCCGGCAGGTTAAAGTCAACCTGGATGGTGGGTCCCTGCCACCCACGTCCTATAGCATCCTTAACCTTGATATCTATTGCAGGACCATAAAACTTTGCTTCCCCTTCCATTCGCGTATACTTGAGTCCCTTTTTATCAAGGGCAACCCTCAAGGCATCTTCAGCATGCTCCCAGACTTCATCCCGGCCTATATATTTTTCCTTTTCTCCCTTACCTCGTACGCTTAGCTCTATTTCATATTCATTAAATCCGAAGCTTGAAAGCATAAACTGAGCCAGTTCGATTACTCCCAGAATTTCAGCTTCTAATTGATCAGGTGTACAAAATATATGCGCATCGTCCTGAGTAAAACCACGCACACGCAGAAGTCCATGCAAGACCCCCGATCTCTCATACCGATACACAGTTCCCAATTCTCCCCACCGTAAAGGTAAGTCACGATAACTGTGAAGCTTTGTCTTGAACATAAGCACAGCAAAAGGACAGTTCATGGGTTTTAAGATATATTCTTGTCCATCAACCTCAATTGGCGAGTACATGCTTTCGCGGTAAAAATTCCAATGACCGCTGGTTTTCCACAAGTTGATCTTCGCAATATGGGGACTATAGACAATCTCATATCCGCGTTTAAAATGTTCTTCTCTCCAAAAATTCTCAACAATGTTTCGTATTCTGGCACCTTTTGGATGCCAAAAGGTTAAACCCGGCCCCCCTTCTTCATGAAAACTGAAGAGGTCTAAGTCTTTGCCTATTTTCCGGTGATCTCGTTTTTCAGCCTCTTCCAGGAATTTTAGATACTTGTCAAGCTCTGCTTGTGTAAAGAATGCCGTCCCGTAAATACGTTGCAACATCGGATTCGTTTCTTTACCGCGCCAATAAGCGCCTGCTACACTCAGCAGTTTGAATACCCGGGCCTTTCCTGTGCTCTGAATGTGCGGGCCGCGGCACAAGTCTACAAACTCTCCCTGAGTATAAAAAGAAACCTTATCATCCCCGATATCCTTAATGAGTTCGGCCTTAAAAGGCTGACCAACGTCTTACAACATCTTTATAGCAACATCACGAGGCAATTCCATCCTTTTGATAACAATATTCTCGCTGACAACCTTTGCCATTTCTTCTTCTATCTTCTTGATATCCTCTCCAGACAGACTGTGCTGAAGACTGAAATCATAATAAAACCCATGCTCAATGGTAGGACCTATACCGAGTTTTACACCAGGAAAGAGCCGGCTTACAGCCTGCGCCATAATATGGGCTGTGCTATGGCGAAGAATGTCTAAACCTTCCTCCGTCCCTTCAGTAATTACAGATAAAGAAATATCCTCTTTTATAGGATAACTAAGATCCACAAGCATTCCGCTAGCCTTCCCCGCCAACGCTCCTTCACCCAAACGACTACCAATATTGCCGGCAATTTCTCCAATAGTTATATTATCTTTATATTCTTTTTTTGTTCCGTCCGGTAATGTAATCTTAACCATAATAGTAAAACTTTCGCAACGCCATTAGCTCTCATGTGCTCATGGTTTTAAGTTAATAACAGGCTATATTTATATTAGTAAATATTCTTTAATCTCTTCTAAAGAAAATAATTGCTATTTTTCCCCATTGATGTCAACGAAAATGCTGTTTCTAACAAATATGTTTGACAATCCATGGTGGGCGATACTGGGCTCGAACCAGTGACCTCTTGCTTGTCGAGCAAGCGCTCTAGCCAACTGAGCTAATCGCCCTAAGTATTTTTTACCGCTGGAAATATAGTAAACCTTCTCCCGAAATCTTTAAAAATGTCATACTTAGGCGGAATTATGCTATCAAATAGGTTGTTTATTGTCAAGGAAAAACGGCATTAAAAACGGTAGCATAATTTTTAAAAAAAGTATTTAAAATAAATGTATGCTTTGTTATGATTATACCGACAAGACACAAGACGTTTGTAATTTAACCGATATTTTAATAAAACGAGCACATCGATTTTCCTTGTCTACTATAAAAGAAAAAATTAAGGAGCTGAAAACACAAAGAAATGCCGTAATCCTTGCGCATAACTACCAGAGGGGAGATGTGCAGGATATTGCAGACTTTACAGGAGATTCGCTGGGACTTTCACAGCAGGCGGCAAAGACAAAAGCCGACATAATTGTGTTCTGTGGTGTACACTTCATGGCAGAAACGGCTTCCATTCTCTCTCCTGACAAGATGGTACTCCTGCCTGATGAGCATGCAGGTTGTCCAATGGCTAACATGATAACCCTCAAAGAACTAAGAATAAAGAAAGAGGCACATCCGGATGCCACCGTGGTTTGCTATGTAAACAGTACTGCAGCTATAAAGGCAGAGAGCGATATCTGTTGCACTTCTGCTAATGCGATGAAAATTGTATCATCAATTCCCAAAGACCGGGAAATCCTCTTTATACCAGATAAGAGTCTTGGCGGGTATATATCATCTAAACTGAACCGACCCATGATACTTTGGGAAGGGTACTGTCCCACGCATCACAGGATACTCGCCGAACATATTCTTAAATTAAAGATAACAAACCCTGATGCCAGGGTTGTTGTTCACCCTGAATGTACGCCGGATGTGATTGCACTGGCAGACCATGTCGCCAGTACTACCGGTATTGCAAAATATTGTAAGGAAACAGCAGCCAAAGAGTTTATCATTGGGACAGAGACAGGCCTTTTACACCGCTTAAAAAAAGAGAATCCTCAAAAAACCTTTTATGCTATTACTCAACTTGCAGATTGTTCCAATATGAAACTTATCAGTCTTGAAAAGGTATTGTGGTCTTTGGAGGATCTTGTTTACCAGATAAAGGTGCCAGATGATATTGCGGCAAAGGCACGGTTAGCAATCCAAAAAATGCTGGATTTGTCGTAATTTATCGCAGAGACGCAAAGAAAGATATTGTGGATAGAGAAGAGAAACTTGAAAGATTAAAGGATAATATAAAAACCCTGGAAAGCGTTGTGGTTGCCTTTTCAGGAGGCGTGGATAGCTCCCTTGTGGCAAAAGTTTGCTATGATATACTTGGAGACCATGCCCTCGCCGTTACAGCACGATCAGAGACTTATCCTGTTTATGAATATGAAGAGGCGTTGAAGATAGCAGGAGAAATTGGCATTCCGCATATAACCGTCGATACCAGCGAGCTCGGAATCAAGGGATTTGCCGAAAATCCCCCCAATCGGTGTTACTACTGTAAATCAGAATTATTTGGGAAGCTCAAAGAAATTGCCCGGGAAAAGGGGTATAAAAACGTTGCGGATGGCGCTAATCTTGACGATACAGACGAGTATAGACCAGGACTCGATGCCGCTAAAGAACTTGAGGTGTGCAGCCCCTTGAAAGAAAGCGGATTAAGGAAAACAGATATACGTGAAATATCGAAATACCTTAATCTTTCTAATTGGGACAAACCTTCATATGCCTGCATGTCCTCGAGATTTCCTTATGGGCAATCCATAACAGAGGAGAAATTAATCCTTGTCGCAGCGGCGGAAAATTACTTAAGAAGTATCGACCTGAAACAATTCCGTGTAAGACATCACGACACCATTGCACGCATTGAGGTATTACCGGAAGATATCCCTGCACTTTTGCAAAATGGCAAACGCAAAGAACTTGTCAGGAAATTTAAGGAAATTGGTTACAAATACGTCACTATTGATATGGAAGGATATCGTAGCGGCAGTATGAATGAGGTGCTTATACAACAAAAATAGAAAAGGGTAATATCAACCATATCACCCTTTTCGAAACAGGGAAAAAAGAACTGGATTATTGCAATATAGCGGTATCAGTTCCAGCCGTACTAGGTGTCGTATGGCCTCCCCCTGCTCCGGCCCATATATCATCATAACCCACCGTGCTCGTCCCATAGTAGCCACAAGTCGAAGTACCTTTCCATTCAACGTGGCCGTCAATATAGAGTACGTTTTGTCCTTTTTTATTATGGTTGTTTGAAAGCCAGGCAGAAGTGTCTGTCCCTAATCTATCGGCAACAATGACCACGCCAGAATCGTCCGAAGCCGTATGGTTATCATCGTAACCATAACTGCATGTGTTTTCTGTGAAAGAAGTCACGGTTGCTGTTAGAGATAAAACATTTAGTTCTAAAACACCGCCATCACTTGGGCATTTAAAGATTTTTTTATCCGTAATATACTGATCATAAAGCTTTCCAAGGGATTGCAACTCTCCTAATGCGTTATTACTGCCAATCGTTGTGGGAAATGCCATATTGTTATCTTGGGCATACATATGAAGGGCAGTGCCCATCTGTTTCAGGTTAGAAACACACTGTGTCCTTCGCGCCAATTCCCGTGTCTTGCTTAATACGGGCAAGAGGGTACTTGCAAGGATACCAATAATGGCAACCACAACCAGTAACTCAACTAATGTAAAACCCATGCTTTTCTTTTTTGTCATAATTATTTCAAGAAGAAAGGGTAATATTCTTTTGAATATTACCCTTTCTTTTTAGCAAGAGAGAGAAAAATGATTATTGCAATATTGCGGTGTCAGTGCCCCCCCCTGCCCCAGCCCATATGTTATCATAACCTACCGTCCCGTAGTAACCACAAGTCGAGGTACCTTTCCATTCAACATGTCCGTCGATATAGAGCACGTTTTGGCCTTTTTGATTGTGGTTGTCTGAAAGGGTTGTACTAGTTCCTAATGCATCTGCAACGATAGCCACTCCAGGATCATCTGCCGCCGTGTGTGTATGATCGTAACCATAACTGCAAGAAGACGTTCCGAAAGAAGTATTTGCAGTAGTTGCTGTTACTGCATTCAGGGCCATAACACTTGTTTCAGTAACACCGCCATCGCTTGCACACCTGAAGATTTTTCTATCAGTGATGTATGTATCGAATAATTGTCCTAGCGATGCCATTCCATAACTACCAGCAGCAGGAAACGCCTCATTATTATCATTCGCATACATATTAAGGGCCAAACCGATTTGTTTCAGATTCGATGCGCACTGTGTCCTGCGTGCTGATTCACGCGCACGTCCCAATGTAGGCAACAGGATACCAGCTAAAATACCGATAATAGCAATTACAACCAGTAACTCGATTAATGTAAAACCCGCGTTTCTCCTTTTCATATCCAATTCTCCTTAAAAATGTCAAAGTTTCCTTATTAACGCTTTGTAATATATAAGCATATATATTCCCTGTTTTTTAATTACCTCCTTTTTAGATGATACTGCTTTAGTTTATTGGAATATCAAGGTTTGGTTTACCTGTAATACCCTTGCACAGATTCAAAAAATACAACAAATCGTTTTGTTACTTTTTCATTAACGAATATCGGAACAATGTAAAAATAATTTAATAAAAACAGCCCGAATTTTTAGTAGCCAGGACATAAAATACAAAAGTAATCGAATGTGTTATACATAAAAATAAAAAAAAGTTATAAAAATTATCGCTTAATTTATAGATCCTTTATTCTGCGCCCCGGTGCGTTAGCATGGCTGATGAATAGAAGAGATAAGATAACCCCTTGCCAAAGTAAATAAAAAATTGTAATATAACACCATGAAACAAGCAATGTTTTTTGAAAAACTTGGTGATGGCAAGGTAAGGTGTTATCTTTGCCGCCATCATTGTGTTATTGACGATGGTAAAAAAGGTATTTGCCGGGTCAGGGAAAATCATAGCGGCACGCTCTACTCCCTCGTTTATAAAAAACTCATTTCAGAGAACATCGACCCCATAGAAAAGAAGCCCTTTTACCATTTTTTCCCTGGAAGTACCGCATTTTCTATTGCAACTGCGGGATGCAACTTCAGGTGCGTAAACTGTCAAAACTATGAGATATCGCAATTACCAAAGGGCCATGGCCAGATTGCAGGGAGAGATGTTGAACCGGAAAAGATTGTTAAAGATGCCTTGAATTATCACTGTAAAAGTATTGCATATACATACACAGAACCGACCATTTTTTTTGAATATGCATACGAAATTGCAAAAATAGCTTCCCAAAAAGCTATCAATAATGTATTTGTAACAAATGGATATATAACACGCGAGGCGTTAACAACGATAAAGCCGTATCTTCACGCAGCTAATATAGATTTAAAAAGCTTCTCCGATGAAACTTATAAAAAGCTCTGCGGTGCACGCCTGGAACATGTGCTCGACTGCATCCGTTCCTATAAAGAGATGGGTATCTGGATAGAAATTACCACATTGGTCATTCCTGAAATTAACGATTCAGAGTCTGAACTGAGACAGATTGCGAAATTTATAAAGAGTGTCGGCCCGGAAATTCCCTGGCATGTTAGTCGCTTTTGCCCAACGTATCACCTAACCGAAAAGCCGCCGACCCCCGTTGATACGCTCAGACTGGCCCGTGAAATAGGACTGGAAGTGGGTCTGCGCTATGTTTATGAAGGTAATGTGCCCGGCGAAGGCGGAGAAGATACGTATTGTTACACATGTAAGAAAGTCCTTATTAAAAGATATGGACACCGGATCATTGAAAACACCATCACCGATTCAAAATGCACGGCATGTAATACAACTGTTGACGGTATTGGATTTTAGGTATAATAATTTATAGGAGATCGTATGATTATATTGAAGAAGATATTATGCCCGGTAGATCACTCCGAGTGTTCATATCTCGCCTTAAAGTACGCTATTTCCCTTGCCTTAAAAGACGAGGCAAAATTATATCTTATGCATGTGATAGATACTCGCTTGTACGATACGGAAATTTATAAATTCAGCCCTTATAAGTTCGACGAGATTGATATGAATAAAATCCGTGAAGATTTAATAAAAAGCCTTCCGGAAGGCACAACGGATGTCCTGGAGGTAGAAACAATTGTGATAAAAGGGATACCCTTTTATGAGATTGTTAATTCTGCAACAGAAATTGGTGCAGATCTTATTGTGATCGGTACTCACGGCAGAACAGGTCTTTCTCACGTTGTAATGGGCAGTGTGGCAGAAAAGGTGGTGCGCAAAGCATCGTGTCCGGTACTTACCGTTAGAATGCCCTCCCCTATTCCTCGTATAGATTAAGAAGCAATATTTTCCAAAATAATTAAGCCATTGCAGTGCACCGAATGCACCGCAATGGCTCTTCACAAAGGGGTCATTGGGAGAAATCTACCTTTGTATATATTTAACGTACTGAATATTTTCCCACATGTCTGTCGTGTAATTCACCAATCTTAGACTTATTCCAGTTAGATACCCGGCTGTAATATCCTACAATTCTGGTAACTCCATAAAGGCGCGTAGTGATTCCTGTTTCAAGGGCATGAATAACCGATTTTACATCTTGCCGAATCACAGAATCAACATCTATGGCAAAGGCACACTCTAATTTATGGTTAATAATTTTCAGGGAGTCTTCTTTAGGCGTGTTCCCGGGAATGTCGCCATCTATCTCTAAAAACCCGTGCCCTTCGATTGCTGTATCAAAGGCATCCAACTTTTCTTCTATAAATAACTGTATATCTTCTTTACCATCAATTTTGCCACTTACCATAGGACATTCCAGCATTGCTGTTGCCATTTTCTCTGTCTCCTTAATGTATTTTATTAGTTCCTTCGTCAATATCCACGGTCACTTCTTGGTAATATCCATCAGCTCATCTCTATAAAATACAGCTAATAATTTACCACTACTATCACTTTATATAAAACCTTTTCTGCGCACCTCCGTTTCTTTAAAAATTATCCATCACATCCATCACTACCACATATTGTATATAACTCACGGTCGTATATATATATCACAAAATATAAATTTGTCAAGAAAAATACAATATTTTGTATGTCATTTAGAAATGAATACAATATGTTGGTCTGTAACTATTTTTTAAATTGAGACTTAGGATTTTGATTACCTATTTGTTTTAAATCAACCTGTTGTATGGATAGACTATCGGCAACGTAGCAAATATTTTATTGAAAGACATTCACATACCTAGTAAAATGAATAGCTATGGAAAAGGCAGCTATATTTGACATTGATGGGACAATACTTAAAAATATCTCTTCAGAGAGGATATTGTTCCGTTATCTTATGAAAAAGGGGGTTGTTACTTCCCGGGATTTATTGCGATTTGCCCATGTGCTTTTAAATAATCTTTTGCGCTTTAAGGGATTATATGTTAGAAAAAATAAATATTATTTAAAAAACAAAGATTACGAAAAACTCGTTTCTGATATTAACGAATGCTTTAAAGAGCTGATTTCTCCGCATATTTCAGCAGCTGCTTTACATGAAATAAACCTATTAAGAAAAGCAGGGTGTATGATTATATTGTTATCAGGAACGTTAAGTCCTTTCGTAGAGTGTTTCAAGAGATATTTTAATGCTGATATAGGTATTGGCACCCACCTTGCCATTGACAATTCAGGTATAATTACCGGCGAAATAGAAGGCATACATTCTTACAGCAGTGGGAAGGCAAAGATTGTAAAGTACCTGGCTGCTGAGCATAATATCGACCTTTTATCTTCTTATGCCTATGCCAATCAATATGCAGATGTGAAGTTTATGCGCATGGTAGGGTATCCAGTAGCCGTAAACGCAAGCCCTATGCTTCGATTATATGCAAAGATTAATCATTGGAAGATTATAGAATTTTAAGGGGAAGGTCATGGATATTTATGAAATAATGAAGAAGAGGCGGAGTGTCCGTTCATATAAACCAGAACCGGTTGAAGAAGAAAAGCTAAAGCGAATACTGGAGGCAGCAATATCTGCCCCAAGTGCTGCCAACAGGCAACCCACATGTATTGTAGTCATCAAAGACAAGAAAATAAAGCAACAATTAAAACAGGTTTATAATGCAGAATGGTTCTATACTGCCCCCATAATTATCTGTGCCTGCAGTATACCAGAAAAGGCATGGAAGCGCAGCGATGGAAAAAACTACGCAGATATTGACGCCACAATCGCAATGGATCATCTTATCCTTGCTGCAACAGCTGAGGGGTTGGCTACCTGTTGGATTGCCGCTTTTAAAGCGTCTCTTGTAAAAACTATTTTAAATCTGCCCACAGGTGTCGAGCCAGTAGCATTAACTCCCGTTGGATATCCCATGAATATTCCGGAACCAACATATCGTAAACCACTTGAAGAAATAGTACAAACTCTCTAATGAGCTAGAGGTATATTTAGCCGTTCCCGTAATTCCTTAGCATTTTTAACCACCTCTTCCTGGCGCTCTGTTTTAGACAATTGTTGTAACTGGTCTAACTGATACGTGAAACAATGTTCGTCCTTTATCTCCATGGGTAGTACAATTTCTGAAAAAAAATCCAAAGGCACTATCTGATAGAAGGGCGGTTTTATTTTTTCGTAAACAACCTTTCTTTCATAGAGGAGTCTGCCTTCCACATCCACTTTCTCCAAAACGATCTTCCGTGTGCCGTAGTAAGTAAAAGTAGTTGTTACCGGCGCCTCACCAATCAATTCGTCGTCTAAATAAACCATAGCACCAGTCGGCTCAGAATTAATCGTAAGTGTCCGCAAAACACATCCGCCAATCGTTGCACAGCCGAAGAGAAACAACGGAATAAATACAAAGACCGATTTAAAAAATTGTCTGTACAGCATTAACATTTACCCAAAGACACCACCGAAAGGTCAATAATTTGCGCATGAAATGTCTTAACATCGAGTATTGCAACTGTACTTTTGCCATGCAACCATCCCCCGCACTCACCTGGATTAATGTACAGGGGATTACCCTGTTTAATTTCGGGCGCGTGCGTGTGGGCACTAATAATGATATCCGTATTCACGATAGACCTTCCAGAAAGGCTCTTAATCATGTGGGTTACAACAATATGCCTGCCATCCACAATGAGATCGTAAGGTGGCTCATGGATATCTTTGCATACAGCAAGTAGTCCCTTTCGTTCACCATCATTATTTCCAAATACCCCTAAAAACTTTGCCTTCACGCTCATTAATTCCTTCAGGGAGAAAGGAGCAACATAATCTCCTGCGTGGATAACATACTTTAAATCCTGTGTATTAAAAAAACAAACTGCTTCTCTAATAGCATAGATATTATCGTGGGTATCTGCAATGATTCCAATCTTCATTATTATGCAATTGCTCAATGATAAATTACTATTGACTTGCCTTCCCTTGTTGCGAAAATACGATATTGGTTCATCAATTGTCAGGATTTTTCCATCCCCGAATTACAAAGCCATTGATTTCAGGGAATATACGTTTACTTCACGTGTCTCTTTAACTCTGATTACGTATGCAGGAAGATTCCTGTAAAGGTGTAAGAGTATATAAAACTACAATAATCCAGTCAATTGAAAAAGGATACTGTTTGAAAATATCAAAGCTATCTTTCTAAAACATCTGTTTTACTTCATGCATAACATCTTCAACTTTTATATTTTCCAGGCATGTTTGTGCAAAACAATTTTTTCTCACATCGTCCAAACATGGGCTGCAATGCGCTTTTCCATAAAGGATTTTTACTGACTCTCCCCGGGGTCCCCAAATTTTTGGATCGGTAGGACCAAAAAGGGACACCGTGTTACTTCCTACGGCGGCAGCCAAATGGGTAATGCCCGAATCATTTCCTATGAAAAGATTGCATCGCTTTATCACAGCAGACAGTTTCGATAAAGAAAGATGGTCAACGGTGGTAAAATTGTCTTTAACCTCCGCACGTAACCTTACAATAATCTCTTTATCCGCTGGGCCAGATACAACAAAGACGTGTGCATTCTCTTCCTTTATAAGCCAGTTTATTAAAGCAGCAAACCTTTCCGTCGGCCAACATTTTTTTTTACTGCCACTTCCAGGATGAATGGCAACCAACTTTTTTTTTGGGTCAGCAATGCCCACCCTGATAAATTCCTCGGCAAAATGAATATCTTCGTCGTGTAAAAATATCCTTGGGATATTATCAAAGTAAGGTATGCCCAATGTATCTAAAGACTGCAATAGATGATCAACAATATGAACATCTTTGCGTCCGAAAGGAAAAGGGTCGTAATGAATAACACGCCGCGCACCTGTAGCATTCAGATTATCAGATAAAATCCGATCCGCGGCGGAAACAAATGACATAATCAAATCCACATTGCCAAGTCTTTCCATGAGAGAAACTGGCATTTTAGCGCCTTTAACAAAGAGATGGGCAATATCCGCCTGATCAAATCGACTAACGATATCTGCGTAGAAGTGTCCCTTGTTTATTTCTAAAAGTGCAGGATAACTCATTACTTCAATCCTTGCATGGGAGAAATAGCCGCGAATAGCGCCCAAGGTGGGCAAGGTAACAATTATGTCACCGATAGCCCCCGGGCGTATGATTAAGATATGCTTTGATAAGGATTTAAAATCGAAAGGTAGTTGTTGAATGGTTTAACAGGAATTTTAAAATTGGTGCCTTATTTTGTGCGGAATAAGAATTGTTATAACTATCCTTCACGTTTCTTTTTGATCATCTCAGTAACATTATCAAAGAATTTTGGATTCCCATCAGCTGCGGCCCGCTTTTTTGCCTCTGCCTGAATCTTTTTGACGTCAAGGATGTCTCCCATACATTCCTCTGCGGATTTACACCACTCTACACACGTTGGCACCTTATCCTTGAAAATAGTCGTCCCGCATTTATGGCAATCGGCCTTTTCTTCATCACTCCACATCTCTACCAGAACACCACAATTATGGCATTTACGTTCTATGGGTGTGGGTGTCGCATTTCGTATACTGCCTGGACATTTTACCTTACCCATTTTACAATCTCCTTACATTACCAATGAAATGTTTAACTGATAATTTTAACAAAATTCTAAGCTAAATTGTTTCTCTGGTCAAGAATTTTCCCGACTTCCTGTTCTTTTGACAGTTTGTATTCGATACTATCCACAAGGGCATGCCAGCTTGCATCAATAAGATTCTCAGACACCCCGACAGTATTCCAGATATTTTCTTTGTCCTGTGACTCAATAACTACCCTCACTTTTGCCGCAGTCCCCGAACGTGGATTAATCACACGCACTTTATAATCCACAAGTTTCATATCTTTTAATGAGGGATAAAATCGATCGAGTGCCTTTCGCAATGCGGAGTCAAGGGCATTTACGGGACCAGCCCCCTCACTTGCAGAGAGTTCCTGGATGCCATTTACCTTAACCTTGACCGTTGCCTCCGTTACCGGCAATCCATTTTCTCTTTTTTCCACGATCACGCGAAACCCTTCCAAATCAAAAAAACTCTTATATTTCCCCATCTTCTTCATTGCCAGTAATTCAAAAGAAGCCTCGGCAGATTCAAATTGGTATCCTTCATTCTCCAGACTTTGAACCTCTTCGAGGATTGACCTCGCGAGTTTACTATCCTGACCCTCAACATTCCATGCATAACCTATTATTTTTGTCACAATTGTAGAACTCCCGGAAAGTTCGGAGATCAATATTTTTCTCTCGTTTCCTACAGACTCTGGCGAAATATGCTCATAGGTACCTTTGTCCTTCTGGATGGCATTTACGTGCAATCCCCCCTTATGGGCAAAGGCGCTGACCCCCACAAAGGGTTGATTGGACCGTAAGAGTAAATTGGCCGTCTCATAAACATACCGGGATACCTCGGTCAGTTTTCTCAGCCCACCATCCTCCAGACAATGATATCCCATCTTCAAAACAAGATTGGGAATGACAGAACACAGGTCGGCATTCCCGCAACGCTCACCAATCCCATTGATCGTGCCCTGCACCTGCCGTACTCCCCGGTTTACAGCTGCGAGAGTATTAGCCACAGCCAAATCACCGTCGTTGTGGACGTGAATGCCAAGCATGCCCTGAATATTTTCTCTGACGTCTCCGACAATCTCCGCTATTTCCGCAGGCAAACTCCCCCCATTCGTATCACATAACACAATGACTGCGGCACCTGATAACTGCGCCTCTCGTACTACCTTTAAAGCATATTCCCGATTTTTCTTATATCCATCAAAAAAATGCTCAGCATCAAAAAATACTTCCCGATCGTTTACCCTAAGATATGCAATGCTATCTGAAACCATTTTCAGGTTTTCATCAAGTGTAACCTTTAATACGTTTTTTACCTGAAAATCCCAACTTTTCCCGACAACGGTCACCGCGGGCGTTTCTGCCATGAGCAGCGCCTTTATATTTTTATCCTCCTCAACACGGGTATTTGCCCTTCGTGTACTTCCAAAAGAGGCAATCCTGGCGTGCCCGAGTTTCAGGGATTTTACTTCCTTAAAGTAAGACTCATCCTTTGGATTTGCAATCGGATAGCCCCCTTCTATATAGTCCACCCCCAGCTCATCTAATTTCAAAGTAATAGCTAATTTATCGTGTAATGAGAAGGAAATACCCTCTCCCTGGCTACCGTCCCGTAACGTCGTATCATAGATGAATATTTTGTCCATAATCTTGCGTAAATCTGATTATTTCATCTCATGCCTTTCCTTGCAAGAAAGGACAAAAGGTGTATATTGTTTTCTCAAAAATAAATAGTATGGAATCTTTTTCATGGTATCAATGATTTCCTGGGTTGTCAAGCTTAAAGGAACATGCCGGTGTCCCGTGTAACGATGCTTAGACATCAAGCTTTTCTCTCATTTTATTGATTTATTCATTGACCAAAGAATGAAATTTTCTTTATAATTGAAATTAGATTTTTTTGTCTGTATATTCCTATACACACATTTATTCATGACATTTTCAATTTAAAATAAGCGGAGGATAATATGTCGCATCCACATCATCCACATGGCCAACATCCAGGTGGTCACACCACTGCTCATGGACATGGTGGTCATCCCGAAACGATACGAGAGACTTACGCACGCATCAAAGACGATACTTCCGGCAAGCCTGCCATAGAATATATGAAGAACATGAAGAACCAGTTGCGCCTGGTCTTCTGGGAGACAACTGTTGGGTGCAATCTTGAGTGTGTCCATTGTCGCCGACTCGACGTAAGTACAACCCTTGCCAAAGATGATATGACCACCCAGGAGGCCTTTGCCTTCGTAGACGCCATTACCGAGGCAGGCAGACCTATCCTGGTGCTCAGCGGTGGTGAACCCCTCTTCAGGCCTGATATTTTTGAGATCGCAAAGTATGCGGTAAGTAAGGAATTAAGTGTTGCTCTGGCAACCAATGGAACGTTAGTTGATGACACAACTGCAAAAAAGATCGTTGATACAGGCATTGCCAGAGTTTCCATCAGTTTTGATGGTGCGGACGCCAAGACACATGATGAATTCAGGAAGATACCCGGATCCTTTGATCGGTCTATCGCAGGATTTAAACGACTCAAAGACCTGGGTATGAGTATGCAAATCAATTGCACGATTGCAAAACACAATGTTCATCAAGTTGATGATCTTTATAGCCTGGCCTTGAAGCTCGGTGCAGACGCAATGCATATTTTTATGCTGGTACCCGTAGGGTGCGGCGTACAGATTGCCGACGATCAGATGCTACATCCCAAGAAATACGAGGAGGTACTCAATCATTTCTACGATCTTTCCAAAGAGGCAAAGATTCAGACAAAGGCTACCTGTGCCCCCCACTATTTCCGCATCATGAGGGAACGCGCCAAGGAGGAAGGGATCACCATTTCGCCAAA
Organism: Planctomycetia bacterium; assembly: GCA_015075005.1. GTDB lineage: Bacteria > Planctomycetota > Brocadiia > Brocadiales > Brocadiaceae > Brocadia. The sequence goes on from JABTVC010000004.1 coordinate 108,300, forward strand.
AACCCACGGTATGGCAGCCATGACGAAGGGTTGCCTGGCCGGCACTGGTGTTTGTTTCGTTTCTCACAAGGGAGAGGTATTTCCTTGTGGTTATTTGCCAGTCGAGGCGGGTCATGTGAAGAAACAAAAATTTGCAGATATCTGGAATGACTCTCCGGTCTTTCAGAAATTGCGTGACCCTGAGTTGCTGGAAGGTAAATGCGGGGCATGCGAGTATAAGAAGGTCTGTGAAGGCTGCAGGGCACGCGCTTTTTACGATACAGGCAACTATCTGGCTGAAGAGCCGTATTGCATCTATCAACCCAAAATGGCCAGCGTAAAGAAAAACTAAATAAACTGTTGCTGACAGTTGTCAGCAATCAGATAAAAACTGGCAGAGGTAAGCTGAATGTACACCTGCACAACCTCCCTATGCTGGTTCAGTCTTTCAGGGCTGAGCGAGCTATATGCTCCGCGGGTAGTTTCACTTTTAATCAGGCCTTCGGCGACTTTTCAATGTAGAGCGAAGAGGCTCTTCGCTCTACAAATATTGTCCCTGCCGTTCACGTTCAAATTTGTGGAGTCGATTGCTTTGCGGAACCCGCAGGTCATCCAAACATGTTGCCAACTCAATGTATTCCAGTTTACGCATTGCCCGCTTGCTGATATCCGGTGATAATCACCTTGATTTCCCTTTTTGGTAAAATTCTTGCGTATACTTATCGGCAAACGAGTTAATCATTTGCTCATAGCAATCTGCCACGTGACACTTGTCAACAATATTTTATTTCTCCTAACGCTCCGCATAACCGGCTGGCAATGGAGCGCAGCGGAATTGCCAGTCCGAGTTGATGCGGTTGTTATAACATTATGATATTCCGAGTATGAATTTCTTAGTGGCTCTAAATTTTCTCAACAGTTGTTTTTCGATGATAAAGGGGAACATTACACCGCAAAGAACTGCCATAAAAGCAATCAATTCGAAAGGTACTTGAACATTTTTTAAAACTTGGAGAAAGCCGATTCTCACTGTGCTTTCAAATAGGGTATGAAGCAAATATATAGTCATTGAATAACACCCGATTTCCGCTATTACATCTTTTGCTTTAAAGGTTGAAAGCTTTAAAATAGCATGGCTCAAATTAATGACAAATATAGACCCAAGGACACCAATTAAAACTTTTGTTGCATATACAAGATATTGATGAATACTAAAATAATTGCTCAGATAATGGAATGTTATGAACAGTAATAACGGAACTAAAATGTAGTAGCAGTTTGCTCCAACTAATCTTTTTGATAATTCTGAGTTTTCTCGTAGGATTGCGCCAAAAATAAAGAATGGAATATTAGCAAGTGCACTTCCAAATACTAAGTAATCGTTTCCTATAATAGAGTTGATGGCAATGAACAAAGCAAATAAAAGATAGACATCCATATATAATTTCAGCAATGGATAAACAGTAAAAATCAAAAATAGTGCATAAACAAACCAGAGTAGTGGCATGTACGAATTAACTGGATTAGTTAAAAGTGAATAAATACTTTCAATTTGTACCGGGTGCTCCAATTTAACAAAAATACCTGCAGCATACTTAATTAAAAGGAATATAGCAGCAATAGAAATAAATGGGTATAGCAATCTCTTTGTTTTAGCCTTTACTAAATCGGCATATGAATATTTCCCATGATTATATAGGTATCCGGATAAAAGAAAGAATAATGGCATGTGAAATGAGTAAATTATATCTCTAAGATTAGACCAATATTCTGGTGATGATTCAGGATGAAAGTGCCCTATCACCACAAGACATATGCCTATTCCTTTTGCAATAAATACCCAGTCAATCTGGTTTTGATCTATCTCTTTTTTCATCTGTCTAAGTGTCCTCATCGTCGTTATAACAATGATTATACAGTCTGTATAAAACGGCAAACACAGAATCTTTCGTTCTTTATAAGAAGTTGCCGTCTCTTCTTGTCACGTATTGTAACTTATTCCCAGCAAGCATTTTCCGTCTTTTTTCCAAATTACCCATTCCGGTTTATACAGACTGTATAAACCAGACTACAGCCCATCGACGGGACTTCGGACACCGTGACCGCCTTTGTTCAAGACGTGGGTGTAGATCATCGTTGTGCTAACATCTTTGTGGCCAAGAAGTTCCTGAATGGTGCGGATATCATAACCAGCCTCAAGCAAATGCGTGGCAAAAGAGTGGCGGAAGGTGTGACAACCGGCGTGCTTGATTACACCCGCATTGCGGACTGCTTCCTTGACTGCCCACTGAAGAATCGTCTCGTGGATATGATGTCGTCCTTCTTCACCGGTCACTGTATTCTTCCACCGGTTTTCCTGCGGGAAGACCCATTGCCAGCGCCATTCCTTCGGCGCATTGAGATATTTGCGGTCGAGTGCGCCGGGCATTTGAACGCGTCCCCAGCCTTCGGCCATGTCCTTCTCGTGGATCGCCTTGCCTTTCTTAAGACACGCCTGAAGCGGCGACTTGAGCGATTCCGGAAGCATGGTGATCCGGTCTTTCGCTCCCTTGCCGTCGCGAATGAGTATCTCGTTCCGCGCAAAGTCAATGTCCTGAACCCGCAGGCGCAGACATTCCATGAGGCGCAGCCCCGCGCCGTACATAAGCGAAGCCATCAGCCACTTGTCGTCCGAAAGGTTCGACAATACTGCTTTCACCTCATCGCGGGTCATGACCACTGGCAGGCGTGTTGGCTTTCGGGCACAAACGACCTTGCCGAGATCGCCAACTTCGCGACCAATCACGTGGCGATAGAGGAACAGCAAGGCGGAAAGCGCCTGATTTTGCGTGGAGGCGCTCACCTTTTCCTTCACGGCAAGATGGGTCAGGAAGGTGTTGATTTCCGGCTCAGCCATTTCCGCAGGGTGACGAACCTTATGGAAGAATATGAACCGCTTGACCCAATGACCATAGGTCTGCTCCGTGCGGCGGCTGTAATGACGAGAGCGGAGGGCTTCACGAAGACTGTCCATGAGTTTCGGCTTCCGGTCCTTTTCCAACGTTCCTGATGGACATTTGCCAGTCATGTTCAAATTTGTTGCTACGGAGCGAACTTCCTGCATTGTTTTTCATCCTCGACAAAGACAATCAGAGATCGTCATGTACCGTTTTGCAATGCCAAGCTTCTTTTCCATGGATGATAGGAAATTTTGGGTTCTTTAATAAGATAATACAAATATGAAAAAGCAAAATGTTTCGGTTCAATCGGGGACGATTGAACCAGCACGAACCAGCACGAACCAGCACAAAGCTATGCAATCTGAGAATAGTTTGTCAAGAATCTGAATTGATGAAGCTTTTATACCTTAACAACCTCCTCCTTTTCCACTTTATCAAGCCCAAAGGCTGTATGAACCGCCCGTAAGGCGCGGTCTGCATGAGCTTCATCAATAACACAGGATATCTTAATCTCTGAGGTGCTGATCATCTGGATATTGATCTTTTCATCTGCCAGGACACGAAACATCTTTTCTGCCACACCACAATGACTCCTCATACCGATGCCCACCACCGAAAGCTTTGCGATCTTGCTATCGTGTATGACCTCGTTAGCCCCAAGGTCTTTCTTAATCTTTTCCGCAACATTCAATGCCTCCCTCAAATCGCTCCGCGGCACCGTATAGGTAACATCGGCCCTACCCTCAATGCTGGCATTCTGTATGATCATATCTACATTGATATTCCTCTTTGCAATCTCGTGAAAAATCTTGGCCGCCTGGCCAGGGACATCGGGCACAGCCCTGATCGTAATCTTTGCATCATCCTTGCTGACTGCGACACCACTGACAACAATATCTTCCATCTCTTTTGCCTCCTTACAAATCAAAGTCCCTTCCTTGTCATTAAAACTTGAACGAACCTGAAGGGTGACGTTATATTTCTTTGCAAATTCAATTGAACGGGAATGCATCACTTGTGCACCCAAACTTGCCAGCTCAAGTATCTCATCGTAAGATATCGTGCTGAGTTTCCGCGCATAAGGCACCTTCCTCGGATCTGCTGTATAAATCCCCTCCACATCGGTAAAAATATCGCACCGGTCGGCCTTCATGATTGCAGCCAGGGCCACAGCCGTCGTATCCGAACCACCACGGCCAAGGGTGGTGATGTTTTCGTTTGCATCAATACCCTGAAACCCTGCAACAATTACTATTGTGCGATTGTCTAATTCTTTTCTTATACGCTGGGCATTAATGTTTCTGATGCGCGCCTTTGTGTGATAACTATCGGTAACAATACCGACCTGACCGCCCGTGAAGGATACGGCTGGATATCCAAGGGCATGAATGGCCATGGCCACGAGGGCAACGGAGATTTGTTCGCCAGTCGACATGAGCATGTCCATTTCGCGCGTCGAGGGTTTATCCGTAATTTCATGGGCGAGATCGATAAGTTCATCAGTTGTTTGTCCCCGCGCAGATACTACCACAATGACCTGATTCCCCGCCTCGTATGCCTCAACAATTCGTTTTGCAGCCGTCCTGATACGCTCTGAGTTAGCAACAGAAGTACCTCCGAATTTCTGCACAATAAGTCCCATATTCCATCCTTATCTGTAATTTCCCCGTAGTATTGAAATTGAAAAAATCTTTCTAAGCGTATTACATATTATAATTAAAGTCAATTCTTTTCCAGCGTACATGTTTAGAAAATCTAAAGTAGCCACCAGGTCACGAAGACATTAAGTTTTTCTTTGTGCTTTGGTGTCTTTGTGACTTAAAATCTATTTTAATATTTCCTGTGAAAATTTACTTTGTAATAAGCGTAATATTTAATTATAATCAGGCTTTTAATACCATTTTAGGACATTTGTCTAGATTCGTTAATCCACGACAAATATTTATTCATGAAAAGGAGAATTTCAATGGAAGGAAATCCAAAAGTTATTGAAGCCCTCAATGAAGCACTGACATCCGAGATCATGGCGATTAATCAATATTTTGTACATGCCAAGATGTGCGAAAATTGGGGTTATATGCGCTTATACGAGGATACGGAAAAAGGGCTGTAGAAGATGAAACATGCAGAAATACTTATTGAGCGCATTTTATATCTGGATGGCATCCCCATTATCACTAAATTTGAGAAAATCAATGTGGGAAAACGGTCAAGGAGCAGGCTGAAAATGATCTCGCATTAGAAAAGGTCGCTATTAAAAGGCTTCAAAAGCATTAAACTCTGCTTCGAAGAAAGCGACGGTGGCTCACGCGAGTTACTCGAACATATCCTGGTTGATGAAGAGCAGCATGCCGATGATATAGAATCGTATATCCAGCAAATAAAGGATATGGGAATTGAGAATTTTCTGGTAACTCAAGTTCACAAAAAAGAGAAATCTTAACATGGACGAGTCGGGAATACGAGCGCGGGAGGCTTATCTCCACCAGATGCCGGCCACAAGGTTCGGCGTTACAATTAAATAATATTTTGCAATTTCATTTGTCCTTACTATAGCTTAATTTTTTAAAGACACATTGCGTGTGAAATAGTTGTCTGCCCATTGCCTGCCTGTTTGCGGTTAAGCACAGGCAGGCCAATCAGAAATATTTGAGTTCACCTTCATACCCTTCATACCCCCCCCTCTCTCATCCTTCATTTCACTCATCATGTACTGAATTTAGTCACACATGGTTTTTGAACATGCCGATGCATATAAGAGTCCGAATTACCACATTCGAGACATATCAAAATTCCCTCTCGTTTCTTCATGTATTTTACCACTGTTGTAACGAAGGCTGCATGGCTCCAGGTAAGTGGCGACACGGATAACGGTGCATTGGTATAAGGGTCGACCTGCTCCGCAAGGACGCCTGATGGCAGTGCCCTATCCACCACCCATCCCAGTACTGGCAATGCATGATTCAGTTCAGTCAGATTTTTTGCACGCATAATTTCATACTCAGCAAACCACAGGGTACAAATAAACCAGGGATTCCCAGGCACACGTTCTGAATCGTTGCCAACACGATGATAAGAATCATTCTCATACCTTGCTAACCCACCTACCGAAGTCTTTACCTGCAATTTTTCCTGCACTGCATTCATCGTTGATACAATCATCGATTCATCCGGGCTAAAGACATCAAAGACAATTAACCCGGAAAGACTCGCATCCACTGTCATATCAAGCTCGTATCCCATTGCAGTCCTTTTTCCCATCCTTGCAAATCGTCCTTCCTCCTTATCATAAAAATACGCTATCAGGGCATTCTTCATTTTATTTGCTACGTCACGATATTTGTTACCCTCTTCAATCTCTCCAAACGCGCAGGCAAAGTTTCCCGCCGCCCGCAACCCCGCAATAACTGCCGATACCGTAAAGGTATGCACTCCATACCGTTCCTCCCACAAATCATACGAATTGAGGGGTAAACCGGTTTCTTCATCTTTGAATTTAACCATAAATTCTGCGGCATTTATGATAAAACTTCTGTACAGTGATTTTACAAACTCAATGTCTCTGAATTCATCGTAATGATTCCATAGCGCCCAGATGACCAGGGCGATCCCGTCTTCCTGGATGGGAAGGCTTTTTTTATCATCCTTTAGCCAGGGATGCCATGAACTGGCAAAGGAACGGTCGGGATTATATTTGTGGAGCAGATACCCTTCTTTGGAAATAAGATCTGCACAAAATTGGAAGAACCGCCTCGTCGCATCCATATACCCTGATTTAATAAGGGCATTCGCAACCAGTGCACCATCCCGAGGCCACATATACGAGTACGTATCCCTGCCAAGCTGGACAATATCTGAATCATTCGCTGCAATGATGGCGCCGTTGTTATCGATCTGTGTCCTGATTATCAGGAGACTCCGTTTAAAAAAGGAAACAAACCTTTGCGGAAGATCATGAAAATTAAACATCTCTTTATTGACCCATAGCTTCCAATAGTTTTCTGTGCGGCGAATTAATTCTTCCGGTGTTTTTTCCCAGATGTCCCTATTTAATTTTGCGACTTCGCTGTACTTTGTTCCAGCAGCAATCCAATAGTGCGCCACATTTTCACCATGCGCCTTTAGCTGGAGATTAATACCAAGGGTTGAATCAACGGAACCTTGTGCAATAGGATTACCGCTTAATGTACCATCTTCAGCATCTTTCCATGTCCCCTCAGCACCAAATACCTCCTTGACCCCGGTTGCAAAATGGTCTATCCCACACTTGGTGGGATCACAACAATTAATCAGAAAATATCGCTGGGATTTATAATGAATTATGGCCTTTGTATCCGGATCATAATAAGCCGTATCCCCAACTTCATTTTCATAGATGTGAAAATCATGATTGAAAAACAGGCGTATTTCACGGTCTCTTCCTTCTAAATTCCTGACGACAATTTCCTTCACAAAGATATTTAAATGAAAATCCACCGTGTCATACACCTGGAGTTCTATCTTCAACCGATCGTTTCTTGCCTTCACATCCGTTACCAGGGTGTCTTCTTTGTATTTTAATGTCTTTTGCCATTCTCCCCCCATCCAGCTAAACTGGCCATCAACCCACATACCCATGCGGCAGGGATGTCCTATAGTATGATTCTCTTTTCCTACATACGGATAATAGATATCCCTGATCTGATACTCCCGATCAAAGGTAACCAGCATCGAGCCATTTCCAACAGGTATGTCTCTGGGCATACTGTTTCCTTTCTTGACAGCAATTTAGTATTATACTGCAAAAACACCTTGTTTCGGATTTCGATATTTGCATTTCGCATTTGTCAAATCCGGAACATGCCTCATATCCGTGTTAGTTTACCGGCAGCCGTATGATCCACAATAAACAAAAGCCTTCCATTCACAGGTCGTACAAGCTGTGATGGCAATCGCCGCGGCTGGTACTCATCCTCAAGAACCTCTCTCACTATTGAAGCCTTCGACTCCCCGGAAATCAAAAACATGACGTTGGCAGCCTGGTTGATTACAGGAACCGTTAACGTGAGACGATATACACCGAGCTTTTCTACGTAATTGGCAGAGACTAAACGGTCTGTTTCTTCCAGTGCAGACGTCCGGGGGAAGAGCGAAGCGGTATGACCATCCTCTCCCATACCAAGCAAGATCAGGTCAAAACAAGGCAACTCTTTTGGTTTTAGATGAAAAAACGCCTTGATCGTTTGCTCGTATCCCGCTGCCGCACAATCGTGATCTTCCTGTTCCGCCGGCATTCGATGCACATTCTCTTCCGGAATTGGAACCTTATCTAATAATGACTCGCGGGCCATGTGATAATTACTCGTGGGATGATCCGGTGAAACACAACGCTCATCGCCCCAGAACAAACAAACCCTTGACCACGGTATCCGTTCCCGGTACTGGTCACGTGCCAGCATCTTATAAAGTCCCTGAGGAGTTGAGCCGCCAGATAGTACAACTGTAAAAAATTCCCTCGCCTGCGTTGCTTCTCCAGCCAGACGGACAAATTCGTCTGCTGCTCTGAGACTTAATTCATCAGGATTCGCTACAACCATGATTTCATGTTTAACTGACACCTTAGTCATTTTTCTCCTACCACATCGAAGTTACAATCACATTAACATCAAGATAGTTATCAATCACTAATCTGTCAAGAAAATATAAGCTAATACAATTTAAACAGTTTTTTTAAAGAGGCAATGCCGTCTTTAACCAACATTGTTCCACTAATAATTTTACTTCTTCTTAATATTATATTGATTTATGGCAAATGAATAAATAAACTGATTTTTACCGTACCTGTGGAGATTACAGAGTAAATCTTTCCCCTGTTTACAAAAAACAGGTAACAGTTCACACCCATCTTGCCATTCAAGGGGAGAAAGGGCGTTGAACTGTTACCTGATTTTCAATCTTGTCTATTTTTGTTCACGAGTTTTAACCTCATCATCTCTGCAAAGAGCCCAACCTCATATTCAATACCTTTTAGAATATCATTCTCTCCGGCAAAGTTGATGCACTTCTTCATCTCCTTGAGTGCCCTTGCATCTCTTTCCAACAGAATCTTTGCCGTAGCTATTGCATGATCCAACACTTCTTTGTTGGGTGATATTTGATTGATAAGACCCCACTCCAGAGCTGTTTCTGCACGGATCATCTTGCCAAGAAACAGCATCTCCTTGGCACGGGCAGCACCTATATAACGAGGCAGGCGTTGTGTACCACCGAGCCCTGGAATAATACTCAATTCAGGTTTTGCCTCTGGCAGGCTAAAAAAGGAAATTTCCGAAGCGATGCGGAGGTCACACAACAGGGCAAGTTCCAAGCCAGCGCCAATAGTAACGCCATTAATTGCAGCAATAACGGGTTTCTTACAATTCTCAATTTCTACAAACATCTCATGGGCGCGCTTGAATCGTTCATAATTTTTTTCTGCCACAAGGCCTGAAATCCAGGAGCCAAAGAGTTCGTCCCTATCTGCGCCGTCACTGAATACCCCCCTGAGTTTGCTGGCAATAATAACAACACCTATCCTGTCGTCTCCCTCGTATTGGTCCATTTTATCGTAGATGGCGTCCAGCAACCATGAGCCTATGGAGTTCCGGGGTGGTTTTTTCATGGAGATAATGCCAATAGCCTTACCATTATCGGCCTTGATTTCTTCAAACTCGATGTGGTCATAACCGGAGTTATCACCACGATTCATGCGGATGTCTTTCATTGGAAAAAAACCTTAGCACACATTGTTCTAAGAGCGTGCGGTATGCCAAAAATCTTTCAGGGATGCGAGTGAAAATAAACCTGAGAATTCCTGCAGTGCAGTAAGGAGTCTGAATTCAGAAGAAAACTTGAAGTCTCACTACCTAACTTCTTTATTCTGAATTCTGAATTCTAGCCTCCCTCTCAACAAGCCATCCTATATCTTTAAAGCCACTTCAAAACCTTCATGGATGGCCTCAAGGGCAGTGCGTACCTTAATGCAATCGCCAATGAAATATGTCTCCGGGAATTTGCCTTCTATCTGCTTCTGAAGGTCATTATTAGGGCTATATCCCACGGCAATGATAATGGTATCGGCCTCGATGAAATGGTCTTTCCCGTCCTTTTCATAGATCACGCCCGCGTTTCCTTGTCCATTTTTACCGTGGTTGTTTACAATTTCTTTTACTTTTACTTCCGTTATCTCCCTTATCCCGGCATCTTTTATCTCATTAATGATTACCCATCGTGTGGATATGCCAAATCCTCCGCCAATCTTTTTCTTCATCTCCAAAATAGTCACATTCCTGTTTCCCCTCGCTGTGTACTCAATCACCTCTCTGGCATCAAGCACCTTATGTTTCAGGAGAAAGCAGGCCACATCAGGCCTCATTGCCCCTGTTTGGCCACATGGGGCCACCTCACACCCAACCGTTCCACCACCAATAATGACTACATTCTTCCCCGGCGATTCCTTTCCATCCAGCACTGCACTGGCATTGCATACATTTTCCCCTTTTATTCCGGGAAGATTCAGCATTAAGGGATTCCCTCCCGTGGCTACAATTATCGTATCGGGCTGTTCTTCTTGTAATGTCTGGAAATCTGCCTCTTTTCCCATTTTTATTTGTACCTTGAGCTTTGAAATCTGCCTTTCCAAATAAATTATAATATTTTGAATTTCTTCGCGGCCAGGAGGAATAAAGGCATAACGTAATTGCCCCCCTAAGTGGCTGTTTCTCTCGTAAAGGGTAACTTTATGTCCTCTTAATGCCAGGACACGTGCAGCCTCCATACCTCCAGGCCCTCCGCCCACAATCACAACCTTTTTCGGATTACTCGTCCTGGTTATCTTATATTCACCCTCATGCCCCACCATAGCATTGTAAGTACAGGACACGGGTTTAAAGTTTAACAGGGAATCAAAGCAACCCTGATTGCAGGCAATACAGGTTCGAATGTCATCAAGGTGTCCTTTTTTATATGTATTTGGCAAATCCGGGTACACAATGAGGGGTCTGCCAATAGATACCATATCTGCCTGTTCATTCCCCAGAATCTCTTCGGCCAGTTTGAGGTCATTTATTCTTACCGAGGCAATCACGGGGAGCTTTACCTGCGACTTGATCTTCACAGAAAGAAACAGATACGCCGTCCGCGGAATAGACATTAACATAATGGGCGTTTTGCTTTCGTGCCAGCCAGGAGAAACGTTAAAGGCGTCAGCACCAGCCTGCTCCAATATTTTAGCAATTTCAATACTTTCACCTATTTTAAGCCCTTCCTCCACAAAATCATCCCCTGACATCCTAAAGATGATGGGGTAGTCCATTCCGACGGTTTCCTTTATTGCGACTATCATCTCTCTGGCAAAACGGGTTCTATTTTCAAGACTTCCACCGTATGCATCGTCACGTTTATTTGTAGCCTTTGAGAGAAACTGGTTAATAAGATACCCCATCCCGCCGTGAATTTCCACAGCATCGAAACCTCCCTTTTTTGCTCTCACCGCAGCATTGACATAATTATCAATAACCAGTTTAATCTCCGAAACCGTCAGGGCATGAGGTGCCTGCTTGATGCTTCTATGGGTTAGCGGAGACGGTGAAACAGGCTGCATCTTGGTAAAAAAGGAAGAGGCGCTTCGGCCACCGTGAAGAATTTGTGCTGCAACGTGCGCATCATACTCATGAATGACATCGGTCAGTCTTTTTAATCCGGGAATAAGTTCATCCTTATCCAGCCCGATAATACTCTTCCAGACCTTGCCGTTTATTTCCGGATAGCAGCCTCCAACGACGATAAAACCCACTCCACCCTTTGCCCGTTCCCGGTAAAAATTGATAATCCGATCGTTTATGGTACCGTCTGTGGTAAATCCCAGGTCCATGGCAGACATCATAATCCGATTTTTTAATATCATCTGGCCGATGTGTATATTGTCAAACAATTTGCTCATAATTCATTTTTGAAATTAAAGATAGGCGTAACGACGTGTTCTAATCCAGCAATATCAGGCGTGTTGGGATTATACGGCTCACAGATATTTTTGTCAAGTTTATCCTCAGGCTACACAAACTATAAAAGAAAAGAACAATGAGACTGCCTTTGATGGTATACATACACAGACTCTCCATCATGAAGGTCAATGAAAACATCGGGATAGACCTTTAATAACATTAGTAACACACTATTCCCTTGATTAGTACAAATCCACCGCTATTCGTGTGTGACCAGGTACTTGGTTCAGAATCGATGACTTCATAGCTTCCTGCGGGTACATAGGTATTGGGATACGATACCCAGGAGCGAAAATCGGTCGTGCCTGAAAATGGGCCATACGTAACCCCTGTGTCGATATTGTACAAAGTATGTGTTCCGGCAGGCTGTCCTTCATCGCACCAGTGATAGGTGCTGATTTCCGTAATACATGCATCCTGGAATAATGTTGCCAACGTTGTGCCTGGATTACCGCAGATAACCCTGAGAAGATTATACGTATTTACTATTTCTACGGCCTCTGTGCTCGTATTCGATGTTATGAGTTTGTTGATCATCGTGACGACGTCATTAAGGATTTTCATTTCTGCCTTATGCCCGGGAGCCATATAAGACTTTATAAAACTATGGCCGCCCCAGACATCGCCCCAATTGAGAGGGCCAAAGAAATTGTCAAGATTCCGTGGTAGTGAAAGGGGAATACTGCCGATGATGATATCTTCATCAATCGTCGTGTAGGGACCTCTACCGGCAACGTAACTGTCTGGATTCGCCACTGATACCATGCCAAATCCATCGATATATTGCGGGTCTATGCCGAGATATGCAATATTGCCATACAGATTGCCCTGGGAATGCGCAACAAGCACAATCACTTTGCTTTCACTTAAATATTGATTATATAAAGCAATATGCTCTTGTACCGACGGGTTGGCGCTTACTACAGCAGCATCCACCTCATTTGCTATCGCAATTATTTTATCTTGAAGGAAATCTGGCATGGTATCCCATTCGGCAAGATAATTCCAGAACAGACTGTAGCTTGTTTGTAAATCTTGTTCAAATGTCTCCAGCAGGTCTTCCAAATAACCTTCTGAAGGATTGTAAGCTAATCCGTATGTTATTGTACGGTCTAGATTCGTTCCTGATATATATGCATTTAGTCGATTCTGCAATATTTTGTTGCTTAGTCTGGCACTCTCCACATCATTCCACACGCCATTGCCAAAAAAGACAACGACCTCTGGTTGACATTGTTGCCCACCCGCACCATAAACAACACCTGACATAGCAAGAAAGGTAACAAGAAGTACTATATGAGATATCCATCGGATTTTCATTGGTCACCTCCTGTAGCATCTACATCAAAGGAACAGCTGTCCTTCCATTCTTTCTGTGGAGCGCTTCTTATAAACCTGCCACCCAGATTATCGCTGTACTTAATGTATGCAATACTACGTTCCCTGGTATTCAGTATTTTTGCGCGCAGTGCATTACAAATGTCTACAGCCTCTTCACCCTTAAGGTAAAAAAGACATTCAACATGGCGATCCATCTTTATTGCATGATCATAAGCAGCCTCACGGTCATTAGCATCTTTGAGCACGCCCTGGAATTCTATGGCATAGTAGGTAAGACCTAATCGAAGTTTCTTATCATCGGGATAGGTAAAGTATATGTACCTTTGAATGTCATCACGGACCCCATCGCCATCCGTATCTATCCCAAGCAATGTTTCCTTTCCTGCCTTCCCGGGATCGGGTGGGAGGTTCACTCCCGTATCATCATCCGGCGTCGATGCGTTACAGTCATCATCAATGCCGTTCTTCTTTATTTCTGTAGCTCCAGGATTTACTGCAGCATTGGTATCGTCACAGTCGGTATTATTGGCAACATAGCCTGAAGGTTGGCTGCATGCCTTTGTGGTAACATGCGGGTTCCCATATCCGTCACCATCGGCATCTTCATAAAATGTGGTTTTCAGTCCTTCATCAATCTGTCCGTCACAGTTATTGTCCACGTCATCGCATATTTCCTGTGCGTTCGGGTTTACGGAGGAGTTGTTATCATCACAATCATCTACTTTCGCATACCCATCGCCATCCAGATCATCATCCGGCGTGGATGCGTTACAGTCATCGTCCTTGCCATTGTATGGTATTTCTGTGATCCCCGGATTCACGGTCGCATCATTGTCATCGCAATCATCCTTCCTGGCATACCCATCACCATCCTTATCTTCATCGTCATCATCATCATCACCTCTGCCATCCTCATCTTTATCTTTGTCTTTGTCTTTGTCTTTGTCTTTATCTTTGTCTTTGTCTTTGTCTTTGTCTTTGTCTTTGTCTTTGTCTTTGTCTTTGTCTTTGTCTTTGTCCCTCGTTTTTTCACTCGTATCATCATCCTTACCTTTATCATCTCTACCCTTATCGTCATCCTTATCCTTTTTTGTTTCCTTCCTGCCATCCTCCCTGCTTTTGTCTTTGCCGTGTACGGTATGCTTCCTATTGGTTACTTCCCTTGCATTTCTGTCGCGAACGATTGAACTCGATGTACCAGTATCGCTCCCCTGTACAAAACCTGGAGATACAAAGACAGCCAGGCTGTAAAACAAGAGAACAATGGGACTACTCTTGATGATATGCATAAACAGACTCCTTATCATAAAGGTTAATGAAAGCTATCTCATTAGGTGAGACGCATCTTAACAGAAATGATTTATACGATGAAATTAATCAGCAAGGATTCAAGTTCATATACCTTTTGGTCTGTTAGCACAAATGATATTCCAAAACATGTTTTCAAAAGTAAAAAAGATATGAAATTTTTTAACGACTAGAAAACTCAACAGTTAAAACAACCAGGTGGAATTGGTGGCAGGAAGAAAAACACAAAAAGCGGGCTATGATGTACTTTTTTGTAATATTTATGGCATTTCTGTTCGATCGAATAGTGTTTCTAAAGGCATACGGATTCTAACATATCAGAAGTTTTTCTATAGGTTTCTGCCTGTTTAAAGTAGTTTAAATGATAGACATGTTGTCCGGGTTTGTAGTTAAACTTTATTCCATTCTTAATACCGCTTGGCCATGGAACGGCCATTTTATCTGTGTCAACTACCAGGTCATTAGCGTCACCAAAATAGACATCAGCAATACAATCCGCTATATCGTCTTTAGTCCCTCCTTTAAAAATACCGGAAGGTTCAAAATCCGACCCAATGGTGCCATACACAACTCCACCACCGATTGTGCTACTGCTTTGATTCAATTATTTAATGAACTCGGAATTTCATCAAGACCGTCTTCCAATTCGTCGCCGTCACGATCCTGTATCTGCGAGCCATGTCCTGAAAAATGGAATAATAACAAGTCTCCTTAACGATAGTCCTGATTTCATCGGCTGAAAACCCATAAACACTTGTTAAAATATCGGCCAAATTGCATACATCGCTGACGCATCCGTTAAGAGGTATTACGTACTTGTACTTATTGATCCCAACCAGCAATGCTTTTCTAACCATTTTCTTCTCCTTGTAAAAATCTCCGATAAAAGGTTTTTCCCCCGTTTATTTTTGTGACAATTTAGTGCTTTGAGATATCCCATCAATGCGAATTCCTTTTGCCCTTTCAGGGCTAATACCACCATTAAAAAGTACCCGGTGTTTTGAAACATTTTTCATCTCCTTATCCTTAATGGAAAACACCGTTTAAAAGCCTGCCCTGTTAGATAATTACTATCTAACAGGGCTTGCCTCATTGCTTAATTTTGCCCCATTGAAATACCCCCATATCTTTTCCTGATATTACTCCAATCTCATGCCCGCCATTTACCCAGGAACCACAGTCCATAAGGTAATAGACCTTCTCATCTTTGGGCATCTTCACCAGTCTGGCCGTATGGGTATGCCCAATTACCGCCATAGCCAGATCGACCTCTTCAGTTCCGAAATTGTCTAATGTTTCTCCCCGATTATATTGTTTCATGAGGTTGATATAAAATGTAAGAAATTCGTGAAGGTTAAATCCTTGAGGGTCCTGCACAGGGGTAAATACATTATATTTATTAAAAACCCTGACAATCGAATCCCATGCAGAGCCAAGAATGACGTCAATGTCTGGCTCAATGTATTCCATCATGCCTGCAATTTTTGTTATTCCCATTCCAAGTACACCCGTCCAGCTATTCTGATTGTTTGCAAAGTCTGCCTGGAACCCGTGTTCATACATAACCCGTAATTTACCTTCAACCCTTGAATAATATCGCCACTTTCGCCCAAACGTTTCGCCCTTGTCTTTGTACCATTGGACAAGTTCAATATCGTGATTTCCAACCACGTATATAGCTCGTATTTTGTCAAGCAACAGGCATTTTTTATAAGCGCTCCATATTCCAAGTCCTTTAAACAAAAAAAGCCTTACTGTGAAGAGATTCAGTATCGAACATTCTTCGGCAGTAAGGCTGTCTTCCAATGAACCGTTGAAACGGTTTAAACAGTTTAAGCCGTTTCAACAGCTTCTAAACCTGGACTCTGCTCTATAGCATGCAAAAACTTATTCATCTCGTCTTTCAGCCGCAGGCACTCAACAATTTCTGCCTGCAATTCCCCATTTTGTTTCCCGATATCCAACTGGTGATTGATTTTTGATATGTTCTAAAACTTTCCAAAGCCTCTCATTCGTTATTTTCCTTTCATGCATTTCTGCCTGGCAAGGCTACTTCCGTGCTACCGGCACCACAGTAAGTATCTGCCGCTCCCCATTCCTGATAACCATTACGTCAACAGGCTTGCCGATCCCTGAGGAATCCATCATGTAATTATAATCATAAATATTCGTAATCTTTTTTCCCGCGATTTCGATAATGATATCGCCGTCCTTCATGCCTGCTTTACCGGAAGGGCCATCCAGTTTGACGTTTTGTATTTTTACGCCTGCTATATTTTCTGCTGTAAAGTCTGGAATTGTCCCCCAATAGGTCCGGCGGCTGACTTTTTCTGCCCTTTGTTCCCCTGACTGCGCAACCTTTATGTAATCAGGACGTTCTGCATTGCTAATCAAATCAAGAACCATGGATCGCGAGAATTCGGCAATCCTCACCATCCCTTCATAATTAAGGGTTTCCGGGTCATCTGTCGGGCGATTATAATCCTCGTGTACACCTGTAAAAAAATGAATTACCGGAATCTCTTTGGGATAAAATGCGGTAACGTCTGTTGGTTGATACGGATCCTGGAGAAGTTTTATGTTAAATTGTGCAGCCACATTGCCTTTTTCAATTAAACGAGCCCATGTATTGGAAGAACCAATACCTTCCACGATCAAATTGTTTTCCCTCAGCCGGCCCACCATATCAAAATTCATATACGCAACCACCTGCTGTAATGGAATGACCGGATGTTCGGCAAAATATGAGGATCCAAGGCATCCCAGTTCTTCCCCTGACCAGAGGGCAAAGATGATTCCCCGTCTAAACAGGTGTTGGTTCCTTTTCCGTTCTTCCGCAAAGGAAGAAGCTAATTCCAGCACGATGGAAACTCCGGAGGCATTATCATCAGCCCCATTGTGTATCTGACCTTCTTCGCCCTTGTGTGCCAGCGAGTCGATCCCGCCATGACCAATGTGGTCATAATGAGCACCAACGATAACATACCCAGAGCCTTCCGTCCCTTCACCAGGTGGTAAATATCCAAGGATGTTGCGGTCGGTTTCTTTTACCTGTTCAACGGCAGCGGCAATTTTTATCCGTACGTTTGGCAAATCAAAACTACCCGCAATCTGTGGATTTTCTTCGTCTAATCCTGATTGAATGGTTTCAAGATTCTTGCCAGAACCGGCAAAGAGCGCTTCGGCTACTTTACCACATATGGAGACAACGATAATCCCCGAACTGGCAGATGCCTTATCACCGGACAGCGGCATCAATTCCCCTGCTCCCGGAGATTTTGGACCAACAACCACTAAAAATGCCTTTGCCCCTCGTTCACGTGCCAGCATCGCCTTATAACGTAACCCAGCGTACCGGGTAAGCTCCAGATGCCTTTTCATGTCCACCTTTTCAGGCACATGCTGGAGCGCCAGGACAATTTTATCTTTTACATCAACACCAGCGTACGAATCATAGCCCTTTCCTTCATTTCCAGGTACAGACAATCCATAGCCGGCAAAAACCACCTGACCCTCCACCTCGCCATTTGCCGTAAATGCCAGGGGCAGAAAGTCCTTATCTGCCTCAAATTCTACTGTCTGCTTTTCATTATTACCTTTCGTAAGGTGAAGCTTATTTTGGCCCTGGATTAATTTTGATCCGGCGATAAAAGGAAACTCCTGAAAGTAGCCACCCTGATCTCCCAAAGGCTTTAATCCGATTCCTTTAAAATAATCAGCTACATACCTGGCTGCCAGTTGTGTACCTTTTGTACCTGTCATCCGGCCTTCTAACTCATCGGAGGCAATGTAGTGCACAGTGGCACGAAGGTCAGCAGCCGTAATTTCCGGTGAGAATGAATGTACTCCGTCTCTGTCCTCAGCATTCTTTTGGGCGGCTTTACTCACGGTACGGAGCTGCATGTTTTCTGAAATGCCAGGTGGTTGAATTGTCTGCGAAGCAGACCTCATGCCGGAGAGTTTTAATGACTCACGGGCTGCATCATGATTCCATGCCGCTATAAATAACTGAGAGTCTCCGTTTGGCGTTCTGCCGGAAGTCCAGGCAAGCTGTTTGCCGTCAGGCGAAAACACCGGCAAACCATCAAACCGCTCTGTAAAGGTTATCCGCACAGGTTCTTTTTCCCCACGGGCATCAATAAGAAATAATTCACAATTCGTGAATCCCTGTTTATTTGAGTGGAAGATGACATACTCGCCCGATGGATGATAGTAAGGAGCCCATGACATTGACCCGAAATCGGTCAGTCTGCATATATCTGAGCCATCAAGCCTCATGGTATAGATATCAGCCAGCATACCATTCTCATTGAAATGCCGCCAGATTATCCGTTCACCGTCGGGGCTGAAAAAAGGACCGCCGTCATATCCAGGCCACGTGGTTAACCGTCTTTGATCAGAACCATCGGCGTTCATAATATATATCTCGCCAAAATAAGCGGGATTGATTTCCAAATGTTTCCGTTCTTCTGGTGCAAGCTTTTCAACCGGGTAGGCATCCCGCAGAGAACAAAACACAACCTTACTCCCATCGGGAGAATAGGCGCCTTCCGCATCGTAACCGATTGTATCTGTTAAACGCCTTAATGCGCTTCCGTCACGTTTGGCTGAGAAGATGTCATAATTCGTGTCGTAATCCCAGGTAAAGCGGCGTTTTTTCCCGGATGCACGGAACTCAGTTTCGGCCTGCTGCTTTGCTTTAGCATCCGGGTCTGTGTGGGTTGAAGCGAAGAGTACCTCGTCAGCATTTGGTCTGAAAAATGAACACGTGGTTTTACCCGTTCCCGGCGAAATCCGATGGGTATCCCCGGTCTCTAAACTCATCATATAAATCTGGTAGAAAGGATTTTCAGGATCGCGTTCGCTTTGAAAAATTAAAAATTTCCCGTCCTGAGAAAAATATCCCTCTCCCGCGCTTTTTCCCTGATACGTTAATTGCCGGATAGTTGTTAAAAATTGCTCTTCCCCCTTTTCAACTCCATTGCCATGCAGCTCCGCCCCATCAAAGCATAGCACGAACATGAGCACGAAAAAGATAAACGTTGAAATTATTTTCCGCATAAAAAATAGTCCCCTCCCCTACTGGTTTTGAGCTGTATGTATAACCAGACAGGTAAATAAAACCACGATATTGTATTATCTAAGATAAAAGAATGTTTGATTTTGAGTGTATGTAGCGAAACATTTTTGAATAATAATAAACCGTGTATCAGCTGTCAATACATAACTCATTTTTATACCAGGGTATTAACACAGCCGGGTAATTTCTCTGTTGACAGAAAACAAGGGATGCCATAACATTTGACATAAGAATATTTATTCATTGAACCAAGTAACGCATCGTAAAGGAGGCATAATGAACATCTTTAACTATATTATTTTAACATGTGTATTCGTATTCCTGCCCTGTATTCCAGCGCCTTTATTATTTGCTGACGATGGTGAGCACATTCCTTCAGACCATTGGGATTACGAAGGTGAACTTGGTCCTGATCATTGGGACAAGCTTGTAATGGAAAAATGGCACTGTAAAATTGGGGATATGCAATCACCTATCGGTATTTCTGTGACGGAAAAGGCTAAACTGGACAACATCGTCTTTCATTACTATACAACCCCTTTAGAAATCTTAAATAACGGTCATACCATTCAGATCAACTATGAGAAGGGAAGCTCCATAACCATCGGGCATAAAAAATACGATCTCGTACAGTTTCACTTTCATACGCCGGGTGAACATGTAATACATGGAAAACACTACCCTATGGAAGCGCATTTAGTACATAAGGGCGAGCACGGACAACTGGTGGTTGTTGCTATACCCATTGAAAAAGGCAAAGAAAATCTGTTTATAAATACCCTGTGGAGCAACTTTCCAAAAGACGTGGGCAATCTGCACATCGTCTCTGATGTAAGGATATGTGCAAGCCAGCTCCTTCCAAAGAACACCACTGCATATTATACCTATACCGGATCGCTCACAACACCGCCTTGCACTGAACATGTGAATTGGTTTATCTTAAAGACACCAATTGAGGTGTCGGAAGCAGGGTTGCACAAATTTACTTCATTATTCAAGCATGATGCAAGGCCGATCCAACCTATTCATGAACGAGTTGTCAGGGAAAACTACTAAATCAGGTTCTTTGCAGTTTCTGTCGTACACCATGGCACTCAGTTCATTTACAGAAATTTCAAAGTTACAGGGGTGGCATGGACAAACTTGTTTGCCCGTGTTCTTCGTCAACCTTGCTTATAAAACGTATGGCAAAATTAAAACTCGACCTGCATGACATCTGTAAAAAAGGGTATTTAATCGAAAAAGAACTCAATCGGATTATCTTTGAAGCCGTTGAGAAAAAGATTGCGCTGGTAGAAATCATCCCAGGGAAAGGGAGCGGACAGTTAAAAAAGACCGTCTTACGTTTTCTCAATCGTCCTGACATGAAAAAACTTTATCATCGTATCGATAAAGATCGTGATAATTTTGGAAGGATTTTTGTACATTTCAGACATTAGCAACGATTACTCTATGGTAACGGGAACATACTTTTTTGTAACATTTTATTCTACAAACAGGAGTTTGGGTGGGAACAAGCTGTGGTGGTTTATGTAAAGGCAATTTTTCAAACAGCTAATCCGTTTATATTTTCCAATGGTAGAATGAAAGCGATTTATTTTCGAGTACCCATTTTTTGAGAACCATGGTCTGGATATAGAAGTCTTCCCTGAGCGATAAGGCGTCTTTGTGGTTTTTTTTCTCCATCTCTGCCTCAAACTGGTCGATAAACTTACTTTTGTAAGGATAATGAAGTCATCCGCATACCGCACATTTTCAATTCACGGAAGGCCTTATTCTCCCCGACAGGGCATGGTGTGGCTTCTGAAAGATGTAACAGTCCACCCCCGCCCCTAACCCCTCCCACCAGGGACGGGGAATACGCATTGCCCCATTGTTTTATTTGCTCATCAAAGGAATCGAGATAAAGGTTGGCAAAGATGGGTGAAAGAGGACTGCCCTGTGCCAGCCCTTTCCTGCGTTCATGGTAAACCCCATGTAATATGAATCCGCTCCGGATGGATTTCGCCAGGATATTTTTCAAACAGGCGTCACCGTGCGGTAAATAAAAATCGAGCAGGCGGGCAAGGATAACCACATCTACAGAAGGGAAGAAGTCCTCTATATCCGACTCAATTGCCGCTTTCGGATGCAACTCTATCATAGCAGCGTTCCACAATCCCGCCCATTTCCGCAATCTCTAAATTCCTGCCGGTTACCGGGTCAGAGAGATACGTTTGAAAGGCATCACGCCACTGGTCAACATATGCACGCCCCCCCCTTAAAAAAATATATCTCAAGGGGGATCATCTCAGACTCGCGCAGCCTCAGGTTGTGCCTTCTACCCTTGACGTGAAATATAAGATACGATCCCATACCCTCTTCTTCCCTGCCATATGCCCCTTGTGAAGGTTCACCGGCATTTTCATCACCAACCTGTTTTGTCTCGTCAATGGGTGCTGCGGGTCTTTCGCTGAGGGGACTTGCCGGGGCATTGGCCTGGAGCAATGGCGTGGCCGCAGGATAAGGGGAAATACGTGCAGAAACATCTTTTATTATCGCCTGAAACACAGAGATAGGGTGGGCAGACATCGCGGAAGATAATCGGATGTTTAACAAGAGAACAGGCAGACGATACCAGCGGAGTTTTGTAAAAGGATTAGGATGTCCGGTTTGCATACGTATTCACAGCCTTAATAAAGCTCGAATTGCAATAGTTCCGCTATCTTAGACAGGATGAACAGAATTTACAGGATAATTTTTTCATCCAGCATATCTTTCTGGTCTTGCTGGTTCAATCGTCCCCGATTGAACCGAAACAAGTTTGGCTAGTTACCTGGCAAAGAATAAGGTCATCACCCTCTAATTTTGAAATGACTGAAGCAGGACGTCTTTTGGCTTGGGTTAGATCAGAGAAAGGGAAAGGAATAACAACGACATTGCCTTTCTTATTTGTGAAAAAATATTATTACATTTTCAGCAAAAATATGAATAAGATTAACCCTGTCAGAGTTCTAAACCCTGACAGGGTTGACTCTCTTCCAACTCGTTCGGATCAGGTGTTAAGTTAAGAATCTATAATTACCAGGAACCCCTTGTTCCGGTATAAACACCCCGCCGGGCGTTCTGTACTTGTCCCCCGCTGGCGGGGGTGAAGGGGTGGATTGATTTCTTCACCACTTTAACTATCCCTTTATTCATGAATACAAGTTATTGTAGGGCATGCACGCCTGCCAAATCAAACTGGCCATTTCAATCATTTAACATCCACGTAAATTAACTGCATACATCCGGAATAACCGGTAGGGTGCGTCCTACGCACCAAAATGCAATGGTTATTCACCAAACCCCGCTTCATCTATCTCATCGATTCGTTCCCCACCCCAATCTTGTGGATAAAACCCATTTTTTCACAAACCGGTGAAACGTAGAATACGGCCAATCCTTGACGCATTTCACCAATTCATGCTTTACCGGATTAAAATGCAGATAGTCCATGTGTCGCCTGAGATCGTTTTTCATCACGAATCATATGTTCCCAAAAACGCCGTTGCCAGATCGTTGCTTCGCGGTATTTTTGTTTTGAATCGGTCATCCATTCGTCACGGTGAAACAAGTTTTTAGCCCTTTTGAAAATCCTGCCTTAATCAAACCCCAGCGTTTGGAATAATCGTCATCGTTTTCCGGAAGTGTCCATATACAGTGGATATGTTCAGGTAACAGCACCCATCCACAAATCGTGAATGGACATTGTTGCCGAAACTCGTTAATTACTGGCGCATAATTTGTCTGCTCTTCGGAATCGTCAGGATTTTTTTGCCGTTTGTAGGTGACAACCGTAAAGAAATAGGTTACACCAGGTATCTGCACCCTCCGATAGTTAGGCATGTTTGTATATTTCCATCCAAGCAATCTTTACGATAGGGGTAGGAAGGCTTTCGCCTCCCTCCTCCGAACCGTATGGGCGGGTCTCCCGCATACAGCTCTCCAGTTCAGTGGTTACTTTTTCGGGATTGACAGACTAATGCATGGGCTGTGGTTAATGTGAACAACCCAAGATTAGCAAGTACGCATTTGGCCATCTCTGATGGTCTGCACCTCGGCCTCTTCTTTCCTCCCTCGACGCTTTCTCAGGATGCTCCTCAGTCTCATTCGTATCCAACGGTCTATTCTTGGAAATGTTGTTTGTGGCTGTGTTTAAAGTATTCATACCAGCTCAGCCTCTGAGACTTTTGTTGAGTTCTCCTGTTATACATTTCTATGCTCTCTCCTGATGTTCGTCTCGTCTTTGTGGTGGATTGCTTCTTTGAGCTTATCCATACTCTTTTGCGTGGCCATCTCATCCCTCGTTCAAAGTGGTACTTAGAAAGTCAAATCCTCCCTCTTGGGTTGCATCTACTATTTGGTCTTGTCTGATGCAGTGTCAGCCCTCTTGCTTCGAGCATTCCCTTCATTTCTTCCAATGCCCTCTTTGCTTTTTCTTCATTTCTGCATAGGATAACGCGGTCATCCGCATACCTGACCATCTCATGCCCCAGCCTTGCCATTTCGTGGTCTATCTTACTCAGATATAGGTTCGCTAATAATGGACTTATTACTGCCCCTGTGGTGTCCCCTTCTGCTTCCCATTCTTTGAGTCCGTCCCATTGTTCCTGCTTCAGATACCCTTCTATCATCTCCAGTATCCTTCCGTCTGCTATCTGATACTCCACCTCTTCCATCAGCTTGTCATGGGGAATACTGTCAAAGTAGCTCTTGATGTCTGCATCTACTACCCATGGGTATCCATTCTTCAAGAGTTTTTCCACTCGCCTCAGCGCATCTTTACATCCTCGTCCTGACCGAAAGCCGTAACTCTGTTCCGCAAATGTCTTCTCAAATATCGGCTCTATTACATTCCTCATCGCCGTTTGCACAATTCGATCGGTGACCACGGGGATTCCTAATGGCCTCTTCTCTTTGCTTCCTATCTTCGGTATCCACACCCTCTTGACGGGTTTTGCCCTGTAGCTCCCCTCTCTGAGTATCTTCTAATTCCACAAGATTCTTTTTCCGTTTCCTTCTCATACGCCTCGATGCTCTGTCGGTCTACTCGCAGCCCTCCATTTTCCTCACCTTCTCCCATGACGCTCTCAGGTTCTCGCTTGAGTTTTGTCCACCAGACTAAACCATTTGCCTCCCTTTTCACTCCTTTCTCCAAAGCCGTCAACATCCGTTCCGTCCATACAGAAGGTTCTGTCCATCTCCACCTTTCCCTGATTGGGACTTCTCCATCTTGCTTAGGGTTTTCTCCACTTCCGATGGTCTTTCTTCCTTCTCTATGTCTTCACTCATCCACCTTCCTGCCTCCCTTTGCTCCACATCCGTTACGATGTTTCTTCGCTTTATGGAGGTTCTGACTCCTGATACAGTCACTTCTCTATCAGGTATCCCTGATTCATGCATATTGCCTTCCTGCCATTCCGTCTCCAACCACCCGTTGCCCTGTCATCGCTTTATTACGCTACCCCTCAGCTTGATAGGCTTCCTTTTTTCCAAAGGTCTGGGCTTCGCCATTCCTAGCAGGCTCACTGTTACAACAGGCCGAATCGAGTTCGTTATCCTACGGACTAGCTTTTCACCTCCCGTTGCTCCCCACCTCATCTCACAATGACGCAGTTACGGTCGGTTACAGGGCGGAAAGCGTTTTCCCTGAAGGGGACTTTCACCCCTCTGGCATTGCGCACTTTCAGGCGCACTAGGGCATGGCATCGCCTGCCACATCAAATCGCACCAATACGATGCAAGACAAGCATGACCCCACCGTATCCTTTCCATGTCAAACCATTCCCATCCATTCAATTTATCCTGTATCAGCACAAATTATCCAACATGCGCTAGAAAATGGTAGGCGATGCTCTACTTACCTACCCGGCTGCGTCGAATGTACCCTGTATTCTCCCGCCAGCTCGTTCGCCGTTTTCCCCCCTTATCGCTTCTATTGCCACCCTCGCTTTGAACTCACCGTTATAGTGTTTCCTCGTCATCTCTTTAATACCCCTTTCACTTCACTCCCTGGCTTTTTCGCCTAATCCTGCCATCCGACAGGCAGCTTTTTCTATCTTAGCATACTGTCTAGTTTTTGGGGTACATTATATATTTCTATCAATCGAATTCCCCTGCAAGATACCCTGTGGAAAACGCTGCTGCTGGAGATTAAACCCACCTGTCGGGCCGTCGACATCTAACACCTCTCCGGCGAAATATAAGCCTTCTAATAGTTTTGATTTCATGGTCCTGGCATCAACTTCATTCAGGCTTATACCCCTGCCGTTACAATAGCCTCCCAATGGGACGATGGCGGATGCAGGTGAGATGGAGTCCCTTGAGTTGATTCAGCATCCTCTTTCTTTCAGACGTCGTTATTTGGGATGCCTTTTTGGGGATCGATGTTACAAAGATTCAATAAAACGGGGCTAATTTCTCCGGATGAAAAGGTCAGGCAGGATTTCATCGCCTTACTCCCGTGTCGTTTCATCTGACTCAGGAGGATGGTATCAAGTTCTTCAGGGGTATGACGGGGCTTAAAGTCTATGCGAATTTGTACAGAGACCTTTGGCAGGCACTCAACTATGCGCTTGCTCATATCCATGATGCCCGGACCTGAGATACCGTAGTGGGTGAAAAGCGCTCCCTGGGCTTGCTCCGCAATCCTTCTTCCCTGATTGATACGCTGCGATATGCACATTTTCAAGGGGTTCCCCTGTAGGATTTTACCCAGGTTTCTTCTGTCTCAAAGGCAATAATAGCGGGGTACGTTGGGAGAATTGTATGGCCTGTTGCAGAAGTTGAATATATAGCCATCGCCCGTGCTCCCTGTAACAGGATAACTCAGTCCGCCGGTTGCGACAAGGGCATTTCTGCCAAAAATATTTCCGTGATTGGTTTCCACAACCCGATATACGGCCACCTTCTAATTTTAACCGCAGTACCTGTGAATTTGTTTGTATCGTTACCTGGTGATCATGCATATAAGTCACAAGCGCCTTCAAGATGGAATCTGCCTTCTGGCTTTTCGGAAAGACCCGGCCCTTATTTTCTACAACCGTTTCCACGCCGTACGACAAAAGGAACAACCGTAATTTTCGTTATCGAATGTTTCCAATGCCGTGCGCAGGAAATGCCCTCCCCTCCGTATGCCGTTATGAATAGATCCAATGGTGCCGTATTGGTTACGTTACATCGCCCCGTGGCGCACATGAGGAGCTTCCTGCCCAGGGAGTCCTTTTTTCAAGCAGGACAACCTTTGCCCCTTTCGCCGGCACGGCCAGCGGCCATCATCTCGGCAGGGCCACCGCCAATAATAATAAGATCATACCTATCGGTCATAGTACGTAAGACACGGACAAACAATCCCTGTTTCAAACATACAGGAAAAAGGTTTGTCAATGTCACCCTTATAAAATCGTAACAATTTAATGATAAGGAATTTCAAACACTTCATAATCCCCGTAAACTGGGGGACACAGGGGGGGTAACCAAATACAAGTCGCCGAAGGACTAATTAAATATTTTCGTGGTTTTTAATAAACAAACGTTTTAATTGGCTAACCTACAGATACCTTCTTCTCTGGCTATCTGAAGGGCGTTCTCGAATTCCTCCATGCTGATACGTCGGTTGATTTCCGGATATGCATGGGCAATACCACAGGGACGATATTGATCCATAATGTTTACATAGGTATTGGAAGAGATATTTTGGGCAAGAAATTGCATGACCTTGCGAGTCCCCGCCAATCCATGAGGCATAACAAGATGCCGGACGATAAGCCCCCGCTCTGCAATACCACGTTCGTCTACCACGAGGTCGCCCACTTGCCTGTGCATCTCCCTGATGGCTTTCATAGCCACCAGAGGGTAGTCACTGGCCTTGCACAATTCGGAGGCAACGTCGTTATCGGAAAATTTAAAATCAGACATATAAATATCAAAAACCCCTTCGAGTAATTGCAAGGTTTCCACGAGGTCATAGCCTCCTGTATTATAAACCAGTGGTATGTTCAAGCCGTCCCTTATCGCCATGGGAAGGGCCTCGAGTATTTGTGGTACGACATGGGTGGGTGTTACAAAGTTGATGTTATGGCAGCCCATATCTTGTAATTCAATCATCATGTGTGCAAGGCGCTCGAAAGAAATATCATATCCTGCGCCGCAGTGACTGATATCATAATTCTGGCAAAATACACAACCCAAATTGCATGAAGTAATAAAAATAGTTCCTGAGCCATGAGTCCCGACCAAGGGTGACTCTTCACCAAAGTGCGGATCATAACTGGAAATCTTTGGCAGTTTACCCACCTTACACGTACCGAATTTATTTTCAAACCGGTTGACCTTGCATCGTCGTGGGCATATCTGGCACTCTTGTAACAATTTTCGCATCTTTTCAATTCTTTCTTGTAATGTGCCCTTCCTATCCAAATTTATATAACTCGGTTGGTACATTGGTTTCTTAGTAAGAATGTTTTAACATTTTTAGCAAATATGGCACCGATCCCTTGTGGTCGGCATTCTGGCGGGGATATCCACCCCTTAACCCCATATGTGTTAAGTTTAGGAATCTACAAATACCACTAACCCCTTGTTTCAAGGTGCCACGGTAAGGGTGTTTGTTTTCCTTTAGCCCCGGCGGGGTAGCCTGTTTGTAGCATTAAACAGCAATTAATGTATTAGCTCCATAGGAGCGACCTGTTTTTTTGTCAAATAAACACGGAATCCCGTGTTTATTTGACAAAAAAACAGATCGCTCCTATGGAGCTAATACATTAATTACTGTTTATTGCTACTACTACAAACAGGCCGCCCCTCCGGGGCTATATTCATATCTGGTGGCATTCGTACCGTTGTAAGTCACAAGGCTGGCACGGACAAACAGGGTTTGTTCATGCTCACCCGAAAAGCGCTTAACTTAACACGTATGTCCTTAACCCCCGCCAGCGGCGGGCAAAGCTCGCTCTGAGCGTTCCGACTCGTTCGGGTGAAGATATAATCTTCAATAACTGATACGTTTTGAATTCTAAATTTTATTAATTATAAAGGTAAAATTTGAAATACAAAACAGATAAATTTATACGTTGCCAAAAAAGTATACAATTTGCTATATTTAAGTAGCTCCTGCATTTATTCGATATGATATATTTTAGTTTCTCAATAATGATTAAAAGACATACCACCAGCATCACGATACTATTTTTACTCTTCCTCTCTGTTCTGACAATACACCGCAATGCATATGCTCTATCCTCAGCATCAGAAAGAATTCCTTACAGTGATTTCAAGAAACTGATTCAGCAGGATAAGGTGGAAGAAGTGATTATGGATTCCACGTCTATAAAGGCTATTTTGTGGCCTGAAGAGGAACAGCGGGTAAAAAAGAGTATTACAACAATAAAGGTCGAAGACCCGGACCTGATTAAGGAATTGATAGCCCATAACGTAAAATTTTCTGCAACATCGAATAGCGGATGGGGTCAGGGACTGTTCTTCCTGTGGCTTATTCCCATGATCTTTTTTTTAATCATGATGTCGCGCGCGAGGCGGGGGATGCCCGGGGGCGGGCTTATGTCCATTGGTAAAAGCCGGGCAAACCTTTACATCGATAAGGATACGGGTGTTACCTTTGATGATGTAGCAGGTGTGGACGAGGCAAAAGAAGAATTAAAAGAGATCATAGACTATCTTCAAAACCCGCAAAAATATCAACGGTTAGGCGGGAAAATCCCCAAAGGGGTATTACTGGTTGGCCCCACGGGTACAGGCAAGACGTTGCTTGCCAAGGCAGTTGCAGGGGAAGCAAAGGTACCGTTTTTTTCCATTGGCGGGTCGGGATTTGTCGAGATGTTTGTAGGAGTCGGCGCCGCACGCGTTCGTGATTTATTTGCCCAGGCACAGGAAAAAGGCCCATGCATTATATTCATAGATGAGATTGACGCCCTGGGGAAGGTACGGGCCGCATCACCTGTATCGGGAGGTCATGAGGAACGCGAAAATACCTTAAACCAACTCCTTCTCGAGATGGATGGATTTGATACAAGAAAAGGTGTTATCCTCATGGCAGCGACTAACAGACCGGAGGTACTGGATCCTGCCTTACTGAGACCGGGAAGATTCGACAGGCATATCCTGGTAGACAGACCTGATATCAAAGGACGGGAAGAGATATTAAAGGTGCACTGTAAAAATGTAACACTCGGTAAGGACGTAGATATAAAGATCATTGCAGCAAGGACGCCAGGATTTGTCGGGGCAGACCTGGCCAATGTAGCTAATGAAGCAGCGCTTCTTGCCGCCCGGGAAGGTAAGGAGGCTGTAGGAATGGACAGTTTTGAAGAGGCCATTAATCGGGGAATTGCCGGACTAGAGAAGAAAAAGAGGGTCATGAACAAAAAGGAACAAGAGATTATTGCATACCACGAATCTGGTCATGCCCTGGTGGCGGAGTCTGTTCCGGGTGCTGATAAAGTTCACAGAATTTCCATCATTCCTCGCGGAATCTCTGCCCTTGGATATACGCTGCAGTTGCCGACAGAGGACAGATATTTATTGACGCGGTCTGAATTATTGGACCGGCTTGCTGTTCTTTTGGGTGGCCGGGTAGCAGAAGAAATAACATTTCATGAGGTTTCTACCGGTGCACAGAATGACCTTGAACGGGCAACGGACATAGCCGTGAGCATGGTTAGGGAATATGGTATGAGTGAAAAAATGGGGCCTATGACATTCCAAAATGGCAGGAGACCACAATTCCTGGATGTGGGGTTTCGTACGAGCCGGGAATTAAGTGAAGAAGTTTCTAAAGATATTGATAATGAGGTAAAGAAGCTCATCTTCGACACACACGAAAGGGTGAAGGGTATCCTCGAAGAGAACAAAGACCGCTTAGAAGTCCTGGCAAAACTCCTTTTGAAAAAAGAGGTTATCGAAGGCGAAGAACTCAGGAAGATTATTTCTGAGACGGCCCTGAGTCCAAAAAAGGCGCCTTCTGCTTATGATGATATCTCGAAAAAGAAACCGAATCCGGTCTTCGATCGTATGGTAATCTCACCCGTGCAGTAAAAATAACGGCCTGGAGGTAAATTTAGCCTCCTGAGACCTACGTTATCGGCAATTTTAGCGTAAGTATCTTCCGCCCTGTTTAAAACATATTTTTGTGAAGGATAAAAGAGTATACTCCCTAACGAGCCTTTTGAATCCACACGATAAAGCGTCTTTCCTATCACCAGAGGATTATCTATCTGGAAGTCAATAATTTTCATAGCCTGACCCTTCAGTACGGTTGGCGTACCTTTTACATAAAATCGCCTTTCCTTACTGCTGCTTTCAAAATAAAATTCCGCCTTGTTAATTTTTTCGTAATCACTGTCACCCACGGCAAAGAGGCCACCCGTTTGCGGTATTTTCCATAGCACAATATCGTCCAGGGAAAGATCGGTTTTTTCGTCAAGGGATAATGGTATATATACCGGAACATATCCTTCCTTACGAAAGGTAAGCTTAATATTGACAGGATTATAAGCAACGGAAAATATCCCCGTTGTGTCAGACGTAGTTTTAGATTTTGATCCATCAGAGAGGGCTTCGATATTTGCAAAAGAAAGGGGTTTCCCAAAACCATCCACAACCCTACCGCGGAGAGTTCCGGTTTCAAAGGCGTGCAAGGTATTTGAAACAAAAAGTATAGCAAGTACTGAAACGCATATTTTTCTCAACATTTTTTCTCTATTCCTTATTTTGATGTTTTATAAAGATTTGCAACTTTTTAAAAATAATACCATAAAATAGATGTGTAACAAATTACAGGTATACTTGTCAAACATTTTAAAAACTTATCGATGATTACCGGAAAATAATTTAATTTACAAATACTGTCAGCCGGAGATATGCACAGGCAAGTGCCAGTTAGGCCAGAAAAGATATAGCCAGGAGACAAACGAGAATCAGCAGGAACAGAAATGTCAGGCCATATTTGGCAATGATATATGGCCACCAGATCAGCTCACCGCTGCCCTGAGCAAGGGCCATCCATACGATCCCCGGCCCTAACGCAGTTCACCATCCGGGGAAACGCGGTACCGGTTTGCGCACAAGTGATGCGAATTTATTTCCGGCCATGCTGTCCCCGTTCTGTTGCAGATTCATTATCGTGTGACAATCCATGGAGATACCGGATCCTCTCCAGAATTGGCGGGTGCGAGTAATAGATGCCAGCATAAAGAGGGTGGGGATAAAGACTGGTGAGATTCTCCTTTGAGAGTTTTACAAGGGCGCTTACCATACTTTCAGCATCCTTCGTGAGTTCATACGAAGCTTTGTCCGCCTGCCTCTCATGCCTTCTCATCAAATAGCTTATACATGGCGTAAACGGTAGCGAGATAATTCCGGCGAGGAAGGCAAGGATTAAAATTTTTACAAACATTGTATCTGTATGCATGCGAAAGAGTGTTATCAGGACATCGCTCTGTATAATTTTGAACGAGAGATAGAGGGCGATAAATAAGAATACTTCAAATAATACGATAGTTTTCAACATATGCTTTTTCTTCCAGTGCCCTATCTCGTGTGCCAGTATAGCGACGGTTTCATTGTGGCTCATGCTTGCGAGCAGGGTATCGTAAAGGACAATCCTCTTTGTTTTTCCTATACCCGTAAAATAGGCGTTGGTGTGTTTGCTTCTCTTTGACGCATCCACCCGGAGAATCCTGCTTGCGAGAATACCTGCCTTTGCTGTTAATTTCATAATCCTTTCTTTCAGAGATTCATCTTCAATAGGGGTAAATTTATTAAAGAGAGGTTCTATAACAGCAGGAGATATATACATCATCACGATACTGAAAATAAAGAAAAAACCCATACATCAGAGCCACCAGTACTGAGGGCTACACTGAATGAGCCAGAACCCTGCGCATGTTATCAGAGACGTCATGACTGTTGAAATCAGGAGTTTTTAAGAAGTCAGACACCCATAGCCGCAATGTCATGGTATTGAATCCATATTTATTCTCTATCTTAAAGGTGCTATAAAGACTGAAGGGGATGGAGAGAAATTCTGTGCAGTAGGATAAGAGCAAAAAGAAGAGCCATCCCGAGACAACAAATGGCAGTCCTCGTAGCGAAATCCAGGAATTATAGATATTCAGCAGGCCACAAAAGATAAATATGATCGTGACGACATTGCTGAATATCGACGAAATAAAACTGAAATGGGTTTTTTCGGTTTCGTAGTCTATTGTTTTTCTTAGCAGCGATTCATCTATATTCCCTATAAATTCGGGTGGGATAGATACGCCGGCTTTCCTCATGTGTCTGAGATTGAGATACTGAATTGTATATTCAAATATCTCTTTACAGATGTAAATACAAATGATGAAAATGAGATAGGTGCTCAGGATAAACCCATTTCTTTTTCTTGATTAAATCCAAACTTTCAATTTTCCCGTATTATTTGACCATACAAAACCAGGGTGGTGCAATAGGAATTTTATATTTTTTGCTTGAGATACGTTACTATATCATGTTATATACATACTATTTAATAATGTCCGTTTCCACGTATCGAATAAAAAACATTACGACAATGGCAAACCCTGGGCAATCAGGGGACGCAAAGTAAAGGGTCTTTAGAAGCAGGTTAATCGGCTTGCCGTTTAAACCGTTTAAACCGTTTAAACTGCTTACACGGCTTGAACTGCTTAAACCGTTTAAACGGTTCTTTGAGAGCCTTACCTGCCGAAGATGTTTCATGGAATATCTTTGCAGTAAGGCTTTTTATTTGGAGGTACACCATGACTGAAACGAGAAAGATCCGCAAGGTCTTCAAAAGTAAACCTACGACCGAAGGAGCTGGTGTTCACCTTAAACGTGCATTGGGACATAGCCAGGTTCCGCTGTTTGACCCCTTTTTACTCCTGGACGATTTCCGCTCAAGCAATTCTGAGGATTATATCAAGGGTTTCCCATGGCACCCGCATCGTGGAATCGAGACAATCACCTATGTGCTTCGCGGGGATGTAGAACACGGAGACAGCATGGGGAATAAGGGCATTATATCGTCTGGCGATATACAATGGATGACCGCTGGAAGCGGGATCGTACACCAGGAAATGCCCAAA
This sequence comes from Planctomycetia bacterium, assembly GCA_015075005.1. Taxonomy (GTDB): domain Bacteria; phylum Planctomycetota; class Brocadiia; order Brocadiales; family Brocadiaceae; genus Brocadia. The sequence goes on from JABTVC010000004.1 coordinate 142,093, forward strand.
GGGGATTCAGATGGCGTGATGTTTGGATTTCAACTTTGGGCAAATCTCCCTAAATCCCACAAGATGATGGAGCCTCGTTATCAGGATCTGAAAAGCGGACAAATCCCGGAAGTAATGCTTGCGAATGGCACAAAAGTCAGGGTTATATGCGGTAAAGCTGGTGGCAAACAAGGACCTGTTCGGGATATTATCACCGACCCGGAATACCTCGATATAACAGTTCCAGCCCGTTCAGAATTCATACACCTGACAAAACGCGGACACACCGTTTTTGCGTACGTCATTGATGGTAAGGGATACTTTTACAAGGAAAAGATACCGTTTTCCTACGAGATCGAAGGAGTCAACTATTTCGACATTCAAAGGGATCCCTTCGTGGGTAACGAGACCCTCGTCCTGTTTGATGACGGCGATCAGATGATGGTCTCAACGGAAGGCGAAGCCGTCAGGCTCCTGCTTATATCTGGCAAGCCCATTGGTGAACCGGTAGCATGGCACGGCCCTATTGTGATGAATACGGAGGCTGAACTACGGATCGCTTTTGAAGAGTACCACAATGGCACGTTTATTAAGCATAAGAGAGTTTAATTCTCAGGTAACACAATACTGAAAGGCTAATCAATAAGGGAAAAATCTGACATGGTTACATTCGCAATGTAACTTTTCAGGCAATTTTAATAGGAGGAGGAATTTATGAAAGTACTTATTGTCTACTACAGCACCTACGGCAATGTATATAAAATGACAAAATTCGTGGAAGAGGGAGTCAGGGAGGTTAAGGGCGCGGAGCCTCTGGTTCGCAAAGTTCCCGAATTGATTCCTTCATCTGTCATTGAGTCCCGGGAGGATATGAAGGCGGGTAGGGAAATGCAGAAAGACGTTCCGCTGGTTACCCTGGACGACTTCAAGGCAGCAGGGGCCATTGCTTTCGGGACACCGACAAGGTTTGGAAATGTATCAGCACAATTGAAAAACCAGATTGATCAACTAACCTCATTATGGCTTGCGGGGGAGCTGGAAGGCAAACCAGCCGGCATCTTTGTCTCTACAGCGAGTCTTCATGGAGGACAGGAGACGACGATCCTTACCCTGATGGGGCCATTGCTGCATCTCGGTATGATCCTTGTGGGTGTGCCTTACTCAGTTAAAGAGCTTTTTTCGACACAAGGCGGGGGTTCCCCATATGGACCTGGTCATATTGCGGGAGTTGACAGTAAACGGGAAATTGACCAGCAGGAAGCGGTAATTTGCCGTGCTTTTGGGCGTAGACTCGCGGAGGTTGGTCTGAGTCTGCAAAAGTAGTAATGGCATGAATTCCACGATAATGGTCTGTGTCGTTTTTGTCATGTGAGTAGTCTTATCGGTATTACCAATCGTTACTGGGGCCCTGGACCGGTTATGCCTATTGGTGCATGCCTGGTTGCAGAGGCAGCTGAGCGGGCCGGCCACCGGGTCAGGGTATTGGACTTAATGTTTGCAAAAGACCCCCTGCGTGCCCTTACGTCAGAATTGAGCAAAACAGACCCCCGGGTAATAGGTCTTTCCGTACGGAATATTGACAACAACGACATGCAAAATCCCGTGGCGTTCTTCAAGGATCTGAAACCGATGATAACGGCAATTCGCAGCACGACACGGGCGACTGTCGTGCTCGGAGGCGCTGCGGTTTCAGTTATGCCCGAAGAATTGCTTCGCTACACGGGGACAGATTGGGCCGTACTGGGAGACGGAGAGGTTGTTTTCCCTCAGTTACTGGCGTCACTTTCAGACGGTGAGCTGCCAAATGAAGTACCTGGTATTGCATGGTTTCAGGATAATATTTTCAGAAAAAATACGGGTTACATCGCCCGTTTTTCGGACGGCTATCTTGCTCCCGATTTTCATCGATGGATTCATGTACATGATTATCTGTCCAGGCTATCGACTATTCCCATTCAAACAAAACTTGGATGCCACTTCAAATGCGTGTACTGTACTTACCGGAAAATCGAGGGAGATGATTATCGTTTGTGCGATCCCCTCCGCGTGGTCGATACGATTAAGAATCTTGCTGCCAGAGGGCTTCGTGATATTGAATTTGTTGACAATGTATTTAATTCTCCTTATGATCATGCATTAGCTATATGTAAAGGCCTTGCGCGAGTCCGGCCTGATGTTCGTCTCCAGAGCCTTGAGTTGAATCCCCTTTTCATAGATGACATACTCCTTACAGCTATGGAAGAGGCTGGTTTTGTCGGCGTTGGCATTACCGTTGAAAGTGCATCAGATGTTGTCCTGAACGGGTTACAAAAAGGCTTTACCGTTGAACATGTACAGAAAGCAGCCGAGGTTGTCCGGCGTCATCCATTGCCCTGCCTGTGGATATTCATGCTGGGAGGACCGGGCGAGACAAAGGAAACCGTACAGGATACGTTACGCTTTGCAGATCAATGCATACGTACGAAAGACGTAGTGTTTTTCAATGTAGGGATACGGGTATATCCAGGGACGGAACTTGAGCGTAGTGCGCGGAGCGAAGGAGTTCTGGCGCTACCTCCGGAAGAAATGCTGGAGCCGGTGTTTTACATTTCTCCCGCCCTTGATCTTGATTGGTTAGCAAACACCCTGCACAATGCCCTGGCTACACACATGAACTATGTCGACTCAAAGATCATTGGTCTTTCCTTTCTGCCCACCCTGAATCGGCTGGGATATAGAATCGGAATTACGCCTCCCCTTTGGAGACATACCCGTTTTATCCGGCGGGGACTCAGGCTTTTTGGAATGGATGTATAAGATACAAAAGGTAGCAAACATACAAAGGCACAAGGGACACAAAGGAAGAATGATATTTTGATGACGAATACTCGTAAAAACTTATCCCCGAATTCTATGAACGGAAATGTTCGCATAGCATCAGTGGCGGTTGCCACACCTCCCTATTGTATAAATCAAGCCCGGGCAGAGGCATTTCTCACAAAACATTACACAGACAGGCTGAGCCAAAAAAGTCTGGCGAGCATGCGAAAGATATTTGCTCATCCCAGTGTATTACGCCGGCATCTTGCTGTTGACGACCTCGAATCTCTTGTTAATGAACATCCGGATAGCCGGATCGCCCGGTATACACAGTGGGCAGTTAGTCTTTCATCTCAGGCGATTGTTCATGCCTTGGCTCAGGCCGGATTGACCATTGATGCTATGTCCGGATTGGTAGTTAACACCTGTACCGGATACATTTGTCCCGGCATCTCAACCTATCTCATCGAAAAGTTAGGCCTGTCCGATCGTTTACGGGCTCATGACCTGGTTGGTAGTGGTTGCGGTGGGGCATTGCCAAACTTACAGATATGCGAGGATATGTTGAAGGGAACTGGCGAGGGGGTGATCGTGAGTGTCTCGGTAGAGATTTGCAGTGCCACATTTCAAATGGCAGATGATTTGAGTCTCGTAATATCAAACGCCATCTTTGCTGACGGCGCATCGGCATCAGTTCTTTGGCGTCGTCCTGAAGGACTGGAACTGGTTGCCTCAGCCAGCCGTTATGACCCCAAGAGCCGCGATGATATACGATACATTTACAGGCAGGGTCAACTGCACAACCAGATTTCTGTCTTATTGCCCGGAATAGCAAGCAAGCTGGTCGCCAAAGTGGTGATGGATTTGTTAAAACTGAAGGGATTACGGATTGACGATATCCAACACTGGGCCATTCATCCAGGGGGCGAAAAGGTAATTAACGCAGTCAGGGATGAGATAGGACTTTCCGAAGAACAAGTGCGGTCAACCCGTGATATCTTAGCCGGGTATGGAAATATGTCCTCGCCAACGGTCTGGTTTGTGTTACGCGAGATTTTAGAGAAAGATATTGCACCAGGAGATTGGTGCATAATGGTTGCCTTCGGCGCCGGTCTCTGTGCCCATGCCTTTCTGCTCAGGGTGTAGCAAACGCGAAGTGTTTCAAAGAGGGGAATAATTTGTGCCATGATAAAATATGTGGATTTAAGTTAAACACGGACAAACAATGTCTGTCTGTGCCACCCTGTAACCCACATAAATAAAATGATAATTCCTGGACTAATAAATTTATGGAGATGAAGATAACGAATACAGATGAAATATGTATGAGACTTGCCATCCGTAAAGCAATGCAAGGCGTTGAAAAAGGACAAACGCCTTTTGGTGTCTGTATAACAAGAGAAGGGAATCTTATCAGTTGTGTTCACAATATTGTTTGGGAAAGTATGGACATAACTGCCCATGCCGAGATTCATGGAATACGAGAGGCCTGTAAAATACTAAATACTGTTGATCTTTCCGGCTGTGTGATTTATTCTACCTGTGAACCGTGCCCTATGTGTTTTAGCGCCTGCCACTGGGCAAAAATCTCTAAAATCATTTACGGAGCACACATTGAAGATGCAAGGAAATTAGGATTTAGCGAACTTATTATTTCAAACAGAGAAATGAAACAATCGGGTAACAGTCCGATAGAAGTAGTCGGAGATTGCCTTCGGGAGGAGAATTTAGAACTTTTTGAATATTGGAATAAACGAGAGGATAAAAGACCCTATTAAAATGACTAGCTTATTAAAATATTATATAAATAAATCTATAAAATGTGTTTCTGTCGTGGTGTTGTTTGCCGAATTGTTTTGTCTTGTCAGTTGTGCGACCCAAAAGGAGGCAACATATCCTCCCCAAAAAGCAGCGGCCACTCCCCGTGAAGATGTGATAGAAATTACCAAACCGGAAGAACCCGTGAAAGTTATTAAAGGGGAAAGGGGAATTACCGAAGAATCCTTACAAAGCATAACGTGCCATGAGGAACGCCAGATAACTCATGGCTGGGTTGCCGACTGGCAGGGTAGCAAGCATGCAAGAAAGGGGGTGGGATGTGAGGCATGCCATGTCCGTTCAAATGCAGAACTTGCCGTGAAGGAAGACAGAGAACTGGAATACCTCAGTACGGATGGAAACAGTTGCGACGACCATAGGGTTCATCGCAAGGTTACTGCCGGCACGTGTGGCAAATGTCACGGAAAAGAATACCAGGAATTTATGAAGAGCCGCCACTCCATTAGCTGGCAGCGGATATTCGAGTGCGGAAAACTCATGGCGATTCCTAAAGATGCCTGTTCTGAAAAGTGTGAGCAATGTCATAACATACAATTCAAATGCGACTCATGTCACACACGACATACCTTTAGTACCCTTGAGGCCAAAACTCCGGAGGCCTGCAGAACGTGTCACATGGGCGCGGATCATCCGCAGTATGAGGCATACATTTCTTCCAAGCACGGGGCTATTTATACGGCAAGTCAATCCATGATATTAAAAGAATCCCGGTCTGTCCAGTCATTGAGATCACCCGTATGTGTTACCTGCCATATGCCCCAGGGTATACATGATACAAGTTTTGGGCTTACCCGCGGGCATACAGGAAGTGAACTACCTTACGTTGACAGGGATGGCGCGACAATAGATGACATTGAACTGGCAAAGAGACGCGAAGACATGCTATCAGTTTGTAATACATGCCACTCCCGGCGCTTTGCAAAGAAGACTTTAAAGAGAGCGGATGACATTTACAAAAATACGAGCGCTGTCATAGGAGAGGCGAAGGATATGCTCCTCGATTTGGAAAAGGAAAAGCAGTTGTTTCCCCCGCTTGGTGAAATGACAAAAATTCCCCTGGCCAGTCATGCCTTTATCCTTGGAGACCTGCACGTATATACTGGCAAATCGAGAATAGAGCGCCTCTTTATCACATTAACCCAAAGTGCAGCTGTTACCGTGAAAGGGGCTTATCATGAAAATCCTGGGTATACGCACCTCTACGGATGGGCAAAACTCCAGGAAGATTTGAGTAATATGAGGGAAGAGGTAAAAAAAATACGAGATGAGGCAGAGCTGAGGAGAAAAATGGGCATTAAGTTGAGGTAGTTAATCCCATTGGTACATAGCACACATGAAAATTGTTTTATTTTCCGGATTTATCAAAAAGGAAACGAACTGGCCCATTCTTTCGGTAACAGTCTCCGTATACAAAGACAAAACTGTTGACATGAATATGCAAAGTGTTATCATGCATAGGAAATGAAGCGTGTCTTGTCTAAATTTATGGATAAGAATTTCAAAATTATAAGGGTGGCGCGGACAAACGAAGTTTGTCCGTGCTTAATTTATCCAGGCCAGAATATTTGTAGCACCTTAGTTTTTTGAAAATCCATGGGGGACATAAAAAAAACAATGTAACCCCATTAGGGGCGATCTGTTTGTAGCACAATAAAATTCAATTAGGTAATACGTTTTTCATAAGACTAAAGTGTTACTAAAGTGTTACGAATATTTTAAATATTATCCCGGTAGAATCTTATACAAATTTTTTAAAACACTGTTCAAATGATATCAGTGTGGGGGTAATTTATGTTTAACAGATACACATACCTGTTAGCGTACCTTTGTATTCCAATGCTGTTTCTTTTCGGTTGTTCTACCTCTTTTAATAAAAAGGTAAATAAGAAGCCTGATATCAGATTGTTGGAAAAACGGATTGACGATTTATCGGGCAAAATTAGTCTTATTATCTATGATACAAATGTACTCCATAACGAAATGGATGAGATAAATACAGCCAACAAAACTATTCAGGAAAAGATTGAAGGATTAGAAGTAACCGTCAGTGTATTGAATGAACAGGTCTCAAGTCTTCATACCCCTGCACGTGTCCGGATATTGCCCAACCGTCGGCGGAAGAAACGGATATTAAACAACAGATACCTATTTCAGATAGTAGCAAAACCTCCGCTAAACCGGAATCCGATGTTCAAAAAACAGAAAATACCGAAGCTCAGATGCAGACTATTACCGTAAAAGAAGACGGCCAACGGGAAACCGATGCCGTCCAGGCAATGACGTCCATGCCTGGTGCATCAATGGGCGAAATGACACAAAGTACTGGCAAGGTGATAGAAGAAGGAATCGAGCAGGGCGCAGAGGAAATGAGAAAGCCGGCGGCTGAGGATATGCCGAAAGATCTTCAGGAAATGACACAGACGCGCGAGGTAACGCCTGACATCAAACCACAAACGCAGGAAACAGCTGCAACCAGTGTGACCAATGTGGCCAGTGAACAGGCGAAAAGAGAGGCATTTCTGAAGGATAATATCGTCCGGTTGGCTGAGGCTGAGTTTCCCGACAATAAAGGGATACAGTGGAACATCCTGAGTTTTGAGCACAAGGGGCATTTAACCAATGTAGAGGTGGAACCCACACCTGCAACCGCTGGCTATCCACGTTTTAAATTTGCCGTGTCCTTCAAAAATCCTGAAACTCCACGTGTTATCGGAACATACTGTTTTAAGGATGGTCAATATAGCTTACTGAGCACAAGGAAGAATTAACAAAAGATACACCCGTAAATTTGCCGGAAAAATAATTAACAGAACATTTCAAATTACTTTTCATACGATGAAAGCCGGATTTCCCGGCTAAAAGGTTCCCTATGCATTTCAAAGCCATACTCTTTGACCTTGATGGTACACTCCTTGACACATTGGAAGACCTGAGTAATGCCGCGAACTGCGTCCTTGCAGGAAAAGGCTTTCCCATTCACACCCCGGATACGTACCGCTATTTTGTGGGTGATGGAGTTACGAAGCTTATGAACCGTGCATTACCAGAAGACAGCCAGGACGATGATACCATCCGTGCCTGTGTACAGGCATTCCTCGAAGAATATGGACGAAACTGGCACGTAAAGACAAGACCCTATGATGGCGTGGCTGAAATGCTCGATGCGTTGACGGAGAATGGCCTGAAAATGGCAGTTCTATCCAACAAACCTGACGAATTTACAAAGCAGTGTGTGGCTAAATTCCTGCCGGATTGGACATTGGATATGATTCTGGGACAAAACAACTCTGTCCCCCTCAAACCAGATCCGGCAGGTGCAAAGGAAATAGTGAGATATCTGAACATCTCGCCCTCAAATTTCATTTACCTTGGCGATACTGCTATCGACATGAAGACCGCCGTAGCGGCTGGCATGTTCCCCGTGGGAGCACTCTGGGGTTTTCGTACAGGAAAAGAATTACGGGAAAATGGTGCACAGGCGTTAATCAAAAGGCCAAAAGAAGTTCTCAGTCTCCTTAATTTAGTCCCGCTTGCGAAAGCGAGATCAAGGGGGTTGTAAATGGTTCGCGGAAAAAACACCCCCCCCGTATCTCATACGGGTTAAGTTAAGAAATTAACAATCACCATCAACCCCTTATTCGTGTTGAATCGGCCATATCCCCCGCTGGCTGGTATGCAGGGAGGAACAGTGGTCAGCCACGTTTCCGGTGGATTTTGAGCCGTTGTGAGTCGCAAGAAAGGCACTGACAAGCAGAGTTTGTCAGTGCCACCCCGTGCAATGAATTTTATTTAAAATGTTACTATCACATATCTAAGCAACGTCAGGGGTTGCCTTATGAGAATTTTTGGTATATGTATGAATGAATAAATATAATACCAAGGATATTTGGGAAAAGGAGGCACGTCATTTTGGGTGAGCTAAGCGCATTCGGCAAGATTTTAATAGGCCTGGGCATTATGATGATTGTTGTAGGCGGGCTGTTTGTGATCGGGGGCAAGATCCCTTTTTTAGGAAGACTACCCGGCGACATCGCCATCCAAAAGAAAAACTTTAGCTTTTACTTCCCCATTACAACCTGCATCATTATCAGCATCGTCTTTTCCCTCATCATGTGGTTGCTGCGCAAGAGATAATGCAAGCAAGCAGATGAAATTCAGCTGTTCAAGTCTTCTTTTTAGCCTTTTTATCTGCTCTCTTTTCTTTCAGTGTTTTCGTAGGTTTTTTCTTTTCTTCTTTACGAGCTCCTGTTCCTTTACTCATTTTTTCCCTCCTTTTTCGATGATTAACTGATAGGAAATACTTTTTCCTGCTGTTGTATTATTAAATCAGAAATGAAAGATATTGCAAGGTTTTTTTATTCTTTTCAGCTACATTTGCACGTAATTTTGAAAAACTACCTTGTTACGATTTTAAATATTTTTTACCCAAGGTCGTGTGTTGAATATGGAGTCAGTGCCACCCGCATAGCGGATGGTTTGATTCGCCCCACAAGGGCATTGTTACCGGTTTCAATGTATTTGGACAGCACAAATGCCAGAAACCCTTTCTGTTTATTGTTCAACAAGGCAAATATATTGGACTACGCCCTGGTTACCCGTGCTTCTCTGGTGATCGGTTTTACTGCAAAAGAGACATATCTGAATAGCTGATCTGCTTTCGCAGGTAAAGTGCGGATACAAGGTTGTGGTTGTCCGTGATATTGAGATCGCCGTCTTCATTCCGGTCGTATATTTTCCCGTTGCAGCGGTGAACCTGGGAACTTTCGGGGATGTAAATATAGAGAATGGTTTGCCCGTCGATTACGGCCTGATCCAGTGAGAGATAAAACGACGGGCAGATTTTCTGGGGATTATTGACGGCTGTCGAAAATCATTTTTCATCTGGTGGATGTACTCAGGGACTATACCGGTTATCACGCCATCATCTCTAACGCCAGGCAAAAGCTCGCCGCCAGAGCGGTTCAGGAAGGCACACACCGTCTCGTAAATATCTTTGTTGAGGGTGGTATTACACTCCTTGAACTCAATCCACACCCCTCGCCCTGTCTGATAACGGCTTTTATCTTTGAATAGATGTGTTCCGCTTCGTTCATGGTTTGTAAGCTCCAATTTTCCAAACGCCCTTTTCAAGAAAGGCTTCTATAGTTTGGCGATTTGCTTTATTTATCAAATTAGAGTGTGCTAATTTATGCTTTTTTGCATATTCAGCCAGCGTCATGATGTGCGCGCCTTCCAGATACGCGAGTCTCTTGTGATAACTGTTCGTAAGCGCCTTGCCGACTATTTCCTCCATGATTTTGGCAGTACCTTTTTCCCCAAACTCCTTAAACGCCTCGTAATACATCTTTCTATCAATGAATTTAATATTCACCGGCACAAAGCCTTCCCGTATAAGCAAATAGTTATTTATTACCCTTCCGATACGGCCATTGCCGTCAACAAAGGGGTGGGTGTGTTCAAAAACAAGATGCAGCAGCGCAATGCGTTTTATAATATTTTCGCTGCTGTTTGCGTTATACCCCGCAAGCATTTTTTCCAATTTTCCTACTACTTCTTTTGGGTCAGGCGCTATGTGGTTTGCAACCCTGACCCATTCACCGTCCTTGCGAAATCTGCCGGCTATATCATCCCGGATATTCGATAGAAGTATTTTGTGAAGAAGCAGAATAATCTCAAGAGTAAGCTCTTGTTCTTTGGCTTTTGTATTGATATATGAAACTACCCGCGCAAGGTTTTTTGCTTCAAAGATTTCTCGTTCGGTAATGAACCTATCAAGATCAATTTTAAGAAGTATTTTTTCAGTTTCTTCAAGGCTAAGTGTGCTGTTTTCAATATCATTTGAGTTATAGACCTGCTCAGCGACTTCTGCTTCGGCGATAAGCTTAATAAGTGCATCTTTGCCTATAGACGCCTTGTAGTATCTTGCCCGAAGAGAATCTACACTTTTAAAAACATTAAGTATTTTTGCCATATATTACTATTATATTACTCTTCACGCTTTTGTCAACAAAACCGTGAAGAATGGCCTAGAAAATACATATTTTCACGGTTTTGAGTTACAACTCCCCTGTTGAAGACTTCTTCATCTGTCATTCCCGCAAAGGCGGGAATCCAGTATTAAAGATCTCCACCAAACGCCTTTTCCAGCACCGATTTTTTCAGTTCGTCCAGGTCGTTCAGTTTTTGCCGGTAGATGGCTTCGAGCTTTTTTGTTTCGGCAGAAATGGCGTCAAGTTTGGTGACGATGGTGCGTTGTTCGTGGAGTGGAGGATAAGGAATGACAATAGTGTTAAGCATTTTCTGATTTAATTTTGGTTGAGCCATACCACTTACATAATCATCTAACTTAATCGAATTCAGATAAAACTCAACAAATCTCTGACTTGCCATATTTTGAAAACGTAAAACGTGGGCATGATTATTAACCCAAGTTTTTCCACTTATAGAAAATGCAATAGGGTAAGTTCGTGCTAAAAGATTTGCGCCATCTTCAGATATTAAAAGTAAATCATCGTCAAAAATATATTCATCAACGTAATCAACAATTCCAGACACTCCGAACTAAGAATAAGAACCACTACTACGTACATTCTTAGAACTTGGGACGCGTTGACGGTCAAAGGGATCGCAAAATG
>JABTVC010000005.1 GCA_015075005.1 Planctomycetia bacterium
GGTGGATTTGTCCATTAGGATTGTTAATTATAGGTACATTGTGATGGCGGAACGGAACCCATCTTTGCATAAAATTCTCACCATTGCCGGTTCTGATTCAGGGGGCGGGGCTGGGATACAGGCGGACATAAAGACAATTACGGCCCTCGGTGGATATGCAACAACGGCCATTACCGCACTGACCGCCCAAAATACCCTGGGTGTCCATTCTGTCTTTGAGGTGCCGGCTTCTTTTGTCGGCCAGCAAATAGATGCAGTGATGACGGATATCGGCACGGATGCCGTTAAAACGGGAATGCTGCTGAGCAAGGATATCGTTGATGTGGTGATTTTAAAAATTAAAGAATATCGTATAAAACGTGTTGTTGTCGACCCGGTCATGCTGTCTAAGAATGAAAGGATGTTGTTATCGACCGATGCCATCCATGCCCTCACCGCCCATTTATTTCCTCTGTCTTTTATCGTCACGCCGAATATTCCGGAAGCAGAGTATATCGCCGGGTTGAAGATACAAAATTTAACCCATGCAGAAGAAGCTGCTAAATTCATCTATCAATTAGGTCCTTCTTATGTACTTATAAAAGGTGGGCATGCAGAGAGAGCCTGTGATATAAAAAATAAAGACATGGTGATTGATGTGTTATATGACGGAACATCCTTTGAGTATATAGAGGGTGAATACATACCAACAAAGAATACCCATGGCACGGGTTGTACCTACGCATCAGCGATAGCTACCTGTTTAGCGAAGGGAACCAGTCCAGGAGAGGCTGTTGTTCAGGCAAAGAGGTTTGTTACCGCGTCGATTCGGAGGTCGTTTTATCTTGGTAAAGGGTACGGGACATTGGATCAATTTGGGGCGTTACAATTCCCTTGAATTACTTGGGGCTTATTAGTAAACTATAACTATTGTTCTCTAAATTTTTGAAACTGCCTGGGCGACCTTCTCCGTATTTCTTCAATAGATATTTATTGCAATATTGAGGGTGTACTACTATGCAGCAAATTGTCGCGTTGGAATCCAGCGTATTGGTATTAAACAAATTCTTCATAGCGCTCCATGTGATCTCAGCAAGGAGGGCCTTTGTTTTATTGTGCAAGGAAACTGCAGAGGTTGTTTCTGTAGATGACGGGAAATTTAATTCCTATAATTTTGATACGTGGAAGGATGTCTCGCTTTACAAGGTCAAATCGGGTTTGCCTGACGAGGATAGATCGTCCTGGATTAGAACCGTTTCCTTTGAAATTGAAGCGCCCAAAATTATCCGTCTTTTATTCTATGATAAGCACCCGCAGTCCAACATAAAGTTTAATCGGCGGAATATATTTGCCCGCGATGAAAACAAATGCCAGTATTGCGGCAAGCGGTTTTCAACGTCTGAACTGAGCTTGGACCATGTTGTACCAAAAGCGTATAAAGGGGCAACCTCCTGGACAAACATAGTCTGCGCCTGTACAGAATGCAATAAATGGAAAGGGGGGAGGACCCCTGAAGAGGCAAGAATGAAGTTGATCCGTAAACCAGTTAAACCGAAACATAGCCCCATCTTAAGTGTAAAACTTCGTTCGGATAGATATCGATCATGGAAGCAATTTTCGATGAGGCATATTGGTCTGTTCCTTTGAGGTAGAATTCGTTCCAGGCAGGCTCTGGTATCTAAAAAATTTTCTTTTTTCTCTCATTCGCTATACGTATTTTTAGGGAATATTATTTAAAAGTCTTGGAAGAGGGGCATTCGCATATATGCTCCAGAGCGATTCTGCAGATACTTTATCCTCTTTCAAAAATATACGGGTTTGTAGTTAAAACTCGTATTTTTTTTTATAAGAGAGGTATTCTAAAGTGTGTTCGCCTGCCTGTTCCCGTAATCAGTGTGGGGAATATCACGGTGGGAGGAACCGGCAAGACGCCGATAGTGGAATACCTCTCGGTGTATTTGCAAAAGAAGGGAAAAAGGGTTGCAATACTCAGCAGGGGTTATGCCGCCACCATAAAACACGAAAATAGTTCTTTGGCTAAACAGGTCTGCAATGATGAATATCTCTTGCTTCAGGAAAATATCCCGGATATACCCAATCTATTAAATAAAGACAGGGTTAAAAGTGGATTTGAGGCGATCAGCCATTTTCAGGCTGAATATTTATTGCTGGATGATGGATTTCAGCACCTCCGCCTAGCAAGGAATCTGGATGTTGTAACCATTGATGCACTGAATCCATTCGGGTATGAGCATATAGTCCCACGGGGAATGTTACGTGAACCTTTGGAATCACTCAAGCGGGCAGATATGATTATGCTGACGCATACAGATCAGTGTGGCCAGGATAAAATTGTGGTTACAATCAGCCGGTTGCGCGAGATTGCAGGGCAAATCCCCATAGTGGAAACGATCCACAAGCCTATGTGTCTGGAAGCTTTAAAGGGAGATGAGACAAAGGATATTATATGGCTACAGGGTAAAAAGGTCTTTGCGTTTTGTGCCATAGGCAATCCTGTATCATTCAGAAAGAGCATTGAAAGTTTAGGGGCTAAGTTGCTTGGTTTTCGGGTGTTTCCGGATCATCATGTATACACCTCATCTGAATTGAGGGCACTGAACGCAGAGGCACAGCGGGTCAGGCCGGATGCAATACTTATTACACAAAAAGATAAGGTAAAAATGAAACACGACCCCATGCTCTGTGACTTTTCGTTGTGGACATTAAAGATGGAAATTTGTATTGTAAAAGGTCGTGAAATTTTTGAAAATAAGGTCAATACCATTCTCAATTGAAAGGAGAAACACTATATGGCTCATAAAATTACGGATGATTGTATAAATTGTGGCGCATGCGAGAGCGAATGCCCTGTCAATGCTATATCTGAGTCTGGAGACTTGAGGATAATTAACGTGGAGACCTGTACTGATTGTGGCAATTGCGTGGCTGTATGTCCCGTTGAGGCAATTCTTGCTCCGTAGAGATATTCCTTAAAGGAAGAAAATGGAATGGCACGACAACGTGAGGATGAGATTAATTTTTTTGAACCGCTAGACTTCGGCAGTATTAAGACATATTCAATAAAAGAACGAAAAAATCTCTCAAATATCAGTCTGTTTGCCAAGCCTGTCTTGCCGGCAGATGGAATGCGTGCCTTTTTCGAATCCCTGCCAGATGTCCTGGCTTCGGCTCATTTACGAAAGGTAATTGATGCAATCGTTCTGGCATACCAGAACAAACATCCAGTGGTACTGGCAATTGGTGCGCATGTTATAAAGTGCGGCTTGTCTCCGTTAATAATAGACCTCATGAACCGCCGCATAATAACTGCCCTCGCCATGAATGGCGCTGCAGCGATTCACGATTATGAAGTTTCGCTCATTGGAGCAACTTCCGAGGATGTTGCAAGCAGTTTAAAAGACGGCAGTTTTGGTATGGCAAGGGAAACGGCTGCAGCGTTTCAAGCAGCATCCTCTCGGGGAAGTAAAAAGGGCAGGGGACTTGGACGGGCGCTGGGTGATAAGATTATTGAAGAAAAAAATACCTACAATGACCGGAGCTTGTTGGCGTGTGCTGCAAAACTGAATATACCAACCACGGTTCATGTTGCATTAGGTACAGATACGATTCATATGCATCCGAATGTTTCAGGAAAAGACTTGGGGGAATCAAGTCACATCGATTTCAAAATTCTCTCCTCCGTGGTTTCACACCTGGAAGGAGGAGTATGGCTCAATGTGGGTTCTGCCGTCATTATGCCGGAGGTTTTCCTGAAAGCGCTCTGTATTGCAAGGAATGTTGGTCATAAGGTAGAAAATTTTGTAACGGTAAACATGGACATGATTCAGCACTATAGACCACAGACCAATGTCGTAAAAAGGCCAAGCCGGTCCGGATATGCACTTACAGGTCACCACGAAATTATGTTGCCGCTCCTGAGGATGGGGATTCTCTCAAAACTTGGTATAGGAGATGAATAAAGCCAGCACCATTTTAAAAATATACCAAAAGATGTTCGATGCCTTGGGTCCCCAGCAATGGTGGCCGGGAGAAACTCCGTTCGAGGTTGTCATTGGCGCTATATTAACGCAAAATACCAACTGGTCTAATGTTGAAAAGGCCATTAAAAATCTTAAGACCGCCGGGATGCTCTCTCCTGGGGGAATTCAAGGGCTGGGTTTGGCAGAATTGGCACAGCTTATTCGTCCCTCAGGCTTTTTTAACGTCAAGGCCAGACGTGTTAAGACATTTATTAATTGGCTATTTTCGCGATATGAAGGCAGTCTCTCCAGTATGTTTGCGCAGGATTTTCAAACACTTCGGGATGAGCTGCTTTCCGTAAAAGGTATCGGACCAGAAACAGCGGACTCTATTTTATTATATGCAGGAAATTTGCCCACATTTGTTGTAGATGCATATACCCATAGGATTTTTTCACGGCATGGTTTTATTCCCGAAGAGAGTTCGTATGACGAGATAAAGTCTTTCTTTGAAGAGAATCTTCCTAAGGATATTACATTGTTTAATGAATACCATGCCTTGCTGGTAAACATCGGCAAGATGTTTTGTAAGCCAAAAAAGGTCTGCGATCAGTGTCCTTTAAGGGAATTTTTGTAATTTTTTAGTAATAGTTCAGGCCAGCAGGACGTAAAAGTAAAGAGGTTTTTTATCTGATTACCTTTGTGGCAAAAAACTATCGGGGTAAAGGATAACGGTTATTTCTGGAGCAACATGAATGATAGATAATACGGACAATGAGATATTAATAAAAGGTGGGCATGTTGTGGATCCTGCAACAGGGCTTGATGGGCAGGCAGACATCTTTATCATGGATGGCAAGATCAGGGCAGTTTCAAATGATATTAAACCAAATACCCATACCAGGGTTATCGATGCAACCTCCCGATATATAATTCCTGGCTTAATCGACTGCCATGTGCACCTGCGCGAACCTGGCCTGGAATATAAAGAAACGATAGAGACGGGGTCCCGGGCTGCAGCAGTGGGTGGTTATACTACCCTTATTTGCGAACCCAACACCATTCCTCCCATTGATTCAGTGGAAATGGTGGCGTCCTTTATGGAAAGAGTTAACCAGAAAGGCGTGGTAAACATCTATACAAAGGCATGTATCACAAAGGGATTGCTGGGGGAAGAGTTGACAGATATTGCCAAACTGGCAACGGACATGCGGGTGCGCGCGCTCTCAGATGACGGGAATCCGGTATTTTACGAATCGTTAATGAAACGGGCATGTGAGCTAGCCGCACAGTACAAGCTTATTATCAGTCCCCATTGTGAAGATTCTCAAATCTCTCTGGATAAGGCAAAAACAAACTCCAGCGTGACGCATTTCCCTGGCAGTCCATTTTGTCATGAAACAGACTTTGTCATCCGGGAAATCAAATATACCGAGCAAGCCAGGGGATGGCTGCATGTCTCACATGTTAGTATGAAAAGCACGCTGGAGGTTATACACCAGGCAAAAGAAAGAGGCATTGCACATATCTCCTGCGAAGTTACGCCTCATCATTTACTCCTGGATGAAAACTTCAGAGATGCACGTGGAAATGTACCCAAAACTAATCCCCCTTTGCGTTCCAGAGAAGATAGAGAGGCGCTCCGGAAAAGTTTATCAACGGGCTTGGTTGACGTCATTGCGACAGACCATGCACCGCATACCCATGACGATATAAAAAAAGGGGCTTCGGGTTTTGTTGGACTTGAGAATGCACTGAGCGTCATTCTTACAAAATTAGTTCATCCTGGCATCCTGTCACTGAAAGAGATTGTTCAAAAAATGTCTTCCAATCCGGCAAGGATATTTAATATCCCTGGCGGTAGTCTCGCCGTGGGTATGCCTGCCGATGTTGCTATTATTGATTTAAAGAAGGAATGGACAGTTCAGGTCGAAAAATTTGAATCAAAGGCCAGAAATTGTCCCTTTAATGGTTGGAATGTAATTGGGCAGGTAGTTACCACGATTGTTGGTGGAAAGGTAATCGTTGATAACGGAAAAATTGTATGTTAATCATTATTGACGGCTATAACTTTATATTTACCGTACCAGCCTTGGAGAAGCACGTGGGGATAAACCGCATTGAATCCGTACGTGATTATATAATATCCCTATTTTCAAAATACAAGGAAGAGAAACATTACGATGTGATTGTCGTATTTGATGGTACTTGTACCCAGACTACTTTACCAAAGAGACAAACCTGCGCCGGTATTACGGTCATTTATTCAAGATATGGCATCAATGCGGATACCGAGATCAAGAACATCACAGACCTCTGTAAAAATCCAAGGGATGTCCACATTGTAACCTATGACAACGATATAAAACGACATGTCAGAAAATGCGGTTGTCATATTGTTGAGCCAAAGGCCATGTATCAGGAAATCCTGGGGACTCTGAACAAAGGCGCAGACAACCCCTCTGGTGAACCTGAAGGTAAGCGGGAAGGCCCGTCGGAAGAAGATGCAAGATACTGGAAGGATATTTTCATAAATCTTCCCGGCGAAGAGGTAAAACCTTCCCCAGTAAAAACAGAGATACCGGGCACAAAGGGAAAAAAGAAGTCATCGCACACAATGACGGAACCACGGTATAAATATCAAGAAACTTCAGCTGATGAAACAGCATACTGGATCCGTGTCTTTAAAGAAAGCGAGAAGCATGAACATCAAGATTAGAGTCCATTGGATTTTTAAATGTCTATTAACTATAGTTTACGCCTGTTTTATATACTACGCATCTTCTCGGGACACCTCTTCTGTTTCCCTTCCAACGTACAGTGACAAATTCATTCATTTTGTTGTGTTTGGTCTCTTGTGCCTCATGATCTGCTGGTCACTTTCTTCTGTTAGCATAGGAAGTAAGTCGATATATAAAATTATTCTGGCGATTGGCATCACCTCCCTTTATGGCGCATCGGATGAGTTTCATCAATTCTTTACTCCAAACCGTTCAGTAGAAACCTTTGACTGGCTGGCGGATACCGCCGGTGCCGTTACCGCAGGTTTCTTATGGCAGATAATCACCCATAAATGGCAAATAAGAAAGAAATTACCTGCAATGAATAAAGCCACAGTTAGAATGCAAGAAAACTAAAACCTGAATTTATGCAATCGACTTTAGTAGAAAAGGTGGTGTTATTAGGTTTTTGCTTTTATAAAAAGGCAAAAACGGGAGAGAGTCCTATCTTTAAGCCCGTTAAAAGTGGCGATTCAAGTTCATCATTTTCAGAAAAACTTTTAAAAAGGGCAAATACCCCTTTTTTCAGACAATATATTTCTATCGTTTTCCCATCAGGGTCAACAATCCAGTACTCTTTTACCCCAAATCTTGCATAGAGTCTCTTTTTCTTCATCAGATCAGTATACGCCGTGGATTCAGAAAGTATTTCAACGGCAAGATCGGGGGCGCCCTGAATATGAGTTTTCCCGATAATATGGGTACGTTCTTCAGAAACAAAAAGTATATCTGGCTGAATAACATTTTCGTCATCAAAATAAACATCGCACGGCGCGTCAAATACCTTGCCGAGATTCTTTTCTCTCACAAAGCGTTCTATTTCATACTCTATGTTTTTTGATATCCATTGATGATAAGGAATCGGCGATGGTGTCATCATTATGAGCTCACCTCCTATTAATTCATATCTTTTGTCGTCTGCTATATTGGGATAATCTTTATAGGTATACTTTTTTTTTGCAGTAACTACTGTCATGATTAGACCTCCTGATTTAAACCAGGCATCCGATTCCTTCTTTATGCCATCCGGATACGACAGAGATGCATTTCAATGCATATCCACAAAAACGTATGGCTATTTGGGAATTCTTTCATATCAAATTATTAAATTCATGTATAATGATGCTGTTAATACCGTATTTTAATATTCTTCAGCGGGTATTGCAATTACAATACATCAGCTATAACAGGTCTTATATTCTAAAAGGAAAAATTGAATTACAGCCGGCGTTAGTTTTAAAATAGCACATATTAGCCGATACGGTCAATTTCAGGAAAATCTTCTATGCCTCTCAATGAATATGTTTAACATTAAACCACACGATTGCTTAAAATCCTCACAAGAGATCAAACAATGGTATGAGAGGAATTATTATTTACTCTCGTTAGCCGGGTTATGGCTGAAAGGAGAAGAGCCCAATACCATGGACCCTGCCTTGTTTCATCAGGCAGAACTGCGATTCCTGATTTGCCGGTTATCGACATATCGGGATGTGTCAGTTTCAATCTCACACCCCCTTGTCGCCCAGATCGCTCAGGAGGTTGAAGGTGTTTTTACCGATTTCGCCTTCCTGCCGCCCTCCAAAGACCTGGCGTTAATGACCGCTTCCAAAATCCCCCTGTGGATAGGTACCACTACAAAAGAACCCCCTTGTGCATTCGATGTGCTTGGTATAAGTAACTCCTTTGTGCTGGAGCTCCTGAATCTGCCAAAACTCCTGCATTTTTCAGGTATTCCCCTCTTCAAAAGCGAACGCATGATGCGTCCGGATGTTCCACTGATTGTGCTTGGAGGCGCCAGCTCGGCAGTTACTTCTGTATTACATGGCCCGATAAAAGAGCAAGGTCTTGGCAATGATTACGGGCTTGTGGATGCCGTGTTTGTTGGTGAAGGGGAATATGCCATAAAACAATTTTTGGAGATTGTGAAAAAAGGCAAATCTTCCGGCTTAAGTAAAACTGAAATTCTCCATGCGTGCCATGGAAAGGTAGATGGATTCTATGAGCCGGACAAATACGAGCACCGGTATTCAGATAAAAAAGTTTTGGGAGAAATTACACCAAAAGAGTCGTACGTCCCATATCCCGTAAAAAGTGCGACTGTATACGACCTTGATCAGGTGAGAACAATGGAAGCGTGTCCCGTGGTATGAAACAGAAAGTCTTGGTATCGGAGTTTGCAAATCAGTAACGGATGCCCATGCTTCTGTTCGTTCTGCGCAGAAAGCTGGGAGAGAAAACCATACCGGGAGCGTTCCTTGTCAATGCTGGCAAAAGGGCTAAGATCGGCAAAGGCACAACAAGGGCTTGATACGGTTACTCTCTTCAGTTTTAATTTTAATACCCATACAGACCTGTATCCCATGATCTTATCTTTTTATAGGGAAATTGTTAGCGTTAGTCTGAAGAGCCAGCGATTTGATCTGCTTTCTACCGATCGGTTCCTTGTAGAGGTACAGCAGGTAATTGGAAAGACGACGGTGAGTTGCGGGATGGAGGGTATTAGTGAACGGCTTCGACGTTCCCTGCACAAGAATCTTACCGAAGAACAGATATATAAGGCCTGCGAGTTCCTGTTTGAGAGGGGTATTCGGGAACTGAAAATATTTTTAATCGGTACCGGTTTGGAACAACCGGAAGATTTTGGGGAATTTGGAAAATTTGTAAAACGTCTGGGTGATTTAAAAAGCATGTCGGATAGTAATGTACGTATTATTTTCAGCCTGACACCGCTCTATTACCCACCGCATACCCCGCTGCAATTTCACGAGTGCTTAACAGCCCTTGAAGACAAAAAGAAAATCCGGCGGGAAGTTGAACGTATATGCAAATTTCATAACATGGAATTCAGGGAAAGTGCTTCCTTTGAGGAAATATGGCTGACACAATTACTGGCAATGGGTGACAGACGGCTCACCCCTGCCCTTATCCGCTCATCCATTACCGATGGTTTTGTTTACTACAATACCGTTCCCAGGCAGATACTCAGGAATTGGCGTGATTATTTAATGGAATTAGGATTATCCGAAGGGAATTACTTTTACGCAAAGGAGAAGGACGATATCTTCCCCTGGGACGATATCGATCTGGGTATCTCAAAGAAATTCCTGTGGGAAGAATATGGGCGTTCAACTCATTTTACCGAACGTGAATACTGTTTGGGGCGCCCAAAGGTCGAAGCACAATGCCTTGGATGTGGGGCATGTCCATCGGCTGCACATATAAGGAAGCTCACACAGCATACGATTTCGCAACCATTTCTCATGGACGAAATTCGTCGGATTGCAGATGACAAACGAAACAAAATTATATTGCGGGTGGTTGTGGAGATTGAACCCACCATGCGTTTGGTTGCGAAACGATTTATTGGGGTGGCCATTGCGCGTGCCCTTATGCTTGCTATGCCCGAGGTTGTGCCTTATTATCAATCGTTGTCTGCGCATTTACGGGATTTTGGCGAAGAGATGGTCACTGCTGATTTTGCGTATGGTATTAACGTCTATCATCTGGCATTTTTATCAAACGACAAGGTAAAAGACCTGTTGAATAATGAATCACTTTCTTTAAGACTCAGCAGTGTGCAAGAACATTGTCGCGGATTCAGGATTAAGGAATTTGTTTTAAGCCCTGGGAATATGCCGGATGTACAATACGTCCTCTACAGGATGAGTTTCAGCAAAGAATTTACGATGCCTTTTATCCAGCAAAAACTGGGGGAATATCTTCACGCAAATTATGTAAAACATACGTTGTTAAAAGGGATGATCAGACGATATTCAGGGTAGACACAAGACACAAGAAGAATGCCGTTGTCCTTTATGCAAGGATTTACAAAACCCAACACGCGAAAGAATCAGGTACAAAATTTTCCATTTTCATGGTGGCCTCAAAACGGTTTCATATCCAGGAATTTTTGATGACTTGTTACGGATTCGAGAGGAAGAAGGAAATCGTTTGTACGCAGATAGAGGCCCTGGGATATTATGGGAAAAATCCTGTTTTACAACATGGTGCACGATGTGCATCGTGTAACGACTCCATCGGCGAAACGTTCCTCTTTGGTCAACCTTTAGTGGAACACCAATGCCTTGTTTGCAGCGTGGACAGGGAAATGATGTAATACTTCGATGGATGAAATCAATACATTAGAATGCATCGGTTTGCCAGGCTTCATGTATATCAGGTTGCCGGCTCTCCACCTTCATGCAAAGTTCTTAACGCTCTTCTGGCTTCCTTGTCTACAAACGAAAAGATACGTTGAATCGAATCATGAGAACGTGAACGAACATGTCCTGTCACCTTAATAACATCAAATCCCAGGGTGTCATGAAACTCGTAAAATTTACGATAGAGACAGGCATTCTTTAAAAGACGATGCTTTCCGCTACTGGAAAATGCATTCATTTCCAGGTGAGACCTTCTTCGCAGGAGTCCTGTCACACACTGAGAATCTGAATATACATCCAGTGTTCCAAACATTGAACCCAGAAATTTATTTTGGAAATCTTCAAGTGCACACAAAAGGGTTTGAACTTCAAGTTCTGCCGAAGAGGCGACTTCAAATTTCCGTAGCCTAATCTGTTCAACAAATTCAGGTCGAATAATTCTTTCAGGTGGTATTTCCAGAAATGAAGAAGGTATGACAAGGTACGCTCCGAATCCAAGCTTTAGCCTGGGATTTAAACTTACATCAGTAAAAACGGCATAACGGTTCACGAGCATTCCTTATATTTCCTGAAATTATTTAAAAAGAAGGATGAGTAGTCATTAATTATCTCCCAGACTTAACCGTGAATGCACAGGAATGGACGATAATATTTTATTTGATTCACGTGTATTAGCGTCCATGAGCGGTTTCGACTTCCGCGGTTCGTCCACCTGTTCGATCACCTGAAAGGGGAGAACGATGTTGGTCACTTCGCTTGTCTTGCCGTTCCAGACAAGTTCCACTTCGCATTTTATGCAGATCACCGGTTTCTGATCCATATAACACGCCTTTGAAACAGCGAATACTGCTATGATAATGCCTTTATGCTCGACCACTTGCGTCGACTGGTATTTGTTATCTTGGTATCTTATGCGGATCGGCATAAAAAAACCCCATTCCTATCCTAGTAGCCCCGGTAGGGGCGATCTGTTTGTAGAAAGAAACGTAAGAACAGCATGAAAGCTCCGTAGGAGCGGCCTGTTCATTCTACCCAATCAAACAAATATTTTTCATCATATTTGATTTCATATTTCTTCAAGAATTCAAGATATTCTTCCTTGAAGGTTTTCTTTCTGTGATGCGCCTCCTGATCGAGAATGTATTTGATAACGGCGTCTATGTGGCTTCTGGAATAAGAAAATGCCCCAAACCCCTCTTGCCAATTGAATTTGCCTGGTACTCCATCGGTTATCATTTTTTGTATTGATTTCTACAAACAGGTCGCCCCTACCGGGGCTACATGGTTTTTTAATGTTCCCATGGATTTTTCAAAAAACGTATCAATTTAGTGTTTTGAAAAATTAAGCCCTGTTAAGGGCGTACTGCTTGTAGTATTTAATCGTTAAGATACGATTAGCTCCGTAGGAACGACCTGTATATGATTGATATGCAAACAGGTCGCTCTAACGGAGCTAATATTTGTTATGGCATCATATCTTGTTACAAACAGGTTGTGCCTGACAGAGCTCATAATTGATAAATTTTCAAAAGACTAAATTGATACGATTATTCATGTCCTACCTTTACGTCAAATTTAATTTCAGTACCTGCCTCCCAATCGCTATCATAGCGCCTTGCTTTACCTGGCAATGAAAGCTGGAATATGGCCACTCAGCAGGTGATTTTACCAATCCATGCGTAATATGTTCGTGGTTTTTGCCTATGGGCATGGTGATTTCGCCCCGCAGCCATTTGGCAAATTCTTCGCTGGCTCGTACCAAACCCACATGACCCACTACGATAAGAATTGCTCTTAATTTGCAACACATCTCGATTTTGTGTTTCGCTTATTTATGATCGAAATTTCTTGGAAAACTCATCACCTTTCATGCAAATCTCTTCCAGTGATTTATCTTCCCAGAGTTTTTTTCTCCACTGAGTGTAATCAAACTTATCCTGTTTTATCAATGTGATGAATTTTTCCGCTTCAAGAATATCCATCCCGGAAAACAGGATTTTTAATCCATCATTGCAAATTTCGTAATCGCTTCTCATATTGTTTCCTCCATTATTCTGATAAATGAAATCGGATCTATTATCTTAATATCAGAAATACAGTTACTCCTATGCAGTATACCATTATCAACCGTCACAAAATACTCAGATTTGCCTGTTATGGCACATGATAAATGTATCGAATCCTTTTTCCCAAATCCCAGAGCTGCTATTTTTTGTGATAACTGCAAGATATCCTCTTTAAATGAGATATAAGCTGATGAATAATTATGCCATTCATATATTGAGACTCTCTTGCTCGTTCCAGGATTGGCGCTGTTTTCATAATCCAGCATGAAAGACCAGATTAAAAGTAGTTTTTTCTCTTTTATAATTTCCTGTATGCGGAGTTTCGCTTCGGTTTCGAGTTTGATGGACAAATGATCCTGATTGTCGTAAGGACGATTAAAACAGCAGTTATCAAGATATACTTTCATAATATTTTCCTGTATTCATTCCAATATCTCATTAGCTTTTGTTTCAGCTTTTCAAGTTGTGTCGGTTGGGGTAAGTAAACAGATGGGGTCAAATGGCCATTTTTTAGAGATTGTTATACATCATATTGTAGTGTATATATTTACAAGTGCTATATATGACCACGAAATACTCATTTGACCCAGTTTGAAAGCGAAACCCAACAAATCAAATTATTTATAACAGTTTAGGTTTTTGAAAAAGCCAATAAAAAAACATCGAAGTAGCCCCGGTAGGGGCGACCTGTTTGTAGAAAGAAACGTAAGAACAGCATGAAAGCTCCGTAGGAGCGGCCTGTTCATTCTACCCAATCAAACAAATATTTTTCATCATATTTGATTTCATATTTCTTCAAGAATTCAAGATATTCTTCCTTGAAGGTTTTCTTTCTGTGATGCGCCTCCTGATCGAGAATGTATTTGATAACGGCGTCTATGTGGCTTCTGGAATAAGAAAATGCCCCAGACCCCTCCTGTCAATTGAATTTGCCTGGTACCCACCTGGTATCATTGATGAATTTGAAGAAACAATTGCTTTGCAGGGAAGAGGTGACCTCTTACCTCTATTTGATAAGGTCTTTGAGAATATTGCCCAGGGGCGATTCCTTTCCCTGTTTATCTTTATCTCCTTTTTTGGGTAGTCCTATCTTGTCGCCTAATTTTTCCAGTTCTCTTGTGCCGTAATATTTCGTCATGGCTGTGGTTACATAGGGTATATCCAGGATAGGTACTGGTTTGCCGAGACTTCCGGTAATCGAGAACGGAAGCACCATGCGGCTTTCTGGATTAAGAAGGGCGTTGAGCTCTTCTGTCTTTTTGGTTAACCTCGCAGAATATTCCGGAGAAAGAACGATCTTGCCCTTAAGATTAAGACTATTGGCATTACAGTCAACCAATCCGTCTACGAATGCGTCAGTTTCAGTTACTTTAACCGTATGAATATTATGCAGGGAGACCTTCTTTAAATTAATGGTATTTTTGGTCATGGAAAAATCCCCATCCATGGAATCGAATCGTGTAATCTTTTGTTTGTTTAATTCGCTGCCTTCTCTTTCCATGAACATGGACACCCCCTTCATGCCAAAGAGTGCTTCCATGACTGTATCTACAAGATTTACATTCATGATTTCCCCCTGTTCAATCCGAAATGACCCGCTGGCATCAATTGCACCTTTCTGTGTATCATCTCCAGCACTGTTTGCCTTAAAAGACCCGGAAAATATTCCCTTGAATAAACCTTTGTATTGTGTAAGGGTATCAACAACTTCTGCCATATTTATATTCGTAATAACCGGCTTCATGACCCATTGAAGTTTGCTGGGCGTTACTGTGCCCTCCATGGAAATATCTCCCTGAAAGGCATGGGCCTGAAATCCCTGGATATTGAGAATATCGTTCTGGTAGTCGAACTGTGACTGCATCTTCTCGAAAGCGGCGTCCATAACCTCTCCCTTTTTAATTTCGAGATTGCCGCTGCCCTTGATGTTATTCTCTTTCTTCCCGGCCTGAACTTTTATGTCCATGGATTCAAAAACACTTTTTGAAGGCGCAGTATCTTTGCTATTGCCTGTTGCCTGAGAGACTTTTACTGCAAGCCTTGGGGCTGAAAACTGGAGATTGGCAGATAGATCTCCCATCGTCCCTTTCATAGATCCCAGAAAAGTAAAATTTCCTTCAGGTTCGTATGCTTTTAACGAAGGAACTAATACTTCCCAACCCTTCATGGATGTATCATTGGTTCCAATCACCAGATCGAAACTTGGATTGGTTAAACCCGTAATCTTTCCTGATGTTTTGAGGGACATGGTGTGCATGGTAATGACACTTGGGTCTACCTGAATATCGTCTCCGGCCTTGCTTGCCGCGATGGAAATCTGACAAGGAACGAGTTTGGGCTTGTGGAATGTTTCTCCATACCGGATATCAAGGTCTTTCATCTCCATGGTGACCTGTGTCTGGAGATTGGCAATAGTTCCCTTCGTAATCAGCTCCATGCCCAATAAACCAGTAAAGCTCACATCCTCTGGCAAAATTTCCTTAATTGACGGGTAAAAAGCAATGATGAAATCCGGATTAAGACTCTCTGCCCGGAGTTTAATATCCATAAAAACTCGTTCCCTGTCTGTGGCTTCACCCAGTGGGCCTATAGTGGCTTGCATTGTGAGATTTTGCTTTGTTCCTTCTGGTATACGGGCAGCCATGTACACATGGATTGGATTGTTCAGCGATACATCGGTACATTGTAAATCTAACAAATCTATGGTATTCGTTACCGGAGTTCCCCGCCTGGTAAACTCGTCGACGAAATCGATCTTACCCTGATTCAAAGTAAATTTGGAAACCATCAAACCTGCAAAAATGGCCTTTTCATTATTCTCCTTCGTTTTGTCATCTCTTTTTTCATCTTCGCCATCTTTTTTCTTCGTACCCCCCGCATCATCATGTTCATCTGCCGGAGAACCCGTTAAATCCTCAAAATTATAGTTCCCCTCTGCGTTTTTTATCAGTCGCACCACGGGTTTGTCCATGATTAGTTCCTTGACTTGAATCTGTTTCTTTAACAGAGGAAATAATTTTATTTTTATGCGCAAATGTTCCAGGTTCAGAAAATCTCCCTTCCCAAATTCCGGATTCTCTGCAATACGGAGACCCCGAATCTCTGCCCCCAATCCTTTCAATATCGTGAGTTCTACATTGCCAAAATCAAAATCTCGTGAGAGATATGGCTTCGCGATATCAATAATTTTCCCTTTATATTTATTTAAATCAATAACGAAGGGTAGCACTACTGCACTTATCAAAAGAACAAACAAGACGCTTAAAACAACAATAATGATCTTCTTCATGTTTTATATTCTCTATAAATATTGATTATTAAAATATATTGTTTCCGCCATGACATCCGCAAACTAAGTCAATATAGCAGAAGTCCGGTATTTTATCAAGGAAAACAGGTGTACCCTGATAAACACCATTTGGGGTTTGTTTTTGTGTTAAAAAAAGTATCTTTTTTATTGACAGGCGGGTAAATACCAATTTGCTATTTTTTATGAGCAAATTGCAGAAGGATGTAAACAAAACTGTTGACTGTATTAATAATTTCTTTGTATAGTCATGTAATGCAGAAGCATTCATCAGGTATTTTTATTCCTACTTTTACAGGGTTTTTCAGGAGGATTTATTATGTTCAAATCTAAATTTTCTGCGCTATTTCTTATAGCAATACTTTTCATTGGTTGCTCGACAGTGCCAATAACGGGAAGAAAGCAACTTTCTTTCATACCTCAGAATCAACTTATCGCTTCAAGCATCAACAGCTATAATCAGTTATTATCTGAATCAAAGATTTTTCAGGATGCACAAAAGACGCAGATGGTTGTTGATGTAGGAAAGAAGATTGCGGCATCAGCAGAACAGTTTATGCGGGAAAATGGTATGGAAAAGGAATTACAAACCTACCATTGGGAATTTAATCTCATCGAAGACGACAAAACCGCAAACGCATTCTGCATGCCGGGAGGAAAAATTGCTATATATACCGGAATACTCCCGATTACACAAGATGAAAATGGACTTGCCGTTGTAATGGGACATGAAGTTGCACATGCGCTGGCGAATCATGGCGGAGAAAGAATGAGTCAGCTTCTCGTCGTGCAAATGGGCGCAACTACCTTATCTACGGCACTCAGCAGACAACCAGGGCAAACCAGCCAATTAATAATGCAGGCATACGGGGCCGGTGCAAATATAGGTGTTTTGTTGCCGTATAGCCGCAGTCACGAGTCGGAAGCCGACCATATTGGACTTATTCTTATGGCAAGGGCTAATTACGACCCTCGAACGGCCATCCCCTTCTGGCAAAGAATGAATAACCAGGGAGGAGAAAGGCCCCCTGCGTTCCTGTCTACTCATCCAGCGCCTGAAAAAAGGATTCAGGATATCCGGAATGAACTTCCTGAAGCGCTGAAATACTATAAACAGTTTTAAATCACTCCTATGAACGAATCAGGAGAGAATAAAAGAAACAGATGTCTCCTGGTGCGGCTACGCCGCAACCAAGGTGCCTGAAGTACAAAAGGCCTGAAGTTAATGGCTTGCTTTAGAAAATTCTTTATTATCCACAACATTAGCTCACTTCAAACTTTAGGCACTTTTAACTTTTTATCACACAAAAAACTTACAAAAAAAAGAAGTTTTTACAGAGTAATACGATACATGTCCTGTATTCTCTTATTCCATCTCAAACTTCCCTGCCTTATGAAGGTATTTAGGCTGGTTGAGTTCCGATATTCTTAAGATATATTCGGCATCCGATATCCTGGTATACCAGTGTCCGGTGGCGCGGGCCGTGTTCGTTATGGCAACATACAAGCCGACGAGCATGATGGCATAAAGACCGTAATGGATCTTCTTACGATCCCCAACCAACTTCATATCCAGTGCACCGTTCACCGGGCAGGCATTAACGCAATCGTAGCAAGCTACACATTCATGGGTCAGCACGTGTTTCTTCTTTTCCACAAGGATGTGCATAGCGCATGCCTTCGTACATTTTCCGCAATCAATACACCTTCCCGTATCGCGGGAAATTCTCATAGGGCTTACATATGCAATAATACCCAACAAGGCTCCGTATGGGCAGAAAAAGCGGCACCAAAAATTTTTATTAACCAGCGAAATGACCAGCATTGTCAGGATTACCGATAAAGCCATACCAGATATATTTGTGAAAAACTTCAACATCTTGACGTCTGCAACACGAATAAAGGGTACGCGGGTATACATGACCTCCAATTGTGCAATGGGCATCTTGATAATAATGACCTGGACAAAAAAGGCCAGGATTGAATATTTCCAGGCGCGGGCAATGATGTCATTAACCTTATCAGACCATATCTTTCTGGGGACAACAAACGGCAACACCATCGCCAGGACATAGGCAGGTGTCAGGTACCCAAAAAGGGGAGATTTGAAAGACTCCATCGTTATGACCTCTAAGATCAACAAGACGATGATAGGCGTGAAAACAAGGCTGAGACCCGCCGTAAGCCTGGTTGGTATATTCCGTATCAGGGATGCAGCCCGTAGCGGAAGTTTTTTCAAAAACCAATCTCCCAAACGCCACTCCCATTCAGAAATAGTACCAATGGGACAAATCCAGCCACAGAAACCCCTCCTGAAAAATAAGGCAGTTAAGAGTAACGTCCCAAAGATGACAAAAGCTGCAGGATGGATGGGGTTAATTTTCCCTGTTCCAAAAAAATATTTCGTACCCATAAGTGCGCTGATCGGCAGTAAGGATTCAACTCCCGGGGGTCTCGGCAGGTAAAACCCCTTCCCGCCCGCCTCGCAGTATTTTACAAAGGTATAGAACTGCCAACCAATAATAAGCACCACGATAAAGAATGCTATTTGTATAGACCATCGCAGTTTCTGGGAATTAAATCCTTTCCTTTTGTTTTTAACGGTCTTTTTTTGGTCTGTTTCGATGTAAAGAATTTGCTGAGAAGCAGTAATTATTCGTTGTGGTTGTTTTGTTTCTTTCAAGTATCATATCTCCCTGAATTTTTTAATAAACCTTTCATTATCAAAAAATATTTTTGCATTGTATCATGAACAATCTGAGCAACTTATTCCTTACCAGGTGTGCAACGTACCACCGTATTCTTTCTTGTTGTACTCGTCCTGCATATCTGCATTACGAAAACACTTGATTCACCGCAGGGTAAAGTTTAGAATTCGTGAGACAAAATAACTGTTCCACTTCTTGTATACAATCATAATCGAAATCAGCATTTTTATGCAAGCAATTTTGATGCGGGAGTTTTATGCAACCAGAGAAAAAACACTTTAAGTCAGGCTATGTAGCTATTGTGGGTAAACCCAACGTGGGCAAATCAACCCTGATTAACGATTTTATGGAATGCAAATTATCCATCGTTACACCAAAACCACAAACTACCCGGAAAAAAATCATGGGTGTATTGACCAAGGAAGACTATCAGATTATCTTTTATGATACCCCGGGTATTATGGAACCAAAATACGAATTACAGAAATATATGGTGAAAGCAGCCTACAGTGCCATAGAAAATGCAGACGTGATCTTGTTGATAGCAGAACCCTTTGAGCCACCTGCCAGCACGGATAAGGCATTCCTCGAAAAGATATCGCACCTTACTACCCCGGTGATTTTAGCCATTAACAAGATAGATCTGGTGGAAAAGGATAGCCTGATACCGATTCTTTCAGCGTACAGTACCCAGTTCACATTTGCAGAAATTGTACCAATTTCAGCTTTAAAGAACACCAACCTGGATCTGTTACAGACACTCATCGTGAAATACTTGCCGGAAGGAGAGCCTTTCTATCCCCCAGATCACATGACTGATTACAACGAGAGATTTCTTGCTTCTGAGATTATCAGGGAGAAGGTTTTTGAATTTTACGGGGAAGAAATCCCCTATTCCACTACCATCGAAATTGAAGAGTTTAAGGAACGGGAGGCAGGCAAAGATTTTATCAAGGCCGTTATCTATGTGGAACGCGAATCTCAAAAGGGTATCATTATCGGTAAGGATGGAAAAGCAATCAAGCACGTTGGCCTCATTGCCAGGGAGGAGATCGAAAAAGAAATAGGCAGAAAGGTGTATCTGGAGCTTTGGGTCAAGGTTATGGAAAAATGGCGGAAAGATAGAAACAAGCTCTATAAATTGGGGTATAAATAACGATCTTTGAAAGAATTTTAATTTAGGTATCCGGGTGCTGGACAGTACAAGATGCGAGAAAGGAGGAGGAATTGCGGGCATCATTGTATCAGCAGATAGGGCAATTAAAGGTTGAGTTAGATTGGATGGAAAAAAAGTGGGACTTAACGGTTGAGGAAAGGAGGGGGTTGATAGAGGCGGAACACGAGAAGATAAGTGTCCGTCGGCAATGTGAGTTACTGGGGATATCCCGTTCTGGCTTGTATTATAAGGCGAGGGGGGAGAATGGATATAATCTTCAGTTGATGAGGTTGATAGATGAGTATTATACCCGATATCCGTTTTATGGGGTCAGGAGGTTGACCGGGTGGTTGAAAAATGAAGGGTATAAAGTAAACCACAAGCGGGTAAAGAGGTTGATGAGGGAGATGGGATTGTATGCGATATATCCGAAGCCTGGGTTAAGTAAAGGAGGTGAAGGGCATAAGAAATATCCGTATTTACTGAAGTGTCTCCTTATTTCCATTATAATTTCATTTTCTATGACAACCCTTTATCACCCTTATTACCCTATCAATATCACCGGGCGTCATCGCAGTCCCAGATGGTAAACACAGTCCTCTTTTAAAAAGATCTTCACACACTGCTCCGCCGCGCATGGAACAGCCCTTAAATACCGGCTGCATATGCATCGGTTTCCATACCGGGCGTGATTCGATATTCTCTCTTTCCAATGCCTGCCGGACGGCTTCCCGGTCAGCACCAAAGTCCTCAGGCGTAATCAATATGACGGTCAGCCACCTGGTCGCTCGCCCGTATGAGGCCTCAGGCATGAATTCGATCCCCGGTATATCAGCCAGTGCCTTCCGGTAATAGTCACATATCCAGCGCTTCTTTTCGACACGCTCATGCAGAACGCGCAACTGACCCCGGCCAATGGCTGCAACAATATTGCTCATCCGGTAGTTGTACCCTATCTGCGTATGTTCGTAGTGAGGCGCAGGGTCACGTGCCTGCTGTGAAAGGAATTTTGCCTTTTTTATCAGGTCCCCATCGTCTGAGGCCAGCATCCCGCCTCCGGACGTGGTGATGATCTTGTTGCCATTGAAGGAATATACCACAAAACCTGAGCCCTGCCCGGCATGTCGCCCCTTATACGTTGCGCCAAGGGCCTCGGCCGAGTCTGAGACAACTGGGATATGGTACTGATTACAGATATCGAGAATCCTGTCAAGTTCAGCAGCCTGCCCCAGGATGTCTGCACTGATGACCGCCTTCGGGAGATTGCCCTGCTTATTTCTGAATGACAGCTCTTCAGCCAGCAGATCAGGGTCCATATTCCATGACTTTGCCTCAGAGTCGACAAAAGAAAGCGTAGCGCCCTGAAAAATAACCGGACTCACGCCACCGATAAAAGTGAAAGAGGGCGCAATCACCTCATCACCAGTGCCTACACCCAACATGCGAAGTGCGAGATGCATCGCTGCCGTGCCGCTTGAAACCGCAGCAACGTGGGGAATACCGACTATTTCCGAGAATTCCTGCTCAAAGGCATCGACATGCGGACCTAACGGAGCAATATAATTGCTCCCAAAGGCCTGTTTGACAAATTCAAACTCCTGGCCACCCATGTGCGGTGGAGATAGAAAAATTCTTTTATTTAACTCAGCCATTTATTGAATATTTGTTCAAATAATTACTTATTATTTCTTCTAAAACATCTCTCAAATTCGGAATCTCAGAGTTGAGAATAGTTCCCTCAAAATGCTTGTGATTTTTAAAGATTAATATTGGTTTATGCACAGCATTATCATATCGGAATATTATATTGTCATTTTTATCCTGGTAATGGAATGCATAAGAAAGTTTTTCAATCTTGTATCTCAGGTCAACATATTCAGTAACAAATAGCTTTGAATCATCAATGAATTGTATAATTGTTTTTATTAAACCAATCTTTTCTGTCCTGGAATCAATCTTTAGTTCCGATGTTATAATAAAGCCGGATTTTGAATATTCATTAATTATCTTTGCAAATTCTTGCAAATATTCAGCTATTAACATATTCAATATCTTTAAGCTTTTTCAGCTCATCAAGAATTCTATCCCGTATTTTCAATTCACCTACCCATGTAATGTATTCATCATCACCACCTTTTAAATCTTCTGTAGTAAATTCCTTTAAAAATATTTCTGATGAAACCTCATATTTCCCTTCAAATTCTTTTATTTCCCTGTTCGTCCTATTCAAACCAATTTCCAGTCTCTTTATTTCAGCAGAAATAGCAGATTTAACTATCTCTTCTGTCGCTTTTTCTTCAGCTATAATTTTCAATTTACTCATCAAAACACCCCTTGTTCATAACCTCCCAATTTCCCATCTTCTCAACCTCACACCTTCCCAACCTCTTAATTTCCCATTTAACCAATTCACGGTTCAGCCTAACCTTATCAGGGATTGATATAGAATCTTTTTTGTCTCAAGGGAATGAAAACCATATCTTTTAAAAGCTTCTAAGAATTCATCAACGGTAAGACCACTATTTCTGATTAAACTTCGTAATAATCCGAGCGCTAATTCCTTATGGGTGGGGATTGAGAATTTAAATATCGATTTAATAGGGGTGTATTCCCAATTATTTGTAAAAATATGAACAAGCGGTATGACTGAGTTCATCTTATAAAATTATAACGGCAAGACGTGCAGCGCCATATGGAGGGTGGGCATCGCCCACCAAACAGCACTCGTTCGCGTTGCCTATTTTTTGGTGGGCGATGCCCACCCTACTCATTTAACCCGGTTTACAAAAAAACGGGAATGCACCCATTTAATAGTTATCTCAAGTTTCGCCAAACAACTGTTCGCTAGTTACAATATTATCAAATCCTTACCACTGATGAGAGCAGAAAATATTATATTAGAATCTACAACAACTCTCATAATGGTAACTCTTTTTATATTCCTGCCATGCATCTTCTTTGATTATTTCAACTTCTTTTTCAATATCTATTTTTAGGCTACTTAGAGCGCTAGCAATACTTTTTAAGAAGTCCTTTCATTTTCATCCATTTAAGAGTTTGTTCTATTTCTTCTTTTATCTCTTAATTCTCCAAGTCGGAGCAAATCATCATCCCCGACTTCCAAAATTATTTTGCTCTACTTACTGTGCCTCCTCTTTTGTGAAATATTTGATTCAAACATATTTTCCTTTTTCGTAATCTTATCACAAATATATGGTAAATAATAGTTTGATCTATTTTTGAGTGACTACTGAGAATTAAAATATAATTCCACGCGCTACTTTTAATACCCACATTCATTGCTACAGGAGTTACCTTTTGGGATTATCTAGTGTTTTGATAAACGAGTATTTATCAGTATAGTCTTTTAATACATTCCGTGTTTTATCATTACTCTTTCCATCAACAACTAAAACCTCTATCCTATCCTTTGGATAATCCTGTGCGATTATAGAATCGAGACATTTGCTAATAAACTTTTCCTCATTGCGGCAGGGAATAATAATAGAAACCAAAGGAAGCTTGTTTGTCATTTTTCTATTATTTCAGCAGGTGTTTTCCGTCCTCGCTCGGTACGATCAAAATCTATCGAAACTTACAAGTGTCAGACCATACTTTTCAGCAGTCACATATTGATATGCATCATCAAAATCAAAATTAAACTGTTCTGCGACGATAATCACTCGCTCTATTTCTGGTGGCTTTAAACGTACCAGATTAATCTCTGAATTGTAAAAAGTATCTTTAATAAATTTATGTAAGTTCCTTTTGTTTTAACTTTAAAAGAATAATACCTATTGAATAGAAAGAAAATTCTGTTATGTATAATTCACATGGATCGTGGTTTATCAGAAATTTCCTAACGTCCTCCGCTTTTTCTTGTTCCAATAAAAGTTCAATAAATATATTGGTATCAAGCAAGTACATTAATCACCCCACCACTCTATAGCTTTTTTGCAATTCAAGGGAGGTGAATTTATCTTTATATTCCTTCAGCCCTCCAGCCCAATCCAAACGAAACTTTCTCCCTGTTTTTTTAATATGCTTTTGAAATATAAATTCAACAAAATCCTCCACTTCCTGCTGATATTCAGGTGGCAGTTTGCTGATTATTTCGTCTAATGGCTTCATGAAGATTCTCCTTTATAAATATTCCGCAGGTGTCTTTCGCCTTTGCTCCTCAAATATACAGAATGATTTTGCTCTTTGCGTCCTGGCGTGAAACAAATTCCCTCACACTGAACCCTGAATTCAGAATTTTGCATTATGTTTTTCTCTGTGCCCTCTGTGCCTCTGTGGTGAACAAAATCACTCACGCAGACTGTTCATTATCTGTCTTGCCTCTCATATTTACTTCATGAGCGCTGATTGCATCGAACCCTTTACTCTCATTTCTAATTTATTACTTATCCAGAATCCAGATCCCTTCAAGATGAATTACTGACAACCTTTTGCATATTTTATATCTTCCTCTTTTTTTATTCTCTTAATCTTCTTATTTTCATATCTTCGCAACATCTTAATCTCCCATTTAACCAAAAATCGTCTGGAAAATATATTTAATATCTTTCCCAAAACTATAATTTTCAACATATTCACGGTTCAGCCTCACTTTATCTGAAAAAATTACTTCGCGATTATATTTTTCCGGATCAACTTGTGCTGCCAAAATCTCTTCCTCATTTTTGTATTTTAATGTTGCCGGGCCTGTAATACCGGGTCGTACGGATAAAATTATTTGATCATCACCGGATAATTTGTCTGCAAATCCAGGGACATCGGGTCGTGGACCTACAAAGCTCATATGCCCTAAAAACACATTTATGCGTTGAGGCAACTCGTCAATCTTTGTCTTGCGGAAAAATCGACCAAGCGGCGTAATTCGCGGATCATGTGTAGTTGTAACTGTTGTAGTAATGGATGGGGCGTAACGCATTGTACGAATTTTAATAACCGTAAAAACATTTCCATTTTTCCCAATACGTGTTTGTAAAACCACTTTCCTCGTATCAACTGAGGCCGCTATATATAAGCCAGAATGATAACCCAGCCTGTCAGGATCAAGCCTATTGAGGAGACTACAAAATCGAAACCCCTCTTTAAGAATTGGCTAAAGAGAGACAAACCTTGCATTGATCTTTCTCGTTTTCCAGTTTGTATCTTGTTTCCCTCTGGCTTTCTTTCTGGTAGCATTTTGCATTTCGATGGGTTCTTAAATTCAAACAATTTTCACAAACTTTTTTCTGAAAAATCTGATTTACTTTCTTCAATCATCTCTTCAGTTTTTTGAAATATTCATGAGGGACATAAAAAACAATGCAACCCCGTTAGGGGCGGTCTGTTTGTAGCACAATAAAATTCAATAGGGCAAATAGTTCCGTAGGAGCGGCCTGTATACTCGGCATTTTTCTTTTTTCTCCTTGTGACAATTTTGACTGAGACACCAAGTGCTATTACATCATGTTTATGGCTTCGATTGCCGGAGAAATTCCCAGAACGCCCTCGGAGTCATTATCTTGACCTGCTCATGGTTTATTAAAACCAGTAAATCTTCATCGCCTGTGATAATGAAGTTGGCTTTCCCACTGACGGCCGTGCCGATTATCTCGACATCATCTTTATCGCGGCACATGGATTCGACGATTCGTGCAGGTACAACAATTTCGGAATTGTCGTGTAGATAGGAGATGATGTCTTGAATAATGCTCTCAGGCAAGTGAAGTTTTTCTGACAACTTTTCCCTGATTTCCGACAGGATAAATTCGCTGGTTACAAGGGTGTGACCCGAAAGACAAAGCTCCAATACATCAGCGCATAAACCCCTTGTTGCAAAGGCGGCGATGATGACGTTGGTGTCCAGAACGATCCTCATGATATGGTCTGGAATACGTCTTCATCGGTTAATAATCCTTGCGCTTCAGCAAAAGGCAATACTTTTTTTCTTATCTGGTGAAAATGCTTTATCGCCAGGTAGCGAGCGAGTGCATCCTTGATGATCTCATCTTTCGATATTTTTTCCGCCTTTACCGCGGCGTTTAATTCTTTTTCCAACTTATCCGATAACTTTATAGTGATTGGTGATGACATATTTGTTGCCTCCTGATTTCCGATTTTAATATGAACAGCGGTGCTATGTCAAACGAAAAGGCGCTGATGGCATTGCAGGCAGGCCAGCCATAAGTCTCCGTCCGAAGCCTTACGCAGCCCGACCCAAAACCCATAACTCAAATCCATAACGCAGCAAAGTCGTAACCAAATCCCCCTTAGAAAAGCTTGCGAAGGGGGTTGTAAAGAAACCTGCTAAAAAGAGAAGATTTTACAAGGTAATACTATAACTGTTTTTCAATATCTTCACCCCATCAAACGATGATTTGAACTCAACAGTTTGTGATTCTCCATCACGCAAGAACACCCTAATTTCAGAAGATGAGATCATATCAAGCTATCCTGTCCGTTACGGAACTGAGACAGCATAAGCGGAGCGATGTAATTGCTCTCAAAGGCCTGTTTGACAAATTCAAGCTCTTGGCCGCCCATGTGAGGAGGGGAGAGAAAAATACATTTATGAATTTCCTGCTTAATCATCTCTGTTATTGTATAAGTCCTTTCAGCTCAAAAAGCGATGCGATTTCTTTGTCAGCCTCATATCCCGACAGAGGAACGTGACGACTATATTCTCCTGACGGACGGCGAATATGGACGGTCATCCACCCGAGCGCCCTGGCCGTAACAAAATCTTTCCCGGGGTTATCTGCAATATACGCGTATTCATTCCCGGCACAGGACAGTCTTTCCATAACCTTTCGATACGGTGTTTCGCTCGGTTTCCAGTGCTCCCTTCCAAACTCGTCGGTATAAATAATTATATCGAAACAGCCTTCTATTTTGAGAGCGCTTACCTTGTTTTTCTGTGTGACAAGATATCCATCGGTAATAATCCCGAGTTTCTTGCTCGGACCGAAATACTCCAATGTCCATCGCGCATCTTCAAACAGAGTTATATCCGGCCGGTGCTCACGGTAAACCTTCACCATATCAGGAACCAATTGCTCAGCACCCAGCGCCCCTAATTTGTGAAGAGTCAGGTTGAAAATATTCCCCCGTTCGCCTTTTCGAAAAAAATCTTCAGCAACCGGGGAAAAACCTTGAATGGCATGTTTTTCTTCTACCCATGCGCCTACCGCCCGAAAACCACTCAGGACATATTCACACTCCGGGAAAAGAGTATCATCGAGGTCGAATATTATAGCGCTAATCATATAATATCTTTTTTATCAACAAAGATACCCTCATCGTACCTAAGCATCACCAAACCATCCTGCCAGCCATCCAGCTTAATATCAATGACCTCCCCCAGCACCATCTGAATAATCCATTTCGGAAAATCAGCGCCAGCAGCAAAAGAAAGGGGATACCCGCCGCCAAAACGTGGATTGATTTCGATGAAGACGATATCACCCGACCTTGTCAGGAAACACTGCACAGTAATGCAGCCCAATGCACCAGGCAACGCCTCAGCGACCTTCTTGCCGGCCGCAATAATACCGGGATGCTTCACAGTCATTCCCTTGCTTACCTCACCGGCGCGCGTTTCTATCCGCAGCCTCGGCACAACACAGCGGGCATTGCCTTCAAAATCAACGAGAATATCCAGGGTATATTCTTCTCCCTGCACCAGGTACTGGACGATCGGGTCAGGGACGTAATCGAGAAAAAACCTTAACTCCTTTTCATCCCTGATCTTCGTAACGCCAACACTACAGCTCCCCTGTGCCGGCTTCAGTAAGTAGGGATACGCAGGATTTTGTGAAGCAAGAATCGCTGCAGGATCAAGAATTTCAGGAGTCATAACGCCAGCTTCAATAAAAAATTCTCTTGTTCTGCGCTTATCCAAAGAGAGGTGATTCACCTCTTCTGAAGAGACCAGCAGCGTAACCCCGATGTCCTCGAATGCCTTGCGGTGCGGTGCCAGCAGGTGGAGTTCCGTATCAATCAGCGGGACAAGCAGCCTGCTGCCCCGACGACGACAGATTTCCAGCAGTGCAGTCACATAAGCCTGATCAGTAACACGAGGTACCAGTTCCCGATCATCTGCCACAAAAGATGCAGGAGCGTGCTTTTGAAGGTCTGCCGATACGAGTCTTCCTCTAAGTCCCAGTTTCTGCAAGGCTTCTCTGAAATGTCGTAACAGGGACACGCGCCGGCCTGAGCTGGTGAAAAGAATATTGAAATCCTTCATTCTTTTTTTCCCCCGCTTCCCATAAACTCTGGCATGGTAGTATGGCCGTCCTGGCTAATCCCCTCACGCTTAAACACTTTGACCACTGTCATCCAGAGAATCTTTATATCAAGCCAGAACGACTGATTATCCACACATACCATACATCGAACTTAAATTTATCCTCCCAACTGATGATGGCGTTGCGGCCGTTTACCTGTGCCCAGCCGGTAATACCTGGCTTTACCTCGTGCCGGCGAAACTGCTCCGCTGAATACAAGGGGAGATATTCCATCAGGAGCGGTCGCGGACCGACGAGGCTCATCTCTCCTTTGAAGACGTTGAGCAACTCCGGCAACTCGTCCAGGCTGGTGCTCCGGAGGAATTTACCAAAGCTCGTCAGCCGCTGGTCATCGGGCAGCAGGGTACCGTCTCCATCCCGCTCGTTCGTCATAGTGCGGAACTTGTACATGCAAAAAGGCGTGCCGAGCAGACCAGGACGCTGCTGGCGAAAGAAGATTGGCCTTCCGAAGACAAAATAAACCAAGATCGACAAGACTGAAAATACCGGTAGAAATATAATCAGGATTAAAAACGTTAAGAACAGATCAAAAACCCTTTTGCCGGATTTACCATAAAAACTTAATGTACTGTGCATCTATCTTCATACCATGAATGTCAAGAAAACATGAGAGGTCAAATCAAATTCCTCAATACGGCTTTAATACTGAAATATCCTTCATCGGATAGTGTTTTAGATTCCTTGTTACAAGACTCAACTCCATTTCGCTTTCGGTTGCTGCAATTATGGCATCTCCTATATTTAAGGTGTGACTCTTACTGAACTTCCTGAGATACTCACCGGCCTTATCAGCAATTGTTGCGTCAACATTTACAGGTTTTATAATCTGAAAGAGACTGCATATAGCCTCACCTTCTCCCTTTCTCATACCTGCATAAATCCCGGCTCTGCTGACTACAGAAAGGAAAAGGAGGTATCCCTTTTCTAACGCTCTATCGAGGAAATCAAGGGCATTTTTTTCTTTCCTCAAATGGTCAATGAGTATGTTACTATCTATGAGCAGGGATCTGTGCATTAGTCCTTTATCCTCTCGAGACGAGATTTCCAGCCTTCCCTGATATTATCTACATACTTTATACTGTCTTTAATATCTTTCCTGTCTGCCCATATACCAAAGCTCTTCTTAAGGAGTTTCTTCCTGGAGACTGTCGAGACCTTTTCACGGTCAGCCAGCATCTCCTGTAGGAATTTCTGCTGTGATACCGTAAGCATCTGTATCTTTTCTATAACATCAGCAAAGATACCATTTCCCCTAGTCCTTGTATGTCTCATAATCATTCCCCCTCTAACTTTTCTTATTATAAAAGATAATAGACTACCACATAGGTTGCCATCACATTCCCGGACGGCCTGTTAAAATGCAACACCTTTTGTTATCCCTTCTATTTCTGGGTGTTCAAGAACATATTTAGTGAATTCTATGCTTAGCCCTGAATTTCTTAAAACAATATTTTCTTTGCTCATCGATTTATTGAACTTAATTTCCTTCTTACTGCATATTTATCTCCTAACACAAATAAAATCTTGCGTGAGCATCTGATATTTCTTCTCAAATTCCTGTAGCCTTTCTTCAGTTTGTCTTATGCCTGTTTCCAATAGGCGCAATTCATTTGCCAGCACTGCCCTTCCTCCAATGGTTTTATTTGACGATTTCGTTTTCTGTCATATCGCCCCCCCTTCACATCTTTGTGACTTTGTGTGAAAGGGAAAATCAGCAATGTTTTCCGTTCCGCTCAGTCTATTGCAAGATGCAGTTTTATTCTCTTTTCAACTTCCCTGATAATATCGTCGTTAAGGGCGCCAACATATTTTTTTAGGCGCGCCTTGTCGACCGCCTTCATTTGGGGTATCTTTAATTTAGAATCAACTTCAAGCCCACTATCTTCCTTGCTCACAAAGACTTCAAAAGGATAAACCTTTGCAGTCTTCGATGAAAAAGGAATTATCATTACCGTTCTCAAATGCTTGTTCGCCTCGTTACAGGAAATAATCATCGCCGGTCTTTTCTTCTTAATTTCAGCGCCGACCGAAGGTTCAAAATCCACAAAATATATGTCACCACGCATCATCTTCCAGCCCGTCTTTCAACGTGTCTTCCCATTCCCCGTAAGTATCAAAATCCTCAGCTGCCGACTCCTTATATGCCAACTCCAATTTTTTCTGCATTCTTGTTTTTTCTTCAAGCTGCTTTTTTTCCTTTATGGCTTCCGCTATATAAGAAGATTTGTTCTTTACCCCGGACAGCAATTCTGCGACATCTTTGGGCAAAGTTATATTCAGTCTTGCTGTACTCATATACACCTCCTATGCACATTATAATACACCAACAAAGTCTTCGTGTCAAACTATTGGCAGAACCGCAGAGATTCTTTCATATTCAGACAGCCCCGCCTCACACTAAGCCACAAAGTCTCAAAGAATTCATAAGAGTATTCCGTTTTGTCGCGATTTCGTTTTCCGTCATATCGCCCTTCTTCGCGTCTTTGTGACTTTGTGTGAAAAGGCCTTTTGCCGTCCCTCTGATTCATTCAAAATTGATTACTCCAGCTCCAGAAGTATTTATCTTCGTAACCTCCCACATTCCCACCCTCTCATCTTCTCCTCTTCTGTTCTTCTTTAGTTACATGCAAAGCGGAAGTTGGGATGTTGGGAGGATAGGAAGTTGAGAAGATGGGAAAATGGGAATCTCAAAAGCAGAATTTATCGGACTTCATCTCCATAGAATTCAACATTGCCAACACCTTCTCATATTCTCATCTTCCCATCCTCCTACCCTCTTAACTTAGCAACTTCGCGTTGCCTCAGCCTTCTGATTCATTCAAAATCCATAATTGCCTTTACGCATAAATCATCCTTCCTCAATGGCAGCCTTGCCCACAGGAGTTAAAAGCCATGAACCGGACCTCACCGATCCCTCACGCAGCAGCAAGTCTTTCGCTTTCAGCCGGCGCAGATAGTCCTTAACCGTGTCACGACGCATCGATAATCTTGTAGCCAGATCGCCGCTGCTTGATCTCGGGGCATCGTGCAACATGGTCAAAATCCGTCGTTCAAGATCAGTGACCGGGGGGGTAACCGGGGGGGTAACCGGGGGGGTAACCGGGGGGGGGTTGCGCAGTTCTACCTTCAGAAAATCGCCAATCTCTTCAATCTGGAGAGAGACCTTAGGATAGTCCATCAGATATTCTCTGATGCGCACAAAGCCGGTTCCATATCGTTCAATATCTCCGGTCAGATAAAAGACTTCAGCCAGAAGCCGGTTGCGCAGTGACGACACATAGTCATTGCGCTCC
Organism: Planctomycetia bacterium; assembly: GCA_015075005.1. GTDB lineage: Bacteria > Planctomycetota > Brocadiia > Brocadiales > Brocadiaceae > Brocadia. The sequence goes on from JABTVC010000005.1 coordinate 31,736, forward strand.
AGATCGGAAACACTCAGTTTGCCATACAGCTTGCCGGGGTTGGTAAACACAATCCTGTCATCAAATATCTTGATAACAATATCCGAAGCGCTCTTGTAGTCACGATGCACCACCGCATTCAGCAGCAGTTCACGCAGCGCCTCAAGTGGATACTGCCAGCGCTCCTTACGTTCGCGCCCACCGTCGAAAGTATAGGCAAGGTTGATATGCTTTTTGATAAAGGTCAGCGCATCATCTACGGCAGGAAAGAGCGGTCCCCTGACAACATTATCGTCAATGATAGTCGCCTCCGACTTGAAGCGTCCGATACGGATGGTGAAATCCGAGTCCCCGAAGAGCAGGTTTGCTGCAAAAGTGATTTTACCTTCACGTATCAATTTCAATTTTGTCAAGTTTGTCAGCAGATCATCCTGCAACGTAAATCTCCCGCGCCGGTTCACACGGGCAAAAAACTGCTCAATAATGGATATGTCCAGTGCTGACATCGATTTTGCCAGAGGATGAGCATCGAAGGAAATCGAAAGGGACTGTTGCTGCAGATCGACGATTTCTTCGAGCGACATAAGATGATTACTGTTGTTGACGCGCTTGTAATAACGGTTTTTATACGAGACCGGTTTGATAGGAAATTCACTGACTTCAAAAACAATAATCTGCTTGCCGTCCCTTACCTCAACAGCAGCCTTGGGGATGATTTGCGGATAGGTCGCTACCTTAACCTCATTGATATACCGCTGCAAAGTTTCCGCGCCTATTTCGACACCACAGACCACGCCATCGTCATCTATGCCTACTATTAGCCGGCCCCCTTCGCTGTTGGCAAAGGCTACCAGTGTCGTGATGGCATCCTTGCCGAAGGCTTTTTTCAGTTCAAGCTGCAGAGATTCTTTCATATTCAGACAGCCCCGTCTCACACAAAGCCACAATGTCCCAAAGAATTCCTGGCGCGGCTCTGCCGCAACCGAAGATCACCTCCCCGCCTTGCGAAGGAGAAATCGGAAGAGTTTCAATCCTTTACCTCCCCTTCATCCCCTCCTTGCGAAGGAGAAATCGGAAGAGTTTCAATTCTTTACCTCCCCTTTATCCCCTCCTTGCGAAGGAGGGGATAGAGGGGTGGTTTTTGTTATAATATCTTGCAAAACATTGTTTATATTCTTGATGATATCCATGTTTGTATATCTTAACACCTTAATTCCTAAAGCTTCTATATCCTTTACTCTTTGTTTATCAAATACAATTCTCGAATCATAGTAATGAAAAAGATTTCCATTCAGGAAATCTTAAAAGTTTATAAATATTACCAATTACTTAAATATTCAAGTATATATTTTAATTTTTTCCATCAGAAGTCTTATTTACAAACAATCCCTTTAGATGGCGGATATTGTTTCTGCCAGAGAGAATCATTTTCTATAGACGCAATTTCGCCTTCCATCTCTTCTTTGTGGTCATAGTAGTAGGACAGCGCATCGTGTATTTGTGCGGGAGTAAGTTGTGGGTATATATCCAAAATTTCGTAAATTTCTTTTCCTACCTTATACCAGATAAGAATAGCACTTACCGGAATGCGAGTTCCTGTTATAACTGCTCGACCGCCTTGAACACCTTTTTTCTTGATGACGTAAGGATGTTTAATTTGTTTTACCGTTGGCATCTTCTGCTCCCTTCTGTATAGTTCACATATCCTCTTGGGAAAATGTCAGAATAATAAAATCCGACTAACACAGAATCTTTATAAACCTGTCTTTGTCAATACCAGCCAGCCTTAACATTTCATGGAATAGCCATTGAGGAATATCTCTTCCATGTTTATGGCTAATTCTTACCCTTAAAATTGTACCGTTTGGTAAAATCTTTCGCCATGTTTCATGTTTTCTTGAACGAACCTTCTCCAATTTTCTTGTATCATTATTATTGATAAACATACATTAAAAGATCTACGGTTATTTCTACATCAACAAATTCACGCCAATGTAAGGTGGAACTATCTATAAATTGAAGCTTACCCCGGATAAAACCTTCATGTGTCCCGCGTTTATCATAGGTAACATTTGATAATTGGATAACAGAACATGATTCAACAATTTTTTGTATCTGAAGAAAATAGTCTTCAATTCGCAAATTGGATATCCCTTATTGTTTCTGCCTTCTCTCTTAAACATTTTAATAACCTGGACTCACCAATCCATTCCACAAAATCCATAGTCTCTTCAAATTCATCATTTTCATAGCGAGAGATAAAATCTTGCGTGAGCATCTGATATTTCTTTTCAAATTCCACCAGCCTTTCCTCAGTTTGTCTTATGCCAGTTTCCAATAGGAGCAGTTCATTTGCCAGCACTGCTTCCACCAATGGCTTTATTTGACGATTTCGCTTGGAAAACAATCTGATGTCAGCCATCCTAAAACTCCTATAAGCATAGTGCGATATAGGTAATTGATATTCTTTTCTTTGCCTCCGTGCTTGAATTGCTCAATAATTATACCAAATTTTACACAGTTTCAATATATCATCCTTTTTTAAACCTTAATCTAACTTCACAAACCATGAGTCGAGAAATCCGTTCTAAGCCTTAAGTTTAAAGTCCTGTGGCCTATGTCTTATGATTTCCGACATCCGACTTATGACATACAACTTACAACTTCCTGCATGATTTGGAATTTGTATATTATTTGTATTTTGGTTTTTGGGATGTGTGGTTTAAATAATCTGTGTAATCAGTGAAATCTGTGGTTGATAAGGTTTTTCTCCGTGCCCCTGTGGTAAACCCTTTTCAAGAAAATCTTAACCCTTTGCGTTCTTGGCTTGTGCCGTGAAGTTAAGGAATAACGAAGGTCTTTAACATGCTGTAATAAAGATGATACAACAATGAAAGTGCTACCCATTGCGAAGTATCGGCAACGCCATACAGGTGGGGTTGTCAAACCGCTCTACGCTGCAAAAGCTGCAAAGCTGCTGTAGTGAACGGATAGAGAAAAGGTGGAAGAAAATCCATCAGGTGTGACTTTAAGAGATGAATGCAAATGAATCGCTGAAGAAGTAACGAAATCGCATAAGTTGTCGGGCAAAATCGCATTGTGCTAAGGATGCAGAAACAAGCATAGCGGAGACCTGTTTACTGGCTATGTGCCCACCGTTATACAGGCGACATGACTTAAAGTTGGGCTTTATTATGGAACACGGGATATCCGTTTCGGGGTAACGTCTGGAAAAGACGTGAAACGGAAGTCGGACTAAGCCATACGAGTGAAGATATTCCGCGAAAGTGGAAAGGAGCGAAGGGCTTAGGTTATTCAGTGCAGTATTTACTACAACAACCTTATGATGGGGGAGAAGACCCTCTTGGGGAAGATTAACAAATGAATACGCACGTATGCAAAACAGTGCCGATTGAGTACAGCCAGGTGGTAAAGGCATACTGCAAGGTAAAAAAAGGTGGAAAGGCAGCAGGGATAGACAACGAAAGCTGGAGTGAGTTCGACAAGAAAGTCGAAGGCAATCTCTATGCAGTCTGGAACAGGCTTGCATCGGGAAGTTACCATCCACAAGCCGTAAGAGAGGTAGAAATACCGAAGAAAGACGGCAAAATGCGTAAATTAGGGATTCCGACACTACGAGACAGGATAGCACAGCAAGTAGTGAAGGACTACATGGAAAAGAGAATAGACCTACTTTTCCATGAGAATTCTTATGGGTACAGACCGCTAAAGAGCGCACATCAAGCCATAGAACAAGTCAGAAGGAACTGCTATAGGCAGGACTGGGTGATAGATATGGATATAAGCAAGTTCTTTGATGAGATAGACCATGCGCTGATGATAAAAGCAGTGGAGCATGTCATGGAAGAGAAATGGGTGAAGATGTATGTAGAGAGATGGCTGCGGATGCCAGTGCAAAAGCAAGACGGCACACTGCAACAAAAAGCAGGCAAAGGGACGCCACAAGGCGGAGTAATCAGCCCTTTACTAGCAAACCTCTATCTGCACTTCACGCTTGATATGTGGCTAACCAAACACTACCCGCGGGTGAACTTTGTGAGATACGCAGACGATGTAGTGGTACACTGTACAAGCAAAGCGGAGGCGGAAAAAGTGCTGGAAGCAATAAAACAGCGGCTGGTGGAAGTCAAGCTGCAAATCAAAGAGGAAAAGACACGGATTGCTTACTGCAAGGACTATAGACGTAAAGGAAGACATGAAGTGGTCAAATTTGAATTCCTCGGATACAGCTATCAGCCGAGAGCAAGAAAGAGCAACAGAGACGGTGAGAGCTTCACAGCATTTGCAGCCGAGATAAGCCAATCCAATCAGAAGCGAATACGGGAGGTAATCAGGGAAGTAAAACTCTGGAGGATCACGCAGATAGAGATACGAGATATTGCAAAACTCCTTAACGCCAAACTTCGAGGATGGATAGCGTATTATGGTAAATACAGCATAAGAAGCCTAAGAAACACACTGATGATGACGGATAGAAAGCTAATCAGGTGGCTGAGGAAAAAGCATAAGATTGGTAACCGGAAAGCTGTGGAAAAGCTCAATTCGATAAGGCAAGCCAACCCGGAGTTGTTTTATCACTGGGAAATGGGATACTGTTAAAGCGTATAGAATAACACGAGCCGTATGACGGGAGACTGTCACGTACGGTTCTGTGAGAGGCTTGGGGGTGAAACTCCCCCTTGCCTACTCGGCGGCTTGGCGCGAGAAAAGAAAAGAATGTCTCACGCAAAGACGCAAAGATCGCAAAGTAAAAGTAAAAAACCCCCGCTGAGCAGGTGGCTTTGGGTTTACCCCTACAAGGGGATAAGTTTACCCTTTGGGATATCATTGCACAATTTGGAACTGATTTCTTTCTTATCTAGGACTAAGGAGTTTATTCAAAATAACATGATTGCTGTGACATCAGGGCTAAAGCCCCGTTAGGACGTGTACTTATTAACCCCAGCCATAAGGCTGGGGTTAATAACGGTCTTATCTGAATTGGGCTTTAGCCCTGATAAGTGGCTGATCTTCAAACCATTAAGATGTTCAAATTGTTTTGAATAGGCTCCTTAGCGCCCCTCGCGGCTCGGCGTGACCCCCTGCTACTCTTTCTTATACCTTTCCCTGTGCCTCCGTGCCTCTGTGGTGAACACTTTATTCCTGACCACAAATACCAGGGTCAAGGTGAGACACTCGGTTCACATTCTAAAAATGTCAAAATTATCTTTGAGAGACACTAAGGTAGGGCAACCGTCCCCGGTTGACATCACAATAACAAGCGGAAACGCTTGTCCTGGTGCGCCTGCGCCAATGCCAGAGGGTGAAAGTCCCTTCAGGGAAAAAACTTTCCGCCCTGTAACCGACCGTAACCGCGTCGCCAGGAGATGAGGTGCGGGAGCAATTGGAGGTGAAAAAGCTCAGTCCGTGGATAACGAACCCGATCCGGCCTGTTGCAACGGTGAGCCTGCTAGGAATGGCGAAGCCCAGACCTTGAAAAAAAAAGCCCATCGTCGAGGGGTAGCGTAAGTCAAGACGACAGTGCAGCAACGGGCGGTTGAACCGACGGATGGCAGGAAGCACGTATGAACCAGAACCAGGACAACTGATAGAGGAAGGATCCGTATCAGGAGTCAGAGCCTCCATAGGAGCCGAAGAAACATCGTAACGGATGTGGAACAAAGGGAGGCAGGAAGGTGGACCAGAAGACCTCAGAGAAGGAAGAAAGACCATCGGAAGAGAAAACCCTAAGCAAGATGGAGAAGTCCCAATCAGGGAAAGGTGGAGATGGACAGAACCCTGTATGGATCGAACGGATTCGACCTAACATTTTGGAGAAAGGAGTGAAAGAGGCAAATGGTTTTGTCCGTGGACAAGGCAAAATCAAGCGAGAACCTGAGAGCGTCATGGAGAAGGTGAGGAGTAACGGATACCGCGGAGTAGACCGACAGAGCATCGAGGCGTATGAGAAGGAAACGAAAAAGAATCTTGTGGAATTAGAGAAGATACTCAGAGAGGGAGCTACAGGGCAAACCCGTCAAGAGGGTGTGGATACCGAAGATAGGAAGCCAAGAGAAGAGCCCATTAGGAACCCCCGTGGTCACCGATCGAACTGTGCAAACGGCGATGAGGAACGTAATAGAGCCGATATCTGAGAGAAGACATTTGCGGAACAGAGCCACGGCTTTCGGTCAGACGAGGATGTAAAGACGCGCCTGAGGCGAGTGGAAAAACCCTTGAAGAATGGATACCCATGGTAGTAGATGCAGACATCAAGAGCTACTTTGACAGTATTCCCCATGACAAGTTGATGGAAGAGGTGGAGTATCAGATAGCAGACGGAAGGATACTGAGACGATGAGAAGGGTATCTGAAGAGGGAACAATGGACGGACCCAAAGAATGGAAGCAGAGAAGGGGACACCACAGGGGCAAAGTAATAAGTCCATTATTAGCGAACCTATATCTGAGTAAGATAGACCACGAAATGGCAAGGCTGGGGCATGAGATGGTCAGGTATGCGGATGATAGCGTTATCCCATGCAGAAATGAAGAAGAAGCAAAGAGGGCATTGAAGAAATGAAGGAATGCTCAGCAAGAGGGCTGACACCGCATCCAGACAAGACCAAAAATAGTAGATGCAACCCAAGAGGGAGGATTTGACTTCTGGGGCACCACTTTGAACGAGGGATGAGATGGCCACGCAAAAAGAGTATGGATAAGCTCAAAGAAGCAATCCGCCACAAGACGAGACGAACATCAGGAGAGAGCATGAAATGTATAACAGGAGAACTCAACAAAAGTCTCAGAGGCTGGTATGAATACTTTAAACACAGCCACAAAACGACATTTCCAAGAATAGACCGTTGGATACGAATGAGACTGAGGAGCATCCTGAGAAAGCGTCGGGGAGGGAAAGGAAGAGGCCGAGGTGCAGACCATCAGAGATGGCCAAATGCGTACTTTGCTAATCTTGGGTTGTTCACATTAACCACAGCCCATGCATTAGTCTGTCAATCCCGAAGGGTAACCACCGACTGGAGAGCTGTATGCGGAGACCCGCCCGTACGGTTCGGAGGGAGGAGAAAGCCTTTCCTACCCCTATCCGATAAGAAAGATTTGGTTGAGACTTGGCCGCGTTAGGGAATTCTGACAAACCCAGCCGTCAAAAAATGCTTGTCAAAACAGAATGCCTTTTCAATCCGCTGTATCCTCATTATTGCAAAACTAACCGCGTCAGTATAACTGAAATCCTGGTCAGTGTACTTCATCAAAATATCTCTTGCATCAGACTCTATCTCTTCATTCGAATAGATCTTCAAAATCCTTGGACTCGCATGTACCTTCTCCAAAAAGCTCATGGCAGCCGTATGCCCCAATGCATGCAAAATAAGCACATAGGATTCCGCCACAACGAGATTGCTTGTGACTAATCTCCTGCATGACTTCAAGAGCGAAGGATATACCGAAACAGCACGCCTATGACAGTCGTCGTCTCTGTCGGCAAGTGCAATCCATGCTCCGGTATCGATAAAGATGTTTTCCTGTGATTTCATTTTTTCCTTGTGGTGGTATGTTTCATGAGATATCGGTCGTGCTGTTCAGCCATGTCCCCTTTCCCTGAACCTCCCATCCCCATCAGCTCCATCGCAGGATCTTCTTCCACAGGAATTTCTCTCAACATCTTTTCAATACTCTCTCTGATGATTGCCGCTTTTGATATGCCACGCCTTCTGGATAATGCATCCAGAAGAGTGTCTTGCCCCACATCAATATATATCTGAATTGGTTTCTTTTTTAATGTTTTCATGCACCTAAACATACATCACATTATTGCACTTGTCAATAATAAATAGCATTTTCATATACATCTTATTTATATCATTCTTTATCCTTATATCACCTTCCTATCTTCTTAACTTCGCAACCCCTCTCAGCCTTCTAACTGATCACATTTTACCGTTTACCTGTGCCCAGCCGGTAATGCCTGGCTTCACATCATGCCGGCGAAACTGCTCCTTTGAATACAAAGAGAGATACTCTATCAAAAGCGGTCGCGGTCCTACAAGGCTCATCTCTCCTTTGAGGTTACAATCATATTCTCGGACTGGCTGTTAATGGGTGACCCCATACGCCCCCCTAAGTAGCCTCGTAAACAACAATTCCCTTTTCAGCTATTTCTCCGGCTATATCAAAATAGTCCGCTTTTTTTAATTCCTCTTCTGTAAAACCAATCGGGTTGATATCAACAGAGCTTTTTACCCGCCTTGCGTTTGTTGTATATCTTTTCATTAAATCGATCTTTTTTATATCTTGCTTTGATGACATAAGCCAAAATTTCACAACCCTGTCTGTATCTTTGGTCATATAATGTCTTCCCTCGCGTACACTGCCAGACAAATACGCCTATTCTTGGCGGAAAAATCTATTGTCAAGGGGAAAAAACCCTGATTTGATTCGTAAGTGAGTATCTTTTTCTTCTGGAGAAAAGTTTTTCGGTAACCCAAAAACCGGTATTCGCTATCAGATCATTAACTATCATATCTTGCCCATCTCACGCAACGTCCTTAAATCTGCCTCGAATTCTGCTACATCATAGTGTACCGGAATCTTGCGACTTGCCAGGAGATGCTGGAACTGTAGCTGGCTCATCCCTGCCAGCCAGCTCGCCTGTCCTATGGTAATTTTATCTTTCTGGAAGAGCAAAACAGCCAATTCCTGCTTTACTTCCTCCGCAGACATGTGAGTGGCCTGCAGTATCTCATCAGGAATGACAATCTCCATTTCATTTCCCTCCTTGCATCACCATTCAGGGATTTGAATAATTACTACTAATAGGATAACATAATCAAGCTTTTAAACTCAAGTGGCAAGCAGGAGCAACCCTTTCTCACTGTATCTGTTCACCTCTTCCCCGTAAACTTCTCCATCGTTGCCTGTCCGGCCTGGCTGATTCCATCTCGTTTCAACACCTTGATAAAAGTCATCCAGAGAATCTTTATATCAAGCCAGAACGACTGATTATCAACATACCATACATCGAACTTAAATTTATCCTCCCAACTGATGGCGTTGCGGCCGTTTACCTGTGCCCAGCCGGTAATACCTGGCTTTACCTCGTGCCGGCGAAACTGCTCCGCTGAATACAAGGGGAGATATTCCATCAGGAGCGGTCGCGGTCCGACGAGGCTCATCTCTCCTTTGAGGACGTTGATGAGTTCGGGCAATTCGTCCAGACTGGTGCTCCGGAGGAATCTGCCGAAGCTCGTCAGCCGTTGGTCATCAGGGAGCAGGTTGCCGTCAGCGTATCGCTTGTTGGTCATCGTGCGGAACTTGTACATAAAAAATGGCGTTCCATGCATACCAGGACGCTGCTGACAAAAGAAGACCGGAGCGCCATGACTGATCCCCACCAACAGGGCTAGGACTAGCAAAACAGGCCAAATCAGCAAGCAACCGGCCCCCGTTGCAACCAAATCAAACAATCGCTTCATATCCGCCTCATTATTCGCAGCATATCATCGTTGACCTTGTTTACATCGAACCGTTCTTCCGCAATCTCGCGGCTGCGCTTGCCCATTTTTTCTATGAGTTCAGGGTGCAGAATAAACTGTTCCATTGCATGTGCAAGTGCCGGTGCATCTTTGACCAGCACCAGAAATCCGTTATCGCCATCCACAACCGTTTCACGGCAGCCTGGCGCATCAGTCATCACAATGGGCCGTCCCATAGCCATAGCCTCTAACACGGTACGTGGCGTGCCTTCTCTGTAAGAGGGTAGAACATATACCGAAGACGCAGTAATTGCAGGGCGAACATCGTCTAGCCTGACAAGGTAGTCAATGATACCATCGGCAATCCATAAATTCAGGTCTTTTTTTTAATGGAATCAGGATTCTCATCAATCCATCCCTTTGTCCCCTGCTCAGCTTCCCTGTGCGGAGATCCCCGATTTTCGCAAGAACCGTCCTTCGGGATCCATTTCATACCCCGCTGGTGGTTCCTTTTCCTTCTCCCTGTCCCAGAAGCCTGACACGATGGTTCCGTCTTCGGTCAATGGGGTATAGGTTTGCCATTCATATGCATCCACAGCATGATTCAGGTTCGTGCCAATAATCTCAGGTAGTATATAATCTGCAATCGGCTTTAACCGCTCCCCAGTATCTGCTTTCTTATATGCATGAAATCCCAGTAAATCCGCCACAGCCACAAAATCCTCGGTCCGGAATTCGTTCAGCTTAACCCGAAACAACTCCTTGATCTTGTGAGCCAATTCAGCCCATATTTCTTTATTTGTCATAACACAACTCCCCATATAGTATAAAATCTGGTGCTCAAAGCAATTCCTGGATAATTTGTAAAGATTTTGATAATCACAGAGAAGGCTCCTTCAGAATTCGATACCGAAAATTGTATCATAACGGCATCGGGAAATAAACGGTTAAAGCTGTTGAGAAGGGGGGGCGGATGCAGTGAACTCTTGAACCCCGCATCATGTCTTTCGCTGTGCCCTCTGCGCCTGGTAAACGCTTGGCAGGGCCAAGGAATGGCGAGTTGCATTAGGTATCCCCCTGGCTGTTTCCGCCGTTTCTAACTTTGTGCCCGTTTAGGTTCTCCATAGTACTTTTCCATCCCCTGCCATCCAGGCTATACTAAACGGGTTCATTCATTGTGATTTATTAAAAATATGAAAACAAGAACCCCGAAGGGGTAAAATGATTATAGATGAAAAAACCGAAAACAACACCCAATCCCAAGGGGATGACATAATGGACACGCCGGGCATTTCACGGAAAAACGACCATATCACCCCTTCGGGGTTTATCGTCGGGGTTTTATGCTATCGTCTATAATCATTTCATCCCTACGGGATTCATAGCGCTTTCATTGAATAGTATTAATCTATCGTTAGGAATTTCAAAATAAAATCACAATCTATTAACCTTCTCAGTATACACGGCTCCGGCTTTTACCATAACGGGACTTTCACCCGCTAGAAAGCAGTACCCTTCCCTGGGCACGCCACTAATCAATGGATGACCCCATGTCTACCATAGGTTTCCCGCTAAAGGGTTTTGTAATCAACAGGAATTATTCCTGGCATTATGTCAATGCAATTACTGATTTCTCAAAACTTATACCTCTCAACTGTCTTCAATGCGTTATCCCTTCATACCTCGCATCTTCCCAACTTCCCAACTTCTCACCTTTTAACTTCGCGCCTTTGCGTGAGCTTGCTTTTGATGTTTAGTGCGTTACCCCTCACTTTTGACCACCTTGAGCGCAGTAAGAAGAATGATCTTGAGATCGAAGAAAAGGATCTATTCATCATGTAGTACTCGTCATACCCGACTTTAACAGGTATAGGTAGCTCGTCCCTGCCGTTTATCTGAGCCCAGCCGGTAAGGCCGGGGAAAGAACATGAATTCCTTTTTGTCCTGAATTCAACGAGATCAACTTGATTGAATAACGCTGGCCGGGGGCACACAAAACTCATGTCACCTTTCAGAATGCTAAAAAGCTGGGGTAATTCATCAAGACTCGATTTGCGCAGGAACTTCCCGACAGGAGTCAGGTATCGGTCTGGATTGGTAAGGAGATGAGTAGCCACTGCCGGGGTATTGATTTTCATGGTACGAAATTTAGGCATCTTGAAAATAGTATTGCCCTTCCCCACTCTATCAGGCCAGTACAACACCGGCCCCCGGGAAGTTGCCTTCACCAGCAGGGCAATAATCAGCATGGGAAAGCCCCATATTCCCAGGGGAAACAATGATACGGTAAAATCAAATAATCTTTTCATATTGTTAATAACGGAGGATGGGATACCGGAGACAGAAGACCGGAGGGGCATTTCCTGTTTCCTGCCTCCCGTCTCTTGCGTCGAAACCCCCAAATTCAAAATCGCTCTCTCCTGACCTTTATCAAATTATAAAGCATGGCAGAAATCTTTCGTGTTGATTCCAACAACTTGTCGCCAATCGTTTTATCAAAAAACCCTATTTCTATGGCCAGATAAATCTGAGTCCTTTCCAGTTTCTGAGGCTATATGCAGGACAACCTGTTCAGCCTCAAATTTTGACAACGTATATGGAGTGTAGGGGCGTGGCTTGTCTTCCTCAGTAAAAGGCTGATCATGGGTTATGTTGCCATTTACGCCAATCGAGCTCAAAAAGACAAAACGCCGCACACCTGCTTTTGCTGCCATTTGTGCCAGACGCTTTGTCCCGGCCACATTCACATATCGAAATGCCGCCAGCGGATCTGCGTCAGTCGTTCGCACAGTCTCCGGCCTACGAATCCCGTTGCACCAGTGACCAAGACCTTCAAGAAACGACCTCCTATCCTAAGGTTATTGATATCACGCCAGTTTTCTCTGATATTCATTAATTTGAGGCGTGCGCCAGCAATAAGGTCGATGGTTCTCATAGCCATCATACCGGCTTCCATTGCTGCGTTGCCAGGCATCCAGCCGGCACCGCTGTAATACCTTCCGACAACGGCCAAGGCTCGCCCTCGCCGTGGCAAACGACATACAGTTGATCCAACTCCAGCACTTCCCGGCATGAACGCATCGAGTGCGTCACCTTGGGTGATTGCGTCAACTTGATTTCAAAACCCAGGCGACGCCCGTTGCGATGGATCAACAAATCCAGTTCGGCGCCGGTATGCACGCTCCAAAAAAACACCTCCCCGCGCTGTGCGGCGGTGCGGTGAATGATTTCATGCAATATGAACCCTTCCCATGACGCACCGCACTTGGGATGAGCCAGCAAGTCATCCAGGCCACCTATGCCCAACAGGTGGTGCAATATGCCGGTGTCGGCCAGATACACCTTGGGGGATTTCACCTCTCGTTTGCCAAGGTTGGTATGCCAGGGCGGCAGGCGAAAAGCCATAAAGCGTACCCTCCAGGATATCCAGGTAGCGCGACACAGTTTTCGTCGCTTACACCCAACGCACGCGCCAGCTCACTTCCATTCCAGGTTTGTCCGTGATAGTGGGCGAGCATGGTCCAGAATCGACGCAAGGTAATTGCGGGAAGGTTGATACCCAGTTGTGGCAGATCGCGTTCGAGATAGGTGCATATGAAAGCGTCACGCCATTCGCGACTTCCAGCCAGATCGGTCGCCAGCAATGAGCGAGGGAACCCCCCACGCAACCAGCGAGTATCGATCCAGTCAGAGCCTGACTCAACCGATGCAATTTCGTCCAGTGCCAAACCGTCGAGTTCATGAAACACAACCCGGCCAGCCAGCGTTTCCGCCGTGTGGCGGAGCAATTCCGGTGCGGCACTGCCGAGAATCAGAAAACGGGCTGGGGTATCAGGGCGATCAGCCAATACGCGCAAAAGCGAGAAAAGATCTGGCCGCGTCTGTATCTCATCCAACACCACCAAACCTGTGAGTGGCCGCAACACAAAGGCCGGGTCAGCCAGACGAGCCTGATCATCCGGATCTTCCAAATCAAAATGTCGCACCGGTCCATCCCACTGTGCAGCCAACTGTCTTGCCAGCGTCGTTTTTCCGACCTGTCTGGGGCCGAGCATGGCCACAACCGGAAAGTTGGCCAATCTGTGGGCAAGCTGATCAAGATGAGTTGAGCGCGGGATCATAGCGTACTAATAATACCATGAAATATCGGAATAATACTACTAAATTTCATGGTGCACGCACGCAAATAATGGACTACTGAAATAGATGAGGGAAATCTGCTTAACTTTCTGACCTCTATCAGCATGAATAAGCCGTGTTTTGGTATCTGACCCTATTGATTCTATCTATACTAAACGGGTTCATTCATTGGGATTTATTAAAAATACATTAACCCTGTCAGGGTTTAAAACCCTGACAGGGTTAACTCACGAATTTCGTGCTTCGGGTTTTGTCTTTTCCGACTTGTTCGGGTTAGGGGTTTATCGTCGGGGTTTTATGCTATCGTCTATAATCATTTCATCCCCACGGGATTCATAGCGCTTTCATTGAATAGTATTAATCTATCGTTAGAATTTCAAAATAAAATCACAATCTATTAACCTTCTCAGTATACATGGCCCTGGCTTTTACCATGACGGACTTTCACCCGCTAAAAAGCAGTACCCTTCCCTGGGCACGCCACTAATCAATAGGTGACCCCATGTCTACCATAGGTTTCCGCAAAAGGGTTTTGTAATCAACAGGAATTATTCCTGGCATTATGTCAATGAAATTACTGATTTCTCAAAACTTATACCTCTCAACTGCCTTCAATGCGTTACCCCTCGCTTCTGACCACCTCGAGCGCAGGAAGAAGCATGATCTTGAGATCGAAAAAGGATTGATTCATCATGTAGTACTCGTCATATTCGACCTTTACGGGATTTATTTCAGAGCATTAAACCATGGGCGTACAGTAAAGTTTTCCTCTGATATAATGCGTCCCCTCCGTATACAAGCACGCCTGTCTTCGATACAGGGACATCAAGGGAAATATAATACCTAAGCCCGTCGAAAAAAGAACTGTCGATGGTTTCAGCTGATTTTATCTCAACGGGAACCAGCCTTTTGCCGGTATCAATAACAATATCCACCTCATGCCCTGTCCTGTCACGCCAAAAATAAAGAGGAGGGAGTTCGCCTCTATGGGCAAAGGCCTTGTAAATCTCCGAGAAGACAAAGTTCTCAAAAATAGCCCCCTTCATTGGGTGAACGGGTATGTCCTCCGGCTCCCTTATCCTCAGGAGATAGCACAGCAATCCTGTGTCAAGGAAATATATCTTAGGGCTTTTTATGATCCTCTTTGAGAAATTCTCATGGTGAGGCGGAAGGATCTGGATAATAAAACCCGCCTGAAGAATAGAAACCCAGTGCCTGGCTGTAGTGTGGGATATGCCGCAATCTGACGCCAGAGACGAAAGATTCAGCAGCTGCCCTGTCCTGCCGGCGCAGAGCCGCACAAACCTCTGAAATGCGTCGAGATTGCCGATATTCGCCACGTCCGCGCATCCCTTTCCACATAAGTCCTGTAATATGCGGAAAGCCACCATGCGGCTCAAGACCCTGTCATGTATTCGGGGATAAAGCCCTTGTATAATATATCTTCAAGGCTGAAGGGTGGCCTCTTCTTTTCTCGGAAGTATATCGATCTCATAGGGATCAGGCGTTGGCTGTCCAAGAAGTTCGTTAAGACTTAATGGAAGGAGATAAACTATCGCAGTCCTGCCGGCAAGGGTCTGGCTGACCTTCTCCATAACATGGAACTGCTGCGAACCGGTTAGGATAAACCTACCCGGAATATTTTCCTGTCCACAATCCCCTGGATGTAAGATAGAAGATCAGGGGTCCTCTGAACCTCATCGAGAATAACTCCGCCGGAGAATCTCCGCAGAAACCCTTTTGGGTCGGCAAGGGCAAACTCTCGCTCATCAGGTTCTTCAAGACTGACATAATCGTGGTCCTCGAATACCTTTTTGAAAGAGTAGTCTTTCCTGACTGACGAGGTCCCATGATAGAGACAACTGGAAATTCCTTTGCCAGGGCGGATAACTTACCGGATAAGGTTCGTTTAAACATAAAAGGAGTATAAATCAACAGTCACCTCTTGTCAAATTGAAAGTATTACTTTCAATCAGCAAAAGAAGGTCGAGCCACTAAAAAGGCTTTTATATTTTTGTCTCTCTTGGCGGCTTTGCGACTTTGCGTTAAAATGGGCTTGTTGTTTAGTGCGTCACCACTTCCCATCCTCCCCTTTTCTCACCTTCTTAACTTCGAGCCTTTGCGTGAGCTTGCTTTTGATGTTTAGTGCGTTACCCCCTCACTTCTGACCACCTTGAGCGCAGTAAGAAGAATGATCTTGAGATCGAAGAAAAAGGATTGATTCATCATGTAGTACTCGTCATACCCGACTTTAACAGGTATAGGTAACTCATCCCTGCCGTTTATCTGAGCCCAGCCGGTCAGGCCGGGGAAAGAACATGAACTCCTTTTTGTGTCCTGAATTCAACAAGATCATCCTGATTGAACAACGCTGGCCGGGGCACACAAAACTCATGTCCCCTTTCAGAATGCTAAAAAGCTGGGGTAATTCATCAAGACTCGATTTGCGCAGAAACTTCCCGATAGGAGTAAGATATTGGTCGGGATTTGTCAGGAGATGAGTCGCCACTGCGGGAGTATTGATTCATAGTACGAAATTTAGGCATCTTGAAAATGGTATTGCCCTTCCCCACTCTATCAGACCAGTACAACACTGCCCCTCGGAGTTGCCTTCACCAGCAGGGCAATAATCAGCATGGAAAGCCCCATATTCCCCAGGGAAACAATGATACGGTAAAATCAAATAATCTTTTCATATTGTTAATAACGGAGGATGGGATACCGGAGACAGAAGACTGGAGGGGCATTTCTGTTTCCTGCCTCCTGTCTCTTGCGTCGAAACCCCCAAATTCAAAATCGCTCTCTCCTGACCTTTATCAAATTATAAAGCATGGCAGAAATCTTTCGTGTTGATTCCAACAACTTGTCGCCAATCGTTTTATCAAAAAACCCTATTTCTATGGCCAGATAAATCTGAGTCCTTAACTCCGAGCACGAACCCTTTGCAATATATAGAAAATGTATGAAATCTTTGTTGGTATTTCTTTCATAACCTTCAGCTATGTTTGATGGGATAGAAACTGCGGATCTCTGCATCTGATCTCGCAACCCGTAATCACGACAATCTCTCAGTGTCTGGTACAGGTTCTGAGCCAACCGCATACCTTCTTTCCAAACTTCAAGATCCTCAAACTTTTCGACCTTACCACTAAACCGTCTCCCGTCTCCATCCTCCGGTCTCCCCATATTCAACCTCCCGTCTCCCGTCTCCATCCTCCGGTCTCCCTCTGTTTAAACCATTCCCCCGTTTCCTTCAGCCCCTCCTCCATTGTGTAAGGCGGTTTCCATCCAAGTTCTCGTCGTATCTTTGACCTGTCGATTGTCAACGAACTGACAAGCCGATCGACGGCATCCGATTTACCCAAAAACTTCCCGGCAAATCGCATCAAAGAAGGTGGAAAGGGAAACAACCTTGCAGGCCGACCTAATGCAGCGGCCACTCTCCGGATCAACTCCGGTGTGGAGACATCCTCATCGTCACTCACCAGATAAGTCTGGCCAGCGGCTTTGGGATGATTTATGCAGGAGGTAATGGCATCAACAAGATTTCCCAGGTAAATGAGACTACGATGGTTGTTTATGCTAGCCAGTGGCAGGGGATGCCTCGATCAACTATTTTAAACAGACCAAGAAAATTGGCTTTCACTTCAGGGCCATAAACAAGAGGAGCAATGAATAACCACAACCTCCATTCCAGTTTCTGACGTTATGCGCAGGACAACCTGTTCAGCCTCAAATTTTGACAGCGTATATGGATTATATGGGCGTGGTTTGTCTTTCTCAATAAAAGGCAGATCATGGGTTATGTTGCGATTTACGCCAATCGAGCTCAAAAAGGCAAAACGCCGGACACCTGCTTTTTCTGCCATCATCGCTAACTGTTCTGTACCGGCTACATTCACTCGACGGAATTCACTGAGCGGGTTTGCGACTGTTTCATTCATCACATGCACACGGATAGACACGGATTTAATTTTAAACAACAAATCTTAAATCCCAATTCTCAAATAGTAATACTTTTGCCCATCTGTGGTTATCCGTGGTTTACATTCAACTCCCAAACTCCTTTTTAACTTTAAACTAATCCAACCAACAAAACCATTATTCTAAACTAATGCAACTTTATTGTAACTCAACCAATTCAATCAACTAAACCCATTGAGGCTCTATTTGAGATTTTCTTTAAAAATATTTTCTATTTCAGCTTCGGGTATGACAAGATTATCCCTCAATCTTATGTCGTTGATTATTTCATTGAACTCATTTAAGGTCACTAATTGCCTTTTTACTGATGCCTTCAAGATAGCTTGGAGAGATATTATAGCCACACCATTTTCTTTTGCAACCTTTTGAGCAACTCTGTCATTGGTAGCAAACAGTAGTTTTCTCCTTATTGCTATTGAGATTGCCTCCGCTTCTCCTTTGCCAAGTCTCACCTTAAATTTGTTGTATAGGCCGAGTTCTTCCAATGTAGGTATAATAACCGAACTATTATTTAAAATATCCTTTGGGAAGTCATAGCCATATTCTAATGGGGCAGTAAGCTCCTCT
This sequence comes from Planctomycetia bacterium, assembly GCA_015075005.1. Taxonomy (GTDB): domain Bacteria; phylum Planctomycetota; class Brocadiia; order Brocadiales; family Brocadiaceae; genus Brocadia. The sequence goes on from JABTVC010000005.1 coordinate 49,899, forward strand.
CTTATCATTGGAGTAATATGAATTGCTCTGAAGAGCTTCTTTATTAATTCCAATCTATTTATCTTTGCAAAAATGCTCAAGATATCGGTATCAAAAATTATCATTTGATACCTTTACTATGAGAGCTGTCTGTTCATCTAATTCCTCTTTAGCAATCGGAGGAACTTTTACCGATAATCCTCTGTCTTTTAAAGATTCTTTAAATTCTTCTGTACATACACCAGCAATCTCAGATGCCTTAGATAAAGAGACTTCCTCATTTCCATATAGTGAAATAGCCACTTCCATTCTCAACTGAGGTCTATTTCTTAGAAGCGCCCTGCAGGCGTCATCAATCAATTCCTCTTTACTTTTGTAAATTCCTTTTTCTAATAATACATTTATTTCTTTTTCTAAAAGATGCATTTCATTCTCCTCACAAAAATATCTTGTACATATTTTATCGAAATAGTTGCTTTATTTTTAATAGTTTAATTTATATTACGCTACAAAGCAAATATCTATCTTTCATCGTATAAATAGCAACTACGAAATCATTATACCTTGTGAAACATTACAAAGAATATCTTCTTCTTTCGTTTCCAGGCACTGGTAATTTTTAGCATCCTCATCTGAACTCTTTCTTGCACCAATCAATCAATGCAATTACTAATCAATAAACTGGCTTTTAAAATTCAATCTACCTTCTCCTTCCCATCTTCTAGTTTAACGCCCAACCTCTTTCCTTTTTTTCTTCCCAAATCATTCCCCTGTTCCTCGTCCTTCTCTAAAGTTTCTGTTTGTGTAAACTTCGTTTCCTTCATCCCTGCCTGTAGGTGGTGGTTTCATCCGTGTTCGCCGTATCTTGAATAGATGATTATGCAAGGATGATGGTATCAACAAGATTTTACGTACATTAAACTGGTGGAGATTTGATACTTATGGTGCGAGCAATGAATGATACTGGGGAAGAGCAAGTAAATTTCTTTCTTTTGACAATCACATCCAAGATTATTTGGATTATCACAATTTATAGTTGAAAATATTTATCGATTCGCTCTCAAACTCCTGTTTGGGAGGTGTAATGGACGAGAAATCGTTTGCTTGTAATTGTGTTCAAACAGAGTCAGAAGCAGTGGTGGTTTATTTAAAGGTATTTTTAAATGGCGAAGCTGGATTATCATATTTCTGTGTTTTAAAACCTCAGCTGGTGTTTGCTGGTGGCGGTTAAAATAATCAAAATTGGTAATGTCGGATCATACTTTTCGCATTGGATATGTGTATGCTTAAATCGGCGGCGGCATGATGATTTTCGCGTCAAAACAACAGTGATGTTGTTATATTTCATAATCATATCTTTTCAAAATTGCTGAAAGACAGGGGTGTTGTTTTTGATGAAGAGGAAGTTTCATAGAATGAAGTGAAATCAGATATAAAGAATTGTGGTTTTGTTTTATTAGGCTTTTGGCATTTTCTTTTTTTTAAAATTATTTTGGTGAAGGATGCGTGTTAAAGTTTTTCGTTTGAGGCTTTCATTGAACGGTGTTGAGTTCATATTGATTTTTGGTGCATTGCGTTGTAGCAGTATGTGTTTTTTTCTGTTATGAAGCGTTATTACAAATTTTACTGATAGTCGGTTGGTTTTCATATCTCTTCGGTTTTAAATCTGCCTTTTTATCGTACTATCTTAATAACGGTTGGATGGCTTAATAAGGTTAAATGGGAATGCAAGTGATGTAATTTTTTTGCTGCACACTTACCTTTCATTTTCTACCTTCTCGTTTTTCATCTCCTCTGTTTAAACCATTCTCGTTTTTGCATTGTTCCATGCTGTAAGGTTTCATCCGTTCTCATGGTTTTTGAATAGGATGATAGCGGATGGTGGTGGCGAACGGTTCCCACTGAAGTTACGAAGATTTGTGGAACGGATCGGTAGCAGTGCTATTCATTACATGCACACAGATAGACACGATTTTTGGGTCTTCGCGTTGAGTGGGAATTGGCAGTTTCGGTAGTGGCGTGGTGGTATTTTTCGAAGGAAGATAGTTCTTATCTCCTAGCCGTATGCTTCTCTGTATCGTCGGCAATTGTTATTGATTCGACAAAGTTCTGGCTTTTGTTCTCAGGTCTGTTGGGCGCTCAATGCCATCCCAGTGTTTCTATCATTTTGAACTTCGTAAGGCTTGAATGTTGCCACTAGATTCCTTCGGTTATCGAAAAACCTTGACGGTCCCTCTGTCTTATAGTTATGGCTGTCCAAAGGATTTCCTCAATAGATAGGCAGTGTTGAGCGTTTGTTTGCATGAGTGAGCTTTAACGACTTGTTCATCGGGTGAGGTTCTCTGTTGATAGAAGCGTATATTTTGACTTTGATATATGGAACGTTCTTTGCCTGAAAGCGTGCATATTCCATCTTCCGTTCAACGCTTTCAAGATGTTTTCGTTATATGAAATTGTCATAAGAATGTTATGAAACGCTTCTCACTGTTGACTTTCAAATGCCTTCCACATATCCATTACTGCCAACCGTAGCTTTTGCTTTTTTGGTACCAGGTCACTGGTAAAATAGATCACTTTTTTGACTTATTCTTCTCCAAAACCATCGGTTTACGCCCAAATCGCTTACCACTATCCGATGGGGGTATGCCCTTCTTATGGATATTTCTGTCTATACCAATTACACGAGGTGCTGTTGGATACCCGAGTTGCTTTTCATGGTTCTTTTGTCTAATGTCTTCACCGTATCCCAGTCCAGCTCGAAATCTTCGCCACATCTCTTACGGTCATAGTCCTGCACCTCCGCCCCACAGAACGGCAAATCAAGCTGTGAAAGGATTGGTCATAAGCCATTCCAGTTTTCCTGCTTCACCTTTCCGCACGACATAATACTTCGCTGCGTACTTCCATGGTAAATCCGTGCATCTCCACAGGATAAATCCTGTACCTGACGCTCTTCTTGTCGTATTGACTCAATGAATCTTCCACAACACCCGCATACCGTTTTTGTGTCCGCTAAGTCTTATATCAGCGGGCATTTGAGTCTCCATATCCTTCCTCTCTGCTCTGAACAAAACCGCAAACTGAGGTTATTCCAGCAGTCGTCTTTTTCCATTTAATTATCATACAGTTTTTGCTCATAAAACCTTTTCCTTGTTCTATGCTATCGTTGCAGTACCATGGCTTATTTTACCTACTCTGCCTGAAGAGCCTTAATTTTAAATAACAACTCTTAAATCCCAATTCTCAAATAGTAATACTTTCGCCCATCTGTGTTTATCCGTGGTTTACATTCAACTTATCTTTGCGGAGCTAACTCAACAACCATTTATAGATATGTTCCATTACGTCTTCTAATGTAACTTCTTTAGAATCAAATACGCTGTTCTTTTCGTGTTTATGATGAGGAAAGGTATTAACCCCTTTCCAATGTCTAGCATTGTCCCAACGGATTAGTAAATTACCATCCTCATCCTGCCAGTGAAAAGAATATTTTCGTCCCGTGGAGAATAAGTAATCTCTTATGATTAGGCGAGAATCATCAGTAAAATGAAGGTTCGCTTTAAGGCGATAAAAGGAAGGTTCACTATCCCACGCTACTATTTCATATTTTGCTATAATAGCCTTATATTTTTCCAGTAACTCATTCATTTACCCTGTAATTCTACAGCCTTTCTCTTCCAGTATTTTAGATTCTCAACCGCAAACTCCCAATCGTTCAAATCATCTTCCCATTCAAAATTTTCTTCATTCTCCATGGCATCAATCTTTCGCCTCAATTCTTCAAGGGACTGTCCATGTTTTTTTTCGAAATAACTTTTTTCGGCATCGTACTTTTGAATTTTGCCATTAACAAAACTCAACGCATAATTTTTTAATATTCCCAATGGTGAAATTTCCATTTCCTGATAAATATTTTTTAATTTATCGGGAATTTCAAAATCTTCTTTAAGGCGTGTTGGCATTTGTACCTCCTTTTATCACATCTCTTTGTTTTTTCAATATTTCCATATCTTCCCATCTTCTTAACCTCTCAACCTCTCTTCTTCCCCTCAATCCGTGTTCTGTGGTAAAAACTGAAATTCCCTGAACATCATATTAGCTAATCTTGATGCCTTGTCCAGCATTATCCAAAAGAAGTCTTCTTCTTCGTCGGCATAGGCAATTGCACCTTTTAGCATCCCCGCACTCCTAACCCTTTACTTAATCACACAACCAAGCAAACCAATGCAACTAATTCAACCAACTCTTCAACACACTCAACCTCTCACCTTCCCAACCTCTTCTCCTTTTTTTCAAATCATTCTCCCGTCACCTTCCTCCAGTTTCCCTCTGTTTAAACCATTCCCCCGTTTCCTTCATCCCTTGCTCCATTGTGTAAGGCGGTTTCCATCCAAGTTCTCGCCGTATCTTTGAACTGTCGATTGTCAACGAACTGACGACTCACTCAATCTGAGAAAGAACCACAAATTACTTCCTCACAATCTTCCATAAAGTCAAAAATATCAGTTTCATATCAACAAAAAACCCTTTTTCTTTAATGTACCTTTTATAGAGCTCAATCTTTCTGGGTAAGACTTCTTTAATATACCCATCTTCCGTATTTTGGAATTTTTTTAACACCGCTTCCTCATCTCTAA
>JABTVC010000006.1 GCA_015075005.1 Planctomycetia bacterium
CTCGGAATGAGCGCGAATTTGTGAAAAGTAATTTCGTAACCATTTGGTTTTCGAAAAATTCCCAACAATAACCATGTTTCCCATGCCGTGTAGGGGCAGGTTTGAAACCTGCCCCTGCAATAAATACCATTCATGCAAAATGGTTTTAAAAAGCTAAATTATTACAAAAGAAGATTTTGGCAAGTGTAAAATTGCCCCGATGCTTTTCAAAAAAAGGATGTTTTCGTTCAGACACTAACGATAGGCCGGGGGTGTATTTCAGTATTTTACACACCCCTATATTACCTCTTTCCAGAGGGGACTTAAAAGATCGAAATTCCTTATCATTTAATTGAGTTTACAGTAACTTATACCTGGTCTCCTCCTGTCTCTCCACTGTTTACAGGAAGATTATGGGGGCATTTAAAATTTGTGAATATCCATCTTTAGACAGTTTCATTTCAGAAATTCATCTTGGCAATCCGTTGTGCTCCTTGACGGAAGGAAGAATTGCGGTGAACACGTCGATTGCCGATATGGTACGGCCTGCTTTAAACCCAAAGCTTGGATCATCAAGCAGGGGTGTCAGCATCAGTTCTTTGTCAGTGCAGTGTCCAATAAAATAGAGATTCAAAGCCGGTACTTGGACGGCAATATAAGAAGAAACAGGTATGCCCGTGGAGTCAGAGGCATTTCTTCGAATATTAGCAAGGATTTTAATCAGGTGAGGACCACCAAAATTTGTAGCATTCCAGGCCCCTTGAATTTTTTCTACAACAACTGAAGACCGTATCTGTTCTCTTGCTGTGAAAGGATAAATAATTTTATCGGCGTCTATGAGTAGTTTGTTGGAGTCGCTTCCCGGTTTATACTCACGCAACTGATCAAGTTGTACGAGGAAAACACGAATAGGCTCCCCCAGGGCAACAGCAGACACTTTGTCGAGTGATTCAAAGCCCATTGCTTTGTAGTTCTGCCCGTTGACCAATTTGCGGAGTGTCACCATCGACTCAGATGCTACCTTCTGTGATTCGTTATTATCCGATTGAGCATTTGCATGCGCAATCATCACTAACCATGGTAAGAGTAGTGCCATTAAGAGACGCATATTTGTTTTCCTCCTTATTTATAGGTAATGTCGTAATAGTCATTCCAATGACTATCGCCTGAACCACTGACATACGCGGTATAGGTGATAACGCGTTGGTCGCCAATGTTTGGTGGCCATGGATCGTTGATGATTACATATCTGTCCCGTCTATAGTTACATAACCAATTACAACCATCCTATGTCCTCCGCAGCCAGACCAGTGCCAGGAAAATGCAAATGGTTTCTTTTTACAGTAAATCGGGTCTTTTACTTGATACCAGCTTAAGGGTGTGCCGAAGGTGGTTTTAAATTCGAAGTTATACTTATCAAATTCCGGCCAAACGCTATTGAAGCATGTGGACGGCACGGGATTATTGCAGCAATCCGTGCTGCCGAATCTTTTGTTTGCTTGGTCACATTGGCTCACATCATGGCCCATAAAATCCATTATCATTTCACCACTGGCAGCCCAACACCACATTGACGTCTCCTGTGGGTGCAACCTAACAGCTTGGGAGCCGATCACAGCAGGCTTGCACCAACCAGCCATAAATACTGAAGCCGCAAGTAAGCTGCCTAATAAAAGCCCCCGTCTTTTGGTTCTCACTAATTCTTTAGCCACGACAAGTACCTCCTTTTTCTTGTTAAATACCGTGTAAATAACCTGTGTCTTTTACATAACAATTGCCCACCATGACTTTTCAATTTGGCAATCAAAATGCAGCCAGCGTCATCATATATGACGAAGTGTAGGCCATGGGAGCAAAAACTGTTATCTGCAGAGTCTATGTTATATGTTATGTTGTTAACTCTTTCGAGCTCCGTTTAAACCAACCTCCCTTCTCTGGGATGTCGTCGAGCGTCTATTTTGCCCAACGGTCTCCCTTCTAAAAGTATTGAGCTGGAAGAACTCCTTTTTGGCAGATTTCTCCCCCTTTCCCCTGTATGCTTAACCCAGCTTTCTACGAAAGCTGGGTTAAATGGTAACCGGTTTCTGTCTTTCAAAATTACGGTTGATCTCGCCCACATGGAAACATCTTCGGCAGTAAGGCTGTTTTTTGTGTACAGTAAGGTTGTCTAAGGAACTCACTTCTCTGTGCTCTCAAAGACCCTTTGCTTTGCGTCCCCTGATTACTCAGGGTTTGCCCTTATCGTAATGTTTTTGTTTATTTCTTCATTCTGTGAAAACCATTGCTATCAATCATCATTTAGATGTCAAGAAAAATAATAAATAGTATTGAGTTCTTTTCGAAACATTCTATAATGACGAGTAAAGAGTGATTCGTGAGATGTTGACAGACAAAGACAAAAATGGAAGACGGGTAGTTATTATGTACTTACAAAACATATTCGAGCCAGCGAAAATTGACAACCTTATTCAATTAGCCATTCAGGAAGACATTTTTACAGGGGATATTACGACCGAGAATCTTATTCCGGAAAACCTGATTGTTGAAGGGGCGTTTATTGCTAAAGAAAATGGGATTATTGCCGGATTGCCGGTTGTTGAGTATTTTTTCAAAACAGGACAAGAATGTTTTTTTAAACAATGGGTAAAGGACGGGATTTTTGTTCATAAAGGTGAGACCATTGCCACGATACATGGCAGTGCGAAGATATTACTCTCTGGTGAGCGGATTGCCTTAAATTTCCTGCAAAGGCTTTCAGGAATTGCGACGTTAACTGCGCAGTTTGTTGAACGTGTCAAACCTTCAAAAGCTTCCGTTTTAGATACAAGAAAGACAATCCCCGGCTGGCGATATTTGGAAAATATGCAGTGACCGTGGGCGGTGGAGTTAACCATCGAATGGGACTCTACGACCAAATGGTGCTCATAAAGACAATCATCTGGATATCATGAAAACAAACTATCCTATGATCTTCCTTCCCATGTCAGCATTATAGAAAAGGCTGTCTCGATATTGCGGCAAACGATAAACAAAGGTGTTTTGATCGAGGTAGAGACAAGGACGCCGGAAGAAATAAAATGCCCTCAAGTCAGGGGTTGATATAATTTTGTTTGATAATATGAGCATCCAACAGTTAAATACTGCGGTGAGAATGGTTAATGAATGGAACTATAGTGAGGGTGTACGCCGACCGCTTACGGAGGCGTCGGGAATATTAACCTCGAAAGTGTACACCTTGTGGCACAAACGGGTGTAGACAGAATCTCTATTGGCGCCATTACACATTCCAGCAAAGGCTCTGGATATTTCGCTGGAAATATCCAGGTAAATATTTCAAAATTGGTTGAATGCGAAAGATTTGTTCAATAGAATTAAACTTTGTAACCATTTGGCTCTTTGAAAAGGTAGCGCCGGCCGTCCGACGAAGTTCACGACAAAATCCCTTGTGGTCGGCTGCCTACGGGCGGGCATTGTGCGGGGGCTTCGTAGTGAACTCTGTCGAACGATAAACCACCCGCGCTGTGGGTATATTTTGTGAAGATTCCCATTGCAGGTGTTTTCAAAGAGCGAAATGGTTACCACCTTTAATTCCTAAAGGTGATTGTATCAGAATGGCCATGATTTTCTTTATACTCCGCGTTCGGCGGCAAGAAGTTGAGGCTGAAGAATTCCATGATTGAATGTAGCGTATGAAGGCGGTTGTTATAATCCCTGCAAGATATGCGTCGACCCGGCTGCCTTGTAAATTGATCCCGCTAGAAGTCAAGTCCGTTACCGGAAAATATATCATAGAGCACGTCTATCAAACGTAAAACAGGCGCGACGCATTCACCGGGTTATTGTTGCAACGGATAACCGGCTTATCTATGATATTGTGAAAGGTTTTGGCGATGTGGAGATGACTTCCGTATCGCATACCTCAGGAACAGACCGGATTGCTGAGGTCGCGGGAAGGTTAGACGCCGATATCGTTGTGAATGTGCAGGGGATGAGCCGGAAATGAATGCGGATATGGTCGACCAGGTTATTGATGCCCTGGCTGATGAAAAGACCGCCGTCATGGCAACTCTTGCACATAAGATAAGTGATACTGCAAGAATTATCCAATCCCAATGTGGTAAAGGTTGGCACGGGATAATTGCGGATACGCACTCTACTTTTCCTGCTCGCAGATTCCTTATGTGCGTGATAATAGAGAACCCCTCAGTGAACCGGTATTATTTTTCTGAGGCATCTGGGTCTTTATGCATACAAAGAGAGTTTTATTGCACTACTCAAACTCCACCTCTTCCGTTTTAGAACACGCGGAAAAGCTGGAACAGCTCAGGGCGCTTTCAACGGTTACAAAATCAAAGTGGCAATTACCGAAATACACTTCCGAGGCATTGACACGCGGGAGGACTTGATGGCTTTTGGAAAGATACAAACATGACTAAACATATCTTTGTTACAGGTGGCGTAGTTTCTTCTCTCGGTAAAGGCTCAACCTGCATCCATTGGGTTGTTGCTGGAGAGCAGAGGACTTAAGGTACGACTGCAAAATTTGATCCCTATGTGAATATCGATCCCGGACGATGAGTCCCTATGAACATGGGGAGGTTTATGTAACGGACGACGGTGCGGAGACAGACCTGGACTTAGGGCATTATGAACGATTTACCAATAGCAGAACGAACCGGTACTGTAATTTTACAACGGGTTCGATCTATTATTCTGTTATCACAAAAGAACGTAAAGGTGAGTATTTAGGAAAGACCGTGCAGGTAATCCCCCATATTACCAATGAAATCATCGAATGTATCCAGAAGCTGGATGGGCCAGATACGGATATTGTTATATCCGAAATTGGCGGTATTGTGGGTGATATTGAAAACCAGCCGTTCCTTGAGGCTATCAGGCAGTTTGGCCAAAGGGTGGGGCGAAAACGTGCTCTACATTCACCTTACTCGTCCCTTTTTGAGTGCAGCAGAGGAGATTAAGACAAAACCGACCCAGCATAGCGTTGGTATGCTGCGGCAGAGCAGGCATTCAGCCGGACATTATTATTTGCAGGACAGAAAAGCACCTTGGCGTTGAGGTAAAAGAAAAATTGTCCCTTTTGTAATGTGGATAAAAAGCAATTATTGAAGAACGGGATGTGAAGCCCTATCTTTATGAGATACCGCTTATCCTTATCGATCAGGGCCTGGATACGTTTATCATACAGAAACTAGAACTGAAAACAAATGGTAATACTATCGATCGATGGTTGTCAATATTGGAGATATTGAAAAATCCAACTCAGGCTACCGAGATAGCGATCGTCGGTAAATATATTGCACATCAGTCAGCCTGAGTCTATTTACGAATCCCTGATTCATAGGGCATTGAGATAACGCCTGGTACGGGTGCGCAGGTAGAATCTGAGGACGTGAAAAGAACAGGGCAAGGGCACATCTGGAAGGGGCAAGAGGGATTCTCGTTCCCAGCGGATTTGGGGTGCGCGGGGTTGAGGGTAAGATTGAAGCGATACGGTATGCACGGGAAAACAAGATCCCTTCTTTGGCATTTGCCTCGGAATGCAATGCGCCGCCATTGAATTTGCGCGGAATGTATGCAATCTCAAGAGTGCAAACAGCACGGAATTTGACATCAATACTCCTGATCCGGTAATCAGCTTGTTGAAGAGCAGCGCGCTGTGTCGTCTAAAGGCGGGACCATGAGGCTTGGGGCGCAACCGTGTGTCCTTCATGAAGGTACAAAGGCATTTAAGGCATACGGAAGCAGGGAGATCTCAGAACGGCACCGGCACAGGTATGAATTTAATAATCGCTATATAGAGCTGTTTGTGGACAGGGGCATGGTTTTTTAGCGGATATACCTCTGACAAGCAATTCGTAGAAATCATGGAACTCAGGGATCACCCCTGGTTTGTTTGTGTGCAGTTTCATCGGAATTTAAGTCGAAGCCCACCGACCCCATCCCTTATTCAGGGAATTTATCAAGGCATCGTTGCAGCAATAGGGAACACTTTTTCCTGTATTTTCCAAAGAAAATATTGATATTTTAGCCAAAATGCTGACTCACAAATTTCGTGCTTCGCCTGCCTATCGGACAAATGGGGAACCTGCCTTTTCGGTAGGGCATTGATCACTGCTGTCCAAATTAGCTGAGAAGTCCAGGTACAGGCCTTGAATTTACTGGCATTTTGGACAAGTGATTCGTTGTTTTTAAAATCAGGTTATCATAAACAATGGTTCGAACATTTTTATTGAAAAGTAAAAGAGGAGTATCATAGATCCTCGCGAGAGAATTTTACAAATGCCACAATAAGAGGGATATATGGCACATCCAACTTACCGAGACGATTTTAAACCAAATGAAAGGTATACGCAAATCACAAGTTAAATTTATGGTAACAGCTTAGCTTTGAAAGGGAATTCCCATGCATTTTATTTGTATGGTAAGAGATGAAACATTTGCTGCCTTGACACACCCCGACCTCTCTTTTTAGAAGGAGAGCAAGAGCCCTTTCTGGAAAAAAGGGATTTAGGGGTGAGTTTGATGCGATCAAACGCCTTGTCTTTTATAAAGAGCAGCAACCTTCATGTTGCTGGGATTTTCAAAAAACGGAATTGTTACAAAAATACAATCTGTTTATCAAGGACTGAGAAGTTACGGCGCTATTGCCGCTTAAATTTGTCTGAACTGTTGTATATACAAAGCACTACTTAAATTTATAAAATGTAAATGGCTAAATATTTTTAATATATACCCAATCTTTTCACTTTGAAAAACCACATGATTTGCCTCTAGTTCTTCTTTTTCAATTGTTTTTCCCACCACTTTATCTGCTTAAATTCAGTAACAGAAACGACAAACGAATTCAAAATGGTATCGTGATCACCAATTTGCTTTTCCAGGTTTTTATCTCTTTGTGAAAACGTATCTTTGGATCATCAATGCCTTTTGCATGGCGAATGCCGTGCGGGTCGACAAAACTTACGTACTGCTTTCCAGAAAACACTAACACATAATAAAATCTGGATAAAAATTATGTGCCTGAAAAACCTACACCCCTACCTTTGCCCAGGTTCCGGAGCAAATATAACTCTTATCCTGAAAATAGATCGGTATTGCCCTCGAAATAGTTCTTTTAAATCAATAACAAACTGATTTTTCACCCTCATTCAATGCAACTGGCATCACCTTTATTTCACTATCTTTTATGTAAATCAGGGGTTTGTATAAATGCTGATCAAATGAAATGAACGGAGTGATCTAAACTCAAAATCGCTGAAATCGTGACGTCCTATCTTTGCTTTAGCTCTTTCAGTTTGGCAATGATGTCATCACGTGACTTCTCAACGAGGAAGGTATATTCATCTACGATATTACCCTTTTTCCCTTGTGCTTCTAAGGCTGCTTCGACCTCATCAAGATACCTATACTCCATCTTGTCTTTTCATAATCTAACTTCTTTGCATGGTAAAATGGTCACAATATTTTTTAGTAGTGTTATTGCTATTTCCTGCCATAAACGCACCTGCTCAAAAGAACGAAATACAAGCTCTTCTTCCGGAATATAGAGAACATACCAATCCGTCCGTTCCAATAAACGGGCAGTATATCCTTTAATATTGAGATTATGATAGGCACGCTCGTTCTTATATTTTGCAATTCAAAATAGACATTCTCATAATCAATAAAGGCACGTTGCTCATCTCCCAGCTTTCCTTCATGAAGTGTCGCTGTTGCTGAAGATCGTGCCAAACGACTCTGAATTGCTTCGATTTTGGATACCAATCAACGATTATGGGACGTTCAAGTAAATACTCATCAGGTTCTCCCCAGTGTCGGTCTTTCGCCATCCTTCTTGAAATCTACCCTTCCTTCAGTTGTGGATATTTCAGTTTTCTTGTACCAAGGTTGGAAATTGCAGGGATGACCAATCTCTTCGTAATCATCCTTTCTTCACCTTCCTCTTCTAAATATTCACGAAATTGGCGCATATAATCAGCCTTAATCCCAAAAACATTCAGCGTCTCAACGGTTCCAATGTGCTTTGGCACTTTGGTTGTTTTATATACGAGCTTCGTTTTAAACTCAGCTCGTATCCCTTCAACCGGACTCCTTCCAAACAATTGAATAATTTCGACCCTTCTGACCTGCCTATGTTCATAAGCCCCATAGTGCTTACGCGCCAGCTGTTCCATCCTTCGGTAAATTTCTTTTGACCGATAAGTATTTTCACCGGAGAATGCCTCTTGAGAGCTGGTGAAAAGCGAGTCAGAAAATCTTTATCCGATGCAGAAATACCATTCTGTTCACAGAGCTTTATCAGCTCACGATCATCGCCAACGTTAATAACACCAAAATACTCGTTATCTCCCAGTCTTAAACCAATTTCACCCTGAACACCCTTTAGATTATCCAGATGCATCTGCGCCTCGGTAGTACCACAATTAAACACCAGCTTTCTAACATCTGCGTATGCATCGAGCGCTCATCCCTTTTCAATCAAATAGGTAAAACGTCCGGCAAAAGGTCTCTGCCCTGGTGTCGTTGAGTTGAGATGTGTCTGTAAAGTCTATCGATATACTCAATCGATTGCTGTGTATTCTTCAGAAAACCATTCAGAAACAGTAAAATATCGACAACATCAGATACCTTCTTTTCTCTTCTGTGCGAACCGCAGTTACTTACCTTCCTACAAATACCCACAGCGGCTCTTCCAATAAAACGGAGAAAATTCCCTCTCGTGTTCTTCATATATGAGAAGTTGTGGTAAAAACTCAGGAGGCATGCGGTAAGATAGAGTTCCTTTGCTCCTCATGGCGGTCTTCCGCAAGGTTTAAGATAGAATATTCCTTGCCATACCCGTCCCGGTAAAAATATTTATATGAGTAATCAAACAATGCATTTCGCATACTGCAGAAGCATTTCTTTTTTACCCGATGCCTTCATTGCCTGGCCAAAGGTAGCTGAATACTCAAAGGAAAACCCTGTTCACAGTCGATTCCGCTTATCCATCCACTCCTCTCCGCCAGCGCGGTGTCCCTCGTCAACAAGCACCAGATTATTTCCCTCAAAACAATCCACACCCACTGTCTTTTCCCTGATTCTTCCTTGAGTTTGTGCACATCAATAATTCTAATGGCATTACTGCGAAAGAGTCCCATTGCGTCTTTGTTAAAAAGCTCTGCGTCCATGCCTGATAACAAGAATTCTCTTCTGTGCTGCTCTGAAAGCCCTTCATTCGGTGTTAAAAGGATGGTTCTGTTCACCTCATTCTGTCTGCCATACTTCTTCAGATAATAATGGTACTGGAGTATATTGACGTGCATAATCAACGTCTTGCCGGAACCTGTTGCCTGCCAGAAGGCGATTTTGTTAAGGTCGTCAGATGTATATGATTCCACCTGTTCCCCTGGTTCTTTATCCCTGTTGAATTGTGTAACAAAGTTATTCAATTCAACCAGAAATTTTTGGGGATTTTGGAAATACTTATCCAGATAAATCTCCGTAAAGAGGAGCGCCATATATTGGAAATATTTCCAGCGAAACCCTTCGCGTCTTCTGGAAATGCGCAGTGTGTGGCTTACGATATTTTGATCGTATTCCAGAAGCATATCATTAGGCAGAGCCTGCCTTTCAAAAAGTTTATTCACCAGATGGTTATGGAATGAGACACGTTATCCTCGCCAAACCCTTCCAACTGGGATGCCTTCATGCTCTTTGCACAAGTCACCAAGAGAGTTCTGCTTCAAAAGGCTTCAGGATGTACTGGAAAAGGACAAGGGATTTCGAAGTTGAATGTTGTCTGCCTTTGTCTGTTTTGTCGTCTTTTGGCCATAGTTTTATAAAATATATTGCAAGAGTCTTTGTCTAATCATTACAAGGTTTGGGCTTGTAACAGACAGAAATTCCGCGTTCATTTTACCTCCTCAATCCCTCCCAAGGAGGGACTTATCAAATTCCTCTTGGGAGGGCAGGGGTGGGTTTGTTCATGGTTAACTAAAATATTGAAATTCGAAACGTTAAGAATAGATTTTAAATGAGTTTGACAAAGAAGTCAGGCTTTGGTACTTTAATCATCAGCGGGTAAATCCTGCAATGTGCCTCTGGCGCTTCCTTCCATCGGTTGGCTATGAACCAGAGGAAATGGGCATTGCAGGGACCGCATTATTTATACGACAAAGCATGTTTAGACAATTATGACAATATAAAACATGGAGTGCTGTAGAGACGTATTACAATGCGTCTCTACTTGAACCTGTCAGAGGTTACAAATAGTTATACTTTTTGTCTCACCAAATATACACAAACATATTTGTGTCTCACAAACAACTAAAAATGAGACGCAAAATAAATTGTGTTTCACCAGTTAAACACTAAACGTTATTCCACAATTTGGAATAAATGGTTTCATGTTCATTTTTTCAGATTTAATAAGTTAGACGTCCTTCACATCAAACATACGTTTTTTTAACTCTTCTTCTATAAGCGACACCTTCCACTTGTCTTCCGCAACCTTCAGATTTTCAAGGTTGTTGTCACCATTTACGAATATCCTGTCATATTCATAATCCTGTGTGTTATATTTCTGTTTTAGGAAAAATGTATCCAATTCCTTATTAGACTTTTCTTTTGTATTTCGCCAGATCACGAGCGTTTTTTCTCCTGTGCGCAACCTACCTCGAATTACCTTGAATCCACGAATGACCTCTGTCTGCTCCACATACAGTCCAATCAGATAGTTAAAGGTTTCCACAAGGTCTACCCTCGTTGTCTTCAGTTCACTATCATGGCGAATTTGTAATGTGTAATTGAAAGGGTCTTCAAATTTGTCAATGTTAAGGAGGCTGTCACTTTCCCGTGTTTCCACATCAAGCCAGTAACCCAGCATGTACTCCTCTTTTGCTGTCTTGCTGGAGGTAAGCGCCTTTTGTTGTTTCTTGTCACGCTTGATAATAAGGTTATCCAAGGTATCCTCATAGCTTTCGAGCTTCATATATTTGAACATGTGGCTAATGCCTTCTCTTGATACCGGCTTGCCGTCCTTCCAGTCTTTGGAATACACGACTTTCTGAATACGGGGTTTTAAGACCGTGTCGAAGTATTGCCCCATTTCCACGAGGATGTATTTGCGTTTTCCACCATCTTCACGGTTGAGATTGATGACTGCATGGGCTGTTGTGCCGGAACCGGCAAAAAAATCCAAAGTTAAATCATTTTTTGTAGTTGAAAAATTAATAAGATGTATTATTAACTCTTTTGGTTTTGGATTTGAGAAAAATTCTGGTATACCAAAAATATCATTATTTAATTCTTTAGCAGCACTATCAGAGGAACCATGTTCTAAAAGAAGATTTGGATGTGCAGATAAAGAATCTTCGTCTTCAAAATCATAAATCTTAAGCTTTACAATTCCCTCTTCAAATATAAACCTTTTTTTCTTTTCCAGTTTACGTGCCTTTTCTTCACCAATTTTCCATCGTTTCCCTTCCCTGGGTTTATGGCAAATAATT
>JABTVC010000007.1 GCA_015075005.1 Planctomycetia bacterium
CCCAAACGACCTGCAACTTGCATCTTCACCCCCAGTGCACCAGAATCGATCGTCAAGTCCATTGCTTTTTTCATAGCTCTCCTAAAGGCAGCGCGTTTCTCCAATTGCTCGGCTATATTTTCAGCAACAAGTTGTGCGTATAGCTCAGGCTTGGTAATCTCCTTTATTTTTATAACAACTTCTCTCTCTAAAAGTTTTTTAATTTCTTCCTTTAGTTTATCTACCTCTGAACCTTTTCTTCCTATAATTAACCCTGGGCGCGCAGTATGCAATGTTATTTTTGCATCTTGCCGTGTTCTTTCAATCTCGATAAACGGGATACCGGCAAAACCATAATTCTTCTTGATTATTTTACGTATCTTATGGTCCTCAACGAGCAATGTACCAAAATCCTTCTTATCTGCATACCAGAGCGATTTCCAGCCTTGCGTAATACCTAATCTAAAACTTATCGGGGAAACCTTTTGACCCATTCATCACCTCATTTATCGTTTTTCTTTGATAACGGAACTCTTACACTTTTCAGATAATACAACCGTAATGTGACTTGTACGTTTCAATATTCGCGCTGACATACCACGAGGTCTCGGACGCTGCCATTTTCTGGTGGGGCCAACATCCACAAGTGCCTGCGATAAGTAAAGCAAATCAACATCAACGTCTAGATTTTCGTTTGCCGCAGCTATTGCAGCCCTAATGACTTTGTCAATCATATAGGTTGATCGTTTATGGGTTAATCTTAAAATTCTTAAAGCATCATTGACCGATTTGCCACGAACAAGATCCATGACATATCTTGCTTTCCGTGGTGAAATCCTGGCATATCTACAACTGGATTTAAATTCCATTGACATACGACCTTTCAGTACAACTATCTAAAAGTTATCTATAACTACCTGTTAGCCATGCGGTGTTTCCTTCTTTTTCACGCCACCATGTGCCCGAAAAATGCGTGTTTGAGCAAACTCACCAAGCTTGTGACCTACCATGTCATCTGTAACAAAAAGTTTCTGAAATATCTTCCCATTATGAATCATAAAGGTGTGAGATACAAAATCTGGTACTATCGTACAACTTCTCGACCATGTTTTTATTGGCTCACTGATACCAGTATCTTTTTGCTTTTGTACTTTTTCCATCAGTTTACTATCAACGTATGGTCCTTTTTTTACTGAACGGCTCATAGCTTCTCCCGTGTTCTGATTTACAATTTAATACTACAAATTGCCCCTTGCACCAATTCTTCGCCTACGAATAATAAACCTACTACTTAAAGACTTTTTCTTTCTTGTCTTTCCACCTTTTGCCAACAAACCCGTTCTTGAGCAGGGATGTCTTCCTCCACCACTTCTTCCTTCACCACCACCCAATGGATGAGCTACAGGATTTTGCGCAACACCCCTCACGTGAGGTCTTCTGCCTTTCCACCGATTTCTACCAGCTTTTCCAAGTCTGATATTACTATGATCAGAATTCCCGAGTTTGCCTATAGTCGCCCTACAGCCGCTAAATACTTTTCTTACCTCACCGGAAGGGAGAACAACGTGAGCATAATTTCCCTCTTTAGCCATCAATTTTGCCGTTCCACCAGCAGAACGAACCAATTGCCCGCCTTGCCCAACACGTAATTCAATATTATGGATTTCCAACCCAAGCGGAATACTTTTGAGTGGCATACAATTACCTATTTCTGGATCAACTTTCTCCCCAGATATTACCATCTGGCCAACACGAATATTATCCGGTGAAAGAATGTATCTTTTCTCTCCATCTGCATAATGTAAGAGAGCAATACGCGCGGATCGATTAGGGTCATATTCAACAGTTGCAACTTTGGCAGGAACGTTATCTTTTTTTCGTTTAAAATCGATAATTCTATAATGCCGTCTACTACCGCCACCTATATGCTCTGCCGTTATTTTACCTTCCGTGTTTCTACCACCAGTCTTACGTAAAGGCTCCAATAACGATTTTTCCGGTTTCGTCCTGGTAATTTCTGAAAAGTCAGATACACTCGCAAATCTTCTTCCGGCAGTTACCGGTTTATAGTAAATAATACCCATTAATTCCTATTCCTTTTTCTCTTGTTTGCTCATTTATTAATATCCAAGATCTATAACACTTCCTTCTTTTAACGTGATAATAGCCTTCTTCCAATCCTTTGTTTTGCCAAGCCTGAACTTAACCCGTTTGCTCTTGCCTTTTCTAACCATTGATCTGACATCATCAACCTTAACATGAAAGAAGTTCTCTATTGCCTCCCTTATCTGAATTTTATTTGCCCTCAAATCAACTTCAAAATGGTATGTATTTGTTTCTGCATCAACAACGCTCTTTTCGGTTCTCAAAGGCCTCTTAATTATATCGTAACTATTCATAAAGTGGAAACTCCTATCTTATATTACCCAATGCTTCTCGTGTTATCAGTATTTTTTTAGGCTTAAGGACTTCATAAGCATTCAAACCTGCGCAAGTTGCTACTTTTTCATAAGGAATATTCCTGGCAGATTTCCAAACTACTTCATCTGCCTTCGGTATAACTATCAG
Organism: Planctomycetia bacterium; assembly: GCA_015075005.1. Taxonomy (GTDB): domain Bacteria; phylum Planctomycetota; class Brocadiia; order Brocadiales; family Brocadiaceae; genus Brocadia. Next base: position 2,548 of record JABTVC010000007.1, read on the forward strand.
GCAACTCCCACCAGTTATCCCTAGCGCTTTTAATGTCTTTACTACTTCCTTTGTCCTTGGAGCATCAAAATTCAAATCATCAACTACGACTAACTCGCCATCCCGCACCCTCGCTGCCAATGCAGAAAAAAGAGCTATTTTTCTTGCTTTCTTGGGTATTACATAAGAGTAATCTCTCGGTTTAGGGCCAAAAGAAACTCCGCCACCCTTCCAAAGAGGCGAACGAATACTGCCTGCCCTAGCCCTCCCCGTATGCTTTTGAGCCCAAGGTTTCTTGCCACCCCCTGCAACTTCAGCCTTTGTCTTCGTAGATGCTGTCCCCTGTCTTTTATTTGCCTCATACATCAATAAGGCATCTCGCAGTAATGTAGTCCGAATTGGACCACAAAACTTCTCCTCATCTAGCTGCACACTGTCTATCTTTTCCCCTTTTTTGCTGTATACCGGCATATCCATATTTTTGTCTACCTATCTTTTTTTAGCATTACTTTATTTAATATCAGATAACTACCCTTATGACCAGGAACGGCCCCTCGAACAAATAACAAATTTCTGTCCCGATCTATTTTAACCACATCAATATTTTTTACGGTAACACGCTCACCACCCAATCTCCCCGACATCTTCTTTCCTCGATATACACGCCCAGGATCAGTATTTGAGCTGATGGAACCACCGCGTCTATGTCGCGTAGAACCATGCGTATTAAGACCACCTTTAAAATTCCACCTCTTCATTACCCCAGCATAACCCTTTCCTTTTGTTACGCCAATTACATGTATTACTTTAACATCATTAAATATATCTACAGTAATATTTTGCCCCAATTTTACTTCTGCACCAGACTCCGATTTTACTTCCCGCACAAATCTTTTTGGTGTCAAAGAAGCCTTACCAGCGTGTCCAATTTCTGGTTTTCCTGCATTCTTTATTTTCTTATCATCGAATCCCAGCTGAACCGAAGAGTAACCATCGTTTTCTTTTGTTTTTATCTGCATTACGCTGCATGGACCAGCCTGAATCAGAGTTACCGGCAGCAATTTCCCATTTTCCGAATATATCTGCGTCATTCCTAATTTTTTTCCAAGAAAGCTATTTAACATCCCTCTCCCACCTCAACCTTATAAAATTTGAACACTCAAGTTTATGCTTTTATCTTAATCTCTATACCGGCAGGCATATTTATCCTATTCAGGGCATCCATGGTTTTTGCTGTAGGCTCGAAAATATCTATCAGCCTCTTATGGGTTCTTATCTCAAACTGCTCTCTGGCTTTTTTATCAACATGCGGTGACCTAAGCACAGTATATCTTTCAATGCGGGTAGGCAAAGGAACGGGACCAAACACCTTCGCTCCGGTACGCTTCGCAGTCTCTACAACTTCCAGAGCCGACTGATCCAATATCCTATGATCGTAAGCCTCCATTCGTATTCTTATTTTCTGATCCAACACCATAACACTCCAATATTTAAAACATCCAAACTAAATCGCAAAAACGGTCTATTTTATCACACCGGCAATCAAAGTCAATACCAAAATGATATTTATTCAATAATTTTTGTAACTACCCCAGCACCAACGGTCTTCCCGCCTTCACGAATTGCGAATCTCAGGCCTTCGTCCATTGCCACCGCCGTCAGCAGCTCTACATTTACCTTTACATTATCACCAGGCATCACCATCTCGGCACCACCTGTCAATGTTACCACCCCTGTCACATCCGTAGTCCTGAAGTAAAACTGCGGCCTATAGCCGTTAAAAAAGGGCGTGTGCCTCCCACCCTCCTCCTTCGTCAATATATACGCCTCAGCCTCATACTTCTTATGGGGTGTTATACTCCCAGGCTTCGCCAATACCTGTCCCCTCTCCAAATCCTCCTTTTCCACTCCCCTCAGCAACACACCCAGGTTGTCACCAGCCTGACCCTCATCCAGCGTCTTATTAAACATCTCTACCCCTGTCACCACGGACTTCTTCACATCCGGCCTGATACCTACGATATCCACCTCATCTCCAACCTTTACCTTGCCTCGCTCCACCCTCCCCGTTGCTACCGTACCTCTTCCCTTTATACTAAACACATCTTCTACCGACATCAAGAACGGCTTATCTATCTCCCTCACAGGATCTGGCAGATACGTATCCACTGCATCCATCAACTTCAATATCGGCCCACAATTCGCACACGAAGCACCACCACAACCACATTCATTAGCCTTGAGCGCAGAGCCCCTTATCACCGGTATCTCATCACCAGGGAAATTATACTTGCTCAACAACTCCCGCACCTCCAGCTCCACCAAATCCAGCAACTCCTGATCCTCAAGCATGTCCACCTTGTTCATAAACACCACTATCCCCGGCACGCCAACCTGCCTAGCCAAGAGGATATGCTCCCTCGTCTGCGGCATCGGACCATCCGGAGCACTCACCACCAATATCGCCCCGTCCATCTGCGCAGCCCCGGTTATCATGTTCTTCACATAGTCAGCATGACCAGGACAATCTACATGCGCATAATGCCTCTTCTGTGTCTCATACTCCACATGCGATATCGCTATCGTTATACCCCGCTCACGCTCCTCTGGCGCCTTGTCTATCGTGTCGTACGCCCTCTCCTTGGCCAACCCCTGCTTTGCTAATACATGCGTGATCACCGATGTTAACGTCGTCTTCCCGTGATCTACATGCCCTATCGTACCTACATTCACATGCGGCTTCGTCCGCTTAAATACCTCTTTACCCATCGGTTAAACCTCCAATTATTTTGAAGTTACACTATGCAACACTACTGAATGCCTTTGCCGGTGCAGGTCTGTATTCTAAGGGCTCCATGGTAAATGTACCTCTCCCCTGTGTTATTGACCGCAACACTGTTGAATAGCCAAACATTTCCGCAAGTGGTACATCGCCCTTAATAATCCTGAGCCCACCTCGTGTACCCATTTCAAGGATATTTGCCCTTCTGCTATGGATTTCGCTGATTACATCGCCCATATACTGCTCTGGAACAACGATTTCTAAAGACATTATTGGCTCCAGCAAAATTGACTTTGCCAGTTCTACACCTTTTCTTAGTGCAATACTCGCTGCGGTATAAAAAGCCAAATCAGAAGAATCTACCGGATGGGTCGAACCATCCGTTAATGTAACTTTTATGTCTATGAGCGTGTATCCACCTGCCACACCAGTTGTTGCAGTCTCTCTAATCCCTTTTTCTACAGATCTTATGAACTGTTTGGGGATCTTCCCACCTTTAATGGCGTCAACAAAGGTCACAGGTTCATCCCCCTTGAATGGTTCCAGGGTAATCCATACATGCCCGAATTGACCATGGCCACCTGTCTGTTGTATAAATTTACCTTCAACCTCGACCTTTTTACCTATTGTTTCTCTGTAAGATACCTTCGGAGCTCCTACGTTCGCATCCACTTTGTACTCACTCAACATCCTATTTTTAATTACTTCCAAATGTAACTCACCCATACCGGAGATAATCATCTGACCGGTCTCGCTGTCCAAACGAACTTTGAATGTGGGGTCTTCTTTTGCTAATTTTGCTAAGGCAACTCCGAGTTTTTCTTTTTCTGCGTCTGTCTTTGGCTCTATTGCCATCGAAATTACCGTATCCGGGAATTCCATCTTTTCAAGAACTATAGGGTGATCTGGATCACTCAAAGAATCTCCGGTCACTGTGTACTTCAGACCAATTACTGCTCCTATCTCACCGCAGGATAGTTCATCAACTTGCTCCCTGGAGTTAGCGTGCATTTTGTAAATGCGACTGATTAATTCTTTTTTGTCTTTGCCTGAATTTATTACCCTTGTACCTGAAGTTATTTTCCCGGAATAAACCCTTATAAATGTCAGGTCGCCATGCTTATCAGATGCATTTTTAAAATCAAGTGCGCTAAAACGCTCATCCGGAACTGTTTTCCGCGATACTTCCTCATCTGTATAAGGATTCGTACCCACAATTTTTTTTCTGTCAAGCGGAGATGGCAAGTAATCACATACGGCATCAAGAAGAGGCTGAATTCCTTTTTTCTTAAATGCAGAGCCACACATTACAGGCACAAGTTTCAGATTTATCGTACCTTCACGAATGGCTTTTTTTAACTCGTCATTCGTTATTTTCTCACCATTTAAAAATTTTTCGGTTAAAAAATCTACTTGTTCTGCAAGTGCTTCAATCATTTTTTCCCGCTGTTTTTCGGCTTCTTTTTTATATTCATCAGGAATTTCGTCCACCGAGAAATTCACCCCCAACTTATCAACGTCGTCTGAATATACCATAGCCCTCATAGTAACAAGATCTATAACTCCTTTAAATCCTTGTTCTCTACCAAGAGGTAGCTGAATAGGAATCGCCTTTATTCCCAATCGTTCGTTAATTTCACCAACAACCTTCATAAAATCCACACCTATTCGGTCCATCTTATTCACGAAACATATTCTAGGAACGCCATATCTATCGGCCTGACGCCACACTGTTTCGGATTGCGCCTCAACACCACCGACGCCGCAGAATACACATATTGCTCCGTCTAACACCCGAAGTGATCTTTCTACCTCTATAGTAAAATCCACATGGCCAGGCGTATCAATCAGATTAAACTGGTAATCATTCCAGGCGCACGTTGTTGCTGCCGCAGTAATGGTGATTCCACGCTTTTGTTCTTCTTCCATCCAATCCATCACCGCAGTACCATCATGAACCTCACCCATCTTATATGATTTTCCCGTATAATAGAGAATGCGCTCAGATGTCGTTGTCTTGCCAGCATCAATGTGTGCAGCGATGCCAAAATTTCTCATTTTTTCAATATTCATAAATTAAACTTCCTGTGCTAAATACTAAAATTTTGACCATGCAAAATGAGCAAATGCCTTATTGGCTTCAGCCATCTTGTGAGTATTTTCCCGTTGTGTTATTGCAATTCCTTGTTTTTTGTACGCGTCCACCAGTTCATCTGCGAGCCTTTGAAACATAGGACGTCCCTTTTTACCTTTCGCTGCATTTATTATCCACCGAAGGGCCAATGCTGACTGCCGCTTCTTCGGGACCTCCACGGGCACCTGATATGTAGCACCCCCAACACGCTTTGACCGAACCTCTACCAGCGGCTTGACATTATTTACCGCGGTTTCAAATATTTCCAAAGGTTCAGCATCAGTTATCTTTTTTTCAATCATCCCCATCGCGTCGTAAAATACCTTTTCGGCGGTACTTTTTTTCCCTTTTCGCATAAGGCTATTGATAAATTTCGAGACCATTTTACTATTATACTTTACATCTGGTTGCAGATATACTTCTGTGCTCCTATATGCAAGCGCCATAAACCACATTCTCCTTCGTTAAAACCTACTTAGGTGTCTTTGCCCCGTATTTTGAGCGAGAACGCCTTCTGCCATCGACACCTGCACAATCTAACGTTCCGCGGACGATATGATATTTAATTCCAGGGAGGTCTCGTACACGCCCTCCCCTCACCAATACAATAGAATGCTCCTGTAAATTATGACCTTCACCAGGGATATAAGCAGTTACTTCCCTCCCGTTAGATAACCGAATCCTAGCTACCTTTCTGAGTGCAGAATTAGGTTTTTTTGGCGTTCGCGTCATCACCTGAAGGCAAACCCCTTTCTTATGGGAACATTTTTCCAAGTCGCGACTCTTGCTTTTATTTACAGCTTTCTCTCTGCCTCTTTTAATTAATTGATTTATCGTTGGCATTTCTATCCCTCCTATCACTAATTTGACGTCACAAGTTCCTTATCTTCCAGTTTATCCATTCTTTTTTGAGGAAATTCCCCTGTTGGCACTGCGTAAAGCGAGCAATAAGATTTATAACCCGTTCCTGCAGGCACGAGATGCCCAAGTATAACATTCTCTTTTAACCCAACCAGACCATCCACCTTGCCCTCCAGAGCAGCCCTGGTCAGGACTTTTGTTGTCTCCTGAAATGAAGCGGCCGATATAAAGCTATCAGACTGTAAAGATGCCTTCGTTATTCCACTCAGCATTGGTTTTGCTGTCGCTTGTTTACCACCTTTTTCTATTATTTTTTTATTTTCCTCTTTAAATTTAAACTTATCTACAATTTGCCCAGGTAACAAACTTGTATCGCCGACGTCATCAACTTTTACCTTTCTGAGCATCTGACCTATAATAATCTCAATATGCTTGTCATCAATTGGTACGTTCTGAGAACGATAGACATTTTGAACCTCTTTTAACATATATGTTTGCAATTCTTCTTCACCACTTATTCTTAATATATCCTGCAAAATGAGAGGTCCATCCACCAACGGACTACCAGCTTTAATATAATCACCTCTATGTATTTTTAAATGTTTACCCCTGGGAACAAGGTGTTCTATTTCCATCCCTGTATCACTTTTGACCAATATTGTGCGCTTTCCTCTTCGCTTTTCACCCACCTCTACAATACCATCGATTTCACTCATCACTGCTGGGTCCTTAGGTTTTCTTGCCTCAAGAATTTCTGCGACTCTTGGTAGACCACCAGTGATATCTTCCGTTCTCGATATTTCTCTTGGTGTTTTCGCAAGCAAGGTACCGGCAGTAACACTTTCTCCCTCTTCTACTTCAACATGCGCCTTTTCAGGAATTGGATATAATCCCAAGATTTTACCCTTCTCGTCTTCTATAACAATTTGTGGATGCAGGTCTCCTTTGTGCTCCATGATAACTTTCCGCTTGACCCCTGTAGAAACATCAGATTCCTGCCTCATGGTCTTACCGATAACAATATCTTCAAAACGAATATTCCCTGCCATTTCTGTTAATATTGGAATCATGTGAGGGTCCCACCTCGACAACACCTGGTGAACAACTACAGCTTCATTTTCCAGAACCAACACTTCTGCTCCCAGGACTATGGCATGCTTATCAATTTGTCTCCCTTTGGAATCAATAAGCGAAATTTCCCCGTTCGCACTTATGGCAACATTTTTACCCTGTGCGTTTTTTACTACAGTCAAATTATTATACTTTATAACTCCACCGCGTTTTGCCTTTATCTCAGACTCTTCCACAGAACGAGTTGCAGTACCACCAATATGGAATGTTTTCATGGTAAGCTGTGTCCCTGGTTCACCAATGGATTGCGCCGCAATAATCCCTACGGCCATACCTTCTTCTATAAATTGTCCTCTTGATAAATCCATTCCATAACATTTAGCGCAAAGACCTAATGACATTTCACAGGTCAACGGAGACCGTACTTTGATTTTCTCATACCCCAAAGCTTCTATTCTTTTCCCTTTTTCATCTGTTATCAGTTCATTTTCTCTTACAATAACCTCATCCTTTACCAAGTCCACGATATTATTCCTCGCCACCCTGCCCGTAATAATCTTGCTCAAGGATATCTCAACTTTTTCTCCACGATAAATCACACACTTGGTAATTCCATTCGTAGTTCCGCAATCTTGAGCAGTTATAACTACATTTTGAGCAACATCAGCCAGTTTCCTGGTTAAATATCCAGAATCAGCAGTTTTCAAAGCGGTATCAGCCAAACCTTTTCTGGCGCCATGTGTAGAACTGAAATATTCGAGAACGCCCAGACCTTCTCGAAAATTAGCTTTAATTGGTGCTTCAATAATCTTTCCAGAAGGTTTTGCCATCAAACCGCGCATACCGGCCAGCTGCCTTAGCTGTTGGGAACTACCCCTTGCGCCAGACGATGACATCAAGTATACAGGGTTCAAGTAAGGCTTTCCGTTTCTTATGTCGTTCTTAAGTTCCCCCAACATCTCCTCTGCCACTTTTTCCCCTGCGTACGTCCAGGCGTCTATAATCTGGTTATAACGCTCTCCTTCCGTTATTATACCTTTTCGGAACAATTTCTGAATTTTCTCTATCTCTTCCTGTGTTTTGTCTATAATTTCCTGTTTCTTTGCTGGCATTTTTATATCTGTCACCGCAAAGGAAAGCCCTGCCTTTGTACATTCCTTAAAACCTATCTCTTTTATATCATCTAATAAATCTATAGTCTTTGCTCTCCCAAGAAGTTTATAACAATCTTGTATTATCCGGCTAATACCTTTCAAATCCAATGTATAATTATAAAAAGGCATTCCTTCGGGCAATATATTGTTAAAAACAACTCGCCCCGCGGTCGTTGTACATAATCCTTTTTTAGATACCTCCGTACCAAGCTTGTCCTTAATAACTTTCGTTTGTCTTATCCTTAACTCTATTTTTGTATGTAAATGAATCTTTTTTAGTGCCAAAGCATATACAACCTCTTCAGTTCCGCTAAAAATTTTAGGTTTCACTTCCGGACTATCTTGCAAGCTCGTTGTGAGGTACGAGCAACCCAAAACGATATCCTGAGTTGGCGTTATAATTGGTTCTCCTGAAGCCGGAGAGAAAATATTATTTGTAGATAACATTAAAGTAACTGCTTCAATTTGCGCTTCGGTCGAAAGCGGGAGATGTACGGCCATTTGATCGCCATCAAAATCCGCATTGAAGCCGCGACAAACTAATGGGTGCAACTTAATGGCATTTCCCTCAACAAGGATAGGTTCAAATGCCTGAATCCCCATTCTATGTAACGTTGGTGCCCTATTGAGCAATACCGGATGCCTCTTGACTACCTCATCGAGGATATCCCAAACCTCATTGTCTTTGCGCCCCAACATTTTCTTTGCGCTCTTAATCGTATCTGCAAGGCCTAATTCCTTTAATCTTCTTATGATAAAGGGCTGGAACAACTCCAACGCTATTTTCTTTGGCAATCCACACTGATGCAATTTTAACTCTGGACCAACCACGACAACCGAACGCGCTGAATAGTCGACCCTTTTCCCGAGAAGATTCTCC
>JABTVC010000008.1 GCA_015075005.1 Planctomycetia bacterium
ACGTGCCCATTGCTGCGCGGCTTCAAAAGTCCTTTGTAAAAGAATATCCCAATACGATAGCAACCAGCTGTCTGAGTAACATTGCTTCTTCATTTTTGAAAAATGATGACGAAACGCTTGCTTTAGGAATTGAGGGTTATTTAAGAAGAATTGTTAATGAAAGATATTCAAACACGGTAAATTCAAATGCTTGACTCTTTAGACAATCATATTTAAGCGATAGAGGTATTTGAGATGGAGAATATGTTAGCTGGTGCACGTATATACCTTATGGTGATTGTGTTTTTGTTTTCTTGTATTCTGGGGTTGCTGTCAGATGTCTCCCTTCCGATCCTGGCTTTTAGAAGTATTGTTATTGTAAGTGTCGTTGGTGTTTTGAGCCATATATTTATTAAGTATATTGCAGGTGTGGCAAAAACGGTAACACCTGCAGAACTCAGTAAAACGGATTGCTCGGCTAATCAGGAAGTCGATCATGCAATAGATCGAAACAATAAATAAAGTATTTTATGTGAAGGAAAAGGAAAATGGGTAAATCAAATACAGTTAAGATGGCTTATACAAATGAAAATATAACGAAACGTGATAAATTAATTACTGATAACATTTCGTTGGTTAAGTATGTGGTAGGTAAAATTATGGTGTATTTGCCTTCGTTTGTTGACAAGGAAGACCTCATAGAATACGGTATTCTTGGTCTGATAGAATCAGCGGAGAAGTATGATCCGAAGAATAATACAAAGTTTGGGACATATGCCATTTCTCGTATCCGTGGGGCAATTTTAGATTATTTGCGATCGCAGGATTGGTTGCCACGTTCCATGCGAGATAAGGCAACGATAGTGAGAGATACCTGCATTTCATTGGAACAAAAGCTGAACAGACCGCCGTGTTCGGAAGAGATTGCAGCGGCACTAAAAATGAATCCGGAAGAATGGGAAAAATTACTGACAGATATCAGCGCCGGTGCGTTTATTTCATTGGAGGAGTTCTATCAAAAATCAGAAAATACAACAGAAGGAAATAGACGTCAGGAAATCAGAGACCCCAAAATTCATGATCCTTTACGTGATCTAGAAACTAAAGAAGAAAAGGCTTTATTGGCAAATGCCATTTCAGAACTACCGAAAAGGGAAAGGTTAGTAATTACGCTATATTACTACGAGGATCTCATGTTAAGAGAAATAAGCGAATTAATGGGTATCTCAGAATCAAGAATATCGCAACTACACCATAAGGCTTTGTTCATACTTCGGGTCAAAATGAGTAAGACGTCGCTGAATACTTGTTAAATACTGTAAAGTGTTATACAAAGAGGTGTATCATGGAAGAAATTGAACGGATACAAGGAGATCAGTCATTTCGATGTGTTTCTGTAAAGCACGTTGTTAATGAGAGAAAGCACGATGCCTCCTATGATTTCGGTAAAAATAAGAAGGGCAAAAAAGACGAAAAAACGCAAGAGAAACAGGTTATAGACACAGACCAGGAAACAACCGCTGGCTTGCAAGGAACAGAACAAAAAGAGCACGATAAACTGCCTCCCGAAGAAAATCAATGTGGGAATATAATTGATATAGAGGCATAAACAAAAATGAATATATCAGATGATTATATACCGGTATTATTGGATACGATTTGGGTGGATACCATTGTAGGGTGTGATCTTTATTTACCTAATTGCGCACAGGGTGAAATAAAATATATATTATATTGCAATGGAACAAAAACGATTAGTTCGGAGAAAATTAATGAGTTACAGAATCACAAGATAGAGAGGTTGTTTATACATAAGGAAGATCAAGATAAATATTTAAAGTATGTAGAATCCTGCTTTAAGAATATTATTAATGATAGCAAAATAAATATTTCAGATAAAGCACAGTTGGTGTACCATGTTGCTAAGAACATCATGATGGATATTTTTGCTGATCCTCGTTCAGGTAAACAGGTGAAACGCGCTAAGAATTGGGTAGGTACTACGATAGATATGATTGTAAATAATAAAAGCGCCACAGGGGCAATGATAAACATACTTTCATTTGATTACTATACGTATACGCACTCGGTGAATGTGGCTGTATTAGGTTTATTATTTTCGAGGTATTTGGGTCTTAAATACGATGAATTACATTTGCTTGGGACGGGATTGTTGTTACACGATATTGGTAAAACCCAGATTGAATCTGAAATAATTAATAAAAAGGGAAAGCTGAACGAAAAAGAATATATGAGGGTCAAAATGCATGTAGAATTGGGTGCCAATATACTTACGCAGGTAGACGGTTTTGATGGCGTATCTCTTCTCCCCTTGAGACAACATCATGAAAAATGTAACGGAAAAGGTTATCCTGGTGGATTAAAGAGTGACGATATCCATAAATTCGGTAAGATAGCAAGTATTCTTGATGTGTATGATGCCTTAACTACCAGAAGGCCATACGCTGATGCACGAAAACCATTTTCAGCATTAAAAATTATGAAAGATGAGATGGAAGTTAGTTTTGACAGTAAATTATTTACTGATTTCATATTGTTTCTCAGTCAGCAAAGTGAAAAATAATATTGAACCCTCTGTTACTTTCACATAAGGATTATATTGCAAGTATTTCACAGTCTTTGTAATTAAGCTATCAAACCTATATGAAAGTTTTTGTTGTATCTGTTGTTCTATTTTGCTATATACGTTCTTGTAATTATGTTGTTTTTTGCCAGAAAGGTGTTTTCCTTTTAAAAAAAAGTGATTGCATGCATATCCCCGACGGATTCCTGGACACAAAGATGTGGGTTGGAATGGGCTGTATTTCCAGCGCGTTTGTTACCGTTGCCGTACGAAAGGCAAACAAAAAAATATCAGAGAAACACATCCCGCTCTTTGGTGTTATGGCGGCCTTTGTCTTTGCCGCACAGTTGTTTAATTTTCCCGTAGGCGGAGGGACGAGTGGCCACTTTATGGGTGCAACTCTGATTGCCATTTTGCTTGGTCCCTGGGCTGCCGTGCTCATCATGACCACGGTACTTACCGTCCAATGTCTCGTTTTCCAGGACGGCGGACTTTCCGCTTTAGGGGCAAATATCTTCAACATGGGGATTATGGGGGGATTTTTCGGATACTATGTAAACACGGCGATCCGGTTGCTCGTTCGGAACAAAAAAGGCATGTTTATTGGTGGTTTTACAGCGGCATGGTGCTCAATTGCACTGTCAGCAGTCTGTTGTGCATTCGAATTAGGTATGTCAGGCACGGTGCCTTTGAAGATTGTTGTACCCGCAATGGCCGGTATTCACGTAGTTATTGGTGTTGGTGAAGGACTCATTACCGTGGCGACACTAAGTCTGCTTTTACGGGTAAGGCCAGATTTGTTACACTTGCAAAAAATATAGTGGAGCATTACTGCTTTTATGAAGGTATCAAAAAATAATATCATATTGTTTATCATCTTTGGTTTATCTTTCATAATCGGGCTTATCTTCCTTATCATGCCTTTTATATCTGAGATGCCTGATGGTCTTGAAAAAGTCGCGAAAGATACGATGGGATTTTTAAAAAAAGATGATTTCCTGCCCGTACTGAAAGCTCCTATGCCAGATTACACACTACCCAACATAAAACAGAGATTCAACAAACAGTATGCCGGCATTATCGGGGTATTTGTTGTATTTGGAATAACGGTATTTATAGGGTATTTATTGACAAAGCGGCGCAAAAATTTATAGAACCAGGCTTTAGCAAGTCAACATGACGAACTTTAAATAGGGTTCTATGAGATGTATTCCATCGACGGGAAAGTCTAAACCTTGTGATGAAACATCGATAAGCTTGTAGTGCTTTTGTGTGAAGTATTTTACCTTAGGTAATACCTGGAAGAATTTCGAGAAGTTTATTTTTGCTATGTTCGTGGAAAAGGCGAGAATCCCGTCCTTACGGAGGAGATTGAGTCCCTGTCCGATTAACTGTGGAATGTCCTTTTCTACGGTAAATATGGCTGTTTTACTTGTTGAAAAACTCGGGGGATCGATAATGATCATATCGAACGTCCGGTCTTTTTTTTGAAATCTTTTGACCCAATCCCATACATCTCCTGTGATGAACTCGTGTTGTGAGGTGTCAAGCTGATTTAACAGGAAATTCTTTTTGCTCCATTCGATTGCCTTCTTAGACAAGTCCACATTGGTCGTCCGGACTGCTCCCCCAAGGCTTGCATAAATTGAAAAGGAGGAGGTATAGCAAAAACAATTTAATATTTCCTTACCTTTGGCCAGGGTCTGCACCTTCTTCCTGTTATCCCGCTGATCGAGAAATAGTCCCGTTCCGCCACCTTCACAAAAAGATGCATTGAATTTTATACCGTTTTCACGTACTACAAAATCCTTAGGAATAGCTGTGCCTGAAATTGAGTGCGTTTGAATATCTTTGCCCTTCAATCGTATTTTTTCAGTAATGGTTTCTGGCAGGAATGTTTCATTAAGGGAACGGCAAATACCTTCCTTTATGGTATTATCATACGATTTAAAATATTGCAGAAGGATATTTTTATCGTAGACGTCTATGGTTACCTCAGGTAGGGCATCTCCGTAAGAATTTACCAGCCGGTACACGTTTGTGCTGGCATGGCTTATATATTTATTCCTTAAAGACCATGCATTACCAATGATATGGTTATAGGATAACATAGTTATTTGGAACAAAATAATGTGGTGTCATGTTTATGAACAGGGAAATTTCGGACTAATTGTTGTTACGGTAAAGGAGGTTATCTGCATGATAGCAAAAACATTCCTTTCTCGTTTCCAAAGGTAGCACCTTTGCGCGGGCACAATAATATTTTTCATGGCGTAGAAACCTTACAATCGTGGGTCATCTCGGTAGGATCGATATGAACAAAGGCCTTATGGATACTTTCCAGCGATTCTACCGCACGTTGAACGTTTTTCCCGATAGTATGTGCCTTTGTTAACGTTAAACCCTGATCTAGTGATATATGGATTTCAACATGGATGTAATTGCCTACATAATGCGCACGGACGTCGTGAATTCCCACAACACCTGCAACGGCACATGCCTCCCTTTTTATCTCCTCCATGATACTTGTTTCTGGTTGTCTGCCCATAAGGTAATCGATATTTTGAACGCCGATCTTATAGCCTGAATAAATAATCCAAAAACTAATAAGCGTCGCTGCAATATCGTCCATTTGCGCATATCCGAAGAGTCCACAACCAACCCCGACAAGAGCAGTAGCCGATATGCAGACATCGTTTCTGCTGTCGATAGAGCTTGCCAGTAAGGCAGGGCTGTTGATTTTGATGCTTACCTTTTTAAAGTAATTAGACATGATTAATTTCATGCCTATCGATATCAGAAGTGTTATAATTGCAGGAATACCAATCTTATGTACATGAGGCTCCATGAGCTTAAAAACAGACATGTGCAGGATTTCAAATCCTAAAATACCTGCCAAAATTGCCACTATCAAACCTGCTATCGGCTCTGCCCTATGGTGACCGAAAGGATGTCCCTCATCTGCCTGTTTTGATGAGGTCCTTACTGCAATAAAGATAATTATTGAAGAAATAGTATCGGTAAGGGAGTTAATGGCATCCGAAATAATGGCCAGACTGTTTGACATGATACCGGCACTGATCTTGATAGCGAACAGAAAGGTATTGCAAATAATCAGAATAATCGTTGCCTGGCGGCCTTTATTTTTCATGTATATCCACTACGTTTCTTCCTGAAATATGTGAGTTTTACTCAATAGTTTCGTAATATTTACTAGATTCTGGCGGCAAATACAACGAAATACTTTTCTCCTTTACTCATGAATCGTTAAATTGTAAATTATAAGCATGAAGATTGAATTCTTTGGTGCAATCAGAACCGTCACCGGATCCTGTTATTATATCCAGTCTTGTTCCAAAACTTATCAAGAACGGTTTTGACGGTAAGATACTTGCTACTCGCGCAACGGTTGACTTGTGTGGTGTCGTATTGTTGGATTCAGCCCACATACAGGAGTCAGTCGAAGAATCAATGGAAATAAATAAGATTCAACGTCATACAGTAATTATCTCTGCCAGTGGCATGTGTGAGGCAAGTCGCATTCGGCACCACCTGAAGCATAACCTGTGGCGCTCTGAATGCAGTGTTGTATGTATGGGATTTCAGGCCGATGGTACTTTAGGTCGCAGGATTATAGAAGGAGCTAAAAAGGTGAGGATATTTGGTGAAGAGATTGCCGTGAATGCTTCTATTTATACCATTGGCGGCCTTTTGGCACATGCTGACCGTGAAGAACTTCTGGATTGGCTCAGTTTCGACAGTTGCCATAACTCTGATTGTGATGAGTTGTTAAAATAAAAGGAAAATAATTTTATGCGTATCCCACTGACTAAATATGGAATCAGAGAGTTAATTATCTTAGGCATTCCTTGCATTGCTGGAATGGGATTTTCCATTTTACTAATCCCCTGGATTGTTCCTATCCCAATATTTTTTCTGGCTTTTTTGTTTAATTTTTTCCGAGATCCTAATAGGTCCACACCACAAGATGCCGGGCTCATCATTGCCCCTGCGGATGGGACGGTATCTCATATCGTACCGGTCTTTGAAGATAATTACTTGAAATGTGACACGACCAAGGTCAGTATCTTTATGTCTGTGCTGAATGTACATGTGAACCGGGTACCGGTACATGGGCGTGTTGAGTTTATAAAACACACAAAAGGTAAATTCCTGGATGCCAGGGACGATGAATGTTTCAGCAGTAATGAAAACAATCTGATGGGTTTGTCTATTATGGGAAGGAGTACAAGGATTGCAGTAAAACAGATTGCAGGCAAGATCGCCAAACGCATCGTATGCGCCTGCAAGGTAGGAGATATCTTTGAACAAGGGCAGCGGTTTGGTATGATAAAGTTTGGCTCACGGGTGGAGGTCTTTGTTCCACAATCGGTTAGATTTGAGGTAATGGTCAAGGTGGGTGAAAAGGTGGTTGCGGGAAAAACTATATTGGGTAGAATACATAATAATGATCTATAGAGACTATAATAGCTCAAGGTTTCTATTTCTTTATTATACTATTGGCAAGGAATTGAGATTTACCATTTGTGACTTCAGATTAAATCAAAAAATCACAAATCACAAATCTAAAATTATTGTAACACTTTAGTCTTTTGAAAAACGTATCACCGATAAGCTCCGTAGGAGCAGCCTGTTTGTAGTAAGATAGGACACCATAGCACATATGAGCTCCGTCAGGAGCGACCTGTCTCCCTGTCACTCGTATACAGACCTCTACTACGGAGCTATTTCCCTATTGAATTTTATTGTGTTACGAACAGACCGCCCCTAACGGGGTTACCTTGGTTTTTATGTCCCCTATGAATTTTTCAAAAAAATAAAGTGTTACAAAAAGAGAAGTTTTTACAGGGCAAACTATACGATCATGATTCTCGTACTGTCGGGCACAGAAGAAGGTAAAGAGATTGTTAGAAGACTCCACGCAGAAGGGTTGAGTCTATTGACGACTGTTGCAACGGATTATGGCAAAAAGATGTTTGAACAACTAGGCCTGGAAACCGTTTGTCTGCAAGGTCGTTTGGATGTACATGGGTTTTTCCGGCTCATAAAAGAAAAGGGGATAGATACCATGGTGGATGCTACTCACCCATATGCGATAGAAGTGTCTCAGCATGCAATGGATGCCTGTAAAAAAACCAATATCCGGTATATCCGTTTTGAAAGACAGGAGATAGAGATTCCAAGACATTCTTTAATCCACAACGTAAAGAATATGGCTGAGGCAGTAGATGAGTCCAGGACGCTTGGGAAAAAGATATTTCTGACGACTGGCATATCAAGCGTTGTTAAATTTATCCCCTTGAAAAACGAAAAGGAATTGTATGTGCGTATCCTCCCCGTGCCTGAGCATATTTCTTTATGTATGGATATGGGGATTCCTCCCGCACGCATCATTGCCATGCATGGCCCATTTTCAGAAGAGTTAAACCGGGCTATGTTCAGACAGTACCGTATTACTACTATGGTGACCAAAGACAGCGGTGAGGTGGGAGGAGTACTTGAAAAGATTCATGCGGCGCTCAACGAAGGGATTGATACCATAGTTATTGAGAAACCCAGACTGGAGTTTCCTCAAAAATACTCGTCTATTGATGATGTGGTAAATACGGTTAAAAGAAGATTGGGCAACCTTATGCAAGGAGGGTTATAGAAATTGAGATGAATGCGGCGACTGATAATCCTTTGATTTTTCCTGAGACAGACCAGATTATATCAGGAGGAAACTTCCATGGACAACCCGTGGCAATGACGCTAGATTTTCTAGCCATTGCCTTATCAGAGATAGCAAATATCTCTGAGAGGCGTGCAGAACGGCTGATAAATCCTCAGTTGAGTGGTTTGCCTGCATTTCTCATAAAAGATGCCGGTCTCAACTCAGGATTCATGATAGCACAATACACGGCGGCGGCACTCGTTTCAGAGAATAAGGTGCTTG
>JABTVC010000009.1 GCA_015075005.1 Planctomycetia bacterium
GGATTGCGGCTTCAGCAGCTCAGGGTGTTCGCTTGCCCGGTAGGATCATTGCCTATCTTTTCCCTTGTAGTCTACCTCAATGGGGTCTGACCCGTCGAGGGCTATTACGTGGTGGTTCTCCGAGAAAACGGTAGGTACCCGGTCTGCTGTTGCAGGAAAGATAAAGGTAATCAAAGCCTGTTCATTGGTCCGGGCTTGATTTCGCCGTTCCAGTTTTCTACCTGCTCGCCCGGTCAAGGTGCCATTTACCCACAATACCTGTTTGATAACCGGATTTTTAAACAGGGGGAAGGCAGGAGGATCGGTAGGTATAATCGGCGCGGCATCACCGGGCAAAATTCCGATGCCTTGTTTACGCCGGAGATATTGCCCGTCATCAGCGCATAACGGCTTTCAGGCGTGCGGGTGGATGAAGTAGCATGCCCATTAGTGAAACGGTATACCTCCCTGCGCCAGTTGGTCTACGTTGGGCGTTTGGGTTAGTGGCGCCATAGCAGCGCTAAGGTCCCCATGGCCAAGATCATCTGCGCAGATAACAATTACATTGGGTCTTTAGGTTTGGGCATTGCTGTCTGCAAACAAACAGCAAAAGCCGAATGAAATACTTTCATCATAATTGCCGGATTGAAATAAATATCGTGAAGTTATGAAATGTAAGGTAGAGAGTTACTGGCGGACGTGTTTCGATTTTCGAAAAATTGAATGCACTGATCGCACTCTGTCCGGGCATAACTACGAAATATTCGCTTCTCGTCCGTTCAACATAGCACAGGTTTCCAATATCAAAAATGCTTATCTACATTGTAGTATTCTTTTGGCCATAAACGGAAATAGGGTAAAATTTCAATCAAAGATTTCGCTTTAACTTCATCAGTATTTTTAAAATTAGCATTGCTCCGGTTTTTGGGCTGTGATAAAAAACTCTCCGAGGGAATGCCTTCATACCACTGTCTTACAAAGTCCATTTCCTTTTGTTGATTCAGGATTGGCTTTATTTTTTATGGCGCTGAAGGCTTATTAGTACTAATATCCTATTCATATAGTTGTGTGTTAAGGAGCCGTAAAAGTTACCGCGGGTCTTATGGTAGAATTATGATTATATCACTTTTCTGCCCTGAGCTTTGAAGGTGAAATTGTTATCTCATACATATACGGTCATTTTGGGAAGAATCACTTAAAATCGATTCATTAAGCAATCTCTGTCAGGCTTTACTATTCTGGTCAGAGTTTGAGATATAGCGTATCTCAATCTCGTCCATAGAAGGTACCGAAGATGCTACTGCCTGTTTGTTTTTTAGACAGAAAACCCTAAATATGAAGAAGCAGATAAACAGGCATTCAGGAGAGTTCGTCTAATGTAAATTTGCCGAATTGAATTTTTATTGATATACTCAATGAGGCCTTGCCCTTTCATCAGGCGCCAGCGGGTAGCTATTGGTCTGACGATGTAAGAAATCAAATATCAAGCTTGCCGCAATGACTATGAAGAAATCGGAAATTTCCTGTCGGAGGTAAAATGAACAGACTTCTTTCTCTCAATTTTTATGATAAATTGACACTAACGTAGAATGGGCTCAATGTTCAGAATAACAAATTACTGTTACTGCACCGGCGAAGATATGCAATTGCGGTTTAATGACGAAGCCAAAAAATATTCGGTGATTTTGTTTTCGCAACCAACGTATTAAAAGGCTCATCTTCTGACAATACAATTTGATATGCGGAATGTTTGTGGATTTCCACATCGGATTTATAAGCCCGTAAAGCGAGGATTAAATCGTTCATTGTTTATTTATTGGCAATAAGGGCATAGCGTAACAACGGCTTATAGTCTTATTCTCCCGGTACCGGTTGATACGTTGATTGTCAATAGCAAACGCCTCAGGTTTTAATGTCGTTCCCAGCAGTTTTTCCAGTTCTTTTTAATTTCCAGGATATTTGGCGCGAGGTTTTGTTTCACTATATCATCTTTCAGGTTACAATTCTCGCCAACGCCGGTGCGCAGGCTATATACGGAAGTTTTCAATCGCCTTTTCTTGCAGCGCTGAAATAGTTGATGCCCAGAGTACCTGGTTTTGCCATTTATTGGGGTAGTACCATACCAGCAGGCGGGAACTGTCGCCTTGTGCAGAATTTTTCAGCTGAGCACAAAACTTTGCCGTCTATATGCTGCGGTTTTGTAGGCGCACACCTGCCATTTCAATATAGTTGGAAAAAAAGTCTTCAATGATGACATATTGGTTTGTGTGGAAGATGGCTTTACGCTCCAGTTTACACAATCATCGGTTCGCGGATGCCGCCTTCATATACCGATCCTTGCCGCTTTCAATGGAAGGTTTGGTATAGTACCACCCGTGGTGGTGAAGATGATCCGCGTTATCGCTCATAAAAATAATAATGGTATTTTTCTACACCCTTCGCTTTAAGAAGTCCATGATGTCTTGACTTTTGTCCATACCTTCAAGCAGGCTGGCATAACGAGCTTCAACGCTATCAGTCCATTGTCAAGATATTTTTGTACAAATCATTTTGTCACCCATAATTGGTGTATGCACAGCATACTGGGCCATATTCAGAAAAATATTTCAGTGTTTTGGATAGGATACTTCAAGGCTTTTGCTTCGAGGTGTTGCTTCCGTAGAAAGGTTCCTGTTTCATAATATTCTTCCGGGTCTGGCACTGCTATATATGATGGCTTTATGGGCATATTACCGTAATGTTCTTCGCTCAGATAACTCTGGGGATGCCCGGCAGAATGTCCGGAAATATTTACAATGAACCCCATATTATAAGGGCTTGCTCCCGGTGTGTGCCATAAAGGGGCAGTGAGCTTTGCCAACATGTATAGTAAAATACCCGGACTGTTTCAATAGTTGCGGGAATGGGGTGGCGTAAACGTTCTTGATACGCCTGCTATCAGGCTTAGATCCATTAATGTTTGATTGGCGGCATCAATTGTTCGTCGTCGGCATCGGTATTGTCATCTTTTTGCCAGCGAAGTCAGTTGGTGATGCCATTATGCGCCACATTCATTCCACTAACCATACTGTAGCGAAGGTACAAACCGGCGCAGCGCGTG
This sequence comes from Planctomycetia bacterium, assembly GCA_015075005.1. Lineage (GTDB taxonomy): Bacteria > Planctomycetota > Brocadiia > Brocadiales > Brocadiaceae > Brocadia. The sequence continues at coordinate 3,080 of JABTVC010000009.1, forward strand.
GTAAACTTCATGCCTTCTTTTGCAGGCGTTCCATATTGGGGGTGTGGCGTTTATTCAACGGCGTTACTGGGTCCAGAAGGGTAAGGCAATCCTGCCAGCCCATATCATCTACAGGAAAACAATAATATTGGGACGAGTGTTTGCTGTGCCCGCAAATAGTCGCCACCACATTAGCAGAACAGTGGCTACAACTACTACAATTGTTTTTCATAGCAGGTCCATTTATTTCGCCGGTGTTCATTGGAGATGGCAACAAATCGTTTTCAGGGAATGATTATCTTTTTCCTCTGAATACAAACTTTAAATATGGATAGCTCAAAATTAAAATATTTCAGCAGAAGCTGGCTTCTGTTCCTTGCCCTTGTTTGTGGGGTACACGCAACAGCTCAGCAGCGGTTGCCCAACATCATATATATCTATGCGGCGTCTCGGTTATGGGGAAACCAGTCCTTACGGTAGCAAAAATTAAAACCCCAACCTTGACCGTATGGTAAAGAAGAATAAGAATTTACCCAACTATACCAGCACGCCGGTTTTGCCCCGGCACGCTGTATGCTGTGACAGCCTCCACAGCGGACATTCGTTTATACGCGGCAATGACGGTGTAAATGGGCGGGTTTCACAATGTCGAGGCGGGCAGATGCACCTCTGCCGGAGAATATGCCATCTGGCGTGTTGAAAAGCAGGATATATTACCGGCATGATGGGAGAAAGTGGGGCAACTTGAACATCATCGGTTCTCGCTGAGGCGAGTTCGATTATTATGGTTATCTCGACCAAGCAGGCGCACAACTATTACCCTACCATCTTTGGGAGAATGACAGGAAATCGCCGCTAAACAGTCGCCCATTGGCGTACACAGGAAACTTGACTCTGCAACGGCAACAGATCAGGATTTTGATTACTATAAAGGCAGCGATTACGCCCTGAATTTTATGACCGGGAAAGCAATTGCATTTTAGAAAGCATAAAGACAAAGCCGTTCTTTTTATATATGCCCTATACCATCCCATGTCTCCCTGCAGGCCTTGAATATGTGAACATGTAAGGGTAGGATTTGATGAGCGCGTCCCTATTATTACGGACAAACGGTTACGCATCAACGAAGTATCCTTATTCAACCTATGGGCATGATCTGTTTCAACGCGCAGGTTGGTATTATTATAGATGAGATACAGAAGCTTGGCCTCGATAGTAATACACTCATTATGTTTTTCGAGCGATAATATTAAGCGCCACTTTAATGGCGGTATAAATTCCAATTTTTAATAGCGTGAATGGGTTAAGAGGTTTTGAAGATGGATGTATTTGAGGGTGGAATAGAACTCACCAGCCCGCTGGCGAGGAAAATAAGCAGGCGTTCCAGACCTTATTTCTGTGCAATACGACCTGATGGCTACACTTGAAACTCACCGGTCAGGATGCGGTGCAACAGATAGTATTTCTTTTCTGCCTACACTGCTGGGAAACCCTCGAGGGACAAAAGCAACGCAGTACCTGTATTTGAAGTATCCGGAAAAAAGGCGGGCAACTGGCGGTGCGCATGGGCGAGTGGAAGGTGTAAGGCTAAATGTGCAGCAGCGCCAGCGAAGCCCACGGATGTTGTTCAATATAAAAAAGGATATTGGCGAAACAACTGATCTTGCTGCGGCACATCCGGAAATTGTGAAAAGGTTTGGTGAGCATCGTTAAGAAGGAACATCGTATGGCAACTATACGCGGGTAGGAAGTGTAGCGAAATTTAGTGCTAAATAAACAAGCCCCTATAAATGATGAAACAAAACAACTGCTTATGAGAAAATTTACTGTTTTATTCTATTTGCTTTAAAGATTTCTCACTTTAGTAAAGAAGTGACACAAAGTTAATATAGTATGTATAACGTAATCTTAAAGATATTTATCAGACTGATAAAAAGTATGTAGCCAGTATAGTAATTAAGTGGTTAGTGGACAGTGATCAATATTGAACCATAGACCTAATAGTGAATTTGCACTTAGTATGCAGCGTAGTTTTACTCACTTGTCATATCATTACAACCAAAATCTTCATATACTATTTTCCACAATTTATATTAAATTACTTTGTTTAACAAATCAATATGTCTTGGTTAACCCTTACCTGAAAAACGCCTGCGCACAAAATCCATTGACACAACCTCATCCCAAAATCCAAACCGGCAGCGCCCCAGCCTTAGAACAAACTTTTGGTAGGGTGGTGTTGTAGTGAAAAAGAGGGCGGATAACTCCGCTCTCTTTTTGGTGTGCCGTGCATGGTAAACAACTTGGTGGTGAAAGTCCACTATGGGGGTTTGTAATCGCCAACCATTAGCTGAAGGCAAGGGTGTCCATCGTGAGGTGGAATCTGAAGGAAGCCGTAGGCAAAGTCCTGCTCCGAGGAATACGAATCACATTAGGCATACCCGTCTGGATAAGGCTGCCAAACGAGCTAAAGTCCAAAGATTACACGGAAGATGGGGTGTAGATGTGGCGGAGAGATGGGATGAAAGTTAGATATCTTACCACGGGAGGTCTCACGGACGTATGGAAACAGAGTAAGAAATACGGACAACAGTAGTCGTGAGAAGTCAGCAGAAGCCATAGTACCAAAGCAATGATAGGCTTTGGGAAGGGCAGAACTTTAGTAAATGTATGTTCAATGAAAGTTACCGAATAGTGGGAAGAAAGCAGAAAAACCTTGTAAAATCAAAGACCTGCCTACAGAAGAATAGGACGGCATCCGATGGCTATGTGGGAGGGCAGACCTTTATTTGGATAACTGAAACAGAAAGCATTGACAATACAGAAGGGAAAGGATATGGACTGTTAGAGATGATACTATCACCGCAGAACTTGAATAAGGCATATTTAGCCGTAAAGAAAAACAAGGGAGCGGGTGGAATCGATAAAATGGAAGTCGAAGAATTAGGCGACTATTTACGAAACCACAAACATCGGCTAATAGTTAGTATTCTACAAGGGAAGTACCGTCCAAATCCGGTACGCAGAGTAGAGATACCAAAGGAGGGAGGAAAGAAACGCATGTTGGGTATTCCCACGGTAGTGGACAGAGTAATCCAACAGGCAATTTTCCAGGAACTTAGTAAACTCTACGAACCTCAATTCTCGGACAGCAGTTACGGTTTTCGACCTAAACGCAATGCACATCAGGCATTAGAGCGAAGTAAGGAAATGATAACGGAAGGCTATCATTACGCGGTAGATATGGACTTAGAAAAGTTCTTTGATACGGTAAACCATAGCCGACTGATAGAAATACTTTCCCGAACTGTAAAAGACGGCAGAGTATTGTCATTGATACATCGTTATCTGAATGCAGGAGTTCAAGTGGGTGGAGTAGTAAATCCGAGCAAAGAGGGCGTTCCACAGGGCGGTCCACTAAGTCCATTATTGAGTAATATAATGCTTAATGAATTGGATAAGGAATTAGAAAGGAGAGGACATCAGTTTGTCCGCTATGCGGATGATTTTCTAATCTTCTGCAAGAGCAAACGCAGTAGTGAACGAGTAATGCGAAGCGTTACGGAGTTCATAGAAAAATGCTTGTACTTAAAGGTCAATCGAGAAAAGAGCCAAACAGTGAGCTATCGTGAGATAAAATTCTTAGGATATTCTTTCTATAAGACGAAAGGAGAGGGCAGACTACGGGTTCATCCCAAAAGCGTTGCGAAGATGAAAGCTAAAATCAAAGAGCTGACCTCAAGAAGCAACGGATGGGGCAACGAGAGACGGAAAGAAGCCTTATCCCAATACATAAAGGGGTGGGTTCAATACTTTAATCTGGCAGATATGAAAGAGCTGATGCAACAGACTGATGAATGGTATCGCAGGCGGCTACGAATGGTTATTTGGAAACAATGGAAACGAATAAAGACCAAATTTACCAGCCTGATAAAACTTGGAGTAAAGAAATCGAAAGCGTGGGAATGGTCAAATACAAGGAAAAGCTACTGGCATACTGCCAACAGTTTTATTTTATAGAATTATCCATTTAGGGCGTAAACCAAAGATAGGGAATGTATAAATACCAAATTATTTAGTATTTTTGCAACTAAATTATTTGGTATGTTTAAAGGGATATCAATTGAACAGTTCAATAAAAGCTTTCGGACAGAAGATGACTGCCGGCAGTACTTATTTGATATGAAATGGCAACAAGGGTATAAATGCAGGGATTGCGGTAGTGTTAAAAGTTATAAGGGTAAAACGCAGTTTCATTTGCGTTGCCAATATTGTGGATATGATGAGTCGGTAACCGCAAATACGATTTTTCATAAGCTGAAAATACCGTTGCTAAAGGCATTCGGCATGGCATTTAGAATAGCAGTGAGAAAAAAAGGGATGTCGACTGTTGAACTGTCCCGTGAATTTTCGATTAATCAAAAATCGGCCTGGCTATTTAAAAGAAAGGCACAGGAAGCGATGAAAAGCAGTGGTCAATATCTTCTTGAAGGCAACGTAGAAGTGGATGAATTAATGATAGGAGGTCCTGAAGAAGATAAACGGGGAAGAACAAAGGGGGATAAGAAATTAGTAGTTGTGGCCGTAGAAAAGATAAGCAAGGAACATATGGGGCGGGGTTATGCACAAATAATAGAAGATGCAAGTGCAGCATCCCTGAAGCCCTTCTTTGACAAGCACATAGACAGCGATAATGCTAAGGTGCGAACAGACGTATGGCGTGGTTACTGGCCGTTGGAAAATGAATTTGAAATAAAGCAAAAGCCGTCTAAAGGAGGCAAAAGTTTTCCGGAGTTACATATCTTAATCATGAATTTAAAAGGATGGCTTCGTGGGATTCATCATCATTGTTCAGATAAGTTCATGAACGGATACCTGGATGAATTCTTTTTTAGGTTTAACCGAAGGGGCTTTCTCAATAGCATTTGGCACAAACTGATAGAGCGTTTTATGATAAACAAACCTTACAACCACAAAGCCTTTGCGACTTAAATGGATAATTCTATGGCACATGCGGCTCCGTCAGTGCAAAGTAAGAGGAAGAAGGATGTTTGCTATTTTCGCGGATGAATTGTTTCGCTTTGCTGAGGAAGGTCAGCGAAAGTTCTTCGTCAGTCAACCCGGGCGTGTCCTCAACTCATATAGCTATGCGCCCAATACCATTTACATAGTCTGATCGTGACCGTAGAGGA